>NZ_JAFJZZ010000009.1 GCF_017255415.1 Clostridium aminobutyricum | reverse complement strand
GTTAATGTTGTCTTACCATGGTCAACGTGACCGATTGTTCCGATATTTACGTGTGGCTTATTTCTTTCAAACTTTTGCTTTGCCATTTTTAAATCCTCCCATAAGAAATTTAAGTGTTTATTTTAAGTGCATCAATTTTAATTGGAGCTGTTGAGCGGGCTCGAACCGCCGAACCTCTTCCTTACCAAGGAAGTGCTCTACCTGCTGAGCTACAACAGCATGTCACGACCTATTTTACAACACCGCCTGTCTAATTGTCAATATTCAAAAATCGTTTATAGCGTTGTTTATAGACAAAAACCTTGCATATTTAAACCTTTCATTGTATCACTATGTATTTCTTATAGCTTATTTCTTCTTAATGATTAGCCCCGCAATGCCTTTAGTTCGTTTTCATATAATGCCGTGAATTTCTGATGGGCCTCTAAAATCTCTATTTTTGTCATATTTGCATAAATCCTTAGTACCATTTCGGGGTCATTGTCTCCCAGCAGCATCTGCACCGATTTTAGATCTAAACCTTGCTTCAAAGCGTTGGTAGCAAAGGTGTGTCGGAAATACTCGTACCATAAATCAATGACCATTTCCACCCCTTTCGGGAAAGAAAGAGTCCTTATTGCAAAATTATTTCCAGTAGAACTATCATTTTTAATTTGCTTTATGATTGCTTTTTTACCGATTCAGATTGGATTATATTGTACATTTGGAAATTCAGGCTCAATTTAAAAAGAGCCCTTTTAGGCTCTTTTCTGGTTGAGTAATTAATAAATTAATTTTGTTGGGTATCTGTCTCTGAGGTTTCATCATAAGATTGAATAGCATCATCAGATTCTGTTAAATATTTTTCAAAAGCATCTTTCATAAGTTTGTCATCTTTGTTTTTCATCTTGAATTTCTTATCTTTGTCTGCTAAATCAAGCTTTCCTAAATTCATGTTAATTATAGAGTATTGTCCATTATCATTTTTCTTTAAGAAAAGTATATAGTTTTTATTCTTTTCTAAAGGTTGATAATCATCTCTTAACAATCTTTGCTTTCCTTCAACTGTTTGAATTATACTCGCAGGTTCGATTATGTTGAGATTGTCACCATTTTTTATTCCGTCTGCCCCCTTGAGCACTTTATTAACTTTAATATTTGTCAAGCTATAGAAATCTTCTAATGTACCATCATCAAAAAATGTTGCCTTATGTTCTCTATCTTCAAAATCTTGAGCGGTACTTCCAATAACTATAAGTTCTGCTCCCTTATCCAAACTACTTATATCATCATAACTTTTGTAACTTGATGCAATTGTTACATCAGATATAGAGTTATAAACTCCAAAGTAATATAATGAAAAACACAAAAATAACCCAAATACAATAAAAACGATTTTTTTATTTTTAATAGAAAATTCTTTAATATCCATGTATATATTTCCTTTCTCCTAAATGATTTTTAATTACCCCATTTTGCTTTTAATTGAGTTATATCATATGTTGTTGGTCCAATAAATTGAATCGCCCCTTCCCTCATAACTGATTCTACAGATGCAGTAGTATGAGCTAAACTAAGAGTATGACCTACTTCATGAGTAGCAGTTGACTTTACTTCAGCTGCATTCATGTTATAAGCCTTCATCTGATTGTCATACAATACAATTGTACTGTAAACCCATGTATCTGTAGTTTGTGCTGTTACTATTTGTCCTAAAAGATTTTTCTTGTATATAGCTGTTTGTCCCCATAAACCATTTGTTGCTGTGTTTCCGATATAATATTTATCAGGATAATCAGACGTACTGGTGGTAATAGAAAGCGATACTTTCGATGAAATATTATTCCAATTAGACATGCCCGCCATATAATGAGGAGAATAACCATAAGAAGAAACTGAGCTATCAAAATAAGCTTTGTAAACCGCACTGCTTCTTCCGCCTGTAAAAGTATCAGCATAGCAAAAACTTCCAGATGCTAAAGTTAGAATTGCAACAAGTACAATAGTTTTTGTGAATTTTTTTATCTTCATTTTAAATCCTTCCTTATCCAAAAATTTTGAAGTGAAATAATAAAATAATTTTATTTTTCACCCATAAGTATTATAAATTTTCCCCTTTGTAAACTTTATAAATACTTAATGAATTATAGCTCCTAAAATCAAACAAATCTCCCCTCCCTCTCTATTAATTGGAACATTCTTATTATAAATAAATCCTGCAAAAAAAGGGGTGTTTTACATAAAATGGCATTATATGGTTTAAAATGGCATACATTCATTAAATAAACATTCTTTATATCATAAAATATGGCTTTTGCTTATCTATTTACCCATCTATTTCGAACAATTACAGACAAAAGGTGCTCCTTATCTTCCTTACGGCTACAAACAGTATCAAGGACATTCATGATGGCTCCATCCGAAAAATCTTCTTCAACCAACGAATAATTGTTTATTATTTCTCCACGCCGTTTGTCTTGATAAGTCACATTAAAACCTTCACTTGGTTTAGTTCTTGCTCGCTCCGCAGCATTGACAATTCCGGCCGCATATTTCACACTAGCTTGTATCACGCCCGGAGTAAGGCTTCCGTTAAAAGCTCTAAATTCTATGGTCTTTTTCGTTGCAAAAGGTAAAAGATTAATACTTCTATACTTGTCTTCTCCAATCCTAGAAATGATGCTCTGAAATGCATTAGTTTCAGCCTCTTGAGGCATTACAGCCGTAATCCCACAATGGCTTTGTCGTCTGGCGGACTCGGTATACTGATCGTCTTCAGCGCCCCTGAACAGTCCTTGTTCGCCACCGGCTAAACGGTGAGACACATCCTCAAATCCTCCCGCCATTTTGAAAAATCTTCTCCACCGCTGTTTTTTACCATCTAACGCATTTTCTGCTCCTATATGTACATGCCCTCCAGTTTCAAAATTAACCTCTGCTCCGTGTCTCTTGGCCACCTCACACACAACTTCTAGCTGGCGCCAAGTTTCTGGGCTATCCGTCAGTATTGGAGATATAAGTTCCCCTCCTCTTGATCCACTTGTTACTGAGCCATCGCTTTCAAGCAACCATTTACCCGGAGAGGTCCTAGCATGAGTATGATATGTTTCCATTCGTGGTGAGTTGCATATATTAGCTGCTTCGCATTTTTGTCAAGCGAAGCAGCTTTCAGTTTCTCAATATCCTTGATTGCTTGCTTTGTATAAATAATCTGTGAATTTACTTGCATTAAGTTAAGAAGTCTGATATTATGCAAAAAAATAAACCGTAACAGATTCAGATTTGCTTGTAGCATATTACGGTAGTAGAGAAAAAGGTTTACCTGCGCTCGCCAAAGTTTAGGGTAAACCTTTTATTTTTATTGTTTATATTGCTCTAGATTAATTACCGTTCCTGCGGTTTTAGCTGCACTTATCTGTGCAGTAACTAAGTCGTAACTTTCAATAGGGATAGTTCCATCCTCTATAATTTTGTTTGCTTTTCGTAAAACATCATTATCATTCGCAGCTCTGATTTGTTTCTTTATTTTAATCGTTTGAACAATTTCTACTTCATAGTATCCCATGAGCATTCCTCCTTCTTAAACATTACCCTAAAGGCACTCTTTAAATTTGAATAAAAAAGAACCATACAAAAGCATGATTCTTATAGTAAGTATGTTCTCTATTCAATTCTTTATTTGTTCTCTATTTTGTTCAATCTCTTGCAGTCATTGCCGCCCTTTTGACCCGCATTGCAAAATAGTATTTTACACGGTTCATCTTCTATAATAGAAAGCATCAAAAAACCTGTCTCAAATAAAATCAGTAGTAAATGGAGGATACTATATTTATTTGAAGGCAGGTTTTTTTGATTTATATATTGAATTTAAGGAGTTACATATTTACATGTTAAGTTAAGGAGTCACATGTTAAGTTAATGTCATATTATGTGTTTATCTTATGTTTTTTATCTAATATAAGAATTTATCGTATCTGCACCTTCTTTATGAGCATGATAATAAACTCTTACTTCTCGATTTCTATCGAAATCAAATCTTGTTTCCTCTAATAGTCCATTTGCTTCAGCAGTCATTAGGGCTTCTACTACAGCAGGCTTTCTTAGAGCCTTAAAATTTCCATAGTCACCTTTTAGTGCATCGATCACATCATCTGCACAAGCTTCTTTAACAGTAGTGAAATACTTTAAAATAGCATAATTAAGTGGTTTCATATTATTACGCCTCCTTCTTTTTGAAAAAGTCTAAAGGATTTACAGCCATGATAAAGATACCTAGTGACATAACAACAGCTGCAACCCAAGCAATTGGTGGGATTGCCCATCCGTCTTGTCCAACGATTAATCCAAGGATAACCCATGAGCATAATGGCGTAAAGAATGAGTAGGTAGCATTGCAAGCCATCCCCAGTGCTGTGCCGCACATACTGTTGCCTTTATACCATAAGTTAAAGGAGTATACCGCAAAGAATCCGCTGACAACAAACCAAAGCATTGCCGGATGATCTGCTACAGCAGACGTAATCAGGTTCGCTGAAAGTCCTAGTCCACCGCCGGATAAAATTCCGAATAGAGGTACTAAGATGATTAAATTCGTCATACCTGAAGTGATCTGTCTAATGGTGATACCGATTTCATAGTCCACCATACTAGTTGCATATCCTGCTACGCAACCTTCAATTCCCCAGCCCAGCGCTGCGACAAACGCAACAACCATACCGAGTACAAGCCCATCCGGAGCATCTCCGCCCATTCCGGTACTTGCAATCATCAAGCTTGCTGCAAAGCAAATCGCGATACCAAACAAGGTACGAGGGGTAAGCTTTTGCTTATACAAGATACGGCTTAAAATAGCTGCAATTGCAGGGCATAAAGCAGTAATTGGAATAACGATGGAACCTGCCAGCTGTAGACAAATAACATACGCAGTTCCTGCAACCGGGCCTCCGGCAAGTGCCGCAAGTGCAATCAATCTGCCCGGTTTCGTTTTAACGGTTCTAACAAAGTCACCCAGTTTCCCTTTGAGTGCCGCAATGATAATAGCCCAAATTGCGCTTAGCATATCATTGATTGCGCTTCCTAAAGCACCCAACATATACGTAATCGCAAATGCAGGCAACACAGAATTAACGCCGTACCACTCAGACCATATTCCTGTTGACATACCCAAAGTTAAAAAACTTGAATAAAATCCGTAGCATAGTCCTGAAAGTAATCCAATAATAATTCCTCTAGTAAAAAAATTTGATGACAATTTGGTTTTTGCTATCAGCAGATCCGAAGGAACTGTTGAAGCATTTAGAATTCCATTCATAATAGAATCTCCCTTCATGGTGTTTAGTACGAAAGTGATTGTAGCCCTTACCCTATAGGGGAAGGTCAAGTGTTTTTTTGTATTTTCAACACATTTTTTGATTGAAATTTTTTACATATTTTGTTTTATAGAATAATTTTCAAAAAACTTACTTGATTTTCCATTTTAATTAGCAATCTTCACATAGTCTTCACAAACAATTAACACACAATTAACAAATGCACAAAAACCAAATCATTTGTTCCTTTATTAAAAATAAAGCAATATAGAAGAATTTTCATAATATCCCTCCCAATAAGCCATACTAATTCCTATCTTATTGATGTCAGTTAGGAGGTACATTATGTCACAAACAATTTCCCAAAAAATGCAGGAACGTGTCAGTTTTCATGATTCAGTAGAAGAAATGTTGATTCGTATCAAAGAAGACGGACTCTCCAGTGTATTTTCACGATGGGATCCACAGGAAAAAATTCGATGTAACTTTTGTCTTCAAGGTCTGAGCTGTCAGCTTTGTACACAAGGACCTTGTAGAATCAGTGATAAGGCAGGTGCCGATAGAGGTGTTTGCGGGATCGGCCCGGATGCAATGGCAATGAGAAGCTTACTGATGCGAAATATCATGGGTGCCGCTACCTATGCACATCATGCTTATGAGGCCTTTCGAACGCTAAAAGCCACTGGAGAAGGGAAAACCCCATTTACTATTACAGATGAGAATAAATTAAAATGGATGTGTGAAAAGGTTGGAATCCATACCAATCAAGAGGTCAACACGCTTGCGGTGCAGTTAGCTGACTTCCTTGACCATGAGATGAAAATAACACCAGACGAAAAAAGTCAAATGGTTGAAGCCTTTGCTCCGCAAAAAAGAAAACCAATATGGCAAAGTTTAAATATCTATCCTTGCGGCGTTCAGCACGAAGTAGAAAACAGCATCGCGAGCTGCCTCACAAATGTCGACGGGGATTATGTGTCGTTAGCAAAAAAAGCGCTCCGGTTAGGATTGTCTACTATATATACTGCTCAAATTGGATTGGAAATGACTCAGGATATTTTATTTGGTACCCCTATGCCTCATGAAGTGGATGTTGATTTAGGTATCATGGATCCTAATTATGTGAATATTGCCTTTAACGGACATCAACCTTGGGTTGGAGTAGCTACATTATTAAAAGCTAGAAAACCTGAATATCAAGAGATGGCAAGAAATGCAGGCGCAAAAGGTATTCACATTGTCGGTTCCATCGAAACGGGTCAGGAACTCCTTCAGCGGTTTGAGATGGATGATACCTTTATCGGTTTAATGGGTAACTGGTTATCTATTGAGCCATTCCTTGCAACCGGTACGGTGGATGCGCTCGTCATGGAGGAGAACTGTTCGCCTCCGGCCATCAACGAATATGCAGAAAAATATCAAGTTGCGCTTATCAGTGTCAGCACTATTATAGGGGTGCCGAATGTAGCGCATGAAATGCCATACTATCCGGCGGAAGTAGATGTAATGGCAGAAAAATGTATTACAATTGCCATTGAAAATTTCAAAAAGAGAAAAGAAACCATTGAACCACGTGTTCCACAGCATAAAATGAAAGCAATTGCAGGTTTTTCAACGGAAGCCGTATTGGGCGCAATCGGAAATGATTTAAATGTACTGGTAGACGTGATCGCAAAAGGGCAAATTAAAGGCGTAGTGGCACTGGCAAGCTGTTCCACCTTGAGAAATGGCCCACAAGATTGGAATACGGTAAATATCACAAAAGAATTGATCAAAGGCGACATCTTAGTCGTTGCCGGCGGGTGTGGAAACCATGCACTGGAAGTAGCGGGTCTATGCAATTTAGATGCGATTGAGTTAGCCGGAGAGGGCCTGCAAGGTGTATGTCGGGCATTAAAAATCCCGCCAGTCTTAAGCTTTGGCACTTGTACGGACACCGGAAGAATTTCTATGCTGGTAACCGCTTTAGCAGATCATCTGAAGGTGGATATTCCTGATCTTCCGATTGCGGTTACTGCGCCGGAATGGATGGAACAAAAGGCAACCATAGACGGTTTGTTCGCGGTAGCCTATGGCGCTTATACACATCTTTCCCCTACACCGTTTGTTACAGGCGCCCCTAACTTAGTAAAGCTTGTGACCCAAGATGTAGAGAGCTTGACCGGCGGAAAAATCGCCCTCGGAGACGATCCTGTTCAAGCGGCAAAAGATATCAAAGCCCATATATTAAAGAAAAGAGAGCACATGGGCTTACAATAATAGAGCAGCATACCGCCCATCAAATCAAAAGCTTCCCCTTAGGGGAAGCTTTCATATTCTACCAATAGGTTAAGTATGTTATCGTACACCTTCTATATGAATAAACCTTATATCCCTTATATTATACGTGGATAACGGCCGATTATCGGAGTCTATGCTATGGGCCGCTACTAAAATATTATCCAGGGTTGGCGGTTCTCCCATTGACACGATGATTTGAGTATGCTCAAAATCATTTCCATCGAGCCGAAGTTGTGAAAAGTCACCTATTTGTACTTTTTCCATTGGGGCTTCCGAGCCATACGGCCCTACTCCCTTATTATTAATTAAAAATTGATGAAAATATCGAACGGAAGTCCACGCCGGTGCTCGGCGATTGACATTGATGTAGTACCAGCCAAAGGTCGGCGTGTAGTTCATCACTTTCGCTCCCGCATATAGGCATTGCGAAGTAAAATTGGTACAGTCACCGCCTATCCCCTTGAAATCATAAAAAGCCGGATTTCTTCCAAAGGCCCATTTATGTGCATAGTTAACGGCTTCTTGTCTATTATAAGAATTGCTTAATAAGTGTAGCATTTTTTCATTCTCCTCATGATTTGTAATTTATTCTATGCATCCACTTACCTTTTGTTTAATTCATTTTGTTAATGAGAATATGATTTTCGTTATTCCTTTACCTCTTCAATGATTTTCGAAACGAGATCAATTCGCTTAAACGGAGTTATAATATAGTACCCATCCACATAATCTCCTATTTCTTTTGCGATTTGGACGGATAACTCCACCGCAAGCCGATCCGCCTCTTCTTTGGAAACCCCTTCGTACATTTGGATGATTTCATCTGAAACCTTAATACCGGAGATTTCATTATTCATAAAGCATGCGTTTCGGTAGCTTACAATCGGAATAATTCCGCCTAAGATAAATGCGTCCAATTCTTGATGTGCTTTTTTCAGATTTTCCATCGCCTGCTTCGTCAAAACAGGCTGTGTTAAAAACATAGAAACGCCATTTTCAATTTTCTTTTTCGCATGGGCCAACTCATTGTGAAAATTCCTTGCATTGACGTTTAATGCCGCACAAATGTTAAAAGGGGAAGAAAAAGTTCCTTCATTTAAATTGCGGATATAATTTGCCAGAACCGCAGAGTTAAAACTGAACATGCTCTTGATTTCATCGCGCTGTGCACTTGGAACCGGATCGCCCGTCACGACCAGTACATTGTTCACGCCTTCAATGTTTAACCCTAAAAGCAGCGCCTTTGTCGCATTAATATTTCGGTCACGGCAAGTCATATGCGGAATCGGCGTAATATCCAATTCTCTTTTCAATTTACACGCTAATAAACTGCTATCCACTCTCGCTCTCGCTATCGGGCAGTCAGCAATGGTGATTGCATCGACCTGATGCTCTTTTAATCTCTTTGCACTGCTTATAAAAAAATCAATTTCCGTATCAATCGGCGGATCTAATTCTACAGCGATTATTTTTTTGCCGCTTTTCATTTTTTCTAACAAACTGTTTTTGTTAGATTTTCTATCCACAATTTTTTCTTCCTCTTGATTATGCAGCACAATCTGATTCGGCGATAAATCTTTTAACTTGCGTACCATCTCTCGGATGAACTCAGGCGTGGTTCCGCAGCATCCGCCGATAATGGATACCCCGGTTTTAGCTATCTCCAGCATCTGCATAGCAAAATACTCTTTCGTATTATCGAAGAAAGTACGGTTATTAATGATCGTCGGATAACCCGAGTTCGGCATAATGGAAATCGTTTTATCTTTGATATTAAAAGTTTTTATGTATTGCAGTAAATGATAAGGACCGGAAAAACAGTTGAAGCCGCAAGCATCAATAGCGGGTTCCTGTAACGTTCTTTCGATGAGTTTTCTGCCGGATTCTCCCAATCGTGTATAGCCTTCCGGTGAAACAGCGAATTCAGCCAATACAAAAGTAGTTGAATTTCTCCCTTTGATATACCGGGCAAGTTCTGCTAAAAATCGATCTTCACTAAAAGTTTCAAAAACAAAATGAGTCGCACCTAACGCTAAAAACTGATCAATAATTTCAATATATTCTTTTCTTGCATCTACAGTCTCTGACGCCGGAATCGGCCCGATATCCGCAAAAACCAGCACATCTTTATCCTTGACCGCTTCCAATGCAATTTCATAGCCCTTTGAAATGACTTCTTGTACTAAATCAGCGTTGCCTTCCAGATATACGCGATTAGCTCCGAATGTATTGGTTCGGATTGCTTTGCATCCCGCTTCTATATATTGCTGATGAATATCTAAAATCGTATGTCGCTCATAAAGATTAGCAAGCTCACATCGGGACAGAGGATTTGGTGAAATAGTTGCATAATAGGTGCCCATTGCACCATCAAAGATTAATGGAGTTTCTCTCAATCTCATTTTTCACACCTGCTTTCTTATCACTTTTTATTATTTAAAACAAAGAAACAGATCGAAGTTCTGTTTCCTGACACATTCAGAAAATGGATTAAACATCATTATACCAAAGATGATAGATCATAGGGTAAGTTGAAAATACTATTGCTCGTTATAGTTAATAGCTATATCCGGTAATAGTACCCTCGTATCATCAGTTTTGGATCGCTTCGTTAAGCGAAAGAAGATATTGAACAGCAAGCTGACTTAAGGTAATATCTTTGTGCGCAATCCACCCCACTCGAATGCGTTCCGTCACCTCCAGAGGTACTGCAATGATCTCCGTTCCATTTAAATCCGAACTGATAACACCGGTAGAAATCGTATACCCGTTCAGCCCGATCAGCAGGTTAAACAACGTAGCCCGATCGCTTACACGAATGCTTTTTTTATGGGATAGGGTACTCAATATTTCTTCTGAAAAATAGAAGGAATTATATTCTCCCTGTTCAAAGGAAAGACACGGATACTCTTCCAGATCCTCTAGCATAACCACTTTTTTATCGGATAACGGGTTCGTCTTGCTGATAAAAACATGGGGATCTGCGACGAAAAGTTCTGTGAATTTTAAGTTATTTTCTTTAAATAATTTATTTAATACCTTCTCATTGAAATCGTTGATATATAAAATGCCGATTTCACTTCGGAGATTCTTTACATCATCGATGATTTCATAGGTTTTGGTCTCTCTGAGATTAAACTCATACTCATCTAATCCATATGTTTTGATTAAGTCTACGAAAGCATTCACTGCAAATGCATAATGCTGAGTGGATACCGAAAAATTCTGCGGTGAAGGTTTCGCATTAAAATAGCGTTTCTCCAGCAATTCCGTCTGCTCCATTACTTGTCTCGCATAACCTAAAAATTCTGCCCCTTCAACGGTCAGGCTGACTCCCCTGTTTGTTCGCTCAAATATGGTGATTTGAAGCTCTTTTTCCAGATCATGAATCGCATTGGACAGACTGGGCTGCGTAATATAAAGCTTTTTTGCAGCAATATTGATGGAACCGCACTTCGCAATCTCAATAGCATATTTTAACTGTTGTAATTTCATTTTTTCCGTTCCTTTTTTCCTTCTGCCAGTTTATCAAAAATTTCATATCCGTTATATCCATCCATTAAACTCTATTTAAAATTTAGAGTCTCTTAAACATTTATCAAGCATCTCTTTAAAATCGTGATCTTGAGAGGGTTTACGCTTAGGATGTCCCTTCATCCGGCCACCTGACAAGCGTATTTTCTTAGCAATATGACGCTGTGATAAAAGTGCATCGATATTATCATCATTATAAATAAGTCCATTTTGACTGATTACTATAGCTTGGCGGGCAAGGCACATTGCTGCAAGGCCATAGTCTTGGGTAATGACGATATCCCCTTTTTGAAGCATATTGACTAGTGCAAAGTCGACACTGTCCATACCCTTTGCTACTGTAATCGTCATCGCGCCCTCTCTTTTAAAAAAATGTGAAGTATCACATAACAGAATACATTCTATCTGATACTCTCCTGCTAATTTTATAGCAATGTCAATAACGGGGCAGCCATCTGCATCAATTAGTATCCTCATACCAGCTCCTTGAATGATTTTTATCCATGTATTCAGTATATTATCTCGCCAATCAACTGTAAATGTCTTTTCGCTTTATTTTTCATCATGTCTTAAAGGGTCTTTACGAAAAAATAATGAGCACAAGCATAACCCTTTCGTTATAACCCGCACTCATTATTATTGTTTCATCGTTATTTTATGATATCTGCTGAAGGGTTTTTTGAAGCCGGAATAATGCTTTCTACTTCAGCATGCGGACGCGGAATTACGTGAACGGAAATCAGCTCTCCTACACGCTGCGCTGCTGCAGCCCCGGCATCGGTTGCTGCCTTGACAGCGCCCACATCTCCTCGAACAAGGACGGTAACTAATCCGCCGCCAACATGTTCTTTACCGATTAAATATACATTGGCAGCCTTCACCATCGCATCGGCTGCTTCGATAGCACCAACTAAACCCTTTGTTTCGATCATTCCTAATGCATCATATTTCATTTTATACTCCTCCTAAAATATTATTTAAGCAATTTAATTTTTGATTGCGAATTTACATTCATAGCATTCGCTTCTTCCGTGTCAATGTGGCATTCGAGTGCAGAAGCATCATTTGCCCGTATCACAACATTCCGGTAAATGCCTCCGCGCGGCCCGCTAACCTCTATAGAGACAATTTGTTCGTCATGAACTCCGAAACGATAGGCATCCTCCGGTGTCATGTGAATATGCCGCTGTGCAACAATCAATCCTTCTGTCGTCCGAACGGAACCTTTCGGTCCGATAATGGTAATTCCCGGTGTTCCCTGCAAGTCTCCGGAAAGCCTAGGCTGAGATACAGTCCCCAGTTTAAAACAGTCACCTGACAGGATTTCAACCTGCGTTTTGCTTCGTACGGGGCCGAGAATTCGAACCTTTTCAATCGCTCCATTCGGTCCGCATATGGTTACGGTTTCCCTGCAAGCAAATTGGCCCGGTTGAGATAAATCTTTCATTTTTGTCATTTGATATCCTTCTCCAAAGAGAATATTCATATCATTTTGAGAGAGATGAACGTGGCGATTCGACACGCCTACCGGAACTTCCGGAGAGCTACCGGAGCTTTCGGGAGTCAGATTTTGTTGAATAGCTTCCAGCAATAGCTTCAATGCATTCTCATACTTGTCCACTATATTTTCCTCCCTTCATTGCATCGACAATTTCATGGATCAGCTTTAAAAGCTGTTCATTATCCGAGCAATTGTTGTTCGATGCACAGGAAGAAGAAGTTTGGGTTCCTCTGTCATGTTGAACAGAAGCACCACAAGTATTACAGAATAAACCTTTAAAGCTGGTGTCACTTTCAGCTACCGTACTGCAGTCTTTCACTCCATAGGCAACTCTTTTAATATTAATTAAGTGCATTGGGCTTACATTCTCGGAGACAGAGCTTCCTCCCCATGTCCCGCACCCCAGTGTAAAGGATGGCAGCAGCCGGGTGCTTATTCCTGTAGCACCTTGTGTACTGCCTGTATTGACTAGAATACGAGCCGCCGGTTTTTCAGCAAACTTCATAACCATTTCCTTACTTTCGGTATGAATACTCATGCTATGCCCGATGCCGTTCTGGAGCAATTCAATGCAAAGCTCACAAGCTTCATGCCAATCTCTTACGGTATAGAAAGCCAGTACGGAAGTCAGCTTTTCATAGGACAACGGATAATCCGGTCCGACTCCTTTTTGTTCACCAATCAGCACTCTGGTTCCGTCAGGAATAGAAATACCTGCAGCAGCTGCAATAACCTGAGGAGATCTCCCCACAAATTTTGCATTCATGGCGTGACCGGCTTTAAATAGAAGTCCGCACACTTTTGCGGTTTCTTCCGGTGTCATAAAATAACCGCCTTGCTTTTTAAACTCAGCGACAACCTGTTCACGGTTGCATTCTTCTACAATGACAGACTGTTCAGAAGCGCAAATAGTGCCATAGTCAAAATTCTTACTGGCCAAGATATTTCGAACCGCCTGCGGAATATTCGCCGTCTTTTCAATATAGGCCGGGCAGTTCCCTGCGCCGACGCCTAAAGCGGGCTTTCCTGAACTATAGGAGGCTCTTACCATACCAGGTCCTCCTGTAGCAATAATCATCTTTACTTCTTTGCTGTCCATCAATGCTTTCGTGGCTTCTGCCGTTGGCATCGAGATGCAGTTAATGATATTCGCCGGAGCGCCTGCTGACACTGCCGCATCATGCATCAGCTTTGCCGCCTTCATGGTGCATTTAGCTGCGGAAGGATGAGGCGAAAAGATGATAGCATTTCGTGACTTGACTGCAATCATTGATTTAAAAATAGCTGTAGACGTCGGATTGGTCGAAGGTACAATTCCCATTAATAATCCAACCGGTTCTGCGATATCCATTAACATGGAATCCGGATCCTGATGGATTACGCCAATCGTTTTCATGTTTTTTATGGACTCATAGAGGATCTTGGAAGCCAAATAGTTCTTATAAGCCTTATCCTCCGCCTTACCGAACCCAGTCTCTTCCACCGCCATCTGCCCTAAGCTTACGGCATTTTCCTGCGCTGCCTTCACCATATTACATAAAATTTTATCAATCTGCTCTTCAGAATAGTGTGCAATTTGTTCTGTTGCAACCTTTCCTATACGGGCGAGGTCCCTCACTTCTTGTACAGATCGTAGGTCAAAGTCAAAATTCTCCAAAGGTGATCACTCCTTTCCTTTTCTCATAAAGGTTTTTGTATTTATAAACAGTACTATTTTTTTCTGTAGTAGTTTTCAAACTCTGCAAGAAGCATCTTTTTATCTGTCTTGGAAATCAAATTTTCCGATATGCCAAACTCTTTGTATTGTCGAGCTAAATTTCGAAGTTTTACCACCTTCAATTTATTCAAAATGCCTACGACGATTTCTATACTGTAGTCTTCTACCGCTTGATCTACTTTCTCTTTATCAATCTGTTCCAAATCCATTTCTAATGATACCGCTTCTTCTGTTCCATCCGTAACTTCCCTTACCGCAGAGCCGTTACTGTCTTCTTGCTCCTCCACGACCGAAGCCTTACTATTCTCCTGTAGTATTGTCCTGTTCGGCTGTTCTTTTATCAAACTCTTTTTACCATAGGATTGCTTTGGAGGACCAATCAATTGTTCCAATTCCTGATGAGGCCTCGGAATCACATGCTGTGAGATCAGCAAGGTACTATCCAGCTGCCGGACTGCTGCTGAGCCCGCTTCCACAGATGCTTTTACTGCTCCGACATCACCGGTAACGGTGACGGTAACAAGTCCTCCTCCAACATATACCTTTTCAACCAGAGATACTTGCGCCGCTTTCAGCATTGCATCTGCACTTTCGACAGAAGCAATCAAGCCTCTCGTTTCAATTAAGCCAAGTGCCTTCATTTAATATCCTCCTCTGCGGTGCATCCTAATAGGTTGCATAGAATGCTTTCATCTTGTTCGGTGAACCAAAGGTCACTTTAGCGCCCTTCGGGAAGAATACGGCATCGCCGGCATATGCAGTATAAGTCTTGTCTTCTGCCGCAACAGTCAAGGTCCCTTCTACTACATAGTAAAGTTCCTGACAAGCACATTCCCAATCAAAATTACAAGTTTCAATGGTAATAAATCCTGCATTCATTGAGCAGCCGTCGTCGGCATTAATAATCTCTTGATAGAATACTTTGTCCTTCGGATTTCCTGTATCCAGCACCTCATATTTTACCGAATTGCCTCGAACAATTTTAAGTCCGCATTTGTCTTTTTCGGCAATATAAGGACCGCATGAAATATTCTCTAAAACCCCACTTAACTGGCCCTGATCAGCTAATGCTTTCAGAACAGAATAAATCATTTCACTGCTGATCTCTCCGTCACCTGTTTTCATCGGTTCCGAGCTTTTTACCTTGCAACAATCAGTCTGTGTAGAAAATTCCACGCCACTAGCCTGTGCAGCGTCTTGAGCAGCCGGTGTGATAATTGTATCTGAATCCATATAGAATACCTTCTTTCCTTGTTTCGCAAACTCTTCAATTTCTTTCGCACAAATTAATTTTTTCATGCCTTCACCTCCTTTCAATACCTTCAATAAATTTCAATAATTAAAACAGTTGACCTATCGCTTGAGAAGGAGAAGGGATAACTGTTTTATTTAAGAATATCTTTTCTCTACCTTTTTGAGGATGATTGTTAGCGTTTTCATCCATAACTGTAAATCCTCTTTCTTTTGCCAGATCTCTAGCGGCCGGCGTAAGGATGGTGTTTTCATCAAGGGTTAAAATTTTTTCACTTTTCTTTTCTAACTCTTCTATATCTTTCATGCAGATCAGCTCTTTCATCTTCCCCCTTTTGTAAACAATAATATTTATTGTGTTAACTAAAACAAGGATGGCAGCAAGCGGTCTGACGGAGAAGGGATGATCTCTGCATTAACCAGCAATCCTTTTTCATCGGCAATCTCTTTTCCCGCTTCGACTCCGGTTTCAACGGCCGCTACATCGCCGGTAAATACGAAAAATGCTTTCCCTCCCAAGCCATTGCCTAAACGCAGTTCCAACGGTTCTAAATGAGCAGCCTTCAAAACGGCATCCGCAGCAATCACCATGGATGCACAAGAAAAGGATTCCATGATCCCTAATGCTTGAATCTCATCCGGCATCGTCGCTCCGGTAAGAGCCGGAAAGACTAATGGGTTTACATTCGGAATGATGGTGGAGTCTACGAAATATTCTCCCGCGACCCGTTGCCCGATTTCAACAGAATCTTTTACTGCGGCCACATCGCCATGTACAATCGTAATATATTTGCCGGGGCATACCGTTTGAGCCGTTACCACCTCTACTTCAGAAATTTTCACCATTTGATCGGCCGTATATACACCTCGCGCGATGCTTGTAAATTCAACCATACCTATCGCATTTGCCATACTATGCCCTCCTTATTACAATAAAATCATTATTGATTTCAGTTACATTTCCGGAAATGCTTGCATGAATTGCAGCACCTAAGCTATCTTCCGGAATTTTACCGATGAGCTGTCCCTGCTTTACAGCATCTCCGACCGAGACAGCAGGTACTGCAGGCGCACCTACATGCTGCCTGGTCGCAATGTGAACGAACTCCGGCTCCATTTGAATCACCTTCATAGGCGCCGACTTATCAAATTCACTCAGTCCTAGTCGCGCCACCAGACGTTTGCTCGGAAGCAATCGGTATTCACGGCTTTTACGCGGATGTAATTCCGTTTGCGTCGGTTTATACTTGATATCCTGCTCGATTAATTTCTGTCGTATATAGATATTAGCCGACCTCGGATTAATGCCAACCGGACAAGCAAACAATTCACATAAATTACACTGAGAGCAAAGGAAGGAGATTTTCTGGTCTTCCGTATTTGACAACGAATAATTTAAACTTCTTAACATCTTGTGCGGCTGCATATTGTGCCCTAGAAGATAACGAGGGCACATATCGGTACACATCCGACATTGCTCACAGGCAGCCTTGTTCACTCTTTTTGCTTGCTCTACACTGGATGATTTTTTTCGAATCAACATATGGGTCTTTTTTAGAAGAATAAATCCTTTATTCTTCTTGGTTACATAACCGTCTAAATTGCTCAGAACCGGACCCATCATCGGTCCTCCGTCAATAACGGCATACCCTTCAAAATTTTCAATGCCGCTTAACTTCAATACATCACGGATAGGTGTCCCGATAGGCACCTTGACAGTTAGACGATTTGGAATATCTCCGGTAACCGTAATAAATTTATCGATAACAGGCTTCCCTTGTAAAGCATTATAGATATTCAGCACCGTTTCCGAATTGATTACCACACATCCCACCTGAATCGGAATCCCTGTCTCAGGAACAACACGACCAGTTAATTCGTATACAAGAACGTGTTCATCCCCTGCAGGATAGACATCCTGTAATTCCTTGACCTCAACAAAATCCCCTAATTTTAAAACTTCAATCCTGTTTCGTAAAATGGAAATCACGTTTTTATGCTTATTCTTGATTCCTATGATGGCTTTTTTCGCTTCCACTATTCTGCCGGCTGCTTCAAACCCTTTGATGATTTCATCCGGATACAGCTCCATCAATTGTTGATCCACCCTTAAAAGCGGTTCACATTCTGCTCCGTTCAGGAGAATATATTCTGCTTTCGATGCCAATTTCGCATGGGTAGGAAATCCAGCCCCTCCTGCACCTATAATACCGGCCTCTTTTATCTGATCAAGAATATCCATACTACTACCTCCCAAGTTACTCAAAATGGCAATCTTCATCTATGATGCCAATGACAACCGCATCGACAGGAATAGCATCATCTTCCAACATTCTGCGAGCTGATGAGCCCATACTGATAATCACTCTATCCCCGACTCCTGCACTGATTTTATCTGCAACAATAAAACGTTCTCCCGCATTGAGGCCGCCGATTACTTCTGCCAACATAAATTTCAATCCATTGAGTGCTTCTGCTTTTCTTGTTGCCCATACATGGTCAATCAGTCTTGCTGCTATCATGAATCTGTTCCTTCTCTCATTGTCTGTTTAATCTCCTGTATGGCGGATTCTACAGATGAAGTATCGCCAAAAATTCCAACCATGATCATATTGTTCGGGCAGTTTCCTCTCAGATCGGAGACTGTAACATCTGCCGTTTTTTCTGCAATATCCGCAGCGCAGATCATTTCAATCATTTTGCCCTGCAACAATCCGACCGCATCAATTCCCCTTAATTCTTTATTGGTGCTGGTTCCCATACGGTGCTTAATAATATCTAAGGTCCCTGGAGAAGGCGTCTTAATTATTCGAATATCCATCTTTATCTCTCCTCTGTTCATTGACTTTTTTCTGGCATTCTTTTCCGTCTACCGCTAAGCAAATCAGTTGTGATAAATGATTAATCAGTGAATACACTTGACCCAGTATTTGCTCCGATAACATCTCTTCTACGTCACCGTTCTCATAGGCTTCCATCAGTATAGGCTCTATTTCACGAAGAAAACAACGCAGCTGGTTGATGAGTAAAATTTCCTTGCCCTTTTTAAGCTGCATGTGAAATGCTGTTACTTCAAAGCAGTCATCGATGTCACTGCAAGCATTTTCTTCATTGATCGCCGTGCATGCTTTGCATGAAAGCGTTTCCATACTTGATTTTCCTTCCAGTACCTTTTGAATCACTGCGATTTGTTTACTCATCTCAATGATCTTTTGTGTCAGGAAAATATCTTCTTGTAAAATGGCTTCGGCTATTGTCAAAAAAGCGGCTTCTGTAGATTCTAATTTACTCGTCAGTTTTTTTAATCTCCACTTTTTCTTAGGATTTAAACGTTTATCATCCTTTGTATTTCCTGCTTTCTTCTTCGCATTCAGATCACCCATGGCCATAGCAATTCCGCGGTCTGCCAGAAATTGGCGGGCGCCCGGTGTTAACTTTGAGCCTGTCTCTACTTCATAAGCAGTAAAAGGTTCTTTTTTATATAAGTCCCGTAAATCATCTTCAATTATAAATTTCAACCTCATCCCTCCTACTACTTTTTATCTTTGTTTCTTCTATTATTTCGTCAGGTTCGCGTGATGGCAGTTGCATCAAAACCGAGCATTTCTTTTAACGTTTTATTCACTGCATGCAGTGCGGTTTCGACACTCTGAACATCACCGTTTATAACGACAGATCCTGTGAAACGGTCCAAAAATCCAATTTGCACATCCGCCGTTTTTGTTGCAATATCGGCTGCTATGATGGCTGTTTCATAGGGTGTCAAAGTCAATATACCAATGGCTCCTTGATCCTCTATTCCTAATCGTTCGTAGATGTCTGACATAGGGGAAGCAATAATATGAGCGATGGTAACTTGCTTGCCCGGAACGGATTCTTGTATGATACGCTGTATTCCTTTTTCGCCAACTGTCATCAAATCATCCTTTCCTTACGATCTTGTCAATCGTAAAACAGTCTAATGCCGAATGACGGAAACCGGTAAATGATGCTGTTTAATCCAGCCCTCTATTCGGTTTAAGTCTTCCTCACTCAAGGACGGATCATCATACTTCTCCAACGGATATTCCAATCCCAGCTGTTTATATTTATTGACGCCCATTTTATGATAAGGAAGCAGATCGATCCCCTTAAAATTCTTATAAATTAGAAACGGCTTTACCAATTGAACGACTCCCTCAATATCACTCTGACTGTCGTTGATCCCCTTTAGCAAAGGCATCCTTATTTTCACATTATATCTTCGATGAATGAGTTCTCTCAGATTACTTAATATCAACTCATTTCGAACTCCAGTAAATTCATAATGCCGTGCGGAATCAATGTGCTTAATGTCATACAGAAATAAATCGGTGAATTCTGCCACTTGAAGTACATGCTCCAGTTTTGCATAACCGGACGTTTCAACTGCCGTATTAATACCTACTTGTTTGCAGGCCATCAGCAAGTTTGCAGCAGCATCATGCTGCATCAGCACTTCACCGCCGCTTAAGGTTACGCCGCCGCCGGAAAGCTCATAAAACATTCGGTCTTCTTCGATAATTTCAAGAAGTTCTGAAATGGTTTTTACCTCTCCCACAACAGAGAAAGCAGATTCGGTGCATGCCGTTTCACACTTTCGGCATCCAATGCAATCAATTTTATAATTGATTGCATGTTTCTGCGTCTCCTTTGAAACGCTGTGCTTTCCAACCGGGCAGACAGCGGCACAAGCTTGACCGCAATGGGAGGATACATTTTTGCTCATTACTTGATACTTACGCTCCAAATTTTCGGGATTTGCACACCATTTACAGCGTAATGGGCAGCCTTTAAAGAATACAATCGTTCGAATTCCCGGTCCGTCGTACATATTATATTTCTGAATATTGGATATAAATGCCTTTCTTTCAATGACACTTGTCTTTTTATTGCCCATACTTTATCTCCGTTTGATTATCTTATTTCCGAAAAAAATCGAAACGCTGCGCTTTTATAAATGGGTCAGCATTGTTCTGCTTATGATTTCATCCTGTACATCCTTGCATAACTCTACGAAGAATGCGCTGTAACCTGCTACACGTACGATTAAATCACGATAATTTTCCGGATGCTTCTGCGCTTCCAATAACGTATTATTATCCAAATAGTTAAACTGCATTTCACCGTTACCGAATACTGAAGAAGCTCGAAGCAATGCAATGATTCCTTCTTCTCCTTCCGGTGTATCCAACAATCCTGCCATCAGTTTAAAGTTATGCACCATACCGATGTTCATGCTGTCGCAAGACATTTTTGAAACGGACTTGACGATCGCTGTAGGGCCTTTATAATCTGCTCCCTGAGTAGGACTGATCCCATCTGACAGCGGAGACCAAGCCCGACGTCCGTTGGCAGACGCCCCTGTCAATTGACCGAAAGGTGTATTGTTTGAAATGGATAACGTCCCATGACTTAATACGGAATACAACGTTTTGTATCTTCGATGCTCCGTCTCAGTGGTATTGATTAAATCCGCCGCGATCATATCCGCATAATCGTCATCGTTGCCAAACTTAGGTGCACCCAAGCACTCGTTCAGTACCTGTTCATACCCTTCAAAGTCGGCTTTTAAGGCCTCATTTAGCTGCTGCAGGGTATATTTCTTGTCATCAAATACAAGTTTTTTGATAGCCGCCATTGCATCCGTATAGGTCGCAAGCCCGCTCCAGATAACCCCGGGTCCAAAATTGTACATTGCTCCGCCGGCGGAGACATCCTTTGCATTTTCCATACAACCTTCATACATAATGGACATTAAAGGCTTTGGTGCAAGGTCTCGGTGAACACGCTGTGATATAACGGTTGCAATGCTGGACAGCTTTGTAATATATCGTATTTGTTCTTTAACGGCATGTTCGAATTCTTCAAATGTTTTATATTGGTTAATATCTCCGAAATCCGGTGTCACCTGTTTTCCGTACCATAGCGGTACACCGCGATTTAAAACAAGCTCAATGCAAATCGGCCATTGGGTATAAGCCGTTGAAGTCCACTGGTATAAACGTCCTGACTTCTGAGGTTCCACACAGCCCATCAAGCAGTAGTCTCTTGCATCCTCAATGGAAACTCCTTTCGAAAGCATCATCTTGATATGTGTATCATCGAAATGGCAAGCTGGGAATCCCATACCGGAACGGATTACATCAACAATCTTTTTCATATATTTCTGTGGCGATTTGTTATGAATACGGCAAGCTAAGGAAGGTTGATAAATCTTTACATGTCGTACTGCATCCATCAGAAGATACGTCAAATCATTGGTTGCATCAAATCCATCACGTGTGACCCCGCCCACGCACATATTAACAAACGGCTGATAGCCGGCAAAATACTTTGATCCGCCTTCACTGGTAATCCACATCATTTCGGACATCTTAATCAACATACAGCCTGACAGCTCAAATGCTTCAAAGTCACTCATCCGGCCTGTATCTTTATCATTTTTATAGTAAGGATATAAATACTGATCCGCACGCCCTATTGACATCCCGGTCTGATTTTCTTCTACTACAAGCAGGGATTCTATTGTCCAAACGGACTGAATGGCTTCCCAGAAAGAGCTTGGCTTATTTGCGGGTACTCTTGCATTGACTTCAGAAATTTTCTGCAATTCTGCCTTACGTACCGGATTTGTCTCTTTTACTGCCAATTCAGCGGCATAGTTCGATAGCCGCTTTGCATAGATCATCACGCCTTCCGTTGTATCAATCATGGCTTTATAGAAATAAATCTTCTCGATATCTTCCGGATTTTTATAATCCAAATTTTGCAGATGTTCTTTTGCCTCTTTCTGAATATCAAGCATTCCTTTTTTCATCAGGATGACATCGTATCCCGGATTAGAGTCTCCGCCTCCATTTACGGCATGGTAAGAGCAATCCGAAACAAACGATTCTCCTGAAATTTCCCAAACTCCGGCTTCACGATACTGGTCTTCGCAATATTCATCTACGGATTTCCCCGCCCAAAATGGAAATAATTCTTCACGCATGATTTTCTTATCTTCTTCTGAAATAAAGAATGGGTCTTGCGGACGTTTATCAATGGTGTCGATTTCATCTAGCATCCATCGCCATGCAATATCGGGAGAAAAAGCACCGGCACGAGGAGCGCCGCACGGAGCGCCCACAATCAGCTCATGATCCTGGATCACTAAAGGGGCTGTTTCACAGCAATATTTAAAGCACTTTGCACGAAGTAATATCTTAGGCATACCAGGATTTTCCTTCGCTATTTTGGTAATTGCTCTGGCACGGTGAGTCGTGATGGAAGGAACCTGTTTCAAATAGTTCTCCTTCAACTTCTGCAAGCGTTCTGTAATTCCGTTCGGAACCCCACCGCCTGTATTGCTATACCCTTCCGTTTTAACGGCACAGTCATCTTTCGCTATATGTTGAGAAACACTTTCGAACATCTTAATAATGGATGCTCTTTCTTCCGCAGACATCTTTTGAGTAGCTTCTGCTAATTTATTTGAAAACTCTCGAATATCCAAATTTCTACCCTCTTTCTAAAATTTTTGATTACCTATTGACGGGATTTAGGCTTATTGAATTTTTTAAAGCATGTTCCGAATCCCTATTTCTCAGTTCTTTGATAACACCTTCCAGCACATTTTGTACAAGCTGTATATTTTCTTTCTTCTGCTCTCTTTTTTCCGGTTGTTCCTGCTGCACACTTACTGACGGCTTGAAATAGGTCGTTTTAATTTGATCTGCCGTTCGTACACCATAGCCTACTTTACGAACATAGATCAGATTCATTGGGGACACATTATCCGAAGTAATGCCTTGCCCTGCCGAACCGCTTCCCAATGTCATCGCAGGAAACAAGTTGGTGGTCGCTCCCATGCTGCCAAAGATAGCCGGTGTATTCACTAAGACTCTTCCCACCGGTTTCTTCAGTGCAAATTGACGAATGACCTCTTCATCATTTGAATGAATCACCAACGTATTTCCGGTTCGCTCACTCAGAAGTAATTCGATACACTTTTCACATGCATCCATCCAATCATCTTCAATGTAGTATGCTAAAACAGGGCATAGTTTTTCCTTTGAATAAGGATTTGCCTCAAACACATATCGCTGTTCCGATATCAGTAAAACGACGTTATCCGGTACATAGAATCCGGCTCTCTTCGCCAGCTCCTGCGCTGTTCTCCCAACCAATTCCGGTTCTGGGCACCCATCGGATAAGAACAACATGGTGCCGAGCCTTTTTGCCTCTTCATCCGTCATAAAATACGCCCCGTTATTTTGCAGCTCCCGCTTCACTTCTGCGGCTATACAACTATCCACAACGATGGATTGTTCCGCTGCCGACACCATCCCATTGTCAAAGGTTTTGCTGACAATAATGTCTCGAACCGCTTGTTTGATATCCGCTGTACGTTCAATAAATGCCGGGCCGTTTCCTGTTCCTCCGTATATGACCGGTTTTCCTGATTCATACGCTGCTTTCAGCATCCCCGGAACACCTGTATTCATCACCAATGAAGTAGATTTATGATTCATAAGCTCTGCTGTTCCGCTGCGGGTAACCACCGATAAGTAAGCGAGAGCTCCTTGCGGCAATCCATAGCCTTCTGCCGCACGAATTAGAATATCTAACACGGCGTGCATTGTTTTTTTCGCTCTCGGATGCGGCGAAAAAATAATGGCATTTCCGGATTTAATGGCAATCAAAGCTTTATAGATAGTGGTGGATACCGGGCTGGTGGCAGGACAAAGGGCTACGATGACCCCTATTGGTACGCCTACATCCATCGTCCTGTTCTTTTTATCCTCATGAATGATTCCTACGCAGCGCAAATTTCTAAGACTGTTGCGTAGATACTCACAAACAAATCGGTTTTTTATCAGTTTGTCTTGCCACCTCCCGTAGTCCGTTTCTTCCTGTGACAATTTAGCAAGCTCACTGGCATGCTTTCCAACTTCCTCCGCCATACGTTCAACAATCACGTCTAATTTTTCCTGCGGAAAAGTAGTCAGCATCTTCTGTGCCTCATGAGCATTTTCCACAAGAATCCGAGCTTCTTGGATGGAGAGCAAATCATTATCAATAATATTCATTCCGGCCTCTCCTTTTCTTTCCTACAATAAGATTATTTCTAAACATAGAAGCCGCTTTAAGCCAATAATTTATCTAATGCGTAACGGGCAATAATCTTTTCAAGATCCTGATGAGGTCTTGCGATAACAACAGAGCTATAAAGATTTCCATCTTCCATTTCTTCCACAGCCTTAACACCAGCTGCAACAGCTGTCTTACAAGCACCTACATCCCCTCGAACTAAAACAGAAATATAGCCGGATGCTACATTTTCGTATCCGATTAATTCAACATCTGCAGCCTTGCACATTGCATCCGCTGCTTCTAAAACAAATACCAATCCAAAAGTCTCTATTAAACCAATTGCTTCATAATTTGCCATCTGAATGATTCCTTTCTTCCATTATTTCTACGCATCAATGTCATGAACGGAAACAATGTCTCCTACCGCCTTAATTGGGCGGGGCATAACATTCTGCGCGGTTAATTTACCTATTGCCGCTGCCGCCGCTGCGCCTGCTTTTACTGCAGACCGAACTGCTGCAACATCACCCTTTACCATGATGGTTACCAAGGTCGAGCCTATATTTTCATAAGAAATCAGTTCAACATCAGCTGCCTTTAACATTTTGTCCGCCGCTTCTATAGCAGGAACCATGCCTAATGTTTCCACTAAGCCCAAGGCTTCTTCACCGTAATATCTCATGCTATTTTCTCCCTTCAATTTTAAAATCAGCCGCATATATACTGACTAATAAAAATCAGTCGAAGTGTATCCTATATTTAGTTAAGCTAATTATTCGTTTTATTATTTGCTTGTCCGTCTATTTTTATTTGTAAAATCATAACTTTTTTGAAATTTCCACCGCAACAGCCAAAATTATTCCCAGTTAATTTTATTTTAGAACCCTTTTTCCAAGCAAAAAAGCATAGAAATTATTGCAAATGCAATTTTCTCTATGCAAATCTCCGGTTCTATTCCTATTTGGGTAGGCATTTTTGAGTTCATAAAAATACGAGCTAATTAAAAAACCAGATGCGTTTTTTGCATCTGGCAATCATTTAATAAAGGAGATCCTATTGTTTATAAATTATTTTTTTAAATAAATTCTTTTTACCCATTTCACCTTATTTTTATAAGGCGGATATAAAAATTTAAAATCTACTAAGAAGGATTTTTCCAGCACGCCTTTTTTATGAGAAAAGGTTTCAAAGCTCCACTCCCCGTGATAGTTTCCCATTCCGCTGTTTCCAATACCGCCGAATGGCAGATAAGGATTTCCTACGTGCAGAATCGTTGTATTAAAACAACCCCCGCCGAAAGAGGCCTCCTTTATGATTCTTTTTTGTTCCTTCTTACTTTTAGAGAACAAATAAAGAGCGAGCGGTCTCTCATGCGAATTGACGATGTCAATTACTTCTGTAAAATTTTCATATTCTATAATAGGCAAGATCGGTCCGAAAATCTCTTCCTGCATAACAGGATGCTCCCATGTGACTTCCTGTATTACAGTAGGCTCTATATAAAGTTGACTGGCCTCTGTCTTACCGCCTATGAGAATGGTTGCGTCCTCCAAGTAAGCAGATAATCGTGAAAAATGATGTTGATTAATAATCCTGCAATAATCCTTACTCTTTTCAGGCTCCTTTCCATAGAAAGCAGTAATCTGCTTTTTTAGTTCGGTCACCAGTTCCGGCTTCACTTTTTTATGGACGATCACATAATCGGGAGCCACACAAGTTTGGCCTGCGTTGATAAATTTCCCCCAGGCAATCCTTTTCGCAGAAGATTTAATATCTGCTTTATGACTGACAATACAAGGGCTCTTCCCGCCCATTTCAAGAACTACAGGCGTAAGGTGAGCGGCAGCTTCCTGCGCAATGATTTTCCCTACACGGGTACTTCCCGTATAGAAGATCAAATCAAAATTTTCCTTCAAAAGCGCATGCGTTTCTTCAATGCCGCCTTCCACAACGCTGCAATGCTCTTCTGCGAAACAGTCCTTGATCAAGCTTGACAATAAATTTGACGTATTTGGGGCCAGTTCCGAAGGTTTTAAAATGCAGCAGTTCCCCGCCGCGATTGCCCCCACTAACGGATTCATCGCTAATTGGAAAGGATAGTTCCATGCACTCATCACCAGGACAGTGCCGTACGGTTCATGATAAACCTTGCTCGAGGACAAAAAATGAATGATCGGTGTTTTCACTTTTCTTGGCGCAGCCCAGGATTGTAAATTTTCTGCAGCGAGTTTGATTTCATCCAGTACATTCAGAATTTCATTCGTAAAGGCTTCAAATTCACACTTGCCAAAATCTTTATTCAATGCTTCCATTATTTCTTGATTTCTTTTTATGATGGTTTTTCTTAGAATGTTTAGCCGATCTATCCGAAAGTTAAGCTCCTTTGATTTTCCCGAATGAAAAAACGCCTTTTGTCTTTTCAATAGCTGTTCATACGCTTCCGTTTTCATGTAATTTCCCCTCCATCCCTATAGGGTGATACTAAGTTCGACCTACCTTTTCCTTTAAAACAAATTATTTTCTAATTTCTTTTAACCCTCTTATCTCCTGTATGCCGAGCCCCGGTGCCTCTGTCAGCATAAACAGTGGTAGTTGTTGTTCAAAGCCTCCCACTACCGGATCTTCCGCGAGCAAAATTGCTGCATCTAAATCCACTCTGGTGACATTCTTCTTTGCTGCTGCTAAATGAGCGGCAGCAGTTAAACTCACTTTGCTTTCGATCATGCTTCCAAGCATACACTCCACGCCATAGGTTTCTGCAATCGCTATAATCTTTAACGCATTATAGATTCCTCCGCATTTCATCAACTTAATATTCAAAAGATCAGCCGCTCTATGCTGTAAAATTTTCAACGCATCGGCCGGAGAAAACAGGCTCTCATCTGCCATGATGGGAATCATCACATGTTCCGTGACCATTTTTAACCCTTCTAAGTCACAGGCATGGACAGGCTGTTCAATAAATTCGACTCGAAGATCCATTTCCTCTATTCTTCGTATAATCCGGATGGCTTCCTTTGGCGTCCAGCCTTGATTCGCATCCAATCGAATGGAAACCTTGTTCCCTACTGCTTCTCTGATTTTTTTAACCCGTTCGATATCTTTCCGTTCATCCGTACCAACCTTTAATTTCAAGAATTGAAATCCTCGCTCTACAGCATGAACTGCATCTTCCTGCATCTCTTCGGGTTCGTTTAAACTGATGGTTAAATCCGTTTCTACCTGATTTCGATATCCTCCTAAATATTTATAAAGCGGTGTTTGATATTGCTTCCCCAGTAAATCATAAACGGCCATATCCACCGCTGCTTTGGCACTGTAATTTTTGATTGAAGAAGCCTGTATCGCATCGAAGATCTCCTCTGAATGGTCGATCTCTTTACCAATTAGCTTTTCTTTCATGGTATGTTCAATCACAGCTATAATAGATTCGTTGCTTTCCCCTGTAATAACCATCGTAGGCGGTGCTTCTCCAAAACCGATGTCTCCTTCCTCTGTGGTTATCATAACAATGGTATTTTCTGCTGTTTCAACAGTTCGCAGCGCTGTTTTAAACGGTTTCTTCAGCGGTATGCTAAGATGTTTTAATTGAATATCCCCAATCTTCAATATGAATCCCCCTTCAATTAATCCGAGAGTGTCTCAAAAGAATTTAAATAAGACTCCCTATTACTTCGCTAATTCATACATTGCACTAGCCATTATTTTTACATTCTTTATCAGATCTTCAATGCTCATATATTCATCCTTTTGATGCATCACATCTTCCTGCTCCGGAAACAGCATACCAAAAGCGACGATATTCTCCATTTCCTTTGCGTAAGTCCCTCCGCCGGTTGACATAGGAGGCACTTTCTGCCCTGTTTCTTTTTCATATACTCCTTGCAATTTCTCTACTAATGTACTGTTTTCCGGAATATATAGGCTCTTTTTATGACGGACAATGTGCATTTGCAGATTGTTTTCATCCGCCGCTTCTTGGAGCTTACTTTTTATATACTCAAAATCCGCTGTAACCGGATACCTGATATCCAAGCAAACTTTTATCTCATCCCCTTCTAATTTGATCGTTCCTACGTTTACTGTAAGCGCTCCTGAAACTTCGTCCTGAAAATGAATACCAAGCCCTTTTCCATCCGTTTCTACCCCTATACGATTATGGATAAATTGAATGAATTGGTGAAGTTCCTCACAAAATGGGATCTGTTTTAATTGTGACAACAACTCCGATATTGCGTTCTTCCCTTTTTCCGGGGTACTTCCATGTGCCGTCTTACCGAATGCCTCTAACCTACTTTTGGCTCCCTTTTCCGAGATGATTGCTGAAACATAGCTGGGTACAACATTAGGCGCTTCTCCTCCCACCAGTTCTTCCAGCACACTTTCTGCATGCCCCTGATTAAGCTTTTTTGCGTATACAACGTTTATAATCCCCTTTTCAGCGAAAATAACCGGATATTCCGCATCAGGGGTGAATCCCATGACCGGCAATTCTTCCGTTTGCTTATAGCGTGCGATATCATCGCCACCGGTTTCTTCACTGGTGCCGAAAATAATTCGTATTCGTCTGTTCAAAGCTACATTAGAATCTGCAATTGCTTTTAATGCATATAAAGCTCCTATGGCAGCTCCTTTATCATCCAATACGCCACGGCCGAATATTTTTCCGTCATGAATTTCGCCGCCAAAAGGGGGATAGCTCCACCCCTCTCCTGCCGCAACTACATCCAGATGGGCTAAAACAGCTATCATTTCTTCTCCCTGCCCATACTGAGCATACCCAACCTTATCCTCTATGTTTTTCACTTCAAAGCCAAGATGCTCCGCTAATTCCAATGTATACGCCAAAGCCCGCTGAATTTCCGGACTGCTTTTTCCCGTATTGACGCTTTCAATGCGGATACACTCTTGCAACGAAGTGATCATTTGATCCTTCATTTGTTCAATTTTCTTTGTAAACATCCTATCCTCCACTTTTGAAAAAAATCCAGCTTGAGGCACAAAATTACGGTACCGCCAGCTGGAGCTCTTTTTGATTTCTTACACTATTTAAACTAGATTCCACTCAAATGAGCTTCTAACTTTTTCCGAATCCGTTGAATTGCATTGTCAATGGATTTTGGTGATTTCCCCATAATCTGCCCAATCTCCGTATAATTTTTCCCTTGTAAAAACTCTGAAAGTACTTTGTTTTCCATTTCACTGAAAAAGCTTCTTCCCTCTTTTTCTATAAAGGACATTTTTTCTTTCATAATTAATATGGCCTCCGGATCATTTTCTATACCCGAAGCCAATATTTCAGCAATGCTCATATCACTGCTGTCGTTAAAGTCGTCACTATAAAGTGGTATAGACGTATTCAGCGGAGAGTATTTTAGTCTTGTTGCATGTTTTACTGCGGATAGGATTTGCCTATTAATACAAATATCTGCATACGTCCTAAAAGAAGCGGCTTTGTCCTGTTCATAGCTTCTTATCGCCTTAAACAATCCGATCATACCTTCCTGAACCACATCTTCGCTGTCTGCACCAACCATAAAATACAGATGAGCTTTCGTTCGAATAACGTCTTTATATTTTCTTATCAGCGCTTCTTCGGCTGCTTCGTCACCTGCCTGAGCCTTCACCACCAGCTCTTCATCCAATAGTTCCCTATATTCCAACTGCATCTCTTTGTCTTCTTACCTCACACATTAATACTGCAGCTGCATTGGATGCATTTAAAGAAGTGATTTTACCCACCATTGGTATGGATACGACAAAATCACATTTTTCCTTCACTAATCTGCTGATACCAAAGCCTTCGCTGCCTATTACGATAGCAATTCCGCCCTTAAGATCTGCCTTATAATAAGGTTGACCATCCATATCACAGGCCGCAACCCAAACCCCCATCTCTTTGATTTTATCAATCGTCTGCGCGATGTTGGATACCTTGACACAAGGCACATATTCCACCGCACCTGCAGAAGCTTTCACCACAACATCAGTGATTCCCACAGCACGTCTTTTCGGGATAATAATGCCGTGAGCGCCCACCGCTTCGGCTGTTCTCATAATCGCCCCTAGATTATGCGGGTCTTCCAAATTGTCCAGAATCATGATATAAGGTGCTTCTTCGCGTTTCTTAGCCAGTTCGAAAATATCTTCTATTTCACAATAGTCGTACGAAGAGACATACGCCACCACTCCCTGATGAGGAGTTCCGTTTGCCAGTCTGTCTAACGCCGATTTTTCAGTCATGATAATCGGGATATGTTTATCCTTCGCCATCCCCATAATCTTCTTAATAGAGCCTTCCGTACCTTTCCCGATCAACAGCTTTTCAATTTCGCGGTCACTTCGGAGCGCCTCCATAACGGGGTTTCTGCCAACAATCATATTTTTATTTGTGCTTTGTGTTTCCAAACTATTTTCTCCTGTATTCCGTAAATTTGTATTCCGTGCCGTTATGTTCCTGCAACTCACTTTCCCAAACAAGTTCCACATCTTGACAAAGATCCAAATTTTCAAAGTGCCGATCCGCATCAAATTCATCCAATATTTTTGTAACATAATAGGTATCGCAGCAATCCCTCATATCAGCATATACCTTTGCACCGCCTATTATGTATATATCTTCCGTATCATATTTTTCGAGTTCATGAGCCAACTCTTCTTCAGAATGGCATACCAGACAATCCGCTTTGTAGTTCTTGTCCCCCGACAATACGATATTGGTACGCCCGGGAAGCGGTTTCTTACCCGGCAGAGACTCCAGCGTTTTTCGCCCCATCACAACCACTTTTCCCAATGTCATCTCTTTAAAATATTTTAAATCTCCCGGTAAATGGGTTAATAAATTATTATCTTTTCCGATGCCCCATTTCCGATCAGCGGCTACTATAATCTTCATCTTTTCTCCTATATTGCAATTGGTATATTTTTTATTTGCGGATTATTTACATAGTTCTCCACTTTAATGTCATTCACAGTAAACTGATAAAAATCGGTTATTTCGGGATTTAGCGTTACCTTTGGCGCAGGAAATTGCGGCCTGCTGATCATTTCCTTTATAATCGGCACATGCCTGTCATAAATATGTGCATCCGAAATCACATGAATCAATTCACCCGGTTCAAAACCACAAACCTGAGCCAGCATATATACAAGTAAAGAATATTGAACCACATTCCAGTTGTTTGCTGCTAAGATATCCTGAGAACGCTGATTTAAAATAGCATTCAGCTTATTTCCCGTTACATTGAAGGTCATACTGTAGGCACAAGGTTCCAAATTCATTTCCGTCAAATCCGCAAAGTTAAAGATATTCGTCATAATTCTCCTGGAGTACGGTGTGTTCTTAAGCTGCCAGATTACATTATCTACTTGATCCATCTCACCCTGAGGGAATTTATATTTTTTAGCAAGCTGATAGCCGTATGCCTTTCCGATCGTTCCGTCTTCTCCGGCCCATTCATCCCATATATGACTGTTTAAATCTTCTATACGATTGGATTTTTTCTGCCATATCCATAAAAGTTCATCGAAGGCCGATTTTATCGCTGTCGGCCGTAAAGTCAGTGCTGGAAACTCTTCTTGCAAATTATAACGGTTCACCATACCGAAACTCTTTATCGTGTGGGCAGGGTCACCATCCTCCCACTTGGGCCGGACAATCTGCCCTTCTGAAGAATAGCCTTTTTCTAAAATTTCGTTACACATATTAATAAATAGTACATCTGCTTTACTCATGGAAACCCTCTCATTTTTGATACTTCATCGATATCTCAAATATCACCTATATAATAAAATATTTAAATAGAATAGCAACGACGCCGATAACGATAATGGCCAAATAAACCTTCGCCGAAGTATTCCATCCTTGCTGCGGATTGTTTTGATGATACTCCTCGCTTTGTTTAGAGATCTCTCGATTGGTCCTATAATAATCCCATATCATCTCTTTATATTTATTTTTTGATTGTTTTCCTGCCATCTGTTATCTCCGCCTTCTCTATCAATTCCAACGCCTGACGAATGATTGCCTCCAGTCGCTCTGTATCCCCAGACAAGTACAAAAATCCAATCAACGCTTCAAAGGCCGTCGCCAGTTTATAAGTCACAGGATCTGCATGCTGCGGTTTAGAAGTGATTTTTTTATTTCGAGCTCTTTTTACCAGAAGCTGTTCTTGTTCCGTAAGCGTCGTATCAAACATCTTTTTAATAGCAAACGCCTGTCCTTCTGCTCTTACAAAACGAACAGCAAGCTTATTTTGCTTATCTACATTTACTGAATCACGCTCTAAAACAAATTGTCGAACATACATTTCATACACCGCGTCACCCATATAGGCCAATGCCGTTGTATTCATTTTTACTGCTTCCATTGTATTTCTCATCTATCTCACTAAACAGAGAATCCTGCTTCCTCCACTATTATAAATAGCAAAAGACCCTTATCAAGAATTCCTCAAAGGGTCCGGCTATACTGTCATTTTCAACTTATTCTTTTATAATCTGAACACCTTGAGGGGTATCCTTCAAAACAATTCCTTTTGCCTTCAACAAATCTCTGATTTCATCTGCCCGCGCAAAGTTCTTGTTCTTTCTTGCTTCCTGTCTTTCATCAACCAGTGCTTGAATTTCCGAGTCAATGCTTCCGTCTTCTTCTTCCTGAAGAAGTCCCAGTACCGTTGTCAGTTCCATCAGGATCGCATAAGCTTCTTTTGCAAATTCTTTTGAAGCCCCATCCTTTACTGCGGTGTTTACAGCCGTTATGAGCTCAAATACTGCTGTGATGGCATCCGCGGTATTTAAGTCATCGTCCATGGCTCCGATAAACTCTTCACGGTATTTGCCAAATCCCTGCGCAGTCTCTTTCTCGGTCTCTGTTATTCCGCCGTCTGATCCGGCTTCCATTAAATATTTTAAGTTTGCTTTCGCATTCTGCATTCTTACAAGACCGTTCTTGGCCTGTTCCATCAGCAAATCACTGAAGTTAATCGGATTTCTGTAATGCCCTGACAGCAAGAAGAATCGCATCACTTCTCCGCTATAGTCTTTCAGGATATCTCTTACTGTAAAGAAATTACCCTTTGATTTAGACATCTTTTCATTATCAATGGTAATATATCCGTTGTGCATCCAATAGTTTGCAAATGGCTTTCCGTTATGCGCTTCTGACTGTGCGATTTCGTTTTCGTGATGCGGAAAAGCTAAATCCTGACCACCCGCATGGATGTCAATGGTCTCGCCCAAATATTTTTTGGACATGGTCGAACATTCAATATGCCAACCGGGTCTGCCCATTCCCCAAGGAGATTCCCATGCAATTTCATCCTCGGCTTTTCTTGCTTTCCACAAGGCGAAATCAAGAGGATCCTTTTTCTTTTCACCGATTTCGATTCTTGCTCCGGATTCAAGATCTTCAATATTCTGCTTGGACAGCTTTCCATACTCTTTAAAGTTTCTGGTGCTGTAATACACATCTCCATTTACCTCATAGGCAAATCCTTTATTAATCAAATCCTGCACGAATTCGATAATTTCTTTCATATTTTCAGTTACCTTCGGATGCGCCGAAGCTTTCTTTACATTTAATGCAGCAGCATCCTTATAATATTCTTCAATATATTTTTCGCTGACTTCTCCTGCACTGACGCCCTCTTCTCTCGCCTTATTGATGATTTTGTCATCCACGTCCGTGAAGTTCTGAATAAACCTTACCTGATTTCCTCTATATTCTAAGTATTTTCTTAACGTATCAAATACAACAAATGGTCTGGCATTTCCGATGTGAAAAAAATTATATACTGTAGGTCCGCATACATATATCTTAATTTCCTTCTGATCAATAGGAACAAATTCTTCTTTTTTTCTCGTTAATGTATTGTATATTTTCATCTTAGCAAACCCCTTTCTTTGCGCTTTACTACTCTTATTCTATACAAATATAAGGCAGGTAAACCTGCCTTAAAATTATACAATATTCTTGTTCAATAATCAAACTAAATATAGTTCATCGGATTTTGTGCAACGCCATTGATACGAACTTCGAAATGAAGTACATATCCGGTTGCATTTCCCGTTCTGCCTACCGTTCCTAACGTTTGACCCTTTGTCACCTTATCTCCTACAGAAACATACATGCTGTCACAGTGAGCATAATACGTCTGAAGGCCTCCGCCGTGATCCACCTTAATAATATTGCCATACGTGCCGGAGTAAGAAGCACAAGTTACTACACCGTCCGCTGCTGCTCCAAAAGGAGTTCCCTGAGGATTTCTTAGGTCTACTCCGTAATGTCTGCCTCCACCTCTTGTCCCAAAAGCGGAAGACACTTCAACATGAGCCATCGGTGCTCCCAAAATCCCATTGCTGGCACCTGTATAGGTCGGTATCGCTGCCGTACCCTTTAGCGATACTTGATTTTGCGGCTGTGATAAAACAGTTTCAGACAATACATTAGAACCTAACACAATGCCATTTTCTTTAATAACCTGTGAAGTCACCTGCTTACTTCCGCTGACGCCTGCGGTCTGCACCTTGGTCTGACCCTTATATAATTGAGAGGACTCTTCGTACACGGTTGTATATGGGACCGTCTCTGTTGCAACGACCGTTTCTGTTGTACGAACCGTAACAAACGGTTTTAAGTCATATAAATTTAACACGGAACCGATTTTTAAGCTCGACGTATTAATTCCCGGATTCATGTTTTCTAATTCAGTCGGAGAAATGTTGCACTTCTTTGCTATATCCCAAAGCGTATCACCGCCTTGAACAACATACGTCTTCGCTTGAGTTGTTCCTCTCACAATATAATCAATGGCATCCGGCACACTCATTACCCATGCCGGCTCTCCCCCTGTCGCTTGATAATCATAGGGTACATAAGAAAATTCCTGACCAAATTGAATATCGGATACTTGAGCTCCAGGTGTCACATAATAAGATTTTACCCCTTCAAAAACCGCCTTTGCCTCTTCTTCCGTATCTACCGCAAGGATTAATGATCCGTTAATCTTTATCAGCCACTGGGTATCGTTATCACTCTTTGCCATTTTTAAACTCTCAGTTTGAATGCCTGAACCGGCATCCATCGGCATATGCGTTGTCGGCACCGGTGCTATAGATAGCATTGCAGCTAAAGCCAGCACGCCAACCGTACCTCCCACCGTCATTTTCTGCTGCTTTGAAAAAGCGCCAGTTGCCTGTTTTATTTTTTCTAAAGTAATCCGATCTTTCATAAGACTTATTCTATCTGATAATTTTTGATTCATATTATAATTCCTTTATCTGGCTTTCATATTAATTCAACTATTCTTTCAAATTTTATTAGCCCAACTAGTTTATCTTATGCAATATGTTGCCTTTGCCGTTCCTAAATATTACAGGATTGTTACAGTCAAGTCAACCCAATTATCTATTTTTCACAAAAACACCACAATCAAAAAAGCGTCAAACAATTTAAATTTCAATTATTTGACGCAATCTTAAAAAGTTATTGGTTAATATTGGTTTTTTGTAACATAGAGATTAATATATTACAAAATTATGACATAATGATTACAATTTTGCGGTGTTTTGTTATTACTCCATATCCTCAACAGTCACTTTGCTCATCACCTGATTCTCGATTGGTTTATCGGAATGATCTCTCCGTGCATTGACAATTTTATCAGCAGCTTCCATGCCCTCTGTAATTTTACCAAAAGAAGCATATTGTCCGTCCAAATGCGGAGAATCTGCTACCATAATGAAAAATTGTGATCCTGCAGAATTTGGATTCATTGATCTCGCCATGGAAAGAACGCCTCTTGCATGCTTCAAGTTATTTTCAAAACCGTTCGACGTAAATTCGCCCTTAATAGTATGTCCTGGGCCTCCCATTCCTGTTCCTGTAGGATCACCGCCCTGGATCATGAAACCGGGAATAACTCTGTGGAAAATCAATCCGTCATAAAACCCCTTGGATGCCAATTCTTCAAAGTTCTTTACTGTCTCAGGAGCAATTTCCGGATAAAGCTCCCCTTTCATGATATCGCCGTTCTCCATTTCAATTGTCACTATTTTCTTCATCGTTGTCGTTTTTCCTTTCTTTTTCTCTTATAAGCTGTTCTAAGAGCCTTCGCTATTTATTATTCTTTTATTATCGGATTTTAAAGCCGTTATGCATTCGGTCTCTTTTCTTTAAGTCTGCAATTAAATTTATATCGATATGTCCTTCAAACTTTTCAAGGCCAAAATAGTACTCCATAAAATCCCAGATTTCATCCCTGAGATAGTCCGGATAGATGTGCTCCTGCTGCTTTATATCTCCTTGTGACATAAAACGGATTTCCTTCATGACCTGCTCTCCGCCGACCCGTTCCGGATCGTAGCCGAGTTCCAAAGTTCCTCCTGAAATTTTAGCTAAGAAAAAGTTTACAAACCGCTGACCTCTCGCCTCGGAAACCTCCTCCACATGCCAAATCAGTTTTTCGATGGTTACATCAAGGCCGGTTTCTTCCTTTACCTCACGAATGGCTGCCTGTCTTGCATCCTCACCCTCTTCGATGCCGCCTCCCGGCACCATCCAGATATCTCTATCTTCATGGTGTTGCTTAAGCATCAGTATTTTCTTATCTTCATCAAAAATTATTACTCGTACTCCGCCTGCCCACATAACAACACTCCTATCTACAGTTCTCCCTCAGAAAAGAACCGGTTTCCTATTTTTCTTGCATTACCGTCTGAATGGTTTTATTTATTGCATCTTCCATCGATCGCTCTTCCTTGTCTGCGTCTCTTCTGAGTTTATATTCAACAATTCCATCGGCAGCACCTCTTCCAACTATGATTCGGATTGGAATTCCTAAAAGATCTGCATCTTTAAATTTTACACCCGGACGTTCTTTTCTGTCATCCAACAGCACTTCTACGCCTGCACCTAAAAGCCGCTGGTAAATCTCTTCTGCAGTCTTTTCCTGTACTTCATCACCCGTATTCACAATGGTTACAATCGCATGATAAGGGGCCACAGACATCGGCCAGATGATTCCATTCTCATCATGATGCTGTTCTACCACTGCGGCAAGTGTTCTTGTCACTCCGATTCCGTAGCAGCCCATTACCACCAGTTGATCTTCCATATTTTCGTCTTTATAATATGCTCCCATAGCTTCACTGTATTTTGTACCTAGTTTAAATACCTGTCCGACCTCAATCCCTCGAGCATGTTTTACCGGTGCTCCGCATACCGGGCATGGATCTCCTTCTTTGAGCAGTTTTAAGTCAGCGATAATATCTGCCTTATAGTCTCTTCCATAATTCACATGAAGCATATGATGATCTTCCTTGCATGCACCTGCACAAAGATTTTTCAATCCCGGCAGTTCGCTGTCCACAACGATGGTACAATCATGAATGCCAACCGGCCCGGTAAATCCGCCTACACAACCTGTTTCCGCTCCCATCTTCGCTTCATCAGCAAAAGCAATAGCGTGCTCCGGTATATTTAACGCATTCACCAATTTAATCATATTCAGCTCACGGTCCCCTCGAACAAAAGCTGCCACATAACCGTTCTCATTTTGTTCATCATCATAGGTTACAAAAAGAAGGGCTTTCATGGTCTGTGTCTTGTCAAGTTCTAAAAAGTTTGCAACGTCTTCAATCGTTTTTGTCCCTGGTGTATGAACCGTTTCCAACGGCAATTCCGCTTCATTGGAAGCAGGTGCATCGATACAGAGCGCTTTTTCAGTAGTTGCTGCCATACTGCATGTTTCACAATAAGCAATTTCACTTTCTCCAACCTCAGACAAAGCCGTAAATTCATGGGAATTACTGCCGCCAATTGCCCCGGTATCTGCTTCCACCGGTCTGAAAGTAAGGCCGCATCGAGTGAAAACTCTTTCATAGGCATCATACATATCCTCATAACTCTTATCGAGCTCTTCAAACGTCTTGTCAAAGGAGTAAGCGTCCTTCATTATAAATTCTCGGCTTCTCATCAGTCCGAATCGCGGTCTTGCTTCATCTCTGTATTTAGTCTGAATTTGATATAAGTTCAAAGGCAGCTGTCTATAAGAATTCACCTCACTTCGAACAATATCAGTGAAGATTTCTTCATGAGTAGGTCCCAAACAGAAATCCCGTCCGTTTCGATCCTTTAGCCGCCATAATTCCGGACCATATTTAAACCACCGGCCGGACTCCATCCAAAGCTCCGCAGGCTGAACTGCAGACATATGAATCTCTTGAGCTCCTTTTGCGTCCATTTCCTGCCTTATAATCTCTTCGATCTTCCGAATGGAACGATATCCAAGCGGCATAAATCCATATACCCCGGACACCAGTTTTCGAATCATTCCTGTTCTCAGCAATAAAATATGGCTTGCGATTTCTGCTTCATTTGGTACTTCCCTCAAAGTTTTCAGATGCATTTTAGATAATCTCATTGTCGTTCTATATCTCCTTCAATTTAAAATTATTCGTTTTTAACAGACACACAGCCTCCGAAGCGATTCCTTCTTTTCGCCCCGTAAAGCCTAATTTCTCTGTAGTTGTCGCTTTCACATTGACTATATTATGGCTTATATTCAACCTTTCGGCAATATTATTTTTCATCTGCTCGATGTAAGCTGCCAGTTTAGGTTCCTGAGCGATAACCGTCGCATCAATATTACCGATTTGAAATCCATTCTCTGCAAGCAGCTGCCCTACGTGGGAAAGCAGTTTGAGGCTGGAAATTCCTTTATAAGCCGGGTCTGTATCCGGAAAATGTTTGCCGATATCACCCAGAGCCGCCGCTCCGAGCAATGCATCCATGATGGCATGTGTCAGCACATCTGCATCCGAATGTCCCAATAAGCCTACTGTATACGGGATTTTAACTCCACCCAGAATCAGGTCTCGATTTTCACTGAACCGATGTACATCATATCCGGAACCTATTCTCATCTCCATTGGCAGATCCTCTTTTGTCGTTATTTTTAGATTGTTATATTCGCCCTCCACAATATATACGGCTTGACCGATTCTTTCAACTAAAACCGCATCATCTGTGCCGCAGTAATGATCGGTATAGGCCTTTTCATAAGCATCCATCAGAAGCTTACGTTCGAACCCTTGCGGCGTTTGAACCGCATACAGTTCATCCCGTTTTAAGGTTTCTTTAAAACAGCGTTTTTCATGATCGCCGATCTTAATGGTATCCTTTACAGGTACAGCTGCAACAACAGCTCCCCTGACCACCATTTCTTCCACCGTTCTATTAATAAGCGCATCCGAAACAAACGGTCTTGCCGCATCATGCACGATGACATAATCTACATCCGCGGGAAGAGCTTGAAGCGCATTGTAAACAGAATCCTGCCGTTCACTTCCGCCTTCCACTACGGTTTGTATTTTCGCCAAATTATGTTTACATAATATTTCTTTCGTTGCCTTCAGATATTCTTTTGACACAACAACAAAAATGCCGTCAATATAAGGATGGCGGCAAAAAGCATCAACCGTTTTTATAAATACGGGTAAACCTTCTATTTTTAGAAATTGTTTTGGAATGCCGCTGCCCATTCGTTTTCCTGATCCGGCAGCGGCGATAATGACAGCGATTTTTTTTGTTTTATACATAGATCATCCTGCTTTTTATCTTCTTGGTTTTGCAAAAATCATACGTCCGGCTGAAGTCTGCAACACACTGGTTACCATTACACTGATGGTCTGTCCGATGTATCGTCTTCCTTCTTCCACCACAATCATCGTTCCGTCATCCAGATAGGCAACCGCTTGATTGTTTTCTTTTCCTTCCTTTACAAGAAACAATTTCATATCTTCTCCCGGAAGTACAACCGGTTTAAGTGTGTTTGCGAGTTCATTAATATTTAAAACTTCAACACCTTTAATACCAGCCACTTTATTTAGGTTAAAATCATTGGTCACAACCTTACCGTTCATAATTTGTGCGAGCTTTAAAAGCTTAATATCCACTTCCGGTATTTCATCCAGCGACTTCTCAGCCGTCGTATTATAGATTTCGATACCATAGTCCTCTTGGATTTTATTCAAAATATCCAAGCCTCTTCTGCCCCGGTTACGCTTTAAAGAGTCCGAAGAATCTGAGATATGCTGCAATTCAAGCAGCACAAATTCAGGTATGACAATCGTGCCCTCAATAAAACCGGTTTTCATGATGTCGGCAATTCTTCCGTCAATAATCACACTGGTATCAAAGATCTTAGGTGTCGCATCCAATTGCTTGTTTTTCGATTTGGATAAGGGCCCGCCCTTTTTGGCCGACAGTAAGGCCACCGACACATCCTTAAATCTCTTTGTTGCAATGATAACCCCTAAATAGCCTAAAATAACGTAAGTGACTACGGTCAAAATGGTTCCCACATAAAGAAATTGAATTGTTGCATAGATCTGACTCACCAAAAACGCGATGATAAGTCCTACAATCAATCCAAATGTACCTGATAATATATCATTTGTCGGAACACCCTGCAAGTCACTTTCGATTCCTTTTGCCACTTTCGCGCCATGTTTTCCTAGGAGTGGTGTCGCTCTGAAAAAAATAATTCCAAATATAATTGCAAAACACAAAGCTGTTACAAGCATTTGTGTTTCTGTAAGTTTCTCACTTAATGCAGTACCCGACAGCCCAAAAATAAACTCACAGAGTAAGAACACACCATAGCCTAAAATAGCACCTACCGCAGTAAATACAAGCTGTAATAGTTTTTTGATCATTTCGTTTCCCCCCTTTCCTCTTTAATCTCTATATCTTTGCACCCTTTTCAAGGTGCAAAGATTTGCTCAGCAACATTTTTGATAAGCGAAAATTAAATTGCTTGATCAACCATGTCGTTAGCCTCAATTTGTCCCATGCCTCTTACGAGAATAATTTCACTCAATAAAATTTGTTTGGCATTGGATAGCATCTTTTTTTCTCCTGTTGAGAGTTTCTTTTCCCTATCCATACGAACCAAATTTCGAACTACTTCCGCTACTTCTACAGCATTACCCGTCTTTAGTTTCTCCATATTCTCACGATACCTGCGATTCCAGTTCGCTGACATCTCGCTTGTAACATCCTCTAACGTCGACATTACATCGATCAATGCAGCTTCCGAAATAATCCTTCTTACGCCAATATCATCACTAGTATCTACCGGAATCATTATCTTCATATCGCCGCAAGGAACTTTTAAAATATAATATCTTCTTGTTTCACCAAGGATTTTCTTTTCCTCTATACCTTCGACAATCCCGGCTCCGTGCATTGGATACACGATTTTATCTCCTATGATAAACATATTATTCCCCTCCGCTTCATGTATCTAGTATATCTTACTATTTTGTCCCATGTCAAGGTAGTAAATTTTACAGTTTATCATAATGCATTTTTGATGTCAACCTAAATTTATCAATATCGCTTTCCCTGCCATAATTGTAGCATAACATTCCCGTTGAATTTATGATACAATATCATTGTGAGCGAATCATGGTGTAATATGAACCTATTTTTCCTCTAGCCATCACCTCACCTTCACAAACGGAAGTTATTATTATTTCAAGGGACTAACAGTATTTAATAAAATATAGGAGTAAAGAAATATGTATAAGATTTTAATCGTTGATGATGAGATAAAAATAAGAGAAGTAATTCGCGAATATGCCGAATTTAATGGATATTCAGTAGAAGAAGCGGCGGACGGAATGGAAGCCATCGGTCTGTGCAAGTTGAATGATTACGATTTAATCATCTTAGATGTGATGATGCCGAAGCTAGATGGATTTTCCACCTGCAAAGAGCTTCGTAAATTTAAGGATACCCCTGTCATTATGCTTTCCGCCAGAGGGGAAGAATACGATAAATTATTTGGCTTTGAACTGGGTATTGATGATTATGTCGTAAAACCTTTCAGTCCAAAAGAATTAATGGCAAGAATAAACGCCGTTCTTTCCAGAAAAACAATCATTCAACCCACCACGCAAGATGTAATGGTTTTTGAAGGTCTTACGATTAATATTCCTGCAAGAACGGTTACCGTCGACGGGGAAAAAATTGAACTGACTCCGAAAGAGTACGATCTTTTGTTCTACCTTGCTCAGAATTGCAATATTGCCCTTTCGCGTGATAAATTGTTATCGGACATTTGGGGGTATGATTTTTTTGGGGATGACCGGACCATTGACACACACATTAAAAATTTAAGAAATAACCTTGGCCCCTATCGAGACTTTATTGTTACGCTTAGAGGCGTCGGCTATAAATTTGAAATTTAAAAACCTATCCCATCCTTTTTTAATTGAGGTAACAAGGATACATGATGAAACAACAAGCATTCAAACTAAATATTGATAGGAAAAGTATCACCTTTAAACTATGGGCTTACTTTATCCTTTTTTCATTATTGCTTCTTGGCATACTTTGGGCGTTGCAAATATTTTTCTTAAACAACTATTATCAGCAGATGAAAATAGCGGAAACGACCAGAATTGCAAACGTAATCAGCTCACAGTACGGCAAAGAAGACTTCTTGGATACGATACGATCGTTATCCGTATCCAATGATATGTACATTCAAATTGAAACAGAGGACACCATCCTATTTTCACCTTCTAAGGATTCCAATCGAACGCCTTCCTACATGTATCTGCCGGAAATGGGCATGGTTCGAAAACAATTATTGGAAGGAAACCGTCCGAGTGCATCGATTATCATTTCCAGTGTAGAATCGAACATGGCACCAAGACATAGGGACGGAGACAAAAAAATTCTAGCTTATGCCGGTTATTTAGAAAACTCTAACGAAAATACGGTAATTCTTTATATTTTTTCACCATTATTTCCTGTGGATTCTACAGTCGGCATTTTACGAAGTCAGTTAATTTATGTGACCATCATTTCCCTATCCCTTGCCTTTTTCCTATCGTTTTATTTATCCAACAGGATATCCAAACCGATTCGAAGAATAAACAAAACTGCAGAAAAACTGGCAGCAGGCGAATATGGCATCCAGTTTGAGGGAGGACACTATTCAGAAATTATTCAGCTTGCGAACACGTTAACGTTGGCCTCTAACGAACTGAAAAAGACGGATTCTCTCCGTAAGGACCTGATTGCAAACGTTTCACATGACTTAAGGACACCCCTTACAATGGTTAAATCCTATGCTGAAATGATTCGTGATTTATCGGGTAACAACCCTGAAAAACGTGCGGCACATCTGGAAGTTATCATAGAAGAAGCCGATCGGTTAAACTTGTTAGTCAGCGACATGCTGGCTTTATCCAGGCTGCAAACAAGAGTTACACCTTTAGAAAAGACGACCTTTAATTTATGTGAAGCTGCACAGAGCATCGTGAACTCTTATGGTCTTTATACTGAAAAAGAAAATTACAGATTTATTTTGGAATGTCCAAAAGGTTCCGATGTACAGATCAGTGCAGATGAAAACAAAATTAAGCAAGTCATTTCCAATTTATTTTATAATGCGATCAAATACTGCGGTACAGATAAAGAAATTATTGTCCGTATTTTAAGCGATGAGACTCGCTGCCGCTGTGAAGTATCCGATCACGGCATGGGTATTCCTCAAAGCGAAATCGATCAAATATGGGAGCGATACTTTAAAGCCAGCACCAATCATGTCAGAGCGGTAAAAGGCACCGGGCTGGGGTTATCTATTGTAAAGGAAATTATTATTCTTCATGGCGGTAAATACGGAGTAAAAAGCGAAGAAGGAAAAGGAAGTACATTCTGGTTTGAGCTAAAGAAGTAAGATCAAATGAACTAATGAAGAGGGCTGTCTCAAAACTTCATATTGGTCAGATAAAGCCGATGGATATTTTGAGGAATGCACCTCTTTTCAAATTTCATGAGCAATGTATTCAGCGAGCATGAAATGCGAAGAAAAGCACTGTTTGAGCGTAGCGAGTTTGCTTTTCTATCTGAATGCAGCGAATGAAATTTATTAAAAGATTCATTCCGAGAACCAATCCTACAGGCTTTAACTGACCAATATGAACTTTATTGGGATACCCCTCTATTTTTATGTACTTTTTTCATGATTTTTCTTTTTCCAATCTGCAATGACTACCCCACCTTTTAGTTCGCCTTCCTGAATCTGTTCATAGCATTTTTGAATTCTATTTGCTATACTCATGTTACATACAAATCAATTTGCATTGATCAGTAAAGGAGGAACTTAAGATGAGCAATACTGATTTTTGTACATGTAAAAATTACAGTTGTACTTTTCATCCACGTAATCACGACAAAGGCTGCGATCTTTGTATTCGAATCTGTCTGCATGACGGTGCACTCCCCTCGTGCTTTTTTAGAGATGTATCAAAAGAGTTAAGAGATGTAACAGCAATTGATGATTCATCATACGAAGCATTCGCGAAACTGGTTTTGAAGAAAAAAGAAGATGAGTCGCACTAATAACGTCCACAAAAAAAGACTACATTGTAGTCTTTTTATATATCTAGGTCCGTATTGATGACCTTTTCATTTAGCTAAACCGGGCTAGTGCCTCTCTTATATTGGATACCCCTATTAACGTCACATTTTTAGGAATATCCTTGATAGCTGTTACATTTTTTTGAGGTAAAATAATTTGAGAAAAACCCATTCGTCCCGCTTCCTTGATTATCCTTTCGCAGTTCTGAACGGATCGCAGATCTCCAGTCAAACCGATTTCGCCAAGGGCCAGGGTTTTTCCGGAACTTGGTTTTCCCTTATACGAAGAGTAAATGGCAAGAGCAACCGCCAAATCGGTGGACGTCCCTTCCGGCTTCAGGCCTCCTACTACATTGACATAGACATCCTGATTGATTAGGGATACATTCGCTTTCCTCTCTAATACCGCCAAGATCATATTAAGTCTGGATAAATCGATTCCTAACGCCGTTCTTCTGGCAAACCCGATATTGGTAGGTGCGGTCAGTGCTTGAATCTCTAAAAGCAACGGCCTTGTTCCTTCATAGACCGCAGCAGCAACAGCTCCTTCCACCCCATCCTCCAAGCCTTCTAAAAAGCTCTTTGATAAGTTCTCAATTTCCATCAGTCCTTCTTCCCGCATTTCAAACGCACCGATTTCATTAGTGGTGCCGAATCTGTTTTTAAATGACCGTAAAATTCGCAGTTCCTGATTGCGCTCTCCGGTAAAGTTTAAGACACAATCCACCAAATGTTCAATAATTTTAGGCCCTGCCAGTTCGCCTGATTTAGTCACGTGTGCGACGATGAATACCGGGATATTTTTAACCTTGCCGAGCTTCATCAGCTCATTTCCGCAAGCGCGAACCTGTGAAACGCTGCCCGGTGCCGAATCCATTATTTCAGAATACATCGTCTGAATGGAATCAATGATGATGAACTCCGGATTTAGTTCCTCTGCAACAGCAACGATATTTTCCATGTTGGTTTCAGCTAGCAGAAATAAGTTCTCCGATGTGTTTCCGCATACCCGATCTGCTCTCATCTTTATCTGTTCTTCCGATTCTTCACCGGAAACATAAAGGACTTTCCCGTATTTTTGTGCAATATGAGAAGCGGCTTGTATGATAATAGTAGACTTCCCAATACCCGGCTCCCCTGATATCAAGGTCAAGGAGCCTTGCACGAGACCCCCTCCAAGCACGCGGTTGAGTTCACCGATTCCTGTATCCAATCTGGAAAAATTTCCGGATTTCACTTCGATCAATTTGGTTGCTTTCGCTCTTTTTTCGCTTCCGGCTGACACTCTGCTTCGGTTGTCGTTTTCATTGATCGGTATTACTTTTTCTTCTACCATTGAATTCCACGCGCCGCAAATACACTGTCCCAACCATTTTGCGCTTTCAAATCCGCACTCTTGGCATACGAATACAGTCCTTGGTTTTTTTGCCATCACTTCTTTCCCTTCTGCGTCTGTTTTTCTCATTTTATCACACTAAAAAAGGAATTCCAACCGCAAAACACCCCCGGAAGTTTTCCGAGGGTGTCATCTTATTAATTCGACGCTTCCGTCGCTTCTTTATGTTTAGCGATAATCTTTTCAGCCAAATGCATTGGAACTTCTTCATATCTCTCAAATCGAAGAGTAAAGCTTCCTCTCGCCTGTGTCATTGCTCTCAAGGATATCGCATAGTCGAATACTTCCGCTTGCGGAGCTTCTGCCATCAACCGCTGCCCGCCTTCCTGAAGCGGCTCCATTCCAAGAATCTTCCCTCTTCTCTTGTTCATATCGCCCATTACATCGCCCATATACTCTTCCGGAACAACGATATCCAGGTGCATCACCGGCTCAAGCAAGCAAGGTTTTGCTTCCACAATACCCTTCTTAAAAGCAAGGGAAGCGGCAATTTTAAAGGCCATTTCATTGGAGTCTACATCATGGTAAGAACCGTCGTATAGAACAGCCTTGATATTTACTACTTTGCAGCCTGCAAGAGGGCCTTTGTCCATGGATTCACGAAGCCCCTTTTCAACAGCCGGTACATAGTTCTTTGGAATAGATCCGCCGAACAGTGCTTCGGAGAACTCAAATTCTTCCTGTGAAGGGGAGAATCGGATATGAACGTCCCCGTATTGTCCTGCACCGCCGGATTGTTTCTTATGCTTGCCCTGAACATCCGATTGCCCTTTGATGGTTTCTCTGTAAGCAATCTTTTGAGGTACCGTCTTCACATTTACGCCGAATCGATCCTTTAATTTTGCTAGAATAATGCTAAGCTGTATTTCCCCTTGACCGCCAAGCAGTGTCTGCTTGGTTTCTGCGTTTCTGGAAACGATAAAGGATGGGTCTTCTTCTCTCAGCTTGTTGAGTCCCGTGCCCATTTTTTCTTCGTCTGCCTTATCCACTGCTTCTATTGCAATAAAATAAGATGGCTCAGGGAAATCAAGCGGCAAGTAACGAATTGGATCATGCTTGTCGCAGAGAGTATCCCCCGATAACGTATATTGGAGTTTTGCCACTGCTACAATATCGCCCGCTTCCGCATAATTCAATTCCAGCTGAGTTTTTCCCCGGAGGAAAAACAGCTTTCCCAACTTTTCTACTTTTCCGGTTCTCTCATTCAAGATTTCTGTACCGGAATTGATTTTTCCCGTAACCACCTTCATGATGGAAATTTTCCCTACAAATGGGTCCACAATTGTCTTAAAAACAAATGCAGACATTGGCGCGTCTACCACTGACAGCCTTTCTACCGGTTCATTTTGATCATTAAATCCGTAGTAAGAGCCATGTTCATAAGGGGTAGGCACATAGGTAATAAGTAAGTCCATAAGCCCTTCAATGCCATGTCCAAGAGAAAACGCCGAAGAGCACACAGGAACGATCACGCCATCTGAGATACCGTGCACCAGTCCTTTTTTAATTTCTTCGTCGGTAAAATCCTCTCCATTGAAATATTTATCCATTAAAGCATCATCCGTCATCGCAATCGCTTCCTTTAAGCCCTCATCGATTTCAGCTGTAATCGGCCAGCTGAAAGGAATCAGTCTTTCGCCGAATTTTGCCTTTAATTCATCAAATGTTTTATAAAAATCAAATTCGTCCTTGTCTCTTTTATTTATTACGATAAATCTTGGTTTCTTATATCTTTCGCAAGCTTTCCAAGCCTGTTCTGTGCCAACCTGAATACCTGCTCCTGCGTCTACTAAAATAACAGCTGCTTCTGCAACTCGCAACGCCGCATTTACTTCCCCGATAAAATCAAAATAACCCGGCGTATCAATAAAATTAATTTTACTGTCTTTCCATTCAATTGGAACGACAGACGTATTAATTGAATAGCCTTTTTCAATTTCCATTTTGTCGTAGTCAGATACTGTGTTTCCATCTTCCACTTTACCTAGTCTGTTAATTACGCCTGTTGCTAATAAAGCTGCTTCTAAGAATGTAGTTTTACCACATCCGCCGTGTCCAACAAGTGCAACGTTTCTGATAGTGTCGCTCGTATAGCCCTTCATAATAAGACCTCCCAAAATTATTTTTGATTCTGTAAAGCATGAAAAATTCTTGTTGAAATGTCAAAAACTTCACATATTTATTATAGCATTTAAGAACCCATATAGCAAACGAAAATCGTCAGAATGTTCGATTTGTCTGACAATCAAAAAACAAGGTTTTGAATTGTCCCTTTACGATCTTGCTTTCATCATTTCTCTATGCCTCATTTCCGGTCAAATCTTCTGTATCCATCTTCCTGAAATACGGTGTTTTTGATAAGATCACCGTTACAGCAAAGGCGATTAGGAGTCGTACGAACGTCACCACAATAATGCTGGCACCGGCTACACCAAACAGCAGCCCGGTTTCTATTATCCCATGGCAAAGATAGATAAAGACACCCATGAGCATCAAATCTTTCTTGGATATCGGCGTTTTCTTATTCATTTCAATTAATGTGCCTGCACCATAAGTGACCCCCATAATCACGCCTACCAACAAGGGAAAAATCGTTTCTTTCTTCATTCCCATCATCTTGCTTAGGGGCGCCAGCTTCACTGCGACCTTTTCCATGATCTGATAGACCATAAGCAACTCAATAATAATCATAAGCGGTATGAGCACCTTGAGTAAATTCACCATGGTCATCAGACCGCCCTTTAGTATTTCTAACACGATAATATCCCATCCGACACTCACAGAAAAACGCCTCCTAACCATCCTATCAACATACCAACCAGTACAGCCATGCTTAATCGATACGCTGCCACAAGCATGACAGGGAAGCCTATTTTTTTACCCACCGCTGATTCAACCGGTAAGGAGTGTGCCGTTAAGGCAATCATCGCAATGGTAGTAATAGACGCTTTGGAGAAGTCAAAGGAACTCATCGCTGCAACTACCCCGTACTCATCTGTAAAAAATCCGGAAATAATAGGCACGACAGCATCTCCAGGCAAATGAAACAGCTTCATCGCCGGCGCAAAAGTTCTTTCTAAAAGAGGCATAATCGGGGAATATTTTATGACAACAACCACCGCATAAATAGGAAGCATGACCTTCAAGAGCAAAAGGCCTGTTTTTATTCCTTTCAGGATACCCGCTTTAATCGCCATCAACAATTTACTCATCACGTCCGACCTCTTTCTTTTATGTCAAGATATTCTATTTATAGTCTAAACGAGCAAATAAAATGCTTAAAACTCTGCATTTTTCGGAGTCCTAGGGAAAGGCACAACGTCTCTGATATTGCTCATGCCTGTCAAATACATGATAATTCGTTCAAACCCCAGACCATACCCTGCATGTTTCACTCCTCCGTATTTTCGTAAATCCATATACCACCAATAATTTTTTTCTTCCAATCCAAGTTCTTTCATGCGTGCCGATAAAACGTCATACCGTTCTTCTCTCTGGCTTCCTCCGATGATTTCTCCTACGCCCGGAACCAATAAATCGCAGGCCGCTACCGTCTTGTCATCCTCATTTAGTCTCATATAGAAAGCCTTGATTTCTTTTGGATAATCGGTCACAAATATCGGCTTTTTATACACTTCCTCTGTCAGATAACGTTCGTGCTCCGTCTGTAAATCCACTCCCCATTGAACCGGGAACTGGAATTCTCTCCCGGACTTCATCAATAAATCCACCGCTTCTGTATACGTTACGCGTTCAAAATCGCTGCTTACAAGGTTATTCAAGCGTTCAAGCAGTCCCTTATCAATAAAATTGTTGAAAAACTCCATTTCTTCCGGCGCATTTTCAAGCACATAATGGATGATATATTTAATCATAGATTCTGCCAAATTCATGTTATCGTTTAAATCCGCGAAAGCCACTTCCGGTTCAATCATCCAGAACTCAGAAGCATGCCTGGCCGTGTTGGAGTTCTCTGCTCTAAAAGTAGGCCCAAAAGTATACACGTTTCGGAATGCCAATGCAAAGGTCTCGGCTTCCAGCTGACCGCTGACCGTTAAGCTCGTTTCCTTGCCAAAAAAATCTTGTGAATAATCGATGCATCCGTCTTGCATAGGCAACTCTTTAAGATCTAACGTGGTAATCCGAAACATTTCTCCTGCCCCTTCACAATCACTTCCGGTTATGATCGGTGTATGGACATATACAAAGTTATTTTCTTGAAAGAATTGATGAATGGCATAGGCGGCTAAAGACCGTACTCGGAAGACCGCAGCAAACGTATTGCTCCTCGGTCTGAGGTGCGCAATCTCACGAAGAAATTCTAAACTGTGACGCTTCTTTTGAAGCGGATAATCTGGATCAGCTCCTGCCTCTACCGAAACCTCCAGAGCTTTTATTTCGAAAGGCTGCTTTGCCTGTGGAGTGGCGACTAAGATGCCCCGAACCATTACCGCTGCTGAAATAGATGCTTTCGCTATCTGTTCAAAATTTCCGATCGTTTCTTGTTCATAAACTACTTGAACCGATTTAAAAAAGGTGCCGTCATTTATTTCGATAAAACCGAATTTATTGGAGCTCCGATTGGTTCTCACCCACCCTCGAATCGTTACTTCTTGATCCAAATAGCTCTCTATATTTCTAAAAAAATCTTTAATTTGCAATTCTTTTTTCATATTGATTTTCTCCTTACGTTATAAATTTCACACTTTTATTATCTATATTACCATTATTTTCATGCACTCCCATTGTAAATGAAATATTTTTGCTTTACAAGACATAACAGAAAAGAGACAGATTTCTCTGTCTCTTAACATCATTTCCAATTCTATATTCCTCATTCGAGATTGTTGGTATTTATTTCTCGATCGGCTTCATTGTCGGGAAATCCTACCTAACAATTTATAACCCTTTATAGCTGTTTATATCTCTAATTAATGATGTTCTTATTATGTCTTCATTTTATAATTCTGCAAAACTCTTTATAAGTAGTCGTAAAGCTGTCGTAAAATGGTCGTATGCTTCATTTAGCATAATTTGAGCCTCTTTTGTACATTAAAAATAGTAAATTCAAGTTCCTTTAAGAGGGGTAAGACCTAAACATCATTGGCTCTTGTGTTTTGACAATTTAGCATCTCATTTATTTTTTTCCAATCTAATCTTTGGAGCGCTAACCTATCTCCATCTACTACCTTTTTACGTCCATTTCTATTTAATGTTCCATATGTTCCCGGATGTGTAAGGGGAACAATAGAAACCTCACCTGTTTTAAATCGAACGGTAATCGCACCTTCCTCAATAACCATATTATATGTCTTTTTCTTATAGTCATATATCTGACCTGCAGATAAAAGCACCCCATCAAAAAACTGTTTTTCCAAGGCAAAGAATTACTTTAGGTCTAATTATATCTACTAATCTTTCGACTAGCAACGAACTTGGCTGAATCCAGCTATCTTTAAATCCACTGCTTGTATTTGCATTTCTTGCCCGATACCAAGGGACAAAATTAGTAAAAAACAGATTCTCATAAGTGTTATTATCACTCTCTAATTGATATCTTTGATCAATTAAAGTAAAAGCTCGCATATTGTTCTGTTTGTCGGGCTATTATTTCCATCCATGTAACAAAAAGTATTAGGATCATAGGTTCCCGAATCCATATTTTTCACAATGGTCTCACCTTTAAAATTAAGACTTCCCCAGTCTTGACCTACAAGTAAAATTGACGCATCTAAATGATTTCTTCCACCTTCCCAGCAACTCCAGAGATTCACTTCCTTACATGCAGGGTAATTTTCAAGCTGAATGCCTCCGTCTTTATTTATATGAGTCAAATCAAAGGTGTTGATATCGTCAACAAGATTATTATATGCATCTATTTTATTGTCAATAAAACTACCCAATTAAAATCAACCTCTTCTCATAATCATCTCTTATAAAAACCTTCTGCACTTTATGAAGTGAAATTTTCTAAAGATTTCTTAACACCTCTTGTTTCTTTTAACAGTTTGAGCACTTCTTTGATTATTGAAATAATCTTCAAAATTAATCAGTTCTGAACGTTTCAAATCTTTTGTTGCCTCTGCATAAATGTCCATTGTAGTCTCTGCATCGGCGTGTCCGAGAATATCTTGCATTGCTTTGATGTTAACACCTGCTTCACACATTCTAGTTGTAAAAGTATGTCTTAACGAGTGATTGCTGAATTTTGGAAGTAAGGTTACTTCTTTAACTCCCTGATTCTTATCCAACACCTCATAATTGCAATCTCTAATAATTCTTCTTAATGCCTTATTAAGTGTTCCTTGATGCTGAACTCCACCAAAACGATTTATAAAGACAAAGTCTGTATACCCGTCCACAACTACATTGCATTTAATTCCACATTCTTTCTGATATTCCTTCTCTAAAAGAAATGCTTCCTTAACCTTGGGCAACATAGGAACTGTTCTTTTTCCAGCTTCCGTTTTAGGTGTGTTAACAGCAAATGTGCAACCTTCAACTTCCCCTTTGCTGTAGTAAACAAGAGTATGATTTATATCGATTGTCTCATCTTCAAAATCAATATCACTCCAACGTAATCCAGTAATTTCACCTACCCTTAGGCCTGTCCATAAAAGAGTTATAAAAATAGGATACCATCTATGATATTGTCCTTGTTTACTTAGAAACTCTTCAAGAAGTTCCTGCTCAGGAATTGTCAATGCTCTTCGTTTTTCAGAATCATTATTGTGAGCTTTTTTTAGTTCTTTCAATGCATTATCAGAAGGATTAAATCTTAAATATTCATCTTCTACTCCAAGTTCTAATACTTGATGTAAAACTGTATGAACACTATCTATCGTTGATGTTTTAAGCTTCTGCTTATCAGAAAGATGATTATAAAAGGCTCTCACATCTGTTCTTTTTAAATCTGTAATCTTTATATTCCCGAAATCTGGCTCTACAAATTGTGTGTACATATACTTATAGTTCTGAAAGGTATTATCTTTCAATCCCCGTTTAATTCGCACCCACAAATTATATAGGTCATTGATTGTTAAATCTTTTTTATCTGACCTAATACCGTCTAATACATCTCTCAGGACATCAACTTCTTTTTCACGAAGTTCTTCAAGCGTCTTGGCGTAAATGGAATGACGTTTTCCTGTTTTGTCTCTCCATTTATATTCAAACGTTCCGTTTGTTCGCTGATATTCGCCTTCCTTTAATACCCTTTTTTTATTATCTTTGCGTCTCTCTACTGCCATAAGTAAATCTCCTTTCATAACGTAAAGAGAACACGCTCAAACCAATTATAGCTTAACGTTTTCCCATTGTCCATAATCAACATAACATCACTAAGTAATTATATTGAGTACATCTTTTCTATATAATCTTCAAATAACTTACGTTTAATCAATCTCTTGCTACCACACCAGATTACGAAACGGCAATTTTTGTCGTTAGTCAATTCTCTTAATTTGTTAATGCCAATACCAAAATATGCGGATGCTTCTTCTAACGTAAGGTTTGATTTTTCCCATATAGGAACTTCTTTTGCCATAAAATCACTCCTTCACTAACTTAGCACTAATCATTAAAAAGGAACATCTTTCAAATCATCCATTTCAACAAATCCAGCTTTATTTCCTAATGCACGTTGCTTCAAATTATCATAATCTATATATTCGCTTGCAGGTATTGAAAAAGTTTTATAATCAGCATCCTCTTTATAATGATAAACAATAATGTCCAATCTTCTTAATAACTGATCTATCTTATCCCGATTTCTTCTGTCATTTTCAACCATCGAAGAATACACTTCATCTGGGGGAAATATAGATGTAATAATGCAAGTTGTCCATAAATTATATGTATTGGCATATCTACAATGTGTTTGAGTTCTGCTGTATTTATCCAGAATAGTTAATAGCTGTCCATACCTCATATTCCCTTTAAATTCATCAAGAAATATAATTGGCGGTGCACCCTGCTCAATATAGAAATCAAATCCACCATTTTCAAAATCTGTTGTCATATAAACTTTTTCTGTCGAATATTCCTCACATAATTGATAATAATAATATGTCTTTCCACTCCCCGAATTTCCAACATGCCATTCGTTATGTACATCTTTTATCAATGGCGTTTCCTTTAATCGTCTATCGATATATGCAGATTTAATCATTTTCTCATATTTACGATACCGAAATGATGTATTAAATATTTCCTCTGGCGTCAATTTATCATTTAATAATGCTTCAATTTCATCCAGATCATTTCTTTTTCCCTGTTTATCCTGTATTACATCTAATCCCTTTGTACATAAAACTTGTTCTCCCTTTTCTTCATATTTGCCCTCTTTTAACAAATATGATCTCAAAGAATCTTTACCACCCAATTGCGGTTCTATATGCGTCTTAAACAAAATATCTGACACTTTTTTCAATGTCGTTGTATTTCCATAGCAAGCTATATGTGCATGATAGCAACCATCCAAAGAAACACATACAGCAATACCTGCTTTCCTTCCTTTTCCGCTATCTTCCCATAATTCTATAAATTTATCTGCAAGATATTCTGGATTTTCATATTCCTCTTTTTTAAGCCCTGAATACTTTTATCAATATCACAGTTAGGAAACAACATAGTTGCACTTTCTGTTGAAATAGTTGAACCCATAAACATCTTTATTCCAAATTGTTCTCGAATTGCAGTATCTAAAACCTTACTATTAAACTGTTGCGAAACAAAAAATAATCTATAACCAAAACTTCTTCCCATAAATGCAATATGGCTAATCTTTGCCATCAATTCCTTAAATTCTTTATTGTCCTTACTTAATGCATAGCTACTAAATTCATCAAAAATAAGATATTGCTCTGATTTGCTTTTTTGCTCAATCGTTTCTACAAAAGAGTTATAAAAAGTATCTAGTAATTTATCACAATTCTTGTATTCCGCATAGTTGGAACTAATACTATCCCAATCCCCACCTGCTTTGAAATCGCATATACTGATAGACTTATGTTCAGACAAAAGTTGATTTACAATCATTTGTGCTAATATAGTCTTTCCACCGCCAGTTATCCCAGATAACAGTATATGTGGCACCTTATCTGTATCCCAGAAAAATGGTGCTTTTACACCATTTTTCCAGGATTCCATACTGTATCCTAGCTTAAGCAACATGTCGTAACTCTGCTTCTAATTCATCATCACGTAAAATGCCACCAGATTTATCAGTTGTTTTTTGTCGCACTGTCTGACGATACGCATTTTCAAACGGCTGTTTGTCACATTCCCATTCTGCATAACATAGAAATACATGTACATAATCACTACCAACTGAATAGTGTGCAAATGTCTTCCAATTTAGCTCATGATATACCAAATATTCTCTGAATTTTATAATTAGCAACCGCACGAGCTCCTGCAATTCTGCTTCTTCTAATTCATGATCTGGAACAAATTGAATGCCAACAACGGGAACAGTTCTGAACAACTTATTTACTAATTGTATTTCAAATCCTGTTTTAGCATAAGGCTTTGTAACAATCTTCATATCATTAGATAGCGTAAAATCAAATGCATGTCTTTTCTGTGGTTCAACAAAAATCGCTTCAACAAACTTTTTGACATCCTGCTTTAATGCTATAGTAACACCTGCTATATCATAATCAAGATGTATCAGCTTCTCAATTGTCATACCTAGTTCTACTAAGCAGATCAAAAATATAATTAATTCAATCATCTCATTTACCTCATTTCTTTAAGGGGCATGCCAACAATATTTGTTAACATGCTCTAATTATCAGTTACTTAAGAATGTCGATTCTCTTAATAGGCTGGAATGTTCCCTTTGCTGTCGAGATTGCTTTATCGTAAAGAATATCGATATCCATGCCAATCTTTAATCCAGAACAATCAACGTCGCCCACATATATTGAATCGCATTTAACGCCAGCACATGCTCTTCCTGCTTCTGCGTTAGAATAATATGAGTTGTAATTATCTGTGACTTGCAATGTTGTATTCCTAAAACCATTTGCGTTAGTCGTATAATTTAATCCCACTAGATGCATAACATTATTTTCCTTTCTTTGATGGCGTCCCACCTCGTACTCGCTTGCTGTACTTACATTAAAACATACTATTTTTAACTGGTAGAGCATTATTATTCTAAAATAATGTCTTACACTTTTTTATAGATGCTTATTTGGTTATTTTATACGCTCTTTACTTTTTAGTCTATTTCTTGTATAATTCAACTAAAATTTAAAAAGCTTTTTCTTGTGTTATAAAAACGTAAAGGAGTTTTTTATGTACAAACTAAACTTTACACTCTCATTAAATACATTTACTAAGCTTAATCGCTATGCATCATCTTTAAATCTTCCCATTCAAACAATAATTAGATTTTTATTAACTGAACAATTACATTCATTTGAATTTGATAATCAATACTTCAAAGCCAATTATGAGAAATGTAAATTCAAAAAAACTTTTGGCACTTTAGATTCTTATGGTAAAGAAAAGATACCAAAAAGATATTCCATGGAAGTCGCTGAATACATCTATAACGGCATCCATGAAATAAAGAAGATATATGAAACCAAAACTAATATTGTTATAAACAATCTTCTTCATATTGCGATAACAGATAAGCTAGCTTCATTTGATATAGCATGTTCTTCCGAACATAAAAACATATTTCCTAATACGAAACAATACGCTATACCACTTTCCGAACAATTCACATACCGCTTGCAAGATATTTCAAAAATAACTGGCATAAAAACTAATCAACTTATATCATTAATTATTGGTAACTATCTAATTGAGCATTTTTCAGAGTACGATGATAACTTTTATATAAGTAATTCTGGAAAAACTTATACCGGTATTTGGTAATTTATACAATAAAAAAGGAACCGAAATTTTGATCGGTTCCCTTCTCTACCTTTGAAGAAAGGTGTTTTTGGTGTCTTTTTAAATAAAACTTACAGCGAAGCCTCGCCTCGTACATAATCACAAATTCGTAAACCTTTCCACAATCTAAGGGCAAGGTTCCATTTTTTTAGTTGTCTGCAAGGTCAAAGGTATAATATTCTTTTCCCCTTCGCTCATTGGTTCTTTTTTCGTTGCCATATAAATAGCCTCTTATGATAATTTGATTTTACCATAGGAGGCTATTTAACATTCTATTTAAGTAAGTATCTATACACTCTTCTCCCCTAGCTCTATATCTATTGTGTTTTCCAACATATCTCTTTGAAATACACGCTCAAGTTTGCGAATCTCTATCAGCAATCATGTGACGTATTGTCTGTAGATTTATTGTATTCACCGAGGGATAATTTATTTACAAATATCTATGTGAGGTGATTACATGAACTTATTACATATTTTTGCCACAAATGTAACTTTGTATAGGAAAAAAGGGAACTTATCACAGGAGAAACTTGCTGAGCTTGCTGGTTTACACCGTACCTATATCAGCAGCGTTGAAAGAGAAAAGCGCAATATTTCCATTGATAATATTCAAGCTATTGCCGAGGCTCTCGAAGTTGAGCCTTATAAACTATTTATAGAAAGGGATGAAGAAAATGTATTCTGAAATGCGTGAACTTTTATTTGAAAACTATAATAGAGCCCGTTCATACTTTATCGAAAACCCAGACCAATTAATATCAATCGAACAGTATTGCACAGGGCTCGTCAATAATATCATTATTGATAATTACGACGAAATCGAGAAAGACTACAATGAAGCATCTTACTTGAATGCATTCTGGGCAAATTATCCACCTGATGACAGGGGCAGGCAACCCGTAGGCGACCAGATTCCGTGGATAGAAGTTGGAGAGCACGCTGTTGGACATAAATTAGGTCGAATAATCGGCGCTCAATACTGTGTCTCAGAAATCGGATTACCGTCTGGTGCCGACAATAGGTTTGTTTTGTATTCTGATACCATTTCTCAGATAACCCAAGGATTTACTAATTGTGCTTTCTTTTTTTTAGATATTAAATCTGTTGGTCCAAGAGACAATTTTGACCACACTGTTATCTCTCCTTACCAAGTATCAGGTGATGGTATCTGGGCTGAACCAATGGAGAATATGATAAATTCAACTATGATTGCTCAGGGTAGGCGCGCTACACATTCATTTTACCCCGCCATATCTCCAATGTACCCCCTTACCAATGGTAATGTGGCACCAACTATTCATTTATTTGTAAAACCAGTATATAGCATGCCAACTCTGTCCGCTAGTAGTGCGACGGGCCAGCCGCTTGAAAGCATAAAAAATATCTGTGTTCCAAACGGCCTACTTCTTACCGAAAATCCAAACTATTTAGAGGACTATCCAGGATTATTCTTCCCTGGAAAAGATGATAAATCAAAAGACCCTCGAAAAATTCGTGTTCGAGTTTCATTCTCACTCTTAGATAAAATTGCGTCATGGAGAGTAGAAGAATTCAAGCGCTAGTAATTCCTAATCTTCTGATTCTGCAGTTCCATAATTGCATAATTCCTGTGTACCTTGCGAAATAAATTCCTCAATGTTTTTTTTCGCAAGTTGCACATATTTTTTTTCTTTATCAATACCTATATAATGGCGCTTTTCCATCATTGCTGCTATCGCAGAAGTCCCGCTACCCATAAAACAATCAAGCACTGTATCTCCCTTATCGGTCAATAACTTAATTACCCTTCTTGGAAGTTCTATTGGAAATTTTGCTTCATGATCGTCGTTTCGCTGTACAGACCGAATGTTCCATACTGCCCGACTTCCCCATTCACCCCACTCTTCCTTAGCCAGTCTTTTTCTATCTACCTTTGTAATTCCCGGTTTCCAAAAAATATATACATATTCAAACTCATCAACTGCACGATACGAATTTGTTGTCCAGTTACTATTTGCCCATGCAGCATCTTTAACCCAAATCCTTCTATCATATGGATATATTCCTACTTCAAGCGCCATTTTCTCTAGCATTCCACCCACTATTTTCACTCTAGTTTGTGCATTATATTTTCCACCTCGTATATTATTTCCATGGAGCCTTCTATCTACTGTCTGTTCACTACAACCGAGTAATTTTGCTAATTGATATCGATTGTAATCAGGATGCTCCGAAGCTGCTTTTTTTACATCTTCTTCAGTAATTTTACATTTACGCATACTAATATTATTCGCTTGAATACGCGGCATATCCTCATCTGAAAAACATAATATATCACCGATATTTATAGCCAAAAAACCACCCGGTTTTAAAATATTTACATGATTTCTAATTACACACTCTAGCATTTCTGTCCACTCTTCATATGTTTGACCGCTTTCATAGCTCTTTCCGACATGGTAAGGCGGTGACCAAACACTTAATGCTATAGATTCTGGTTCTATCTGAAGCATAAGTTTCTCTGCAGCTCCTAGGTATATTTCATCTATACTCAAGTAATTCATTATATACCCCTCTCATTATTTATTGTTTTCACAGAACTCTTCATTTTTCTCATTTTCTGCAATGACTTTTGATGCTTCTAATAACGCTGTTCTTCTAATAAATTCACTATATGAAGCGTATGCTTCCAGTCTAGCCGCCTGCTTCAATTTATCTAATTCTTCTTCACTAACTCTAATACTCATAGAAATTGTTTTATTCATAATTAAAGCCCTTCTACAAACAAATATACTTTTAATGTGCTACATTTACAATACATTTCTCCACGGAATTTGCCAAAAAAAGAATCTCCTGTTTCCAAGAGATTCTATTTGAACGTGTTCTCTTTATTTTAGTCGTAAATTGGTCGTAATTTTTGGTTTTCAATCTCCAAAACCTTTGAAAATACTAAGTTTATTTATCGATCGGTTTCATCGTCGGGAATAGAATAATATCTCGAATAGAAGGTGCATCTGTAATCAGCATGATGACTCTATCGATGCCTATTCCAAGCCCGCCCGTTGGAGGAAGACCGACTTCAAGCGCATTAACAAAATCTTCATCCATTGGATGCGCTTCTTCATCTTCTCCTGTATCAAGCTGTGATTGCTGTTCTTTAAATCGTTCATACTGATCGATTGGGTCATTTAACTCAGAGAATGCATTGGCGATTTCCCAGCCGTTTACATAAGCCTCAAATCTTCTAGTGATTCTTGGATCTTCAGGGTCTCTTTTAGCAAGTGGTGAAATCTCAACCGGATGTCCAACAATAAATACCGGACCATCAAGATATCCCGGAACATCCTCACAGTAATTTTCAAACATTTCGGCAAGAATCTTTCCTCTTGTCCACTTATTTGCTTCATCCTTATCCATACCATAAGCGATTGCAGCATTTCTTGCCTCTTCATCAGTAACGATGGTAGCAAAGTCAACGCCTGTAATTTCCTTTACCGCGTCAGCCATATTTAATCTTCTCCATGGTGGAGTTAAGTCAAAGGTCTTTCCTTGATAATTGATAACCATACTTCCGGTAGCCGCTAAAGCTGCTTTCGAAACAACCTGTTCCGTCACATCCATTGTGCTTTCCATGTTGCCATATGCCATGTAACATTCCATGGAAGTAAATTCAGGATTATGGTTTCTATCCATTCCTTCGTTTCGGAACATCTTGCCCATTTCATACACTCGATCCAATCCGCCAACGACTAACCTCTTTAAGAATAGCTCATTGGAAATACGCATCTTCATGTCTAGGTCAAGGGTGTTGTGGTGCGTATCAAACGGCCTGGCATTTGCTCCACCGGCAATAGTGGTTAAAATAGGGGTGTCCACTTCTAGGTATCCATAGTCCTCTTCCAATACTCTTTTGATTTCATGGATAATCTTGGAACGCATGATAAAGGTATTCTTTACCTCAGGATTTACGATGAGATCAACATATCTCTGTCGATATCGCTGATCCTGATCCTTTAACCCGTGGAACTTGTTCGGAAGAACCTGCAACGACTTTGAGAGCAGTACCAATTTTACAACCTTGATAGAAATCTCTCCATGTCTTGTTTTGAAAACTTCGCCTTCTATTCCAACGATGTCACCTATGTCATAGGTTAAGAATATCTCGTATTCTTCCGGTGTAATGCCATCCTGTCTGATGTAACACTGGATTCTTCCCTGCTTATCCTGAATATCAATAAAAGAAGCTTTTCCCATATGTCTGTTTGCCATGATTCTTCCGGCACAAGACACCTGTTTGCCTTCCATTTCCTCAAAATTTTCTTTGATGTCCATACTATAAGCATCGACGTCCCAAGTTTCTACTAGAAACGGATTTCTTCCCATTTCTTGTAACTTCTTAAGCTTTTCTCTTCGAATCATCCGCTGCTCATTTAGCTGCACTTCAGAAAGTTCTTCTTCCACCTCTGGATTTACGTTTATATTTTCTTCTATACTCATGTTGTACCTCTTTTTATCTTTTGTCTACTTGTATATATCTAAAATTTCGTAGTGAAGAATTCCGTCCGGAACCTGAATTTCAACAATTTCTCCAAGCTTCTTTCCAAGCAAAGCAGAACCTACTGCTGATTCGTTTGAAATCTTCCCTTCAAATGGATCCGCTTCAGTCGAACCTACAATAATGTATTCCGATTCGTTCCCAGTTTCTTGTACTTTTACTTTTACCTTCAGTCCCACGTTCACGTGGTCTCTAGGCATATCATTTTCATCTATTATCTTAGCCCTACGTATCATTGTTTCAAGCTTGTGGATTCTTTCTTCCAATTCTGCCTGCTCATTTTTAGCAGCATCGTACTCAGAGTTTTCTGAGATGTCTCCATAAGAAATGGCTTCCTTTAATCGTTCTGAAACTTCCTTTCTTTTTACAGAAACTAGGTCCTCATGCTCTGCTACAATTTTGTCATAGCCTTCTTTGGTAAGCAATATTTCTTCTGCCATATTTCCAATCTCCTTTCGACCTATATGTCGTATCGTAATATTATAAACTGCAACCAGCTAAAAGTCAAGAATTCCCATATCTTAGCCGTCTATTTGCAGTTGTTATCAAATGCGTTGTCAGCATCCATTGATGCTATCGTTCTAATGTTTCCAAAAGTGTTTTCATTTCTTCAAAACTTTTTTTCTGATTGATGTCCGCTCGAATATGAGCCGAACCTTTGATTCCTTTCAGATACCAGGCTATATGCTTTCGCATTTCACGTACCGCAATGTATTCTCCTTTTTCTTCTAACACATAATTGCAGTGTTTATAGATGATCTCCAGTCTTTCTTGGATGGTAGGCGGAAGCGGTTTTTCCCTGCCTTCCCAGAGGGCCACAGCTTCTCTGAATATCCATGGATTTCCTTGAGCTCCCCGCGCGATCATCACCATATCACAGCCGGTTTGTTCCATCATATTCAATGCATCTTCCCCACTGAAAATGTCTCCGTTTCCGATGACCGGAATTTGAACAGCTTCTTTAACTTTTCCAATCATGGACCAATCCGCTCTTCCTGTATAATACTGCTCCCGTGTTCTGCCGTGCACCGTTATAGCAGAAGCGCCTGCCGCTTCTGCTGTTTTGGCAACCTCCACCGCATTGATGGAACGCTCATCAAATCCGATTCTGATTTTAACCGTAACCGGTTTTTGGGTTTCCGCCACCGTACGTTCGATAATGTGATAAATCAAATCAGGATTTTTCAACAATGCAGATCCCTCGCCGTTCTTCACGATCTTAGGCACCGGACATCCCATATTGATATCTAAAATGACATTGGGGCGCTCCTCCAACGTTCTTGCAGTATAGGCCATGATATCCGGCTCACTGCCAAAAATCTGATACGCCACCGGCTGTTCATCTTCATACGTTTTCAAAAGACCGTCCGTATTCTTATCCTTATAATAAAGTCCTTTTCCGCTGACCATTTCCGTATAAACAAGAGCGGCACCCATTTCCTTGCAAATTCTTCTGAACGAGGAATCGGTCACACCAGCCAAAGGGGCCAGCAAGAAAGGATTATCAAGCTTTACATTTCCTATTGAACAGACTCTCACTTTTTAATTCTTCGCCTTTCTTTTGCACGAATGTGCTACTTACTCTTATGTCCTTTATTTTTTTCATATATTAATTCAAGTCCTTCCAAGGTCAACATCTTGTCCACATGATCGATACAATCAATACCCTGCTCAATCAGCGTAGCTAAACCGCCGGTCGCTACAACAGTAGCCGCTTTACCGGTTTTTGATGCTGCCTCCACTTCTTTTTTCATCTTTTTAGCAATGTATTCCACCATGCCCATATGCCCATACACTAACCCGGATTGCATGCTCTCAATTGTGTTTTTACAAATCACATGACCCGGTTCTTCCAGTTCTACCTTCGGAAGTTTTGCCGTCTTTTCAAAAAGTGCATCCGAAGCAATTTTAACGCCCGGTGCAATGGTTCCGCCCAAGTATTCTGCATTCTCTGAAATAGCACAAAATGTAGTGGCCGTTCCAAAGTCGATGATCACAAGCGGTCCGCCGTATTTAGCATATGCCGCCACGGCGTTTACTATTCGGTCTGCACCTACTTGTTTTGGATTATCATATTTAATAATCAATCCGGTTTTTATACCAGGCCCTATTACAATGGCCCTTTTATTAAAGTATTTCATCGAGAGATGCTGCAACGTATAGAGTACGGAAGGTACAACCGTCGATATAATAACATCCTTTACTTCCTTGGTATCTAGACCTACATAGGTAAATAGTTGGTTGATTACCATACCGTATTCGTCAGCACTCTTATTGTTATCCGTTTCCAATCGCCAACTTTCAATCAATTTTCCTTCTTTAAATACTCCTAAAACAATGTTGGTATTTCCTACGTCAAATGCAAGTAGCATGCTTTTTCTCCTTCGTTGTTAGTCCGGCTGCAACATTTAAAATTGCTCGCCATGGCTTTCATGATAATTTTCAACTAGAATAGTATACCCGTAAAACTGCTAACTTTCAAGGAAAATGAACAGTAATATCCATGAAAGTTCCTTATTTATCTTATAAATCGCCTCTTCTTTCATAAATCTCAAAGAGGCGATCTATTATAAACCTGCTCTTGTTTTCTAGTGATTACAGTAAAGCAAGGCTTCCATCCAATGCATCCAGTAAAATCTGATACTTATTTTCTGTCTCATCCGCACAATGAACAACATAAAACTTCTTGTAGAACGCTTCTTCCGATTTCTTTGTAATTTGAGGGGTGCGGAGTATTTTAGATTTGTTCAAATAATAATTAAATACAAAGTCATGACCGATTTTATTGAGGGCATCATCCGACAGATTGCATCGCAACATGTTTTCTTCCTCCGTATAGATGTTCTCAAAGAAAGGTGACCCTTGCGCCAGTGCCGGTCTTCCGTATACCATATCGATGCTGCAGTCTACATATCGATTTAATTTACTGAGCCGCCCGAAGCTTGAAGCCAGCTTTAGGTGATATCTCCTTAAGGTATACGGATAGTAGATTTCATCCACCGCTATAATCTTTATATTGGAATCGTATTTTTCGAGAATGTTCTTCGCCGTTTCTGAGGTCAATTCTCCTCTGATTGTTTTAATTTCTACCATAACATTGAAGTTCTTTCATTAAATTTGATTCTTTTAGTTGTAAGAACTGGGACACTGCTCTGCTTTCCGTCGCCAGCTGTTTGGAAGAAGCCATCTGAATCTTTGGAGACACATTTGCCATTTTCTTACCAGGAATCCGATCCATTAAATCTAAAATTTCTTTTGTAGGTTTCTTGCCGAAATGACTGCCGATGTACATGGCAAGAGACGACACGATTACTCCTGCAAAAAACGGATGCATAGCCGTTACTGTCTCCAAATTAGCCGCGGTCCATATAAAAGCAGTTCCTCCGCCCAAAATCATGGATGCACAAGACCCTGTCGCATTTGCTTTCTTCCACCATACTGCACATACATAACTTGGCAGGAAAGCACTTGCCATCACACCAAAAGCAAAAACAACTAGTGCAAATACGCCCGGAGGCTGGACAATAGCAATGGTAATCCCTACAATTCCAACTCCAATAATGGCCGCTCTTGATACGAAAATGACTTGATGATCTGTCGCGGTTGGCTTCAGCCACCTTTTATAAATATCAATAGATACTAAAGTACCCACTAATAACAATAGCGCGGCAACAGTGCTCATGATAGCAGACATGATGGCTGTAAGAACAATCGCAGAAATGATTCCCGGGAACATCATATTTGCCAGTTCAGGAATGACCATCTCCGGGTCAGCAAGCTTAGGCAGCAGAACAATTCCGCAGAGACCTAAGATATAAGGAGAGAAACAGAAAAGCTGCGTCCAAATCGTTGCATAAACGATAGTCCCCTTTGCGGTTTTCGGACTCTCCATCGCCATATGCTTATTGACGCAATGAGGCAATCCCATGTATCCGATCAAGTAAATCAATATGGCTCCCGCTATGACACCGTAGGCCCCTTCATACTGCAAATCTTTGCCCCAGATACTTAGATAGGTCGGATCAATGGCATGAAGCCTTGCATTTAATCCACCAAGGCCGCCTAGTTTTATCAGGGATAAAGCCAGAACGGAAATCATTGCGCCAACCATAATCAAGCCCTGTATTACATCGGTCCATGCAACGGCAAAATATCCGCCGATAAAGGTGTATATCAAGATGACCGTAACACCGATAATAACACCCGGCGCAAACGGAAAATCAAATAAACTAACTAAAGTTTTACCCGCAGAAAGGAATTGGGCAAGGACATAGCCGCTTAATCCGAAGATAGCAATAATGCAAGCGATTACTTTAACCGGGATAGATTGATACCTCTTTTCCAGGTATTCAATCGGAGAAATACAGTCGAGAAGCTGCGAAAGTCTTCTCATTCTTCTTCCCAATACCGTAATATTGACAAGACCTCCACCTGCATCGCCGACTGCATAAAATACGGCGAACCAACCCGCTGCATACGCCATGGCAGGTCCGCCCATAAACATAAAACCGCTCATGGCAGTTGTTTGAAGCGTCAATGCGGTAACAAACGGGCCCATTGCTCTTCCACCAAGCATATAGTCTTCGGATTTCTTTGATCGTTTATTCCAAAAAATGCCCATGCCGATCATGCCGACGAAATAACCTATTAATACAACAACTTCAATCCTCATGAATGTCCCTCCCCCTTTCTGCTTTTTATGCCCTTTTCAAATTCACTATCATCAATCAAAGCGTCCTGCTTTGACATAACGATATATATAACAATCGCACTCGTTATAAAGATAACCGGCCAACTGAGGAATGCCAAAAAAGTCCACATTGGCATACCAAATAACATCATAAAATCACCTTCCTCCACATGAATAGTTTCTCGGCCAATTGATTGATTTTTCAGAAAACTCATCGAACTACGCTTTCATTATATGTCTGTTTTCTTGCTGTTATTTGTGATTTTATGAATTTAGAAACAACTTTGCTCGGCTTTAATAATCCTTTCCCCATTAAAACCTTCATGTATTGCTACATGCTTCACCTTTTTTGTTTGTTAATGCAAAATACAAAAAAAATAAGAGCAGGTTAAACCTGCTCTTCATCATACACAACAGTATTATTGCATGATTGGCTTGCATCATTGAATCATTTAATGGTTACGAGAATATCCCCCGAGTTTACGGAATCGCCTTTAGCAATCTGCACCGTATCAATCGTTCCAGCACTAGGAGCCGGTATTTCATTCTCCATCTTCATTGCTTCTAAGATTAATAAAATGTCTCCGGCCTTTACGACTTGCCCTGCGGTAACTTTAACATCTAAAATGGTTCCGGGCATTGGCGAAGTAACGGTTTGCGCACCCGCCGAAGGGGCCGCTGCCGATGATGATACAGGTTCTGCTGCCTTGGCTGCCGGTGTAGGTACCGGTGCCGCCACTGGTGCCGGAGAAGGTACAGCAGTTTGTATAGAAGCCGGGGCCGGTGCAACTGCCGTTGCCGCTGCGTCTGCGACCTCCTCCACTTCTACCGCATAAATCGTTCCGTTCACATTAATATTATATTTTTTCATACCTTTGTCTCCTCTTTTTAATAGGTTCAGTCAAGCATCAAGGAATCCATCCCATGAGCGACTTCATCACTATAAAATTAATTAAAATTTTCTAGTTTTGATACAGTCTACCGTGCCTGCATTTGCCCATGCAGAGGCCTGACTCTTTACTCTGGTAATTTTGCGTACCACCAGTTTTCCCGTTCCTCTGTCTGCTCCTTCATACGCAGCAATAGCCGCCGTAATCACCGCAACCAGCTGTTCGTCCGCTTGAACGGAATCTGCAGCCTGACCTGTAAGAAATGCTGCCGTTGCATTGACACCATCAGTCGGTGCACCAGTCGTTTCGGTTGCAGTAGCTGCAACCACTTTGTTCATCCATCCAATAGTACCCCAAAGCAACGTCAATACAACAAAAGTAATACCCATGCCCATGAATGTAGTAATCAGGGCGCCTGTTGCTTTTTCACCTGACGTAAGGGTATCAATCAATGCCGGGTCCGCAAATTTTTCCATCAATGACATCTTACCACCTCCTATAATGGAATATTTCCATGTTTCTTAGCCGGTAATGATTGTCGCTTTGAACTCAACATATCAAATCCACTGATAATTCTTTGTCTAGCCGTTGCAGGCTCAATAATATCATCTACATAACCCATTTCAGCTGCTTTATATGGATTATTGAATTTTTCTTCATATTCCGCTATCTTTTCTTCCCGCTTTGCAATAGGATCGGAAGCTTCCTTAATCTCGTTTTTAAATACGATATTTGCGGCTCCCGCTGCACCCATAACGGCAATTTGAGCGCTAGGCCATGCCATGACCAAATCGGAACCCAATTCCTTGTTGCACATGCCGATATAGGCTCCGCCATACGCTTTTCTTAAAATCATGGTGATTTTAGGAACCGTTGCTTCACAATAGGCATAAAGCATCTTGGCTCCATGCCGGATAATTCCGCCTAGCTCCTGGTCTTTCCCAGGTAAGAAACCCGGAACATCTTCTACTGTAAGCAATGGAATATTAAACGCATCACATCTTCGAATAAACCTCGCTGCCTTATCCGATGCATTGATATCCAGACATCCTGCTCCAACCTTCGGCTGGTTGGCAATCACCCCTACGGTATTTCCGTCCAGTCTGATAAAGCAAGTGATGATGTTCTGCGCATAATGAGGCATCACATCATAAATCTTGCCCTCGTCTGCAATTTTCGTAATAATCTCGTACATATCATAGGCTTTATTTGGATTCTCCGGAATGATCTCATTGAACTCCGGAATCAGTCGATTCGGATTGTCTTTTGTTTCATAAGTCGGCGCCTTCTCCAGATTATTGGAAGGCATATAGGAGATCAGTTCCCTCACCTGTAATAGGGTATCTTCATCGTCTTTTCCGATAAAATGTGCTACACCGCTGATGGTGTTATGCGTCATCGCCCCTCCGAGAGCTTCTGCTGAAATATCTTCTCCGGTTACGGTTTTAATAACCTGCGGACCAGTAATAAACATTTGACTTGTTTTGTCAACCATGAAAATAAAATCTGTAATAGCCGGTGAATAAACAGCACCTCCAGCACAAGGCCCCAAAATCACTGAGATCTGAGGAATCACTCCGGAAGAAATCGTATTATTATAGAAAATCTTACCGAATCCCGAAAGGGCATTTACGCCTTCTTGAATTCTGGCCCCACCTGAATCATTCAGGCCAACGATAGGGGCGCCCATCTTAAGTGCCATGCCCTGCACTTTGACAATTTTTTCGGCATGATATTCACCAAGAGACCCTCCTAAAACGGTAAAGTCCTGTGCATAAGCAAAAACAAGCCTACCGTCGACAGTACCGTAACCAGTTACAACACCATCTCCAAGTGCTTTCTTGTCAGCCATGTCAAAGTTGGTGCATCTGTGGGATACAAACACATCCATTTCTACAAAGCTGCCTTTGTCAAACAATATGTCTAATCTTTCTCTCGCAGTAAGCTTTCCGCTCGCATGCTGAGCGTCAATCCTTTTCTGCCCACCCCCTAAAGCAATTTCTGCTTTAAGCTGGCGCAACTGGTCAAGCTTATTCATATATATTCCCTCCTTAAGTAGTTAGAGCCTTTGTTAAATTTTTATCAGTACGGTATTCACCAGAATCAATATATCCCAAAATCTGCATTTTTGCAAGAATTTTTGAAGAGGGTATATTATTCTTTATAGTATATGTAACCAGTACCTTTCTTTATTTCTCTAAGTTTTTAAGACTCTGTTAAAACGTAATCATTCTTCTTGCAGCATGACTGCAATTATCCATGATTTTTTCTCTTCTCTATGATTATTATAATGAAAAATTTCTTCTATCATTCTACCTATCATCTCTTTTGGACACAAAAATGGGGATATTCGTTAAATCAGGATCGCGCCCTGATTTTGTACGTAATTCCCCATACAAGTCTATTTGTATAATGGTCTATTGAGAAATCTATGGCGGTCATCCTAGCGCACAACCCGTTCCAGCCTTTTCAGCGCCAAAGCGATAGTCAACCCCGGTATGACACGGTTGCCTGTAATTTCAACATCCAGAACTTCATTTATTTTCTTTAACCTATACTGTACAGTGTTTGTATGTATTCCCATAAACTCTGATGTCTTCGCACTGTTCATGCCGGCGTCCAATACAAAGGTCTCCAAGGTTTCAAGCAATTGTCTTCCTTTGTTTTCCTTTGCTTCCTTAAACGGTTCAAGAAGTTCCATATAATTCTTTTTCACATATCCGCCCTGAAGCTGAATATTGATGCAATTGCTGACAAGTGCCAGCTCATACTTCGTAAATACACGTTTATACGGAAATACATTCTGCACAAAGGACCATGATTCACTAATTAAGCGATACGCATCTGCCGCCCCTTCAATCCCATCCAAGCCTGTTACATGGAAAATCCGAACGGTTTTTTCTTCTTTCAATTTATTAAAAAGACTGATGCAGCTCGCACGCTTTACTGACAGAAGTTCTTCTCCCTGAGGTCTTGTATTCATAATCATACCGTAGGTTTCTTCCCCTTCAGTAATTTTCATAATCCCCAGGTCATGTTCTTTTTCAAATTTGGATAAAATCTTAAAACCGTCTCCTTGCTCGATACCTCGCGCAAAGAATACGCTTAAAAGTGATTCTCCGTTAATCCCGGCTTCTTCTTTTAAGGTATAGGCCAAGCTTTTATTTCCGCGTCGCAGAGCCTTAATAAATTCTGCTCTTGCATCACGTTCCGGTGTATACTTCCACATGCCCATAGCCAGTTCAATAATCTCTGCCAATTTCGTGATTTCTCCTGCTGAGTACGAATCTTCGTTATCGACAATAAACATAAAATGCTTTTCCCCGTTGATCATAACAGGTCCCCAGTAGGTCAGCACGCCATTGACATCAATCATGGTATAGACGGCCGATTTTTCTACATCCCGTTCTCTTCCAAGACTGATAGCATCTTGAATAGTCGCTTTATGCCGGGTTTCTATGGAAAGAATCGGGTTAAAATCTTCGCTTAAAATGATAAGCTGGAAATCATTATTAATCGCAGCTTCTCTTACAGCTGCCTGGAAATTACTATGTTTTTCAAAGTTCAAAAGATGAAAGATGGTATTGCTTATCAGACGATTTCCGAAGTTGTCCCCATATAGCATATTCTCCATAAACTGCTTAATGACGTCTGCGTATTTTATATCTTTGTTATTCGGCATGACAAGAATAGGCAATCCAACTCGATCTGCAGTCATCAAAAGCTCTTTACTTAAGGCAGGAACCACAGTACCCACATAAAACAATACCAGTGCTGCCGTGCCGCCTTCCGCTAATGTTCTCACAATATCAATTTGTCTGTTTTCATCATCTTTCACATTGAAAAATGCAGAAAGTATCAATTCCCCCTCATGGGTCAGATAACTTCTTATTTCATTTAAGTCTGCTGACTCAAGCACAGAAACAGACTTTACCCTGCCTGAAAGGTTTTTAGTCCCTGCTACTACTTTTGCATCCTTAAAGACTTCTAAGCTTAGGCAATCTTTTACCGTCACTTTCATATATTCATCCCCTTTGCTTGCATTATTTCCACTGCATACCGCAGTGGAAATACGGCCTCGCAATATCCTTTTATCTTATAGTATGTTACTTCATATCCTTGTCATCCTCTGCGGAATTACGGTCAGCTTCCTCGTGACGATTTTGCAACTTATCATCTCCTGCATGTTCATCATTGCTTTCCGCCTCTGCCTTAGAAACAGTTAATTTCTTTTCGGAGGAATTGTTTTGCCCTTCATTCAGATAGTCTGTATTAAAAGCCACCAGTAAAGCTCTTTCTCTTTCCTCTGCCTCTTTTATCGCTTTCGCTGTTTCCGCAGCTTCCATTGCATTTTCAGTCTTGAGGACTTCTTCTTTTTGATGAACGGACTCTACCAGTTCATCAGCACTCATCTGACCTGTATAAAGTGCCTCAAATTGTTCTCCGTCAATCGTTTCGATTTCAAGAAGAGCTTTCGCAACAATATGAAGTTTATCAATATTTTCAGTTAAGATCTTCTCTGCCTTTATAAAAGATTCTTCGATAATGTTTCTGATCTCTGCATCGATTTCAAAAGCAATCTCCTCGGAATAATTTCTGGTAGTTGAAATGCCATTGCCTAAAAAGACTTCATCATGGGAACCATAGTTTACAGGTCCTAATTTTTCACTGAATCCATATTTCGTAACCATTTCTCTGGCCGTTTCAGTTGCACGCATGATATCATTGCTTGCGCCGGTACTAATGTCATCCAGCGTAATTTTTTCCGCAACGCGTCCGCCTAAAAGCCGAACAATATCATCGGTCATGGTTGTCTTGGTTCCATAATTCCGGTCTTCTTTTGGCAAGCTCATGGTAAATCCACCGGCTCTGCCTCTTGGAATAATCGTAATCTGATGAACCGGGTCTGCCTTCGGCAAACTTCTGGCAACGATGGCATGGCCGGCTTCATGATAAGCCGTCAGCTTTCGTTCATCCTCACTGATGACTCTGCTCTTCTTTTCCGGACCGGCGATTACTTTTGTAATAGCCTCTTCGACTTCTTTCATTCTGATTTTTCTGCCATTTCTTCTTGCCGCTAAAATAGCTGCTTCGTTTAGCAGATTTTCAATATCTGCCGGCGTGAATCCCGGCGTTCTTCTTGCCAGCACTTTTGGATTGACTTCCTCTGCCAGCGGTTTATTTTTGGAATGAACGGCAAAAATGGCTTCTCTTCCCTTTACATCAGGAATGCCTATCACAACTTGCCGGTCAAAACGTCCCGGTCTTAATAGCGCTGGATCTAATATATCCGGTCTATTTGTCGCCGCTAAAATGATGATTCCGGTATTTTCGCCGAATCCATCCATCTCAACAAGGAGCTGATTTAAGGTCTGCTCTCTTTCGTCATGTCCTCCGCCGATACCTGCACCTCTTTTTCTGCCGACTGCATCAATTTCGTCGATAAAAATAATACAAGGTGAGTTCTTTTTCGCTTGTTCAAATAAGTCTCTGACTCTGGAAGCACCGACACCGACAAACATTTCTACAAAGTCCGAACCACTGATGCTGAAAAACGGTACACCCGCTTCTCCTGCAGTCGCCTTCGACAAGTAGGTTTTTCCGGTTCCCGGAGGGCCTACAAGCAAAATTCCTTTTGGAATTCTCGCTCCTAAATCCCGATACTTCTTCGGATTTCGTAAGAAGTCTACCACTTCGGACAGTTCTTCCTTCTCTTCATCCAATCCCGCTACATCCTTGTAAGCAACCTTCTTTAGTTCATCCTCTTTATGCATTCTTGCCCGGCTCTTTCCGAACGACATTACTTTGCCGCCTCCGCCGCTTTGATTCATCATAATGAACCAGAAGAAAACCAACGCAAGAATCATGATAAGCGTAGGAAGCATGGTAATATACCACGGCGTTTCCTTTGGCTTCTCACCGCCATAAATTACACCTTTTTCTATCTGTGGAAAAATGTAATCTTGTTCAAGACTTGCGATAGTAATAGGTGATGGTGCATAGGCAACAATCAACTTTCCATTATCTAATTTTCCGTTTAGCGTTGTTCCCTTGAGATCTATTTCCTTGATTTCTTCTTTTTGAAGATAGGTAACAAACGTCGAAAATTTTACTTCAGTTACCTTTTCCTGTTGAGGAATACCCCTATACGCCCATGCCATTGCTAAAACAATCGCAAAAATGGCAATGTATATCCCCATGTTTTTTGCAAATTTATTCAACTGTCTTTTTTCCCCCTTAGTTGCAAATTATCTTTTATTTTTCCGTTATCTATTTTAGACACGTACATTCCGGTTTTATGTTCTTCGCCTGCTAAATCTTCTCGTATTTGTGTTGCAGCTACAGTTTTAAGCTGTTTTTTTAACAAGGCTCTATAATTCTATCACAATTTATCTAAATATTCAAGAAGAACTATCTGTTCTGTATCCATTGTAAGCTTGTAATTTTCGCTAATTCTGCCGTTTTTCATACCGGTACTATAGCCGCTTACATCGTCACCTATAATCCAGATTACTTCATCGCCGATGCATACCAAAGGAACCTGATTCCGGCATTCTTTATAAACCTTTTCGTCCACAAACATGTCCTGAAGCTTTTTGCGTCCATTCATCCCCAGAGGTGTCATCCAGTCGCCTTGCCTCCTATTTCGAATCTGCAATACGTTTAATATTTCAGCTAACATGGAATCCTGCTGCACACATTCGACGGTATCCTGATCTTTCAGTTTTTGCTCTGCCTGGAAAACTGCCTCAATAAGCTGGGCTTCACCTGAAGTCAACCGGTCCAACAGCTTGTACAAATCCAGTGCCGCAAAACGTTTGCTTCCATTCTTGGAAATATCCTTTAATTTACCTTCGTTCTTTACTATTCTTATCTTTAACTTTGATTTTAATTCATCTTCCGAAACGTAACCTAAAGTAAATGGATCATTTTTATAAAAGCGCACTTCTCCATACGACGAGGAAACCGCATATCCTTTCGGGAAATCCGTACGGGAAGAAGCCTTATCCCCTATAATCACTTTGTCTGCCGCTTCTATATGTGCTGCGGAAATTCCCTGATCCAAACCGATCGTTTCAAAAGCTCGCTTAATCACTCGATGACGGATGGCCGGGTGCATCTCCTTCAATTGATGCTCACCGAAGGAAACTCCTCCGACTAATGAAACAATGCCCTCATGAGGACAGGGCCGCTCATTAATGATAATGGCTGCTTGTTCCATCGCTTCACTCACTTGCGTATCAAAATAGTCTTTGTCTTCTTTGGCTATTTTACTGAGCCGGTTTAACGCTTCTGTGATATTTTCATTAAATTCTTTTTGAATAAGAGGAATTAAGTTTAATCGAATTTTGTTTCTCGTATAAATCGGTTCTAAATTGGTGTGGTCTATTCTGGGGTTCAGTGCCTTCTCCGTGCAGTAGCTCTCAATTTCATTTCTGCTTACATCCAGAAGCGGCCTTATCAATGTCGTTCCGAACTTACCTTCTCTGGCGTACTCGATTCCTACAAGGCCATCGGTGCCGGTTCCCCGTATGATTCTCATCAGCATGGTCTCTGCCTGATCGTTTAAATTTTGTGCTACGGCAATTTTAATTTGATGCGGCTCAAATTTTCCGGCTTGAATTAAATCTGCCGCTACTTTATAAAAAGACTCATATCGAGCCATCCTGCCGGCCTCTTCACTGGTAAGCCCTTTTTCTTTTGCGATCGCATTGCAATCCATTTCAAAGCTCTGGCATTCTATCCCTTTGACTCTGCATAACTCTTCCACATATGCTTGATCCTCCTCTGCTGCTCCAGGTCTGAATTTATGGTTTACATGTACCGCAGAAATGGAATAGGATAATTCATCCGATAAGTTGATGAGAACATTAAAAAGGCACACCGAATCAGGCCCTCCGGAGAGCCCTATAATGATGTGCTCGTTTTTCTTAATTAAGTTTTTATCTATAATTGTACTTTTTACTTTACTCTCTACCATAACTCAACTATACCACAATTGTTATTGGTTCGCAATTTGTTCAGCTAAATCGTTTAGATAAACCCACCGTTCCATTTTTTCAGCAAGCGCTTCTTCCAATTTTTCTTTCTCCTTCAGCTGTTCCTGCAGTTTGCTGTAATCACTGGTTTCTTTGGCAATTTGCGCTTCTAATTCACCCATCTTCGATTCCAACACCGCTATATCATCATCAATCGTATCAAATTCCCGCTGCTCATTATAGGAAAACTTCAGTTTTTTATTGCTGTTTTCCGGCTTGGGTTTAGACCCGGAACGATCGTTTGCAGCCGAATTAGCCTGTTCCTTGTCTGCATTAGACGCTTCCTTCTTCTGTTTTCGCTCCGTCTCTTCTTGTTTTTTAATTTCCATATAGTCGGAGTAGCCCCCCGGATAATGGGCGATTTGACCGTCTACTCCTTCATAAACAAACGTCCGAATGGCTATGCGATCTACAAAATATCGGTCATGAGAAACGACAATCACAGCTCCGGCAAAGGTATCCAAATAGTCTTCTAAGATGGTCAAGGTGTCAATATCCAGATCGTTAGTCGGCTCATCTAAAAGCAATACATTGGGTGCCATCATAAGGATGCCAAGCAGGTAGAGACGTCTCTTTTCTCCGCCGGATAATTTGTTTATTTTTACTGAATGGATGTGCCGCGGAAATAAAAATCGTTCAAGCATCTGCGAAGCAGTCACAATCCCTTCCGTTGTTGTCACTTGATATGCAATGTTTTGGATGTAATCAATCATCCGAAGAGATTCATCTAATCGCTCGTTTTCTTGTGAAAAGTATCCGATTTTTACCGTCTCACCGATTTCAACCGTTCCGCGGTCCGGTGATTCAAGTCCCATGATGATCTTCAACAGAGTAGATTTGCCGCTGCCATTATTCCCGATGATCCCAATCCGGTCATTCCGCAGTACCGTATACGTAAAATCTCGAATGAGTGGTTTCCCTTCATAGCTTTTTGAAATATGGTCCAGCTCAATGACCTTTTTCCCAAGTCTGCTGGATACGGAACTCATTTGAAGTTTAGACTCGTCCATGGTTAATTTATTTTTCTCCAACTCCTCAAAACGTTCAATCCTTGACTTCGCTTTGGTTGTTCTCGCCTGGGCACCCCGCCGAATCCATTCCAGTTCTCTTTTATATAAAGTATAACGCTTTCGCTCAGTGGCCAACTCCATTTCCTCACGAGCCTGTTTCCCTTCCAAATACGCAGAATAATTCCCTTCATGGCGGTACAATTTCCCCTGATTCAGCTCTAAAATACGGTTGCATACTCGGTCCAAAAAATATCGGTCATGGGTAACCATAAAGATGGCGCCTTTAAAGGTCTTAAGATACTTCTCCAACCATTCGATGGTATCGCTGTCTAAATGGTTGGTCGGCTCATCTAAAATCAGTAATTCGATAGGCGCCACGAAAACCGAAGCCATAGCAATCCTCTTTTTTTCTCCCCCCGATAAGTTCTTCACCGGTGTATCAAACTGATCCATACCAAGCTCCATCAGCATTGCTTTACATTCATACTCAGAAGCTTCTTGATGGTCGTCTTTCAGATTGTGCAATACTTGTTCCAATATGGTATTCTCCGAATCAAATGTGGGCATTTGAGGTAAAAAACCAATTCGTACACCTTTTGTTATGGTGACTATTCCTTCGTCCATTTCCTCCATACCCGCAGCAATCCGAAGCAGGGTGGTCTTTCCCGTACCGTTTACGCCGATAAATCCGATTTTATCTCCTTCATGAATGCTAAATGACAGGTTTTCAAGCAGCGGCTTTTCGGTGTAAGATTTTGAAATATTTGTAGCATTTAATAATATCATCTTTATTCCTTTATGCTCTACAGCGCATTAAATCATATTTTTATCTTACTATTTATACAGCAAGCAATAAAATTTTATAGAATTAACTATACAATGTCAAGGAATACCCCTTCTTAAAAGTTACTCAAAATTTAAAGAGAATCTTTTATTGGTTTCTTTTTACAGATTCCTTGCTAAAGGATATTCTTGAATGCTTTCTTAATTTATGATAAAATGAAGATATATTTTAAGCAGTGACAGTCACTGCGCATTTTAGGTAGTATATTGATATAGGAGAAAAACGATGACGATGACCTTTGGTTTGATATTACAAAAAGTTCTTGGCGTACTCTGTCTTGCATTCGCTGCTCGCATCTATTACCGTAAATTCAAAAGGTATAAAGCTGCAAAGGCAGAAAAAGCGGCAGCAGCAGAAATGGAAACCTTAATACCGGTGCAAAGTGAAGGCAATGCAGACGCTTAATATTTCAGCACTAAAAAAAAATCTTCGAACCGAAATTATGGAGCGAAGAAAAAAACTGACAGAAGACTATTGTCAGGCAGCTGATGAAAAAATAGCTCACCATATTATTGCATTGGAGGAATATCAATCTTCTAAGACCCTCTTCTGTTTTGTAAGTACAGAGGACGAAGTCAATACATATCCCATTATTCGGCATGCATTGTCCGTCGGGAAACGAGTTTGTGTCCCAAAATGCATATCAAAAGGGTTCATGCAAGCCTTCGAAATCTCTGGTACGGATTGCTTGGAAAAAGGGTCTTACGGCATCATGGAGCCAAACGAAAATTGCCCCATGATAATTTCCGCTGACATTGATTTCTGTATCGTCCCATGTATGTCCTGTAACACGAAAGGTCAACGGCTTGGTTACGGAGGCGGCTATTATGATCGTTTTCTTAGTAATACCGTTTTTCCCTCAGCTGTTGTTTGCAGAGAAAAATTGACTTGTGAGGATATCCCCACGTTGGATCAAGATGTTCGGATCAGCATCGTGATTACAGAAGCAGGAATTTGGAGAATTAAATAAAATGATATATATAAAACGCTATCGGTAAAATCAATAGCGTTTTATTGATGCCTTAATTCTCACTCTTAAGCTGTTGAATCATAAAAACACCTCCATGCGGATAACCATGGAGGTGTTTTTGCAGAGCATTATTGAAAAAAGGAGTACCTATTGAATCACAGCAGTAATTACCGTCATGTCATCTTTTTCACGGATCCCATAAGATTCTACTGCTTTATTCACAATTAAATCGGATATGGTCTGTGGGTCTTTCGATTTAATGACCCGAATAGCCTCTTGAATCCATGTCATTTCCAGATCTTCTCGATTGGCATCACAGATTCCGTCGGAAACCATAATAATTTGATCACCCGGGCGCAGCCTCACATTGATGAAATCAATGTGAAGGCCGTCCACGATCCCGAGCGGCAACGCCGCCATCTTGACGGCCGCCACCTTATCGCCACGTTTAATAAAGGTGGCGGCTGCGCCTATTTTAAATAATCGGAGTTTACCTCCAATTTTGTCAATCATCGCTAAGTCTACCGTCGAAAAAATTTCGCTTTCATCCTGTAGAAGCAGTATATTATTTACCGTTTTTAAGGCTAATTTCACATCAAATCCGGCACTGATCAAATCCATTAAAGTGGTTACCGCTAGACCGCTTTCTCCCGCCGCCGCTGACCCTTTTCCCATTCCGTCACTTAATAAAATAGCATATTCGCTTTCAGAAATTTCTTTGTATTGAAAGCTGTCTCCCGAAACTCCTCCGCTTCGTCCGTACGCAGAATGTGCGACTCTTACATCAAACTTCGGTTTTGCTTCTGCCCAAACTGCCGGATGCTTGATTTCTTTAATCTCCTGTTTGAGCTTTTCGGTTACTTGTGCCATTCCATTAAACTGATAGGCAATTATATTTCTATTATTTCGGGCATTTCCATAAAGATTTGAAAGTCTTTCAAAAGTTCGAAGTTGTTCATCCAAAACATTTAATACTTGTGCCTTGGTCTCCATTTCATAATACGCATGGTCTCTTTTCACCTTCGAGAAGACCTTGCGTAAGGCCAACACAAAACGTTTTGGGATTAATACCATTACTGCAGAAGCCAATAACGGTTCATAAGGAGGGACAAACAGCTCCGGGTAGAGGGTAATCATTCCTAAAGCTAAACAGGAACCGCTAAAGCACACTGCGGCAACTATTCGGTGATCATCCGTAAATATGCCTGCCGCAAACCCCCCGGCTAAGAAGACCAGTGTGACTGCAGGAGGATAAGAAGTACACAAGATCACACACATCGATGTAGCTGCTCCGGCTATGAGACCACCGCTAATCCCTAAACAATACCCAAATATCAGCGTTATGAGTAATCCCCCGATAATAGGCAGTGAAAAAGCCCCTGTATTAACACTCCACAGGCCTGTCCCACAAATCATCAACACGAAGATAGTCGAAATAGATGCAATTGCTTTTTCTGCTCCCATCTCGCTTCTTATTTTTCGTTTATAGTCCCCATAGGATGCTGCCTTCATAAAATCAAGAAAATTGTTTATTATGTATATCAGAATAAGAATAAGCAGACTTTCTATAATCATCGTCACAATATCCAAACGATAAAACATTTTTGCCGCTATATAGTAGATCGCGTTGCAAGCATTTACAATCAGAAGAGCCATACATGACCGGACTGATAACTCGGTTTTTTTACTGTTCATCATCGAAAAAACGATTCCGGTTATGATGAATGCCGCCATATCCCCATAAAATAGATAATTGCTGTTCAAATAAGTGATTAAACCAAGAAACATAGGAAGCAGTAAATATATATTTAATTTGCTTCTATACATCAGTACCGTTATTAAAGCCACTCCACACGGAAAAACGGTATTTAAGACGACAACTCTGCAAATCAGAAATGATAGAGCAACCATTCCGGCAATTTGCGCCAAGCTTACAGAATCTTTTTCTCTTTGCGATATAGCCTCCATTTTATCCCCCCTATATTTCAATTTTTGTAATTTTAATCGAACAATTTATTTGTTCTATTTCATTATATAGGGTCAGTTCCGTATAATTTGTCCAAATGTGTAGGGGTTGTCCACATTTTATCTAATAATTACCTTAATTTACGACACAAAATACATAAATACTGAATTGTAAGAGTCTATTTGACAGAAAAAAACTGGTTTAATCGAGTATTTGATCAAACCAGTTTGCTTTTTTATAAATTTTTATCTTGCGTTTAACGTATTATATATAACTACTGCTGCTTCTGCATGGGTTAACGTATTGCCACCGTTAAAATATCCCTTTGCGTCCCCCTTCATAATGCCGAGTCCATAGACGGAAGAAGCATAGCCCAGATAATTGCTATCGATTTTATCTTTATACATGTTCTTAAAGATATCAGATTTGCTGGCCAACTTATCATATCCAAGATATCGTATGATAAACTTTGCTGCATCTTGCCTTGTAATCGCTGCTGCCGCATTGATTTCTTCTTTCTTGATTATCTTTTGTGAAACAAGCATCTTATAGAAGTCCTCATCACTATTGTAATAAGCTTGTTCCGGAGAATATAAATATCGGAAAAAATCAATTTGTGTTGTTTTCGCTTTTGGGGCAAACTGACTACCCTCTAGGTAATAACCATTATTTTTTAATTCCAGTATAATATGCTCTGCCCAAGTACCTGCTATATCCGTATAATCCAAATTCTTCTGTTCATATACAGTTCCGTCCCAAGACAGCTGTTTTCCGGTAAACGCATCAATCTTATAGGTATCACTTTTCAAGAACTTATATACCAGCGCTACTTTATCCACCGCAGTTTTTCTGTAAGACAATCCAAAATCTCCATATTTATCGGTTGCATCAAAAGCGGCTTCTTTTGTAAGAACGCCGTTCAAATCCGGGAATGTCGCTGATTCATACCAGGTTCTTGAGTAACTTAAGATCTTGCCATTCTGTTTATTAACAGATACATAGATGGCGTTGCTATCAAAAGGAATGTCATTGATCTGCCTTGTATAAATAAAGGTATAATTATAGTCGGTAACTCCCATCGAGTTCTCATTTGACCAAGTAACTTGATCCAGCTTATCGCTGCATACCTTCTTTAAATAATCGTCTGCAATACTTTTTGCTGATTTTAATCCAATATCCTTAGTTGGCGTGCTGTAATCGGAATAATTATAAAAGTTCAGCAACACCCCAGACTTAGCATCTAAGGTAACATATCCGTCTTTATAGCTTAAATTCCAAATATAGCTCTGATCCGGCCCATTATTTTTTGCTAGAGAAGAGCTGGATATAGTCTCACCTCTTAATGAAGGAATCCATTCTTTTGCACGGTTATCTGCTTCTGTCTTACTCAACAACCCTGCTGTTTTCTGAATTTCATTCAATTCCTGCTCGGTGTATTCAATGGCATTTTCACTGGCTGATTTATAATCAAACGAACCCATTGTGGCAGCATCTCTCGTGTTGTATAACTGATACTCCGCATATAAATCAATTACCTTTCCGGTCTGTGCATCGATGGCTCGATTGGAATCGTTTGTCTCATAGGCAGGATATACTTTTAACGTTTTCTTTGAATAGTCATAATTTGAGAAATATTTTAGTTCCGGTCCAAGCTCCTTTAAATAGGCTGCTTTCGCGGCATCTTCTGCAAAAATTTTATCCGTTGATGGATAGCCCGTGATCGCAAAGTCAGAAGCGTTGCAATTATACCTAAAATGAGATAATTGCCCTACATATTTGTTGACTCCTATACTTACTGTTATAAAATCACAAGGGATATCATTGATATACATTTTATAAAGGAACGAATAATCGCTGTCATAGGCACTCCTAGCAGCAGTATTCTCTTCAAGCTTCATACTGTGTGCATACTTTGGCAGCATTTTCTTTAATGTATCATCCGCTACTTTTTGCGCCTGTGTTTCTGTCACCTTAGCAAGACCATCTCCGTTAAAATTTTTCAAGTAGCAGTAATAGGATGTAATGGTATCGGTTCCTTCCACACTCGCTGAAATGTATCCATCCCCTTCCGGCGCAGACCAATTTAAATTCCAGCCTCCTCTATTTTCCACATTGTCATCCTTATAATACGAAAACTCACTTAATTCTGTTGGTATGCTGACTACGGTTTTTACCGTTGCAATTGCTTTCTGTAGATCTTCACTTTCCGAAGTACCTGCAAAAGAAACGGATGTTGATGCCGCTGCTGTCATTACTAGCAGCGCAATTGCTGTAATCCCACTTACTAATCGTTTCATAGTTCCCTCCTTTTATTCTCGATATGACCAATCACATATCTTTAAGACTCACACTTTTCCCAAATTGTTCCGTTTATTTTTGTTTTTTATTTACCTTTCAATTGAAAAAAACCGCTTTGCATTTTCACAGGTAATCCGTGCCACCTCTTCATAGGATATCCCCTTAATTTCGGCTACCTTTCTTGCCGTATATTCTACGTATGGAGTCCTATTCGCCTTGCCCCTAAACGGTTCCGGCGTAAGATAGGGGGCATCTGTTTCAATCAGAAGAAACTCCATCGGAATGTGCTCGACCACCTGGATTCCTTTTTTCGCATTTTTATAAGTAATGGGCCCTGCAATGGATAGCGTTCCACCCAGTTTAACGTATTGCTCTCCAATCTCCTTACTGCCCGAAAAGCAATGAAGGAGAACTCTGGAATCAGGCAGCATTTCCCCATCCGGTCCCGGTCGTTTGGCAAACCACACTTGTCTTTCTTTAGAAAAAGCGCCTTCTTCCTTTAAAATTGTCATCACCAATTCGTCCGCTTCTCTTGAATGGATGATAATGGGCAAACGCAGCTCATTGGCCATCTGAATCTGTTTTCGAAACCATTCTTCCTGAACATCCCTGTCAGAAAAATTATAGTGAAAATCCAGTCCGATTTCGCCTATGGCTTTCACCTTGGGTTTTTTCGTTAATCCCCTGATCATCTTCAGCTTAAATTCATCCATCTCTTTTGTGTCATGAGGATGACAGCCTACTGCCGCATAACACCAAGAAAATTGCTGTGCATGCTTCACAGCCATCGCAGAACTTTCTAGGTCAAAGCCCACATCCATTACATAGGAAACGGGAGATTCTTCAATCTCTTTTGTCAGTTCCAATCGATCTGCATCGCTGTAATTCTCATTATTTATATGTGTATGTGAATCAAATAACATTTTCTAAACCCTCACAATCTATTTTCCTTATTTACAAGACTCTTTAAGGCAGCTTGTATTGTTAATTATACCATAATGGGAAACAGTTTCAAAATAGAACCAATAATTCCAGAGATAACATGGATAGTATGGTATAAAAATAGGATTTATGATATGATTTCAATAATATAAAAGGGGAAATGGATTTGCAGGTATTCAAGATGTGTTGCTTGCAATACCCATATAAAGGATACGGATAAGGAGATGGAAGTATGAAAAGTATTATTGTGTATTATTCTTTAGAAGGAAACTGCAAGCTGATTGCAGAAGCGGTGGCTCAGGAAATCGGTGCGGAAACTTTAGAATTGAAGCCGAAGAAAGATATCCCTACTAGCGGGCCTTTAAAATATTTGCTAGGAGGACGAAGTGCTATTCGGAAAGAACAGCCGGAATTAACGAATACAGATTTAGGAATCGTAAACAACTATGATCTGATTATCGTCGGTACCCCTGTTTGGGCTGCAACCTTTGCTCCGGCCATTCGAAGTTTTTCAGATGCTGTTCATCTACAAGATAAGAAAATGGCTTTTTTTGCGTGCAGCGGCGGTGGACCTACTACGAAATGTATCGAGCACATGAAGACTGTTTTTAACGGCAACAGCTTTTTATCGGATATCAGCTTTACTAATCCGTTGAAAAACCCTATGGATTGTACGAATAAAGCCAAGGCATGGGCTAAATCACTCCTTTGATTTTTCAAGCAAACTAATTGATCCTATGGTAAACGGCTACCCTATGATGGATAGCCGTTTACTTGCTGAGTTATGTAGTATATTTAGGACTTAGAAACTTTTAATGCACTTCTTGCAGATATTCTTCCCCATATAACTAGTCAATTCCTCCATACTTCCGCAAAGGATGCAGGAAGGATCATATTTCTTAAGCATAATTGAATCTTTATCTGCATATATTTCAATAGGCCCTCTCATATCAATATCTAAATTCTTTCTTAATTCAATCGGTAATGCAATTCTACCCAGCTCATCTACTTTTCTCACTATACCTGTTGATCTCATTTTTTCATTTCTCCCTTCCATTTAATTAAATACTTTGGCAAAGTTCACTCAACCCAATCTCCAATTGTATGGAAACATAACGTTTTCTCCTAATTTGAAAATAAACAAATTGCCAATTAAATGCAATATTTCTTGCACGAAATGACATATACAGGCGTAAAATGACATTTGTCATTACAGTAAATTCCATCAATCCCATCATTAGCAAATTACCTGTCATTTTGTGGATAATAATAGAATAAATCGTCAAACTTTGGAAGTGCTTATGTATACATTTAAGTCACGACATGATATTATATAGTTGCGTTTTATATTATTTTATGACATAAAGGAGGCCATACATTTTGCTCAACATATTAGTAATAGAAGATGATTTTAACGCCATGGAATTTTGTTGTGAATCTATTCGTACTATTTTGCCTGATTGTTCAATACATCAAGCAGGAAATGCAGAGAAAGCATTAACAATTATGAATCAATATATGATTGATGTATTTTTTATCGATGTCGAATTGCCTTGCATGAACGGTTTCCAATTGGCTCAAAAAATACGAGAGAATTTCAACTATACGCTGACCAGTATTGTTTTTGTGACAGGAAAACAAGTGAATCAGCTGGCGATCCATAAACGGTATCATCATTATGAGTATGTCATGAAACCATTTACATTTTTATCGTTTCAAAAATCAATCGGCCCTTTACTGTCTGAATTAAACAATTTAAAGATGAAAAATCAGACAACCACTCTATCTGAAAGAGAAAAATATGTTTTTATTAAAACTAAAAATTTTAATGAATACCTTAAATACACCGATATCCTCTTTGCTGAAACTGAAAACAGAGGCATTAAGTTAGTGACAAAAGCGGTGACTTATTCAGAGATTAAAATGAAGCTGGAGGATTTTATCTTAACAGTGAACAGCCCCAGCTTTTGTAGATGCCATAAATCGTATGCCGTTAATTTGACAAATGTCAACGGTTTAAGAAGTGCCGGCCGACGCCTTTGGAGTGTAGAATTTTCAACGCCTGCTAATGGCATCTGCTTTGTGAGCAGCACTTTTTACGATAGTGTGATGCTTGTATTAGGAAATGAGAAATCTGGAAAGGAAATAGTGTTATGAGCAATCCTGCATTAATTACTTTTGTAATAAGTTCAATTGAGATTATATCAATATATGGATTATTTCTGATAATGGACCAAGCTAATCAACTAACCAAATTAAAGCTTACCTGCTATATATTAATTTGTTCTTTAGTCTCATGTCTATTGAATTACTATAGCCTTTCTTACCATCTTGTTTATATGCTTATCACGTATGTATTACTATTAAAATTAATGCTGCAAAATAAATTAAAGAATATTGTCATTGATATTATTATAGCAAATAGTTGTTATATCGCTCTACAATTTATTATCACTATTTTTGTTGGTGCAATTGATGGAAATATCTTTAACAATTATTATATAGTCCTTTTATTTGTCATAGTACTTGCACTTTTCATACTTCTTTTATATACAAGGCAAGCATTCATCGAATTAGTGAGGCATTATTACATTGACAGCCGAGATATGATTTTTCTAATTGCGATCAACTTATTTTTTACAGTAACCATTTTACTTAATATTTGGAATAGCTTCGGCGATTTATTTTGGAGTGAAAAGTGGAACATCCTTGGACTGGTTGCCGCTAATTACATTATGAATGTCGTACTGGTCATCGCTTTCTTGCGCCAAAAGAAGATAAAAGATGAGTCGGAAGCCTATAAGATGTACGGTAAATACTTAGAAGATGTGGGGTTGCAGCTTCGAAGCCGCCAGCATGAATATATGAACCAAATGCATACCATGATTGGCTTAGCTCAGACCCTCCCTGCAGAAGAATGTGCAAAGGCAATTACAGAGTACGGTCAGATCATCATACAGGATAACGAGATTAAAAAGAAACAGTTTGATATTTGCAGCGATGCCATTATAACGGCCGTTGTATACGGAAAAGAAAAGCAAGCAGAAGAGCAAAAGGTGCAGTTTCAACATGTTATTCAAGAGCCTTTAGAAGATATGAGAATTCCTGCTCACGATTTAGCAGAAATCTTAAATAATTTATTGAATAATGCCTTTGAAGCCGTTTCAGAACTTCCTTATGAAGAACGTGAGGTATTATTGGAAATCAGCCCGAATAAAATAGAAGTGCTGAATCGTCTTCCATCCGATTTTAATGAAGGTTTACCTTCTCAAATCGAGCGGGTCGGATACAGCACCAAAGGACAAAATCGGGGATATGGCGTTTCCAATGTAATCAATATTGTTAAGAGATATAACGGTTCTTTTAATATTTTCAAACAAAACGATATGTTTATATTTGAGATTCTACTTCAATAATTCCTCTGGGCACTCCGGTTCATGCCACATAGCCGCACTTGAATTAACTGTTGCAGCATCAGCCACTGCCATTAACATCATCATTAGCATAAATAAAGCACCATGTTTAAATTTTTTCATACCTAAAACCTTCCTTTCTTTTGAAGACAAAGGCAATTGCGAGCTGCAATGCCTGAAGAAAAAGAACCCATATCCCACATTGTTGATAAACCTGATGGTCGTTAAGTAAAAGCAAAAGAACGCTTGCTAACATACTGGTGCCAATGGCGATACTCTTACATCTGATGTATTTTTCTCTGGTCACAATCGGTTTTCGTGACGTTGCAACCGGAGAACAAATACATATGATGATGAGGCTGCTTGCTAATATCAAATAATCTACCCCGATTGGAGTTGAAATTCGCGGCAACACCAGTATAGAAAGTAGGAAAAAACTAAAGCTGAATAAAAAGCAATTTAAGCTGCTCTTCATATGTAGCCCACCGGAGAAAGTTCGGACAGGCAACAATAGAACAAGGCAGAAAAGAAAAAGGAAAGACATATGTAGCAAGGAATAAAAGCAAAAAAGCAGAATCATCTTTATAACTTCACTTTTTAGTATTTCCATCGCATATTTCATTTTCACCACTTGTAATCTCTCAAGAGGGATTTCGTCTTGCACATTTCGTATAATCATTTCTGATAAGTTCTTCATACATTTCCCTACCTTTATTGCTCAAACTTTTCTTAATCATAGCAGAAAAAGGGGAAAAATGTCATTTCTATGCATGAAACTGCCATATGACGAACAAAATTTCATTTTTGCCCACTTTATGTCTTATTTTTACCACTTCATGCTACCTGTTTACCATCTGGCCTCATTTTATCTTCTTCGCTTTGCAATTACCCTATAGTCTCTGATCAATAAACACAATATATTTTGCATAAAATGGCAAATATGTGCTTAAAATGACATTTATTCAAAAAATTTCACCTTGGACAGTATCAATGTCGATCATTTCAATTTGGCTTAACTTTTACAGACATGAAAAAATGCACCATATGTGGAAAGCATCGCTATCTACCCTTAGGTGCATTATTTCTCATTTTAAGTAATTATGATGAAGGATTATATTTTATTAAAGACCCCTTTTTATTACCATAACCAATTATGGTAATAAATTCAAGTTTATTGCACAAAATGGCAAATATATGCATGAGTTGCCACAATAGAAAAAACAGCTCAACCATAGCTGAGCTGTTCTATAATTTCAAACTGTTACGTTTAATCGAATGCTTTTTATCTTACAGCATTTCCATCTTCTGCTTCTGTGGTTACAAATTCGAACTTTTCACCATTATCTGCAAAAAGCAGCATTCCTTTTGATTCTAAGCCTCGAAGTGCTCTTGGTTTTAAGTTTGCCACCACGATAACCTTTCTGCCTACACATTCTTCCGGTTTAAAACGTTCCGCAACTCCGGAAATCACCTGTCTGGTTTCTGTCCCCATCTTGATCTTGAATACCAGCAACTTATCCGCTTTCGGATGTTTTTCTGCCGATAAGATCATTCCTACTCTGAAATCAATTTTATCAAAATCTGCATATTCAATTTCAGGCTTTAATTCCAGCGGGATATTTTGAGGCTCACCGTTTCCCTGCATTGCTTCCAATTCGGCAAGTTCTTTCTCAATGTCGAGTCTTGGGAAAATGGCATCACCCTTTTTCACCTGTTCTCCGCCCATCATTTCAAATTCAAGGGCATCTTCCCAAATCGGATCAGCAAACCATAAGCCCATTTGCTTTCGGATTTCCTTTGATGTAGTATGCATGAATGGATATATCAATACGGAAACAATTCGAATTGCCTCAGCTAAATTGTGCAGAACTGCATTTAAACGTTCTTTATTAACCTCGTCTTTTGCAAGAACCCAAGGAGCATTTTCATCAATATATTTATTCGCTCTTCGGATGAGGATCCATATTTCTTCCAGCGCCAGATTGAACTGGAACTTGTCCATGTAATCTTCCACCTTTTGAGCTGCTCCGACAGCGATCTTTTTCAAGTCTGTATCGGTAGCTACTGCAGCTTTTCTAGCCGCTAATTTTTCTTGGTCGTCGAAGAGCTCTACTTGCAGTTTTTTCGTGCTCTCATCTGCATTCGGAACAATTCCGTCATTGTACTTTTCAATCATGGAAACGGTTCTGGAAACCAAATTACCGAGGTCGTTCGCTAAATCATAGTTCATTCTCTTTAACATGACCTCATTGGTAAACACGCCGTCTTGTCCGAAGGTATATTCACGAAGCAGGAAGTACTTCAGCGCATCCACACCGTATCGTTCAATCAGCTTTACCGGGTCTACTACATTTCCTTTGGACTTGGACATCTTGCCGCCTTCCAATAGCAGCCATCCGTGTCCAAGAACTTTCTTCGGAAGAGGTACTTCCATAGACATCAACATAGCCGGCCAAATCACCGTATGGAATCGAACGATTTCCTTTCCGACAAGATGAACGTCTGCCGGCCAATACTTGTCATACAGTTCATGTTCTTCACCCGGATAACCTAATGCCGTAATATAGTTTGAAAGTGCATCCAGCCATACATAGATAACGTGCTTGTCATCAAGCGGTACCGGTACACCCCAATCAAACGTGGAACGTGAAATACAAAGATCTTCCAATCCTTGTTTTACGAACGCAAGCATTTCATTTCTTCTGGTATCCGGTTGTAGAAATTCCGGATTATTTTCAAACAAATCAATCAATCGGTCTTGGTACTTGGAAAGTTTGAAGAAATAGGCTTCTTCCTTTGCAGGCTGAACCGGTCTCCCGCAATCGGGACACTTGCCGTCAGCCAGTTGGCTTTCCGTCCAGAAAGACTCGCAAGGCGTGCAATACAATCCTTCGTATTCTCCCTTATATATATCCCCTTTTTCATAAATTTTCATGAAAATCTTCTGAACGCGCTCCACATGGCGAGGCTCTGTGGTTCGAATAAAATCATCATAGGAAATTTCCATCGTCTTCCATAGTTCTTTTATTCCATCCACTACATTGTCCACATAAGCTTGAGGGGTCACTCCCTGCTTATCCGCAATGGTTTGGATTTTCTGTCCGTGTTCGTCCGTTCCTGTCAGGAATCTCACATCATATCCCACCATACGTTTAAAACGTGCCATCGCATCCGTCATAACCGTACAATACGTATGTCCGATGTGTAAATTCGAGCTTGGGTAATAAATAGGTGTTGTAATGTAATACGTGCCTTTACTTTGTGTCATCTCCATCATTCCTTTCAAGCGCCTCAAATGAGAAGCGGTAATTTTATAAGCGTACCATATTTTTCATAGATTTTCTAGATTTTTTATCACGTTGTTAAAAGAAAGCTAATACGTTCTGCGTTCCAAATACTCTTCCAGCAACGATGCAATATCTTCCAGTGCAATGTTCCCACTGTTTACCGTCATATGATAATTAGTGACATCTCCCCACTTTTGTCCAGTGTGATATGTATAATAATTGGCTCTTGCTTTATCGATTTTTTGAATCTCGTGTTCTGAATTTTTTTCGCTTAGCCCATATTCTTGAACGGATCGTTTGATTCGTTCTGTCATATCGGCACAAATAAAGAAATTTGTTACCTGCGGCTGATCTTTTAGAATGTAATCGGCACACCGGCCGACTATTACACAAGGCCCTTCCACTGCTATTTTCCGAACCACCTCTACTTGTGCTAAAAAGAAACGGTCATTCAAAGATAATCCTTCGATTCCTGTTTCTCCACTTCCTCCGAGACTCGTCGCTAAGGTATAGATAAAACTATTTTTTGCTTTCATCTCAGCATTTTCAATGAGTTCCTTCGAGAAGCCGCTTTCTTCGGCGATCCGATCCAGTAATGCCTTATCATAAAATGGCACGCCCATGTCTTCTGCCAATCGCTGCCCGACAAGCCTTCCTCCGCTGCCATATTGGCGGCTTATAGTGACGATTCTTTTATTCATTTAAAGCACCTCCTCTGTTGCAGCAAAAACTCCTTTCCTCTAGAGTTTTCCCTACTACTATAGATTAGTATACCAGATTTTTCCCGCAAAAACAAGAAATAGGCCATTCCAACGCATTATATTCGCCATTACATTACCATAATATTTATTTCGTAAACAATTCTCACTTTTCTAGAACCGTATACTGATTTCCCCTGTATTTAAAACTTCTTTCGTTCCATCAGGAAATTCCACAAGAAGGCCTCCATCCTCATCGATATCCCTTGCAAACGCTTCCAGGCTGACCCCTTTCCGTATCACTTGAATGTTCTTCCCCAATACCATGGACTTTTGCTTATATTCCTGAATAAAGTTTCTGCTTTCTAGTTCTGCATAGATTTCCAGCACTTGATTGATGATCTCTGCTGCAAGCATATTTCTCGAAAAAGGCACTGGAATAACACCGGCTTTTTCCTTGATTTCTTCTGGGAATCCGTTCGCAGGCAATTGGCAGTTTACGCCGATTCCAAGAACCAAATACTCAATCTCGCCGTTTTCAAAATTGCTTACCGCCTCAGTGAGAATCCCGCAAATCTTTTTTTCTCCGATATAGACATCATTTACCCATTTGATGACCGCATCACACTGACATACTTTCTTTATTGCCCGAACAACCGCTACAGATGCCGCTGTAGTCACTAAAACAGATTTGGAACTATCAAAATTAGGTTTCAAGATGATGCTTAGATAAATTCCTGTAGATGCCGGAGAATAAAAATCTCGTCCCAGTCGTCCCCGACCTTTTGTCTGCTCATTAGCCAGCACAACCGTACCGTGTTCAGCCCCTTGCAGGGCTAACAACTTCGCTCCCTGATTGGTGGAATCAATAATGCTGTGAACATATAGAGGCATGGAAGAATTGTTCGGGCGTAAATGCATCCGAACTCCTTGCTCAGACAACAGGTCGCTTTCTTCCAACAGCATGTAGCCCTTATTGGTAATCGCTTCAATCGGATAGCCTTCTTTTCGCAGGGCCGTAATAGCCTTCCAGACAGCCGCTCTGGATACGCCAAGGGTTAAGGCTAGACTCTCGCCCGAAAAACTTTGTCCCTTATTTTGTTCCAATGCCTTTAATACTTCTCCTTTGACAGACATACAGTCTCCTTTCTATCTTCTTTGACCTTTAGCTTCTTCGTTTAAAACTGACTGTTATAAAGGGTTGAATAAAATCCGCCCTTTGCAAGTAATTCCTCGTGATTACCGTATTCAACAATATCCCCGTGATCAACCACCAGAATGATATCTGCGTCTTTAATCGTTGATAATCGATGGGCAATGACAAAACTTGTTCTATTCTTCATTAGGTTGGACATCGCACGCTGAATCTGCAATTCTGTTCTGGTATCTACAGAACTGGTCGCTTCATCCAAAATTAAGATAGGCGCATCTGCAAGAAAAGCCCGTGCAATCGTTAGCAGCTGTTTCTCACCTTGTGAAATATTATTGGCTTCTTCCGTAATCTCCATCTGATAGCCTTTTGGCTGAGTTTTTATAAAATGATCCACTTGAGCTGCCTTCGCTGCCGCATAAACCTCTTCATCCGTTGCACCATATTTACCGTAGCGAATATTTTCCATAATGGTTCCGTTGAACAGCCACGTATCTTGAAGCACCATTCCGAACAGATTGCGAAGTTCTGCCCTGGTATAGTCGGTGCTGTTTTTACCGTCAATTAAAATTCGTCCTCCATTCAATTCGTAAAACCGCAAAAGCAGTTTGACAAGCGTCGTCTTACCTGCACCGGTAGGCCCTACTATGGCAATTCTTTGTCCCGGCTTTACCTCAAAGGAGAAATCGTGAATCAACATGTCGCCGGGATCATATCCGAACCGGACCTGCTCAAAAGATACGGCTCCCCGCCCTTGTTTTTTTCCGGTAAGCCCATCTTTATTCTGTGCCTGATTTTCCCCAGGTCTTGCTTCGGGGACAATGGAATCAAGCTCTTCTTTTTCATCTAAAAGTTCAAAAACTCTCTCTGCGGCGGCGGCGGTTGCCTGAAAAACGTTCGCAATATTAGAAATCTGTTGTATCGGTTGATTAAACGAACGCACATATTGCATAAAAGCTTGAATATTACCGATGGTTACTTGTCCCTTTAATGCCAAATATCCGCCCACCACACACACGAATACATAGGCAAGATTTCCTACAAATCCGATCAGCGGCATCATCATACCAGATAAGAATTGTGATTTCCATACCGAATTGTACAGCTTATTATTTAATTCATTGAATGTCTTAATGGAGTCGTCCTCTTTATTAAAGGCCTTAACAATGAGATGCCCCGTATACATTTCTTCCACGTGTCCATTCATCTCCCCCAGATATTTCTGCTGATTTTTAAAATGAGGCTGAGAAAAATGCACAACCAATTTAATCAACAGCATCGAAAGAGGCAGCGCAATCAACGCAGCAACTGTCATGCGGACACTGATGGTCAGCATCATTACTAAAACGCCGACTACAGAAGCTATACTGGTTATCGTTTGAGTCAAACTCTGGGCTAAAGACTGATTGACGGTTTCCACGTCATTGGTCACGCGGCTTAGTATCTCGCCATGGGTTTTTTCATCAAAATATTTTAACGGCAGACGATCCAATTTTTCTGAAATTTCTTTGCGAAGCCTATAGGTAATACGCTGTGCCACTCCTGCCATGATATAGCTCTGCAACATGGAAAAGATGAAGCTGATTAAATATAAAACAATTAATAGCGTTAAGATGTTCCTCATCTTATCAAAATCAATCCCGCCCTGTAAAAACCCGCTTACAATCACATCCGTAGCATCCCCTAATATGGTGGGGGAAACGATACTGAAAACCGTACTGGCCACCGCGAATAGGATAACCACTCCCATCTGAAATTGAAAAGGTTTAAAGTATTTTAGTAAGTTTTTCATGGTAGACTTGAAATTTTTTGCTTTTTCGCCCGGCATCATATTCGCCGGTCCTCCTCCCGGTTCCGGGCCGCGGCGCTGCCTTGGAGCAGAGGGAGCCGTTTGTTCTTTTTTAGGTGCCATCTACAACTCCTCCTTATCCAGCTGAGACTCAGCGATTTCTCTATATACTTGGCAAGACTCAAGCAATTGCTTATGTGTTCCTATTCCGGCAATCTCTCCTTCATTCAGCACAATAATCTGTTCCGCATCTTTAATCGTATTAATTCGCTGCGCAACAACCAATATCGTACTTTGGCTCATATTTTTATGAAGAGCTTTTCTCAATGCGGCGTCTGTCTTAAAATCCAATGCAGAAAAACTATCGTCAAAAATATAAATCGGTGCCTTTTTCGTCAGTGCTCTGGCTATGGAAAGACGCTGTTTCTGCCCTCCCGAGACATTGATTCCGCCTTGCGCTATAGGCTCCTCAAATCCGGTAGGCTTTTCATTGATAAAATGCAAGGCCTGTGCAATGGAAGCCGCATGTTCCAGATCGTGCTGACTCGCTTCCCCGGCGCCAAACCTTAGGTTACTCTCTATCGTACCTGAAAATAAGATTCCCTTTTGCGGTACGTAGCCAATTGATTGCCTTAAATGCTTTTGGGAAATCGATCTCACATCCATTCCGTCGATCAGAATTCGCCCTTCCGTTACATCATAAAAACGAGGGATCAAATTCACTAAGGTAGATTTCCCGCTTCCGGTACTTCCTATAAAGGCAGTCATCTGTCCGGGCTTGGCAATAAAGCTGATATTTTTCAGCACATCATCTTCCGCATCGGGATATTTAAACGAAACATTTTTAAATTCGATCTCTCCGGTCACCGATAAAAATACAGGATTTTCCGCATCTGTTATTTGCGGGTCAACCGCCAATACTTCCCCTACACGGTTCGCGGAAACGATCGCTCTCGGTATCATGATAAATAGGATGGATATGAACAAGAAAGACATAATAACCTGCATGGAATACTGGATAAAGGCGATTACATCTCCGATTTGCAGGTTCGCCGTATCCACCAGGCCCGCACCTGCCCATACCACCAGAATGGCCGTGAAATTCATTATTAGAAACATGAGAGGCATCATGACAGACATAGCTCGATTCACAAATAAATTCAATTCCGTTAAATCCCTGTTCGCCTGGTCAAACCGCCGTTCTTCACGGTGCTCCGCATTAAAGGCCCGAATTACGAGAGTTCCTGTCAATCGCTCATTCATGATGAGATTCAGCTTATCAATCATTTTTTGCATCACAGCAAATTTAGGCAAGGTGACCTTAAAAGCAAACAACATCAGCAGAAACATGGCTGTGATGGCCAGCGCAATCGTCCAAGAGAGTTCTACACTGGTAGAAATCGCCTTAATCAAGGCTCCTACGCCCATGATCGGTACGAAGAAGGCAATACGTAATATGATGATTGTAGCCGTTTGAACTTGCTGCATGTCATTGGTCGATCTGGTTATAAGGGAGGCTGTAGAAAACTTGTCCAACTCCACTTTTGAAAAAGAAGTAATCTTCGAAAATAGTTCACTTCTTATCACTCTTGAAGTTTTAGCAGCAGTCCTGGCTGCCAGAAAGCTTACGCCAATCGAACACAAGGTTAAAAACAATGTAATCCCCATCATTTTTACTCCGGTGGAATAAATATGGGATAAGTCCTGCCGGAGGATTCCATGGTCAATCAAATCAGACATGAATCCCGGCAAAGCAAGCTCCGACATAGCCTGACAGAACAAAAGAATCAATATCAAAAAAATAGTTGGTATATGCGGTTTATAATAAGATAATATTTGTTTCAACGTTTAATCTCCCCTTTTGTCCTGTATCCTGTTGTAAAACTAATTCATTAAAAAGCGATATAGCCGGTCGGCGTACCTTCTTTTAATTCTAAGGTATATCCATGCCCCAGCTCCGGCAGCCATGCAAAAAAATGATTTTTTTCATTTGGAAAATAGGTTGACATAATAGCTGAAATTACTCCGCCGTGGCACACGACAATAGAGTGAATGTCTTTACCCGAATGACGAACAGACAGTTCTTTAAGTCGATGAAAATCAATCACCTTTTGAAAGCCTTTCACCACCCGTTCGGCAAACATCACTCTGCTTTCACCATTGGGTGGTATGTTCTCCCCGCTTTTATCTTCAATCCACTCCAGATAGAACTTATTTTCTTTCAATTCCTCATAACTATGCATTTCAAAATCCCCAAAATGCATCTCCTGTAATTCTTCTATCACCGTATGTTCGGTCTCTCCAAATATAATATGAAAAGTTTCCTCTGTACGCTTTAGTCCGGAAGTATAAAAGTCAGCGTCTTCTGCAACGGGATAAATTCCGGATTCAAGTAAGGAGGAAATTAATTGTCTGCCTTCTTCTAGCAGCGGAATATCTGAATTCCCGTAATACAATCTCTTGATGTTTCCTTCTGTTGTACCATGTCTGATTAAATGTATATATGAGCCCATCTTTCACCTCTTATTTTATTTTGTGAGGCAGCCCGCAAAAAATTCTCACCACGTTTTCCGCTTCTTCGCTCAGGTATATTAATGCCCTGCCATTCATTTCACGCCATGCCCGCATTTCACGATCCATAGGAACAATTCCTTGGGAGATATCCATGCATACGATTATTTTATTCTCTAAAAACCCTCTATTGTCCATAAGATACTCTCTGGCCCCTATCCCTTGCTTCACACAAGCGAGGATAAAGTTCTCCAATTGATAAATGACCTTTTTAGATAAGTCTAACTGCGGATTTGCCGCATCTTCTTCACAATAAAATACTTCTTCATCCTTTATTTGATACGTTTTTTTAACATATTCAAGTTTCCCTTGATATGCTCCTCCTACAATCAATTCCATTTCTCGTTTTTTCTTCTCCCTATCCAATCAACTCTGTTCTTTATTCCTTAAAACTATTCTTGTGTTTCCTATTAAAATAGTGCTATTATAAATACTCCCGCCAGCTCTGCCCATGTCAAGGCATATCCGGCAATATCTCCGCTCATTCCGCCTAATTGCTTCCTTCCATACAAAGATGCGGAAAGACTGACGGTGATTACAGCGGCAATGGAAAGAAGCACAATCCAATAATTAGCGTTTACGGACGCCGTTTTCATATACGCTCCCATTTGGCATAGAATAGGAATCAGCAAAGCTGCCAATACCATAAAGAGTAATAAAATAATATATTTTCTATTTTCATTTTTATTATAACTTTGAACGTACTGACTGTGTCCTATCGGCTGATTCGCCAGAACTGCATGAGCAGAACAAGCCCTCGATACAAATGGTATCAGAATCAGCGTACTTACATCCTGTACACTGCCTCCCATCAGCCCTTTTCCGAAAGCAGACCACATGGACGAATAAAACATCACAAATAAAATGACGACTGAAATGACTGCAAATGCACCCACGTGTGAATCTTTCAGTATTCGTTGCCGCTCTTCCAAGCTCCTTCGGGAAAGAATCGCATCATTGCAATCCATAAATCCGTCCAAATGAATAAATCCACTAATAATAAACGGATATACCGTTAATATGCCGGCTTGAATCGGTAACGGCAGTCCCAGTCGCTGCATCGTCCAATACAATCCATACCAAATCAATCCCATTATCAATCCTATAACAGGGAAAAAAATCAGTTGAAGGCGCCTCCACTCGTCGTTCCAAAGTTTATAAGGGCATGGGACAGCAAAAAAATTCCCCCATGCCATAAAAAATGCTGTTCTATATTTCATACGTTCTGTTTCCTCCGTCTTGATACCCCTAAAAGATGATAAAACTCCATTATCTGCAAAGGTTATAAAATCAAACTCATTTCGTATAGTAGATTAACTGACCGAAACTGACTTCAATCACTTGCCCGCAAACCTCTGCCAAGGTACGATCAATGAACGCTAACCCTTTCCGATACGCTTCCGTTAAGTCATCGTATTTCATTGCATCTGAATAAATATAGTCCGATATAAAAATCGTATTGCCGGTTAGTGCTGCAAACTGTTTCAATTGCCCCGCAACTCGAGAAGGAGCAGCCATATCCACTGAGCCGTCTTCCCGAAACATCTCATTGGAGAGCAGGGCGGTTACACTGTCCAACAAAAATACCCCGCCTGTGTCCACTTGTTGTAACATTGTCATTGAATCCATACAGACCTTTTTTTTCAAACAGCCACAGATATCCATACTCTGTTCAACCGTAATAAAGCCTAACCCCTCTCGTTCTTCTAAATGCCTTTCAATTCTAGCTAAGTCTTCATCATCTACAGGCTTCATGGTTGCAAGATAGTATAAGCTGCAATCCTTCTCTCTGGCCGCTTCACATGCAAGGTTTTGTGCATACATAGATTTTCCGTTTTTGCATCCGCCGCTAATAAAAACATTCATTCTCGAATTCTCCTTCATGTTTTATTATATCATACAAGCAGTGTCGCCGTATGATTCAATGAATGCTTCCTTGCGGCAACGCCATCGGCTCCGACTCGCTTCGCTCCCTGCTGTCCGTTTTGCCTTGCCAAGCAAGCTTGGGGCAAAAAGGCAACGCCATCGGCTCCGACTCG
>NZ_JAFJZZ010000008.1 GCF_017255415.1 Clostridium aminobutyricum | reverse complement strand
AGCTTGGGGCAAAAAGGCAACGCCATCGGCTCCGACTCGCTTCGCTCCCTGCTGTCCGTTTTGCCTTGCCAAGCAAGCTTGGGGCAAAAAGGCAACGCCGTATCAATAATTGCATTCATTATATCATTAAACTTTATGATAGAAAAGATTCCTTCCTTTTATCTTTCAGCATACACTTGTGAGCCAAACTTCTTTCATGATATACTGAAAGCACTTGATTAACGTGAAAGGGATGTGTGTTATGAATAAAAAATTACGTGCTAATCTGATGCTCCTTCTGACCGCCTTCATATGGGGCTCTGCGTTCGTCGCCCAAAGCAAAGGCATGGACTATGTAGGACCTTATACCTTTAATTGTGTGCGAAATATCATCGCCAGTGCTTTTCTGATTCCTGTTATTTTCTTATTTGATTATCTGCGTGCTAAGAATACCTCTCCCGAAGCAACAGATATAAAAACAGCGGAAGAGAAAAAAGTTGAAAGAAAAACGCTTATCATAGGGGGAGTTCTTTGCGGAACTGTTCTTTTTGTAGCAAGTTCCTTGCAGCAAATCGGCATTATGTATACCACAGCAGGTAAAGCTGGTTTCATCACCGCTCTTTACATAGTAATCGTACCGATATTGGGACTGTTCTTAGGGAAAAAAGTTCGTCCTATCATTTGGGGTTGTGTCGCAGTCGCAGCAATAGGATTATATTTATTATGCCTCAAAGGTGATTTTAACATAGGCAAAGGAGATTTTCTCGTGTTGCTTTGCGCCTTTGTGTTCTCTCTTCATATCTTGGTTATCGATCACTTCTCACCTAAAACGGATGGGATCAGATTATCGTGTATCCAATTTTTCGTGTGTTTCCTCTTTTCTGCAGTGATGATGTTCCTATCAGAAACACCGGAGATTTCTTCTATTCTTCAATCCGCGATGCCAATCTTGTATACAGGAATTCTATCTTCCGGAGTCGCATACACTCTGCAGATTGTTGCACAAAAAGATACCGACCCAACCGTCGCATCTTTACTGCTTAGTCTTGAGTCGGTATTTGCCGTTCTTGCAGGAATGATCGTTCTCCACGAAATGTTGTCAGGAAGAGAAACCATGGGCTGTTTGCTTATGTTTGCAGCAATCATTGCAGCTCAATTACCCTCCAAATCGAAACCCGCATTAACTGATTAAACCAGACTTCCGCATCCGGGTTAAATAGTCAAAATATGTTAATATAATCCCCAAGGCTGATGGTTTTCGAAAAAACGCTTCCCGTACCTTCATCGCAGTTACATTTTTTCAGATATCGAACCTGGGTCTCTTCCAGGATACCCGCGGCTATTGTTTTTACGCCCATCGCCTTGCCTATTTCCACCATTGCACAGACCATTTTTTCAGGCATGGGTTGTCTCATACAGCTTTTATCGAGTTTTATGCCGTCAACCTTCATTCCTTGAAGCATGTTTACCGCTAAATAGCCGCCGCCGAAATTTCCCATGATGCAAGTACATCCCATGGAATGTATGCAATCTACCAGTTCTTCGATATTGCTGATTTTTTCATAAAAGATTTGCTCTGTAATTTCAAATTCAATAAACTTTCCCGGTATGTCATATCGATTTTTAATCCGCTTAAACTTATCGATAGAATTGGTATAGTTGAAGTTACTCTTATGCAGTTTTATACAAACAGGCATGACGCTCCTGCCCTGATCCAAGTTCATCTTTATTCTCTTGCAAATTTCTTCAAAAATATACGTATCTAAACAAAGAACCAGACCCCTTCTTTCGAAAATATCCATAAACAAACCCGGCTTTAAAATTCCTTTGTCGGGATGCTTCCAAACGACGTACGCATCTCCCCCGCATAAAGCACGGTTTTCTAAATTGTATCTGGGTTCAATGTAAATCTTGAATTCTCCTCCTCTAAAAGCCTTATACATTGTATTTTCCAGCTCTTTTTCAAAGGATATTTTTTCGACCAGCTCCAAGCCGTAAAATGCCCACGCAGCATATTCTGAGAAACGCTTCTTTTCGCTCATTAAGGCCATATTTGCCCGTTCTTTAGCTACCTCCAGATCCATTGTTGCGTCCCGGATGATACAAACTCCAAATTCAACTTTGATATTCGTCCCGATGAGGCATTTGCTGATTTCGGCCAATCGATCCTCGGTTCTTGCTTCCGTCACATATTTTAATAATATCATCATATGGTCCGCATACGTTCTGCACACCAGCTCATCTTCATCAATATATTTGCATATGCCAAGAAACAAGCGCCGAATCACTTCATCCCCCTTCATATATCCGTATTTTTTATTGTAAATATTAAAATTCACTATATTTGTAAGAACAAGGCAGTATGTGCACTCCATTGCCTTTATCGCATTGGTGGCCATTTCATCAAAGTAATTCGCGTTCATGCCTTGAGTGACATTGTCCCGGTATGCTAACTCCTCCAAATTTATCCTTGCTTTTTTTGTATGCTTCATCACATAAATCGTTATCAAGGTCGGCAATAATAAGATAAGAATCCATAAGAAAAGCGATTGGAATATAAAATGAACATTTTTTGCATTTAGAAATTTTTCCGATGACCAAGAGAACAAGTACAGTCCATCTACTCGTAAAGGTGTGTATGCCGCATAGATTCGTTCTCCTCCGTTTGTGAATTTATAAATCCCTGATTTGCCAACTTGCATATTTCCTTTAATGGTATTTATTTTCTCTCCCAGATCATCCCCCTCAACCGGTTTAGACAGACAACTTAGAATATTGGACTCTATTTTGTCAGAAATCACCTTCTTGTTATCCCATAAGATGTTTCCCTCTAAGTCCGACATGACGATTTCTTCATCATAATAATGTCCCCGCATTGATAGCACATTACAAATAGTAGGTAAATCATATAAAGCCATAATGCCGATATATTTTTTACCGCTTAATCTCAATTTGTCAGAGTAAATGCAATAGTTCAAATATCTTGATGTACTTTCCCCTTGGCCGCTCAGCAACACAAATTTTTGTTCTTCGCTGTTTTGTATGAGCTCCTTTACATTTAGACTATGATATAGAGACTTATCGGATGCCACAAGATTTAAGTTTTCATCTATCAGGGCCGCTGCTGTGTAACCATACTTTGCCTTACTTTTCTGCAAATAGTCAAGAGCTTCTTTTTCTGTTACCGTATCTCCGAAATTTATAATGACATCCTCTAATGCCGTAACATCTTTTGCAGAATAATCCAACTGCTGCTCTACCGTTTGACTGGCTATTCTGCAAGTCTCCAGCATGTCAGATTCTGTTTTTTCCTTTTCGTCACTGTAGATATTGTATATGTACCCTGCATAAAATACAGTAAGTACCACCAACATGGCAACTACCGCACCACGAATTTTATTGACAGAGCTTCGCTGCTTTTTTGATAGCTCCTCAAATTTAATATCAAAAGGCTTTGCTGCAGGCTGATATTCAAGTTCTAAAGAGTGTTCCTTTATGTAGGCTAATTGTTCCAGCCTCTTATGGGAAATATCCTCCAAATTGATCTGGATAATGTTGCTGGAAGTGTTTTCAACTACCTTCATCTTGCACTCTAGAATTTTATAATCTTTTCCAACAAATTTTACGCAAAACTCAAAACTCTCCGGTGCCTTTCCTTTTACAAGCATATTTTGAAAATAGCTAATTGAGAAATGCTCTTTGAGTTGTTCAACATCTACTTTTCGAACGCCATATTCTACGAAATATTGAAAATACTGACTTGCTTCATAGGTCCTGCCTTGTTTTCCATCCTTAATTAAAATTACAGACATACTGTCTAAATCTACTTCAAAAGTCAAATAGAGCCTGCTTACCGGTTTCACTTTCATATCATTCCCCATTTCAAAAAACCTGCCGTATTTGCTGAATTTAAATGTCATTTTCGGTCGGATTTTGTAAAATTATGTAGTTTTATGTTAAATTCTTCCATTAATAGTGCATTTTCAATATAGCACTTTATCCAAGGGAAGTCAATGCTTGAGTTCACGGTATTTATTTTTATTCTTTGACTGCAGCTTGAAGAACCGTATTTGCTACTTTCCCGGCTGCCTTACTTCCGCTTCCCCCTCCTTCCACTAGAACCACAAATGCCAATGGATGTTCTGCCTCTTGAAGAAATCCTACAAACCATGCATTATCTTCTTTTGAACCATCTGATTGAGCGGTGCCTGATTTCGCTCCTATGTCAAGGTTTGGAAAGTTACTTTGCCCATAATTGTTGATGACATTGCTGCGCATCATTTCTGCCAGCGTATCTGCTGTTTGAGTATCTAACATGTTTCTCGTATGGTGTTCAATATAAATGCTGGTTCGCACTCCTTTTAAGAAAGAGGTGTGTGAAATAATCTGAGGATTCGCCGCACTGCCGCCATTGGCTATCGCACCTGCATAAACCATCATAGCACAAGGATTCACCAAATCTTTTCCCTGTCCGATGCCGGACCAAGCCAGTTCCCAATCGTCTCCCGTGTTGAAATCAAAAGTAGATACAGCGGTACGAATCCCATTGACGGAATAATTGGTTGTCAAACCGACTTTCTGTGCATACTGTTCCAAGATATCACCGCCTAACTGGACGGAAAGTTGACCGAACGTGCAATTGCAGGAAACATTCAGCGCTTGTTCCAATGTCAAATCACCATGAGCCGAAGGGCAGGTAATCATCTTCCCGTTTATTTCATAACTTCCGCTGCAATGAAACGTTTGCTGCTGTACATTTGGAATCTCATCCAACGCAGCAGCGACTGTCACCAATTTAAAAGTCGAGCCTGGAATAAAGGTCGCAGACAGTAACCGATTCATATAAACGCCCTCATATTTTGAATCCCCTTCTTCTATTTTAGGAGGGTTCTGAGGGTCGTAGCTTGGAGAACTGACCATGCACAAAATTTGACCCGTTTTATAGTTATATACGCCGACGGTGCCCTTGTAGCCAGCCAAGGCTTTATAGGCAGCTTGGCAAACATCTGCATCTAAGGTTAAATATAAATCCCGTCCGCCAGGTAAAATCGGTTTTGCTCCCGTCACTAAATTATATCCCGTCAATTTATCTGCAAATCTTGTTAATGCGCCGGTTCCGATTAAGCCTTGGGGAACTCCTACCGCATGCAGTGTTGCTTTTCGGATATTGGCATTCTTATTATAAACCCATTTTCCATCTTCAACCCCCACCAGCAAATTCCCGTTTCGATCCAAAATTCTTCCGCTTTTCAATACTCCGTCCGTATACAAGTGCCTGTTTCCTGCAAAAGAGACCCAATTTCCTCCGTTTAACATAAACTTTCCGACAAACAGAAGCGTTCCTAAGGATAGGATCCCGGCCAAACAGATACAAACGATTGCCCTTGCTGTTATTTTCTTCATCGCTCTTCCTCCAATTCCTCAAACTTTTTTAAGAAATCTTCGATTTCGTCTTGCTTAGAGGTTTCTTCTGACTTATTAAATCTTCTCAAAAAGTCCTCTATTTGTTTATTTTTTACCTCTTGTTCATCATCGTTTACAGCGTACTCCACCTGTCCTGCGATAGGAATTTCCTGCGTATCCCGTGCACACATCGCTTCGTACTCTTCATTTTTCTTTTGCCTATACTTTATTTTCCGTTTATCAAGCGCGTGCATTTTTCTCACCGCAAAACTGGCTCCTTGTCTGGTGTCCGCTGCTTTCAAGAAAGAAAGCAGGCCCCAAGAGGCAATCATACTGGAACCGCCGCAGGAAACAAATGGGAAAGTCACTCCGGTCAGCGGCAATATATCGACAGAGCCAAATACATTCAGCATCGTTTGGAATACCAGTAAAGAAGTAGCCGCGCATGCAGCAATCGTATAATAAGAAGACCGTCCGTTTTGAGCCACTCTTACGGCGAAAATAGATAGAACAACAATAATAGCGACTGCCAACAAGGCAATAATCAATCCCCATTCTTCACAAAGCATCCCAAAAACCAAGTCGGTATCCGCAGCAGCAACATGATGCAGCCAGCCATTACCGGAGCCTACGCCAATCAGGCCTCCGCTGGCGGAGGCGGACATCGTGCGAACCTGTTGATAGCCTGTCGTGCTGGCATTCTCCCAAGCATGTCCCCATACAGCAAATCTGGCTGCAATATAGGGCTTAAAACTGATCATCAATCCGCCGAAGCCGGCTGCGCCTCCGCAAATTAAAGAAAGGGTGGCAAAATCCCCCGAACGTAAAAAAGCGATGACTAAAAAGACCACGAAAAAGATCGTAGCCGTACCCAAGTCACTCATAAACGCCAACGCAGCAAGGCAGAATCCAGAAAGAAGCATGAAGCCCCATAGATTTCTTTTTACAAAGAGTCGGTCTAATGTAGCGGCACCTGCAAAGATAAAACAAACTTTCGCTAACTCAGAAGGTTGAACGGATATTCCTGCAATGGAAATCCAGTTCTGAGCTCCGTTAATCACCGAACCGAATACGACATTAATCAGCAAGAGTCCTACCGTTAAGCCGGCCATGATATGCCGAGTTCGAACGACTCTGCGTAAATCACGCAAATACCATCCCATCACTAAAAACACAAGCCATCCCAATGTGATTGCAACCGTTTGCTTCACCAACGTATCCGGAGCGGCGGAAGCCGTCACCGCAAGGTTGAGCGTGCAAGCAAAAAAGGCTAATATCTCCGGTTCAAAGCCTGTCGCCCCTGCGACCCAGCTCATTAAGGTATAGCCCCACATCAGTCCGCACAAAGCAGCATAGCAAAGCATGATCGTTTCAGAATAGTCCGGTCTTGTTATAATCAGCTGAATAGCCGTTAATACCTGAAAGAGCGTAAGTGCTGCGAAAGAAGTCCAAGGAGGCATAGGCCTGCTCTGATTCAGTCGGTTTTCTTGCTGCTGTTCTTTTTCCTCTTCCGATATTTCTTCAAAGGTTAGCTGAACCCCGCCAAATTCGAGCGTATCTCCCTCATTCATCACCTCAAAATCATCCACTACTTCTTTATTGCATAAAATTTTGCTTTTCTCAGATAAGCTATGTATTCTCCAGCTTCCGTCTTCCTGCCGTATTAACGCACATTGCGTACGCGATACGGTCGGAAAATTAATTCGTACGTCACAATGCCTTGCCCTTCCGACTGTGCATTCCCAATTCGTAATAGGGAACTTTCCTAATTGTTCCGAAACAAGGCTTCCCCAAACTTCTTCCGGATTTTTTACACGAAGCATATCGCGCAATACAGATAGCAGTATGATTAACGCCAATACAGGCATGACCCACCGCACAATCGCCGAATATACCTGCCCAACGCCGGTAGGATTATCCTTCAGCCACTGAAATGCGTATTGGAACATTTCTGCGGCACGTTGCAGCAATTGAGAACATATATCAAAAAATTGAGGCATGATATCTGAAACATTTTGAAAAAAATCGGTCATACCAAATTCCTTTCCTATTTTTTCTTTATAAATAGTAACAGATAAACAATACCTCACTTACGGTCAAATGTAAATAGAAGCCACCTTTTTTAAAGGATTCTGACTACTAAGTTAAATAGAAAGCAGACAAGTATTCCGGTAATAGTCGGGAGAATAAAAGCCATTGCCGTCCATCGTATACTTTTTGTCTCTTTCATTATAGTCAGCAGCGTCGTTGCACAAGGCCAATGCATCAGTGAAAACATCATGACACTGATTGCCGTTATCCACGTCCAACCGTGTTGAAGCAACAGTTCTTTTAATGCCTCTGTGTTATCCAGTTCAATTAACATACCGCTGCTGGCATAGATCATAATCATAATGGGAACGACAATCTCATTTGCCGGCATCCCTAAAATAAATGCCAATAATATGACACCATCCATCCCTAAATAACTTGCAAAAGGGTCTAAAAAATTCGAGCAAATGAGTAGAAGCGATTGTCCTTCATAAGTAGCATTCGCTAAAAACCATATAAGCAGCCCTGCCGGAGCTGCTACCGTTACTGCTCTTCTCAGCACAAAGATGGTTCTGTCAAAAATAGACCGAACGATTACTTGACCGAATTGCGGTTTTCGGTAAGGAGGCAGTTCTAAAGTAAAAGAAGAAGGTACCCCTACAAGCAGCGTTTTGGATAATATATAGGAAGTTAGGAAAGTCATGACAATTCCCATCAATATGACAACCGTTAAAAGGGAGGCTGCCATCAAACTCCTAAAAAGTCCGCCCAACAGAGAGGACCCCATGATTTCTCCTGAGCCCCCGATGTTTACAATAAAAAACATGGTCAGCAATGCAATAAGCGTGGGGAACCTCCCATTACAAGGCATAAAGTTATTAGTCAACATGGCGATCAATCGTTCTCTAGGCGAATCAATGATGCGGCACCCCATTGTCCCCACTGCATTACAGCCGAAACCCATGCACATGGTTAAGGCCTGTTTCCCGCAAGCACTGCATTTTTTAAAATATTTATCTAAATTAAAGGCTACTCTAGGCAAATAGCCCAAATCTTCTAAAAGCGTAAATAACGGGAAGAATATGGCCATAGGAGGAAGCATAACCGATACAACCCACGCTACGACACGATAAACGCCTAGTATAGCCATTTCATAAACAGCTTTCGGAATAGCTGTTCCTTGGCAAAACTCCAGCATCCGATTTTCCAGATAAAACAAGCCGGAATTAAGCCATTGAGAAGGATAGTTGGCTCCCGTAATCGTAATCCAGAAAACTGCTAATAAAGTGGCTAGCATAATAGGGAATCCGGTAATCTTGTTGGTTAAAAGAGAATCGATCCTGCGGTCACGATCTGAATAACCGCTCCCAAAGATTTCGGCACCATCAATCACTTTGCCCACTTGATCCCAGATGTGTTCCGCTTGTATAGGTACCTCTGCTTTTTTTACTGTCTTGACGCAAGGATCATGATCTTGGACAGGATCACCAATCTTTTCCTTTTTATGCTCCGTCACTACCGCTTCAATAGCTTCCAAAAGCTCTTGGACGCCTTCTCTTTTCGCGGCAGCAGTACCAATCACAGGAACCCCTAGCATTTCTTGAAGCTTTGTCAAATCTACGTGAATGTTTTTTCTTTTTGCCTCGTCAAGCAAATTAACACACACGATGACCTTAGAAGTCACCGCTAACGTTTGTATGACTAAGTTGAGATTTCGTTCCATGCAAGTTGCATCGCATACGATGACCACCGCATCATATGCACCTTCATAAATGAAGTCTCTAGCTACTTCCTCTTCAGCCGATTTAGCATGCAGGGAATAACTGCCCGGCAGATCTACCAATATGTATTCTCTCCCTTTAAAGCAATATTTGCCCTGTGCTGTTTCGACGGTTTTACCCGGCCAGTTCCCCGTATGCTGATGCATTCCTGTTAAAAAATTGAAGATTGTGCTTTTCCCTACGTTGGGGTTTCCGGTCAAGGCGATTACCTTATCCTCCTCGTGTTGCCTCTTTATTTCAAGTTCCACCAGTCAGCCTCCTACATTTTGTTAATATATACTTTTGCGGCATCTTCTGTTCGAAGCGCCATCACTGCTCCGCGGACCAAATACGCGGCCAACTCTCCTCCCGGACTCAACTGAACACATTCTACAGTTGTCCCCTCAATAAGACCTATATCTTGAAGTCTGCGATTCATTCCTTCGGAAGAATCCAAACCATTTACACAACCGAACTGCCCTTTCTTTAAATCACATAAGGCATTTGCTTTTTTTGTTGCATGAAGATTTTCTTTCATTGCTGCACCTCCTATTTCATTTTTATTTTTTACCATTCTTTCTGTTTCATTGGCTAGAATCTATAGTAAAAGCCGCTATTGCTAGCGGCTCTTTCCACATTCCTGATGTAATATGTTATGCAATGACATTAATTTTCGTTCCGTATCTTCCGGTGCTCTTCTTCTGTATGGCAGAAATCATTCCTCCTATTTTTCTTCCTATTTATACAATAATCGCCCATTAACGATACACTTTGAATAGATTTTTTAGATAGAGTCGATTCATCCGGGAGGTCAAAGCGGCAACCGGAATCTTAATGGGACATACTTTTTCGCAGGAGAGAGATTTAGAGCAGTGTCCCTGTCCATTTTTCACATTTTCCTTTATAAATTCCCGTACGTTGCTGCTGTTGCTTTGCTGGGTAGCGACCCGATAGGCGCCGTTCATCGTGGAAGCGCCTACAAATGCATTTTCAATCGAATAGTTCGGACAAACTTCCAAACAGCACCCGCATAGAATACAAGAAGCCGATTCATATTGATGTTCCAGCTCTTTTTGATTTAGGAGTGCATCCGCGCTCAGCCAAACTTTCATTTTTTTCAAATCGTCAAACATCTGAGTACGATCTATACGCAAATCCCGAATAACAGGGAACTTACTGAGGGGCGCCAATTCCAACACGTTGTTTTTATTACCGCACACATCCCCCAGAAAAGTAGAGCAGGCCATTCGAGGCACCCCATTGATAACCATCGCACAGGCTCCGCACAATTTCTGTTTACAGCTGCATTCCCAATCAATCGGTTCCGCTGGTTTCCCGTTCGTATCCTCAAGCGGCTGTCGTGCATTCAATTCCTCTAAAATTCCAGTAACAGGCAAGTCCGCACTTCCTTCAAAAGTGAATTCTTGAATATAGGAATTGGCAGAAGGGCCTTTTTTGCGTCTTATTCTTATCTTGACATCCATCCTACATAGCCCCCTCTCCTATCCTTTTAAAAGAGATCTCTATCGTTCCGTCCTCGAAATAGGCAGCAACTGTTGTTCGCTTATACTGTTCATCATCCCGCTGTGGATAATCCTTTCTCAACTGAGCCCCTCTGCTTTCCTTTCTTTCAAGGGCACTAAGCAGCAACGACTTCCCCAAAACCAACATATTTTCCGCTGCTATTGCTTCACTTGGCTGCAGTTTCCCTAATGCCATGTTCTTTGCTTTCTCTGCCAGCCTATTGATCTCTTTGATTCCTTCCCGCAATTCTCCTTCATTTCTCTCAATACCCATCGCTTTGTTCATAATGTCTCTCATTTCTAGGAGAATCTGATTCGGCACAATCGTTCCCGTCCTAAACTGTTCAACGCGTTGTTGGATTTTCGCCACTTCTCTTTCGGCACATTTGCTCTTATACTGAATCCATTCAGCATTCGTCGTATAGTCCTCTTTTTCAGGGGTGCCTGATACGGCATTTTTCGCTGCAACCATTCCGCCATAGATTGCTCCAAGGGTTGAATTTCCACCTAAGCGGTTCGCTCCATGATACTGACAGGCACATTCTCCCGCTGCATAAAGGCCTTCCACTGAAGACTCATGATTTTTATCCACATAAATTCCACCCATAAAATAATGAATACCCGGATACACCGGAATGTACTCCTTCGTTGGATCGATTTTCAGATAGGTTTTGCATAAGTCACTGATTTCCCTCAATTTCAGCTCAATCTCTTGTTTTGATAAAAAAGAGATATCCAAATAAACTAGATTTTTTCCGTCTATTCCAAGGTTTAAATCATGACAAACCCGATAAATGCCTTTGGACACGACATCTCGAGGCATCAAATTGCCTCCTTCCGGATACCATTCCTCCATAAAATACCAAGGCTTTCCATCCTTATACGTAAACAGACGTCCGCCTTCTCCTCTGGCTGCTTCCGAAATCAGCATGCGCTTGCCCTTTGTCTCCACTGTTGTCGGATGATATTGTATCATTTCACCGTTTCCGAGCTTCACCCCTTGCCGAAAAACAGCTGCCGTAGCACTCCCCTCTGACAGCACGGAGCCCGTCGTATTGCCAAAGACACCATTCATACCTCCTGTAGCGAGGATGAGGGCATCGCCCGTAATAGCGAAAATCTGTCCGGTGATGGTGTTTTCAAAAATGCCGCCAAGACACTTCCCCTGCTCTATGACAGCAGAAAGAAACCGGCTGTTTTCTTTCACCGTAATGGCTCCTCTTGCTTCAAGCTTTCTTACGTGCTGCGCCAGCCCGCACATTAGCTGCTTCCCAATAGCGGACTTGGAAAAAGCGGTTCTCCTCTTTTTCTGTCCGCCAAAATACCGAAGGTTCACATTCCCGCTCTCATCTCTTGAGAATACCACACCCAGTCGGCTTAACTTCTTTATAAGCTCCGGTGCAGCCTTGGTCATCGCTTCGACCGCCTCCGGATCCGCTAATTCACAGCCTGCTTTTAACGTATCCGTTAAGTGTTGCTGCGGTGAATCATCCTGGCCTTTTGTATTTAACGCCGCATTGATTCCTCCCGCAGCCATTACGGATTGTGCCCTCTCAGGAGGTGCCTGTGAAATAAGCATCACTTTAGCACCCAGGTCAGAGGCTTCCATAGCAGCAGACAAACCGGCTAATCCGTTTCCTACAATTATTACTTCTTTCATCACTACGCCTCCTATCCTAAAAAATATCTCCACAGACCGTTCAAAGAGATGCCCACTACAATGAAAAATATCATATAGGATAGATTTTTATAGTTTTTATATTCCGATTCGTTATTAATCATACCCAGCGTAATCGCCGATTTTGGGAAACTCAATAGAAGGTGAGCCCCTGCAACCAATACCAGTAAAACCTGCGTAACAAAGGTACTCTTATCCGGTTCCTTTAATAGATAAGCTCCGTCTTCGTTTATGTAACCATAAGCCGACATATGTAGATAGATTAAAGCGATCATTAAGATGCCTAAAATCCGCTGTATATAAGAACCGGCATTTTGCTTGACATAAGAAAATTGCTTTTTCTTCCCATCTCCCAAGGTAATTAAAAATAAGCTTAAAATGGCATGAAGAATGACACATAATAAGAGTGCATACCCCCAATACGCTCTCGTATGAGAATACGGGAAATATCCTGCTAAAAAAAGGCCCATGCTAATCCCATGAATGCAAAATAACAGGATGGAGGCAAGACCTAAAAATGAATTGATAGTTCTGATCATTGATTTCAACATCCTCCAAAAATCTAGCTTATCTGGTAGGAACAACCTCCATCCAATAGCCATCTGGATCTGCTACAAAATAAATGCCCATCTTTGGATTTTCGAAGCAAATAATCCCCATCTCTTCATGCTTCTTATGAGCCGCCTCAAAATCATCCACTCTAAAACCAATGTGAATTTCGTTATCGCCAAGATCATAGGGTTCTTTTCTGTCTCTCACCCAAGTCAGTTCAATCATGTAAGGGTTTTCATCCGTTCCCATGAAAACTAAAATAAAACTCCCGTCTTCCGCTTCAATCCGCCTCACTTCTTTTAGTCCAAAAGCCTCTTGATAAAACTTTTTGGATTTATCTAAATCTAAAACACTGATACATGTATGATATAAATTAAATTTCATCGGTTCTCCTCCATTTAACATTCAATATTTTTTTACCAATAGGGTTATTATACCATGATTAAAATAGAATTCGCCACAAATAATAGAACTATGGAAGCGAAAAAACATGTAAATTTAGAAAAATTTTTTGTAGAAAATCCTTGGTCCTCCTTCGTTATATTTTGCATTGGTGCAATAGGATACGGAACCATCGAAATACTGTTTCGAGGTTATACACACTGGTCGATGATTCTGACCGGTGGCGCATGCCTTCTTACACTTCATATTTTAGATATACGGTATGACCATGCTCCTCTGGTTTTGAAAGCGATAGGAGGGGCACTTATTATTACAGCTTATGAGTTTGCTGTAGGTATTATCGTGAATCTTCTTTTCCACTTCAACGTATGGGATTATTCGGCTCAACCGTTAGATGTATTAGGGCAAATTTGCGCACTTTTTACTTTTTTATGGTTTCTTCTTTGCTTGGCTCTTTTAGCCTCCGTACGCGTATTGAATAAGATCATATAGCAGGCTCTTTATACCGTTTTTTCCAATACATCAAACACTTCCTCCCGTTTCCTTGCGCATTATTAATATAGCCAAATTCCATTAAATATTGTATACTTATTTACAAGTATTAATAAAGATAGAGCACAAGGAGAACTTTCAATGAATCGTCATTATAAAATGCTGCAAAATGGCAGTGACATAAGAGGTATTGCGTTAACCGGAATAAAAGGCGAGCTTCCCAATCTAGGGCAAGAAGACGCCGAATATTTAAGTGCCGGTTTTTTGCTTTGGTTATCAAAAAAAACAGGCAAAGCTCCTAAGGATTTAACGATCTCCATAGGCTTTGATCCTCGTCTTTCTGCTAAATATCTTTTGCATGGCCTACTGAACGGAATGGTTCCGTATGGCTGTACAATACGAAACTGCGGTTTGGCTTCTACACCGGCTATGTTTATGTCTACCGTATTTCCGGAATTCCGCTGTGACGGAGCAATCATGATTACTGCCAGCCATCTTCCTTTTAATCGAAACGGATTTAAATTTTTCGATGGAGATGGCGGATTAAATAAAAAAGATATCAGTCAAATCATTGCCTATGCCGAATCGGATGAAGAATTGAAGGCTTTGGGTGATAGAGTCGGAGAGGAAAACTTCTCAATGGTTTTGGGACGAAAAACGTACCATTCTGTTCCGACTGATTTGATGAACGTTTACTGTGACTTTCTAAAGGATAAAATTAAAGTTGGTGTCAACCATCCTACTCTTTACAATCGCCCTTTAGAAGGGCTTAAAATTGTAGTCGATGCAGGCAATGGCGGAGGCGGATTTTATGCAACGAAGGTATTGGCTCCTTTAGGGGCGAATATCTCCAACAGCCAATTCCTTGAGCCGGACGGTACGTTTCCGAATCATGCACCGAATCCGGAAGATAAGGATGCCATGCATTCGCTCTGCATGCAGGTTCTAACGACACAATCCGATTTAGGCCTGATATTTGATACAGATGTGGATCGATCCTCTGCTGTAGATAAAAGAGGTCGTGAAATCAGCAGAAATGGTATTGTGGCAATGGCCGCCGCATTAGTAGCAGAAGATTTTCCGGGCACCACTGTTGTAACCGACAGCATCACAAGTGACCAACTCACGGTATTCCTAGAGGAGAAACTAGGGCTTGTTCACAACCGTTTTCAACGAGGTTATAAAAATGTTATCAACGAAGCGATTCGTTTAAATAACGAGGGCATCGATTGCCAACTGGCAATTGAGACTTCAGGTCATGCTGCACTAAAAGAAAACTACTTCCTTGACGATGGAGCCTATCTGGCCACTAAAATTGTCATCAAGGCAGCGAAGCTTCGTTTAGAAGACAAAACCTTAGACAGTATGATTGCAGATTTGGAAGAACCTTTAGAAGCTGTAGAGATTCGTCTGCCGATCGTAGCTGAAGCCTTTTCCGATTATGGAAACCGCGTTCTTGCTGACTTCGAATCTTGGGTTACGGCTGAATCGACTCATCAAGGGATGCGTCTTGTTACTCCGAACTATGAAGGAATACGAATTCAGTTCGATGCAAGCAATGGAGATGGGTGGTGCTTGCTTAGAAAGTCTCTGCATGACCCGATCATGCCGCTAAACATCGAATCCAATTCAAAAGGAGGCTGTAAACTTATAGCGGCAAAATTGAAAGGTTTCCTTGCGAATTATGATCAGTTAAACTTGGCTGCCCTTCTCAAAATGATTGATTAAATAAAACGAATCGTCTTAGTGGCTCATCGTTCACTGAAATTTTGGTGAATTGACTGAGCCACTTTTTTCATGCAAAAACTAGAATTTAGGGTTGATTTTTTGGGCTCTGCATTGTATATTATATTTGTTAGCACTCTGTTGTATTGAGTGCCAAAACGTAACTAAGCTCTAGCGAGCATTAAAATATCACACGAAAGGAAAGAGGGAAAAAGCAAATGGCAAAGAAACAGTTTAAAGCCGAATCAAAGAGATTATTAGACTTAATGATTAATTCAATTTACACTCATAAGGAGATCTTTCTCAGAGAGATTATTTCGAACGCCAGTGATGCCATTGACAAGTTATATTACTTAACACTTACCGAAAATACCGGCATTTCCAGAGAAGATTTCTTTATCCGCATTACATTGGATAAGGATGCGAACACCATCATCATCTCCGACAACGGTATTGGGATGAATAAGGACGAGATGGAGAACAATCTTGGGACCATTGCGAAAAGCGGTTCTCTGCAATTTAAAAATGAAAATGCAGACAAAATGGATGCGAAGGATGCCATTGATATCATCGGTCAATTTGGTGTCGGCTTCTACTCCGCATTTATGGTAAGCTCTAAAATCCAAGTAATCAGTAAGCGTTACGGAGAAGAAACGGCAAACCTTTGGGAATCCACCGGTGCAGACGGCTATTCTATTGCTCCATGCGAGAAAGATAGTGTAGGAACGGAGATCATCCTCTATCTAAAGGACGATACAGAAGATGAAAAATACAGCGATTATCTGAAAGAATATAAAATTAAAGGACTCATCAAAAAGTATTCTGATTATATCCGCTATCCAATTAAAATGAATGTAGAAAAGCACCGTATGAAAGAGGCTACTGAAGAGCAGAAAGCGGATGAAAACTTTACCCCTGAATATGAAAGCTATCGGGAAGATGAAGTTCTAAATAGCATGGTTCCTATTTGGAAGAAGAGCAAGGGCGACATCACAAACGAAGATTACAATCAATTTTATAAGGAAAAGTTCTTTGATTTTGAAGACCCTGCCCGTGTCATTCACACCAACGTAGAAGGGGTATCCACCTACAACTCTTTACTGTATATTCCGGCTCGTGCACCATTTAACTATTACACGAGAGAGTATGAAAAAGGCTTGCAGCTTTATTCCAGCGGAGTCCTTATCATGGATAAGTGTGCCGACCTTCTTCCCGATCACTTCAGCTTCGTAAAGGGATTGGTGGATTCCCAGGATCTTTCCTTGAACATCTCCAGAGAAATGTTGCAGCACGACAGACAGCTAAAGGCGATTGCTGTTCGATTGGAGAAAAAGATTAAATCCGAATTACTGGAAATGCTGAACACCGATCGCGAAAAGTATGAAAAATTCTTCGAGAACTTCGGATTACAGTTGAAATTTGGCGCATACAACGGGTATGGTCAGAACAAAGATGCCGTACAGGAGCTTCTCCTGTTCTATTCTTCGTCCGAAAAGAAGCTGGTAACGCTTTCCGAATATGTTTCCAGAATGAAGGAAGATCAAAAATATATCTACTATGCATGCGGAGAAAGCATCGATAAGCTTGATAAAATGCCTCAGACAGAGCTTCTTAAGGATAAAGGATATGAAATCCTATACTGCACGGATGAGGTGGATGAGTTCGCCATTAAGATGCTAGGCACAATTGAGGAAAAACAATTTAAATCCGTATCCAGTGAAGATTTAGGAATTGAAGAGTCCTCCGAAGAAAAAGAAGCTGCCGAAAAACAAAAAGAAGAGAACAAAGAGTTATTGGAGGCCATGAAGGAAGCTTTAGGCGATAAAGTATCTGAAGTTCGAGTTTCTCAGCGGCTAAAGAGCCACCCTGTTTGCCTTGCCAGCGCAGGTGATCTTTCCATAGAAATGGAAAAGGTACTTAACGCCATGCCAAATGCCAGTGAAAAGATTTCTGCGGAAAAAGTGCTTGAAATCAATGCAAACCATAACGTTTTCCAAGCCTTAAAAGAGGCTTTCGCCGGCGACAAAGAGAAGGTAAAAGTTTACGCAGAATTGCTTTATAATCAGGCCCTTTTAATTGAAGGGCTGTCCATTGAAGATCCGATTGAGTTCTCCAATGCAATTTGCAGCCTGATGTAAAGCATAAAATTGCTTTAACCTAAAGAAATAGATGGAGTTCTCTCCATCTATTTTAATTTCTATGTATTTTATTATTCAACAAACAAGCTATTTAGACCCTCCGCAAGCTCGACCAGATTGTGAATCGTCGCTGACAACTCTTCCATCGCTGCAGATTGCTCTTGTGTGATACCTAATGTTTTATCTGAGTTGTGAATAGTGGTCTCAATTTTCTGCAAAATTTGATTGTTTAGAACATCTATTTGCAATGCAGTTTGTTTGGAATTTTCAGCTAAACTACGAATTTCCTCCGCAACTACCGAGAACACTCTTCCGTCATTGCCTAAACGTGCTGCTTCAATAGAAGCATTTAATCCGATCAGTTTCGTCTTATCCGCAACCTTTGCAATTTCTTTTAAGACGCTGGAAATCTCTTTTGTCACGTTACTTACTTCTGCGATCTCATCACCCAAGTCAGATTGACTCGCGGAGATATTAGCTGCCGATTCTGCAAGCATACCTATGGTGCCTGAAATTTGAATGAAGCTATCTGCTAAAGCCTTTGACAACAGTTCCATTTCGATTCTCTTGTATCCGTTTTCTGCAAGTGTCCCAACCACTACAAACAGCACTTCTGCTGCTGCCGCAATGTTATCTCTAGCTACTATGTCAATTCCTTGAGCTGCATCCCATAAATCTTCGTCTGGAAGATTAAGCTCTTTAGCAACTTTCTTTATATTGCTTTCAATGGGTTTGTTGGATAGGATCTGTCCTCCTAGTACCGTCCCTATATGCTCGCCCTTAATGATAATAGGAGCGGCAAAATCTATCAGTCCTGCATGGCAAGATCCAATATAAGGGCGTCCTAATTTGATGGCTTCTTCCCCCATTTGGTTATGACAGACTGCACAACGGTTATCACCCAATGTGCTGGAGTGAATAAAATCTTTACAAAAACTACGATAATGGCTTGGGCTAGTAACTTCCTCCCCTTTTCGATTAACGGAAACAGCGGCACAATTCATACCGATAGCAAAATTATCTAAGAATTTTTGCAGTACATCTACATCAATAATATCTTCAATCTCCAAACTTTTTAAATCAATGTGTCCGTCCATTATGTTTATCATATCTATTCTCCTCTCGAATGATACTGTGCTAACACCAAAGCTATATTAAAATGAGTAGATACCTTTAATCCCAAATTTTTGTAAATTTTATCTGAATCCAAACAACACCAGCCTTCTTATTTATAAATTAAAATCCGTTTCATTTTTCCATTATACTGCAAAGTTTGTTTTATTTCTATTAAAATTTCAGTAGATCGCTAAAATACGCTATGGAGTTTCCAGCAAATTGATTTTTGTCCAAATAAAAAACCCACAAGCAATCGCTCATGGGTGTTTTTAATCTGTTTTGATTGGTCAGAAAGATTATCTCTTGGAGAACTGTGAGGCTTTTCTTGCCTTCTTTAAACCGTACTTCTTTCTTTCCTTCATTCTTGGATCTCTTGTTAAGAATCCGATAGCCTTAAGAGCAGCTCTGAAAGCTTCTTTATCAGCTACGCAAAGAGCTCTTGAAATACCGTGTCTTAAAGCACCAGCCTGACCTGTAGATCCACCACCCTGTACAGTAGCGATTACGTCAAACTTGCCTTCACAACCAGCAACCGTAAAAGGTCTTCTAACTTCTCTCTTTAAGATTTCCATTCCAAAATAATCGTCCAGCGGCTTCTTGTTAACGATGATATCACCTTTTCCAGGGATTAACCGAACTCTAGCAACTGAAGACTTTCTTCTACCTGTTCCTTGATATTGAATCTTTGCCATTGTCTATTCCTCCCCTTCCTAAAATTCCCAAACTTCAGGTTTTTGAGCTGCATGATCATGTTGTGAACCTGCATAAACCTTAAGCTTCTTGTACATCAATCTGCCAAGTTTACCATCTGGCATCATGCCTTTGACAGCATGTCTAATGATTTCTTCTGGTCTTCTTGCCTGTAACTTTTCAAAAGTTATCTCTCTCAAGCCACCTGGATATCCAGTATGTCTCTTGTAGATCTTTTCTTTTCTCTTTTTACCGGTTACTTCTACCTTCTCAGCGTTGATAACGATAACATAGTCACCAGTGTCAACGTGCGGCGTGTAGATCGGCTTTTTCTTTCCTCTAAGAATTGAAGCAACTTCGGATGCTAATCTACCAAGAGTCTTACCCTCAGCATCGATTACATACCACTTATGTTCCACTTCTTGAGGCTTCGCAATAAATGATTTCATTTCTTACCTCCCCACCTACTAAAATTGGAATTCATCCAATCACTTTCGGATATCTCGATTATAACGTTGCGGGCCACGGCCGGTCATTTCCAGCCTGCACCCTTATGTGAAAAACTCCTATGATAAGAGTCTCTGACAATCAAAATAGGCACTTTTACACACAGTGCACGATTAGTTTACACTTTTTGCCGATACAAGTCAAGAAATTTCTATTAAAGTTTCGCTTAGAATTCTTGAAAGTTCAGGCTTTATAGAGAATTTATAAATTGTTCCAATGCATCCAGTGCCTTTTTCAAGTCTTCATCACTATAGCAGTAGGAAATTCGTACGTAATCATCGGCATCGAAGCAACTGCCCGGTGTCAGTGCCACCTTTTGCTCCAATACCAGTCGTTGACAAAAAGTCAGCGAATCCATCCCATATTTTTTTATAGACGGGAATATATAGAAAGCTCCTTGAGGCCGATTTACATCCATTCCCATAGCAACCAGCCTGCCATATACATATTCCATTCTCTTTAAATAAGTAGCTGTCATCTCGGAAATATCATAGTCCAGTGCCTCTATGCAAGCAAGCTGACTAAAGTGCGAAATTCCGGATACGGTATATTGATGCACTTTAAAAATTTCCTCCGCTACAGGCATGTCCGCCATAATATAGCCAACTCTCCATCCCGTCATCGAATACGGTTTTGAGAAACTCTGTGCGATGATGATTTTTTCCCGAATATCCTGATATTTTGAAAAACTGCTGTAATTCTCCGTATAAAGAATTCGGTTGTAAACGTCATCACAAAGAATAAATAAGTCTTTATCCTTCACCACCTGGTAAATCATATCCAAGGTTTCATCCGAAAATGCTGCCCCTGTTGGATTATTGGGTGAATTTAATACCAAGCATTTTGTCTTAGGAGATAAAGCGGCCTCCAATTGCTCTTTGGTCATTTGAAAATTCGTTTCGGCGGTGTCAATCGTCACGCATTTTCCGCCGTGCATTTCGATCAACGCTCTGTAAAGCCCAAATGCAGGAATAGGCACAATCACTTCATCTCCCGGATTCATCACGGCTACTAGAATAGACGCAATCGCTTCGGTTGCCCCATCTGTTACAATGATTTCCTGCGGAGAATACTTCAAGCCACAATGTGCTTCTTCAAAGTCTGATATCTTTTCTCTCAAGCTGGCAATTCCGGCTCCCGGCGGATAATGGGTCATGTCCAAGTCTAACCCTTTCTTCGCGGCTTCCTTAATCACCTCAGGTGTATCGAAATCCGGTTCTCCCAAAGTCAGATACATACAGCCTTCGGTTTGTGATGCCCATTCACCAAACTTTCTGATACCGCTTTTTTCAATGCGCAACACTTGCTGGTTCATTAAGTTCTTCATCTTGTCTCCAAATCTTACAGTTTTGTGATTTCTAAAATTTCATTAAACTTTCCCACAACATAGCCATAATTTTTTCTTTCATGCGGAAGTCTGCAATTGCTGCAATCCTTTATGCCGTTTTTACTATAAACGAAATTACCGCCGCACTTATCTTTTAGCGCATAAAGCGGGCAATAACAAAATAAGCAGTTAAAGTTATCAGGGTCTTCCGTTTTGTGACATGGGAAAAACTCACATGATTTATGATTAAAAAATGCGTAGTTTTTCCCTTCCCAGTAAGGAGCCTGTTCCGGCACGCCACCATCTTTTGTTTGATCTTTCATAGCTTCCCTCCAAGTTTCTTATCCGTCCTTTTAAATGCCTATAACATCCTGCATGCTATATAACCCATTTGGCTTGCCCTCTAAAAACAGGGCCGCATCTACGGCGCCAATGGCATAGCAGCCGAAGTTGTATGCGTTATGCGTGATTTCCAATCGCTCACCCATGCATCCGAAGACGACATTATGGTAGCTGGAGATATCTCCTGAACGAACGGAGTGATGTGTGATTTCGTCTAAACTTTTGCCGGATGCTTCCGCCATTTCTATCGCAAAATCCTTAGATGTGCCGCTTGGGGCATCTACCTTTTTTGCATCGTGCATGTCGATGATATCTATTTTGGCTTTATCCCCTAGTGCCTCTGCCGCTAAAGCGAGCAGTTTTTTCATCACATTCGTCACATAAGAGGTATTCGCTGCCTTTAGTAAAGGAGCCTGACCGCTGCCTTCTAAAAATTGCTGCTCCTGCTCTTTCGTAAAGCCGGTTGTACCGCAAACCAGAGCCTTTTTATGCTTGATACAAGCCGCTAGGACCTCCATTGATAACGTTACTGTAGAAAAGTCAATGACCACATCGCAATCGTCAATAATCTCTTCTATATTATCATACACCAATACGCCTATCGGCATGCCCAATCCTGTCACTACACCTGCATCCTGTCCAATATAGCTGCGCTCTTTAGGTCCTACCACACCTACCAGTTCCACCTTTTCATTTTCATGTGCTGCCTTTACAATCAAGCTGCCCATTTTGCCTTTTGGCCCTGTAACAATCACTTTCATCATCGTACCCTCTCATCTTATTCTTTCATCAATAATTTCTCCGATAACGTTATCATACGCTCACTATCCAGTGTGTTGATGACTTCAACCTGGCCGATCGAATCACTTTTCCGCAGCAGTTTACTTCTTTCCAGCGTTCTTTGAAGCTGTTTTGCCGTACCCATTCCACCATCATAAATTTCAATCGGATATCCGATTACCTTCGTTATGGTATCTTTAATAAAGGGGTAATGAGTACAGCCCAGTACGATCGCACCCGTTTGAGTTCTTATGTCTTCGGTCAGCATAGAATATAAAAATTCTTCCAATTCCGAACCATCAAGAATGCCTTGTTCCACAAATTCCATGAGTCCGCCGCAGGGAACCGGAATAATCTGAGCAACTTCTTGATATTGTTGCATTAATTTGTTAAATTTTCTTTCTTTTAAGGTCATTGGCGTAGCCATTACAAGGACTTTGCCCCCTTTATTATTCAATGCAGCGGGCTTTAAAGCCGGTTCTACACCGATAATCGGAACTTGCTTATATTTATTTCTCAAATAATCTGCTGCAGCACTGGTAGCTGTATTACAAGCAATTACAATGGCTTTGGATCCGCGTTCAAGCAGGAACTCCACGTTTTTTTCGGTCAATGCCCTTACTTCTTCTGTAGTCCGCGTACCGTAAGGAGCGTTTACCGAATCTCCAAAAAAGATATAGTTTTCATTCGGCATTATTTTTAACGCCTCATTCAGCACGCTGATGCCGCCAACGCCTGAATCTAAAAAGGCTATTGGGTTATCGTTTTTGTCCATTCTCTCTACCTAAATTCTTTAACATTCTGCATAATTATCAGTGTTACGTAATATTATTTATGTAAATATTAAGTATTAGCCTACTGAAAAAACCCTAAGAAATCAAAGCTTGCTGTAATCTTAAACAGTTTTTCCAAATTCATCTCTTTTACTTACCTATATAAAATTTTCATTGCTTTTTATTTTACCACTTTTTCAAGTTATCGTAAATGTTAACTCCTATTATTATGGCAAATTTACACATTTCATTCCACTTATTCTATTTTTTTGAACTAGATGGGTTGAAAAAGAATAATTGTAGGACTAGTATATATAATAAGTATTGATTAAGTAATTGAAAATCGAGGTGATAATTTATGCTGAGCATAGAGAAAAACATACTTAAAAAGTCCTTTGAGCAAATTGACAAAGTACCATTTAAGGTAGATCTAATGGGGAAAGACAGTTTCATAATCGGAGACGGTTCTCCGCAGTTTACAGTCCATATCAACAAAGATATCAATAAAGCTGACCTGCTGAAAAGCACCTCCTTGGCGCTGGGGGAAGCCTATATGGAAAAAGCTATCGAGATAGAAGGGGATCTCTATACTGCCCTGGACTGTGTTATGAGTCGATTTGATAAGTTTAAGGTGGATCATAAAGCCATGAGCAAGCTTATTCATACTTCCACCTCTGCTTCCAACCAGAAAAAAGAAGTCACATCCCATTATGACATCGGAAATGATTTCTACAAGCTTTGGCTTGACGAAACACTTAGTTATTCTTGTGCCTATTTTGAAAAGGATGAGGATACGCTTTATCAAGCCCAAGTAAACAAGGTAGATTATACCCTTAAAAAGCTAAATCTAAAGGAAGGTATGAGTCTTTTGGATATTGGCTGCGGATGGGGGTTCCTCTTAATCGAGGCCGCAAAAAAATATAACATTCACGGCTTAGGCATTACTTTAAGTACCGAACAAGCCGCTGAATTTAAAAAAAGAATTAAAGAAGAGGGCCTAGAAGATTATCTGGATGTTAAAATCATGGATTATAGAGATCTGAAAAAATCCGACCTGACCTTCGATCGAGTTGTCAGTGTCGGCATGTTAGAACATGTGGGCAGATCGAATTATGAATTGTTTATGGATTGCGCCAGCAAGGTTTTGAAACCCGAAGGGTTATTCCTTCTCCACTATATCAGTGGAAAAAAAGAAAATGCGGGCGATCCGTGGATTAAGAAATATATATTCCCAGGCGGCACGATTCCTAGTCTCAGAGAAATTATCAGCATCTCTTTTGACCACGATTTTTATACCATCGGGGCTGAAAGTCTGCGAAGGCATTATGTAAAAACGTTACTGCATTGGTACAATAACTTTGAAGCCAATCTGGACACGATTAAAACAAGATTTGATGAAAAATTTATTCGTATGTGGGAACTGTACCTGTGCTCCTGCGCAGCATCCTTTAATAACGGGATGATTGATCTGCATCAAATCCTATTTTCAAAGGGTGTAAACAATTCTCTACCATTAACCAGAGATTATTTATACCAACATTAGGAAATTTTCTCCTATTCTCCTCACAATACACACAAAACGTTTGCAATTGAAAAATATAATGAGTTTATTCACAGACAAGGTTATACAGCGCAAACTTTTGTCGATCGTTTATTTCAAGAGGAGGAAAGGTTAATGAAAAAATTAGTAAGTTGTATTTTAGTAGGTTCGTTAGTAACGGCCATGGTATTATCAGGATGTGGTTCCTCGCAAGCGGAAACGGATTCCAATGGCTCAAACACAAAAAAAGCAGTCGACGGAATTCAATATGGCCAAATTTTATCCATTAGTGATTCGGAGATCGTTTTGGCATTAGGTACAATGGATCAGAAAACACCTTCCGGTGATCGTTCCGGTCAAACTCCGCCTGAAGACTCATCTGGGAGTGCTGTCCTAGCTCCAAACGACGGTCAGGCACCTCAAGGAAGAGATTCACAGGGCAACACACCTCCGCAAGGCAATCCTCCGTCAGGGGATAATGGAGGCAATTCTCCGTCAGGCGGTAGTGAAGGCAATCCTCCATCGGGGAATAATGCCCCGGCAAACGGCACATCCGGCTCTGGTATTCATGCGGGCGGCCCCGGCAAATCCATGATTGCGCTAACCGGAGACAAATTAACGATAACGGTTTCTGATAGTACCTCTATCACTTACATGAAAGCGCAAGGAGACACCAGTGATACATCTGCTACACGTTCAGATCTGAAAGAAGGTGACGTCATAGCGGTTACCCTTGATGAAGACGGAAAGACTGCTATGGAAATCACCATTATGTCCATGAAAGCTTCGGGCGAAACTCCAAAAACTACTAATGCTGCTGCATCGACAGAAGAATAGCATGCATTCGATCGCGTTTTAGCCGTAGCTTTTGGTGATATTCCGTCAATATAGCAAGCGATATTTCCTATATAATATACTAACATAATGAAAACCGAGGTCACCCCTCTTATTAGGGTACCTCGGTTATTCTTTTGATTTAGCTTATTCTAAATTGCTCCGCAACCGAATTCAATTGATGTGCCTGTCTGGACAATTCGCCGCTTGCCGCAGAACTTTCCTCTGCCGTTGCTGCATTAGTCTGAACAACGGAGCTGATTTGGTCCACGCCATTTAAGGTCTGCTTTAAGGCCGTAGCCTGCTCCACATAGGCTGCCGAGATTTCGTTGATTCGTTCTACGGTCTGAGATACCCCTTGGATCACTTGTCCGAGCATCTCTCCCATAAGATTGGCACTGTCTGTTCCGTTTTTAACGGATTTAATGGTTTCTTCAATCAATAGTGTCGTCTCCTTCGCCGCGTCCGCAGATTTGCTTGCAAGATTTCTCACTTCATCGGCGACTACCGCAAAGCCTTTTCCTGCGTTTCCCGCTCTTGCCGCTTCAACGGCAGCATTGAGCGCAAGAATATTGGTCTGAAAAGCGATATCCTCAATCACCTTAATGATTTTACTTATTTCTGATGATTTTTCGTTGATATCTGAAATGGCATCCATCATTTCGCTCATCTGTTTATTGCTCTCATCCGCAGTAACTCCGACGGTTCGGGCCTGTTCCGCTGCAACCATTGCATTGTTTGCATTCCGCGAAACATGCTCCGACAAATCATTAATGGTAGCCGTTAATTCTTCTGTAGCGCTGGCTTGATTTGCTGCCCCTTGCGCGAGCGTCTGCGCCGCATTCGAAATCTCATTGGAACCACCCGCCACTTGGTTAGAGGTTTCAATAATCTGTCCAATCGTTCCGGTAAAGACTTCTGAAACCTGTAAGAGCGACGTCTTTATCTTCGCAAACTCACCATCGTAGTTCTGCTTTAATTCTATGTTCAACTGTCCCGCTGCAAACATATCCAGCGCACCCGAAACTTCATCTATGTAATGAATATATTGATTTAGCCGTACCACCAAGCTTTTCATCGAATCAGCCAGCTGTCCCACTTCATCCGTTGAGTTCATTTCAATTTTCATCTCCAGATTCCCTTTTGCCAGTTCATCTGTAATTTTCGTTAGTTTTTTTAGCGGAGCGATGATACTTTTTGTCACAAAATAGATCGCCGCGAACAAAAGAACGATCGATCCCATATAAATGATAACTATCGCCTGTCTGCTATGATTTGCTACCTTCATAAAGTCCTCTTCAGGTACAATCAGAGCAACCTTCCACTCTGCATCATCCGTGGATTTCACCACACCGAAGCTTTTCTCCCCATTGTCACTAAACGCTACAACAGACCCATCCGGTTTGTTGATCTGATCCACCATTTCTTTGCCAAGCCCGATCTCACTGGCTGGCGCTAACAGTTTATCAGGATCCTTGTGGGCCAGAACATATCCTTCCGAAGAGATTAACACTTTATAGGCATTTGGATAGGTGCTGTCTGCACTTAGAACCAACGTACATAGGGTGGTGATCTCGACGTCTATTCCGGCAATACCGATCACGCTTGAGCCTGACAGATCATACACCGGGGCAGAAATCGTGATCACCATTTCTCCGGTATCCACATCCTGATACGGTTCGGTTATAATATATCCTTTAGCTATATTGGTCTGATCCTTAAACCAATAGCTTTTCTCACTTAAATTAAATCCGGGATCCGCGACCCAATCTCCTCCGTCAAACGCCAAGTCCGAGTTTATTGCCGCAATATAGGCGGAAAGAATATTTTCCGGATCGCTGTCCATGGTCTGCTTTAAAGTCTTGTAAACGCCGGCGTATTTATCATTTGCCTTAAAATTTTGACTGGTAACGCCGTCTGAAAGAATACCGCTGACCCCGCTGTCCACCGCCATCTGCTGTGCAATCGTCAGATACTTTTCAAAATATTGATCCATATCTCCCGCTACCGCTTCTGTCGATAAAGCGGATATGTATTCTTCATTATCCATGACGGTGCCGGTTACATTGTGGATCGTTACAATAGCCGATAGAATCATCGCCAAGATGGCGACACCCCCAATAAAAATCATAATTTTCGCTCGAATACTTTTTAGATTGAATAAATTGCGGTTATGTGTCTTCCCCTTTATGGGTTCGTCAAATGTGTTTTTCATAGTTCTGTATTCCTTTCTAAACTACATTTTACAAAATTGTCATAAAAAAATAAAAAATCAGTCAATTCTATTGTAATACTTTTTGAGCCAAATAAATTGATTTTTTAAAAATTTGTTTATAATTTACAAAATTTATTAAGGAAAATTACCCTTTACCTTTCGGAGGTTAAAACGGCTTAAAAAACTATGACTTTTTCAACTGTTAGGCACCTGAAAGCAAGAAAGGCAGAACCCATTCTCTTCGAAACAGGCTCTGCCTTTATGACACCTACATTCTATTATATTCTAAAACAGGCAATGAACGGACCATGCTTTGCAGCGTCCCTGCATCGGTTTCATAGTGTACCAGATGATTCATATCCCATCGATAATTGTTCAATTCTTCTTTTAATGCTTGATAGTAAGGACTGTCAGGGGTAACCATCATATAAAGGAATGTACGAACGGATAATTTCACAAAAACACCGATCATACGATTTTCTTCATAAAATTTTCTTACATAGGTCCCTCCCAGTTCTATCTGATACTTGCCTCCGGAGTTTAAACGCACAACCGCTGTCTCAACCTCTTTCAAATCCCCTTTTTCTGTTACCTGCCTCAGAACAACCGGGTACTCTGAATCGAGTTCACGATCAAAAAAATTCTTTGCCAAGGTAGGTTCCATATTGAATGAAATCAAACGGTTCCGTTTTCGTTCATGAGGAATCGGTATTTCTGCAATTAACACATTGCTTTCACCAGCAGAGTACCATGCATCCTCTTCATCTTCTGTTATAGTATTTCTTCCGGCTTTTCCCGATATGACCCAATCCCCAGAAATCTTCCCTTTATCAATAGATTGAGTAGGCGGATAAGGCTGCACTTGCATAATTTTTTCGAACATATTTTTGGTGTTTTGTTCTGCCTTCCGAACAACTTCCGGATCATCCAGCTCCTTAATACAATGTTGTGAGCTTTCAATCCATTCATTCCATTTTTGTTCAATAATCAGGATCTCAGCCTCATCAAGCGGCTGCACCACAAAAGCTTCCGTATTTCTCCTCAAGCCTTTTGCTGTAAGATTGCCCGAACCCAGTACGAGAACCCCTCCTTGTTCGTATTTGAACCAACTAAATTTCGGATGAAAGGTGGAGCCCGAGGTATGATGCACAAAAGCTCTGACCGTCAGATTCGGATAGAAGCTGCAAAATTGCTCTGCTTTTTTTAAAGATTTGGTGTTTGTAATCTCATCCGTTCCCATTAATAAGAAATAATGTCCTTCGTTCATAAATTCTTCAAACGCACTGTTTTTCATTAGCAGCTGAATTCCGTCTGCAGACACAAAAGCATAGGTTCCTGCTCCATAAAGAGCATACCGGCAAGCATCTAATAACGCTTCATTTAATAAAAATGAACTCTCAATTCTCGGATCTTGTATATAAAACATGAACTCCCCCTTATATCTGTTGATTTTATAACATTATGCTGGGGTTGATTTAAAATACATTTAAAATTAATTCAAGGTGTGGATAAGTGATTTTTCGCATAATAAAAACCCCTTCGTATATCTTTTTACATTTAAGGGGTTATTGTTAAAGGTTCTTATGATTCAATTGGGGAACCGCAGTAATCACACTCGTGGACGCCCCCTGCGATTACCTTATTGATTCCGCCGCAGTTTTTGCAGCTTATAGCAGCATACGCTACCTTTTGCTCTGGCTTATTTTCTTCTACAAAGTAATCCTCTTTATCCGAATCCGGAAAAAGAACAATTCTATTTTTTATTTCATCTATGTATGCAGTCCCAAAGTATTTCTTTTTAATTAATTCTTGCAGATCTTTTTTTACGGCGTCAGATGAGGTTCCCATGCTGGCGGCAAGCTTATCAATGGAACCATAAGGCTCCTTCACTAGTCTTGCAACATAACTCTCCACCTTATTATTCAGTTCTTTTTTCTGTCTGCTAGAAATAATCATCTTTATACTTAGTGCAGTGAGGATATAAAATGTCAATACTAAACCTGCCCCGTCCTCCACATTATCAAAGGAAGCAGTGAGGGCTGTGACACCAAATACAAGTGTCAGAAGTGCCCCGACTATTAATTGCAACGTTGCACCTGATTTGCGCGTAGTAACAATTTTTCTATTATTTTTTTCCATTAGCAGTCCTCCTTCGTATACGTTTTGTTTATTACCGACAACAAATTATTGTGAAATTGGAGAGCCACAATATTCACACTCGTGGACTTTTCCCACTATTACGTTATTGATACCGCCGCAGTTTTTGCAGCTCACGGTAGTATATTTATTTTCCGTATTTTTTTCCGTATCTTCTTCGGAGTAGTCTTCCATGTCTTCCTCCGCCTCTTCCTCGGAGTAGTCTTCCACGTCTTCTTCGTCATTCTCCTCGTACGTTTCATTATCATCACTATTCCAAGGGAAAACAATCCTATTTGCTTGTTCATCCATGTATGCATCATTAAAATATTTCTTCGCTATTAGTCGTTGAAGGTCTTTTTTTACTACTTCCTGTGATACGCCCATACTAGCTGCATAACGTCGTATTGAACCTGTTTGATCCAGCGAAATTATAGTTGCATAGGAAGAATACTTTTTATGCAGACGTCTTTTTCTGTTCCCAATAAAAACCATCACGATACCAAGTATAGTAAATATAGAACAAACTAGTTTTGTACCATCACTCGTTGCGCTGTCAAATGAGTTCGCCATTCCAAAACTGAATATGAAAAAACCTCCATATACCAACAAAACAAAGGCTGCTGCTTTTCGCCCAGTAAACTTTTTTTTAAAATGATCCATTATTATACCTCTATATTGTTTTCTATTATTTCATTTAAGATGTCAATTAATAGATGATCCACAAAACTCGCATTCTTGAGTCCTACCTATTTTAACTCTATTAATGCCACCACAGTTAGGACAGTTTAATACCCTAAATTCTTCGTCAGGATTATCATCGCTTTCTGATTCTTCGTCGTCTTCATATTCTTCCTCTATAAAATTAGGAAAAATAAGTGTATTTTTTTCTTTATTTATATACGCGCCTTTTAGATTTTCTGAAAAGAATCGTTTTTCCATCATCATTTGGAGATTTTCTTTTATCACTTCAGGGGAATCTCCCAGTTCGTTAGCAAGGTCGTCCATAGAGTAAATCGATTTTTCTGGTAATTTATTCATATAGTTCTTGAAAACTTTAATTAGTTCTGCTCGTTTATATCCTGCCTTAGAAAGCCTTATCCCAAGATAAATTATTATACTTAATAATATATATGCGTCAATGGTGGCATCTTCTCCATTAACGATAAACGAAACTAAAATGGACCCAAAAAAAAGTATAATCAATCCGCCCAATATAAGTTGAATTCGTCCTATAATAGCATTTGTCTTGAGTGGCTCCTGTGAATAATACATACTAAATATCTCCTATTATTGTACTAAAATTCTCTATTGCGCATTTTCTGCATCCGCAACCAGCTTTTCTCCGCATTCCAGACAGAATTTAGGGTTGCCTTCGATGATACTATCGCATTTAGGGCATTTCTTAGTTAAGGATTCTCCGCATTCCGGACAAAATTTCACCTTGCTCGGAAGTATCGCTCCACATTTCGGACATTGTGCTCCCACATCATAGCCGCATTTGCTGCAAGAGGTTGCCCCTTCTTCTAAATCTGCACCACAGCTCGGGCAAGGGTTATATTTATTCCCACAGTTCGGGCAGAACTTAATCTTCGGATTTAATTCGCAGCCGCATTCATTGCAGAAAGTTACCTCTTTTTGATTACCCTCTATTTTCTCCGTATCACAGCCGCATGCTCCGCAAAACCTCTGCGCAGCTGCCATAACAGTATGGCAATTAGGGCATTCTTTTGCTTTCACGGCATTTGTGTTTATTACACCGGCTATCGTTCCGAATGAATTGCTGACAGCTTCACCAAGTCCGGCTCCTATACCAAGCCCAATTCCTGCACCCATAAGAGGGGAGACCGCAGCTCCGGGATTTTTAGCGGCGCCCTCAAGCGTATCAAATGATCGCTCTTGCTGGTAATTGTAGCCCAGTATATTCATTTCTGCTTTCTTGGCTAATGCTTCTTTAAGCTTTATAACGGCCGAATCGTCCTCCGGAACACTTAAGTCATTTATATAAAAATTAACCAATTTGATCCCATATTCCGACATCGTTGGCTCAATGCGCTCTTTCATAAAATTTGAAAGTTCATCTATGTAAGCATTGATTTCAAGCATACTGATTTGTTTATTCACAATATATTGCGAAACAGCATCTTTTACTTTCGTGATATAGAGCCCTCTAAAAAATTTCACCATATCGGCTTTATTAAAAGAAGATAATGTGCCAACCAGTTTAAGCAAGAACTGTTTTGAGTCCTTTATCTGTAAGCCGAATACGCCATTTGCCCGAATAGGTATAAAAATACCGTATTTTGCATCTTGTATTTGTATAGGTGTAGCAGTTCCCCATTTAATATCCAAGGAGAATGCTTTATTGACATACCAAACTTCAGCCGCAAAAGGGGATCTCCCACCAAAAGGTAAATTAACAATATTATTTAGGATAGGAATATTTGGTGTATCCAGTGTATAACGTCCGCTGCCAAATACATCTAAGGCCATTCCATCTTTAAACAGGATTGCTTCTTGGGATTCATTTACAACTAATTGCGACCACGTTCCGAGTTCCTCACTTGGATATTTCCACGCAAACACATCCGGAGTGCCATTATATTTTACTACGTCTATTATAGCCATCTTAAACCTCCCCTGATTATTCGATATAGTCTAGTTTTCTAACAATACTTGCTATCATTTTAAACGTTCATCTTGATCTTAAATGCTTTCTCTCAAACTTGTTTGATTATATCATTTTAGGTATTAAATTCCAATATAGTTTCATGAAGAAATTGTTAATAAATCCTATATCCCTCAAACCGCTCATGGAATAAAAAGCTTCTCAGGACATCATCCAGAATAATGGCTAAGGCTGAAAGGATAAACCATAGGCCAGCAAATGGCAGTGAAATCTGTCCTAGCAGATTAAAAGGCATGTCGGAATAATCCCAGATTTGCCAGCCGAGCCAGATATTCACGATACACCCTGTTATAAATTCCAATGTTAAGATGATCAAAGTTCCAATGCCGGCCTGCTTCCACAATGGTGTTTTCCAAGACAAATGTTCATTGATTGAACCTATCAGCACAAAAGACAAACCTCCCACTATGCCCATTGTCCAATGAGAGTATCCCCGCCAAAAAAGTTCAAGCAGATAATACAGACCACTCCCCATTATAAACAAAATTATATTTTTATAGATCACAGCCTCACTCCCTTTTATAGTTCCGGCTTTTAAACCGCTCTTTTCACCTATATATATAAGAGTCATATACTATATATGAAATGAATTCTTTCAAAATCAGTTTAAATACATTTAAAGAGGTGAAATAATGCATTATTATAATACAATTTATGAAAAAAAAGCGAAGGCAAAGCCTTATATACTTCCCAGTGTAGGTTTTTTCCGTTTTTTACATGCAGTTCCGGACGCTCCTAACGTAGATATCTATTCTTATGCTAGGCTAATTTCAAAAAATATTCCTTTCGGCGAATATATCGGTTACTTTCCTCTGACTGCTGAACCTCATCAATTTTCGATTTATCCTACTGGAACAGATGATCGCCCGGCTCTGACGCAAACGGTCACGCTAACAACGGACGAGATTCTTACCCTTGCAGCAATCGGAAGGTTAAACAATATAGAATTTCTGGAGATTCCGGAATCAAATCAGGCAACAGATAACACTACAGCGATGGTTCGCTTTGCCCATTTAGCTCCCAATGCTCCTTCCGTAGACATCACTATGTCAGACGGAACGATATTATTTGGGAATGTTCCATTTAGACAAGTAACGCCATCCATTCCTGTTGATCCATCCACTGGCACACTTCAAGTGCGATTGATGGGTACTCCTGCCGTGGTTCTTTCTGTTCCTAACCTTACCCTTGAACCAAATAAATCTTACACCCTTTACGTCTTAGGGCTTGTAGGAGAAGCCCCTGGGCTTGAAGCGATCATTGTGGAAGAGCCACCTTTACAAAGCCTAATCTCTCTAGAAGGAATGGAAGGGAATAATGGCAATATTAATCTACCTAACAATGGAAACGGCACCTTGCCTAACAACGGGAACGGTACCCTTCCTAACAACGGGAATGGCACCTTGCCTAACAATGGGAACGGCACCTTGCCTAACAATGGGAACGGCACCTTGCCTAACAACGGGAACAGCACCCTTCCTAACAACGGGAACGGCACCTTGCCTAACAATGGGAACGGCACCTTGCCTAACAACGGGAATGGCACCCTTCCTAACAACGGGGGAGGAAATGGAGGAATATCTTCCAATAGAAAAAGTGTCGCTTTACCCTTATTCAGCTCACTATATATAAAATAAAACCTCTACATCCTGAGATATGCCCTTTTTGTACAGATAGTTAATTATCTGCCATAGAGGGCATATTCTTTTTGTAGAGGTTTTTAATCATTATTATTCAATGCCTTAGTAATCGTGTCGCTCAGAAAGAGTTTATTTCTTCTAGAAGTTTACATCTTCACCGTAATAACAAGCCTTTAATAATTTTTCCATCTCTTCCTGAACAGGAATTCTAGGGTTTGAACCCGTACAAGCATCTCCGATTGCAAGTTCAGCAATTGCCGGAAGTTTTTCTAAGAATTCAGCTTCGTCAATGATGCCTCCTTCATATTCCTTAATACAGGAAGGAATTTCTACAGAGACATTCAGTGCTTTGATGTCCGCTACCAAAGCATCTACTAATTCAGCATCTGTTGAACCTTCTAGTCCAACAAACGTTGCAATTTCTGCATATCGCTTAGCAGCTTCCTCATTTTTTGCATTAAACTGAATCACTCTAGGAAGATACATCGCATTGGCACATCCGTGTACGATATGTCCGCCGCTGTATGCTGCTCCTGTTTTGTGAGCCATAGAGTGAACAATACCTAGTAAGGCATTGGAAAATGCCATACCTGCCAGACACTGAGCATTGTGCATTCTTGCTCTTGCTTCTGTATCTCCAGCGAAGGACTTCTTTAAGAACTCACGAACCATCTTAATCGCATGCAATGCAAGAGGGTCTGTGTAATCGCAGTGAAGAGTGGAAACATACGCTTCAATGGCATGAGTCATGGCGTCCATACCAGTATGAGCCGCTAATTTAGGAGGCATAGTCTCTGCCAATTCAGGGTCTACGATCGCGACATCCGGTGTAATATTGAAGTCTGCCAAAGGATACTTGATACCCTTTGCATAATCAGTAATTACACTGAACGCAGTCACTTCTGTTGCAGTACCGGACGTAGAAGGAATCGCACAGAATCTTGCCTTTGTTCGTAATGCAGGGAAGTTGAAAGGAATGATGAGCTGGTTAAAAGTAGTCTCAGGGTACTCATAGAATGCCCACATTGCTTTTGCCGCATCAATCGGGGAACCTCCGCCCATGGCAATAATCCAGTCCGGTTCAAACTTTTTCATAGCCTCCGCACCCTTCATGACAGTTTCCACACTCGGATCCGGTTCTACATTTTCAAAAATCTCTATTTCCATTCCGGCTTCCTTCAGGTATGCTATCGCTTTATCTAAAAAGCCAAAACGCTTCATTGATCCCCCACCAACGACTAAAATGGCTTTCTTACCTTGTAAATTTTTCAGTTCTGCTAAAGAACCCTTTCCGTGATACAAGTCTCTTGGTAATGTAAATCTCGACATCTTTTTTCCCTCCTTAGTGTTAATATTTTAACAAATGCGTTAAAAAAAACATAGCTTCTATATCCAGCTATTTTGTATACATTATACCCCTCATTTAGCGCTTATGCAACTTATTATTTGCAAATTTTTGTGAGAATCAAAAAAGTATTCCCTGAATTTATCAAAAAAATCTCATTTTATTATAATAACACGTGAAAAAAGTCGAATTTTGTTTTCTATTTAACAAACAATTACCCATTGCTGATCCTTTTTCCTTTGGCCGAAACCATTTTAGCCTAACTATCGTCTATTGAAAAAGGATCGTATGTACCATCGATTTTAATTCATTCTTTAAGATATGTACCGTTCCTTACTTTTCTTCACCCTTATATTCTCCGATGCAATTCTTACAGATTTTCTTCTCATTAAAATTAACTAGCTCGTCCATACTACCGCAAATGCAGCAGGCAGGATTATATTTCTTTAATAAGATAAAATCTTCATCGACAAAAATCTCAATTGGATCTTTCAAATCAATATCCAGTGTTCTTCGAAGCTCCATTGGAATGACAATCCTTCCAAGGTCATCAATTTTTCTAACTATTCCAGTTGCTTTCATATTCATTCTCCTTATTCTTTATTTATAACATTAAACTATTTTACCAATTATGCTCACTCTTTCGTACCGGTAATTATTGGTAAGTGCGGAGAATAGAACTCAATGAGGATAAAATATAAAAATAAATGAAGCACAAAGTTGTGTCCCTGCTCTGCAGCGGATCAATTATATTACCTTCACACCCAGTATCTTCGCAATTTCCATCGTCTGAATAATACTTACCTTCGCTCCTCTCAGCTCTCTATATGTATCGGAGACCATCATTCCGTTAATCGTACAATTGGACAAATCAATCCCCTTTAATGGGGTTTTAAAGAAATCCACCTGTGTGAAATCCACCTTGCTAAAGGCTATCTTCTTTAATTTCACTTCCGACATAAAAGCTTCTCTAAAATCGCATTCTGTTATAGTACAGTGCTCCCATAAAGTGTTTACGCAATTTGCATAGCGAAAAGAACTTTTCTCTAACTGGACTTCTTTAAAAACAGCCTCGTTAAAATCACTCCCATCGGCCTTGCAATCTCGAACTTCAACATCTTTCCAATAGCTGTTTCTAAATTTGCAATTTGAAAAATCACATGCCTCAAAAGTCACGCTGTGGAAGTTCGCACGTGAAAAGTTACACCCTTCAAATTTGCATTGAATAAAATGTACCGATTGAAAGTCAACGCTCGCAATGTCCTCATCTTTGATCGTTTCATTTTCAACAGACATGTCTTCTATCATAATATCCTTTATCTTAGCCTCTGCTATTTTATCTAGTAACATATAACACCCCTAAACTGCACAACAGTATGAAAAAAGACGGCAAACCATCAAAGCAAAATGAGCTATGACTATTTTAAAAGCGAATGTTCCTCAATAATCCACAAGCATAATCATAATCTTTCTTATGTACATACACATAATTAGTAACTGAATATTGCATATTTTCACCGAATCTGCCCATGCGTCCCCTTGTGGCTCCACCGTTGTTCACCACTTTATAGGTGTATTTGATTTTATTGTTTGCCAGTATCTGTCTCACCTCATAGAACTGCTCCATGGACCAGCCGACCAAAACCTCTTTACGGTTCCAAATCATGATCATTATGGTTCCTCTTTATAAATATTCCAAACTGAATTCTAATACCTTCTTGTTGTATCATATCATAAATCTCAGCAAATTTCATAATAATCCTATTCCCGGATCTACTTCCTATGCTTTGGGCGCCAACTCCTCCAATTTTGCCCCACACATTGGGCAATAATTTGTCTCTAATCGGATCCTTCTTAAGGTTGATTTTCCGTTCGGTCTGTAAATACACGGTATTTCAGCGGGGTATTGATCACTATAACTTACGTAGACTTTATCTACACTTTTGAATTGTCCATCTAAGCAATGACAAGTAAATGTCTTCATATTTAACCTCTTTAACCTCCATTCCATTCACATTACCTATTATGTTATTTTTTCTCTGATTTATTTGCAATTTATTCATTTTCTCCGTTTACTTTCTTAACAGTTCAGGATGGTCAAAGATATTGCCTCCCACTCTGATTTTATCCTTCCAAAAATAAATATCCTGCCGCATCCAGTCATTCCAACAGTTTACACCATCGTCAATCCAATCAATATAAAATCCTTGATTCACACACTCATAAGAGGAAGGCCAACCGCGTTGCTTATAGGGCCCATACTTTATAATACCCTTTATGCGATTATCGATGGTCTCTATCAAGTCGTTTTCGAATATTAGATTATTCACCATATCTTTTACACCTATATCCTCACTGACGGTTTCAGGAATGACTTTTATCCATTTATCGGAATAATCCTCCGCACTTTCTAAGTAGCATTCTCCCGTATTTTTAAGCGATTTAGGATAATATATTCCAATGCCTTCAACCCAATCTCCATTATCTGCTCTCTTTCCTTTAAATAAAAGATTTCTCATGGCATACATCCTTTTTTATTTCATAACAGTATTACTCAGAAGTAGTTCCGTCGTAACTTATTTTAACCTTTAATTAAATTTAAATGCCTAAAGCTGGGAAATTGTTGAAACAAATTGAAAAATCTATTAAAAGAAAGGGATTATGGGGCAGGTATATATATGAAAGAGGCAAGGATTCACCTTGCCTCTCTTTTATTCAGAAATCATATATTTTTTAATAGGAAACAAGCCTGTTCATAATTTGTATCACGAACATAAATATAAAACGTCAAATCATATTCAAGATTTTCGTCAAATATACTCTTGTTTCCTTTTTCAGGATTAAGGATCCTATGAATATCATGATGAACTGCTTTATAAGTGTATTCGACATTATTCTCCGCAAGGATCTCGCGGGCTCTATACAACTTATCCCAGGAACTGCAAGTAAAAACTTGTCTTTGGTTCCAAATCATTATCATTTGTTTTTGACCTCTTCATTGATGTATATTAAACTAACGATATGATTTTAGCATATTTACAATAAAATGCAATTATTCTGTTGAACTATTGAAAAATAGTTGTTCGAAGGTCTCAGCAAAAGTCATTGCAGCCCACAATTCACCCTTTTTAAGAAAAAACGGCAGCTTTTTGTATTCAAAAATCCGCCGTTTATTTTTTACTATATTCTTGTTCTATGTTAACGTACTGTTGACGTTTAACGCTTCCACTAATTCGATGTCTTTATAGCGTTCCATAAAATAGTTCAGTGTAAATTGGTTCGCAAAAAGGACCAGCGGACGTTCAAAGTGGTCAAATACTAGCATGCATCTGGAATCCAGACACTTTTTTACATGATTGAGTTCCGTCGTCTTTAGCCAACGAACTACGTTAAAATCCAGAGGTTCCATCAGTAGGTCTGAATTGTATTCATTCTTTAAGCGATACTCAAACACTTCAAACTGCAACGCCCCTACCGCACCGATAATCACTTCGTTGTATTCATTGTGGTACACTTGGATAGCACCTTCCTGCGCCAGTTGCTGCACCCCTTTTTGAAAGTTCTTCGCTTTTAACGTATTCTTCGGTGTCACTCTCGCAAACAATTCCGGCGGGAAGGTCGGAAGCGGTTCAAAGAAGAATGATTCTTTTTTCGTCGTCAGCGTGTCCCCGATTTGATAGGTTCCCGTATCATAGATACCAATCACGTCTCCCGCGAAAGCATTGTCGATGGTTTCTCTTTCATTCGCCATCAACTGGGTGGACTGACTTAATTTGATCGGTTTCCCGGTTCGTGTAAGAGTAACCGTCATACCGCGCTGAAAAATACCGGAGCATATTCGAAGAAATGCAATTCGGTCGCGATGTGCCGGGTTCATATTCGCCTGTATTTTGAAAATAAATCCGCTAAACTCCTCTTCCGTCGGCTCAATCTCCCCTTCTGTGGTTTTTCTCGGGCCCGGAGGAGGAGACATCGCTAGGAAGTGATTTAAGAACTGTGTTACACCAAAATCTGCTAAAGCCGAACCGAAAAATACCGGGGATAATTTTCCGTGCTGGATCGCTTCTAAATTAAACTCATTCCCGGCACCTTCAATCAGCTCAATTTCAGCACGAAGGTTCTTTAAGTTGTTCCCGGTTAAGTGTTCTTCCAATTCGGGGCCGAATACGCCTTCTTTCCCGAGCTCAATGGTTTTGCCTACCTTGTAAAGATGAACTACATTTTCCAATCGATCGTAAATTCCCTGAAAGTTTAGTCCGCATCCGATCGGCCAAGTCACCGCTACGGAAGGCAGTCCCAATACTTCTTCTAATTCTTCCATGGATTCAAGCGGATCCATCGCTTCACGGTCCATCTTATTGATAAACGTAAAAATCGGAATCCCACGCATGCTGCAAACTTTAAACAGTTTCTTTGTCTGCGCTTCGATACCTTTCGCTCCATCGATCACCATGACGGCACTATCTACGGAAGTTAAGATTCGATACGTATCTTCACCGAAATCATTATGTCCCGGTGTATCCATGATAGAGATTACTTTGCCTTTATATTCGAACTGCATGACAGACGAGGTGACGGATATACCACGCTGTTTTTCAATTTCCATCCAGTCAGAAGTAGCCGCTTTTGAATTGTGTCGCCCTTTTACGGTTCCGGCTTCACGGATGGCTCCGCCATGTAAAAGCAGTTTTTCTGTTAATGTCGTTTTACCGGCATCCGGGTGAGAAATAATCCCAAAGATGCGACGCTTCTGAATTTCTTCAATCAGTTGTTGGTTTGCCATGAAATAGCATCCTTTCTATTGTTCTATATTAAACTAGATTTAATCGTACAAAATTGTGATACTCCTTAGAATATGCACAAAAACACAAATATCATAACATATTTGAAGGAAAAATAACAGATTAAATTAGGCATTCGTTCTTTTAAAAGTAAATTCCGCCATTTAGCCTCACAGCGTGAGTGTATAAAAATAAATTTGAATTTTAACTTATTCAGATTTATTTTATATACATCGGACATATGTCCTTATCAACATGAATATATCATAGTAAATATAGTTTACTTGGGATTACTGCTTGCTGGTTGGTCGCTTTCCTCTTGGGAGGTGATGTTATGGTTACATATGAAGAACTTTTCAACTATTCACTTGTAATTATTGGCGTTGTTTCCGCTTGCATTGCAGTAATGCACAAAAAATAGCTCAGCCATCTAAACTATCCATTTAGATGGCTGTCTATAAACTATCGTTCTTGGACTAACCACCGTCGCAAAAAGTGGTAATCCCTAAGACTATATTACATAGGTCAAAAATATATACCTCAATTATCGGATATAAAAGAAAAAGAAGGCAGATGCTGCCCTCTTTGTGTATTGTATGCTATTAAAATTTTCTTTAAAGTCTAGAGAAAATTACGATTTCATATCCGTCTTTCGAACTGTCTGTATCATAGAGCTGTATCATATCGTTCTCTTTAAGATTTCCTGTAAATAGTTTGTATTCATCATCCGTTACCCTATAGAACGTTGCATTCTCAGATATCGCATAGGTCTTGCCTCCCATCGTAACCGACGTTCTGCTATTTGCCTTTTCAGCTTTCGCCGCTTCAACATTTGCACTTATTTTTTCAGCTCCTACGATAACACCATTGGAAGCAAAATCAAGTTCATATACAGCTGAACCGCTGAAACCGGTGCTGTTCAATTTAGGTGCACTCCAACTCTTTACAATATTTTCATCAGACGTTGCGGTGTCCATTTTCTTGCCATCGTTAAATCCGATAATTTGTTGTACCTTTTTCCCTGCAGCATTCGTCATATTACTGCATTCATTGATTACAGAATATCCCGTAGACGCCACCTTTAAATCTTGCGTTGAACTGTTATTTGTTGTGGTAGTCTTCGTGCTATTGTCCTTGCTTTCATCCGTTGTTGTTTTGTCAGAAATAGCTGGACTTGTTGTAGTAGGCTGATTTGTTTTGGAACTATCATCCGTCGCCTTTGTACTTGTTACAATTTGAACTGTTTTACTTGCGTTATCATACTCAATACTTAACGACAACAATTCACTTACTTTTCGAACCGGAAGATAGGTTGTCCCCTTGTAATTAATACTGAACGGAACTACACTTCCATCTGATAATTGATAGCTTTCCCCCTGCGTCACAGCGTTCTTACCATCTACAGTAATATTAACCGTATTGAACTGTGCCTGTATATCATCCGCCAATGCCATGGTAGGAACGACTAGCAAACAAGCAAAAATAAAACCGATGATAAACCCCTTAAACTGTTTCTTCATTTTAGATTCTCCTCACTTTCCCAATAAAAAATATTTATTAATTTTATTGTAGTCTCCTTTAGAATCATATTCAACCTATTTTTATAAAATTTTCCATTAATGGTTCCGGTTTACTGTATTTCTCCGCTGCTTATCACCGGCTGACTAGATGAAACCCGCTCATTCTTTTTAGTATACGACAGAATGACAACGGTACATATAATGCATGCTGTTCCTAACCACTGGCTCACTCCTAAAGGCACATGCAGACATAGTACCGATAATGCGGCGGCGGATAAAGGTTCCACCGAGGATAAGATACTTGCTTCTGTCGGCTGTATGTATTTTAGGCTTTCCAAATAACAATAAAAAGCGATAATGGTTCCAAACAAGACTACAATCACAACGGCAAACATGGAATTAACCGACCATTGGCCTGTAAAGACCCAAGGAGGGTGAACAAAGGCAAAGACGATGCCCCCTATAGTCATTCCCCATCCAACCAAAAGTGTGGAGCTCCATTTCGCGAGAAGCGCACGAGGCTGCAGCGTATAAAATGCCGCTGCAAAAGCAGAACTAATGCCCCAGAATAAGGCTAATTTAGAAATAGACAGGCTATGAAGATTTCCGCCTGTTATGATAAAAAACGTGCCGAACAGCGCTAAAAGAATAGCCGATATTTCTCTGACATTCGGTATTTTCTTCGTGCGAATGACAAAATAGCAAGTGACGATCACCGGTGACAGATATTGAAGAATGGTAGCAGTAGCTGCATTCCCATGTAAAACTGCGGCAAAATAGGTGTACTGGACACCTATCATTCCTACTATTCCGAAGAGGAGAAGGTTTAGGAGGGACTGCTTGTCCTTCCAGACTTTCCATATATCTTGCTTTTCTTTTAGCAGAACATATAATAGTAAAACGATCCCGGATACCAGCAGGCGAGTTTCAACAAGCCATTCCTGGCTAAATCCTTTTTGCTGAAACAAATATTGCGCGGCAGTACCTGATATGCCCCACAGCATACTCCCTATGATTACCAGTAAGATGCCCTTTTTTCTCGATTCAAAAACCACTTTAATCCGCTTCCTTTACAATTACTCTTATTCAAAACAAGCTACCATTGTTGCAATTCTATTAATTGATTTACATCTATTTATGATAATTCTATTATCTTTTTCAGTATTTGGCAATTGATATATTTTCAATAATCAAATCTACTATATAATAGTGAGTAAAAAAGAAGGCAGGTCTCCCTTTTTTATTTTTACATAATACAATTTACAGTAAACATTAAAAACTGTTGTGTTTTCCCCATATAATAGTATAATTTTATCAGTACAAAAAGGAGAGCATCGAGCAATGGAAACAAGGATAAATTATACGGATATAGTGGAGCATAAAAATACCTATATAAAGAACAATGATTTAAAATTACTTAACAATAAGCTGAATTTCTTCGAGATTCGTTTTAACTTGAAAGAAATAAAGGTGATAAATGGCGTGTGTCAAGAATTGATAGCATCAACGGAAAAGGAATCTATCAGATGGTATGCATTGCAGACTCTGCTGAGTACGTCAGGAGATATCATTTCAGAAAATACTGAAGAGAATTCTTACAAAATACCTCTTCATCTATTTGAGCTGGAAGAATATATGAAGGTATTCGGCAAATATAATAGTCCATCATTATCACCGGATGATCATTTCGTATTGCTTCGTATAGGAAGCATTTTTGAAATATCTCAGCATATGTACAGGGATATTATAAAAAAGTATGTAAATTATAAGGACGATGCTAAATTGACTTTATATTTGAGAGACTGGGCTCAGTTCGAAAACCGATCATAATAATAGAGTCCCATAAGGGACTCTCGTTAGACAATATACATGATTTTACTTTCAGGTAACTTCTGTTGGATTTCTGCTCTAAAAAATTCTTCCCCTGTATTCCTTATTGGATTCTTGTAACAATATCGCCCACGTCCTCTCCCTGTCATTAATTCCTTATCATATAAATCCAGTGCATTGGGAAAAGCATCTTGGTTAATCATTCTATGAATATAACTGTATGTCATAAAGATGATTTCAATCAATAAATCTTTTTTAACCTTTTCAGATAACGTGTCGGATAGGATGGTAAAAAGTTCTCGATACAACGTCTCCCAGTTTTCTATCAAAACAATCGGGGCAACCAATATCCCAACTTGATATCCGGCTTCTTTTAAACGATTTAATGCTTGTATTCTTTTTGTCAAAGAAGCTGTACCGAATTCAACCTTATTAATAATATCTTGCGGGTTCACACTCATTCTTATGATGGTTCTGCCTTTATGCTTCAATGGTAATAATGGTTCTACCATATCGAATTTAGTAGGCAGTGTGATATACCCTTTTTCATTTTCGCCAAACTGTTCAATCGTCCATTCCAGATTACCGGTAATCGTGTTTTCAAGTATCAAGTCACTGTTGCTTCCGATCTCAAATGTCAAATCTGTCTCACTCTTCTTCGCCGTTTTAATCAGCTTTGCAAGCATTTGCTCCCGATTTACGAATAGACGAAGATAGGAACATTTATTGTAATTACAGACCAAATAGCAGTAAAGGCACATGGCACTGCAGCCTGAAGACGTATAGGGCACTAAAAAGTCAGAGGTCTTTGAATTGGGAACATATTTATGAGTTTTCCTGATGCCAATCACCAGATTTTGCTTCATTCTGGCGAATTCGCAGTTTGGATTATTCCTGAGTTCAGGAATATTGTTGTGATTGTCAATTTTGATCCATTCCGCTGATTTGAATTTTTCGAACAAGGTTTTGCCGAGCTCATAATGTAACGATTCCTCTTCATAATAAATAATTTTCGGATTCAAGCAGGCACCTCCTCTCAATCTTATAGTTTGTCACTTTGTATCTTCAATATGCTAACTGTAAAAAAAATTGAATAGAAGGTTCTAAACTTCACTTTGTCCAAATATATATAAAATAAAATTAAATATGAGAAAAAGGAGGTGGGACTTCATGAGGAAGCCAAAATTCCTCCCCATCATCATGGTTGTAATCGTCTTGCCTAAAGTTATTGCAATAACGGTAACAGTGTCATTGAGTTAAAAAATGAGCAACCAATTAACGAAAGGAACATTGCGTTAGTTGGTCTCAACTACATATATTTAAAAGAAGGAGCCTAAAAAGGCTTTTTTTATTATATCAAATATATTACCTGCGATCTGAACGTTCTATCGCGTTGGAACATTTAAAAAAGAGGTATATATCCTTTGCATCTGTCCATACTACATACTAACTATTCATTGGAAGGAGATCTTTGAGTATGAAACTGATGCTTAAACTGGATATCATGCTTCATGTAGCAATCTTTGTTTTAGTTATTGCCTTTTTCTTTTAAGGCTCCTATTAAACCATAGATGCTTCATTTCAACCGTTGCTTTGAATGAATATGCCAGTGAAATTTATGTATTAAATATACATAAAAACCTGCTTATGAAAGTTGATACTTTTTAAGCAGGTTTTTAAATTTATCTCTTGATATGGATCCCGTCTTCTATATAGTCTCCGTTATCCTATCTGTTATTTGGTCCATCTGTATATTGCTTCTGCAAATATTTTCGTCGCTTTTATCATACCTGAGATAGAAATATACTCATCTGCCTGATGTTCTACCGCCTCTTCTCCAGGGAAGACCGGTCCGAAGGCTACACTGTTCGGTACTGTTCTCGCGTAAGTTGCACCGCCGATAGCAAGAGGCTCACTTTCCTTATCCCCTGTAAATTCTTGATAAACTTCCATTAATACCTTTACCAGCGCATGATCTTTCGGCACATATAATGGGGCTAAATGATCCTTTCTTTCAATGGAATAGCCAGTAGGTCCCACAACGGTCTCCATACCGAGGTAGACATCCTCTACGTCCATCGTAGCAGGATATCTGATATTAATGGTTAACCTAGCCTCTGTTTCATCAAGTTTAAATAAGCCTACATTGAAATTTAATTTTCCCGATGGCTCATCTTCAAAAGCACAGCCAAATCGCTCTCCGTGATAATCAAATCCAATGGTATCGTTATAGAACTTTATAAAAGCATTTACCTCTGAATTGTTGAATTCGATATCCTTCACTGCGTCAAACAAAATGGTGATGGCACTGAGGCCTACCTCCGGCATTGCTCCATGTGCAGAAATACCCTTCGCACTTATTTCTAAGCAATCCTCTACTCTTTCACAAGTAATGTCATAGCCGCTGTTTTTCTTATATTCAGCAATCTTGTCTGAGATGTCTCCGCCTGTTACTACTAACTTTGCCCGATCCGCGACCATATTCGGTGCGTTCCCGCCTTCGAAGCGAACCAAACGCAAACCTGATGCATTGACGTTATGTAAGCTTTTCATTACATCAAAGACAATCAATCCTTTTTCACAGTAAATAACGGGGAAGTCGGCATCCGGTGCGAATCCGGAATCTGGGATTTCTTCATGCGCCATATAATACTTCATCCCATCCCAATCCGTTTCCTCATCCAGTCCTAGGATCAACCGAATATCTTTGCGCGGTTTAAAGCCTGAATCTTTAAGGGCTTTCATCGCATAAAATGCTGCCATCGTAGGGCCCTTATCGTCAATCGTCCCTCTTCCGAACATCTTATCGCCCACTATTTCTCCGCCATAAGGCTCATGCACCCATCCACTGCCTTCCGGCACTACATCAAGGTGTCCCACCAGCGCAAAGATGCCATCGCCATCGCCCTTAAATTCGAGGTGACCACCATAATTGTCAACATTCTTTGCGGCGAATCCTTCCCTCTCTCCTATTGCAAGCATGGCATCCAATGCATCTTGTACGCCTTTGCCAAAAGGGGAATCCCCTTCCGGTTCTCCGGCAACGCTTTTTATCGCAACAATTTCTTGTAGATCTCTTAACATCTGATCTTTATACTGATCGATTAATTCCAAATAATTCCCCATGAGATTCCTCCTGTTATACGGTTGCCACTTCGATGCAAAGGAAGGCTATCGAAAATGCTACTAAAATTCCCATCAGCGGCAGAACAAATCTTAAGTATTTATCATAGTTCACATGAACCAGTTGCAAAATAACAAGGACTAAACCGGTCGGTGTAATAAAGCCCATGGTTCCCTGACCAAACAGATATGCTGTAATGACAACTTCTCTCGGAAGTCCAACCGCATCTGCAAGTGGTGCCATGATCGGAATGGAGAGCATAGCCAGCCCAGATGTGGAATTAATGAAGAATCCTAAAATAATATAAATAAAATACATCATAATGGCAAAGGCATAAGGGCTCATACCTGCTACCCATCCGGACATGGTGTTCAGCAATGCATCGGATACTAAACCGTTTTCCAAGATTACGTTGATGGATCTAGCGACACCGCAAATCAGTGCAACACCGATCATATCTCCTGCTCCTGCTAAAAATTCATTGACCATTTCTCTTTCGCCCATGCGTAAAATGATTCCCATGATAATCGCTGAAACTAAGAATAGGCCGGTCATTTCACCAAACCACCATTCCAGCTTCACTACACCATAAACCATGATGACAAAGGTGAAGAAGAATTGTACCAGAACAATCTTAAATCTGCCGGTCAATGCAGGAACCTCTGCTTCACTGCAATATTTTTCTTCAATATACGCTTTGCTTTCTAAGATATAAGATCTCTCCGGATGTTTTTTAACCATATTGCCATACCGGATGACATATAGGATACAAATAATCGTTCCGACAACAAGCGCTGCGATTCGTATTCCAAAGCCTTCCATGAAATTAATTCCTGCCGCATTGGATGCGATTACCGTTGCAAATGGGTTCACAGTTGAACACATTGTTCCTATGGATGATCCCAAATAAACGGCGGCGATCCCTACTAATGCATCATAACCTGCCAGCACAAAAATCGGAATAACTACTGCATAAAGGGCAACGGTCTCTTCACACATACCAAAAGTAGTACCGCCAAGTGCAATCAGAATAGTAATCAGAATAATAAGTATAAATTCCCTACCTTTTGTGGCCTTTGATAATGCACCCATACCCGCTGCGAATGCCCCTGATTTATTTAAATAAGCAAGCATACCACCCAATACGAAAATAAATAAACTGATATCAATTGTGTCGTACACACCATTCACCAAGGCTAAAACACAATCCGTGAAGCCCTGTGGATTAGGCTCAATCGCTTCATAGCTTCCCGGCACACCGATTGGCTTATAAATACTTCCATTTAAGAATAAGCCTAACTGCGCTTTTATATTTAGCTTATCAAGTGTTGCCTGATCCGCATCCATTGAAACAAGGCTTCCGTCAGGTGCGGTGACGTCAAACATATCCGTATCTGCGTTGTAAAGCAGCTTTGAGTATGATCCTGTCGGCATGAAATTCGTTCCTATAGCCGCAATAATTAGGATAATAAAAAGAATTGTAAATGCAGATGGAAATTGACGTTTTTTCTTTTGATTGATTGGAGTTTTATTCTCCATTAGATCTGTTTCTTCCATTTTTTCATCCCCTCAAATTTTATTTTTTTCTAGCTTTTATCAGCATAATTATATTATACATAAATTGGATACACTTCAATGTTTTTTGTGAAAATAATCTAAATAATTTAGAATTTTGTGTTAATTCAACAAATGCTGAATCAAATAAGAGTTGTCAGTGCACAAAAAAATAATAAGCTTGACTTTTATTCAATTGCATATTTTTCGTCGAAAAAGGAAATGAGAAGGTAAAATTTAGATGGAAATTACTTGACAAATTATATTAACAGGTATACATTCATACTATACCTATTAGTTAAGTATGAATTAAAAAGGGGAATTTTATGAATACAATTCAATTTGTAAGAAATTTAATCATAAAACGAATGCATAAAAAAAGATGCATCTGTTGTCATGCTTTAAAAACAAATTCAAGTGTCATATCCCGTCAAGAATTTTATTTTAAATTCCGAGCGGTCTAATGACATAGGCTGCTTTTCATAATAATTTATCCATTAAAGCAGTCTACTTATAGGCTGCTTTTTTATATAACATTCATTTGCCACAACGAAGACACCCTTATTCACCTTTATTGACTGACAAATCAATTTGATAGATTGGGAGTATAAGTATAATATGTTTGAAATAAAAAAAATAGAAAACAATAAATTAATAAATCTATCATCCAAGAGAAACTTTTCAGAGGAAACCGTGACTCTTCACGCACCTTTTTCTGAAGCTTCAAATTATCAGCAAATCATGAATGCTATTGAAGACCCTGTGTGGTATTGGAACATAGAAGATTCATTTATTACTTTTTCGAGCAAATGGAAAGAAATTACCGGATATGAAGAAACTCGTCTCCATATCAACAATGGGAAATGGATGTCCATCATCCATCAAGATGACCATCATATTATAAGGGACTATCTGTATCAATTTCAACAGAGACAAGTCAGACCTTTGACTTCTGAATTCAGAATCAAATTGAAGGATGAAACCTGTAAATGGTTCTCCTGTCATAGCATCGCCGCATACGATACACAGGATCAGCTTGTGAGTATTGCCGGCACACTTAAAGATATTTCTTATCAGAAATCAATGGAAGAGCAATTACGGTATCTGCATGATTATGACCCTGTTACAAAACTTCACAGTTATACATACGCCTTAGACATCCTAGCTTCTTATCTGAAGTTTAGCAAGAAAGGCACCGTTTTATTTATTGATATTAATGGATTTCGAAAAATAAAAAGTACCTATGGCATTTTAGTCGGTGATGAGCTGCTTCGCGTTATCGGCCGGTTGTTAAATGAACGGAGCAGAGAAAATGATTTAATATCTAGGATTGATGAAGACAAATTTATTATTTTAATGTCAGATAGTACCGACAAGCAAAAATCCGCTAAAGTGGCACGCAGAATTCTTAACGTGCTAAACACTCCGTTTTCTATATTTGATCAAGATCTATATGTTAATGTGTCCATTGGAATTGTATTTCTGCCAGGGGACATCAAAGATGTTTTTGACCTGATAAAACACGGTAATTCTGCAATTTATGCAGCACGCGAATCCAGCAGTGAAAAAATGGAATTTTTCAGCGAGCATTCAAAGGCTCGATATCCTCAGCGCTTCAATATCGAAAATGACTTGAGACGTGCATCTGAAAAAAATGAGTTTTCTCTTTATTATCAGCCGATTGTAAAAACTACAGGCAAATTAGCCGGAGTCGAAGCGCTGATTCGATGGAAACACCCCAAAAGAGGCCTTGTCTATCCAACTGACTTTATTCATATTGCCGAAACCAGCGGAATGATTGCATCCATTGGGAACTGGGTCTTAAATACGGCTTGTCTTCAGAATAAAGTGTGGCAGGACAAAGGTTATCCAAAAATACGAACGGCGGTCAACATATCTGCAAAGCAATTGCAAGAACCTGATTTCTTTAATACGGTGAAAACCGCCTTGAATATTTCCGGGCTTAACCCCGAATATCTTGAGCTTGAGCTTACCGAAAGCGTATTGGTTGAATCGATGAACAAGGCTGCCAAGACTTTAGAACGTTTAAAAGAAATGGGAGTAAAAATTGCATTAGATGATTTCGGCAATGGCTATTCTTCTTTAAATTATCTAAAATCATTGCCAATTGATAAGATTAAAATAGATCGGTCCTTCATTAAGGATATTAATAAGAATGCCAAGATTGAAGCCATCATTTCAGCCATGATTACGTTATCTCAAAAGATGAATCTGGAAATTGTCGCGGAAGGCGTTGAAGAAGCTGACCAATTGAATTTTCTAGATCAGATGGGATGCCATTTAATTCAGGGATACATTTATAGCAAACCGCTTCCCTTGGAAGATATTGAGCCTATTGTTAAACACTCAGAAATCATCCTCTCAGGGAATAGCTATAACTATTATCAAATATAGGCCGCAGCAAGGAGGTAAGACAAATGCAAACAGAAATGCCATCCGTATTGATCGTTGACGACAGCCCTCTGAATTTGATGTTTATTGAGAGTATTCTTAAGAGAAATCATTATAAGATAAAAACCGCCTCTACCGGTGCTGAGGCTATCGAAGTCCTTACAAATCAAAACCCCGATATCATTTTACTGGATATTATCCTGCCTGATTTATCTGGATTCGATTTATGCAAATCCATACGCTCCAATCCTGATACGGATTCGATACCGATCATCTTCATTTCATCCAGATCCGAACCGGATGAAATACAAAAAGGATTGCGAATCGGTGGCTCCGATTATCTCATAAAGCCTTTCAACGAGATCGAATTACTAGCCCGGATTGATAATCACTATAAATACAAAAAAAGCCAAGACAAACTGAAAGCTTTAAATGAAGAGCTTTTAAAAGCCAATAATATGATCGCCAAAAAAAATGAAGCCCTAGAAAATGCATTACTTCAGTTAGCGGAATTGGCAACCACTGATTCCTTAACTAATTTATATAACAGGCGTTACATCATGGAGCGAATCAATGAAGAAGTAATTCGATACCGGCAAACAGGAAGAGTTTTTTCTCTGGTTATATGTGATATTGATTATTTCAAGCAAATCAATGATCAATACGGTCACGATTTTGGAGATTATTGTCTGAAAGAAATTTCTAAAGTTATTTTGATTAATGTGCGAGAGGCGGATATTGTCTCCCGATGGGGCGGCGAAGAATTTTTGATCTTTCTTTCTGAAACAGATAAGCGATCAGCATACAAGTTAGCAGAACGCATTCGCTTTGCAATCAGTAAAATGTCAATCAGATATAACGACATCGATATTAGCATGACCGTAACGATCGGGCTTTCCGAATACAACGGTAATTCCAAAGTTGAAGAGAGCATTAAACGCGCAGATATTGCGCTTTATCGGGGAAAATCCGACGGTCGAAACAGAGTTGTTGTCGCATCTTAATGGAAGTTACGGGCAACTATCATCTCCCTGTCTTAAATAACTTACATGAAAGAGGTTTTTTCATTTCAGTTATTAACCCTTTATTAAATTGGTTGATTTCAATTCATCCAGCGCGGTATACGAAGCTTTTTATCCTCACCTGCATAGCCGATGGATTTCAATTACATAAATATAGCACTAACATTTCGTTAGTGCTATCCCAAGATTCATTTAGTTTTAATTTACAGTTTTTTAGGGCTTATCATCATAGTAATGATTCTTCCTTCAAGAGCAGGCGCCTTCTCGACAGACCCGACTTCCTTTATGGAATCAGCAAATCTTGAAAGTACATCGAACCCATCTGTTGTATATTTTTGTTGCCTACCCTTAAATCGAATACTTGCTTTTACTTTATTACCTTCTAATAAAAATTTACAGGCATTTTTACTTTTAACCTCTAAATCATGTTCTTCTATTTTAGCAGATAGTCTTACTTCTTTAAGCGTTACTACCTTTTGGCTTTTCTTCGCCTCTTTCTCCTTTTTAGCCTTTTCATACATGGTTTTATTGTAGTCAGCTATTTTGCATACTGGCGGTACAGCATTCGGAGAGATTTTCACTAAATCTAGATTCTTTTGAGATGCTAATTCCAGTGCTTCTGAAGTTGATACAACTCCAAGCATCGTTCCATCCGCATCAATAAGTCTGATTTCTTTATCTTTTATCTCATTGTTAATTTGTACTTCATTTTTGTTATTGCTAATAATAAATACCTCCTGTTTGGTCTTTCATAAAAAATAAAAGTGGATTAAATAATCCACTTTTGTTTGAAATAAACATCATTATTAGTATCTATTGCCATTATTTCTGTTATTTCTTTGTTGTTGTTTTCTTGCGGATCTACAAGAAGGACATCTCTGTGGTTCGTTTTCGAATCCCTTCTCTTTGTAGAACGCCTGCTCACTTTCAGTAAAAGTAAATTCTGCTCCGCAATCTTTGCATGTAATTGTTTTGTCAGCCATAACACTAACCTCCTTTTATTTTATTTAGGATTTCAAAATCAAAGACATCTCTCTAAATAAATCAAAGAAGGGTCGTCAAAAATCAATTAATCCATAACTGATAAAGTTTATATCAGCTCTTTAACTATAATATAATAATTGGAATTAAGCAAGAAGAATTACAAAAATATTTTTGAATTTTAAAAATAATTTTATGAAAAATAAAAAACCTACAGAAATTTAATCCTATAAGTTTAATTTTTTTAAAAAGCTATTTAGTTTTAGTAGTTTCTGTTATTGTTATTCTGGTGTTTTTTTGCTTTTCTACAGTCAGGGCATCTTTGTGGTTCGTTTTCGAATCCTTTTTCTTTATAGAAATTCTGTTCGCCTTCTGTAAAGATAAATTCTTTACCACACTCTTTACAAATTAAAGTTTTATCTGGCATTTCATTCCTCCATTTAATGTTAGACAAAATACTGATTTTTAACCTACCTTATAGTGAAAGGTATAATCAGATTTTTAAAATATTTATAATAATCTGAATATATCACACAACCAAAAGTAATGCAAGCTTTATTTATGATAAAATTTAAAGAATACTCTTGTAATGAGAGTAAAAAAAATCAGAGGCCAATAGCCTCTAACAAATGTTGCATAATTAATCCAATATCTACTTTCTGATATTGAAATAATCATTTCAATATGTAACATAAATACACCTTGAAATGATCCAAGGTGTTGCATTTAAACGAGCTTACATGAACTGTAAGCATTCGTTAATGACTTCTTGTGTGAGCACAAACTCAGTATTTTTTTCTTCTATCATTATTCTCTTCTTTCTTTTTTTATTTCTATTGCCATGAAACTTGATACCACTCCATCCGATTTTCAAAACTTCTATATGTTCGATATGTTTTAATGAAATCTATTTATTAGATTCTTCTATCTTTCGTTTCTTCTGTGAAAATGCCAAGTATATTCACATAGATATCGTCAGGCAGTCTTTCATCTAATAACGGCTTTCGACTTTCAATACCTAACATTTTATCTAAAATCTTATCAATACGAACTAGAGTTTTATGTTGATCAAAACCCAAGTTGGTAACTTCTTTTAATAAATCTAGTGCGGTTTTCATTTTATCTACCCCCTATTAAATGGATTACCGAATGAACCCAAGTCAGATTATTTATTAATGATACTTATTTCTGGAACTCCAGTCCCATATTAGCTATTATTTCCTTTTTAATTTTTTTTATTAAAAATAAAAAACTCCTGCAACAAAAATCGCAAGAGTAAAATAATATCTTATTTATTGATTATTAATTAAATATCTAGTACCCATTGAGTACATTCTTCTGCAATTTCTATATTATATCATATATAAAAGAATAAAGCAAGTAAATGTCGAATTATCATGTTGTTATCTTGCGATAATGTCAGTATGTAAACTATCGAGCGAAAATGTCACCCCTAAGATAAAATATAATTATGAAACAGGATGTGATTTCTTTGACTCGACAACAACTTAATAAACTCGATATTATCAACAAAGCAAACGCTGGCTTCCTAACTGTTCCTGAAGCTGCATTGGGACTTTCAGAACGTCAAGTACAGCGCTTAAAAAAGAAAGTGAGGGAATTAGGCTCTGCCGCTGTCGTTCATAAAAATTCTTTGAATATCCCGCATAACTCTCTTTCTAATGAAACTATTGATACTTAAAGGTGATTCTAAAAGGTATTCATTGCATGGGGCTATTGATGATGCAACAAGTCAGATCACAGGGCTTTACCTTTGTAAAAATGAATGTCTCATGGGATACTTTGCAATGCTTGAAAGAACTATTAAAAATTTTGGTATTCCCATGAGCCTTTATGCCGATAGGCATACAATATTCCAATCCCCAAACAAAGAGAAAGCTATTTTTGATTCCTCTATCAAGGTCAATGATACTCAATTTGGCAGATGTCTTAAAGAGCTTTCTGTTGAACTCATTCCTGCCCGTTCTCCACAGGCTAAAGGCAGAATTGAAAGGCTATGGGCTACATTACAAAGTAGGCTTCCTATTGAATTTTCAATTAGGAATATAACTTCAATTGACCAGGCTAATGAATTCCTTGCAAGCTACATTTATTCGTATAACAGTGAATTTGCCGTTGAGCCTGCTGATACAGATTCCATGTTCATTAAGCTGGACTCAGATATTAATCTTGATTATATACTTTGCATAAAGGAAACTCGGAACGTAGATTCCGGAGGCATATTCTCTTTTAATAACAAAACCTTTAAAGTAGAAGAAGGTTCTTATTCGGCAATGATTCCACTCAATACAAAGTGTCAAGTACTCACAAGCTCGAAGTTTGGTGTAAAGCTTCAATATCGAGGCATTGTGTTTGATGTATCCAGATGCATTCCTGCTAAGCGTAAACCGATACAAAAGAAAGAATCATGCACACCTTCAAGTCCGGCTGACAGTCATTACTATAAATATGGACAGTCTCTAGTTCCTAAATTAAACTACGATGAAACGGATCGTGAAATTATTTGTATGCTTGAAGATTTATTCTTCAGCAAGCAGGCATAAAGTATTTCTATCTAATCAATTATCTCTTAGTCGAGTTGACACGGGGGTGACATTTTCGCCCGATAATTAACTCGACTTAGGGGTGACATTTTCGAAAGTTATTGACAGTGAAGGTTGGAATTATCAATATAGGTCCCTTGGCCGACCCCCATTGTGAACATATTCGCATGTTCATTCAATAATGCCATGATTAATATGGTTCACTTTTTATAACTCATTCTGTTCTTATAAAAAGTTTCGTCTTTCAATAAATTAGATATGATGTAAAAATGACAGCTAATCTTAAAGTTTAGCTGTCACTACATGTATCATATTATTTAATTTTTAGTTATTCCATCTCAATCGTAGCAGGCGGTTTGCCCGTCAAATCATAAAACACCCTGTTTACATGTTTCACTTCATTTACAATTCTTGTGGTCACCTTTCCAAGCACGTCCCACGGAAGTTCTGCGGATTCTGCTGTCATGAAGTCGGAAGTGGTTACGGCACGAAGTACCACCGCATAATCGTAGGTTCTGAAGTCGCCCATGACCCCTACGGATCTCATGTTGGTAAGAGCCGCGAAGTACTGGTTGATATCCTTATCAATACCGGCTTTTGCGATTTCTTCTCTATAGATCGCATCGGCTTCCTGTACAATCTTTACCTTTTCTGCTGTGACTTCACCGATGATCCGGATGCCGAGTCCCGGGCCTGGGAACGGCTGCCTGAATACCAGATGATGAGGAATACCAAGTTCAAGACCTGCTTTTCTCACTTCATCCTTAAACAGCATACGAAGCGGTTCGATGATTTCCTTAAAATCTACACAGTCAGGAAGCCCGCCTACATTGTGGTGGGATTTGATGACTGCTGATTTGCCAAGTCCACTTTCGATCACGTCCGGATAAATCGTCCCTTGTACGAGAAAGTCTACCGTACCGATTTTCTTTGCTTCTTCTTCGAATACTCGGATAAATTCTTCACCGATAATCTTTCGCTTTGCTTCCGGCTCTTCTATTCCTGCAAGCTTGGTGTAGAATCTCTCCTGTGCGTTTACTCGAATAAAGTTTAGGTTATAATCTCCGCTTGGTCCAAATACGGCTTCGACTTCATCCCCTTCATCTTTACGAAGAAGACCGTGGTCTACGAACACACAAGTCAACTGATTTCCTACCGCCTTGGAAAGCATTACCGCCGCTACAGAAGAGTCCACTCCGCCGGAAAGAGCGCAAAGCACTTTTCCGTTTCCGACTTTTTCTTTGATAGACTTAATCGTTTCCTCTACGAAGGAATCCATCTTCCAATCACCTATACAGCCACAGACATCCTTTACGAACGCTTCCAGCATTGTTGTACCTTCCTGTGTATGATTTACCTCAGGATGGTGCTGCATTGCATAGAGGCCCTTTTCAGGGCATTCCATTGCTGCCACTGGGCATACCGGTGTGGAAGCAGTCGTCACAAAACCTTCCGGTGTTTTTGAAATATAGTCGGTATGGCTCATCCAGCAGATGGTCTTTTCCGATACATCTTTAAACAATGGGGACTTTTTATCAACAGTCACTTCTGTTCTTCCATATTCCGATACCGGTGCAGTTTCTACTTTTCCGCCAAGCTGATGGGCTAAAAGCTGTGCTCCGTAGCATAATCCCAAAATAGGAATACCCATCTTATATAATTCCGGATTGCACTGCGGAGAATCTTCTCCGTATACACTGTTCGGTCCGCCGGTAAAAATGATACCCTTCGGATTTAGCTCCTTGATTTTTTCCAGAGAAAGCGTATATGGATGCACTTCGCAATATACATTACATTCTCTCACTCGCCTGGCAATCAGCTGATTGTACTGACCGCCAAAGTCTAAAACGATAATTTTTTCTTGTTGCATTTTTGTCCTCTTTCGTTGTATTGCAATAAAAGTTATTTTTCATTTCAAATTTTAGAGCGCAGTTTACCCTCTATGATCTATCGGAGCGTATTATTGGAGGTATCCTTTAGGATAACGTCATGAGCTCCGCCTTCCACGATACTGGTTGCAGAAACCAGCGTAATCTTTGCATTCTTCTGAAGCTCAGGAATAGTTAACGTTCCGCAGTTACACATAGTAGACTTCACTTTATTTAAAGAGAGCTGTACATTGTCCTTTAAGCTTCCGGCATACGGAACATAGGAATCTACTCCTTCTTCAAACTTAAGGGTACCATCACCGCCAAGATCGTAACGCTGCCAGTTTCTAGCTCTATTGGAACCTTCACCCCAATATTCCTTTACATAAGTACCATTTATGTTAAGCTTATTTGTCGGAGATTCATCAAATCTGGAGAAATATCGTCCAAGCATGATAAAATCCGCTCCCATAGCCAGTGCCAATGTCATGTGATAATCGTATACGATGCCGCCGTCCGAACAAATCGGAATATAGATTCCGGTCTCTTCAAAGTATTCATCTCGCGCTTCTGCCACTTCGATAACGGCAGAGGCCTGTCCACGTCCGATGCCTTTCTGCTCTCTTGTAATACAAATCGAACCACCACCGATACCGATCTTGATAAAGTCCGCACCTGCTTCCGCCAAATAAAGGAAGCCCTCTTTATCCACTACATTACCTGCACCGATCTTAACGCTGTCACCGTATTTGCTTCTTATAAAATCAATCGTATCTTTCTGCCATTCGGAGAAACCTTCTGAGGAATCGATACAAAGTACATCCGCACCTGCTTCTACAAGCGCAGGAATTCTCTGTTCGTAATCTCTGGTATTCACACCGGCGCCCACCACATATCGCTTATGCTGATCCAACAATTCATTTGGATTTGCTTTATGGCTGTCATAGTCCTTACGAAATACAAAATGGGTTAAACGCTGATTTTTATCAATAATCGGAAGCGCATTCAGCTTATGATCCCAAAGCATATCATTGGCTTCGGATAAAGTACAGCCTTCCTGTGCATATACTAATGAAGAAAACGGTGTCATGAACTCAGAAATCTTCGTATCATTGCTCATTCTGCTCACTCTATAGTCTCTGCTGGTAACGATCCCTAAGATTTTGCCCTCCGCCGTTCCGTCATCGGTGATGGCTACAGTGGAGTGTCCGCTTCTTTTCTTTAATTCTAAAATATCCGCCAACGTTTGATCGGGTCTTAAGTTGGAGTCACTTTTTACGAATCCTGCCTTGTGGCTTTTTACTCTCTTTACCATGGCCGCTTGGCTTTCAATGGACTGGGAGCCAAAGATAAAGGAAATGCCGCCTTCTTTCGCCAGTGCAACGGCCATTTTGTCATCGGATACCGACTGCATGATGGCAGACACAAGCGGAATATTCATAATAATCGGGGCTGCTTCACCCTTCTTATACTTTACTACCGGTGTTTTTAAGCTTACATTGTCCGGGGTGCAATCCTTTGATGAAAAGCCCGGTACTAATAAGTACTCGTTAAATGTTCTTGATGGTTCATTGAAATACTGTGCCATTTCTCCTCCTTTTGCTTTTTTCATCCGCGTTATGCGGACTTTCATAGGCAACAAATTATAACTATCAATCAGTATCAAACTGATTTCGATTTCTTTTTTAACGTAAAACGCTGCTATTCCATGGTCTTTAGATAGCTGTCCCAATATTCTTCAAGGGTGATTCCCTTTGTATAGATCTCTTCCGCCGCAGTCTTTCCTACATAGCGTACATGCCACGGTTCATACATATAGCCTGTGATGTCTTCTTTCCCTAGAGGAAACCTTATGATGAAGCCGAACTTATGAGCGTTATCATTTAACCATTTCCCTTCCGCTGTATCAATATATTTTTTGGTCAGTTCATAATGGACAGACGGAGAGGAAACATCCGCCGATAAACCGGTCTGATGTTCGCTTTTGCCGGGCTGTGCGCTGAATGTATCTGCCGCAGCTTGTCCGTACGTGTTCACATAATTATTGTACAGCTGAGTCTGAAATTCATAACTTCTGTATGCAGTCGTTACAACGATGGTATAGCCTTCCTGTGCGGCAGCCTCAGACATTTGATTAAATGCTTGCGCGGCCTCTTCCCTCATATATCTTGAACTCGGACTTCTGTCTTCTGCATAATACTTGATCGCAGTTAGGTCAGACGGCTTGTACTCCTTGTCCACAGCATGTTGTTTATTGACAAGAATAAGTAAGCCCTTATTGATATCATTTGTTAAAGCTGTCGGTTGGATGGCTGATTGTGTCACCGCACCCGGCAATGCACCTTCCGAAGGATGTTTCACAGGACCTTCCGGTTGACCGCTGCCATGATTTGTGCCCCCTTGCGATAGTTCAAAGGCTGGCGGCAGTAGCCCGGAATGGCTTTCAGGATGAACACCGCTTGCCATCAGCGGTATCCCAAGTGAATAAAGAAAAGTTTGACTTACTAACAAGGCAACAGAAACAGCAACGATCAAACGCCTGGATAAGGACGTTTTTATTTGCTGCTTGTAAAAAATCATTTTTCGTTTTTCAGAAACGTAAAACTCACTCATGTCTACTCCCAATTGTCTGGATTTCGATTATTTTTCCCGATTTTTCCAGGCTCTACTCCCTTGTAATATGTCTTCTATTTAATATAAATAGCTTTGGGTTTAATTATACTATTTTATAACAAGTAGCGCTATAATACAACACAAAAGCGACCTATTTCAAAGTATTTTTGTCTAGAATTGGCTATTTTTAGCAATCAAAAGGATTTGACATTTATGAAAATTTCGAAGATTCATTTTCCGAACAAAAAATAAAAAGTCAAATTAATTGTACGGGATTTATCTTTTGTGCTTCCGTTTATATTATGAAAACGACGATATTTCCTTGTAATAAAATAGAGATAGCCTAAGGCTATCCCTATAATCGTAAATTTGAAATTTAAGTTTAAAAAAGTTTCTTTGCCATTTGAGTGGGCTTACATCATGCCGCCCATTCCACCCATGCCGCCGCCCATTGGAGGCATCATTGGTTCATCTTTCTTCGCATCAACGATACCTGCTTCCGTTGTAAGAAGCATTGCGGATGCGGAAGAAGCGTTTTGAAGCGCATATCTTGTCACTTTAGCAGGATCTACGATACCAGCTGTAATCATGTCCACATACTCTTCTGTCGCCGCATTGAAGCCAACACCGGTTTTGCTGTTCTTTACTTCAGCCACTACTACGGAACCTTCAAAGCCCGCATTTTCAGCAATCTGTCTAACCGGTTCTTCCAACGCTCTCATGATAATGTTTGCACCTGTCTTTTCATCCCCGGAAAGAGTTTCAATATATTTCGCAACGGCAGGGATAGCATTTACAAGAGCTACACCACCACCGGCTACGATACCTTCTTCAACAGCAGCCTTTGTTGCATTAAGAGCATCTTCAATTCGAAGCTTTCTTTCTTTCAGTTCTGTCTCCGTAGCAGCACCAACCTTGATTACTGCAACGCCGCCGGATAACTTCGCTAATCTTTCCTGAAGCTTTTCTTTGTCAAATTCGGATGTTGTATCTTCTAGCTGTGCTTTGATCTGACCGATCCTAGCCTTGATTTCATCCTGATGTCCTGCTCCGTCTACGATGACAGTGTTTTCTTTTGTCACCTTAACAGATGCAGCGGTACCAAGCATATCTAATGTAGCTTCCTTAAGATCATAGCCCACTTCTTCTGAAATCACTGTACCACCTGTTAGAACAGCAAGGTCTTCCATCATAGCTTTTCTTCTGTCACCGAAACCAGGAGCCTTCACCGCTACGCAATCAAATGTTCCTCTTAGCTTATTAAGAACTAATGTAGCCAGTGCTTCCCCTTCCACATCTTCTGCGATGATAAGAAGCTTTTTGCCCTGCTGAACGATCTGTTCAAGAATAGGAAGGATTTCCTGGATATTGGAGATCTTCTTATCTGTTAATAAAATGTATGGATTCTGCATAACAGCTTCCATCTTTTCTGTATCATTTACCATATAAGCGGATAAGTAGCCTCTGTCAAACTGCATTCCTTCCACAACTTCCAAAGTGGTTCCCATGGATTTGGATTCTTCAACGGTGATAACGCCGTCCTTGCCCACCTTTTCCATTGCTTCTGCGATCAGCTCACCGATATTGCTGTCTGCCGCAGATACAGAAGCCACTTGAGCAATGCTTTCTTTGCTTTCAACGGGCTTTGCAATATTCTGAATTTCTTCTACAGCTACATCAACAGCACCCTGAATACCCCTCTTCAAAACCATTGGATTCGCACCGGCAGCCACGTTTTTGAAACCTTCTCTGATGATGATCTGTGCAAGAAGTGTAGCAGTAGTCGTTCCATCACCAGCTACATCGTTTGTCTTTGTAGCTACTTCCTTCACAAGCTGTGCGCCCATGTTTTCTACAGCATCTTCCAGTTCAATTTCTTTTGCAATAGTAACACCGTCGTTTGTGATAAGAGGTGAACCGAATTTCTTGTCAAGAAGCACATTTCTTCCCTTCGGTCCAAGCGTAATTTTCACTGTATCTGCAAGCTGGTCAACACCTGCCTGTAATTTTCTTCTAGCATCTTCACCATAATAAAGTTGTTTTGCCATAATAAAATCCCTTCTTTCTTCTATTCAAATTTTCTAAACTCTCATTTTTCATGTATGTTTCATACATTTAAAAGCACGCAACAAGTGTCACATCGGCCCTCTTTGGCATTCTTCCCCCTACCGATGTTAATCTCTAATCTCAAAATCCTCATTCCTTATTTTACGATTGCTAATATATTTTTCTGTTCTATGATCGTGTATTCCTGTCCTTCATACTTCACATCTGTTCCAACGTATTTAGCGAAGATCACCTTATCCCCCACTGAAAGCTCCATCTTTTCCTCTTCTGTTCCAGGTCCTACTTCAATGACCTCTGCCATTTGCGGCTGTTCTTTTGCCTGTCCCGGTAATACGATGCCGCTCTTTGTCTTTTCTTCGGCCTCTACCATCTTGATTACTACTCTTGATCCTAAAGGTTTAATTCCAAAACTCATTTTAATATCCCTCCTGTAAAGTAATATATTTTTTAATAATTTTTTACTGATTTATGGGGCAGTGTCTAATTTTAATCTGCCAATGTACGTTGCGTTTGTTAGCACTCATTCTCATTGAGTGCTAATTCTATTTTAATCGAATCCCAATTAAAGTCAATACTTTTTTTAAATTTTTTCCTGCAATCTCTTCTACAAAAAAAGACATATCCCAATGTCTGGAATATGCCTTATATATGATATATATGATTTCCCCTTACAGGATATGCGTTTGTATTGCGATAAACAGCCACGGCAAAAATATGGCCGGTATTAAATTAGCTACCTTGATTTCTTTCACTTCCATAAAGTTAAATCCAATCGCGGCAATCAATAAGCTGCCTACCGCCGACATTTCCCTAATAATCTCTTCCGTCAACAGGTCTTTCATAAAAGTAGCACAAAGTGCAATACTGCCTTCATACAGTAAGACCGGAATAGCGGAAAACACCACACCAATACCCAATTGAGAAGCAAATATAATGGCAAGTATACCATCCAATATGGCTTTTGCGAAAAGCATTTCATTGTTGCCTTGAAGTCCGCTGTTTAAAGCTCCTACGATACTCATGGAACCTGTGCAAAATAAAATGGAGGTCGATACGAATCCTTGTGAGAAAGTTCCTCCCGAAAACCCCATTTTGTATTCAATCCATTGACCCAGCTTGTTCATACCTTTGTTGATATCCATTGCCTCACCGATCAATGCGCCGAGCACCAAGCTTAAAATCAACACCATCACCTGCTGATTTTGCAATGCCCCGGCTATCCCTATGTAAATTAAAGCCAGCGCGATTGATTTCATGACGATTTTTTCAAAACGTTCCGGCACACCTTTTATTACGTATGTTCCTAATACACCACAACCTGCAATTGCCAGTGCGTTTACCATTGCTCCTATCATAACTCCCCTTGTCCGTCTATTTTCTGCTGCTTACCGGTTATATGCTTCGAATATAGTAAAACAAATAATGCTGCGCAATTCCGCCGTATTCACCGAAATTCTGTTTTGCGTATTCAGCCATTGTTTTCACATCGTTTTCTTCGATCCCATAAAGTCGATTCATGACACGCTTTACCCATACATCAATAGGAAAGCTCTCGTGCTTTGCCATTCCATAGAGAAGGATGCAATTGGCGACCTTGGGCCCTACTCCGCAAAGCTGAGTCAGATAATCGTACGCTTCTTCCGTAGAAGCCTGCCTCATACGGTTTAAATGGCAAGCTTCCGATATGCAGGCTTCCGGGTCTTTTTCGCCTGCCACCGCCTTCGCCGTCTCCAAGATGTATTTGGCCCGATAGCCTAACCGAATGGGAGCTAAATCCTCTTCTGTCAGTCCGGCCAACCGAACAGCTGTTGGGAAGGAATAGTAACTTTTTCCGCGGTATTCTCCTGCATGTTCTCCAAAACGCTCACACAATCCGTCAATACACTTTTTTATTCTCGTGATATTGTTGTTCTGCGAAACGATAAAAGAAATTAACGCCTCCCACGATTCCTGCCTCAGAATGCGGATACCGTGCCCATAATCAATGGCCTTCGCCAGCACTTCATCTTTTTCAGACAGGAGTTTTTTTACTGCAGAATAATCCGTGTCTAAATCCAGATAAGGTTTCCACTTTTGTTCATATGCCTCTTCATCGATATTATCGATGATTAATGTTCCCGCAGACTTTTCATCTTCATACGGCTGGAACCGGATGTTGACAGGCATCCCGAAGGCAATCCCGTTATAACTTCCGTCTCGCTCTTTTGTCCATCGAAAACATTGTCCGGAATCAAACGTATGATCCGGATGAAAGTCTGTAATATTTTCTCTTACTACCATTTCTCTATACTAAACCTCTTATCTCCACATTCACGGAACATACATTGAAAGCCGTTATATATTCCACTCTCTCCGCAATTTCGGTTTGAAGAGCTTTTGCTTCCTCTATAATTTTGCTTCCGTAATTCAGATTTACCAGTACGGTTAATTCGAGTCCCTTTTTTGTGCTTTTAGTCAGTACGCTAAGCACCGAATCAACCGCTTCATTCGTACCGCCCAAATATTGAACAATATCCGTTACCACCTTATTGGAAATAAAAAACTCTCCAAGATAGCTGTAAGTCGGGCGCACCACCGAACGGTCGGTTTGCGTTTCCTTATTAAACCCAAAGTTTCGAATTCGTCTCAGCGGATGCAAAAAATACCCGGAGAAATCTGTTTTCAACTGACCTATCGGGGCAGGAATAACATGCTTTCCCAGCTCCACCCGCTGCTTCCTTGCTGCGGTTCGCTGGTCTTCTGTCGTAATCTCCTCAATAAAAATCCGCTCTTCTATCTCCGGCAGTTCCAGCCTTTCTGAAATACGATTAACCATACCCGTAGAGGTTCCCAGCAGTAATATCTTTTCCGGATCGGTTTCCTTTATTTTAGCCGCCACCTCTGCACGATGACTTTCATCGGTGAACAGAGCGGTCTTAATCGCACCTATTTTTGTCGCTTCTCTTTTTGCAGATTGACCTGCCAAAATACGACTTTCATATATAAAAAGGCCATCGTCAATAATAGCTGGAATTTCCATCTTCCCGCATAAATTCATGGCTTGATAACTTTTACCCGTTCCACTTTTTCCGACAAGGGAATAAACTTTCATCTTTACTTCTCCTTCTCCTTTTGTTATAATCTAGTTGGCTTGTTAGCACTTTAAAAAAGGAGGATTATCACTATGGCTTATAAAATTACAGATGCTTGTATCAACTGCGGAGCTTGCGCACCAGAATGTCCAGTAGAAGCAATCACTGAAGGCATTGGTGCGCACGTAATTGATGCGGACAAGTGTATTGATTGTGGCGCATGCACAAATTCATGTCCTACTGATGCAATCGTAGAAGGTTAATTTATAAATTCTACTATACTTAAGCGACCGTATTGCGGCAGTTTACTGCAAGGCATGCTTAGGTGAAATTCTTCGATTCAATTCGTAGATTATAACAAATAACCGTTTCAAAGGAAACGGTTATTTTCATTTTATCGCAGCTATTTGTTTTGATTTCTATTGATGTGATACGCAAGCGAATGCAGCCCGTCGCTTAAATGAACGTTTTCTACCGCTATATGATCCGGTACTTCAAGATCAACCGGAGCAAAATTCCATATGCCTTTCACTCCCGCAAACGCCATCTTATCAGCGATCTCTTGGGCAGAGTCCTTTGTTGTACAAATAATACCGATATCAATCGCATTTTCTTCTATATATTCCACTATGTTTTCATAGTCAAGAACACTGATGTCATTGATCTTTAATCCTATTAACTTAGGGTTTACTTCAAACAACGCGCAAACAATAAACCCTGCCTTATAATAGTAGGTATGATTTGCTATCGCCTGCCCCATATTGCCTGCCCCAACAACAATCATTTTGTATTCTCTGTCTAAACCTAAAATAATGCTGATTTCATTATAGAGGGCATCTACGTTGTACCCGTAGCCCTGCTGTCCGAAACCACCGAAATTATTTAAGTCCTGTCTGATTTGAGAAGCCGTATACCCAATTAAGTCACTCAATTCCCTAGAAGAAATCTTATCGACCCCTTTTCGCTGAAGTTCCTTAAGATATCTGCGGTATCTCGGCAATCTCTTGATTACTGCATTTGATATTTTTGTATTACTTTTCATATTCTGATTTTCCTTTTCCTCAAAATTAATCGTGGAAATCGTCGAACTGAAAAGCCCGCTTCCGCGGGCCCATCTACACTAGTTTAATTTTTCTTCAACATACCGAACGATGTCTCCAACACTCTGGAACTTTTCTGCATCTTCGTCAGGAACTTCAATATCAAACTCGTCTTCAATAGCCATGATAATTTCTACGGCATCCAGTGAATCTGCTTCAAGATCCTTCATAAGGTGTGTATCCATTCCAACCTGAGCCTCATCTACACTAAGCTGTTCAACGATAATCTCCTTTATCTTCTCAAATGTCATTTAATTAACCTCCATACTTTAGAAACTATATATTACCTATATACCATTTCATTTTGTTTCATTTTTCCTAATAGCCTGTCGACTAAAACCCATTATAATTTACTGTTTTAATATATGCAAGACTAATTTCAAAAAAAATTGTACAAATTTCAATGCAAGAAATGCGTAAAATTATTGATCTTGAAGCTCCAACCAATTGTTGTATGTTTCTTCCAATAACTGCTTTCTTTTTTCATTTTCTTCGTGATATTCCGCCAATAATATATGATCGCTGAACACTTTTTCTTCACACATCTTACTTTCAAAGTCGGAAATTTCAAGCTCCAAGCGTTCAATTTCCTGTTCCAGCCGTTTTTGTTCCCGTTCTTTTCTTCGTTCTTTAGCTTCCTGCTCCTTACTCCGCCTGCGCTGTTCGCTCGCACTTAACTCAGTCATTTTTTCTTCCGATTGCTGCATCACAAGTTCACTATTTTGCGTAAGATTTAATTCATTTAGATACTTTTTCCCAGATGCGATCTCTTGCTTTTTTTCCATGTAATAATCATACGAACCCAGATATGGTGTGATCCCATCTGTTTCCATTTCAAAAATCCGAGTAGGGATCTTATTTAAAAAATATCGGTCATGGGAGACGATGATAACCGTGCCTGGAAATTCCAAAAGAGCATCTTCAAAAATTTCCTTTGAAGCGATATCTAAATGATTGGTCGGTTCATCCAAAATGAGTACATTAGAGCCGGAAAGCATGAGTTTCAGTAAGGATAAGCGGGCTTTTTCGCCACCGGAAAGCGTTCCTACCTGAAGAAAAGCGCTTTCATTTCTAAATAAGAAACGTCCCAATAAACTCCTCATCTCCGTATCCGTATAGAGTCGGTAAGAATCCTTCATCTCATCAAAAACCGTATTGGCCGCATTCAGATTCTGCTGTTCTTGGTCATAATAGCCGAATTGCACATTGTGTCCGATTTTCAATCGTCCGCTGTCTGCTTCAAGATCCCGCATCATGATCTTAAGCAGCGTTGTTTTTCCAACCCCATTTGCCCCTACAATACAGATTCGTTCTCCTCTTTTGATGTCAAAATCAACGTTTTTAAAAAGCTCCTTACGGCGCGGACCGTAGCCAAACGCCTTTTCCAGACCTTCCGCCAGAAGTACGTCATTCCCGCTTTTAAATTGTTGCTTAAAATGAATTTTCATTTTCCCTACGACAGGTTCCGGCTTATCCAATACATCCATTTGCTGCAGGCGCTTTTCTCTGGATTGAGCCCTTTTAGCAAGCTTTTCCGTGCCATGCTGTTTGAACCGCCTAATGATTTCTTCCTGGCGAGAAATTTCCTTCTGCTGCTGTTCATACTTCCGAAGTTCTTCTTCCCGTCTCTGACGTTTCTGTTCGGCATAGGTAGTATACCCGCCTTGATATGTAACCAGTTTATGATTTTCTACTTCAAATATGCGATTAACCGTCTGATCTAAAAAATATCGGTCATGGGAAATCAAGATGACCGTTCCCGAATACGTCTTTAAATATTGTTCCAGCCACTTTAAGGTGCCTATGTCCAGATGGTTCGTCGGCTCATCCAGAAATAGAATATCCGGCTTTTTCAGCAGCAGGCAAGCTAAGGCAAGCCGGGTTTTTTCGCCGCCGCTAAGCGTATCTATTTTCTTATCATAGTACGCCTCTGTAAAAGCCATGCTGTTTAGGATACCGATCATTTCACTTTTATAGCTATACCCATTATGGCGTTTATACGCCTCCATCATTTCATCATACCGGTGCAAAATCTTGTCCACATCCTCTCCCTTCGAGGATTTTTCCGAGATTTCATGGGATAAATCTGCCATATCTCTTTCCAATTGTACAATATGTCCAAAGATGGCGCTGACCTCTTCCATTACAGTGTTGCTCAAACCAAAGTTTTCACTTTGCTTCAAGTATCCAATAGAAGTGTTGGAGGAGATGAAAATATTGCCTTCATCATAAGGCAATTGCCCCGAAAGTATATTCAATAAGGTGGTTTTTCCCGCACCGTTAGCACCCACAATACCGATTCGATCCCCTTCATTTACATGAAAAGAAATGTCTTTCAGGATCACATCTACTCCATACGATTTTGAAATATTCGTTGCCGAAAGTACTATCATTTATCTTTATTCCTTTTATTATAGTTTAATTTTAACCACTCAGTTTACTATCTAATTTTAGAGTATATTGATACATATATCTCTGCGAAGGAAAATTTCATCAGTGCACAGCTATATTGATTGCGTGTGAGGGCGCGTACATAGACGTACGTAACCGAACACGATATGAATATAGCGAAGCAATGGTGAAATTTAACGAGCAGATAAAGACAGATTCGGAAATGCATCCAGAGTCAGATCACTGACAAACCCCGCCTTATATTTGTAATATGCTGCGCAGCCGATCATGGCCGCATTATCCGTACATAAAATCGGTGACGGACAATATAATTGAATTCCATTTTTTTCGCATTGTTCATGCAGCATTTCTCGCAGCTTGCTGTTGGCCGCAACGCCTCCTGCTAGAACCAATTTATCCTTTTTCATCGCAAGGGCCGCAGTCACAGCTTTTGCGACGATGACATCCATCACGGCTTGCTGAAAGCTGGCAGCAACATCCGCTACCACCACTTCACGCCCCGCCTGTTTTTCTGAATTCAAATAGTTTAATACGCCTGTTTTAATGCCGCTGAAACTGAAATCAAAGCTTCCCTTTTCAAGAAATACCCGCTTAAACGGAATGGCCTGCGGATTTCCTTCTTTTGCGACTTTATCAATGAGCGGGCCGCCCGGATACCCGAGTCCAAGCACACGAGCTACCTTATCGAATGCTTCACCTGCCGCATCATCTCTGGTTCCGCCCAATACTTCAAAGGTATTATAATCTTTTACTTCAACAATATTCGTATGTCCGCCTGACACCACCAGAGCCATAAAAGGCGGCTCCAAGTCAGGATGTTCTATGTAATTGGCACTGATGTGCCCTTGAATGTGATGCACCCCGACCAGAGGAATATTCTTTGCGAAGGCAAAGGCTTTCGCTGAAGCAAGTCCTATGAGTAATGCCCCTACTAACCCGGGTCCGTAAGTGACACCGATTAGGTCCACTTCATCCCATGTCACACCTGCTTCTGCAAGTGCCTGATCGGTGACTTGGTTGATATTATCCAAATGATGCCTTGAAGCGATCTCCGGTACCACACCGCCAAACACCTGATGCACTTTTATCTGTGAAGAAATCACGTTGGACAAAACCTCACGCCCTTCAATCAGAAGGGCTACCGAGGTTTCATCACAGCTTGATTCGATTGCCATAGTTAAAAATTTTCCATTTTTCATTCCATTCTCCCGATGTAAGTATTTGCACTCACAATACATCTATTATCCGCAGACATATGCCTGCAGTTTTCACATGAAGTATAATCAGCCATGTTGAACGTGCTGAAATCATGCCTTCTTTCAAAGCGACTGCAATTCGTCATAGGTCTGCTCATCTCGTCATTAAAATCATCATAGTGATAGTTTTCATTTGTAGTATCAACACCACCATAGCCTGAATATCTCATCATCTTCGTAACCCTCCAAAATACTTTTTTTCTTTCCTTTAGTATCTCAAAGGGCTGAGGATTTATTCGCACGATGCGTTAGATTTTCTTCTCCACATAATGATTGCATCTTCGCCGTTATCCTGATAATAACCTTTTCTGATTCCAGCTTCTGTAAAATCAAATTTTTTATATAAATTTTGCGCCTGAATATTGGAAATCCTGACCTCCAGCGTGAAACTGTTCAATCCGGCCTGTTCTGATGCATCAAGCAGCACTTCAACCACTGCATTGCCGATTCCTTTTCGCCGGTATTCCGGAGCAACCGCCACGTTAGTGATATGGCCTTCCTCTAATATAGCCCAAAGGCCGGCGTATCCGACGATTTGTTCATTCAATTCCGCTACAACATAAAATGCCAGATTGTTTTCTTCAAGCTCCTGCCGGAACGCTTCTTCACTCCATGGAGCAGTAAAACAAACAAGATCCAAAGCGGCCATTTCCTCGATATCTGTGACTTCTGCTTTTCTGATGATTAAACTACTCATTCTGTCGTCCTTGGCTTTCCTCTAATTTTCGTTCCGCCTCAGCCTTTCTCATATAGTTTGGCTTTAACTCCTGATACTCTTTCAGCTGTCCCTCCCGATACAAGTCAAGGGCCAATCTCGCAACAGACGACGCAGTTTGACGGTTTACGCTTTCATTTGCAAACTCAACCTGTATATCGTTATTTAACGATGAGTTTTGCCATTGTTTGATTTTTTCTTTATAAGGTTCGACACCATCTCCAAAAAAAGTAATCGTATCATTCGGCTTACATGCCTGTTTGAGAAGTGCTAAAAGTTCTTCCAACGCATAGGCATCGCCTACAACGATCTCTTCTATGCCCTCCAGATTTCTCAGAGCGTTTTCCTTCCATTTGTATGCGCCTCCATATACCTGACTTCGTCTCGCATCAAAGATAGGGCAAAGGATGCCGCTCACATCCGGGGTATTATACAGAAAAGTTTTCAAGGTAGGTACCGAAATCGTTTTTAGTTGAAGGGCCTGAGCTAATGCCCTGGCGGAAGACACCCCTATTCGGATTCCCGTAAATGATCCGGGTCCTTCCGACGCTGCGATTGCTGTCAAATCGCCTATCTGCAATTGACTTTTTTCGAGCACTTTTTCTATCATCGGCATCAAATACTGCAAATGATTCAGTGTTCCTGTCGATACTTCTTCAAAAATTTGTTCTTTTTCATTTATAATGGCAACAGAAGCGGTGGCCCCTGTCGTTTCAATAGCTAATATGTTCATTTAATGTCCCCCGGTTCCTGTATCTCATACACTCTTTCGCCTTCAAGTTCTCCATAATAAATACGAATTATGACCGCATCCTCCGGAATTAACTCCATAATAAGATCAGCCCACTCTACCACGGAGACACCTTTGCCGAAAAAATACTCCTCATAACCTAATTCGTACATCTCCTCCGCATCATTAATTCTGTACACATCAAAATGGTATAAAGGCATTCTCCCGTCATGGTATTCCTGAACGATCGTAAAAGTAGGACTTGTAATCATTTCTTGAATCCCAAGACCCTGTGCTATATATTTGGTTAAAGCAGTTTTCCCGGTTCCTAAATCCCCGATCAATGCGACCACTTTACCCGGGGTTAAGGTTTCAGCAAGCTTTATCCCAAATTCTTTTGTATCTAGTTCATTTGTAATAATTATTTTTTTCATAAATTATATTTTAACATAGAATATTTTTTTATTAAACATCAAAATGGAATCTTCTCTTTTTGCAACATACTGCTTTTTCTTTAATAGATTTCAATTATATTGGTATTTTGTTCTTTTACTGTTATTTTATATATCATTTCCTCGATATATAAGATATATCTATAGAAATTATAAAGGGGAATAGATTATGCAAATTCATACAAATTCTGTTTTTTCAAATACCGGCAAACCATTTAATCCTGCCAATAAAAATACTTCCAGTAAGAATTCCTTGATAGATAGTCTTATGGACCAACGGGAAAGTCTGATTAAAAAGAGAAACGCGCTTATGGCAAAAACTGCTGAAAACGATCAGCCTTTGGATACCATACAAGATCAATTGAAAATCTATAATCAGCAAATTGAAAATCTGACAGCTCAAATAGCTCAAGAAACCCGTGCTGCCGCCAAGGAAACGGTACGCGACGCACAGACCAATCAAAATCAAATGCAGGACAATATAGATTCGTCTCCGAAAACTGAGGAAGAATTAACAAATGACAAGTTAAATCTTGTATCTAAATTAGGGACAAACTTTGATACCATCAAAATCATGGGCTCTATCAAAACCAAACTGGAAAGTGAAGCGAATGTTACCGAGAATCAAATTAATACAGACAACCAAAACAGAGCTGATTTTATAGAGCATGTAGCTTGGTCAAATCCGGAAGCCGCAAGCTTACTGTCCAAGCAAGGTGCCAGTGAAAACAAATATGATAAATTAGCATCGCTTACTATGCGCATTTCGGAACTGATGAATATGCTCGGAGACCAGATGACCGAAGCCCAGCAGGAGATAGAAGACACGAAATTGCAAGAAAAGATTCAGAATTTGATGCAACAATGGCACAAAAAAGAAGATATCGACAATGGCGACTCTGCTGGTAAAGCAGATTCGCAAGAGATTCCTGCTTCAAATAACGCCTTGATTAAACTTGATGAAGCTTTCAAACATGCGATGTCTGCGACAAAAGATTTCTCAGACAATCTTCCTCAATGGCTTCAAGAAGCAGAAGAAATCAATCTGTCAGGCATAAAAAAAGAAGATTTTCTGAATGACAAATTACGTGACTGGGAAGACAACTTACAAAAGAAATCCCCGGATGAATATGAATCATGGAAAAGAATAACTGCTTCTTTAGATATAACCGTTTAACAATAAAAGGGGGCCTCCCATATTATATCATTCGTTTTTGAGGCACCCTATTTTTATACATTTTTATTGTTTGATCGATCTACTTATGTAAAAATCCCGAAAGTCTCTTATATAATAAGAATGTGATGATGGAATTTACACCTGCTTTCAGTAAATTAAACGCGATAATATAAGGTAATAACCCTTTTACCACACTTACCGGAACCCCCATGAAATATGGCGTTACGATCAGATTGGCAATGACCATCATCACCGTCATCGTAGCAACACCCGCAGCAAGTGCAACCACTGCTTTGCCTCTGCTCTTATGTCCTCTATAAATAAGACCTGCAACTAATACAAAAGAGCCTGTAGCCAGAATATGCATGATGATTCCATATAATCCGCTCGCCGCGCTTACCGTGGTTCCCTGTATAATGGCTGTGACTGTTACTAACAGGATTCCTGCCAAAGGGCCGAACGCAAATGTTCCAATAAAAATCGGAATATCCGCAGGATCATATTCTAAGAAAGCAACCGGCGGAAAAATAGGGAAGTGTACTAAGTAAACCAGTACGACAGAAATAGCCACCAGCATTCCCATCTTGGCAAGTTTTATCGTTTTGTTCTGACTATTCATTTTTTTAGTTCCTTTCATATATACATATATAAAAAATCTCTGATCTGTTCAGAAAAGCGCGACTTCCGTCCTTCTGCATTTCTTTTAATCTAATAAAATCATACGATATTTCTCATTAGATAAAAAAAGCCCTGAGATTTCTCTCAGGGCAGCTCATGCGAAAATAAGCGTGAAAATACGCGTTTCTTTCATCCGGACTATACCGTCGGTATCGGAATCAAACCGATTCTGCCTTTCGGCTCGCGGACTCGTAGCGCAACGCTCTTTACCGCCGGTGAGGACTCACACCTCGCCCTGAAACAGATTGTTGTTCAGTTGTTTACAACCTTACAGTTCAGTATAGACTTAACTGATCTTTATGTCAACAGCTTTTAATTTGTCCGGGCAAAAAACATTTTTTATATTTCCTTCGTTAAACGGAAGATCGCATCGGCAAAAATTTTTGCGTTTAAGACGAGCTTTTCAATCTCTATGTATTCATTCTTCTGATGGGCTAAAGATGGTTCGCCGGGGAATACACTTCCAAAAGCGATAATATTCTTTGCAGCTCTCGCATAGGTTCCTCCACCGATCACAATCGGCTTGCTCTCAAAATCTCCGGTGTGTTCCTTATAAACTGCCATCAAGGTCTGTATCATCGGATCATCCGCAGGGATATAGATCGGGTCCTGTCCTTTCCCTTTGATGACTCCCATATTGTATTTATTGATTACAGGCATCATCGATTCGTATACGGCTTCCTCCTTAAACGTAACGGGATATCGAATGTTAATGGTCAGCCGCACTGCCTCATGATCTAAATCAATCTTTCCCACGTTGAATACAAGCTTGCCTGATGGTTCATCCGATAGGCCACAGCCCATGGAAGCGCCGTCCAATTCAAACCCAATATGGTTATTATAGAACTCAACGAACTCATTTACATCATCATTTATTATGTCAAGTCGACTCAAAAAATCCATTAATACCGTAATCGCATTGAGTCCTTCTTCCGGTCTTGCCCCATGCGATGAAATCCCCTGAACGGTTACTTCTAAGCTCTTCCCGATACCTTTACAATTTAATCTGGCACCATAAGCTCTTTGTCCTTCAGCAGAACAATTTTCATTTCTGTACTGCGCTGCCAGCTCTTTTACTTTCTCGTAGACTTCCATTTTATCGGCTCTCAATACTGCTCTGGCATTGTCCGCAACCATATTAGCTGCATTGCCGCCTTTTAAGCTTCGAAGTTCTAAGCCCTTGTTTATCGTCTTTCCTAATTTCTTCGCCAGATCAAATACAAGAATGCCCTTTTCACCATGAATGGCCGGATATTCGGCATCCGGTGTAAACCCGAAAGTAGGCGGTTTTACTTTGGACAAATAGTAGTCCATCCCTTTCCAGTTTGTTTCCTCATCGAGCCCTAAAATCAGCCGAACCTTTTTAGCCGGGATGATTCCGCTTTCTTTTAATGCTTTCATAGCATAATATGCCGCGACAATCGGCCCTTTATCGTCAAAAGTGCCTCTCCCGTAAATTTTGCCGTCCACCACTTGCCCGCTATAAGGATCAAACATCCAGTCCGTTCCCTCAGGCACCACATCCAAATGGCCGATAATTCCCATGATTTCATCGCTGGTCGCAATAATATCGCCAGCTTCGTCCGTCAAATATCCGCCAAATTCAATATGCCCTCCGTAGTGATCTATATTTTCGGTCTCAAAGCCGTCCTCTTCCGCTTTCTTTAACATGTAGGCAAAGGCCTCCGCTACCCCTTTCCCAAAAGGCGCATTCGGCAGTGGTTTATCTTCCACACTTTTGATTGCCACCAGCTCTTGGAGCATTTGTATCATTTCTTCTTCGTATTCATCAATTCGATTTAAGTATTCCATTTGCGTCCTCCAGTGCTTGCTTCGCCCTCAGCAAATGCCCTGATGCAGCAAGCGTCTCATTGGTATCTAAATTTCTGTCCAGCGGAATGATCTCATAAATCGGCTTATCTCCCGATGAATATTTTTCTACCCACGTAGGGATTGCACTCATTTGGATATCCGTGATTTTGTCTTCCGATTTAATATATTGAATCGTCACTTGAGCCAATATGCCTTGTTCTGTATATCGGTTGTCCAACGTTTCCGTTCTTTGATTGGAAATAAAATTCCCCATGCTATAAAACACCGGGACTGTCTTGCCCGTTGTTTCATTTTTGATATATTCCATTTCTTGAAGAACATGCGGGTGAGAACCGAAAATGATATCCACATCCATATCTTCTACACTTTTCTTCGCCATATATTTTTGCCACTGGTTCGCAGACATCTGATATTCTTCACCCCAATGATAATACAAGATGACAATTTGTGCACCATCTTGTCTGGCTTCCTCACAAACACTTTTTATTTCTTGTAGATCCGTATCAATGGTATCATAACTGAAGGAGTTGATCAGCTGGGCGCTTTCAGAGGAAATAGGATTACCGTTCATAGACGTTCTTCCGTTTCCGGAGGAAGTCTCATAGGTATACGGTATAACAGCAATTTTCACATCTTTCACTTCTACCATGGCGTATCTTTTTTCCTCGGTAGTAAGTCTGCTTCCTGCTGTATTCAGATCCATTCCCCGGAGCACCTCAAGCGTTCTCTTCATACCGTTCAGGCCTTTATCCATCATGTGATTATTGGCAGTCATTGCGACATCAAAACCTGTATCTTTCAATGCAGCGGCTAACGCATCCGGTGCAGAAAAGGTCGGATATCCGGTATACGGCTTTCCTGCGAAAGTAGTCTCAACATTACACAAAGCGAGATCAGCCTTGTAAATATAATCTTTTACGTATTTGTAGTTATTGTTGTAACTGTATGTACCTGTTTTCGAATCGTATTGGCAAGCTATCTGCGGATTATGAACCATAATGTCCCCTACACAGGTTATATTTAACTCAACTGGGGCCTCCGGTTCTTCTATTTCTTCATTCTGTGAGGTCTCTTGATTTGGATCGAAATAACTGCAACCACTAAAAAGCAGTGGGAATGCAATTAAACACCCCACTGCAATTAAATTCAATATCAGAAGCTTTGCTAATTGATTCGTTCTCTTAGCAATTTCCATATGTTCCCCTTACTGTACGTTTTCAACGCCTGCGATTTCAGGATATGATTCTTTAAGAATTCTTTCTACGACAGCTTTTAATGTCATAGTTGCACCTGGGCAGCCAGCACAATGGCCTTGCAATCTTACTCTAACAATATTGTCTTCTGTAAGCTCAACAAATTCGATATCTCCGCCATCTCTTTGCAAAAACGGTCTGATATTTTCTAAAGCATCTTTTATTTTCTGCTCCATCTCGATCCTCCTTTATTATTACCAATTTCTCTATTTCATGATTGGTATTCTTATTTTACCACAAAATCCGATAATTCCATAGTAAATATTTTATACGATTTTTGGCAATGTATACTTGTTGCTAATCTATTCCAGTCATACTTCTATTCACCCATATTGACAAGCGCAGGTTCCATTGTATAGACTGATTCAGCCTGTCCGCTATGAATCTGTTTCACTACTACGGATTTGATCGGGTCCCCGTTGATGTCAAAGGTAATGGTTCCGGAAGAGCCTGGAAATGATTTTGTTACGAACAGTGTATCTTTAAGCTTCTCGCCGTCTAAGGCCGTCCCTGCCTTATTTAACGTATCTACAGCGATCATATAAGCATCAAACGCTAAAGCAACCGCACTTTCAGGAACGGCATCTTTCCCGTACTTCGCTTTGTAAGCTTTTTTAAAATTATCCGACATCACGGTTGTATCCGTGTTCGGGTCAAAGATGGTTGAAAAGGTAACTCCTTCTGCCGCATCTTTTCCCATCGCCGTAATTAAATCTTGGGAATCCCAATGATCTGTTCCTAAAAACACGGCATGAACGCCTAGCTCTTTTGCCTGTTTCATAATCACAGCAGCATCATCAATTTTAGCCGGTAAAAATACTACCTGAGCGCCGGAATCCTTTATTCTCTGAAGTTCCGCTTTAAAGTCTTTATCTCCTGTATCATAGTCGCAGGTAACCACTATCGAAGCCGGATTCTCTGTCATCTGAATGTATTTATCAGAGAACCGCTGAGCAACCGCTGTCGCATAGTCATCATTTAACGGTCTCATAATCGCCGCAGAAGTGGTACCGAGCTTTTCCGTCGCATATTTAGCCAAAGCAACCCCTTGGAAGGATTCCAATAAGCATACTCTAAAATAATATGGATTGTTACTGGTCACCAATGGATTGGTATTCGTAATGGCAATAGCCGGAATTTTTGCATCCTCGAAGTATTTTACCGCAACCAGAGAATTGGCACTGCCGTAGCTTCCCAATACTAAGGCCACTCTTTTTTTAACGAGCTCTTTTGCAGCACTTTCTGCCACGTTAATGTCCGACTTATTGTCCACGTAGACCAGCTCTATTTGCTTTCCTAACGCAGTAGGAAACATGTCGTGAGCCAATTCAATACCCTCTATCTCCAATTTCCCCTTGTCCTTATCTTTACCGCTTAAAGGCTGAAATACACCAATCCGCACCGTTGCTTCCGGCTCACTTTCCTTTTCAAAGAATTCCACTTTAAAATTGTCAAATGTTGCACATGCTGACAAACTGCTGGATAGCAATAGCGTAAAAGCGATAACGAAGGCCAGTTTCATTTTATGTCTCTTTTTCATGTCTTTCATTGTATATAATCTCCCATTAATTATCCCATATCTTTATATATTAACAAAAGTTCTGCTTTTTTTCAATAGCAGGTGAACTTTTCACAAATGTGTGTTTAGCCCATTCTTCTGATGGTATATATAAATCATAATTAAATTATTTGCTGATGATAAGAAATATCTATCGATAGGTCTATCTTTTCAGCTAAATATCAAAATTTTTTAGATTATGGAGGATTAAGATTATGAAATGGACTTGTTCAATTTGCGGTTATATTCATGAAGGTGCGGAGGCTCCGGCACAATGTCCACAATGTAAGGTCAGCGGAGATAAATTCATAGCATCTCAAGAAGGTGCCAGAGAATGGGCTGACCAGCATGTAGTTGGAGTGGCTAAGGGTGTTGATCCTGAAATCCTGGAAGGTTTAAGGGCAAATTTCATGGGAGAATGTACCGAAGTTGGGATGTACTTAGCGATGTCCAGAGTAGCGCATAGAGAAGGCTACCCGGAAATCGGGCTTTATTGGGAAAAGGCAGCTTGGGAAGAAGCAGAACATGCTGCAAAGTTTGCTGAATTACTCGGTGAAGTGGTTACTGATTCTACAAAGAAGAATCTTGAATTGAGAATCGAAGCCGAAAACGGTGCTTGCGCCGGCAAGAAGACTCTTGCAACGTTAGCGAAGCAGCAGAATTTAGATGCCATCCATGATACGGTTCATGAAATGGCGAAAGACGAAGCCAGACACGGTTGTGCTTTTGAAGGACTTTACAACAGATACTTCAAATAAATCGGGCTCACAGCATAAAATCCCCTTTGACATCAGGAAACATCCTATGCCAAAGGGGATTTTATGTTTTTTAACGAAATTCATTTTATGTCAAACGGTTCTCAGGAGTATGTTTCCCTTATTATTCTCAGAAGGCACGAGTAAAGATATCGCTGTTTTCCAGCAGTTTCTCAACCGTATCAAATCCTAGTTGCTCAAGCAATTTAAGAACATAAGGATTTTCGATAGGAGTTTGGTAGAGTGCTTCATCTCCAAACCGATTGACGTTTTCACATCCTTCTTCTTTGTTAATCATCGCTTTTGGCCCACCGACACAACCGCCGATACACCCCATGCCTTCATAGAAATTAGCCTCATATTTTCCCCCTATCAATTCATTCAGCATCGCACGGCAACCAGGTACTCCGTCTGCATATTTCGTTCGAATCCGGATGTCACGATTAGGATTCAGATACTTTAACGTGTCTGAAACGGCTTCGCTTACACCGCCAGCGCGAGCATAGATGCGTCCTGCACGGGAGGTATTTTCTCTATCGTCGTCTTCCATGTCGGAGGGATTGACCTCCAGTGCTTCAAAGATATCATGAACCTCTTGGAAGGTAAGTACAAAGTCTACAGCATCGGCGACATCTTTTTCACGGGCCTCTGCTTTCTTAGCCATGCAGGGTCCGATAAACACCGTCTTGCTATTGGGATACAACGTCTTGATAGTACGGCCGCTGGCCACCATCGGGGACACAGATCCTGGAACATGCGGCATGAGCTCATGATATACCTTACGTATCATAGCGATCCACATAGGACAGCAACAGCTGGTCAGTTGATAGTCTGATTCTGTTGTGATATTGTGGTCAAACTCCAGTGCTTCCTTTAACGTAAGGATGTCCGCAAACAGCGCTACCTCAAGCATGCCTTCAAAGCCGATTTTTTTCAGAGCAGATCGGAGTTTTCCTGGGGTGACCGCTTGACTGAACTGACCAAGAAAAGCAGGAGCCACTAATGCATAAACATGTCCTTCATGTGAATCAAGCGCCTGTAACACCGGCATGATGTCTTTGCTAGAAGTCAGATTCTTGTATTTGCAAGCGTCAACACAAATGTTACACCCCACACATTGATTTGGGTCAATAGATATTCCATCGCCCTCTTTTGCCTTCATCGCGTCAAAAGGGCATCTGGCGGTGCAGTTCTCCTGCTCCTTTACATCGCAATCGCAATCCTCTAATCGCCAGATAACCGGATATTTTCGCGGATTTAACAGGCAATCAAGCTGTGTTGGATCACAATCGTCCCAATACGTGTTCCTATCCGCTCCATGCAGTGAAGACTTCACAAGTCTTCTATAGAGTTGTTCAAATGTTGCCATAATACATTCTCCGTTTCAGCTTTGCAAGGGCTGATTGTTCTGACCTTGCATTATTTCTCTGTTTGATGTTGATGGTCTTTCATTACTTATTATGCCATTGGTTTTGAAATTTATCTAGACAGATAAAAAACTGGGGCTATCTAAAAAATAGTCAAACTATTTTAAGAAGCCCCAGCCTTATATTTATAGATTATATCCTATTTTTTCTTCTGATTAATGAACCATCGCTGCAATAATTGGTGCGATGATTAAGGAAATAGTACCCATAACCTTGATTACAGCGTTTAAAGAAGGACCTGCTGTATCCTTGAACGGGTCACCGATTGTATCTCCGACAACCGCCGCCTTATGAGCCTCGGAACCCTTACCGCTATGTGCTCCTGCTTCAATGTATTTCTTTGCATTATCCCATGCACCGCCTGCATTGGACATTGTAAGAGCCAGTAACACACCGCTGGCAGTACCGCCAACCAACATACCGCCGATTACCTGTAGTGCCATCTTAGGATCAAATGTCGCGATTCCGAAACCGACAACGATTATGCTTAACGGAGCAAGAATTCCCGGCTTAATCATTCTTTTGATCGCAGCCTTTGTTGAAATATCTACACACTTCTTGTAGTCTGCCTTCGCTGTTCCCGCAAGAAGTCCAGGGATTTCTCTGAATTGTCTTCTTACTTCTTCAATCATATCAAATGCCGCTGCACCAACTGCTCTCATGGCGAACGCACAGAATAAGAATGGAATCATCGCACCGAAGAGCAATCCCAAAAGAATCATCGGATTTAATATGTCAAGTGTTGCCAGACCTGCTCTCTGTGCAAAGGCGGAGAATAACGCGATTGCTGTGATTGCAGCAGATCCGATAGCAAATCCTTTTGCTATCGCTGCCGTTGTGTTTCCAACAGAGTCAAGCTTGTCCGTCACTTCACGAACGGATGGATCAAGACCAGCCATTTCAGCAATACCACCGGCATTGTCTGCGATCGGTCCGTAAGCATCGATTGCTACGATGGTTCCTGCCATGGATAACATGCCCATTGCAGCTAGCGAGATTCCGTAAAATCCATAATGACCGCCTCCAGGAACTAAGTAAGCTACGGCAACGGTTGCAATGATGATGACGATAGGCATCGCAGTGCTTTCAAGTCCTACCGAGAAACCGTAAATCGCATTGGTTGCTGCTCCTGTTTCAGATGATTTGGCAATGCTTTTAACCGGTGCATATGCATGAGATGTATAGTACTCTGTTACTAATCCGATCAAGATGTTTGCAACTAATCCAGCCATAATTGCGATAAAGAACTGGATTTGATGATCCTGAAGTAAGTACCTCGTCAGGAAGAATGCTGCCACTGAAGATAAGATGAAAGAAGTATAAAGGCTTCTGTTCAATCCGGACTGTGGATTTTTCTCGTCTCCTGTGTAGATAAAAATCGTTCCGATAATGGAAGAAATGATACCGATTGCGCCTAAAAGCAATGGAAGCAAAATGCCGATTTCTCCGTGAAGGAAGGAACCTAACAGCATTGCTGCGATGACAGTGGCTGCATAGGATTCGAATAAGTCCGCACCCATACCTGCAACGTCACCAACGTTGTCCCCTACGTTATCCGCGATTACAGCAGGATTTCTTGGGTCATCTTCAGGAATTCCGGCTTCCACTTTACCAACTAGGTCTGCACCCACGTCCGCAGCTTTGGTGAAAATACCGCCGCCGATACGTGCAAAAAGAGCGATCAGTGAAGCGCCGAATGCAAAGCTGTCGATTGCTGCAATCTGGTCAGGATTTCCTTTTGCAACAAAAATGTAAAGCAATGAGACGCCAAGCAAGCCAAGGCCTACAACCCCCATACCCATTACAGAACCGCCTTTAAATGCAATTCCAAGTGCTTTTTTTATGCTGCTCTTTGCTGCATGTGTAGTTCTGGCATTGGCTCTGGTTGCAATATACATACCAAGATATCCTGCAAGTGCTGAGAATAATGCACCAACGCCAAACGCGACAGCAGAAGACCATTTGTGTTCAGTTAAAAATCCTAAAACGATAAAGATGATAATTGCGATTGGTAATAAGGTCTTATACTGCCTGTTTAAAAAGGCCATGGCACCCTGCTGAATTGCCTCAGAAATTTCAATCATTTTTTCAGTTCCCATGTCCTCTTTTAGAACTGAACTTGACAAATAAGCTGCAAATATTAGTGCCACAATAGATGCTGCCAAAACAAGAGTAGTCATTTTCTAGTATCTCCTTTGTAAATAAAAAATTGATGATAAATATAGCTTTAATGAATCATTAAAGCATACTGTATACCGTATTCGCGAAATTCTTTTTTTTTCATTTCATCATGAATCAATGTGCACCGTATTTTCCATTGAAATTTGAGAATTTAGGCATCCGAAAATGAATAGAAGAGTCTAACGCAATGCTAGGTAAACATTGGTGATTATTATGATCAATGTCAATCCGAAATAATCATCTTACTATTCTATATCACGTGATGAAATAAGTCCAATAAAAATTATTGATTTTATTATAAAAATTTATAATTCCCAGATAATGTTACAATATTCGACTTCCGCATGAAATAATTGTTTATTTTATCCAATTCAGGGTATATAATTTTCATAAAATAAGTAAACCGACTTTTATATTTTGCTTCGGCGAGCATATAAAGTCAAGGAAAAACTTATAGTCCATATCCTATCACGGATTATCAAAGGAGGGAAATAATCATGGCATATAATTGGACTAGTGATTTAGAAACAGGAAACGGCACTATTGATGAACAACATAAACAATTAATTGCTGCTATTAATAATTTGCTTGAAGCCTGTTCACAAGGAAAAGGAAGAGATATATTAAAAGAAACAACAGCTTTTTTATATGACTATACGGCCAAGCATTTTGCTGATGAAGAAAAGCTTCAAATAGCAAGCCAGTATCCTGATTATGCAAATCACAAGCAGTATCATGAAGGCTTTAAAAAGGTTGTACGCGAGATTATGCAACAATTAAATGAAGAAGGCCCTACCCTTCTTTTAGTAGGTAAGGTAAACAGCAGCATCGGCGGATGGCTTATCAATCACATCAAGAAAGAAGACGTGAAAGTAGCTACCCACATTCGTTCTAAACAGAGTTAAAACTTAATACATAACATAAAAAGAGGAAGTCTCGTTATGAGAGTTCCTCTTTCTTACATTACCAATGCTATTCAAAAATTGCTTTTATGTCTCCTGCTGAAGTTCTTGCTTCTATGCGGTTTTCTCCACTGTCACCAGTACTATTACTCGCACTGTACGAACCGCCTCTTTGTTCCCCGTCTACTTTTATATCTCCTAACTGCATGTCAAAATGTAAGGAATATTGATCTTTTCCAAGGGTTGAAATCAGTTTAATATCCCCCATTTCAGCAGACAGGCTGCTTACTCCCTTTAAGATGCCTTCTATGTGCATATCCCCCATTTTTGTACTTGCTGTTAAACCATTTGTTTCAGTGTCTTTAGTCTTTATATTTCCCAAGCTTGAATCAAGTTCTGCGGTCTCTATATTGACTTTTTCAAGATTGACATCCCCTACATCAAGTTTGATCTTTAAGCTTTTTGTTTTAATATTCGAAATATCAATATCCCCTAAATTGTTATTCATCGTAATAAACTCCAGATTCGTTCCTTTTGGATAATAAATTCGATATTCGAGGTCTTCACTGCCTTTAAAAGAAGACCACTTTTTTACACTGAAATCGACACCTCCTTTACCGAATTTATCAACAATACTTAAAGATCCGTCTGAAAAATTGATATTCGGTTTTCCAAAGCCCTTATCGTACGTATATTCTATTTTAAATTCATCCCCTTCCACAAGATAAACTTCTCCGATACCTACTTTCGTTTCTATCGACAGAATAGGCTGATTGAACTTTATGGTTTCAGTCTCCGTCTTTCCGCTAAATCCTGCTTGACTTTCCGGTTTGCGTAAGCTTAGATTAAAACTGCTCTTATCATCGTTTAAATTCCATGACATATGCTTTAGGTTAATATTTCCGTCCGCCCCCAGCATCAGCCCTAACCCGGCCAGACAAGTCCCGGCTATAATTAAACAAATACAAGTTATAATAAATACTTTTAGTCGTTTACTCATTTCTCTTCCCCTCCGTCTGATTGGTCTTCATTTGTCTTTTTTCGTTCATCTTGCTAGCACTAAACTGCACCAGCTTCTTTGTCACAAATACGACAGCCACTGCAAGCAGCGCAGTTACACCGATTAATGCCATACCCGTTCCTATGGCAAATAGTCCGTTCACAAAATTAACAAAAAGAATAGAAAATCCTATTACAAATGCAATAATACCGCTTACGAAAAATGCGCCCAAGCAGAAAAGGGCAGCCAGCAGAATAGACCCTACCGTCAACAACATAGCGAGCGCAAACAGCCCTCCGGCTATTGCCAGCGGAAGCGCCACCGGCGCAGTAAAAATGCCTAAAATGATCCACCATATTGCGGAGACCCCTTTTCTCCCTTCCTGACGGCTACCGGATTTTTTATCGCTTAACTGTTTTACTGCAAAATCAGCTTTAATTTGAGTGGCAATTCTTGACGGATTACCAAATTCTCGCAAAACAGCTTCTTCATTTTCCGGTCCTGCTTCATCAAAATATTCATTATAATAATCAATCACGTTTTGTACTTCATCTTTAGGAAGCTTCGACAGTTCAAACTGGAGCTTCTTTATAAATTCCTGCCTATTCACCCTGATCCCCCTCACACAATAATGCATCTACTTGATTTTTGTAAATGATCCAGTCTCTTTTATACAGTTCACACTTCGCTTTACCTTCGTTGGTTATGGCATAATATCTTCTGTTTCTTCCTTGAAACGGTTGGTCATACGTTCTCAGATAATCTTCTTTTTGCAATCTGCGCAAGACCGGATAAAGCGTCGATTCTGATATATCCATCACCTGCTTCATTGTCTGCGTTAACACATAACCGTAGGTGTCACCCTTTGAAAGTACGGATAGCACACAGGCATCAAGCAAGGCTGATCCAATTTGAAATCCCATTTTCTCCCCCTTTTCTTATGCAGTATATTATTTCGATAACAATACTATACGTCATATAATATTATTCGTCAATACCTATATTCTTACGAATTTCTTAACAAAAATGAAGGTCACTTGATGGATACAATAAAAGAAATAATTATTGTCCCTAATTCATTGAATTCAAGGTTTGTGAGGTTTGCATACAGTCCTCGAAATATGCTATGATAGAATCAACTTTTATAACGAAGGAGATATTTTTTATATCACCATTTTAGGACTTTATTTAGGAGGGAAAAATGCCAGCAAATAACCGTTATCCACAACTTGAAGTGGATTTAAAAAAATTGAGACATAATATAGACACCATGGCCGCACTGTGTCAGCAAAAGGGAATAAACATCGCAGGTGTTATAAAAGGATTTCATGCCATTCCGGAATTGGTTAAAGAATTTGACGAATCAAACTGCCAATACATAGCCTCATCCAGAATGGAACAAATTATTGAATCCAAAAAAGCAGGCTGCAATACTCCTTTCATCATGATTCGTATTCCAATGCCCAGCGAAATTCCTGATCTAGTAAAATATGTAGACTACAGCCTAAACAGTGAAGTTTCGATCTTAAATAAGATAAATGAAGAGTGCCTTCGCCAGAATAAACGACACGGTGTTATTCTGATGGCAGATCTCGGGGATTTAAGAGAAGGTTTCTGGGATAAGGAGGAAATGCTGCAAGCGGCACTTCATGTAGAAAAAGACTTATCTCACATAGACTTAATGGGTGTCGGTACCAATTTAGGCTGCTATGGCTCCATTAAAGCCACTCCTGAGAAAATGAATGAACTGATTGACATTGCGGAAAGAATTGAATCGGCCATTGGGCGCAAGCTAGAGATTATTTCCGGCGGAGCTACTACCTCTGCCATCATGGTCTTTGACGGCAGCATGCCAGAAAGAATCAACCATTTAAGAATCGGTGAAGGCATGATATTAGCCTACGATTACGGAACTTTATTTGGGGTCGATGCGAGCTTTTTAAATCAAGATGTATTTACGCTGAAAGCTCAAGTTATTGAAGTAAAAGATAAGCCGAGTCATCCCGTGGGGGAATTATCTTATGATGCGTTCGGCCGTGTTCAAACGTACGAAGACAGAGGCATTCGAAGAAGAGCCTTAGTGGCTTTAGGAAAGGTCGATATCGGAGATGCAGACTGCTTATTGCCTCGTAATAAGTCTATTGAAATCCTTGGGGCAAGCAGCGATCACCTCATTTTAGATATAGAAGACTGCAAAGACGACCTTCACGTCGGAGACATTTTGGAATTTGATTTATGCTATGCAACTATTGTTTATGCAACAAGTTCCAAAAACATTACTATTTGCGTGAAATGATAAAAAGTCCTCTTCGAGGAGCTTTTAGCTCCCATTCGGTTGCATTTTATCCGTAGACTTTTTTGATATTCCGTCCATATCGCAAGCGATATTTCCTGCATAATAAAAAGAGGGGCCTCATCATGATTCATCTGAATATCGTTGAGACACCCTCTTTTAAATTGCTTATCGTTTATTTGCTTCTGCAAATCGTTTGATCTTTTTAGACGTATTTTTTTCAAATTCTTCTTTTCGGAAGACAATGCGCTTTACCCTTTTAAATAAAGGCACCTCTTCATTGATTTTATCCACTTCCTCCCAGAGCAGCTTCTCCACATCGGAATCGGCATAATCCGCTCCCAGTCTTTCGGCGGTTTCCTCCTCATCTACCCGAATAGCAGCCACAATCAACGTATCACTGCCGTCGTCGGAGTCCTTTTCATAGACAAAAGATTCCAAGATAAAAGGAATTTTACTCAGATAATATTCAATTTCTTCAGGGTATACATTCTTTCCGTTCTTTGTAATAATGACGTTTTTCTTTCTTCCGGTAATGTATGCATAGCCTTCTTCATCAATATAGCCCAGATCCCCCGTATAGAACCAGCCATCCTTAATAACTTCAGCGGTAGCTTCGGGCATATGATAGTAGCCAAGCATCACATGACCGCCTTTTACACAAAGCTCGCCTATCCCCTCTTCATTTTCGTCGACTATTTTCAATTCAAAGTTCGGCAATGCTCTTCCGATAGACGCAGATTTTGTCGCTGTATCCGGATTTAATGCCGCAATGGGGGCACATTCTGTCAAACCATAGCCCTGAAGTGCATTCATGCCAAAATCGCGCAACCCTTCTAAAATATCCGGATTAATAGCGGCACCTCCGCAAATCAAGAGCCTCATGTTGCCGCCGAAAATGGCTCGAATGTCCTTTAAGAAAATCTTTCCTAAATCAATTTTAAATTTTCTCGTTTTCTTATTGAGTGAAATAACCTTACGAAGCAGATCTTCCTTACCTTCTTTTTTTACACTCTGCCAAATCTTTCGATATAAACTTTCAAAGATAGCAGGAACACCCATAAAGACGGTCGGTTGCGCTTCTGCCAAATTCTTCGTGATGTATTTTAAGCCTTCACAGTAAGCAATAGCCGCTCCTTTATACAGCGGAAGTAAAAATCCGCAGGTACATTCGTACGTATGGTGGATTGGTAATATCGAGAAAAAAATATCGGTAGAACGAATATCCAACACGGACGGAGCACTCATCAAATCTTCTGTAATATTTCCGTGAGACAGCATCACACCTTTTGAAATGCCGGTTGTACCGGAGGTAAACAATAAGATGCTCATCTCATTCCTATCAATCTGTGCATCCAAAAAGGTTCGGTCGCCTCCTTGAAGCAACAGTTTCCCTTCCTCCAAAAGCTCGTCTAAATTATGCACCTTCTTCTGTTCACTTTTTGAATCCAGATTTACGAGCATCTTGAGCACGGTTTCACCGCTGTCCAGCATTTCGCGAAACATTTTTTCATACCGCTCCGCAAAGAAAACACAGCTCACTTCTGAATTGGCAATTAACTGCATCAATTCATTTGCTTTCAATTCCTTGTCCAGAGGAACCACTACGCCCGTCCCACAAACCGTTGCCAGATACGTAACCGACCATTCATAGCTGTTATCCCCGATCACGGCAATGCGCTTATCCTTCATGCCCCTCGCAATAAGGGATGTACCCAATGCATTGATATCTTGCAACGCCTGCTTATAGGGAATAGGCTGATACGGCTCGCCCTTTTCTCTCTTTACAAGGAACGCCGTATTTTCGCCATACAGCGCTGCGCTGGTTTCAATCATGTGTTTCAGATCCATAATTGGTCTGCTTTTTTTATAGCGGATATACGGATCCTCACTGTCATTGATTCTTTTTACAAAGGCTTCCGCATGCTCAAGTTCTTTTCGCTTGATTTCCAAATATTCTTGTTCACTGTACTTTCTCATATTCCATTCCTCACTGCATCCATAAGAATTCGCTCTTATCAATTGCTCCTATTCGCCTCATCAAAACGTTTGATTTTTCGTGTAGTCGTTTTTTCAAATTCCGTTTCCCGGATAGCAAAACGCTTCACTCTCTTATATAAAGGCATTTGTTCATTGATTTGATCGATTTCTGTCTTTATGAACTGCCTTAGCTCTTCAAGGGACAAGTCTCCGGCGGCTTCGCAGATTGCCTCTCGGTCTAAATAGACCTCTGCTTTGACCACCGTATCTCCTGTTTTATCGTCTTCGACTCCGTAAACCAGCGTTTCTTCTATAAAATCACTTTGCATTAAATAAAACTCTACTTCTTCCGGAAAAATGTTCTTACCGTTTTTCGTTACAATGACACTTTTTTTCCTTCCGCAGACATAGAGGAATCCATCTTTGTCAAAATACCCATAATCACCCGTATAAAGCCATCCGGCCTTCAACACCTTTGCGGTTTCTTCCGGATCATTGTAGTACCCCAGCATAACGGAATCACCTTTGCAGATAATTTCCCCGACTCCGTTTGCATCTGTATCTACAATTTTAATCTGGGTTCCGGGCATAGGCAGCCCCACTGCTGCCGGCTTGCTGTAACGATCTTTGTTCACGGCAATGATAGGCGAATTCTCCGTCATGCCATACCCCTGTATCATAGGAATTCCCATAGCCTGTATATTTTCTATCACACCCGGATCAATCGCTGCTCCTCCGGCAATAAATAAATTCATGTGGCCGCCAACAGCATGATGAACACTTTTAAAAATAGCCTTCGTGATCTTTGGATGATTATATAACTTCAATTTTTTAGAAAGAGCAATCATCTTCTTCATCTTGTCTACCTTACCGGATGCTTGCGCCTGCTTCATGATTTTCTTATACATCGACTCAAAAACTAAAGGCACACCAAGCATTACGCCTGCATGAACCTCTTGCATGTTTTTTGTGATATATTTTAAGCCTTCACAAAAGGCTATCGTCATCCCTTGATAGATCCCCGTAAAAATGTGGCAGGTCAATTCATAAGAATGATGCATCGGTAACACGGACAGCCCTATATCTTCATGGGGTATGGAAACATATTTAGACATATTATACACGTTTGCCGTAATATTTTTATGGGAAAGCATCACCCCTTTAGCCAGTCCGGTAGTTCCTGAAGTGAACAAAATAGAACACAGTGCTTCCCTGTCAATCTCGGCATCAATAAAGTCTCGGTTTCCGCTTTCTAATAATACAGCCCCTTCCGCAATCAAGTCCGCGAAAGATATTACATGCACAGCGTCACCTTGTTCCATGCAGCACTGATAGGAAATCGAGTTCTCTAGATACCCCAAGGCTTCCTTTACGACAGTCTCCAATCTTTTCGAGTACATAATAGCACTCACTTCGGCTCTTTTCAGGAGATTTGCGATTTCTTTCGGCGGAAGTTCCCGATCCAGCGGAACAACGATACCCGTTCCATTCGTCACGGCTAGATAAGTCACTAGCCATTTATAGCTGTTTTCACCGATTACCGCAATTTTTTTACCTTTTAACCCCATGTGAATAAAAGCTGTTCCTAACGCATCAATATCTTTTTTAAATTGTCCATACAAAATAGGCCGATATTCTCCACCAGGTACATCTTTTACTAAATAAGCCTCTTTTTGTGCGAAGAGCTCCACGCTGGAGTTCACCATATCCTTTAAATCATGGATCGACCTAAATTCATACAGCACATCTTTAAATTTTTTATCATTCATAGGGTCATCAAACCGTCCTTTTATCTCAGGGAACACCTAAACATTATTTGCCTATTACCCGTCGCTATATATTTATGTTTCTTTATTTTAGCGTAGTATATATATTGAAATAGCTTACAGCTATTTTACTATAGTAACATTTTTAAGGTATTGATTCAATATAAAGCAACGAATTACGCAGTTAAACGATTCACTCCTTTATAAATTTTATATTTCCTCTATAACAACGAAAAAAAGCGATAGGGTCTCCTCTGTTAGAAACCTTATCGCCGTGCATTTCTTGTCATTATTCCTCCGATTTTTCTGATAGCAATATTTCTTCGATGATATGAGCGGCATCCTCAATACATCCGTCACAAGTTCTCAATACTTCTCCGCCTGTCATTCCTTTAATTTCATTGCACATAATGGATCCATTTTTATCAAAAAATTCCTGTGTCATTTTTTTCATATTTGCATAAGTCGTTTTCTTAGTGGCAGGGGCTTCCAAATTTCCGTCACTATTTTTCATCCCATTTATCATTGCCATCGCAGTTACTGCTCCGCAGGTCCCCATCGTTCCCATACCTAAACCGTATGATTCTGCCAAACGAAAGGCTGTTTGCTCATCTATGCCAAACAAATCACAATAGGCACAAGCTACCGATTGAGCACAATTATATCCTTTCTTATGATTCGCTACTGCTTGTTCCACTCTCTTTGACATGACTTCCTCCCAATCTATTCTTTCCATTTTATTTAAGAGTATCATAGGCCGCTTATAAAGTAAAGTTGGCTTTCTTTCTTAAATATATTCTCACGCTGTCCCTATAATCCCCTTTATACAACTAAACTATTCCATTTCCCTTCAATTTTATGACCAATGAACTATTTTATACTATTTATATATGAATGATAGCATTACAATTGCTTTTTTCATATTTCTTTAAATCCTAGGGTTAGAAAAGGGCGTTTTATGTTATACTAGATAAAAAAAGAAGGAGTGATGAACATGCAAAAATTATTTGATTATTCGGATCGTTATATCAAAAAATTAACTTGGAAAGATTTTGCGCTTATTAAACTCTGCCTTTGTTCCATGGGAATTTTAATCGGCCTTGCCATTCCAAAGAAGGCATCTAAACCTGTCGCAGTTACTGCCGGAGCGACCTTCATTGCAACTTACATTCCTTTAATGATGAAATTCGTTCAACTCATTGAAAAGGATTGTGCAAAAAGATAAAAAAACATAAAAGCCGTTGGACAACTTCAATCGTATCCTTACGGCTTTTTCATTTTCGTTTGAGCTTCACTTTTACCGGTTTATTTAATTTATCCCATTACTGACGCAAAGCAATCCACGATAACCGGATCGAACTGGATGCCTGCATTTCGTTTCAATTCTTCAATCGCTTCCTCTTTGCTCATCGCTTTTCGATAAACCCGATCATGCATCATGGCATCATACGCATCAGCCACCGCTAAAATACGACTCAACAACGGAATATTTGCTTCTTTTATTCCACGTGGATATCCGCTTCCATCCCAATGTTCATGATGAGCCAATATGTTTTCTGCGACCACGGAATATTTGAGCGTATATTGAGCAATACGATAGCCGATTTCCGCATGCCGCTTGACATCTTCCCATTCTTCTGCATTCAATTTTTCCGTTTTTTCCAATAATTCCTGATCAATACCTAACAACCCCACGTTATGAGCCTCTGCCAAAAGAGTCAGTTCTTGCATTTCTGCATCGGACAACTTTAAGTGCACTCCGATTTCTTTGCAATATTGCTCGATTCTACGTTTGCGCTCTTGGTCTTCCAACTTCTTTTCATACAAAGTATCCATCAGGATGTTTGTCATATATTTTTTAAGAACTCTGCCCTCCAATAGTTTTTGATGATACATCCGCTCTTCAGCCTCTTGTATCACACTTTCAAGATTCTCTTTTTTCATCTTTACGGAACATCCCATTCCAAGACTCAATTGAACAACCCCATGACTGTTTTTTACACAGCTTTTCTTAATATTGCTCATAATTTTTTGCGCCGTTTCCATCTTTGTTTTCGGTAAAAAAATTAAGAACTCATCTCCGCCCCATCTTGCAACCACATCATTTTCGCGGCAGTTTTCCTTCAATATTTCTGCTATTTTCCGGAGCAGGTGGTCGCCTTGCTCGTGCCCAAAAACATCGTTGGCTAATTTTAATCCGTTCACATCTCCCATGATTACCGCCAGCGGCATCTGTTCTTTGGTATCCAGCCGTTTCATTTCTTCTTCCATATATCTGCGGTTATAGAGTCCTGTAAGTGCATCATTATAGCTAAGAAACAGGATTTGTTCCTGTTGTTTTTTATCCTTACTCACATCACGAAAAACCATCACCACACCAAGCACTTCCCCATCCTCATTCTTGATCGGAGCAGCACTGTCTGCTATCGGGACAAATTTTCCGGTTTTATGAATCAATAATGTATGATTTTCCAGAGAAACGATTTTCCCTGTCTTTAACACTTTCGCAATAGGAGATTCTACAGTTTCGCCTGTCTGCTCTTTTCGTAATTTAAATACACTGACAAACGGATTATATTTCATTTCCTCTTCCGACCATCCAATAATTTCTTCTCCTGACTGGTTAATAGAGGTTATAAGTCCTTGCGTATCCGTTGTGACCACACCATCCCCGATTGATCGGAGGGTAATACTCAGCCTTTTTCTTTCACGGTTCAGTTCTTCTTTCAAGTTTTCCCTGTCGGTTACATCAAAAATGATTGAAAAAAGAACGGTCTTTTCATCATAAGGAATGGGGGAGGAATAGACATCCACGCTCTTGATTTCTCCGCTTTTTAAACGATGCGGGAATACAAAATACCCCTCACTTTTTTCTAACGCTGCGACACGTAATTCTCTCACTCTATCGTTAGGCAGCATATTAATATCTTGAATATTCAGCCGTGTAATTTCTTCTTTACTATATCCATAGAAGTCACATGCAGCAGGGTTGGCATCTAAAATTTGCCCGGACTGCGGTTCAATGATTAACATGACAGCCATATGGCTGTTGAACATCGATTGCAATCGCAGTAAGGTTTCTTCATACTCCTCCTGCAACTTTTTCAACTCCGTAACATCCTTACTTGATGTAACGAGATATTTCACTACCCCTTCTTGTATAACGGGGGTAATACTCGTAAGCCAAACCCGATCCCCGGTTGCAAAATGGAATATATGCTCGTACGTTATAGTTCTTACCAGGTCTCGGCATTTTTGGTAGTTTTCCAGTACAAACTTGCCCTCTTGCCCAAATACGTCACTTGGTGTTTTCCCCTCGATATCCTGAGAGTTAAATCCGGATCTTGTTTGATGAACGGTATTGTTTCGTATATAACGAAAACCATCCTCTTCACACTTCACCAAGGACATTGCATCCTGTGTGCTATTAAAAATAATCTCTAAGTCCTTATAGAGGTGTTCGATTTCCCGTTTTTGATTTATCAATATGTTGTTGGTTTTCACCTGCTCCGTAATGTCTTGAAAAACAGCTACAAAATATCCTTTCTCCGGCGAAGATGCCGTAACGTTATACCATCGATTGAGAATAGCCGAATATTGAGTAGATTCCTTTATTTCTCCTGTCAATGCCACATGTCCATAGAAGGAGATCCAATCAAAGTTATCGTTTTTGATAGCAGGCAGAACTTCAGTTACTTTTTTCCCAACAATGTTTTCTGTTTTGAGTCCGGTCATTTTCTCAAAAGAGGAATTTGCATCAATAAATATATAATCCTCCGGTTTGCCTTCGCTATTTAAAATCAATTGGTGGTAAGCATATGCCATCGGTAACGTTTCAATGATGCTGCGTACAATTTTTTCATTCATTTCTCTCAACTTACCCATCTCCTTTCAAGTAACCTGCTACATCTTTTTTTCTACAATTGAAACGATTTTATATTTTTTTTGATTATACCATTCCTCCACAGGGTTTACATTCAGAAAATTATAAAATCTCGATTCATTTTATAAAAAAACTTGTTCTTGGTATCAAAAGAGGGGTTTTGTACAGCCTCACGCTCTAATCCTGTTACTCTGCGATAAATTGATTTCGCCCGGCCTTTTTTGCTTTGTATAAAGATCGGTCTGCCGTGGAAAGTACATGGTTCATATCAAAATCCGTCATAAGGCCTTTCCATTGGGTACATCCAATGCTTAATGTTAATTTAGAACATATTCCATTCTCATTAAAATGAATCATTGGAGCCGTTCGTATCAGCCTATCGGCTATCGTCTGTGCCAACGCTAAATCCGTATAAGGTAAAATGATAATAAACTCATCTCCGCCGTATCGTCCGGCTATATCGGTGGAACGAATGCATTCTCTAATTAGAATGGCAACTTTTTGTAAAACGATATCCCCGGTCTTATGCCCTTCTTGGTCATTGATGTGTTTAAAATGATCAATATCAATAATAAGAAAGCTTACTTCAACTTCATCAGACTTGGATTCTTCTAATAATAAATTCTTTAATCGGTCATTAATATATCTTCTATTATATAATCCGGTTAAAAAATCTGTATTGGCTTCCCATTCTTTCAAATCGTTTAGCCTCTTCAGTTCATTATTTTGCACTTCCAATTTTTGTTTTGAAGCTTCAAGCGATTGGTTGGTTCGTTGTATAACTGAAATTAAATGCTGATTTTCAAATAAGGAAAAAATTTGCCGAATCATAATCAACATGATAGAGATTACCGTACCTGCAATAAGGGGATCCTCTAATATATATTGACCTAATACAATAATGATTAGAAGGCAGGTAGTGAGATACGGGAGTAAAAATCGAAAATATTCTTTCAGTAAGAGATGTTGTCTCGCCAGCGAGGATTGCTTCGTTTCCTCATTCGATTCTGAGGACTCCGAATATACTGCGACCAAAGCAAAAGTCCAACATCCAATCGGCCATAGAGGATCTATAAATCCGCCGGAAATATAGGTGTAGTTCTGTAATACCAGATAAATCTGATCCGCCACAAACCATACTAAAAATGCCATGCTAAGCAATAGATGCGATTTTTTATTTGTTGATTTTGGTGTAAATAAGAGAAATAAAGAAAGAACGGCTCCCAAGTAGCCAATATCAAAAATTGGATAGGATAACGATACGGCTTTCTCCCAAAAAGTAAGGGAAGAGTCCGCCGCAATCGGTATTAAAAAAAACTTCCATATTAGAGTTAAGCTAACCGTCATTGTGATAAGAGCATCGAACGCTGTTCGAATCAAATTGAATAGGCTTTCTTTTCTTATGTAAACGATCATACCGATGAAATAGAAAATAGAACTAACCATATAAAAGAGGTCACATATGGAAAGAATGGGAACTTCTTGATGCAATACAAGCTCAAAATAGCTCCAGATCATATCGCCAATCAGATAGGACACTGTTCCTGCAAAAAAGATCTTCCAAACGATCTTATTTTCGTTTTTCTGCCATTGAAAACTCATGCCAATAAAGAAAAGGCTTGCAACTTCTCCCAAAATACTAAATGAATCTGAAATAACAATCCTGTCATTTTTAAATACTAAAAGCAGCAAATAATAAGCAAAGGTATACAATACAAGTAAATCAACTGCCTTTTTTCGGGTAACTGATAAAGAAGTCTTCATCTTATAGTACCTCTCTTGACCTTCTCGGCAAATTTGTTTTATATTTTTATCGTAATCCTTTGTATACCAGCTGTCAAGTTTTCCCACCCCGTTGACTGAGATTATTTTCAGTCAGATCGTCCGTATAAAAGCTTCCACATTTTAAGCAGAAGCCTATGAAGCGTATTTTCTTATAGTTTACCTATAACGTAAAAACGGCAATTCTGTCATTAATATTTCGTATCCCGGGAACTGCCGCAAAAATCTTTCCTCGGAGAGAATACTTTTTCATCTCGCAGTTAAAGCTTTTTTCATCTATCAGCTTCAGTCCGTCGCAAAGCTTTTCGACTTCTTTTCCCGATTTCACTCCCCATTTGAAGGTCGCTTTTGTGTACTTCACGGTATCATGATGTTTACTGCCTTTCGCTGCATAAGGCGACATGAGCTCTGCCAGTACTGTAACATTCTTAAAATGGTCCTTTATAATCTGAAAAAGCTGCTTTACTTCTTCTTCTTTCAGATACATCAACATCCCTTCTATAAGAATAATGGTTTGATCTCTTTTTTCAACAACCAGCGGCCACGTAGCATCTAGTGCGGATTTTGCAACCAAATGTACTCGGTCTTGCTCGGGGAAAAACTGTTTTCGGGCTGTAATCACGTCTTCAAAGTCCAAATCGTACCAGATAATTTCTCCATTATCCACTCGTGAGAATCTTGCATCAAAACCACAGCCAATAGAAACGCATGCGGCGTTCGGATACTTTTTTATGTAATGCTTGAGGGCATCATCAAAAAGAATGGTTCTTGCTACCACTCCTTCATGACTCATAAATTTATCATATTTAGAAATATCTATGCCTAACTTCCCTACAATTTCTACAGCCATAGGGTCTTGTATTCTTGCATTGTCCCGTTTTGTTTCGCTGGCCTTAATGGCAAGGGGTATTAACATTGTTTCCTGCACTCCATTTAATAAAAGCATCTTATTCCTCCATATCTCAAAGTATTCTCTTGGTTAGCATAAGCTAACCAAACTGTTGGTATTATACTAATCCTATTTCTTCCATTTGTCAAGATGTCTGATAGGTTATGAGCTATTTATTTGGTTTGAGACAGAAAGAAATACGCGGAAAGGTTCTTATTATAGCATGATATGGGATGTTTACTTGCACAGTAAAAAGGTAACTGATATAATAGAAGGGATTCATTATAACAGGTAAGAGGAGTTATTCAACATGAGCAATCCAAAAACACGCGATAAAGAATTAAAAGAAAACTCTACTATGGCGGTGAAACGTGCATACGACTATATAAGGGATATGACTATCGATTTTTCCGTCCGTCCTGGAGAGCAGATAAATGAAATTGAGGTTGCAAGTAATCTGAAAATGAGCCGCGTACCTGTACGCGAAGCACTAAACCGCTTGGTTATGGGCAGCTTTGTAACGTTTGACCCTGGCAAAGGGTTTTTTTGTCGTAAGTTCAGCGAGTCGGAAATGAAAGATCTGTACGGTGTACGTTTTGATCTTGAGATGGGAGCCGTGCGTCAAGCCTGTCAGAGCGGAAATGATGATGAAATTTTTTCTATCCTGACGGAGTGGCAAAAAATTGCGGATACCTATTTAAACATACGGAAAGAAGAGTTAATCTTCCTTGACGAGCTATTTCATATTAGAATTGCCACTTTATGCGGAAACATGGAACGAGTTGCCTTCCTGCAAAACATCTACGAAAGAATCCGGTTTGTCCGCCGAATCCATATTGAGAAGGATTCAAGGCGCAATGCGTTAGTAGAGGAACATCTTAGGCTTATACAAGCCATTTTAAAGCATGATGAAGTCTTATCGGCTGAACTGCTGGAGCATCACCTTGGCGTTAATTCTCAAGAGCTTAAGGAAAACATCCGCACTGGGATGTTACGTATCTATGCCTCTGAGATCACATAATGAAAAATAATGAAAAACTTCCTTCCCTCTTGAATGTTTTAGTTTCACTCTTGAAGGCCAGGAAGTTTTCTTATTTACTATTCTATCAACCATTATTTTCTGATAAAAAGGCTTCTATATTGGCAATGACTTTACGTGCCAGACGCTGTTTCGCCAAGGAGGTGAGTCCTGCCGAGCGTTCTCCGCAGAAAGCGTTCGGCATACCGGTGATCTCTTTGCCCAGACCTGCGACAGTATCACTGAGCGCATAGTTCCCCGCAATTTTCAGCCAGTTTTCTAAAGCCGGTATTTCATGGGACGGACTAATCGAAGTGTTCACCAAAATTTTTCCGTTTCCAAACAAGCCAAATTCGCGTTCGCCCATTAACACAACATTTTTATTCAGGCAAGTAATCAGGATATCCGTTTTAGCAAGCAGGTCATCCAAAGGCAGATAGCTATAGCCATTGACGATCTCAAGTTCTGATTTGCGCGTACGGCTAAAATAGTAAATGTTTGCTCCAAAAAATTGTAAAGTGCGGGCAACTATACTTCCAACCGTACCCATACCTACGATACCAATATCCAGACCAGTCAATTCTGTAGGCTCTTCTTTCCACATAGCATTGCCTCTGCCATGCAGCAAACGAACTAATTCGCTTACTACATATTCTGCGACGCCTTCATCACCGTAGTCACGTACACCAGTGACTACTATACCCTTTTCATTGGCATAGCGAATGTCAACGTTGGCGCTTTCAGGAGCATAGAGGCTGCAGCACATACCGATATACCGTATTTGAGGACAAGCCTCCAGTACCTCTCGGTCGATACGGCTTGTGTAACTAAGCATGACACAGTCTGCACTGCCGATTCGTCTAATTATCTCATTATTATTTTCAGGAATATCCGGATAAACCTCAGATGCTTCCGCATAGCAGGTCAACTTCTGATCCCATTCCGGCAGTAATTTGGTTGGCTCGATCGCCACCATTTTCTTGAATTTATCCATAGTCGTACGATTCCTTTCCAATTCATTTTAGTGTTTAGATTACTATTATAATCAATAAGTCAAACATTGGTTGGAATTTTATTGTACCGAATACACCAAGGAGAGTTAATCGGGTAGTACCTCCTTGATGTATTGTATGTTTGCTTGCTATCTATTTTTTATTTGCTCTATTATTCTTTTTCCGCGCTCCGTTCCGACTCTCTCAAAGAAATCAATGACAGCTTGTCGATAGATTCCCTGCTTTGCATCGGCGATTGCCTTAGGCAGCGCTTCACGGAATAGCTCAAAGCACTCAATATCAGGATGTGAATAGTTCAATCTGATATATTCAACAGCGCCTTCTTCTCCGAGTCCATCCCCTGTAATCGTTCCTATTTTATACTTCAGCAGTGCTGTGGATATCTCCTGAGCGGATACGCCTGTACCGGACACATCGATGATCATGCAAAAACCATACTGCGGTTTTACAGGAATGGTAACCCCTTCAGTCATTGCTACTGTTTCTTCAATGTGCTTATAATTACGGCGAACAATTTCCGTGCTCTTTTCTACGTAATCATGATCTCTCATCGCAGCAAGAGTCGCATACTGTCCCGGATAATTGATATGGATTTTTGTAGTTTCCATCTTAATCAGGAATGCACCACGGATCAGAGCCGGGTGTCCTGCCATGAAGCCAACACGAAGTGCCGGTAAGCCGTATCCCTTCGATACACCGCTGACGGAAATAACATGATCCATAGGCGTTTCCGGCGTATGCAGGGATGCCATCGCATAGTGCTGTGCAGAAGCATCTGTCTGATGCGTATTATGCGTAATATTGTTGAAGATAATGATATTGTTTTTACGAGCGATTGCTGCAATTTCCAATAGCTCTTCCTTCGTGGCAACAACGCCGAACGGGTTGATCGGATCACAAACAACAATCATCTTTGTCTTCGGTGTAATAGCTGCTTCAAGTTCCTTAGGATCCAATTTGTAACCGTTATGTTTTCCAAGCTTAATTGGTTTTACTGTTGCACCGCAGATTTCTGCGCCCGGTACAAAGTGGAAGTATGCGGGGTCTGTTGTAATGACCTCATCACCGGGATTCAGGAAAGTCGCGTATGTATAGCCGATACCGCCTTGAGCACCTTCAACCCCCAATACCGTAAAATCTTCAGAGAGCTCACGACCAAATTTTCTTCTCGCTACTTCCGCTTTTAATTCAGGAAGTAAGTCCGGCGGGTATACTCGAAGCTCTTCCACGGTCGAATGTTCCTTCATCGCATTGATAGCTGATGCCGGAGGCCCGATCAGATTAGCCATATACCCCATGTCATAATATCCTTCCCCCGTTACATTATAAATGCCGTTTGGAAGAAGTTCATCCCAATTGAGCCCCAAAATATCCACTGCACTTTTAAATGTAAAGTAGTTTCCCATACCCTGCGGGTGATGAAGCAACATCTTAGCCTTATCTGATAAAAAGGTTTCTTGCAGTTGATTAGAATTCATTGTACTTCTCCTTTCACTACAATGCTTACGGTAATTATTTTAATTATAATAAGCATTATTACGAATATTATTATTTATTTTATACAAAATATCATAACGAAATATATTTGTCAATCGCTTGGGATTATTTCATGTAAAAAACAGATTCCCCAATAGGCTTGGAGGCAGAATAGTTCCATTAGATGAGAGAAGCCAGGACTAAAGTCCTGGCTTCTCTCTCGTGTTATTTTTTAACGTCAATGTCCCATATGAAAAACAATCTCCTTCTATAAAAACACCGCCAGACTATGAAGTCTAGCGGCACTAATCAATAATTTTCTCTATTTCTTCCTGCATCACCGTATCGGTTATGGTCAGGCCATTTTTTGTGTCAATATCAGCTTCATAAGTAGATCCAGGTTTATAGATTTCTACAATATAAGCCGTATCCCCATTTTTTAATAGAACCTTATCATATAACTCTACTTCCACCAGTAATCACTCCTTCCCCATCGGAATATTAGCATTATCGGCCTTTGGTAATGTATTAATTATATCATTTTAATTTGATTTTTCAACTGTCTCTATATCGCGTTTTCCGGGTATGATTTCATATTCTGCTATGTCTTGATTATTATATGCGTACTTCTTGGCTTTCATGTCTTTGAGTTTTTTAGGAGTATATGCGGTCGCTAAAACTTATCGTTACATGAATATTCGACAAAATTTAAAAATCCATTCATAATAAGACTAAGAAATATTTATTATGGAGGAATTTACTTGATGCACTATTTCAAAAATTTATCTAAGCAATATCTTGATTACTGTCAATATCAAAAAAATCTTAATCCCAAAACACTAAAAGCTTATAAGATTGATATCACACAATTTTTACGAGTTTCCAATCAAATTGATGAGTTTTTAAATAAAAGCTATTTATCAAATTATGTGACACAGCTTCATAAATTATATAAACCAAAAACTATCAAAAGAAAAATCGCAAGCATAAAAGCTTTTTATAATTGGTTGGAATTTGAAGAATTTATTCAAGAAAACCCTTTTTCAAAAATAAACTTAAAATTCCACGAGCCACGAACTTTACCTAAAACTATTAATTTAGACGGGATTACTGCTTTATTAAAAACTGCCTATCAGGAATTGACTACGAATAGTGATTCCTATTGTAAAACTATGGCCTGCCTACGGGATATAGCTGTTTTAGAACTTTTATTTGCAAGTGGTATGAGAGTTTCAGAACTTTGTTCATTAAGAGAAGAAGATATAAGTCTTATCAACGGACGAGTTCGAATTTATGGCAAGGGCTCCAAAGAACGATTCATAACTATTAGTAATGAAGAAGTACTGTTAGCATTAAGAAACTATAATGATGCTTTCAGAGAACGCATTCGAAAATCCGAATATCTTTTTGTAAATAGACTACATAACAGACTTTCAGAGCAGTCAGTCAGGTTCATGATTAAGAAATATGCTAAAAAAGCAAAAATTCAGCAGCATCTTACCCCACATATGTTTCGTCATTCGTTTGCAACTTTATTATTGGAAGAAGATGTTGATATAAGGTATATCCAGCAAATTTTAGGTCACAGTTCTATCACTACAACTCAAATTTACACGCATGTATCGACTAAAAAGCAACAAGATATTTTAACTTTAAAGCATCCTCGAAATCGAGTTTCAGTTAAATAAATCGTACTCAAAAAACAATTCTCCAACCAATAAAGGATAATATGTAATTATCGGTTGTTGGAGGAGAGAGACTTCCGTAGATTTATAAATATTTTTTTGAATTATATAGGTAGCATTTCATTTATCT
>NZ_JAFJZZ010000007.1 GCF_017255415.1 Clostridium aminobutyricum | reverse complement strand
TTTTTGAGTAGACGATGAAAATTTATGAATCAGAGATTCATGATTTTCTAGCCTAAATTCTGTCGTCAGCATTAAAATGCTGGACAGAATGTTAAAACGGGACAGCAGGGGGCGCAGCTTCAATTATATGCAAACTACAATATTAAAAGGGGACCCGAAGGTCCCCTCGCATGGTTGATTTTAAAATACAAAAACTTCAATTTTCATATTGGTATAATATCCTACCAGTTCTTCAGAGATCATTATATTGAAAGAAAGAGTATTTTCCGTATAATCAAACTTTCCAATGGCAACATAAGCATAATTATGGGAAAAAGATTGAATAAATGCACAAGCACCTTCGTCATATTTTTTACCATTCCCACCAACTTCTGCTCTTAATGGATCATAGTCACTCACTGCTATATCATGCTCCGTGTATCTTTTGAATTCTTCGCCTTGTAAGTCCCTCGGTGTTCCAAAATAAGCCTTATCTAGATACGCACGTTTTATAGAGCCATCTGGATTTTTTACGATATAAAGATCCGCAACGAGTTCTTCCATATGGGTACCCTCTGAAATCAATCGAATCATTTTGGGGAAATACCCAGAAATGCCAGTATCAAAATTAAACGTATATCTTTTCCCATCAACCCATTCCCGGGTCATTTCTTCATTATTACGAATCCTAAAATGGCATTTGTAACCGCCGAATACACCGGCATTCACAGTTTCCAGCTTTTTCTTGATTTCATTTAAATTAGCTTCCAGTGTTCTTTTGGTTTCAGCTAAATTAGTTTCCAGTGCGCTTCTGGTTTCAGCCAAATCTGTTTCTTGCTTTCTTTTGATTTCATCTAAATCTGTTTCTTGCTTTTGCTTCATTTCATCTAGATCGGCCTGTAACCATTTATCTTGTCCTTTGATATTGATCTGACCGGTATCTAACTCTGCCAAAATGTGAATGGGCGGATCAAGAAATTGTTTGGTTTGCCGGTCATACCATTTTCCGATTAAGGTCAGATCTTTTGATAAAATTTTGATTTTCTTTGAATCTATTATTTCTACTTCTGAATCAATAACATTTATTACGATGTCTTTTTCTCCGAGTACCGCATAATAGAATAATACGATCTCTTCAAATTCTCCCGTTTCCCGGTTGTATTTTTTCCCTATAAGCGTTTGATCGTTTGTTGGAATTAAAATAAATTGGTTGGAACTTATTGGTGCTGGTAACGAGTAAATCATCTGAACAATATCACGTTCATCCAGGTAAGCATAATAATACATCATTTGGGTCTACCTCTTTCTATATTAGGCGAGAAAAAGAGCTCCTTATCTTGTCATTTATAATCATAGGCGCCTGAGATATTTTCTCTCTCTTTAGGCCACCTAATTATCATTGTATAGAAGGACAAAAGAAATGGTGATGTATAAATTTATTTTACTTTAAATAGAAGGATCTTCTGTGACTGTAAACTTTAAAGAATAGACACTTAATTGTAAGCGTATCAGGGTAAAATATTTTGGAAAGTAGAAAGAATTATGGTATACTGTATCAGTATGAATAATTTTTGGAGGGGAAATCAATGTTTTATTTAAAAATACTATTTGTAGCATTACTTTGCCTCCCTGTTTTTTATGTTTCCATGTCACTGCTATCCAAGTTAATGGAACAAATTAAGGATAAGAAATAAATATTGTAGGAGTGCGTGCTATGAAGAAGGGACTGTTTATTTCAATAGAGGGACCGGATGGTTCAGGGAAATCGACGCAAATTCAAAAATTAAAAAAGTTTTTGGAGGAGCAAGGCAGAGAAGCCATCGTGACCAGAGAACCTGGAGGAACTGAAATAAGCGAAAAAATTAGAGCCATCATATTGGACAAGAATAATGTAGAGATGGATTATATGACCGAAGCCCTTTTATATGCTGCGTCTAGGGCACAGCACGTTGCTCAGGTAATTAAACCTGCTCTTGATGAAGGAAAAACGATTATTTGTGATCGCTTTGTTGATTCAAGTATTGCCTATCAAGGGTATGGGCGTAAATTGGGTGATTGCGTACGAATTATTAATGAATTTGCAGTAGCCGGATGTATGCCGGATATTACTTTCTTTTTAAAGATAGATCCAAGTATTGGAAAAATGAGGATTAAAGAAGAAGTACAGGATCGATTAGAGCTAGAAAAACTTGCATTCCACAATGAAGTTTTTAGAGGATACTTAGAACTGGAAGAAAATTATAAAGATCGAATTATTGGTATCGATGCTAATCGTTCTATTAAAGAGATTAGTAAGGATATCATAGGGCATATGAAGCAGCTGCTAAATTTATAGAATAGATGATAAAAATAAGTATCTGCAGCTGAGAAATGAACATTTAGTGATAAATTCTATAGAAGTGAATGTTGAGGTACAAATGATTCTAAATGATATCGGGGGAAATGATAAATTAATTGAGAAATTGAGATTTCTTTCTGAGTCCGGAAACTTATCTCATGCTTACATCTTAGAGGGAGAATCTAGTATTGATAAGCTATTGGTTGCGAATTGTTTTGCGAAGGCAATTTTATGTAATACAAATAAAGGGAACGGCTGCTATGAATGTCCTGACTGCAGGAAAATAGATCATGGAAACCATGAAGATGTTATATATATTGAAGCAGATGGGAAAAGTATCAAGGATGAGGCTGTTGAAGAGCTTCAGACCAGATTAAAAAAGAAACCTTTTTTTGGTGATCGCAATATTGCGATTATTAAAGAGGCGGATACGATGACGGTTCGTGCCCAGAACCGCTTGCTGAAAACCCTTGAAGAGCCGCCAGCGGGGACAATTATTATCTTATTATCAGATAATATTGAGAATTTGGTTCAAACCATCTTGTCGCGATGTGTTATTTTTAGGCTCTATCCTTTTGAAACGGTCGAATATAAAGAGATAAAGCAGAAGGCTGAAAATTTGGTCGAACTATTACGAAAGAACAGCCCTTTTTATTTACTGAAAGGAAAAATAAATGAAGTCGCGGCAGAGAAAGAAGAGGCTTTAAAATTATTAGATGCAATGGAATTAACTTATAGGGATTTGGCTATTCTTGAAACGAAAGAAAGCCGAATTCATAAGAAAACGGATATTTATAAAGCGGTTTCCTTGATAGAGGAAACAAGAAGAGATTTACAACGTGGAATTAGTACAAATTATGCGATGAAAAGCTTAATTTTGAAAATTGGAGGATAAAGATGGTAAGAGTAGCAGGAATACGCTTTAAAAGAGCTGGCAAGGTATATTACTTTGATCCTGGTGATTTAGAGATAATAAAGGATAGCAACGTAATAGTCGAAACTGCACGAGGAATGGAGTATGGAACTGTTACTTGTGATATTAAAGAGGTACCTGAAAAAGACATAGTGGCGCCACTTAAGAAGATTATACGAATAGCAAATGAGAAGGATACGCTGCAGCATATTGAAAACTTAAAAAAGAAGGAAAAAGCTATCGTTCTTTGTCAGGAAAAGGTTAACAAACATAATCTGGATATGAAATTAATCGATGTAGAGTATACCTTTGATAACAGTAAAATTATATTCTATTTTACCGCGGACGGAAGAGTCGATTTCAGAGAGCTTGTAAAGGATTTGGCAGGCGTATTTAAAATGAGAATTGAACTTCGTCAAATCGGTGTGAGAGATGAGGCAAAAATGGTAGGCGGAATCGGAACCTGCGGGAAAGGACTCTGCTGCCATACATGGCTCCCTGAATTTGAGCCCGTATCCATTAAAATGGCTAAAGTTCAGAATCTGTCCCTTAATCCAACCAAGATTTCAGGTATTTGCGGCAGATTGATGTGCTGCTTGAAGTTTGAGAATGATGTATATATGGAACTTCGAAAAGGAATGCCGGAGGTGGGAGAAAAGATTAAAACACCGGATGGAATCGGTATTGTAACAGAATCTAATATATTGGAAAATAAGATCAAAGTTCGATTAATCCTAGAAGAAAGAACAGAGGATAAGCCAGAAAAATTGAGCGTAGAGCTGTATACGTATAAGAAAAAGGATATTAGAAGAATTGAATCAAATCATAAAAAGGATAACAAGGATATTTTCGAAGATTTGGATGAAGAATTGCTGGATGAAATTAAGAACTTATTGAAGGAGTAATTTTATTTGAATGAAGTAGATAATCAACCTCTCCTATTGGAAGGGGAGCGGGTGGATGAAATTGGTTTTGAGGGATTAAAGCTGATACAAGAACCAAATGAATTTTGCTATGGAGTCGATGCCGTTATCCTTGCCGACTTTGCTGCAAGAGGGACAAATCAAAAAAGCAAGATGAAAGCTGCAGTTGATTTAGGCACAGGAACAGGTATTATTCCCTTTGTCTTGAGCCATAAAACCTCTCTGGAAAAGATCTATGGAATAGAAATTCAGAAGAATTCTTTCGATAGAGCTTGCAGAAATGCGCAGATGAATCGGCTTTCTCATAAGGTGCACTTTATTCATGCGGATATAGCAAACCCGATAGAAGAATTAGAGTCTCTCAGAGGCACTTTTGATGTAGTCACTTCAAATCCCCCTTATATGACAGGAAAGGCAGGGCTAATCAATGAAAATGAAGCGAAACGGATCGCTCGTCATGAGACTACTGCCGATTTGGAGAGTTTCGTGGCAGCCGCTGCGGGCCTATTAAAACCAAGAGGACACTTTTACATGGTTCACAGACCAAGTCGATTAGTGGATATTTGTTTTTATTGCAGAAAGCATCGATTGGAGCCGAAAGAACTGAGATTTGTTGCTCCTGACAAAAACTCTGCCGCCAATATCATGCTGGTTCACTGTGTGAAATATGGCAATCCGGAGCTGAAAATTTTAGAGCAGCTATCGATCTATAAAGAAGATCACTCGAGTTATTCGGAAGAAATTCTGAAAATATATGAACGTTAAATAAAAACTCCTTCGGAAGTTTTGACTACTGAAGGAGTTTGCATATATAAACAGAAGCTATGACACCGACGAAATAGCCGATTAGCCCCGCAATAACGGCATGACGCATGTTTTTTACATGAGTGATACCAAAGTATAGTGCGAGAACGTAGAAGACTGTTTCACAGGTTCCTACCATAACAGAAGCCGATTGACCGATAAGCGAATCGACCCCGTAATTTTGCATAACGCGTTCCATCAAAACGAGAGACCCGCTGCCGGATACGGGACGTAATAGGATCAACGAAATTAATTCTTTCGGAATGCCGAACAGCGCAAATACAGGCGATAAGATGCGTTGGAAGAAGTCCATGGCACCGGAAGAAACAATGGACTCAATACCGACAAAAATGGCAATAATAAAAGGGAGAATCTCTACGGCAGCTTTTAGGCCGTCTTTTGCACCTTCGATGAAGCAATCGTAAATCGGTGTTTTTTTATAGAGGCCAAAGACGATAACGAGTGTAAGAATGCCTGGAATAAACATATAGGAAAGAGTGCTTAATATAAAAGACATTACTTTACTCCTTTATATTCGTAGAATTTACACACAATAACCGAAGCCGCCATAGATATGAGCCCCACAATAATAGAGGGGACAATAACCGAAGCCGAATCTTGGGAACCTAATTGAGTACGAATTTGAATGACGGTAATGGGCACTAGTTGGACCATAGACATACTGAGGGCTATAAACATGCACATAGAGTTATTGGCAACGCTATTGTGATTATTTTGATTGTCCAGCCGTTCCATGACTTTTAGCGAAAAAACAGTAGCACTATTTCCTGCACCAAAGATGTTCGCTGTAAAGCTCATCATGATTAATGCGATGGTTTCCTTATCATTTTCTTTTGGAAACAGGTACTTTATCAAGGGCATTACTTTTTTGGCTGCTAGATCAATTAAGCCGGATCTTTCGGCGATTTTCATGATTCCTGTCCAAACGGCCATGACACCGGCGAGGCCGATTACAAATTCGACGGCTCTGGTACAACTGTCTAATAATCCGTCTGTAAAACCGGCTAAATTGTGATTGATACATGCAAAGATGATCCCGATGCAAATCATTCCAGACCAAATATAATTCATCATTGTGCTTCACCTCGATTACTATAATATTCATTCTTTGAAAATAAATGTTGAAATTTTACACATTTAGGTACATAATATATTGTACAAATTAATGGGGGTGACATCCATGGAGATAACATTAACCGTAAAAGATTTAGGTTTTATTTTGATAGTGACCGCAGTATTGGTTTTGTTAATCTATTGCATTAGTTTCATGAGAAATCTAATTGTAACTATTAGGCATACAAACAAAATTTTAGAGGACACACAAGTTATTTCTGCTATTGCAGCAGAACGGGCACAGGATATAAATCAAGCGGTAGAAGATGTTACGACTACTGTTAGCAGTATGGCCGATGTGATTAAGGGGAATCAAAGCACGCTAGCAGCGTTGTCATCTATAGTGAATTCGTTGGCATCTTTGAAACAAATTCTTTCAAAGAAAAAGGAGGACTAGCTTAAAATAAGTCCTTCATATAGTTGACATTCACTAACTATAATGTTAATATTAGGAATAACTCGCAATTTTTAAGTTTACAATATAATTGTAACATTGAGAGGAGGATTGCTGGAAATGAAAGCAACAGGTATCGTTAGAAAGGTCGATGAGCTTGGCCGTATTGTATTGCCTATTGAACTTAGGAGAACATTAAATATAGAAATTAAGGATCCTATAGAGATTTTTGTAGAAGGTGAATACATTTTACTTAAAAAATATGAGCCAGCATGTGTATTTTGTGGTAATGCCAAGAATGTTAGACACATCAAAGACAAAAATATATGCGAAGAATGTATTAAGAAGATTAAAGAGCTTTAGTCTTAGAAGAGAATACGAGGATAAAGAGACCATCAGGTCTCTTTTTTATGCTATTGAAAAATATACGGCGATCCTGTTTACAACAAGATTGTTGAACATTTATCTTGTATAAAAGCAAATTCTTACATTTTGGTTACAAAATTCGTTTTACTAACATAAGGAACAATTTATATGATATGATCGTCTTAGATATATAAGCTGCTGTGAATATGAATTAATAATCGCAGCATTAAGTGAATAAAATAGTGATGGTGACATGAATGATTGAGGAGAAGGGATTTAAAATGAAGACAACGAAAAGCATTGTGTGTGTTGGACTGATTTTTGTGTTGGCTGTTGCCATGTTACTTCCTGGGTGTGCTAAGAGTAATAAGAGCGGACAAACTGAAGATGAACCGCAAATAACAGTGGATTATCTGGAAGGGGACTATGTGGAGCAATTAGTTCGAGACGGTGCAGAGCATGTTTTTGGCACGATTGAATTGAACCAAGCCGACGATGGAACAATCCAAGTTAATATTGCTGAAAAAGTTCTGGTAGAAGACTCATCACAACCGGAAGGATATTATATTGAAGATAAAAACTCCAATTTATCTGCTGTTTTGGGGACTGGAGCGAGAGCCACTTTTTTAAATGGAAATGTGAGCTTGCCGCAAATCATGAGCAGCAAGGAATTTGTGAAAGCTTATCAGGATAATTTGACTAAGAATTCTGGGAAGAACGATTCAAAATTATATGATATTTATATCATGGGAGATCAAATTGAGTTGATTTTAGCAAAATACATTAATAAATAGGCTCGTAATATTTTATCCATATTTGTTACATAATAAAAAAATCGTCTTTAACGAGCTTTAGCTCGCATTTGATCGCGTTTTAGCAGTAGATTTTTATGATACTCCGTCAACATCGTAAACGATATTGACTACGTAACAAAAAAAGTGTGGCGTTCGTCACACTTTTTTGTTTATAATGAGAGTCAAGAGAAAAAGAAGTATCCTATATAAAACAACATAGAAAGGTTTAATGGTGGATAAAATGCCGACTCCAAATCCAATTGCATTTACCGCCTTTGGTATAGACGTACGGTGGTATGGAATATTAATAGCCATAGGTATTGTAGTAGCAACTTTAATCGTATATAAACGTGCACCAAGACATGGAATTAATCCAGATAAAACGTTGGATTTTATATTAATTTGTGTACCTGTGGGTATTATTGGGGCGAGGCTTTATTATGTGATATTTAACTGGCACTACTACTCCGGTGACTTTTTTAAAATGATTAATTTAAGGGCAGGAGGGCTAGCTATCCATGGCGGATTAATTTTAGGGCTTGCAGCAGCAGCAATTTTGTGTAAGTTGTGGAATTATAAACCGCTGAATATATTAGATTTGGCGATGCCGGCCGTTGCATTGGCACAAGCTATAGGGAGATGGGGTAATTATTTTAACTCAGAAGCGCATGGCGGGCCTACCGATTTGCCGTGGGCTATCACGGTAGACGGGCAAACGGTACATCCGACGTTTCTATATGAATCGATTTGGTGTTTTATCCTATTTTTTGTTTTGATCGCAATCGATAATAATAGGTCTTTTGAAGGGCAGACATTTTTTGCTTATGGGATATTGTATTCAATGGAGCGGTTTTTTGTAGAGTTCCTTCGGACAGACAGCCTAATGCTTTTTGGCGTTTTGAAACAAGCCATGGTATTGAGCGGCTTTGTCTTTGTCGTATTTCTTGTCTTATATATCCTTTTGTATAAACGGACGCGAAGACAAGGGAAAATTTTTTACGGAAGATATAGTAAATATACTGGAAAATTTAAGCAGTAAGGAGAAACAGGAGTAATGAAATTAGGCATAGTTGGTTTACCAAACGTAGGTAAAAGTACACTTTTTAATGCAATCACAAAGGCCGGAGCAGAGGCTGCAAACTATCCGTTTTGTACGATAGAACCGAATGTGGGGGTTGTTGCGGTTCCTGACGAAAGGCTGAAGATTCTAACAGATATGTACAAAGCGAAAAGAACAGTACATACCGCTATCGAATTTTATGATATTGCAGGTTTGGTAAAGGGGGCATCTCAAGGCGAAGGGCTTGGAAATAAATTCCTTGGGCATATCCGTGAAGTGGCGGCGATCGTGCATGTGGTGCGCTGCTTTGATGACCCGAATGTAGTTCACGTGGATGGTACAATAAATCCTTTATCGGATATTGAAACCATCAATTTGGAATTGATATTATCGGATATGGAAGTTGTGGAACGAAGGCTGCAGCGTACCCAGAAGAATCTTAAGGGTGATAAATCACTTCAGGCGGAGCTTGATAATCTGAATAAGGTAAAAGAGACACTTGAAAAAGGGCTTTCCGCAAGAACGATGGATTTAACCGATGAAGAAGAGAATTTTGTGAAATCATTGGATTTACTATCTTACAAACCGATTATTTATGCCGCTAATGTATCGGAAGAGATCATCGCTGCGGGCGGAGAAAACGAATATGTGCAGGCTGTAAGAGAATTTGCCGCAACAGAAGGCTCAGAGGTCGTTGTAATCTGTGCGAAAATAGAAGCAGAGATTTCAGAATTGGAGGAAGAAGAAAAAGCCCTGTTCCTAGAAGAGCTTAGCATCAGTGAGTCCGGTTTGGATAAACTGATTAAATCTTCTTATCGATTATTGGATTTGATTTCGTTCTTAACAGCCGGCGAACCGGAAGTAAGAGCTTGGACGATAAAGAGGGGAACAAAAGCTCCGGGTGCGGCAGGAAAGATTCATACCGACTTTGAAAAAGGCTTTATCCGAGCAGAAACCATCGCCTATGATAAGCTCATCGAATGCGGCGGAAATCTTGCTGCTGCAAAAGAAAAGGGCTTGATTCGATCAGAAGGAAAAGAATATGAAGTGAAGGATGGAGATGTAATCCATTTCCTGTTCAATGTTTAGATAAAAATAAGCCCTGTAATTTCAACGTTTATGTTGATTTCACAGGGCTTTTTAAAATATTTCAACACGTTCATTTATTCTGCTTGGGTCTGGTTTGACATGATATAATTATATAGGCCTTGTGCATAGTAATCTCCGATTACAGTTGAATAAGATAAAAGCCTATCAAATATATCTATCGACCTTGCATAATCTTTTATCAAGAATGTGATTGTTTCTTCCATAATTAAACTTAAGTAGCTGTATATTAAACTTTGAATTTCCCTTTGCACCCAAAATGGATTGACTTGTGCAAGTAATACTGCTCGTCTATCCGCAACATCATAGATTAGTTTTATATTTTGATTGACTGCACGGGTATCGCCTCTTACTTGAGAATCAATTAAATTCTTTACTAATAAAATTTGCAATTTTAATAAATCTGTATATTCATTGGCTATATCATCTCCAAAAAATAATCGAAAGGAATTTCCAAATTCTATGGGTATTTTAGACAATCTATCATATATCACTTGGTGGTCGCCCATACCTGAATGAATACTAACCAGATAGAATCTGGTATAAATTGCTACTTCCCTCCAAATATTTGTGAAACGGAAAATGATGTTTAACTGCCAAGAAGGTACACTTTCACGTTGGTGTTTGCATATCATTTCAATACTCCTAATACTGCTCAAGTAATATAATTTATTTTAAATTATATTATCAGTCAGATTATTAATATGTTTTTTCCTTCTAATATGTTAATATATTGGAAATTTGTTGAGCAGGTATAATAAGATACAGTTTTTTCTATTCTATGAATAATTTATATTTACGCGTAAAAAAATAGATTATATAATAGATAATATGAAATATTTTGTATTATATAGTCATTTGATGGATGCTTATGTTGTACCAATTGTGCTAAATAAGCATTGAATATGTTGAAATATAAATATTTACATGAACCAGTTCCTATTCAATGTTTAGTGGAGGATAAAATGAAAGAAATCAAAAATTTAAGTCAGTATTTTGATCACACTATATTAAAAGCCGAAGCGACGGAAGAGGATATCAAGAAGCTTTGTGCAGAGGCAAAAGCATATGGATTTTATTCTGTTTGCGTCAATGGATGCTATGTATCCTTAGCGGCAGAAGAATTAAAGGACAGCGATGTGAAAGTGGCGGCTGTGGTTGGTTTCCCTCTTGGTGCAGCTGCAACCGAAGTGAAAGCGTTCGAAACAGATTGGGCCTGCGAACAGGGCGCATCTGAGATCGATATGGTAATCAACGTAGGTGCGTTGAAAGAAGGTCGGTATGAGTATGTAAAAGACGATATCCTATCGGTAGTCGGGCTGGCGTATGAACATAATGCTATTGTAAAGGTTATTTTAGAAACCTGCTTGTTGACCGATGAAGAGGTCATCAAGGCTTGCGAATTGTCTATGGAAGCCGGAGCTGACTTTGTAAAAACGTCCACCGGATTTTCAACTGGAGGAGCGACAGAACATCATGTGGCCTTGATGCGTGAAACGGTAGGCCTTGCAATGAAAGTAAAAGCTTCTGGCGGTATCAGGGATTTGGGAACCACTCTAAAAATGATAGAAGCAGGAGCAGACCGAATTGGTGCGAGCGCTTCGGTTGGAATTGTCAAAGAATATAATCAATAGCTTATACTAAAAAGTCAAACAAAAAGAGGATACATTTATGTATCCCCTTTTTTAGTGCATTAGAACCCGCGACAGGTTGAATTGCACGTGGCATTTGTGCCGAAGACAATCGTATTTCCACAATAGGAATCTTCAATGGATTCCACTTCTTCGCGTCTTGTACCGCATGAACATTCGAATTCAGAGTCCACGTCATCGTCTTGGTTTGAAGCGATCCAAGCAGCTTCTGTTCCGTCACAAGGAAGTAATCCTTCACATGCTGTTGTGCAGAATAACGTCTTCTTAACAACTTCTAAGAAAATGCTAGGTTCGGCAACTACTCTAGTGTTTAGAACCAGATTCAAACGGCCGAAATTTTCCTGTACTGTGATAGAAGGATTTAACAGGCTCATCTTTCCACTGAAACTAAAGTTAATCGTTGGAGAAATGCCGCTTGTTGTGCATGGAATACTAATATCAGGAACTGCGAAATTTACAGTACCTGAATTCCATACTGGAGGTGGGCATAAATCCGAAGTGTCTGGTGCTACACAATCGCACGCACATCCGCATCCGGCTGCGCCTGGCTGTGGATGAATGTCAATAGGAGCATTTGTTTCGAAGATTGCTCTGAAGCAGCAGAGTCTGCCATTTGTATTGACTGTACCTTCAAGCACAAATTTTGCATCGAATGCCCAAGGACCTGCATTCGTGATTAAGAAAAAAGCTCTTGTCGGAAGTCCTCTATCAACGCATACTTCTTTTGTGATCTCAGGAACGATATTACCAATCGTAGCGGTATAGTTTCCACCTTGGCAGTCAAGCGAATCTACAGGCATTCCATCAAGGGTAACCTGTGTTCTGTTCAAGCTGCAAAGAGGTCGTGTATTGAAATTGTTAATCAGCACATAGCTGTTTACAATGTTGAAAACTGCATTTTCATCAATTTCGCATGGATTGCCGATGATACCGGCAACAGCTCCACACGGATTGCATGAAGGTCTGCACGGATCTATGTTACCGTTGCAGCCGGTATTAGCAGATTCTACTGCACCTCCGCAATGTTTTTTGCAGTTTGAAAATGGCAGTTTCACGCCTCCTGTTGGACCAAAAATTTCTTCGCATAAATTTTCATTTGCCATGTTGAGTGGAGATGTCAGAAGCTGAGTCTGGAATGAAAAAGGACTGGTGTTTAGTGCAAATACTAAAGGGCATGCCGTTGCTTCTGCTCGGGAATATACCTTATCCATATATACTAAATGCCTTGCTGATGGTGCGAAATCTACAGCATCAACGTCTATGGATGTTCCGCATACACGGCTTAATACATTGGATCTTGGTAAACAAGAATGCTTACTCATATTGTATAACCTCTCTTAATTTTAATTTATAGCGTAAAAGATTATATTAACGCTATGTATTCGTGGCGTTATTATGATGCGCCGGACTGTGTCGATTTGGCTTTGTTCCAATATATGAGGATGACAGGGTATATGTGACATCGCTGTAAAGGCAATCATGGTTTTTAAGTGAATTTTTTATAATGAAGAGAGCAAGCGATGCTATAAACGGGGGCAACATCAAATTTTCAGCTAGTAGACGAATAAAGGTCTACATATGGAAACTCAATACAAAAAATACACCATATATAGGAAATACCCAAAGACAAGAGAATAGAGTAAATTAAAAAGTGCATTAAAGTGGACAAATCATCCTCATTTTTAATTAAAATTTGTTGCGTGGTGGAGCGTAGTGGAGTATAGTGGAATAAAACTAATAAATCAGGGTGAAGTAGAATCTCTATTCATAGGTGAGCACATGTTGATGGGAAAATATCAAAACTCAATAGATGCTAAAAGCAGAATGATTGTTCCTTCAAAATATCGGGATGAATTAGGCTGTCGTTGTGTGCTGACAAGAGGAATTGATACTTGTCTTTACATATATCCTATGCAGCAATGGGAAAAATTTATGGAAAAGCTTTCAGCCTTACCTACTACTGACCCGAATGCTCGTGCTTTTGTGCGCCATTTTTATGCAAATGCAATAGAATGTGACATTGATAAGCAAGGGCGAATGGTACTTCCTCAGGATCTGCGAGAATATGCTCATATTGAAAAGGAGCTTGTGACCGTGGGATTGCTCGACAAGATTGAAATCTGGGGCAAGGAAGAATGGACCGCAGCAGAAAGCATGACAGAACTAACCCCTAAAGATTTTGCTACGAAGATGGCTGAATACGGCATTTAAGGAGAAGGAACATGGATTTTAAACACGTATCCGTCTTGTATAATGAGTGTATAGAAGGTCTGAACATGAAAGAAAATGGAATCTATGTGGATGGAACCCTGGGTGGAGGCGGACATGCCTCCGGCATTTGCAGTTTCCTTGGACAAGAGGGAATGCTGATTGGTATTGACAGGGATTCGGATGCATTACATGCAGCAAAAAATCGATTAGAAGGCTTTCGATGCAAAAAAGAATTTATACAAGACAATTACTCAAATATCCAAGAAATTATAGAACAGCTTGGGATAGAGGGGATCGATGGGGCCTTATTGGATTTGGGCGTATCTTCCTTCCAGTTGGACAACTTTGAAAGAGGGTTTTCCTATATGCAGACCGCGCCTCTCGATATGAGGATGAATGCAAAGGACTCCCTAACGGCTGAAGAAGTGGTGAATAACTACACGGAAACCGAATTAACCGAGATCATTCGTAAATACGGTGAAGAAAGATGGGCTTCCAGAATCAGCGAGTTTATTGTAAAAGCCCGAAAACAAAAGCGAATCGAGAATACCGCAGAATTGGTCGATATCATTAAGGCAGCCATTCCGGCTTCGGCGAGGCGGGAAGGCCCACATCCTGCGAAGAGAACTTTTCAAGCAATACGGATTGAAGTCAACGATGAATTGGGGCATTTAGAAAGGGCTGTCGAAGACTTTTGCAATGTTTTGAAGCCGGGAGGAAGGTTATGCATCATCACCTTTCATTCGTTGGAGGACAGAATCGTTAAAGAATATTTTAATAAGAGACTGAACCCCTGTACTTGCCCTAAAGAATTTCCGATGTGTACCTGCGGAGCGGTAACCGACATGGTGAAGGTAACCGGAAAGCCGATCATATCAACGAAAGAAGAACTAGAAGAAAACCCAAGGGCTAGAAGCGCAAAACTAAGGATAATTGAGAAGAAGAGGTAAAGAGAAATGATGCCTGCAGAACAATGGTATGAATATCAAGACAATTATAAAAAATATGGCTTTGATATGAAGCCCAAAAAAGTAGTTATTATAAAACAAAAGAAAAAATCTGTAGTGACGAAAAGAGACCGATTGGCAATGCTATTTCTCACCATTGTGATCGGTGCCGTATGTGTTTCAATGATTATCACTACAGCATATGCATCAAGCATAAAATATCAAATAAATAATATCATAAAGGAAAATGCAGTCATAACAGGTGAGCTGGAAAACTTAACTGTTCAAATTAATGAGGCAAATAATATTCAGGCCATCGAACAGAAAGCAACCACACAACTGGGAATGGTCAATCCGGATCCGAATCAGTTCGTGTATTTAAATAAGACTGAAAAACCCACAAAAGACTTTGCTTTGTTATTGATGGAAGAAGCTTATAATTAATTTTTTTAAAAGGAATAATAATTTTTTATATTAAATATAATGGAATAATGAATTTAACTGCATATTGAACGAAGAACCGGACAATTAAATTAAGAACAATTTGGGGTCCGGTTTTTTTATCTATTAGGAAACATCATGAGATTTTCCTAATAGGCAAAAGGGAAGTGCAGAGGGGCGAAAGCCTTTTTGCCCATAAAGGAGGGTGCTCCGCGAATGAAGTGAGAGCCGTTGGGTTCCCTAGCGGAGTGGCGAAGCCACCTTTTTTATGTAATGGGAAGGTGCAGCGGAATAATTTGAATAGAGGTTTACAAAAGGAATAGCTTATGAATGCCACACCAAACAGGGTAAAAAAAAGAATAATTATAGGATTTCTTATTCTATGTATGGCAACCGTTGCGTTGTCTTTTAGAGTAGGATGGTTGCAAATTGTAAATGGGGAAGAATACTCCAAAAAAGCCTTGGAGTCTCAAACTAGGGATGTGCCTATCCCCGCCAAGCGTGGAGTCATCTATGATAGAAACGGAAAAGAGCTGGCCATCAGCGCAGTTACTTTTTCTGTTTGGGCAAGACCGGATACGGTCATGCATGAAAATAAGAAACAGACTTCAGAACAAAATGTGGATGATATATCAAAAGCCTTGGCTCAACAACTGAATATGTCAGAGCAGGAAGTCGCCGGGATCATCAGTCAGAAAAAGGCATTGGTAAAAGTAGCAAAATATGTCGATAAGAAAACCGCTGATGCAATCCGGCAGCAAAACTTGAGTGGCATCGAAATTGCTGAAGATGTGAAAAGGTATTATCCATTGGGCGCTTTTGCTTCACAAGTATTGGGCAGTGTAACCGATGACAATAACGGCTTGGCGGGACTTGAACTGAAGTATAACCAATATTTAAGCGGTATCGCCGGACGCTGGATCAAAAATACAGACGTAAACGGCAACAGCCTAGCCTATGGTATGGAAAAATATTATAAAGCAGAAGATGGATTAAATTTAACCTTAACCATTGATGAGGTTATACAACATTACGTTGAAAAGGCACTGGATACGGTACAGAGCAATACGCAGGCAGACCGTGTTATGTGCATTATGATGGATCCTAAGACTGGTGACATTCTGGCTATGGCCATGACACCGGATTATGATCCGAATAATCCAAGAGTGCCGCTGAATAAAGAAGAGGCTTCTAAATTAACGGGTTTGCCGGACAGTGCGAAGCTCGAGTATTGGAATGCCATGTGGAGAAATCCTATGGTGAGCGATACCTATGAACCGGGGTCAACCTTTAAACTGTTGACCACTTCTATGGCACTGGAAGAAGGGCTGACGAATTTAAATGAGCATTTTGTATGCAGGGGAACCTATTACATTGCAGGGACAAAACTCAGCTGCTGGCGGGCATATAACCCTCATGGCGATGAAAACTTAGTTCAGGCAGTGGGAAACTCATGCAATCCTGTATTTGCTGAATTATCTCAACGGCTTGGATTAGAAAAATACTATGAATATCTGGAATTGTTTGGACTAAGAGATAAAACCGATGTGGATTATCCGGGCGAGGGCTATGCTATATTACAGAATAAAGATACGGCGGGGCCTGTGGGATTAGCAACGATGTCCTATGGCCAAGGAATTGCGGTGACACCGATTCAATTGATTACAGCAGTCTCTGGCTTTGGAAACGATGGGAAAATTATGCAGCCGAGATTGGTGAAGGCACTGACGGACAGTGACGGCAACGTAGTAGAAAATTTTGAGCCGAAGGTGGTACGTCAGGCGGTCTCCAAGAAAACGTCCGAAGAAATGCGCCTTATTATGGAAAGTGTAGTTTCTGAAGGCGGCGGCGGTACGGCAAAAGTACCGGGTTATCGAATCGGCGGAAAAACCGGTACAGCAAACAAGGCTAAGAATGGCGGCTATATTGATGAAACATACTCATCGTTTATTGGAATGGCTCCAATGGATGATCCCAAAGTCGCTATCCTTCTTATTGTAGATAATCCAAAGGGAGTAAAATTCGGAAGCCTGACGGCAGCTCCGGGTGTTAAATCAATTTTACAAGACACTTTAAGATACTTAAATATACAGCCTTCTTATACGCAGGAAGAGCAGGCACAGTTAGACAGTGGAAAAGCAATTGTTCCGGACGTAAGAGGAATGAGCTTCTCAGAAGAAGCCATCGGCGTTCTTGGAGCAGCTTCACTGACATATACGGTATCCCCGGCATTAGAGAACAGCAGTACAGATTTTGTTGTTGTTGACCAATATCCGAAACCGGGCGAGAAGATAAACGTAGGAGGAAAAGTATATTTGTATAGGGAGTGATAAGGGGTGACCATAACAGTTTTCGGAATTACGGGAACGAACGGAAAAACCACAGTATCATACATGTTGAAAAGTATATTAGAAGAAGACGGAAAAAAATGTGGCTTAGTAGGTACAATATCTCATAAAATTGGCAACAATGAATATGAGGCGATTAATACCACGCCTGGTAAGGACACGTTAAAAAAATACTTTCATGAAATGAAAGAACAGGACATCAGCACTTGCATTATGGAAGTATCTTCTCATGCATTGCAGCAAGGAAGAATCGATGAAACGACGATTCATTATGCAGGGTTCACCAATTTGACACAGGATCATTTGGATTATCATGTCACAATGGAGGATTACTATAAGGCCAAAGAAAAGCTATTTTTGATTACGCAAAGAGGGATGACGATTAATATAGACGATTCCTATGGCAAGCGTCTATATGAAACAATGCAAAACAGGCGAAAAAATAATTGGGAAGAATATCCTCCCGATATTCAATCCTATTCGCTAGAAGACAGCAATGCAGATTATTTTGCTGAAATTGTAGAGAATTCAATACGGGGCATTCAAATTCAAGTCTATGAAAAAGGAGAAAGTTGGGGTATAGTAAATATCGGATTGCCAGGGAAAACTTCTGCGTATAACGGACTTTTAGCGTTGGCTATGGCTCGGCAGACAGGCATTGAGAGAAATAAAATTGTAAACGGGTTATATAAGCTCCCTAGAGTGCCGGGACGGTTTCAGCGAGTGGATAATTCATATGGCATGGACATTGTCATTGATTTTGCCCATACACCGGATGCTTTGGAGAACTTATTAAAAACTGCAAACAGCATAAAGAAAGAGCGGTTGATTTGTGTATTTGGCTGCGGAGGAAACAGGGATGCAGGGAAACGAAGTCTGATGGGGAAAATTGCAGGTCAATATAGTGACTACTGTATCATTACTTCAGACAATCCGAGAAGAGAGGCTCCGGAAGATATTGCTGCAGCGATTGAAGAGGGAATCTACGATACAGGGTGCCAATACAGCATCCTATTAGATCGATATCAAGCGATAAAGAGGGCCATCCAAATCTATAAAAATGGAGATATCATTGTTATTGCAGGAAAAGGGCATGAGAAATATCAAATAATAGGCGACAGAAAAATGCCTTTTGATGATGAAAAGGTAGTTCAAGAGTTAATGAATAAAGGATAATGAGAGTGTAGCTTATGAAAAAACTAACGATGAAAGAGATTTGCACCGCAGTACAGGGTCTGCAAATCTGGGGGAAAGAGGAACATTGCATAGATAAAGTATCCACCGACTCAAGAGCTGTAAAAAATGGAGAATTGTTTTTTGCACTGATTGGTGAAAATCATGATGCGCATAAATTTATTCCTATGGCGATTGAGTCCGGTTGCAGGGCTTTTATTGTATCGGATGTAGGTGAAATAGAAAAACATGAATTAAAAGAAGAACTGGATGTCATACAAGTTGCAGATACAACAAAAGCTCTTCAAGATCTTGCAGCCTATTACTTGAATACGTTTGAACTGAAAAAGATAGGGGTGACGGGCAGTACAGGCAAGACCACTACAAAAGATATGCTGTATCATATATGCAATGAAAAATTCAAGACTGCAAGAAATGTAGGGAATTTAAACAACCATATTGGATTGCCTCTAACCGTATTGGGTTTTGAAGAAGGAACCGAAGTTGGGATTCTTGAAATGGGTATGAGTGAATTCGGTGAAATTCATACACTGGCAGACCTCGTGCGTCCGGATATAGGAATCATTACAAATATTGGTACTTCTCACATAGAAAATTTAGGAAGCCGAGAAGGCATTCTAAAGGCAAAGTTGGAAATTACGGATTTCTTCCATGGAAGCAATACGTTGATTATTAATGAAATAAATGATTTACTTACGAGAGAAAATACAAAGGGTGCATATAAAACGGTTACTATTGGAAATAATGGTAAAAGCGATTATATTATTTCAGATATTCTCGACTTTGGAGAAGAAGGCATCGAGTTTACTGTAGAGCATCAATTAAAGATACAGCACTTTAAACTACCTGTTCCGGGAAGGCATAATGCGATCAATGCGACGCTGGCGGCAGCGGCGGGGATGCAAATCGGTATCAGTCTGGAAGAGGCGGCAAGAGGATTGTCTAAAATGGAATTAACCGATAAGCGGTTGAATATCAAGGGAAAAGGCGGCATGAAGGTCATTGACGATACGTATAATGCAAGTCCGGATTCCATGAAAGCTGCTATTGATGTGTTGATGTCTACCAAGGGCATGAGAAAGGTCGCTATACTGGCTGACATGCTGGAAATGGGAAAAGACAGCCCGATGTATCATGCACAAGTGGGAGAGTATGCAGCACAGCAAAAAGTGGATTTACTTATCGCTGTGGGGAAAGAGGCAAAGTATATTGCGCAAGCGGCAGCAGAAATACAGGGAAATGAAAAGGTCTGCTATTATAGCAGCAAAGAAAAGTTAATGAGTGAGATAGGAACTATCGTGCGCCCAGGGGATATTATATTGATTAAGGGTTCAAGGGGAATGGCCATGGATCAAGTAGTAAAGAAGATTATGGAATAAATGCAGGAGTCGTTATGGGTTATTTACAAATTGGAATTTTAATAGTAATGTCTTTTTTGATTAGTGCAACGCTAACGTATATAGCGATCCCTATTTTGCAAAATCTAAAGGCAGGTCAGAATATCAGAGAAGAGGGGCCAAAATCACATCAGGTTAAAGCAGGAACACCTTCTATGGGAGGTCTCGCAATTATTGCGGCAACAATTATAACTTGCTTGACGTCTAGGGATTTCTCGAAGGATATGGGCGTGATTTTGGTTGCTTTTTTCTTATTCGGTCTGTTGGGATTTTTAGATGATTATTTAAAGGTTGCTAAAAGGCAAAATCTAGGATTACGTGCTTGGCAGAAACTGGTGCTGCAAATTATCATTGCAGGTGCGGTAGCGGCCTATCAAGCTAGTGTTTCTATTTACAGTACTTCTGTATTCATCCCGATTATCAATCAATACTGGGATTTCGGAATTTTTTACATTCCATTTGTAGCATTTGTTGTAGTTGCCATGGTGAACAGCGTGAATCTAACGGATGGGCTTGATGGACTTGCATCGGGCGTAACCTCTTTGGTGGCTTTGTTTTTTGCCATTGTTGCAGTCATGTATGGCATGAATGCGGGAGGAGCTTTTAATTCTGCATTGACCGGAGCGTGTATGGGATTCTTAATGTTTAATAAAAATCCGGCCAAAGTATTTATGGGCGATACCGGTTCCTTGGCATTAGGCGGAGGGTTAGCAGCAGCCGCCATTATCATGAACATGGAATTGATGCTTCCCATCGTGGGACTGATTTATGTACTTGAAGCGCTTTCCGTTTTAATTCAAGTAGTCAGCTTCAAGACGACAGGCAAACGAGTCTTTAAGATGGCTCCTTTGCATCATCATTTCGAGCTTTGCGGCTTGAAGGAAACCCAAGTGGTTGGATTATTTTGGCTATTTACATTGATTTGCTGTGTAGTAGGATTAGTGATACTCTAGAGGTGATAAAATGAATAATAATATGGAAAATAAAAAAGTTTTAGTCGTTGGAATGGGAAAATCAGGAATTGCGGCTGCTCAAGCATTATTAAGGCTAGGGGCTAAGGTATCGGTTCAGGATTCAAAGAAAGAAAGTGAGATAGAGCCGCAGTTGCTTACTTTCCTCAGAGGAAAAGCAGAACGATGTTATTTCGGAATACAACCGGATGCTCTTGATGATTTGGATATGATGGTATTAAGTCCGGGCGTGTCACCGGAATTAGGGTTTGTACAAGAGGCAGTTGCAAAAGGTGTAGAGGTTATAGGGGAACTGGAAATTGCCTATCGTGTCGGCAGAGGAAATTATATTGCCATCACAGGAACCAATGGAAAAACGACGACGACGACGTTAGTCGGAGAGATTTTTAAAAATGCGAAGAAAAAAACCTATGTGGTAGGTAATATCGGAGTTGCCGTTATTTCAATGGCACTTACGGCAGAAGCAGATTCTTGGCTGATAACAGAAACAAGCAGCTTTCAGCTTGAAACGACGAAGTATTTCAAACCGCAAGTATCCGCTATTTTAAATTTGACGCCGGATCATATGAACCGGCATCATACCATGGAAAATTACGGCGCAGCGAAGGCTAAAATTTATCAGAATCAAGATGAGAGCGGATATTTTGTAGTGAATTATGATGATCCCGGTGCGTATGCATTGCGGGAAAATTGTAAAAAAGCAAAAATAGTACCGTTCAGCAGAAAAGTGGAATTAGAGTACGGTGCTTTTGTAAAAGACGCGAAGATTGTGCTCATCAATGACAGTGGCGAGCTGATTGAGTTCTGCGGTATAAATGAATTAAATATTCCGGGTGATCATAATCTGGAAAATGCTCTTGCAGCGGCTGCCATCTCTTATTTGGCAGGAATTGATCCGCAAGTGATTACCGATACCTTAAGCGCATTTCAAGGGGTGGAACATCGATTGGAATATTGCGGAGAAATTGACGGAGTACGATTTGTCAATGATTCCAAGGGAACGAATCCAGATGCTTCTATCAAAGCAATTGAAGCCATGCAAGGAGGAATTATTCTCATAGCGGGCGGTTATGATAAGGGATCTGATTTTACAGAATTTATCCAGTCCTTTAAAGGCCGCGTAAAACATATGGTTTTATTGGGTAAAACGGCACCGATCATAAAGGAGCAAGCTGAAGCGGTGGGCTTTAATCGCACGACGATGGCAAAGAATATGGAAGAGTGTGTTTCTATTGCCTTTAAGCTTGCGACCCCTGGAGATACGGTCTTATTGTCCCCGGCTTGCGCAAGCTGGGATATGTATACTTGTTTTGAACAACGAGGCGAACATTTCAAAACCTGTGTGCATGGATTAGAAAAATAATAATGGGTAAGATTGGGTATGCATATGGCAAAAAAATCAGATAAAAGCACAAGAATAAAGACGAGGAAAATGAAGTCGGGCGATTTTGTACTGGTAATCATAACACTTGGACTAGTAATCTTCGGAATCATCATGGTATTTAGTGCAAGCTATTACACTTCAATAAATGATGTTGGCAATCCGTACGCCTATTTGATAAGAGATACCGTATGGGCAGGGATGGGACTTTGCTTAATGCTTACGACGGCAGTTGTTGATTATCGAATTTATGCGAAGTTTGCCAAACCGATTGTCATAACAAGTGTTATCCTTTTGGTGTTATTGTTTACGCCATTAGGAATAGAAAGAAACTATGCGACAAGATGGCTGGGCGTCGGCGGAATCACGATCATGCCGGGAGAAATTGCGAAGATGGCTGCTATCATCTTTGTATCTTGGTTTTTAAGCCGGGATCCAAAGACGATTAAATCTTTTTCGAAAGGAGTTGCTCCTTTATTGCTGCTTTGCGGCGTATATGGAGGACTGATCATCAAGCAGCCGAATCTTTCCACGGCGATTACGGTGTGTATTATCATCATAGGAGTCATGTTTGTTGCCGGATTGAATTGGTTTTATTTGGTCGGTTTAGTCGGATCCGGAGCGGTTGGAATCCTTGCATTGATTCTATTAAACCCAAATAGCCACTGGATGAAAAGGCTGACGAGCTTTATGGATCCGTTTGCCGATCCGCTAAATACCGGTTATCAGGTTGTACAATCGTTGCTGGCTTTAGGTTCGGGCGGATTGTTTGGATTAGGCCTTGGAAGAAGTATTCAGAAGAATCTTTATCTGCCGGAACCGCAAAACGACTTTATTTTTGCGATCATCGGCGAAGAATTAGGCTTCATAGGATGTTTAATCCTGATTATCTGTTACATTGTATTAGTTTGGAGAGGCATACACATTGCACTGAACGCAGCCGATTTATTCGGAACGCTGATGGCATCCGGCATATCGATCATGATAGGCGTTCAGGTGCTTTTGAACATAGCGGTTGTAACTTCATCCATGCCGGCTACAGGGGTGACACTTCCGTTTGTCAGCTATGGGGGAAACGCACTCATGCTCTTTATGGGCTCCGTAGGGATGCTCCTTAATATTTCACGGCATTCCGCCGAATAATGGAATTCTTAAACGCAGAAAGAGGTGGTAAGCGATGAAAGTAATGATGACTGGAGGCGGAACCGGGGGACATATTTATCCGGCAATTGCCATTGCTGAAACGATAAAAGAAAACAATCCGGAAGCAGAAATTCTTTTTGTGGGAACACAAAAAGGTCTGGAAAAGGATTTGGTGCCTCAAAACGGGTATCCGATAAAATTTATAACGGTCAGCGGATTTAATCGAAAAAATATATTCAAGAATGTAAAAGTAGTAAAGGACTTATTGAAGGGAAGCCGCGAAGCGAAGAAAATTATCAAAGACTTTCAACCGGATGTAGTTATTGGAACAGGAGGATATGTTTGCGGGCCTGTTATAAGAACGGCACACAAGATGGGGATCAAAACCTTCATTCATGAACAGAATGCATTTCCCGGCGTAACCAATAAAATATTAGAAAAGCATGTAAAGAAAGTTTTTATCAGTTTTGCCGATGCGGAAAAGTATTTTAAAGATAAAAATAAATTAGTTTTATCCGGCAATCCGGTGAGAAAAGCTTTTTTCGATGCAGACAAATCCCTGTCTAGAAAGCAATTGGGAGAATCCGATGACAGCTTTGTTATTTTATGCTTTGGCGGCAGCCGGGGAGCTGGGAAAATTAATCATGTGATGTTAGAAGTGCTGGACAGTCTCAATCATATATCGGGAATTTCCCTATATTTTGTAACAGGTGCGGTTTATTATGATGCCATCTTAAAAGAAATGCAGGAAAAAGGCGTTTCGCTGTCCGGCAATATCCATATTAGAAAGTACATTGACAATATGCAGGATTATTTAAGTGCTGCCGATTTAGTGATCAGCCGTTCCGGTGCATTAACCGTTTCCGAGATCATGGTTTGCGGGAAGGCGTCCGTTCTGATTCCATCTCCGAATGTAACGGGAAATCATCAATTCTATAATGCAAAAGCAATAGCCGACAAAGGCGGAGCTATTCTTATTGAAGAAAAGGATTTAACGGCGGATGAAATCTTAAAAGCGATTTCTGCACTTAAGCGAAATCCCGATAAATTGGAGGAAATGGAGAAGGCCAGCCGGGCCTGTGCGCTGAAAGATGCAACGAAAATTATTTATAAACATTTAGGCCTATAGTGTCACAAACCATTACACCTTTTCATATTATGGAGTATGCGGAGGTGTAATTATTTTGGAATCCTATCATATACGAGGCGGTAATAGAATTTGCGGTGAATACAGTGTAAAGGGCTCTAAAAATGCTGCGTTACCAATATTGGCGGCGGCCCTGCTTTGTGATGGTGAATGTGAAATTACAAACGCTCCACAAATATCAGATGTAGATAGTATGAAGACAATGCTGAAGGAGCTAGGCTGTGGTATTACTGCAAAGTCTGGAACGTTAATTATTGATTCAAAACATATAACTGCGGATACCATTTCTTTAGAACGAATGAAAGAAATGCGGTCATCAGTATTTTTAATGGGTGCGCTGCTTGGCCGATGCGGCAGTGCGGTGCTAAGTCAGCCGGGAGGCTGTAATATTGGTAGCAGGCCTATCGATTTACACTTACATGCATTGCGTAGGCTTGGGGTGGAAATCTGTGAAAGAGACAATTTAGTCATTTGCAGAGGCCGTCGGCTGAAAGGTGCAAATATAAACTTTGCTTTTCCTAGTGTCGGGGCAACTGAAAATGCGATGATGGCTGCAACTGCAGCCGAAGGACAGACGGTACTGAGTAATTGTGCCAGAGAACCCGAAATTTACGCTTTACAGGATTTCTTAAATGCATGCGGAGCAGATATTTCAGGTGCGGGTAGTGATATTATACATATAAATGGAGGCAGACCGCTACATGGGGCATCGCATAAAATCATTCCTGACAGAATTGAATGCGGCACTTATTTGGTTGCTGCTGCCGCAACAGGTGGTGAAATTTTAGTTCATCATGCAGAAAGCGGACATTTAGCAAGTATTTTACAAAAGTTAAAAGAAACAGGTTGCACTGTAAGGCAAGAAAGCGATAGAATATATGTTAAAGCGTGCGGTCGATTGAAAGCATTAGACAGGCTTATTACAGGCCCGTATCCGCGATTCCCGACGGATATGCAGTCGCCGTTTATCGCGATGCTTGCGCTAGCGGAAGGAGAAAGCTTTATCGAAGAAACCATTTTTGAAAATCGATTTAATTTTACGTCGGAGTTGATAGAAATGGGAGCCGATATTACGATAAAAGGAAACACGGCCATTGTGAAAGGTGTTCAGAAGTTGAACGGCAGTGTTGTAAAAGCAACGGATTTAAGAGGCGGAGCTGCATTAACTCTCGCCGGCTTGATGGCAGAGGGAACGACCATTATTCAAAATATTGAACATATAGAACGAGGATATGAAAATTTTCCGGAGGCGTTACAAAGCCTTGGAGCGGATATTAGGAAAAACGATGAAAGATAAACCAAGAAAAAAGAAAAAAAGAAAAAAGAAAAACTATCTCCTACGGCTTCTTGTTATAATAGCAGTAGGAGTAGGTTTGTATTTTTTGCTGTCTTCGGAGCTGTTTGATGTAGGTTCGGTAAAGATTGCAAACAACAAGTATTATACGGTGGAACAGGTGAAAGATAAAGCCGGGGTAAAGGTAGGAGAAAATATTTTTAGTATCAACACGGGCAAAATTAAGGACAATCTATTGAAGGATCCTTATTTTGAAAATGTAAAGATACGCCGTAAATTGCCGTCTACGGTACTCATTGATGTAACTGAGAGAAAAGAGGCTGCTGCGGTTCAATTGGATCAACATTATATCATCATTGATCCCAATGGGCTGGTGCTTCGAAAGGCTGATTCCGCACCAAAACTAACCATCCTGGAAGGCCTAACTGTGAAAAAATCCACCGTCGGGAAAGCGCTTGAGGTAGAAGGTAACTCGATTTTAGCGCATACTTTAGAGATGCTTAAAGCCATGAATGGGTCCGAGCTGTTCTTTAAAAAAATAGATATTTCCAGTGTAGTGATAAAAGCCTATATTTATGATCAGTTAATTTGTGAGGGTACGCCGACGAATATGACGGAAAACATAAAAAACGGCAATTTAGAGATGACTCTTTATGATATGTACAATAAAGGAATTGAGCGCGGAGTCTTGAAAATAGGCAGCGATAATTATTGTTCTTTTGATCCAATGATTGAATAGGAGAGAAGAAAATGAAAAAGTATAGTGGGTTGATTGTAGTTTGCATATTGGCACTTTTCATCGGGTTGATTTTATCTATTCAATTGAGGATGACAGCCGGCAGCGACCAAGGAGGACTCGTTCCTCTGGCTAAGGTAAGAGGCTATGAGGCGGAATTGAAGATGGTCAAGGATGAAAAAGAAGCGATTAAACAGGAATTGCTGGATTTGGAAGACCGGCTGAATTCGATTGAAAGCGAAAAAGCAACAGATGATGCATTTGTAGATGGGCTGGTATCCGATCTGGAAAAATACAAGACTTCTGCGGGTGTATTGGATGTCCAAGGTCCTGGGGTGTTGGTTACCATTAAAGATCCGGTGGTAAAGGATGAATACGAGCAAGATTTCAGTGTTATCATGTATAATTATGAACTTTTATTAAGTCTTGTAAACAAATTAAAAGAAGCGGGCGCCGAAGCAATATCCATCAATGAACAGCGTATCGTTGCAACAACGGAAGTCAGTATGGCCGGAAATAATGTAAATATTAACGGAACACCGACAGCACCGCCGTATTATGTAAAGGCGATAGGCAATCCGGATACGTTGGATGCCGCTATTAACATAAGAAGCGGTATTATTGAGACCATGAAGATGAAATACAATCTGATCGTATCCACAGAGAAAAAGAACGAGCTTACTATTCCGAGATATACCGGAACCATCAAGTTTAAATATGCAAAACCTGTAGGGAATCAAGAAGATGAACAGTAAGTTGGTGATGGGATGAGCAAGAAAAGGATTGTGGTCGCTTTCGTTATTTGCTTTGTGTTGGGCTTAGGTATTGCTTGCCAGGCAAAGGTCAGTGACGGAGAGAGGCTTTACGTTTCCTCTAAGACCATCGAGGATTATAAAACGACGATAACAAGCGAGAAAGAGGAAATTGAAAAAATTAAAGGATTGATTGCTGAGACGCAGGAAAAAATTGAAATTTATGATGCTATGGCGACGGAACAGGGAGCAGATATCACCTTTCAAACGAACCTTGAGACAGATGTTCAAAAATACAAAATTGCCAGTGGGAATCAAGCGGTGCAGGGACCCGGTGTTGAAGTCACGATAGACGACGGAACGAGAGATTTATTCTACGGAGAAGATGTCAATAATTTGCTGGTTCACGATATGGATATCGTTATGATTATCAATGAGCTGCATAAATCCGGTGCGGAAGCAATTTCCGTAAATGGTCAGCGGATTACACCAAATACATCCATAACCTGTTCGGGCTACACGGTTCGAATCAATGGTGAGGTGTACGCCAGACCTTTTAGAATTAAGGCAATCGGTGACGGAAAAAGAATGGCAGCGGCGTTGGTAGATCCAATCGGTTATGGCACTTCACTAAAAAATTGGGGCGTACAATTTCAAGTGAAGTTGTCAGACGATATTCGGATAGATGCTGTTTCAAGAGCGTATACTTTTAAGTATATGACCAAGCTTTAAGGGAGGAATCAAATTGATATTTGCGATAGTAGTAGGGTTAGCGGCAGGCTTAACCATGGGATTTGTTTTAGATATATCCTATCCTGCAGAATATTCATTTTATATTACGATGGGCTTGCTTGCGTCGATGGACTCTATTGTGGGGGCTGCCCGTTCCATGATGGAAGAAAGGTATAACAATTTTATTTTTATTTCGGGCTTTATCACTAATGCACTTTTAGCAATGGTGCTGACTTATGTGGGGGATAAGCTGGGCGTGCCATTGTATTTTGCGGCGATATTTGTTTTTGGAGGACGACTGTTTAACAATTTAGCTGTCATAAGAAGAGTTGCGATAGACAAATACTTTGAGAGAAAAACTCGAAAAGAGGAAGTAAAAAATAATCAAAATATTGAGGAATAGTAGTGCAAAACCACTACTGTGTGTGGTATAATAGCGTGTAATGCTATTTATCCTAATTCACCGTGTGTATGCGGTATAAAAAAGGGGTTATGGTAGATAAGTCATTAATATGGATATGCATATTGTGATATAGTGACAGGAGGTTACTTTATAATGCTGCAGTTTGAAGTAAATGAACAAAGCACAGCCCAAATAAAGGTCATTGGTGTCGGGGGCGGTGGCTGCAATGCTGTAAATCGAATGATTGAGACAGGCCTTAAAGGCGTTACTTATATGGCGGTAAATACGGACAAGCAGGCGCTGGTCGGATCCTTAGCTGAAACGAAGCTACAGATAGGTGAAAAGCTTACAAAAGGACTCGGCGCAGGAGCGAATCCTGAAATTGGACAAAAAGCCGCTGAAGAAAATTTAGAGGATATAGGGAAGTTCATACAGGGTTCTGATATGGTTTTTATCACAGCAGGTATGGGCGGAGGTACCGGTACAGGCGCTGCTCCGGTTATTGCAAAGATTGCAAAGGACATGGATATACTTACCGTTGGGGTTGTAACAAAGCCCTTTACGTTTGAAGGAAAAAGAAGAAAGGATCATGCAGACCTCGGCATTAAGCTACTTAAAAAGTATGTGGACTCCTTAGTCGTTGTCCCAAATGATAAGCTTCTTCAGGTGGCAGAGAAAAACACTTCTATGCTGCAAGCTTTCGGCATGGCGGATGAAGTGTTAAAACAGGGTGTGCAAGGAATATCCGACTTGATTGCGGAAGCCGGCTTAATCAACTTAGACTTTGCTGATGTGAAGACGGTTATGAGTGACAGAGGAATTGCGCACATGGGAGTTGGACGAGCCAGCGGCGACAATCGAGTAGAAGAAGCCGTGAAGCGAGCCATTGAAAGTCCGCTTCTTGAAACCTCTATCGATGGTGCAAATGCGGTACTGTTAAATATCATGGGTGGATATGATTTAGGTATGCTTGAAGTAAATCAGGCTGCTGAACAAATTGAAAAAGCTGCTCACAAGGATGCCATTGTAATATTCGGTGCATCCGTGAAGGAAGATATGGCAGACGAGATCATTGTCACCGTTATAGCGACCGGATTTGAAGACCGGCCGAGTGAAGCGGCGAACAAGATATTTTCAGCCTCTGCACAAAACGCAGAAGAAGCCGCTGAAAGATCCGATGCCGAAGTAAAAGAAGAACTATTGAATGACGTGAATTCTGATTTTATCATACCGTCTTTTTTGAATAGGGAAAGAAAAGGTTTTTAAAATAGTTTTTAGAAAGCCGGTATAATAGCCGGCTTTTTTCTTGATTATAGGGAAAAGGCATATATGTGGGAACAGTTGGGTTAAAATGAAAAAAATCACATCTCAGGACAATAAAATAATGAAGCTGTATCAGCAGCTAGAAAACAAAAAATATCGAGACAAATACGGGAAGTATCTTATTGAGGGGCCTAATGTGATCGAAGAAGCTTTGCAAAATAGAGTGCTGCCGGAATCTCTTATAGTCAGTGAATCGTATTGGGAACGTTCCGAGCTGAAGCAGCTTTGCAATCAATACGGAAAACTGAAAAATTCCAACCCAGAAGAATCCCTTTTTCTGGTGGAGGATAAATTGTTTCTAAAGCTGATGCAGACAGAGCATTCCCAAGGGATTATAGGAATTGTGCAAAAGCGCGAGTACGGAGAAGAAGAGTTCTTTCATTTACGAAAAGAAGGAAGCGGAAATTTTCTTATTCTCGACAGGCTGCAAGACCCCGGCAATGTCGGAACGATTATAAGAACAGCCGATGCCGCTGGCTATGAAGGGATTCTGGTGCTCAAGGGTACGGTGGACTTATTTTCGCCTAAAGTGGTTCGGGCTTGTACCGGCTCCCTGTTTCGGATGCCGCTATTCTTTGTGGATACGCCGATAGAAGCGGTGGAGCTGTTGGCGAAATACGGCAAGAAAGTAGTGTCTACAGGATTTGAAACAGATACCTATTATTATGATATTGATTTAACTAGCAATATAGGCTTAGTGATTGGAAATGAAGGCAATGGCATTTGTCAAAGCCTTTTAGAACAGTCAAACGAAGTGGTTAAGATTCCTATGAGTGGCTCCGTTGAGTCATTAAATGCCGCTGTTGCGGCGGCGATATTGATGTACGAGTCCGTTCGAACAGGTAAATAAAATTAAGTATAGAGAGGTTAAAAAAATGCAGACTCAATTAAACAAGATTTTGCAGGAAGCAAAGGAACAAATTAAAAAAGCTTCTTCATTGATTGAAACAGAAGAAATCAGAGTAAAGATTCTCGGTAAAAAGGGAGAGTTGACGGATATTCTGAAATCAATGGGAAAGCTTGCTCCAGAGGAAAGAAAAGCAATCGGCGCGATGGCAAACAGCATACGAACAGAAGTAGAAGAACTTTTGGAAGAAAAGTTTGCTACGATGAAAGAAGCAGCCAGACAGGAAAATTTCAAGAGAGAAAAGATCGATGTAACGGAGCCGGGTGCACCATACAAACTTGGTGTGAAACATCCATTGACCATTACTATTGACGAAATTTCCAGAGTATTTATGTCCATGGGATTTTCCATTGCTGAAGGTCCTGAGGTTGAGACTGTATTTAACAACTTTGATGCTTTAAATGCCGGACCAAATCATCCAGCCAGAGATTTTTCGGATACTTTCTATATAACAGAAGATACCTTGCTTCGTACACAGACCTCACCGGTACAGGTACGAACACTGATGAAGCAAAAGCCGCCGATTATGGTGATTTCACCGGGAAGATGTTTCCGCTGTGATACACCGGATGCGACGCATTCCCCGATGTTCCATCAGGTGGAGGGACTTGTTGTTGCGGAAGGCATCACGATGGCTGATTTAAAGGGAACGCTGGACAGCTTTGCAAAGCAGATGTTCGGTTCAGAAGTCAAGACAAAATTTAGACCGCATCACTTCCCATTTACAGAACCCAGTGCGGAAATGGATGTTTCTTGCTTCAAGTGCGGCGGCAAAGGCTGCAGGGTATGTAAAGGCAGCGGCTGGATTGAAATCCTCGGATGCGGTATGGTACATCCGAATGTACTAAAAGTAGGCAACATCGATACGGAAAAGTATACAGGCTTTGCTTTTGGTATGGGCGTAGAGAGAATTGCGATGCTGAAGTATGGGGTTGATGATATCCGATTGTTTTATGAAAACGATATGCGTTTCATCAATCAGTTCAAATAGGAGGGTCCATAGATGTTAGTTCCAATAGAGTGGTTAAAAGATTATACAGATGTCAATGTAAGTATTGATGAATTCTGTGAAAGAATGATTATGTCCGGCTCAAACCTTGAGACCGTAGAATATTTCGGTGAAAACATTAAGAATGTAGTAGTTGGAAAAATCCTGAAGATTGAAAAACATCCGGATGCAGATAAGCTTGTTGTTTGCCAGCTTGAAGTAGGTCAAGAGGCACCGATTCAGATTGTAACGGGAGCACCCAATGTGTTTGAAGGAGCTGTCGTACCGGTTGCACTTCATGGAAGTGTTGTACCAGGTCCGCTTCACGGACAGCCGAAGCAAGAAGGCGGCGTAAAGATTACCAAGGGTAAGCTAAGAGGCATTGAGTCATTTGGAATGCTTTGTTCCGCAAGTGAACTTGGCTTTGAAGATAAAGTGATCCCTGTTGTACACAAGGAAGGTATTTGGATTCTTGGAGAAGGATATTCTTTAGGGCAGAGCATTGTAGAAGCTCTCGGCTTAAACATGGCTACCGTCGACTTTGAAATTACACCAAACAGACCGGATTGCCTGTCCATGGTGGGTATGGCCAGAGAAGCAGCGGCAACCTTCAAGGGAACTCTTCGATATCCGGATACCACTTGTATCCATGAACAGGGCAACGCTGCGGATCACATTCAGATTGAAATCAAGCGGCCGGACCTTTGTAAGCGATATACCGGACGAATCGTGACTGACGTAAAAATTGCACAGTCTCCATGGTGGTTACAGAAGAGATTAATTGCTGCCGGCATGAGACCAATTAATAATATTGTCGATATCACAAACTTTGTTATGCTGGAATACGGTCAGCCGATTCATGCGTTTGACATCCGCAGAGTAGAAGACAATAAGATTGTTGTCGATGCTGCGGAAGACGGAGAACTGTTCACCACCTTAGACGGAACAGAAAGAAAGTTGACAAAAGACATGCTTTTAATTAAGGACGGCAAGAGAGGGGTTGCTATCGCCGGTGTAATGGGTGGATTAAACTCAGAAATCGAAGCCGATACCACCACTATTTTAGTGGAATCTGCCAATTTCAGCGGAGACAGCATTCGGGCAACGTCCAAGAAACTCGGACTCCGTACGGAAGCTTCCTCCCGATTTGAAAAGGGCATTGATCCGAATCTTTGCGAAGCAGCTGCGGACAGGGTGTGCCGCCTCATTGAAATACTCGAAGCAGGTGTTGTCGCAAAGGGATCCGTTGACGTATATCCAAGTGTGGAACATGCTAAAACTGTGGATGCCCGGGTAAGCAGAATCAATGATATACTTGGAATCTCTTTAACAAGAGAAGAGATGGTAGAAATATTGGAAGGTCTTGAAATGAAGGTAGAAGGCGAAGGAAACCTTATGAAAGTGACTCCGCCTACCGTTCGTCAGGATATTGAAATAGAAGAAGATATTGTAGAAGAAATTGCCAGAATATATGGCTATGACAGGATGCCTGTGACCTTGCCGAAAACGAATACGGAAGCAGGTAAATCCAGCAAAAGAACCTTAAAAGATTTGGCTAGAGATACCATGTGTGCCCTTGGCGCAAATGAAGTGCAAACCTATTCCTTCTGCAGTCCGAAGGGTGTAGATAATGTACGGATTGATGAAGATGCTTGGGAAAGAAGTTTTGTAAAACTGCTGAATCCTCTTGGCGAAGAAACCTCCGTCATGCGTACGATTTTAACACCGAACATGATGGAAGTGATGGGCAGAAACTTCTCCAGAAATATCGATGCGGTAAGAGCATTTGAAATCGGAAATACGTTTATGGCAAATCCGATTGACCCAACTGAATTACCGGAAGAATCCGATTCCATGGCGATCGCGGTTTACGGTAAGGACGAATCCTTCTTTACGTTGAAGGGAATGGTGGTAGAACTGCTGAATGTATTAGGAATACGGGAACTTGTATTTGAGAGCGAAAGCGAGTATGGTGTATATCATCCGGGAAGATGCGCACGGATTTTACTTGATGATATAGAGCTGGGTATAATGGGTGAAGTTCATCCGGATGTGACAGAAAAGTACGGAATCGGCACAAGGTGCTACTGCTGTGAATTATTTTTTAATAATGTTCTAAAAAAAGCAAACGTACAGAAGGTATATAAGCCACTTCCGAAATATCCGTCTACAGCAAGAGATATTGCATTATTGGTAGATGAAGAGGTGTTGGTTGGAGATATCAAAAATATCATTACCGAAAACGGCGGCGACATCTTAGAGAAGGTTGAACTGTTTGACGTATACAGAGGTCAGCAGGTTGCTGAAGGCAAGAAGAGCGCAGCCTTTGAATTGATTTACAGAGCATCAGACAGAACATTGACTGACGCAGATGTAGCAAAAGTACATGATGTCGTTTTAGAGGCGTTAAAGAGTAAATTAGACGCAGTATTAAGAGAAATGTAACGTTATAAGGTGAGATATAAATGGCGCTGTCAAGTTCATGCAGGCAGAATAATCGATTCGTCTGCATGGATTTAACAAGTCAGGGGAGGATATTGATATGGAAAACTACGATAATAACAAAGTAAGCGTAAAGATTTTCGGACAGGAATATACTATTACAGGAAACAAGTCAAGAGAACATATCATCAAGGTTGCGGATTACGTAGACATTAAAATGAAAGAAATCTCCCAGGCATTGCAAGCAGGACCATTGTCATCTATTGCAGTACTAGCGGCTGTCAATATATCGGATGATTATTTCAGCGCCTTGGAGCGTTTCCAGCATCTTGAAGTGACAAACCAGCAAGCGGAGAAAGACATTGAACATTATGTTCAGCTGTGGGAAGAAGCAAAGAAAAATTTCGTGCAATACAAGGAAGATCTGAAGCAAATGACAGAGCAGAAAGAGGAATTGCAGAAATTGCTTGACGAGCGTGACCAAGAAATCAAAGCACTGAGGGAAGAGGCGACTAGAATAGAAGGTCAGATCATGGAATCCTCCAGTGATATGGTCAATGAACTAGAAGCAAAGTATAAGGATTTGGAAAGCAGCTTCTTTGATATTCAGATGGAAAATATCCAGCTTAAAGGTGAACTCGATCGCTATAAAAGGAAGATGGAATAATAGAACCAATGAATCAAAAAACATATAGGGTACTTGAGTACAACAAAATAATGGATCAGTTAAAAGCCGAAGCGGCTTCGGAAATGGCTAAAAAAATCATTTCGGATATGAAGCCTTTGGTTGATGTGACCTTAATCGAAGAATTACTAGCGGAAACCACAGAAGCGGTTTCCGTTATTGTGCATAAAGGAAACTTACCGCTGGGGAGTTTCTACGATATTGAAGACAGCTTGCATTTGGCCAGAAAAGGGGCTACTTTAAACATGAAGCAGCTCCTTCAAATATTATATAATTTACATGTCGCTCAAAATGTCTTTTCTTTTTTAAAAAGTGACTTGCCAAGATTGCCGATTATCCACGAGATTTCGGAGTTGATTTCGATTCAGAAGAATCTGGAAGCCAATATTGACCGCTGTATTCTTTCGGAAGATGAAATGTCGGACAATGCAAGTCCCGATTTAAAACAAATAAGAAGAAGTATCATTCGGCAGAATGAAGCAGTACGAAATAAGATGAATCAAATTTTGAATTCATCGGATAATCGAACACTGCTGCAAGATGCGATTGTGACGATGCGGCAAGGACGGTTTGTTATTCCTGTAAAGCAGGAGCACAAAGCTAAATTTCCCGGTATTGTACACGATCAATCGTCGACAGGAGCAACCTTATTTATTGAACCGCAAGCCATTGTGACGCTCAATAATGAACTTCGTGAATTGGAGTTAGCTGAAAAAGCAGAGATGGAACGCATTCTAGCCGAGCTTTCTTCGAACGTGGCAGAACATTATCATGAAATTTTAAACAATCAGGAATTATTAATCAAATTGGATTTGATCTTTGCAAAAGGAAAACTGAGCCTCCGGCACAAAGGTACGGATGTAAAACTGAGTGAAGAGGGTGTGTTGGATATTAAAAACGGCCGTCATCCGCTGCTCAATCAGGCAAAAGTCGTTCCTATCAATGTATCACTTGGGAAAGAATATGACACCCTCGTGATTACGGGGCCGAATACAGGGGGTAAAACCGTTACCTTAAAGACTGTCGGTTTGCTTGCGATGATGATACAAAGCGGTCTGCACATTCCTGCGAGTTCAGGAAGCACCATGCCGGTCTTTACAAAGATTTATGCGGATATTGGAGATGAGCAGAGTATTGAACAGAGTTTAAGTACGTTTTCCTCTCATATGAACAATATCGTGGATATCGTTCAATCAACAGATTCGGAAACATTGGTGCTGCTGGATGAACTGGGAGCGGGAACGGATCCCACAGAGGGGGCGGCTCTAGCGATTGCGGTCTTGGACGATTTATACAGCAAGGGAGCGCATACAATCGCTACGACGCATTACACCGAACTGAAGAAATACGCAATAGAGACCCACGGTGTGCAGAATGCATCGATGGAATTTAATGTGGAGACCTTAAGCCCGACTTATAAACTTACCATCGGCATTCCCGGGAAATCCAATGCGTTTGAGATATCTGAAAAACTGGGACTTCCAAGTGAGATAATAAGGAAAGCCCGGACCCTTCTAGACAAAGGTGAAATCGAATTTGAAAATGTAATCACGCAAATTGAAGAGGATAAAAAGCTTGCTGAAGCGGAACGCGATGAGGCAATTCTTATCAATTCAGAAATGAAGCGGCAGAAAGACGAGCTGGATAAACGCCTTAAAAAACTGGAAGAACAGAAAGAACATATTCTGATGAAGGCCCGTGAAGAGGCGAGGGATATGGTTCGTGAAGCAAAAGAGCTGGCGGATCAAGTTCAAAAAGAATTAAAAGACTTGGATAAGATGGATTCCGCGGCAGAACGGCATGCGCTGTACAATGAAAACCGAAGAAGAATTAAGTCTGTGGATTCTAAATATAGGGAAACGATTCAGACCGTAGAAAACCAAAATCCAATTGACGCGAGCAAACTGAAAGTTGGTGATCGGGTCAAAGTGCTTACAATGGGGCAAAACGGTGAACTGTTATCGTTGCCGGATGATAAGGGTGACCTGTTTGTACAGATAGGCTCGCTGAAGGCTAAAATCAATATTAAGAGTCTAATGTTAATTAACGATGGGACCAAAAAGAAAGCGGCTCCGAAGACGAGCAAATACGGAAATCTGTACCGTTCCAAGGCTCAAAATATCTCCCTGTCCATTAATGTTCGAGGCAAAAACCTGGACGATGCGGTGATGGATGTGGATAAGTATTTGGATGATGCCTATATGGCCGGATTAAAAGAGGTAACCGTTATTCATGGGCGGGGAGAAGGCATTTTACGGACAGGACTGCATGAAATATTCAAAAAACATAAACACGTGGACAGCTACCGAAAAGGTGCCTTTAATGAAGGCGGAGACGGCGTGACCGTTGTCACATTAAAGTAGGAGGAAACGATGGTTATTATAAGCGCTTGCTTTCTAGGTGATAATTGTAAATATGACGGAGGCAATAATTATACGGAGTGGATTGCAGACTTTACCAAAACTCATTCTTGCTTTCCTGTATGTCCGGAAATGGCGGGAGGCTTATCCGCCCCAAGACCTCCGGCGGAAATTATTGACGGAAGGGCTGTGAACAGGGACGGAATCGATGTGACCGAAGCATTTGAACAAGGTGCTGCATTGGTCTGGGAAGCGGCTCGAAAAAAGGCTTCAGAGCTTGGTGAAGAAATAGAAGGGGCCATCTTGAAAGCGAAAAGCCCCTCATGCGGGAGCAAGGTGATCTATGATGGCACCTTTTCTCATAAAACAGTACAAGGCGACGGCATTTTCGTACAGTTGCTGAAAAAGAACGGTATCAACGTAATCAGTGAAAATGATCATAAGGAGGATTTGTTATAATGAACAATTATAAATTAAAAATTGCAGAAATAATTTTTGAAGCAGTGGAAGGCTTAACCTTAGAAGAGGTTACCTCAATGGTAGAAGTACCAACGGATACAAAAATGGGAGACTATGCATTCCCTTGCTTTAAGCTGGCGAAGAGCCTCCGAAAGGCTCCTCCTATGATTGCAAAAGATATTGCAGAAAAGCTGGCCGGTGCTGATTTGTTTGACAAGGTAGAGAGTGTAAACGCCTATGTCAATATGTATCTTTCCAGAAAAGGCTTTGTGCAGGACGTCGTTTCTGCTGCGGTAGCGGAAGCGGAATCTTTCGGCCGAAGCGAACTTGGAAAAGGAAAAACGGTTATCGTGGAGTATTCTTCTCCGAATATTGCTAAACCGTTTCATATTGGACATATCAGAAGTACGGTAATCGGTAACTCCATTTATAAAATTTATGATTTCCTAGGCTATGATACCGTGCGAATCAACCACCTTGGCGACTATGGTACGCAATTCGGCAAGATGATCGTGGCCTACAGAAAATGGGGAAATAAAGAAGATGTTATTAATGCTCCGATTAAGACTCTTCTGGAATACTATACGAAGTTTCATGTGGAAGTGGAAAACGATCCAAGTCTGGATGATGAAGCAAGAGCGGTATTTACAAAACTTGAGAACGGTTCGCCGGAAGAAGTGGCGCTTTGGCAGTGGTTCAGAGATGAAAGCTTAAAGGAATTCAGCCGTGTATACACGATGCTCGGTATTGAGTTTGATTCCTATGCCGGTGAAAGCTTCTATTCCGATAAGATGGGGAGAATTTTGGACTGGCTAAAGGATAAGGACCTATTGGTAGCATCAGAGGGTGCACAAATCGTTGACTTGGAACCGTACGGAATGTCCCCAGCTCTTATTACAAAGAAAGACGGTTCTACCTTATATATTACAAGAGATATTGCGGCTGCCGTATATAGAAAAGAAACGTATGACTTCTATAAGAATATCTATGTGGTAGCTTCTCAGCAGAACCTGCACTTCCAGCAATGGTTCAAGATCGTGGAACTAATGGGCTGTGAGTGGGCAAAGGATTGTGTGCATATTCCATTTGGGCTGGTAAGCTTGGAAGAAGGGACGATGTCAACCAGACACGGCAGAGTCGTATTCTTGGAAGATGTACTGACCAGAGCGGTGGAGCAGACCAAGGAAATTATTCTAGAAAAGAATGTGAATACCGATAATGTGGAAGAGACAGCAGCGCAGGTAGGCATCGGCGCGGTTATGTTCCAAGAACTGTCTAACAGCAGAATAAAGGATTATGTATTCTCTTGGAATAAGGTTCTTAATTTTGAAGGAGAAACCGGGCCTTATGTTCAATACACCCATGCAAGAGCTGTAAGCATCTTAAGAAAAGCAGGCGATGAAGCTGTTCAAAAAGCGAAAGAGGTTTCTGCGTTAGATATGAGCTTTGTTCTGGGAGATAGTGCCTATGAACTGACGAAGCTGCTTTATGGATTCCCGCAAGTAGTTGTAGAAGCGGCCGAAAAATATGAACCATCCGTAGTAACAAGACATATTGTAGATATAGCGCAGAATTTCAATCGGTTCTATCATGATGAATATATTCTGGTGGATAATGAGGCTGAGAAATTAGCGAAAATTGCCCTTGTAATCGCTGCAAAGAATACGATCAAAAACGGACTGCACCTATTGGGAATCCAAGCGCCAGAAAAAATGTAGGAGGCAAGTATGAGATACGAAGGAAATATTTTCAGACCCCCGAGTGAGGCGTATAGCCTGATTATTCAAGTAACGATCGGATGTGCACACAACAAGTGCACCTTCTGCAGCATGTTTAAAGATAAAAAATTTCGCGTTCGAGACGTAAAAGAAGTATTAGAAGATTTAGACATGGCCAGAAGAACGTACAGAAATGTGGAAAAAATTTTTTTGGCAGACGGTGATGCTCTCTGCCTTTCCAATAATAAACTGTTACTCATTTTAGCGCATATTAAAAAACTGTTTCCGGAATGTAAGCGAGTAGGCGTATATGGTTCGCCTCAAGATGTACTGGTAAAAACACCGGAGGAATTGATTGAACTGCGTAAAAACGGCATCGGTATTATTTATATCGGGGCGGAATCCGGCAGCGAACAAGTGCTGAAAGACATTCAAAAGGGCGTGACGAGGGCACAGCTGATTGAGGCGGTTCAAAAGATTGAAGCGTCCGGCATTCAGGCCTCGGTTACCTTTATTTCCGGTTTAGCCGGACCGGACAGATGGGAAGAGCATGCGCTGGAAACAGCAAGCATGATTTCGGCCATGCAGCCGTCTTATGTAGGGCTTCTTACATTGATGGTGGAACCTGCCGCTCCGATTTATAATGACATCCAAGCCGGCAGATTTAAGATCCTAACGGCCGAAGAAGTTCTTGCAGAAACGATGTTGATGCTCAAGAACATCAATGTAACAAAACCATGCGTATTCAGAAGCAATCATGCGTCGAATTACGTTTCCTTAAAAGGGGAATTGCCTGCCGACAAAGACCGAATGGTCAATCAGCTGCGTGCGGCCCTGCACAATACAAACCTGATTAAGGACGAACGCTTCCGGGCTTTATAGCCATTTCACATTTTAAATTAGAAGGAATAGCTTTGTATGAAAATATTATTAACAACATTAAATTCAAAATATATTCATTCAAACCTGGCCATAAAATATCTGTATATGTCTGCTTTGGAAAACAGGCGCTTCATCGATATGAGGGAATTTACCATCAACAACGATGAAGATTATGTCTATACGGAAATTATTAGGGGAGGCTATAATGTTGTTTGCTTTTCCTGCTATATTTGGAACATGACAAAGACCATCTATCTGGCAGAGAATATTAAAAAGGCGCGGCCCGACATAAAGATATTGCTGGGCGGTCCTGAAGTAAGCTATGATTCGATTGAATTTCTCCGAAAACATAAGTCTATTGATTTTATCATTGTAGGAGAAGGAGAAGAGGTTTTTAAACAATTTTGTGAGATGACTTTGACAAATGGCAAGGCATACGAAAAAATAAACGGGCTGATTTATCGTTCAAACGGGAAAATTTATGTCAATCCGCCTGCGGATGTTCAGCATTTTGAGACGGTTCCGTTTCCGTACAGCGCACTGCTACCGGCTGATGATCGAATTGTATATTATGAATCCGTGAGAGGATGTCCGTTTAATTGCAGCTATTGTTTATCGTCCATCGAAAAGCATGTTCGGCCGCTGCCGTTAGAAAGAGTCAAAAGAGAATTGAACTTTTTTCTGCTACGTAGAGTGAGGCAAGTAAAATTTATTGACCGAACGTTTAATTATGACATACAGCGCTGTAATGAAATCATAAAATATTTGATGGAAAACGATAACGGATTGACGAATTTTCATTTTGAGATCTGTGCGGAGCTGATCAATGATGAGTTTATAGAACTTTTAAAGTCTGCCAGAAAAGGCTTGTTTCAGGTGGAAATCGGTATACAGAGCTTAAATCCATTAACGTTGGAAGCAGTAAGGCGCCCTAAGAATACGGAACGGCTTCTTCATAACATCCGCCGCATTATTGCAGTGGAAACTGTACATACCCATGTGGACCTGATTGCGGGGTTGCCGTTTGAAGACTATATTTCTTTCGTTCACTCCTTTAATGGGGTATATGCGTTAGGCGCAGATCAATTTCAATTGGGCTTTTTAAAACTGCTCAAAGGGACTGAACTGAGAGCAAAGAAGGAAATGTATGAATATGTGTTCCGTGACGTGGCACCCTATGAAGTGATAGCCAATCGCTTTATATCGGCAGATGGCATTGCTAGACTCAAGATGGTTGAAAATATATTGGATTTATACTATAACAGAAAGGGGTTTGACCGATCCCTTCGTTATGCCATTGAGAACTTTACAGAAACAGCATTCGATTTTTATGAAGAATTTGCATACTTCTTTTATTTAAAAGGGTATCAAAACAGATCCCATAAGAAGGAAGACTTATATCGCATTTTTTTTGAATTTGCAACATGGAAAGACAGGAGTCTTCCAGGTGCGGCAGATGAGGTGAAGAAACTACTCATACTGGATATGAGTGATACGTTAAATCCTGATGCCATTAAGAAATTTGATAGAAAGGGCTGGGCTATCCTGTAGGTGAAAGAATGAAAAAACTAAAAGATACGCGGAACAAAGAACAAGAGGCCGCTGAACCGAAAAGGAATACTTTATTGTCTAAAATGGGGTTAGACAATCCTGTTAACCGATCGGATTCGGAAACAGATATCAGAAAAAGGCCGGATCGTGTAGGTCTATATTTAAAAAAATATGGTTCGAATTTTGTATTCGATGAATTTTCTGATGCATTTTTGGAGAAAACAGGAACAAAGGATCTTATGAAAGGGGTTCCCATTCCCCTTAGGCAGGAAGACCTAGAGGCATTTCAAGGGGGAGAAGGCCTGAGCACCTTACATATAGCAGAAAATATGGCATGGATCATGGGTATTGATCCGAAGTTCAAGTATACGGAACACTATATTGCGTTTTTACTCAAGCTATACAATTATAAGATTTATGAAGGAATCCTAAAAGAAGGCAGGGATGCAGCTGAAAAAGAAGACTTTGACAGTGCCTGTATCCATTTCAGAGCCACGCTTTGCATGAAACCGGATTACCTTCATGGTATGTACAGTTATGCCAGGGTGTGCCGGGAAATGTACCTGAAGAGCACCGACGAGGAATATATTGGCCGCTTTAAGGCCGAATCCATTGATTATTTTGAATTAATAACGGAAGAACACCCGAACTTTGCGCAAGCTTATTACTATTTAGGGTATGCCTATATCAATATGGGGCTCTATACAAAAGCCGAACTTGCATGGAAAAACTTCATAGATAAATCCCATAATTCACAAGATCGAAAAGAAATTAAGGAACGAATGAAGCAAATTGCGGATCCGATTATGATAGAAAAAGGCTGCAATGATGTTATGGCCGGAAGATATGAGTATGGGTTAGCTATTTTAGAACCGTTTCTGAAGACACAGTTTAAAACGTGGTGGCCATTGTCCTACTATCTGGGGGTTGCCCATCTAGCTCTGGGAGATAAAAAAGAGGCTGTTACAAGCTTTAAACGGGTACTGACGATAAACGGGAGCCATTTAGAAAGTATGCAGGCATTAGCTGATATTTATGCTTCGGATGGCGATCGAGATAATGAAGTAAAATATCGAAAAAAGATAGAGCTCGTACAAGAGAACTTAAAATCAAGTTTTTCTTAACCATTAGGAAAATGAAAAAAGAATAAAAGGGAATGTGTTTCCTTAAATTCACCCTTTTTTATTGGACAAAAACCCACATATTCCAATATTTTTATGGACTTGAAATATTTTTAAAAAAATTGTTGAAAATATGTTGACAGAAGCATAGGTTTTGGACTATAATAAATCTTGTCGTCAGTGCTGACGATAAGCGTTCCAAGGTAGCTCAATGGTGGAGCACTCGGCTGTTAACCGATAGGTTGTGGGTTCGAGCCCCACCCTTGGAGCCAAACTATTAACAATTTGGAGTAAAGTCCAATATCTCAACAAGGTGCGCCGGAGTGGCGGAATTGGCAGACGCACAGGACTTAAAATCCTGCGATCTTTACCGATCGTACCGGTTCGACCCCGGTCTCCGGCACCAGTTAAATTTTAGATTTGGGTTTAACGACCCTAATAGACATCGCGGAGTAGAGCAGTTGGTAGCTCGTCGGGCTCATAACCCGGAGGCCTCAGGTTCAAGTCCTGACTCCGCAACCATGATAATTCCCCTGAATTCTAACGAGTTCAGGGTTTTTTGTTTTTGGTTTTAAAATTGGATTTGACAACAATTGTACAACAACCGGAGAAAACAAGAGGTGCCGTAAGTGCAGTCGATCATTTTCTCGACTGTTTTTTTGTTCATCCATAATAGTATAGTATATGGCTTCTAAAGTTAGGAGGAGCTTCTTCTATCAAAGAACCTTTTTCAAATAATATCGATCATATCCATTTTCCTGAATACGGTCATAGATTTGATATCCAAGGTGTTGATAGATGGCAATGCTTCTCTCATACTTTACATGAGTATACAAGCGACATTCTGATTTCCCCATACTTTTGATAAACTTTTCCCCAAAGGAGATCAATGATCCACCGACGCCTACATTACGGGACCCCGGATATACCGCCAGTGCGTCAAGCCACATAAAGTCAACATTGCCATCCTTTATAAGAATAAAACCATCTATAGAACCTTTAGTTGATGCAACAAAAACATGGTGGTGCTTGATAGCCTCATAATAATCTTCGAGCATAGGCCCCGGTGTTCGATCAATCAATAAAATATAGTCTTTAAACGCTTCAACTGCACAGGTGAACACCGCAGCGGCATCTGATTTTGTGGCTTTTCTGATTTCCATATATCCTCCTTCTAATCCTCTCCATTAATATTTTCAATAAAAATTCGACTCAAAAGAAAGTAAATAATTGAATTTTATATTAATACAATATCATTTCCTATTTTGAAATGTCAACTTGAACCTCCTACCCATTGCGGATATAAACGGAACTTGAACGCTACCAAAATACTCATAAAATATTTTGAATAAACTTAAGGTGTCTTTGGAACCCTAAATATGTTAAAATAGATGGTGTAATCTGGGAAACAACTATCTATTCTATTGAATTAAAATCAAAATCAGTTGATAGGTTTCTCAAAAAGAAAATATAAAATGATTATTGGAAATTCTAAGATTAATGAATTGAAGGAGGGAAAAATGGCTGAAAACAAGACACTTGAAAATCTAATGGAGGCTTTTGCCGGAGAAGCTCAAGCAAACAGAAAGTATCTGGCCTATTCAAAGAAGGCAGAGAAGGATGGCAACCTGAATGCCGCAAAATTATTTAAAGCGGCTTCCGATGCGGAGACATTGCATGCATTAAAGCATTTTGACGTTGCCAAAAAGGTTGGAACAACAGCCGATAATCTAAAGGATGCAGTGGCAGGCGAAACGCATGAATACAAAGATATGTATCCGGACTTTGTCAAGATCGCACAAGAAGAAGGCAATAATGCTGCGGTTATGTCATTTACCTTTGCTATGAAAGCAGAAGAAGTACATGCAAAGCTTTACCAAGAAGCTTTGGATAATCTCGATCAGTCGGAGGAAATTTTCTATTATCTATGTCCTGTGTGCGGAAACATAGAAAAATTCGTTCCCGAAAAGTGCAGCATCTGCGGTGTTCCGGGAGATAAGTTTATTAAATATTAATGTAGAAAATGTAGAATATGGAGGTAAAAGAAATGCCTGATTTTGGACATCCTTTTTCCGGTCTAGCGAAAGATCGTAAAATAAGTGACCAGGAATTAATTCGATCCATTCGATTTATGATTGCAGCAGAATATGAAGCAATTCAGTTATACATGCAATTGGCAGAATCGACAGATAATGAATTAGCTATTGAAGTTCTAAAGGACATTGCTGATGAAGAAAAAGTTCACGCGGGAGAGTTTTTGAGATTGTTAAAAGAACTTGATCCTGAAGAGGAAAAATTCTATCAGGAAGGTGCTGAAGAAGTTGAAGAAGAAATTGAGAAATTAAAAAAATAAAGATTCTTAGTCGACTAAGCACCAATAAATAAAATAAGAAATCAAAGAAAGTTCTGTTACCATTCTGTTATAGGCATAGAAGACTATGTAAAAAGCACGGAAGTAACAGAACTTTTATTTGCTGCTCTTCTGTTAGCGTATGTGCCGGACAGCAGTACAGTAAAGAAATATTTTGATGGTGGATTTGGTGGAGCAGCCGCAAATATAGATATTTCTTTCTACATAAATGCGATCAAAGCTTTAATAAAGGAAGTAAGAAATATAGAAGAATAAATTATATATTTGTCAATTATTTCGTATAGGGTTGACAGGGAATAGGTGCAGGTGATAGCATACCCTTAGAAAATTAAATAAAACATTTGATGTTCTGTTTATCAATATATTGGTAAACAGCTAAGAGGGAAGCAGGTTCAAATCCTGCGCGGTCCCGCCGCTGTAAACGAGGAGTTCTGTCATGGCATATGCGTTGAAAGAGTATGTGCGCCACTGAACGTGAGTTCGGGAAGGTTTGGCAAGGATGATGATTCGTGAGCCAGAAGACCTGCATGAAATGAGAAAGGTTCCGACGGGTAATCGGCGAGCTTTTAGGCGTTCCATACGTCTTTTCGTTATACAGAAAAACGGGCTGTAGCAATGTGCTGCAGCTTTTTTTATATGATTTTTTATTTTTAGGAGGAAGGACATGAATATTAAGTGGTTTAAGGATCCGGATAATGTTGTATATGCGGATGTCAATCAATTTGCGGAGAACTTCTCAAAGGAAACAGGCATTGATAATCTGCGTGAAAAGCTCGAAGAGTTTAAAAAAAATCCGGTGAAGGAAGGGAAGATCTTAACGGGGAAGAAGAGAACAAGCATCAAATTGATGGTACCCAATTTAACCTTTGGTCAGCCTATCGAAATGGGGGAAACCGTGTGGGTTTATTTGGGCGAAAATTATGAGAGTTACTGCCTGTATTGGCCGCAGTAAGTTTTAGTGTGAGTGGATTACAAAAGACAATTTAATAAACGTTTTATGTTCTGTTATTTTATTTAGTTTAATCAAAAATAACAGCTAAGAGGGAATCAGGTGCAACTCCTGAACGGTCCCGCCACTGTAAGCGCTTAGCAACATCTCGCAAATTTTAAATATGTCACTGGGAAACCGGGAAGGCAGAGATGTTGTGATTGAAGAAAGCGTAAGCCAGGAGACCTGCATGGAATGTCAATCGGAATCGGCGAGGAACCGATGAAGAGTATACCTCTGGGGAATTATTAATTGTATCACAAAGAAGCAATTAATTAGGGAGAGTATTATATCGGAAACAGTAAATTCGGACTGTGGCTATTGCCATGGTCTTTTTTGTTATGTAGGAAATGTTCCTTGAAATTGCTGATGGGGAATAACTTTGTGTGTAGTACTAAAGAAAGAGAGAATAGTATGAAGAAAAAAGGAGTGGCAATATTTTTAACACTTATGCTTTGTTTAAACTTATTGCCGACAATTTCACTGGCTGATACGCTGGATCTGACTCAGCCGGTGATGACTGACGAAAATGATATAGATGACAATGTTGAAAATGAGCCGGTGATTGATACCGAACATCATTCGGACAGCGGCATCGAAAATGAGCGAGTGAAACTGCAAAGCGGCGGCTCTGTTTGGGACGGCTCAACCTTAACAAAACCGGAGGTTGATGAAAAGGGAGAGTATCAGATCGCAAACGGTGAAAATTTAGCATGGTTTGCAGCGCTGGTAAATAACCAGAAGGTAACCACAGCAAGTGCAGTCCTTATAAATGACATCACTTTAAGTGCTGAGACTCCGGTGAATTGGACGCCTATAGGAAGTTCTGCAAATCAATACATAGGGAAATTTGATGGCGCCGGGTATACGATAAGTGGATTACTGATGATCAACGGAACCGCTGCTAACCAGGGGCTATTCGGCTATGTAGGCAGTACAGGAGTTATCAAGAATGTGGCACGAGAGGGCAGTCTTGAGGCCGGTGGAGAAAGTGCAGGCGGGATTGTCGGTTATAATGCCGGTTCCATGGAAAATTGTTTTAATAAAGCGACTATTAGTTCAACAAAGAAATATGTGGGAGGCATTGCAGGAAGCAACTACGGTAATATCGTAGGATGTTATAATGTGGGAAATGTTTCTGGCAAATCTGATACGGGCGGCATTATAGGGCAGAACAGGGCGTCAAGCCTTAGCAACTGCTATAATCTAGGCAAAGTGGAATCCACAGGTAGCAATACGGGCGGATTGGTAGGCTATGGTTATGTAGGAACCATCTCAAATTGCTATAACGTTGGTGAAGTGAAATCTACATCAACTTCTAATGTAGGTGCAGCGATAGGCTTCAAGGGACCGTCAGCCGTTATAAAAAGTATTTATTACGATAACAAATCTTATACTGTAGGTGTAGGAAATGATTCCGCTAATACAAATGCCATTGCCAAGTCTTCCAACTACATGAAGACAAATGACTTTGTAGCGGAACTTGGCGGAAGTTTTGTTGCTGATACAACACCCAATCAGAATAGTGGCTATCCAATCCTTGGATGGCAAGATCCCAATGCCAAGTACATCGTCGCCTTTGAGATAAATCAAGGGGGGGCGGAGGTAACGGTTGAGGATGCAGATGGCGAGGCCATGGTTGCCGAAGCAGACGGAACATACAAATTGAGTAACGGTACCTATTTGTACAGAGTTACTAAAGACGAATTTGATACAGTGGAAGACCACTTTACGGTTAATAATGGCGGGAAAAAGATAACTGTCAATTTAGTTATTAAAACGTATGCTGTAGATTTTGAAGGAATGATTCCGTCCGATGCGGCAGTTATTGTAAAAAATTCAGAAGGTCAAACCGTAAGCGGAAGCAGCGGACACTATACGTTGCCAAAAGGCAGCTATACATATACCATTGAAAAATTTGGTTTTCATACATTAGAGGGAAGCTTTACTGTCAATGGCACAGCGGTAACTATCCCAAACATCGTATTGGCGGAAACTCCTCGAAGTAGGGTTCATTTTGACGTTTCATTTGCTGATGGCAACTCATCGGCTGCTGCCATAATCACGTTAAAACACGGCAATGAGGTGCAATCAAAAGGTGAAAACGGAAGCTATCGTCTGCCCGATGGGGATTACAGCTATACCATAGCCTGTAATGGATATAAAACGATAACCGGAAGCATTGCGGTCAACGGGGAAGAACTTAACATCCAAAAAACCATGGAAGTACGTGGGGTTTGGAGCGGAGCATCGGAAGAGCCGACAACCGTAGTAAAGGATGGGAAAACCTATTATCAGATCGTAAACAGTGAAAACCTTGCGTGGTTCAGCAACCATGTGAGTTCAGGGAATGTAACGGCTAATGCTATTCTGATAGGAAATCTTATTTTAAGCAATGAAGAGAAGAGCAACATATGGACTTCTATCGGTAGTAATGTAAACCCATATGCCGGAACGTTTGACGGACAGGGGTATAAGATCAGCGGACTGAAGGGCACCAATGGCCTTTTTACCTATAGCCAGGCTGGCAGCACTGTAAAAAATGTTATGGTGGAAGGAGAGATTACTCAAGCTACTAGTAATGTCGGCGGCATAATGGGCGTGAATTACGGCAGCATCAGCAATTGCTCCTTTAGCGGCAGTATTGTCGCAACCGGACAACGTGTGGGAGGCATTGCAGGAAATAACTCGGCAGGCATCATTGAAAACTGCGTCAACTATGCTTCCATTAAAACATCAACCACCTTATTTTCAACAGAATTAGACGTAGGCGGTATCGCTGGACTATCCTATGGAATAATCAGCAATTGTTACAATGCAGGAAATATTTCAGGTTCCTGTCCTGGCTCAGGCTGTGGGGAAATCGGCGGTATTACAGGTAAATCGACAAATGAGATACAAAATTGCTATAACGTCGGCACCATAACCAAAGAAAAAGAATCCATGGGCAAAATAGGTGCTGTAGCAGGAAGTACTACCGGAAGTGTAAAGAATTGTTACTATCTGACAAACAGCTTTAGTACGGGTCTGGGCAGCGGAACTGGAGATGCCGTAGGGAAGAGCACCTCCGAGATAAAAGATAACGATTTTGTCACGACTTTAGGAAATGCCTTTAATAAGGATTATTCGGGAGATCAAGCCATCAATAATGGATATCCTGTTTTAAAATGGCAAGGGGGAACGGAAGCCGGACCAAACTTAGATGTAGAAGCGGTAGCAAAGGACAGAACCGCCCTTGAAATCACGAATCTTATTATAGCGGAAACCGGTACTATAAATCTTCCTAGGGCAGGAGAAAATGGAACGACTATTACGTGGTTCAGCAGTAATCCGGCAGTCATCACACAGGATGGAGCAGTGACACTCCCATTGACAGGGAATGTAAAAGTGACCCTTACGGCCACCATCACAAAAGGAAAAATTTCAGATACCAAGCAATTTGAGCTGACAGTGAAATCCCAGGAAGAAGCAACCAAGGATTATCTGGATAAGGCAAATACTGCATTAACGAATGTAAAAGTTATAAAGCCGACATTTGGAACGGATACCAATATTGTTAGCGTAGTACAAAAAAAGTTAGACGCTCTTGGCTATTCGGGTATCTCTGTCAGTTTGCTGAATAATGTAAACGAAAAATATATTGCGCCGAACGGCGACATTACTTATTTTTATACCGATCCGAATTTAAACGATATGCTAAATTTCGGACAAGTCAGCGATTTACAGTTTGCATTAAATAAAAATCAGCAAAGTGTAAATTGTAAGTTGGCTGCCAATATTTGGTGGGATCAAACCAAGGTCATTCAGACCATGACCGATCAAATTGCTGATAAATTGACCTTTGACCTGATTAAAGGTCAAAATCAAGAGATGACAAATATTACAAAGGACTTATGTTTGCCTCAACTGGTAGATGAGAGAAAATGGGTAACCATCTCCTGGGAGTCAAACAGTACTTATGTAAACATTTTGGATTCCAAAGGTATACCATATAGTGATTTGACCGGAAAAATAACCACACCCGAGGAAGATACTGAAGTTACGTTAACGGCTACCATTACATTTAATAAAACAAACAGTATGAGTGGCGAAGCAGACATAAGGATAACAAAGACTTTTGATCTGAGCTTACAGGGAGATAATTCCGTTGATTGGCTCAGCTATATGCAGACTCAATTAGATGCCAATTACACCATTAATAAGTTAAAAGTATCTTCGAGCGGTAAAATAATAGAACCTGATAAAATCACGGATGACATTCAGTTACTGACTCCAAAGAATACGGGCATTGAAAACTATAGTAATTATAACTTCACTGTATCAAGCAGTGATCCGAGTACCATTAAGATTAATGGGTATCGCGCAGTGGTTTACAGACCGCTTCCGGGGGAGACGGCTAAAACAGTGATCCTTACTGTATGCATGCAGCGAAAAAATACCGATACCATCGTAACGAAAGATTTCACTTTAACCGTTCAGCCTATTCTACAAGATGAAATCGACAAAGAAATAGCGTTGATGGAAATGGTGAAAGCAAATTATGCGACGGGCATTCTGAACGGAATGAGTGCGGATCATGTAACGAAAAGCTTGCGTGCGTTTCAGGAGTGTTACCTAAACGATCAGAATGAACTGGTTTGGATATATAATTACAATAACCGTACAGATACAGGGATTCAACCGTATGATCTACCAAAAGAAGGGTACGATGAATCCTATAATTTATATCATTCAAGTAAACCAACAATCATCCAACATGAAAATTTGGTACTAGCATCAACGCCTAAAGACGATACAGAAGTAACCATAACAAGTAATTTACAAAGTATCCGATTTGCAAAATATGCGGAAAAGTATCCGAACGATGAAAACTTTAAAAAGTTAGTGAATCAGATTGTAACGGCAACGGTCATTGTAAAGGGAAATGGAGGCGCGGAAAATCCAAATCCGGACATACCTGATGTAGAAGCAAACGTGACGATTAAGGCACAAGTGGAAGGCACTTTCGTCGTTGCTCCTCAGGATGTGAACGTAGACTATAGGTTAGCGGAGGACTACGGATATCCGGATACCGTGGAAAACCATGTATCTACTTTAGATGCTTTAGTAAAAGCACATGAACTTATCTTTGGCAAAGAATTTACAAAAGATACGCGGAGCGACTTCTTGCAGGTAGGCTCGAATGGCAATATTTCAATACTATTTGGAGTGGAAACTTCTAACAATGGGTTTGCCGTTAATGGAAAGGCTCCAAATGATGGTGTGTACAATGAAACCTATCAAGGATATACCGGTTATACCATCAATCAAGCACAGGTAAAAGACAATGATGTAGTAGACTTCTTTATCTATCAAGATGCGATTGGGTATTCCGATTATTATGCTTGGTTTGAAGAGGGCAGCAGGATTGAAGCAACGTCGATTGTTCCGTTTACGGTATCCTTAAAAGGTTTTTGCTTTGCTGTCTATGGAATGAAGGATGCCAATGAGATCAATCAGAATAAAATAAACCTTACAGGGATACAGCTGGCGCTTGTCAATGGAGACGGACAAGTTATCCCTATTGAAAATGCAGTTACCGATGCAAATGGGAGTGCCACATTAAGTCTACCGAAAGGCACTTATTCCCTGACGGCCATCGGAAACGAATCAACAAAAATAATCCTGCCTTTTTCAACGATTGTAGTTGGGACAGGAGAGCAGCTACAGGCAGCCAAAACCGCTGCTATCCAAGAACTTAATACGTATAAAAATATATCCGAGTATCGTGCAGCACAGCAAACAGAACTAGAGGAAGCAATCAATAGAGGCACTGCTGTTATTCAGGATGCAGGCACAGTAGTTCTGGTAAACAAGGCCCTTTTAGAGGCAAAGACGGAGCTTGATGCGATAAAAACAAATGCACAGTTGACGATAGAGGAAAGAATAGCCGCTGAGCAGGATGCTTATAATGCTATTTATCAAAGTTTGACGGCCTATAAAGGAGGTACTGCGTCAAGTATCACCATAAGCATTCCTTATACAGGAACGGGGAGTGAAATCCAAAAAAATATAATCAATCTATATTTAAATGTTTTATTTGAACACCCTGAATTATTCTATGTAAGAACCGAATATAGCATTGATATAGAAGGGAAAACAGCTACACTATATCCTTCGATCATTGGACAGTTTAAAGAGGCTGCTGCGTTAACGACGGCTAAAACGGACTTTAACGACGTAGTAACTTCGGCTGTAGAAAACTGCATTCTTCCTGGAATGACGGATGTGGAAAAGCTTTTAGCTCTTCATGACTGGCTTGTAGATCATTGTCAATATAATCAACAGAGCTCCCACACCGGTTCGGCTGATACCTTGACCGCTTATACGGCTTACGGTGCTATGGTGGATGGGGATGCGGTTTGCCAAGGCTATTCACTGGCGATGAATTTATTGCTGGAAAAAGCAGGGGTACCAAGTTATTATGTAAGCGGCAATGATCATTCGTGGAATGTAGTGAAGATTGCAGGAAGGTGGTATCATGTAGATTCCACTTGGGCAGATTCAACACCGGACAGACCGGGTGAAGTAAAACATCAATATTTCTTGCTCAGTGACAGCGAAATAAAAGATGCGAGCCATCACAGTAAATGGGAAAACAGATATGATATTAAGTGTCCGCAGTCCTATGCGGGGGATACTCCGTGGTTAACGAGTACACTGCCATTTACCTATGATACCAATGAAAAAGCATTTTTCAATGTCGAAAATCAGAATAATGGGACAAAATATCGCAAGATAAGCTTTAATTCTGAGGGAAATGCAACGGTACAGGTGTTGCAGAATATTGGATTGGAAAATATCCGTTCACAGGCTGAATACAATGGAATTCTTTATCTAGTGGACAATACAGGCGATGTATATGCTTACGATGTAAAGAAGAAAGTTAAAAAATTAATATTGGATGAGACTGTTGCAATGGATCCTGGCTATGGGGTCCTGATTCGAAATCAAAAACTCATCATTCGGGCTTACTATCAAGATGTGGAGGAATTAGAGCTATACAAAGAAGACCCTGTTTCCATAGTGAAACCAACGGCAGTCGTGACCTTTATGCCCGCTCCGGGTCAGTTCATAAATAAAGAGGAAATGCTTTACAATGCCTATCCGAATCCGGAAGTGACCTTAGAAAATCCACTTTCAGAAAAGGTTGTCTCACTGGGAGCTTATGGCGGATATATTGTATATGGGTTTGATACCCCTATAACAAATGATGAAACCAATGCCTATGGTATAGACTTTATTGTTTATGGCAACTCAGGAAATGGCAATAGTGAACCGGCAGCCGTTATGGTCTCTCAAGATGGGAAGACGTGGTATGAATTGGCAGGAAGCGAATATTATAATGCCGATACAAAGAGAAATCTGACCGTAACCTACACCAATCCGGATACCTCTTTTACAAAAGCTGCCGATGTGGCATGGTCTACTTCAGATGGAAAATCCGGAGTTGTATATAAAAATAATACGCACCAGCAGCCATACTATCCGAATCCGAAAACATATGATGTGTATAATACGGGTATTGGTGCAAATCCGAACTATTCAAACACTTCTCTTTCTTTTGCCGGTAATAAGATTAGTGTAGATGGAACCCCTTCCTTCGGATATGCGGATTCGCATGCTACCGGAAGTAATAACATTGCGGTAAATCCATACAAAGGAAGTATTGGAACCTATAACGGCGACGGTATGGACTTAGCTTGGGCAGTTGATGAAAACGGGAATCCCGTGAAAATCAACAGTGCCAAATACGTTAAGATTTATACGGCAGTGCTCCAGGATAACGGCGTAATGGGAGAGACTTCTTCTGAAATCGCAGGTATTCTTAAAGCCCAGAGTAAAGAAAATGCAGTAGGGAAAACGGAGGACTTAAAAGAGATCATCATAAATGGTCAAACAATTTCGTTACAAAGCGGTCAATATCAGTATGTAGTGGATGCTGCGAATGCAAAAAGTTTGAACGTTAAAGCAACCGGTACAAGTACGGATAACCTGTTTATTAACAACAAACGGGTTGCTTCAGGTACATACTCAGAACCACTGGCAGTAGCAGATAAAGTTCGAATTATTGTTCAGAATGGAGAAAAAGAACCGATCATTTATATGATTCATGTTACGGGAACTGATTTTCCAAATAATTCAGAAGTTGAATTAAACAACTATATATCGGATTTAGTGATCACAAAGCTGCCAAATAAGACTGTATATAAAGTAGGAGAAAGCCTGGACACGGCCGGTATGGTTGTTAAGGCGAAATATATATCAGACGGAAAAGGTAGCTTAAAAGAAATTGATATTAATAACTGCTCCATTAATGGTTTTGACAGCAGTACAGCAGGCGCTTTAAGTGTTAAAGTAGCCTATTACGAAGATTATTATGATGATAATCATAATTTTATTAAGCGAATCAATACGTCGGCTATTTTTGTTGTAAATGTTAAAGCGGAGCAGGCAGATCCTGTACCGGAAAAAGAACAGTCGGTTGTATTGACGATTAAAGGAGCAAACGGTAAGACGTGGACCAGTAATAGCTACGTTATTAATCCGGGAGTTACCACCGTTATGGACGCGCTAAAGGCCGTATTAGCTCTTAATGGAACAACCTATACCATTAAAGCAGGGGGCAAATATATTTCGAGTATAGACGGACTGGCTGAGTTCGATCTGGGTAAAAATTCCGGATGGATGGTGACAGTAGATAATTATCTAATTGACGTAAGTGCGGCTGATTGGAAATTAAACGGCAGTGAAAAAATTGTTTGGTTCTATACAGAAGATTGGACAAAGGTCTCAGGAACAAAAGGTTGGGTTAAAGAAGAAGAGGTAGTGGAAAAACCTGCCTTAGATACCACCAAAACAGTGACGAGTACGGTAAAAGTGGAAGTAAAAGTAGATAAGAGCGGACAGGCCAGTGCATCCATAGGCTCTAAAGATATCAATACTGCCATCACAGATGTTTTAAAGAAGGCTGAAGCTGCTGAAAAACAGGGAGATACCGTAAAAAAAGAAGTAGTGATTGAGGTGAAAGCAGATTCGACGGCTAAGCGTGTTGAAACGACTATTGCGAAAGAAGCGGCTAAAGAACTGAATGATAAGGTGGATGCCGTTACATTAACGACACCTATCGGTGACATTACCTTTGATAGACAAGCATTTGCGTTTCTTCTCAAACAGGAAGCAGGTGATTTGAAGCTGACTGTTATAAAGACAGAAGCCGATGATTTGATAGCAGGGAATACCGCTCTTTCAGAGAAAGCAAAGTCAACGATACAGAAGGGAAAAGTCTTCGAAATCACGATAAGTGCAGGAACAAAACAAATCTCACAATTAGAGGGAAACGTAATGCTAAGGATACCTTATGAAAGAACGGAAGACCAAAAAAGAGAGGCAATTGTTGCGTACGTGCTAACCAAGGACGGAACCCTGAAACCTGTTATCAAAGGTAAAATGGAGAATGACGGAAACCTATTTAAAATGCCGGCAGACCAGTGCTCGACCTATGTGATCGCCTATAATGATATGAACTTTGATGATACAAAAAATCATTGGGCAGATACCAATATTACATACCTTGGCGCAAGAGAAGTGGTAAAAGGAATGACCGAGTCGACCTTTGCACCAAACGCCACGATAACAAGGGCACAATTTGTACAAATACTTGCCAATATCAATGGTGAAGATTTGAGTCAATATACGGATACGGCATTTGATGATGTAAAAGCAACAGATTGGTATTCCGCATCAGCGCTGTGGGCGAAAAAAGCAGGCATCGCACAGGGCGCCAATGGGAAGTTTGATCCAAATACAACTATTACAAGACAGGATATGGCGGTGATGATAACAAGATATGCTGCAAATGTAGATCGGATTAGCTTGAACACAGGAGATTATGAAACTACATTTTCGGACAGCTCAACCATTGCTTCTTATGCGGTGGAAGCTGTAAAAGGTATGAAGGCAGCAGGCATAATAAACGGCGTTCAAAACAGCCAGGGAACATACAATTTCAACCCGGGAAGCAGTGCCACAAGGGCAGAAACTGCAACGATGATTGTAAACTATCTGAAGCGATAATCTTACAATACACTGAACCAAGAGGTTGAATAGGACAATAGCGAAGCTGTGGTTAGCGATGGGTGCATCTCACCTACGTCTCACTGTACAGAAAAAGGGGTTGCGGCATTTTGCTGCAACCTCTTTTTTATATCATGTCCAGCGTATACGTGATCAGAGCAAAGATATATAAATTGCAATATGTAAATAATGAAAAATTTTTTTATAATTGACAAATTCCTGCAAGTATGATAAATTCTTCTCATAAGTTAGCTATAGCTAACTATATAAAAATGTACAAGCAATAAGTAAATATAGGCAGAATACTGAAATGGGAGGTGGAAATCGGTGGAAACGTGTTGGATGATAATAGGTATGTTAGTGTTAATATTAGGTATATATACGGGAGCAATAGCAGGCGTAAATCTGAAAGAATAGATATTTATAAAAACAGTTGAATCTATTTTCTGTTGGTGATAATATAAGGTATAGATTTATATATGAACGGCGATGGAGTTCGCCTTTAAACGCTTTTAGCTAATGACTCCTACAAGTGGTTTTTCCGCTATGTAGGAGTTTTTTGTATGATATCACTTTACTTAGGAGAATAAAAATGCACTATGTATACATTGCTATATTTGGAGCCCTTGGTGCTGCTGCCCGATATGGGATAAGCATAACATTTGAAACGGGAATTTTTCCGTATAACACCTTGTTTATTAACGTCATAGGATGTTTCCTGTTGGCGATAGTTGTAACATATTTATCGACATTTTCAAAATTGTCACATGCATTGATTACCGGCCTTGGAACCGGATTAATTGGCTCCTTTACTACCTTTTCAGCTTTTAGCATCCAAGCTTGTGATTTGCTTTTGGGTGGTCATTACTTCATAGCATCAGCCTATATTCTATCTAGTTTAATAGGTGGATTTTTATCGGCGGCTGTAGGGGTATATGTCAGCAACAAACTGATAGCTGGAAGGGAGATAGAAGGAAATGATTGAAGTTCTTATGGTGATGCTTGGCGGGGCGATCGGAGCATTAGGGCGATTCATTATATCTTCATTTATAAAAAGAGTGATTCCAATAGAATTCCCTTTCGCAACCTTATTCATTAATTTAATAGGCTCTTTTTTAATAGGAATGTTGTTGGGTGTTCATCCGGGCAATTTAAGCCAACTGCTGTTCGGTACTGGATTTTTGGGCGGCTTCACTACCTTTTCTACTTTTGAAATGGAAAATATAACGTTATTTCAAAAGAAAGAATATAAAAAACTTTTCTTATATGTTTTAGCTTCTTGTAGCCTGTGCATTTTATTAGCTAGTCTAGGATTACACATTGGACATGTATTGAAGGGTTTTTGATAAATGGATTCGTGCCCGCTAAGGGAATCAAACAATGCTTAATGGAGCTGTGCGCGGCGAAATAATGGAATATTTACAATATAGATATAATTTTTAACTATAACGCGTAATAGTATTTTAGAGTTACGCTATAACATATATCCTTTGCTATAATCATTCTTAATAATAACAATGAAAGGATAGGATATGATGAAAAATTCAATTATTGGTTACCCGCGTATAGGGAAGCACCGCGAGCTCAAGTTTAGCGTAGAGAGTTATTTTAAAGGAACTATGCCGGTAGAAAGGTTACTGGAGGATGCCGGGGCATTAAGGAGGAAACAATGGAAGCTTATAAAAGACAGCGGACTGGATTTTATCCCTTCAAATGATTTTTCTTTTTATGATGGAATGCTCGATACGGCAAACCTGTTGAATGTAATACCTGAATGCTATAAAAAGCTGAATCTCGGAAACCTAGATACCTACTTTGCTATGGCAAGGGGATATCAGGGGGAAAAAGGAGATGTAAAAGCATTGCCGATGAAAAAATGGTTTAATACGAACTATCACTATATTGTTCCGGCCATGGAGGACAGCACCCAAATAAAATTGAACCATGATAAAATTTTTCAGTACTACAGCGAAGCACTTGAATATGGCGTAAAGACAAAGCCTGTAATTATCGGACCGTTTACTTTTCTTAAATTGGCAGAGTACAAAGGGAGGAAGACATTAAATGATTATATCAATCCGGCGATTGACGCATACAGAGATATTTTCACCAAACTAAATGAATTGGGTACAGAATGGATTCAGGTGGATGAGCCGATTCTGGTGACAGACTTGACACCGGATGATATAGCGATATTTCATGCCATTTATACCGAATTGTTAAAAGAAAAAGGTAACCTTAAAGTGGTTCTTCAAACCTATTTTGGAGATGTCAGAGACTGCTACAGTGAAATTGCCGCGCTTGGGTTTGATGGAATAGGATTGGATTTTGTGGAAGGGAAAAAATCACTATCCCTAATAAGAGAAGTAGGATTCCCGAAAGAGATGATCCTTTTTGCAGGGATTATAAACGGTAAAAATATATGGCGCAATGAGTATAGGAAATCATTAGTTATCTTGAATGAGCTTTCACACTATGTAGAAAAGAACCGCATCGTAATCGGTACTTCTTGCTCGCTTCTGCATGTTCCGTATACCATTAATAATGAAAAAGATCTATCAGAAAAGGAGAAGATTTATTTCGCCTTTGCTGAAGAAAAATTGACAGAGCTGGCTGAGCTAAAAGAAATTTTTGCAGAAGAAGATTATACAAACAGTTCAACATATAGAAATAATGTTTCGCTATTTTCAGAAAGAGCAAAAGATATGCATTCTGAAGTGACGCAAAAGATTGAAAGTTTATCGGAAAGAGATCTTACGAGATTACCGGTATTTCGTGAGAGAGCGGGAATTCAAAAAGACTTCTTCAAGCTTCCTCAACTTCCTACAACCACCATAGGATCATTCCCTCAGACTGATGAAATAAAGTCAAACAGAGCAATGTTTAAAAAAGGTCAGCTCACACCGGGCCAGTATACAGAAAAAATAAAGGAAAAGATAAAAGAGTGTATCGGCTTACAAGAAAAAATAGGATTGGATGTTCTCGTTCATGGTGAGTTTGAGCGCAATGATATGGTAGAATATTTCGGAGAAAACTTAGATGGCTGCCTGTTCACACAAAACGGATGGGTTCAATCTTATGGAACTCGTTGTGTCAAGCCTCCGATTTTATGGGGAGATATAAAAAGAACGGAACCGATTACCATCGAATACTTGAAATTTGCTCAAAGTCTTACAGACAAACCGGTAAAGGGTATGCTCACAGGGCCTGTGACCATTTTAAACTGGTCATTTCCGCGAGAAGATATTTCACTTCGAGAGGCCGCCTTTCAGATTGCATTGGCAATCAAAGAAGAAGTTCAGGATCTTGAAAGCAATGGCATTCGCATCATACAAATAGATGAGGCAGCCTTAAAAGAAAAGCTCCCGATAAGAAAAGCAGATTGGCACAGTGAATATTTGGATTGGGCAATACCTGCATTCCGGCTTGTGCACAGCGGAGTAAAAGCAACAACCCAAATTCACACCCATATGTGTTATAGTGAATTTGAGGAGATTATTAAAGAAATCGACTCAATGGATGCGGATGTTATTTCTTTTGAAGCATCACGTTCCAATCTACTGATTATTGACGCACTGAATGAAAATAATTTTAGGACGGCAGTGGGTCCTGGCGTATATGACATTCATTCTCCAAGGATTCCGAGCGAAGACGAATTGATACAGGTCATTCAGGTTATGCTGGAGAAGATTGATATAGAAAAGCTATGGATCAATCCGGATTGCGGCTTAAAGACTCGAGGAATAGAAGAAACCACAGCGAGTTTAGTCAATATGGTAAAAGCAACTAGAAAGGTAAGGCAGCTATTAAACCAATAAACATTTTCAATAAAGTGAAAAAGGTGCAATTATGGAACACATTTTATCCATCCCCAGTTATCATGAAGCTTTGCTGGAGTACGACAGCAACGAAGACTTAAGAGAATCTTACGAAAAATTTGGCTGTGAAGGTCTTGAAATGATCCGTTGTGATGATGATGTTCGGGGGATTATTACCAAGGAAATGGTAAAAGGGTTACATATGATTTTCTATCCTGAGTGGCTGGATTTTTGGCTGAAGGATGAAAAGGAACTAATCCACGAATTTGGAGAGGCTTCTGTGTGGGAAAGTTTTTATAGAGGTAAAACGTTTGAGTCTGTCATGTCGCAATTTGAGGCGGATTTAGATTTTGCGTTCAGTATGGAAGCGGAATATGTCGTGTTTCATATCTCTGATGTTACAATTTCCGGTGTTTTCACCCATCAGCACAAACATTCGGATGAAGAGGTCATTGATGCGGCAGCGGAAATTATAAACACGCTTTTAGACGGTAAAAGATATGATTTCTATTTTTTAATGGAAAATTTATGGTGGCCTGGCTTAACCATGACGAACCCTGAAATGACCAAGAGATTATTAGAAAAAGTGCATTATCGAAAAAAAGGTATTATGCTTGACGTAGGTCATCTGCTATGCTCCAATATGGAATTAGAAAATCAGGAAGAAGCTTGTCAGTATATCCATACCCTTTTGGATGCGCATGACCAATTAGACCCGGAACTGTGCAAAAGCATTAAAGGGATACACTTACATCAGTCCATAAGCGGAGAGTATGCGAAAAAGATACTGGCTAACCCGCCTAGGCTTCGGGACAATTATTATGAACGCTTTGCTCAGGTATATGAACTGCTCGGTTCTATAGATACTCATATGCCCTGGGAAACGGCAGAAATCAGTAAGGTCATTGAAAGAATACAACCCCTTTTTTTAGTTCATGAACTGATGGCAAAAAATCGAAAACATAGAGAAATCCTTTTAAGAAAACAAATGATGATATTGTAAAATTTTAATTGAAATATTTTACAATTTTTTCGAGTAAGGGGTTGACAGGAAGGCTTAGCTGGTGATAGCATAAGCTTAAGATAATTGAATAGAGCATTTGATGTTCTGTTTGCTCTGAATAGGGTGAACAGCTAAGAGGGAAGCAGGTTCAAGTCCTGCGCGGTCCCGCCGCTGTAAGCGAGGAGTTCTGCCATGGCATATACGCTGAAAGAGTATATGAGCCACTGAACATTAGTTTGGGAAGGTTTGGTAAGAATGATGATTCGTAAGCCAGAAGACCTGCATGAAATGGAAAAGGTTCCGACGGGTAATCGGCAATCTTTAGACGTAGAGATACGTTTCTTCATTGTACAGAAATACGGGCTGTAGCATAATGCTACAGTTTTTTTAGTGAAAAAAGAATATTTTTGAGGATGAATGGAATATCAAAACTCTCTATTCTGAATGTGAAGTAATGGTTTACTTATTTGGAGGAGGAGAAAAAAATGAATATTAATTGGTTTAAAGATCCTGATAACGTAGTGTGTGTGGATGTAAACGTCTTTTCTGACATTTTTTCTAAGAAAATTGCCATCGAAAATTTACGCGAAAAGTTAGAAGACTTTAAACGAAACCCCATCAAAGAAGGCGAGGTTATCAAGGGAAAAGAAAGAAATTGCATCAAGCTGATGGTTCCTAATCTGACCTTTGGACAGAGTATTGAGAATGGAGAAAAAGTGTGGGTTTATTTGGGCGAGAATTATGATAGTTTTTGTTTGTATTGGCCAAAAGAGAAGGTACTATATGGTTCAATGATTGGATAACGGAGGGGATCACGTGTCGGAAATTAAAAGGGAGAAAAAGATAGCTTTGTCTCAGCAAGAAGAAAAACTGTTGGAAATTATCCATGAGACTGGCTTTGGCGAGATAAAGATTATTATCAATGACGGGAAACCGATACGAGTGGAAGAGATTAAAAAGTGCATTAAATTATAAATGACATAGAACTGACCAGAAAGCTGGAGGTTTCTTGATTGCAGACGAAGTTTGCAATGGGAAACCTCTTTTTTATTCGGTAGGGAGGAAAACCACATGGAAGAAAATCAAACAGAATTGACGGATTTATTTAAAAAACTTACACAAGAAAAATCTTCGGAATGTGAAAGTGAATTTTTTAAAAAGCTCAATGAAACCATATTATGGGTACCTGACGTTACTGAAAAACCGGACAATAGTAAAAAGACCTTTGCACTGCTTATAGCAGGAGACGGCAGAAAATTTATTCCTACTTTTTTACATAAAAAATCAAAACTAGGAAGGTTTAAAGAAGAACAGCTGGTGGAAATACCGTATAACAAGCTTAAGTATTTAATAATCGATTCAATGGCAGAAATAAATGGTATAGTGATTGCTCCATTTGAGGAAAACATAGTTTTGGACAGAAAGTTAATGGAAATCATTGATTCACAGACCATAGGCATGACATTGCGTAGAGAAAATCACGTAGGAAGAATAAAACTCAGAAAACCGGATGCAGTCCCTAATGGATTAAAAGATATATTAGAAAACTTTTTTAAAAACTGTCTGGAGGTGGAGTTTGCGTGGTTGATGAAGGCCAAGGGTGAAAATGAGCTGGATGAACATTGGATGCTGCTGATAGATTTTCAAGGTGAGAAAACAGAGCTGTTTCCACCCGTGGCAGAGATTATGAAACCCTATATGAAACCGGGAGAAAAGTTTGAACTCATCCAAAAAAATCCCGATTTTATCACAACAGAAATGGATTCTGCCAAGATATATACTCGAATTAATAATGGTGTATCTTAAAGCAAATACAATTGATAGGATAACAGTTACTGGATTACACAAGTTAACAAGTGCACTAACGCGCTTGCAATAAAATTATGGAGAAAGGGGGGACAATCCATAAGCTAGTTATATAGGGCTAAATACATTAGTAAAAATTATTTAAAAATGGAGGGATGAAAGATGAAAAAAATTTTAAATTCTAAGATTATGATGTTGATTTTAGTAGTAGTCATGGTATTTGCTATGTCGGCTACTGCATTTGCTGACTCGAGTACAGTGAATGTAAAAGTGCAGTTTACTGTAGAGGGAACTCCGATTTGGAATACAAGCACACCGTTGAATGTGCCAATGGGGATTGATATAACACAGGCAACAAAATCTTATTTCACATCAACTCAGTTTGCTTCTACTACAATCAATCCGTTAGGAACTAAGTCTTCTGTGATGGATGCGATTATTCAGGCTACAAAAAGCTATACGCCTCCTAAGGCTGTGACCACTGATGTGGATTTAGCTCCAATGTACGGTAATCCTGGCGCTTATATTAAAGATGTAGGAACCTATACTTCTTACAATCAGTATGATGAATATCAGGATGAAGATGGACAGTGGTGGGGAGAATCCATCGGAGCTGGTTGGAGTGCATATATTACACCAACTGGTGGAACAGAAACATCAGCTGCAGAATATTTGAGCAGAATCCAACTTCACGAAGGAGATAAGATCCGCTTTGATTACAGTACCTATGATTATACTTGGCCAATTGACGAACCTACAGCAGAGTAATTAGATTGTTTTTTCAACAGAATGGGCGGCAGATACTGCCGCCTGTTTTTTACTGGACGGACAGCAAAAATTTATTTCTTATATCATTCTAAGAAAGGTTTTAATCATGAAAAGAAAAATAGCATCAGCATTAATTGTTGTGATGTTACTGTCACAATTCAGTATGGGGTTTAGCTTTGCGGAAAGTAAGCAGGAAAATGAATACATAGACAATCAAAACACTGTTATTACAGAGAATTTGGAAAACAGTGAAGCAGATGCAGGGAATACAGAGATTACAGATACTGTAAATACAGGGGAAAAAGAAGAGGCAGATAATAGAAATGGGGATCAGACAACAGAACCAGCTGAAAATGTGAAAACTGAAGAATCAGTTACAAAATCAGCGGTTACAGACATACAGAGTACAGAAAATTCAGATCTGGGAGATGAAACGGGAACTGAAAATGCAGATTTAGAAGAATCGGTTCAGATGCAACTGCTTTCAGAGGAACCGGTGCAGCCTTTAAGCTCATTGGAAAGTCAGCTGGAAAAAGTAACGGAATATTATAGCCAATTGGGACAGAATACAAAACTTTCATCTCCTCTGGAAGGAGTGGCCCGTTTTGCGGTGGGGGAAAGACCTAGCTTAGAGGCATTGAAAACAGCATCCCAAATGGAGGCACAGTATCACTTGAAGTACAATGAAATCAGTGATTTGACATTTGGTGATGGGAATTCCTCTGATACGTTATCAGAAACGACAGATGGTGTTAATGCTCAGACCTGGCTGGCACAGCTAGTATTGGATATTTTGGCAGTAGGCGGAGACCCAGCAGACTTTCAGGGACATAATTATATACATGAATTGTTAAGCTCACAGTCTGCGGAAACGGGATTTTTTACAAATATAGAGAATAATACAAATCCAAAGGCAGCAGATGGCCTAGCTTTATTAGCATTAAATGCATACTGGAGGGATGCATGGCCATCCTATGGTGAGGATAAGGGGAAAACCGTTTGTATTGATGAGATAATGGATTGCATAGTTAACAAACCTACTCTTGCAGCAGCAAACAATCCTGCAAATTATCTGCTTGATGAGCAGAACGGATTTATGAATGCTGCTCAATGGGGATTGAGCAAGGATTTTAAAAATATCACTTTTTATAATAATTTCTGGTTGACACAGGGACTTTCTTTAGATTCTTCAGAGGAGTCCAAAACAGATATTGGAAAACTCGTAACGGGTTTACCAACACTGAAAGCTTCAGGAAAAGCTGTTTATACTGCGCAATGTGAAACAATGGCGGCCTATATTATTGCCAAACTTTCAGCCGGACAAACGGTAAGTGATGCGGAGTGGCAGAAACTTGAAACATTTCAGATAAAAGATGACCAAAGTACGTATATTGGGCAATATATACGTACGACGAGTGCTACTTCTCCAAATGGTGAAGCTACTGCTATGGCAGCGATTGCTTTAGATTACGGTAAAAGAATGGAAAGTGATGCAACTGCAAAATCGGCATTTTTAAGGCTTGCAGAAGCGAATCCGGATGCAGACCGTACCTTTGTGAAAGAAGAAGAAGAGCAAGTTTTCGAAGATGTTGCGGATTTAAAGGCAACGATAGATTCTCCTGATAAAACATTAAGTGACATTGTTCAATTGATTAAAGATAAAGAGGATACTGTTTCTCTAGTATCTTCCAACGAGGATATTGTTTCAAATGAAGATAAAGTGGTGCATCCGCTGGAAGCTGGGGAACCGAATGCAACCGTTCAACTGAAGATTATTATCAAAAGCGGCAACTGTGCAACAGTTATCCGGACGAAAAAATTTACTATTGAACCTGAAGACAAAAATTTCCCTTTTGAAAGAAATATAGAACTGCTGAAGCAATATTACAAGCATTATCCGCAGGATGGATCAACGAAGGGCATTAACAAAAGTCAACAGGCGTACTCGGTGGCATCTTTAATGAATGATACTAATCTGGGAGGCATTTCATATAATACTAAGTTTTATGGCGACAATGGGTATTCTTCGTATAATGCAATATTTAATGAGCCGTCTGTAAAAGCCATACTGGATTGGATAGCCATGAATAAGGATCCAAAGCAGTACATAAAAGAATATCCTAGTACTGGATTAACAGAAGAAGCAGATTTAATTAAAGAAATATTGTCAAGGCAGTATGACAATGGAAGCTTCAGCCCGCCTTCAATAGATGAAGCTGCGCGTTATGGATATTCAAGAGATTCTTGTGTTTTATATACATTGGCATTAGAGTCATATTTTGGAGGGAAAGAATGGGGAAGTGAAAATTCAGGAACAAAATATGGCAGGATTGGAGCCATTAAAGATATACTATCACACATGATAGATGTAAATGATGATGCTGAAGTAAAAAAGTGTGAGGATATAAATGTTGAAGGTGGACGTGTTCTGGCTTACTTAGATGCGAATAATTATGATTCGATTGGATTTAAAGTAAATGGTGGACTACTATCTGAAAGCATGGAAGTTATTTTATTTAGTCGCTGGTTAAATGATGATACAGAAGTTACGGTTAAAGATGGTGAAAAGAAGCCATTAAAGGAGTTTGCGCAAAAAGAAGTTGATGGTTTATTAAAAACTTTAAAGTGGCTTTCTGATAATGAAAGTATACTTACTAGGAATAATTACACTACAATAGATTATGCCTATTATATTTCAGCTTTAATTGCTAGCGGGAATAAGGATAAAGTAGATGAATACGGCCTTTGGGACAAATTGCGTAATGCAAGAGCAAAGGATGGCTCATATTATAGTTCTCCGGCACAAGGAGAGTTGATTGGGGATAATGCTACTATGGCAGTTGCCATGGCGATGGGAGATTATCAGAATGGCAAGGCAATTTTAACTTCCATGACCTACGATGCGAGTACGCTAAGTGATGCGGAGGCTGTACAGAAAGATATAGTCAATATCAAGCTCCCAAGTACCGCAACTGAGAACATAGCTTTGCCTGTAAAGGGGTATTACGGAAGTACGATTTCATGGGAATCTTCCAATCCAGATGTCATCAATCCTGTAACAGGTATTGTAGCCAGACCTGAACAGAGTCAGATGGATGCCGTAGTTTCACTAACTGCAACGATAAAGCGAGGCGGAGCATCAGAGGTAAAAACTTTTCTGATAAAGATACCGGCAAAGACCAATGTGAACAATGAAAATGGAACAGCGGACTATGATGCATTATCTATCCCGTTGTTTGTTACAGAGGATATAGGACTTTCTGCAACAGGGCAAAAAGGAAGTAGTATTGTGTGGGAATCTTCTAACCCGGCAGCGATTACAAATGAAGGAAAAGTAACACTGGGAGATACGGATACAAAAGTAACATTAACGGCTACCGTAACAAATGGAACGTTTATTAAAGTAAAAGAGTTTCAAGTAACGGTTCCCAAGCAGATAACAGATAGCGTACTGGATAAGGCTATGGCTCAGTTCCGTTCCTATTACAATGAAAATAGAAACTTGACAGGATCTTATTGGGATGTTTTTGCAGCTAAGGCTGTATTAGGTGATTCCTTTAAAGATTATAATTTCAAAGTATTTGATGTAAAAAGCCATAAGCCGAATGCAACATGGCAGGGTACTGATTACGGGGCTGTAGTATTGCAGATTCTGGCTCAAGGAGATAACCCTTATGATTATCAGGGCGTAAACTATGTAGGGAAACTACAGAATTATGCAGATGAAAATCCAAGTTGGGGACCATTTGCATGTCCGATATGGGTTGGTATGGCGTTAGATGCAGCAGGGGCTGATCCGACTGGACATAAGTATAATAGAGTAGGTGCAACAGCTCGTTTTTTGAGCTATCTAACAGACCTGGACTATGGACCGGATATGGCGGGCTGGGCTCTAGTTCCATTAGCAACTTCCATCTCTCAAGGAGTAGAAGTTGATACAGACCAAATTAATACATTCATAGAGACAATGAAAAATAAGCAAGAACCAACTGGAGTTAACACCGGGTTGTTTAACACATATACAGAACCTGGATACGTAATGACTTTGTCTACTGGATGTGTAGCCTGTGGCTTTTCAGCACTAAAAAACGTTGGGGCCAGTGGTGTTGACTTAATCTCAGATGACTGGAAAGTAAGCGGTACAGGACCATTAGAAGCGATTTATAATCAGGAGATTGAAGGGAAAAGCAATGTAAGCACCCAATTTATAATAGCTTTTGGAGACACCTATTACGGCGACAGTGTTTGGAGACGAGTAGGAGTTAAGCCGGAACAATTAGAGGAAATCATTAAAAAAGCAGAACCTCTTGTAACAGACGGTGACACTAAATATACGGTTAAGAGTTTTAATGCTTTAAAGAATGCATATCAAACTGCTTTAGCAGTAAAAAGTGATGCAAACAAAATGAAGAATTATTACTTTGGCCAGAGCTACTTTAATCTAAGAGATGCAATTGATGGATTGAAAGAAAAGGGTACGGCAGCGTTAACCATTTACGGTCAGACAGGAAATAAGATATTAGATCAGGCATCTATAAGCAAAGTGGGTAGTTTACTAGAAGTTTTGCAGGAAGCAGCTTTGGAAAACGGTATTAGTATCACCAGCAAAGACAATAAAATAGCAGAGCTTGGAGGAATCAAGGCAGACAGCAAAGGGCAATGGTATGTCTATAAACAAACATCGGATGGAGATGGCATAAGGATAACAGAGCCATTGGATCAGTACAATGTGGAAGAAGGTACCTCCCTGGTATTGAAGTACTGTGAAGATACTTCAAGCCTATCAGCAAATGCAAGCTTAAATCAACATTTGGTATATGATGCCGCTCAATCTTTGAAGATTAATGGGGCTATCAACGCCCAAAATGAGGTTACAGGAGATATCGTGCTGACAAATACGGGGTTATTTGGAACTTCAGTTACGTGGCTTCCGAATAAGCTTTTTGCAATTGATGAGAACGGCAAAGTGACACGAGATGCGAAAGAAGACATCAGTGTAGTATTAACTGCAAAAATATATTTAAATGGGACAAGCACTGAAAAACAATTTACTGTAAAGGTAAAATCATTAAATGGAGACTCTCCTGTTACACCAACCGTTAAAAACGCTTATATTCGTATTGCAGGTCCGGTAGGTGAGAAATGGAGTGGGAAGTATGATAAAACTGCTATAGAAATTGAATCTGGCGAGACTGCTTTCAGCTTGCTGGAAAAAACCGGAGCGTCACTAAATGTAGATAAAAATACAAAATATGGTGTTTATGTAAGAGGAATCAATGGATTATCTGAATTCGACAAAGGAAGCGAGAGCGGATGGCTCTATCGTGTAAACGGTAAATTCCCAGATCATTCTGCAGCGCTGGAGAGAGTTTATGAAAATGATTATGTAGAATGGCTTTATACAAAAGACTTAGGTCGAGATGTCGGCGGATATGTTGCGGGTGTGGGCGGTTCTGTTACAGAGAAAACACAGAAAAATGCGAATAGTGTTTCCGTAACAATGCCGGTTACGGCTAGCATAAATAACGCTACCAAAGAAGCAAAAGCTGTTTTGAACGCAGCAGATATAACCAAAGCGTTAAAAGAAGTTCAAGATAAAGTGAAAGCGGCACAACAAGATGGTAATTCTGATGTGGTCTCTGTACTGAGGATCAACGTCTCAGCCGACAGTCAGGCAGCATCTGTAGAAACTACGATACCGAAAGCATCAGTATCTTCTCTCAACAATGGAGTAGATCAGATAAGCATTATTACGGGCATTGGAGAGGTAACCATTGACAAAGATATCATTAAAGCATTAGCGAATGGGATTACAGGAGACCTTAAAATTACCATAGCAAAGACAGACGCAGGAAGCGCTATAGCTAAAATTTCAGGTGTAACAAATGATGTAAAGGCAAAATTAGAAGGAAGACCGATCTATGAATTTACAGCACAAAAGGGAGATCAAACCGTTTCAGAGCTTGGAGGAATTGCTATCTCCACCGTTCCGTATTCACTGGGAACTGGGGAGCTATCAGATGCTGTAGTAGCGTATTGGGTGAAACCGGATGGAAATCTTGAGGTTATAAAAAATGGACATATGACCGATGACAATAAATATTTTACAATGGAGAATAACCATTGGTCTACTTATGCAATAGGTTACAATGAAGTAAAGTTCACAGATACAGCAAGTCACTGGGCAAAAAACAATATTCTATATCTAGCAGCCAGAGATATCATCAGAGGAAAGGGCACCGATGTATTTTCGCCGAATAGCCAAATCACAAGATCTGAATTTGTTCAGATTCTTGCCAATATGAGCGGCGATAATTTGAGTAAGTACAACACGTCACAGTTCGCTGATGTGTCTGAAAATGCATGGTATGCAAAAGCAATAGACTGGGCTGTTGAAAATGGCATTGCAGGAGGAACCGGAAATGATACGTTCTCTCCTAATGCAAACATTACAAGACAGGATATGTCGGTAATGATATCGAAGTATGCGGCAAATATTTCAAAAAATACACTTCAAAGCACGAATGATGAAGTGAAGTTTGCAGATGACTATGAGATTGCCAGTTATGCAAAAGATGCCGTTACAGCTATGCAGAAAGCAGGCATTATAAACGGAGTGAAAAATAACCTTGGATCATACAGTTTCAATCCGAAGTCAAACGCAACAAGAGCAGAAGCAACTACCATGATTGCAAACTACATGAAACAATAACAAAATCGTCATTTCATAATGATTATTAGAAACACCTTAAGCTTGTATTATGCCAGCTTAGGGTGTTTTTACTATATGGAGAGTGTCCAGATGTTAACACTAATGATAGATTTGTAATTCAGTCACTATTTAGTTCATTACCGTTATTTATCTCATGAATAGAAACTTTTTAGATAATTTAGACAATTATCTGATAAGGGGTTGACGGAGCAGGTAATAATTGTTAGTATTGGATTGACAAAATTAAATAGATCTTTCATGTTCTGTTTGCTTAAATGAAAGTAAACAGCTAAGAGGGAAGCAGGTTTAAATCCTGCGCGGTCCCGCCGCTGTAAGTGAGGAGTCTTACCATAGCATGCATCTAAATAGTTGCGTGCGCCACTGAGCAAAAAGCTTGGGAAGGTTTGGAAAGGGCAATGATACACAAGCCAGAATACCTGCATGAAACGATTAAGAACTCCGACGGGTGATCGGCAATTCTTTTCTTTTAACGGGTATCTTATTAAAAGAAAATCAACATACAGAAATACGGGCTGTAGCAATTTTGCTGCAGCTTTTTTTGTCCTTCAAAATGGAGAGGAATGTGAGCTGAAACCTTGTCAGAGAAATTTTTTATAGGGGGAAAACATGGAAATGAGAAAAAAACAGTTTAATCGATGGACCATCTTGTTTTTATCGTTAATGTTAGTGCTTTCCAGCTTTTGCACGGTGTTTGCGGCGGCAGTAAGCGCAGACAACGCAATGGAGCAGACGGCTGACTATGTGGCTCAAATCGTAGCCAAGCCGGAATTGGGCTCCATTGGAGGCGAATGGGCGGTGTTAGGACTGGCAAGATCAAACTCGGCAGTGCCGGAGCAGTATTATAACGACTATTACAAGGGTATAGTAGAGACAGTAACCGCTTGTAAGGGTGAACTGTCCGAAAATAAATACACGGAATATTCTCGAGTTATACTGGCTTTAACTGCTATCGGGAAAGATGTAACCGATGTAGGAGGATATAATTTATTAGAAAAATTAGCGGATTATAATAAAGTTTTAAAACAAGGAATTAACGGCCCGATCTTTGCGCTAATCGCATTGGATACTCATAATTATGTGATACCGCAGGTAAAGGACGTGGAGGTTCAAACCACAAGACAATTGCTGATCGACTATGTATTAAGTAAGGAAATCACCGATTCGAAAGGCGTGACCGGAGGATTTTCGCTGTCGGGAAATGTGCCGGATCCTGATGTGACGGGAATGGCCTTGCAAGCCTTGGCAAAGTATCAGGATCAACCAAAGGTAAAACAAGCCACGGACAGGGCTCTAACGGTGCTGTCTGTCATGCAGAACAGCAATGGAGGCTACTCCTCTTGGGGAACAGAAAATGCTGAAAGTGTCGTTCAAGTACTGGTCGCTTTATGCGAACTGGGAATCAGACCGGATACCGACAGCCGGTTCATTAAAAATGGGAATACCCTGCTGAATAGTTTGCTAAGTTTTTATCAAACAGGAGGGGGATTTGAGCACGTTTATAAAAGTGGGATCAATCAAATGGCTACCGAGCAATGCCTGTATGGGTTAACGGCATACAACAGATGTATTTCGGGTGCAAAGAGCTTATATGATATGACGGATGTAACGCTGGATACGCAAACGAGTCCATCAGTAGGCACTGAGAGTCCGGCAAATAATGAGATAAAAATAAAAGTAAACGATCAATATATCACCTTTAATCAGGCGCCGATTCTCGAATCAGGCACCACCCTTGTACCGATGAGGGCTATTTTTGAATCCCTGGGAGCCAGTATGAAGTGGGATCAGTCAGCCCAAAAAGTAACCGGAACGTTGGGAGAGGCAAAAGTAGAGTTAGTGATCGGTCAAAAAGAGGCGAGTGTGAACGGTAAAAATATAACGTTGGAAGTTGCCGCAAGGCTTGAAAATGGCACAACTCTGGTCCCTGTTCGCTTTGTTTCGGAAAGTCTGGGGGCAAGCGTAGCTTGGGATAATGCTGCAAGAACGGTCATCATTAACAGGTAGAACAGGAGGAGGTATGCGATGAAAAAAAGAATACGGATCCTTATTCCGCTTATTGTAGTTGCCTTGCTAGTTGCTTCTTATGCTATTTTTCAGCATGAAGACAGCGAAGACGCAGGTAAACTGACTACGACGAAGGTAATAACGTCAGATACCGCGGTGACTCAAAGCGCAGCAGGCTTAAAAGAAACCGAAAGCAGTCAGTCGGCACTGCAGATCGTGCAAAATGGATCGACAACAGCAAGTGCTACACAACTTGATGATAAGACTGGAAAAGCGAAAGCTCTCGATAAATATTTGACGGAATCGACCCCAGAGGGGAAACCGACGCCGGTAGAACCTCAGCAGGTTCAGGTAGATAAGAAACAAATTTATACCTGTACGCTATCGATCGTCTGCGGGACGATTCTGAACAATATGGATAAACTGGATCCGGAAAAAGTGGAACTGGTGCCAAAGGACGGTGTGATTTTTTCGGCAGCGAAGGTGCAATTTTATGAAGGAGAAAGTGTTTTTGATGTGTTGCAGCGAGCCACCAAAGACAGCAGGATCCATATGGAGTATGTGAATACCCCTATTTATAATTCGGCTTATATCGAAGGCATAAACAACTTGTATGAATTTGATTGCGGGGAGCTTTCCGGATGGATGTACAAAGTAAACGGTTGGTTCCCAAACTATGGATGCAGCCGGTATCAGCTAAAAGACGGGGATGTGGTGGAGTGGATTTATACTTGTGACTTAGGAAAGGATATCGGCGGAGATTATTCTGTTGGAGGCGAATGATGAGGGGAAATGCTTTTTCAGGATATCATCCTGTCGTTAATTTTTTATACTTTACCTTTGTGCTAGTATTTTCTATGGTGTTCATGCATCCGTTTTGTCTGCTGATATCGCTGATATGTGCATTTGTTTATTCATTTACATTAAAGGGAAGGAAAGCTGCGAAGTTTAACTTCCTTTTCTTGCTTCCTATGCTATTGATTACCGCAATAGTGAATCCGGCTTTCAATCACGAGGGAGCAACCATCTTAACCTATCTGAGGAGCGGGAATCCTTTGACATTGGAATCCATTGCATACGGACTTGCGGCTGCTGCCATGCTGGCTTCGGTTATTTGCTGGTTTTCCTGCTTCAATGAGATTATGACCTCCGATAAGTTTGTGTATTTATTTGGAAGGATACTTCCGTCATTTTCTCTTATACTGTCTATGGTATTGCGGTTTGTCCCGCGTTTTAAAGCTCAGATCAAGATTATTTCCAACGGGCAGAAAGGGGTCGGGCACGATGTGTCAAATGGAAGCATTGCGCAGCGTGTGAAGCAAGGTATAAAAATCCTATCCATTATGGTGACTTGGACATTGGAAAATGCTATAGAGACAGCAGATTCTATGAAGAGCAGAGGCTATGGACTTTCCGGTCGTACCGCTTTTTCTATTTATACGTTTGACCGAAGGGATCGGAAGGCCTTTGCCGCTATTTCATTGATCGGAATCTATATTATTTCAGGGGGAATGTTCGGCGGATTGGCTTTTCGATATTTCCCCACCATGAAAGGAGAACTTTCGAACCCGTTTACCGTAAGCTTATATTTTGCCTATTTAGGATTATGTCTTATTCCAGTGATAATTGACAGAGAGGAGAAGCAACGATGGATACATTCACAATCAAAGATTTAAGTTTTGCTTTTCCGGAACAGGAAAGAATGGTTTTAAAGGATATTGACTTATCCATTCATTCAGGCCAGTTCGTCACGATCTGCGGGGCTTCGGGCTGCGGAAAAACCACACTGCTTCGACATTTAAAAAGTGTGCTGACTCCTCATGGGGACAGAAGCGGGTACATTTTATTTGAAGGTCAACCGCTTGAAGAAATAGAACAAAGAATTCAAAGTCAAGAGATCGGATTTGTTATGCAAAGTCCCGATAATCAGATTGTTACCGATAAGGTGTGGCATGAATTGGCCTTTGGACTGGAAAGTCTTGGATACGATACGCCGAGTATCCGTTTAAGGGTGGCAGAAATGGCATCTTTCTTCGGTATTGAAACATGGTTTAATAAGAATACATCAGAGCTTTCGGGAGGACAGAAACAGCTATTGAATTTAGCGGCAATCATGGCTATGCAGCCAAAAGTATTGGTTTTGGATGAGCCTACAAGTCAGCTGGATCCGATAGCAGCTGCAGATTTTTTGGAGACGGTTGGAAAAATAAACAGGGAGCTCGGTACGACCATTTTGATAACAGAACATCGTCTTGAATCGGTACTGCCTTTATCGGATCGGGTTATTGTGATGGGGGAAGGGCAGATCATTGCGGACGGTGCGCCGAAGTCTGTGGCAGCGCTTTTGGATCGAAATAATCATAGTATGTTTTTATCGATGCCGGTTCCTGTACGCATTTTTGCGGCAGTACCGAATAATTTTGAATGTCCGGTCACGGTGCGAGAAGGCAGACAGTGGGTGACTAAAATATCGGAATCCAGAGGATTAAAAGCTATTAAAAAAGCAGAACAGCTTGAGAAAGAGGATAAATTTATAGAGATAGAAGAAACTATGGTCGAATTAAAAGAAGTGTGGTTTCGATACGAACGAGACCTTTCGGATGTAGTAAAGGGCACATCTTTGAAAGTAAATAAGGGAGAGATTTATGCATTGCTAGGGGGAAATGGTACGGGCAAAACAACAACCTTGTCACTGATAGCCGGCATTCATCAACCGTATCGTGGAATGGTCAAATTGGAAGGTAAAAGTCTTTCAGAAATGACGGATAAAGACAAATTCAGCGGATTGCTCGGGGTATTGCCGCAGAATCCGCAAACCTTATTTGTGAAGAAAACACTGGAAAGAGATCTTTATGAGATGCTGGATGGCAGCGGAATATCCAAAGAAGAGAGGACAGCACAAGTAGACAAGGTGGTTCACCTTTGTCAGTTAGAGCATTTGCTTCAGCAGCATCCTTATGATTTGTCGGGCGGGGAGCAGCAACGAGCTGCACTGGCTAAGATTTTGCTTCTAAAGCCTAGAATACTTTTACTGGATGAGCCTACCAAGGGGCTAGATGGTGAGTTTAAACAAACCTTTGCAGCAATCTTAAATAGACTGACTAAACAAGGTATCACGGTTATCATGGTCAGTCATGATATTGAATTTTGTGCAAAATATGCACACCGCTGCGGTTTGTTTTTTGATGGAAATATTGTTACAGAGGGCACTCCTAATCAATTCTTTTCGGGAAACAGCTTTTACACGACAGCAGCCAATCGAATGGCAAGACATTTGCTGCCGGAAGCCATTACCGCAGAACAGATTATTTCGGCTTGCGGAGGAAAGCTTCCCGTAGAATCGGAAGAGGCTTATTCCAATGATGATCCGGATGATGAAGATTTCAAAGGCGATGGAGACACTCAAATAGAAAAGAGGACATCAATCCATGTTCAATCCAAACGTATAGAAGAGAAGGGTAAGCCCACAAGAAAATCAACATTCTCAAGAGGTGAAAACCCGCTTTATTTCGATCAAATTGCAGTTCCGGAGAGAACGATCTCCAAGAGAACAGCCGCCGCCGCTTTCATGATATTGCTCTTGATCCCTTTGACCATATTTTGCGGGGTCTATTATTTAGAAGACAGAAAATACTATTTTATTTCCATGTTATTAATTTTGGAGACGATGCTTCCATTTGCGATGGTATTTGAATCCAGAAAACCTCAGGCGAGGGAATTGATCGTTATAGCCGTGTTATGTGCGATTGGTGTCGCGGGAAGGGCAGCTTTTTTCATGATTCCACAGTTTAAGCCGGTAATGGCTATGGTGATTATCGCTGGCGTGGCTTTTGGAGGAGAAACAGGATTTTTGGTCGGAGCGGTAACAGCCTTCATGTCAAATATGTTTTTTGGACAAGGACCTTGGACGCCGTGGCAAATGTTTGGATTTGGAATAGTAGGGTTTTTGGCAGGCATTCTATTTAGAAAAGGTCTGTTACGAAGGAACAAATTATCACTGTCCATTTTTGGAGGATTGGCTACCTTTTTGATCTATGGAGGTATCATGAATCCGGCTTCTGTTATCATGTTTCAATCAAGACCTACGAAGGAAATGTTTCTGCTTTCTTATATACAGGGGGTACCTTTCGATTTGATTCATGCGGCGTCAACCGTCATCTTTTTATGGGCTATTTCTCAGCCAATGCTTGAGAAATTGGATCGGATTAAGCTCAAGTACGGCTTAATAGAATAACTTTAAGGGGCTGTCTCAAAAGGTTGGAACTTAAATAGCCAGTAACGACGGATCATTCTGAAAGCGAATCCGGGCTACTGGCTATCTAAAAAAATCAAACTATTTGAGATAGCCTCTTATAACATGATTTCTACTTTCTCATCCAATTGGATCTCATCCGGAGATACAAGGCAATCAAATGACAATAAGTTCACTCCTGATTGCTGAGCTAACTCCAGCGCTTCCGCGAAGGCCGAATGAGTTCGTCGATTCGGGGTAAGATATTGCACCCCTTTCATCTGAACGATAAACACCAGGTAAGCAAGATACCCTTCTTCTTTGGCTTTACACAGTTCAAGTATATGTTTCACTCCGCGCTCAGTGGGAGCATCGGGAAAAAGTACAATACCATCTTCTTCAAGGGTGACACCCTTGACTTCAATGAAAGCCTTTTTAGAATCGTTCTCCATGTAAAAATCGAACCGTGAATCCCCATAGTGCTTTTCGGATTTCAGAATTCCATAGGGGTAGCGAAAACCAGGCAGCTCCAATCCCCCTTTTTGTATGGCTTCAAAGAAGACTTTATTAGGGGCAAGGGAGTCCATATTGATCACTCTGCCGGATTTTTCAACACTGATGAGGGTATATTGAGTTTTACGATTTGGGTGGGGATTTTTTTCTAGGTAAACCGTGCAGCCCGGCACGAGCAATTCTTTGCATCGACCGGTATTTCTAACGTGTGCTTCAATTTTTATGCCGTCCAGTTCGCATTCGGCGATAAACCGATTTGGTCTGAATCGGAACGTCGCTTGATGTATGTTATTGTATTTCATATCATTTAATCCTATTTTCATTTTATTTTAATAATATATAGATTTCCGCAAAAAGACTAATTCTTAAAGCCAGTTTTATTATGGTAAAAATATTTTATAGCATCACTTTTTTGTCTGGAATTTATTTTATAACGTTATTACAAATATATCAAGAATTATACTGCGGAAGAGATTGTATTTGCTTGATTAGGAAATTTATTTTTATAGATGGCGAAGGCATTAACGAGTTTAATTAATAATAGTAGCAACCATGAATCAGCATCCGAACAATGAATAATACTCTTTTCAAATGAAAAAATGAAAGGTATAATAAAAAAGAGATTTCATCTGCTTTTATAGTTGAGGAGCTATAAAGAAGCAGCTGAAAGTGAAGAGCCAACAAACTCTGAAGAATAGGTATAAGGATTTTACATATAGCAGATACTAGCAGTCTTATAGTTCAACAAAAGAGAATGGAGATAAATTTGGAGGAACCAGCATGAATGCTATTTTTAAAAGAAAAAGTATAAGAAAGTTTCAAAAAAGACCGGTTGAAAATTATAAAATAGATTTAATATTAAAGGCAGCCATGACCGCGCCTTCTGCTTGCAATCAACAGCCTTGGGAATTTTATGTCATTCGGGAAAGAGTGAAATTGCTCGAACTTTCCAAAATCAGCCCATATGCGATGTCTACCAAAAATGCGACGGTGGCAATTGTAAACTGTTATCGCAATGATATAGAGATGCCTCAATATGCAGAAATTGATTTGAGTGCGTGTACAGAAAATATTCTTTTAGAGGCCGCTGAAATTGGCCTGGGAGCTGTGTGGCTTGGGGTTGCGCCGATTAAGGAAAGAATGCAGTTGGTGAGAGAGATTCTTGGCATACCAGAACATTTACAACCGTTCGCGATTATTCCTATAGGATATCCTGCAAATGAAGCCAAACAAGAAAATAGATATGACCCGAGCCGCGTTCATTATGACTAGGGATTTTCACTGGAAAATAGGCTTCTGATGAAAGAAAAAGCTTCATTATATGGAAAAAATATTGTATAATATGCTAAGTTACAGTAAATAGCGGGCATGAAGTACTCGGGTGGTTTGCTAGCTCAGATAATTATACGATATAGGAGTTGAATAAATGGAAAAACAAAAGTTATTTAAGAATATAATGATAATAGCCGGCATCGTGGCGATTGCTTATATGGGGCTGAACGCGTTGAAAGGCATTAGAATTCCGGGATTTCTTCCTTTCACGTTTGTAGTTTTAATGGCGGCAATGTATAAACTGGAGGAAATGGGGCCAAACAAAAGGAAAAATAAAATGATTTTAATCATTATCATGGTGTTGGAAGTCGTTGCTGGCATTATGCAAATTACTGCAGCAATGGGCAATTAATACATATCCATTGCATGTAATAATCATTGATGAATAGAAATGGGCTGGCTGCATTTGTCAGTCTGTTTTTTGACATATACATAACAGTAATTTGGCATAACCTCAGGATAAAGAGGATTGAATTTATAAATTGGTAGAACGAAAATGTAGCAGCAAATATTTGTATGTACAAACAAGATAGGTGATTGAATTGGCAGATGAAATGAAAGAATGTGATTGTAAATTAGATGGGTGTTTATTTTTTTCAACGGCAAAGCTTGCACGTGTATTTGGGAAAATAGCGGACGACGCTTTTTCTAAAACCGGATTGTCACCTAGTCATGCATTGCTTCTGTACCTTGTTAATCAGGAGGGCGGAATTCCACAGAAAGAAATCGGAGAGTTGCTGCACTTGATGCCTTCTACCATAACCCGTTTTGTTGAAAAATTGGAGCAAAAAAAGTTAGTACGAAAGAGGAATCAAGGAAAGAATGTGTACCTTTGCACGACGGAAAAAGGCTTATCTATGCAGGATGAAATTATAAAGGCTTGGAATAATTTGAATAAAAAGTATAAAAATATTTTAACAGAAGCTGAAACCCTCCAATATATTCTACTCAGCAATAAGCTGCTGAGTGAAATAGAAAACCAAGAGGATTAGCAAAAAGTTTAATTTGTCAGGAGGTATTTATAATGAGAGAAATTTTTGACAGAAGAAGTATACGTAAGTTTAAAAATCAAGCGGTAGAGCCGGAGAAAATTGATCGGTTGCTCAGAGCGGCTATGCAGGCTCCTTCTGCAGCTAATCAGCAGCCGTGGGAGTTTATCGTCGTACAGGAAAAAGAAATGCTGGAAAAACTGGCACAGACCTCCCCTTATGCAAAGCCTGTTTCAGAATCGGCGGCGACCTTCGTCCTTCTTGCAAATGAAAACGATATGAGAATTCATTCAGCCTGGGAACAGGATCTGAGTGCGGCGGCGGAGAATCTTTTATTGGAAGCTGTTCACCTGAACCTTGGGGGTGTCTGGTTTGGCGTAGCCACTGCGGGTTTTATCGTTGAAAATGTGCGGAATTTATTTAAGCTTCCTGCGCACATTAGACCCTTTGCATTGATTTCAGTGGGTTATCCTGACGGCCAACAGAATCAATTTATCGACCGATACAAAGCGGAAAAAGTTCATTATGAGCAATGGTGATACGTCGAGCACGAAGTTCGAGTGCCGGCTTTATGACAAAGAAATATTCCCTGTATTCTTTTGAATGCAGGGTTTTTTGTTCGTGTATACATATAGTTAATGCGTTAATATTCTAATGTAGATAGTCCTTCTTCAATAAGCTTCTTTAAATCATCATATGAAATTTCCAGTGCTACCGCCAATTCACCAAATAAAAAGGCTTCTGCTTGTTTCATGTATTTTTGATCCGTTTGACCTAACTGTTTACTATTCTTTATAAGAATACTATTTTTAATATGAACCGTTTTAATAATCTGCAACAGTTTTTCCGGATCATAAGTTTGAAGAAATTTCTCATATAAGTCTGATAACGCTCGCACATTATGATTATCGCATACATTTTCAAGAATCTCTGGAATAGGAACGATTTCTGTAATTTGTGAAACTAATTGTTCTGCTTGTTGTTTGGTAATGATAGCACGTATAAAGATTGCTGTATTTATAGGCGTATATATGACACCATTGTCATATATAGGAGCAAGTTTATAATATAGCTGATCTTTATCGGACATGAGAATATGGTCTAAGGTGCAGACCTCCTCAATATGACATACTCCTGAACTACCATAGATAATGAAATCACCTTGTTGATACATCTTTTACCTCCAAACATACCCAGCCATTTAATAAAAAGAAATGCGTGTAATCTTGACAACTGGGCCTATGTTCCTCAAAAACTACACGCCATATTAATATTTTAACATAATTTTCATGAGAAATGTAAGTTGAAATTTTTATATGGTAAAAATGATACAAGAGCTAAGAAGCCTATACCTGTATCTTTTACCTCAACCTTAGATTAAAAAAGTCTGTTTTACGAAGAGATAACTTACTTTTTACATAAATCTCCATCAGTTTTTACTTTCTAATGGGATAATTAAAATCAAGATCAAGAAAGACACAATGATTCTAGAATAAAGGTGCAATATTATAATATAGGAGTAATGAATGATGTACGGTGTTATAGATATTGGTTCAAATACCATAAGACTATCTCTTTATAAAAAAACAGATTCAAGCTTTAAATTGATGCTGAATAAAAAGAATATGGCCGGACTTGCCGGTCATGTAAGCAGGAATGGCAATCTTTCTAAAAAGGGTATCAAGAAAACCATCGGGATTTTAAGAGCATATCGACAAATTCTTAATAATATTGAAGTAAAAGAGGTTTTTGTATTTGCGACGGCTTCTCTTCGAAATGTCAAGAATACGCAAGAAGCAATTAAGATTATTAATGAGCAAACGGGATTTGATATAGATCTTGTGTCCGGCGAACAGGAAGCTATTTATGATTTTGTCGGTGCAACTCATGTCATGAATTTGGACAAGGGCATTCTGATTGATATCGGAGGCGGCAGCACAGAACTTGTTTTTTACAGCAATGGAGAGATTGAAAAAGCGGTTTCACTACCCATTGGTTCACTCAGTCTTTATACGAAATTTGTGAAAAATATCTTACCGACTAAAAAAGAGCTTTCAAAAATGAAAGACTGCATAAACGATGAATTGAAAACGATCGAAATTTCTGGTGAGTATCAAATCATTTGCGGTGTTGGCGGCACCATACGAGGGGCTTGCAAGCTAAACAATGAAATCTTCGATATGGTTTCCGGCAACAGGAATATTGAAATAAAAAGATTGAATGAAATGTTGAGGGATTTTTCCGAAGAAAGAAAATATGCGGTACAAAAAATTATTAAAAATATCCCTGACCGTATTCACACCATTATACCCGGAATGACTATTTTAGAAAGTATCTCTGAAAAATATAACAGTGAAACTATCGTCGTAAGCGAATATGGAATTCGAGAAGGATATTTATATACAAAACTGTTTTTGGAGGGAAGTAATAGTGACAGCAGTGATAGCGAACAATAGACGTTATACACAAAACAGGGAATTGTCATGGCTTAAATTTAATGAGCGTGTATTAGAAGAGGCAGCAGATTCCAGCGTACCGTTGATGGAGAGATTAAAATTTGTATCCATCTTTACAAGCAATCTAGATGAGTTCTTTATGATACGAGTGGGGAGTTTATTTGATTTATCTGTTGTCGATGAGGAGCATCGTGACAATAAATCCGGTATGACTGCAAAGGAGCAATTGGAGAAGATATATATTGCTGTACGAACTCTTTACGAACAAAAATCAAAAGTGTATAAAGAAATCAAAACGGGACTTCAGGAGTATGGCGTATCTCCTCTTGATTTTTATGAACTGGAAACGGTAGAAGTAAAATACATAAAAGAATATTATAAAGCGAACATAAAGCCGATTTTGTCTCCTCAAATTGTGGACCCCCATCATCCGTTCCCCCATATCGCAAATAAAGAAATCTATATTATTGCGCTTTTGAAACATAGAAATGACAACATTTTGGGACTTTTACCGGTTCCGCATACCCTTCCTGAAATTATTTTTTTCCCGAGCAGCGATGTGCGGTATATTCGTACGGAAAAAGTTCTTTTAGAATTTGCAAGCGATGCTTTTGGAAAACATGAAATCGTCGAAAAAAATTGCTTGTGCGTTACGAGAAATGCGGATATCAATCCGGATAGTGAAACGTTTGAAGCAATTGAAGACTTCAGGAGCTTCATGAAAAAATTTCTACATAAACGAAAAAAACTATCCGTGATAAGACTGGAAGCCAATTATTCGATGAGTGAAAAATTTTCAAACTATCTTTGTGAGAAATTCGACATAGAATCTCGGCAGATTTTTATTTCCGATACACCGCTCAAAATGGAATATGTCTTTGGATTATTCTCAAAACTTTCGGTGTTGCAGACAAAACAGCTTACCTATCCCGCCTTCACGTCGGCACAAAGCGCGAGTCTTACTTTTCAACAGAGCATGATCAAACAAATCAAGCAAAAAGATGTTATGTTGTTTTATCCTTTTGAGAATATGGATGCTTTTTTGCACTTGATTAAAGAAGCAGCCAATGATCCAAATACAATCGCTATCAAGATAAGTATCTATCGACTGGCAAAAAAAGCAAAGTTGGTAGATTACCTCTGTGCTGCGGCGGAAAACGGCAAAGAAGTCACTGTTTTAATGGAACTTAGAGCTCGGTTTGATGAGCAGAATAATATCGATTGGTCGGAAAAATTGGAGGAATTCGGCTGTAAGATCATTTATGGACTGGATGCCTATAAAGTTCACTCAAAAGTGTGCTTGATTATGCTGAAAGAAAAAAGCGGGGTAAGTTATATCACACAAGTAGGTACGGGAAATTACAATGAAAAAACGGCAGAACTTTATACAGATTTATCTTTAATCACGGCAAATCCGGATATCGGACGAGATGCCGCTGAATTTTTTAAAAATATGTCTATCGGGCACATCGACGGAAATTATGAACAATTATTGGTCGCACCGACAAATTTTAAATCATCCTTGCTTGCAATGATCGACGAAGAAATCGGAAAAGGAGAGCACGGTTCCATTATAATCAAGATTAACTCTTTAACGGATATTGATATGATCGACAGACTAACCGAGGCATCGAAAGCAGGTGTAAATATAAAACTGATCGTTCGGGGAATCTGCTGCCTTTTACCAAAGATAAACGGTGAAACCGATAATATCACCATAATCAGCATTGTAGGGAGATTTTTAGAACATTCTAGAATATATAGCTTTGGTAAGGGAGATCAACAACAAATTTATATCTCCTCTGCCGATTTAATGACCAGAAATACCGAACGAAGAATCGAAGTAGCCTGCCCTGTATTAGACAAATATATTAAATATCAGATTAATACTATTCTGGAGGCGATTTGGTATGACAATGTAAAAGCAAGAATTCTTTTTAACGATGGGAATTATATAAAGAAAATTGACAATCGTGCATCGATTGATTGTCAAGTGTACTTTGAACAAGTGTATTCAGAGAGAGCTGCTAAGGTTTCAGCCGTCAAGAAGGGGTTCTGGCACAAATTCTCATCCTTTGTAAGCAAGCTCCGAATTACTTTATAAATATTAAAAAATTAAATCTTAATTTGGAAAAAGGGAGACTGAAAGGCTTAGGAAAATTAATCTTTACAATTTTTTGAAAAACTGCATAAATAATTTTAAACTGACTTCTCAGAAATCTGTTGATAATCATAATCTTTTGAGATAAAATTTAGCTTTGGAGGTTTGTTTAAAATGAATGAAAGAAGGAGAAACGAAAATTGAAAGATATAATAAGCAAATGGAATCAGATCAGTCTTGTTAAGAGAATCATTTTAGGACTTATTATCGGTATTATTTTAGCTTTGCTTGTTCCGGAACAAGCTCAACCCATTACCATTTTTGGTGCACTATTTGTAGGGGCATTAAAAGCAGTTGCGCCGGTATTGGTATTCTTTTTAGTAATGGCGGCTATTTCTCAGCATAGAAGCGGGCATCAGACAAACATGAAATCTATTCTTATACTGTATTTATTAGGAACATTTTTAGCTGGCCTCATTGCAGTTGTTGCAAGCTTTATCTTCCCAGTTAGTCTGACCCTTGGTGCCGGTGCAGAAAATTTGGCCCCTCCGGGTGCCGTGTCAGAAGTGTTGAAGAATCTGCTTACAAGCGTTGTGGACAACCCGGTGAAGGCACTTTTCAATGCAAATTACATTGGCATTTTGGCTTGGGCTTGTCTTTTTGGATTTACGTTAAGAGATGCAAAACAAAGTACAAAGGATATGATTACGAATTTCTCTGATTCGGTATCCACAATCGTAAAGTGGGTCATTAATTTCGCTCCTGTCGGAATTATGGGTTTAGTTTTTGAATCCATCAGTACCAATGGGATTGGCGTATTAAGCGAATACGGCAGACTGCTAGTACTCTTACTAGGATGTATGGTTTTTGTGGCGCTTGTTGTCAATCCGATTATTGTTTTTGTAAATATTCGCAGAAACCCATATCCTTTGGTGTTTAAGTGTTTGAAAGACAGCGGTATCACGGCGTTCTTTACACGCAGCTCTGCTGCAAACATTCCGGTTAATATGCAGCTTTGCGAAAGACTGGGATTAGACAAGGATACTTACTCCGTATCCATTCCTTTAGGTGCGACCATCAATATGGCGGGTGCAGCTGTTACTATTTCTGTATTGACGTTAGCGGCAGTAAATACACTGGGAATTGAAGTGGATATTGCCACAGCAATTATCCTCAGCGTATTGTCGGCTGTTTGTGCTTGCGGAGCTTCCGGCGTGGCAGGAGGATCCTTGCTTTTGATCCCCGTTGCATGCAGTTTATTTGGTATTCCAAATGATGTTGCGTCACAGGTCATTGGAGTTGGCTTCATTATCGCTGTTTTACAAGACTCTTGCGAAACAACACTGAATTCTTCAACCGACGTTTTATTTACTGCTACAGCAGAATTTGCAAAAAGACGTAAAGAAGGAAAAGCATATTAATTTTATCTGGTAATACCTCTATTCCCCTTGTCTTTTTTAATGAACAGGGGGAATATTTTTTATGTTTAAATTCAAATGGAGTGGTAATATTATATTTATCAACATATGAAAGGAGAAAAGGTATGCTGTTTGTTTGCTACCCTAAATGTACAACCTGTCAAAAAGCCAAGCGATGGCTGGACGAAAACGGAAAAGAATATGAATGGAGGGATATAAAAGAAGGTAGGCCTACATATGACGAATTGAAGCAATGGCATCAATGGAGCAAGCTTCCGTTAAAAAGATTTTTTAATACAAGTGGGTTAAAGTATAAGGAACTGAACTTGAAAGATAAACTGCTTACTATGTCAGAGGAGGAGCAGCTTCGGCTTTTAGCCAGTGACGGTATGCTGGTAAAAAGACCCTTATTGATTGCAGAGGATTTGATATTAGTAGGTTTTAAACAATCCGAGTGGGAAGAACATTTATAAGATCGAAATAGGTTGAAGAGAACACATGAGAGACAATGGACTTTCATGTGTTTTGTTTTGAATCTATTGTGTAATGATTAAAACAAGGTGTATAATGTTAAGGAAAATAGGTGGTGTATTTTGGAAGGGATTAATGACTGAAAGGCGAGAAATAATGAAAAAATACATAGTAGTCGGCATTACCGTTTTTATCTTATTGTTTTGCAGCACAGGCGCAGCAGCTTCATCTACAATTAATATCAACATGGATGGAAAGAATATATCCTTTTCACAGAATACAGGAAGCCCATTTATTGATCAGTATAACAGGACATTGGTTCCGTTTCGCGTTACGCTGGAGAGCTTCGGTTGTCAAGTCACATGGGACAATAGTCAAAAACTGGCTTATGCCCAGAAGGATGGTATTCTCGTATGTGTTCCGATCGGACAAAACAATATTTGGATAAATGGTACATCGGTAGAAAATGATACACAGGCTATTATCAAAGACGGAAGAACCTATCTGCCAATCAGAGCTGTGTTAGAGGCCTTTGGTGCCTCCGTAGAGTGGGATAAGACATCGCAAGCAGTTATCGTTGATTCCGATGGAAATTGGAATCAGCAGCGAAATCTGGCCTTGTCACAAGATACCGATGAAAGCTATAAAGCGGTTTCCTATCAATGGGAATATCCGGCCGGATCCATTTGGAGCTATGAGCTGGCATTATCAACCCCTATTTATGACAGGTATAAGAGCATGGACCGGAATCGAATCATTGGATATACTTACTATGTAAATGATACGTACGATGATGAATTCCTGAATGAATTAGCTCATGTTTTTAAGAAAACGGCAGAAGAAAATAATATGAGTGATTGGGATATGGTCAATTTGATGGTGTGCTTTGTACAGAGCTTTGAATACACCTCGGATTATGAGACAACCGGTTACGATGAATACCCGAAATTTCCGTTGGAAACCTTATACGATCGAGGTGGTGATTGTGAAGACACCAGTATTTTATTGGTTTCTCTTTTGAGACAATTGGGATATGGCGCAGTCATGTTGGAATATGATGATCACATGGCAGTAGGGATCAAAGGTGCGGACAACTTAAAGGGTACTTATTATGAACAAGATGGTTCAAGATACTATTATATTGAAACGACAAGTACAGGCTGGAAAATCGGTAAAATTCCAGAGGAATATGCTGAAAAAGAAGTAACGGTGTTACATGTGGATTGATAATAAAAGATAAGCTGGAAGTAAATCTATACGAATTAATTGAAGCTTGGCTCTATCAGGTATTTAATAAGAGAATTAAATCAGAGTATAAATGTGAAAAAAGAGGATAAAATGGATGATATAAAATTGGGAAAATATAAGCACTATAAAGGCCAGGAATATCAGGTTCTTTCTCTGGCGACTCATTCGGAGACGCTTGAACTGATGGTGGTGTATCAAGCTCTTTATGGGGAGAGAGGAATTTGGGTCAGACCAAAATCGATGTGGAATGATCTGGTTGAAAAAGAGGGGAAAATCTATAAACGATTCGAATGGATCGAGTAAGCCTGATTATGAAAAGGTTGAAATATACACATGTGAGAGTGTATGGAAAAATGCCATATACAATATATGCAAAAAAAATGAAAATATGCGAAAAAGTTGTTGACAGTTCTCAAATAAACTGCTAATATATTAAATGTTGACGGCAGAAATGTGGAAGACATGGCGGTGTAGCTTAGTTGGCTAGAGCGTCCGGTTCATACCCGGAAGGTCGGTGGTTCGAATCCACTCGCCGCTACCATTTTTAAAATGGGCGTTTAGCTCAGCTGGGAGAGCATCTGCCTTACAAGCAGAGGGTCATAGGTTCGAGCCCTATAACGCCCACCATTTTATTTATGCGGCCTGGTAGTTCAGTTGGTTAGAATGCCAGCCTGTCACGCTGGAGGTCGTCGGTTCGAGCCCGATCCAGGTCGCCACTTTTAAATATAAAAAAGTGCAGATGAAATGGTAGAATATGACATGGTGGGTATCGTCAAGTGGTTAAGACACAGGGTTGTGGCTCCTGTATGCGTGGGTTCAAATCCCACTATCCACCCCATTTAAAAGATTTAAATGAACATTGGGGTATCGCCAAGCGGTAAGGCAATGGATTCTGATTCCATCATGCGCAGGTTCAAATCCTGCTACCCTAGCCAACAAAAGCCGGTCAAACGGCCGGTGTATGGCGACATAGCCAAGTGGTAAGGCAGAAGTCTGCAAAACTTCTATTCCCCAGTTCAAATCTGGGTGTCGCCTCCAAAAAATTGAGGGATCAGTTTCGAATAGAAACCGGATTCCTTTTTTATTTGCTGAATTTTACATTATCTGCAATAACTAAGCCTAGCGAGGCTTTTTTTATTTTTTAGTGTCCTCTCTTAATTACACAGGATAAGATTACATTATATGAATATATTGTAATAACATAGAAAGATGAATCAGATTAAAGAGAAGGAAGTGAGGGAATGTTTTACCAATTGAGCTTAGACGCCCAATTGCTACTTGTAAACCTTTGGGCAACTAGACGTTTTATGTAATAACGTAGGCATCCAATTTCAACAACTCAGTCTCTTAGATATCAGTGAGGATCAGTTCGATCAGACCTTTAAAGTGAACATATATTCTCATTTTTATACAACAAAAGCGGCACTCCCGTATTTAAAACCAGGAAGTTCAATTATAGGTACAACATCTGTAGTGACTTATGTTGGTGAAAATCAGCTTATTGATTATACCGCTACAAAAGGGGCCATAGTCGGATTTACACGTGCTTTAGCCCGAAGTGTTGCTCCTAAAGGAATAAGAGTTAACGCCGTAGCCCCAGGTAAGATTTGGACGCCTTTGATCCCAGCTAGTTTTTCTGCAGATCAAACTGCATTGCCAGAGGATAATATGATGATGCGTATGGGTCAACCGTTTGAGCTAGCACCTACATATGTCTATTTAGCTTCTGATGATTCGCGCTTTGTAACTGGTCAAGTGCTTCATGTGGATGGTGGGCAATCCACCAATTCTTAATTTTAATATATATAGTAGAATCAAGAAGCTCAAGAGAATTACTTGGATTACGGTGTGCCATAAGGGATACCGCCTTTAAGATTCCAATATCTTATAGATATTGGAATCTTTTTGTCATAAAAATAGAAACAGGAAATAATTTAAAAAGTACGAGGTGTTTACATTTTTACAATATAGTGATATATTAATAATAATGGAATAATTTGTAAAATATTAATATAAGAGATGGAGGGAAAAGATGAAGATTTGTAAAACATGCGGAAACAAATTAAGTGATGATGATAAAGAGTGTTTGATATGCAAAGCCAGTACAGAGAATGCTGTAATCGTTGATGATAACGATACTGCAAAGGTGGAAGAAACGATTGAAGGGATAAGAACAACAGCACAAAACCAGCCTGAAAAAAAGAAAGGCAAAGGTATATGGATAGCAGTTGCGGTTGTAGTTCTTCTTGGTATTATAGGAGTGATTAGCGGCGGCGGAGATAAGGAGAATTCAGGTGACCGGCAGGCTTCAACGTCAACGGTGCAGCCGGATTCAAGTGAGCAATCAACTTCTGATATCAGCGAGGATAAAGTGACCTATGACAATTTTCTAAAAATTAATATGGGTTCTAGCTATTCAGATGTTGTTGCTATATTAGGAGAAGAAGGAACGGAAGAATCCTCCAATGACATTGCAGGAATCAAAACAGTGATGTATAGCTGGAAAGGACCCGGATTGTCCAGTTTAAATATCATTATTCAGGATGATGAGATCACGACCAAAGCGCAAATGGGCTTACAGGAGTCCGCTGAAGAAATCACCCTGGATCAGTACAATCAAGTTCGGGAAGGAATGACTTATGCGCAAGCAAAAGCTATTTTAGGCGAAGGTCAGATACTCTCACAGTCGGAAATAATGGGTATAGATACAACGATGTACGCGTGGATTAACAAAGACGGTGCAAACGCTAATTTGACCTTTCAAGGAGATAGCCTTCAAGTAAAAGCGCAATTCAATTTAAAGTGAGTGATACCATGATGGAGAGAGCAGCAAAAGCTGCTCTCTTTCATATTGTTTTCTTTGTTATTCAGTTATATAATAAAAACAAGATATCATATCTTATATATTTTTGAATAAAATGAATTGTTCCAGTATTAATGGCGACATAGCCAAGTGGTAAGGCAGAGGTCTGCAAAACCTTTATTCCCCAGTTCAAATCTGGGTGTCGCCTCCAAAGTTGAACTCTAAACACATTGAATTTGACGGGTTTAGAGTTTTTTATTTGTTTTTTGTTATGGTTGCAACTGGTTGCACTATCCTAAAGCAGATGTCATTGTTTTGGCAACTTTTCTTGTGTTATGCAGTGTGAATTGTTATAATTCTACTGTGACAAATTCAGATAAAATTTTTTAGAAAAGAGGATAACAAAAATGATTCAAGTAGAAAAACTTTCCTATGGTTTTCCTGCAAAAGATTTATATAAAGAGGTTTCGTTTACATTGAAAATGGGACAGCATTGCGCTTTTATTGGAAGCAATGGTGCGGGAAAATCAACTCTTGTTGATATGATGATTCATCCGGATAAGTATTTGTACGATGGAAAGATAATCAAAGATGAAAGTTGCCGTATCGGTTATGCCAGCCAGTTTGTTGTGAGAGATAAAGAGCAGGAATGCACTGTTTTTGAATATCTAAGTGAGCGGTTCGTGGAAAATCAGCAAGTGACAGCTGCTGTATGTGAAGAAATGGCAGTGGCTGAGGAGGTGGAGCCGTTATTTGGGAAATATCAGGCTCTTTTAGATGCCTTTGAGGCCATGGACGGAGAACATTATGCAAACAATATCCGTAAACAGCTATATGTAGCCGGTATGCGTGAATTAGAAGAAACAAAGGTCTCACAACTTAGCGGTGGAGAGTATAAAAACCTTCAGATTATGAGAGAAATGCTATTATCTCCAAACCTTCTTGTTTTGGACGAACCGGATGTATTTCTTGATTTTGAAAACTTGAATAGACTTTGTCAGTTGATTAATGGTTATGATGGTACATTATTAGTTGTTACACATAACCGCTATTTATTGAATCATTGTTTTAATAAGATTTTACACTTAGAGAACGGGGATATTCAGGAATATGATGGTAATTATACAGAATATCGCTCAGCCCAGTTAAAGGAAAAATTAAAACTTAAACAGATGAGTATGGAAGATCAGGAAGAAATTGAGCGTACGGAGAAAATGGTTGATATTCTGCGCACAAGAGCGACGATACTTGTCAATCCTGTTATTGGAAGCGCCGTAAATGCAAAGCAAACACAACTGGATCGTTTGCGTGCGAGACAAATTAAGGCCCCTTTTATTGAACTGCGTGAGCCAACGATTGAACTTCCGGCAATAGAAGTTGAAACAGAGCAACCTGTTTTAAGCATTACCAATTACAATGTTTCATTTGAAGAAAGCTTATTGGAAAATATCAATGTTGAATTACTGGCTGGCGAAAAAGTAGCCATCGTTGGTGCAAATGGCACAGGAAAAACGACTTTAATGCGGGATATCTTAAAGAATAACCATCCTTCCATCCATATCGATGAGAATATAAGCTATGCCTGTTTGTCTCAGCTTCAGGGCGAAAATATAGATGAAACAAAAACGGTATACGAGGTTATGGAAAACGTAGGTTTTGAGACAAGGGAAAGCATCCGTGAGTATCTCGGGAAATATTGTTTGGAAGGGGATACCTTAAAGCAGAAGGTAGGTCAGTTATCTGGTGGAGAAAAGAATTTGCTCCAAATTGCGATGATTGCAAGTACAAATGCAGAACTTCTTATTCTTGATGAACCCACTAGCCATTTGGATATTTACGCACAAATGGCGCTGGAAAAAGCCATTTCCGACTATAAAGGGGCTGTACTCATGGTAAGCCACGATTTCTATCTTGTAGCGAACTGTGCGGATTACGTTTTACTTGTAGAAGGCAACACCATTAGACGGTTGCGTACACGTTCTTTCCGTAAAATGGTATATGATAAATATTTCGATCAGAAGTATTTAGAAATAGACAAGAAAAAACAAGAATTGGAAGCCAATATTACATTAGCCTTTAAAAAGAATGAGCTGAACACTGTAGAAAAACTTTGCAGCCAGTTAGAAGCACTTAGCGCAGAATAGTTAGTGTAACGTTCACAAATTAACCGGATTAATTACTTGTCTAAACTCCCATATGCAACATCCAAAAAGCCTCGTCGTAGCATCACTACGCCTACGTTTTTTGAACGTCACCTATGAAAGTTTATCAAGCGTAATTCACCCAGTTATTTGATGAACGATACACTAGTAGTACGGAGGAAAAAATGACTGAATTATTAGCACCAGCAGGAAATATGGAAGCTTTAAAAGCTGCAATTTCTAATGGTTGTGATGCAATATACTTAGGAATGCAAAAATTTGGCGCACGTGCATACTCTTGTAATTTTGATTTAGAATCATTAAAAGAGGCTGTTGCATATGCGCACCTGAGGAATGTTAAAATCTATGTAACAATGAATACCATCGTTTTCGAAAACGAAGTAGAAGAGATGAAAGCGCAGATGCACGAATTAAATGAAATCGGTGTGGATGGAATTATCGTCCAGGATCTGGCTGCTCTCGATTATATCGTTAAAAACTTTCTTGATATGGAGGCCCATTGTTCCACTCAAATGGGAATAGACGATTTAGATGGGACTTTATTATTGAAAGAACTTGGTGCGAAAAGGGTTGTTTTGGCCCGTGAGGTTGAGATTGAAAAAGTAAAAGAGATAAAAAGAATCGCTAAAATACCTGTAGAAATTTTTGTTCACGGTGCTTTATGTGTATCTTATTCTGGAAACTGTCTCATGTCCGGATTAATCGGCTATCGAAGCGGGAATCGGGGGAGGTGTGTTGGCTCCTGTCGTAAAGAGTATGAACTGATGGATAAGACAACAGATACAGCTTTAGGGAAAAACTACATTCTATCTGCTAAGGACTTAAACACCATCGATTATATCCATGATTTAAAAGAAATTGATTCTTTAAAAATAGAAGGCCGAATGAAAGAGCCTGCGTATGTTGCCAATGTTGTATCAACCTATCGCATGGCTTTAGATCATAAAATAACCGAAGAAGATAAAGAAAATCTGAACAAAACATTCAATAGAACCTTTACGAAAGGATATTTGTTTCACGAAGATCAGAAAGATATTACAAACATTTTAAGACCCAATAACTTTGGTTATGAAATTGGCCGAATCAGCAAGCTTGCTAATGACATGGTTGAAATAACACTTACGAAGACCTTACATCAAAACGATATCATCAGAATAAGTCATAACAATGAAGATGTTAATTTAACGGTTGTAAAACTGTATGATAAAGAGGACAATTTAATCAACAAAGCAGATGATGTCTGCTATATTAAAATCAAAGAAAAGCTGTCTAAGGGTGATGTAGTATATATAACGAAGGATTATTCCTATTACAAAGAGTTAGAATCATCACTGGAAAAAGAATGTAAGCGTTTTAACCTAGATATTAGCGTGTATGCATACCCAGATTCAAAGCTGATCATAGATGGATCGGGTTTAGGCTTTAATTATTTATATGAAAGCGAGGAAATACTAGGGGTCGCAATTAATAATCCAACAACAAAAGAGCAGGTAATAAAGCAATTTTCAAGATTAAATGATACCATATTCGAACTGAATCATGTAGATTTTGAGGAATGCAATGCATTTGTTCCAGCTAAACTGTTAAATGCAGCAAGAAGAGAACTTGTACAGGGCTTATATGACTTAAAGCTTAACAGTCAAAAGAAAAGAACCAAGGCGTTGAAAGCAAAAGAAAAAATAAGTTTTGACCCTGAAAAACCATGCCTTACGGCCTCTGTAACGAATAAGGAACAGTATGATGCGTGCGTGAGCTGTGGAATGAAGGAAATCTATTTTGAAAACGTTGTTAGAAGAAACCAGAACGATTATAAGGAAAAAGAAGGGCAGCTGCTAATCGGAGGATATGGCGGAATTTATCACTACAGAAAAACGAATCCTTTTGTGACGGACTATTCTCTAAATGTTGTTAATTCTGCTAGTTGTTATGAATTATATCGATTAGGTGCGAAACGAGTAACTTTATCTTATGAATTGAATAAGAGACAAATTGAAGATTTAATTCATGCCTATTATGAAGAAAATGACGGCTATCCTGCGCTAGAAATGATTGTATATGGTAAGGCTCCTTTGCTGTTTACAAAATATTGTCCGCTGAAAAAAATGAATCAGTGTGGTATTTGCAAAAGGTCGAGCTATGAGTTAAAAGATGAGCACGGAACCTTCCCTATCATTTGCCATGATGATTGTACAACGACGATTCTTAACGGGAAGACACTTAATCTTTTAGATGAGCTACCAAGTATAAAAGGAATCGAGGCATTCAGATTAAACTTTACAGTTGAATCAAAAGAGCAGGTTGTGAAAACCATCCATAAGGCCTTAAGCAAATTAAATGGCGGAGTGGATAAAGCTGTCTTTAATAAGGAAACAGACACAAGAGGACATTTTAATAAAGAGATTTTGTAGGGAAATCCCAGTTCAAATATGGGTGTCGACTTCAAGCGTAAAAGCTCTAAGCTTGTTGTATAACAGGTTTGGAGTTTTTGCATGTACGATTTTTTATATGAATTGGAACATAAATGGTTCAAAGATCAAGTTTATCTTGAGGGGGTTATTTTGGTGCAAATAAATGATAATGCAAATCCAAATAAAATTGCGGTAATATATAATTCAAAATCAGGGTTCACCCAGAAATATGCAAGGTGGATCGCAAAGGCCGTGCAAGCAGATTTATTAATTGGTAAAAAAACGAAAGCAGAGGATTTGCTGCACTATGATACGATCGTTTTTGGAGGAGGCCTTTACGCAGGAGGAATAAATGGGTTGAAATTGATCACAAAGAATTATTCCAATCTGAAGGATAAGAAAATAGCGGTGTTTTGTTTAGGAGCCACACCGGTTCGAGATGAAATCGTGGAGGAAGTAAGAAACAAGAATTTAAATGTGCAACAGCAGGAAAGCATTCAATTTTTCATGCTTCGAGGCGGATTTAATTATGAAACGCTAACTCCTTTTGATAAAATATTGATGAATCTGCTTAAACTAAAATTAAAAAGAAAAAAAGTGCTGACAGCTGATGAGCGGGGTATGCTGAGGAGTTATACCCATCCTGTGGACTTCACTAATGAAAAAAATATTGAACCTATCATAAAGTATATAAATGAATAGAACCGTTGCAAATTCTTTGTTATAGTTAAAAAGCGATAGACGTTTTCGTCTATCGCTTTTATATGTATCCGTTACGACTTTATGAAGTTTTCTTGGCTTTTTTAGTATGAGCAGCATTAGAATTAACGGCATGTATTTTTGTATATTCTAATTCTTCAAATTCATCTGCATCACTATAGAGTGCACTCTTCGTTCCCAGTAATCCAATAATGATACCGGCTATTTTCCCGCCTACGAAGGCGATAACAACCGTGGTAACTATACCGAATAGCTGAATGCCTACGTTGCCTGTAATGATAATAGCAGATAATCCGCCTAAAAGACCGGGCATACCGTGCAGATTATGAACGCCGCAGGTATCGGTCCCCTTGATAAGGTTTTGAACTTTTGGTGCAATGATGCTGAACCCACAAGTACTTAATGCACCGGCAGCAATCCCGATGAGCATTGACATGCCAGGATTTCCCAGATCACAGGTTGAACCAATCGCTACGCCTCCGGCAAGAGCCGCATTTGCAATATCCTCTACATCAATATGGCCGCGAATCAATTTGGAGAAGATATAGGTGGCAATGGTTGCGCCGCAAAGTGCAAAAATAGTATTGATAGCAGTTAATACTATTCGGTCAGGTGCAGCGATGGCACTGGTGAAAGAAGGCCAAAAGACCCAAAGAATTAAACTCCCGAGCAGACAAAACTGATTACTTGTAGAATCATTGTCACATGGGTTTCCATTTTTGAATTTGTTATAGGTACCAGTGATCACACCCAGACCGAAATATGCTCCAAATGCATGAATCAGAACACTTCCGCCTGTGTCTAAGAAGCCTTCGAAATAACCGCTTTCGAGGACAAGCCATTCATTGAAGAAATAAATAGGGACAAAAAGTACACCAAGTAATAAATATTGATCCATCTTGAGGCGCCCGAGCGGTGCTCCGATTGTAATCAATAAGCTGGCAGCACAGAATTCTGCAAATAGAAATGCTTCAATACTAAGTGCAGATTCTTCCCCTATAAAACTCTTGAAAAGCATATATACAGGAATAGAAACACTTACAGCCAGAAGCGTCGCTGTTATGGAACTGAATCCATGACCTCTGACGAAGCACATCAAGAATCCAAAACCGAGCAGTAACATCGCAAGGATGTGAATGGAACGGTTATACTGCAGAATCTCGAAAATAGTCTGTGCTTGTGCTGATGTTTCTGAATCAGCACCTCCGGTAAGTGCGGCGATGCTATGGGCTACATTTTCATTGAATGCAGGGCAAAAGGCAATGCCGATAAAAATAAAAAAAATCAGTGCGATTAGCAGGAAGGGCACATTTTTAGCGCTATTTTTCGCTAAAACAACTCCTTCACTTTGAATTTTAGACATTTGGTTACTCCTTTAAAACTCTTAATTTGTAGAAAAATGTTTACATTGCGAATTATACTCCCACCAACTGGATTTGTAAACGGAGCACCAATAAAAAGGTTTGAAACACGAAATATTTTGAAAATTAAGAAGAATGCCGGAAATTCAATATTTCCGGCACTTGATTACTGATTGAATTAAAACGGTTTTGCCTTTGTTTTCCCGCTTTTCGCTTTTCCTTGGATTTCGGGTACTGGGTCGACGTCGTTTTTAGGAAAATGTGTTTTATGATTACTTTCAGTCCCATGAGGTTCTTTTGGGTCTGGTCTCTTCATTCCTGCTTTTGCCATGTTCGTTCCTTCCTTTCTTATTCTTGTATTTTAGATAGAAACAGTTGAATATTTTTTTCTTCCTCGCTGATACTCGAGCCGGTTCTGCCTAATCTGTCACAAAGACCAAGCAATGCAAGTTCGTGAACATCAGTACATTGTTTCAACTTTTGCACATTACCAAAAGGCAAATTATTTATTACATAAAGAACATGCATATGAAACCGTACCAATGCGCAAGTGCTGTCAATAAAATCCTTCGGAGCATCAAGTGAGGATAAAAATTCATCGGCAAGTTTTGCACCAAACGTATCGTGGTTGTATGAGGTTATTCTGCCTTTTCGAACTTTCGTTGTGGGAGGCTTGCCAATATCGTGAAGCAGTGCTGCCCACATGAAAACTTCTGCATCTTTGCTTTGATACTTGCGATTAGCAGCTTCATCTACCACTAACATCGTATGGTTCCAAACATTACCTTCGGGGTGATGTTTCGGTGACTGCTTTGAGTCTTGCAGCGCTAGAAGCATATTAAACGGATAAACCTTAAACTCTGGAGTCTTACATATTTTATTCAAATAGATAGATGGTTTTTCATCTCCCAATAAATGCTCATTTATGGAAGTAAAAAGTTCATCGTTTGTGTTCATAACATCACCTCTAGTTTTTATTATTCTAAGTTTAAATTAAAATATTCCCCTATAAAAGTCATAGATTGTTAGATACAGCAAACCTTTAAAAAATTGCCGATAGTATAATAATATGATGCTATTTAAATTATTTAACATAATTATAATGTAAAATAGATCGAAACCTTATATAATAAGTAATTATAGATTATAAAAATTGCTATAATATGTAAACAAAGAAAATCAAGGAGGTACACAATGAGCGATTTAAAAGGAACCAAAACATTAGCAAACCTGATGGAAGCTTTTGCAGGGGAATCAATGGCTAGAAATAAGTATACTTATTTTGCATCGAAAGCTAAAAAAGAAGGGTATGAACAAATTGCAGCTATTTTCGAAGAAACAGCAGGAAACGAAAAAGAACATGCAAAGATTTGGTACAAGCTTATTCACGATGGAGTTGGTACTACAGAAGAAAATTTGAAAGCAGCCGCTGAAGGCGAACATTACGAGTGGACTGACATGTATGCTAGAATGGCAGAAGAAGCAAAAGAAGAGGGTTTTACTAAAATTGCCACTCTATTTGAAATGGTAGCTGCTATTGAAAAGGAACATGACGAAAGATATAAAACACTTTTAAAGAATTTACAGAATGACTCGGTATTTAAAAAGGATGCAGAACATGAATGGTATTGTGCAAACTGCGGACATATTCTAACTGGAAAAGAAGCCCCTCATGTCTGTCCTGTATGTGAACATCCGCAAGCCTATTTCCAGATAAGAGCACAGAACTATAAATAGTACTTTATATTAGGTAATAAAAATACAAGATGTTGTGTTTGAACAACCTGTCATAGGGTATTATTACAGCATAAAGATTTACTAATAATATGAAATAAGATCACGGAGGTGTACATTATGAGTGACAAGAAATTTTTTGTATGTAAGCATTGCGGTAACTTAGTAGAACTGATTCACGATTCCGGTGTTTCTATGGTCTGTTGTGGCGACCCTATGACAGAATTAGTAGCCAATACCGTAGAGGCAAGTGTGGAAAAGCATATACCGGTAGTAACCGTTGAAGGAAATAAGATCACAGCGAAGGTTGGAAGCGTAGAACATCCAATGGTAGACGAACATTATATCGAATGGATTTACTTACAGACAGAAAAAGGCGGACAAAGAAAGAATTTATTACCAGGTGAAGCACCTGAAGCATCGTTCTTAGTAGTAGACGATGAAAAGCCTGTGGTTGTATTTGCTTATTGCAATTTACACGGTCTATGGAAGGCAGAAGTTTAAAAGTAATCTATAAAAAGAAGATCAGACCCCGAAGCATATCACAATCTGCTTCGGGGTCTTTTTGTAGGAATGGTATAGTCATAAACCGATCCGTATCATTCTACTTTAAATGACTTATGACTACCATAAATTCGTAACATATAGTATAATCTTACAAAAAGGACGTTAGGGAGGCAAGATGTTCATGCGGAAGATGCTTATAGTGACCACATTATCCTGCTGTTTGCTGGTGGGTACCAATTATAGTTTGGCTTTTGCGGCAAACGCAGATAATCCCAATCTGGAATATATAAGAATGGGAATGGATTTATCCGATCAGATTAATTCAAAGTTGGCGGAAGGTAATTTTTCGAACGAAGATACGCTAACGGCCGAAATAGAATCTCAAATAGCTCCGGGCAAAAAACAAGTGGAAGATTCCAAAACCGGACAAGTGGAATTTGACGAATTTGCAACAGATGCTAATAATTCGAATATCAATTTATTTTTAACGGAAATCAGGGATTATTCCGTTAATGGAACCAGCGGAGAATTGAGAGGATATAAAAATGAAGGAATGGTCTACCTCACTCGGTTAACAGCTGCTACGACCATTCTAGAGGCTTCTGATGTGGTTGCCGCAAGGGAAAAAGCGAAAGAAATAGCGGAGGACATAAGAAGTGAAACGGATTCAAAGCAGGAAATGGTTCGGCTTGTAAATGAATACCTAGCGGAAAACACTACGTATATTAAAAACTATAATACAGAAACTCAAAAGTGGCTTTGGTCGAATACCGGACCACTATTGCATGGAGAAGCTGTTTGTATGGGATATGCGTATGCATTCAAGAGCATTTTGGATCAACTTGGGATTCCCGCTCAAACCCTTATTGGGGAGTCTAAAAGCGGAATCAACCATGCCTGGAGCCGATGCCGAATAGATGGGACGTGGTACTACTGTGATGTGACTTATAATGATCCGCTTGGGGGAAAACCTACGGAAGACTATTTATTGCTAAGTAAAAGTGCTTTTTATAAAAAAATCGGACACAAGCCAATTTATGATCCGGATGAAAGGGTTGCGGATAATGCCTATCATGTCGTTTACAGAAATGACCAAGATTATGAAGCAAACGTGCTGAACAAACAAAGTCTATTTATGGGTGATGACAGAGGTTTTCGATTGGAAGATGAACTGACTAGAATCGAAATGGCTGTTCTTTTGACGAGAATGGTTGGAGGGACAAAAGAGATCGCTTCAAACAGCGAATTATACGTGAGCCAGTGTAAGTTTACGGATGTACCGGATTGGGCAAAAAAATATGTTGGCTATTGTGTGACGAAAGGTTTGATAAAAGGGGTTGGAAATAATCTGTTTGGCACCAATAATCAAGCGACGAAGCTGGATTTTTGTACCGTGATACTTCGAGCAACTGGCGTTACAGAAGGTTACCGTCATAGTACTGCAGATGAAAAAGCTGTAGAATTAGGGTATATCAATGAAGGAAGAACGGCTTATAAAGATTTAAACAGGGCAGATGTGGTACATATACTGTATAATGTACATATGTTGGAAAAAATATAAAAAATAAACTATATGTAGAATTTGGACATTCTGGTTGACAACGGATTTCAGTTATGATATAAACTTTACATAAACTGTTTTTGCGACTGACGGAATGAGGTGGGGCAAAACCACCGGGAAACAAAGACAGATCAAATGCCGACCGTCTGGGCAGTGCCATATTGTGGTGCTGCCTTTTTTTATTCAAGTAAGGAAATTATTTCCGGCAGCATCAAGTGGTAAGAGTTTAACAAGAAGAGAAGGAGTTGGCAAGATGAAAGAATGGACAAGCTTTAAGAACGGCAATTGGAACAAAACAATTGATGTTAGGGATTTTATTCAAAAGAACTATACCTCATATGATGGAACGGAAGAATTTTTAGCGGAACCTACCTTACGAACCATTCGAATGAGAGATCATTTGGAAGAGCTTTTACGTGTAGAACAGCAAAATGGAGGGGTATATGCCATTGATACAGAAACGGTGATCACTTCTACGTCATTTAAGCCGGGATATCTCTGCAAAGACGACGAGTTGATCGTAGGACTGCAAACAGATGAACCGTTAAAAAGAGCTTGTAATCCTTTTGGAGGCATGCGCATGGTACACAATGCCTGTGAAGAATACGGGTATCAGATATCTGACAAAATTGAGCAGCAATTTTGTCAGCATAAAACACATAACGACGGAGTCTTTGATGCTTATACGGCGGATGTTATTGCCGCGAGGAAGGCAGGAATTATTACCGGACTTCCTGATGCCTACGGCCGAGGACGTATCATAGGGGATTACAGAAGAGTCGCCCTATATGGCATCGATTTTTTGATTGAAAGAAAAAGAGCGGATAAAGCAGGATTGGGACAACAAGGTATGAATGGTGATAACATCCGACTTGCGGAGGAAGTGGCCGGACAAACGAAGGCATTGGAGGATATGAAAACCATGGCTTCACAATATGGATATGATATTTCTCGTCCGGCTGAAACAGCGCAAGAGGCTGTTCAGTGGCTGTATTTTGGTTATTTAGCCGCTATCAAAGAGCAGAATGGGGCAGCCATGAGCCTTGGCCGTGTTTCTACCTTCTTAGACATTTATTTTGAAAGAGACTTAGCGAACGGCACGTTAACAGAAGAACAGGCTCAAGAAATTGTGGACGACTTTGTTCTGAAATTAAGAGCTGCAAGACATCTGCGCACTCCTGAATACAATGAATTGTTTGGCGGCGACCCGATGTGGATTACAGAAGTTATCGGAGGTATCGGTGAAGACGGCAGATCATTGGTAACCAAAACATGCTACCGGATGCTGCATACCCTGTATAACCTTAAACCAAGTGCGGAACCTAATTTGACCGTTTTATGGTCACAGAATCTTCCGCAGAACTGGAAGAATTATATAGCACGGGTATCCATCGAAACAGACGCTCTTCAGTATGAAAATGATGATATCATGAGACCGATCTACGGGGACGATTATGCGATTGCTTGCTGTGTTTCTGCGATGCGTGTCGGTAAAGATATGCAATTTTTCGGGGCAAGAGCGAATCTAGCCAAATTGATGCTGTACGCTATAAACGGCGGCAGGGATGAATTGAAAAAAATACAGGTTGCACCAAAGATGCCGGTATGGGAAGAAGACTATTTGGATTATGATAAATTAATGGAACGTATGGATTTTTACAGGCCTTGGCTTGCGAAGACCTATGTGGATGCATTGAATATCATTCATGCGATGCATGACAAATACGCTTATGAAAAAAGTCAGATGGCATTGCATGATACGCAGGTCCGCCGATTGATGGCCTTTGGGATAGCCGGGTTGAGTTGCCTTGCGGATTCCCTTTCCGCCGTAAAGTATGCAAAAGTGAAATGCATACGTGACGCTCAAAGCGGATTGGTGACAAACTTTATTGTAGAAGGCGATTTTCCTATGTTTGGCAATGATGATAACCGTGTGGACGAGCTTGCTTGCGAGCAAGTAGAGAAATTTTATCAATGCCTGAGGGCGTATCCGCTCTATCGGGATGCGGTTCATACGTTATCTATATTAACGATTACTTCCAACGTGATGTACGGAAAGAAAACAGGTAATACGCCTGACGGACGGCTTTCAGGTGAACCGCTTGCGCCGGGAGCTAATCCAATGAGCGGAAGAGAAAAGAACGGAGCGCTGGCTAGTCTGAATTCTGTAGCTAAGTTGTCCTATGATATATGTCGTGATGGAATATCCAATACGTTTTCGATTGTACCGGATGCGCTTGGAAAAACAGACGAAGACCGAATCCACAAATTGCTGGCACTGATGACGGGGTATTTTTCACAAGGTGCACATCATTTAAATGTGAATGTATTAAATAGAGAGATTTTAATGGAAGCCTATGACCATCCTGAGCAATATCCGAATCTGACGATTCGTGTTTCAGGGTATGCGGTGAATTTCTATAAGCTTTCCCGCGAGCAACAGCGGGAAGTGATCGCCAGAACTTTCCATACGGTAGCCTAATCCGTTCTTCGCTTTCCGATAGAAAAGCAAGCTTGCTGAAAGCCTCATTTAAGGTACACAGCGGACAATAAAAGATAGATTTTTCTATCTTTTTGTTGTATATATGTAATATTGTGTTAATATAATGATATGTACTGTTTAAATACTACTAATGATTTTAAAATAAGCTTATGAAAAGGTAGAAATAGAGATAAGATGAGTATCGAAAACATTAATCAAATAACACCGTTAAACTATTTAAATAACAAGACGGGCACGAACGATACAGCAAAAACCTTGATGAATTTTGCTCAAGTTTTAAATCAAGTGGCTTCAGGCAATCAGATTGTCAAAAACCGTATGGATCTTGCTGTTTCCGGTTCAGATGTCGGACAAACAACAAATGCAGCATTAAAAACGGACTTAGAGGAACTCTTCACACGGGCTTCAGAGGCCTATAATGTTCCGGCAGACCTATTGAAGGCAGTGGCAAAAGCAGAATCCGGGTTTAATTCGAATGCCGTTTCCAGGTGCGGTGCAATGGGTGTAATGCAACTGATGCCGGCTACGGCAAAAGCATTAGGAGTAACGGATGCCTATGATCCGGAACAAAATATTATGGGTGGGGCAAAATACCTGTCTCAGAAGCTTCAGGCTTATGATGGAGATATTACGTTAGCGCTGGCTTCGTATAATGCCGGATCGGGAAATGTCGCTAAATATGGGGGCGTTCCGCCTTTCCCCGAAACACAGAATTATATCAATAAAGTATTAGGGTATATGGGGCAAGAAATTGAAATCCCTGAGCGAACGGATTGGAAGTCGAATTCTTTGATCCTTGGCGACATTCTTGGAGAGAATTCTCAAACTTTTTCAGAAATGGGCGCAGAGAAAGCATATTATATGAGCCAACTGCAGATTTTACAGCACCAGCTGGAGATGCAGGAATTGTTTGCTTCCAATTTTAAAGATGAGACAAAAAAAGAGGAATCGTACATAGAAAAGTTGTCTGAAATACAAAATCCCTCTAATTTATTGATTCAGGCATAGTGGCTAAATTACTTAATAATTTTTATCTTCGTGTGATATTGTCACTGATATTGGGTATATAATTTTATATAATTAGGGCACAGTAATGTTATAAGAAAAAAGGAGAGATTAATATGTCAGCAATAACAATAACAAAAGAAAATTTTGAGGAAGAGGTAATGAAATCGGATAAGACCGTTCTTATAGACTTCTGGGCACCTTGGTGTGGACCTTGTCGAATGGTTTCCCCGATTGTAGATGAAATTGCAGGAGAAAAGACGGATATTAAGGTGGGAAAAATAAACATTGATGAAGAGACTGATCTTGCCAGAGAATTTAAGGTAATGAGTATCCCAACCTTGGCAGTGGTTAAGGACGGACAAGTTGTAAATGTTGCCGTAGGTGCCAGACCAAAAAGTGATATTGAAGCAATGCTTAACGTATAGTCCTTACATCTATATTAATTCAAAATAAAAAGCGAGGTTTTTACCTCGCTTTTGTTTTTATATATTAATTTATTTTTCTCTCAAATACTTGGCAACGGACGTTCCGGCAATAGCTCCGTCACTGACAGCCTTTGATATCTGAAGAAGTCCGCCTACACAATCGCCGGCAGCAAATAGTCCCGGTACATTGGTCGCCATGTTTGCATCCACTACAATTTTATTTCCGTCCGTAAAAGCACCTATTTTTCTAGCTAGTGCTGTACTTCCGGCTGAACCATATGCGATGAAAAGTCCGGTTATCTCCAAGCGGCTTTCATCTTCAAAAACCACTGCCTCAAGAGGGCCGCGCCCTCTGGATAAAAGATTTGCAGCAGCAGCATCCAGGCCTTTAATGGCTTTTTTGTTCACGGTCACTTCAGAGGGGAATTCCACCACAGGTTCTTCGCCATTGGTAAGCACCGTGATGGTACCTACAATTGGCAACAATTCTTTCACCTCATTAAGAGCATATTCGCCATTCCCAAGCACTGCAACATCTTTGCCTCTGTAGAAGAACGCATCACAGATCGCACAATAACTTACTCCTTGCCCTTCCAATTCCTTTAGACCTTTAATTGGCGGAGCATTTCGGGATGACCCGGTTGCAATAATAACAGCATCGGCGGTATGATCTCCTTTATCGGTGCGAACCAGAAAGGTGTCATCAAAATGAATGCCGACTACTTGCTCGTTTAATATCTTTGCGCCAAGTCGTTTAACCTGAACGAGACCTTTTTCCACCAAATCTTTCCCTGAAACAGGTGTTTCGAACCCATAATAATTTTCTATCTTATCGGCTTTTGCCAAAGAGCCAAGATTATTTCCGATTACTAAAGTATCTATACCAGCTCTTACGGCATATAAAGCTGCAGATGAGCCCGCCGGTCCGTTTCCAATGATTATTACTTTTTTCATATTGCCTCCTTGGCAGTCCTTCATGACTGCATATTTTTATTATGTGTAGTTTTTTATTTTTACCCGCTTTATTATAATTATAACAAACCTGCCAATAATTTGTAAAAAATTTTCTGACAGTACTTTCATAGACTTCTATAAAAGGATGGCAGCAAAGGCAAAAAAGAACTATTGATGTTGCTGATATTGCGCAGCAAAGCTGTCATGTGAAATAATTTGAGTTTCTATTGCCTGAAATCTTTCTTTGGGAAAGTAGCCTATAGCATTGATCTTATTCGCCACAGAGGATAAAATAGACACATTTCCCTTATACAGACCCAGTTTATGACTGATTGGACCGTATCGAACCGACATGTTTTGAATTTTCCCATAAAATACAGTAATGGTTCGCTTTTGAAAAATTCCTGTTGTTATACTGATCTTATCCTCATACAGCGTTAGTGCTTTTGTTATGCTGGAGAAGTAGGCACAAAGCGAGAAAAAAACCAGAATGAGCCAACCGATCCATCCTTTAAAAAATACGGTAAAACCTATCACCGCGAGGATGCCAAAAAACGCCCATGGAATGAAAGTCGGAATAAGAGCAGTTTTAGGGGAATGTTCCGGAATCTTATCTAAGACAAATTCCGGAGCAATTTGATGTATCACATGTTGAAGAACTTCCGGCTTTACGAGCAGACAAAATAGGGGAGCCTGATGATTGGCTGCGTCACCTAATCCTATATTGATGATTTCTCCGTAAGCCAAATTAAAAAATCTGGCTTGAAGAGGCTGTTTTATAACAAGTGCGTTGGTTTTATCTAAAGGCAAGGTGAACTGCCTTCGAGTAAATAAACCGTAGGATACTAAGACTTTATCCCCGCTTTTTTTGAGTGTAAAATCATAGTACAAAAAAAATGCCGTGATGCTTTTATAGATGAGAGGAATTGTAGCAACCCCAATCGACAAAAGCGTAGGAATGATCATACGGCTGATTTCCGGATTGTCATTATTGAAAGACCATATCACCGCACAAATTAAAGCAATGGTGGATATGAACCCTGCTATAGAAAAACTTAAAATACAATGAAGGATGACATCCTTAAAACGAAAAGATATAATATCTTCTTCTGCAGCAGGATCGGATTTTATTACTTCTGACTTGTGCTCTAAAGATGCGGTACGTTCTTGTGAAGGTTCGTTGATATAAGCAAGAATATAATCTTTGAAAGCAAAAGCTAATTGATCGTCAAAAATTAAATTAAAATCTGTTTTATCAGCGGTAACGGAAGAGTTAATGTCCAATTGCAGAGAATATACATCGAATATTCGTTCAAACAGATTTTGTTGTAGATTCACCGTGGAAATACTGGACAATTTTACAGTGGTTTTGCTCTGTGATAATTGATTACGGGCGATGACAAGGGTATCTTCTTCAATATATATTTTTGTCCGCCACCATCTAAGTAAGTGGAAGATAAAAAAGATTAAGATAACAGCAAAGAATATTCCAAGTCCTATCAAAGCTGATGCGGACGGTAAATTTTGAAGCTTTAAGTCTTTTATCATGTTCAAAGCAGAAAAGAAGAATGCAGCGATGATATACCAAATGGATTTAAAGGTTTTCATGATAACGGAAAAAAAGTGACATCTAACTTCGGGCATCTTCATCACCCCTCTGCTTTTGGTCTTTTACAATTGTACCGATTTTTATGCCTAAGTTCTCTGCGATTTCTTCGGCAATATGATTTTCCAAAAACCGAATGACGATATTTCCGCCGGCGGTCGTTGCAATCACTTTGCTTAGGCCATAAATGCGATCGATAGGTCCGCGGGTGATAGCTATCTGATGAACTCGCTCAATCGGGGCAAGATCTTTAGTGATAAACCAGAGGCCTTCCACTACGATAAGCCGTTCGTCATCTATATAATATTTATAACGCTTATACCTAATAATAGGAGCGACTATTACCCATACTACGCTTATGGAGATAACGATGACATATGCAAAATCCGTCCAGGTTGGGAGCGATTTATCTAAAAAGTAAACTATTACTTTCGGAATGCTGCAGAATAATAAAAAAATAATCGTACCTATTCCGGATGAAAGCCGCATACAACCGATTGCTTTTTTATTCAATTGTTTAAATTCTGATTCCATTTAGTGCCTCCTTCATAAATAGCATTAGTGTAACACAACCGGATAGGAAATAAAAGAACTCTTGGTGAATTAATAAATTATTAATAAAGTATAAAGTATTGTATTTTTCAAGGTTTTGTGCTAAGGTTTTTGGCGAGGACGGTATTCAAATAGAAACTGTACCAGATGATAAAAGTAGATTATTTTTATAACGAAGGAAATATCCCTTGTGATATTGACTTCAAAAAAGTCTCCCGCTTAAATGCGAACGAATGGGAGCTAAAATCCCCTCGGAGAGGACTTTTTTACAGTATGTGTTCTATGAAAAATGAATCAATGGTATTGCTCCGCATGTATCAATGGAGGTGATAGCATGAAAATAGGTTTCGTAGGTGCAGGAAAAGCTGGATGTTCTTTGGGAAAGTATTTCATGGAAAACGAGATCCCTGTTATGGGATATTACAGCAAGACTTGTCAGAATGCTGCTGAAGCAGCAGCCTTTACAAATACTGTACATTTTAAGAGTTTAAAAGAATTAGTTCAAGAAAGCGATATTCTTTTCATTACAACCCCGGATGGCGTGATTCGCCTTGTTTGGGAACAAATAAAACATCTACTGCCCATTAAAAATAAAATACTATGTCATTGTTCTGGCTATTTATCATCTGATGTTTTTTCCGGCATCAATACGTTTGGTGCTTATGGATGTTCAGTTCATCCAATTCTCGCAATGAATTCTAAACAAGAAGGATATATCCACTTAAAAAATGCATTTTTCACCGTGGAAGGAAACGACTATGCCGTCAACGTCATGTTGGAATTACTTGAGAAACTCAACAACTCGGCAAAGGTCATTTCACCCCAAAGCAAAGCCACCTATCATACGGCGGCCAGCATTGCAAGTAACAGTGTGATTGCTTTGGTGCAACTTTCAGTGGAACTGCTTGGAACATGTGGATTTACGGAACAGGAAGCCATGGCTGCTTTGTATCCGTTAGCTTCTGCAAATATGGCCAATATTGGCAGCAAAGGCATACAAGGCTCTTTGACAGGGCCTGTAGAGCGATTTGATATCGATACGGTAAAAGGTCATATAAATTGCTTGACTGAAGATAACAAAGCATTATATCTTTTACTATCGAAAAAGCTTTTAGACATTGCAATAAAAAAACATCCGGAAAAAGATCAGGAATTTGCCGTTCTCCAAAAACTATTGGAGGAATGAAAAATGAAAAACACAGTGGTAACTTTTGCACAGGCAAAAGAACAAGGAATCAAACAGACCGTGCTCACTGCTTATGATTATTCAACTGCGAAGTTGATGGATGAAGCGGGGGTGAATGCTATATTAGTTGGCGATTCACTGGGCATGGTTTGTCTTGGCTATGAGGACACGTTGTCGGTAACCATGGAGGATATGATTCATCATACGGCAGCAGTTGCCAGAGGAACAAAAAATGCACTGGTGATAGCAGACATGCCATTCATGTCGTATCAAACTTCCGTGTACGATGCGTTGCTCAATGCAGGACGATTGGTGAAAGAAGGACGTGCTCAGGCTGTTAAGCTGGAAGGCGGAGCGGAAGTAGCCGATCAAATAAGGGCCATCATGAAGGCCTCCATTCCAGTAATGGCTCACGTAGGACTTACCCCGCAATCAGTTCATACCTTTGGCGGTTTTAAAGTACAGGGGAGAACAGAGACTGCGGCACAGAAATTATTGGATGATGCCAGAGCGGTGCAAGAAGCAGGTGCCTTTGCCGTTGTTTTGGAAGGGGTTCCTGCGAAGTTGGCTGAGATGATCACAAAAGAGCTGACCATTCCGACGATTGGTATCGGTGCAGGCCCGGGATGTGATGGACAAGTCCTTGTTTATCAGGATATGTTGGGGATGTTCAGTGATTTTACACCGAAATTTGTAAAAAGATATGGGGCAATCGGAGAATCAATGGTCGCCGCATTCAAACAATATATGGAAGAAGTTCAGAATGGAAGTTTTCCTGACGAGGCACACAGTTTCACGATGGATGATGATGTATTAGACAAGCTATATTAATTGGGGGTAATGATGAAAACTGTTTCAACAATTCAAGAAGTTCGAGAAATCGTGAAGAAATGGCGTCAAGAAAATTGTTCGATTGGATTCGTTCCAACGATGGGCTATTTGCATGAAGGCCATGAAAGCTTGATGAAAGCGGCAAAAGCAAATCACGATAAAGTGGTAGTAAGTATATTTGTCAATCCAATGCAGTTTGGCAAAAATGAAGATTTAGATACTTATCCAAGAGATATGGAGCATGATTCGGCGGTTTGCGAGGCAATCGGCGTAGACGTAATTTTTCATCCGTCTCCGAGTGAAATGTATGGAGAGAATTTTTACACATATGTAGATATGGATTATTTGACAGAAGGTTTGTGCGGAAAATCTCGACCTGTTATGTTTAGAGGTGTTTGCACGGTCGTAAGTAAGTTATTTAATATTGTTCAACCGGACAAGGCCTATTTTGGCCAAAAGGATGCACAGCAGCTAGCGGTCATAACAAGAATGGTCAAAGATTTAAATTTTGATCTTGAAATCGTTGGATGTCCAATCGTTCGCGAAGAAGACGGTCTGGCTAAGAGTTCCAGAAATAGCTATTTAAACGCCGATGAACGAAAAGCAGCGTTAGTTTTGCACCATGCATTGACGATTGCACAAAACTTGATAGAAAGCGGTGAGACAAATGCTTTGCTGATTAAGGAAAAGATGATTCAAGAAATTAAAAAAGAACCATTGGCGCGAATCGACTATGTAGAGATCGTCGATTGGGAAAACATAAAAGCGATTGAGCAGATTCATAAGTCAGCGTTAATTGCTTTAGCTGTTTTTATCGGAAAAACGAGATTGATTGATAATTTTATTCACATCATAAAGTAAGAATCAGATGAATGAGAAAAAGATGAAACGTAGATGAAGAAAGGCTGGAACAGAAAGGGCGATAAGCATGGATTCACTTAGCAAATATTTTGAAAAAGGCAGATTTGAAGCAGGGATTAAAAAAATGATTCAATCCGTACAGTCAGAGGGACAGGGAAAACGGTTAAACAGCTTGATGCACATTGAACTGATTCAGTGCAATGACAACGAAAGAAGTGTGACTTTTGGGTTTCCGGTTGCCGAGTGGCAGCTGAATTCAAATGATGTGATGCATGGGGGGATAAGTGCATCCGTTATGGATTTATCCTTAGGCCTTCCTGCTAATTATATAGCAATGGAAAAAGGCGGTCTGTTTGCTCCTACCATTAATATGAATGTTAGCTACTTGCTTCCCGTTCCTTTGAGCGATAGGTTAGTGGTCACTGCAAAAGTTGTATCTTCAGGAAGTTCTCTCATAACCGTAACCGGCGAAGCGAAGTTGAAAAGCAGCGGAGCCGTTGCTATCACAGCGACCGCCATGTATAAAATATTAATGCCAAGATAAGTAAGACAAAGCTTTTAACCACGTAACAACGTTGTAAGGAATTACAAGGGTTAAAAGCTTTTTTATGGGATCACTACAGCTTATATTTTTGCTTTTTTCGCATTAATTGAGCTTGAGTCATGTTTAAATAGGAGGCGGCCTTTCTGGTGCTGCCTTCTTTTTTTAAGGCGTATTGCAGCAACTTCTTTTCTTGATTTTCTATTATTTGGGTGAAATCCAGGCTGGTTCCTTGCTTCAAGGTGTGCTTCATGTCAAATACAATATCATTATATACATTTTCGTTTAACATCAGGTCGACATCGGCGATATCAATGATGTTACTGCTTGTGTTGATAATGATCCGATGCATTTTGTTTTCTAATTCACGTACATTTCCCGGCCAATCATAGCTGGCCAAACGTCGAAGCGCACTGGCGGTAATTTCTTTGTAAAGTCCATATTGTTTATTATATCTTGACAGAAAAGCTTCGGCTAGGCAGTAGACATCTTCTCTTCGTTCCCGAAGAGGCGGAACGTCGACACTGCATATATTTAACCGGTAAAATAAGTCTTCTCTAAACTTTCCTTCATCGACTAATCGCCTTAAAGGAATGTTATTGGCACATATGACACGAACGTTAACGCTGATCTGCTTTGTACCGCCGATCCGGTAGAAACTGCCTTCTTGGATGACACGAAGAAGCTTGGACTGCAACCCGGCTGACAATTGGCCGATTTCGTCAAGAAAAAGGATGCCCTTATTCGCTAATTCAAAATATCCTTTTTTCCCGCCGGTTTGAGCACCTGTAAAGGCACCTGCTTCATAACCAAAAAACTCGGATTCGGCAAGTGTCTCTTGGATAGTGGCACAATTGATTTTAATGCAGGAATTGGATTTTCTAGTGCTGTTTTTATGTATTAATTCGAGGATTTTTTCTTTGCCGACACCGGTTTCGCCTTGAATAATAACATTGCAGTCATAGTTTGCGATATTAAGCACTTGATCGGCTAAAGCTTTTGTGACAGGACTGCTGAAAACAAAATCATCTATTTTATTAATTTTGTTTAGATTCCTTTGGGCTGTTGCTTTATCACCCGACTTATAGGGGAAGGAAATACTTTCGAATATACTGTTCACATGATCTAAATCTTCCCGCATCTCATTTAAGAGCTCTATGGTGAAGTTGTCATATCCTTCACAGTACTGGTCAAGCGCATAAGTCGTAATTTCTTTACCCATGCTCTCAGCAATCAGGATTGCTTTACTATATCCATTGCGCAATGTGGTGAAATATAAAGAGCCTTTTTCCTTTGTCATCAATACGCTTAGAACCTCTGATCCGGAGAGATCTTCGCAATTAATGGTAAAATCCATCAGTTTAGAGTCTTCAAACATAATTTCTTCAAAGGCTTTGATTGGATTTGTTATATCCAACAAACGAAAGCGATCTGCATATTTGGAAAGAGCAGCGGCAATTTGATCTCGTGTAAGGCTTCCGCATGCTTCATTATCCATAACGACAAAAATGTAGCAATTATCTCCCAAGGATTTTTTTACTGCACCGATATAGATCATGGTGGAGACGAGGTCTTTACCTATGACCAGGATGCGCATGCCTGGCTGCACCATGGTGTTTATCGTATATACCGAACCGGATTCATCCAACGTGGTCATCGTGTAATTCAATGCCAACCCGTTCGGTTTTTTAAACATCGGTGAGCTCTCAAACAATATCGTATAGCCTTTTACCATTAATTCGCCGTAGTCATAATCAATAGAATATATTTCTTCCAGATAAATAGGGATGCAGGTGGTTGTCGTATTGCATAAAACTTCATCCCCGACTCTATAATTTGGCCGAACCTTTTTAAATTCCGATCCGATTTCTTCAATTTCTCCATAAGCCATACCGCCGCTGTCCGTAAACGGGTTATGAAGTTTTCCGCGTTTTTGTATCAAATCAAAGATATTTTCTTTAATCCGTTCTTCTTCATTGCCACATTGATAGCAAACTTGCTCAAAGCTGCTTTTCTCTAAATGAATAGAGTGGAGTTTAATCCGTATTTCCCGTTCATTTATTTCTCGGCTATTATCTATTTTCCATGCAGTAACAGGAATTGCTCCTTTTGGTTCTATCACTCGGTTAATGCCAAATGTATCGATCATCATAGACCTCCTAAAATTTGTATAAACAGTATTAATTTGCTCAATCCAAGAAACTTATTTGCACATAAAACTTAAAAAATGAATCGATTACGACTCAAACTTATCATTAAAACATACAAAAATCAACCCAAAATCAACGAAATTTTGATAATAATGAAAATTTAGGAAAGACTCGAATCGAGAACGATTCGAACAACTGAAAATCGAATCGATTACGACTCGAATTGTTGTATTTCTCTTCTGAAATGGATCTTATATAAGAATGCAAGGAAAAAATATTCCATATGAAAATAGAAACAGTCTTAAGCGCAAAAAAAAATATTTAAAAAAGCCGTTGAAATTTAAGCATTTGCAATACAATAAATTGTTTTTTACTTAAAAAATAAAAAAATGGCATAATTATTGCTTTATATAAGTGTGAAAGAAAAAACAAGGTACAGGGGGAATGAAAATGGAACTTAAAAATAAAAATGAAGCTTTTGAACAGAGTTTCTCACACATATATGCGACAGGGGTTACAACGATAATTACGCTAGAAGAATTGCTAAAAGCTTATACTCAAAAAATGTGCAGGGATTTAGAACATTGCGGTGTTAAGGCTTCCGATGAGGAAATTCAGTCGTATTTATCCAACACTTATAATAGCTTAAAGAAATTAAGCCAAAAATACAGTTATGATGTCAATTATTCTTTTTAATGAATCAGCAAGAATCTTCCTGAATGGGAAATAGTAAATAATAAATCAGCAAAACAAAAAAACGACCGAGCAAATCAGTCGTTTTTTTGTATTATAAATTTTAAATAAATTTTTTTAAAGCACTATTTTAATCGTTTTTTTGCGGCATTGGCGTGACCGTAGAGCCCTTCGCCGATGGCCATATTATACGCGATTTGCCCAATGGATGAGATACCGGATGGATCGATTTTTTGATAAGTACAGGTCTTTAAAAAAGTCCCTACGTAAACCCCGCCGGTATATCGGGAAGCTCGGACGGTAGGGAGAGTGTGATTGGTGCCAGAAACGTAATCCCCAAAAACTTCGGCAGCGTTTTCACCGATAAACAAGGAACCGTAATTGGTCAGCGATTCCATGGCTTTTGTCTCGTCAGAAACGTGTATTTCTAAGTGCTCCGGTGCAATTTCGTTGGATATTTCGTAGGCTTCCTCAATTGTATCGACCAGGATGATTTCACCGTTATTTTCCCAAGCAATACGTGCCTTTTCTTGAGTTTCTAAAGTAGCCAACTGATTGTCTACTTCTCGAAGAACCTGTTTTCCCAAGCCTTCATCTGTCGTAACCAAGATCCCTTTCGCTTGAACATCATGTTCGGATTGAGCGAGGATGTCAGCTGCTATAAATTCTGCGTTCCCCATGCTCTCTGAGATAATTAGGACTTCACTCGGCCCAGCCACGAAATCAATGCCTACCTGTCCATAACACTGTCTTTTAGCTTCGGCAACATATTGGTTCCCCGGTCCTACAATAATATCAACAGGTTTGATTTGCTCCGTTCCATAAGAAAATGCGGCGATTGCGTGAGCCCCGCCGAGAGCATAAATTTCATCAACTCCGGCGATATCCATAGCGACTAGGGTAGAGGGATGGATCGCTTCGGTTCCCTTCATCGTCGGAGAACATGCGGCAATCCTTTTAACTCCGGCTACTTTAGCCGGAATGGCCAGCATAAGGGCGGTGGAGTAAAGAGGGTAACCGCCGCCGGGTACATAGCAGCAGCAGGAGTTAATCGGAATAATCTTGTGGCCGAGAAACACTCCTTGGTTCACTTCAAAATGATCCACCGCGCCGATGGAATTTTTCTGCACTTCAGCAAAACGACGAATGTTGTCGGCGGCTTTCTCCATATCCTGTATCAAAGAGGGTTCGACAAGCTTATACGCTTCTTCGATCTCAGCACGGGATACTCTTAAATCAGTTCGATTATTTCCGTCAAATTTTATATTGTATTGAAAAAGGGCTTCATCCTTATTTTCTATAATGTTGTTAATAATATTTCTTACGTTATTTACCAATTCTTCTTGCTGCGAAAAATCTCTTGGTATTGATTGTTTTATATAGTTCATAGTTACCTCCATAAGATCCGAGCTTCAATCATAGCAAAACCACTTTAACACGCTACGACTTTAAATCATTGTATACGAATAACAAGGTAAAAGCAAGGGCTTGAAAATGAAATATAAAAGAATCTGCAAAAAAAATAATGGCCACCAAACCGATGACCATCATCATTCTTTATTGCAATAACCTGAATTGTAATATCACTCTGCAGGCGCAACGTCAACCTTTTCCTCTAAGACCTTTTCATATTCTGCAAAGATTGCGTCTTTTATCTTATTTCGGGTTTCAGAAATAAGCGGGTGTGCAATGTCTCTAAAGTCACCTTCACCCATCTTTCTGCTTGGCATAGCTATAAATAATCCATTCTGACCTTCGATAATTTTGATATCATGTACAACAAATTCATCATCAAAGGTAACAGAAACTACTGCCTTCATTTTCCCATCATCGTTAACCTTACGAACCCTTACATCAGTAATATTCAAGTCTGGTCACCATCCTTTCATGCCACATACAATGTCTTAAAACACATATAGCGCAATATAAAATAGAAATCTGTCAATATTATACAATATGAAACAAAAACATACAAGGGTTTTCAATGAAAAAAATAAGTATTTTTCAAAAAATCTGACAATTACCAAAAACTTCTATTTCTTTGGTGGATTCATCGACTTTTCCAAGGTAAATAAGGGAGCAATAATTATCTGTTTTCTTTTTTTGAGGCTCAGTAGCCGCGATGACAATACCGGTACCGACGATTTCTACATCGAATTCCGCTAATATATCGGTAATCCCTTTTACGCTGCCGCCGGCACGCATGAAATCATCGATAATAATTGCCTTCGATCCGGGAACGACTGCTCTTTTAGACACAGACATCTTTTGGACTCTGTCAGAAGAACCGGAAAAATAATTAATACTCAAGGTCGAGCCTTCGGAAATTTTACTTTCACGTCGAATCACGATCATGGGCAGATTCAACATATGAGCGGTCATCGTTGCCACCGGAATACCTTTTGTTTCAATAGTTGCCACATAATCCGCTTTTTTCTCTTGAAATTTTCGTGCAAAAACAGTGGCCACTTGTCTCACCAAATTGGAATCAAACATAATATCTGAGGTATATAAAAAGCCGCCGCCAAGAATCCGGTTGCCGTCACAGAGTTTATCACACAGCTCTTTCTGGAGCTGCTGACAAGCTTCATCTGAAATGTAAGGAATATATTTTACGCCTCCTCCTGCGCCGGGTGTTGTCTGTATAACGCCTAAATTGACGGCTTGCAGGGTTTGTTTTGCGGTTTGTAAATCTTCACTGATGCTGGATTTGGCTGCATTAAATAAATCACAAAAATATTTAAGACTATAGGCTTTATTCGGTGTTTCGGATAATATTTTAATTAAGGCTGCAACGCGTTCAGCTCTTTTCATAAATTTCCTCCTCCTGTTATAAACTATATCGACAGTATATCATAAATCTGGAAATAAAAAAGTTTAAATAATTAACACAATTGTACTAATATTCTATATTTAATATTTTCTCAAATTCAAGGATTTTTTTCCTATATTTATGGTATAATGAACGTATTAGACTGAATCCAGCGTTGCTGTAAGGACACGTTCATTGAATCATACTGCGACACGCTTGTATGATATAATGAAACTAATAATATACTGGAGGAATTAACTGTGATAAATTTATCCGATTATAAGCATATACACTGTATTGGAATCGGTGGAATTGGACTTAGCGCCATTGCTGAAATATTGCTGGATAGAGGATATACCGTATCCGGCTCTGATATGAAAGAGAGTGAGATAACGGACCGATTGATAGCAAAAGGTGCTCATGTCTACCTTGGACAACGGGAAAAAAACGTAGAAGGTGCAGACCTCATCATTTACTCATCGGCGGTAACGCAAGATAATCCGGAGATGATACGGGCTGTGGAGTTAAATATACCGGCTGTTACGCGTGCAACTATTCTAGGCGTTCTGATGAGCGAATATAAAAATAGTATCGCGGTGTCAGGAACGCACGGAAAGACAACGACAACTTCAATGGTTTCGTTGATTCTAGAAAAAGCTCAGAAGGACCCAACGATACTGGTGGGAGGGAACCTTTCGGAAATCGGAGGGAACTGTAAAGTCGGAAAGAGTGAATTCTTTGTTACGGAAGCTTGTGAATATATGGATAGCTTTTTAAGTCTGAGACCTAAAATAGAGATTATTCTTAATATCGACTCTGATCATTTAGATTACTTTAAGGACATAGATCATATCGTAAATTCTTTTAAAAAGTTTGCAGCCCTCGTAGGGAAGGATGGAAAAATTATTGCCTACGAAGCAAATCCATTTGTAAATGGCGTCATAAAAGATTTACCGAATGCAGTAACGTTCGGGTTCAACCAAAATTGCACCTATTACGTGACAGGGATTACTTTCAATGCGTTTGGTATGCCTCAATTCTATGTAAATCACAAAGACAAGAAGTTATGTACAATTCAGTTAGCCATTCCGGGTGAGCACAATATCTTAAATGCGCTTGCCGCTTTTGCTTGCTGTCATTCATTAGGCATTGAGGCAGAAGAAATAGTTGCAACGCTGGAAAGCTATACCGGAACGGAAAGAAGATTTGATGTCATCGGTGTGACCAATGACAATATTCAGATTGTGGATGACTATGCGCATCATCCGACAGAGATTAAGGCGACCTTGGCTGCGGCACAAAATATTCCTCATAAGGATTTATGGTGTTTGTTCCAACCTCACACGTATACCAGAACACTGGCTTTGTTCGATGAATTTGCAGAGTCCTTTGAACTGGCCGATAAAATTGTTATCGCTGAGATTTATGCAGCTAGAGAGAAAAATGTATATAAAATCAGCTCGAAGGAACTTGTCAATGAGATAAAACGAGCAAATCCGACGAAAGATGTTTACTATTTTAGTGACTTTGAGGAAATTGCAAACTTTGTAATCAACAATGCTCAGAGCGGCGATCTGGTTATTACAATGGGGGCAGGAGACATTTATAAGGTTGCGGAGATTATTTTAGAAAAGGATAGAAGGAGATAAGGATTGGCCCATGAATATGGAAGAATACCTAACGCTTGAAAACAAGCGGCTTGAGATTAATAAAAAGCACTTGGAAAACGGTGTGAATTTTATAGATATCAGGGCTGCATATATTGGGGAAGAAGTCATTATCGGCAAGGGGACAATTATTGGCCCTTGCGTAACCCTAGAAGGAAGAGTTATAATTGGAGACGATTGTGTCATCGGACAGAATACAAAAATAAAAGATTCAACTATTGGAGATCGCACAGAAATACAAAGTTCTGTTATTACAGAAAGCAGGGTGGGGTGTGACACAACGGTTGGACCTTTTGCGTACTTAAGACCGAAAAGTGATGTCGGTAACCATTGCAAGGTAGGAGATTTTGTTGAAATTAAAAACTCCTCTATGGGAGACGGTGCGAAGGCATCCCACCTAACTTACATTGGTGATGCAGACGTTGGCAGGGATGTCAATATCGGATGCGGTGTTGTTTTTGTGAATTATGACGGAACGCATAAACATCGTTCAACAGTCGGAGACGGCTCTTTTATAGGCTGCAATACGAATATTGTTTCTCCGATTATTATTGAAGAAGAAGCTTATATTGCAGCAGGAACAACGGTTACAAAAAATGTTCCGAAAGGAGCCCTTTGTGTAGCCAGAGTCCGGGATAAAATCATTGAAGGTTGGGTAGAACGAAGAGGACTCTTGAAAAAGAAAATCTAAGAACGAATCCCGATTGAATATGAAAATTCAGGCCATACTATAATGGGTGAATAAGTTGAAGTACATATATTATTACAAGCATGAAAGAAAGAGGTGTTAAAAACAAATGAAGAGCGGAGCATTTTCAGACTTTAAAATTTTTACAGGCAATTCGCATGCAGGATTGGCTGAAGAAATTGCAAAAGTTATGGGAAAACCTTTAGGAAAAGCAACAGTGAGTACATTTAGCGATGGAGAAATTTCGGTGAATCTATGGGAAACAGTAAGAGGGATTGATACATACATCGTACAATCAACTTGCAATCCGGTAAACAACAGCTTAATGGAACTTCTCATTATGATTGATGCAATGAAGAGAGCATCAGCAGGAAGAATCAATGCAGTTATTCCTTATTACGGGTATGCACGTCAAGATAGAAAAGCAAAAGCAAGAGATCCGATTACAGCAAAACTTGTTGCAGACCTTTTGGTTGCAGCAGGTGCTGACAGAGTGGTAACGATGGACTTACATGCCGCCCAAATCCAAGGCTACTTTAATATCCCTGTTGATCATCTTGTTGGTTTACCGATTTTAGTAAAATATTTTCAGGAGAAAAAGCTGGATGATGTGGTTATCGTATCACCGGACCACGGCAGTGTAACAAGAGCAAGAAATATGGCTCAGCCGCTAAATGCGCCTATTGCTATTGTGGACAAGCGAAGACCTGAACCCAATAAGTCCGAAATTATGAACATCATCGGCGATATTGAAGGCAAGACTGCTATCTTGATTGATGATATGATCGATACGGCAGGTACGATTACAAACGCAGCAAATGCATTAAGAGAGCTTGGCGCGAAAGAGGTGTATGCCTGTGCAACGCACCCGATCCTTTCCGGCCCTGCTATTGAAAGGATTGCAGACTCCGCTATTAAAGAATTAGTTCTTTTAAATACGACACCAATTCCTGAAGAAAAGAAGATCGACAAAATAAAAGTACTTTCCGTCGCACCTTTATTTGCGGAAGCGATGATGAGGATCTTCACCAATGATTCAATTAGTAAGTTGTTTGATTAATAATATATGATAAAGGAATAGAATAAACTATGTATGTCATTGTTGGATTAGGAAATCCAGGTAAAAAATATGAAAACACGAGACACAACATCGGGTTTATCACAGTAGATTTGTTAGCTGAACGACATGGAATTAAAATCAACAAGATAAAACATAAAGCTTTGGTCGGAGAAGGTACTATCTCCGACCAAAAAGTTTTACTCGTTAAACCGCAGACTTATATGAATTTAAGCGGAAATTCCGTTCGTGAAATCATGGATTATTATAAAGTAAATATAGAGAATCTGCTTATTATATATGATGATATTGATCTTCCTACAGGAAGCGTTCGAATCCGGAAAAAAGGAAGTGCAGGAACTCATAATGGAATGCGATCTGTTATTTATGATCTGCAGTCCGATCAATTTCCCAGAATAAGAATTGGAATGGGAATGGATAGAAAAATGGATTTGAAAGACTTTGTTACAGGTGGCTTTACCAAAAGTGAGAAAATCCTATTAGAAAAAGCAGTAGAACATAGCGCAGATGCAGTAGAATGCTTCTTGCGATCTGGTATAGATAGAGCGATGAATGAATACAATATAGTAAAGCCCTTGATTGAAAATGAGTAAACAGGCTTTGCTGAATATGGGTATTTTGATATTGCGTAATTAAAGCAGCTGTGGGAGATGAGAAGGGTAATGAGTGATCATCAACAAATCATAAATATATCCGGTATATCAGATGGACGGGTGTCCTATATCGCCGCTGGCATTACAGAGAAGAGGTTTGGACCGGCTTTGCTGGTCACTTCTTCTTCGATTAAAGCGAAGCGGCTGGCAGAGGACCTGTCTTTTTTTTCGCATAAAAAAATATATGTCATGCCGGAAGATGGCGAAGTTTTTTTAAGGTATGAGGCCAAAACTCATCATGACTTATTGGAGCGATTAGAAATTCTTAAAGCAATAGTGACCCGGGAGGATTGCATTATCGTTTCTCCGGTCAATGCCGCTATAAAGAAATTGGTGCCTAAAGTCGTATTTGAAAACAATGCCGTCCACTTAAAGGTGGGTGATGAGTTAGACTTAGAGGAACTGAAAAGACGGCTTTCTGCAATGGGCTATGAACGTGTACCTCTTGTGGACGCAAAGGGACAGTTCAGTCAAAGAGGAAGTATTATCGATATATTTACACCGGACAGTGAGTATCCTTATCGGTTCGAACTTTTTGACGTGGAGATTGATTCCATACGTTTATTTGATTTAGATACACAAAGAGCTGTAGAAAATATAAAATCGATTCAAATATATCCGGCAGAATTACTTCAAAATGATGGGGAATTATTTGCAAATGCCACTAAAAAAATAGAAAAAAGCTATACTTCCTATATTAAACGTTTATCACACAAGGAAGAAAAAACGGATAGTGATTTAAAAAAGATCGAGCAACTCGAAAAAAGAAAAAGTGAATTGCTAGAGTATGTAACCAATTCGACCAACATCCAGCTGCTTGAAAATTACATTCACTATTTTTATGAGGATACAGAATACCTCTGGGATTACTTAGAGGCAGACCAACTGATCATGGTAGATGATCCCGATAGGGTATTAGAAGTCGTTGAAAATAAAGCAAAAGAAGCTCAAGTGGATTTTGAAGTTTTGTTGGAAACCGGGTATGCAATACCGAATGATTATAAAGCCTTTTCAAATGAGAAGGACTATCATAAAATTTACAAACAGCCGTTGATTTATCTATTTACTCCTTTCCAAAAAAGATTAAAGGGAGGAGTGGAATGTACGGAACTTCGTTCTGTTATTAGCAAACAAGGCCCGATGTTTAATGGCCGATTGGATCTTTTGGAAACGGAATTGAAGCGGTTCATTCAGGAAAATTATGTGGTTACCATTGTTTGTTCCACAGATGAAAGAGTCGAGAATCTGAAAGAGTTCATAACACGAAATGGGCTTCTTGGGAAAATAACGATTAAAAAAGGCAGCCTGACAGGAGGGATGGAATTCCCTGAAGAGAAGAGTTGCTTTATCTGGGATGGCGATATCTTTACCAATCAAAAACGTTCCAGAGCCGGCTCAAAAACCAGCAAATCGAAAGGGAAAGCGATTCAGAGCTTTTCGGATATGCACAAAGGAGACTTTGTCGTACATGAAAACCATGGGATCGGAAAATTTCTGGGGATTGAGCAGCTGACTGTACAAAATGTAAAAAAAGATTATTTGAAAATAAAATACGCCGGAGAGGACATGCTCTATGTACCTGTAGAGCAGATGGACTTAATACAAAAGTACATCAGTGCAGATGGTGTCACGCCAAAGATTAATAAGCTGTCCGGCGTGGAGTGGAAGAAAACGAAAGCAAAAGCGAAGGCCGCTATTGCAAACATGGCAAAAGAACTTCTTGAATTATCCGCTGCCAGACAAATTGAGAAGGGGTATGCCTTCTCAGTGGACACGGAGTGGCAAAAGGAATTTGAAGATAATTTCCCGTATGAAGAAACCTCGGATCAATTGCGTTGTATCAAGGAAATAAAAGCCGATATGGAAACATCTGTTGCTATGGACAGACTTCTCTGTGGAGATGTGGGATATGGTAAAACAGAGGTGGCTGCCCGGGCTTTATTTAAGTGTGTTGCCGATGGAAAGCAAGCAGCGGTACTGGTTCCTACCACCCTCCTTGCGAATCAGCACTACTTTAACATGAAGAGCCGATTCGAAAAATTTCCTTTTAAAGTGGAAATGCTTTGCCGATTCAGAAATGACAGGCAGCAGGATGAAATTGTCAGTAAGTTGAGCCGCGGCAGTATTGATCTAGTGATCGGTACGCATCGAATGCTTTCAAAGGACGTAAGCTTTAAAGACCTTGGATTATTGGTAATCGATGAAGAGCAGCGATTCGGCGTACAGCATAAGGAAGCAATTAAACAGCTGAGAAAAAATGTAGATGTTTTAACCATGTCGGCGACACCTATTCCGAGAACGCTTCATATGTCTCTGGTAGGAATCAAAGATATGAGTCTTATTGAAGAGCCTCCTGAAGAACGGTATCCGGTACAAACCTACGTGCTGGAACAGGAAGATGAATTGATTCGGAATGCAATTGAACGGGAACTGGCCAGAAATGGCCAAGTTTATGTCATCTTTAACAGGGTCACAGGCATCAATAAAATAGCGTCGCATATCAGCAAGCTCGCACCGGAAGCCAGAGTGGAGGCTGCTCACGGACAAATGAATGAGCGGCAGCTGGAAGACATCATGCTGCGATTTATGAATAATGAAACAAATGTATTGGTGGCGACGACGATTATTGAATCCGGTATTGATATTCCAAATGCAAACACCATTATAGTTTTAGATGCAGATAAATTGGGATTATCTCAGTTGTACCAATTACGTGGCAGAGTCGGCAGAAGTACTCGGATGTCGTATGCCTATTTGATGTTCCAAAAGGACAAAGTTCTGTCTGAAGTGGCTGAGAAACGACTCCGAGCGATAAAAGAATTCACCGAATTTGGTGCAGGCTTTAAAGTAGCCATGCGTGACCTTGAAATCAGAGGTGCTGGAAATCTTTTAGGATTGGAACAGCATGGACACATGATGATGATAGGCTATGAATTGTATTGTAAATTAATAGATGATGCAGTACGAGCTCTCGGCGGTGAAATTGTAAATCCGGATCGGGAAGAGACGCTGGTGGAATTACAAGTGACCGCTTATATACCGGATCGGTATATTGCAGATGAAGTGCTTAAACTGCAGATGTATAAGAAAATTGCCGCTATCGATGACTCAGAGAAAGAGGAAGAAATCATTGATGAATTGCTGGATCGATTCGGGGAGGTTCCGAAAGAAACCACAAATCTAATTAAAATTTCAAGGATCAGGTCCATGGCGGAAAAGCTTTGTATTACGAGAATACATGAAGATGGAAATAAAATTATTTTTGACTTTGCATCGGAAAACCCTTTAAAAGCAGTGGCCTTTGCGAGATTGGTTGAGAGCTACGGCATGCGGATTTTTATACACGGTGGTGTAAAGCCTATGGTAAAATATACGTTAAATAAGAAAAACAAACTGGAAGAAACCTTGGAAGTATTGGAATTGATGCAGGGTGAATAGCGAATACGCTGTTAACGGTGCGAAAGGCAGGAAAAATGCAACCATACACAGGATACGGGATGATATTGTTATATGTCCTCATCCTTTATGTCATTTACCGAAAAATAAAAAAGAAAAACGATCGTGAAAAAACCATTCATGACAGTATTCTTGCAGGCGGAAAAGTGCCGACATGGTTATTGACGGGAAGCATTTTTTCAGGGTGGCTGTGGGTGACCTCCATTATTGGATCGGCAGAGGCTTGCTTAATTTATGGGATTTCAGGTGCGATTGGATATGCAGTCGGTGCTTCCATTTCTTTTCTCATCATGATTCCGGTGATTCTATCTGTTCAAAAGCATATCGGCAAAGGAAGCGTTATTCGTTTTATGGAATTAAGATACCATAAGAATCTACGCAATTTCTATTACACCTTTGCATTACTTGTTGCAGCTTATGTAATGATTGAACAGGCTGCTGGGATCGGCTTTGTATTTAATGGGATCTTTGGCGTGTCGTATAAAAAGGTCTCTTTCATGGTTGTTGCATTAACGGTCGTTTTTGTGTTATTAGCAGGTATGAAAGGTACATTATATAATGACTTCATTAGCGGCTTGATTATCCTGATTACCTTTGCAATGATTATGGGAATAATTTGGCATCAGGTAGGCATCCATACTATTCTGGAGGGCATTCAAGAAGCAAAAGAAGAGGCGGATTATGTTTATCATGAACCAGCGGTGCTCCACGTTGCTTCAGCGATAGGAATAAGATATTTTATCGTTTCAATTATTATTGCTTTAGGGCAGATATTATTTGATTCCGGATACTACTTGAAATCTGCTATTGCCAAAGATGAAAAAGTGATGAAAAGAGCATTCCTTTTAGGAGGAATTGCAATATGGTGCCCGGTATGCTTTATAAGTGCAATTACTTTAGCCTTTTCCTGTGTAGCTTTAAAAATAGATTTATCGGGGTCCCAAAATATGAATATGGATTTAGCTACCGATCTGATTGAGAAGATTTTAGGTTCTCCTGCGGCAATTATATTTGCACTATTGATATTGTGTGCGGGAATTACCACGATTGCACATTATCTGGTGGGGTTAAGGTGGATTTTCACCGTAGATTTTTATACGCAAAAGCTTAAGCCGGAAGCGATAGAAAAGGAAAAGATACAATTCGGAAATATTATTGTGATATTAATCGGCGTGTTTTGCGGCCTCATAGCTATTTCGCTGGAGGATGTATCGCTTTTAACAATAGATATGTTTAGCGGGGTCTTTTTTGCAGCTCCTTGCGGTGCCTTGTTGATTGGACTTGTCTCAAAGAAAGCTTTTGGAAGGTTAGGACAGGTATCCATATTGTTAGGACTTTTCTTCGGGTTTGCAACATGGTTTTATACAAGAACTGAGTATAACCAAGAAGCTTGGATATTGGGAACGATGGCCTCGTTTGCTATACCATTCATTTTCTTAATTATGGCAGGATTTTTTATTCGAAAGAATTCCGCATTGATGGAATAGCAGATTAATCATGCTCCAAAATACTTGCATATAAAGAAAATGTCATGTATCATAATAAATAATAATGGATAATAATCTTGAAAAATAAAAATTTAAATAGGATTATAAACAATTAAAAGAGGTAAAAAAATGGGAGCAGATACTAAATTTTTAACAGTGGATGATGTGGCGGAGATGCTTCAGGTTGCAAGAAGCACGATTTACAATTTAAAAAAGCAGGGGATGCCGTTTATAAAGCAGGGTAAAAATATAAGATTTGATCAAGAAGAAGTGATACATTGGGTAAAGACAAACAACAGAGGCGAGTCTGAAGACCACGTATAGTAAAGGTGTTTAATATGGAACTTTTATCCTTATATAGTGTGGGAATCTATGTGATAATATTGTTTTGTTTAAGTGCTTTTTGTATTAAAAAGGCACTTAATTCATATGCGGAATATGGGCACTGTGGGAGAGGTTTGACTTTTACCTACATTGCCTTTACTTATTTAGCCACATGGGTGGGTGGGGGAACCATCGTTGGATTGGTTGCTCAAACTTATAACTCGGGGGCAGGACAGTATTGGGTCTTTGCTATTTCCTGTGTGGTCGAGCTGCTTTTCGCAGTCATCTTTCTAAAAAGAATAAGAAAATTACAGGTCAGCAGTATTGCTGGCTTTTTTGCTTTGAGATATCCGGATTACGGGGAAGCAGTCAGAATTCCGGTTACCACAGCAGTACTGATCCGAAACGTAACGATGACGGGAATGCAATTCAGCGCAATGGCTTATATGCTGACTTATTTATTTGATATGAACCGAAACTTGGCAGTTCTATTGATTTTCATTATTATTACATCCTATACCATTCTCAGTGGATTATGGGGAGTTGTGCTGACGGATATATTCCAAGGGATATTGCAAACTGTGGCTATTATTCTGTTGATGGCTTTTACAGTAAAGTTAAGTGGCGGAATTGATGAAATTGTTTTGTTTTTTTCAGCAACACAAAATGAAGATTATTTAAATTTATTAAATTTTAAGAAGTCTGCAATAGATTTTATAAAATACATTGTTGTTTTTGGATTGTTCTTTCTTATGGATGATCAGGCAAATTGGGTCCGGATTTATTCCTCCAAAACGGAGAAGGTCGCTTTTTGGGGCTTTATCATACCACTCATCGTAACCTTAATAATTCTAGTCATACCAACCTACTTCGGAGTATTCCAAAGAGCGTACTCTGCAGGAGTAGAAGAACCGCAGTACGTCATATACAGTTTTGTGTTTCAGGCTCTGGGATTGAAGGTGGCCACGTTAATATTGGTGGGTTTATTGGCATCCATCATGTCTTCAGCGGATTCATTTATGCTGGCGTCAGGTTCGATTTTCGCGGAAGATATTATAAAGCGTTTTATAAATCAAGAGGCAAACGATCGAGAAATGATTTTTTGGACGAGAGCCTTTGTCATGATTACAGGAGTTATTGGCTTTGCCTTTGCGATTATCATTTCAGATCTTATCCACTTGTGGCTAAGCGGTATAGGAATGGCTGCTGTGATCGTATTACCGCCCTATTTTATGGCTTGGTTCTCAAAGCTGGCCAATACGAAAGGGGCATTGGCAGGAATGCTGACAGGGATTTGTTTTTGTGCGGCAATGGCCTTGGGAGCAATTGAAAATAATGTAAATATGTTTCTGATTGGTATGGGATGTAACCTAGCTGTTACGACTATAATCTCCGGATTAACAAAAAAACCATTAGTAGAAACTGTGGAGCAAACTTATTTTTTTGCAGGAAAATTTAAATAGGGGGTCATTTTCTGTGACCTCTATAAAATGTAAAACGAAGTAGGATAGAATGCCTTAAAATCATTAGGCTTCTATCCTATTTTTTTTATGGGTATTTATCCTCGATAAGGCCAAATTATATTATCTTGCTGTTATATTCTTATATGCTTGTTACGTTTGCGTTTGAATTCAGAAAATTACAAATAAACGTTGACAATTAATAGACGTATATATACAATAACGGACATAAGAATATATAAACATACATAAAAAATCACAAGGAGGATGTCATGGAAAATAGAAACGATATTATTACAGTTGCTGTTGTTAATTTTAAGACTGCAGCAGGAAATAAACAGTCCAATTTATCAAGGATTAAAGGTTTCACTAAGGCTGCAGCGAAATCTGGTGCGGACATTATATTATTTCCTGAGATGTGCCTGATGGGCTACGATTATTATATAGATGAAAAAATAAGCCTAGAAGAGAAGGTCGCTGCTACAGAAACCATATATGGCCCTTCCTGCATGGAAATAGCAGAGATCACAAAGGAGCATGGCGTATATGTTGTATTCGGAGCAGCAGAAAAAATGGAAGATAGTGATACACTTTATAATTCCGCTATCGCTATCGGACCGGAAGGTGTGATCGGAGCCTATCAGAAGATGCATCCATTTGAAACAGAAAGCATTTGGTGCGTGAAAGGCGATACGCCTTTTATGTTTGATACGGAGTGGGGTCCGATTTCAGTTGGAATTTGCTTTGACACCTATCAGTTCCCGGAATTAATGAGACATTATGTGGCAAAAGGGTCCAGGTTATATTTAAATCCGACAGCCGTCATTGAAGAAATTCCTAAGGAATGCAGCAGGCAGGCTTTTATTAATTATTACGCACCTACACTAGAATATGGCGTACTTTGCAATACTATTTTTATTGCCAGCGCCAATCTCACCGGGTTTGATGATACCGACTATTTTGGTGGAGGAAGCTGCGTGATTGGTCCTAAAATAAACGCATTTTTTGAAACAGATGTAACCTATTATGCCGGTAATAAAGACAATGTTCAGGAAGGTATTTATTCCGCAGCTATTGACTTATCGTTAGCGACGACACCGTTGTTTGTAAACAGCAAGTTTACAGGAGTACCTGACTATCGACCGGAACTTTATAAGAAGTTTGTATAACCAATTAAGCTATATCAGTGATCTAAATAAGTTTTTCACGGATGGAATGTGGAATTACTTTATTGTTTTCTATTAAAGGAGGAAAAAATGAGTGACAACAACAAGCACGAAAGTGCAAAAGATTTAAAGCGTATCTTGCCCTTATCATCTTTGGTATTTTATGGTTTAGCGTTTATGGTGCCTTTGACAATTTTCACGACCTATGGTTTGGCGACAAATATGACGCATGGAATGGTCTCTATTACTTATGTGATAACCACTGCCTGTATGGGATTCACTGCTTACAGCTATGTTCGAATGACAAAGGCTTATCCGGTCGCCGGTTCTGTTTACACGTTTGTGCATAAATCCATCAATCCATATCTTGGATTCTTATCTGGCTGGGTCATTCTGATAGGGTATATGTTTCTTCCCATGTTAAACTACCTTGTCTCTGCTATTTTCCTTTCAGCCGCAGTACCTCAAGTTCCTTTTTGGGCATGGATTGTTGGCTTTATTGTAATTGTTACCGTGGTTAACCATTTTGGAATTAAAGTGACAGATATTTTTAACAGAACCATCGTGTGGATTCAAATCGTCTTTTTAGTTGCATTAGTACTGATTGTACTGAAGTTTATATTAGGCGGCGGCGGAGCTGGCGTATTAGTTGATCCAAATGCATTTATTAATTTCGATGAGCTTTCTAAGAAAGACATGGGATTACCGATATTACTAAGCGGAGCTTCCATTTTAGCCCTTTCCTTTTTAGGATTTGATGCCATCTCAACGCTAAGTGAGGAAGCAATCAATCCTGAAAAAAACATTGGAAAGGCCATTTTAATCGCCTGTATCGGTGCCGGTATTGCGTTCACCCTTATTACTTACATACTACAGCTTGCGTGGCCGGAAGCATGGTTTCAAATGATTGATGTAGAAGGTGGTTCCTATGAATTGATTAATAAAGTGGCAGGAACGCTAATGGCAAATATATTTGTAGCTGCATATGCGGTAGGCTGTTTAGCTTCATCCATTTCATCCGTGGCCTCCGCTTCAAGAGTATTGTATGGTATGGGCAGAGATCAGATCCTTCCGAAAGTTATATTTGGGTACCTTCACCCTAAATATCAGACACCGACGAAGAGTATTCTTATCATGGCAGTAATAAGCTTGTTGGCATTGGTTATCTCGCTTTCCACAGCAGCTTCATTGCTGAACTTTGGTGCGTTACTTGGCTTTACGATGGTAAACTTATCTGTTATCGCTCATTATTTTATAAAGAGCAAAAAAAGAACCGGGATGGATTTAGTACGATACTTGATTTGTCCAACACTAGGCGCTATCTTTACTTTTGTGATCTGGTGGAATCTTGATGCCACATCAAAAATGCTCGGATTCGCATGGCTTATTATAGGAATCATTTATTTGGCTTATACTACGAAATTTTTTAAGAAACTTCCTGCAGAAATGACATTGGACTAAAAACTAATTTCGAAAAGGGGTTTCGTAAGAAGCAATAGGATACATCCTATTGAAAAGCCTGGTGCTTATGGAGATCAAGAAGTCTCCATAAAAACCAGGCTTTTGTTCATCCTATTTAGTTTTCCATTTGTCTCGCTAAGAAAGACGCTCCTATTTCTGCCGCTTTTAATTCAGCATCACCTAAAACTTTACCGCCGTCCTTTGGCAAAATAGTGATAGATCCGATAGAATCTCCTTGAGATATGATAGGAACAACGATTTTACTTTCGTTTAAAATCCGATCCTTATTCTGGATAATTCTATCAAGTTCATGGTCAATTTTTTTGTCAAGAAGCTCCTTTTTTAAGCCGCCAGAGACCGCAATGATCTGATCTGTATCTGAAACCACTACAGTGCTTCCCAGTACATAGGAAGCAGTTTCGGCGTATTCTCCTGCGAACTGACTTAGTTCGTTAATCGGCGAATATTTCTTTAAAATAACCTCACCATCTTTGCTGGTGTAAATTTCAAGTGGGTCGCCCTCGCGTATTCTGAGGACTCTTCTAATTTCCTTCGGTATGACTACTCGTCCGAGATCGTCGATTCTTCTCACGATTCCTGTTGCTTTCATATAATGATTCCTCCTAAATGATTGATTAGCTGCAAGGTGTATTCTTCCTGCTGTTTTTTTTACTTTCATATTGTTTGTAATATAGGAAGATTTATACTAGACAATTAAAATTTGCTTATAACAAAACATGGAAAATAAGAAGGTAAAAATATGTGCATATAGAACATTTTGTGATATACTTAAATATCTGTGGTGAAAATAACTTTAGGAGGTTTTGATATGATTTTTAAAAATATATCTATATTAAATGAGAATTTTCAACTGGAAGAGAACATGTACGTTGGTATAAAGAACGATAAAATAGACTATATTGGTAAAGAGAATCCTCAAGGCGATTACGGAGAGAGTTACGATGGGAAAGGCAAGCTCCTGATGAGCGGCTTTTATAATTCACATGCCCATTCTCCAATGACCTTGCTGAGAGGATATGGAGAAAATTTAGCGTTGCAGGATTGGTTAAACCAACGGATTTTTCCTTTTGAAGCGAAATTGGATGGAAATGCGGTTTATTGGGGAACGATGCTTGCCATGGCAGAATCTCTTCGTTATGGTATTGTGTCCACAACCGACATGTATTATTTCTGCGAAGACATGGTGAAGGCCATTGATGAATCCGGTGCTAAAAACAATTTAGGCAGGGGAGTGACAAACTTTTCGGATGCAAGCCTCTATGATTTGGAGAGTTTTTCAGAAATGAAAGCGCTTTATGAAAATTATCATAATGCAGCGAATGGCCGAATAAAAGTTGATATGAGTTTGCATGCGGAGTATACTTCAAATCCGAAAACCGTATATCAAATGGCTGAATATACAAAATCCATCGGTGCGAATATGCATGTTCATGTGTCTGAGACCAAATTGGAACATGAAGAATGCAAGAAACGGCAAGAGGGTCTGACACCAATTCAATATTTAAATCGTCTTGGGGTTTTGGATAATAAAACTACGGCGGCTCATTGTGTATGGGTAGAACCGGAAGATATGGATATCATAAAGCAGAAGGAAGTAACCGTTGCAAGCAATCCGATCAGCAATTTAAAGCTTTCCAGCGGCGTATGCAATGTCCCTGAATTGCTTCGAAGAGGAATTAACGTTGCTATTGGTACCGATAGTGTATCCAGCAATAACAGCTTGAATTTTATTGAAGAGATGAAAGTGTTTGCGATTTCCTCTAAGGAAAAATATCAGGATCCCACAGCCGTTACTCCTGTTGAAACCTTAACCGCTGCAACGATTGCAGGAGCGAAAGGTCAAGGCAGAGAAAATTGCGGGAAATTGGCGGTAGGATACAAAGCCGATTTAATCGTTCTGGATATTATGAGACCGAACTTTATACCGGTACATCAAATGGTCAATAATATTGTATATTCAGCTTGTGGCGGAGATATTATTTTAACCATGGTAGATGGAAAAGTTCTTTATAAAAATGGTGACTACATGACGATAGATATTGAAAGGACGATCTTTGAAACCAATCATGCAACTCAAAAGATTTTAGCAATGCTGTAAAGGCCTTTTATAGTAGGAGGAGACATCTTTTGTATTTGATGCTAAAATTTAAATCTTAGGAGAGAATAATGGCTAGGAAATCCTTTATACAAGGAGCTGTGATTTTAGGGATTGCAGGGATAATTATAAAAGTGCTAGGGGCATTTTTCAGGATACCTCTAGCAAATTTAATCGGCGATCAAGGAATGGGCTACTATCAAACGGCCTATCCCATTTATGTTTTGTTTTTGACATTAGCTACAGCCGGCATTCCGATTGCTATATCCAGAATGGTATCGGAACGTATAGCAGTAGATGAATATTCTGAAGCTCATAAAGTCTTTCGGGTTTCATTTATCTTGCTATTTATAATAGGAATAACCTCTGCTTCGATTTGTTTTTTCGGTGCAGATCTGTTAGTAGGAGCGATGGGCAACCCAGGAGCTAAATTTGCCATGATGGCAATTGCTCCGGCCTTGCTGTTTGTACCGATGCAGGCGGCGTACAGAGGATATTTTCAAGGCATGCAAGATATGAAGCCAACCGCGGCATCACAAGTAATCGAGCAGTTCTTTCGAGTAGTAGCAGGGCTTTTTCTCGCTTATTTTCTGATTAAGTACGGACGTGATCTTGCGGCGGCAGGCGCCTCATTTGGCGCTACAGCAGGAGCCGTTGGCGGGTTAATTACAGTGGTTGCCATTTATCTATATAAGAGAGGAAAGCTTGAAGCAAATATTGAACGAACCAAGCGGCATCAGAGTGAAAAAAGCAGTACGATTTTAGTAAAAATATTTATCATCGCTATTCCTGTAACCATTGGAGCAGCGATCATGCCTATTATGAATGCAATAGATGTTGGTATCGTTATGCGCAGATTGCAGGAAACCGGCTGGACTTATAAGGCTGCTAACAGCATGTATGGGCAGCTGACGGGAATGGCAGGTCCCCTTATCAATTTCCCGCAGGTATTGACCCAGGCAGTGGCTATGAGTTTAGTTCCGGCAGTGGCTGCTGCATACAGACAGAAAGACATGACTTTTCTTAGAGAAAACGTTCAAGTGGGACTGAGAATGTCTATTATTATAGGCCTTCCGTGTGCTTTTGGACTAATGACTCTAGCGGAGCCGATTATGTTGCTTTTATATCCAATGCAAAAACAAAGCGCAATAAGTGCTGCTCCTTGCCTCTTTATCATGGCCGCCGGTGTTATTTTCCTTTCTACCGTTCAGACGTTAACCGGCGTATTACAAGGTATCGGACAACAAATGATTCCGGTAAGGAATTTATTGATCGGTGCTATTGCGAAGGTCATTATTACGTATACCTTAACCGGTGTAGAGGCAATCAATATAAAAGGAGCTGCCATAGGGACTGTTGCCGCGTATATTATAGCCGCAACCTTAAATGTCGTGGCGGTTAAAAAATACACGGGGGCAAAATTTGACTTAATGCTTACCTATATAAAACCTTTTATTGCTGCGCTTGCGATGTCGGCAGGAGCATGGATCACCCACCGAATTCTGTTTGGTATCATGGGGAATGCGATGGCGACAATTATAGCAATCGGAATAGCAGCTATGGTTTATTGCATCATGCTCTTTATAACAAAAGCAATCAAGAAAGATGAAATCGAGCGTTTACCGAAAGGGAAGACGATGATTCGAATGGCAGATAAGTTTAAACGGTAAGAAATAAAATGAATAGAACAAGTGGTAATGGGTAAAAAAATGAAAGATGAACTAAAAGAACAAGTTTTAGAAGAGTATGCCGATCTTTATATAAAAGCTGGGACTTCGGAAGAAGCCATAGCGAGGTTAATAAAGATCATCCATATCTTGCGCAGGGAATGCCCGTGGGATAAAGTACAAACGCATAAAAGTCTCCGGAAATGCATGATAGAAGAGGCATACGAAGTAGTGGAAGCGATAAACAACGAGGATCAAGACAACTTAGAGGAAGAGCTTGGTGATGTGCTTCTTCAAGTGATATTTCATAGCGGTTTGGGTGCAGAGCAAAAGCATTTTGATTTTGTTTCTGTAACCAATCGTGAATGTGAAAAAATGCTTCGTCGTCATCCTCATGTTTTTTTCAAAGAAACGGCTAAAACTATTGACAACGCCCTTGAAAAATGGGAAAATGTGAAAAGAAAAGAGAAGGGAAAAGCAAATGGTAAATCAAGACTCACAGATGTGCCGAAAGCATTACCTGCTTTAACAAGAAGTTATAAGGTTCAAGCGAGGGCTGCTGAGGTAGGATTTGATTGGGATGATGTGTCGTGCGCTTTTCACAAAATAAAAGAAGAGACTGAAGAACTGTTGGAGGTTTATAAAACGGAAGATCGGGACAGTATTATTGCAGAGTTAGGTGATTTACTTTTTTCTGTAGTAAATGTTGCCAGATTTCTGAAAGTAGATCCGGAAGAAGCGTTAAATTCTACTTCTGAGAAATTTATTAGAAGATTTGCTCATATTGAAAATGTTGCAGTTGCAAAGGGGTTACTCTTGGAGAATATGACTCTAAGCGAAATGGACAAGCTATGGGAAGAGGCAAAAATTCTTGAGAGAGAAACGGGGAAGTAGAGTGTTTCACAATTATTTTTAGTCAGGTTTATATTTTTAAGGAGGTTTTTATTCATGAATAAGGCGGAATTGGTTGCTAGCGTAGCAGAGAAGACAGGTTTTACAAAGAAAGATGCTGAAGTTGCAGTAAATGCATTTGTTGCAAGCGTAGAAGAAGCATTGGTTAAGGGTGAGAAGGTACAGTTGATCGGATTTGGTACATTCGAAACTCGTCAGAGAAAAGCAAGACAGGGCAGAAACCCTAGAAAACCTGGCGAAATCATTAAGATCGAGGCTGCAAAAGCGCCTGTATTTAAAGCAGGAAAAGCTTTAAAAGACGCTGTTAACAAATAAGCTTAAAAATGAAATAATAAAGGTAGCCTTTTGGTTACCTTTTTTTTCTTTACGCACCTAACCTCATTTGCGCAAACAAAGGTCTGGTAGGTGCCATACAGAAATTGCCTAGCTTTAGCTAGAGTGCAATTTTTCAGTTTAGATGGAAGGGAATTCTTCCACTGAAAGAGGTAGTATGCGAATAGACAAATTTTTAAAAAATTCAAGATTGATTAAAAGACGCACTGTTGCGAAGGAGGCTTGCGACCAAGAGCGAATCACTATTAATGATAAAGTTGCAAAAGCCGGCAGCGAGGTAAAGGTAGGCGATGTGATTCATATACAATTCGGAAATAGTTCCATTAAAGCGAAGGTACTGGTGCTTTCTGAATCTTGCAAGAAAGAAGATGCTGCAACTATGTATGAAATTATTCAATAGAGTTAAAAGAGCTGTTTCAAAAAATATTTCGAGCAGCTCTTTTTATTATGTCATAAAAGAAAGGCCCTGTGGGAGACAAGGCCTTTCTACAATGAGTTCTTATTTTATTTTTTTCAAACATTTATTCCATACCAGAGGAATTAGAATGGTCTGAGTCGGTATGGCAAACGCTACTTTAATCAGTCTGGCAGGAAGTAAGGCTATAATCCCTTTTCCGGTAAGTATGTATATCCAGTAGGTATCCAGCAGCAGGTTCCATACACCGCACACGATGAATGCCGCTATAAAGGCACGTTTCCAGGTGATAGGTTTTTTATACAGGAGTAATCCGAAAGTTATGCCGGTTAGAAAAGCGGTTAACGTAAATCCTGGGAAATACGGCCCTGAAGGGAAAATCATCATGCCGAGAATATCTCCTAAAGCGTATGCAATCCCTGCCCAAATCGGCCCATATAGGATACTTAGCATAGCAACCGGAAGGAAACCAAAACCTATTCTTACAATAGGGGTACTGATTGAACAAAACCTCGTCAGAATAATTTCCATTGCGATAAACAGACCGATAATAACCAATCGTTTTAATTGTGAGTCATTGCGCATAAAAAAACTCCTTTCTCTAATATTAAGTAGTGAACTACATGAAAGAGAAAAGAGTGATTTACCTCTTTATGTAGTAGCGGACGCAATATTGTACCGCAAGCAACAAATTTCTTGTTGTTTTTCGTTCATAGGCAACATCCCATCCTATGACACTTAACGCACAATATTTACTCTACTTTTGTATCACAATACTAGCACAACTCCATTCGATATGCAATAAATATTATGACAGATATTTAGGATCAAAAGAACAATGATTAAAAGATATTCTGAAGCGTAATACTCTCATTTTCATGCAAAAACTTCAATTGCTCTTTTAAACAAGATAATTCGCCGGAAGCATTCGATCCATCTTCCGCTTTGATGTAATATTTGATTTTGGCTATGGAATAATCAGCTTCATTGATTTTGTCCGTACTAAAAAAGAAACACGCGATAGATTTATATTGGTGCCAGCTGTCTTCTAACGTATTAAATTTATCTTCTGCTTGCGGCCAATTATCTGACGTTACATCTAAAAGAATTCCATTTTCAATATCGTTAATATAAGTATGAATTTTTTTGTCTGAGTAATCGCTGTAAACCGCCCAAGTACCGATCAATAAAACCAAACAAAGAAAAGATACAACTAATGATCTCATACGACTACCTCCACCGCTATTTTACCATCTTGAGAGGCTTCGTAAACATGCAAAGTCTTTTGTTCATCACTAAATGCAAGGAGCACATCTTTGAATGAAAAAATATTCAATGGGTCCAACAGGGAATGGAGGTAATCTTCATTCCATCCTAATCGTTCCAAACTGCTTGGATATAAAGCTCCATCGCATATAACGATGAGAGGCATGACTTCTTTGGACTTTATAATTCCCATATCACTAGGTGTTAATGGCCTCTTCTCCGGTTTTGTAATAACCGAGAGGTCACCGTTTGATTCCATTACCGCATAGGATACATCACTTAATGAAGGAGCATTTTTAAGTCTTAGCTGTTCAAATAAATCATTAATATTGATACGAAGCTTTTTCAGTTCATCTTCATTGATTTTTCCGTCTTCTATTATGATGGTTGGCTTACCGTTAATTAAATTCTTGAACCATTCGAATTTCAAAGACAAATAGGAAAGAAAAATTTCAAGAAAGATAACAGTAAAAATAGCAGAAACACCGCTTATAACAGACAAATTAGTATCCTCTATGGATAATGTGGCTAACTCCGCGACCATAAAAAGCACTACAATTTGAAATGGGGATAGTTTTGAAAGTTCGGATTTTCCCATAATACGTAAGGCTAATAGAACAAGTAAATATAAAATAGCCGTTCGAATTAAAATAATACTCAATGACGTACCTCCTAAGATTCAGGCAATAAAAATACCGCCCTGCTATTCAAGTCCTCTCTATTGTGTACCAATATTTAGTCTGTTATACTTAATACGTTTACGAAACTTGGAGGAAACAATGAAAAAAGAGTATTATGGGCACGTTCTGCTTTTCACGCTAGTATACGGTGCCATGGGCGTCTTGGCCCCGTTGATCGGGCAATATTTAAAAGGAATCGGATTTTCAGGTACACAAATTGGCAGTGTCACTGCGACGGGGACTTTTGTCTCTATATTTGCTATTACATTTTGGGGGAATATCTATAATCATAGCCCTAATAAGAGAAAAGTAGTTGCCGTCGTTTTTCTGATGGCAGGTGTAACCGGATTATTGCTTATGGAAGTCCGCCAATATATGATTTTTTTACTGGTATTTGGATTCGTATATTTCTTTCAATCAGCAACACTGCCTCTTTTGGATGCTATGACGTTAGAAAATCAACAACCATTTGGCCAAGTTAGGAAATGGGGAGCGATCGGTTATGCGCTTGCTGTTTTTTTTGCGGGAAAACTTGCGACTGAATGGGGCAGCAGTGTTATTTTCCCTATGTTTTGCATTGCATTTATGATGGCCATATTTGCCCTTTATGGATTCATGGGAAAAGGCAAGTGTGCCCATGACTTATATGCGTGTGCCCACCATGAAAGCGGTGGGATTCAGCAAGATATTGAAAATACTGAAAAAGGGATCTTGAAAAACAAAAAGGCGTACAGCGAATTACTGAGCAATAAGCATTATATGTTATTGTTAATATGTACTTTTTTTGTAGGGGGTACAAACGTAGCAAACAATACATATTTTAGTTTCTTATATATAGAAGCAGGGGGAACACTTGCAGGAGTGGGGGTTACCTTTTTGCTCATGGTAGGAAGCGAAGCGCTGATGATGGCATTTGTAGAGAAAATAGAACGGGTTATTTCTTTAGAAAAGATGATTGTCATTGCGATGGCTATATCTGCTCTTCGTTATTTTTGGTATAGTACCAGTCCGGCGTATTGGATGTTGATCGCTACCTGTTTTGCGCAAGGTATTGTCAACGGTATCATCCTTGTGGAGATAGTGAAAGAAATCGGAATTATTGTTAAACCTCATATCTTAGGAATAGCGGTATCCATTTATCATGCCATTTGTTCAAACTGCAGTGCTATTTTGTGTCAATATGCGGGAGGCGTGATTTTAGACCGATATGGAGCCAGCACGGTATATCTGTTCTTCGCAGCATTTAACTTAATAGGAGTCATCCTGTATATGGCCTCCGGCCTTCATAAATATGATGCTTCGACAAAATGTTAAGGCAATATTAAAAAAATATTAAGAAAAGGTAAAAAAAGTTTATAAAAGGTATTGACAATCCGTACAAGCTTTGCTATTCTAATATAGCTGTCGCAAGTGAATAACGAGCGCGGCATGAACCTTGAAAACTTCATAGTATGGAAAATTA
>NZ_JAFJZZ010000006.1 GCF_017255415.1 Clostridium aminobutyricum | reverse complement strand
TTCAATTAACTATTTTTCATAAATTGGTAGTTTCTTAAAAATATGAGAGCATTTTAAAACGCAGCGAAAATTCTTTCGCTTCGTTTGTCAGCAGTCTGAAACACCTAAAAAGGTGTTTTCTTATTTGGCCTCCGCGAGAGGAATCGAACTTCCGACGCACGGTTTAGGAAAGTGTAATATGATAGGATAAGACCTTGATTTGCAAGGGTTTTAGCCTTGTTTGCAATGATGCCCTGTTGCCCATTGATGGCAGAAACTTTTATTAAAAGTTGATCTTTTGATCAACTTTTCCGGGATTGTGCCATCTGAAGTTGGTACCTCCTGTCTGAATATATGAATGCACAGGCTTCACCCCTTATCCAATGGGCCATTGCTTACGTGATACAACAAAAAACAGTCCTAATACAGTAAATGTTTGAAACAATGACTTTGTTTAACTTGTGATATCATGTATAATAGTGTCAAATTGTGAAGGTCGGTAGGGTACAGATTAAGTAAGAATAAACGCAAGAGTTAGAATATTATTTGCATAGCTTGAGTAAAATATAAGGAGGAACAATCGTAATGGATACTTGGTATGACTTGGAAAATTTTGATGATGAGGAGGCGATTGCAATAAACGAATATGATATAACGGTCTCCCCAAATGATTTTAATATCTCTACACTATTTAGTCTTATGGATAACGGGGTGATAAAACTTCCTGCATTTCAACGTAATTATGTGTGGGATATAAAGGCGGCGTCAAAACTTATTGAATCGATTATCCTCGGGTTGCCTATTCCTCAAGTTTTTTTATATGAGAAGGGAAAAAACAATTTTCTTATTATAGATGGTCAGCAGCGTCTGCTTTCCATATATTTTTTTATGAAAGAGCGCTTCCCAAATGCTGAGGGACGAAAATTACTCCGGAATTATTTAACCGGAGATGAAGTGATCGATAAAGCATTTTTATCTGATGATAGATATTTTTCTAATTTTTCTCTTAAGTTACCCGCTCCAATTGCCACAGAAAAAAATAAATTAGACGGCCTTAAATTTGAAACTCTTAGTGATAATAAACATTCCTTCGAATTTTTAAGGACAATCCGTTCTGTTGTCATAAAACAAAATGAGCCAGAAGATGCTGACTCTTCAATGTATGAAATTTTTAATCGTTTAAATACTGGAGGCCAAAAACTTAAACCGCAAGAAATTCGAATGAGTTTATATTATTCTAATTTCTATAAAATGCTATTCGAAGTGAATCTTGAAAAACGCTGGCGTGAGTTGATAGGACAACAATCCATTGATTTAAACTTTAAAGATATTGAAATATTGATTAGAGCGTACGCGATGCTTTTTGACCATACAGAGTATAAAGCAACTATGACAAAATTTCTCAATCGATTTTCAAAAATCAGTGGTGGATTTGATGATGAACTAAACAAATACCTTCGAAGACTGTTTATGAGCTTTTTAGAGAGCACAGAGAACCTCTCATCACGAGATTTTTTTAGCTCGAATGGGAAGTTTAACATTTCGCTCTTTGAGTCTGTTTTCGTAGCAACGTGTTCATCGTTTTTTAAAAGTAAAGATATTCTCACCGGTAAGATTACTAAAGAGAGCGTTCTTGCACTTAAGTCTGATGATGATTTCAGAGAAGCCTCTCAATCAAGTGTAGGTTCAAAAGCAAATGTTACGACAAGAATGAGCCGCGCTATTGATTTAATCATTGTTGAATAGAGGGGGTAATATATTGCACCCTCTATTTGATGCGTTTATTCAGGATTATCGCGATATTAAAGCATTATTGCTGAAACAATCTGAATTATCATTTCAAACAACTGTAGATGCCCATTTTAGAAAAACATTTTTGATCTCCTGTGCCAGTTACCATGAAACATTCATACAAAACATGCTATCTGCATTTTTAGAACGAACTTCTAATGACCAAAGAATAACTGCTTTTGCAAAAACTAAAGGGATAAAACGCCAATACCATACATATTTTACATGGGATAATGCTGGAAAAATACCGAATAATATCAATAGCTTTTTAGGCCTTTTCGGAAATAACTTCAAGGAAAACGTAGCTCAAGAAATTGCATCTAACGAAGATATAAAGTTAAAAATGAAATCTTTTCTTGAGATTGGGAACTTAAGAAATCAAATGGCTCATGAGAATTTATTGGCATTTAATTTAGAAAAAACATTTGATGAGATTATTGTGCTAAATCAGAATGCTTTAGAATTTTTGCAGTTTTTACAAAAAAATTTTGAAAGTAATGAGTAGATAAGCATAGCAGTGAAAAAATCAAAAACCTGTAATCATTGAGATTACAGGTTTTTTGGCACTCCCGAGATGATTCGAACATCCGACGCATGGTTTAGGAAACCAACGCTCTATCCCCTGAGCTACGGGAGCATAAAATTATTGCTTAACATCGATCATAATATTCTATCAAAAACCTATCCCTTTATCAATCCTTTTTTAAAAATGACAACAGATTGTAAACAGAATTTTTTTAGAGGTCTTGGAAAGGAAAAAAGTAGCAGTATTTTACAGCCCGCTACTTGGTTTTTCTCTCTATATTGTTTCTTATACCACTATTGCCAAATGCCTTTGATTCAGTTGATCGTAATATTCACCACAAGCGGCCATAGCTTGTTGCTCTGTAACGTGAGTATAAATTTTCATTATCACATCTACGGTGTTATCTTCCATTATTCGTTGAATAACAGGAATCGGCTGACCTGCTAATATCAAGCGGGTACACATAGTATGCCTAAATCGGTAAAGTGTAAGTCTCATATCTTTAATGCCTGCTTTTTTAACAAATCTCTGGATAAGGGATTTTACGGAGGTTTCACTCTTAAAATCTCCACTTCTGCTAGAGAATATAAACTTACTGTTTTTCATTGGGGCAGGGGAGTGATCCAGTATCTTTCTCCACTCTAATAGTGCCTGCACCGCTAGATCGGATAACCGTAATGTTCTAACACCAAAAGCAGATTTGGTAATGCTGATAAACTCCCTATAATCTGTTGCTTTGGTTATACTCTCTATTTCCTCATAGTCTTTGCTGACTGCCTGTCTTATCGCAATCGTCTTGTCTGCCGGATTAAACTTAGACCACTCCAAAGCCCTCAATTCCCCGGGTCTCATACCAGTACATTCGCATATTGCGAACATAGGGTAAAGGATAGGATTTTGATAGGCTATGAATTCTGATAGGATCACCGTAATCTCTTCGTCAGAATAGGCTTCCGTTTCGCTATCTATAATCTGTTTGCTGGTAGGGCATTTCAACTTGGTAAATGGGGCGCTTGGAATATCTTTGTTTGAAACTGCAAGTTCGAATATCATTTTGGTTGTCCTGAATGATGATTTTTTTAAATAGTTCTTAACATAATAATAGGAGAGAGTGTCGAACAGTTTCCTAAGTTGGATATCGTCAATCTCCACCATTTTCACATTTCCGATATGCCTTACCACCTGAAATAAGGATTCCCTATAACTGTTTATAGTTCTGCTTGTCGCTTTTCCTATGCAACCATTGAGGATATCCAGTGCATACTGCTCAAAGGTTTTATTTGTGTATGTAGGGATATTTCCTGCTGGCATTGCATAAGGCTGAGATATAGGGAAGATCATTGGAGCACTCATCGGATAAACCATTGGAGATGAGACACTATTTGTTCCATTCAGTTCATTCAGTCTGCTATCCAAATACTTTTGGGCTTGTATCTCATCCCTGAGGCTCTTACTTTCTCTATCCCTCTTGCCGTCCGACTTTTTTCCTTTTTCAATTTGAACCATAAATCTGCCGTCCTTCAAAACAGATACAGAACCTTTGTAGATCATATCCTTAACCTCCTCTTGGATGGGTATTTGAACTAACTCATTGTTGGTCAACGAGCATGATAACTCTTCAGAGGTATGAAGTACAGGTAAATGTTGCCCAAAATCAGAAGGTTTTTCTTCACCTAACATAGCGGCTAATGATGAAATGGAAATTAAGGATTTTCCCGATACTTCTACGGCTTGCAATGCTCCTGTAGAAATTAATTCCTGAACTGCCTTTTTAGGAATCCCTAGCTCTTTTGCTACGATCTGTTCTGATAACAGCCTTGCTTGATACTTTTCTTTTAATTCTTTTGAAATACTCATCTATGTAAATCTCCTCGACTAATTTATTTGAAAGCGAACTTTCAATCTAATTAGCCAAACAGAGGTGATTTATGTGCATTTTGACTGTAACTGTCTTCGTCTTCGTTTTTTAGATGCAAAAAACAATAAGGCGATAGCTCAATTGAACTATCGCTTTGAAAGCCGTACTATAATCAGGTTCTGCCCTTGTTAGAGTGCCTTGTGGATTAAACGTGCCTGATTTATCAACACCACACAATATTCCATTAGAATATGCCTCTCGTACTCCATATCTGCTCCGAATGCTGTAATAATCAGGTATGTTGTATTCAATGCCTTCCTTTACTCGTAAGGTTTCTCCGTTGACCTGGGCCATATTGGTTAGTAAGCCTGCCATACTTTCACGTGATACAGTGGAATTTAATGTTTCTGCAACCAGACTTGTTGGCTTATTACTCTTCAGAAAGGGGATATTAAGAGATTTTTAAAACGCATTTATTTGATAGCTAATTGGTATTTATATAGTTATTTCTTCACATAACTATTCCTTACAGTTTCCATATTACTTCTACCATGTGGATTTGTTCCATTGCCATCTATATAATCAGCGTCATATATTCCAATCAACGGCTTCAACCTAGTATTGTACCATTCCGCAATGATGCAATTAACTTCAAGTCGTGGTGGGCGGGATCAAAATCACCTAGAGAACTATGACTTAGAGAAATGTTACTCAAGAAATTCAATTCCTTATATGCGTTTTTTATCTTGGTGGTATATTCAAAGTAGAATACAATACATGGGAATTTTTAGTTAGACTATCCACCATGTGGAATTCAAAACGTTGCCGATAGCAATCTATTAAAAAAGCAGGCGGCAGACGAAATAAAAATCAGAGAAATCATGCAATTCCACTTGACTTTTTAAACGAATATATGTAAAATGATAGACACAACAAAGGAGGGATGCAACCCATGGAAAATTCCAACGAAATTTTTAGCTTTCATCTTCCTGTCATTGATCGCGCGATTGTCGAAGCTCTACGGGTGTCTTTGGAAGATGTTATGCCTGAAATTATGAGTGACAATAACTTAATTGAGCGGAATGGGTATGGACAATTCCGCTGGAATCCTATTATAGCACAGCTACGTGATAAGTGCCAACATTTAGGCTGGCTTGATCTTAACATCCTTCCTAGAAGAGGGTGGAAAACGCCTGTCTTATTCTATCCTGCATCTCGCAATATCCTCACACTTATGACAGAGGACACATTTCGTAGTGTGCGAAAACAATCGAATAAGGGCACGCACTACCTATGCGGAGGTGCCAGTTTTAACCTTGGTGTTGAAGCGCAATATGAACAACTCGAACTAGACTTGCCCGGCATTTCGCCAGATGCTGAAATCTGGGTAGCTAAATCACGGGAAGAGCTTGCTGCTGCTGTTCGCGTTGATGTTGGTGAGATTGAGGGACATATTCTGGTACTATTTGAGGTTCGAGCCGATAAGCTTTTGACCGTGCGAGCTGTCCGGCTTACACCAAAACTTGAAATCTCCACTGAGGAAGAGGACTGGTCCCGATATATTCGAATGCCGTATGCAGCAGATCAAACGATCGAGCCTCAGCAGAGTAGTGAGGATGAAGAGGAAGAACTCGTTGAGCTACTTTAATTTAGGAGGATTGATTGATAATGCATAGTGGTAATAGAATAAACTGCGAGAGGCTAAAAGAGGCTCGTCTATTTAGAAAGATGACGATGGCTGACTTGGCGCAGAGTGTTGGCATCAACAAACAGGCGATATCTCAGTTTGAAAACAACAAAATTTCTCCTGATCCACTGACACTTCGCCGAATTTCAGAGGCACTGAACTTTCCTTATTCATTTTTTGTTGAATATGATCCTCCTTCAATTATTGGTAACACATATTTTCGTGCGCTGTACTCAAGTAAAAAAAAGGATTTGGCTGCCCAACAGATTAAAGCGAAGTATCTTGCCAGAGCACATGCGGCCTTAGCTACTAAAGTTAGGTTTCTACCGCTTAACCTACCAGACGTTGCAATGGATAGATCGATGACAATTGAAGAGCTGGCAATGCGTACTAGGCAGCACTGGGACTTAGGTGATGCTCCGATACCTAATATGGTTGGATTGCTAGAACGAAATGGAATCGTTGTCGGCGAGTTTGCTACTGACAGCCGGGAAATAGATGCCTTTTATCAGTATTATGAACAAGATAACAGTCCGACCTATTGTGTGATCCTTGGAACAGATAAAAAGAGTTTTTTTCGAAGACAGTTTAATTGTGCTCACGAATTGGGACATATCCTTTTACATGAAAGATACTCAGATTTGGATGAGATTGATAGAGATGAGTTTAGAGAACGAGAAAATGAAGCCAACGCTTTTGCTGCGGCTTTCTTGTTGCCGGCAGAGGCTTTTGGTAACGATGTGGCAGCATATCCAAATAGGCTTAGCCACTATGTTGAACTGAAGAAAAAATGGAATGTTTCAATTATGGCTATGATACTAAGAGCACATGCACTGGAATATTTATCAGCGAATCAATATGCTTATTTGATGCGCCAGATGAGCATGAATGGGTATCGCCACAAAGAACCGCTGGATGATATTGTCGAATATAAGCATCCGCAAGCACTTAAACAAGCGATCAATCTACTTTTGAAAAACGGAAATATGTCAGGAGGGGATATTATGAACCTATTTGTGACAAATAAGTTTTCAGTCTCTACAAATGTAGTTGAAGAATTGTTGGACTTGGAGCAAGGTTTATTTTCCCAAATTAGAGCCAATAACGTAATTTCATTTGCGAATATTCAAAAATGAAATGCATGCAGTTATTTATAATGAAAAGTAAGGGGCGCAGTGCTTTATTTGTCACTGCGCCCCAATCACATTAATATGTATTATATAAACCGAAGATTAGATGGTATAAGTTATGTAGAAGTCCTCTAAAAATCCCACGTTATCACCACCAATCTTTCAATATTGGTCATGATAACTCCTCAGAGAGGGGATGCCAAGACCTGAAATGATAATTTTAAGTAAACCATTCTAAATAGCAAAATGGAAAAAACTTTACACAAATGCGGACATCTAAGATATAGGCATTGATCAGTAAAGGAATAGTACTAAAATTTTCTCTTTCTCCTTGTTTTAATTTGAACTCCAAACGAGGCTAGCAACTATTTAAAATCTACCTCTTGAAATCTCACTGATCTGGAAGTAACTTCCATTTTCTTAATCTCGGTTTTAACTGATTTATTTACCTCTACTCTCTGCCCCTCTTCAGTATCTCTAATTTTATATTCAGATACGAGGAAGAAATCATTCCCTTCATAAACAACTATTAATTCATTGTCTATTATTTTATACGAATTTTCTTGTTGCGCCGAGAGTGCTCCCATACCATAGCAAGAGCAGATAAAAATAGAAAAAACGACAACGAAAAAAATTATATCTTTCAATTTATTCTTACAAGAAAATACCCCACTGACTGAATTTTTTTTAATCTCATTTTGTTTTTGTTCGGAAGCTTTTGGAGGAATTATGGTTGCAATTCCCACAGCTATACCATTTAAATGTAAAAATATTGAAATCCATAAAACGTAGAGTACACTTTTAACATCCCATTCAATCATTTTATGACTTTCTACTAGCTCAATTATCGAAAACAATAAAAAGAAAAAGATCCATGTGCATACAAGAAGCAAGACTATATTCCTTGTTCTCTGTATCCACTTTTTTTTAGCGGTTATTATACTGTACGAGGGAATATTGATAGCACAGAAAAATATAAAAAGAGATATATTAAAGAAAATATCATATAATATATTCTCATTTGATACATTTATGTAAAATCGGCTTATGCCCCAATAATCGAACCTTCCGCATTCATATGCATATATAAAAATCTTAGCAAGCGATGAAATAACTGCGACACAAATTGTTACACATAGGGCAGCCAAACCAGCATGCTTACTCAAATATTCAAATTTACTTTTAATCATTTCTTTAATTATTTTTTTTTTGATATAAGGGTATATATCCTCATCCTTTGCAGAGGACACCTGCGACATATTTTGATTAACTCCCATTTTTTTTACCTCATTTGTATTCTTAGAAATAAGTGCTTCTCCATTTTTATTGAAATACTAAGAGCCTTGTTAAAAATAATAATCTACCAATAAGTTTAAATCTGAAGCTTATATACCGTTATTCATTGCTCTGAAGTAAGCAAACCCGCATAGGTGGGAAGAAACCATTCTTTTGATAAGTCTTCAAAAATAAATCCACAATTGCAAATTCTATCCCATAATATCCTCAGCTGAATTGCATTCTGGCTTTCTATCAAGGAAAGCTCCTCAAATGACCCCCTTGTCATCCAACACTTGTCTTCAACATCTTCTCCTTTTCTTCTATAATTTTCAATAATTGTCTCTGCCATTTTAGTGGTTTTATTGTTCAAAAAGTAATCTAACTCGGCTTGGACCTCTGCTAAAGCATAAAAGTATTTTGAAGCACCCCAAGCATCAAACCTACGAATAATATTAGAAAAATGCAATATATCCGTTGTTAAGGTTTTATCACTCATATATTCTAACTCTCTCCTTTGATAATTAGCTTTACTAAAAAGCGCAAATAATTTGGCTCTTTTTGCATACCATCTAATTGGCAAAACATTATTAGTATTTTCAATGACATTTGATATTGGAATATTAATCGTTAAGGATTTTTTCTTTGCATAATTCGGATTAATGGGTAGGATAACCTTCTCGATATAATCATTTAGACACATAAAATAAGCTCGATTGTTAACCACATCAACAACAACTAGCAATACAGGAACAGCACTTCCCATTTTTTCTACTGTTCCTAATAAAGCAGTTTCAATATTAAATTTAACCACCTCTATATTTTTGTAAAACTCTTGTTCACTATAAGCCTTCTCTACATTAGAACGCTTATTAACTCTAAGTTTTCCTATTTTTAATTCTTCCGTACCCTTAACCTGAAAGTATACATGCTCCCCAGTCGTAATAAAATTCTCTTTATGTGGTTCAAATAACTCTACAGCTAAATCAATGCCATAATCAGGGGCATATTCTCTGATTATCCATTCAATCGGTAAGAGTGCTCTTAATATGGAAACTGCTTTTTCCCCGATAATTTGTGACTTACTTCTCTTTTTTCCTTCCGACATGATAAGAAATTCACCTTCACTTATCTTTTAATTTTCATTCTCTTGCTCTAAAATTTATTTCTATATCAGTATATCATAGATATCAGGTTGAAAATATATGCTCTTGACCTATGACCAAAAGATGTGGGAAAAGTGAGATCATATGATACAGGTATTCTGTTGCCCAAATGGTCAACAGCTTTTGGGCAACAAAAAAACCTCTAAGTCTAAATTAGAGGGTTATATAATTATCAAAGGAGAATAAGGCCTCTCGATCTATTCAATTGCGATACAGTAGATATTGGAATGGTTCCGAGCCTTTTTTTCAGAATACGTGGCTCTCGTTTCAGTTCGTAGTTGTCATTTCAAGGAATTGTTGCGAGTCACGGTTTTTTGGGTTAAGAGTCTCCCATTAGGAAACCGACGCTCTATCCGCTGAGCTACGCAGAGAAGTTATCATTTAGCTTATATAGCATAGCAAATTATAGGCGGATTTTCAAGAGCAATGCGAAAGAATTTCGAATTAATCTGTTAAACAGCCAGCGCGTTTGTTTTGTGGTATGCAAGAAGCAGGTCAACTATGCGACCATAACTTTTTACGCCATCGGATTGCGCATTGGCCTTCAAATATTTATCATTTGCGTTGGTGGCAATTTCCGAAGCAGTGCTTTCATGCTGCCGCCAATATTCTTGTTCGGCAATTAAATCGGTTCGAGCCTGTTCCGGCAGTGTTGCAATAATACGCTCATATTCTTCCTTGGAGCTGTCACGGTACAAGGCACTGAGCACATAACTAAGTGCATTGAGCTTTCCGCTGTATTGCAAGGACGCAGAATCGGAGGAAGAGCAGGCAAGATAAGCGATAAACCCGGCTTCGTCCTCTCGGATGTAACCCCTTAAGTGAGCTAGTTCATGACAAATCGTATAAGGGATGAGATAGTCCGGCACGTCCTGATTATAATTGGCTTCAATGGTATAAGGAGAGAATATGCCGGTGAGATTGATATTCGACATCCAAGAAGACATCAGGATCGGTTTTGGATTTGGATAATAACCGGATAAACTCGAATATTTTTCCCCTAAGCTAAACATCGCTTGTTTGCTTTCATTTTTTATTGCAACCGGGTCCATCTGAAAAGTTCCATCGGTTGAAGGTTGTATTTGTGTTGAAAGTCCAGCCAAATCGTCTATTAACAATGCAGTGAGCTTTACTAAATCTTCATGTGAGGATGCTGTTACAACGATATCGATGTCCTTTGCAATGCCATTTCGGTTATAATTCATGCTGCAAGTGAGTAAAACCATCAGCAGTATGGTGCTGGCAAAGCAGGCTATCGTCACCGATGTTTTAAGCAGCTGCTGTGGTACACGTTTTCTTTCTTCTGCAGTAAAAAGGTTGGCGATCAGATTTAAAATACCAAAGATCACAAAAAGAGGCAGTAGATATAAGCCGATCTCTAAGGCGGAAAATGGCAACAACGAAAAAAGCCGTCCCACTATATTCGGAAAGATTTGGAATGCAGAGGATGCATACCATTGGCTAAACTCGGGATTTGCTCTTGCAATATGTACCAAGGAAAGACCGAGGAGTGGGGCACAGACAGCATATAATAATGGAATTCTAAAGGAAGCCAGTTTGATCATTATACAATAATCCTTTCATGAAGAAATAATATGCAGAAAAAGTGCTTTGTCGAAATCTCGGTAAAAATGTCTGCTTTTGATAGTTTCCATTATAGCATTGGGGGCCTTAAATGTATTGAAATTTAAACAAAAATATCTGAGGAAATTGCTGGACTTTATAGAAGGAACTGTGTTATAATGCGTTAACGCTTTATCGCTTTGAAGTAATGAATTAAAGCGGTGAACAACGACTAGGCGAAATATTAAAATAAGTTTATACTATAAATATAGTAGGATGGAGAAGGTAAAGGGAAGTAAAATGAAAGTAAGAAAAGCGAGCTTAAAAACGGAAGAGAAGGCGACCCTTGCATTGAGAGGGCTTTACGAACAATTCGGATATAAAAAGTATAAGATGGGACGGTTTGAAGAATATAGCCTATATGCTGAAAATAAGGATTTTCTGGCCGGAGATAAGGTCATCACCTTTACAGATTTAGACGGCAGATTGATGGCTTTAAAACCGGACGTTACACTCAGCATTATTAAAAATACAAATGCAACGAGGGGCAGCCGGGAAAAGCTGTATTACATAGAAAACATATATCGGGAAAGCAAAGAAAGTCACAATTTTAAAGAAATTACACAGATGGGGCTGGAGTATATAGGGGATATTGATTTGTACGGTATCACAGAAGTGGTCTCTCTTGCGGTAAAAACCCTTAAAACCATCTCGCCGAAATATATTTTAGAAATTTCTCATATGAGTTTTGTCGTCGAATTGCTAAAAAGTATGGAAATTTCGGAGCAGGTTCGAAATAAAATGCTTCAACTGATCCGAAATAAGAACATCAACGGAATTGCGGAGCTTGCTAAGCAGCTGAATCTTTCGGAACGGCAGCGGTGTGTATTATGTAAGATACCGACACTTTACGGAGAACCTCAGAAAACCTTGAAGTATGCGAGAAAGCTGGCGGTAACCGACGGCATGATTCAAGCAGTGGATGAATTGACCGAGCTGTTTAATGCGTTAAAGGTCTTAAACAGCATCAAAAATGTTCAGGTGGATTTCTCTCTTGTCAATGATATTGATTATTATAACGGCATTATTTTCAAGGGGTATCTGGAAGAACTTCCGAGAAGCGTTCTGGCCGGAGGGCAGTATGACAGTGCGATGAACATGTTCAGCAAAAAAGCCGGCGCCTTGGGTTTTGCGCTCTATTTGACCGAGCTGGGCAGGATGCCGGAAGTGAAATCTGCCTTTGACATTGACGCCGTTGTCCTGTACGATGAAAAGACGGACTTGAGCGCCCTGCTGCAAGCTGTACAAGACCTGATTAAAGAAGGGGAAAGCGTTCGAGTGGAGAAATATGTGCCGGAAAATTTAAGGTATCGAATTTTATATAAATTTGAAAAAGACTCTCTTGTGATCCTAGAAGAAAACCATTGCGAAGAAGAGGAAGAGACAAAGCAGACAGGAGGAGAGGAATGATGTTAAATATCGCATTGCCTAAAGGAAGACTCGGTGACCAGGTATATGAGCTGCTTGCAAGCATCGGCTACGATTGCAAGAGTATCTATGACGAAAATAGAAAGCTTGTTTTTGAAAATCCGGAAAAAGGGGTACGGTATCTGCTTGTGAAGCCTAGCGATGTGGCCATTTATGTGGAACATCATGCGGCTGATATCGGGATCGTGGGAAAAGATATTTTATTGGAATCCAAACCGGACGTATATGAGCTTTTGGATTTGAAACTGGGAAAGTGCAGAATGTGCGTTGCTGCAAAAACAGACTATCTGGAAGAACCGGATAAAACGTTGCGGGTTGCCACAAAATTTGTAAACGTGGCTAAAAAACATTATCAGGAACTAAATCGGGATATTGAGATTATCAGGCTGAACGGCAGTATTGAATTAGCGCCGATATTGGGATTATCCGATGTTATTGTAGATCTTGTGGAGTCCGGCAACACCATCCGTGAAAATAATTTAAAAATAGTTGAAGAATTTAAAAATATTAGTGCAAGATTTATTGCAAATAAAACCAGTTTTAAGTTCCAAAATGATATAATAAGGGACATGGTAGAAAAATTAGAAAAGGTTATTGCCGAATAAGAATCGTTATAGGACCTATAACAAACTCTTATCTGCAAGCTCAACCTATGTAAGACAGATAAGGAGAAGACTGGATGAGTCGTTTTTTAAGCAAAGAATATCAGGCATTGGAGCCCTATACACCGGGTGAACAGCCTCAACAAAAAAAGTTAATCAAATTAAATACCAATGAAAGCCCCTATCCGCCGAGTCCTTTCGTTTATCGGTCTATTGACCAGTTTGAAGCGGAGAATCTGAGACTTTATTCCGATCCGGAGGCGAAGCAGCTCGTAAAAGCAATTGCGGAAACTTATCAGGTAGAGCCAAGCAATATTCTGGTGGGAAATGGGTCGGATGAACTTTTAGCGTTTAGCTTTATGGCTTTTCAGAACCTTCAAAAAAAGGTGTACTATCCAACCATCAGTTATGGATTTTATCCGGTGTATGCAAACGTGTACGGCATGCAGAAATGTGAGATTCCGCTGGACGAAAACTTAAAAGTAAATCCCAAGGATTACTATAACTTAGACGGAACCATTGTGATCGCGAATCCGAATGCACCAACAGGAATCGCGCTGACCTTGCAGGAAATTGAGGCAATTGTTCTCAGTAACCCCAATAACTTGGTGTTAATTGATGAAGCGTATGTGGATTTCGGTGCAGAAAGCTGTCTCCCGCTGATTCATAAATATGATAATCTGTTGGTGATACAAACTTTCTCGAAATCAAGGAATCTGGCTGGTGCAAGAATTGGATTTGCGGTGGCAAACCCTGACATCATAGCGGATTTAAATCGAATCAAGTTTTCTTTTAATCCATATAATTTAAATAGATTGTCAATCCTTGCAGGGACTGCTGCTATGCAGGATAAGGACTATTTCAGAAAGTGCACATCGGAGATCATAAGAACTCGAACCGATTTTGTAGAGGAAATGGAGCAACTCGATTTTGAGATCCTTCCGTCCAAAGCGAATTTTGTTTTTGCAAAGCATAAGAACCTTTCCGGCAAGGAGTATTTTACGGCATTAAGAGAGAAAAGTATTTTAGTACGGTATTTCGAAAAAGATCCGATTCAGGAATATGTGCGAATTACCATTGGAGCTCCTGACGAAATGGCAGCCTTGATAAAGGCATCCAAGGATATCCTGGGAATAGAAGAAAATATTGAGTAATAAGCTCATAAAATAAAAAAATTACAGAGTAAAGCAATAAAGGAGAAGTAAATGAGAACGAGTGTAGTAACAAGAACAACAAAAGAAACAAAGATCAGCCTAAGCCTGGATTTGGATGGTACAGGGAAAGACCATATCGACAGCGGCTGCGGCTTTTTAAATCATATGTTGGTACTTCTGACCAAGCACGGTCGTTTTGATTTGGATTTAAAGTGTATGGGGGATACACATGTAGATGACCACCATACGGTTGAGGACATCGGAATTGCCTTGGGTACGGCTTTCAAGGAAGCAATAGGAGATAAGAGAGGGATTGTACGATATGGCAACATGATGCTTGCAATGGACGAAACGTTGATGCTCTGTGCGTTGGATGTAAGCGGAAGACCTTATTTGAATTATGATGTGACAATTCCGACACAAAAGGTTGGGAACTTTGACACGGAACTGGTCAAGGAATTTATGCTTGCTTTTTCTAGACAGTTTGGTCTAACCCTTCACTTTAAGAGGATAGAAGGAGAAAACAGCCACCATATCATTGAAGCGATGTTTAAGGGACTTGGGAGAGCGCTGAAAGATGCGGTCGCAATCGATGTGCAGTATGCGGATGAAATTCCGTCCAGCAAAGGCATACTGTAGAAAGGAACAATGCAATGATAGCAATTATTGATTATGGAGTAGGAAATTTATATTCATTAAGTTCCTCTTTTCAATATTTGGGTATCGATACGAAGATTACAAATGCGGCAGAAGACTTGATTGCTGCAGATAAAATTCTTTTACCGGGAGTTGGCGCATTTGCCGATGCGATCCAAAAATTGAGAAACACCGGATTGATCGATACCATATGCAGTGAAGCAGAGAAAGGAAAGCCACTTCTCGGCATTTGTCTGGGGATGCAGCTTTTATTTGACAAGAGTTATGAATACGGTGAACACGATGGCTTAGGATTGATTAAAGGAATTGTCGCTCCGCTGGAAGAAGATCTGCCGGAGAGAGTGCGGAACGGGAAATATGTGAAGCTGAAGGTTCCGCATATCGGCTGGAACAGCTTGGCACTGAAAGAAAAGGAGCCATTGTTCAAATACATAAAAAACGGAGACTATGTGTATTATGTGCATAGTTTTTATGCGAAGGATTGTCACAGTAATATCATCGCATCGTCCAGTTACGATATAGAAATAACAGGTGCCGTAAGAAGCGGAAATGTATACGGAACACAATTTCATCCGGAGAAAAGCGGAACGGTTGGGCTGAATATATTGAAGGCCTTTGCCGAGTTATAAGGAGGGATCGATATGATAACAAAAAGAATCATCCCTTGCCTTGACGTTCGGAACGGAAGAGTAGTCAAGGGTGTGAACTTCGAAGGAATTCAGGACGTTGCCAGTCCGATTGAAATGGCAAAGTTTTATAATGAGAGCGGAGCAGACGAGCTTGTTTTTTACGATATTACTGCCAGTGTGGAAGAAAGAGCACTATTTACCGATATTTTAAAAGAGGTGGCAAGCCAAATCTTTATACCGCTGACGGTAGGGGGCGGAATTAACACGATTGAAGACTTTGACCGTGTGCTTAAATGCGGTGCGGATAAGGTCAGCGTAAACAGCGGAGCAATCAAAAATCCGGAGCTGATTCGTCAGGCGGCTCAAAAGTATGGGGATCAATGTGTGGTTCTGAGCATGGATATAAAGCGCGTAGGCGAAAGGCTCCATATCTTTGCGAAAGGCGGCAGGGAAGATACCGGAATAGATGCGCTTGAATGGGCAGAACGAGGAGTTTCCTTGGGAGCAGGTGAACTTGTTGTAAACAGTATTGACACAGACGGTGTAAAAGGCGGCTTTGATATAGAGATGCTGCAGGCGATTGCAGAGCGTGTTTCCGTACCGATTATAGCTTCGGGCGGAGCAGGGAACACGGCGCATTTTTTGGAGCTGTTTCAAGTTCCCGGTATTGATGCCGGACTGGCAGCCAGCATATTCCACTTTAAGGAAATTGAGATCAACAATTTAAAGCAATATTTGAGATCTCAGGGTGTGGAAGTACGTCTGTAACCGATGAAGACTCAAAGCGATTGGGAGGAAAAAATGAACGAACTGAAATTTGACGAAAAAGGATTAATTCCTGCAATCGTACAGGATTTTTACTCAAAAAAAGTACTGACGCTTGCCTATATGAATAAAGAAAGTCTTGAAATCAGTATAAAAGAAGGCAGAACCTGTTTCTGGAGCCGAAGCAGGCAAGAGCTGTGGAGAAAAGGTGAAACCAGCAATAACTACCAGCAAATTGTCAGCATTACTGCTGATTGTGACGGAGATGCATTGGTTGTTGAAGTGATTAAGAACGGCCCGGCTTGTCATACAGGAGCAGACAGCTGTTTCTTTGCGCCTATTTATATCAGCCCCGAATTGAAACCATTTTCCTATGACGGGTTGTATGAGATGATTGAAGGAAGAAGGAGCTCCCCGCAGGAAGGAAGCTATACCACTTATTTATTTCAAAAAGGCATGGACAAGATCTTGAAAAAAATCGGCGAAGAATGTACAGAGGTTATTATAGCCGGAGCTAAAAACGACAGAGAAGAAGCCGTTTATGAAATCGCCGATCTCACTTATCATGTAATGGTGATGATGGTGGAACAAGGCATTCAGATGAAAGAGGTGACTGCGGAGTTGGCAAAACGCCACGTGGTGGATCACAAGGTCAAACAGGAACGGATGAAATGATGAAATTGTGCAACAATAAGACACTCAATTTCCGTTGAAAATTCATTGCCTCGAGGCAAGTAGAAAGAAAATTCTATCTACTCGTTTCAAGGCTTTTTTCTACGTCAAAAATACAAAAAAATTGTTGTTTTTTGTCCTTCTTTACTATATATTAATGGATATGTGTTTTTGATGGAGCACATTGAAAATAGAGAGTAGTTTGGGAAAAAGGTAGTTAAAGGAGAAAGAACATGTCAGAAAATAAGAAATTAAATGAAATAGCAGATCCGGGTCCTCTTGGCCTTGCGGCGTTTGCTACAACGACATTTGTATTGAGCTTGATTAATGCACAGCTGGTGCCTGCAACAGTTGCAGATGCATTTTTAACGCTGGGTCTTTTCTATGGCGGTTTAGCTCAGTTACTGGCAGGAATGTGGGAATTTAAGAAGAACAATACATTCGGTGCCACTGCATTTACATCTTACGGAGCATTTTGGCTTGCACTAGCAGGTATGGTATACTGTGAAAAGTTAGGCTTGATCAATTATGGAGAAGACGGAGCTATCGGCAGCGGAATCTTCTTGTTAGCATGGACAATCTTTACATTCTATATGTGGATCGGAAGCATGGCTGTTAACAAGGCACTTTTATATGTATTTACTACATTATTATTAACGTTTATTCTTTTGGACTTAGAAAAGTTCGGTATGCTTGCAGACGGTGTTCCGGCAGGCTTCATGGGTCTTGCTTGTGCAGCTGGTGCATGGTATGCATCTGCAGCAGGGGTGATTAACTCTACTCACGGTAAAGTAGTATTACCTTTAGGTTCAAAGGGAAATTCTGCTCATTAAATGAATACGGTTCTTTCAAAGAATCAAACCTATTCATTGCTAAGTTAAAAGGGGCTGTCTTCAAATAGTTTGGATTTTTACAGATAGCCAGTGGTTCAGATTCGTTTTTAGAAGGAGTCTGAGCTACCGGCTGCCTAAAGTTTGAACTGTTGAGACAGCCTCTTTTTGTTTTTCGGAGAAAACGAACAGATGATAGAGAAGGGATGATATTTATCGGGTAGTAGTATATACTATAAAGGAAATGGGATGAAGTGTATAAGGAGAACAAATGAAATTGTTAATGCAGCTGTTCGCAGCTTTTTTTAAAATAGGACTTTTTACAATCGGAGGAGGGCTGGCCATGCTGCCGCTCATTCAAAAGGCTGTAGTAGAAGAATATCAATGGATGGATGAGGACGAAATGATTGACTGCCTTGCGATCTGTCAATCCATACCAGGCGTGGTGGCGATTAACTCCGCAACCTATATCGGCTATAAAAAAAAGGGCATGCTTGGAGCCATTGCCGCCTCTTGCGGTGTGATTTTACCTTCCTTCATCATTATTATTCTGGCGGTTCTGTTCTTGGGACAAGTCGGAGATAACCGCTATGTATCGGGAGCTTTCACTTCAATTACTGCCGCTTCTTGTGCGTTGATTCTGTTTGCGGCGTATAAACTTGGAAAACAAATACTCAAGGATAAGTTCTCCTGGGTAGTTACAGTTATTTGTTTTTTGATGACGGTGGTCGGGATTACCGCGCTGTGGGCGATTATTTTTGGGGCGCTGGCTGGCTTGATCCTTTTTTGGCACCAAAAATATAGGTTAAAAGGAGGGAAAAACGAATGATTTATGTAACGCTTTTTCTAACTTTCTTCCGAATCGGAATTTTTAGCTTTGGCGGTGGTCTGGCTATGCTGCCGCTTATTTTCCAAACCGTTCAGGATTTTGGGTTTATGAGTTCCGAAGAGTTTGCGAATTTAGTCGCACTCTCTCAAGTAACCCCTGGGCCGGTCGCGGTTAACGCCGCCACCTATGTCGGTTATGATTTTGCAGGCTTTTGGGGCGCATTTTTTGCGACATTGGGGGTCAGTTTACCGTCGTTTATTCTAGTTATTACTGTCCTTAAATTTCTCGATAAATGGAATAACAGCAAGAGCATTGATGCCGCGTTTAAAGGGATACGCCCTGCAACCGTAGGCTTGATCGGGGCAGCGGCGCTGTTTGTCGGTGAATCTGCATTAATTAATAAGAACAATCTGGATTTCTTGAAAAGCAATGTTCCGGAATTTTCCGCATCAGGTTTAAGCCATTATATCGGTTCGATTGCAGGTGATATAGCAAACAGTATTCAACTTATTCCCTGCCTTATCTTTATCGTTACATTAATCTTGACTGCAAAATTTAAAATGGGACCGGTTAAAATAATTTTCATGATGGCCATAGCCGGTGTTTTTTTCTGCAGCTGATGCAATCACGCTTTTAAGGGCACAAATTATAAGATTATAGGAATAATACCATTTAAATGAAATTTTACCTATTTTTTAAAAAAATATGACATAAGTACAACAATCCAACTATTGCCGATATTGAGATTTGGTGTTACAATATTTTAGGAGATTATAGCTAATTTTGTTGAAACTTAAAAAATAGTGGAGAATTCGTCATGGATATATTTGTTCTGATTTTTTTAGTTGTTGGATTTGGTGCCGTTATCGGCGGCTTTTTACTTGAAGGTGGACATCTCATTGCCCTCGTCTCGTTGACGAGTATCGTTATTATCTTAGGCGGTACAATAGGTGCAACTGGGGCATCCTTTCCAAAAGAACAATTGATTCGATTGCCTAAAATCTTTAAAGTGATCTTGCGAGATGAAAAATATGATACAGCAGCGTTGATCCAAAAAATGAAGGCCATGTGCATCCAAGTTCGTCAGAACGGATTATTGAGTCTTGAAAATCAAATTGATGCGGAACCAGACAGCTTGATGAGAAAAGGAATGCGTTTAATTGTAGACGGGACTTCCGCAGAACATACAAAAGAGGCGCTTGAAGTTTATATGGAGGCCATGGCTGACCGGCATCATTCAGCCGCACAGATGTTTGAAGCAGCCGGAGGGTTTTCACCGACCATGGGTATCACGGGAACCGTATTAGGGCTGGTTCATGTATTGGGTAATCTCGAAGAGCCGGATTCATTGGGCCCGAAGATAGCAACGGCGTTTATCGCCACTTTATATGGTATCGGTATAGCCAATCTGATTTGGTTGCCGCTAGCAGGTAATTTGAAAGCAAAACATGCACAAGAAGTATTATATAAGTCAATGATCATTGAAGGTTTACTCCTGATACAGCAAGGGGCCAATACGAACTATATGGATGAGAAGCTAACCAGTTTTCTTTCAGAAGCTCAAATATCCCAAAAAGGCAGCGGTTATTCCGGTGGCGGCAGGAAAAAGAGGGGATAATCTGATATGGCTAGAAAGAAATATATAGAAAAGGATAATAGCGATCGTTGGCTTTTAACTTATTCCGACTTGATTACTCTTTTAATGGTTTTTTTCGTTGTCATGTACGCCATGAGTGCTGTGGATCAGAAAAAATATGAGCAGTTGGCCCAGTCATTAAGTGCCACTTTTGATTCCGGAAGCAGTCTGAAGGGCGGCGGGGATGTCCAAACGACTTCAGGAGGAAGCATTTTGCCTACCAGCAGTGCATTGGATGTTCAAGCGAAAGACCTCTCCGATGTAGTTGATCCGGAACTGCTGCAAGTTGCGAAGCAAATTCAAGAAATGCTGAAAGAAAAAGGTCTTGAAGGCCAGGTTGGCGTTTCGATTCGAGAAAGAGGTGTCGTCATCAGCCTATTAAATACGGTATTATTTGATTCCGGAAGTGCCGACGTAAAACAAGAAGGGCTGAGCACGTTAATTGAGATTGGGAATATTGCCAAAACGGTAGATCATTATATCCGAGTAGAAGGAAATACGGATGATGTTCCGATGAATAGTCCTAAATTTCCAAGCAATTGGGAGCTTTCTGTAGTCCGAGCGACAGAGGTTGTAAAGTTATTAATTGATCGAAGCGAGATTTCACCGGATAAAATCAGTGCCATAGGTTATGGGGAATATCGTCCGACATTGCCGAATATATCACAAGAAAATCGTGCGAAGAATCGCCGAGTAGATATTGTAATACTAAGTAACAACTTCAATAGCAGTGAATCGGAATCCGTGTCGGTATCCGGTTCCGATACGAAGAGCAGTACCGAACACTGAAAAACAAGCTTCTGATTCATCGGACGGTAAAGAGAAACGGAAGTTTTTAATAGGTATAATGAAAAGTTGAGCATCACAATAAAGAGAGGCTCAACTTTTTTAATTGTTCAATGCCGGCACAAAGAATAAAGAATAATAGGCTTCCATATATTATCAAAGGAGGTATATTAGCATGTGTACAGCAATAACTTTACAATCTCAACAGCAAGAAACTTTTTTTGGTAGAACGATGGATTTTTCTTATGATATTGATCCACATCTCTATATAGTGCCGAAGGATTATGTCTGGGACAATATTTTAAATATGAAACAAATTCGTAATAATTATAGTTTTATAGGTATTGGACAGCAGCTTGATGGACTTCTTAGCTTTTTCGATGGGGTAAACGAAAAGGGATTTGCGGCGGCAGCCTTATATTTTGCCGGGTATGCTAAATACGATGCGCTTCACGCTGATCCTACTATAGAGCAGATTGCTTCCTTTGATTTTCTCCATTATATTTTAGGAAAATGTGCATCAACCAAAGACCTGAATAGAGTAGTTAAGAATCTTTCCATCACCGGACTACCGGATCCGGTAACCCAAACAGTGGCGCCGTTACACTGGATAGCCGTAGATCGTGAGTCAAAATGCGTTGTTATTGAGCAAACGGAACGGGGTTTGGAAATACTGGATAATCCGATCGGCGTTATGGCGAACAGTCCGGATTTCCAATGGCATATGACAAATCTGAGGAATTACGTGGAGGTATCACCGAAACAAGTGAGTGAAACCGCTTGGGGAAGTGTCCCATTAAAACCATTTGGTCAAGGGGGAGGAACCGTACCCTTACCGGGAGGCTATACCGCACCGGAACGTTTTGTTCGCACAGCCTATCTGAAAACCCATGTTCCTGTTCCTTATGATGGTACCGATGCCGTTGTCTCCTGTTTTCATATCATGGATAGTGTGTCTATTCCGGAAGGAGCCGTCATCACGGATCGTAATACATACGATTATACAAAATACACAGCCTTTATGAATACAAATACCTGTGAATATTTCTTTAAAACTTATGACAATGTTCAAATAGGAACAGCAAGACTTTTGAAAGAGTGTGCACGGTTTACCCAAGTGACGAATCTGGGCAAACTAAACCGACCGATATCTTTCGAAAAAATCTAAACATGCTAAAACCTGCCGATCTTTTAATGACCGGCAGGTTTTTAATGAAATGGAATCAATATTTACATAAAAATTCTCCTACTATCTATTCGTCTTCATCATGTTGATTTTTCATTTGCTCTTCTATTGCACGTCTAGCCAGTTCGGTATTCTTTTCTATTTCTGTAATAGAACCTTCTTCTGCGAGTTGATCCAATTCTTCTTCACTGTAAGAAGACAGATTTTTTGAGGTAGAAGAGTCGGTTGAATCCTCTGGAGCCAGAGCAGCAATCGCAGCCGCATCGCTGGAGGTGGATGAATCCGAAATACTTGCATCAGAAGACGTTTCCGCAGCTAATGCAGCATACCCTTCGGGGCTGATTTCTAACGTATCTGTTTCAGGTGCAGGCGCAGAATCCAATAAGGTATTATCTATTTCCTCTTTACCCTCTGTGCTGATAGTGACTTTTGTGCTTTGTTTTGCAGCTGCCAACTCACTGGTGAGTTGATTTAAATTTGTATTAACTGCCGAAATCATACCTTCATCTCCTTTTTATGAAAAAACAACACTTAGAAAAAATTTACAATTTACAATTTTATCTTACGCTTCGACCGTGTTGATTTAGTGAAGACTGTGTGAAGTTTGCGATGCTAATACATAAAATCTCGAATAATCAATAAGATCAAATTGTTATTATATAGTTCGATGGCGACTTTCGATTGGTCGAGATTATTAAGCAAAAATGACATATATTTTGGTTCAGCTAAAGAGGCAACAGGCAAAACCAAAGCTAGGAAAATAAAAACAATCAAAAGTCCCTTAACAAGGCCAAACAATAAACCCATCAGACCATTGAAAAGTCCCGGTAGTCCCTTTCCGCCTTTTCTTTTGGAAGGCAGTGAGAAGATAATAAAAATGATCCACTTGATGCCAATCGCTAAGAGTAAAAAGGAAAGTATCGTAAATAAAAAATCGGATACGCCTGCGGCAATAGATCCGGATAAGGTCTCCGTCAATTTGCTGACGAAATCTTGAATGATTGTCGGCAATGTGCCCTGCATTTCCTGCGGAGAGAGGGTGCTGCTTACTTTCTCCAAAACAGCATTATGTACCGATTGGTATAGGGTGGTATTCTCCACCATAAGACTTTTAAGTTTTGGAGCGCAGAAAAAAGCCGCCGCCAATCCGACAAACCAACCGACCGTAGGAAGAAAAGTTTGTAAGAAACCCCGCCGATATCCCTGAACCATAGTAGTGAGCATAATTACTGCAACAATAATATCTAATACCATAACATCTATCCCCCTTAGAATATAGATGACTCATCCAACATATACATATCTATATAATACTAAAAATAACATGGGAGGACAACATGGAATATATAAAGTATAATAAGGAATTAGTACTACTGCAGGAAGAAAACCGCGATTTTGCTGCAAGATTAGAGCAATCCATTTATGGAAATATGCGTATTGAAACAGGCAATAATAAAGGAGCAATTCGCATCAGTGTACAAAACCTTCGGTTTTTTGATCGAGGCAGATACGTGTATAAGCTTATTTTATTTGGCGAGAAAAAAGAGCGTACAATCCATGTGGTAATAGGAACACTAATCCTAAATAAATTTGGTATTGGTGAGAACTATTTCCGATTTGACCCCAATAATGTGGAGGGCAAGGGAGCAAGTATTGACGATTATTCCGTCGCCATTGTAGCGGCCGTATCGATGAAAAATGAGAAAGAGCCTTTACATCCGGTATTGAAAGGCAAACTTGAATTGGCACGAGATGAGCCTAGCAAGAAGCAGGTAATAAGCGCTGCGGGACTTACGAAATCAGAGACCGAACCGGAGGAAGAAGAACCAGAGGCAGAAGGGGCAGAAGGCTCTGAAGACTCTCGAAAAACTCCATATGAGGTAGAAAAGAGAGCACCGATTCATGAAAAAAAGCCGGTCAAGAAGTATAACCACTACTATAATGAGTATTTAATGGAAATATGCCAGAGGACTGCAAAAGCATCGGAATTTTATGAAATCATTACGCCTTTCAGTGAAGATCGAACAAGAGCAAGATGGAGGCGTGTAGCCAATGTTCAAAATTTGCCGATTGTATCGCCCGGTGCTCTTTGGGGAGCATCTAAGTATCGGCATTACATATTTGGGGAAGGCCCCGATAAGTATTACTTCGGGATACCCGGCCGATTTTTAAACGAAGAGCAGCCGGAAGGAGGACGCTCTGGTTTTGTACTTTGGCAGCCCATTATGGGCGCAGAAAGTCTAGAGGCCACAAAAGAGGATTGCTCCCTTGAAAATAGAATGACTGCTTACGGATATTGGATAGCAGCCATTGATAAGAATACCGGAGATATTCTGGATATTTAATTGGCAAGTGCCATTAAGGCTTTTCGGTCTAAAATGGTGATCCCTTTTCTGGATACCGAGAGAAGACCTTCCTTTGACATGTATTTTAACATTCTCGATATGACTTCACGGGCAGTTCCCAGATGGTTGGCAATTTGTTCGTGAGTGAGCGTGATAATGTCGCTTTCATCCAGCGCTGATTGCTCCAAGAGGAAGATGGAGACACGGCGGTCGAGTTTCATAAACAATAATTGTTCTACAATCCACATCGCCTCCGAAAAGCGCATAGAGATGATATCCTTCATAAAGCTTTCCGCTTTCGGATTTTCGTTGGCAATTTTATCGTAAACAGCCGAGCTGATTAATAACAGCTCGGTTTTTGTTTCCGCCGAAACATAAATATCAAAAGAAATATTTTTAATAATGCAGGAGGCAGACAGCATACAGGTATCCCCGTCCATTAATCGAAACAGTGTAACCTCCTTGCCGGTATCTGAAAGAAGGTAGACTCTTAAACGGCCGAAGAGAATCCCAAGGACTCCGGTGCATTGACCTGCATTATGAACATGATCACCCGGCTCAAAGGAGCGGAGTGTGGTGCCCTCCATCATTTCTAGCTGTTGAGAGGGAGTCAGTGCATTCCAAAAGGGATATAATTCGGCGAAAACCGCTTCATTTTTTACAGACATATAAACCTCCCTTTGTTTCTGTGACTTTGTTACTGATATCTTATTCTAACATTGTTATGATATATAAAACAATAAGGGCTCTTGTAAAATATTCGTGCAATTTGGAGGGAAATATGGAACAGAAAAAAGTGGTGATTATCGGCGGAGTGGCAGGTGGGGCGACTACGGCTGCCAGACTTAGAAGAATTGACGAAAACATAGAGATTATTATTATGGAAAAAGGCGATTACATTTCCTATGCGAACTGTGGTCTGCCTTACTATATTGGAGATGTCATAAAAGAACGAGAAGCCCTTTTGCTGCAAACTCCGCAAGTCATGAAAAAGCGTTTTCATATTGATGTACGCATTGGAAACGAAGTTACTTCAATCAATAAAGAAGAAAAGAGTGTGACGGTTCGACGAAACAGTACCGGTGAAGAATATAAAGAAAGTTATGACCGATTAGTTATTTCTACGGGATCAGCCCCTTTAGTTCCGCCTATTTCAGGAATCGACGGTGCCGGGATATTTACCCTCTGGAATATTCCGGATACGGATCAAATCAAGGCATTTATTGCAGAAAGAAAACCCAAGAGCGCGGCGGTAATCGGCGGAGGGTTTATCGGTTTAGAAATGGCTGAGAACTTAAAAGAAGCCGGGTGTCATGTATCGATCGTTGAGATGCAGGATCAGGTAATGGCACCGGTGGATTTTGAAATGGCACAGCTGGTTCATGAAAATATTAAAATGAATGGCGTTGAACTGATCTTATCGGATGGCGTCAAGTCCTTTGAGCGCATTGAAAACGCAGACGGAAATTCGAAAACAAAAATCAGCTTACAAAGCGGAAGAATTCTTGAAGCAGAGCTTGTAATCTTATCAATCGGTATTAAGCCAAACAGTGTCTTAGCCAAAGAAGCAGGATTGAAATTGAATGCCCGTGGAGGCATCGTAGTGGACGACTATTTAAAGACGTCGGATTCCAGTATTTATGCAGTTGGAGACGTTATTGAAGTAACGGCGTTCGTTGAAAAGGATAAAACAATGATTCCCCTTGCAGGACCTGCCAATAAACAGGCACGTATTTGTGCCGGAAATATCGCAGTTGAGTTGGGCAGTGCTACATATGATAAGGAAAAATACGAAGGAACACAAGGAACTTCGGTTGCGAAAGTGTTTGACGTAACTGTTGCAGCTACAGGTCTCAACGAAAAAGCCATGAAACGAATGGGAAAAGAACCGGATAAGGACTATCATGTTGCACTTATTAATCAAAAATCGCATGCGGGTTATTATCCCGGGGCTGCTCCGATCACACTCAAAATGCTTTTTACGCCTTCCGGCAAAATTCTAGGAGCTCAGATCGTCGGGCAGGATGGGGTAGACAAAAGGATTGATGTGATTGCTACAGTGCTAAGACTTGGCGCAACGGTACAGGATCTAAAACAGCTTGAATTGGCTTATGCCCCTCCTTATTCTTCTGCAAAGGATCCTGTCAATATGCTCGGATTTGTCGCAGATAATATCCTAAAAGGGATGGTGAAATTTGTCCCTTGGGACGGACTCGAAGCAGTCGACGAAAAAGAGACGACCGTACTTGATGTAACGGAAGTTTTTGAGAGAATGGCGTTCATCCTTCCCGGTTCTTATCATATTCCCCTTGGAGAGCTCAGAGACCGTTTGAACGAATTAGATAAAAATAAAAAGATTATAACCTATTGTGCAATCGGAGTCCGCTCCTACAATGCGGCAAGAATACTGATGATGGAAGGCTTTGAAAAGGTTGCCGTCTATCCGGGCGGAACCAGTTTCTACAAATCTGTATTTCATGAAAAACTGTACGGAGAAGCAACGGATGGTTCACAACATACCGAGGCGGAATCCGGTGAAATAAAAGAAATCCCTACCCAGGAAGAAAGAGGTACAGCGGTGGAAAATGTAGCGATAAGAAAAGCGCTGGATTGCAGCGGTCTTCAATGTCCCGGACCGATTATGAAAGTGTTTCAAGCGATCAATGAAATCGAAGAAGGTCAACTCATCGAAGTGGCGGCGACGGACATGGGCTTTGCCAGAGATATCGATGCATGGTGCAAACGAACAGGAAATACCCTCGTAAAAACAGAACAGAGAAATAAACAAACCGTTGTATTTATAAGAAAGGGCTGTTGCAATGTGATTTGCGGCACCCCCGATATACCTGTCAATACAGCCCCTTCAGAACTTCCCCAAGGGAAAACGATGATCGTATTCAGCGGCGATTTAGATAAGGTATTGGCTTCTTTTATTATCGCAAACGGAGCGGCGTCTATGGGGAGACCGGTTACCATGTTCTTTACGTTTTGGGGATTAAACGTCTTAAGAAGACCGGAAAAGCAAAAAGTGAAGAAGCCGTTTATGGATTCCATGTTTGGGGTTATGATGCCCAGAGGAAGTTCAAAATTAACGTTATCCAATATGAATATGGGCGGCATGGGTACGGCGATGATGAAAAAAGTAATGAAAGATAAAAATGTCAATTCGTTAGAAGACTTAATGAAAGCCGCTATGACAAATGGCGTAAAAATCGTGGCATGCACGATGTCTATGGATGTCATGGGATTAACAAAAGAAGAATTGATTGACGGCATCGAATATGCAGGAGTGGCCGCTTATTTGGGCGATGCAGAACAATCCAATGTAAACTTATTCATATAAAGCTCTTAGCCATCGGATACACCTCAGAAGGACAGCTTTAACAGAAGGAGTTCCCGCAACTCTCCGGACGTTGAGGCTGTCTTTTCTTTTTGCTTGTCTGCTTGTACATTTGACTATTGAATAATAATCAGCTTTATGATAACATTGTAAGGTATATGAGAAATTATATGATGGAAGCCTTAGCGGAAGCAGAGAAGGCGTATGCAAACGGAGAAGTGCCTATCGGAGCGGTTGTCGAAAAGGATGGCGTTATTATAGGCAAGGGGTACAATTTAACAGAAACATTAAAAGATCCCACGGCACATGCAGAAATGATCGCAATCCGGCAGGCTGCTGAAACCTTAGGAGGTTGGAGGCTGCTGAATTGTAATTTATACGTGACCTGTGAACCTTGTGCGATGTGTGCAGGTGCCATTGTTTGGTCGAGAATCAGCAAACTCTATATCGGGACGATGGATCCGAAGGCGGGAGCCTGCGGATCGGTGTTTAACATTGTTCAAGAACAAAAACTAAACCATTTCGTTGAAATAGAAACCGGAATGATGGAAAAAGAATGCTCAGAAATCATGAAAGCTTTTTTCAAAGAATTACGTATAAAAGAGCCTAAAAGGCATGACGTAAAGGGCGTATAAACAAGCCCAAAACGGACCTATCTTGAGAGAGGCATATCGGAAAATAACATATCGGAGGAATCGAAACTATGAAGAGAATAGGCGCAATACTTTGCCTTTCATTACTTATTGTATTAATGACAACATCATTCAGCTTTGCGGCGAGCCTGGAAGTAACCGACTCGTATCCGAGAGACGGCGGCAAAGGAATGCAGCTGGTAAATACCGGAGTGAAACTGTATTTTAATCAACCAATGAAAAGTTCAAAAGCCATTCAGGCAGATCAAGATTGTTTTAAATTTACAGACGAAGATGGAAATGTACAGCCTATAAGGGTTGTTTACAGTGATAAAGATCCAAAGCAGGTCTTGGTTATTATTAATAAATCATTGGAGCAGGAAACCACCTATAAATTAACGATTTCCAAAGATCTTATGTCAAAATCCGGAGATACGTTGGGAGAAGAAGAAACGATCAGCTTTACGACGAGAGATACCAGCGTAGATACAAAAGTGAATATGGGAATGATGGCCGTCATGATGGTGGGTATGGTATGGTTTACCAGCAGGTCTGCGAAGAGCCACGTAAAGAAAGAATTGATTGCAGAGGGTAAGGAAGAAGTCGTAAATCCTTATAAGGTAGCAAAAGAAACCGGTAAATCAATCGAAGAAATCGTGGCAAAGGATCAAAAGGCAAAAGAAAAACACAAGAAAAAGCGTGAGAAAATGATAGTACAGCAGGTGGATAAGCAGGAAGATCAAGCAAGCACCGATAACAATAATAAGCGGGTAAAAGCGCCTAAAAGAATCTCTGAGGGCGGAAGCACTTATCTTACGGGAAGAAAAGCGAAGGCAGAAGAAGAGGCGAAAAAAAGAGCCGCAGCCGGAACTACTCATCCGAAGAGTAAGTCAAAGAAAAGAAAATAGAACAGGAACGGGGGATAGGCTAGAGTCTGTCTCCCTTTTGATTTGAGGACTGGCAATGAAAGAAATTGTATTAAAAGCATTTGCAAAAATAAACTTATCGCTGGATGTGTTGGGGGTATTGCCGAACGGATATCATGAAGTTCGGATGGTGATGCAGCAAGTGGAACTTCATGATTTAGTAACGGTTCGATGGCAGGAAATCAAGAGCACAGATCTGCCGGAAAGAATTGTTTTGATGACGGATCGAACAGACTTGCCTGCAGATGGAGAGAATATTGCGTTTAAAGCTGCAGAGCTTATGATGAAACGATTCGGGAAGACCGGGCAGGTTCAACTTTTCATTGAAAAACATATTCCTGTAGCAGCAGGTCTGGCAGGAGGGAGTGCCGATGGTGCCGCAGTGCTCCATGGATTGAATTTCTTATGGGATTTAAACCTTACGATAGCGGAACTCTGTGAAATCGGCGTGCAAATCGGAGCGGACCTTCCGTTTTGTATCATGGGACAGGCTCGGGGGAATACCTGCCTAGGCATTCTGTCCGATGACCGTTTTTCTGCCGCGTGTGCCCTTGCGGAAGGGATCGGAGAAAAGCTGCAGCCGCTGCCTTCTTTAGATTGTTGGATCGTGCTGAGCAAGCCTCCGATAAGCATTTCTACGGCTGAGGTTTATCAAGGAATAGATCAGGAATTGGATGGGAATAATGTTCTGCATCCTGATTCAAATACGTTAATTCAGGGTCTATTTGAAAAAAATCATCATAAAATAGTTCAAAATATGGTGAATATACTTGAATTGTTTACGTTAAAGAGGTATCCTATAATCGTTTATACAAAAAATTTGATGGATCAGCAAGGTCCGATGAAGACGTTGATGAGCGGAAGCGGGCCTACCGTATTCGCAATATATCTAGAAAAATCAAAAGCAGAGGATGCTTTTAAGACACTATGTCAACATAACCAAGAAACCTTTATAACAAAGACGTTACTATAGTTTTGCGCATACAAAGCTTTAGAGATTTGAGGTGAAATATGCTAAATTTTGATATTCAGAATCATAGACCTTTGAGAGAAATCGTTTATGAAGAACTAAAAATGCAAATTTTGACGGGTAAAATTGTTCCTGGGACAAGAATGATGGAAGTTGAACTTGCAGAAGATATGGGAGTGAGTCGTACCCCTATCCGAGAAGCGATTCGAAAGCTTGAAAAAGAAGGACTTGTGACAATTGAACCAAGGAAAGGCGCTTATGCATCTCAGATTTCAACAGAAGATATGGTTGAGATACTGGAAGTCCGACAAAATATGGAAGGTCTTGCCGCTTATTTTGCAGCAATTCGTATGACGCCGGCGCAGCTTCAGGTCCTCATGGAAGTGGAAGAGTCCTATAATAAGGCCATAGAAGAGGGGAACACACCGGATGTGATTCGGTATGATTCCAAATTTCATAAACTGATTGTTCATTCAAGCAATAACAAGGTATTAATTCAAATGGTTGAACAGCTCCAAGAAATGGTTCTACGGTTTCGATATTTGTATTATGATGATTTTAAACGAGCTGAGAAGATGCCGGAAGAACATCAAATGATTGTGGATGCAATCGCAAATAATAATGCAGAAGCTGCAAGGGATGCGGCTGACCTTCATATAAAGCACTTAAAGGATTTAGTGATAACGGAAGGCGTATAAAAAATAAAAGCCTGCTTTTCATTCTACTGGTTAGGGTAGGAAGAAAGGCAGGCTTTTTAACTTATTCTCAAAGTTCAATGCGTTTCATTTCTATGGTGTCTCGTTGCAGCTTTGGAATAGAACGGTTGCTTTTGTCTGATTTATGGGAGTACATGGCATTATCAGCACGTTTTACTAATTCTTGAATGGAAAAGATACGGGTTTCGCTATGATCATAAAAAGCGTAACCCAAGGAAAGCTGAACGGCTATCTGACGGGAACCGTACGAACCGATTTTAGCAGTCTCCATTTCTTTTTTCAGAGCAAGACATAATGATTCACATTTCTCATTGGTAAGATTCTCGCAGATCATGCAGAATTCATCCCCGCCTATTCGATAAGCCTTGCCCCATCTGCCAAAAACATCTCGAATCGCGGCACCGGACTGCGAGATCGCAATGTCTCCTACACTATGTCCAAAGGTATCATTAATACTTTTCAAGCCATTTATATCTGCAATAAAAATAGCAATTTTTTGAATTCCGTCCAAATTCCTTTGATAAGTTTCCAATATTTCTTCATACGCCGTTCTGTTGCCCAATTGCGTGAGAGAGTCTAAGTAGGCCAGCTCTTTGAATAACTGTGTTCGATCCGCCTCATTTTTTAATAAGATAAATTCCAAAAAAGACTCTAGCATAAGGATAATCATAAAACCGACAAAGCCCATTCCTACAAATTTTGCAACCGCATAAGTGGGATTTGTATAAAAGCGGAAAAAATCAAGCAAAAACCCAAGGATTAAAACCCCGAGGGCTAAGGTAGTAGCTTTGGAAGCATGGGGATGACCTTCTATAATCAACGATTTTAATTCTGCAGTAATAATGTAAACGGCGGAAGCGACGAGGATGGCATGCGATAAAACCATGGTACTCATAAAATCCACAATATTTAAAAAATGCAGTGCGAAAACAAGCCATACATTCGTAAATCCGGCGATAAATAAAATCTTAAGAAAGGTAGACTCCTTGTAGCCCTTGACATGCAATAAATATAATTGAAGGGCAGCCGGTGCGGCGGCGAGGGTTATAAAGTCCAAATAGTGAGCGATGTAGACATCGTCAAAGAGAAATTGTAACAACCGGCTTTCGATAGCAATCCAAACTCCTGTAATGATGGAAAATATTGCTAAGAACGAAGAGGGTTGAATGATTGCGGGAATATGCAGAAATATTCGGCAGAATGCAATAACGACCAACATTAATAAGCCTACAAAAATCAGCAAAACTCCTGAGATAAGTGTCGTGCTGTATTGTGACCACACATGAAATAGCAATGCGGATTTTGCACCGATAGTGATCGGACTGATACTGCCTGAAAATGCATTAAAGGGTGAGGATAACTCGATAGCAATGGTTTTCCCTGCATCGGAAGGGTTTAGGCGGATGATATTCCAAAGACTTCCCGGGGAAGAGCTAAAAGGCGGCGTTTTTTCATAGCCGTAAGAATAAATCAGCTGATCCGCCACAAAGACTTTTACTTGTTGCTGGGAACTTCTAAAGCAGATCGCCGTATTGGTGTTCATAATAGTAGGAATTAGTTTTTCCAGTCTTACCGTTGCATGGGCGGTCAGTTTCAGATTGGCAGGCAGCTTGACAGGAGAGATCATTTCTCCGTCGACACTGATTCGCCAATTATCGGAAAAGTCTGTTGCAGGTTCGTTATTAAAATAGCCAGTGTCAGCGGGTACGCTTTTTAGAGCGATGAAGACAAAGGCTGTCATCATGATTATGGATAGGATAAATATAATAGATATGACATTTAATTTCTTCATGGAACTCCTCAAATAATAAGACAAAAAGCTCCTGAAAACTGTGGTCTCAGAAGTTCAAAGCGGAATAGTACATAAATATACAAGTTCTCTGACAGGCACATTTATTTTTTTAGTATACTATTTTTTTCTTATACAAACAAGTAGTAATACAAACAATAGAGACAGAATAAACTGTATTATGACTAAGCATTAGCAAGCATAATGAACGATGAAAGTCTAAAAATATTATGAATATGAGGGGGACAATATCGTGACAGATGATAAAAATATACCTGAATATGCTCTTCAACCGGCAAAAGAGCTAGACGAAATGGAAATAGATGAATTTGATCCGTCGCCATATGATCGGTTATTGAGTTGGTCAAGGCAGAAAAAAGCTTCCCAGAGCTTTCACCTTGAAGACAATCAAGACTTTGAGCGAGAAATGAATCAAGCATTTGAAAAACAAGAGAACCCGATCATTTTAGAGGAACAAAATGCAGAAGAGGTGTTCGCAATTCCTTCTGAAGAAGAGCTCTTTGAAACACAGATCGTATTTAATGAGCAACCTCAAATGAATCCGGTCGAAAGCATTGAAGCGGAAGAGGTGATTCATGTACAGGCGGAAGCACAAGCAGAACTCCCTCTGGAAGAGACATTCCATGAAATTGCTGGAGTGGAGAATTCCTATGCGCAGGCGGAAGAAATCTATGAGCCTATTACAGAAGAGGAAGAGATTCAACTCGTTTCTGTGGCACCTGCGGAGCCGTTGGCAGAGGCGGTGAATGCAAAGCCGGTGACGGTTTTACCGATGACAGGAACAGTGGTTACCAACGAACTTAAAATGACGGATATCCGTGAGAAACCGGAGGCCAGAGTATTCATTGAGGAGGATATCCTTGTACCGGATACAAAAGAGGACTTGGCTTCTATTTTATCAATGACCGGAAAATTGAAACTGTTTGATTCGGAAATCCATGTGGGACAAATGAGTCAAGATTCCGTCAAGGTGGCAGGAGAAATTCAACTACATACCTTATACATCCCTGAAAAATATTCGGGAGAGGAAAATATCATTGCCATTCAGTCAAGACTTCCGTTTAAAACAGATTGGACTTTAAATGTAGCACCATTATCTCATTTGGTCATTAAACCGTACTTGGAAAGTGTAGACTATACCGTTATCAATGAGAGAAAATTCAGAGCAAAATTGACCGTACGGCTAGCTATGAGAGAATATGCTAACGTAGAACTTCAAGTATTTCAAGGAATAAAAGGCGAGAGTCTTCAACTTCTAAAGGAGAAAATTCAGCTGACTCATGTTTCTGAAAGAAAGAATGACGTCATGGAAATCAACGAAACCTTGTCACTTAAAGACACACAGCCTAAACCGGAACGGATTCTTAAATATGATGTAGATATTGTAGAAAATCATAAGCAGATTACCGATGAAAAGGCAGTAATCAATGCAACGATCTATTGCAATGTTTTATATCTAGGCAAAGTGGCTGATTCGGAGGAAGAAGCAGAAGCCAAGCTCACTCCTCAATTGTTCCAGGGGAAAACAGAATTCACCCAATTTATTCCGATTTCCAATGCTGCGGAGGGAAGCCGCGTCGCTTTCTCTGATAAAGGCATTGTCGTTCGCATAAAGGAAGATGAAGCAGAAGGAGCAGCCGAAAATGCCTTTACGCTGGAAGGCGAAGTGGAGACGTCCATAGAAATCTACAAGAACCTTGAAAGGGAAATTGTAACCGACATCTACCACAGAACCAAAGACTTAATCAGTGATAAAGTGGAATTAGAAACGATGTCTCTGGGCGGAAGCGGAGTAACGGAAGCTGCAGTGCGTGAGATCATCAATATTCCGGAAAAATATGGTGATGTGAAACGTGTCATTTATATATCGGGAAATATTAAAAATAGCAAAAGCACGTTGGAGCAGAATAAAAATATTGTAGAAGGTGTTGTTGAAATCAATCTTTTATGCATTCCGGAAGATGAAAAGAAGCCGGCTTTCAGTTTAACCAAAGATTTAAACTTTAGAGGAGCCATGGAAATTCCGGAAGCAAAGGGGAACACAAAGGCCAACAGTGAAATCTCTATTAAGGAATTGTGGTTTGATCGCATCAACTCAAAACAGATTGAGGTCAACGCGAACTTATTTATTGCTTCTTCCATATACGGTCAGGAAGCATATCAAATCATTGAAAAAGTTTGCTTTGTGGAAGCTCAAGATGTAAACGTAGTAAAACCGGGCATGGTTGTATACATCACAAAAACTGGCGATACTTTATGGGATATCGCAAAAAAATACAGAACGACAGTAGACATGATAACCGAGATCAATGATCTGGATAAAGAACAGAAGCTTGGAGACAGTACAAAGCTTTTGATTGTAAGGTAGTATAAAAATCCGAACCTTGGCAATACTTCTAACATAGAGTACCGAGGGGAGGATTTTTTACATGAGATTAAATAATAGAAAAATGCAAGCAATGCTTTTCATATTAATCTGCATGATCGTATATACTGGCTGGTATACCAGCACAAGAGACAATGATGATTATTATACAGGAATTATTCGTTTCCATGTTATTGCGAACAGTGACTCAACAGAAGATCAGGAGCTGAAGCTAAAGGTACGGGACGGTGTTTTAGAAGCCGTGAATGAAGAACTTGTAAAGGAAACGATGGCACAATATGATGCAGATGCGGTGGAATGCAGTGTAGAGCAAGTGTCGTTGAATATAGATGAATCGCGTGAATATTTACAAAATCACTTGGATTTAATTGAAGATATTGCAGAAGATATCATTAAACAAAATGGGTATTCCTATACGGCATCCGCCGAACTTGGCGTACGGTGGATTCCGACGAAAACCTACGGCGATACGACCTTTCCCGCCGGCAATTATGAAGCATTGAATATCACGATCGGAGAGGGAGAAGGTCAAAATTGGTGGTGTGTATTATATCCGCCGCTTTGCTTGATCGATTCCAAAGAGCAGGGAACTCAGGTCAATACTTCAGAACCCGGTATAACGGCTGAGCTTGTTAAACTGAGAGACAGTAATAAAAACGAAATCCCAACAGGGGTTGCTATCAAACTAAAGTTCAAGACCCTTGAAGTGATACAAGGGAAAAAATAAGTGCATTTTCAGTTCCTCACAATAGATGAAAGTCCAGGCAGCTAACAGCGGCCTGGACTTTTCGTTTTTAATTGCTCGTTTTCTCTCCTAATACAAGCTTCAATGTTTTCATTTCATTATCGCGCACGACGGTCACTTTTACAGTATCTCCGACAGCGTAATTTTCAAAGGCACTGGTTAAATCCGATGCAGAATCAATTTTATCATCGCCTACGTAATAGATTAAATCTCCACTCTTAAAGCCCGCCGTTTTTGCATTTTCACTGTCCACGCTTTTTACATAGATACCAAGACTGCGAACGCCGTAGTAGATGGCATTTTTCATGGAGGTTAGATCCACTAAGGTTAAGCCCGTATCGATTCGGCCTCGAACATACCCGTAATCGGCAAGTTCCTGTGCAATCTTTTTCACTTCATTGACAGGAATCGCAAACCCAAGTCCTTCAATGCCTGAACCGGATGATTTTGCAACAATGATACCGACTAATTCACCATTTTGATTGAACATGCCTCCGCCGGAATTCCCCGGATTAATGGACGCATCGGTTTGAAGCAGTTTCATGGTTTTACCGTCAATGGTAATCGAACGGTCCAGTGCACTGACGATTCCGGTTGTAACCGTTCCGCCCAGGCTTCCGAGCGGATTCCCGATAACGACCGATAGGTCACCCACTTCAAGGGCACCGCTGTCCCCGTACACGACAGGCGTTAAACCGGTAGCTTCAATTTTTAATACAGCAATATCGGTCTGTGAGTCAGTACCCTCCATAGTAGCGGTATAAGACTTGCCGCTCTTCAACGTAACGGTGATTTTTTTTGCGCCATCAATCACATGGTTATTGGTCACGATATAGCCATCCGATGAAATAATCACGCCGCTCCCTGCACCCTCTGTTACATATTGCTGCATCCAGGAGTCCGTTACGACGGATTCCGTTTTAATTTCTACAACGGAGTTTGCATTCAACGCGGCAATTTCTTTAATGGTTAATTTGCTGCCAGTGGCCACTTCAAGAGTTGTTCCGGTGTTTGTTATTTGAAGTTGATTGGTACTGGAGCCTTGTCCAAAGTTACTGCTTCCGGAAGACAGATTGTTCGCCAGCAAGGATCCCCCGAAACCGAAAGCTGTCGACGCTACTATACAAATGGCAACGAGTAAAGCGATGCCTTTTCTGGAAAGACTGAAATGCAATACACGCTTTTTCTTGACCGTTGATTGCTCAGCTGTCTGAGCCTGCGGATCAACCAATACGAAATTCACGTTTTGGTTCGAATACCTGCCGCTAAAGCTTTCATCGAGATCCTTTCCATAATCATTTCTAAAATCATCCATAAAAAGTTCCCCTTTCGTTATTGATGTTTATTTACCTCAGTAATCTCTACTGTTGTGAGCCAAACCTGCCTATCCATGTAATAATGGATGGCAGTAAAATATCCGAATAGACAGGAAAACAGGAAGGAAGAGAATCCCGTAAAGGTGATCCATGAAACTTGTACTTGCATTTTATTGTTTGTTAAAGTTTACCCGTCTTATTCAGTTGTTTTTGAATTTACTCACATACTAAACCTTAAATGTGAATTTTTTGTGAAAAAATCGTGTATATGTGGTAAAATATATATTCAAATATATAATGGGGAAGGGACAAGTCTATTCTGGACGAGAATAAGGGGTTACTATGATACGAAATAAAGACTATAACATATGGACTTCATCGTTGAGAGAAGCAATTCAGGAAAGCAAAACACAAGAAGAGGTGCAAACCAACCAGCAGCTTCTTGACGAACTCTTATACATAGCGAGTTTGGAAAATGCAGAAGATGAAGTGGAAGACCGATTTTATAAACAACTGGAGTTCGGTACCGGCGGGCTAAGAGGACTTCTTGGCACCGGCAGCAACCGAATCAATATATATACGGTAGAGAAAGCAACACAGGGAATTGCGGATTATATCAGTGCAGGAGAATATAGGGACTACTCTTTACTGCCGGATAAAGCAGTTAAAGGAAGACCTTCTGTGGCGATCGCCTACGACAGCCGGATCAATTCGAAGCTATTTGCCGATACGGCGGCCAGGACCTTGATGAGAAACGGGATCGATGTCTATCAATATCAGGAATTGATGCCCACACCGGCGCTTTCTTTTGCGGTCAGGCGCTTTGGATGTGCAATGGGCATTATGATTACGGCCAGCCATAATCCGGCTGCCTATAACGGCTATAAAGTGTATGACAATACAGGGTGCCAAATCACGTTGGAAGCAGCGGAAAAAATTCTTTCACGGATCGAGCAAGTTCCTTTTTTTCGCGGCTTTAGCCGCAGTGAAAAACCGGAAGGCTCCCTTACGCCTATTGAAGAAAGCATCATAGAAGAATATTTAGATGCGGTTCAGAGAGAAAGCGTACTGCAGGATGAAACCGGCAGAGAGATCTTAAAGAAATTAAGCGTTGTATATACGCCGCTGAATGGGGCGGGAAATAAGCCCGTTCGAAGCATTTTAGACAGAATGGGTATATCCCATGTACATATCGTGAAAGAACAGGAGAGACCCGATGGGAGCTTCCCAACGTGCCCTTATCCGAACCCGGAGAAAAAAGAGGCGTTGGCACTGGGATTGGAGCTTTGCGGACATTTAGCAGCGGAAGCAAAAGCGGGCGGTCATGTAGAGGAAATACCGGACTTGCTGCTCGCCACCGATCCGGATTGTGACCGAGTAGGCATTGCGGTTTGCTGCAATAAAGAAACGATGCCGGAATATCAATTGATTACCGGAAATGAACTGGGTGTTTTACTATTGGATTTCATGATTACCATGAAGGTGAAAACCGGCAGAAAAAAAAATCCCATCGCTGTTAAGACGATTGTTTCTACAAAAATGGCGGATGCCATTGCAGCTAAACATGGTGTTCGTATGGCAGTTACTTTAACGGGATTTAAATTTATCGGAGAATACATCGCCCAGCTTGAAAAGGCGCATCAGGAAGAGGACTACTTGTTCGGATTTGAAGAAAGTTATGGTTATTTGTCCGGCACTTATGTAAGAGATAAAGACGCGGTAAATGCCTCTATGCTGATCTGTGAAATGACCGCCTATTACAAATCAAAAGGATTGACCTTGACGGATCGATTATCGGAGCTGTATGAAGAATACGGCTATTATAAAAATGACTTGATCGATTTTTATTTTGAGGGTGCCAGAGGAATAGGAGCGATGGAAGGGATCCTGTCTTTTTTTAGATCACAGATGCCGGAGAAAGTTGCCGGTAAAAAAGTGGTGGAAATAACGGATTATCAAACGCAAAAAAGAGTTTGTTTGGATGGAGCGGCCTGTACTGGGAGTACTGAAGCTACAGGACTTCCGCCATCGAATGTAATAGAAGCTTGTTTAGAAGAAGATTGTTCCTTTACGGTAAGACCTTCCGGAACAGAGCCGAAGCTTAAAATTTATTTGTCGGCGAAGGGCAAAACGGAGGCTGAATCCAAAGCCTTGATTGAAAAAATAAAAGAGGAATTGACGCAAATAGTAAATAGCAAATAGACGATTAATAAGTCAAATGAGGGACTTCATGAATCAGTCCCACAGCTACATAAGAAAAAAGGAGAATAACAGTACATGGGAAAAGCATTAATTGCATTAGATAAAAGCAAGTCATACAGAGTTTATCTAACGATTTCCACAGACATGGTGGAAGCCGCAAGACAAATTCATCAAACCTCTCCTCTTGCGACGGCGGGACTTGGCAGAGTACTCACCGGTGCGGGACTGATGGGCATTATGCTGAAAAATGATTCCGATAAATTAACGTTGAATTTTACGGGAGACGGTCCGGCCAAGCAAATTTTAGCAACTGCGAACGGCAAAGGGATGGTGAAAGGGTATATCTCCAATCCGGATGTGGACCTACCCCTTACCGAGGAAGGGAAATTGGATGTTGGAGCTTCTTTAGGTATCGGGGACATCACAGTCATCAAGGATTTAGGGCTGAAAGAGCCTTACGTTGGAACCATCTCACTTGTCTCCGGAGAAATAGCGGACGACTTGACCGCTTACTTTTTCATCTCGGAACAGCAAAATTCTTCCGTTGCATTGGGAGTAAAAATTGCCAGGAATTGCTCGGTGCTTTGCGCAGGAGGACTGATCATTCAAATGCTTCCGGACTATGGAGAAGCTTGTGTGGATGCCCTTGAAGAGATGATTGGAAAAATGAAGCCATTGACAATGCTTATAGAAGAGACTATTCTACAATCGGCAGGCAAAACGGAAGAAGGCATTTTAGAAGATTTACTTCAACGTATTTTTAAAGAGATGCCGGAAGAATATACGCCACAAACTTTAGAGTTTAGAGAGGTAAAGTGGCAGTGCGATTGCAGCGAAGAACGGCTTGAACAGGTTCTGATGACAATCGGAAAAAAAGAGTTAGGCCAAATTATTGAAGAAGACGGAAAAGCAGAGTTGGTTTGTCAATTTTGTGAAACAAAGTATTTTTTTAATAGAGAACATCTTCAGAAAATCTTCGAACGAATTTAATATTGGAAATAACGAGGCAAAGATATCGCGCACCTCGTTGAAACGCGCAGAGGTAATGAAAATTTCTACAGACGAAATTTTTCTAAGAATGCGTTATAAAATGAAAAAAATTCATATACTTTCATGTAATGTTTACAATTATGTGATATGCTAATTTAATATATATGAGGGGAAGATATGATTAAGATAGGAGTATTATTTGGCGGAAAATCAGGGGAACATGAAATTTCTCTGATGTCTGCGGCATCCGTTATAAACGCACTGGATAAAACAAAGTTTGAGCCGTTTTATTTCGGCATTACCAAAACAGGAAAATGGAAAAGATTTGAGGGAAAGACAGAGGCCATTGAAAACGGCGACTGGGAGAAAACAGCTATAGACTTTAATCCCGGGAACTTAAAAGAAGTGGTGGATTTTGCTTTGCCTATTTTGCATGGCCCTTACGGAGAAGACGGTACCATACAAGGACTATTTGAAATGCTGGATATCCCTTATGCCGGCTGTGGTGTTTTAGCTTCTTCAGCGGCTATGGATAAGGCTATTGCAAAAGATATTTTTGCTCGGGCAGGATTGCCGATTTGTAAGCATACGTTGATTTTCACGGAAGAATTCGCTGCTGATTCGGAAGCGGTGGTTCATAAAGTGGAAAGGGAAGTGCCTTACCCGGTATTTGTAAAACCGGCGAATATGGGTTCAAGCGTGGGCATTACAAAAGCGAAGGACAGAGAGGGCTTATATGCAGCCATAGAGGAAGCGGCAAGATATGACCGACGAATTGTTATTGAAGAAGGCATCGATTGCAGAGAATTGGAAACCGGTGTGATCGGCAATTACCTTCCGCAAGTGGCTGAGGTAGGGGAGATTCTTCCTTCTGCCGAATTTTATGACTATAAGGCGAAATATTTTGACGGAGGGCAATCGAAAATCTGCATTCCTGCCGATATATCAAAGGAGACCAAAGAACGTATTCAAGAAATCGCTGTAAAAGCTTATTCGTCTTTGGATTGCGCCGGGTTTGCACGGGTTGATCTTTTTCTAGAAAAAGAGACCGATAAAATTTACATAAATGAAATAAATACAATACCGGGATTTACGAAATTCAGTATGTTCCCTCTTCTATGGGCGGCAGCTTCTGTGTCGTACCCAGAATTAATTGAAAGGATTGTGAATTTTGGATATGAAAGATATAATGCTAAAAATAAGAGGTAAACAAATTTCTGCGGATTCCGAAGAGGATCAGATAGAGTTTGTAACAGAAGGAAAGATTTACGAAAGAAATCAAGCGGTATACGTGGTATATGATGAGAGCGAAGTTTCCGGTATGCCGGGCTGCAAAACGAGCTTGAAATTAAAAGGAGATACCATTCGTATGAGGCGATTTGGCGAAAGTGTCATCTTGGATACGGCGATCGAGTTTCAAAAGGGACGCCGTTACGAGGGATTTTATGACACTCCTTTTGGTGCCATTGAGATGGAAGTATTAACCAATGACTTGGTGCATAACTTAACGCCAGAAGGAAAAGGCTCGATTGATATCGATTATCACATCAGCTTAAAAGGCTTATCGGAAGGCCGCAGCAAGTTAAACATACAGATTATATAAAACAGCAATTAGCTTGAATCGAGAAGGAGAAGATATGAACAAGAAAGCGGTAAAAATAATCGCCTTTATCATTATTTTGACCATGATCCTCACTTCATTTTCTTTCGTTTTATTTTTGCCGTCCGCTTTTGCAGACACGAAAGAAGGAAGAGATACCAATTCACAAGAATATTTAGAAGAACAGTTGGCTGTACTTGAAAATTATTTAGAATTTATCAAAAAATATTATAAAGATGATATCGATTATAATATGCTGATGGACGGAGCCTTTGAGGGAGCTACCGGAGTACTGGGCGATCCGTTCAGCGTCTATTATTCAAAAGCAGAAGACGGTGAAAGCTTTGCAGAAGCAGTGACCGGCGAGTTCGGCGGTATTGGCGTCGGCTTGCAGGAAAGCGAAACGGGGCAGCACCAAATAACGACGGTATATGAAGGGAGTCCGGCTGAAAAAGCGGGTATCCAGATAGGAGACATTGTTGTTAAGATTGATAGCAAAGATGTGACCGCTATGAGTCTGAATGATATGGTTCTTCTGATGCGCGGTGAAGAGAATACAAAGGTCAATGTGACCATCACCAGAAGCGGAGCAGAAAAAACGTTTACCATAACAAGAGCCATCATTGAGGCAAAATGCGTATCACATAAAATGTTGGAAAATAATATTGGATATATGAAAATAACCAGTTTTGATTCCAATGTGGCAGAAGAATACGCGGCGGCAAGAGCAGCACTGATTAAGAGCGGCGCGAAATCCTTGATCTTGGATCTTCGTGATAACGGAGGCGGCTTAATAAACGGAGCTGTTGCGATTGCGCGGGATATGATTAATACAGGGGACATCACCCATTACGAAAGACAGGGCAAAATAATCGGTTCAGAAAAAGCAACCGGCACCGCATCTGCTTCTATGCCGACGGTGGCACTTGTCAATGAAAACAGTGCCAGTGCAACTGAAATTTTAGCGGGTGCCCTTCAGGATAATAAAGCGGCGAAGCTGGTAGGAGCCACGACGTACGGAAAAGGCATTGCGCAGCAGTTTATGACTTTATCTTCCGGTGACACGGCGAAAGTGTCCATCTTATATTTTTTAACGCCGAATAAAAAGGTGATCGACCATGTGGGAATCACACCGGATTATGTGGTACGAAACGGGTCTTTAGGAGATGAAAAAGCAAAAGCTTCGTATACCTCTTTTGCGCCTATGAATGAACAGACAAAACCGAAAGCCGGAGAGACCGGATTAAATGTATATGCAGCGCAGCAGAGACTCGCATTACTGGGTTACTATACAGGCGAAACGACAGCTGTTATGGACGATGCAACGGTAGCGGCAATAAAGAAATTCCAGAAGGACGAAAACTTATATCCCTATGGAGTGCTCGATTATACAACCAGAAATAAGCTGGAAACGGAAGCTTATAATCTGGCATACGGGACAGTGAACGGCGATGCCGATTATCAATTGGAGAAAGCCATAGAGCTTCTTCGTTAAATGCTATAGAGCCGTGAGCGGTTTAAATAAACAAAAACGAGAAGACCTTCCTTAAAGATTCATAAGGAAGGTCTTCTCGTTTTATTGATTGATTATAATGTGTGCTGTTTTTAAAAATTGTCGGAATTATTAATCCTATTATTAAAAACAACTAGAGGCAACTTGGTCATGGGACTGTCATTTTGGCACTTCGTCCATAGCGCAAGCAAATGTAAACTAAGAGCGCCTCCTAGAGGCTTTTTCTACTATTCCATAAGAGCTTTTAAAGAAAGCTTCTATTTCTGTTGATGGATTATAATGTATGCTGTTTTTAAAAGTTTGTCAGAATTATTAATCTTATGGAGACAACTTGGTTATGAGACTGTCCTCCTGCCTGGTGAGAGCAGAAGGACGGTCTCGTTGTCAACAATCAGGTCATAGTTAAGGCGTTGGACTGATTGCTAACGAGGAGAATTTTATTTAAAATTATTTTAAGAAGACTTATTCGTATAATTGTTTGTTTGCAGTATGTGAGCATAGTCATGTATTTATTTTTTTATCATGTAGGAAATTTCGCTTGCGCTATGGACGAAGTGCCAAAACAGTTCCTACTATTCCGTAAGAGTTTTTAGGGAAAGCTTCTCTTTAAGCTCAGGATTTGCCAAGAATCTTGGTGCGTAGCCTTGTAATCTTTGTGCTACATTTTCTGCTGTTAATATCTTTAACGTTTTTTCTGAATCGTCTGAGTAATATGCTGCATGAGGAGTAATAATGACATTATTCATAGAGCAAAGTGGGTTGTCAGGCTGAATAGGTTCCGGATCGGTTACATCCAAAGCGGCTCCGGCGATTTCTCCTGATTTTAACGCTTCAATTAAATCCAGTTCGTTTACAACAGGACCTCTGCCGGTATTAATCAAATAAGACGTATTCTTCATTCTTTTAAAGACGCTCTTATTAAACATTCCTCGGGTGCCGTCCATGTCAGGAACGTGTGTGGATAAAATATCCGATTGCTCAACGAGTTCGTCGAAGCTGACAAGCTTAATCCCTTTAGCGGCAGCCACATCGGCAGGTACAAACGGATCATAGGCAATGATATTGATACCGTATGGCGCCATCTTTTCTGCCACAAGCTGTGCAATTTTACCGAAGCTGTTTAACCCTAAGGTCAAACCTCTTAAGTTTCGAACGCTGCCCATGTTCTTATAACTCCAATTGCCGAGCTTCGTTTCTCTGTTCAGTACAGTGATCTTTCTTGTGATCGCAAGGATCAATGCAACTGTGTGAGTGGAAACTTCATCAATACAGTAATCTCTCACATTGGAAACACAAACATTATTTTCTGTAGCGGCAGGAATATCAATTCGGTCAAGTCCAATTGCATATTTCGCTATGATCTGGCAATTCGGCATACTTTCGATGACTCTCCTACTGAGATTAGCATACTGCATAATGACTGCATCGGGATTTACTTCCTTAAACAGTTTAATGAGTGAATCTTCATCTTGAATCTGATAATCCAACAGTTCTGCACCGATTGCTTCTAATATTGCTCTTTCATCGTCTATACTATTAAATTGTCTGTCTGTTAATACAACTTTCCATTTGGCCATGATTATAATTTCCTTCCTTTCTATTCTCAGGAATATTGCATCATCCTTCGAACGAAGGTGAAGGATGATGTATTCTTCAAAATTCAAGTATTTTTTGCTTACGAGATTTCATGGTATGGTTAAGGTAGTCCATAATGATTATCTTTCTTATAAGACTGATTTGTGGTAATTCAATCTTAACACATAAAGAAATGGCTATGGATTTTTATTTAGTTCAATTTCATTTTACCGTTCAAGGACTCTTTCTGATTGAGAGACAAGCTGTTTATTGTGTAACCCATATGCTACCTTCAGCTTATTTATAATTTGGCTTTCGCTTCTCGACAAAAGCACTCATACCTTCTTTTTGATCTTCTGTCGCAAAGCAAAGTGCAAATAATTCTTTTTCAAGGGTAATAGCCGTGGGCAGATCAAGCTCTTGTCCTGTAACAATAGACTCTTTGCTATATCGAACTGCACTCAGGCTGTTTTTTAGTATTTTGTTCGCTAATTCCATCGTTGCTTCTTCTAGATTTTCTAATTCTACAACCTGGTTCACTAAGCCTATGCGTTTCGCTTCTTCCGCTCCGATGAGTTCGCCTGTAAAAATCAATTCCCGTGCTTTACCCTGACCGACAAGTCGGGCAAGGCGCTGAGTTCCGCCGCCGCCTGGGAGAATTCCAAGGCTTACTTCCGGCAATCCGAATTTAGCTTTCGATGAAGAAATACGGATATCGCAAGCGAGGGCAAATTCACAGCCACCGCCTAAAGCAAATCCGTTTACTGCCGCAATAAACACTTTACCCATTTCTTCCATGCGGCGATATAAATCGGTGGTGTATTTCGCGTAAGCAGCCGCTTCTTGAGGTGTCATGGTTCTCATATAGCTGATATCGGCCCCAGCAATAAACGCTTTGCCTTGACCCGTCCATATAACGACACCGATTTGATCATCTTGCTCCAAATCAGACAATATTTCATGGAATTCATTTAGTGCAGCAGCAGATAATGCGTTCAGGTTCTTCGGCTCGTTAAATGTAATCTTGCATATTCGACCTTGTTTTTCTACAATGGTTTTCAATTTGATACTCCTATCTACAATCTCATTCCGTTAAGGACACCTGAGTCTTTAAGATACTTATCGAAATCGATCCTTAACTGCTCTCTAAAATCCGGATGCGCAATTCCAATCAATAATTCCGCTCTTTCTCGGATATTCTTACCCAGCAGATTTGCAACGCCATACTCTGTGACAACATAATGTACATCCTGACGAGTGGTTGTCACAGGCGTTCCGGGTTTTAACATAGCGACAATTCTGGAAACTGTACCGCCTTTTGCAGTGGCTGGAAGGGCAATGACCGGTCTTCCGTTTTTCGATTGTTCCGCACCACGAAGGAAATCCAGTTGTCCGCCTACACCGCTAAAATTCTTGTTTCCGATGGAATCCGCTACAACCTGTCCCATAAGGTCTACCTCGATGGCGGAATTAATGGCTACCATGTTGTCATTTTGAGCGATGACAGCAACATCGTTTGTATAATCTACCGGCTTTAGACAAATCATGTTATTGTTATCAATATATTTATAAAGATCTTTTGTTCCTTGGATAAACGTTGAAACAATTTTTCTGGAATTCAGTGTCTTTTTCGCACCGTTTACAACGCCGGCTTCAATAAGCGGAATTAGATTGTCGGAGAATACCTCTGTATGTATCCCTAGATCCTTTTTATCCGCTAAGAATTTAAGAATAGCGTTCGGAACATTTCCTTGTCCCATCTGGAGGGTATCACCATCCTTAATTAAGGTAGAAATGTTGTATCCGATTTTTTCAGCAATAGGATCATCACTGTTGATTAAAGGAATCGTATACAGATCTTCATCATATTCAACGAAATAATCAATCTCTGATACGTGAATTAAGGTATCGCCGCAAACATGAGGGACCTCCTTATTCACTTGTGCGATGGCAACTCTGGATTTCTCACACACAAGTCTTGTCTGGTCACATGAAATACCGGTGTTTACATAACCGTTTTCATCGGGAGGAGTACACTGAATCATTGCTGCATGACAAAGAATTCTCTCTTCTCGGATGGCTCTAGGCAAAGCATAGAAATGAAGTGGAGTAAATTCTCCGCGACCATCCTGAATCGCTTTTCTATTATTCTTTCCGATAAAGACAGAGTCGACGGTGATCCAGGATGCATACTCCGGCTGAGCATAAGGTGCATCGCCTACATTTAACCCTTGATGAATGGTAATTTCTTTCAAATCTGTTCTTTCAAGGAGCTTATTAATAATATACTTCGGCTCTCCGGCAGCATGCATAGGGAAGATATGATCTCCGCTTTGGATTTGGTTCACTGCTTCTTCTGCTGTAACAAGTCTACTTGAATAAATTTCTTTCCAGTTCATTTTGGTTCTCCTTATAATTTAGAATTGCTAATATATTTTTCTCTGGCAAATACAGCCGCCCCCAGTGCTCCCATGGTCTGCGGAGATTCCGGTATGATGATAGGCAGGCCTATTTCTTCTTCGAGGGATTTTACCAAGCTATAATTTAAAGCCACTCCTCCCGTCATGATTACGTCAGGAGCAAGCCCTACGCGGTTGCATAGACCCGCTACTCTTTTCGCGACAGATTGATGGGCACCTTTTGCCACTGCTTGGGGAGTGGCACCGCTCGCGAGCTGTGAAATGACTTCTGACTCTGCAAATACGGTACAAACACTGCTGATAGGAACGGATTCTTCCGATTGTGCTGCAAGTTCTGCCAGCTCGTCAATTTTGCAATTCAGGACTCTGGCCATTACTTCGAAGAATCGTCCGGTTCCGGCGGCACATTTTTCATTCATTTGAAAGTTTTCTACCTTTCCGTCGGGAGATAGCTTAATTGCCTTTGCATCCTGCCCGCCGATATCGATAATACTTCTTGCATTCGGATATAAATAAAATACTCCTTTCGCGTGGCAGGTAATCTCCGTGATTTGGAGATCTGCCTTTGCGTAGGTCATTCGGCCGTATCCGGTCACAACAGAATAGTGGATATCCTGCATTTGCAAGTGAGTTTCTTCAAATACTTGTGTAAGCACCATTTCTATGCCTTTGGTTCCTGTGCCCAGATTCACTACCTTTTGAGAAAGAAGCTCTCCGTGTTCGTTTAAAATGGCAGCCTTTGATGAGGATGAACCAATATCAATTCCTAAAAACATGCTTATTTCCTTTCTGCTTATAGGAGGATTTCAGCGAAGCTTTGTATTCGGGTTCTAAGCTGTTCTACTGAATCCATCTGTTGGTCAACTTCAAGATATAGCATCTTAATGTTGCTGTCGTCCAACTCCTTTTTGTAAACCGGATAGTCAAACTCTTCCGGATCACAGAACTTGAACAAACAGACAACGACCGCATCTGCATGATGTTTTTCTACTAGATTCTTGAGCATGGTGCCTCTTGTTTTATTTTCTTCATAGAAGAAGGTACAGCCTTTCAGATCCATAACACGATACGCCATTTTTTCAATTGCCGTTCCGTCTGCTCTTGCAGGCACTCTATACTGTCTGGATTCGTGAGCCAGATCATCTGCCGCAATCGTATAACCGTTTTCGGTGAACAAATCGAGCAGCTGCTCCGGTTCCGTCATCAGTCCTGTAAGGACAACCTTCGGACCGTGAACTTCTTCCTTCGGCGTTTTTTTGATTTCATTCATGAGCTCTTGTAAGCGTGTTGTATAATCTGCCTTATCATTGAAATAGGAAGATTTTATGATTAGGTGTCTGACCGTTGGATTTAATGTTTTCGGATAATCATTGACCAATTCGACAAAATCCCGCATGGTCGCTCTGTACTCTTCATAAATAACAAAACTCTTTTCAAGCGCTTCTTCAGAAATTTTCGTTCCGATCAGTTCTTCTAAATCAGATTGGAATCTTCTATATTGTGAAATGAGGAACTGTGCACTGGACTCACTTGTTCTGTTCTGAGGATACACAAATGGAATCGCTTTGACAGTCGGTACTGCAACCGGCCAGTTCGCAAGGACTGCCTTCATCGTGTCACAGAAGGTAGGAATAATAATTCCTTCAAGGAAGTCGTACACGCCGTTCATACCTTGTTCCACATTGGCACGCATAATAGAACAGCAGAAGCTTTGGATATAAGAGTCGACCTTTGACATTTGTGTTTGTCCGCCCCACATCCCTACAGGCAGTAAGTTTGCTGCATAGATGATTTCTTCCGGCGTATAAATAGGGAAACAGCCAAACGCTTTTTTTCCTGTAACGGACAAAGCCTTTTCAACTGCTTTTTTAGGATTTCGTGCGTCTTCGATAAATTGATTAATAAGAACTTCCTGTTGATTCATCTTATTTCCCTCCTTTCTTTCTTTCAGCCATCATTTCAACTAATGCCTGTACTCTGTTTTCATATTGCGCTTCTGAAAATATGCTAGGGTCCGTTTGATCGCCGTCAAACATGACCGAAGGAATGTTCAGCTTTTTCATTAATCTTCGCTGTATTTCATACTGTTTAAAGTCCATTCCCTTGCAACTTCTGTTTGAATGGAAAAGAACACCGTCGATTTGGAATTCTTCTGCAAGCTTCAACAACCGGTCTGTCGCATAGTCCACATTTCTTTGTGTATAAATAGAATCGTAAGCTTTTGCCATGTCTCTAAGATTTCCGGGTTCATAAAGAATGGTCCAAGATTCAGGATAAGTGGACGTTACCATATTAACGCCGTTCTTTTTGAGAACCTTGTAAGTAGGTCCCAGATATGGCCAACAGGCAATACCATCCCATATAATTCGGTATTCTTCTTCTGAACCGTCTTTCCATGGACCGATTCCTTGCTCTGCTTTTTCTTTCAACTCTTCATACCATAGCTTAAAGAGCTTGGTACCTTCTTTTCTGCCTCTGAGACATACGATGGTAGCCATATAGTTAAACATATCAAAGCCGTTCAGCGGAGATGGAACATGAACAGCCAGATCGGTAGCTTTCTTCCACCAAGTTGCTGTTTCATTTGATATTTCCATGACTTCTTTGAGTCTGTCGTAGTCCATTTTTCTGCCCGTAAATTCTTCTAATTTTCGAATGGCATCTTTCAACTGTCCTTCCACGAAGCTGACATTATCCTCAGACACGTCATAACTGGAATTAAAAGGAGCATCAATCATGATGAGCGGAATATTAAATTTCTTCGCAATATTTTCATACCATTTAATAACCGTGCAGCAAATATTACTGCAGCAATAGATTAAATCCGGCATAGGGATATTCTCTGCTTCGGAAAATTGAAGGTTCGCATAGCCCATATTTACTCGTGCATACGAGCAAATGTCCACCGAATATCCTTCTCCTTCGGCATTCGCAATGAATTGCGGGGCATCTTTTCTGGCGCCTATGGCAGCTGCGTGGTTTTCTGGATATACAACAGTCAAATCCATGGCTTCAAGCAATTCTTGCGGGGCGATGGAGGTCGACCATACTACCGGCCGGCCTTCTTTTTTCGCAGCGATTGCATCGGCATAGTGCACCTGAAGCAACTGACCTAGGAACTCCTTCGATGTAAGTTTTGTTTCTGACATTTTTTCTCCTCTCTGCGTATGGTCCGCGTGCAGCTATTTCAAGTAGCCTAACAATTCAGGATTTGGCTCTTTGCTGCCATCTTCATGGTAGATATAAAATCCTTTACCGGTCTTTTTGCCGAGTAAGTTTGCCCGAACCATGTTTTTTAGTAAGTTCGAAGGTCTGTATTTCGGATCACCGGTTTCAGCTAAAAGCACTTCCATTACAGCGAGTTCTATATCAATACCTGCCATATCTATTAATTCAAGAGGGCCCATCGGGTGATTCAGTCCGAACCTCATCCCTCTGTCGATATCATCAACGCTGCCTATACCTGCTTCCAAAAGGGAAATCGCTTCATTAATCATCGGATCCAACATCCTGTTAACGATAAATGCCGGATTATCTTTTGAAACAATGATTTCCTTGCCGAGGGTTTTCCCGAAAGCAACGGCTATTGAAACGGTTTCGTCGGACGTAGTCAGTCCTCTTACCACTTCGAGCAGTTTCATAACAGGAACCGGATTAAAGAAGTGAGTCCCGATAAATCTGGATGGATTACTTACTACGCCCGCGATTTCTGTAATGGATATGGAGGAAGTGTTGGTTGTAAGGATGGCATCTTGCCGGCAGAGCTTACAAATTTCAGCGAAGATGGCTTTCTTTATATCTTTCTTTTCTGAAGCAGCTTCAATAATCATATCCGCTTCGCTAACCTGCAATAAAGAAGTAGTGGTGGTTAGTCTGGCTAAAGCGGCATCCTTATCGGCGCTCGTCATTCTTTCCTTAGAAACCTGTCTGGCCAGAGACTTTTCAATCCCTTGAGCGGCTTTTGATAACTGAACTTCACTGATATCTCTTAAGATGACCTTGTATCCGGCCGTAAGGCAATTCTGAGCGATACCGCTGCCCATTGCACCGGAACCGATAACAAATACTGTTTTTATGTCGTTTATATTCATATGGTTTCTCCTTTTGATTGCGCTTTCAATGCAAGTTAAATATTTTCTACAAGCACTGCAATACCCTGGCCGCCGCCGATACAAAGTGTCGCTATGCCATATTTGACATTTCTTCTTTTAAGTTCGTAAATAAGAGTGGTTAAGATTCTTGTTCCGCTGTTACCGAGAGCATGCCCGTGAGCTACGGCTCCACCATTCACGTTTACTCTTTCGTATAATGGTGTACCAGGCTCCATGCCCAGCTCAATTAAACATCCTAAGGCTTGTGCGGAGAACGCTTCGTTTATTTCAAATAAATCTATGTCCTCAAGTTTGAGGCCTGCTTTATCGAGAACCTTTTGAATCGCCGGAACTACACCCATTCCCATGATGGATGGGTCAACACCTGCGGTAGAGGTTGCCAGAATTCGTACAAGCGGTTGGATTCCTCGTTCAGCCGCAGTGGATTCTTTCATGATTACTACAGCGGAGGCTCCGTCGTTCATTCCGGAAGCATTTCCGGCAGTGACTGTTCCGTCTTTTTTAAATACTGGTCTAAGTTTTGCAAGTGCTTCTATCGTAGTATCCGGTTTAGGATGCTCGTCGGTATCAAATATAAAGGAACTTTTTCTTAATTTAACTTCAACAGGAAGGATCTCCTCTTTAAATTTACCTTCTGCCTGAGCTTTCGCTGCTTTCATTTGGCTGTCATAGGCAAATGCATCCTGCGCTTCTCTTGTGATGCCATATTTTTCAGCGATGTTTTCAGCGGTAATGCCCATGTTTACATTCGGCAGCAGTTCCGTTGGGTGTGCGTGAGAAGAGGCATAACTAAAGCTATCCTCCAGTTCGATATTGTTAATTCGAAAACCTTGGAATCGTACATCGGAAGGAAGATAGTAAGGGGCTCTTGACATATTTTCCGCACCGCCCGCAACGACGATCTCACAGTCCCCTGAGAGGATTGATTGATTCGCACTTTGCACAGCCTGAAGTGCTGAACCGCACTGCCTGTCAACTGAAAAGCCGGGCACTTCATTGTCAAGTCCTGCAAGCAAAAGAGATACTCTCGCAAGATTCGGCGTTTTACTGAGTACATCTCCCATAATCACCTGATCAACATCTGAATTTTTAATACCACCTTTTTTTATGGCCTGCTCAATGACGTAAGCGCCCAATTGATAGGCGGGTACGGTTTTTAGACTTCCTAAATATGTTCCGACGGCAGTTCGGACCGCTCCTGTAATAACACACTTATCCATAGTAGACTTTTCTCCTTAATCCTTTTGCATTTAATAAATTTAATTAGTATAAAAATAGAAATTTCCGTATGGCTTCATTTCTATGTTTCCTATATAGCGCAATAATTGTGCCAATAGGCGTCCCGTGTATGGAACTATTTGTAGAAAATACGAGAAAGCCTTAAAATTCAGTGGAATTAGGAAATAAAATTATAAAAGAAAGAGATGATAAGAGTTATTTGAACGTAAGATAAAATATCGGAAGCTACAAATAAACTGTATAAAAAATACTACACTGTATTGTTTTTTATACACATGCTGCGTATAGGCTACATAACTCGCTTGACATTATGTAAAAATAGGGGTAATATACACTAAACTGTTAGTATTTCTAGGTGAACGGAGAAGATTTTAATACCGAATTCACGGTCCACTGTTAGTTGAAGGAGGATGATCATGGGATTTAACACGATTATTAAACCGAAAATGGAAATAACAGAAGAATTGTTTACTAAGATTTGTAATAATGTACTGGGGAACCTGTATGTGTGCGATAAAGACGGAAACATTATATTTTGCAATGAAAGTTGTGCAGAGACTTTTCAATGTACGATGGAAGAGCTCTATTCTACAAATGTACATGATTTGCATAAAAAAGGTTTTACAGATCGGATTTCCGCTTCTGCCGAAGTGCTGAACCTGCAAAGCAAGGTAGTCCGATTTATCAGAACAGGGAACGGTGTCGGCATGCTGATCCACGGGACCCCTGTATTTAATGAAAATAACGAATTGGAAATGTCTGTCGCTTCAACTTTTGTAGAATCTGCCTTTTTTGAATTTGTGGACAAAATAGATTCTGAAAAAGCTCATTTGGAAAATGCCATAGAATTTCTTCAAAGTGCGCGTCAAGAAGAATGGTTCCTGGAATCAAGGAATTTTAAAATGCAGGAGGTTTATGCCTTGGCTTTAAAAGCAGCCAAATCCGACAGCACCATCTCTATCAACGGAGAATCCGGCGTGGGTAAAGAAATTATGGCCCATTATATTCATAAAAACAGCGGACGCTCCAAAGCCATCTTTGTACCTGTCAATTGTGCGACCATCCCTCAGGAGCTCATGGAAGCGGAATTGTTCGGCTATGTAGAAGGTGCTTTTACAGGAGCAACCAAGAAAGGAAAATCGGGGCTATTCGAAGTGGCAAATGACGGCACGATCTTTTTAGATGAAATAGGCGAAATGCCGTTTGCTATGCAATCGAAGCTATTGAGGGTGTTGGAATCCGGAGAAATACGTAAAGTAGGGGCTCAAACGGAGAAAAAGTTAAATGTTCGAGTAATTGCTGCGACCAACAGAAACTTGCGGGAAATGGTACGCCGCGGTGAATTCCGGGAAGACTTATTCTACCGATTGAATGTGATCCCTATTACAATCCCGCCCCTTAGGGAACGGCCGGAGGATGTTCTTCCTTTGGCGAACTATTTTATCGATAAGTACAATAAAAAGTATAAAGCTAAAAAATATTTGACATCTTTAACAATCGACCATTTTATACGGTATTTTTGGCCGGGCAATATTCGTGAACTGCGGAATGTGATAGAGCAGATGACGGTTGTCTCTAACGGAAACGAACTGGATATAAGAAAAAACTTTATCTTATCTGATACGATGGCCGCTGCAGATTACTATAAAAGACCGGCTGACGGGCATGGCGCGGAATCGCTTTCGCAATCTGAACAAAACGAGACGGCTTCTTTTAGGGATGACATCGCGGAAGGCGCTACGTTGAAAGAAGCGGTGAAAGCCTTTGAAAGGGAGTATATCAACAAAGTGATAGCACAATGCGGCGGAAATATAAGTGCTGCGGCTAAACAGCTCGGCATACATCGTACCAACTTATATAAAACGTTAAACAGGGTTAATATGTAGACTTTTGTCTACACATCAGACCGAAGACAAATCCCATCAACAAGCGAATGCTAGTGATGGGATTTTCTTTGATCTATGGGCTTTCTTAAATCTTTTCTCTGAATTACTCTTAGATTATGGATCTCATTCTTACTATTCCACCTCTTCTAAAATCAATCAGCTCAGCTCTTTGACGCGGCGGGCGGCCTCCTGAAAACTGCGCATGATAGAGCCTCCGATACCCTCCTGTTCCATGGTGTAGATAGCCTCAATGCCAACTCCGCCGGGGGACGTCATAGTATCCAATATCTCATAAGGATGCATATCGGTCTGATTCAACTTGATAGCAGTTCCGATCATATTTTCAATGGTAATGGAACGGGCTTGTTGTCGGGAAAAACCCGCATGCACGCCGGCATCGATCATGGATCTCATAATATACAGTAGATAAGCAGGACCGGCGCAGCTGTAGGCCGTAAACGCATCAAACATATCCTCGGGAATCTCCATCACCCGGCCAATGGCCTCCATAATCTCTATAACTGTCTTTGCCTCTTCGGCGGTAGTGTTAGCGTTACGGCACAGGGAGCTGTATCCATAATGGGCCTGAGTAAGAGTGTTAGGCATGATCCGAACGATCTTGCTGGATCTGCCCAACATCTGTTCAAGAGTGGCAATACTCACACTAGCACAGATGGAAACAAAAATACAGTTTTTAGGCATAAAATCTTTTAATTGAACACCAACTGTATGCGCCTCTTGGGGGCGAACGGCGAATATTACAATATCAGCATTTTTAACTGCGTTCTGCATGGAAACCTCGCCTATAATACCATACTCTTTCTGAAGATATTCTACCCGCTGAGGGTTGATATCATAAACATGAACCTGTCTAGCATTAAAACGATCGTCGCCTATCATACCGCGGACAATTCCTTCTGCCATATTACCTCCGCCAATAAAAGCGATCTTAGGATTCGTCATTATATTCTTCCTTTCAAACTTAATAAGTATAAGCAGGTGTATGATGTCGCCTGCGGAATCATACTACTATATTGTTAAAATAAAGTCAATATTTATTCGTGCTTTTTAAAATATCTGTTGGCCTCATTCAAATAGAGTCAAATTGGTTCGTAGTGATATAGATACATCACTTGTTTGTTTTTGCTACAACTTTGTGTATATTTCGCTTCTTTATGTAAATATGATACTACGATTCAAAGGATGAAAATGAAGTTATGTGAATTTTGGATACAAAGTTTGACTCAGATAAAATAGACTTCAACCCTCAACTTTTATTGAATTCGGTGGAATAGCACAAATTTTTTAAATATTCAAAAAGCCATTAAGTAAAAATGGCATGATACTTGCTTTGTATTAACATAAAATGATTAGCGCTAAGTCGTAAATTTAGTGGCACTGTTTTGGATAGAAAATAAAAGTAATGGATATATCTACGAATGAAGCGCCAGCCATCATTTTTAGATATATATTTATGTCCTTGTTCGTCAAAAAAATAACAAGAAGAATGATTTAGAGGCTTAGAATTAGGATACCCAATAGATGTTCAGAGGAAGCTTTTTTAGCTCGCTTTGTCATTTATGATAGACCTCTTTAGTTAATGCATTAGAGTTAAAGAGGGAATGAGAGGAATAAAATTGGATATAAAGAAGTATGAGGTATTACTTGACACCATTGGTAAAGGCAGCTTTATTAAAGTTTGTGATGAGGTAGGATATACTCAGGCCGGAATCTCCCATATGATGAACAGTCTTGAAAGGGAAATCGGGTTTCGACTTTTAAGGAGAAGCAATAAAGGTGTACTGCTAACACAGGAAGGGCAGCAGGTGCTTCCTACCATAAAAGAGCTAGTGAGGATCAGTGATAAACTGAATCAAGAATTTGATTTGATACGGGGGCTGGAGACTGGCAAGGTGCGAATTGGCAGTTTTCCTACAATGGCAGGGGTTTGGTTGCCTCATGTGATCCGGTCTTTTCATGAAAGATATCCAGCCATTCAAATCGAACTTGTGGAAGAAGACAGCATGTGGCGTCTAGAGGAATGGTTGTCTGACGGTTTTATCGAACTTTGCTTTATCAGTAGGCAGCCGCATCATACTTTTGAATGGATCGACCTTAAAAGAGACCTGTATCTGGTAGTCTTGCCTGAACATCATCCTTTGACGGAATACGATCAGGTGCCGGCGGAAATGCTTATGAAAGAACCGTTTATCATGTGTAGGTCTTTGGACGGACCGGACATGGATATTAGCAGATATTTTGAACAGATGGGAATTCAGGAGAAAGCCACGTTTGCTTCTAATTCAGATTACACCATTTTGTTTATGGTGGAACAGAATTTAGGAATCAGCTTGTTGCCGGAACTGATTCTGAATAAAGTTCTTGGCAGTTATTTCAAGGGCTTAGTAATAAAACCTTTATATCCTCCGGCGTATCGTCAGCTGGGGATGGCGGTTCGTTCTTTACAAGGTGTCTCTCCTGCAATGGAACGGTTTATCAAATGTACCAAGGAAATTTTATTGAGCGGAGAATAGGAAAAAGTAGAGTGCGGTCGGAAAACAGGACGGAAAATGAAAAACCTCTGACTGATAAATCAAACGTTAACTTGCGAGTTGATACCTCGTTTCAACAGGTGTCTTCTCGCTTTTTAATTGTATTCGCTCATAGTTGTAGAACTCAATCTTCACGTATCAATGCTGCTTTTATTTTTAAATACTGAAAAAGAGCTACAAACTCAGTATTACAAATGGTTAATATCTATATTAAATATATGTGCTTTACTAATAGACAAAATTTTTTTAATGTTAGGATAGAGACGGATAAAATAAGCAATAAGGAAGAAAACAAGATTTCTGTCTTTATGGGTTTTAACTAAGAGGAGGGATTTTTATTATGATGACAAAGCGTGTAGAAAAATTGAAAAAACAACAAATCGAAGCTAAACATACCTTTAGTTCAGAGAGGGCAAGACTTGTTACTGAAGCGTACGAAAAATTCGGTTCCGAGCCTAACATTCTCCTTAAGGCAAAGTCGTTGGATTATATCTTGGAGAATATGACCATTTACATCCTGGACGGCGAGCTGATTGTCGGCAATCATACCGATAAACAGCGGTGTGCTCCAATTTATCCGGAATTTGCCGCTAAATGGATTCTGGACGAAATAGACGAATTCACGACTAGACCGGTTGACCGGATGGTTGTAAGCGATGAAGAAAAACAGGCGGTTATAGATGTTCTTAAAAGATGGGAAGGCAAGTCATTTGATGAGGTCACAGCAGACGTTCTTCCGATAGAAAGTATTGAGGCGGAGAAAGCCGATGCCATGACGGTAGGTGCCCGTGACTGTGCGACAGGACATATCATCCCGAATTACTGGAGACTGTTTGACGGCGGTATGACAAGGATCATCGAAGAGTGTGAAGAGAATATTGTGAAGCAAAAGCCTGTAACGTGCAGAGAAGAGCAGGAAAAAGTGGACTTTTGGCAAGCTGGGATCATCACCGCAAAGGCAGCAATCAAATACGCCAACCGGTTTTCAAAACTGGCGGAAGAGCTGGCTGAAAAAGAGCAGAATGAAACAAGGAAAAGGGAATTGCTTACCATTAGCCAAAATTGTAACAATGTTCCGGAAAAGGGACCATCTTCATTCTTTGAAGCAGTACAGTTCGTTTGGTTTATGCATATCATTGTAACCATCGAAAACAACGGACACGGAAACAGCTTAGGTCCTTTTGACAGATATATGAACGATTATTATGTGACGGATCTGAAAGCTGGCAAGATCACAGAAGATGAAGCAAAAGAAATGCTGGAGTGCCTCTTTATTAAGATGACCGATATTATTAAGCTGAAGAACAGATTCTATAGTGAGAGTTTTGCGGCATACCCGGTATGGCAGAACATGATTATCGGCGGCATAGGTGCCGATGGGAAGGATGGCTGCAACGAGACAACGATGCTGGTTCTGAAAGCCAATGCGGACGTTCAAACATCGCAACCGACGGTATCCTTGAGACATCATGACAATCTGTCCAAAGAAGTGTTTGATATGGGTGTGTCAATGATTCAGCAGGGACTGTCAACACCGGCGTTCTTCAATGATAAGCTGGTCATCCCGATGGTGATGAACAAGTTCGAAGGTTGTACGATTGAAGAGGCAAGAAACTGGTCCATTACGGGTTGTGTACAGCCGAATATTGCAGGATTTACAGATGGAAGACCTCAGGTTGGGTATGTAAACTACATAAAATGTATTGAACTTGCAATGAATGACGGATGTGATCCTGTTTCTAAGAAAATGATTGGTGTAAAATGCGGCAGATTTGAAGATTTTGAGACATATGAACAATTCCTTGAAGCCTTCTACAGCCAGCTGGATTATATGTATCATCTCACGCTTACTGGATATACTGCAGTAACCTCTCTGCATGCGGTTCGTCAGAATATGCCTTTTTCATCATTGTTGATTGACAATTGCATTGAGAAAGGAAAATCGTTACAGCAGGGTGGTGCTAAATACAGTGAATCCGGTGTTCTTGGAACAGGGCTTGCGAATGCAATGGACTCTCTTGCTGCAGTAAAGAAGTTTGTTTATGATGACAAGGGTGTTTCTCCAAAAGAGCTGATGCATGCAATTGAAACGAACTATGAAGGAAATGAAGCACTCAGACTGACCTTATTAAATAAAGCGCCTAAATTCGGTAATGATATCACCGAAGTTGATGAAATCGGACGAAAAATTGTTGCTCACGTTAGAATATTTATTGATCAGTACAGAGACAGCAGAGGCGGAAGATACACTTATGACATTGAATCTCAGTCCATGAACGTAGTTCAAGGAAAAAGCGTAGGAGCTACACCGGACGGCAGACCAGCAGGGGCGCCGCTTGCGGACAATGTTTCTCCGGCAATGGGAAGAGACGTAAATGGTCCTACGGCAGCAGTACTTTCAGTTGCTCATCTAGACCAGATCAATTGTAATGACGGTGCGTTGTTTAACCTGAGATTTGATTCGAGAAGCATTGCAGGAAAGAAAGGGCACGATGTGATAGGAGGTGTCATCAAGACATATTTCAATCACTTAGGAGAGCATATCCAGATTAACGTAGTATCTGATGAAACTCTGAGAGCAGCTCAAGAAAAACCGGAAGACTACAGAGATTTACTTGTCCGCGTAGCTGGATACATGGCGTACTTTACAGAGTTGGATAAGGGTGTTCAGGATGCCATCATATCAAGAACGGCCCATAGTGCTGAATAATGATTGAACAATGACATAATGTTGCATTGCCATTCGGCAATGCAACATTGTTGAAAGAGGAGCAGTAAAAAGGCATGGTGAATAATTTGAAAGACAAGAAAAAGGGGCTCTTAGGAGGCATTCAGAGGTTTTCTACAGAAGACGGCCCCGGTATTCGTACCACAGTATTTCTGAAAGGATGTCCATTATCTTGCAAATGGTGCCACAATCCTGAACTATTGTCTTCCGATATCGATATTCTATATTCTCTGGCTAAGTGTATTCGATGCGGAGAATGCATTAAAGTCTGTCCTGTGGGAGCTATCACAGGAGCCGAGGAAGATATCCATATTGACAGAGATAAATGTATCCATTGCGGTCTCTGTGCAGAAAATTGCTGTTCTGAAGCTTTACGTGCGGCAGGGGAACACCGTTCCTTGGAAGATCTGATGAACGTACTGGTACGTGATAAAGAATTTTATGATAGTACGGGAGGCGGAATCACCTTGTCGGGAGGAGAAATCCTCGCCCAAGCAGCTTATGCGAAAGAAATTGCTGAAGCCTGTAAGAAATATGATTTAAGCGTTGCGCTGGATACCAGTGGATTCGGAGATTTGGAAGACTTTAAAGAACTTGCGAAATTGGCAGATACGATATTATTTGATATCAAGTCAATGGATTCAATGACGCATAAAGAACTAACAGGAGTGGATATGGATGTTATCCGTGACAATTTGAGGGGGCTTGCAAGCGATCCGGAGAATCGGAGAAAAATCATTATACGGTTGCCGATGCTAAAAGGTATCAATGATCAACCGGAGACAGCTGAAAAAGTATGCGTATTGATGAATGAACTGGGACTGCAGGAAGCGAATATACTGCCGTACCATTCAATGGGAGTTTCTAAGTCTAGAAAATTGGGCAATGCACCGGAAGAATTTGAGACGCCGGAAGACGGACAACTGATGAAACTTGAAAAAATCTATAAAGATCATGGAATTGAAATTTCTATCATGGGGAAGGCAGAATCGTAAAAGCGAACCCTCCAGATTAATTCACGGCTTAATCTGGAGGGTTTTATATACTAATGCAGTCCAGCGAAGATTACAAAATATCTCCGGAGACTTTTTCAACAATCCTTCATGAGTAGCGATAATGATACGTATATCGTATATAGTATATATTTCGCTTCACATAAGTGTATGTACCGCTACAATAATAAGTTATAACGTTACTGCTGTGTAAGACTTTCACTAACAAGTGAGTAAGTAAGATAGAAGATTCAATTGCTGACTTCCATTGAATTCTTTGGAATGGAGCACACTGTTTTGTAAATGTGAAGGACAAGCATCAAATATGGCATAGTACTTGCGTTTAAATAGGGATGTAATGCACTGAAAGCATGAATAGTAGTTGTTAAAGGTCATAAGTGAGAGGGTTTTCCGTGATGTTATTAGCGCGCATACCTTCCTAAAGGGTATGAATGTTGGGGATTTTTCATTTGCATAAAGCATATAAACTATGAAATTCATCCAAAAGTATTTTAATAATAATCAGAAGGAATACCTCACTTTTAGGACTGAAAAATGTTTTACGAAAAGGAAATGATAGAGGTAGATTATGAAAGGTTTAAATGAAAAAGTTGTTATTATCACAGGAGGAACCAAAGGGATTGGCAAGGCAACCGCGTTGAGATTTGCTGAAGAGGGTTCCAAAGTAATTATTACAGGACGTGCCGATGGAACTGCAGTTGCTGATGCGATGAAAGATCAGGGGGATGTTTGTTATATGAAAGTCGATGTTTCTGATTTAGAAAGCTGCAAGCTTCTAGCGAAGCAAGTTATCGATAAATATGGAAGAATCGACGTGCTAATTAACAATGCAGGTGTTACAAAGGATGCAACAATGAAGAAAATGACGCAAGAGCAGTGGGATGATGTTATTGCTATCAATCTCACTGGTACATTTAATTGTACATCAGCAGTATTGCCGACGATGCTTGAGCAAAGCTCTGGTGTTGTAATCAATACATCTTCAGTAGTCGGCCTTTTTGGAAATCAAGGACAAACCAATTATGCTGCGACGAAATGGGGAGTTATTGGCATGACGAAGACTTGGGCAAAAGAAATGGCCAAAAAAGGATTGCGATTTAACTGCGTGGCCCCTGGATTCATTGGAACCGAAATGGTGGGAAAAATTCCAGAAGATGTGTTGAAGGAAAAAATTCTAGTGAAGATCCCAGCCGGTCGTTTAGGTGAGCCAGAAGAAATTGCTTCTGCATTCGCTTTCCTAGCATCGGATGAAGCGAAATATATCAATGGTGCTGTTCTTTCTGTTGATGGAGCAGCAGTGCTTTAAGGAAGAGCTTGTACTGCTTATTACTAACTAAATCTGTATGCATGATTTTGTGTAAGAAAGTTTTTACTCTGGAGGTAAGAAGTTATGAAGGAAGTTTATATCGTATCAGCCAAAAGAACGCCGATTGGTGATTTCATGGGAGCATTGAGTAAGGTTGGCGCAGTTGACCTTGGAATCCTTGTTGCAAAGACTGTTGTGGAAACAGCGGGTATTAGCCCCGACTCAATCGAAGAAGTAGTCTGCGGCATGGTGTATAAAGAGGGTGTTAAAGGTAATCCGGCACGTCAAATTCAGCTTGGAGCTGGATTCCCCGATAAAGGTTATGCATCAACAATTGATCAGCAATGCAGCTCAAGCATGAAAGCCATAGAGTTGCTGTCTCAGCAAATATTACTTGGTAAAACAGAGGTTGGTGTAGCTGTAGGTATTGAAAACATGTCTCAGGCACCTCATTTATTGTTAAATTCCAGAGAAGGACAACGGCTGGGTGATATCAATATGGTTGATAGCTTAACCTATGATGCTTTAAATTGTGCAATGTGCGGATACCATATGGGACTTACGGCAGAAAATCTTGCCGAAAAATATGGCATAACGAGAGAAGACCAGGATCAACATGCTGCTTTAAGCCATGAACGAGCTCTTAAAGCACAACATGAAGGTAAATTTATCGATGAAATTATTCCGGTATCTATCACGGACAGAAAAGGGAATGTGAAAATAATTGACACGGATGAACATCCTAAACCGACTACTTTTGATGCATTTGGTAAACTTCGCCCTGCGTTTAAGAAAGATGGAACAGTAACCGCAGGCAATGCTTCTAGCCTTAATGATGGAGCAGCAGCAGTTCTTTTAATGAGTGGAGAGGCGGTTAATAAGTATGGGGTAAAACCAATAGCAAAACTGGTCTCAACAGCATCCTATGGGGTAGATCCACATTATATGGGGATAGGACCTGTGTATGCAATTCCTAAAGCCTTAGATTATGCAGGCTTAACAATGCAAGATATCAATTGCTTTGAAATCAATGAAGCATTTGCTGCGCAGTTCTTAGCCTGCAATAAGGAATTGGGTATCGATATGGATAAAGTTAATGTAAATGGATCGGGTATTGCACTTGGGCATCCGGTTGGTGCAACAGGGGCTAGAATTATCGTTAGTTTGATACACGAACTAAAAAGAAGCAAAGGTCGTTATGGAGTTGCTTCTCTTTGCGTTGGCGGTGGTCCGGCAATGGCAGCGGTGATAGAAAATCTTGAATAGCTTTTAATTCAATAGGAAAGAAAATGAAAAACCTCCTCTGGTAGATTCATTATTGTTGATTCTACCATAAGAGGTTTTTTAATTCTCATTTTTCAGTTGCTCTGTTTTCCGGTTGTACTCCCATAATGACACAGGATATGTAGATAAAAGTATACACATTTTGTACAAATAACGCTTCACAGAATGTATACAATGAATATATTTATATTCAAAACCGGACAAGTGTATACATAGAACTACAGATTGTATGGAATATGCTACTACTGTATACATGGTGATACAGTAAGTGTATGTATCACTACACTTATAAATGATACAAATAAAAATCATGGGGTTTAACTAGGGAAAATAAAAAAGAAACAGCGGGATTTCCCTAAAAAACAATCCCTCCGATTTACGTGTAACGGTTGCTAATCCTTGAATTTTGCGGCAGCAGAGAGAATGGCTGTGGACAGAGAGGTCGTTACCGCAGAAAACATGGCATAAGGCTTGCGTTATATAAAGGCGATATGATATATGGTTTAGTGTTGTTCTGCTGTATGGCATCTATGTGGCTATGATGGCAGGCGGCAGTGAAGGAAGCAAAAATTGCAGGGGTAGTCGGCGTAGCCGGAATCGCTGTGGTGGTGGTTTCAATGCTAGTAGGTGAGAGTGCATTTTTAGATGTGATCAGAGGGCAGCAAGTACCTACCTTAGCGATTTCCAAGCACGTTTCACCGGTTTTGGGAATGATTTTTGCACTGATACTGATTTTAATCATACATTTTATTACTTAATAGCACTTAATATTACAGGAGGTAAAATTATGCGTTTGGAAAAGAAAGTGTGCCTGATCACAGGCTCAAGCATGGGAATTGGGGAATCAATTGCAGAACGTTTTGCAGAAGAAGGAGCAATCGTACTGATCAATTCCAGAAGCTCAGAGAGAACCAATGGAGTAGTGGAATCCTTGAAGGCAAAGGGATTTACGGATGTAGACGGGTTTCCTTGTGACATCTCAAAGAAGGATGCGGTTGCGGCAATGATGAAGGATATCGTTGCAAAGTACGGGAGAATCGATGTTGTAGTAAATAACGCAGGAATCAATAAGATTGCGCCTTCTACGGAGTTATCCGCAGAAGACTACAAGGCGGTTTTGGATACAAATCTTTGCGGCTCATTATATTGTGCACAGGAAGCGGCAAAATTCATGATAAATCAGAAATCTGGTTCCATCGTCAATGTTGCTTCTGTCTTCGGACTTGTGTGTACGGGAATGAGAGCAGCCTACAGCTCTTCAAAATCCGGAGTCATTGGCTTAACTAAAGTGTTAGCTGTTGAATGGGGAAAAGATAATGTAAGAGTAAACAGCGTGGCCCCTGCTTATATTCGTTCTGCTATGGACGATCAGGACCAAGCAGCAGGAGGATATACGGAAGCGGATATTTGCAGAAGAACTCCGATGGCCCGTTACGGAACAGGTAGAGAAGTGGCGAATGTTGTGTTATTCCTTGCTTCAGATGAGGCAAGTTATGTTACAGGAACTTGTTATGAAGTAGACGGCGGCTGGGTAGCATTCGGCGGCTGGTGCTAGAAAATGGGAGAAGAAAGAGTATGAATATGAGCAAACATGTAGAAGCGATGCCAGCTTCTGGGATTAGAGCGATGTTTGACCTTGCGGCTAAATAAGACAACGTAGTTAGCTTCTGCTTTCCTATGCTTCCAGTGAAGAAAAGCTGCAAGAAGGCATTAACCGAATGAAAGAAGTATTGAATAAATAAACAAACAAGTAACTTAAACAGACGAAAGAGTTGTATGGATCATTTCATGATACAGTTTCTTTGCGCAACAGAGCATATATTAATATTCTTAACATTATTACATGAACCTTCATACTAATTAAGGGGGCATCTCAAAATGATTTCAAATGAAATTAAAGAGAGCCTCCTTTTTTTTTGATAGATTCATTGTCTTCTGATCTCGGATCAGCTTCTCAAAATTTTTATGGAAGAATAAGTGTAGTTACTGTAAAAATAGCTGACATGAGAAAAACTAATAATCAATATAAGAAAGAGGCACTGTACTAATCAGTTGGAATTTTGGTAATATTGCGATAATAAGATTTGTGATTTCTCACAAGAAACTTATTGATTAATTTTAAAATTAATGATGGAAAGGAAGGTGCACAATAGCCGGTACGATACCGGAACGCTATGGGAAGAATTCTTAATGAAGCTTGATATGGTAATGAATGGAACGTCAAGGCCATTAAGAAAAAAGGAATCATATCGAATACTACTACAATAGTTAGTAAAAATTTTTAGGAGTACAAGGAGGAGTTTATATGGAAAAGCAATCGATCAGTATAAAAAAGGTCACAATCCTTGCGGGAGCATTCTGTGCGTATATGATTGGATCAGGATTTTCAACCGGACAAGAGGTTTTACAATTCTTTTCAGTTTACGGAGTGGCAAAGGGAATTATATCTACATTAGTGTATGCGGCAATAACGATATGGCTTATTTACACCTTATATGGAACAGGTCAAAAAATGCAGTTTAGTAATCCGTATGATGTTTTCGAATATTATTGCGGGAAATACATAGGTAAATTTTATACATGGTATAGTGTTGTATTGCTGTACGGTATCTATGTAGTAATGCTGGCAGGTGCAGGTGCGACCATTAATCAGTATTTTGGAATACCAGCCTATATAGGTGGTTATGGTGTAGCTATTCTTGCATTGCTTACAGCATTGTTAGGAGTTGAGAAACTTATTAACATCATAGGTGTTATCGGACCTATTAAAATCGTATTCATGATAGTAGTAGGTGTCTCCGCTTTTATAACAATGGCATCACAACCGAATTTATTATCAGAGAATAGTGCGCTTATTCAAACAGTAGGATTCCAGCAGGCTTCTGGTAACTGGTTATGGTCAGGAATACTATACGCTTTCCTTGGTCTTGTGTTTGGTAATGCATTTTTCGTTATGAACGGTCAGACTGCAAAGAATCTAAGAGAAGCAAGACTTGGCGGTGTGATTGGAGCTATTGCCTTAGCAGGTGCAGTTATTTTACTTATTATTGCTGAAAATGTTTATTTAGATGTTATTGAAGGCCAGCAAGTACCTACATTAGCAATTGCTAATCACATATCACCTGCCTTAGGTTTGATTTTTGCTTTAATAATAGTATTATGTATTTATTCAGCTGTATCATCCATTCTTCAGGTTGTTACCAGAAACTTTGCTGTTGACAAAACTAAAAAGTTTAACATTTTGGCAACAGTATTAACTGTAGTAGGGATGTTTGGTGGTATGGTGTTACCTTTTGATAAAATGGTAAACCTTTTATATGTTATTGCAGCATACTCAGGAATTGTATTGACAGGTTTTATGATCTATAAAGAGTTTATAAACAAGAATGCTTTCCCTTTCAGAAAAAGTAATGATGAAAATAAGGACGTAGATGTTGCAGTATAATTTTAAAAAAACTAGCTACCGTTTAAAGAGGAGAGCCATAGAAAATAATAAAGGCTTCCCCGTATCTACCTGTTGAGTCAAGGCCATAATAGAAGAATTGAAGCTACACAAGTGGTCTACGTTAACCCTTTATATAAATTTTAAACAAAAAATGTAGCTATTTAGCTACATTTTTTGTACATGATTCGCTTCATACTGTATACATAACGCTGCGATTATAAAATTTGATGATGCAGTCATATGCTTTTTCTATGTAAAATAAATGGAAAAAAATTTCAAATTTTCTGAAAAATGATCTATCCTGATATATATATACCTGTTGATATTTGTTGGGTTCCGTAAAATTCAAGAAAAAGATTTTAAAAATAAAGGTTTTTACGACAAACATGGCATAATGCTTGCGATATATAAGTGATATGATTAGCGCTAAATCATCAAATTTAATTGATAGACAGACTAACCTAGGGACCAGAAATTATTTTACTTTATATTCTATCTATCAGTTTACGCCATTAGGTGAATGCTATTTCTCATGGAAAGGAAGGTAAACAATAGGTCGGTCGGAACGTAGATTGCGAGTGCAATTTACAGCATCGTATTGTACATAGTACAAAATGGTCGGTACGATGTCGGAATTCGTCAAAGCTGTTAAGAAACATAAAAACAACATCTAAATATTAACTAAAATAGCTAGTAAAAACCTTAAACAGAAAAAGGAGGAATTAACGTGGAAAATCAAACAATCAATATAAAAAAGGTTATACTTACTGCAGGAGCGTTCTGTGCCTTTTGGATCGGATCCGGATTTGCAACAGGTCAAGAAGTTATGCAGTTCTTAACGACAAGCGGAGTAACAAAGGGTATTATCGGAGCTTCTATTTATACAATTTTATTATTGTGGTTTGTTTACTGCCTTTATGGCGTGGGTCAAAAAATGCAATTTGACAATCCGTATGATCTCTTTGTGTATTATTGCGGTAAGTATGTAGGTCAAGTATACACTTGGTTCAGTCTTGTGCTGATGTACGCTATCTATGTAGTAATGCTTGCAGGCGCAGGTGCTACAATCAATCAGTACTATGGAATTCCTATAACCGCAGGCACCTATGGTGTTGCCCTTGCTGCATTAGCCACAGCACTATTGGGTGTTGAGAAGCTATTGGATTTCATCGGCGTTATTGGCCCTATTAAGATTTTATTCATCGCAGCTATCTGTATTGCGGCTATTGCTACCCTTGCACATGATCCGGGTTTATTGGCAGCAAACAGTGCGCTTATGCCGGCAGGATTCCCTACAGCTTCCGGAAACTGGTTCTGGTCTGCACTTCTATGGGCATTTTTAGGCTTGATGTTCGGTGCGACATTCTTCGTTATGAGCGGAGCGACTTGTAAGAGCGTAAAGGAAGCAAGACTGGGCGGCGCAATTGGAGTTATTGTAATGTTCTTTGTAATAATAGTGTTAATCATTGCTGAAATTGTTTACCTAGATATTATCAAAGGTCAGCAAGTTCTAACGCTGGCTATTGCGAAAGAGGTTGCGCCGGCATTGGCGGCAGCTTTTGCACCAATACTGATAATCTGCATCTACTCTGCAGTAGCTTCCATTCTTTTGGTTTGTACCAGAAAATTTGCTGTGGATAAGACAAAGAAATTTAATATCATCGCAGTTGTACTAACAGCAATCGGTATGTTCACCGGTACATTGCTGCCATTTGACCAGTTAGTAAATATCATCTATCCGCTATCCGGATACGCAGGAATCATTCTTGTGTTATTCATGGCTTATAAAGAATTTATAAATAAGAATGCCTTCCCGTTCGAAAAAGCTACGGACAAAACAAAAGAAGCGGAAGCATAATAAGTAGGACACTGGATTCCATCTAGTGTCAAACAATACATACAGGAGTGTGAGGCGGTTGATGAAAGCATCAACTGCCTCCGCTCCTGTCTATACGAATCCATTGTAGCACCAGACGAACTGCATTTTATCGGTTGATGAAAGATTGGAAAAGATAAATAGCAGTACTTTTTAAGAAGGAGACATAACATGGATACAGCAATTTTAATCGATTTTGGCAGTACTTTTACAAAAGCCGCGGTGGCAGATTTAGAGAAGGGGCGGATTATCTATACGTTTAAAACACCTTCTACGGTTTCTACAGATGCAAAGATCGGTTTAGATATTTGTTACGACAAAATCAGAGAAAAGATTGGCACAAAGCAGTTTGAACATTCCAAAAAGCTGGCTACGAGCAGTGCAGCAGGCGGACTTCGGATGGTGGTGGTCGGACTGACAGAGACGCTGAGCATCACGGCAGGCAGAAATGCGGCCTTTGGCGCAGGTGCAAAAATCCTGAAATCTTATAGCGGAGCATTAACAGAAGCAGATATAAGAGAGATGGAATCCATGAACATGGAAATTATCCTATTTTGCGGTGGATATGAAGGAGGCAATACGCAAATCGTACGGCATAACGCAGCTATGCTGGGAGGAATACAGACTAATACCGCCATTCCGATTATTTATGCAGGCAATAGTGAGCTCATGAAGGAAATAAAAATTATATTTTATCAAAAGCATAAAGAGCTGTTTGTTGTAAATAATATCATTCCGAATGTCGGACTCGTCGAGTCACAGGCTACGGTGGACTTAATCCGAAACATTTTTTTGGAGAGAATAATCAACATGAAAGGTCTGGAACAAGTTAAATCCGAGCTTGATTCCATCGTGATGCCCACTCCGGCAGCCGTTCTTGAAGCCGGAGAACTTTTGTCTCTGGGTTGTGAAGAAGAGCCGGGACTGGGGCCGCTTATGATAGTAGATATAGGCGGAGCTACTACGGACATTCATACTTATTGTATTTCTACAGCTGTTGACGGCGCAAAAATGATCGGTGTCCAAGAACCTTTTGCAAAGCGTACGGTGGAAGGGGACCTTGGAATGAGGGAATCCTGCGGACTGACGATTCAGGAGGCAGGCATATCCAATGCAGCTTCTGATCTTCACATCACGGAAGAGGACGTAAACGTTTCCATTAGCAGGAGGCTTGAAAATATTGAGTTTTTGCCTAAGGATGATCCTGAAACCTGCGACGCTGAGTTGAAATTCGATCAGCAAATTGCCAAATACGCCTGCCGGTTTGCCACTAGAAGGCATACGGGAAATATTGAGAATGTACATTCTAAAATATGCACGAAAATACAACGAGGGAAAAATTTGATACCGATTGAAACGATTATCGGAACAGGGGGACCGATTGTAAACAGCCACCACCCGAGAGAGATATTGGAGCAAGCGTTCAAAACGGAGCAAGATGATAAGCTGAAAATCTTATTACCCGAAACAGCTCGTTTAATGATAGATAGAGATTATGTGTTCTACGCAGCGGGAATGTTGAGACAAATAAACCCTAAAGCAGCACTGAAAATCATGAAGAACAGTCTAGTGAATATTTAAAGTCAAGATAGAGAGGGCCATAAGGAGGTAATTTATGGACATTAAGATGAACAAGCGGTTTGAGATTAAAAATCTGCCTGATATGAAGACGATTAGACAGGAAGTCGATAAGCTTACAAAAGATCTCCAACTAGGGCAAACCTTATTTTTAAAAGAACAGGGATGTAAGACAGAGGGGGAATACAAGAAGCGATGTATGGAAAACGGCCACATCATGAAGCATTCTCATATCGGCTACAATACCTGGGATACAACCAAAGAATGTGCGGAAAAGGTTTACCTGGAACTGAAAAAGCGAGGCAGCTACATTGACCGGTTCGGCTTCTGCCTGGATACGCTGATGGGCCTTCCGGAGGAAATGAGAGTAGGTCAGTTGGTTGGAACAGGGCTGATGATGCGGAACGAGGATGAATGGAAAGAAATCGGACAGATTGTACCGGTACAGCCGCATTGCGGGGATAACATGATTACCACCCTAAATGGTGTGGAGAACTGTCTCAATGCATTAAAGGCCGGGGTAACGACGATAGGAAATGCCTCCCACTATTATACTTACGAATGGCCGGGCGTGGACAAAGAAGAAATGCGTACCATTGATACCATTAAGGCAATGGGCATCATGGGTAAGTTCAGCGACATAGGGGTACTGATACATTCCAATCTGGATGATGGGTATGGCGGTCAGTTAAACGACCTGGCGAACTTGGCGGGCTGGTCAAAGGTAGAACGGTACTACTGCGAAGAACTGATGGGCGGCAGACTTGCCCACTGTTACGGCAACCTGTTCAGTAACCCGATCAACCGAATCATCTTCAACCGGGCGATTTGGGAACTGAATAAATACAAGACCCCAGGCTCCATGGCCTATGGAAACACAACTGAATTCGGACATGATTTTGAAGTGAATGCAGGCGCATTAGGCAGCTTTGTTCTAGGCGATATCATCACGCAGATGACCGCTCCTACCGGTCATGCGGTTGTACCGATTCCTGTCAGCGAAGCGGTTCGAATCCCGACTGTTGAAGAAATGGTATCGGCGCATTTGCACGTGGATAAGTTGATGTTAAAGGCAGCACCTTGCTTTGCCGAGTACCTTGACTGGGATCGAATCAATGCGGAAAAGGATCTGCTGGTAGCCTGCGGAAACCTGTTCTTTGAAAGAGTCATGAATGGATTAGACGGACTCGGCGTGGATACGGAGCATCCGGGTGAAATAATGGGCGCGATAAAGTCCATCGGTCCGGCACAGATTGAAGAATACTTTGGTGTTGGAAAAGCCGATAAAGAGGCACTTAGAGGAAGAATACCGGTAAAACCGACGGACTCCTTTAAGGATTTATCCGCAAAAGCAGACTCCATCAAATGCCAAATCGACGGATTAAGAGACTCCTTGTCAGGCATTAAGGTAATTACAGCGACCACCGATGTTCATGAATTCGGAAAACAGGTGATTAAAGAAATCTTGCTGGAAGCAGGAACGACAGTCTTTGACCTTGGATCAACGGTGGCTACAGCTGAAGTCCTGGATGCTATTGTAGAGACGGAAAGTAAAGTCGTTCTCATCAGTACCTATAACGGAATTGCCTACAGCTATGGCAAAGAGCTTCTTGAGGGCATGGAAAAGAGAGGAATGAAGGATGTAGGCATCATTATGGGAGGCCTGCTCAATGAGGACCTGGATGGAGACGAATTGGCAGAAGACGTTTCAAAAGAACTGAAGGCAATGGGAATTCATGCAGATAATGTCGCGCAGGATGTAGTGAAGGTTGTGAAGAGCTGCATCTGTGCAAACTAAAAGGTTTTCGTATGATGGCTGGATTTAAAATTTGGCGCAGACCGGTACCCGATATAGGTGCCGCCGCCTGCCTGATTTTAATCATAAATTTTATTACTTAATAACACTTAATATTACGGGAGGTAAAATTATGCGTTTAGAAAAGAAAGTGTGTCTGATCACAGGCTCAAGTATGGGAATCGGAGAAGCAATTGCAGAGCGTTTTGCTGAAGAAGGAGCAATCGTATTAATCAATTCCAGAAGTGCTGAGAGAACAAATGGAGTGGTAGAGGCACTTAAAGCAAAGGGGTTTGCGGATGTAGATGGATTTCCTTGTGACATTTCAAAGAAGGATGCAGTGGCAGCCATGATGGCGGATATTACTGCAAAGTATGGCAGAATCGACGTTGTGGTAAATAACGCAGGAATCAACCGAATCGCCCCTTCTACGGAGTTATCGGCAGAAGACTATAAAGCGGTGCTTGATACAAACCTTTGTGGCTCATTATATTGCGCACAGGAAGCCGCCAAATATATGATTGAACAGAAGTCGGGATCCATTGTCAATATAGCTTCTGTCTTCGGACTTGTTTGCACGGAAATGAGAGCAGCCTACAGCTCCTCTAAATCCGGTCTTATTGGATTAACTAAAGTTCTTGGCGTGGAATGGGGAAAGCATAATGTTCGTGTAAACAGTGTAGCTCCTGCATATATTCGTTCCGCTATGGATGATCAAGATCAAATTGCAGGCGGATATTCTGAAGCGGATATTTGCAGAAGAACACCGATGGCCCGTTACGGAACAGGCCGAGAAGTGGCCAATGTTGTTTTATTCCTTGCTTCGGATGAGGCAAGCTATGTGACAGGAACCTGTTATGAAGTAGACGGCGGCTGGACTGCATTCGGTGGCTGGTGCTAAAAAGAGAAAAGAAAGAGGAAAAAAGAGTATGAATATTAGCAAACATGTAGAAGCGATGCCGGCTTCCGGAATCAGAGCGATGTTTGATCTTGCCGCTAAGTATGACGACGTAGTGAGCTTCTGCATTGGGGAGCCGGATTTTGAGACCCCTCAGAACGTCATCGAGGCAGGGAAATTCGCACTGGAAAACGGATATACCAAATATGTTCCTAATTCCGGTATTCCAGAGCTTAGAGAAGCCATTGCCGAGAAGATGAGAAGGGAAAATGGCATAGATGTAAAGGCAGAAAATGTGATGATTAACAATGGCGCATGCCAGTCACTCATGTCTGCTATGCAAGTTATAATGGATGCAGGAGATGAAATTATCCTTCCGGACCCATGTTTTCCAAACTATATAGGTCAGATAATGTTAGTAGGAGCGAAAGCTGTAATGGTTGGATGTTTAGAGGAAAATGCTTTCCATATTAAAGCTGAAGACATAGAAAAAGCAATTACTCCTAGAACAAAGGCAATCGTGTTAAATTCACCATGTAACCCTACTGGAGCGGTATTATCAGAAAGTGAACTTAAAGAAATTGCAGAGGTAGTAAAAAAGCATGATTTGATTGTAATTTCTGATGAGCCATATGACACAATTGTGTTTGATGGCAAAACAGCTTGCAGTATTGCTTCTTTTCCGGGAATGTTCGAACATACCATTACAATAAACAGCTTCTCAAAAAGCCATGCAATGACTGGCTGGCGTGTAGGCTATGCGGTAGCACCAAAGAATGTTATTGATGCTATGATATTGATTCAGGAAAGTTTATCGTCCAGCGTCAATGCAGCGGCTCAATACGCGGCAGCGCAGGCACTGAAGGGTCAGCAGGAAACGACGGCCTATATGACTGCTGAATATGAAAAGAGAAGAAACCTGCTCGTAAAAGGACTGAATGAAATCAAGGGCATTTCCTGTATTGTGCCGGAAGGCGCATTTTATGCCTTTGTCAACATCAAAGGCACCGGATTGACCTCTGTGGAACTTGCAACTAAGCTGATTGAAGAAGCTCAGGTCGTATTGACACCGGGCAGTGCATTCGGAGACTTCGGAGAAGGGTATATCCGAATTTCTTATGCATCCAGTGAGGAAAAGCTGCAAGAAGGCATTAACCGAATGAAAAAAGTATTAAATAAATAACAGAATAAGTAACTTAAAGAGACGAAAGAGTTGTATGAACCATTTCACCATACAGTTCTTTTGTGTAACAAAGCACATATATTAAAATTTCTCAACATTATTACACTAACCTCATACTAATTAAAAACTACCGCTTGCCGGTAGTTTTTAATTGATTGTATCTCAGTTATTTGGCACCTGTATTATAATCCTGTAATATGTGTTGCCGACTTGCTAATATCCTATTGTTTTAGCTTATCACATCTGATATAATAATCGCTGTTGTTTAAAAGAAAGAAGCTCCAAAGTGGGACAAGAGAGGGTCTCGATGGAGGATAGAAAGAGGTAATGATCGTGAATAAAATTGGATTTAGTGCAGAAAAGTATATTGAGGAACAATCGAAGCACATTTTGGAGCGAATTGACTCAGGAGAGAGCGAACGGCTGTATCTTGAGTTCGGCGGAAAATTAGTACATGATAAGCATGCAATGAGAGTACTGCCCGGATTTGATGAAAATGCAAAGATAAAGCTATTGCAGAAAATGAGTGACCACGCAGAGATTATTATATGTATCTATGCGGGGGACATCACAACGAATAAAACGCGTCAGGATTTTGGGATTACCTATGATTTAGAAGTCCTTCGCTTGATCGATACATTCAGAAAGTATGATTTAGCCATTAACAGCGTAGTCGTTACCCGATATGAAGAGCAGCCGGCTGTTGATATGTTTATTAATAAATTAAACCGCAGAGATATAAGAACGTACAAGCATAAAGTCACAAAGGGATATCCGACGGATGTAGACTTGATTGTAAGCGAAGAAGGGTACGGTGCCAATCCCTACATAGAAGTAACAAAACCCCTTGTGGTTGTAACGGGACCCGGAGGAGGAAGCGGCAAATTGGCAACGTGTCTTTCTCAGCTCTATCACGATTACAGACTTGGGGCAAAGGTTCGCTATGCAAAGTTTGAAACCTTCCCTATTTGGAACCTGCCGTTAAAGCATCCGGTCAATGTGGCGTATGAAGCCGCCACCGCAGATTTAAAGGACGTTAACATGATTGACTCTTTCCATTTGGAAGCCTACGGCGAAAAAGCGGTAAACTATAATCGGGATTTAGAAGTATTCCCTATCGTAAAAAGGATTATCGAAAAAATTACAGGAGAAGAATCCGAGTATCAATCCCCTACCGATATGGGCGTTAATAGAGCAGGATTCGGTATTACGGAGGATGAGGTCTGTAGGGAAGCGGCAAAACAGGAAATCATTCGAAGATACTTTATTGCGGAATGCAATTATAAAAAGGGTAAGATCGAAGGCGATGCGCTGGAGCGGTGTAAATTGCTGATGGATGAAATCGGTGTAAAGCCTTCTGACCGTGCTGTCGTTCAACCCGCTAGAGATTATGCAGAGAAAAAGCGCAATTGCGATAAACGATATGAGAATGTCGTGGTAATGGCTATCGAGATGCCGGACGGAAGCTTTGTTACCGGAAGAAGTTCCAGAAGAATGGTGGCCTCTGCTGCGGCGATCTTGAATGCGATTAAGAATCTGGCAGGAATCGGAGATGATATGCCGTTGATTCCTTATACCGCCTTGCAAGCCATTCAGTATCTTCGCACGGATATTTTGAATCAAGATCGTTCCAGCTTAAACTGTGAAGAGATTTTGAGTGCATTGACGATCTCTGCCACAACAAATCCGGCGGCACAAATGGCAATGCAGAAATTATTGCTGTTGAAAGGATGCCGGGTACATTGTACGGCGATTTTAAGTGACAAAGATGAACAAGTACTTAATTCCTTAGGTCTGGATGTGACTTGTGATCCGGAGTATGTTACAACAAATTTATATTTTGGGTGAAATCATGGGACTGTCTAAGGACAGTCCCGACTAATTTACCTCGACATTTTATAAAGAAAAAAGACTCAGAATGAAGGGATGAAACATGTACGGAAGTTTTTTAGTATTATTTGCGTTGATGGCGACAGGGTATTTCTTGGCAAAGAGACGGATATTCAACGATGAAACAAGCCATGCGATGAATAAGTTCGTTGTTTATTTTGCTTACCCTTGCTTAGTGGTGCAGAAAATAAGTACATTGGAGATGGAAAAAACCTTATTTATGGACTTCTTGATTACTGTGGTTTTGTCCACGGCGCTTCTGTATCTTTATCATGCCATTTCCTATTTATATGGTAAGGCAAGAAAATTTCCAAGAGAAAATGCCAATGTGGCTGAGTTTGCCATGACCAGCCCGAATGATGGATTTATGGGGTTCCCTATTGCCCTGCTGTTTTATGGCGAAAAAGGACTTCTGTTTATGCTCGCTCACAATGCTGCGTTAAATCTTTATTTCTATACGTTAGGCGTTACAATGCTGAAAAGAAATCAAAAGGACAAGACGCAATTCGGCTTCCTTAGCGTCAGTAAGTTTCTGGCGAAATTGATGCTGAATCCGAACATTGTCGCATTGATTACAGGCCTTCTGCTTTGCGGACTTCATGTATCCATGCCGCAGCCGTTAAATGACTATTTGCTGTATATCGGAAATGTTGCGACCCCGATGGCGATGATTTATATCGGTACCTCTTTATCCAAAAGCAATCTCTTTGATATTCTGAAAGACAAATTAATTATAGAAAGCAGTCTTGTAAAGCTGGTATGGTTACCGGTTCTCACCTTTTTGATCGTATTGCCGTTACCGCTGAGTGATCTCATCAAGATTACTTGCATCGTAGGTGCGTGTTATCCGACAGCCGCGATGGTACCTATACTAGCCGAACAAGCAGGACAAGACCCCGTGCTCGGGAGCCGAATTCTTTTCTTAAGCACAGCCTTATCTGCCTTAACCATACCCCTTGCGATTCAGTTGCTGGGCCTCTTTATTTAAAAGAAGGCGGCAAGTTTTGCTGGAATTAAAAGGATGCAAGTGATATACTTTGATTGAATTCATCTGTCATATTTTTAGCTATATTGTTTAAAAAGGACGAAAAAAGAAAAGGAGAAAGTATCATGGAAGGGATCAAAGGTTTTTTCACATCAATCATAACGCTTCAGGGACTTATAGCAGTTGGCATAGCCGTTGTTCTTTGCATCATCATATTTCTTATCAGTAAAAAAAGAGGAAAAAGCATGAGCACAAAGACGGTGGTTGCAGTTGGAATCGGAGCGGCACTGTACGCAGCCTTATCGGCAGTCGCGATACCGATCGGCCCGAACACGTCTTTTCGAATTGCCATCGTATTGCTTCCTATCTTCGGTGCATTTTTTGGACCCGCAGCCGGATTTTTGATCGGATTTATCGGGCATGCTTTAAACGATGCGTTTATGTACGGAAGCGTTTGGTGGAGCTGGGTATTTATGTCGGCTATGCTGGGCTTCTTCGGCGGATTTGTTCGCATGGACAAGCGGTTTGACCCATTGAACGGCGTTTGCACGAAACTCAATATTCTCAGTTTATATATCTGGTCGGCAGTAGGAATGTTTGTCGGCAGCATGATGGCGTATTTCGGAGATGTCCATTTATATGGGGAGCCTGCAGAGAAGCTGTTCATTCAGATCACACTAGCCAATATCTCCAATTTGGTAGTGGTTTTTGTCATCGGTGTGCCTGCCATTGCGATTATCGCCAAAAGCCGAACGAAGAATAGCGGCTTGACGAAGGGAAAATAAAGGACGAATAGATCTATGAAGATTATTTCATTGAACGATTTTTCATTTAAATATAATAACTTGAGTGAATATACGCTGAACCATATCGATTTGGCAATTGAAGAAGGCGAAAAGGTGTTAATCACCGGCAGGAGCGGAAGCGGCAAGTCCACATTAGCTCATTGTATCAATGGGCTGATTCCGTATACCTATAAGGGCGATTTAAGCGGTGAGATACAGGTAAATGGAGAGGTGCCGTCGGACCATTCGCTCTTCGAGATGGGCAGTCACGTGGGGACGATCCTGCAAGACCAAGACTGCCAGTTTGTAGGCCTGTCCGCAGGAGAAGATGCAGCCTTCGCACTGGAAAATGACTGCGTCCCAACGAAAGAAATGCATCGGTTGTCTGATATGGCACTGGATTTGGTAGATATGCTTGCACAAAAGAATACTCCTCCCGACAGTCTAAGCGGGGGACAGAAACAAAAGGTGGCTATTGCGGGAATCCTCGCAATGAAGGCGCCTATTTTGTTATTTGACGAACCTTTGGCGAATTTAGACCCGGCCAGCGGCAAGAAGGCGATGGAGACCATCAGTATGCTTCGCGATAAAGAGAAAAAAACCATTCTGGTTATTGAGCACCGAATTGAAGACGTCTTGGAGCATGGATTTGATCGGGTGGTTATCATGGATGAAGGTAGAATAGCCTTTAACGGTACGCCTGACGAATTGCTTGCAAGCGGGAAACTTCCCCAGATGGGACTGCGGCAGCCGCTTTATGTTGAGATGCTTAAATTTTGCGGTGCAGAGCTGAAGCTTGAAGATAAAATATCGGAAATCGAGCATACGATCAAGTTTAGAGATCAAGTCCTAACCTGCTTCATGGACGACTCTTTCGATGAAAAAGTAAACCCAACGGAGGAGCTGCTTAAAATAGAAAAAGTGTCCTATAAATATTATAAAGAAGACCCCTATACAATACAGGACATCACCTTTGATGTGAAGAAAGGAGAGATGATTGCTGTCGTCGGAAACAACGGTGCCGGCAAATCAACGCTGCTCAAAGCCATCTCGGGACTTGCAAAGTATCAAGAGGGGCATATGTATTATCAAGGGGAATGTATCGATGGTTGGTCCATTAAAAAACGTGCATCGACAATAGGCTATGTAATGCAAAATCCCAATCATATGATTACGAAAACGATGATCTTTGATGAAATTGCTTTTGGCCCTAGGAATATTGGATTTTCAGAGGCGAAGGTGGAAGAGGCCGTAAACGAAGCCCTGCGCATCTGCGGATTAGAAGACTATCGAAATTGGCCGGTTGCTTCGCTCAGTTACGGACAGAAGAAGCGATTGACGATTGCTTCTATTTTGGCGATGGGGCCGAACATTATCATCCTAGACGAGCCGACGGCCGGGCAGGACTATACCAGTTACCGTGAGTTCATGCAATATTTATCCAACATTAAGGCAAGCGGCGTATCCATCCTGCTGATTACTCACGATATGCACCTCGCGCTGGAATATGCAGACAGAGGGGTGGTCCTTTCCGGCGGAAGAGTGGTGAGGCAGGATACCATGGACAACATCCTATCCGATCAGGACCTGATTGAAAGAGCAAACTTAAAACACACTTCCATCGAAAAAATGGGCCGATTATTCGGCGTAGAGGATTTAAGCTCGTTTATTGCTTATTTTACGCGACGGGTAACAGGAGGTGCAGCCTATGAGTAAAAGCGGTGCACTATATATTGAGCGGAATTCGATTTTTCACCGGTTGGATGGCAGTATAAAGCTGTTGATGCTGGTCGCATGGACTGCTTTTGTTTTCGCGTTTATGGATGCGAGGGTATTCATCGGCGTGCTGCTTTTAGGTCTTGCCATGCTGAAAGCATCGAAGCTTCCCAATAAAGCAATCTGGCCGTTTTTTGCCTTCATCTTGGTGTTCACAATTTTCAACTCGATTTTCTTAATGATTGTAACGCCGGAGTTCGGCTCCAAGTTGGCAGGAAGCCATACCGATCTGTTTTCATTGGGCGGCGTTTATTCGATTACCTATGAAACCTTGTTTTATTGCATGACCTTAGCGCTGAAATACGTATGCATGATCCCGATGACGATCCTGTTTATTTTTACAACTCACCCGAGCAGCTTTGCCTGCAGCATCAATCGGCTTGGGGTGTCTTATAAAATCGCCTATGCGGTCAGTATCGCACTGCGGTACATCCCGGATGTGAAGGCAGAAGTGGACCATATTATTCAAGCGCAGGAAGCAAGAGGGGTGGCGTTTCAAAAAGGAGATGCAAACATCTTTGTAAGACTGAAAAATTACGGAACGGTAATGATCCCGCTGCTGCTTTCTTCACTCAGCAGAATTGAGGCCATATCCAATGCGATGGATTTGAGAGGCTTTGGGAAAAATAAGAAAAGAACCTGGTATCACAGAAAACCGTTGTCAAAGACGGATATGCTGTTTGCTGTCTTATCGATACTGGTTTTCGTTTACGGAGTCGCACTCAAGACAAGCATCGGCGCGGTATTTTGGTATCCGTTTTAAAGGAAAAAGACCTGAAGGACATGAAAATAGGTACGCCTACTATGGAGTTGAATCCATACTGGGCGTACCCTTTTATTTTTTGTATCGTAAGAAAGTTCCGCTTAAGGGATCAATTCTTTATATGGCCGTACCCTCTTTAATAGGGAAAGACTGCGTAGCAGCTTTTAACGTTGTGGTCATAGTATCCACTTCTGCCTGAGTAGCGGTTTTCTTGTTATTCACAGCTTCGGCAGAACTGATGGCCGTTCCCAATGCATTATATTCTGCTTGTGTCACCCACTTTTTCCCCTGAGGAACCTGAGCGGCACTATCGGCGAGGGCGTCCACCGTGCTAAGCATCTGATTTGCCTCATTTATTGCGTTTTGCAGGCTCGCTTTATTGGCCTTATTCCCGTAAGAAATTTTTGTTTTAAAAGTATCTACCGCAGTGTTCAACGTTATCGTATAGGCACTGACATCAGTGGCCTTATCCACCGTCTTGATCTGTGCTTCGGCCGTACTTATGGCATTGTTCAAGTCATTCATGATCTGCTGCGTTACCCATTTTTTATCGGGAGCCAATTCAAATCCGTCTGCGCTGATCTCGATGCCCTCTTTGGCATTTTTTGCATTTGAAATCGCCGACTGCAGAATGGTCGTATTTACTTGAGCTTTTATCCCCGGCTTTTTACTGCTCGTAAAGGCTGCCGTGGCCGTATCCAGAGCCGTTACGGCATTTTGGACCTGCGCCGTAGTCGTTGCGGTAGATTTCGCAGATGTCGCTGTCGAAATCGCCGAATTTAAAGCATTCATCTGCGCTTGGGTCACCCAATAAACAGTTGAAAAATACTCCGAACCGTCGTTGCTGACAACCACTCCGGATTTGGCGTTGTTGGCACGGGTAATCGCTGTATCAATGGCACTGGTATCCATGTTGGTGGCCGTCGTCCAAGTCACGCTGCTCGCTGCAATATTGGTTTGCCCCGACTGTGTTCGAAATTGCTTACTGACAATGGCCAGATAATATTTTTGACCTTCTTTCAGTTTGGATTTTGGTTCAATAGTAATCGTCTTTTTTGAGGAATTAATAATTGCGTCGAACGGTACTTTTGTGCCGCTGGAGCTTCCTTCCCGAAAGATAATCACATCGCTGTCCAAATAGGAATTGGCAACCGTCTTACCAGCATAAGTCTCAACAGCCTTGGAAAATGAAATGGTTGGATTGATGTTACTGCTCACACCTGTTGCACCATTTTTTGGAGAATAGGTGACGCTGCTATTGGACTCATCATCGGTTGTAAAGTAAGAAGAAAATGCACTATTCCCTGTGCCATCAATTTTAAGGGTATTCTTATCAATGGTTACATAATATTTTGTATCCTCATCCAAATTATCCTTTGGTGTTAGGGTAATGGTTTTCTTTGAGCTGTTGATGGAGGCTGAACAGTCAATTTCCGTACCCGATTCGGTTTTTTTATGCAGTTCTACTATATCCGGGATATTGCTGCTGGATAAAGCACTTCCATTATATTTAGTCACTGCACTGTCAAACGTCAGTGTTATCTTGGTATCCACATCAATATTAGTCGCTCCCTTTTTCGGAGAGATAGTAATACCGTTTATCGTAGAGGAACCTCCGGAACCGTCTCCTGTTGTGAAATAGGAAGAAAAAGCAGAATTTGCGCTGCTGCCGATCTTTAATGCATTTTTATCGATGGTGACGTAATACTTTGTATCTTCATCAAGATCATCATCCGGTGTAATAGTAATTACTTTTTTTGCACTGTTGATAGAAGCACTAAAGTCTATTTCCGAGCCGGCAGAGGTTTTTTTGCGTACTTTAATAACATCGTCAATATTGCTGCTCGTCAAAGCGGTACCGTTATACTTTGTAATAGCAGCGTTGAATGTCAGAACAATCTGTTCATCCACATCCACATTGGTGGCCCCGTTTTTCGGAGTAATACTGACACTGCTGTTACTCAGAGTGCCGCTTCCGAGTCCAGGATTATAGGAACCTTTTATACTTGTAGGTTTCGTTTCATAAGTGATGTCGGCTGTGTTGGCATTCATGGTGTTAATGGTTCCCGACCCATGAAAAGCGGCAGCACCGTTGACATTTGCCGTTGTTACACGGGCGTTGCTCCCGATGGTAATATCAGAGTTTTTACCGGAAGAGTCCACCGTTAAAGTGGTGATTGCGCCAGACGCCAGCTCCACATTAGCGGAAGTCCCGATGACGTTCACTCGTACGAAACTGCCCTTTAAAGTGGTATCTGCGGAGCCTTTTATATTAACCAAATTATAACCGGTTCCATAGATTCCGCCGGTCAAACTTGATGTTTCCAGAATAGCGGTTTTTCCTGTTGTCGCGTTTGCAATAACAGATTCCCCTGATGCTAAAAGCCGAACGGAGGAAGAACTTTTTTCCACTATGGCGTTGGCAATTCGTGAATTTTTAACGGTGACCGTATTAGCTCCCCCTCCGTACACATAGAGAGTACCGAGCACAACACAGTTCGAAAGAGTTGCTTCCCCATCCCCTAAATCTGAGTGAAGGACAACATCATTGGTATAAATGCGGTTCGACAGAGTTGTGCCGGTAGAACGTACTGTTGTTGTGCCGGAAGCAATCGTTTCCGAATTTAAAATATCGCACAGTATTTTTGCCGTTTGAGCCCGGGTTAAATTGTCCAACGGGTGAAGCTTTCCGTCTTTATAGGCCCCCATGTATCCTTTCGAGCATACCTTGGACATGGCTGTCGTTGCCCAATCGGATACAGAAGTAGAGTCAGAATAAGTTTGGAGATTGGCCGAGTTGCCGTAAGTAGGAATAATTCGTGATAACATCACCGCCGCTTCCTGTCTGGTAACAGGCGAATTTGGACGAAACGTATTATCATCATAGCCCCCTACGAAAGACGCAGACATCCCCTTTTGTATATCTTTATAATACCATTCGTTGGAAGGAACATCGGTAAAGGAGATGGATGCAGTACCGGTATTTTCTAAGGCCTTGTTAATCATGCTGGTAAATTCCGCACGCGAGACATCCTTGTCAGGACGAAAAGTGGCATCCGGATAACCGGATACAAAACCCTTTGAGACAGCTGTTTTTATATACTGTTCTGCCCAATGATCTCTTATATCACTGAGGCTTGCAGCATGAACGGCTGTAGGCACTGAAATGATCGGAATGGCAAGTATGAATGCCAAAAAGAAGACTAGACATCGCATAAGCGAATTGCAGCCTGAGATTCTCATATTAATTTCCCCCTCTTGTAAATACACATGAAAATTTTAGTAATCAACTATATTTTATCATCTAATTTCAGGGAATTCAACAAAATACAACAAGAAGACAAGCTGCTAGCGGATGTATTTAATAATCCATTTACTGATACGCCGAAATCCTTCATAAATTTGCTGTAACACGATGCTGATTACCAAACTAATCAAAAAAACAATAAACGCATTAAAAGGAAGTGAGAAGGCAGAAGTGCTATCCAGTAAAAGTCCTCCTCTGCGTGCTTCCACTATAAAAAAAGGATGGATCATATAGACCAACAGCATATATTTAGGAAGCTTCTTCGCTATAATCCGCAAAAACCGCGGAAATTGAAGATGCTTCAATCTGGCTGTAAACGTAAAAACAGCAAAACTCATTAAAAATACAGTAGGAGAATAATTGCTGAATAAAATCAACTCTGGAAAACGGAAGCCAAACATAGGATTGGCATGAACCGTCCAGGCAACTGTAAAGAAAAAAGCCCCCGCCCCTAAAAGGTAAATGAGTATTGCGTATTTATTCAGCTTATCTAGTTTTTGTTTAAGTTTATTGAAAATAACCTGACAAAAGGTTTTCCAATCGTGTAGAGCAGCCGCCTCTGTTGATTGAGAAACCGCCAAATCAGATGCGGAGTCTGAGAATATCTTATCTAAAAAATAGCCTGCGAGAAAGTAGCCGACATAGCCAAAGGCAAACGTAAGAGAAAGTGTGTCTAAGGTTTCAGACAGCGGCTTTAACTTCCATAAACTATCATTGAATTTAGTGACGAACGTAATCAATATGCATAACCCCATAAAATAGCAGAATTGCCGCTTCGTCGCATGGGCAGCAATAATGCGGACGAAAGGGGTGATCAGGTAAAGCCCCGCAAGCATGTAGAGATACCACATGTGATAATTCCCCCGCAGGACAGAATGCCAAAAGAGTTGTTGGTCCATGTCATGCCAGCACTTCTGAAAGTGAAAATCGGAAGCCCAAACCTGACGGTAGAAATCTTGCTCGGCAAATGCATAAAAAAAAGACCAAGCGATGAACAGCAGAACTATTTTGGGCAAATATTTCGTAAAAATCGCCGAAATAGAAATATTTTTATCTGGATTTAATAAAAATAGACCACTGAGCATGATGAAAATCGGAACACCGATTCTGGAAAAGGCAGAAAAGGCAATGGCATACTCCCATTGCGTGTATGCTTCAAAGGAAGCAGGGGCCTGCCGGATATATTGGACAGAAAGATGCAGCATGACAATCAAATAAGCTGCAAATATACGTAATAAATCATAATGAATTAATCGCTTCTTCATAGGTTTCTCACACACCTCAGATTTTAAAATAATATATAGTCTTCCCCAAAATTGCCAAACGGTTGCACAAAGCTAAAGACAGAATCGCGGGCATTTAGAACTATAGGTATATATTACCATCAGAAGACCGGGAGTACAATAACAATAGACACTTGGCCTTATTGAAGCTATAATTAATATGAATTCATTTACAAAATGATGGAAATAAGAAAGAACGGAATACAGAAGGAAAGAAAAGTATCGACTTTTACATCATGTAGAGGGAGGATTGGAAGATGATGAAGAAAAAAATATTGCCTGTCTTCGTTTCGGCGGTGATGGTTATGACCACTGTACTTGTAAATGGTGGGACAGCGGAGGCCGCGACGGACAAGTTTACGGATACCGGTGGGCATTGGGGAGAAGCCATTATTAATGAGGCTGCGGGGCTTGGGATTGTCGGTGGTTATCCGGAGGGGTATTTCTTGCCGGATAATCTGATGAAACGGGAAGAATTCTATAAACTGATTTCTAATGTGTTGACTACAGTTCCCGACACCGCCAATACGGTGATTTCTTTTAAGGATGTAGATCCCATTGAATGGTATGTACCGACCATTAAAACCGCCGTGGAGGCAGGAATTACGTCAGGGTATCAAGACGGAACCTTCGGAATCGGCCAAATGATTTCAAGACAGGAAGCTGCAAAGGTGGTGGCTTCGGTCATTCCAGCAAGCGATCTGGATACGACTAAAACGGCTCAATCCGCGAAAGATGCAGCGGAAATAGGGGACTGGGCACTGCCTTATGTCAATCTGATGTTCCAGAAAGGATACATGCAAGGAGACACGGAAGGGAACTTTAGGCCGACCATGGCGCTTACCAGAGCAGAAGCCGCGACCTTGCTATTAAATGTAAAAAAGAAAGAAAGCGTGATTGCAGGACCGGGGAAATCGACCACGGCAACTACCACATCCCCTGCGGTGGCGATCGGTGATGCCGGCTGTCAGAAGGTGCATTCCGTTTCAGAAGGAGCGTTCACATTTGGAACGGGCACCAGAAACGATCCGTATCAGATCAATACAGAAGCACAGCTCAACCATGTGAGGGAGCATGCGACAGATGGGAGCTGCTTTATTTTAACGAGCGATATCAAAATAAAATCGGACTTTGCAACCGTTGTGCCAAGTAAGACGACGAGCGAAACAAATTGGAGTGAGGGAAACTTTGTACCAATCGGAACAAAGGATAAACCCTTTGACGGTATTTTTGACGGGGATGGACATACGATAAGCGGTTTTACCATTTCGGGCGTGTATGGGCCTAAGAGTGACACTGCCGAATATGTGGGTTTGTTTGGCAATGTGGATGCGAGCGGCAGTGTAGAGGATCTAACGTTAGAGAGTTCTTCCATAAAGGGAGGAGTCTATGTTGGTGGTATTGTCGGGTATAACTCAGGAGAAGTGATCAATTGCGTTTTGGGTTCAAGTTCAGATGTAAGTGGGTCTACTAATGTTGGAGGGATTGTTGGCTATACGACAAAAACTTTAAAAAGCAACGTGAATAAAGGAAAAGTAACCGGCAGTGGCTCCAATGTCGGAGGAATTGTAGGCAGTGCAAGTCTTGAAGGTGATGCAGTGAAGGGGTGTGCCAATAAGGGCAATGTGTCGGGCAAAGCAAGAACGGGCGGTATCATTGGATATTTAGCAACTTCCAGCATGACTGTAAATATAGATGGGTGCAGCAATACAGGTGAGGTCAGCAGTCTTGGGGATTATGCGGGAGGGATTGTCGGCTATGCAGATGGAGATGCTTATTCCCTTTACATAAAATCTTGTTACAATACAGGAACGCTTTCCGGTGAGGGGAGCAATGGAGGAATTGCCGGATACGCTAAAGGAAGTAAAACGAAAATTTATGATTGCTATAATACAGGCCAAATCACGGGGAAAGCCTCGGGTGGCATCGCAGGCAGTAATGAAGGAAGCATAGAACGCTGCTATAATAAAGGCAAAGTAGTGGCCGATTCGGAAGCAGGCGGTATTGTAGGGTATCAAAATACCGGAGAGGGCCGGCTATCAAAATGCTATAATGACGGTGCAATAACAGCCAATACCAATGTAGGCGGTCTCGCCGGATTGAGCAAGGACAAAATCTATAGCAGTTACAACATCGGTAAAGTAAAAGGAAGCAGTTTCGCAGGCGGACTGGTAGGGCTTAACTATGCCAGCATACAGATGTCTTACAATGCGGGAGAAGTGAATTGCTCCAACAGCGGAGGCGCTTTAGTGGGAGGCAACCGAGCCGGATTAATGAATTGTTTTTGGCTGAAGAATACGAGTGATAAGGATATCGGAACAGAGTATGTTTCCTCATCCCGAAAAATTGTCATGCAAGTTTCTGAAGAAGAACTTTCGGGACAGGTGAAGGTCAAGCTTGATAACGGATATCAGCTAATTACAGGTTACTTGAATGAAAAAGCAGGAGAACAGGTCTGGGAATTTTTATATCAAGCAGTGCAAGCGGCTTCGGACTCAAGCACTACTGTTATTTCAGATGGCGGCGGGGTAGTGAAGCCAATTGAATTGGCCTCTACAGATTCCACAGGAAATACCATTCATCCCTCGGATTTGAATTCGGTCTATTTGTATCCAAGCTTAATCAACGTAGAACGAAAGTAATTTGTAATATCGATGTAATGGACTTTATGACAAGTCTTGGTATATAGTAATAATAAATAATGTAAATGGTTTAAAGCTGTAATATGATGAGATGAAGAAAGAGGGTTGTATATGAAAGGGAGAAAAGTAATATCGATTATTGCCGTGCTGGTGATGACATTGAGCAGTTTCAGCGTTGCTTTTGCTGCAGATTATGGCGATTGGGATGCGGGTACTGTTTATCCTTCGGATGTGATGAACACATCATTGCTCGCTCCGGTGAAATTTCTGATGGATAAAAAAGTTATTACTGGAGATTCAGATGGACTGTTTCATCCGGATAAAAGTATTACGAGAGCAGAATTTGCTACCATGATGGCAAAAGCGACCAATAACACTGCAGATCTTGCATCAATGGAAAAGTTAACATATTTTAAAGATTTGGACGGATATACTTGGGCAAAGGGTTATATAAACGCTTGCGCAAAAGCTGCTTTGATTAACGGAAAAGGAGATCAGAAATTTGAACCCGGCAGTAATGTTACTTATGCAGAAGTAATTACTATTATTATAAGAAGTAAGAATTCGTCTGCTGTAACAACAGGAACGTGGCCGGATAATTATATTCAGTATGCTCAAATGAATATGAATAGCATGATTGGCGATCGCAACATAACTGATTGGAACGCTCCGGCGTCAAAAGGTGATGTGGCAATGATGTTATATCGAAGTATGCCAAAAAATTAAAGGGGGAGTAGAAAACAAATGAAAAAACTATTAAAAATAGGATCAGTAATACTGGCATTGATGTTAATGGTTACCAGTACTGCATTTGCGGCGACCGTGCCGACAGATTTGGAAGGAGCAACCTGCAAGGACGCAGCCATTGCGCTGATCGAAGCGGGCGCGATTACAGGGGATACGGATGGACTGTTTCATCCGGAAAACAATCTGACAAGAGCACAGGCTTGTGTTATTCTTGTGAAAACAATTGATCCGATCGCATCTATGGTGAATGGAACAGCAACTCAGTCTGCCGTGAAAACGAATTTTTCTGATTTAAGCGGATACAAATGGGCGGCCGGGTATATCGGATATGCGGTTGAGGCCGGTATTGTAAAGGGATATCCCGACGGGACCTTTAAACCCGGAGAAAAAGTGTCAACCAACGAAATGCTGACAATGATCCTAAGAGCCGCCGGTTATACGGAAGCACAAATCGGCACAACTTGGCCTGATGACTACATTGCAAAAGCGAAAGATGTTGATATTTTTAAAGGTATAGCAGAAGATTATCCTGTTTATGCAACAAAAGGGATGGCTGCTCAGATGACTTATAATCAAATAAAGCAGTTAAAAGCAATGGTTCCTAGTGTTACAGAAACGCCGCAGGGAACTGATTCGGATAAAGCAACGAGTATTCCGTCTGCGAAAGGGATGACTTTTACAACCGGAAGCTTTGACAGTGATATGACTAATTTTTCGGGAACACTTGTGTCTAAAACCGTCAAAATTTATACATACGGAGCAAAGGAAGATTACAATAAAGAGATGACTTTCTCCAATAAGGCAGACGATTATCGTTTAGATACTCTTTATAAATATAATTCAGCGAAAACTCCAGCGTGGTACCTTGTAGAAGACGGAAAAATAACTTCCATGATTCTTCCGAGAAATGTTGGATTTTCTGGAAATGCCTATGGCGTTATCAATGGAACACTAACGACTGTTAATGTAAATAATGAATCCGTTACAGGGTTCGAAACGCTAACGGCGACGAAGAAAATCACATGGTTTGGTAAGAAAGGGTTGTCCGTTCCTAGTTTGACAAATGGAGACGGTCAGCTTTATGAGCTTCACACTTCAAATGGTGAAGTACAGAGTGTACACACGAATTTAACGAGTTACAGAGGAAAAGTTTTCAATGAATTGACTACTTCGAATACGTGGACACTGGTCCAAGATTATGGAGAAGAGGTTATTACCTGTGCAGATGGGAAAATGATTGGTGTAAGGAGTAACGCGTCCATCTATGTATGGGATGATAAAAAGGATGAATATAGAGCTGGTAACCTATCTAGTTTGAAGTCAGGAAAATTTGTCAGAGTTTATGATGTGAGTGATGACGATGTGACTCAAGCAGATGTTGTTATTGTAAAAGAATAAGAAAAGTTAACGCCCCGGACATGGGGCGTCTTTTTTCACTGAAAAAGAGCCTATACGTCAAACATTAATAATCCTGTAACATTGCTGTAATGGACTTTTAGCGGACAATTGATATAATGATAACGTTAAAAGAAAACCTTAGGAAAGACTAAAAAGACTAAAACGATGTATGTGTTACAGTTCTGTTACATTTGCTTGTTTCAGTTGACGATGTTGTTTCCAAGAGGGTATAATTCACTAAGATGGGATGTGTGTGTAGAGCTTTCTACCAGCACAGACTATTAGAAACGTCAAATTATCTTCGGAAGGGGAAGATGATTTGCTCACAGAAAAAATCAAAGACCCCTTCGAAGAACATTCTAAAGGAGGAATATTGAAAATGAGAAAAGTACTTTCATTTGTGCTAATTTTAGCACTAGTACTATCCAGCTTCTCAATGGCATTTGCTGGTTCATCCACAGAGCTTAAATCTTTAAGCGACATCAGTGGAAGCACTAACGAATCTGCTATTGAAGTAGCATACGATCTTGGTATCGTAACCGGTAACCCGGATGGCACATATCAGCCTACTAAGGCAGTAACGAGAGCAGAGTTTGCTGCTTTAATTACAAGAGCTTTAGCTATTCCGGACAGTGCACTTGCAGGATATGCAAGCACAAGCTTTAAAGATACAACAGGATATAGCTGGGCTGTTCCTTACCTAGCATTCTGTAACTCCAAAGGCATCATGCTTGGAGACGGAGCTGGAAATGCTATGCCTGGTAAGACAATCACTGTAAACGAAGCAGTAACTATGGCTTTAAGAGCTGTTGGATACACTGCAAACAGTGCTGAATTAACTGGTGTTTGGCCTTCCAACTACGTTACTAAGGCTCAGGAATTAAAGCTTTATGATGACGTAGCTAAGGATGCTACTGGCGTTGATAAGGCGAATGCTGCTCAGATTATCTACAACACTTTAACAGTAGATAAGGTTTCTGTAAACTCTGACGGTAAAACTGAAGTAGTTAAAAAAGATGGTGTAGCTGTATCCCTTCTTACTTCTGGTTTAAACTGCACAGTTGATGAAAAAGTTATTGTTAAAGATTCCACTATCTCTGAATCTCTTATCAATGCTGCTAAGTATCTTGGTCAGCGTGGTAATGTTTATAGGAACGATGATGATGAAATCGTTGCATTTATTGCAAAAGATAACACTCAGTTAACTGGTAGATTCATCCAGAGTGGTTCAAATGTAAAGTTTGTTACTACAGATGCTGAAAAAGAATATAGCTTTAACAGCCAGACATTAACTGTAGGTGCTGTTTTACTAAATGGAGATGATGATTCTTCTGACTACACAGCAGATGTTACTACAGTAGGTGCAATTGCCACTGGTATGACAACTCCTGAATATGTTCTTAACGCTGATGTTTCAGGAAATACTATTAAGAACGTTTGGTCAGTGAACAAATGGGTAGCTAATGGTTCCGATCAGGTTTCTGCTACAAACATTGCAGATATTGCAGACGATCATTCTTTATTAAGTTGTGACTTTGTAGAAGATGACAATGACAATATTGACTACACTCAGTTCCAGTTAGCTGGTATTTCAAGCATTTCTGACCTTAAGGCAGACAACGTAGTTTACGTATATGAGACTACCACCGGTATCAGAAAGATTGAAGTTGGTACTGCAACTGCTGAAGGCACTGTAAAGAGCTTCAAAAACGCGAAAGACACTGAATACACAACTAAGTTTGCTATCGGTGCAAACACTTATAAGAATGCTGCAGAAACATTAAATGGTGTTAATGGTGGAGATTCCATTACAGAAGATAGAGTTTCTGACGATGTAAAGGCATTCCTAGATGCAAGAGGATTTGTATATGACTTCACGAATTTAACATCTGCTAACAATTTTGCAGTAGTTGAAAGAGTTGACAGCGGTATTGATTATCAGGCTAAATTGATGCTTGCAGACGGAACTGAAAAGACATTCGTTTACAAGAAGGGTGATGTTGGATATCTCGCAGCTGATACTCTAATCGGATACGGATTAAATAAGTCTGGAGAAATCACAGAAGCTAACAAGTTCTATGCAACTGGCGCTTCTATCAATCTATCCAGCAAGACTGTTGCTGACTATATCAGTATATCAGCTGGAGGTATCCAGGCTGCTAACTTCTCTTCATTAACTGCTATATCTATATCTATGACAAATGCTAAGATTGCTTCTGATTGTGTAGTATTTACTTACGATAGCGTTGCTGACGAATACGACACAACTACTATTGATAAGGTAGAAATTGATAAGCTAATTACAGGCGCAACAATATTGTTTGAAAAGAAGAACAACAATACTGTAGACACAGCGAAGATCGTTGCGTTGATTGTGCCTGAAGCAATGGCTAAATCTGGAGACAAATCATTTGCAGTTCTTAACGAAAAGAACAAGGATTCAAATGATGATGGCGATAAAGTTTGGAATGTAGTTGGTTTCAAGGATGGAGCTAAGTTAAACACTCTAACTGATGATAATAGCGACTCCTTATTTAACGGTTGGACTGCTCCAGCTTACAGATCAGGGACAGGATATGGTTTATCAAGCGTTGCTTTATACGAAGTGAAGACTGATGCTAATGGTGTGGTTACATCAACTACAATAGTAACTGCCGGTGGAAATAGCGGAAAGTATAAGACTGCGCTTGCGCTTGACTCTACAGCTAAAACTGTAGAAGCTGATAAGAGAAATTCAGTTGTTATTGATGGCGTTAGATTTGCACTTGCTGACAAGGTTGTAATCTACAGAGTAGATAAAGGCGAGTATAAGCTTTATACTGGCGATCTTAAAGATGGCGATGCAGTAGCTCTATATGAAATTGATGACGATGCAGACGGATATGATGTAGTTATATTCGGCAGACAATAGTATTAACTGCAAAACACAATAAAATAAAATGTTAAGTTTTTCTGGTGAGTAGCTACGGTTGCTCACCAGTTTTTTTATTTAGAAAACTGAATATGCAGAAATATAAAAATTGGAGAAGATGGAGCAGAATTGTCAGGAAAGCAGCATGTCGGTAAATAAGTGAGGAAAAGAAGGACTGCAAAGAACCTATCGGAAGAAAGCATTGGAGAACCTGGATTTTTTCGTTTTTTTATGATATCATTTAATATGAAAAACAGATGAATGACCTTTACTAGTGAAGAATCAATTGAATATATCCAGAACTTGAAACAGGGCTTTAAAGGAAGCAATTAGATTATGAAAAATTAAAAAAGGTGATACTGTTTTAAATGAGAACTTCGAAAAGCTTCGCAAGCTCTTATTCGGTCAGTCTAGTGAGAAAAGATGCATAAGAAAAACCTCATCGGCGGAATGAGTCCAGGATTATTATTTTGTGAATCTATGATGACCGTTAACAACTTAGATTTTGTACTCTCAGCAATAGGCGCCTTTTGTTATTGTAAACAAAAGGCAAAGATAGTATAATTAAATACAAATAGGTATGAGGTGGACAAGTTTTAAATGATAGAACAAGATAGTAAAATAATAGAATCTACTGCAAAGATAGCAATGATGATGGCTATTCTTACGCTAATATCAAAATGTTTTGGCTTTGTACGAGAAACTGTTATGGCAAATTTTTTTGGTGCAGGATATATTACAGATTCATATGTGATGGCTCAAAGTATTCCTGGAATTCTAACTGGAGGGATATTCGCTGCAGTTTCTACAACGTTTATACCATTATTCTCTCAGACTATAAAAAAGGCAGGAAATAGAGAAGGGGATCTTTTTACAAGTAGAGTTATTAATTTGCTGATAGTATTTTCTATTGTGGCTAGCGTAATCGGTCTTTTATTTTCTCGGCAATTAGTAGAGTTATTAGCGAACGGATTTGATCAGCAGCGTATTGAATTAACAAGTACCTTTTTAAAGATTACATTTATATATACTTTATTTTCATCAACAGCGTCTATTATAGATGCATATCTTCAATATAAAGGCTTTTTCTTAACTCAAATATTAGCTGGCTATGCATTAAATATAATGGCAATTTCAACTATCATTTTTAGTAAATATACAAGCTATTATTATTTGGCTTTTGGCATATTGTTAGGGCAAGCTGTAAGGTTTACTATTGTCTTTCTAAAAGCTAGAAAAATTGGGTTTAAATATCATATTTCATTTAGAACTACTGATGTTGTTAATAAAATTATTGTTCTTGCAGTGCCTGTATTTATTAGCTCATATGTATATCAGATTAATACTTTTATAGATAAAGCTCTGGCTTCCCAGTTAAAATTGGGAAGTGTTTCTGCTTTATACTATTCTATGTTGTTGGTCACATTAATTACTGGTTTGAGCGCTAGCATAATTTCAACAATATTTTATCCGAAAATTGCACAAGCAAGTACAAATAATGATATTTCAAAGCTTTCACAAATTTCTAGTAAGGGAGTTAATTTAATCCTTATTGTTACGATTCCCTTTTCATTAGGAATTGTTTTTTATGGAACGCAAGTAGTTAAGCTTGTTTATGAAAGAGGAGCTTTTGATTCAACGGCGACAGGTCTTACGGCAAGCGCGTTTACTTTTTATGGCTTAGGAATGTGTTTTTTGGCTTTAAATGAGCTTCTAATGCGTGTTTATTATTCCATGCATGATATGAAGACTCCGATGATTTTTGCTGGAATTAGTACAGTAGTTAATATAGTGCTCTGTTTAATTTTAGTTAGATTTATGCAACATAATGGCTTAGCATTAGCGACAAGCATCGCTTTTTCAGTAAATACATTGCTTTTGATCTTTGGAGCAAGAAAGAAATATCCAAATATATATTTTATTGAATCAAAATTTAAAATAATTAAAATAGTGATTGCGGCGGTATTAGCAATTTCAGGATCTTTATTTGTAAAGGAATTATTTGCAGACTGCTCAAATAGGGGGACAATTATTGAAATAATACAATTATTTGTTTGCTTTTTATTCGCGTGTATTATATACATCATAATATTATACAGTTTGAAAATTGATGAAATAAAAGCCATAAGAAGTTTATTTAAATAGGTTAATTGTTCTAGGAGTAACGTTTATGAATGAGATAATGGTAAGTATCTGTTGTATTGCCTATAATCAAGAAAGCTATATTAGGCAAACAATAGAAAGCTTTTTAATGCAAGAAGCTAAATTTAAATATGAAATATTAATTCATGATGATGCATCAACTGATGCTACCCCACTGATTATTAAAGAATATCAGGAAAAATACCCACATCTAATTAAGCCAATATACCAAACGGAAAACCAGTATTCGAAGGGAATATCGGTTTTAGCTTTAAATATGAAAAGAGCTTTAGGAAAATATATTGCTATATGCGAAGGAGATGACTTCTGGATAGATCCATATAAATTGCAAAAGCAAGTAGAATATTTGGAGTCGAATCCTGATTGCACTCTTATTACACATGCTGCAATTATGGTGAATCATAATGGACACAAATTGCGTAGAAAAATACAACCTTATACTGAAAGCAGAGTTTGCAACGTTAGAGATATTATTATGGGAGATGGAGGTTTCTTTTCAACTAATTCAATGATGTTTAAAAGTGAGTTGGGTAAGTCATTGCCAGCTTTCTATTTTGGATTACCAGTTGGAGATTACCCCCTAACTATATTTCTGTCGTTAAATGGACAAGTTTATTATATAAACGAAGAATTGTCGGCATATCGAATTGTTGCAAAAGGATCATTGTCAGCAACAAACTTGTTTAATAAAGAAAGAGCTATTCAAGTTTTAGTTAAGATAAATAAAATGCTAGATGAAGCAGATGCGTATTCAAATGAGCGGTTTACAGATTATTTCAAGGAAATGAAAGTAAAAAGGACTTTCTATTATTTGTTAGAATATGACGGCAGGGCAATTAAAAATAATGAAGAATGTAAAAGGTTCTATGATAAACTAAGCAGAAAAGAGCAGCTAAAAAGCAATTTAAAATGTAATTTGCCTGTGATTTATAGAATTTATAAAAAACACTTCATGGGTTGGGTTTGAACTGTTTAAATGTAACAGAAATGATCGTTTTTTAATTAATAAAGGGGTGTAAGATGAAGTTAGGTATAATGCAACCATACTTTTTCCCATATATAGGATATTGGCAATTAATCAATGCCGTGGATAAATATGTAATTTATGATGATGTCAACTTTATTAAAGGTGGATGGATAAATAGAAACCAAATATTAATGGATGGAGAAGCGAAATACATAAATTTACAGATGAGGGGTGCAAGCCCTAATAAACTTATCAAAGAAGTAGAGCTATCTGTCGATCCAGTATATAATAAAAAATTGTTAAAGAAAATTGAAAGTTGTTATAAAAACGCACCTTACTATTTACAGGCTTTTGAAGTTATAGAAGATATAATAAGTCAAGGTGAAAAAAATTTAGCAAAATATTTAGAGTATGCAATACAAAAAGTCTCAAATTATCTGTCAATAGATACGGAAATAGTTATTTCTTCTTCAATAAATAAGAATGAAAATTTAAAAGGAGAAAATAAAGTTATAGAAATTTGTAAACTATTAGGAGCAAAAGAATATTTAAATGCAATAGGGGGACAAAAGCTATATAGTTATGAAAATTTCTCTAAGAATTTTTTAGAACTTAATTTTATAAAAACTGAAGAAATTCAATATAAACAATTTAATAATCAATTTGTGCCAAATCTTTCGATTATAGACGTGATAATGTTTAACTCAAAGGAAGAAATTGATAAAATATTGAACACTTACACTTTAGTGGCAAAATAATGAGGTTATTCAAATGAAAGAAATTGGTGGTTATTTCGAGTTAAGTAATGTAGGCGTGTTACCATATTACAGAGAGTCGGTCGAATTAAATCTTGGGCGTAGTTGCTTAAAATATATTATTCGATTTAAAAATATTAAAAAATTGTATATACCATATTATATTTGCGATGTCGTTACGAAAGCGGTCCAAGAAGAAAGATGTGAGATTGAATTCTATCATATTAATAATAACCTTTTGCCTAGCTTTAATAAAAAACTAGCAGATGGAGAATGGCTCTATATTGTTAATTATTTTGGACAAGTTGATAATGAAACAATAAGATTATTCAAAGATAAATATAAAAGTATAATAGTTGATAATGCTCAGGCATTTTTCACCGAACCTGAAAAAAATGTTGATACTATTTATACTTGTCGAAAATTTTTTGGAGTCCCAGATGGTGCGTACCTTATAACTGATCAGATAGAAGATTCAGTATTGCCAAGAGATAAGTCAGCAAATCGAATATCGCATATATTAGGACGTCTAGAAAACACCGCTTCTGAGTATTTTCAACTATATCAAGAAAATGAAGAAGCTTTACAAAATGTGCCATTGCGAATGATTTCGTTACTTACGAAGACGTTGTTAGGAAACCTTGATTATAAACAAATTAAGGAGCGACGAGAAAAAAACTTTTCTTATTTGCATAAAAACCTTGATCCAATAAATTGTCTAAAGGTAAAAGAAGTCCCTGGGCCATATATGTATCCATTATTATTAAAGAATGGTGGAGAAGACTTAAAAAAGACATTAATAAAAGAAAATATTTATGTTCCAACGCTTTGGCCTAATATATTAAAATTATGTAAGGTGGATTCTTTTGAGTGGAAACTCACGAAGAATCTAGCTTGTATTCCTTGCGATCAAAGATATGATTTTAAGGAAATGGATATTATAATTAAGACAATAAAGAAATATAATGGAGGCTTGTTACGATGAAAAAAATTATTATTTTTGGTGCTACAGGTAATGTTGGATCTTATGTATTGAAGTATGCTAAAGAATATTTTGATGCTAATAAATATGAAGTGATTGCAACTGGTCGTCGTGAAACAGACTTTTTTTCTAGTATGGATATTCCATATTATTCTGTTGATATTTCTAAAAGTGAAGATTTTGATAAACTTCCTAAGGAAGATGTATATGCAGTTGTGTTCTTAGCAGCACAAATTCCTTCATACATGGAAGGATATCATCCTGAAAAATATATTGAGTCTAATATTCTAGGTGCATATAATGTGCTAGAGTATTGTCGAAAAGTTAAAGCTGACCGTATTCTATATTCAACTACAGTTTTTGATATTTCATTATGCGCCAAAGATGATGTTGTTTTAAAACCTGATCTTCCATATAATTTTAGCTACAAGGGAGATCATTCGGTTTATGTTATTTCAAAGAATACTGCGATTGAACTTATAGAACATTATCATCAGGAATATGATATTAAGAAATTTGTTTTCAGATTTCCTACGATTTATAGTTACAGTCCTTATCATTATTATCATCCTAACGGGATTAAAACAATTAGGCCTATATATTTAATGATTGATAAAGCGATGAAAGGTGAGCCAATTGAACTTTGGGGGGATCCTAACTATGCAAAGGATATGGTTCACGTTTATGACTGTGCTCAAATGATATGTAAAACAGTTGAAGCTAATCTTGAAAAAGGTTTTTATAATGTGGGAACGGGCAGACCAGTTACGCTGCAGGAACAAATTGAAACAATTATTAAAGTATTTTCTCCTGTTGAACATCCATCAGAAATAATCTATCGATTAGATAAGAAGGCTGGCGGAGGCTTCTTAATGGATATTGAAAATGCAAAGAGAGAATTGGGATACGAACCCCAGTATGATTGCTTAAGGCTATTTGAAGACTATAAAGCTGAAATGCAGGTTGATAGATTTAAAGAACTAAGAGAGAATTTGAGATGTTAAATAAAAAGAGAATATTAGTAACACGCTCTTCTATGCCAGAATTAGAAGAGTATATTGAGGAAATAAAAGATTTATGGGAAAGTCACTGGTTAACAAATATGGGGACAAAACATAAACAACTCCAAATAGGATTATTGAAGTATTTAGATACTCCTAATATTGAGCTTTTCACAAATGGGCATCTTGCCTTAGAATGCATTATAGCAGCATTTGCTCTTACAGGAGAAGTGATAACAACTCCTTTTACCTTTGCATCAACAACTCATGCAATAGTAAGAAATGGTCTAAAGCCAGTTTTCTGTGATATTAATTTAGAGGATTTTACGATAGATGCGGATAAGTTGGAAGAATTAATAACCGATAAAACAACAGCAATTATTCCAGTTCATGTCTATGGGAATATATGTAATGTTGAAAAGATTGAACGAATTGCTAATAAGTATAAATTAAAAGTTATTTATGATGCAGCCCATGCTTTTGGTGTTACTGTTAATGGAATAAGTAGTGCAAATTTTGGAGATGCATCGATATTCAGTTTCCATGCAACAAAGGTATTTAATACCATAGAAGGTGGAGCAGTATCATATAATAATGAGAATTTATCTAGGATATTGTATGATATAAAGAATTTTGGAATAACAGGGCCAGAAACTGTTGAATATGTAGGTGGAAATGCAAAAATGAATGAGTTTCAAGCAGCTATGGGCATTTGTAATCTAAGACATATTGACGGGGAGATCGAAAAAAGGAAAGTTGTATTTAATAGATATATGCTACAATTAAACAATATCGCCGGAATCAGGTTGCCTAAAGAAAGAAAGGAGGTTAAGCGTAATTATGCGTATTTTCCGGTAATATTTGATCAGTATAAATTAAATCGTGATCAAGTGTTTGAAAAACTTAAGAGTGAAGATATACATGTGCGTAAATACTTTTACCCACTCACTAATACTTATGATTGTTATAAAGACAAGTTTAATGTTGAAGAGACACCTATTGCAAAGTATATTTCTGAACGAGTTCTGACGCTACCTATTTATGCTGATTTAGAATTATGTGAAGTGGATCGTATCTGCAGCATTATATTAAATGCTTAAGAATGAGGTAGAGGGCCAATAATGAAAGTTTTATATATTACAAATGTTCCTAGTCCATATAGGGTTGATTTTTTTAATGAATTATCAGATTACTGCGACTTAACTGTTTTTTACGAAAAAGATGTAGCGTCAAATAGAGATACTAAGTGGGAAAATAAAGATAGTAGAAAGTTCAAACAAATTTTTTCAAGAGGTATTTTTAATAAAGATGAAAGTGCTTTATGCTTTAACATACTTCCTATTCTCTTAAAAAGATGGGATAAAATTGTAGTGGGAGGGTATGCAACCCCTACAGGGATATTAGCTATTTTAATTCTTAAAATAAAAAGGGCCAAGTTCTACATAAATGCAGATGGTGGATTTATAGCAAATGAAAAGTTATTGAAGTATAGACTAAAACGGTATTTAATAGGAAGTGCAACTTATTGGTTATGTACGGGAAAAAGAACAAAGGAATATTTAGTTCACTATGGAGCAAGAAGTGAAAATATCTTTGAATATCCTTTTTCTTCACTTAAACTATGTGAAGTTGAAAAAGTTTCACAGGATAAAAAAGAACGATTAAGGATACAGTTAGATATTACAAACAATATTATGGTTCTATCAGTTGGGCAATTTATTCAAAGGAAAGGGTTTGAAGATTTACTTAAAGCCTGTTCCTTATTAGCGGAAAACATAAGTGTTTATATTATTGGCGGATCTCCTACAGATACCTATAAAAACATTGTAAAGAAATATAACTTGGAAAATGTCCATTTTATTGGTTTTAAAACTAAAACTGAATTAATAGATTTCTATCATTGTGCTGACATTTTCGTTCTACCTACAAGAGAAGACATTTGGGGTTTAGTAGTTAATGAGGCGATGTCACATGGATTACCTACAATTACGACTGATAAATGTATTGCAGGGTTAACCATGATTAGTGAAGGTCAAAATGGCTTTATTATTCCAATAAAAGATGAACAAATTTTAGCAGACAAGATAAACCTATTAGCTAAGGATCGAAATTTAAGAACAGTTATGGGCGAAAGAGCGATGCAGACTGCAGGTATTTATACAATAGAAAATATGGCTAGAATCCATTACAAAATATTCTTAAATAATTAAAATTCTTAGAATCTAAAAGTCAGGAGTAAGGTAGTGAAAGTTCTTCAAATAAATTCTGTTTACGGAGTTGGAAGTACTGGAAGAATCGTAGAGGATTTAGGGAGTACATTGACTGAGCAAGGAGATGAATATTTTGTTTGTTTTGGACGAGACGAGCAAATAAAGAATGAATCTGTAAATGCTTATAAAATTGGTTCTCGTTTAGATATTAAGATTCATGGTATTTTAACACGAGTATTTGATATGCACGGGTTTGGTTCGCTAAAAGCTACTCAAAGATTGATAGAGGTTATTATAAAATATGAGCCTGATATTATTCATTTGCATAATATACATGGATATTATGTTAACATTAATGTCTTATTTAAATTCCTAGAGGAATATCATAAGCCCGTTATCTGGACATTGCATGATTGCTGGAGTTTTACAGGACATTGTGCCCATTTTGATTATATAAACTGCCCAAAATGGAAGACTGGTTGCTATACATGCCCTCAAAAGGGAGAATACCCGAGCAGCAAGTGGCTGGATAACAGTCGATTTAATTATAAAAAAAAGAAAGAACTGTTTACTTCTGTAAGCAGTATGAATATTGTCGCCCCTTCTTTGTGGCTGCAGGGCTTGGTAAAGAAGTCATACTTATCAAAATATCCTGTACATTTAATTAATAATGGAATTGATCTGACCATTTTTAAACCAATACAAGATATCGAAGAGAAAGATAAAATCTTACAAAAGCTTGGATGCCAAGGGAAATTTATAGCCTTAGGAATTGCCAGCGTTTGGGGAGAACGGAAGGGATTGAATGAATTCTTGGCCTTAGGCAAGATTCTTACACCGGAATATCAAATTATTCTAGTAGGATTATCTGAAACACAAAGAAAGGCATTACCCTCCAATATGATAGGTGTGACAAGAACAAATAACATTCAAGAGCTAGCAAAATATTATGCGGTAGCGGATGTATTTGTAAATCCAACACTGGAGGATACATTCCCTACTACAAATATTGAGGCTCTGGCTTGCGGAACACCAATTGTTACATACAATACAGGGGGAAGTCCTGAAATATTAGATGAAAGCTGCGGCATTATCGTTGAAAAAGGCAACATCCATGAGTTATGTGAAGCAATATATAAATTGAAAAGATACCCTATTGGCGCTGAAGAATGTTTAAATAGAGCAAATTTATTTAGAAAAGAAGATAAATATAGAGAATACTATTCCTTATATAAACAAATTTTAAAAAGGTAAAATCTTTTAAGTCGAGGATAAAAATGGCAATATTAGTTACAGGTGGGACGGGATACATCGGCTCTCATACAGTTATTCGTCTCTTAGAAAAAGAACAAGAAATTGTGATTATTGATAATTTATTTAACAGTAAGTTATCCGTTATAGAAAGCATAGAAAAAATAACTCAAAAAAAAGTAAATTTTTATTGTGGAGATGTTTGTAACCGTCAAATGATTCGAGATATCTTTATGAGACATAACATAAAGAGCGTCGTTCACTTTGCAGGGCTAAAAGCGGTGGGAGAATCTGTAGAAAAGCCGTTAATCTATTATCATAATAATATCATGTCCACATTGTCTTTGTTGGCAGTTATGGATGAATATCATTGTAAGCGGTTGGTTTTTAGTTCATCAGCAACCGTTTATCAAGATGCGAAAACTGTATTGCCTGAACAAATTGGAACTGGAATTATTGAAGGAAAAGCAATTTCTGAAGACTTTCCACTAAACGCAACAAATCCATATGGCATGACAAAATTAATGATTGAACAAGTCTTGAGAGATATTTATATGTCGGATAATCAATGGGATATCGTAATATTAAGATATTTTAACCCAATAGGGGCCCATGAAAGTGGCTTAATCGGTGAAGACCCTAATGGCATTCCCAACAATTTGATGCCGTACATCTTAGAAGTTGCAAAAAAGAAAAGGCCTTATCTGAATATTTTTGGTAATGATTATCCGACTAAAGATGGGACAGGTGTACGGGATTATATCCACGTGATGGATTTAGCTGATGGTCACGTAAAAGCATTGGAGCATATGGAGTCAAGGTGCGGTCTAAAAACATATAATCTGGGTACAGGGAAAGGCTATAGTGTATTAGAATTGGTAAATACTTTTAAAAAAGTATCTGGTGTGGATATTCCTTATAGAATAACAGGTAGAAGGCTTGGAGATATTGCTAGCTGTTATGCTAATCCTTCAAAAGCGGAAAAGGAACTCAGATGGAAGGCAAATTATTCGCTAGAAGACATGTGCAGAAGCGCATGGAAATGGGCGACAGTAAAGAATTTGTCATTTAACGGAGATGAAGAGAATGTTTAAAGATAAAACATTATTAATAACAGGCGGTACAGGTTCTTTTGGACATGCTGTTTTAGACCGCTTTTTAAAAACCAATATAGGAGAAATTCGTATTTTTTCAAGAGATGAAAAAAAACAGGATGACATGAGACAGGAGTATCACAATGAGAAGTTAAAATTCTACATTGGTGATGTTCGGGATTTAGCAAGCGTCAGAAATGCTCTTCATGAGGTAGACTATATTTTTCATGCAGCCGCATTAAAACAGGTGCCTTCTTGCGAATTCTTTCCAATGGAGGCCGTTAAAACCAACGTAATCGGTACTGACAACGTATTGGCGGCTGCAATTGATGCAGGGGTTTCAAAGGTCATCTGCTTATCTACGGATAAAGCTGCGTACCCAGTTAATGCTATGGGAACTTCAAAAGCTATGATGGAAAAGGTTTTGATTGCTAAGGCAAGAACTGTAAGCCCAAAAAAAACCATGATTTGTGGGACAAGATATGGTAATGTGATGTGCTCAAGAGGCTCGGTCATTCCACTTTTTATCGAGCAAATTAAGGCAGGTAAGCCGCTGACCATTACCGATTCGGAAATGACGAGATTTATCATGAGCCTTGAAGAAGCTGTGGAACTTGTCTTATTTGCATTTCAGCATGCGGATAGCGGAGATATCATGGTGCAGAAGGCACCGGCCTCTACTATCGGAGATTTGGCAAAGGCCGTGATTGAATTATTTCAGGTGGACAATCCAATTGAAATAATCGGTATCAGACACGGAGAAAAGATGTATGAAACATTACTAACTAATGAGGAGTGTGCACATGCCATTGACCTAGGAGAATTTTATCGTGTGCCCGCTGACAAACGTGATTTAAATTATGATAAGTACTTCGTAGATGGTGAAACAGAAAGAAATTCCTTGTCAGAATTTAATTCTAAAAACACTCAATTATTGACTGTGGAACAAATCAAAGAAAAGCTTCTTCAATTGGACTATATACAGCAGGAGCTTGCTCTGTGGAATAAAGAGCAACTTTAATATTAAGGGGTTTCTTCAATATGAAAATTTTAATTACTGGAGCCAACGGATTTATCGGGAAAAATTTAATAGTAGAGCTAAAAAATAAAGGGTATCAGGACTTATATTTATGCGCTAGGAATACAACAGCGGCAGAATTAGAACAATATACGTCTGATTGTGATTTTGTATTTCATTTAGCTGGGATTAACCGTCCCCTCACGGAGGAAGAATTCCACACAGGCAATGTGCAGTTTACTGAAACGCTTTTGCAGCTCCTGAAGAAGCAAAACAATAAAGCCCCAATCATTTTCGCGTCCTCCAAACAAGCAATGCAGGAGAATGCGTACGGTAAAAGCAAATTGTCGGCAGAACAAGCATTACTGGAATATGAAAAGGAAGCACCTGATAAGGTATTTATTTATCGTCTTTCTAACGTGTTCGGTAAGTGGTGTAAACCAAATTATAATTCTGTTGTAGCAACTTTTTGTCACAATATTGCCCATGATTTATCGATACAAATTCACAATGAGTCAAGTGAGTTAAATCTGATTTATATAGATGATATTATAGAAGAGTGGATATCCCTGTTGGAAGGTGTCACAATCAGACCAGCTCTGGACCACAGATATTATATCCATACCATTCATCAAACGACTTTAGGTAAATTAGCAGAGATCATAGAAAGCTTTAAAGAAAGCAGGCGAAACTTACAAGCATCGGATATGTCAGATGCATTGGTTAAAAAGCTATATAGCACGTATTTAACTTATTTACCGGAAGAAGAGTTTTCTTATCCATTAAAAATGAACGTGGATCAGCGAGGCTCTTTTACAGAAATTTTAAAGGCGGACAGCTTTGGACAAGTATCGGTTAATATCTCTAAACCTGGCATTACTAAAGGAAATCACTGGCATCATACGAAAACAGAAAAATTTTTAGTGGTCAGCGGGCAGGGGATTATTCGATTTAGAAAATTAGTGACTGATGATTGTACAGAAGAAGAACAACAGATTCTCGAATATTATGTAAGTGGTGAAAAGCTGGAGGTCATTGATATACCGCCGGGATATACTCATAACATTACAAATATAGGGACAAGTGACCTAGTCACAATCATGTGGGCCAATGAAAGCTTTAATCAGGACAAACCCGATACCTATTTTCTGGAGGTATAGAAATGCAAGGTAAAACAATAGATAAATTAAAAGTAATGACGATTATAGGTACAAGGCCTGAGATTATCCGACTATCCGAAGTAATTAAGGCGTGTGACCGTTATTTTGAGCATATTTTAGTCCATACCGGCCAGAACTGGGATTACACCTTAAATAAGGTGTTTTTTGAAGATTTGAAGCTACGGGAGCCGAATTTCTATTTAGACAGTGTAGGCGATCATTTGGGCTCCACAATGGGCAACATTATTGCCAAGTCGTATGAAGTCATGCAGCAGGTGAAACCAGACGCATTGCTGATATTAGGAGACACAAATTCTGCCCTCTCTGCCATTTCTGCGAAGCGACTAAAAATTCCCGTATTCCACATGGAGGCAGGAAATCGCTGTTTTGATCAAAATGTTCCGGAGGAGATTAATCGAAAAATTGTCGACCATATATCAGATATTAATTTGCCATATACAGAGCACAGCAGAAGATATTTGTTGAGTGAAGGTTTTCGAAAAGAACATATTTTTGTAACCGGATCACCTATGAGGGAAGTACTTGAATCAAATTTTGATGAGATTGAGGCAAGCGACGTGCTAGGACGAATGGAGCTTCAAGAAGGTAAATATATTTTGCTTTCTGCACATCGGGAAGAAAACATTGATGATGAGGCAAACTTCCTGTCGTTGATGAATGCGGTGAATAATGTCGCTGAAAAGTATCAGATGCCGGTGATCTATTCCACGCATCCAAGAAGCCAAAAGAGAATTGAAGAGAGAAGTTTTCAATTCCACCCCCTTGTAAAAAATATCAAACCTTTAGGTTTTTTTGATTATAATAAACTACAACTAGAATCCTATTGCGTATTGTCGGACAGCGGAACCCTTTCGGAAGAAAGTGCCATGTTAGGATTTCCTGCGGTTTTAATTCGAACATCCACAGAACGTCCGGAAGTATTAGATAAAGGGACAATGGTAATAGGGGGAATCACCGGGCCAGAAGTTGAACAAGCAATCGAATTAGCTGTGCGATTGTGGCAGGATGACATCGTAGTGGAAACGGTGTGGGATTATGAAGACCGCAATGTAGCGACGAAAGTAGTAAAAATTATTCAAAGCTATACCAAAATTATTAATAAAGTAATTTGGAATAAATAGAATGATAGAATAGGGGCAGAGACTTTTTTCTGCCGGATTGGGATGAAAATGAACATACTGTTTTTAATGATAATATCTCCTCAAATAGAAGCCAATCCGAATCTTTATACGGAATTAATGGAAGAATTTCGTGACGAGGGCCATGAAGTCTATGTTGCTGCTATTGATGAGAAAAAGAATGGCAGACAGACTAGAATTTCAATGGAAAAAGGAATTAGAATTCTGCATATCAGAACGGGCAATTTATTTAACGTGAATCCGATTGAAAAGGGCCTAACAACCCTCTCTCTTGGCGGACTCTTTAGAAAAGGGCTGAGAGAATATTATAGTCAGGTAAAATTTGATCTGGTTATGATGCCAACGCCTCCGATTACGTTCGCGCCTGCCATGGACTATATTAAAAAAAGAGATGGCGCAAAAGCCTATTTGATTTTGCGGGACATCTTCCCTCAAAATGCAAAAGATTTAAACCTGATGAACAACGAACTGCTTTTTCAATTTTTCCGAACAAAAGAAAAAGCCATGTACAAAGTTTCAGATTTTATAGGTTGCATGAGTCAAGGAAATATTGATTATGTGCTTAGACACAACCCAGAAGTGGACAAAAGCAAATTGGAGCTACTGCCAAATTGGAGTAAGTTTAGCCCTGAAGAGGACAAAACAGATCTGAAAATAGATTATAAGGCGAAATATGGGATTGAGGGTAAGTTTGTATGTATTTTTGGAGGCAATATCGGATGGCCGCAGGAATTGGAGTTTTTATTGGAACTTGTAATGGCTGTAAAAGAGCGCAAGGAGATTGTGTTTCTGATTGTAGGTAAGGGCATTATGAAGCCTAAAATTGAAAAGATCATTCAAACGGAAAATTTAACGAATGTTTATCTAAGAGATTACTTACCAAAGGAAGACTACGATGGATTGGTAGCCCAGTGCGATGTCGGCCTCATTAACTTAGATAGGCGATTTACAATACCTAACATCCCATCAAAGACAACCGGTTACTTTAAAGCAGGTATTCCAATTTTAGCTTCTATAGACGCCAATACGGATTATGGAAAAATTTTAGATGAGGCAAAAGCAGGTTTGTGGTCTGTAACAGGTGACTTGGAAACATATAAGAAAAATTTGCTATATTTTATGGAGCATCCAGAGGAAACAAAGCAAATGGGCCGAAACGGTAAAAATTATCTGAAAGAGTATTTATCGGTTACAAAGGCATATAATACAATTATGCGACATTTTAACGGTTAAATTTTGATATAGAAGTGGTTGAATATGTTTAAAAAATGGATAAAGAGACTAATAGACTTTGTACTTTCCCTTGTGATGATTATACTTTTGTCTCCAATATTGATCCTTGTATATGTTTTAGTTCAAAATAAGTTGGGTAGGCCGGCAGTATTTAAGCAAGAACGACCAGGATTACAGGGTAATGTTTTTACGATGTACAAATTCCGAAGCATGGCAGACGAACGGGATGGAAACGGAGAGCTGTTGCCAGATGCTGTGCGTTTGACGACGTTTGGTAAGCTGCTCAGAGCTTCTTCCTTGGATGAGTTGCCGGAATTGTTTAACATATTAAGGGGAGACATGAGTTTCGTAGGCCCTAGACCATTATTGGTGCGGTATTTGGACCGATATACAGCGGAGCAGGCTCGGAGACATGATGTTAGGCCGGGACTGACCGGATGGGCGCAAGTAAATGGGCGAAACGCTATTTCATGGGAAGATAAATTTAAGCTAGATGTATGGTATGTAGATCATTGGAATTTATGGCTTGATTTTAAAATATTATGGATGACATTTATTAAAGTTTTCAGAAGAGAAGGAATCCAAGCAGCAGATCATGCGACAATGGAAGAATTCATGGGAACGGAGAATAAAGGGGGAATAAAGTGAAACAGCTGGTTATAGTTGGTGCCGGCGGCTTTGGAAGAGAAGTCGCGGATACTATAAAAAGAATCAATAATACTGAACAGAGATATGATCTGTTAGGCTATGTAGATGACGATCAAGAGCTTTGGGATAACAAGGTAAACGGATTAAAGGTGTTAGGTGGTAAGGATTGGCTAAAGCAGTTTTCAAAAGAGCATGACATTTTTGCGGTTATGGCGATAGCGAATGCAGCGGTAAAACGAAGCTTGGCAGATTACTTGAATGATTTTGTCCAGTGGGAAAATATTGTTGATCCATCTGCGCTTATTTCGTCATATGCAGAAATGGGTGTGGGGAATATTATACAGCCATTTGTAGTAATTGGTCCGAATACAAAGATAGGCAATCATTGTATGTTTAATTTGCATACCAATATGGGACATGATGCTAAAGTAGGGAATTTTGTCTCTGCTATGAGCATGTGTGATATCACTGGCGGAGTGTTGATTAAAGAAGGTGCCTATTTAGCAACAAGCGTAGCTATAGTGCCGCAAGTGGTGATTGGGAAAAATGCGTTTATTAGTGCAGGTTCTGTGGTATTAAAGGATGTTGAGGACGATGCCCAAGTCATCGGATATCCTGCCAAACGTATAAGATAAGATGGAGAGGTGAAAAAATGGACGGTAAGTTAATAGAACATATGGCTGAAATACTGGAAGTGGAGCAAGAGGAGCTATTGTTGGATACAGCTTTTAAAGCGGACAAATATGACTGGGATTCTTTAAAGGGATATGCAATGCTCGTGATGCTGGAAGAAGAATTTGGGATAGAAATGCCAGTAGATGATTTTATTGAGGCAAAAACAATACGGGATTTGTTCGATTACATACAAGTAAATCAATAGCATTTCTAACTGTAAGAGGATAAGAGGATATGGGTGATAAAAAATGGATCATTGTTACAGGAGCATCAAGCGGTATCGGCAAAAGTACGGTGTGTAAGTTGCTAGAGTCAGGGTTTGGTATTATTGCAACCGCTCGTGAAGTACAAGCATTAGAGGTGTTATATAGGAATCAGGAGGACGTAAAAATCATTCCATGGGACTTATCTGATGTGGCAACCATTAAGGATTATTCAAAATTGGTAAAGGAACACGCCGCAGTGAGCGGATTGTTGCATTGTGCGGGAATACAAGCAACTACCCCGATTCATTTGATGAAGACAGAGAAGTTGCAAGAAATTTTTTATATTAATACCTTTGCGGCAATGATGTTGGTAAGCCAGTTTTCTAAAAAAGGAATGGTTGATGAAGAAGGAGCTTCATTCGTGATGGTATCTTCTTTGGCGGCCCATGAAGGGGCTTTCGGAAAGGCTATGTACGCCGCATCAAAAGGGGCATTGGAAGGATTTGTAAAAGCGTCAGCTCCGGAATTAGCTGAGAAAAAGATTCGTATCAATGCCGTTGCTCCGGGAGTTGTGCAAACAAGAATGGTTGAACAATATTTCGCACAGCTTACTAAAGAACAGAAGCAAGCTACCCTTGGAGCTTATCCTTTAGGTTTAGGACAACCGGAAGATGTTGCGGAAATGGCAGTATTTTTGTTAAGCGAAAAATCTCGGTGGATAACCGGACAAACGATAGTAGTGGATGGCGGACATACAGTCAGAAAGTGTTAACGCGAAATTTGAAGATAAGGTAAGGGAAAAGATCATGCCCATTTTAAAAACAGTAAACGTAGAACTAACAGGAATATGTTGCGCACTGCCGCAAAATGCCAAATCTATTTATGAAATTGGTGACGGATATTTTAGTAAAGACGAGATTGAAAAGGCAACTCACTCGGTAGGCGTGAAAGAATTATTTGTTGCGGAGAAAGATCAGACGGCAGCTGATTTTTGCTATGCTGCCGCAGAAAAATTAATAGAAACTTTGAAGTGGGAGAAAGATACGATTGACGGGTTATTATTTGTTTCTCAAACACCGGATTACAAAATGCCGGCAACTTCCTGTGTTTTACACGGACGATTAGGGCTAAAAAGTGATTGCATTGCTCTTGATATCAATTTGGGATGCTCCGGGTTTGTACATGGATTGTTCTTAGCCAGTCAGTTTATTCAAAGCGGAGCCTGCAAGCGAATATTAGTGATGACTGGGGATACGCTTAGAAGACATATATCCCCGCAAGATAAAGGCATATCTTTCATTATAAGCGATGGCGGCGCAGCAACGGCTGTTGAATATTCGAAACATCCAACCCCCATGACGTTTATCATGAAAACAGATGGCAATGGCTATGAAGATTTAATCATAGAAGCAGGCGGCGAGCGTCTGCACTGTTCTGAAGAAACGAAGCAGTTATATGAAGATAAAGACGGAAGCAAAAGATCCAAAGAAAATTTCTATATGAACGGTATGAATGTCTTCACATTTGCAATCAAGCAAGTACCTAATGTGCTTAATCAAATTTTAGAAGAACATCCGTGGAATAGGGCAGACGTGGATTTGTTTCTTCTCCATCAGGCAAATTCCTATATGGTCAAATATATAGCCAAAAGAGCAAAAATTGATGAAAATAAAATTCCGATTAATATTGGTAAATTTGGAAATACGAATGGATCGACGATTCCATTTTTAATATGTGATCTTAAAGATAAATGGCAAAACAGAAAAAATGTGGTACTGGCTGGTTTTGGAATCGGATTGTCATGGGGAGCTGTGGCTTGCGAACTGGAAAAATTAGAATGTGCAGAGATAATAAGAATTTAAACCAATTGACACAGGGGTAGCGATGAAGTTTACAGAGTTAAGAAAAAATTTAAAAAAAGATTATTCTACTTTTAGAACAGTAAAAATGGCGATTGTTGCTGATTGGTCGGTTCCAATGCTGGCACAAGCGATTAGAGGATATGGCTATGAGTTCGGATTGGACATTCATATTTATGAGGCAGCATATGATCAAATGGAAGTGGAATTGCTGGATGAGACCTCTGAGCTATATCGGTTTCAGCCCAACTATATATTGATCTTTCCATGTATAGAAAAATTTCAAGAGAAATTTTATAATACGTCGGAAGGAGAGCGAGCTGAAGTTGTTGAACATCAAATTTTTAGAATAAGGCAACTATGTAAGCAGGCTAATAAGCATGCAGACTCAAACGTGTTAATATGCAACTATTGTGAAATAGATGATGGAATCTACGGGAACTTTGCCGGTAGTTATAAAAAATCACTGCTTTATTCCACTAGAAAGATGAATATTGAACTGGGGGATATTGCCGCTGAAGAAAATTGTTATCTAGTAGATATATGCACGCTGCAAAACTTACTAGGCAGAGCAAACATGGTAGATAATCGGTTGTATTACATATCAAAAACGGTATTTTCCATGGACACACTAGTATTAATTGCTAAGCAAATTTGCGATGTGATCTCGGTGCTTTTAGGAAAGATAAAAAAATGTTTGATTACCGACCTAGATAATACTTTATGGGGTGGGATTATTGGAGATGATGGACTGGAAGGTATTCAAATCGGAGAATTAGGGATTGGAAAAGTTTTTTCTGACCTGCAGCTCTGGATAAAGGAACTTTCTAGACGTGGTATCGCGATAGCTATATGTAGTAAGAATAATCAAGATACTGCGATGCAACCATTTTTACAACATCCTGACATGATTTTGAGGCCAGAGGATATCTCCGTATTTGTGGCAAATTGGAAAGATAAGGCAACCAATATTAAAAAGATACGTGACATACTAAATATTGGTCTAGACTCAATCGTTTTTATAGATGATAACCCATTTGAGAGAGAATTGGTTCAGACACTTCTTCCAGAGGTCGCGGTTCCTGATCTTCCGAAAGAGCCGACAGAGTATGCAGCTTATTTAAAGAGTCTGAATTTGTTTGAAACAGTTCAATTATCAGACGTAGACCGCGAGAGGACAAAACAGTATCGTGAGGAAGCAAAACGTGTTGTGATGCGGGATACTATGACCAGCTTAGAAGCTTATTTACGTGATTTAGAAATGGTTGCGGAGGTAAAGTCTTTTGACCCATTTTCCATTCCTAGGATAGCACAGCTGACTCAACGATCGAATCAGTTCAATTTGAGAACAAAACGGTATTCTGAAAATGAGCTGCAAGTCATGCTAAAGCATTCGGAACAGTTCTTGACGATGGCAGTTACGGTACAAGACAGATTTGGTGATTACGGCATAATCGGAGTCGTTATTTTGGAAAAAATTTCAGAAGATACGTTATTTATTGATACGTTATTGATGAGCTGCCGAGTCTTGAAAAGGACAGTGGAAGAATTCTTGTTTAACGAAATGGTTCGGTTAGCCCAAGGGAAAGGCTTTTTAAAATTGGAGGGAGAATATATTCCTACCAATAAAAACGCCATGGTTTCCGGATTGTTTAAACAATATGGATTTACAGAAATAGAAAACGAGCAAAAATCATCCGTCAGCACACGGTGGACGCTATGTGTTTCAGAATATATCTCGAAAAAGACTTTTTGTGAAAAAGGATAATAATTAGATGAAAATACATCACATTGGATATTTAGTTAAGAAAATAGAAAAATCAATTGAAGCGTTTGAGGAATTAGATATAGCTTGTTCGAAGAGATTTTCTATGATCAGCAAGAGAGATATTGATTTATGATAGAGCTGATGGAAAGTAGTAATGAAGTAAGAAAGGAGTTAAATTATGACTAGAGATGAAGTTTTGAATAAAGTAACAGAAGTATTTAAAGAGTTTTTTGACAATAAGGACCTTACAATTACCTTGGAGACGACAGCTGAAGACATAGAAGATTGGGATTCAGTTGCACATATACAGTTGGTTTTTGAACTAGAAGCTGCATTTGATATACAGTTTGAAGCTGAGACAATTGGTGAAATGAAGAGCATTGAAAGCATTGTCCAAAACACTGAGATAATGATGTAATCGATTATATAGATCAAGAGGGGAAAGGGTATGGAGAAAAAACAGATACAGCTAAGTGTTCCTAATTTAAATATGGATATAGTAGACAATCTCCGAGAATGTATTGAAACAGGTTGGATTTCGACCGGAGGAAGATTTATCACAGAATTCGAACAGAAAATAGCAAAATATGTGGGCCTAAAGGATGCTGTGTCTGCACAAAGCGGAACTGCGGGCCTACATGTTGCGCTTCGTATTTTAGGTGTAAAATCGGGAGAGGAAGTAATCGTTCCCACTTTAACATTTGTAGCAGCAGTTAATCCAGTAAAGTATCTTGGCGCAGAGCCGATTTTTATGGACTGCGATGATTCTCTTTGCATGGATGCTGTAAAGCTTGAGAAATTCTGCCGTGAAGAGTGTGAGCTTGATGAGAAGGGTCTTGTAAATAAGAAAACTGGGAAACGAGTTGCAGTTATCATTGTGGTACATATATTTGGGAATTTAGCGAAGATGGAGCAAGTTATGGACATTGCTGCAAAGTACCGCCTAAAGGTCTTAGAAGATGCAACTGAAGCCCTAGGAAGCTATTATACAACAGGAAGGTATGCAGGCAAATTTTCCGGAACGATTTCGGATATGGGTGTTTATTCATTTAATGCAAATAAGATTATTACTACCGGTGGGGGCGGAATGATTGTCTCCAATAATCAGGATTACCTAGACCAAGCAAGATATTTGACCATAACTGCGAAAAATACAACACCTGAAGATGCGCTGTATTTCGTGCATGGGGAAGTGGGATATAATTATCGTATGCTGAATTTGCAGGCAGCGCTAGGAGTAAGCCAGATGGATCAACTGGAATCTTTCATTCAAACAAAGATGTCAAATTATGAACTATATAAAAAAGAACTTTCTGATGTAAATGGAATTACTATATTGCCTTTTGAATCTGGTATTAGAGCCAATCATTGGTTCTATTCGCTTTATATCGATGAGAACGGATTTGGAGAAAGCAGAGATGATTTGATGCACAGGCTTATTGATAGAGGGATACAATGCAGACCGATTTGGAAACTGATTCATATATTAGATCCATATAAGGATGCTCAAAGCTATCAAGTTGAGAAAGCCATTGACTACGCTGATCACATTTTAAATGTGCCTTGCTCAACCAATCTTTCTGCAGAAGATGTTAAATATGTTTGCGAACAAATTAAATTAAGATAAAGAAAAATGCCACGGAATCATGCAAATCCGTGGCATTTTTGATTCAAAATATCCAATTTGATTCAGAACTAATTATTCTGCGTTTCCTTCATTTGCTTTTTCAGCATGATATTAATAGCGATACCCGTACCAAGTAATCCATAAAACATTGGCATTACAGATACGGAAGAATCATCAACAAAAGCAGATACTAAAAATCCGCATATTCCTAAGAAGACACCAATTCCGGCATAGTCTATAAAGCTATTTAAGTCTCTTCGCCCGTAGATTTTGATGCTTTGGAAGATGTAAGTAAACCATAACACCATCAACGCAAGTAGTGAAATCATTCCGGTATTGACTATTGTCGCAAAATACATATTGTGTGGCTTGTCAACAATAAGATTTAATCCCCAATCTGCGTTATATTTTCCCACGTAGTCGTTCTGAGGGAAGTAAATGCAATAGGTATCTGCTCCATGTCCCAGTAAGATTGTATCTTTGAACATCGGTATAGTTCTGGACCATATATAGCCTCGTCCGGAACCAAAATTTTGATTATCTTCCCAACCGATAGCAGGAACTTTAGTGAGGGAAACAAGGTTCCCTAGTGTATTTCTGTATTGAACATCTTTTCCAGGTATAATTGCAAAATCCCACTCCGAATCGTCAACATTAATAATAAAATAATTTGTCCCGGCAGAATCTTCAGCAGGCCCAATTACAAAAGAGGCAAAACGATCATCTGCGATGGTGAACATCTGGGAGCCTTCAATGTTTTTTATATCAAGATCTTTTCCCTGCGCGTCTGTTAATTTTATAGCAACAGGATTTTCTGGATAAGTAGTAAAGGTTAATTCATTTCCTTTATAATTAAATATAATATCACTACCTTTTGTCACAATATAATCAATGTAGCCTTTGGAAGTCGTAGTAGATACACCTAAATCATTTGATTTAGGTGAGCCTGGCACTTCTGAATTAGTAGAACTTTGAGTATCTATTCCTAAGACACTTTTGCTAGCTCCTGAAATCTCTGGCATCCAACGATTGTACGTGATTCCTCCTACTAATAGCGTTATAACAATTAGTATTGAGACAGGTCTCCACCAGTTAATAATTTTTTTATTCAGAATGACTAAACTAATCAGCACGACAATTCCCATACCTAGGAATCCCCCAGAGGACTGAGAACCGATGAGATTATAAATCGTTAGTGCAAATAAAACGCCCCAAGACAGTTTTTTATAAACAGGTTCCGCTTTTCCTTTTGTCATAGAATAAATAAATAATAAGCCAAAAAGCGGTAGCAAGAGAGTTAAATAGAAAGAGACATAATTGATATTATATACTGTCTGGTAAATTTCTTTATGAAAAGTAAAAGTCAACTGATCTAGATTATTCCAATAGGAACTTGGTGTGATAAGTTTTTTTCCTATCAATGTCTTAAAAAAATCATGACCTGAAGCTTGAGTAATGCCTAATAATGAAAGAAGCGTGCTAACGATGCCTAATATATAAATAATACATTTTACGTTTTTTTCGTTGTTTACAGTATTGATGATATAAAATAACATAAACATATAGGTGAGCAAAGTTACTGTCCCTTCAAATCTGTCATTCCATCCCCAAAGTGCAAATTCCTTGTAATCAGACATAAAATAGGAGAATAATACAAATAAGGAATAAACTGTAATTGGAATATAGTAAGGTGTTCGTTTGATGGCCATTGACTGTGAAAAGATTCGGTATAGCAATATTACCAATGCAAGTACTGCACAGAGTATGATAGCTTCCATCTTATAAAAGCTGAAGAAGTCTGTTAAATCATTACCACTGTTTGTCCAATAAAATTGTGACATAGGTCGTGTATATGAATGCAGTCTTACTATCGTAATAACGCAGGCAGTAAATAAAATAACGGGTACCATCTGGAACCAGTGAAAACTTTCTTGAAGACGTGGGGCCATACTCATAGACCAAATAAAGTCTTCATTTTTAGTTTTAGATGCTGAGCTTAATTTACTGTGTTTCTGATTCGGTTCTGGCATTGTGGCTTTCTTTGTTTGTTTATTCGTTTTTCCCATGTGTAAAAACCCCCAATAATTTTTGTAAATGTATCTATTTAGAAACCATAATATTATACACCAAAAAATGTTAAATTGCAAATCCAAGACCTGACAATAAAATTACTAATTAATGAAATAATGATGCTACTAATGGTTTATTTGTTGAATATACTCAATCCTTTTTCAAGTACTTCTTGAAGACTGTAGAGAGAAGCTTTATCAGTATTATTTTCACCTATTTGTCTTAATGCAATGGATGGAAGCTCAATTAGACGCATGAGTGTATTTCGAAATCCTTCCATAGAATCAAATTCATATAAAAATCCATTGATGCTCTCTTCAATTAGATCCTTATGACCTTTAACATCTGTCGCAACAACAGGCAGACCCATAGACATCGCTTCCATGATATTAAATGGAAGCCCTTCGCTGCTACTAGAAGAAACACAAATATCAGAAATAAAATAATAGTATTCTAAGTTCCCTACATGGCCCAAAAAGATAATTCGTTCTTCTTTAGCGGATCGCACGACAGAGTTTTTTTCTCTTGAAGAGGTTGAATGCGTTAAATTCACCTGGCAAGATAATTTCTTGCATTTTTCAAGTTGATCCCCTTGTCCTGCCAGAATTAGTTTAACATTGGGAGGAAGTTGTTGTATTGCAGATATAAGCATTTTTTGGTTTTTACGTTTTGAAAATTCAGCGGCATATATCATCACAATATCAGATTGATTCAAATTTAACTTTTTTCGTTCTTCGTTGCGGTCTAACAAAGCAAAGTTCTCTTGGCTGAAACGGATAGTATCAATCCCCATTCCAGGAATCATGGATAGCGTGTCTTGATATAAATGATATTTTTGAGCTATTTCATAATCGTCACAGTTCATGACTAGTAAATGGTTTGTCACCGATCTGGTGATTTTTTCTGCAAATAGTAATAAACTTCGCTTCAAAAAAGACGTTTTATTATCAAATAGGTAACCATGGACCGTATTTATGAGAATTGGACGTAAACTTTTCTGTGAGATTAAAAGAAGGACGGCCAATCTAACATAAAAGCTAGCAAGGGAAGTGTGCACGCTAATGATATCATAAGCTCGATTAGAAATTTTTTTTCTAATTTGTTTAACAGCTTTAGCATTTTTATAAGAAAACATTTTCTTCTCAAAAGAGATATCGATAAAGCCTGATTCAGGCAGCTCTTTCATTAATAAATTTTTTGCCTCTTCGTTTGAGTTTGCAGCTGCTACGTCCACGAGAAAACCATTTTCCTGCAATTTTTTAATATAAGGTATATGGAAACTGGCAATATGCCCATAGGTGGAAGCAACATATAATATTTTCTTCATTTAAGAACCTTTCATTTTATATCTAAATTATATCTAAGATCATACATCTTTAATAAGTTTAACATAAGATGACTTTAATTCGTAATAAATTGTTAATATTTATATCACAAATTTAAGGGGTTTGTGTATTGACAGTATTGCAGAAAAAGCGGTAAAATTAAAACCGACCCATGAGTCGGATATCGCCGAGCATGGAAAATAAAAGGAGGAAGAAATAGAGATGAGAAAACAAATATGGATAGTGCTGCTAGCATTTGCTATAGTAGTAACCTCTGTTCACGCGGCTGCGTTTGCGGCTACTGGAACAAGTGATTCAAGCACCTCGACTAGCAGTTCAGCAATAACGACGCAATCTGCCGTTACAAGTGGTTCGGCTATTGCAACCGGGACCGCTATAAGCGCTGACTCTGCAATCACGACAACAGATTCCGCAATTACGACAGTTCCAGCAATAAATACAAGTTTGTCTGCAATAGCGGACACCGGCACAATGATTAGCATTTCCCTTGATGATGCATATAAAAAACTTCTTGCGGAAAGTCCAAATGTAAAATTGGCACAGCTAACGCTGGATAACGAAATTGCTGCAGCGAAGGGATATAGTGAGAAATTATCAGCATTGCATCAGGCAGAAAAAGATACCTCAGGTTGGGGAGTAGATACTTCCAGCAAGCCTATGTTGCAGGCAAATAAAGCCTATGGACTTGTTCAAGCCCCTAAGAATTATGAAGCGACTATTAATAGCATAAAAGCAAAGGCTTATGAGATGTATTATACTTATAAATACACAGAGGCGCAGGTACAAGTAGCGAAAGATAATTTGGACAGAAGTCAGGCCGTTTATAACAGCACAATGCTGAAATATAAGTTGGGAACTGTATCTAAATTAGATACACTAAATGCTGAGACTACTTTAAACACAGCAAAGGATCAATATAACCTTGCAGTCAACGGATTAGAACAAGTAAAACTTAATTTCAACCTGTTTATGGGTTACAATATTCACCAAAAATTGACCCTGACAGATTCTCTCAGTGATATAGCGCTTCCTAGCAAAACGTTAGACACTTCCATTCAAGAGGCTTTAACGAACAGAAATGAAATCAGTGAAGCAAATTATAATGTTCAGATGACTCAATTAGCTTTAAATAATGTTAAAGATTATCCTAGCTCATCGGCGACTTATCAAAATGCAAAAGTTGCATTAATGATGGCACAAGAAGCACAAAAAACGGAGCCATCAAAAATAGAAATCGATGTGCGTACAAAATATATGGATATGGTGCAGAAGCATGAAGCAGTAAAATCCGGCAAAGTTTCTTATGATAACTCTAAAGAAACAGTTCGACTTGGACAGCTGCAATATGACAGTGGTGTGATTACAATTACGGATTTATCTGGCATTATGCTAAATGCATTTCAGACACAGCAGGAATATTACAAAGCAATGCTGGACTATAATTTGGCAGTAGATCAGTATAATCTAGCGAGTGGTGTGGGTACAGCAACAGCTACAATTAAATAAATTAGGCATGATATCATAAATAATAATACCCTGTCAGAACGTTGAAGAATTTTTTCAACCGACTTGTCAGGGTATTTTTTATCATAGGCATAAAAAGGTATATTATATAAAAATACGTCGTAAATAAGAAAATAATATGATATAATATATAGACTTTGGTTATAATTAGAAATGGCTAGGTCCATATTAAATAATATGATTACATTATGGGAGAGAGAATAATGAAAGGGATTATTTTGGCCGGAGGAAGCGGGACTAGATTGTACCCACTGACAATGGTTACATCAAAGCAATTGTTACCGGTTTATGATAAACCGATGATATATTACCCCCTATCAACGTTGATGTTAGCAGGGGTTAAAGAGATATTAATTATCTCTACCCCACAGGATTTGCCGAACTTTGAGAGATTGCTTGGAGACGGAAGCAAGTACGGTATTCATCTATCGTATAAAGTGCAGCCTTCACCAGATGGCCTTGCACAAGCCTTTATATTAGGTGAAGAATTTATCGACGGCGATAATTGTGCGATGATATTGGGAGATAACATATTTCATGGAAATGGATTGACTGCTGAATTAAAAATGGCAGTAGACTATATTGATAACGGTGGAGGAGCTGCGATATTCGGATACTATGTGAATGATCCGGAGCGTTTTGGTGTAGTTGAATTTAATGAAAAAAGGAAGGCCGTCTCAATTGAAGAGAAACCCCTACAGCCAAAGTCAAACTATGCGGTAACAGGATTATATTTCTATGATAGAAATGTTTGTGAATACACAAAAAAATTACGGCCTTCATTAAGAGGAGAGCTTGAAATCACAGATTTGAATAGAATTTATCTGGAACAGAATAAGTTAAATGTTATAACCCTTGGAAGAGGATATGGCTGGCTTGATACTGGAACAGTAGATAGCCTTACGGAAGCAGCAGAATATGTAAAGGTAATTGAAACAAGACAAGGGCTTAAAATTGCATGTTTAGAAGAAATTGCCTATAGAAATAAGTGGATAAACAAAATTCAATTACTTGAAAGTGCTGAACTGTATGGTAAAGGTGAATATGGTCAGCATTTAAAAAGAGTGGCAGAGGGTAAGGTTTTCTAAAGAAGATTTTAGGGATTTTAAAGATAACCAATTTTAGATTGCATAGTCGGGGAAAGAGAATGAAAGTAATCATAACAGGAGGCGCCGGATTTATAGGCGGCAACTTTGTAAACTACATGTTAGAAAAATATAGGCAGTATGAAATTATTTGTATTGACGCTTTGACTTACGCTGGAAATTTAGAAACGCTGGAAGAAGCCTTAGCAGATCCAAACTTTAAATTTTTCAAAGCCGATATATCGGATAGAAGCAGTATCTACAATATATTTGAAGAAGAGAAACCAGATATTGTTGTAAACTTTGCTGCGGAGAGCCATGTAGATCGTTCCATTGAAGCACCAGAACTTTTTTTAAAGACGAATTTGATGGGAACTCAAGTACTCCTTGACGTCTGTCGAAAATATGGAATTCAACGCTACCACCAGGTATCTACGGATGAAGTATATGGAGACCTTCCACTCGATCGCAAAGACTTGTTTTTTACTGAGGATACTCCGATCCATACTTCAAGCCCGTATTCGGCCTCGAAGGCAGGTGCGGATTTATTAGTACAGGCATACCACCGAACCTATGGATTGCCCGCAACAATTTCAAGATGTTCCAATAACTACGGACCATACCATTTTCCAGAAAAATTGATACCACTAATGATTGTGAATGCCTTACATGATAAGCCGCTTTCGGTTTATGGGAAGGGAGAGAATGTTAGAGATTGGCTTTATGTAGAGGATCATTGCAGTGCAATAGATTTAATTATTCATCATGGACGAATAGGAGAAGTCTACAATATAGGCGGACATAATGAACGAACTAATCTTCAAGTAGTAAAGACAATCTTAAGAGAATTAAATAAAACAGAAAAATTGATTACCTATGTTACAGATCGTGCTGGACACGATTTAAGATATGCTATTGACCCAACTAAGATGCATGATGAGCTTGGGTGGTTCCCTAAGACAAGTTTTGATGAAGGCATTAAAAAGACCATCAACTGGTATCTAGAGAATGAAAAGTGGTGGACAAACATTATCAGTGGAGCATATAAAGAATATTATCAGAAGATGTATCAAAATAGGTAATAGAGCTTCTTGAAGTAATATAACTAAAAAGGAGAAAGGGGAGCAAGCATGCACTTAATATTACTATCTGGTGGTTCTGGCAAGAGACTCTGGCCATTATCCAATGATGTAAGATCTAAACAGTTTTTAAAATTGCTCAAAGCTCCGAATGGAGAACCTGAGTCTATGGTACAGAGGGTGTACCGTCAACTGCGAGAGGTTGGTGGTTGGGACTCAATTACTGTGGCGGCAGGTGCATCACAAAAAGATCAGATTGAATCTCAGCTTGGAGAAAACGTGAATTTAGTAATAGAACCGGAGAGAAGGGATACGTTTCCCGCTATTGCATTAGCCGCCTCATTTTTATATAGTGAATGTGGAGTAACGCCGAAAGAAACCATAGCAGTTTTACCTGTGGATCCTTATGTTGAAGAAACGTTTTTTGAAGCCGTTCAACAAATTGAGTCGGAATTTGAAAAAACAGATGCGGACTTGGTTCTTTTAGGTGCAAAACCATTATTCCCTTCAGAAAAATATGGTTACATAGTTCCAGATGGAACAGGTGGAAACGTAAAAAGTTTTAAAGAAAAGCCGGATTGGGAAACCTCCAAACAACTGATAGAACAAGGTGCATTGTGGAATTGCGGCGTTTTTGGATTGAAGCTGGGGTATATTCAGAAAATATTAAGTCAAAAATATAATAGGGATTATTTTGAATATTCAATAATGAAAGATTTTTTTGTGCAGCTCAATAAGACTAGCTTTGACTATGAAGTGGTAGAGAAAGCGGATAAAATTCGAGTGATACAGTATGATGGTCCATGGAAAGACCTAGGAACTTGGGAGACCTTTACTGAAGAGATTGAGGACGCAATTTCTGGGAATGTAGTAATTGATACAACTTGTAGGAATACCCATATTATCAATGAACAGGAACTTCCAGTCGTAGCCATGGGAATCGAAGATGCAGTAATCGTAGCGAGCCTAGACGGGATATTAGTTGCTTCAAAAGGAAAGACTGCTAAGTTAAAGGAGATTACAACATCAATAAAAAATAGACCAATGTATGAAGAACGTAGATGGGGACAATATATGGTGCTTGACCATACAAATGTGGACGGCTTTGAGTCTTTAACGAAAAGAATTATTTTGAATGAAGGAAAACAGATAAGTTATCAGTATCATAATTGCCGTAGCGAAGTTTGGACAATTGTTGCAGGTCAAGGAATTGTTTACATAGATAATAAAAAGAAGGCTGTAAAACCCGGTGATGTTATTCAAATTGCGACAGGAGTAAAGCATGGAATGAAAGCCTTGACTGAATTAGAATTGATTGAAGTGCAACTTGGCAAGAATTTAGTTGAAGAGGATATTATACGTCTGGAAATGGAATGGTAAATAATGAAGATTGTGATTAACGCGACACAATTTAAACAGAATAGTTCCGGAATTGGCGTGTTGTCTTATTATTTATTTGGCAATCTGATTTTGCAAACTGAACTTGAGGTTCTTGTGCTTTTATCAAAAGACAGCCCTGATTTTCCATTTGATAACGGAAAAACAAAAATTATTCGATTGCCATATGACAAAAGACAGAATATCAAGAGAAACGTATTTCAATCCTTTATAATGGGAGAAAAATATTGCAAGGATAGCATTTTCATTACAACAGATGCTAAAATTCCTTTGATTTTACCCAAGAGCTGCAAAGTCCTACCCGTTATAACCGATTTGGCGGTATTTCGTATGGGCAAAGTTTATAAGACCACGAGAGAACTTTACTGGAAATTGCAATATCTTTTTCTAAAGAAAAAGGCTGAGCGATATGTAGCTATTTCAGAATTTACAAAAGAAGAGATGGTCTCAATACTTAGTATTCCTGCCGATATAATTGATGTTGTTTACTGTGCTTGTGATGAGGGAATGAAAAAAGAGGCAGATGTTGACATTTTGTGTGATGCAAGGGAAAAATATCACTTGCCAGATAGATATGTGCTATTTGTAGGGAATTTTAATCCTAGAAAAAATTTGGAGCGTTCGATTTTAGCATTTAATCAGATGAAGGCTCAAGCTAAAGAAGACAATATTGCGGAGATTGAACAATTAAAGTTTCTTATAGTTGGAGAATATGGCTGGAAATTTAACAAGGAAGAAGCACTTGGCGTAGTAAAGTATACAAAAGATATCGTCTTTACCGATTATATTGATAGTGCAGACATGCCAGCGATTTATAGTATGGCTGACCTATTTCTATTTCCTACATTGTATGAGGGTTTTGGTATTCCCATTGTTGAAGCACAAAAATGTGGTACGCCGGTTATTACTTCAAATGTCTCTGCAATGCCTGAGGTAGCAGGAGAGGGAGCGATTTTAGTGGACCCACATAATATCGATGAAATGGCAGATGTGATGCGCAAACTTTTATATACAAAGAGTGGAGCGGATTTAATTGGTAAAGGATTTGAGAATGCGGGAAGATTCAATTGGAAGTATTCTGGAATGAAGTTAAATCAAAGCATAAAAAATTTATAATAAGTTTTTTATGCTACAATAAAGAAGAAAGCAAACGTTTACAGAAACGTGGGAAAGGCGCATTTATATATGTTTTTGACTCAGAATAATAATAGTTATAGTGAATTGCCTCTTGTTTCAATCGTTACACCCTCCTACAATCAAGGTAAATTTATAAGGGCTACGATAGATAGTGTCTTGAATCAAGATTATACAAATATAGAATACATAGTTGTAGATGGTGGTTCTACGGATGAAACTCTTGAAATTTTAAAAGAGTATGGGGATAAGATTAAGTGGGTTTCTGAACCAGATAAAGGACAAGCGGATGCTGTTAATAAGGGAATAAGTAGTGCAAATGGAGATATCATAGGTTGGTTAAATTCGGATGACACTTATATTGGAAATTCTATTAGCCTTATGGTGCAGTATTTCTTAGATGATCCATCTGTACAAATGATTTATGGACAGGGAGTTTACACGGATAAAAAGGGGGATAAAATATGTGACTATCCTACCGAAGATTTTAGTGAGGCTCGCTTAGCTGAGATATGTTATATTTGTCAGCCGACAGCATTTTTTAAGAAAGAGGCGGCTATACGTTGCGGGCTACTTGATGTTAACTGTGATATGTGTATGGACTATGATTTGTGGTTACGAATGGTAAACAAAGGCGTGAAGGTTAAGTGCGTGGCTGATTATATAGCAACTTCAAGGACTTATAAAGAAAACAAGACAAGTACAAGGCAAATTGATAGTTGTAGAGAGGCTTGTGGGCTTATCTATAAATATTATAGATATGTACCAATAGGTTGGATATATGGATATAGCAAGGAGCTACAAAAGAAACAGCGACAAATTAAGTTTATAAGGTATATTTATTTAGGGCTTTTATTTATCAAATTCAATTATCGTAGATTGCCTTTTGCAGTTTACAAAGCACTTGATGAAGTTTATAGAAAAACCAAAGAAGCTAACGATATAAAGCTTTTACGTAGAACGATTGCCGGAGTTATAGAATCGGGTAAAACCAAAACACAATAGTATAGAGATGATTAGTATTTCAAAGGAGATGAATGAATGAAAAGAGCATTAATTACAGGGGTTACTGGACAAGATGGTTCATATCTATCAGAACTTTTGTTAGATAAAGGTTATGAAGTATATGGCATTATGAGACGAAAAAGTGTTGTAGATTATGGAAATGTAGAACATCTAAAAGATAAAATTAAATTTATATATGCAGATATGACAGACGTAGTTTCCCTAATTAGTGCGATGAAGATTTCACAGGCTGATGAAATCTTCAATTTAGCAGCACAATCATTTGTAGCAACAAGTTGGGAACAACCTTTGGCAACCGCTGATATTGATGCTGTTGGAGCAATTAACATCCTTGAAGCTGTTAGGATTGTTAGGCCTGAAGCAAAGTTTTATCAAGCATCTACAAGCGAGATGTTTGGATTAGTTCAAGAAATTCCACAAAAGGAAACAACTCCATTTTATCCAAGAAGTCCTTATGGGGTTGCAAAGTTATATGGACATTGGATTACAAAGAATTATAGAGAAAGCTATAATCTTTTTGCATGTTCTGGTATTCTTTTTAATCATGAATCGGAGAGACGTGGTAAAGAATTTGTAACAAGAAAAATTACCGATGCTGCTGCTAGAATTAAGCTTGGCAAGCAGCAATACCTAGAACTAGGGAATATGGATTCAAAGAGAGATTGGGGACATTCTGCGGATTACGTTAAAGCGATGTGGTTAATGCTTCAGCAAGATACCCCTGATGATTATGTTATCGCCACAAATGAAACACGAACAGTTCGAGAATTTGTTGATATTGCGTTTAAGAAAGCAGGGATTGAATTAGCATGGAAGGGAAGCGGGGTCAATGAAACCGCAACGAATAAGCAAAATGGAAAAGTAGTTGTGAAGGTAAATCCTAAATTCTTTAGACCAGCAGAAGTTGATCTCTTGATTGGGGATCCCACGAAAGCTGAGACAAACCTCGGCTGGAAACGTGAAGTTTCTTTTGAACAGTTAGTTTCTAGGATGGTAGAAAACGATATCAGATTGGTGGGGGAAGAAAAATGATAGACATTAAAAATAAACGAATTGTTGTAACTGGTGGAGCAGGTTTTTTAGGAAAACATGTGGTAAAGAAGTTAGAAGAAAAAGGATGCAAGGATATTTTTATACCTAGAAGTAAGGACTATAATCTGATTCATGAGGCGGATATTATCCGAATGCTTCATGATTTTAAGCCTCAAATCATTATTCATTTAGCTGCAGTCGTTGGTGGAATTGGTGCAAACCGAGAAAACCCCGGCAGATTTTTCTATGAAAATATCATGATGGGAACACAGCTGATGGAACAGAGCCGTTTATTTGGGGTAGAAAAGTTTGTTGCTATAGGAACCATTTGTGCATATCCGAAATACACTCCGGTTCCATTTAACGAAGATGAAATTTGGAATGGATATCCAGAAGAAACAAATGCTCCTTATGGACTTGCTAAAAAAATGATGCTGGTTCAGTCTCAGGCATATAGAGAACAGTACGGATTTAATTCAATTTATCTGCTTCCTGTAAATTTATATGGGCCACATGACAATTTTGACCCAAATTCATCACACGTGATACCTGCATTAATTAAAAAATGTGTTGAAGCTGTAGAAAAAGGTGACGACAATATTGAAGTTTGGGGCACAGGGGCAGCAACAAGGGAATTTTTATATGTTGATGATTGCGCTGAAGCAATCGTGCTTGCTACAGAAAAATATGAAAAATCTGCACCAATTAATATCGGTGCAGGAAGAGAAATATCTATAAAAGATTTAGTTGGAATTTTAACTGAGCTAACAGGATTTGTTGGCGAAGTTATTTGGGATTCTACAAAACCAGATGGACAGCCTAGACGATGCTTAGACACGCAAAAAGCGGAAAAGGAATTTGGATTTAAATCTAAAACAGACTTTGAAGAAGGACTTAAAAACACAATTCAATGGTACATTGAAAATAAAGAACTGTAGAAATGGGAACCAATTTGATGTATACCAAAGCGAAGCAATTTATAAATTTTGTTACAGAGACCGTGCAAAATCGAAAAACAATTATTAATCTTGCAAATAATGACTTCAAATCAAAGTTTGTGGGTTCGTACTTGGGAGTTTTATGGGCGTTTGCAACGCCATTATTGACTATATTAGTTTTTTGGTTTGTTTTTGAAGCAGGATTTAAATCTCTACCAATGGAAAATGTACCTTTTATTTTATGGTTTATTCCGGCATACATAGCGTGGACCTTCTTTGCTGATGCAATGACTGCTACTACCAATACGCTATTTGAATATGAATTTTTAGTTAAGAAAGTAAAGTTTAGAGTAAGTGTACTACCGATGGTAAAATTGCTTTCAGCGGTATATATACATATGTTTTTTATAGGATTCGTATTCTTAGTTTATATTTTTATGGAGCATAGGCTAATGTTGCAGTATTTCCAAGTGTTTTATTATATGTTTGCAATGCTGATATTACTGATTGGGTTGGGGTGGTTAACCTCTTCACTAGCTCCATTTTTCAAGGATTTATCTCAATTGGTGAATGTATTTCTTCAGATTGGTTTTTGGTTGACTCCTATTTTCTGGTCAATTGAAGCGATGCATCCTCCAGCATGGGTAAATTTCATTGTTAAGATAAATCCAATGTATTATATAACTAGCGGCTATAGGGATTGCTTTATCACCGGTGAATGGTTTTGGCAAAGACCAGAGACGACCGTTTGGTTTTGGGGTGTAACGCTTGCTACATTTATAACTGGGGCTTATGTATTCCAAAAATTGCGACCACATTTTGCGGATGTATTATAGAAATAGGAGCTTAGATGGAACTATCAGTTAAAGTTGACAGACTGACAAAGATATATCCGATATTTAACAAAAAAACGGATCGGTTAAAAGAAACATTCAGCCTATCGCGTAAAAAATATCATGAAGAATTTTATGCGCTGAACGAAGTTAGCTTTAATATTATTAAAGGAGAGAGCTTCGGCATTATAGGAAAAAATGGGTCGGGCAAATCCACATTACTAAAAATTTTATCAGGAATTCTTACCCCGACTTCTGGCAACGTTGAAGTATCAGGGAAAGTAGCAGCTCTTTTGGAATTAGGGGCAGGATTTAATCCCGAAATGACAGGCTTGGAAAATATTTTTTTAAACGGAACTATTATGGGGTATTCCCGTGAACAGATGCAAGATAAAGTTGAGTCTATCCTTCAATTTGCTGGCATTGGTGAATTTATCAATCAACCTGTAAAAAATTATTCGAGTGGAATGTTTGTAAGGCTAGCCTTCGCCGTTTCTACAAGCATCGAACCAGAAATACTAATTGTTGATGAAGCATTGGCAGTTGGTGATGTGTTTTTTAGACAAAAATGCTATGAACGACTTAACAGACTTAAAGAAAATGGGACTACCATAATATTAGTAAGCCACGCATTAAATGAGATTGAGCAGTATTGTGATAGGACATTGCTATTAAATAAAGGCAAAATGATAATGCTTGATCGTAGTCCTGACGTTGTGAAAAAGTATTACATGATGGAGCAACTTGAACATAACAATTCATTAGAAGTTTTAGAGCATACGTCGACAGTTGAAAAACACTCCACGGGTTCAATCAAAGAGACAAGTTTTTTTAATGGTGAGTGGAACCGAAGAGATGATGTTTTCTTTAATTTAGAGGAATCTGTTGAACACTCGAATGGAGTAGCAACATTTCTGCGTATAGGGATGTTTGACGAGCATGGATATGCGAAGACTAATTTTTATGTTGGTGATAAAGTATATTTTTATTATGAAATAGAAATGTTAAAAAAAATAGGTGTACCTATTTTGGGAACAATTATTTTTAATCAACAAAATATAATTGTGCATGGTAAGGATACTTCTCAAACGTATGTGGATGTTCCGAATGTAGTAGAGGCGGGAACGATACTTGAGATAGTTCAGTGCATGGAAATGAATTTATGTGCTGGCGAGTATACTTTTGAAGTTGGATTCTCATGCATGAACAAAGAAGACTACCGCTGTAGAGGGAGTGTGCCACAAGAGATGAACAATGCAAAGTTGCATAGAATAAACTTAAGAAACAATGTAGGCAAGTTTTCTTTAACTAATAAAAAGGAAAATGTCCCTACATGGTTAAGAAACCATGGGCTTTGTGACTTACCAAATAAATTTGAAGTTAGATTTTAAAGTAATTTTACTGAAAAAGAGAGAAGAATATGTTTAACAATGTAGCCCCTAATGGGACAAAGCTTTGCGAGTTCTTATACTTAGCAACTACACGGTGCAATTGTCGATGCAGCCACTGTATATCTGATTTGTATACAGGAAAAGAAAATGAAATGTCAAGTGAGACATTCATTAAAATATACGAAAACTCAGTGGTATTACCATATAACTCGGTATCCGTGGCTGGTGGAGAACCATTTTTAAAAGATGATTTGGATGAATATATTTTATATCTCGAGAAAAAAGAAATCCCTTGTGTGATTTCCACGAACGGTTATTTTGTAGATCGAATAGAGCGCTTAATTCAGCGCTTAAAACGCAAAGACATTGTTCGTTTCGCTGTTTCAATAGACGGAAATGAACAAACTCATGACACAATAAGAAGATGCCTTGGTGCCTATTCAAGAGCTTTAGAATCGGCTATAAAGATTAAAGAAAGTGGCTGCAAAGTTCATATAAATACAGTTGTTCAGAAATCAAACATTAATCAGATTTCTACATTAAAAGACCTTTTTGAAAGTAAGGCGATTGAATATTCGTTTATCCCTAAAATTCTGGGTGAAGGGGAGCCTTTTGAATTTGAAGATATTGATATTGCGAAAGTTATTGACTATGTACGACATCCCAGAGAACGCAAATATCTATTATCTAAAGGTAATTTTATAATTAAAAACTGCCATGCAGGAATAAATTCTTGGTTAATAGATTCAAATGGAGACTTCTATGCTTGCTATGGTGGCTTTTATTCTAAAGAGCCTAAGGATTATAGAGTCGGTAGCATTTTAAATGGATTTGACCAAGTTTATAACTCGGCAAAAAAGTATGAAGTATGCGAAAAAGTGGTTGCCAATTGCAAAGGGTGTTTGCTACCCCGAGACGCTGAGCGGGAAGTTGACCACTTTGGTTTGTCTACAAAAATAACAAAAGAAGAGATTATAACAATCAAAAACAAGCTCGGTAATGCGAGCCATCTAGAAGAGATTTCAATTGATAATCAGTCGTGGCAATTGTTGGAATGGTATGAGGGCGAGAGCTTTAGGTGGACAAAGTCAAAAGAAGCAAAAGTTTTCTTAAAAATCAATTCAGAGGGTGCTGGTGATCTTTATCTCAAATATATGAACTTTATTGATTCAAGCATTGGAATGGAACCGCTAATTTTGAGTGTATATGCTAATGATGAATTATGCGGAACGATGCAGTGCCAATTAGGGGTAAATGAGGCGAGATTGCCGCTTAAAAATGAATATAAGGCAGAAGAAATTGTAGAGGTAACTTTAAAAACAAACTACGTTTGGAAGCCTTCTGATATATCAGAGTCAACAGATAACAGAGAATTAGGTATAGCCGTATATGGTGTAAGCGCGTTTTGATTTAGTGAATTTTAATAAATGGGGAAGGCACCCAAGAGGAAAATATGAAAAAATGTTGGTGTGGTAATACTGAATTAGAAATTTATTCGAGAGATTATCATAAGTGTAACGTATGTGGGACTTTGGTATGCAATCAAGATGTGCCAAAAGATATTTATATTGTTTCAAATGAAGAAAAAGATTTATACGGGAAGAGCTATTGGGAAGAAAAAATGGTTCAGCTTTTTGGAGTGAAAAATCTTTCCGAAGTTATTGATGCATATTTAAAGGAGAGAGCAATTTACTGGTTTAAATACCTATTAAAATATGTGAAGGCGGGTAATTCTATTGCGGAAATAGGTTGCGGAATAGGAGCATTTTCATATCTACTTAAACAAATGGATTTTCAACAAATTGCTTTTGAATTGAGCCCTGATATTTGCCAGTATATAAGAACTACTTTGCAAGTGAATGTGGTTTGCGGGGAATTAAGCAATTCAAGTCAAAAATTTAATGCAATTGTTGCATTTGATGTAATAGAACATATCATTGAACCAGAAAAATTTATATTTGATTTAAGCAAAAAACTTACCCAAGACGGAATAATCTGTTTACAGACACCTGTTTACGATGAGGAACTGAATTATGAAGAAATGTTAAGAGATAAGCCCCGATTTAAATCTCTCTTAATTGATGGTGAACATCTATACTTGTTCAGCAAAAAATCCATGAAACTTTTATTAAATAAATGGGGTTTTAAATACATAAACTTTGAAACACCAATTTTTGGGGATGATTATGATATGTTTCTGTTTGCAAGTAAATCACCATTTAATTTTAACAGCGATATTGACATTGAAAATATATTAAATAACCTTGGTACTGGAAGGCTTACAAAGGCAATGATTTCACTTCGAGAAAGTGAAATATCTTTACGAAGTCAACTGGCAGAGGCAGGTAGGTATCTTGAAATTTGTGAAAAAGATAGAGCAGATCGCTTAGATGTTATCAATGGCTTAGTAGCAGAAATTGAGAGGCTTAGAGCTGAGAATGATATATTAAAAAAAGAGTCAGCTGATAATGTTAAGAACCTCACAAAACGAAATGCAATTGGTGTTGGTCTAGAGAAAATATTTAAAAGGAGATAGTTAAAAAATATGAAAATTGCATATTTTGATCATTCCTATCATAAACAGACCTTGTCTACAAAGTTTCTAATTGATATGTTAGTGGAAAAGGACTTTGAGGTTGAATACATTTGGGATGATTTTTGGCGGGGCGGAGAAAAAATAAGGCTAGCAGACTACCTAGGAAAATTTGATGTATATATTTTTTTTCAGTTACTCCCTGAATTTGATGAAAATACTGATTTAACTTGTTTCAACTTAGTATATATTCCCATGTTAGATTCTTATGATAGCGAAAATCTATTATATAGGCATAGCAATGAATGGGAGATCCTTAAGAATTTTAAGGTTTTAAATTTCTCAAAATCATTGCATGTTGCCATGTCTAGCATAGGAATAATAAGTAAGTATGTTAAGTATTTTCCTAATCCGGAGAAATATTTCGCAAGTAATAAGGTCAATAAATCAGCCTTTTTCTGGCAGAGAAACTCAAGCATGGTGAATTGGGATATGGTAAAGGATTTACTTGGAAAGTTGGACTTAGAATCCATTCATATTCATATGGCAAATGACCCCGGAACCATGCTTGAAGAAATAGCTCCGCAAGATATAGAAAAATATCACATTGAATTTACAAATTGGTTTGAAACTAAAAATGAGTATATTGAAAAAGTTCAAAGCAAGACTCTATATATTGCACCTAGAATTTCGGAAGGAATAGGGATGTCTTTCTTAGAGGCGATGGCCATGGGAAAATGTGTTATTGCGCCCAATTTAGGGACAATGAATGAATACATCATAGACGGTGTAAACGGATACTTATATGATGTTGAAGAGCCTAGGGAAATAACTTTTAAAGATATTGCGACGGTGTGTAGGAATGCTAGAGTTACGATAGAAGAGGGATTCCCAAAATGGAGAGATGAATCTATCGAGATTATTAACTACTTATTTAGTGATTCAAAAGAACTTTATAAAAAACTCAGATATATTGCTAATAGCAAATACAACGAAAATCAAACTGAAAGAGTTAGATTGATAAGATTGCAAGAATCAGAAAAAGAAGTATTAGCAGATTTTTTGAATGAAGAAAATAACTTTATTAAAAGGGAAAATAGACAATTGCTCCAAGGGTTAGAAGAAAAAGAGGCTGTTATTCAAGACTTAGCGAAGCACTGTTCTGAGAAAGATAACGCAATTAGGGAACTAACTAACCAGTGCATAGAAAAAGAAACAACGATTCAAGACTTAGATAGGCAATGCCTTGAAAAAGAAGCTGTTATTCAAGAGCTCACAAAGCAATGCTTGGAGAAGGAGACTTTGATTCAGAATTTAACACGATTCCCGAGAGGACGATAAAGGGATACTGGAAATAATAATGAATAGCATCGTTAAAGAAAAGAGGTTAATTTGTAATGGAATCATTGATAGGTAAATATGTAACATATCCAGAGGCGTCTATTCAGGGGGGGCTACGAACTAAGAGCATTTTTAAAAGCTCGATAGAAAATCAACCTTTGGTTACTATAATCACTGTGGTGTATAACCGAAGGAAAAAGTTGAAAAGGGCGATTGAGTCTGTATTAGGCCAATCATATCAAAATATTGAATATATTTTGATTGATGGTGGAAGCACCGATGGGACATTGGAAGTTATCAAAGAATATGAAGATAAAATTGATTACTATATTTCCCAAGAGGATAAGGGAATCTACAATGCCATGAATAAGGGATTACAGCTTGCGAGGGGTGAATATATCGGCATTGTAAACTCAGATGATTATTTTGATATAAATGCGGTTAAGTGTTCTATCGAAAAAATTTTAGAGAATGGAGCCGATTATTCGGGGGCATTGTCACAATATGTTGATATAAAAGGGAGGCCTACAATGTTGCTCCCTTTATCCCATTTTGATGAACGTGCTATATTTTCTATTCAACCTTGTGGACATGCAACGATGTTTGTATCAAGAAAGTGCTTTGAGGCAATCGGACTTTATGATGAGAAGTATCGGATTGTTGCAGATTTTAAGATGCAATTGCTGCTTATAAAGGAAGGATTTAAACATTGTACTGTAAATCAAGTCATTCACTATTTTGAAACAGACGGTGTGTCTGCAAACAATACAAAACTTAATGTTCAGGAGCTAGTCCAGCTTATTAATGAACAGAACCCAAATGTTTCTTTTCAAGAAGCAGAAACGGTAATTGATTTAGCTTGGGGATTCCCAATACATAGAAATCAGCTAGTACATTTAAAGTCATTAATGAGACGAGACTATTTTACTGAAAGACAGAAAGTATATCTAGCAGAAGCATTAATTGAAAAAATTCATTGGCAATTTCAACATCAGGTTTGGATTGATGGACGAGAGATTGGGCAATCAGATTTAGAATTAGGGCCATTAGAAAAGAAAATTCAAGAGGAAAAAAAGGGAGGCGAGAATTTACAGGATAACTTGTATCCTGTCTCAGAGGAGGATAAAGATATAAATCTAATTTCTCAAATAAAAAATGACTGTATGCATACCAATTACAAAAAGTCTTTCTCAAAAAGGATAAGGTATATTACAAAGCAATTTATCCCGTTGGGATTATTGATTTTATATTGGAGAATAAGGAACAAATATAAATAGTATTAAGAAAAATTAGTTGTTTAAATGAATGTAAGGATTGAGAAATGTTTGGAAAAATAAATGATTTGGAATCTAAACAAAAAGCATCGATTAGCTTTTTTTTATCGTTTACTCTTTTTGTATTCGGACCTCTAGAACTTTATCTTGATAATAAAGAGGAATTATGGTTTGGAATAATGAGCTTAACTCCTATAATTATAATTGGGGGATCTTTAAGTTTTCTATCACTATATTTTTTAATGAGTAATAGATCTAGTCTTAATAAATATATAAAGGCAACCCTATTTGGCATAGCAATATCCACATATTTGCAGGGTAATTTTCTAGTAATAAATTATGGCCTTCTAGATGGTTCAGCCATAGAATGGAAACAATATACTATATGGCAGATTATTAGCCTAGTTTTGTGGACATTTTGTATTTTAGCATCGATTATAGCTACGAAAAAAATCTATGGAAAATTTAATAAATTTACCTTTATTGTATCAACCGTCCTTTCTGGAGTTCAAGTTATTGCATTAATCGTACTTATTGCGATATCAGGCGTTGGCGGCAAAGATAAAACTGTTTTAACAACAGAAGGGATATTTGATGTATCGACTACTAAAAACATCGCCGTATTTATTGTTGACTCAATGGATACGAGCTACTTTAATCAGGCATTAGAAACTTATCCTGAGCTCAATAAAACATTTAATGATTTTACGTATTACAAAAATGTAATTGGTATGTATCCATCAACAAAGGGGGCCATACCATATATACTTACTGGGGATAAATATTTGAATGGCTTACCGTACAATGAATATATAGAAAAAGCATGGAGAAATAATCCTTTAGCATTAGAATTAAAGAAGAATAATTTTAATTGCGGAGTTTACACAAGTAGCTCTTTTATATCGACATCAGCAGATTTGATAAATATGCAACAGTCAACGCCTCAAATTAAATCTTATGAAACTTTATATAAAGAGTATGCTAAGTTAGTTTTATTTAAGTACTCTCCAGATATACTTAAAAAATACTTCGTTTTAGAATTTGACACTTTCGATAATCTTAAAGATAGTTCCCAAGATGTTTATAGCATGGATACTAGGAATATTTATAAACTATTAAAAAATAGTGGGATCAATCCTTGTAAAGAAAAAATATTTAGGGTTTACCATTATGAAGGCTCTCATTTGCCGTTTACACTTGATGAAAATTTAAATGAGGTTAGTAAATCATCTGCAGTAAAACAAACGAAAGGAGCGTTAAAAATAGTTGAGGATTATATTAAGTTACTAAAAGAGAATAACTGTTATGATAACTCCATGATAGTTGTTATGGCCGATCATGGAGCCACAGAATTGCACCAAAAACCAACCCTTTTGATTAAGTATCCTAAGCAGCATCATAATTTTAATATTTCAGATGTTGAGGCTAGTTACTCAGACTTAATGCCGACGTTGATATCCCAAATTTGTAGGGATTATAAAAAATATGGCGAAAGCCTTAAGGATATTCAGAAAGGGAATAATAGAAAAAGAGAATTTTACTATTATGAATGGGATGATTCTTGGGATAAGCAATATTTACCAGATATAAAGAAATACACAACAACTAAAACAACTAATGAATTAGGGGATAACGAGTTTTCGGGCAAAATATATACAAAAAATGGAATAGTTAATGGGTGCATTCCACGTAAATATAAATGGGAACAAAGGTTCTCATTTCTTGAAAAAGATGATAGAAGTGCTATAGTGAAAGGGATTTCTCCTGTTGAAAAAGATTTTGCATGGTCTTTAGGAGAAAAAACAGAGCTTAAGCTTAATATTAATAAAAATCCAAAAGGTGATGTGAAACTAATACTAAATATCCCATTTATTTTAGGAGAGAAACAAAGAATTAAGTTTTTTATTAACAATAAATACATTTGTGAAAAAGACATAAACAGTACAGAACATATCTTAACTGTTGTTATTCCAAAAGATTTTTTCAGAAAAGGTCAAAATGTAATAGTATTTCAATATCCAGATGCTAGATCACCTCAAAGTCTAGGAACCAGTACTGATACGCGAGTGTTAGCAGTTGCATATACAACAATGGTTCTTTCACAAAAGAATTTATACCAAGATATTTTAGATATAAAATATAACGGAGAAATTTCTTTTAAACCAGGAGGACAGAGTTCTCAATTACAATTAGAAAATTGGTATACTCAAGAGGAGGATGGTATTTGGACTTCAGAATCATCAACTATGACGTTCTACACAGAAAGTGCTTCTGATATACAAATGAACTTGTATTATAATAAATTTTTGGGAAGCGGTTCGACTACAATTTATGTTAATGGAGAAAAAGTCAAACAAATAAATGGAGAAGAGGCAAGTCCTATTAAAATTGTGATACCTAAAGGTTTATTAAATGCGGGAAAAAATCAATTAATTACTTTTGAAACATTAAATGCTAAGAGTCCAAAAGAATTAGGCTTAAGTGAGGATCAGCGGAAACTTGGGATATTTGTTACAAAAATAGCATTTAAGATTACTAAATAGGAGCAATATAAATGAAATTAATTGATATAATTATAACGACCCCGATTGGATCTATTATGGCATTCTGTTATAATTTAATAGGAAATTACGGCTGGACCATTATAATATTTACCTTAATAATAAAGTTAATTACTCTTCCTATTGGAGTATTGATACAGAAAAATTCAATTAAAATGGTTAAGATGCAACCAATGATTGATGAGTTAAAGAGAAAGTATCCTGACAAAGCGGATAAAGAACAGTTTATGGAAGAACAAATTGAACTGTTTAAAAAAGAGAAGTATAATGCTGGCATAGGCTGTTTACCAATGCTGATTCAAATTCCAATAATAATAGGGATTATATATGTAATTTATAATCCCTTAAAATATTTACTTGGTGTTAATGCCACAACAATAAATGCGCTTAATTCAGTAGCAATGAAAATTTTAGGAGTTAATGAATTAGGTCATTCGGGGACGCTTACGGTTGTAGAACTAATCCAAAATCAGAAGTATACACATTTTTTTAGTGCAGTAACTTCTGAAAATATTATAAATTTAATAAGACAATTTGATACGTCTTTTATGGGATTAAATTTATCGTTGACTCCGACATTTGAGAGCAGTTTAATGATAATACCTATTTTGTCTGCGCTAAGTGCTTTGCTGCTTTGTTTAGTTCAAAATAGAGAGAATGTATTACAGCAGGAGCAAGGGGCATTAAGTAAATGGGGAATGACAATCTTTTTGGTTCTTTTTTCTTTGTATTTTACTTTTATCGTGCCGGCAGGTGTAGGTTTATACTGGATCTGTAGCAACGTGCTTTCTACAATACAAATTTACATATTAAATTGGATTTATAATCCGAAAAAATATATTGATTATGAATACCTCCAAGCTTCAAAAGAAGCAAATCGTGTGCTGAAACAAATAAATAAACAGAAACAGCAAGAGATTAAAAAAAATGAGCCAAGAGAAAGACAAGATTATAAACGCTTTTTAAATTCGGAAGGTAAAAGATTAGTTTTTTACTCAGAAAAAAGTGGTTTTTATAAATATTTTGAGAATGTAATAGATGAAATTATTAATCGATCAAATATAGTCATTCATTATATTACAAGTGATCCTTATGATGCGATATTTAATAAGAACAATCCGAGGATTTTACCCTATTATGTTGGTGAAAAAAAGCTGATACCTCTATTTATGAAAATGGATGCAGATATAGTTGTGATGACTATGCCTGACTTAGATAATTTTCATATAAAACGGTCAATGGTACGAAAAGACATAGAATATATTTATATGTTTCATGCTCCATTAAGTTTTATTATGACGATAAGAGATAAAGCGCTAGATAATTATGATACGATTTTTTGTACGGGAATTCATCAAGCTCATGAAATAAGAGAAAGCGAAAAACTATATAATTTGAAACCTAAAATGCTAGTTGAATGTGGGTATGGTGTTATTGAAAACATGAGAATCCATTATGCAAATAACAAGGAGGGTTATTCAAATAAAAAAGTAAAACGTATACTTATCGCACCATCTTGGCAGGAAGACAACATATTGGACAGTTGTTTAGATGAGATATTAGATAATTTACTAGATAAAGGATTTCACATTATTATAAGGCCGCATCCTGAGTATGTAAAAAGATTTCCGATGCGTTGGAATCAAATAATGGACAAGTACGGTCGTAAGACAGGGGAGCTTTTTACGCTTGAAACAGATTTCTCTTCAAATGAAACAGTCTACAGTTCAGATGTTTTAATCACGGATTGGTCTGGGATAGCTTATGAATATTCGTTAGCGACTTTGAAACCATCACTTTTCATAAATACTAAAATGAAAATAGCAAATCCGAATTGGGAGCAGATACCTTTATCACCTTTATCTTTAACACTACGCAATGTAATCGGAATACAGCTTGAAAAAAGTGAGGTGTCAAATCAGATATTCACTTCGATACAAACGCTTTTAAGAAATAAGACAGAATACCAAAAACAAATTAAAGAGATTGAAGAAAAATATATTTTCAATTTTGGCCGGAGTGGAATGATCGGTGCAAGCTATATAATAGCAAGATTAAAAAATTAAGAGGACTATACTAAAAGTTTAAATGAAAGGAAAATGGAAATGAAAAAAGGTTTAATAGTTACATATTTTGTATTATGTTTTATACTATTTGGAACAGTTGAAAGTTTTGCGTACTTAGATCCTAGCACTAGTACCTATATTATTCAACTTATTGCAGGGGGACTAATCGCTGCTGGAACAGCAATCGGAATTTATTGGCATAAATTTAAAAAAGCAGTAACTGGTAAGAAAGTGCAAAGCAACCCACCGAAGGCAGAATCTCGCTTAGATTCAATGGAAGAAGGAAAAACTTTAACAGCTGAAGATATTTTGAAAATGGCAGAAGAAAGAGATAATTAATAACTAGAATAGGTGATCGAAACGGTAATGTTTCTTTTAGAATTAAAGGGAGTTTACATGGGAATCAACTACAGAAAAACCAAAGCTTTATCAAAAAACGTACGACTTACCGTTAGCAAAAACGGTCCAAGCATAAGTGTTGGCAAAAAAGGGGCACGAGTGTCTATCAACAAGGACGGAATTCGTGGTAGTGTTGGGATCCCAGGCAGTGGATTATCCTATTCCAAACAAAAAAGCTTTCCGAAAGGAAGCAAGGTAAAGAAAACCGCAAGTATTGTGGCCGCAATGGCAATGGTGGTTATAATGGTATATTTGATTTTAAGATAAACAATGCGTAAGGGCTACTGAGTGATGAGAATTATTTAGTAGCTTTTATTCTATAAAGTGGGATGATACAAAGGTGAGAAGTGAATGAAAATTCTAGTTACAGGCGGAGCCGGATATATTGGCAGCCATACTGTCAGAGAACTAATTGGAAAAGGCTATGACATAATTGTTTATGACAATTTAACTACGGGGCATGAATGGGCAGTAAAAGATTGCGAATTAATAATAGGCGATATTGCTGATATTACACAGCTAGAGAAAGTTTTAGATCAGCATAATATCAAGGCGGTGATTCATTTTGCAGCGAGTTCACTGGTCGGAGAGTCGGTAATCGATCCATCAAAATACTATGAAAATAATGTGCTTGGCAGTAAGAGATTATTTGATGTTTTGATTTCAAAAGGTGTTAAAAAGATTGTTTTTTCTTCCACTTGTGCTACATATGGAATTCCTGAAATGATTCCAATTACAGAAAAGGAAAAGCAAGCACCTATTAATCCGTATGGCTGGACGAAGTTAATCATTGAGCAAATATTGAAGGATTATGGCAATGCATACGGATTGAATTCCATTGCGCTTCGATATTTTAACGCGGCTGGCGCTGCATATGAAGAAAGGCTGGGAGAAGACCATAACTCTGAAAGCCACGTGATTCCGCTGATCCTAGAAGCGCTTACGGGGAAAAGAGAAACATTTTCATTATTTGGTGAAGATTATGATACAGCTGATGGTAGTTGCATCAGGGATTATATTCATGTGAAGGATTTAGCAACGGCTCATGTACTGGCAGTAGAAAAACTGTTAGAGAAAAGGTCGGAGGCCAATATAGGGAGTTTTGACTTTTTTAATTTAGGCACCGGAGCGGGAATTTCTGTATTAGAGTTGGTTACTGAGGCGGAAAAAATAACTGGTAAAAAAGTTCCACTGAGAATTTGCAATCGTAGGGATGGAGATCCGCCAATTCTTGTTGCAGATAACAGCAAGGCCATTACTCAGCTCAATTGGAATCCGATCTATTCAAGCTTATCAAACATTGTAAACAGTGCTTACAAATGGGAACTGATAAAACAGACGCATAATAAATGAATTAAAAAAATCGCAATACCTAGCATATTGCGATTTTTATGTAGCTAATCTATTTTATTGTGCATTTTTCTGAAGCTTTTCAATAGCTGTTCTAGCATCATCCATTTTATCTCTTGACTGTAAAGCCAAATCCATGAAAGTCTCTGCAAGCATAGAATAGTCTGAATAAGAAGCTGCTAAGTAAGAAATATTTTCCAAAACTAAGATATAATACTCGGATGATTCTACAAAAGCATATAGCACGTCTTTGGCTTTTAGTTCATCTTCCGTGAAATCCGCAGTATTCATATTCTTAATATCAATCGTTTGTTTCTGCGCTAAAGCAACATCTTCAGTAACCGCAGCTGCTATAAGGTTTAACTTTTCTGAATCCGTAGATTGATGAATGTACTTAATCTTATCAGTCGCTTGATCATATAGTTCAATAGCTGATTCATATTTCGCCTCAAGGTTAAGAATGGCTTGACTCTTTTTTGAAATGGTGCTTGTTCCACTAGTGATATTTCCGATGATAATAGTTTTAGATACATTATCCCAAGTAATCGGTTTATTCATTAAACTAGAGAGGCAACGGATTGGAAGATAGGTGCTCCCATTATATATAATAGGATAGACTGTTTGATTATTACTATCCGTAAACGATTTCAATTCAAAGTCATACATAATATTAATATCTGGCTTTACATAAACAGTTTCTAAAAAAGGCAGTGCGATAGAGGAAATTGCTGACGCAGAAATAATTTGAAAAGCATTTTGATTTCCCATTTTAATCTTTGATTTACTTGGGTTACTGAGCGTTTTACCAATAAAAACCGTCTGACTATAATTATCCCATTCAATATCTTCGCCAATCAAAGCGGAAATAGCCCGAATCGGCAAATAAGCACTCCCTCTATATACTAGAGGATATATAATTTGATTATTAGAATCCTTAAATGTTAACGTCTCATCATTAAAACGAACTTTTAGATCAGGCTTAATGTAAGCAAGTACTTTGGTAGATGCAGGCTTAGCTGCATTTGAAACTGATGAAGCAGCAAATGCAGCTGTTGACGTCCCTAATATCAAAGAAAGTGATAAAACAATCCCTATAATCCTCTTTGTCCTTTTCATAATCTGTTCTCCCCTGTAAAATCATTTGGCAGCGTTTTTTAATAAGTAAAGTAGTATGTGCAATGACACGTTGAAACTTAATCAAATACGAACATCGATACCCCTAATAAAATCCCATTAATTAACTATTATACCACCTTAAAAATCAAATTGCCAAGAATTAATTACATAAAGACATTCATTTTTTGGAACATTATGCTATAATTAAAAAGCTATTGTTTTAAAGCGTGATAAAAATGTATTTTAAGGTAATTTTTTATCGAAATTTAGTTTATAGATAGAATCAAAGCGGGTAATGTTTTAAAAGGGTGTATATCGAACATGATTAAGGAAAATCAAAAAATACTCAACGATTTCAACATATTAACGGATGGGGTAGCTATTTTAATCGCAATGGCACTTGCCTACGTTGTTCGTTTCTTTGTTATGGAAGGGGAGTCCGGACATATAACGCTGGCTATTTATATTCAGCTTGCCTTTATTGTAATTCCGTTATATTTGCTGCTTTATGCTGGATTTGGACTATATGAATCGTTTCGGCGAAAAGACTTTTCCAAGGAATTCTCCCTTATTATTCAAGCTAATTTTTTAGGTATTGTTATTCTCTTAACCTGCTTGTTCTTTTTTAAGTGGCTGGATCTATCACGATGGACCTTGGTCTTCTTTCTCTTGTTCAATACCATGGGTACTGCAACTAAAAGATATTTCGTTCGGTTTGTGTTAAAAAAGTACAGACAAAAGGGCTTTAACATAAAACATAATCTTATCATTGGTTCAGGCCCTCTTGCAAAAGAGTACTTGGAAGCGATAAACAAAAACAAAGCATTGGGCTTCTCACCAATAGGTTATCTGGCATCTGATAGGGTTTTAATGCATGCAAAATACTTAGGGAATTATGACCAAATCGATGCTGCGCTTGAGACCTTTAACCCCGATGAGGTGGTAGTAGCGTTAGAGGCAGCGGAATTTCAACTTTTGCCGAAAGTGATAAATAGCTGTGAAAAAGCGGGAACAAAGCTTTGCGTGATTCCGTTTTACTCCAAATATATGCCTTCGAAGCCATATATGGATGATATGGAAGGAATTCCGCTGATTAATATCCGCCGGATTCCCTTAGATAATATTTTAAACGCTATGGTTAAAAGAGCGATAGATATCATGGGATCCTTGTGTCTACTTTTGATTCTTTCTCCAGTCATGATTGTTACAGCAATAGGAACCAAGATTTCTTCGCCAGGACCGATTATCTTTAAACAAGAGAGGGTTGGGCTAAACAAAGACCTCTTTACCATGTATAAATTCCGCTCCATGCGAGTAAATCCTATTGAAAGCACTGCATGGACGACGCTGGCTGATCCGAGGAAGACAAAATTCGGCTCATTGATACGTAAATTTTCAATAGATGAATTACCCCAATTCTTCAACGTACTGAAGGGGGATATGAGCCTGGTTGGGCCACGGCCGGAGAGACCGTTTTTTGTGGAACAGTTTAAAGAAACTATTCCCCTATACATGGTTAAGCATCAAGTTCGGCCGGGTATTACCGGTTGGGCACAGGTAAACGGATTACGCGGCGATACTTCGATTGAGAAGCGCATTCAGCATGATATCTATTACATAGAGAATTGGACCATTTTATTTGATATAAAAATACTATTTCGTACCCTTTTTAAGGGTATCGTAAATGAAGAAAAAATATAGGGGAAAGAGAAAGGTGTATTGAGAAATGACAAAAAAAATAACGATTATTCCTATCGCATCAGTTATATTGCTCATGTTGTTTACGACAGCGGCTGGATCTTTTGATTCGCTTGTACAAAAGTGGGGTGCTTTGGCAGGCCTGATACTGATAGCTGCTTTAATGTTTACGAAGCAGGCAAAGAATGCCTTAAAAGTGTATACAGGTCCATTATTCTTTATGATTCTTGCCTACCTGATTTGGAATGGGATTTCTATTTGTTATGCAGATGTGCCAAAGGCTGCTCTTTTTGAATTTACAAAATTGATTATTGCAGCGGCAGTTTTTTTTACTATTTTGGTATTGGCGGTTCCAACCAAGAAAGGCTTTGGAAGGGTTGCGGCTACCTTAACTATTGTAACATCTATTTTTGGAATAGTATCCATCGATGCCGCTTCAGATGGCCCACTTGCAACAGGTTTTAAGGCATTTATGGGCTTATTTACTTCTAGTATGCAGCACTTTGGCGTACTAGAACAGGGAATTCGTATTACTGGTATTTTCGGTAATGCCAATACTTTTGCAGGGGTTATAGCGTTAGGCATTTTTCTTTGCTTATATTTGATAGTAAGTAGCGAAGGCGCTAAAGAACGTACATTAGGCATTATCTTATTATCAATACATGCATTGACCTACCTGCTTTTATTTAGTTTAGGTTCCATAGTAATGTTTTTGATTGCCTGCATTCTGATGATTTTGGTGACCCCAAAAGGCGAGCGTCTTCAATTGTTTATGCTAATGGCAGAAACGGTTATAGTGACACTTGTTTGTGGTGCAATAGTGATGCGTTCTTTTGATAATTCATTTATCTTACCGCTGATGGCAATCGTTTTGAATGCTGCATCATTATGGGCGGTAGATAACTATGGTAGAATATCTATTTCTACGAAATTAGCCGGTAATATGAAAGCTGGATTAGCTGTTGGAGCTATCGTGCTAATTATAATTTGCGGTTACGTTCTAGCAGCGATACATGTAACAGGACCAATGACTTTAGAACCTACGGAAACGGTTATGCGTGCGGCTTACTTAGAGCCAGGAGAATATCAGTTACAAGCAGAAACGGAAAAAGCGCCGACAATAAAAATTACTTCACAAGATCAAACGGACTTAAAAGTTCATACATTTACGACTATTTACGACGGGACGATGGACAAGGCCTCCTTCAATGTTCCGGAAGGCTCTAAAATTGTTAAACTCTATTTCACCGGGAATGAAGGAGGAAGCCTTTTAAAGCAGGTTGTCTGCGAAAACGTTAAAACAGGAACTTCTGAAGAAGTAAAATTAACGTATAAGCTCTTACCTGAAAATGTTGCAAACCGTATTCAAGACTTAGGTGCCAACCAAAATATGGTACAACGTATAGTATTCTTCGAAGATGGTCTAAAACTATTTAGACAAAGTCCTGTAATAGGTCATGGAATCAGTGGATATGAGGAGGGCGTGGCCTCGGTTCAGAATTTCTTTTATGCAACATTATATGTTCATAATCATTACATTCAAACTCTTTGCGACCTAGGAGTGATTGGATTTGGTTTATTTATAGGAATATTAGTAGCTTGCATTCTGTCAATGTTAAAGCTAAGAAAGCAGGGAGGTCTGGCATTTACAACTTTACCATTGTTTATAGCTTGTGTATTCCAAATATTTGGCCAAGCTATCACGGATCTCACATGGTCCGCCGGACCTTTCTTGATTATCACTTTTGCTATAATGTCATTGTTGATAATTGCTCAATCAAAACCTTTTGAGAAAGAAGTTCGCGATGAGGAGGCCACCGACCTTGTAGAAAAATGCGCAGCGGAAATATATGAAGACTTAAATTTAAAGATTACCGGTCCGGCTATTGCAAAGGTTATTATAATCCTACTTTCTTTGATAATGGGCATATTATTAGTATTAAACTTATTTGCTCACTATAAGGCATCTACAGGCAATTGTACGATAGATCAAATAGAGACCTTGGCAAAGATAGATCGATTTGAAGCGGATGATTATAAAACATCATATCTAGTGACAGTAAGTACCTACGGATTACAGGAAAACTTAGAGCAAGCGAATAAGTTCGCGAAAGAAGTGACAAACAATACGGATGCCGTATTGAATTATGTATTACCGTTTTATTTTAACACAGGACAAGATGACAAACTTTTTGAGGCTGCATCCATTGCGGCTGAAGATTGGAAATCAAGTCCTAAAACTTGGAATAATCTTTTTAATATCTTTGATACAGCGATTAATCCAACAAGGGATAACCCGATAGAAATTTTGATGCATTTAGTCGGTAAAAAAGAATACTATGTGGACAATATTTTAGGGTATTACAGACAGCTTCAGGAAAGGAATGCGACCTATTTAGATGATGCGATGCTGGATCCAAGTAACGTGGTGTTTGTAGGCAAGATGCTTGGCATTGAAAACTTAGATACGCAGACTCTTTCTACTGGTATTCATATTTTTTCTAATACCATATTCAATTCGGATTTTGGTGTAGATGTCAATAATGACGGCATTCCGGACAATATCATCGTGCTTACCGGAAGCACGAAGTGGGGGCTGACAACGGCAGAATCCAAGAATCCGAAAGAACCGATTACGAAGGATTTTGACGGAACAGTCAAAATAGAAAAAGGGACCTCCTTTACGTTGCAAACCTATTGCACAAAAGGCGGAGAATATACCTTACGATTAGGAGGGCTAAAAGGCTTAGACGGAAGTGCTTTAGTAAAGGAACTTTCGGTTTCCGTGGATGGACAAACGTTATCTGTCAACTATGACGAAAATGGCGCCTATGTAAAAGCAACATTAAAAGGCGCACAAGCAGCGGATGAGGCAAATGGAGTAACGGCAACAGCAGGAAGCTCAGAAACCTTTACACTAAACTTCCCGACTGGGGCTCAGATAGAAAAAATAACAGTAACTAAATAAAAATTATATATCAAAAGAAATAAATAGTACCCTGCCAGTTGGAACAGAAAAGAGTCTGCATCCCAAATGGCAGGGTATTGCTTTATTAAATGTCCCAATGAAGTTTCGAAATATTGTATATCTAGAAATAAAACGGTATTCCAATGTCATAGCTGCCATTCTCAGGATTAATTTTCAGAATAAATCTTTTCATAAATTCCGTTCTTTGCTTTTAGATAGAAAAGCAAACTCGCTACGCTCAAACAATTCTTTTCTTCGTATTTCATACTCGCTAAAAGCTTTGCTCACGAAATTTGAAAAGATAAATATTCTTCAAAATATCCGTCGATGGCAGCTATGACATTGGATTTACAGATATTACATTATTTATATTTATTCTATCGGAGCACCACTGCCTTAATCAATATCGACATGGTACCATCTTCATTCATGATAAACTCCACTTTCTTCTTGTTCTCTAAATAATCAACCGGCAGACTGATTTCGATACCGCTGTCAGTGAATATCTTTTGCTTTCTGGCCACTTTCTTCTCAATTTCGGAGGTGACTTCAAAAGCCTTGCCTGAAATTCCTTTTTGTGCGACTTCTTCCCGATAGCGCTGCTGAGCGGAAAAATTTCCATCGAAAACAGCATTCGTAATGCGATCGATTTCTATGATGCTGCTTTCATCCACGCAGCTTTTCAATTCCGTTTTTACTTGGGATACTTTTAACGGGTCTTCTCCATAGAATTCCTTAATGACCTTCTGAGCTGCTTTCTCCACGATATTTACCTTCGCTTTGGGGGAGAGGTCTGTATCAACTTTCAATAGTTGACTGGAAAGATAATAGTCTTTTGCACCGTTGATCTCCACCTTTTTTTCCTTGACCAATACACTGAAATCATCCAAACGAATAAAGGCAAATTCCTCCAACTTTTGATTTTCACTTGCAATAGTCGCATTTTGCTTGAGAATTCGTGTTTCTTTGAATTCGTCTGCCATATTGAACTGGTGTATGTAGGAGGACTTGTAATTAAATTTAAGAAGCCCGAAATACAGTCCGTTATCATAACGAAAATGGCAGCATAAGAGGTCTGCGGCAGGAATGCCGGGGTTGGATAGAGCCAGTTCAAAAATTTGCTGCGCCAATTGCTGCGAACCTTGAATAAAAGCAGCATCCTCTACATTGGAAATAAGTTTTTTTATGTCTTCCCCTTCACTTTTAAAGGCACCTTTCTTAATGTCTGCATCCTCTATAGCCCGGGCAATATGAATCTTCAGAAATTCGTCGGCTTGCTGACTATAAGCCATAAGCTTGTCCGCTAAGACGGGAGTGGTGATACTGGTATCTAAAATATGTAGAATTGCTTTTTCTATGATAATATCATTCATTTCATTTTCACCTCGAAAAGGAGTATACCACAAAACGGACGGGTCATAAATCCTTTTATTCTTGTACAGGCCTTCTCGAAAGTGGTACAATAAAATTGAAAGAGATTTGGGATAAATGGAGGAATGTACATGTTTGAAGATGCGATTGAAAAGGTTGGGAACTTCACCCGTCCTGTTTTTTCTATAATGAGAACCTATGGTTCTGCAAAAATTTTACCTAGCTCGTCGACTTTATTTTTTGTCAATGAAGAAGGCTTTGCTGTGACCACAAAAGGAACCGCCAAAATGATCATGGATGCCTCCGCGATAGAAGAGAAATATCTTAAATTTAAAGAGGCAAAAAAACAATTATTGCAGCAGGCAGAGGCAGAGGCAGCGGATACTGCTCTGGAAGAACTACTGAAATCTCTTGAGAAGGAATATGAATACGAAGAAAACACGATCACCCAAATGAAAATCCGGTTTGTAGACTGTGTGGACGCATTGTCCGGAATTCAGTGCAGGTTTCATCCGAAAGCAGACGTAGCAATATTGAAACTGGATGGATTTAATCAGATTAATTATAGTGGATATGCTACCTTTGCAGCAGAAGAACAAGAAATTCGTCAAGGAAAGTTCTTGTGCAGATTGGGCTTCCCTTTCCCTGAATTCACGAATTATATGTACGATGCACAGCGGGATGAAATCGCGTGGACAAATGAAGGAAACAGAACCAGCCCACGATTTCCGTCGGAAGGAATGGTAACCCGATTTATAGGGGCAGACAATCAGATTGCAGGAATTGAGATGAGTACACCGGGATTTACAGGGCAAAACGGAGGCCCATTATTTGACGCGAAGGGGATCGTATATGGTATGCAAAGCAGTACCGGATCCTTAAGCTTTGGGCATTGTGTTCATGCGGATGTAATAAAACAATTTTTAGAGAAAGAAGAGGTCCAATATTATACGGATTCAAATCAGCCAAGCATAAAACTTGAACCGTTGGATTTGTCTTATATCATAGCGAAAAATACGGGGAAACTCCAATAAGAAGCAAGGGGTTATTTGTAACCTATTCTTAACTTGAAGTATTGCTTTCCAAAGGTTAAAATAATACCGGGCACTTTATGGCCCGGTATTATGTGTTATGGATAATATTCCTCCAAGAGGGATAGTAGGAGTTAGATAGATGGTTAAATTTTCAAGAATCGCAATACTATTATTGATTGATATTTGTATTGTTAACTTTTCATATATCATGGCATACTTGTTCCGCTTTGATTTTGATGTGAATTCGAAAGTATTTGATGCCTGGTTTTACATTTATGCTGGCAATATTTTTCCGATTACCCTCGCTTGCATCGCAGCATTCTGGCTGCTTGGATTATATACGAGCATGTGGCGATATGCCGGTACGGAAGAACTCACCAAAATTGTTTTAGCGGCTGCAACCGCTCAGTTGATGGTCATCGCTTGTGTAACCTTTCTGGGTCTATACATGCCGAAAGGAATTTATGTCATCAGTTTTTTATTTATGGTATTTTTGTTGGGCGCGTTCCGAATGTCCTACCGCTTTGTCCGAGGACTGCGTACGCCGGGATCTTTCAATAGTTTTGTACTGAGAATCGGCCGAAAGGATCTAATCGGGGAACATGTGACAAAAGTCATGGTCATCGGAGCAGGAGAAGCCGGAGCTTCTATGATCAATGAAATAAAAAGCCATCACGAATACGGCAAGAAGGTCGTGGTAGCGATAGATGATGATCCAATAAAGAAGGGGCACCGGATATGCGGCGTAAAAGTCGCCGGAGGCAAGGCGGATATCCGCCTGGTGGCCCGTAAATACGGGGTGGATGAGATCATTATAGCGATTCCTTCTGCGAATAAGAAAGCCATACAGAGTATTATGGACGAGTGCAAGAGGACTCGCTGCAAAATAAAGATTTTACCGAGCTTAATTGATTTAATCAATGAAAAGGTAAGCATTAGTAAGCTTCGAGATGTAGATATTGAAGACTTTCTTGGCCGTGACCCGGTGCATGTCAATCTTCGGGAGATTTCAAGCTATATCGAAGGAAAAATTGTTATGGTAACAGGCGGAGGCGGTTCCATCGGTTCAGAACTTTGCAGACAGATCGGCCGTTTTAAGCCGAGAAGGATTATTGCGGTAGATATTTATGAAAATTCTGTTTTTGAATTGACAAATGAACTGAAAGAGCTTCATCCAAAGTTAGAATTGGAGATTGTCATCGCGTCTATTCGTGACAAAACCCGTATGGATGAGGTCTTTAGAAAGTATAAACCTCATGTGATTTTTCATGCGGCAGCGCATAAGCATGTTCCGCTCATGGAGAATAATCCAAAAGAAGCGGTGCTCAACAATATCATGGGAACAAAAAATATGCTGGATCTGGCGGAAGAGCATGCCGTAGAGCGGTTTGTGATGATTTCAACGGACAAGGCGGTCAATCCTACGAACGTAATGGGAGCCACAAAGCGAGTAGGTGAGATGATGCTCCAAGAAAAAAGTTCGCATGCAAGGACGACTTTTGCTGCCGTTCGTTTTGGCAATGTATTAGGGAGCAATGGATCGGTGATTCCCATTTTTAGAAAACAGATTGAAAAGGGCGGTCCGGTGACCGTAACCCATCCGGATATTACGAGATATTTTATGACGATTCCGGAGGCGGTTGAGCTGGTGATACAGACCGGAGCGATGGCGGAAGGCGGCGAAATTTTCATTCTCGACATGGGGGAGCCGGTGAAGATTTTAGACCTCGCAGAAAATGTAATCCGCCTTTCAGGGTATGTACCTTATGTGGATATTGATATCGCGCTCACAGGCCTTCGGCCGGGTGAAAAACTATATGAAGAATTGTTGCTGGATGAAGAGGGGATTGAAAAGACGGGGCATAATAAAATTTATGTAGGACATCCTCTTCCTGCCAATCCCGTTCTCAAGGAAATGCTGCAGGAAACGGACGGACATGCTGTAATAGAAGAGGAAATCAAACGAGTTTCTGCGATGACAGAGGCCGAGGTAAAAAAATGGCTGCAGGAAATTGTTCCGAACTATTCACCTCAGCAGTCTTCCCAACAATAATCATTCAGAAAGGGACAAGGGAATGGATTTAAAAATTGATATCTCTCGAACCGGTGTCACAAAAGAACAACTGAAAAATTGTGCCCCTAAAGTGGAGGAGGCGATGGAGAAACTCTGGTCCGGACAAGAAGAGTATACCGGTTGGGTAAAACTGCCGCTTCAATATGGACAAGATGAACTGGAACACCTTCTCAATACGGCGGCACTGATTCAAACGCAATGTGAGATTTTGATCGTCATCGGAGTTGGAGGCTCTTATCTTGGAACCCGGGCAGCGGTACACGCGCTGGTTGGACCGGATGAAATCTATGGCAGCGGTCTTTCGCCTAAGAGTTATCCCGAAATCAAGTTTGCGGGAAACAATATCAGCGGTACGTATCATAGTCAACTTCTTGAGGACATTCGAAAGAAAGATGTTTGCCTCTGCGTTATTTCTAAATCAGGGACAACCACAGAGACCAGCATTGCGTTTGCGATACTGAAAGCAGCGCTAATCGAAAAATATGGTAAAGAAGAGGCAGTTAAAAGAATCTATGCCATTACAGATAAAGCTGCAGGTTCGTTGCGTGAAGAGGCTGAGCGGGAGGGGTATGAAAGCTTTGAAATTCCGGATGATATCGGCGGACGGTACTCGGTCTTAACCTCTGTTGGCCTATTGCCGATGGCTGCGGCCGGAATTGATATAAAATCCATGCTGGCTGGCGCAGCAGCTATGGCTTCTTCTACGGAATGGGATTATAACGGGACAGACTATGCGGTTGCCCGATACGAATTAATGAAGACGGGGAAGCAGATTGAGATTGTTGAATACTATGAACCACAGCTTGATTTCTTTGCGGAATGGTTAAAGCAGTTGTTTGGGGAAAGTGAAGGAAAAGAAGGGAAGGGACTGTTTCCGAGCTCCCTTCATCTTACAACAGATTTGCACAGTATGGGTCAATTTTTACAGGAAGGAAATCAAATTTTCTTTGAGACGATATTAAATGTGAAGAAACCGGCAAGGGATCTTCCGATACCGAACGAGGCCGGAGGACTTTTCGAAGGAAAAAGTATGAATGAGGTGAATCGGGCGGCTTTAGAAGCTGTTTTGGCGGCTCATGAAGCGAGCGGTGTTCCGATGGTTAAAATCGACATTCCTGAGATCAATGCGTATTATTTCGGACAGCTTATTTATTTTTTTGAGACTAGCTGCAGCATTACGGCGTATCTGATGGGTGTCAACCCGTTTAACCAGCCGGGAGTGGAACGGTACAAGTCTGAGATGAAGAAAATGTTACAGCAGTCTCAACCTTGTAAAGCATAATCACCGGATTGGCCGTAGTAAAAACAGCATAGCTGAATACTGGAAGACATGCGCGACGAAAAATTCTGACAATAAAAAGTCTGAAACAGATCGATTTAATTACTAAAAAGTAGAAAATGATAGAACTTTCGGACTTTTGTGTATGACTAAAAAAACGTGACAAAATAATCCGAAACATGGTAAAATAATCTATGGCGTTGAGTGCTATTTATGTTTGAGATAAGTAGTTATACATGGAGACAAGTTTACTACAAATTTAAGGAGGACAAAGAGGAATGAAAAAAATTGGTGTTTTAGGAACAGGTACTATGGGAGCTGGAATCATTCAGGTTCTTGCACAGAATGGTTATGAAGTTGTTCTAAGAGCTAGAAGAGAATCTTCAGTTGAAAAAGGTATTGCTACAGTAAACAAGAATTTAGAAAAGTTAGTTGCTAAAGAAAAGATTACTGCTGAAGCAAAAGAAGAAATCATGAGCAGAGTTCATGGTTCCACAGATATCAGCATCGTTCAGGATGCTGACCTAATCATCGAAGCTGCTACAGAAGAAATGGAATCAAAGAAGGCTTTATTCCAGGAATTAGATGCGCTTTGCAAGCCGGAAACAATTATCGCTACAAACACATCAGCTCTTTCAATCACTGAAATCGCAGCTGCAACAAACAGACCGGACAAGATTATCGGAATGCACTTCTTTAACCCAGTTCCAGCTATGAAGTTAGTTGAAATCGTTAAGGGCCTTACCACTTCCGATGAAACAAGAGAAACGATTCTTAAGTTAACTTCAGATCTTGGAAAGACTCCTGTAGACGTTGCAGAAGCTCCAGGATTCGTTGTAAATAGAATCCTAATCCCAATGGTAAACGAAGCAATCGGTATTCTTGCTGATGGCGTTGCTTCTGCAGAAGGTATTGACGAAGCGATGAAGCTTGGTGCGAACCATCCAATGGGACCGCTAGCATTAGGAGACTTAATCGGTCTTGATGTTTGCTTAGCAATCATGGAAACTCTATATAAAGAATTTGGCGATACAAAATACAGACCGCACGTATTGCTAAGAAAGATGGTAAGAGCGAACAAGTTAGGAAGAAAGACTGGTGTTGGTTTCTTCGATTACAGCAAATAAGGATTTGTAACCAATTCTTAATACATGCAAATAAGCTAAAGCCACCCGGAAGCGGGTGGCTTTACTGATTATTTCAACTTTCTTAACTTTTTAATATAAGGCAAAAAAGGTTTGCAAAGTCTAGCAAAAGGGTATATATTCGTAGGGGTATGAGAAAAAGGGAGAAATGTAGTAATGAACTTGAAATTATTTGGGAAACAATTTATCATATTTTTCGTCATATTTACCGTACTTCTTGTACCGGTACAATTTGGATGGGAACAATTCACCAATAAAAGAATTTTTACAGGGACAGAATCTCTGGCAGAAAATATAGACTATCTTGTAGATAAGGATGGCCCTTACTACGATTTATTTAAAAACAGCAAAAGGATCAACATTTTAGTACTTGGGGATAATGATAAATTGACGGATACCATTATGCTTGCCAGTTATGATACGGAGAATCAGAGGGTAGATATTATTTCGGTGCCGAGGGATACCTATTATCCTAGAAGCAAATATAAATCTGCCGCAGCACAGAAAATCAATGCTGTTTATCAGAATGGCGGTGCAGTAGGCGCGGCAAAAGCCGTCAGTGAGGTCCTGATGGGAATTCCTATTAACTATTACGCGGTCATTGAATTCAGCGATGTGGAAGCCATAGTGGATGAAATAGGCGGTGTGCCTATGAACATTCCGAATATCAGCAATAAGGGCGGCATGTATTACAACGACCCTTACGATACGCCTCCTTTAAAAATTGCTATTCCGGCAGGGCAGCAGACGTTAGACGGCAAGCACGCCGTACAATTCCTGCGATTCCGAAAAGGATATCCGGAAGGCGATATTGGACGAGTAAAAGCGCAGCAGGAATTTATTAAATCTGCCATGAAACAAGCGATTAAGTCAGGTTTGCCGGGGGCGGTATCCTTGGGATTGAAAACGGTCGACTCGGATATTACACTTGGCATGGCTGCAAAAATAGCAACCAAGGCAGTAAATTTAAAAAGTGAAAATATGAATACATATTTGGCTCCGGGAGGACCAAAGACAGTAAACGGGGCTTCGTACTGGTTTATAGATTCGAAACAGGTTGGAGCCTTAATAGAAGAAATTTATGCGGATCCGGATGAATCAAGTGATGAGGGCAACTCGGGTGATAACAACAAGACTGAATCCGGTTCATAGAAAAAAACAGAATAGACAGAGAATCGTCAAAAGAAATATTGAAGTGCACCCCAAATGGTAGAAACGAAACCTACTATTTGGAGGTGCTTTTTTATTCAATAGGAAATATCGTTTCCTATTGAATAAAAAAGGAAGTGCAGAGGGGCAGAAGCCTCTTTGCCTATGAAGGAGGGTGCTCAGCGAACAAAGAGAGCACCGAAGGGAACCATAGCCTTTTTGCCCCAAGCTTGCTTGGCAAGGCAAACCGGACAGCAGGGAGCGAAGCCACATTTTTTATGCCTAAAAAGAAGTAAATTCGATGAGAAATATTCTTGCAAAGGGTCCAAACTGCAATATTTTGGAAAAATACTGTTGTAACGCGCAATATTACTTATTTAACCTATTTATTTTTGTTAACAAATAGGTTAAAATATAATTTCAGAGAGAAAAATCGGGATAGTGGAACGTAGAGAGGATTTAAGTAGGATAATGAGCAGATCTGAAAAGAAGCAGCGGGCATTAGAAAGAGCAGAAAGAACAAGACAGCGTGAGATGCAAAATGGATATACAGAGGATACCAGCCAACCAACACTTCAATCCAAGGCGACAACGAAAACAAAGAAGCCGGCCTCTGCTCTACAGATATTTTTCAAAACATTTGTTATTGCATTTGCAGTTTTAACGGCAATTAGTCTAGGAGCCACTTCAGTCTATACAAAATTTATGAATTTCAATCCATTTGAAAAAGAGGATCAATATACGCCGATTATAGTAGATGAGATGGATAATGACAGAGAGGAACTGGCCTCCCTTGTAGACGAAAACAGCCCGCTTTATAATCAAATCAAAGATGCGGATCGTGCCAATGTGTTACTGCTGGGGGTAAACGGCAATTTAACCGATACCATCATGCTGGTAAGCTTTGACAGAGAAAATAAAAAAGTGGATGTCATATCGATTCCGCGAGATACGTATTATCATAGAGAAGGGTATAATGGACTGGCTGAAAAAAAATTAAACGCAGCGTACAAAGGTAATCCCGTCAACACGGCAAAAGCAGTTTCAAAAATACTATGCGGGATTCCTATTAATTATTATGCAGTTATTAAATATGAGGGCGTGGAGAATATCGTGGATTCAATGGGCGGTGTTCCGGTGAACATTCCGTTTAATATGAAATACGACGATCCGTATGATAAACCGCCGCTCCATATTAACCTGAAAAAAGGGGAGCAAGTGTTAGATGGGAAACATGCCGTTCAGTTCCTGCGATATAGGCATGGCTATACCGAAGGCGATATGGGAAGAGTGAAGGCACAACAAGAGTTCATGAAGAGTGCCTTTCGGCAATGCTTAAGTTTTAAGCTGCCGACCGTTACAAAAACGGTATTTGAGAATGTAGATTCGGACATCACCATCGGAACCGCATTATCCCTTGCAAAGGGTGCAGCAGGCATCAGCTCCGATAGTATTACTACGTACACTATGCCTAACACCTTAGATCCGGATCCGCCATTTTATGTATATCCGGATGCGGACGGAATCGAAGAGATGATTATTCAAATTTATTCCGGGAAGACAAGTGAAGAACAAACGACAGACGGAGCTGTATCGCAAGAACAGTAAGGGAACCGTCTGCTCAATAAATGAAAAAAAGCATCGAACAAAAGGGATTAACGGTGCAGTTTAGTTTAAAAAAGGGAAAAAGGGGAAAAAAGATGATAACAGAATTAAGATTAAAGAGAATGGCGCGGGTAATATCCGGCAAATTGTTAATAGCTTCGGTAGTGGGGGCTATCATTCTAGGGACGTTTGGTTATGCAGTGGCGGATACAGCTGATACTGTGACATTTAAAGATGTACCAAAGGACTATTGGGGATATGACTATATCCATTTTTCTGCGGAAAAGTCCATTATAAAGGGTTATCAGCAATATGACGGTACCTATTTATTTGAACCGGAGAATGCAGTTACTTATGAAGAGGCGGCAACGATGCTGTATCGGGCCATAAATGCTGCAGGAGATCTTCAGAGTACGGATGATTTTCAATCGGAATTTGAATCCGTACTGACAGAAAATAAGATTGCAGAATGGGCAAGGCCGACAGTTGCCTATTGTTTGAAATTCGGCATTATAGATACGAGTGAGCTGGCGGTGTTTACGGATGACCAGGGGAATGGACAGAAAGCGCCAAGACTTCAAACTGCACTTTGGACCGCTAAGGCGATGGGGATGAAGCTGACTTCCGCGTATTCGGTTCCTTATTCGGATGCCGCTGTTATTTCTGAAGAAGACAGGCCATACATTGACATGTTGTATCGACATGGGATCATGAAGGGATCCCTTCAAACAGACGGTACTACTGCATTTTTGCCTGCAGAGGGAATCAAGCGTTCGGAGTTTGCGGCTATCAGCAATCGTGTTTATGAATCGGTGGCAAGTGAAAAAGCTGCAGGAACCAGCGGCTATTATGATGCAGCGAAAGAAACCGTAAGCATCAGAGGAAAAGTGACTGCTGTAGAGGAATCAAAGGAGTTGATTCAACTGACGGATGCCGCTACGGGTTTAGCAAGGAACATTTATGTAGATTCAAGTGCCGCCTTGGTGTATAATGGAGAACCGGTTACGAAAGGATTGTCTGGAATAAAAGCAGACATCACAGGGAAAACAGTAATTGTTTCTTCGTTGACCGGAACAGATGGAACTGAGATAAAGCAAGTAAACATAGATACACAGCCATTTTCGTGTTCCGGGACGATTAAAAGCATAAAGACGGTCAGTGCTACTGTTAAAATGATTGGAATAGCTATAGGAGAAGATAAGACTCAACCGGTGATTTATTATATAATGGATGCGAAAACCACTTCGAAGGCTACGGTGAAAGAAGGCGCAGCGATTACTTTTATTGCAGACGGAATTAACCTTATTGAAATGACCTAAGATACGGTATCTAATATGAAATGATCAAACAAAATTGAATAAAATAATTGAATAAAATAATTGAGATGTAAGTCAAATCTATTTCGCAAATCTTATCTAAATAACTTATCTTATAATAGATGACCCCAAACCCGGGAAACAATCTAAATCGATGCAACTTAGATTGGGGTATTCGTGCGGTCATTATACTGAAAGGAATTATTATGGACCAAAATGTTTTGAAAACAAAGAAAATAGCTGAACTGAAAGAAATTGCCAAGGCCTTTTCCGTGGAAGGCTACGAGAAGATGAAAAAGTCGGAATTGCTGGAAGTGTTAGGCGTAAATGATGAAAAAGCAACACCAAATCCAGCGGCTGAGGTTTATTTGGACGAGGATATTATGAAAGAAGCAGAGACAGCTGCTGCTCAAATCGAAATGGCAGCTAATGTACGGCATGAAGCCGCAACGACCTCTCCTGTTCAGGAGCGCAAAACGTGCGAAGAAGAAACAACTCATCGGGAGGACCGGCCGGAAGTAGAGGGCATATTGGAATTGGCAGACGGGGGGTTCGGCTTTCTTCGGTTTTCAAACTTTTTGACCAGCGATAAAGACGTCTATGTATCACCTTCTCAGATCAGAAGGTTTAATTTAAAAACAGGAGATAAAATAAAGGGAATTTCAAGAAAGCCAAATGAAGGGGAACGTTTTGGTGCGCTTCTTTATGTCCTGACAGTGAACGGAGATGAACCTGGAGTTGCAATCAAGCGGCCGGATTTTGAAGATTTGACGCCGATTTTTCCAAAACAGAGGCTTTCTCTCGAGTCGGGTTCCAGAGATACGGCCATGCGCCTGATTGACCTGATAGCGCCTATCGGAAAAGGGCAGAGAGGAATCATCGTTGCACCGCCTAAAGCAGGTAAGACGATCCTGCTAAAAAAGATAGCCAATACAATAGAAGCAAAATACCCTGAAGTGGAAATGATTGTTCTTCTGGTGGATGAACGGCCGGAAGAAGTGACGGACATGAAGAGGTCCTTATCAAGCGGAGAAGTGATTTATTCGACATTCGATGAAATGCCTCAGCATCATGTTAAAGTCGCCGAAATGGTTTTAGCAAGAGCACAGCGGCTGGCAGAGCACGGCAAAGATGTAGTAATCTTGCTGGATAGTATTACGAGACTTGCCAGAGCATACAATCTGGTTGTACCGGCCTCCGGAAGAACCTTATCCGGAGGGCTGGATCCGGGCGCGCTGCATAAGCCAAAGAAATTCTTTGGTGCAGCAAGGAAGTTAGAAGAAGGCGGCAGCATAACGATACTCGCCACCGCGTTAGTAGAAACCGGAAGCCGAATGGATGATGTAATCTTTGAGGAATTTAAAGGAACGGGAAATATGGAACTCCATTTGGATAGGAAACTGTCTGAAAAACGAATATTCCCTGCTATTAATTTAAATAAATCAGGCACTCGCCGAGAAGACTTGCTCATGAGTCAAGAAGAAATCGAAGCGGTTTGGATGATGCGCCGGGCAATGGCGAATATGGGAACGCAGGAAGTGACGGAGATGATTATCGATAATCTGGCACATACTAGAAATAATGCTGATTTCCTTCAAGTGATTAAGAAAACAAAATTAGGGGAGCAGAAATAGCTGATTTTATATAACGATCATAGCTAAAACTGTCGATAGGAGATAGTATGGATTTAAGTAAGATTTTTTTAAAGGAGGCTTGCCCCACTAAAGTAGGCGGTCAAGCTGTCATGGAAGGAATCATGATGAAGGGGGAAGACCGTACTGCGATAGCAATGCGAATGCCCGACGGTGTGATTCATTTAAAAACAGAGAAGCAGCATGCCAGAAGCAAATGGATGAAGTTCCCAATTATTCGAGGCATCGTTGCCTTTGGCTCCTCTTTGGTTTCAGGCACTAAGACGCTCATGTATTCCGCTGAAGTGCTTGAAAAATATGAAAATGAGCATAAAGAAGAACTAGAGAAAATGCGTGACGCTGCCCGTGACGCAGGAACAGATGACGGAACTATCAAAGGGCCGGAGTATTACGAAAAAGATAAGCTTACCTTGTGGGTTGAAAAACATTTCGGTGAAAAAGCGGCATGGAATATCATGATTTATATCTCGGTCATTCTTGCGCTTGTCTTTACTGTCGGAATTTTTATCATAGCACCGACGGTGGCCGTAAACTGGTGCAGTATATTTACAACAAACGAAATCGTACTGAATTTAATTGAAGGGGTTCTGCGAATCCTATTGTTTGTTATCTATGTCGTATTGATTTCGAAGATGGAAGATATCAAGAGAGTCTTTCAATACCATGGAGCGGAACATAAGACCATTCACTGCTTTGAAAACGGATTAGAATTGAAACCTAAAAATTGCATGCCTTTTTATACGCTTCACCCGCGCTGCGGAACGAGCTTTTTAATGTTTGTAATGGTGATCAGCTTAATCTTATTCTCTTTATTGGGATGGCCTAATTTGTTTTGGCGTATCACATCAAGACTGCTGTTGATTCCGTTCATCGCAGGGCTTTCTTATGAATTGCTGAAATGGGCTGGGGGCAGTGATTCGGGGCTGGTAAAAATACTGAGTTTGCCCGGGTTATATCTACAGAAATTGACAACGAATGAACCGAATGAAAAACAACTGGAGGTAGCTATTGTTGCGATGAAAGCGGTAATGGTACCGTCTGAAACAGAAGAACTGAATATTTACCGAGCTGGTTTTGAAGAGTATACAGAGGATGTTTTGCTGGGGAAAGAATGATTGAGACCGAGGACTGAATCATTTGCAAAATATCATAATGATTCAAATGATTGGAAGAGTTTACGCATGAACCTAAAATTCAATATATAAACCTATGAAATTGGAGGATTAGAATATGGCAATGATTGTAAAGGAACTTTTGCAGGTAGGCCAACGGGCTCTCGAAGTGGCTGGAATCTATGATGCGAAAGTAGATGCGGAGCAATTGCTGTGCTATATGTTGCATGTTGATAAAGCTGGACTTTTTATGATTTGGTCTAGAATGTTGGATGACAGCCAGTGCAACACCTATTTTGATCTGATTGATCGGCGGGCTACAAGATTACCGCTGCAGTATATCACAGGGATACAGGAATTTATGGGATATCCTTTTATGGTCAATGAAAAAGTTTTAATACCTCGGCTGGATACGGAGATTTTAGCAGAAGCGGCTATGGACTATTCGAGTCATTTTAAGAAAAAAGTGCATCTATTGGACTTGTGCTGCGGAAGCGGAGCGATTGGTATCAGTTTAGATAAAATTTGTAAGAACATGAAGGTCACTTGCTGCGACATCAGTGATGATGCCATCGAACTGGCGAGAAAGAATGCGAAGTTGTTAAAATCCAATGTCAGTTTTGCCTTAGGCGATTTGTTTGAACCGTTTAAGAAAAAACTGGGAAATACCAGATTTGACATCATCGTTTCCAATCCCCCTTACATAGAGAGTTCAATCATTCCGACTTTAGACAAAGAGGTTCGGGAATATGAGCCGCATTTAGCATTGGACGGCGGGAATGACGGGTTGGACTTTTATCGGCGAATTATTGAGGAAGCACCGAACTACCTTCGTGAGCATGGCATGCTTCTCTTCGAGATTGGGTATGATCAGGGGAGAGCTGTGGAAGAACTGGCAATCCTCAGAGGACCTTTTGTAAGTGTCGAAATCAAAAAAGATCATAGCGGCTTGGATCGAGTAGCGATTTGCAGAAGCTAACGCTTTAAAAGAAAGAGGTTGCCAAGGAAGAACAGGCAACTTACAAAAAAGTATTGATTTAGACAAACGGTTATGATATAGTATAAAACTGTAGTTTAGGAAAATCTATTGATGATTTTCTTGAAATAAATTAAACAGAAATAATGCGGAGGCCGCGGGGCCAAGAGCAAAAGAGAGGTGCATAGCATGAGGGAAGGAATCCATCCAGATTATAAGGAATGTAAAGTTACTTGCGCATGCGGCAACACGTTCATGACAAAATCCAATAAGGACGAAATCAAGACTGAAGTTTGTTCAGCTTGCCATCCGTTCTTTACTGGACAACAGAAGTTCATTAACCGTGGCGGTCGTGTTGAAAAGTTTAAGACAAAGTACAACATCGATTAATCAGATGAACGGGGGCAGCCCTGTGAGTCTTTCGAAAAGCTTGCTAACAGTTTCCATAACGAATAAAGCAAGCTAGTAAGTAGCTTTAAACAAACTGGAAATTTTAATTTCCAGTTTTTTTTTCTAACAAAATATGCTATACTAAATAGTTAGGACAGAAAAGAAAAGGCTTAAAAACGGCCTATTTGTGGTTTTTAATAGATGATCCCAATAAAAAATAGGAGAAAAATAAATGTTTGACAAGTTAGACTTTATATTAGAAAAATATGAGGAACTTTCTTTAAAGGTTTCTGATCCGGATGTTATTAACAATCAACCGGTTTGGCAGAAGCATATTAAGGAAATGGGCGAAATGGAGCCTATTGTAAATAAGTATAAAGAATATAAAAAAGCAAAAGAGGACCTTCAGGATGCAAAGGAAATGTTGGAGGAAGGGGACGAAGAACTTCGAGAAATGGCAAAGGCGGAAATCAATGAACTGGAGGATAAGATTGAAACTTATTCCCAGGAATTGAATATTCTCTTATTGCCGAAGGACCCTAACGACGAAAAGAACGTTATCCTTGAAGTTCGTGCCGGAACGGGAGGCGAAGAAGCGGCCTTGTTTGGTGCGAATCTTCTGAGAATGTACATGAGATATGCCGAACGACGCGGCTGGAAGACGGAAATGATGGAAATGAATGATACCGGTATCGGCGGCGTAAAGGAAGCGGTGTTGCTGATAAAGGGAAAAGGTGCGTATTCCAGATTGAAGTATGAAAGCGGTGCGCATCGAGTTCAACGTGTTCCTGAAACAGAATCCAGCGGACGTATTCATACTTCTGCAGCGACGATTGCAGTACTGCCGGAAGTGGATGAATTAGAAGTAGACTTAAATCCAAATGATGTGCGTGTTGACGTATACCGTGCTTCCGGTAATGGCGGACAGTGTGTAAACACGACAGATTCAGCAGTTCGATTGACCCATGTGCCAACCGGGCTTGTTGTGACTTGTCAGGATGAGAAGTCTCAGATTAAAAATAAAGAAAAAGCATTTAAGGTATTGCGCTCCAGATTATATGACCTAAAGATGCAGGAACAAAACAAAGAAATCGCTGATCAAAGAAAGAGTCAGGTGGGAAGCGGAGACAGAAGTGAGCGGATCAGAACCTATAACTATCCGCAAGGTCGTGTATCCGATCACAGAATTGGATTAACCCTTTACAAACTGGATTCGTTTCTGGATGGAGATTTAGATGAAATTATAGATGGACTGATTACGAGCGATCAGGCGGATAAAATGAAAGCACTTTAATGCTGACGAGAACAAACGGCGGAGGAACGGAGTGCTTTAGATGTAGGGAAAACAATAATGGTAACAAAGCATTTGAATGTTACAACTGAAAATATAGAGACGGCAGCACAAATTTTACAAGAGGGAGGGCTGGTAGCCTTTCCGACGGAGACGGTGTACGGTCTAGGTGCCAATGCTTTTGATGCCATTGCTGTCGGCAAAGTGTATGCTGCCAAAGGCAGACCCAGCGACAATCCGATGATCGTCCATATTGCGGAGAAAGAAGACCTTCAGAAGCTGACGCCAATGATAACGCCGCTGATGGATCTATTAATGGAACATTTTTGGCCGGGGCCCCTTACGATGGTTGTAAATAAAGCACCGGGGATACCGGATGTGACGACCGGAGGACTGGATACGGTCGGCGTTCGGCTGCCTTCCAATCAAACGGCAAGAGATTTAATAAGAAAATCAACATGCCCTATCGCGGCTCCGAGCGCAAATGTATCAGGCCGGCCTAGTCCGACCAAAGCGAAACATGTGGTAGAAGATTTAGATGGCCGGATTGATGCCATACTGATGGGTGAAGATTGCCAAGTCGGTATTGAATCTACCGTAGTCGATGTTTCAGGCGATAACGTGGTCCTATTAAGGCCCGGCATTATAACACAACAAGAATTGCAGCAGGCAGTGAGAGGCTTAGGTAAAAAAGTAGAAATGGATCCGGCGCTATTCATAAACAGACCGAGGGATGTGTCTAAAGGACAGCTATTGGAAGTTGAGACGGAAGACTTTAAACCGAAAGCCCCTGGCATGAAGTACAAGCACTACGCGCCAAAAGCAGAAATGATCATTATTTCCGGAGAAATGGGCAAGGTAAAAGCTGAAATAGAGAAACTCCAAAGTGAAAATGAGCTCAACGGCAAAAAAGTAGGTGTGATTATTTTTGCAGAGACAGAATTGCAACGGGCAGCTCATGACTTTTTCGCAAAACTTCGAGAATTGGATGGACAAGGGGTGGATTTGATTTTAGCAGGAGCCTTGGATGACTCGGATGGAATTGGATTTGCCGTGATGAATCGAATGATGAAATCAGCGGGATACAATGTGATAAAACTTTAATCTTTAATGAAGAATAGAAGCATTTACTTATAAAGTAGTGCGATCGAAACAAAGGAGAAGAAAAATGAAAATTGCGATGGCGAGCGATCATGGCGGATTGGGATTAAAAGAGCAAATAAAAAAATACTTGGAAGAACAAGGAATTGAAGTGCTTGATCTTGGAACCAATTCAGAAGAATCGGTAGATTATCCTGTGTATGGAAAAGCTTGCGGAGAAGCAGTGATGTCCGGCAAAGCAGATAGGGGAATTGTTTTCTGCGGCACCGGAATCGGCATATCGATCGCAGCGAATAAGGTAAAGGGTATTCGATGTGCGCTTTGTACAGACGTACCGATGGCGGAGATGACTCGTAAGCATAATGATGCAAACGTGTTGGCTATGGGCGGCAGAACTACTGATCCGGAGATGGCTAAGGCAATTACACAGAAATGGCTGGATACCGAATTTGAAGGCGGAAGACATCAAAGGCGTGTGGACATGCTGAATCAAATGTAAAGAATGCCAGGTGCAATCACTTATAGTAGAAGCACCGTTTCAATGGGAAACGAACACAATAGAAAAAGGATATTTTAGAAAAAAGATTTTATGCAAATTGAATTATAAATAAAAATCAAACATGGAAGCAATGCAAGGGAGGAATAATAATGGGCAAAGTATATGTATTTGATCATCCGCTGATTCAGCACAAGACGGCTATGATAAGGAAAACGGAAACGAGTGTAAAGGACTTCAGAGAGCTTGTTAGAGAAATAGCAATGCTAATGGGATATGAGGCAACTAGAAATTTACCGTTGGAGGCAGTGGATATTGAAACTCCGATTTGTAAAACAACCGTTAAAATGCTAAAGGGCGAAGATATCGCTATTATTCCTATCCTGAGAGCTGGACTTGGAATGGTTGACGGGATGCTTGCACTTGTACCGAATGCGAAAGTCGGACATGTAGGACTTTACAGGGACCCTGAGACACACGAGCCGGTTGAATATTATTGCAAACTTCCGAATGATATTGAAAAGAGACAAGTCTTTGTAGTGGATCCGATGCTGGCTACCGGTGGAAGCGCAGCAGCAGCAATCGATTTCATTAAAGAAAAAGGTGCAAAAAATATCACCTTCATGTGCTTAATTGCAGCACCTGAGGGAATTGAAGTATTACAGCAGGCTCATCCTGACGTAGATATTTTCATTGCAGCAAAAGATGAACGATTGAATGAGCATGCGTACATCGTACCGGGACTTGGCGATGCAGGGGATAGATTATACGGAACGAAATAAGTGAGGGAATGCAAATGAACTTTATACCAGATAATATTAGCAAACACGATAACGTATTTGATGTGTTGAAAGAACGAGGCTTTATTGAGCAGACGACCAATGAAGAGGAAATCAGAGACCTTCTTGGAAAGGAAAAGATTAAATTCTATATCGGATTTGATCCGACTGCAGATTGCTTGCATGTAGGTCACTTCATGCAGGTCATCATCATGATGTATATGCAGAAGTTCGGCCATACACCGATCGTTTTAATCGGTGGAGGGACCGGAATGGTAGGAGATCCTTCCGGAAGAACGGATATGCGTCAAATGATGACGCCTGAAACGATTAACGCCAACTGCAATGCCTTTAAAAAACTTTTTGACAAGTTTTTAGACTTTGACGATGAGTGGGTATATACCGGCGGGGACGGAAAGACGGTTGGCAAAGCTACTGCAAATAAGGAACCGGAACCAGGTAAAGCGATTTGTGTAAACAATGCATCATGGCTGCTTAATTTAAATTATGTAGAATTTATCCGAGATATCGGCAGACATTTTTCAGTCAATAGCATGCTCCGAGCAGAGTGCTTTAAGCAGAGACTTGAACAGGGATTGTCTTTCTTGGAATTCAACTATATGCTGATGCAGTCCTATGACTTTATGGTAATGGCTAGAGATATCGACTGTAAAATGCAGTTTGGTGGAAATGACCAATGGTCCAACATCCTTCACGGTGTGGACTTAACAAGACGTGAAGTAAATAAGCAGGTTTACGGTATGACTTTCTCCCTTCTTACAACAAGTGAAGGAAAGAAGATGGGTAAAACGCAAAAAGGGGCATTGTGGCTGGATGCTAATAAGACTTCTCCATTTGAGTTCTATCAATACTGGAGAAATGTTGAAGATGCTGATGTTCACAAGTGCTTAAGAATGCTTACCTTCTTACCGATGGAAGAAGTGGATCGCTTAGGTGATTTGAAGGATGCTGAGATCAACAAAGCAAAAGAAGTGCTTGCCTTTGAAGTGACTAAGTTGGTTCACGGTGAAGAGGAAGCAATAAAGGCACAGGAAGGCGCACGTGCAGCCTTTGGTGGCGGCGGTACGATGGAGAACATCCCTACTACTACTATGGATTCTACAAGCTTTGACGGAGAAGGAATGGGAGTGGTCGCTCTTATTCAGCAGTTAAAGTTGGTACCAAGCAGAAGTGAAGGCTTCCGTACGATTGAACAGGGCGGGCTTGTGATCAATGATGAAAAGGTTACAGACTCAAAGATGATGATTACAAAAGATCTGTTTAAAGACGGCAAACTCTTGATTAAGAAGGGTAAAAAGACTTTCCATATGGTACAGATCTAAATGTATCTGAAATTCCCGATATAGGTACAATAGATAATATGGTGTATCTGTGAGAAGATAATAGGATAACAAATGCAGAGGACAGCGGTACGTTACTACGTGCCGTTGTTTTTTATATAGAAGATATCCATACATACGAAGTAAAATAACCAACGCTGATGTAATAAATAAGTCCGTATAAGGGGATGCCGCGAATCGGCAGCAGAGAATAGACTGAACCCGACAAAAATAGTAAAAAAGCGGCATAAATTCTTGTTGACACGGGACTCCAAGAATCGTAAAATATTCTTTAGCAGACAAGCTTTTAAATCTTGCAGCAGGCTGAAATTTGAACCTGCAGCAGACTTTCTGAAAAAACACGAAACAATTTCAAAAAAAGGTGTTGACAGAGCAAGCAAAGTTTGGTAATCTATTAAAGCTGTCTCGTGAAACACGAACGTGAGCCTAACTTGTTAACCACAACAAATTGTAGAAATTTGAAAAAAGTTGTTGACAAAGGTACGAGATGGTGATATGATAGAAAAGTTCCGTTAACGCGGAACGGCTCGAAAGAGCACATGAACCTTGAAAACTTCATAGTATGGAAAATTAGTCAAAAGAACATTAAATTGTTCTTAGATTAAGTACAAACAGCAATCACAAAAGTGATTGGTAA
>NZ_JAFJZZ010000005.1 GCF_017255415.1 Clostridium aminobutyricum | reverse complement strand
GATCGTTGCCTTGGTAAGCCGTTACCTTACCAACTAGCTAATCAGACGCAGGCCCATCCCATACCGATAAATCTTTGGCGAAAGACTCATGTGAATCTTTCGCGTTATGAGGTTTTAATCCCGGTTTCCCGAGGCTATCCCTCTGTATGGGGCAGGTTGCCTACGCGTTACTCACCCGTCCGCCGCTCTCTATACCTTCACTCTTCCGAAGATTTGTTCAGATATATACCGCTCGACTTGCATGTGTTAGGCACGCCGCCAGCGTTCATCCTGAGCCAGGATCAAACTCTTTATAAAATGGTATTTAAATCTTCTTAAAGAAGAATCAAATCAAGTTTGTCTTTCGACTCAGCTTAACGCATTGCGCTTCGCTAATTTGTTCTTTAATTTATGCAAAACATAAATCCAAGAATTATTGTTGTTTTTAAAGAAATTGTACGTTGACTCACAAACTTTCGCTTGTTTGTCTTACCAATCACTTTTGTGATTGCTGTTTGTACTTAATCTAAGAACAATTTAATGCTCTTTTGACTAATTTTCCATACTATGAAGTTTTCAAGGTTCATGCCGCGCTCGTTATTCACTTGCGACAGCTATATTAGAATAGCAAAGCTTGTACGGATTGTCAATAGCTTTTATAAACTTTTTTTACCTTTTTTTAATATTTTTCTTCCTGTTTTCTAAAGAAACTCTAAAATCTACTATTTTCAACATTCATAGCCTATTATGAGCAATATTTGAAGTCGGTTTTATGTTATATATAGTCGGTTTTATGTCATATATAATAGAGGAACAGCTTATCTATAAAGAATTGAATTGTTTATCTTCTTGTGTGGCTTTTATTCGAATCTATATATTTTTACTGAATCGTTACCAATAAATTTTTAAAACCTCTTTTGCTCTTATATAATGTAGGTTGTTTTACAAAATCACAATAAAAAAAGCTTATCCTTATTTTTATTGCATTTATTATGCTTTCCCCTTGATAGAAATCACTTCCTGATGTAAAATAGAGACAAAATGAATAATTGTATTATTTTGCTTGAAAAGAGTTTTATTTACTCAAACCTGCATTTGCTTTATTATCAGCGGCTTGACATAGTTTTTTTATGGACTGAAGCTGATTACGCTAATACAAATTCACTATTTTATATACATATTCTTTCTTAATAGTATTACTGTACTTTATAGTGCTTTCATATAATAAATACTGAGAAGCAATTTTCTCATTATTTATATTTATTATTTACTATTTTTATTTATTTAAGGAGGAATCTAATATGGGTAAGAAAATACCTATGTGGCAAGTATTGTTTGTAATGCTGTTTACAATACTTATTCTGTGCTATTCATTGAATATCCTTGCAATGCTCTTTGGTGATGCATTTGCTTGTGGATACGGCGAGTTACATATCCCGCTGATTATATCCGCTTGCGTCGCTTCGCTTGTAGCTATTGCTAATGGGTACAAATGGTCATTCCTGGAACAGGGAATCATCGCTTCCATTAACCGATCAATGCAAGCCATGTTAATCTTGCTAGTTGTTGGTCTGTTAATAGGATCTTGGATCGCTGCGGGAGTCGTGCCAGCAATGATTTATTATGGACTTATGATTTTAAGTCCCGGAGTTTTCTTAGCAGCCGCTTGTATTATGTGCTGTATTGTTTCACTAGCAACAGGTTCATCATGGACTACTGCCGGTACCGTTGGTATCGCATTAGTTGGTGTTGGCCAGGGACTTGGAGTTGATCTGGCTATGACAGCCGGCGCTATCGTTTCCGGAGCTTATTTCGGTGACAAGATGTCGCCACTTTCAGATACGACCAACCTTGCTCCTGCTGTTGCAGGCTCTACCTTATTTAATCATGTCAGACACATGGTTTACACGGTAACCCCTTCTCTATTAATTGCATTGATCCTTTATGCAATCTTAGGTATGGGTCAAAGTAAAAGCTCAAATGTTAATATGTCCACAGTACAGACTATTATGGATGGTATGACGGATAACTTTAATATTTCTCCGCTTTTGCTAATCCCTCCAGTAGTCGTAATCATCATCGTAGCACTAAAATTGCCTGCAATTCCAGGACTTCTTGGTGGTGTATTACTTGGCTGCATTATGGGCAGCTTAATGCAAGGAGTTGCACTTGCTGATTGGTTTGGAATCGTACACTATGGTTATGTTTCAGAAACCGGAATCGAAAGCATTGATACTTTACTTTCAAGAGGAGGCATGGACTCTTTCTTATGGACTGTTAACCTCATCATTTGCGCGATGTGTTTCGGAGGAGTAATGGATGCTTCCGGCATGCTTGCTACTTTGGCTGAAGCTTTATTGAAAGTTGTAAAGGGCACCGGTTCATTAGTAACAGTTACGATATTCAGCTGTATCTTTATGAACATAATTGCTGCCGACCAATACTTATCTATTATTCTGCCAGGAAGAATGTACAAAGAAGCGTTTGAAGACAGACATCTCGATAATAGAAATCTTTCCAGATGTTTGGAAGATGCCGGTACTTTAACTTCTTGCTTAGTTCCTTGGAATACTTGCGGAGCTACTATGACAACGCTCCTTGGTGTTGCCCCTTGGGGACACGGCGGTGGATATGGACGCTATGCATTCTTGAATCTGATCAATCCAGTGGTTTCTATCATATATGGATTTACAGGTTTCACCATGATGAAAATGACGGATGAACAATATGCAAAAGTAATGGAAGAACGTGAAGCTACAAGGCTAGAAGCGTTAAAAGTATTAGAAGCTTAAACTTTACATCATGAATAACAAAAGGCAATCCAATCGGATTGCCTTTTTCAATGATTTAATTTTTTAGTTTTTAATAATTTATAAAGGAACTTAAGTGCTTTACTTTTTCTTTATCCATAGGTCCAACATCTTTCAATCTGTAAGATAATCCTAATTTTTCATATTTATCTGATGCCATTGTATGATACGGTAAAAGTTCTACTTTATCGATCCGTTTTATTTTTTTAATAAACTCATTGAGCTCCTTTATATTTTCTTCCGTATCATTTATTCCCGGTACAATCACTTGCCTTACCCAGACAGGTTTCCTGTGTTTATTAATAAGGTCGATGATCTCTAATAACGGGTCTTGGCTCTTTCCTGCGATGTCTTTAAATTTATTAGGATCAGAATGCTTGATGTCGAGTAAAATCATCTGGCATTCACTAATCGCGGTTTCTGTATATTCATCAATATACGTTGCGCTGGTGTCAATAATAGAATTAATTCCCTCTGCTTTTAAGGCTCGCATGGTTTGGATTAAAAATTCTCCCTGCACCAGAGGCTCTCCACCGGAAAAGGTAACACCTCCCTCTTCCCCGTAATACGGTATTGCTCTTTTAGCGACTTTTACAATCTCTTCTGTATCTACTTCTCTTCCGCCATTTGGATTCCATGAATCTGGATTATGACAATATATGCACCTTGCAGGGCATCCCTGAAGAAAGACTACCGTTCTTATTCCGGGTCCATCTACAGCACCAAAGGTTTCAAATGAATGAAGTCTGCCTTTAATCATTACTAGCTCCTATTAAAATCTAAATATCTTCATGCAATACTTATATATTTTTAAATTATATCGCCTGATGGAAGGTTCTCGCAATCACTTCTTTCTGATGTTCTTTTGACAAAGAATTAAATTTTACGGCATATCCGGAAACTCGAATAGTCAAATTCGGATATTTTTCAGGATGCTCACAAGCATCAAGCAATAATTCTCTATTTAATACATTTACATTTAAGTGATGTGCCCCCTGATCGAAATATCCGCCCATTAAGCCCACCAAGGTATCTTTTTGTGTCTCTTTGTCTTTTCCGAGGGTATCCGGAGTAATGCTGAACGTATAGGATACACCGTCTTGGCAATCTTCCCATTTTACCTTTGCTACCGAATTCAGCGATGCAACAGCACCTAAAGAATCTCTGCAATGCATTGGATTTGCTCCGGGCGCAAAAGGCTCACCAGCTCTTCTTCCATCCGGTGTATTACCGGTCTTTTTCCCATATACGACATTTGACGTAATGGTTAAGACAGAAAGTGTGTGAACTGCATTTCGATAAGTTGGATGTTTTCTTAAGGATTCAATTGTTCCCTTTGTTAGTTCAACTGCAATATTGTCTACTCGATCGTCATCATTTCCATACTTCGGGAATTCGCCTTCCGTTCTATAATCGACAATAATTCCTTGTTCATTTCTGATTGGATATACCTTCGCATATTTGATAGCGCTGAACGAATCAGCAGCTACGGAAAGTCCTGCTACGCCAAAAGCCATTAATCGCTTTAGCTTTGTATTAAGAAATGCCATTTGACTTCTTTCGTAATCGTACTTATCATGCATATAATGAATCACGTTCATGATGTTCACATATAATTCGCAAAGCCATTCTTTGTAAATATTAAATCTTCTCATGGCTTCTTCATATTCAATAGGTCCGTCTCCTTTGATAGGGTCCATCTGAGGTCCTACTTTCAATCCAGTTCTCTCATCAATACCGCCATTCAAGGCTAGGCATAGAATTTTAGCAAGATTATAACGTGCACCAAAGAACTGCATCTGTTTTCCCATTTCAATAGCAGAAACACAGCATGCAATGGAATAATCATCGCCGTAAGAATGTCTCATTACATCATCATTTTCATACTGAATGGAATCCGTATCAATGGATACTTGGGCACAAAACCGTTTGAATCCTTCCGGCAGATCCTTGGACCATAAAATTGTAAGATTTGGTTCTGGTGAAGGTCCTAAATTATAAAGTGTATTCAAATATCTAAAGGATGTCTTGGTTACCTTTGTTCGGCCGTCGGCTCCCATGCCTCCTAATCCTTCTGTAATCCACATCGGATCACCGGCAAAGAGTTCATTATATTCCGGTGTTCTTAAATGTCTCGCAACTCTGATTTTCAAAATAAAATCATCAACGAATTCTTGAATCTGCTCTTCCGTAAAGATACCGTTCGCCAAGTCTCTTTCTGCGTAAATATCTATAAAGGTGGACGTTCTTCCTATAGACATCGCCGCACCGTTTTCTTCTTTTATTGCACCAAGATAAGCAAAGTACAGCCATTGTATTGCTTCTTTCGTATTTTGCGCCGGTTTAGAAATATCAAATCCATAGGAAGCAGCCATTACCTTTAAATCTTCTAAGGCAGATATCTGCTTTTGAACTTCTTCAATTAATCGTATATTGTCTTCTGTCATTGATAAAGCGCATAGTTGTTTCTTGTCATTTTTCTTATTTTCAATAAGAGAATCGATTCCATATAAGGCAGCTCTTCTGTAGTCCCCTATAATTCTTCCTCTTCCATAAGAATCCGGTAGCCCGGTTATAAGTCCAACTTTTCTCACTAACATCATTTCATCCGAATAAACGCTAAAAACTCCGTCATTATGAGAAGTTACATATTTAAAAGTTTCTTCAATGCTGTCTGCTAATTTTGTTCCATATGCTTCCGCAGACTGACGAGCCATTCTTATTCCCCCGAAAGGGCACACGCCTCTTTTTAAAGGCTCATCCGTTTGAAGCCCTACAATGATATCCCTATCTTTATCGATATACCCGGGAGGAAATGCTGTAATACGCATAATACGGCTCGCATCGACTTTTAATACTCCATTGTTATCATTTTCACTGTTTAATAAGTTTTGAACCTTTTCAGATACCACTTCGGTTCTTGCTGTTGGCCCAGCGAGAAAGTTTTCATCTCCTTCATACGGCGTGTAATTAATATCGATAAAATTATCCACATTAATATTGGTATTCCATTCACCGTTTTTAAATCCTTCCCATGCTTTACTCATTTTCTTTTCCTCCTTATTTTCCCTTAAATAAATAACTTCATTTCAGCAAATGAATTATTAATATCATATGATACAGGATTGTATTCTGTATCTTGTATACATTATATACCCAAAAAAATTTCCTTCAACCCCTTTTGAGTATTTTTTAACAATTAATTTAAATAAATTCTTATTCTTTTAGCGTTCTTTAGAATAGAGCGGTCAGAAATCAACAAATTCAGCTCATCCCTATCGTCAACAAGAATATTTTTTGTTTTAAAAGTGTCTTGTATGATTTTAAACTTTCTGTTTTTACGATCTGTAAAAGACCTTTTCGTAAAACTGTGCTCACTGATCATGAACGGTACGGTTCCCGCAAAGATACATTCTTGTACCTCTTCCTCCCCGTAGTCACTTCCTTTAAATACTTCATGAGACCAAACATAATCGGTTAATCCGGTTTCTCTCGCCCAAGCGATCGCTTCACTATTGTAGAGATTCAAACCATAATCTCCGTATACTTTTATATCGCGAGCTAAAAACTCTTCTATCCATCCTAAGTTTCCGACCGCAACTCCGCATTCATGACACCCCTTAACAATAAGCTCAAAATTGTCTTGAATATACTTGTCACAGGCTCCTTTTGTTATAGCCAGAAGATAAGGAACGATAACAGCCCCTGAAAAGCTTTTGTCAACCATGGAAATGGCTCGTTTGAGTCTTTGAACGTTTCCATAAAATCATATAGTGGAACGTAAATATACAATTTATCCCATTCCATACCTACGGATCTTACTCTATTTATAGTGTTTCTGATAACGTTTTCCTTTATCCGTTGAGTGGTATGGAAATACAAGGTTAGGCTCTTTATTGGATCAGCAGTATCCAGTTCCAAAAACTGATTATTTTGATTTTCCTTTTTTAATGACAATCCATTAAATCGCTCAAGTTCTTCTTGGGATAACACTCTTGGTTTCGTTTTTTCAGCGATCAGCTGTTCAAAAGCCTGTCTGCGCATCTGATTTATGACGGATACGGGAAGCGAAACGCCCTCCTCCACATCAATGTTTGCATGTATGATATCAAACGGAATGTCTCCGGTTTTACATAACTGTTTTGATATATTTTCTATCGTTAATGGACGATTTATAGCTTTTTCTGCTCGCTCAGATCCTGTTACAGTGATTTGAATAAAAGCTATTCCAACGTTCCCCGAACATCCGTCTGTAATTGTTAAAGTTGGATATTCGCCAAGCTGAACAGTAAACGATGCCTTCACTGCTGCTTTTTTCAAACACTGTCTATGGGAGTCCTTGTAGCTTTCCCTTGCTGATTTCATTAACGCTTTATCGGTTATTTTATAAACCTTATCCCCAGCCCATACTTTCCCTTTAATGTCCCCTATTCTCACGATCTGTCCTTTTATTGGCTTTAAAAAGGTTACGACATTCCCCGGAAGGTTCTTGTTTCGAATCTCAATGCCATCTCCGATGTTGAGTTCTCCTTCCAATTCAATATCGATCAGATCTCTTTCAGCAGAGGCCACTACTTTTCCCAAATAGGTTCCTTGATGTTTGGGCAATACGGTAGACATCAGCTCCTCTTCTGGATTCCCCTTTAGGTATCCGTCAGTGAAACCGCCTCTATTAAAGATTTGATTTAATTTTTGCCTGTCCTCCGACGAGACTTTATAACTTCCCTTTTGCAGGTATTCATTCAGATACTTTCGATAAATTCCGGTTACCGTCGCAACATACTCCGGAGATTTCATTCGTCCTTCAATTTTTAACGAAGCTACGCCGGATTCAACTAGTTCTCCTAAAAAATCAATTGTGCAAATGTCTTTCGGACTGAGTAAATGCTCCTCTTTACTTTCTCCTTCGGCTAAAAAGGGAAGGCGGCAAGGCTGGGCACATAAGCCTCTATTCCCGCTTCGTCCCCCCAAAATTCGACTCATTTGACATTGTCCAGAGTAACAGATACATAAAGCACCGTGTACGAATACTTCTATTTCAAGTAAGTTCTCTTGGGTAATCGTTTTTATCTCCTCCAAGCTGAGTTCTCTCGCTAGGACGACTCTTTCAAATCCCATTTTTTTAGCAGCTTTCACGCCGGAAGCATTATATACGGTTCCCTGAGTGGATAAATGGATCTTCATACAGGGCAATCTTCTTTTCATCATTCGAGCAAAGCCGATATCCTGAAGAATGAGCGCATCCACACCCATTTCATATAAATGCTTCGCATACTCAATAGCCGGCTCTAATTCCTTTTCTTTCAGTAGGATGTTCATGGTTACATAAACACGGACATTACGTATATGCGCATAATCTATCGCTTCTTTCATTGCTTCTTCATCGAAATTGTCTGCATTGATTCTAGCATTAAACAATTTCCCTCCAAAGTAAACAGCGTCCGCACCATTTTCCACAGCTGCCTTTAACTGTTCCAAACCGCCCGCCGGTGCAAGTAATTCGGGAATTTTTTTCATATATGATTATTTCTCCTTTGTAATATTTTCGCTCAACCAAATATTGGAATAACTTGTTTAATATTTGTTTAATAATACCTTTGTTATGTTATAATAAAATTACGTTTCATATTTTACATGAAAGAAGTGAATACTTCCTTTTATATGATAAAACACATTACAATATATAATACTATTTAAGAAAGTAAGGTGCAAGTATGTCCAAACTGAAAGAATATTATCCGGATAAAGCTTGGATAAAATATAGCCTCTTTATCGCCTTTACAGCGACCTTGCTGTATGCACTGTATTTTATAATAAAAAATCTAGATCGCATTGCATTGACAGGGCTTGAAGGGTTATCCAGTATTTTGAGCGCATTAACGCCTCTTTTTATCGGGTTAATCTTGGCCTATTTGTTAGGTCCTCTTGTTGAAATCATTAATAAAAAAGCGGTCAGTAAGATTTTTTTCAAGCAGCCAAGTGATCCGCTTAAAGCAGAAAAGTTTGAAAAAAGGAAACGGTTAATAAGTGTATTATTTACTTATTTAATTATACTAATGGCCATTGCCGCTATTATTTACGGATTCTCCGTTCTCATTTTAGGTCAGTTTATTTTTTCAGGTATTAATACTATGGTTGACGGAATCATCAACTATATATCAACGTACGAAGAGAATATCAGGCAGTGGTCGGCCATGTTTTCCAATGCCAGTCTGACACAGCAGGTGCAGGATCTTGTGAATAGTGTCATGATTTGGCTGTCAAACCATTTCAGTGCGACTACCGCTATTCAAAAGATTACCACTTTCAGTGGAAATATTATCAGTTTTGCAATCGGAACGATTATCAGTATCTATATTTTGATGGATAGAGATTTTTTCCTGCGGCTTTGGAGAAAGACGATGCATTTACTATTGCCGCAGAAAGCAAATGCGATTTTAACTGAAACCCTCTATGATATCAACACCATTTTATCCGCATTCATCCGAGGGGCATTGTTGGATTCCCTTTTTATAGCCATCTTATCGTCTATCGGCCTATCCATTGTTGGACTTGATTTTGCAGTTTTTATCGGTTGTTTTGCCGGTATAGCAAATGTGATTCCTTACTTCGGACCGGTTTTAGGAATGATTCCGGCTTTTATTGTAGGAACGTTTACAGAGAGCCTTGCAACAGGTGTTATTTCGGTCATTACGTTACTGTTTATTCAACAAATTGATGCTAATTTGATCTATCCCCGTGTAGTAGGTTCTTCAACAGGACTTCACCCTTTATTTGTTCTGCTGGCCGTATCGGTGGCAGGATATTACGGCGGCATACTCGGCATGATTTTAGCTGTGCCGATAGCCGGAATTCTTCAGACTTTTATCTTAAAATGGGTCCATTCCCATGAAATGAAGCTGGCCGACCAAGCGGAACAGAAACAATAACCTTCTAAAAGTATATTGTCGAATAAAACAAAAGTCTGATTCAGCATGCGAATCAGACTTTTTATTATTTCTATTTAGTTCGTGCCTAATACACAGTAGTCTAAATGTGTTTGTGCCATTTTCAGCTTGATGGCAATCATAAAGGCATCTGCCGTATCCATACAGGTCAGAACCGGAAGTCCTCTTTCAATAGCCTTTCTACGAAGCATAAAGTCCTCCTTTTCAGGCCGGTTTGCAATGCTCGGTACGTTGATGAAAATACTGATTTCTTCGCCAATCATTTTTTTCGCATCTTCAAACTTTAGTGCTTCCGCCTGAATGCCGTTTTCAGCAAAGTATTCATACGTCCATTCAGAACAATACATGTGGAAACCTGCATCACGATATTTCTTCACGACTTCCAGCGTCGCCGGTGTTCTTTCCGTATCTCTTAACGCGAAATAGACGCCGCCTTTTACAGGAATCCGAATATTGGCCGCTAAGAAGCCCTTATAGATCGCCTTCTCTAAGTCATGGTCGATACCCAGCACTTCACCGGTGGATTTCATTTCAGGGCCCAGCGCTACATCCACATCGGTTAATTTTGCACCGGAGAATACCGGTACTTTTACAGCGTACTTTCCAACTCGCTTATAGAGACCTGTTCCATATCCTAAGTTTTCAAGTTTGCTTCCAAGCATCGTGGAAATTGCCAATTTAATCATCGGCACGCCTGTCACCTTACTTAAAATAGGTACGGTTCTGGACGCTCTCGGATTTACCTCAATGACATACACTTCTTTTCCGTCAAACGCATACTGGATATTTACAATACCCACTACTTGAAGTGCTTTTGAAATCCGCTTTGTATATTCAATAATAGTGTCAATTGTAGACTGCTCGAGAGTATGAGGCGGATATACCGTCATACTGTCCCCTGAATGTACACCGGTCCGCTCAATATGCTCCATAATGCCAGGAATAAGAATTTCATCTCCATCACCGATCGCATCCACTTCCACTTCTTTGCCTTGAATATATTTGTCGATCAGTACAGGATGTTCAGTCGTCAGTGAAACGGCTTCTTTCAGATATTTTTGAAGTTCCTCATCGCTGTAAACGACCTGCATCGCTCTTCCGCCGATTACATAAGAAGGTCGAACAACAACCGGATAGCCCAGTTCTGCTACCGCCTTAAAGGCACTTTCTTCATCCGTCACAGCACAGCCTTCCGGTGTAGGGATATCCAATTCCTTCAGCAGTTTAATAAATTTTTCCCGATCTTCTGCAAGGTCAATGGACTTGAATGGGGTTCCTAAAATCTTAATGCTTCTCTTATGCAGCTTTTCTGCCAGGTTCAAAGAAGTCTGTCCGCCAAACTGTAATACGACACCAACCGGTCGCTCCTTCTTGATTACATTCATGACATTATCTACATGAAGCGACTCAAAGTATAATTTATCTGAGGTGTCAAAGTCTGTACTTACGGTTTCCGGATTGTTGTTCATCAAGATGGCTTCATAGCCTAAATCCTTAATGGCCCATACGCCTTGAACACAGCAGTAGTCAAATTCGATGCCCTGACCGATACGGATCGGACCGGAACCTACTACTAAAATCTTTTCATTATTTGAAATTCGGCTTTCATCTTCATCATCATAGCAGGAATAGTAATAGGGTGTTACGGCATCAAATTCTCCTCCGCACGTATCTACCACTTTGTAAACAGGGAAAATATCATTGTAGATACGCATGTCCTGAAGGACTTCTCGCTGTGTACCTGATAATTCTAAAATCTCAACATCGGTAAAGCCCATTGCTTCCACTTCGTAAAGAAGGTCTGCGTCCAGCTCTCTGCTGGCAAGGGTCTTTTCCATATCAATAATATTCTTAATCTTGTTTAAGAACCAGCGGTCAATCTTCGTACGTTCGAAAATGAAATCCACGCTGTAGTCTCTTCTCATAGCTTCCGCTACGCAGAAGATACGTTCATCATCACAAGCCTCCAATTTGGAGATTAATTTTTCGTCGTTCAGCTTGGTAACGAACGGTACACGAAGTCCGTTGCACTTTACTTCCAACGAGGTCACAGCCTTCAATAATGCACTTTCAAATGTTCTGCAAATGGACATTACTTCCCCTGTTGCTTTCATCTGAGTGCCGAGTTTTCTGGACGCATTGCTGAACTTATCAAAAGGCCATTTCGGGAACTTCACCACACAGTAGTCCAGAGTAGGCTCAAAGCAAGCACTGGTGCTTTGGGTTACATAATTCTTGAGTTCGTCCAAGTTATATCCCAAGGAAATCTTCGCTGCAATTTTCGCAATCGGATATCCCGCAGCTTTTGATGCAAGCGCTGAAGATCGGCTTACTCTTGGATTTACTTCGATAACAATGTATTCACTCGTATCGGGATTTAATGCAAACTGTACATTACATCCGCCTTCGATTTCTAAGCTTCTGATAATTTTTAAAGAAGCATCTCGAAGCATCTGGTATTCTTCATCTCGGAGGGTTTGTGTCGGAGCCACTACGATACTGTCCCCGGTGTGAACGCCTACCGGGTCGAGATTCTCCATACTGCAGATGATAATGCAGTTGTTCTTGGAATCCCTCATTACTTCGTATTCGACTTCTTTCCAACCTGCAACAGACTTTTCCAGAAGGATCTGCCCGATAGCACTGTTCTCAATACCTCTCTGGCAAAGAAGCTCCAATTCTTCGTCGCTGTTGGCAATACCGCCTCCGGTGCCTCCCAGTGTAAACGCCGGCCGGATGATAACAGGATATCCTGCTTCTTTGACAAACGCTTTACATTCTTCTAAGGACACCGCGATGATACTTTTCGGAATCGGTTCCCCAATCTCCAGCATTAATTCTTTAAACGCTTCTCGGTCTTCTGCCTTTTTTATGCTTTCTTTATTAATTCCTAAAAGTTCTACACCATACTTCTTTAAAATTCCCTTTTCATCCAGCTCCATCGCCAGATTTAATCCGGTTTGCCCGCCAAATCCGGCAAGCATTCCGTCCGGCCGTTCCTTTTCAATGATTTGCTGAAGAGCCTCTTCCGTCAGCGGTTCCATATATACCACATCTGCAATTCCTTCGTCCGTCATAATAGTCGCCGGATTGCTGTTTACCAAAATGGTTTCAATTCCTTCTTCTTTAATGGCCTTACACGCCTGCGTTCCCGCATAGTCAAATTCAGCGGCCTGTCCGATGATTATCGGTCCTGATCCGATGATCATCACTTTTTTTAAGTAGTTCTTCTTTGGCACTATAACACACCGCCTTTCATCAAATCAATAAACCGGTCAAATAAGTAGTCACTGTCATTCGGTCCCGGAGAAGCTTCCGGATGATATTGCACAGAGAAAATCGGTAAATCCCGATGCTTCATTCCTTCTACTGTTCCGTCATTTAAATTGATATGCGAAACTTCTAACCCTTTTAGGATAATGCTGTTTGAATCTACTGCATATCCATGGTTCTGAGAAGTGATGTACGAACGATTCGTATCTTTATCATATACACCATGGTTTCCGCCGCGGTGCCCGTATTTTAGCTTGTACGTCTTTCCACCGGATGCAAGCGCTAACACCTGATGGCCCATACAAATTCCAAAGGTAGGAACAACTCCCATGATTTTTCTTGTTATCTCAATTGCTTCCGTCGCAGCTTCCGGATCTCCAGGTCCGTTTGTAAGGAAAATTCCATCCGGATTTATGCTCATGATTTCTTCTGCCGCGGTGCCATAAGGGAACATATGTAATTCGCATCCTCTCGCAGTTAAGCCATCTAAAATACTCTTCTTCACGCCAAAGTCAAGAACAGCAACTTTCTTCACTTCCAATCCTTCCTGTGCAGGAATCACTTTCTGTTCCTTGATAGAAACTTCTTTCATCCAGTCTCCTCGAAGGTCTGTTTCTTCACAAAGCTTCTGCGCCTGTTCAATCGAAATGCCTTCATTACTGATAACACATTTGATCGTCCCTTCATTTCTGATTTTTTTTGTGATCCTTCTGGTATCCACTTTCCAAATACCAGGCACTTTCTGCTCTTTGAGCCATTCATCAATATTCATGATACAATTTGAATTGGATGGGGTGAAACAAATATCTTTTGCCACTAAACCAAATGCATGAATACCCTCTGATTCATTGTCAATCGAACTAACTCCATAGTTTCCAATGAGAGGATAGGTCATCGTAATGATTTGTCCTTTATAAGACGGGTCTGTTAGTGTCTTTTGATATCCTGTCATCCCTGTGTTGAATACCAATTCGCCCACTTTTGTCGTTTTGTATCCGAAACCTTTGCCTTTTATCACCGTTCCGTCTTCCAAATATAACAGCGCTTCCATGTTGTTCCCTTACCTTTCTTTTCTAATCATTCTTGCTACGTTCATATTCCAAATAATTATACATTCTTATTTATATTTATGCAAGTAATAATTCATCGTTCTTGCACTCATTTTTTCGTACGTTGGAAATTGTTGAAGCAATATTCTTTACATATTGAACATTTATTTTACCTTCTAACCAATTAGTTTATAATAAATATTTAAATTTGTCACTAAAAAAATAAAACAAATCTCATTTTTTTGAGATTTGTTCCATTTGGATTATTTTCTTACTATTTATTTGCTGTTTATAGCTTTACGGCCGTACCTTCTTCAATAGTTCCAGACAAACACGATAAGCTTGAATCAATATGGTAGGAGCTACTGCGCATCCAATTAAAAAGAATAGGTTCTCGCTGGACAAGTCACTCACGTCAAATATTCCTTGAAGAGCCGGAAACATCAGGACAGAAAAGAGCAGACAGGAACCTGCTACAAATGCGCCTATACTGTACATATTGCTAAATAAACCTAATTTAAAAATAGACTGATTCCCCCTTGAATTGAAGCCGTGACACAATCGTGCAAAGCAAAGGGTTGCAAACGCCATCGTACTGGCAACACCAGCACCATACGTTAGGCCCTTATGGTAGGCTATCAGCGTAAATAAAGCAATAATAAAACCCTGAATACCGATTTCACCAATATACTTTTTAGTTAATATGGATTCATCTGCGTCACGCGGCGGTTCTTCCAGGAGATTATCGGTTGGCTTTTCCATGCTGATCGCAATAGCAGGCAAACTATCGGTTATCAAGTTAATGAACAGCAGATGAACCGCTAAAAATGGAATCGGTAAAGCCATCAGCGATGTGTACAGCACCGCTAATATACCGGAAGTATTTCCCGAAAGCAGGAATTTGATAGAGTTTTTTATGTTATTGTAAATATTTCTTCCATTGGCAATCGCTTTAATGATGGTGGCAAAATTGTCGTCCGTCAAAATCATAGATGCCGCATCTTTAGAGACATCCGTTCCCGTAATCCCCATCGCAATTCCTATATCTGCTTTTTTCAATGCAGGCGCATCATTTACGCCGTCTCCGGTCATGGCTACGATGTGTCCTTTTTTCTGCCAAGCATCCACAATCCTTATTTTATGAGCCGGTGTAACTCTGGCATATACAGCGATATTCGAGAGATTTTGATCCAACGCTTCATCCGAAAGCTCATCCAGTTCCGATCCGGTCACCGCTTTTTTCTCTTCATTGAGCAATCCAATTTCACGAGCGATTGCGGAAGCGGTCACCTTATGATCACCGGTGATCATAATAGGCATGATTCCTGCACGAGTACAGTCCGAAACCGCAGCCTTCGCTTCATCTCGCGGCGGATCCATCATGGCTACAAGACCAATAAACACAAAATTTTGTTCGTCCTCTAAACTTATTTGATTCGTATCCACTATTTTTTGAGCAAATCCTAATACTCGCAACCCTCTGCTGGAGAAATCATAATTTTGTTTTCTGATTTCTTCAATATCCTGCTCTGTAATGGTTCTCTGCAAGCCATTGCTATATATAAATTTCGTATTTCCCATCAGGACATCGGCGGCACCTTTGGTCAGCATCAGATAGGAGCCGTTCATTTCATGAAGCGTACTCATTAATTTCCGGTCTGAGTCAAAAGGGACTTCCGCTAATCTTGGATAGTTCTTTACAATCTGCTCACAATCATCCTTTGTATGCATGCAAAATTCAGCGAGGGCAATTTCAGTGGGATCACCCAACATTTTTCCTTCTGCCACAGAGCTGTCATTGCAAAGCAAAGCAGCCATAAGAATTCTATTTTTTGACTCTTGACCTTCATCGGGCAGAAATAAATCCATTACCGTCATTTTATTTTTTGTCAACGTTCCAGTCTTATCTGAACAAATGATGGACACACAGCCTAAACTTTCCACGGACTTTAAATCTTTCATGATGGCATTTTCCTTTGCCATTTTAGTCGTACCTAATGCCAAAGAAATCGTTACAATGGAGGATAATGCCTCAGGAATTGCCGCTACTGCCAAGGCAACGGCAAACATTAAGGCATCAAAGATAGACATGCCCCTATAAATGCATATTATTAATATAACCACACAAATACCCAAAACAATAGTGGATAATTTCTTTCCGAATGCATCAAGGCTGATTTGTAAAGGTGTCTTTCTATCTTTGGTTTCATTCATCAGCTGAGCAATTTTACCAAGCTCTGTATTCATACCGGTTTTTGTCACTACAACCACCGCTCTGCCGTAGGTTACCTGCGTTCCTGAAAAAACCATATTCACTTGATCCGCAGGATTCAAATGCCCATCCAGCTTATCCGAAGTTTTAGTAATGCTCTCCGATTCACCCGTTAAAGCACTTTCATTTACTTGTAAGGAATAGCATTCTAGAATCCTTCCGTCTGCTGAGATCATATCGCCTGCTTCTAATAACAAAATGTCGCCAACGACAATATCGGCTGCTGCAATCTCACATTTTTTCCCCGCCCTTATAACCTTTGCTAAAGGAGAAGCAAGTTTTTTTAAACTGTTTAACGATTTTTCAGCTTTAAAATGTTGAACCGTTCCTAATATGGCATTTAAAATAATAACCGCAAAGATAACAAACGTGCTTTCCAAGTTTCCTGTGAACGCTGAAATAATTGCGGCTATCATTAATATGATGACTAATAAATCTTTAAATTGAGACAGAAATACTGTCAATTTCCCCTGTTTTTTTTCTTCAGTTAGCTGGTTTTTCCCATATTCATCGGAATTGATACGGACCTGTGCTTCGATTAATCCGTCCATCGATGAATCAAAGGCTTCCAACACTTTTTCCCCTGCCATTTTATAAAACATAACTCTCATCCCTCTTTCAAACTATCCTTAGTATGTAAAATTTTAGTTGGTATTATCCCTTCTATCAGATTACATAGTACTATTTATTTAAAAGTCTTTCGGGAAGGATTCTTTGTCTCTCTTCGGTTTTGTTCATTTCGATTTTTGGATTCGCTCGGCCGTCCATTTCTAGGTTTCGGTCCATTTTCATTTGTTCTCGGTCTGGATTGATTCGGCTTTATTGTCGTACCGTGCTTCACGGTTCCATCCTCTTGCAAACGTTCTCCATCTCTAAAAGCTTTTACCGCCTCAGCTTTCTGTTCCGTACGTGATTCATCCCCTTCTCTCGGCGGTTTTTTCCCATGGAACTGATAAAAACAAGTTTCAATATTTCCGTTATAAAGCTTTCTCCTTCTATCAGCAGGTCTTCCAAAAACTTGCCTTTCGATATGAATATCAGGCGTAATCACAAAAAGAGACCATGTCTCATTTTCTTTAAAAAAGCTTTTTAACTTATTATAAAGTTTTTTGGTTTCTTGATCTCCTCCAATACGCTCCCCATAAGGAGGGTTGGTGATAATAATGCCGCCCGGCTCTGAAGCTTCCATCTGTTCTATGTTCATTCGCTTAAATAAAATGCAATCATCCACTCCTGCTTCTTCTGCATTTTCTTGTGCAGCCGCAATCGCTTCGGGGTCGATGTCATAGGCCTCAATTCGAATTTGTTTGTCCTGGTCAATGGCTTCCATGGCAGTTCTTCGTTCTTCTTGCCAAAGTTTTTTAGGTATCGCTTCCCACTGTTCACAAGCAAAGCTTCGATAAAGCCCAGGTGCGATATTCCTACCAATCATAGCAGCTTCAATGGGAATAGTTCCGGAACCGCAGCAAGGATCAATTAATAATCGGCCTTCCCGCCAAAACGATAATTGAATCATAGCAGCCGCTAAAGTTTCTTTAATAGGGGCTGTTACTGCGTTTTTTCGATATCCCCTTTTATGGAGACCTATACCGCTGGTATCCAATGTAACGGTAGCTCTATCTTTTAAAAGGGTGACTTTTACCGTATATTCCGCCCCTGACTTTTCGAAACGGTCTACTCCATACGTCTCTTTTAATCGTTCAATGATTGCCTTCTCGGATACGCTTTGGCAGCTTCGAATGCTAAATAATGTTGATTTTACAGAGCTGCAGTTGACTTTAAAATTTCCGTCAATGGGTATCCATTCTTCCCAAGCAATGCCCTTTATCTTCTGGAATAGGTCCTCAAACTCAAAGGCATCGAATTCGCCCATTTTTATCAGAACCCGATCGGCACATCGAAGCCACAAATTCGATTTGACGATAGCACGTTCATCTCCTAGATAGGTAATTTTAGCATCTTCTGATTTTACTATTTTATAGCCCAATGTTTCAATTTCACGTTTTATCAGAGCTTCTAAACCAAATGTAGCTGTTGCAATTAATTCGAGTTTCATAAATTCCTCAACTTTCATTTTATTTGTAACTTTTAAAAATTAATATAAACAATCTTACTTGCTTATATGTGCTTTCTTATTAAAAATAGTATTCCGCTTCCTATAGAAAAAAGCTCTCAGCTGTTGAGAGCTTTTAAATCTGAACACTATAAGGAGGTTCTTCTTCTATTAAGCTGATTTGTCTCCATAAACTCAAGTGAATTTAATGCTTCACCGGTACCTACCGCCACACAAGATTTAGGATCCTCCGCAATTCTTACTTCAATTCCTGTCCTATCTTGTATTCTCTTATCGATTCCATAGAGAAGGGCGCCTCCGCCAGTGATGACAATTCCAGCATTGCTGATATCCGCTGCTAACTCCGGCGGTGTTCTTTCAAGTACCGAATGCACTGCCTCTGCGATGGTCTGCAACGGTTCTTCAAGCGCTTCCATCATTTCTGCTGACGAAACCTCTATCGATTTCGGAAGTCCGCTTACAAGATCTCTTCCCCTACATTCCATTGATATCGGTTCATCTCTGTGGTAGGCAGTACCGATTGTCATTTTTAATTCTTCTGCCGTTCTTTCTCCGATGTAAAGTTTATGCACCTTACGCATGTATTTTACGATATATTCATCAAACTTATCGCCAGCCACTTTTACAGACGAACTTGCAACAATACCACCCAGAGAAATAACCGCAATATCAGTTGTACCGCCGCCTATGTCAATGACCATGACGCCATCTGGTTTTGTAATGTCCAGTCCTGCCCCTATTGCCGCCGCGATAGGTTCTTCCATTAAGTATACATCCTTCCCGCCAGCCTGAGTAGCCGCTTCCCTTACAGCTCTTTTTTCCACCTCAGTTACACCGCTCGGAACACAAACCATGATTCTTGGTCTAAAGAATCGGCTTGTCCCACACGTCTTCTTTATAAAATACTTTAACATTCTTTCTGTCACATCATAGTCTGAAATAACACCATCCCGAAGAGGCCGAACTGCCACAATATTTGCCGGGGTTCTGCCAAGCATCTGTCTTGCGGTTTCGCCTACTGCGAGGATTTCATTATTGTCCTGATTTATCGCTACAACTGAAGGCTCGTTTAAAACAACGCCTTTCCCTTTGATATAAACTAAAACATTGGCCGTACCTAAATCAATGCCAACCTCTGATGAAAATCCCATTTTATTTCTCCTTAACATCTTTTTTCTAAAATGACTGTTTCTTGAACAACCATTGTTTTATTATACCACACAAGCTACGTCGCCGTGTGATTCAATGAACGCTTCCTTACGGCAAAGCCGTATTTCTAATCCCTGCGTTCATTATACTATAATATCCCCAATTTTTTCAATTTTTATTTGGATTTTAATTAAAACTGCTCTTTAAGTAGTATTTACCTAAAGAGCAGTTCAATTCATACTTATTTGAATGCTTACTAATTGCTTGTTATTTGACCGAAAATATTCTCCTCTTCTGATTTGGAGAAGTTTGTATTTATGTAACCTTGCATTCTTGCACCATACTGCACATAGAAGTTGGACACGGTAATATTTCCAACCACTACAGAATTGGATAAGAACTCACCGTTTCCTCCAATATTGACTTCGCCTTTTATTTTTCCGTCAACTCTTGTATTCTGTGCTTCAACATCTCCTACCAGCAAAGTGTCTTTATCCATCAGCAATGCACCTTTTGAACTGATATTGCCCTTTATTTGAGCTCCTTCTAAAAGAATATCGGTTGCGATGATATCTCCTTGTACAAAACCAGATACACCGACATTCTTGGTGGTATCAATGGTTCCTTTCACTTTACCGTTTAATTCAATGTTTTCAAAAGACTTTATATTACCTTCAACAATAGTGTTTCTGGTAATAATAGTCGTTCCAACCTCACCTTCGTCTCCATAACGGTCATTGGGGTTTCCGGGGCCATTTCCATTTCCACCATTAAATGCGTTGTTGAACTTATTTGAATCGGCCGCATAATTACCGGAAAAAGTATTATTCGACTTTTGTCCGTATTCCGGCCTGTCAAAAAATGCAGGCTCTTCATTTCGCTCTCTTGATGAATTATCAGGGTTTACCTTCTTTTCTTCTGCACCGTATGCCCTTGAACTTTCGTTAAAAGATTGGTTAAAGTCTTGATTCAATCTTCCGGTATTTACTTGTTCTTCTATGTGGCTTTCTTCCTGCGCTTTTCCGGCAGTAGCCTCCACACCTTCCTTGGCCTCATCGTGAGAAGAATCTATTCCTAAGATTTCTCTCATTGCTTGACTGAAATTCCCCTTATTACTCATAGTGGCGCCTCCGATAAATTCTATTCTATATATTCGTCACTTCATTAGAAAGTGATTGGCTTGACATCTTTGCTCAGTTTTTGGAAAGAGTATCCGTTAGCTCTATAAAATTGGATAATTTCTTTTATAGCCGAGCCCTCGCTGTCATATCCAATGTCGTGCATTAGGACAATACACTCGTTTGATCTATGTGGGATCTTTGTCGCATTTTTTACAATGTCTGCTTGAGATGCAGCTCTGGAATAATCCTGTGCGCAAACATTCCAATCAAAATATACATAGCCTCTTGCTTTCATTTCTTCAATTAAGGCTGGATAAATATTTTTGTTATAGCCATTGATACTTCCCCCGGGAAATCTGAAAATCGTCGGTCTTACTCCGGTAATATCATAGATTCTATCGTACGCTGCTTGGAAATCTTCTATATAACTGTTTACAGACGCGTAGATCGTATCATAATCATTTCCCGTGGAAGTTAATACACCCACAGCATGTCCCTCGTCAAAAGCTTCTTTTATAACACTGTCTAAATGTTTTCTTTCAGTTGTATTGAAAAAGAAAGTGGCTTTTACTTGCTCTTCCTCTAAAATCTTCAAAATTTCAGTAGTATTTTGTGACGGACCATCGTCAAATGTCAGATAAACGACTTTCTCACTAACCGGTGCGGAGACAGCAACTTCTTGTTCATGTTCTGCTGTTTTCTCTTCTTTTTCAATAGAATTTTGCTTAGTAGCAACACCCGCAGCTGTCGTTGGTTTTACAGAAAGACCGTTGTCCGAATTTATGGTTAATTGGTTCGAAGCTTTTTGAGAAACCTCTTTGTCGAAGCTGTTCCAAACTTCCAAAACATTACCAATGAAAAAAGTCAGCAGCCCCATAATGATAATCAAAATCGAAAGAGCCGTAATTATAATAAGACGTTTGTAAAATGTAACACTTCTTTCTTCCATACGATAATACATACTCTTTCTTTATTTTAGAATTACTGACCGCACATTAGATAAACCAGTCCAACGCAAAAACTACAAATTTACATAAGTTCTAATTTAATAAATACATAAAATGTAAACATATGAAGAAATTTTATCACAATAATAGGTAAAAAACAATAGGTTTTTACTGCTTCATGGAGTTATATTCCTCTAAATGAGCATTATAACTATCTATTGTTTGCTTATATTCCTCTGATAACTTATCATACGTTTCTTGCTTGGCTGCAAAAGCCTCCGCATATTGTTTATCGTTGGTTTCTTTATATTGAGCTTCTAAGGTGGTCATCTCTTCCTTGATAGAATCCATATTTGCTTTTGCCGCATCGATAGCCGCTTTCTCTTCATCCAATGTATTCTCCAACTGTTTTACTTTGCTGGAATCCACATGCACCAAGGCACTGGCTGTGATTTCTGTGCCGTCCTGTAAAATTTCATAGAAAACGTAACCTAAGGCAGCCGCCATGAAGGCTATCATCACAAATATAACGGTGCCCCACCGTCTCATACTTCTTTTATATTCCCGATTCAGTGTCTCTAGTTTTTCATTAATTTCCTGTTCATGCTTCTTTTGATATTCTTCTATTGCCTCTTTAATACGTCTTGCATTAGCTTCTGCTTCTGCTTCTGCAGCAGCTGCTGCAATTTCAACGAAAGGAATAGCCTCTTTTTCTTCTTCCTTTTTTACTAATCGAAGCTCATTGTTCAATACATCTTGAATAACTTCCTTATAATCAATTCCCTTTGCTTTGGAACCCCGATTAAAAAACTCTTGTTTTCGTTCTTTTTCCAGTTCTTCTAGTTCTCCCAAGCCGGAAGGCGGTGCTAAGCCTTTATTCTCTTCATCAAAGAATTCCCTATTTTTAGGCCCTGTGGGGGCATGCTGCTTCATACGGGTTGTCTCTTCTTGTTTGATGATTAAATTCAACTTTGCAATCTCGCCGGAAATGTACTCATCCTCAAACAGTTCGTTGAACAGCTGGCATAAATTCAAGCTCTCGTGGTAGAGCCCGGAATTGCTGAGAATCTTAGATACCACGATGAATTTACCTGAAAACATCATTCTCAGCCGCGTGTTCATGGAATGTTCTTCGGGTATAATTTCATTTACCAGCTTTTTAAATTCCGGTGCGAGGTCATTGACTATATAATTATAAGCATTGGTCAAAGCCAGTTTTTCTTCCATCGACGTAGCATTTACATCTGTTACTTTGCCTAACAATACATTGTTTACGTAATCGGATTCTTTCACAAACCATTTTTCAAACCGCTCATAAATGATCGTTTCCAGTTTAGCAAACTGAAGGCTTGGATGTTCGACACTTTTAATAACGGAATGTATATGTATCACTTCATTTAAATCCGTTTTAGCACTTTTTTGGGTAATAATCTCCCGGATAGGAAATAAAATATTATCTTTAAATTCATTATATAAGAAGGCCATCTTATTATTGTCAATTGCCTCAATCTTGTTGCCGCTGAAAAACCCCCAAAATCTGCCTACAGAAACATTTAATAAGTCGTTAATCAGATTCAATAGGATGCCCCATTGTTCCACCATGGTAAAGTCTCGGTCAAATACACATAGAAACATATATTGTGATAAGAAGCTATTATAGTCTGTTGTATTTACGCTCCGTTTTTTACCAAAAAATTCAATAAAGTCTCCTTTATTCCCCAATCGTACGGCAATTTCAGGATCTGAGAACCAAAAAAGCTTATAGACATAACTGTCCGCATTTTCTAAAGCCCAATCCATAGCTTCTTTTGTACGTTTAGGGGCGCCAAGTTTTGTTTTATCAAATTGAGACTTATATTTATCGGGAGCCTTTTCCCATTGTTTGTAAAGTTCCAATAACTGATTCTCATCGAGGAAAGTAGAAGCCCCCAGAATTCTATATGGGTTATTTATAATCATGTTGAAGGCATTACTAAAATCTATATTCTTATTTATACCAGCCATTAAGTTATCGTATGCCGTTTGTCTGATTGCCATGATTATTCCACCTTTCTTGTCATCTAGTACTATATTAAAATATTTTTGCAAAATATGCTATAATAATTTCATAAAATATATCGTTGCTTGTATGATATAATCAATTTATCTTATACCCATTTAATAATGTTAGTACACAGCTGACATAGCAGAGAAAGCGAGGATGAAACATGAAAAAAACTGCCCTTTTCGGAGGACTGCTAATTGATGGTACTGGTGCTGAACCGATTGAGAATTCTCTCGTATTGATCGACAATAAGAAAATTCAGTATGCCGGTCCTGCCCAGCCATTTGGAGACGAATACGAATCCGTTGATATCACGGGAAAAACGATCATGCCCGGACTCATTGATACGCATTTGCATTTTTCCGGTAACTTAACGGATAATGACAGCGACTGGGTTTTAGAAGATCCGATTCAGAAAACGGTTGTTGCAGTGCAGCAAGCCCATGAATGTCTGGAACGAGGTTTAACCACGGTCGGCGAAATATCTCGTTCGGGTCTACATATCCGTAATATGGTTGAAGCCGGCGTCATGAGCGGGCCGCGTATTATCGGAACAGGGCAAGGATTTGCACGAACTTGTGGTCATGGTGACAGTCACCGACTTCCTCTTTGGTATAACGAGCAGTCTCACCCTTGGGCGGAACGCGTAGATGGTCCGTGGGAACTTCGTAAAGCAGTACGCAGAAGACTTCGAGAAGAACCGGATGCAATTAAAATTTGGTCAACCGGGGGCGGTATATGGCGCTGGGATCAAAAACTAGACCAACATTATACTATAGAAGAAATTCAAGCTGTTGTAGATGAGTGCAACATGATTGGCATTCCGGTTTGGTCCCACGCGGAAGGATACAGCGGTGCGCTTGACTCTGTAAAAGCCGGCGTTCACCTCATCATTCACGGCCAAACATTGAATGATGAATGCTTAGACATCATGGCTGAAAAGGGAATCTATTTCTGCCCCACCATACAATTTTTAAACGAATGGTTTAAAACCTATGCGCCTCCCTATATTCCTGCGGTTCATGATCAATATGAAGGGGAAACAGTTGCAGAAAAAGAACTCAATCGAGTATATGAAAACTTGCGTAAGGCACAAGCAAAAGGAATCGGCTTGACCATCGGTTCCGATTCTTTCTGTTCGACGCTTACCCCATACGGTATAACCGCTATAGGTGAAATGATTTCCTTCGTTGAAAAGGCAGGTATTTCTCCGATGGAAACCATTGTATCTGCGACTAAGACAGGTGCGGAAATGTTGAAGGTTGATGCCATCACCGGTACATTGGAATCCGGTAAATATGCTGATTTGCTCGTTATAAACGGAAATCCTCTGGAAAATATCCGAACCATTGCCGTCGATAATATGGAGATTATCATGAAAGAAGGAAGCATCATAAAAAAGCAATTCACTTTATAATTTGGTCATAAGTTATTAAGTTTAGATTCGAAATTTTAAACAGCTATCGTTTTGCTTTAAGGATGATAAGCCTGTCATCTAAGAAAATAGATTTTAAATTTTATATCAGAGGGTATCCTGAAATAACTCATGCATTCATTTGGGCAACCAATGCCGCTGCATATTTTAAGATGCCCTCTTTCTTTTTTTCTTTTCGTTTTCACTCTTCGAAAATGGATGCATTGAATCCTGGCTTTCCGATTCTTAACTTATTAAGTTTAGAATCACTTCTGTCAGAACAAAAGTCATTAAATATTAGCAATCTCTTGACTAAGAAATATATTTATGTCTTTTTTGCATTTTATTTATGCGAAAAAATGTTGACTTTACCACTTAAATAGACGAACATATTATTATAGCTTTTTAAGCTTGAAATGGAGGTAGTAGTTTGAGCGAAAAAAATTTAATACAGTCTGTTGAAAGAGCCGCAAGAATCTTTGATTGTTTCGATTCTTTAAATTTAGAATTATCACTAAGCCAAATCAGTGAGAAACTCAATCTGAATATCAGTACCGTTCATGGTATCATTAACACATTAGTTGCTCATTCGTATATTGATAAAGATCTCGATAACGGAAAATACAAACTAGGGATTAAGTTCCTTCTAAAGGGGAATATTGTTTCAGAAAGTCTCGATTTTAAAAAAATAGGCCATCCTTATTTGATTGATTTGACTAAAAAATATAATGAAACAACTCATTTATATTCTTATCGTAATGGCGAAATTTATTGCATAGATAAGATTGAGTCCCCACATACTTATTTAATAATGAGTTCCAAAGCCGGTGGGAGCCTTCCGATGCATGCCGCCGCATCCGGTAAAGCAATATTGGCAAATTTGTCATCAGATCAATTAGATAGATATTTAAATGGATATAAATTTATTCCGTATACAAACAAGACCATTATCAATCGACAACAATTGATCGAAGACCTTAGAAAAACTAAGAATCAGGGTTTTGGTATCGAAGATGAAGAGATCGAATTAGGGGCCTATAGCATCTCTGTTGCTATAATGGATGTGAAAAATCGCGTCTTGGGCACAATCAGTATTGTTGGACCAACTATCCGAATGAAAGAAAAAGAGCAAGAAATCTTCGTTGACTTATTAGCAGCTGGTAATAGCATCTCTAATAGCTTTGGCTATTTTAAAAAATAATTTCAAAAGCAGTCGGTCAACTTTATGTCTCGACTGCTTTTCTATTACAAATAAATTAAGTATACTTATCTAATTTTAGGATGGTATTATATAGGACCTCTGTTCCTGCCCCACAATCCTCTTGGGAGCTCCACTCGTCAGCTCTATGACTGATTCCGTTTCTTGATCTCACAAAAATCATTCCTACTGGACAAAAATCTTTAAATTGCATCCCATCGTGGCCGGCACCACTCACTAAATAAAAGGGTTCTTCTCCAGCCTCTTTACATCCTTCTTCTATGATATTACAAATTTCAGAATTACATAGACTTGGAGAAACCCGCTGTAAAATATTGATATCAAGTTTTATGCCATGCCGATCGCAAATTTTTTCAGCATAAGATCGAATCAATATTTCTATTTTATCTCTCGTTGCCTCATGGACATCACGCAAATCCAAACTGAATTCCATTTGACTGGGAATCACATTTATTGCATTGGGCAATATGTTTATTTGCCCTATTGTCGCAACAGCATCGGGATATCTTTTCGTTCGATTATTAATATAAGTAATAATTTTAGCACCCGCAACAATCGGATCTCTGCGTACATTCATCGGCGTCGCCCCTGCATGCCCTGCTTCTCCTATTAAGGTAAAATTCATCCACACAGGGCCTGCAATGCCCGATACAATTCCTATAGGTAAATGATGGTCTTCTAAAACTTTGCCTTGTTCAATATGCAGTTCGATATATGCTTTTACACATTCCGGATTCCTTGCTAAGTCAACTATCTCTGCAATGTCCAATCCGGTTTCTTTCATGGCCTCTGCCATTGAGATGCCTGAAGCATCTACCTGTTTTAATAATTCAAGGCCTAATTTTCCGGTGATCGCGCGGCTTCCAATCATTCCGCATCCAAAGCGGGCTCCCTCTTCATCTTTAAAAGCAATTACTTCAATCGGATGCGTCGTTTTAATTTTCTGCTCCATCAAACTATGTAACACTTCTATGCCTGCAAGAACACCCAGACTCCCATCAAATTTACCACCATCCGGTACAGAATCAAGGTGTGACCCTATTAATATTACTGGAGCATTTGCATTGGTTCCTTCTTTCCTTCCAATCAGATTTCCCACAGAATCTTCTCTTACTAGAAGTCCTGCCTCTTTCATATAGGCTTTAACTAGCTCTTTTGCCTGTTTTTCTTCTTCTGTAAAAGAAAGACGAGTGATCCCTCCATTTTCCTTTTCTCCAACCTTACCCAGTTCTAATAGGTGAAGAAATAGTCTCTCTGTGTTCGTTTTCATTACAGTCCTCTTTTCAAAATCATTCTTCTATTTGTCAATGTCAGATTTCATGTAAAAGCAAAAATGGCATGAGCCGTCTTTAAAAAAATGTTTATCATGGATAACTTCAAGATTTTCATTAAATCCTCTTGCTATAGCTGGATCTACAGCCTCACAATATAAAATCCCATATTCTTCCATCCCATCATTTTGCCACTGCTCCGCAAAAACACATTTTGTAAAATTTTGTTCTATCTTCTGATTCTTAAAGATTGTTTCGTATTCAAAAAGTTCACTTCTAGCCATATCATAGTTTTTAAGGTAATTATCTATTTTATTACTTTCACCCATAACGGCAGCTCTTCTTGCTATCTCTCTTCCCCTTTCTTCCCCAAACGCATTCACGCCATCTTTTATTGTTTCACATGCTTCTTCACCATATTTATCAATAACTGCCTTTGCAACATGGGCAAACAGTTTTGCTGCTATATTATACATCGATACCGGTTCTAGATTTTTCTCCTCTTTCTCTTCTTGAGTGCACATTTTTTTCCTCCTGTCCATTTATCCTAAGTATATCGTTCTTATTAAGTCATTCCTTTTTAAATCCTCAACATTACCCTCCGCTACAATCTTACCGGTCTCAAGTACATATCCGTAATTTGCAATCGATAAAGCCATCTTTGAATTCTGTTCAACTAATAAAATAGTTGTTCCTTTATCATTTACTTGCTTTATTACTTTAAATATTTCTTTTACTATTATTGGCGCCAAACCCATTGAAGGCTCATCTAAGAGAAGTAACTTTGGTTTCGCCATAATTGCACGTCCTATGGCAAGCATCTGCTGCTCACCTCCGCTTAGAGTTCCTGCAAGTTGATTTTTTCTTTTCTCTAAATGGGGAAAAAATGAAAATACTTCCTGTAGATCTTGCTTCACTCCTTCTTTGTCGTTTCTAATGAATGCACCAATTATTAAATTATCTAATACCGTTAGGTTCGGGAACACCCCTCTCCCCTCGGGCACATGTGAAATCCCCATTTCAACGATCTTATATGTATCACTGTTTGTCAAATCGTTTCCTTCAAAAATAATTTGACCTCCATTCACTTTAGCAAGCCCTGAAATCGCCCGAAGAGTAGTAGTTTTTCCAGAGCCATTTGTTCCGATAAGGCTCACAATTTGACCCCTTTTGATTTTCAAATTAATCGCTTTCACTGCCGGAACAACTCCGTAGCTGATAGACAAATCTCTAATATCTAATATAATATCATCACCAATATCTAACCGGTCCACTTTATTCTTCCTCCTCTCCCAAATAGGCGCTGATTACTTTAGGGTTATTCTTCACTTCTGTCCCAATACCTTCTGCAATTTTGTCACCATGATCCAGAACTATGATCTTATCTGCTAATTCCATTACAAAGTTGATATCATGTTCAATTAAAATAATTTCTATATTATGTTTTTTAGATAAAACCTTAATTAACTCCATTAATTTCTTTTTTTCGATTGCATTCATTCCCGCAGCGGGCTCATCTAAAAGTAATACTTCACACTTTGTTGCAATTGCACGAGCGATTTCAACAAGCCGTTGTTCTCCGTATGGTAAATTACTTGCAAGTTCCTCTTTTTTTGTTTCAATTCCAACAATTTTAAGCGCATCCAAGCATTCCTGCAAAACTGCCGAACGTTTATTACGAGTTTCCAGCGAACAAAAAATCGAATGTAAAATACTCTCTGTATTACATAACCTATGAGCAACTAACACATTTTCTAATGTTGTAAAATTTTTTATCAATCTAATATTTTGAAAGGTACGCGCGATTCCAATTTTTACTCTATCAAAAGTTTCTAATTTATTAATATTTTGTCCTTTATAATAAATAGCTCCTGAATTTGGCCTATAGATCCCAGTGAGTAAATTAAAAAGAGTCGTTTTCCCCGCACCATTAGGTCCGATCAATGCGGTTATTTCTCCTTTATTTACACAAAAATCAATTTCACTTAAAGCTATTAATCCTCCAAATTTTACAGTGACCTTCTCTACTTTTACAACAGGTACCAAAACAAAACACCCCCTTATTGGCCATAGAAATTATATTTGCGATGTTTTTCTCCCCAAAATCCAGAAGGCTTAAAAATCATCATCACTACAATAGCAATCCCCATCAGCATCATTCTATAGTCACTGGCATATCGCAGAATTTCAGGGGCTATCGTAAGAATTACTGCACCTAAAATTGATCCCGGGATGCTGGCAGTTCCTCCCAATACAACCATTGCAAGTATGTTAACCGAATCTATATATTTAAACGCATCCGGACTTATAAAAGAAATATATCCTGCCCAAAAGGCTCCGGCTGCTCCTGCAAAGAAAGCGCCGATTGTAAATGCCATCAACTTATATTTAGTAGGCTTTATGCCGATTGATCTTGCTACCGTTTCATCCTCACGAATGGTTAAAAGATTTAACCCAATTCCGGAATAAACAATACGGCTTATAATAAATATCGTTATAATATCCAATATTACTATCAGAAAATAGAAATCGATTTTATTATTGAAGGTATACTCGAATATATGAGGAGAAGGTATACTCGTAATCCCCATTGGCCCTTTGGTCACATCTATCCAGTTAATAAAAATCATGCGCACGATTTCTCCAAATCCCAAGGTCACGATCCCTAAGTAATCTCCTTTCAGCCGAATAACTGGACTTCCTAAAAGAAGCCCGAATATCCCTGTAACAATAGCTGCCAACGGTAATGCCAGCCAAAAGGAAAGTTTAAAATTCACCATAGCTAAGGCAGAGACATAAGCGCCTATGCCATAAAAGGCGGCGTGTCCAAGAGCAAACTGTCCTGCATATCCCACAATCACATTCAAACTAAGAGAAAGTATAATATAAACGCCAATTGTTATAGCGATGTGAAGTAAATACGTATTGATAACCTGCAGTAAAAAAGGCAATAGTATTAATGAAATGGCGATAGAAAAAATAATAATTTTGTTGCTTACTTTTTTCAATTAAATCACCTACACCTTGTTTATTTCTTTCCTACCAAGTATCCCGGTAGGTTTAAGAATGAGCACAATAATAAGTATTAAGAATGAAATAATATCTTGGTATTGGGTCGAAATATATGCTCCTCCCAGATTTTCCGCAATTCCTAATATTAACCCTCCGAGAACCGCTCCCGGTATACTCCCAATTCCTCCAAGTACTGCGGCGGTAAACGCTTTCATTCCTGCCATATATCCCATCGTCGGATATACAGCATTATAATAAATTCCGACTAATATCCCTGCGATAGCTGCCAAAGCTGATCCTATCGCAAAGGTTATACGTATGATTTGATTTATGTTAATACCCATGAGTGCAGCATTATTTATACTCATGGATGTTGCTTGCATCGCTATTCCAATCTTTGATTTTTTTACAAATACCTGAAGTCCCACCATAATAAATAAAGAGAGAATCAAAATTAAAATTTGTATAGACGAAAATGTAACATTACCCACATTAAATGTTACAAATTGAAATTTAGTTGGGAATGGATGAATTTGTGTTCCCCAAATTTTTTGGGCTAAATTCGATAAAAAAATAGAAACGCCCAGTGCACTAATCAAGGGAATAATCCTTTCTTCTAAACGTAATGGACGATACGCAACTCTCTCAATAATCATACCAACTATAGCCGTGATAATGGCCGACAATACTAATGCTGCATAGATTGGCATTCTCATATCCTGTACTAAAAACAAACCTATGAAAGTCCCTAACATAAAGATATCTCCATGCGCAAAATTTACAATTTTCAATATGCCATATACCATTGTATATCCTAACGCAATTAACGCATAAATCGTACCTATAGTTAACCCATTAACAACTTGCTGAAGCAACATACAATCATCCTTTCTAGTATGAAAGGGAGCATAGAACAAAATGTCCATTGCTCCCTAATTCATCACTTATTATAAGTTAAAAATTGACCTTCACTTACAATCAGCTTTTGAGGCTCTGTCAACACGTCCCCATTTTCATCGAAACTTATTGTGCCGGTTGCACCTTTAAAATTTTGGAGTGTTGAAAGATACTTTTTAATATCTTCTCTATCTGCACCATTTTGCTTTATTGCTTCAATAAGGACTGACGTTGCATCATACGCATAGGCGGCATAAGTATCCGGTTTCTTATTATAGGCATTTTCATACGCTGCCAAAAAATCATTTGCTTGTTCATTAGTACCGCCCGGATGGAAAAATCCAACCAGTTTTACATCTTCTACAGCACTCCCTCCTAACTGTATCAATGCATCTGAGTATAGACTGTCCACTCCTATAAACTGAGAAGTCACACCAAGCTTCTTGGCCTGCTGTATAACCAAAGCTGCATCATTGGCTACGCCGCCAATGAAAATAGCATCCGGCTGCTTTCCTTTTATCTTGGTCACAATCGTACTAAAATCTTTTGTTTGTCCTGCTACATAGGTTTCATTTGCTACAATTTCTATATTATTTTCTTTAGCAGCTTTTGAATATACATCTGACAGTCCAAGCCCAAAATCAGTTTGTTCATATATAATGGCTACTTTATTATGGCCTTCTTCTTTTGACCATTTGGCTAAGTAATCCGCCTGAAAAGCATCGGTCGTAATTACTCTAAATATGTAATCTCCTGCATCAGTTACGTTGGGGGAGCTAGATGAAGGCGATACAGTTACTACCTTATTTTTATTGTAAATAGGAGCAGCTGCCAATGTAGCAGAACTGTTAAAGTGACCAATAATTCCAACAATACTATTGTCTGAAGCAAATTTATTTGCTACGTTCACGGCTTCATTAGAATCTCCTTTGTCATCAAGGGTCACAATTTCTATTTTCTTTCCATCAATTCCACCGGAATCGTTAAGTTGTTGTACTGCTAATTCAGCCCCTTTCTTAAAAGCTTCTCCATACTGTGCTTCCGCACCTGATATGGGAGCGGCCAGCCCAATCTTTATGGTAGTATTTTTTGACTGATTGGCTCCATTACCGGAACAACCACTAAAGATAGTTCCTATTAAAGTAATAATCGTAATAAGTGTTACTAATTTTTTCAAATCTTTTTCCTCCTTAATAATAGTATTCTTATTGTTTTAATATGAATTATATTGCTAGTCTCTTCTATTGTCAACATTAATTTTACATAATCAAACTTATTTTTATATTATCAAATAAATTGAGCCCTTGCGATTAAATAACTATCTGCAATCTCCTTAAATTCTATAAGAAAATGCTAAGTCCGATTTGAATTATGGCAAGTCTTCACATATTTAAATACTTCAAGTCTGAAATATGAATATAGCCCCTTTGAGCTGCATATATTGTGGTAATGAAATCATCATTTATGGTTTGCCAAATATTTTGATAGGGGCGGTGAAAATTTAAATATGAAAGATTACATAGAAGAAAGGGTTCTGGAGCTTGCCAGATATATTCTTGATACAAATTCAACTGTTAGAAGCACGGCGAAGAAGTTTAGGGTATCGAAATCGACGGTTCACAAGGATATTACTGAAAGATTGCTGGAGATAAACCCTGGCCTTGCCGCTGAAGTCAAGGCAGTTTTAGATAACAATAAAGCGGAACGCCATATAAGAGGCGGTTTAGCTACAAAAGAAAAGTATATGAAAACTCACTAAGTCGTATTCATTCTATTCTTTATGAAAATCTTAAAACGTTAGTTTCACATTTTCTGTATTCCTCCAATACTGTATGTTGGCTACGGTTAATCTACAGTATTGGAACTCATCTTTTTTTGTTGCACCAAACGCCTTTGGCATCAACATCCATTGCCTGTTTCAATGATGAAATTCACTCTCATCATCGTTTTTTTTGCTTATCATAATTACGGCTGGTGGCCTTGCATAGGCCGAAAGAATTATGATATGATAAGAGCAATTATAAACTGGATTAGACTTAGGACAAATTTGCAAGTATTACATAAAAGGAGATATCATATGATTTTTTTACGAAACGATTATAGCGAAGGTGCTCACCCTCAAATTCTCGAAGCCATATGCAAAAGCAACATGGAACAAACCGTCGGATATGGTCTTGATGAACATTGTTTTAATGCAGCAAAATTGATTCAATCTCGAATCAAGAGAGAGGATGCGGATGTTCACTTCTTCGTTGGAGGAACCCAAACAAATTTCACCTCCATCTCCGCTTTTCTGCGTCCCCACGAAGCCGTGATTTCCTCCTCTCGCGGACATATCTGCGTACATGAAACCGGTGCAGTGGAGGCTTGCGGTCATAAAATAGTGGCGATGCCGACACCAGATGCCAAACTAAAAGCGGATCAAATTGACGAGGCAATCGAATATCATGAAGACGAACATTTTGTGAAACCGAAAATGGTGTATATCACCAACAGTACTGAACTCGGAACAATGTACACAAAAGCAGAACTTCAGGAAATACGAAAGCGCTGCGACAAATACGGTCTATATCTATATCTGGATGGTGCACGTCTAGCTTCTGCTCTTACGTCATCGGAAAATGACCTTACCATTGAAGATATTGCAACATTGACAGACGCCTTCTATATCGGCGGAACAAAGAACGGGGCTCTTTTTGGGGAAGCTTTAGTTTTATCCAATCCCGTTTTAAAACCGGATTTCAGGTATCTCCTCAAACAAAAGGGGGGAATGCTTGCGAAAGGACGGCTTCTTGGGATTCAATTCGAAGAGTTATTTAGGGACAATCTGTATTTTGAGCTTGGGGCACATGCGAACAACATGGCCGACATGTTGAGAAACGGTCTGCAGTCGAAGGGATATCCCTTCTTCTCAGATTCCTTCACCAATCAACTGTTTCCCATCTTCCCTAACGAAACTGCGCAATTCCTAGCGGAACACGTATCCTTTGAAAACGAATGCAAAATAGATGAAAAAAATCGCTGTATTCGTTTTGTGACATCCTGGGCTACAACGCAGGAAGACATCGAAAAACTTCTTGCTCTACTGTAAACAGATTCCTTCGACGGATATCTAACCCGTATACAAAAAAATCAGGCAGCGAGTCGCTTTGCAAACTCGCTGCCTTTTATGATTCCTTTATAAAAAAAGCCTCTGCGAGGCCTTTTAGCTCCCATTTGGTCGCATTTTAGCCGTAGCTTTTTATGAAACTTCGTCAATATCGTAAACGATATTTCCTACGTTATAAATAACTACCTATCTCTTTTCTTGCCTCCCAGTTTAAGCGCTGCTTTCACAAATTCTCGGAATAGCGGATGCGCCTTATTCGGTCTGCTCTTAAATTCCGGATGATATTGAACGCCAACGTGAAAAGCTCTGCCGGCAATTTCAACGGCTTCTACCAATCTCCCATCGGGAGAAGTCCCGCTTATTACTAAGCCCGCTTTAGAAAGTTCTTCTCTGTACACGTTGTTGAATTCATATCGGTGTCGGTGACGTTCAGAAATACTTCTTTCGCCATAGGCTTCCTCCATCTTTGTCCCAGGTGCAATGGTACATGGATATGCACCAAGTCTCATGGTTCCTCCTTTTGGAATATCGCCATATTGATCCGGCATGAAATCAATAACCGGATTTACTCCAATAGGAGCAAATTCACTGGAATTTGCATCACTTAGACCTAAGACACCCCGCGCATATTCAATCACCGCGATTTGCATTCCAAGGCAGATTCCAAAATATGGCACGTTGTTTTCTCTCGCAAATTTAGCAGCTGTAATTTTGCCTTCTATTCCCCGGTCACCGAATCCTCCGGGCACCAATATACCGGCTACATCTCCCAAAATCTTTCCCACATTTCTATCGGTAACGTCCTCGGAATCGATCCATTGAATATCAATCACAGCACCGTTCTCATATCCTGCGTGACGCAGCGCTTCCGCAACAGACAGGTAGGCATCATGCAATTTAACATATTTGCCTACAATAGCGATTTTCACACATTGATCTCGTTTCGCCACACGTTCCAGCATACCGTTCCATTCTTCCATATCGCACGGGCCTGCATTTAAACCTAGCTCTCGACATACGATCCATGAAAATTTACTTTTTTCAAGCATGATAGGGGCCTCATATAAAACCGGCAAGGTAATATTTTCAATCACGCAATCCGGCTTTACATTACAAAATAAAGAGATCTTTTCTTTTGTACTATCATCAATATGTTCATCTGCCCTCATGACAATAATGTCCGGTGAAATTCCTAATGTTCGGAGCTCTTTTACCGAATGCTGTGTTGGTTTCGATTTGTGTTCTCCTGAACTTTTAATATAAGGGACTAGCGTTACATGGATAAACAAGCAGTTTTCCTTTCCGGACTCTAGCGCTACTTGTCTGATCGCTTCAAGATAAGGTTGACTTTCGATATCTCCTGTTGTACCCCCTATTTCTGTAATAATAACATCCGCTTGACTCTTTTCCCCTACGTTATAAATAAAGCTTTTGATTTCATTCGTAATATGCGGAATCACCTGCACAGTGCTGCCTAAATACTCCCCGGCTCTCTCTTTTGTCAATACATTCCAATATACCTTACCGGTCGTTAAGTTTGAATACTTGTTTAAGTCTTCATCAATAAACCGTTCATAATGTCCAAGGTCTAAATCTGTTTCTGCTCCGTCCTCTGTGACGTATACTTCCCCATGCTGATAAGGGCTCATGGTGCCCGGATCCACATTAATATAAGGGTCTAACTTCTGTGAAGCGACTTTGAGACCTCTAGCTTTTAATAATCTTCCCAGAGAGGCGGCTGTTATTCCTTTACCCAGCCCCGATACGACGCCTCCTGTAACAAAAATATATTTTTTCATAATTCTCCCTCGCTTCCTCTTAAATAAAAAATTGCATTTGCTCGCGTTTCAGCCTATCGTAACCGATATTCCATTAAAAAAAGTGCTCGAAAAAATAAAAAAATAAGGGTCGACGGTTCCAAGAGAGTGAAAGAGATACAAGACCCCTTTACGCCGCCTTTCCTTATTCGTATTTTATTTCGTGCACTGTTAAATTAATAAATATTTACTTAACGATTATACAATGTTATCTCAAAAAAATCCAGCACTTTTTTCCTTCACATCAAATTTTTCAAGCTGTATTTCTCTGGCTATTCATCCTTATGAACATTTCTTCCGGTTATCTCATATTTCTTCAGCAGTCGGTTTAACCTCTTATTTTCGGACTTTTGCTTTTCGTAAATAGCCTTTTCTTCCTCTGTCAATGAATCGAGTTTCTTAATATGTGCTGCAATTGGCTTCGGCAATGCGAAAAAATACAATAGTGGATTTACCAGAATCAAATCAATCGCAAGCCACAGCAAAAACAGTTCCGCAAAGTGCTGACGATCCAACAATTCCATGGAAACTGCTGCCGCCACCGCCATTCCCACCAGAAAAACAAAAAACGGAAGAAATGTTCTTTCCAATCGATCTAATGAATTTTTCAATTGCTCATCATACCAGAGGGTTCTCCGGCTTTTGAAAATATATTTGCTCCCTCTGAAGTTTGTATAGCAGACTTTAGCTGCATCCAAAATATCACGGAAGTTTGATTCTTGAGGCGCCGCAATTTCTGCTTCTCTTTCTTCTTTTACAGCTTCTTCATTAAAATGAATATAAGCACGAATTGCCTTGCCTTCACCCATCACACCAATGGATTCCAATTCTCCTGCCGGATAATGGATGACCAAAAGGTCTCCTTTTCGGATTAAACAAGTGTTTTTTCCAAAGGTTACGGCACAATAGCCTTCCAAGCAATAATACGTTTCGCTGATATGCTGATAGGAAATAGCCTTTTCAAGTTTAATAAATGTATTAGAAGGGGTTAAGGATAGAACCTCGGCCATCCCCTCATTTCCCTTTCGAACCATTAGATTATAGTCCGTTATTTTTCCAAAACTAACGGTATCGTAGTTCCCGTCAAATCGATCTTGTTCATACTGTGCGAGTCTTATTGCCCGCTCATCTTTATGAACTAAGACAACTTCATTTTCTAAAACAATCAGTATTCGATCGTACTCCGGAAGTTTTGTAAAATTGGATTCCTCCACATCAATCGTTGCAGAACTGAGACGCCATACAAATTTCCGATCGCTGTATTTTGCCTCTTTAGGATAAATGGACAGCTCCGTCGTGGTGCCGCCCATCCATTTTTCCGTGTTATAATCTTCATTTTTATATATTTTAAAATCAATATTATTCATGTGCTTTTTCCCTAAAAAAGATAGGACTGAACCTCCATCTTTTATTTAATGAATTCCGAAACCGGAACCGGTCTTCCAAACAGATAGCCTTGCGCATAATCACAATTTAATTTTTTTAATGCGTTCAGCTGCATCTCTGTTTCAATACCTTCTGCAACGACCTTAACCCCTAAGTCTTTACACATATCAATAATATGTCCAACGACCTTTTTACTGGTTTCATTATGTACAATCGTGTTAATCAGGCTCCTATCAAGCTTCAGTATATCAAAATCAATGGAAGTCAGCATGCTCATATTCGTATATTTTGCCCCAAAATCATCAAGAGAAATGCTGAATCCTTCCGCTTTAATTCGATGACCGATCGCTTCCAGTTCATTTCTCTCAATTTGACCGATACTTTCCGTTATCTCTATCTCCAAAAGATTTCTAGGAATATCATATTTTTTGTGGATAGTGGTCATGATTTCAATAATATGTGGTTCCATAACCGTTAATCTGGAAAAATTAATGGAAATGGGAATTAAAGCTCTTCCTTGTCTCTTCCATTCAACCAAAACCTTACACACTTCCTCAAATACGAATAAATCTAAATACTTGATGTTATGTTCTTTTTCTAAATTCGGAATAAACTTGGAAGGAGGAATCACGCCATAGGTTGGATGCTCCATACGTATCAGCGCTTCCGCACTTCGAATATCCCCTGTCTTAATGTCTACTTTAGATTGCAAATACACTTTGAATATTTTTGCTTCAATGGCCTCCATCAGGGACTTAAATTTATTAGGATCATGATACTTGCTCAGCATTTTTCTATTTTCATAGTATTCCTGCTTTTCAAGAAACATCATCTCATTTGCTTGATTTTTTAAAGTCGTAAAATCAATATCAATATCGGTCCATACGCTTCCGATTGCAACACCGGTTTCAATGTTTGCTGCAATTTCTTCTTTCGCATCATAAATCTGTTTCATAAATTCCTTTTTACTGATATTCTCACAAAAGGCTATGAATTCATCGCCGCTGATTCGAAATAGCTTATATTGTCCAAAATATTTTTTTAAGATATCTGCCGTCTGAATGACTACCGCATTTCCAAACTCATCCCCAAAGGCTTCATTAATAGATTTGAGTGAATTAATATCGGCCATCACAACTCCCATTGTTTTTACGTCATCTGCGACTTCACTGTCAATATAATTCACATAACAATTACGATGCTTAATTCCGGTCAGTGAGTCATGTACCATCATATATTCTAACTCACTTTTTCCCCTTCGATGCGTCAATTCTTTCACAATAAAATAAACAATCACTTCTAACAATGAGGTGATGTTCTTGTTTTTTTCTATATTTTCCACGCTGATTACAGCCAACATTTCATTGTCAACAACAACAGGTATTGCTTTAATACTTTGAATTCCTGCTGTTCTCATAAAATCGTATTCTTCAGGGAAGAAATTCTCCATCCCGTCAAAAATTTCCAAATCCAAACCAATCACTGCATCCATGATAAAGTGTTCTTTTGCCTCATTGTAATAGGCAGTTCTTGACGCAGCAGCTCCGCCGCTAAGGCGCTGTGCTCCTTTTTTCACTTCTTCAAAAGTCAAGTTTAAATCTGCTCCGTTATTTTCATAGACGTAGACTCTTTCAGAATCGTAAAAATCGCTGATATAAAGAAGCGACGTGTCGATTGCTTCTTTAAAGCCTACCGTAGAAGATAAGGCTCTTATACAATTCAACAATGCATTTTCAGCCTCAAGCTCTGGGCCCTCACAAAATCCTATAGTGCTATTTGGATTACACTTATAGATGATATAGTTTGGTTTTTCTAAAAACTGATTTCTATTCAAAATTGCACCTTCCTTGGCAAAGCATCATAACGGCCCTTTACAATTTCAACTAGTTACCTCCGCGTAACTATTCCCACTCAATATACTACCACAATTTTCTAAAAGTTTATAGAAAATTTTCCTAACCATATTTTACAAATTTACGACAAATTTCGACTTTTATCCTTTAAAAATAATCAGAAAATTAATTTCTTGACCTTATTCCGATATAATATTTTTGTTGTTTTTAGTAGAAAAAGGAATTAATTTATGCTATATTTATGTCGATATATGTAATTATGCTATTGCATTGTTTAAAAAGTTGATTTTACTTACGGAAGGAAGACCAGATGATTTTTGTACTAACTCCTCAACTTAAGCCCGGAATGATAATCGGCCAGTCAGTCATGAACGATGCAACCGTAGTTCCTTTATTGGTTGAAGGACAAAAATTGACACTCCAAAATATTAAAAGACTTCGATCACTTAATCTACCTGGTATTTATATAAAAACGAAATACAGCGAAGACATTATAGCTCAGGGATTCATCAGTCCAGAATTAAAGCATAAAGTAACCAATGAATTAAAAGCAATCTGTAAAAGTTATACGCAAAGTTCAATCATTACCCCTGCTATGGTCACACGACTGGCAGAGGTTTCTCAATCCTTAATGGATTATGTGCTGTCAAAAGACGAATATCTTGTGAATATGGTAGAAATTAAAACCTTTGACAATTATACCTTTTCTCACAGCATTAACGTCGCTACATTAGCAACCCTGATCGGTATTCAATTAGGGTACAGCAGGTTATCCCTTCAAGAACTGACTTCAGCGGGTTTAATGCACGATTTAGGTAAACTCGAAATCCCTTTGGATATTATAAACAAGCCTGCGACGTTAACCGACGATGAGTATCACCTTGTACAATCCCACCCGGAGCGAGCGGTACGTCGATTAAAAACGTCTGTTAAAATCTCCAGAACGGTACTGGATGGTATTTGCAGCCATCACGAGAAGATGGACGGAAGCGGATACCCGCTTGGCTTAGCCGGTTCAAACATCCCCTTATGCGGAAGAATTTTAGCAGTAGCCGATGTCTACGATGCATTGACAACCTCACGTGCCTATCGGCCTGCGTGGCAAACAAAGGAAGCACTTGAATATATGGCAAACTGCGGCGGAACCCATTTTGATTCAGATATTCTCAATGCATTTTTCAAGACGGTTGCCGTATATCCTGTGGGCTCCATGGTAAAGCTCAATGACGATTCAATCGCATTAGTCACCAAGAACCTTCAAGGCCATATGATGCGTCCGGTGATACGTATACTGCACTCCATTTTTCACGCTCCCGGCACGGAGATCTCGCTTGCGGATGATCCGTATTATGCAGCATTGTCCATCATAAAATCATTAAATGCCGATAATGAAATCCCTATGGAAATATTTGAATAATTAAAAAAAATAAGCCTGATTCAACATTCTGTTTTAAACAGTTTTAGAATCAGGCTTCTCTTATGTATTATCGGTCGAATCCGTCTCCGCTTATGCAAAGTTCGGGATTCTTTATACTTACTTTTGTATGAGCCGGAACGGATTTTGTGATAAATGCGTTTCCGCCGATGACACTGTCGTGTCCAATCACCGTTTCTCCTCCCAGTATGGAAGCTCCGGAATAAATCGTTACATTATCTTCAATGGTCGGATGACGTTTTACCCCTGCAAGAGACTGCCCGCCTCTTGTTGATAGGGCCCCTATTGTAACACCTTGGAACAGCTTCACATTTTCTCCGATAATGGTCGTTTCACCGATTACGACTCCTGTACCATGGTCAATAAAGAAATAATCTCCAATCGTTGCTCCTGCATTAATATCAATACCTGTACGGCTATGCGCGTATTCCGTCATAATCCTTGGTATGAACGGAATCTTTCTGATATATAATTCATGTGCTATACGATACACAAAAATAGCATATAGCCCCGGGTAGGAAAAAATTATTTGCTCTTTGCTTCCTGCTGCTGGATCTCCGTCATAGGCCGCTTGAATATCGGTTAAAAGCGTTCGCTGTATTCTTGGCAATTGTTTTAAGTATTCTACAGCAATAGTTGCAGCTTCTTCCTGTGTTTCTTCATTGCTAACACCATTTGTATAGGAAAGCGCCAAATTAATTTGAGCAGAAAGCGTATCAAATACATGGGTTAATTTCTGTCCGATAAAATAAGGAGCCAAGGTGCAATCCATTCTTTCCGTACCGAAATATCCAGGAAACATAAGCTTCCTGAGTTCACTGATCATGCTGATAATAGCACTTCGATCAGGCAGTTTCACTCCTTCTTTGGCTAGAAACAACTCCTCTGTCAAATAATTTGCGGTTATATCCTCCACAATATCCTGAACATTTATCTTAAACTTATCTTTCACCTTATAATTCTCCTTTTATTTATCAATCAACCGATGAACGCTATTAGATCATCCTTTTATTATACTATATGCTATTGATGAAATCCATGTTAAATTATGAATAAACAAAACCGAGTTTTTTTTAATCCGCAGTCACAATTCAGACATACAGTCACCTGTCTGCTCCTTTTTTGTTACATACGCCTCCCTGTCCGGTACATTATAGTACTATAATATATCTATATTCTATCCACTTTCCCTGTTGTAGGATCCATAATCAGCCCATCCACATGAATGTCTGACGGTATAAGCGGATGATTTTTAATAAATTTGACAGTTTCGCTTACAGACTCCTCTACGCATTCAAATCCGCTGAGCCATTTATCAAAATCAACTCCGCAATATTTCATAAATTCTATTTTCTCTTCACTAACACCGCGATTTTCCATCTTCTTTATAATCTCGTTGACATCTAAATTCTGCATGCCGCAGTCATAATGCCCAATGACCAGAATTTCTTCTACTCCCAACGTATAAATAGCTACCACCAAGCTTCGCATCACACTTCCTACAGGAGAAGAAATGACTCCACCTGCATTTTTTATAATTTTAACGTCTCCGTTTTTTAATCCAAGAGCAGCCGGAAGCAGCTCTGTTAGACGGGCATCCATACAGGATAAAATCGCGATCTTCTTGTCCGGGTATTTACCGGCTATATACTTCTCATACTGCTTATTTTCAACAAATTCCTTATTAAATTTCATTAATTCATCAATCATTCAACAACTCTCCTTATCGGTTTAAATTTTCCCAACTAAAATGGATTAAATTGGCTTACTGTTTTCTCTGGGATTCTTCCTCTCCAGAATTTCCATCGCAGCTTCCGGCAATAAAGGCTTACTGAACAGATATCCTTGGATCAGATCACAATTGTTTTCAACAAGATACTGTCGCTGTTCTTCCTGTTCAACACCTTCTGCAATCACAAGGTGTCCCAGCTTATGAGCCATAGAAATGATATCCCCCGTTATCGCCTGCTCCGGTTTCAGATACATCAGTTTATCTATAAAATATTTATCAATTTTCAAGCAGTTTACATTGAGCTCTCTTTCGCGCGCCAATGAAGAGTAGCCTGTGCCGAAATCATCTATAGCAATTTTAATTCCAAGTCTCTTCAATTTCTCCAGCTTTTGATTGATCTCCTGATAATTATTTAAAAACAAGGATTCCGTTATTTCTATTCCTAGATTACCCGAAGTGACCTGTGTTTCATGGATTGCTTGCACCAGATCGCTCATAAAATCTTCCCTTAAAAGCTGAATTGTAGACACATTAAAGGACATGGCGATATCGTTAAATCCTTTCTCTTCAATTTGCTTTAAAAACAGCAGAGCTGCCCTCATAATCCTTTGTCCGAGAGGAACAATAAGCTGTGTTTCTTCTGCCATCGGAATAAATTCGAGTGGCGAAACCCGCCCCAGTTTATCAGACTGAAACCGTGCCAAAGCCTCAAAGCCAACAATTTGATTCGTTTTCGCACCAACGATTGGCTGATACTCAACAAACAGTCTGTCATCCTCCGAATTTAAAACAACCATTGAAAGTTCACTTTTGATTTCCGCTTCCCGCATGACCGCTTCTTCCATCTTTTTATTGAAGAAACTATATCGAAAAATTTGGTTTTCATGAACGTTTTCAGCTGCTATGAGCGCATTTTTCAATATAGTATCCAAGTCATCGCTGCAATCATCCGTTTCAACAATGCCAACGCTTGCTCCAACCGTTTTTAATGCCGGCATCGTGTTCAGCGTATCCATCACGGTGCTGCACAAGCTCGTCAATTCCTTTTTATTGTGGTATGCTTTTATATAAAAAGCAAAACGGTCGGAAGATATTTGGAATAAGCGGCAGTTCTGTGAACAAATCAGCAGTAAATTGCTTGCTAATTCTTTCATTAGCTTTTCTCCAAAATTATACCCAAAAGTCTGGTTTATAAGCGTAAAATTTGTTAAATCAACTAAAAGAACAGCTTTCTTGACATTCAAAGTTTTTTCTCGGTCCATGACTTCTTCAAAATATCTTCGATTATATAGACCGGTTAAAGTATCATGATGATTCATGTAATTTAGTTTGATTTCCTGCTTTTTACGTTCTGTAATATCAATAATCAAGCCTTCAAGGGCAATGATATTGCCTTCTTCATCGTAGATCCCTTGGCCCTGCTCCCAAACCCATTTAACCTCACCGGAAGCCGTAATCATCTCATACTCTTCCGTTAGTTTGGCATGCTCGCTCAGTCGTTCCTCCCACTTCATCCATAAAAACTCCTGATATTTTTCCGGAATAAGTTGATTAAAGCATATCTCTTTATTGTTTATTAAACTATCTGCATGATAGCCGGTTAAGGCAAAGCAGCCTTGCGATACGAATTCCATCGTCCATTCTCGGTCATGGCAGCAGCGATAGGCCATTCCCGGCAAATTATCCAGCAAAACCATCCTGCTTCTCTGGTTATCATACAACACCCTTTCCATTTCCTTACGTTTGCTGATATCTTCAATCAGACAAATATGGGTGTACCTTGTATTGTTATTGAGCCGCAGCGGCGAAACCATCATATGAGTCCAAATAGTAGTGCCATCCGGTCTGACATATCGTTTTTCCATATCATATCCATCGATCTCACCCGTCTTAAATTTATTATAATACTCTACATCTAAAGCAACATCATCCGGATGCGTAAGGTCCTTCCAGCTTACAGCAGTGAGCTCTTCTTGGGTTCTTCCTAATATCTTTTCATACATTGGATTGATGCTAGGGATATGATCCGGTATGGATGCAATATATTGCTCATCATGCCCAATGGCGATTCCTATTGTCGCCTGGTCAAATACAGTTCGGAATAGGGTTTCGCTTTCTTTTAACTTCACATCGGCGTTCATTAGTTTTTGTTTTTCGATGGATAATGCTCTATTTTGTGAAAAAGCAAAATAGAGAGCAATAAATACCATGAAGATACATGCGACGGCAAATCCTGCCTGTACAGTTTGAGTAACTGCATAGCCATACCAAGTTTCGGTAGGATAGTCTACCCCGAAAACAGCCATCACCTCTCCGGTCTGTGGCTTTTTCATCGGAACCAGCACACTTATCCACGTTCCCCATCGATCCTCTATAGGCTTAGTTATCACGGTCTTGCCTGATTGAAGGGGTTCAATGTATTCTCTATAGGCTTCGGAATATACCTGGCCTGGCGGAGAATAGTCACTTGAATCAGGCTCTTCAGAATCTGCTAAAAAAACAATTTGATCCTGCCTTTGTGCAAGAATATACACAAAACGAAGCTTTTTATCCAGTTTTGAAAATAAGATTAACCCGTTTTTCAGTTCTTGGTAGTTCAGTTTATCCAGATCACTGGGATCGCCATTTAGCTCCAATAGTTGTGTTTTGGAGATGCCTGCTTCTGCAGCTTCTGCAAGCCTTGTTACTTCTTCTTGCGTCTCTTTTATGCTGCTATTCCAGCTAAAATGCATATAAATGATACCAGCGCATAGAAAAGCAATAAATGCAATAATGAATATGTACTTCGTTGTTTTATCATTTATGTTTGCTTGCAATTTCTGTTGAATCAAGTTTTTCATAAAATCCGCTACCTCATAAAAATACGTAAAATTCATCCTTATAAATTAACGTTTCTCTTTGAATCGACACAAGCATCCTATATTATCCCATAATATGCTGTATTATTTCAGTAGATTATAGCATATCTATGAAGAAAAAGCCAACTGCCTCAGGGGCAATCGGCTTATTTATTCTTATTTGATTTCTGGTTTCGTTTCTTCCTCTCGAACGCACTTATTCCGCCGAATCAGTTCACTTAGTTTTTCGAGTCCTTGAATAATGAGTTCCAATTCCTCAGGCTCCGCACCATGAATCAAATCAGTCAGGTATTGTTTTTTAGTCTCCATCAAATCACATTTCTTTAAGAAATCCGGTGACAGAAATAGTTTTACACTCCTGCGGTTTTCGGTGGGAATTTCTCTCAGAACATCTCCTTGAATAACCAAGCGATCCACAATGCCGGAAACCGTACTCTTTGATAGCTCCATTCGCTCGCTCAGTTCTTGGAGATTGATTCCCGGATTTTTACAAAGGGTAAAAACCACAAATAGCTGAGGCCCTGTAAATCCTAATTGTCTTGATTTTTCCAGTGAATATTCGCTGAATTCTTTTCTGTTAACCTTTAACAGCGCAAAGATTCTTTCAGCATAGTTAATCCATGATTGTTCCGAGTTTTTCATTCTGTCCACACCCATTCTCCTCACACTTAAATATTTCTTTTCTTGCAGAGGTACGCATCATAAATACCAACGCAATAGCAAGTAATACGGATATAGCGGTAAACGCAGTAGCATAGTTAATCGCGTCAAGATAAGCTTGTTGTTGTACAATTCCGGATAACGTCGAAAGGGCATTTACTTGAGCTTCCGTACTGGTCATACCCGTCGTTGTGTAGATCGCCTGAAGCTGTTTCATCGCATCTGCAGTCGTCTGATTAGACATCGTTATCTGCTCGGATAAATGGGCAAAGTTGATGGTGGTTCTGCTTGTCATGATCGTAGCAACAATAGTGACACTGATCGAGCTGAATATATTTCGAAAGGTATTTGTCAGAGCCGATGCCTTCGCCGTTAAATGGAGAGGGATAGCATTCATACCCACTGCACTCATCGGCATCATCGCAAGTCCAAGCCCAATCCCTCGAATAAAGGATATTATCATGATCGTCGAACTTGAAGTCTCTGTGGTTAAGGTACTCAGCTCAAAGGAACCCCATGCCAGGATAATAAGCCCCGGAATGGTGACAATCTTTGCACCTAATTTATCGAAAATGGCTCCGCTTATCGGCATCATGATGGCTGCTGAAATAGCTGAAGGCAGCATAATCATCCCGCTTTGCATAGCCGTATACCCTCTTATATTTTGCAAATACAACGGTAAAATATAGCTGCCGCCCATCAAGGCCAGCACCGTAACGCAACTGATAATCTGACTTAAAGAATAGTTGTAAATTTTTAATACTCTTAAGTCTAGCAGTGGATTTGGATGAGTTAATTCGTTAATCACGAATAAAATCAAACTAAATATTCCTATTGTAAGTAAAATCGGATAATGGATTTCTTTCCAATTGATGGTAGACCATTTTCCTATGACATATAAGGTGCATACAATTCCTGTTACAGAAGTAATGAATCCCCATATATCAAACGACCCCTCAAAAGCCTTCCTTGGTGTGTCTTTCAGCAGCAGGACGGCAAAAATAGTGCCGAATATCCCAATAGGAACATTGATGTAAAACAAAAGCCTCCAGTCCAAATTAGAAAGAATATATCCGCCAAGCGTAGGCCCTAAAGCAGGGGCTGACATAGCCGCTACTCCCCAAATTCCCAACGCCTTTCCGCGTTCTTCAATGGGGAAAAGCGCATAAACGATAGACATCCCTACTGGGCTCATGAGTCCGCCGCCTATCGCTTGTATGATACGAAACACGATCATGGAACTGTTGCTCCATGCCATACCCGATAAAGCTGAGCCGAGTGTAAATAGAAAAATTGCTATTACATATAACTTTTTTAAGCCAATTGTATCGCTCAAAAATCCGGTTAAAGGGACTACCGCCCCCATTGCTAAAGCGTATGCAGTCACCACCCAAGTGACATCGGACAGTGTAACACCGAAAACCGACATCATCTTCGGGAGGGCAAGATTAATCAGACTGCTGCTCAATACGCTCATAAAGGTTCCGATTAATACCACAAATAACGAAAGCCACTTATAGACTTCATCTTGTTCTTTCACCTGAAACCACCTCTTATCTAATATGAATCTTTATGACTGCATTGGTTCCAAGCAAGATACCGCTATGGTTCTGGTTCTCATCAAATACAATTTTTACGGGAACCCGCTGTACAACCTTCGTAAAGGTTCCGCTGCTCGAGCCGGACAAAAGTGAAAAAGCAGAATTTGCTGCCTTACCGATGGACTGAACTTTTCCGTACATTTTTTCTCCGCTGAATTCATCCACAGTAATTTCAACCTTTTGCCCTATCTTTAATTTGGCAATATCCGTCTCTTCTATGTTCGCATTGATATACAACTTTGTCGGATCGACCATCATAATCAACGTTTGACCTGTCGCTACCAATTCTCCCTGCGTTGCCTGTTTTTTTAAAACAAAACCTGAAATAGGTGATCGAATCACGGATTGCTCCAAATTCAAGTCGGACAGACTTCCCATTTCTTGGTGGCCGATAATTTGATCTTTTTCAAGGCTTTGCCCTTCTTCCACTTCCAGTTCCAATAGTTTCCCCGTCATTTGAGGGGAAACTTTCACAATATCTCCTGCAACCTTTGCGTCTTCTGTTGCCACATAGTAATTATTTTCATACCAGTAATAGATTCCTATGCTGCCTAAAACGATCAGCATGACTGCCACTACCGATAACATTAATACTTTTCTTTTTGATTCCATCATCTATCACCAGCCTTATTTCTTTAATGCAATTTCCGCAAACATGCCAACCTTAACGGCAGGATCATTTTCCAGCATATTGACGCGAACAAGAATATTTTTATTTTGAGCATCTACAATAGTATCCACCAGAGAAACTTCACCATCAAAAAACTTATCCGGAATTTCAGATATTTTGACGGTTACCTTTTGACCCTGCTGCACTTTTTCAGAAAGTCGCGCCGGTAAGTAAGCACTTATGTATGTTTTATCTGAATTAACGATACTCAATAAAGTCGAACCTGCCGCAGCCAGTTCTCCTACATTCACGGTTTTCGCTGTTACCGTTCCTGAAATCGGTGCAACAATCACGCCATTGGAGGAATTTGCGTTAATAAGCTCCAGACCGGATTGCGCTTGATTTACAGTTGCAGCTGCCGTATCAAGTTGTTTCTTCGCACTTTCCACTGTTTCTTTGGCAACGGCCCCTGCCTGATATAATTCCATTGTCCGGTCATAATTGATCTGCGCATTATTTAAAGTTACTTTTGCAATATCAATTGAGGACTGAGCCTGATTTACTTGTGCAGGCACTTCTTTCATATCTATTCTGGCAAGAACATCCCCTTTATTTACAACAGAGCCTACATCTACATTTAGTTCTGCTATCTTTCCGGTGGTTTTCGTTGAAATATCTGCGCTGTCTATGGCTTCCACTCTACCAGCCATAATAAAAGCAGGTCCACTGGATTCTTGATCTGCATAAACGGTTTGATTTGCCAGCGTAGGATTCGTCTTTCCGATATTCAAGCTTATGGCTACCAGGAAACCTATGGCCACCACTCCCGCTATTATTACCCATGTCATTTTCTTTGGTCTCTTCATTTTGTCACCTTCTTATTTCTATCTTACAACAGTTCGTATACGAACTATTCTTATCAATACTAAAGCAGATAATGAGAAAAGTCAATTACAAATTATCTATCTTATCATAAAAAAAATGGCTTCGCCGCTCCGCACTTCCCTAGCATAAAAAAAGACCCCAAAGGGTCTTTTTATTTAAATAATTCGAGGCATCTCACTTTTAAGACGTTCCTACCGATCTAAATGCTGTACGTGGCATCCGTTTTATTGATTAAATTTAATATTTGCTCGCGTAATTCCTGAAATTCATTTGTATAACGAGTTCGGTCAGAATTCTCTCCGGTTATGGACTTCGTGAAATTCACTTTGAATTCTTTTATGATTCGTCCGGGCCTTTTCGACATGATTAATACCCTTGTGCCCAACGATAATGCTTCATCCACATCATGCGTAATAAATAGGATTGTTTTCCCAGTCTCCCACCAAATCTTCCGAATTAGATTTTGCATTTGCTCTCGCGTTAATGCATCCAGTGCACCGAAAGGTTCATCCATCAGTAAAACTTTTGGGTTATTTACCAACACCCTGGCTATGGCAACACGCTGCCTCATTCCTCCCGACAACTCATAGATTCTATTTTTACCAAATTCCAGCAATCCAACCTTCTCCAGATATTCATTTACCGTCTCTTTTCCGATGCGAGACGGGATTTTTCTCATTTTCAAGCCAAATTTGACATTGTCCTCCACATTGAGCCATGGATACAGCGGGGGCTGTTGAAAAACAACCCCTCTATGCCAATCCGGTCCATTGATTGGGGTTCCTGACATTGTGGCTGTTCCTTTGGTCGGTTTTATAAATCCCGCAATAATTTTCAATAAGGTACTTTTACCGCAACCTGAAGGTCCAAGCAGGCATACGAATTCTCCTTCATTGATCTTGATATGAATGTCTTCCAAAGCATTTACGCTATGTTCCGCTTCATAAGTTAACATTACATTATCCAAAGTGATTACCTCTTCACTGCTTTCGGCAAGAAAATCATTCATAAATTCTGCCATGCTTTCACCTCCTTCTACCCTTATTTTAAAGCCTCTTCAATATATTTAGGATTAACGGCCTTTTCAAATACTTCAATACCCGGCGCACTGTCAATAGTTTTTTGCTCTGCGAGGAAATCAGCCGTATCTTTTAAAGCCTTCACAAACTCTCCTTTACTTGTACTTGTGCCCAGATACTTATCCGAAATTTGTTCTTCTCCTGATAGCCAAATCAATTCATTCATCTGCTTTAAGCTGTCATCATACTCTAGGTTAAGTTCCTTTGCAACGGCCTGAGCGGCTTCTTCTGCGTTGTTTTGATAAAGGTCATACGCTTTTAGCTGCAATTGAATATATTTTTTAACGAGATCAGGATATTTCTCAGCGAACTCTGTTCTTACAATCCCTACATCTGCCGTTACGATTCCCTTGCCTGCCAATTCTTTACTGGTTACGATTATTTTTCCGTCAGACAAAAGTTTATCCAATGTAGGCTGCCAAACATACGCCGCATCAATATCCCCTCTCTGCCAAGCGGCAAATATATCCGGCGGCTGCATATCCAGAATCTTCACGTCAGCAGCATTGACACCTTCTAAGCTCAGTACCTTAAGCAAACTGTAATGAGTGGTGGAACCAGCAGGCACCGCTACCTTTTTTCCCTTTAAATCCTTGACGGAATTAATCTTTGCATCGTTCTTTGCGGCCAAGGCCTCATTATCACCGATTACATCATGTATCCAGAAAACCTCATAAGGTATCCCGTTTGCGATGCCTAATGTTGCAGGGGTTGATCCCACAAGCCCGATATCAATACCTCCTGATAGCATCGCCGTATTGACATCTCTTCCTGAATCAAACTGTCTGAAATTAACCTTGACTCCCAGTTCACTCTCATACCAGTTTTTTGCTTTTGCAACTATTTCATCGTTTGGTATCGCTTGAATGGCTATATTAATAACCTCCGGTTTACTGCCCGTTTGAGCCGAATCGTTTTGGGCCTGTGAATTTACTTCACTCGTTTTGCCGCAACCCACTAGGGTTAGTGCCAGCAAGCTCACGATTAGAATAATCGTCGAAATTGTTTTTGTTCTTTTCATAAATAGAAGCACTCCTTTTTATTCTTTACCTTTCCAAGGTACAACCCTGCTTTCAACAAGCCTAATTGCTTTGTCGAGAATAATCCCTGTAATCCCCATAATTAAAATTCCTAAAAAAATCACGTCACTTCGTAAAAATTTACTTGCATCCAATACCATCCAGCCTATTCCGGTAATAGACGCCACCATCTCCGCCGCTACCAAGGTGGTATAAGAGAAGCCGATGGAAGTCCTTAAACCTGTAAAAATGTCCGGTAAGCAGGTGGGCAATATCACGTGCCAAAATACTTGCCCTTTGCTGGCTCCAAGTGTATAGGCCCCGTTTATATAATCCTGTTTGATTTTTTTTACTCCTGATACACAGGCTATATAGATAGGAGCAAATCCGGCCAGATACAGCAACGTAATTTTTGAGGTATTTTCGATTCCCATCCATATAACCAAGAGCGTGTAGTAAGCTAGAGGAGGCAGCGGTCTATAAAACTCAATTAAAGGGTCCAATAAAGCGCGTATCTTTGAATTATACCCGCTTGCCAAACCTAAGGGGATAGCCGTTACAATCACCAATAAAAATGCACTTAGCAAGCGTATCATGCTGTCGCCCAAATGGGTTAACAGACTATATCCTTTATATCCGTTTACAGCTATTTCTTTAAAGCTGCTATAAACTTTGCCGGGAGATGGAATAATCACATCGGGAAACAGCTTCATTGCCGTCACGATATACCATGCTGATAGGATAAAAACTATCGATCCGATTGTTATCATATTTTCTATTGAGATTCTTTTCTTAAAGGATCTCTTTGACATCCTGTCACCTCCTCGCTTTTTATTATCCATGATTGCTATATGTTTCAACATTGTTGAATTTATTCCATGAGAAAATCATCCTAGTCAAATTCTTTCAGAATTTTTAACGCATTCATGGCGGTAGGAAACCCTGCATAAGGAATGGTCTGGATAATAACTTCTTCAATTTCTTTTAGGGTCAGCCCAACATTCAGTGCACCGCCGATATGAAGCCGAAGCTGTGGATCTCTTCCGCCAAGTGCCGCCAATACGGCGACGGATATGATTTCGCGTTCTCTCAGGGAAAGTCCCTCACGGTTGTAGATATCACCAAATATAAATTCTACAATATATTGACCTACGTCTCCCAATGAAGAAACGGCATCTTGACCCGCCGTCCCAACAACCTCCGATAACTTCTCAAGTCCAAGCTGGTATCTGTTTATATCACTCATTTTTACTACCTCCATTTTTATCTTTGTTCAATAATCTCATTAAAAGTCTTTACCTTTGACAGATTCAAGCTCATTTCCCAAGTGGCTTTAAATCCGAACTTTTCATAAACACGTCTTGCCTCGTTGCCGCTCGCAATTAATTTTATTTCCTGCGCCCCTTTTTCCTTCAGCCATTCACTGTTTAATTCGAGTAATTTCGTTGCCAGTCCCTGTCCTCTGTATTCTTTAACCGTATAGGCGTCTATAATCCAGCCATAAAATCCCGGCTTAAACAGATAATAGGGGAAATCCGTTTTCATTAACGAACCCATAACGGCAATAGGCCGATCATTCACATCGTAAGCGATAAAATGCCGTATTCTATCTGCTTTAAGCTCTTTCATGTATAAATCCAAAAGAATTTCCTGTACGTTTTCAATGAATAAGGACTCTTCTACCCCTATTTCCTCAAACATGGATCTTCTGAATTGTAAAATCAGCTGAATGTCATTCACGGTACCTATTCGAATTGAATTCGTTGTATTTTTCTCATCCATTCCACTCCACCATCTCCTCCTATTATTTTGATAAACGATCCAGATGCTTAAAATACGGTCTTGTGTTTTCCTGTTCCGCATACCTGACGGAAAAGGTCTCATCGGTCACTTCCACAGGTTCAATAACACATATTGCGGCTAAGTCCACATCGCCCAGTTTTTCTCTTATTCGCTTATAATTACTTTCAAACTCAGGTCCGCTTATCAGAATTTTGGCAGGGATACCTTTTATCTGATAACTGAATTTGTTTCCTCCCAATACAGAAACAGAGACTTTATGGCTATACCACAAGCTGCTGGTAAAGTTCTTATAGGTATGGGAGGATTCCAATAGTTCTAAATACTTGATTCGCCCATCCTCCGCAACATATAAGGACTGCTTTATCACCGTATGAGGAACACCTTCCCGGTCTACAGTAGATACTATTTTTATTGAATTCGGATCATTGATAAGATCGGAAATCTCCTTTGTCAATGTTACCGCCATTTGATTCACCTCCATAAATTGCAAGCATGCCGTCAAAGGATCCTGGAAAGGTCACTGTCTGGATGATTGCCGCACCTTCTGTAATCATCCATATCCGTAGGTAACTTATACTTTTTTCTTAAATCATTTAGCCCTATGGCCATGCGCACATAATATTCAAGGGATGCATTTTTTTGATCTCTGAAATAGGATTTGGGTCTTGGTATCCATACCATATACACCGTCGATACGCCATGACTTGCCAAATGCTCTGCTTCTTCAAGGGTCGTCTTTAAAGCCTCCTCCTCATTGGTAAAACCGTTGGGTTTAGCAAGTTCTATCCCGCTTACGATGCCGGTATTGACATTTCCTCTGCCGAAAATATCTACCGCTCTTATCAAGCGGTTTTTCCACTCTTTATAACCGATCCATTCCGCCTTACCGGGACAAATCCAATTGAACAGTTCTTCGTTCAGCACTTCAATATCAGCGGTATAGCTCATGAGTCCGGTTTCTTCATATAGTCTGGTCAGCTGCTTTTCGGTAAAAGCGGTAGCAATCAGCTGACTTGGGAATTTTTTTGTCGTGAAATTATCGCCTATAGCTTTAAGAATTTTTATGTAATAGTCTACCTCTTCGTCAAAAGCCTCCGTTCCGCGGGTATCCGATCCGGCCGTCAAGCAGATGCTTGAAAAACGTCCAGGCTGTTTTAGGGCCTCTCCAATTACCTCTCTCACATCTTCAGGACGAAGCTTTGCCGAAATTCCGAGCTCGGACGTCTGCTGTTTCAAATGATTGACGATATCACAATATTTGCAGCCATTTCCGTTATCCCAAAAGTGACAGTAACTGGATGGCATCACTTGCAGACGTTGAGGGCGGACCGTAACGATATGGTCCATAGGAATTCCCGATTTTGTTTTTTCATGATAGAAATTCGGCTGAGGCCAATAGTCAACTTCTTCTATCACTTTATCTTGATCGGTTAAAACCAGTTTTCCATCGATATAGTCTACGAAATACGGATTTTGTTCAACGGGTACAGGGTCCGTAAGCACTGTCGTGCCATCTCGTAATATCAGTGATTCAGGCAGCGGCAATATCTGGGCATCTCTGGAACCAAATAATGCGGCACCCCTTAGCTGATGCAAAGATTCGTCTGCTGCACTTAAAGCCCGATCCGTATAATGAACGCCTCTCCTTTGAACATCTATTTTTATGGCAATCAGCCTAGGTATTTCCGTATATTGTTCCACGACTTCATCCAGCGTTAATTCTTTTTGGGCTTCATTTTTTATGATTGTCATTTAATACCTCCTCCCTGCTTGATTTTCCCAGATTATTCAAATCTTTAAATGGTCTTATCCTTCATGAATTGCAAACATCATGCTTAAACGAGTAATAAAAAAAGGCTGCACTATACAATCCCCTTATTAGGGGAAAGTCAGTTCAGCCTCCAGTTTTTCTGGTCAACCTTGATATTATACTATTCCTATTTGTTTTATTACATTTTATTCTGGGAATTCTTATTTGTCAATAAATATTTTTCAAAATTGATTCTCTAAAATTTAATTAAATTTAAATTGGTTCACCAAATCCTTCAATAGATCCGCCTGACCATTCAATTCTTCACTGGCAGCCGCACTTTCCTCGGCAGTAGCGGAATTGCTTTGCACGACTCCTGAAATCTGCTCTACCCCTAAATTTACCTGGGCAATAGCATTCGATTGATCTTCGGAAGCCTTTGCGATTTCTCCGATCAGGGAATTCACCGTGTTTGTCTTCTCGACAACGGCCATTAGGGAATTTGCCGTATTGTCTGCTATCTTTGAACCGTTCTCAACAGCTAATACGGTATGCTCAATAAGCTCCGTCGTATTCTTAGCTGCCTCAGCGGATTTCGTTGCAAGATTTCGGACTTCATCCGCAACAACCGCAAATCCTTTTCCGGCAGTACCGGCTCTAGCTGCCTCAACTGCCGCATTAAGCGCAAGAATATTGGTTTGGAAGGCGATATCTTCAATGGTTTTAATGATTTTCCCGATTTCACCGGACTTATCCGAAATATCGCTCATTGCTGCAATCATCTCCATCATCTGACTATTGCTTTCAGTAATTCCTTCACCGGCTTCATTGGCTTGAAGGTTGGCATGTTGCGCATTTTTTGCATTTAGTTTCACTTGCTCTGCGATTTCAGCGATGGTTGCTGAAAGTTCCTCAATGCTGCTGGCTTGTTCCACCGATCCCTGTGAAAGTGCCTGCGCGGCAGAAGAAACTTGTCCGGCTCCAATGTTAACTTGAGAAGAAGCCTGATTGATCTGAGAAAGCGTACCGCTTAAATTTGTATTTATATTCCTGATTGAAACTAAAATTTGATTGAACTCACCTACATAAGCGAATTCCGACTTACTCGAAAGAGCAAAGTTTCCGGCAGCCATTTCGCCCAGTTGATAATTAATATCCTCAATGATGGTTTGAATACCTTGCGCCGTTGCCTTGAAAGCAGTTGATAGCCGTCCTATTTCATCGTTGGATTTGGATTCCAGGTCGATCTCTAGATGTCCGGCTGAAATTTGTTCCGCAGCTGTTACGATATCCTGAATCGGTTTTAGTGATCGCTTTATAATAGCTGTAATCGCTATTGCAACAATACATAACACAAGGACACACAAACCAACCAGCAAGAATACCGTATTCGTGACATCTTGATTCATTTCTTTCATAGATACCGCAGTTTGTGCCCACCAAATATTGTTTCCGGCTTGGAGAGGATAGAAAAAACTTTGATACGCTTCTCCATCGGCAGCTTTTGTTTCTACAGAAAAACTCTTTCCGGCAGTAAAACGGGAAAGGATTTTTTCAGCATTAACGTTTCCCAAAGCTTCCTTTGCACTTTTACCCATATTATCCGGGTTATTGGTTTGATATACGATCGTACCGTCGCTGGCAAAAATAGTGGCATATAAGCTCGGAAGCTTATCATTTTTCACATTGATCTTACTAAACGTATCAATTGAAATATCACAGCAGACAATACCCTGTACTTCTCCATTGTAAAGGATGGGGTAACTCACGGTTATCATGTTTATTCCGTCATAAACAAAAGGGGTGGTGATATAAGGTTCCTTATTTTGCACCGCAGGCTGGTAGTAATTGTTTTTCGAATAATCCGCATACACACCCAAAGATTGTATATTGTTAGCAGAAACATCATCATCCGTCAGATATGCTGTATACGATTCTATGGCAGAATCAAACTTATAGGGCTCAAACAAAACCCCCATGCCTAAAATTTCATCACTGCAAGAGAGGGTCGACCGGATCGTTCCCAGAATAAACTGTTCCATTTCATGATTTAACTGAGTGATGGCCGTATTGCTCACCTGACTGGTATAATTTCGATCTGCGGAGTAACTCGTTCTCTTTTGAATATCGGAAATATAAAGATTCAACGTTTCAGCTGCCGTAGCAGACTTATTAATCACCTCTTGAACTTGTTGGCCGTTTGTTTTCGATACGATAGTGAATTCATCGGATAGGGTATTTTGAATAGATTTGCTGACAAAGAGTGAAGTGGTAAAAATGAGGATAGTAAAACTAAAGAGTAGTATTATTGATGTGACAATGGCAATCTTTGTGCTCAAAGTCTTATTTTTTGTGGCGGCAATTTTAATGTTTGGTATTTTCTTCTGCATAACAATCACACCTTTCAACTTCATGTCTATCATAAGATATAGACAAAATAATACATAATTAGACAAAATAATACAAATAATACCAGAATTATAGTATAGATGCCATTGTAAAGTCAATATAAGAAATTTTCGAATTTTCCTTGTATTTCTCGGTATGAAGTTGGGCTTCATTACTTTATGAATTTCTTGCACAAATCTGTCAACAGTTCGTTTTACGAATTGGACAGGTTAATATCCGTCAATATCTCAAAACAATATTTCCTACGTAATAAAAAAAGGCTTAAAATGCAGTAAACTTCTACATTCTAAGCCCTCTTACAAGGATTGAAATAGACGAGGTCCTTATTTCGTTTATCTTAGTTGGACAAAGCGTTTTAAAATTGCCGCTACTTCTGCACGGGTAGCCGTCTTTGCCGGCGCAATTTTGGTTCCATTATCTGTTCCCGTTATAATTCCCTTGCTGCAAACCCAATCCATGCCTTCACGCAGCTGCGGTGAAACAGCAAAAACATCTGCATATTCATAAATATCCGGGAAACTTCCTTTATTTTTGTCCATGCCTTTATAACTTGCATATTTCCATAGCATGTCGGCCAGTTGTTCTCTGGTCAAAGGGCTGTCAGGCGCAAAATTTCCATTTGCGTCAAGGGAGGTAAGTCCATTGCTTAACGCCCAGCTTACAGCCGGCTTGTACCAGCTGTTTCCGACATCATTAGGGAAAACAGTTTCTTCTGCTGCCTCCGGCTTTCCGGCCATCGTATACAGTGTATATACAAACATCGCCCGAGTCATCAACGCCTTCGGTTCAAAAGTACTGTTCGTCGTCCCTTTCATCAGTCCTTTTTCGTAAGCATACATCACATCATCAAAATACCAAGCAGATTCAGCAACGTCTGAAAACAGAGACTGCGCCTTATTGGCATCCATACTCAAGGATTCAGTGAAAAAGTATGGTAAGTTGTTGGTTGCAAAGATCACACGGCCGGTTTCCTTATCATACTTGCAAGGAACCTTGTGAATCTTGCCGGATTCGTCCAAGTAATATAAATTAAAGGAATAGGTCAGCTGCCCCTGCTCGGGAGTATAAGGCATATTGATCGTCATGGCATCCTTAAATCCATTGATGGTAACATCACTTAAATCAACATCCATATCAAACCGGATCTCATAGGTTCTGAAAAACGGCGCAGAATAATGGGATAAATTAATCTTCCCAATAATACCGCTTTCGCCGTTCAGTCCTTTAAAGTACCGGCAATCCGTCAAATTATCAAGGATATCTTCGGTCGTCACATTATATTCAGCAGTTTTCAGGAGGTTTTCTAAATCAGTACTGACCGTTTTTACCTGTTCGTCACTCTGATAATAATTGCTGGTAGACCAGCCCTTTGAGCTTAAATAGGTATTAAATAATTCCTTTCCTCCTCCGCGTATATAGCTGATATCCTTTTCATAAGAAAAGATCAATCCTTTCAAGAATGCCACATCCGCGGTATCCGTACTGCTGGTTCTGCTATGTAGATACAGATATCTGGAAATTCCGTTACTGAGTGCCAATCCAATCGAATTTCCGACCGTACCCCAACTGCTGTAAGCAAGCAGCATACTCATTTCGCATTCTCGAATCATTCGATATTCCAGATTGCCGCTATAGGCACTCGGTGCAGAATTAATCACGATAGTGGGAACACCTTTGGAAATATTATTGTTAATATAATCGATCATTTTGTTAATGTATTTCGCGTTCAACAAGGTTTTAGCAGGCGAAGTTAATACGACAATTTCCAAATCCGCTTGTTCTTTATCTACAAGCTGCACGCCAAGGCTTTTCATATGCTGTTCTACGTTTTCTTTTACGGTTTCCATATCGTAAATGGAGCCTGAGCCGGATGTCTCCGTATCGCCAAAGTAGACGGCGGCAGCCTTGACATCATAGCCATAATAATCAATCATTAAATTTAATACAGCCATCATGCCGAGTTCATCCGCACCCGAATACACCAGTCCCCGATCACCCATTTTCTTTTTAATGAGATTTACTTCATTGGTTTGTACCGTATTTTGTGGATTTGAGTCATCGATGCCGATGAAATAGTTGATCTGTCCTTCCGTATCCATCGACAGCATATAATTGATCAGATTCAACTTTCTTTCACGAGTATACAAAGAATTTTTAACTTCTTTCGCAAAGTTGGCAGACACCGAAATTTTTCTGCCTTGTTCATCCCTTGTATAGTCCGCAACAATATTCTTTACGGAAAGATTTTTCACATCCAATACAGGTCTGGCGTTGAGATTATACTGGCGTAAATAGTTGTACGTCTCCAACGTCGCCCCTTGATAGCCCACTGTACAAGAAGCTAAACGGGCCACTGTATCAATGATATATACATGATTACTTTTCGATAGATTAATTAAAGCATCAATCATTTTATATTCGTCATAATAAGTTGTCTTGCAGATCGTTCTGGAGTTTACCAATCCACCGGAAAGGAGCTGATCCAGCGAAATGACAAAATAATCCGTGGATTGATCCATTTCCAAAATCCAGTCCATTAACTTTTGACTATCCCCATACTGGGTACCGTTTGAGTTTAAAGGCTGCCCGTCTAATCTCGTCGCATAATAATCTTCATCCGGCATTTTAACGGTAAACCCTGCCGATTCCGCCTCATAAACAACGCGATCTACATTAACCGGACGGTTATCCAGCGGGACATAAGCCAAAATCGGCTCATTGGTGTTGTTGTTCTCGGTTCCCCTAACGGAGGTTTCCTCTCCTGTTGTCGCAAATGCATTGATACTGAGACATGGCATCATCGTTACAATAATTGCTGTGCATAGTAAGAGGCTTAAAAGTCTTTTTTTCATTTTCCCAATCCCTTCTGTCAACATACATCGTACATTTCATACAAATATTCGCTCTATAACTCTACTATAATATGTAAGAAAAATCAATGGCTGTAGCAGAACACTTTGTCATTGCCAGAAAAGACTTTATAGTTTATACTCACATCATATCACCAGTAAAGCTTTAGGGGAGGAAATTGTTAAAGTCATGAAGGACAAGTTCTTGATAGGAGAGTTGGCTAAACTCTTTAATATAAGCACGGATACGCTACGGCATTACGACAAAATCGCTCTTTTGAAACCAAACTACAATCTAAGCAACGATTATCGGTATTATAGTTTAGCTAACTTTTTTGAGCTGAGCAGGATTCTTTTTTTTAAAAGCCTTGATATTTCTCTAGGAGACATCAAGATGTATATGAACAATAAAAATAGAAATAATTTATTGGATATGCTCAAAAGAAAAGAAGAAGAAATCGACGTTAAGATAAACAGATTGTATAACCTAAAAAAGAAAATACAAACAAAAGTCGGACTCTTGGAAAGTACAAGCGATGAGCTGAATCAAGTAAGAATAAAAAGCTTACCTGAAAAAATAGGCGTATTTTTAGATATGAATGCAGTAGAAAGTGACGTCGAAATAATTCAAGCTTTTAAAAAAAACGAAAAATACTTTAAAAGCAGCTCTTGGCTGATTGAAGGACAAGTCTATACCTCTTTGTCAAAAGAAGATATGAAAAATCAGATATTTAACCGGTTCCGATACTTTATTGAAATGGTCACCTTGGATCAAGTTCCTCATACCCAGATGCAGGTGATTCCCGAAGGTCAATACGCATGCATTGCTTTTTTAGGTCCTTACCGAGATATGGCAAAGCATTATGAATTGCTTCTTCAATGGATTATAAAAAACGGTTACCAAGTCGCGGGAGATTCCATTGAAAAAAATATCGTAGACTACGGCTTCTCCGATTCCGAAAACGAATACATATCAGAGATTCAAATACCAATTATCCCAACATACCATGATCCGTTAAAAAGCGTATAAATTATATTTTCCTGCGGACAGTCAGTGCCTCACCGTTTCCATCAGGCCTGACCGTCCATAGGATTCTTTCACTGATCAGAGCTCTTCTTGGCATATTCAAACCATTCTTTTCCGATATGACAATAGCCCATTGGATGCTTATTTAAATACTTTTGATGATATTCTTCTGCTTTAAAATAATTATCCAGCTCAATGATTTCAATAGCTATCGGCTTTTCGTATTCCTTTTGCAGTTCCTGAATCGCTTCTATAATGACCGCTCGATCCTTTTCATCCACATAGTAAATTCCTGTTCGGTATTGAGTGCCGATGTCATTTCCTTGCTTGTTTAATGAAGTGGGATCAATTACTTTAAAGTAAAACGAAAGCAATCTTTTTAATGTTATTTCTTCTGGATCATACACCACTTTCACCGTTTCTGCATGTCCGGTGTCAAGCTGACAAACTTCCTGATAGGTAGGGTCGGCTGTTTTTCCGTTCGCATAGCCTACTTCCGTTTTTTCAACACCCTTGATTTCTTCCAAATACCTTTCCAGTCCCCAAAAACAACCGCCTGCCAGAACTATTTCTTTTCGCTTCTTCTCCATCAACTTTCCCCCTGTATCTATTTTATTTCTTTTTACTATCTTACCCTTTTTTTGTAATATGAATCGGTTTTCTTAACTCGTAAAATCGGTTTAGTTAGCATGATATGTATGAGCCCTTAATATACATACTATATATTTAAATAGGATGGTATAACATTATGATGAAGGTAGGTGCTATCGGCAACCGATTCATGCGGGATGACGGTATAGCAATTAAGATACTGGAATGTATCAAGGGAAATTTTAAAGACTATGACCTAGACATAATCATTGGGGAAACAGACTCTCAAGGCTTTTTCTATTTGCTAAACGAAGGGGACTTTGTCATCCTGCTGGACGCTCAATCCATCGGAACAGAACCGGGAGAAATTCATGTATACCGGTTGGAAGAAGCATTGGCACAACCTTCGGAGTGCTCTATGCATCACGACCTAAGTATCATTGAACTGATGAAGTTGTATCATAAAACTTTTAAAGGATATATCATCGGCATCGAAGTAGCAGAGATAGACCTGAGCGATGAGCTAAGCCCTTTTTTACAGGAAAAATTTTCATTCTTATGCTCAGAAATTGAAAATCTAATAAAAAATATGATCTTGGAGGAATTAAATCATGCATGATACTTTTTTAAATCAAAACTTGTACGATTCAATTGTAAGCTTATGCAAAGAGAACTCTATTTCTAAAATTCATAAGTTGATTTTAACGGTACATACGCGCAGTCATATCTGTGAGCAAAGTATTCGCGAACATTTTGGTGATAGGAATAATCCTCTTATTGACACGGATTCGGATATTGTCGTTCAGAAAAAAGAAATTGAACCGCTTACAGCTACCATTGAACAAATTGACGGAGAATGATTCATGAGTGAACGGCCAAATTATCTTGTACAAATTTGGGGATTGGTACAAGGCGTAGGGATGAGGCCTTTTATCTATAAGACAGCAAAATCGTTTGATATTACTGGTTTCGTAAAAAACCAAGGGGCTTCGGTTATGATGCATATATCCGGTAAAAAAGAGGATATTACTGGTTTCGTACATATGCTCACTCATCATCCTCCTCAAAATGCACGCATTGAAAAGATTCAAAAACTTTCTATTGAATCAGAAGATTATCAAGATTTTAGAATTATAACCAGTTCTGCAGATCAGAATCATCTGGGATTACTGCTCCCTGATCTAGCGCTATGTGAGGATTGCATGCGGGATGTAAAAACCAGTAAGGACCGGCATTTTAAATACGCATTTACAAACTGTACAAACTGTGGCCCAAGATATTCCATCATTGATGAACTTCCGTATGATCGAAAGAATACTTCCATGGAACCTTTTCAAATGTGTCCCCAATGTGAAACGGAATATAAAAATCCTGAGGACAGAAGATTTCATGCACAGCCTGTTTGCTGCCCCCATTGCGGTCCGCAATACCAATTGTATGATCGCAGCGGGAACCTCATCCCTTGTGAAGACCCCATAAAAAAAGTGAAACAACTGTTTAAAAAGGGGAAAATAGTAGCTGTCAAAGGAATCGGCGGTTATCATCTTGTATGCAATGCAATGAATAAAGGTACTATTGAACTATTAAGGCAGCGAAAAAAAAGACCGGACCGGCCTTTTGCGGTAATGGCTTCAACGATTGAAGCGGTAAAAGAAATTTGTATGGTGAGTGATGCGGAAGAAGAAACCATTTCAAGCAATAAAAGACCAATTGTCCTCTTAAATAAAAGAAAAGTCTCCATGCTCCCGGAATCAGTCGCACCCGGGCTTATTCGGTACGGTGTCATGCTTCCCTACTCTGCACTTCACTATTTCATTTTTGATCATTCCTTGCAATATCTCATCATGACGAGCGGTAATATCAGCGGAATGCCTATTTGCTATAAAGATCGGGATGCACTAAGCCAGTTAAACAACGTCGCCGATTATTTTTTAATGCACAACCGTGAAATCAGAACTCCTATCGATGATTCCGTCGTGAAAGTGATTCATGGAGACACTCTCATCAGCCGATGCGGAAGAGGTTATGCTCCTGCTGCCCTGCCCATTGATTCGACTGCTACCATATTAGCTGTCGGCGGACAACAGAAAGCATCCATTTGTATGCTCCATAAAGGATACGCGCATGTCAGTCAATATTTAAATACACTGAACAACATGGAGTCATTCAATGAATACAAGCAAGTTATCGATCGGTTTTCTCGTCTTCTGAAAGCGGAAGCTCAGTTCGTCGGTCACGATTTAAGTTCGGATAATTTTTCAACAAGATATGCAAAACAATTACCTATCAACAAAGTTGCGATTCAACATCATCATGCACATATGGCTGGTTGCATGGCGGAGCATCAACTTTCAAACGAGGTACTCGGTATTATCTTTGATGGAACCGGAATGGGCACAGATGGAACGGTTTGGGGCGGTGAATTTTTAATCGGTACCAGATCAACATTTGAAAGAGTAGGTCATTTAGAATATGTTGCGATTCAAGGCGGAGAAGCTGCCATCAAGGAACCGTGGCGAACTGCTGCTTCTTATCTTTATTCGCTGAACTGTGATATTGCCTCCCTTTTTCCTACTGTTGATAGAAAAGATATAGAAATAGTAACGAAAGCTCTTCAACATAATATAAATTGTTTTATTTCTTCCAGCATGGGGCGACTGTTTGACTGTATCGCTGCTTTGATCCTGGGGCGTACCCATATTACATATGATGCACAGGCAGCCATTGAACTTGAAAGCATTTTGGATCCATCGGTTTTGGATTATTATGCTTTCACCGTTCAAGAAGGAAATAATGAGGAACCGCTATTAATAGGTTATGGAGACATTATTAAAGGTGTTTTAGCAGACTTAAATAACGGTATACCGGTCCCCTCTATTTCTGCTAAATTTCATAATACTCTTTGTAAGGCCACGATAAGATGTGCCATTAAAATACGGGAAAGATATCAAATCAATGACGTCATATTGAGTGGCGGTGTATTCGAAAATACTTATTTTTTTAAAAACATACTAAGCGAACTTCGAGAATATAGTTTTAATGTATATTTTAATAAACAGATGCCTTTGAATGACGGAGGATTGTCTTTCGGTCAAGCAGCTGCTGCGGCATCAATGATTGGGAGGGAATCTTATGTGTCTGGCAATTCCGGCGATGATTACATCCGTACGCGATAACTATGCAGATGCGGAAACAATGGGGATAAAAAAGAAAATAAATATCCAGTTAATCGATTCTCCCCTGCCCGGTGATTATGTTTTAATTCATGCAGGTTTCGCCATTGAGAAGATTGATGCAGCCTATTATGGCTTTCTTAATAAAACATTTCAAGAAATGATAGAAGGAAATGACAATGGATAAAGAAAGGTTAATCGACAGGATAGAAGGCTTCCTCCAAGAGGCCGAGCTGAAGCCAATTCGGATTATGGAGGTATGCGGCACGCACACACAAGCCATCTCAAAATCCGGAATCCGGTATCTGCTTCCAAACCAGGTGAAACTATTATCCGGACCGGGCTGCCCTGTCTGTGTTACAAACGAAGCTTATATTGATATGGCGATTGATTTAATATCGCAGGAAAATGTTATTCTCGCAACCTTTGGCGATATGCTCAAAGTAACTGGAAGTACTTCCTGTCTGGCAGAAAAGAAAACGAATAATGTGTATACCGTTTATTCGCCGGAGGATGCTGTGGATTTAGCCCTGAAGCATCAAGATAAGACGGTGATTTTTTTGGCGGTTGGGTTTGAAACCACCGCACCGATCATTGCAGCAACCATAAAAAATGTGTTTGAAAATGGTCCAACGAACCTTCTCTTTCTAACGTCTTTGAAACGCATGGAGCCGGTCATACGTTTGATCTTAAATGAGGACAAAAAAAGAATAGACGGGTTAATTTTACCTGGTCATGTAGCAGCTGTATTGGGTGCGGAAGCCTTTCGTTTTGTGACAGATGAATTTAAAATTCCATCTGTCGTCTGCGGATTTGAAGCAAAAGATATGGCAGAAGGCATCCATCTTCTGTTAGATCAGATTACAGGAAGAACTCCCCTCTCTTTTGCAAATCTATACGATCGATGTGTAAGTCCAGGAGGAAATAAACTGGCACAACAGTACATAAATGAAGTCTTTGAAGTGAAAGACGGGATTTGGCGAGGAATTGGAAAAGTTCATAACTCGGCACTAATGATAAATCAAAAATATAAAAGGCTTGATGCAACACACAAATTTACTCTATCTGAAAAGATGTACCCGGAATCCTCTCATTGCCAATGCAGTGAAATCATCCTTGGTATGAAATCACCCTTTGAATGCCACCTCTTTGGAGAGGGCTGCACAACGGAACATCCTCTAGGTCCCTGCATGATCTCTTCTGAAGGGGCATGTGCTATTCATTATCGATATGGGAGGGTTCACAATTGTTTAGCAAAATAAAATTGACTCATGGTGACGGAGGGATTCATACAAATGAATTAATCCAAGACGTCTTCGTTAAATATTACGGGGAAGGAAGCAGCAATTCGATCAATGATGCGTTTGTTTTTTCTGTCAATCCTCAAAAGCTGGCTTATACCACTGACAGTTTTGTTGTTCGGCCATTATTTTTTAAAGGCGGCGATATCGGTAAGCTCTCCATTTGCGGTACGATTAATGATCTGACCACCGCCGGCGCAACTCCCTTGTACATAAGCGCAAGCTTCATTATTGAAGAAGGTTTTGATATGGAAAGTTTATGCGACATTGCAAAATCTATGGGAGAGGTTTGCAGACAAACCGGTGTTAAAATTGTGACGGGAGATACAAAAGTTGTTGAAAAAGGCAATGCAGACGGATTATTTATCAATACTTCCGGTATTGGGATTGTCTCACCGCATTACTCCCCATTCCGTGTTGAACCGGATGACGAGATTATCATTACCGGTACGATTGCCGAGCACGGAACAGCCATCCTTCTCGACCGATATGAGCTCAACATCGAGACGGATATGGTGAGTGATTGCCGTCCCCTTAACAATTTAATTCCACTATTAAATGAAGATTTAATCTATATAAAATTAATGAAAGATCCCACAAGAGGCGGTTTAGCAACTATTTTAAATGAAATATCAAATCATGCAGAATTCAACATTGAACTCGATGAAAGCCGGATTCCAATTACCCAGCAGGTTCGTGCCATCAACGAAATGTTAGGCATAGATCCCTTATATCTTGCTTGTGAAGGGCGAATGGTTTTAATCGTAAAAAAGGGTTTCGGAGATCAAGTGATTCAACGATTAAAACAAACACCTATTTACGCCGACGCACAAATCATCGGACGGTTTACATCCAATACACAAGGAATGGTTTATATGCAGACTGAAATCGGAGGGAAACGCATTATTCCGGCACTGGAGCACCAAACCATTCCCAGAATCTGTTGAGTAAGATTGATATCAACACACCTCCCCCATTAATATCATGTCCAAGGAGAAGAAATATGAAAGATGTAAAAGGACTTAAAGATTTGTTAAACAATAATACCTGGGAAATAAGAGCGCAACAAGAGGAGCCTAGTCCGGATGAATTACGATCATTTACCATAGAAGAGTTATCAACCTATGACGGCAAGAACGGCAATCCTGCTTATGTTGCCGTCAATGGAGTTGTATATGATGTGACAAACGCGGCTGTTTGGGCAGCAGCAACGCATTTTGGACTCAGGGCGGGTAATGATCTGACGAAAGAATTTAATTCCTGTCATCCGGGAATTAGCAACATATTAAGCACCCTGCCCCCTGTAGGTATTTTAATTGAATCAGAGTGAGGTGGTGATAAGAGTGGATTCATCTGAAATGAAATGCCCTCATTATGAAAGTCGGCGAAAAACAACGGCATGCCTTATTAACAGAGTAAAATCCGAACTTGACAATGGGGCATTAAAAAAGAAAACCCTAGTTTGGCTAGAATTAAACGGATGTGCAGGCAATATTATTTCAATTCTCGATGGCGTACATCCGGATTTTCAATATCTGATATCCGAAATGGCTGATTTTGTATACAGCAATAGTCTGATGGCCGCGGAAGGCGGCGATGCCATCCATCAATTGTTCAGCGTAATCGGCGGCGATTATGTTCTGGCTGTAGAAGGCGCGGTTTCATTGCTGGATAACGGTGCTTACACTATAATTGGAAAATATAACGGCAGAACCATTACAGGTCTCGAAGCGGTGAAAATGTTGGGTGAAAATGCGGAATATGTCATTTCCGTAGGCGCTTGTGCCACACACGGCGGAGTCTCTGCTGCTGTACCGAACCCCACCGGATGCGTGGGGGTACAAAAAGTATTAGAAAACAAAAGAGTTATCAAACTGCCCGGTTGTCCTTGCAATCCCGATTGGTTTATGGGAACCTTTGCCCATATCTTATTATATGGGGAACCTCCCCTTGATAATAGGGACCGCCCTTTGATGTTTTACAGCACAACGATTCATGATCAGTGTCCTAGACTCATTTATTTTAACCAAGGTATTTTCGCAACTAAGCTGGGTGAAGAAACCTGTATGTTTAAGTTAGGCTGCCGCGGTCCTGTAACCCGAACAGATTGTCCGGTCCGACAATGGAACAATCACGTTAACTGGCCTATCGGAGATGATTCCAATTGCATCGGCTGTGCTCAATTTGGCTTCCCAGACGCCATGGAGCCATTTATCAGCTACGACACTACGAGAGGGGATTGATTATGCCACAGAGAATTATTATAAACCCGGTTACCCGTATCAGCGGTTTTATGGAAATTCAAGCTGATGTAGAAAGCAACTACATAGTAGATGCACGGACGAAGGGCTTAATGTTTCGTGGGTTCGAAAAGATGCTGATCGGAAGAAACCCTTTTGATGCCGTATATTTCACCGAACGAATTTGCGGAATTTGTTCTACCGCACATGCAATGGCCTCTACCATGGCATTGGAAAATGTGATGAATATCACTCCATCCGAGCAAGGCCGGTATCTGAGGGACATTATCCATGGAAGTGAATTTCTGCAAAATCATCTACGGCATTTTTACCAATTCACTCTTCCTGATTTTGTAAAGCTGCCGGAGGACTATCCGCTATTTAAGTCGGATCAGAATGACTATAGACTGCCTCCCGATATAAATGACAGGATGGTTCGAGATTACTTTGAATCTCTCGTTATGAGCCGAGATGCTCACGAGATGTTGGCGGTACTCGGCGGCAAAGCCCCCCACAATCATGGTGTTTTTATTGGCGGCATTACTTCTCCGGTTACCGTGGATAAAATTGCGCATCTCTCCTCTCTTCTTTATAAAATAGATCGGTTTATAGAAGAGAAGATGATCCCCGACGTGCTTGATATTGCTCAGTATTATCCGGAATACTATCACATCGGCGGCGGTTATGGTAATTTATTGAGCTATGGCTGTTTTGATAATTATAAAGAGTTGGGAACGCTGTATGTTGACCCACTTGTTTACAGCAATAATACGGTTACGAATTTTAATCCGAACGAAATATCTCAAGCAAGCGATTACGCTTGGTTCACGGAAACAGGTGAACCGGATACGCGCAAACCCCAGGCCTATTCCTGGATTAAAGCCCCTCGGTATGACAATCTCCCTTTCGAAGTGGGTCCACTTGCAAGACAGTGGCTCAGCGGGGAATATACAAATGGTATATCTGCCATGGATCGAATCATCGCCAGGGCATTGGAAGTTAAAAAAATTGCATCCATCATAAAAACACTTCTTCAAAATCTAATTCCCGGAGTTCCCATGCAGGAAGTATATTCCGTGCCTGTTTCCGGTGAAGGCCGAGGATTAATTGATACGACAAGGGGTGCCCTTGGTCATTGGGTAATCATAGAGGATAGTAGAATTGCCTTCTATCAAGTCATCTCCCCTTCCGTTTGGAATCTGTCCTCGCAGACGGGTGACGTGAAAGGAACCGCCGAACAGTCACTCATAGGAACTCCGATTAGAAACATTTCGGATCCTGTTGAAATCGGAAGAGTAATCCGTTCGTTTGATCCGTGTGTATCTTGTTCGACGCATGTTTTTACGGAAGGAAAGCACTTAGACCCGATACGAATCGTTTAAGTTGTTAGCTACTATTATTTTTAAAGAAAACAGGGTGTCTCAAAGTCTTTTTGAGACACCCTGCTATTTGTACATTATGTTCCGTTTTATAATCGGCCATTCGGCATTTACGTTGAATCGGCCGGTCTATCTTCGAATTTCCAGCAATTTCTGTTTTAATTCTCCTTCAATACGGCTCAGTTCGGATTCTGCTTGAACCCTCTTCTGACGGCCTTCTTCTTGAATTCTTGTAACCTCTTCCAACGTTGAAATCAACGTCTGATTTGTATGAACCAGTGTTTCTATGTCCACAATTCCGCGTTCTGATTCCTTGGCCGTATCAATCGTTGCCATTTTTAATGTTTCCGCATTTTTACGCAACAATTCATTGGTCATATCTGCTACCTCTCGCTGTGCCTGCACAGCCTGCTGCGAGTGCGCGATTCCCAAAGCCAGTACCATCTGTCCTTTCCAAAGCGGAATCGTGTTTACTAAAGTTGACTGAATTTTGTCGGACATCAAGGTATCATTGTTCTGCACCAAACGAATCTGCGGTGCCATTTGAATCGAAATCATTCGAGTCAATTCTAAATCATGAAGTTTCTTTTCAAACCGGTCACACATAGCTGAAAGGTCATTAGCCGCTTGAGCGTCCTCCGGAAGACCTGTTGACTTGGCTCGTTCAATTAGGGCTGGCAGTTCAACGTTCTGTACTTCATTCAATTTTTTCTTTCCTGCTAAAATATACATGGACAGTTCTTTAAAATAAACTTTATTCATGTCATACATTTTATCCAGCATCGCCACATCCTTGAGCAATTGAATCTGATGATTTTCCAGGATCGTACAAACCTTATTAACGTTGACCTCTGCTTTATCATATTTTGCTTTCATACTCGTAATTTTATTGGAAGTGCGCTTAAAAAATCCAAAGAATCCTTTTTCGTCCTCCTCGATATCAAAAGATTTCAGCTCTGTTACAACATCGGTAAGCATGTTGCCTATTTCGCCTAAGTCTTTTGTCCTCACATTGTTCAGTGCCGATTCAGAAAAATCCGCAATCTTTTTTTGTGCACCAGACCCGTACTGGACAATAAGATTGGAGTTTGTCAGTTCAATCTTGGAGGCGAATTCCTCGACCATTTTCTGTTCTTCCGGAGTCAGCGGAGTTTCTTTTATCGCTTGCTGAACTTCTGAAGCTGCCGCTAATTCAGACGTTCCTACCGACACGAGTTCAGCCTCAGGTGCAAACGGTTCCAACGTAAGGGTGGGTGTATCCACTATCGTTTCTTTGATTTCTTCACTCATTTTTGATTTCCTCCTCTATTATGAACTCAACAAAGCATACGCATCAATTGATCGTCAAGTTCCATACTGGTTCGCTCTTCCCTCTATATATTATAATGAACGCAAGGAATTGAATACGGCGTTGCCGTAAGGAAGCGTTCATTAAATCATACGGCGACGCTGCTTGTATGATATAACGATTACTCGGTCAGTCCCTCTTGAGCCAATATGGTTTCAAGTGCAGAAATATCTGAAGATACATCTAAAATATCATCTTGCATTAATTTATTCATCAAATTCTGATAGGCCCTGTTAATTGTATCCAGTGAACCTTTAATTTCCAACTTTGTCGCTTCAACTTCCGAGATATTCTTACCGTGTTCATCAAATTTCTGATAGGCCTTCACCATTTTAAGGGTGATAGGCATATAGTAGCACATGAATTTTCGAATTTCAGGGAGCTTTTCCGGATGTTGCTCTACATAATCAAAGATCTTCGTGGTTACCGTTTCCAGTACATCCAGCTTCTCAGAAATTTCTACTTCCGGTAATGCATCATTCGCTTCCTTAATCGTGCGGATGTAATTTTTCCCCTCATCGATGGTTTTCTTTAACTCCGCTCCTCCTTCTCGGTTAGCCCATTTTTCTTGTTCCTTCTTCTCCGCTTCTTGTCGTTCCTTCGCATTTTTCACCGTTTGCATATACTGCGTATAGGTCGTATAGTCCGTCATCAAGCAAGTTTCCTGTTCATCCAGGTATCCCTCGGCAAACAGGCCTGCTTTAATCATATTGCGAAGATCCTTGACGATAAATTTCGTTTCCTTTTCGCTGACTGACGTCAATTCTTCAATCATACAATATGTACGTCCATTCAATACTTTTTTATATAACGAAAAACGTTTCAATCGTTTTTTTAATTTCACTCCGCAAATAGTCATAAACAAGAAAGCGATAAAAAGTATCCCAAATACCGTATCAATGACCGTCAACAGCGGCAAGTTCCCGATGAAAGCTTCTGCAACAATTCCAACCAATGCGGTTAAACCGGTGACAACTGAGCCAAGGATCCCGAAAATGAGAAAGAGAGTACTTGCAACGGACCCTGTACCTTTTGTTTTTTTATGATAGGTCGGCTGAGGTCTGGTTTCCTGCGTTTGGAAGTTCCTATTATTCCATGCATTCTTATTTGCTTTTGACAGAGGAGGTAATTCATCTCCGCCAAAAGGTCCCTGATAAAACGGCCCTTCCCCCATTCTCGGTCCGTTCTGCATCGTACGATTAATCATCTTTTTTAAATCATAAAAATCTTGGTTATTTAACACTTTTTTAACCGTTCTGCTGATTTCTTCTCCAAAATCTATAAAATTATCATTTTTCATGTTTTCCCTCCATCCCAGATTTTGAATCATTTATATGTGTGACAGAAATAGTATCTCTATATATTCATCATACTTTATTTAAGGTGTATGATTCAATATCTGTTTTGCATCTGTCATTTTATTCTAGGTACTTCTTCATTATATCACAAAGCTGCCTTTAAAAAAACTACTCTTATGTAGCGTTGAAGGTTCACTGTGCCCGTCCTCTTTGCATGTAAAAAAACTGCCTTATTTTAAGACAGTTCCCTCCTCGCTGTGGCTCACCATAATCTGCGATCCTTTGAATTTCAGTATTCATTGTTTAATTGCGATGCACTATGTCTAAGATATATCTATTGATACGGTTTCCTTTATCGTGCTTTGATTCTTTTCAAGATAAGTTACCAGTTCATCATAAGGCAATGCTTTACTATAAAGATAGCCTTGATATTGATCACAGTCCAAGTCATACAATATCTGCCGCTGCTCTTCATTTTCAACATATTCTGCAATGACAGAGTAGTGAAGGGCTTTTCCGAGTGACACAATACTGGATACGATATTTTTACAATTGTTATTACAAATCAATTCTTTGATTAATGAACCATCCAACTTAATCGTATCAAATTCGTACTCTTTCAAATAGATAAGGGAGTTGTGTCCCATACCAAAGTCATCCAGCACTAATTTAATACCTAAATCTTTCACCTTTTTTAGGTTTGTCAGCAGTTTGTTACTTCCCGAAAGCGCAACTTGCTCGGTTATTTCTATTTTTAAATGTTCAGCCTTTACGTCATGCTTCTTGATGAGCTCCTCTACGTCTTTCACTAATTGATCATTTTCCAATTGAACTGCAGAAATATTTACAGACATTGTCAGCTCGGTAATCCCCATTTGATTCAGTTTTTTTAGATCAGCGCAAGCAGTATCAAGAATACGATATCCCAGTTTATCGATCATCTGAGCCTCCTCAGCCAACGCAATTGTAAGGGGAGCATAAATGAAGCCATAATCACCATAGTTCCATCTCAGAAGGGCTTCCATTCCAAAGATCTTCCCCTCAAAGTTTACCTGAGGCTGATAAAACATTTGAATTGTTTCGTTTGAAAGAGCACATTCCAGATCAGCAGTCAGAAATCTTGAGATATTTCCGATTTCATCGTGCCTACTGAGAAGTGCCGGTTTTTTCCCCTGTTCCTCCATTTGCTTATAAGCCTGACAAACCTGATCCAAGCTGTTTACAAGACGTTTATTGATTAGATATTCATCCGCCTTTACAAAAGGGATGTAGCACATTGTGCCTAAAATCAAATTGAACAATTGCAAAATGCTTCCCGCTATGGAGCCTGTCGAGAAATACCCGCTGACAAAAATTGGCGTCGTCCATTCAACAGGATGAATGGTATAAGGTACTAAACCAAAATACATAGAGATAAACGTTGTGATGATTAAAAGCAAAGGGACGAAGATGAAAGGGATAAGATATACAGGATTTAATATAATAGGAATACCGAAAACAATTAATTCATTCACATTAAAAAGAACGGGTACGATAGAAATCTTTGCATGTTTTCGCAGATTTTTATGTTTCCCTACTATTAAAATAGCCAGTATCAGGCATAGCGATGCACCGCATCCTCCCATTAAAGTAAAGGCATCCAAGAAAGTTTTCGTAAAAATACGGGTTGGCTCTTGTCCTGCATGGATCGCCATTTGATTGCTGGTCAGTGCAGACAAAAATAGATCTTTTGCTACCGGCTCTAGAATGTTGCTGCCATGGATACCAAAAAACCAGAATATATGTACAAGTAAAACAAAAAAGATACTGCTGAGAAAAGGAGATTGAATCTGCTGAAAAATCCGATTTAACACTTCAGCGATAAAAGACTGCACATTCGTTATCCCGAATAACCGAACCAGCATATGATCAGCGAAAGCGAAAATGAAGATAGTAATTGCCGCCGGGAAAATAGCGGCCATAGCATATTGAAAAGTGGAATCCGCTCCACCTGTGTACGATTTTATTTTGGGATATCGAATGGCACTAAGCTGAATGAACAGTACAGATGATAAATAAGTGACTACAAGTGCAATAAAAATGCCGATCACGCCAAGACTGGATATGTCAAAGTCCTTCTTACTAACGCCGATTATTGCCGTAAAAGAACATAAAGAAACGGCAGAAACAATAATTGGCGGAATGCTCAGCCCTTTCTTTTCACTATACTCACTTGCAAAGGTATAACTAATGCAAATAACCACCAGAAGAGAATAAATGTGAAAAGAGCCGTCACGAATATATAGAAACATACTTTTCCAATCCGTTCCGAACCATTGTGTCATTTTCATTTGATAGGACGGAATGGGGAAACTCATCACAACAAGAGCAAAGGACCCAATCATCAAAATCGGAATCAAATACGTCATTCCTCGTCTTACAGAAAGCGGGAAAGGTCTCTTGCCAAAGGATTCATTAAAATCAGTCAGCAAAATATTTAACTTATGTAAGGATTCCTTCATTTTTTCACCTTTGGATGGTATAAATCCGCCCTCTGTTGTTTAATCAAAGGTACATTTTATAAGTAATAAGTCACATTTCGACAATTATAAAACAGTCTCACCATTTTTACAAGACTTTTCCAGTTTTTCTAAATAACTTTGTCACAAATTAGTTGAAATGATTCTACTTATTATTATGGTGATCCTCCATAAGAATGCAATCCATTTGGCATCAAATGCCCTATATGCATGTAAAATGGCATTGGCGCCTGAATCCTATACTGATATAATGAGACTGCAAATAATAGAGTCCGCAAAGCCAGTCCCATTTGATACTGCCCTGCGGACCCATTAATAGATTTCATTTGTGTTTCTACTCACTGATTTCTTCCAATGATTTTCCCATCGTTTCCTTACCGAAAATAGCCACTACAATGGCTACGATAGCAAATACGGCAGTAAGCAAAGCAAAGACATATCCGTATCCCGTTTTTTCACCATACATGTTATAAATCACCGGTACAATAAGCGGTGCGATAAATGCACCGATCCTGCCGAAAGCTGCCGCCCAACCTGCTCCACTGGCTCTTGCAACAGTCGGATAAACTTCGGGCGTGTAGGTATACACACAACCCCAGGCACCTAAACTGAAAAAGTATAGCAAGCACCCGTAAGTCAGTACTTGTCCAGTCGAATCGGCATGTCCAAACAGCCATGCTGCCAATGCAGTTCCTGCAAAATAAAGAGTCAGTACTTTTTTTCGTCCAATTTTTTCAACCAAATAGGCTGCACTGAAGTATCCCGGCAATTGGGCAAGACACATGATCAATGTAAATTCAAAACTCTTTACTAAAGCAAAGCCCTGCGCCATCAGCAAAGACGGTGTCCATAACACAAATCCGTAGTATCCGAAATTGATGCCGATCCAAATGATCCAAAGAACAACCGTACTTCGGATGTATTTCTTAGACCATAGGTCTCGCAAAGATAAACGATGTTTTATTTCCTTGTTCCGGTTAGGTGCGCTTGATTGAACCGGTAAGTAGTCTATATTAGCCTGTTCTTCCATTATCCGAACTAAGTAATCTGCTTCCTCATATCTCCCCACCGTTTCCAGATATCTTGGGGACTCTGGTACAGCTCTTCGCAAATATGCAGCGAATAAAGCCGGTACAGCCCCGACCCAGAATGCAATACGCCATCCGTACACCGGAATCAGCAGATACGCAACTAAAGCTGCCAAAATCCACCCCCATGCCCAGAAGCTTTCCAAAATGATAACATTGCGCCCTCGAATCATCTTCGGAGAGTATTCACTGATCAAGGTGGATGCCGCAGGTAATTCTCCTCCTAATCCAAATCCTGTGCAGAATCGTAAAACAAGAAGCATCGGATAATTCACGGCAAACCCCGACAAACCACTCGCAACGCCGTATATAATCAGCGTATACATCACCACATTTCTTCTGCCCCATCGGTCAGCAGCCATGCCCGACAAAGCTGCTCCCAAGATCATACCCAGCATTCCAGCACTTCCTAATATCCCAATTTGTCCCTTATCCAATCCCCAGTCACTGCCAATGGCTGCCATGACTCCGGACACCATCCCTTGATCCATTGCATCAAACATCCAGCCAATCCCTGTCAGGAATAAAATCTTTTTCAGCATAGGGGTTGATGGAAGCCGATCAATTCGACTTGCAATATGTTCCATCTTTTTTCTCCTTTTTAGTAAATATACTGTTGAATTAATATATGTATATATAACTGTCTTGTCATATAGTGTGTTTAAGTTTATCATATTAATATGGAACAATCAAGATTTTATTAGTCATTTAAATCATAAATATCGCACAAGCAATTTCTTTTGTCCTGATAGGAATTAGTTTTTTGGAACGAATCGAATGATTTTGTCATCGTTCTGATTAAGATACCCTCTGCCGTCTCGATTGCTTGTTGTCAGATAGATCGATCCATCTTCTGCCTGAATGACCTCACGCAAACGCCCGTATTCATTCTGCAGTACGGACTCTATTTTCTCTACTTCGGTTCCGTCTTCATTCAGTGAAAGAACAAGCAGTTGTTCTCCTCGTAAAGCGGCAACCAGTAATTTCCCCTGCCATGGTCCCTGATTGATGTACGCAATCCCGGAAGGTGCCCATGTGTCTTCCCCGCTTTGAATCAATGGCTTTTGTATTTCAAGTTCCGCAGAGGATTCATCGCCCTGCACCAACGGCCAGCCGTAATTTGCTCCCGGCAATATATGATTTACCTCATCGTGCGCTATAGGTCCGTGATCAGTGGCATACAGCATATTTTCTGTATTCCATGCCAGACCCTGCGAGTTTCGAAAACCTATGCTGTAAACCGGCGAACCGGCAAAGGGATTATCCTCCGGAATCGTTCCGTCCAGATTTATCCGCAATATTTTTCCGGCCATACTGTTAAAATCTTGAGCCAATTCGGAAACATCTGCATCACCCGTTGTGATATAAAGTTTCCGGTCCGGACCGACTTTTATTCTCCCGCCATTATGAAATTGTCCTGCGGGAATCTTATCCAAAAGAACCCGATCAATAACTGCCTGATTATTTTCTTCAAGCAGACGGATAACACGATTGTAAACCTGATTGCCTTCCAAATAAGAAGACATTACATAAAGATAATGATTTTGAGCAAAATCAGGATCCAGTGCAATTCCCATTAATCCTCCTTCTCCTCTGCTTACAAAAGGTATTTGAAATGTGATAAGCGGCTGCTCCTGAAGAATGCCGTCTTCTATGACCCGGACAGCCCCTGACCGCTCTGTAACATACAATCTGCCCTCATCACTTAGCGCAATTGCCCATGGTATGTATAAATTTTCCGCAATGACTTCAATGTCGTAAGGAATTTCACCCGAAACCATTGACTGCACTTTGAAAGGCCTTATATTGCGGGCACATGGGGTCATATAATACCAGTCTTTATAAATTATTTTCTTCAACACAAACCCTCCTAACTTAAAAGAAGTATGTTTAAATACATACTTCTTTTATATTATGAGACATTCTCTTTAGTGTGTTCCTAAAAATACAATTTAACTTAAATCAGTTTGAGTTTTTTCAACATGTTAAAGGACCCACTCACTTGCCTGAGATTGAAGAGACCATAATCTGTTATAAAGGCCGTTCTTGGCGAGAAGTTCTTCCTGTTTTCCTTGCTCGGCCACCTTTCCGTTTTCCAACACCACAATTTTATCTGCTCCGGCAATAGTTCGCATCCGATGCGCAATGACCAAAACCGTCTTATTCTTCACTAAATGAGCTAGTGCAACTTGTATCGAAGATTCATTTTCCACATCCAAAGAAGCGGTCGCTTCGTCCAATAAAATGACGGGGGCATCCTTAAGCAGTGCCCTAGCAATGGAAATTCGCTGCCGTTCTCCTCCTGAAAGAGTAGAGCCGTTTTCACCGATTATCGTTTGATAGCCTTGAGGCATTTGATTGACAAATTCATCGCATTGGGCTGCCTGAGCTGCTGCAAGAACCTCCGTATCTGTCGCATTACGTTTCCCGAGACGGATATTTTCCATAACCGTATTATTGAAAAGCACTACATCCTGAAAGACTATGGAAAAGTTACGGAGCAAAGTTTCCGGTTCCACTTCATTAATATTCATGCCTCCAAGTGTGATCGTTCCTTTTGTAACATCCCAAAATCGCGCCGCTAATTTTGCAGCTGTACTTTTGCCGCCTCCGGAAGGGCCCACCAATGCAGTGATTTCTCCCTGCTTTGCAGTAAAAGAGATATCCTCCAATACCGTCTCTCCGTCATTATAGGCAAAACCAACATGATCAAAGCATATATCATATCCTTTATAGTTTTCAATCTCAGCTCCTGTTTGAATCGGCTGCTCTTCTATTTTCTTCATACGGTCGATTTGCAATAAGGAATTGAACATTGCCGCAAGATTGATCAGCGAAGCCGAAAGCGGATCAAATATACGCGATGCCGCAATTAAAAACAGTAAAAAAGTCAAGAAATCAGTTTGCCCGTTTATTAAGAGAATAGATCCCGTTAAAACGGCTGTGGCGACTCCGACACGCAAAAGCATTTGAGCCGATACGACAAACATGGCTACATGAAGTTCAGCCTTTATGCTGACCTTTTCAGATACTTTCAGATACTGTTCCAGTTCCTCCAAATAGTTGTCCACTTGATTGTTCGCTTTGATTTCCCTCACATTTTCAATGCATTCCTGAATCACATCCGCCCGATCAAGCTGAGAACTTTTATTCATTAAATTGATTTTATCCTGATGTGCTTTTCCTCCTACTGTAATGAGAAAAGCAACGGGAACCACCCATAACAGAGCTAACGCCATTCGCCAATCCATGACGATCAAGCCGATGCTCACCAATAGGACCGAAATTACTGCCCCAATTAATTCAGGAATATAGTGCGAAAAAGATTGTTCAAGTCCGGCACAGTCTGCCATGATGGTCGTCGTCAGATCCGATAAATCTCGTTTCCCGAAAAAAGAGAGCGGAATTTTACGCAGTTGTTCTGCAATCGAAATTCGTTTATTGGCACTTTCCTGATAAGAAGCCAAGTACGTGCAATTGTATTGAATGTATTGCAATACAAAGATAATTACCAGAATAGCCACCGAAACACCAATATAGGCCCAAAGCTTTGGTTCCGGTGCTTCTTCTCCAAAGAGAGGAGCAACAAACCCTTTCAGAAGCACATATAAAATGCCTACCGGCAGCATCAGACTGATATTCGTAAGGGTGCATGCTCCGATTGCTTTCAGCAGATCCTTTGCCCCCTGTTCGCTGAGTGCAAATTGCTTTCTTAAGAAGTTAAGCATTTAAAGCAACCTCCTTTCCTACTTTCCAAGTTACAGAAGAACGATAATCCATCCACATTTTCGAATACAGCCCGCTCATGGCAAGAAGCTCATCGTGAGAACCTTGTTCCTTAATCACGCCGTCTTTGATAACTATGATACAGTCTGCGTTACGAACGGTAGAAAGGCGGTGCGCTATCATCAAAACAGTCTTTCCTTTTGTTAATTCCTTGAACGCCAATTGGATCTGATGCTCATTTTCAGGATCGGCAAAAGCAGTTGCTTCATCCAACACGATAATAGGCGCATCTTTTAATATCGCCCGGGCAAGTGCAATACGCTGCGCTTCCCCTCCGGAAAGATACACTCCTTTTGTGCCAACCACAGTATCCAGACCTTTTGGCATTTTGGCAATGATATCTTCGCATTGTGCTGCCTTCGCAGCCTTCATAACTTCCTGTCTGGAGGCGTTTGGTTTAGCTGCTCGAATGTTCTCAAGCAAGCTCTTTTTGAACAGATGCGTATCTTGAAATACGAACGAAATATGACTCATCAATTCTTCCGTAGCAATATGGCGCACATCAACTCCGCCTACCATTATCATTCCCTCATCCACATCCCAGAACCGCGGAATCAAGCTGGCAACTGTGGTTTTCCCTCCGCCTGACGGTCCTACCAACGCATAAGTTGATCCTTGTGAAAGATGGAAAGATACTGATTTCAGCGCAGGCTGTTTGGCGTTCTTATACGTAAAGGTTACGTTGTCAAACGTAACCGAAGAGTCTTTAGGTGATACCGGATTTGCCGGTTCTTTCAGCGGCTGTTCCTGAAGTATGTTCATGACACGAGCTGTTGCATCTCGGGCAAGCATTGAATTTTCGCTTGAAAAAAGAATACGTGTCATCATTACTGTACAATACGGGGTGAATAAAACATAAAAAATAAAATCAAGTAAAAATGCTTTATAATCAACGGCTGAAGCGATCAAAAGAATGCCGGCCGGAATCAGAAAAGCAAAAATAGCATTGATGCATACAGTAAAACACGTCATTGGAAGACGAAGAGAAATCGTATATTCTACCACCCACTTTTTATAACGCATAATTGCATCATGAAAATTTTTAAATGAAAATACGCTTTGCTGAAACGTCTTAACCACAGGAATTCCTCGAACATATTCAACGGCTTCGTTGTTCATATTCTCCAGTGCGCTTTGATATTCTGCCATTTTTGCTGCCATAGAACTCCCCGCCATTCTGGCCATAAACAGGAAGCCGATGAGCATCGGTGCAAGACTAATCAATCCCAGCCGCCAATCAAAGGTAAAAAGCATTGCAATCATAGCCACCGGAGCTACATAGGCCCCTGTTAAATCGGGAAGCTGATGTGCTAAGAAACTCTCTGTCTGCCCGGAGCTTTCATCAATGATACGGCGAAGTTTTCCGCTGCCTTGACCGGAGAAATATCCGAGAGGCAGCTTTACAATATGGTGCAATGCCTGACTTCTCATATTTCTTGCCACACGAAAAGCAGCCAAATGAGTACACATCAGTGCCGCAAAATAAATGAGAATACTCACGAAAGCAAACACCACTGTCATCCAGCCGTAATAGGCCAGGTTGGTTGCCTCCGATAGATGGGGCAATACCTCAAAGATATCCCTTACAATAAGCCATATGTATAGAAAAGGTATCAGGGAAAATATTGCGCTGATACCGGAAAGGAAGCACCCTAAAATGGTTAACATTCGGTATTTCCCTCCAAAAGCAAGGATTTGTCCAATCCCTTTTTTGTTGTCGTTCAAAAGAACCACCTCCTAATTAAGTTCTGTATTGATAGCTGCTCTCCTCTTTTTAGTCAATAAGAGGAGAATTGCTGTCTCCTACTTGCTAAAAAAACAGGATTTATTAGCATAGGCTAACCAATTTCTAATTATAAGCCTATTCTATTCTTTTCTCTACTCCGTACCGTTCTTTTTCAATCCAATCAGACGAAAACCTACTTGCTTGTAAGCTGTCGTATATCGAAGGCCGTAAGTAAGCGGATATACGGCAAGGTATTTTTTTCATCAACCTCTCCCTTCTTCGTCCATCGCTTGGTTAGCAATAGCTAACTAAGCGGCCAAGAAAATGCGCCGCGTGGGCGCTTTTATTTTCTCTACGGAAGTTTATTATACCTGCTGACTTGTATATTTGCTACTCCAATCAGTCGCGAACCGCTCCGTTCAGACGCTTTTTTGTTCTAACTCGAAAGTTCTCCAAGTTATATCATGCCTCTTTGATACGATCATAAAATTGTTGTCATTCGTAAAAACCCTTCGATAGGTTGTATTCGGGGGTTCTTCATTCACTAAAGCTTGCAGCGTCTGAAGAATCTGAAAAGACATATCGCTCAAGGCAATCACATCTTTCGATTTGTGTATGACCGTCCCCAAATTAACCTGACAAATGGACCAAATGCCCTTACTTTCAAGCATTTGAATCAACATAGCAATTTCAACACCATAATTAATAGGGATTCTCATTTGTAAAAAGTCTTCTTTATATATGGCAACCGTTCCGGAGAGGGGTTGGATAAATCCTGACAATTCAGGCATGTACAAATTAATCCAAGGCCGCATCATAATTTCCGTAACGCGTCCTCCGCCCAGTTCAACACCGCTGCTCTTTACATCAACAGGCCGTTCATAAAATCCTTTGACAAACCGAATGTCCTTGTTTGTCAGCATAGGTCCTATCAAGCCATAAAAAAAGCTTGGGGTAATGCTCTCGATATCCGTATCAACCCATATTAAAATATCTGCATCTGTAATGTATGCACTTTTATACATCGCTTCGCCTTTTCCGGAATAGCTCCCTAAATCCTCCCGGATTTTTTGATGTATATAAAAAGGAATGCCGGCATTCTTTGCAATTTCTACTGTTTTATCTATGGAATCCGAATCAATCAGAATGATTTCATCAATGATCCCAACCTCCTGCACCTCTTTTGCAGTTTCTATGACTTTACCCACCGTCTTTTCTTCATTCAAGCTCGGTAAAAGAACGGCAATCTTTTTGCCCAATCTTCGTTTTAATTCCTTTAGAACCATTGCAAAGGAGAAGTCACTATAAGTATAGGTTCTTTCGTACATCCATTTATGTACATCATCGGTATTATCCAGGTCAATATCCTCGCAGATTCCTCTTACAATGGCAATATTTCCATCAAAGCTCCCCTTTACTTTGGCGTAAAAACTATCTATTTCTGACACGGTCAATGGAGCACCCAAGAAAACCATATCATATTCATCATTCATGTATTTTAGCAATTCAAAAACATTAGAGTCATTTCTCCAAATCACGGATACTTTATCAAATAATAAATGTGCGGGCTGAACAACACTTGTAATGAATACATCCTCCATATGATCAATTTTTTCTTCAATATGAAATATGGTAATTTCTTTAAAACCTAACTGATTCATTACTTTTAAAACAGACGCAGCGTTACTGCCGCCGCGGAGTATGGAAGCAGCTTTTCCTTCACCCCATCCATCGGTAATCACGGTGACGGAATCATTATTTCGTTGTATTCCAGCGGTATTTTTAACATCAATTATGTCAATGTCCCCAACGTCATATGATAGTAATTTTTCTTCCCATTGTTTTTTAATATTCCTATTCATTTACCTATCCCCTTTTATATCCCTTTTATCAAATCAATCAATTCAGCGAACGATTTTTTTGTTATTTGAAAACTGGCACTCGAATTCAGTTCGTCACAAGTGGAACAAAATGAAATTCCTATGCCGGAGTTCTTTATCATACAGATATCATTTTCACTATCCCCTACTGATATAATATGTTCTTTCGGTACTCTGTTTTCACTCATGAGTTTCGCAAGCAGATGTCCTTTGCATATTTCATGCTGGCAAGTCGAATCAGACCTTTTCAAGAAGTAACTGGGCACATTTACTTTTCCGGTCACTTTACCTTCGGCAATTTCAATAGTATTTGAAAAACAGAAATCGGCCTCTACTTTCCTGCCAACTTCTTCAACAACTACATCATAACTATCACTTACGATAGCGATGGTGTATCCGAGTTCTTTGATTTCTTTTATCGTGTCGGCTGCATCTTCAATCAAAGGTATCCCGTCTATAATCTCTAATAATTTATCAACCGCTTGTCCTTTCATCAGTTCTGAAATCCGGTTTGTCCGTTGGAAAGAGTCTATTTCTAAATTTCTTATGACTTGCAGTTCCTTTTCAAAAGAAAATTTTTCTGCTGCTGTATCAATAAATCTTCCCTGAAGAAGTGTATTATCCATATCAAATAAAGCATATTTTTTCATTTATTAATCACCTCAGAGATTCCATATTCTTCTCTTAGTTTTTTATTTATTACTATCATTATAACAATGAAATAAGTTTCTGTAAAATCAATTCAATTTTTTGTGCTCTTTCTTTCCGCATAGTAGATTCATTTTTCGTTGGAATATAAGCCTTTTACGAGAGCAAAATGCACCGTTCTAACTTTTTATGAAAGTTAGAACGGTGCATGAGTCCGGTTGTCCTCCGTACAGTGGTGTTATCTATAGAATTTATGCCAATCTTAATTCACATTTGATCTCCAGTTTAAATCCATTTCTTTCTTCAACATTTGTTATTACTCTATCTAAGCGGTCTACAATCTTGTCTACTTCTTCTTTCGTGATAATAAATGCCGGTGAAAGGACTAGGGCATCTCCTGATTGTCCTCTATTGCAACCCGAGCTCGATTCAATAATCATATTTTGATTGATTGCCTCGGCATTCATCTGAGCTGCATATTTGACGCTCGGATCAAAGCATTCTTTCGTCTTTTTATCCTTCACTAATTCTATGCCTACCATCAAACCTCTTCCCCTGATATCACCAACTGTAGGGTGTTTTTCACACATTTCTGTTATTTTTTCTTTTAAGTAAGCTCCCATCTCCTCACAGTTTTTAACTAGGTTATGCTCATTGAGATACTTATATGAAGCAACTTGAACAGCTGCCCCTAGCGGATTGCCCGACCATGAATATCCCGGTGTAAAATCACCATGGTTATCATACAATCCCTTGTATACTTTTTCTGTTACCGATACAGCGGCAAGGGGGAAATACCCTCCGCTAACAGCTTTTCCGGTACTGACCATATCCGGAATAATGCCGAAGTGCTTATAGGCAAACATCTTGCCTGTTCTTCCAAAGCCTGTCATCACTTCATCCATAATTAAAAGAACGTCGTATTTATCACAAATTCTCCTTATTTCCTTAAAGTAATCTGAATGAGGCTCAGCCACACAAAGGGACATACCGGATATCGGTTCAGCTATAAATGCCGATACCGTTTCAGGGCCTTGCGCCAGAATTTCATTTTCCAGAGCCTTAGCGCACTGCAGTCCGCAGCTTTCAGGCTGTTGATCAAACCAGCATCGGTAACAATAGCAAGGTGCTATATGACCATGCTCAAACAAGTATGGCTCATATCCTTTTCTTCTTTTTGTAAACCCGCTTAAGGATAACACGCCCATACTGCTTCCATGATAGCTTTGCCATCTGGATATCACCTTATATTTCCCTGCATTTCCGCGAACTAAATGATAATTCCGTGCCAGCTTTATCGCTATTTCATTTGCTTCAGAACCGCCAGCTACTTGAAAAGTCTTCACCATGTCTCCTTCTGACGCTTCATAGAAATTTTCACAAGACTCCTCCAGAATGCTGGTTACGCAATCATCCCTATGGGCAAATGCAAGTTTTACGGCCTGCTCCCGCATAGCATCTGCGATCTCTTCAATTCCATGTCCTAAGCTCACCAGTACCGGACCTGAAGCCCCATCGATAATTTCCTCTCCTTCTTCGGAATACATATAGATGCCTTTTCCGTGATTAATTCTTGGATAGTCTCTAAAAAAATCTGCATTTAATACTTTATTGTTGTCGCTCATTTCATCACCTCTTGACTTTATATTTTCTCAAAGACTGCCGCAGAACCTTCGCCTCCGCCGACACACATAGTTACAATGGCATATTTTCTTTCTGCTTTTTGCATTGCATAAGCAACCTTTGTAGTTAATACCGCACCAGTTGCGCCTAAAGCATGACCTAGTGCAATTGCTCCCCCATTTGGATTTACTCTGGCAGGATTTAAGCCAAGTTCCTCTATGCATGCAATTGCCTGTGAGGCAAAAGCTTCGTTTAATTCAATCATCTCCACTTCATCCAGCGAAATTCCAGTCTTTTTTAACACCTTACGAACGGCACCTATCGGACCGAAACCCATCGTATGCGGAGTCAATCCTACGGATGCAAAGCCCTTTACTTTTAACAGAGGTTTTAAGCCCAATTCGTCTGCTTTTTCCTTGCTCATCATGACTACTGCAGCTGCACCATCATTCATAGGGCAGCTATTTCCCGCAGTTACGGAACCATCTTTTACAAAAATAGGTTTTAGAGAGGCAAGTTGTTCTAAACTTGTATCTTCACGCGGCGATTCATCCGTATCAAGAGTAACCTCTTTTCCCTTGGCTTTTTTAATGACCGGTAAGATTTGTTCTGCGAACTCTCCTCTTTTTATTGCAGCGATAGCTTTTTGATGACTCTCATACGCAAACTGATCCATTTTTTCTCTTGTTACAGGATGTTCCTTTAAAACATTTTCTGCTGTTATCCCCATATCCGGGTTACCTATTTTCGGCGGTGACATCATCACATAGTTAAAGGATGGATACGAATAACTGTAAGGGCGCTTTGTCTTTGTCATGAAATAAGGGTTATTCGTTTGACTTTCAGCTCCCCCTGCAACATAAATATTCCCATGACCGCTTTCAATCATAGCTGCAGCCATACAAATGGTTTCCAAACCCGAAGCACATTGCCTATCCAATTGAATACCCGGTACGGTTACAGGCAACCCGGCCTCTAACGCGATTACTCTGCCTAGGTTTCCCGGTGCTCCTTCTGCGTTTCCCATATAGACTTCTTCTATTTGAGACGGATCTATTCCGGCTCTTTTCACAGCTTCCTTGACTACCATTCCGCCCAATTCATATCCTTCAAAATCCGATAGCATTCCTGCATATTTCCCAATAGGCGTTCTCACCGCTGCTACGATTACTGCCTCTCTCATTTTTTACCTCCATTCTCCGTCAGCTTTTATTTTAAAAATCAGCAAAATTAAAATTAAAAACTAATAATAAATTAAAACAATATTTCAATCAGCAAATAAAATTTAGGAAAACTTATTGTTTCTTATTCATACTTTATAACACGAACATTTTCAGCAATTCGGATGGGCGCTTCCGTCTTTTCAATCACTTCTTCTACCGTGTGCCCATCAAACAGTTCTTTAAGCAGAAATCCCTCCCTTGTTACCTCCATCACTGCAATATCTGTAATAACCAGAGAAACACAGTTCATGGCTGTCAGTGGTAACGAGCATTTTTCTTTTAATTTTGAATGGTCATTCTTATCCGTATGAGTCGTTATAGCGATCACCTTTTTAGCTTTTTTAGCCAAATCCATCGCGCCACCCATTCCCGGAATAAGTCCTCCCGGTACCATCCAATTGGCCAGATCTCCGGTTTCAGCTACTTCTAATGCGCCGAGTATGGTGATATCTAATTTCCCCGACCGTACCAAGCCAAAAGAATCTGCACTGTCAAAATAAGATGCTCCGGGAACGGTAGTAATCGGTACACATCCAGAATCAACAATGTCCGGATCTTCCTCCCCTTTTTTAGCTGCCGGTCCTGCCCCTAAAATCCCGTTTTCGGCATGAAAGAATACCGTTTTACCCTCCGGGATATAATTGACAACCTTCTGAGGAATGCCAAATCCCAAATTCACTACATTACCGTTTTCAATTTCCTCTGCCGCTCTTTTTGCCATCTGCTCTTTTATTGCCATGACCATTTCCAATCACCTCCTCCATGAACGATGATATCAACATATGCTCCGGGTGTTACCACATCTTCCGGATCGATTTCACCCAAAGGTACAATCTGTTTTGCATCTACGATTGTCACTTCTGCTGCTCTCGCCATGAGCGGATTTAATCCCCTCGCCGTTTTGCTATATACTAAATTTCCAAACTCATCTGCTTTTTCCGCTAAAATAATGGCAACATCCGCCTTAAGTGCTGTTTCCAATAAGTACTCCCGGCCTTCTAATCTGATTTTCTGCTTTCCTTGTTCAATGATCGTGCCAAGGCCTATATCGGTCAAAAATCCGGGAATACCTACACCTCCGGCTCTGATACGTTCCGCTAATGTTCCTTGAGGGCAAAATTCTACTTCCAGTTCACCGGCATTTAATAATTCGCCTGCCGCTTTTGTAGCCCCTATATGGCTTGTGATCAGTTTCTTGCACTGTCTATTGGCCACGATGTGATCAGGTCCAAGGTCCGGATCTCCCGCGTCAATTGAAATAAGCGTTAAATCCTTTACTCCTTTTTTGATAATGGCCTGTATTAGATCATAGGAGGATCCAATACCGCCAAAACCTGCAATCATAATGGTACAGCCATCTTTGACGTATTCCATGGCTTCATCAATGGTCTTCATTTTTCCGAATTTATTTTTCATCTTCTCACCTTCCTTTCATTTGCTTTTTAAGTTTGTATATAACTAGAGCAACTTTCATGCCATTTCTGTCCCAAATAAAAAAACCCTGCAATTCCAAGCATTACAGGGTTTCTATTCCTAATCGATTCTTAACTTTTTATATTCGGTTTCGGTTCAACGTTATCTTTTCTGAATCTTTTGAACCGATTTTGATATGGCTTGTTTTATTTTCATAAATTATATTTTTTCTTTTTACGCATGAGCTGAGATTGGCTTATGCCTAAAATGTCCGCTGCCTTTCTAGTGGTTTTTGCTTTTAGCAGAGTTTCTTCAATAATTGCTTTTTCATGCATTTCCATCATTTCATCTAAATAAAACGGATGATCGAAAATAGTGCTTGCAGATAGGTTTACCGAATTCATAGGAAATTCTTCCGACTCTGGTTGCTGATCAAACCTTCTTTGAACGTTACAAGCCATTTCATTTTTTACAGAAAAGCTGTCAATCCTATTGCTTTTTGTATTTATCACTGCTCTATGTACTACATTGTCCAGTTCCCGTACATTGCCGGGCCAGTTATACTCTTCGAGGGATTTAAGCGCATCTTCTCCTATTTTTACGCTTTTCATGTATCGTTCATTATATTTATTTACAAAATTATAGGCTAAGCACGAAATATCCTCTTTTCGTTCTCTCAGGGGCGGGATATTGATTTCGCATATATTCAATCTATAATATAAGTCCTCTCGAAACTTTCCCCTGCTTACTAAATCCCTTAAGTTAACGTTACTAGCACAAATAATTCTAACATTGACATTTATTTGTTTTTGTCCTCCAACTCTGTAAAACTGATTTTCCTGTATAACTCTCAGGAGTTTAGATTGCAGACTGAGAGGCATATCTCCGATTTCATCTAAGAATAATATCCCGTTGTTCGCCAGTTCAAAATACCCTTGTTTTCCTGCGGCATTTGCTCCGGTAAACGCACCGCTTTCATAACCAAACAATTCAGATTCTGCCAAATTCTCCTGAATCGTTGAACAATTAATTTTGATACAGGGCTTCATTTTCCTGCCGCTGTTTTTATGAATTAAACTCAGTATTTTTTCTTTCCCGACTCCAGTTTCCCCCTGAATGATCACATTGCAATCATACTCCGCTATGTTTAAAACATCATCAAGCAATTTTTTTGTCTTTTCACTTGCAAAAACATAATCATCTATTTTGCATAATTTCTGGTATTTAATTAATTCAGATATCCTCATTGGAAGTCTGCTTATGATTGGATATTTGTTGTACACCCTGTCTATCACTTGTAGATCATCTTTAATTTCTCTAAGCAGATTCAATGTAAAATTAGGAAATTCCATTGAATATTCCTCTAACGATATCGCATTAATGGTTTTCCCTAAAGATTCTGCAAATAATAACACCAAATTATAATTGTTAATCAAATTTGTAAAAAATAACTTCCCTCTATCTTTCGTCAAAAGAACGCTTATGGTCTCTGCTCCCAAAAGATCTGCGCAATTGATACTTACATCAAAAAGCTCTTCCTCCCCATGGTTCTTATCTATTTCACTTTCTTGAATCCACCTATAGGTTTCTAAAGGCGCCAGAATATCCGCTATGTATAGTTCATCCACATATCTTTTCAACGGTTTCATAATTTCATCCTGTGAAAGGGTATCGGTACTTTCTCTATCCAAAACCGCCACTATTCTGCAGTTGTTTCCAACAGATTTCCTAATTGCAGAAGAATAAATGAGGATCGGCAGCAACCCGCTGCCTAGAATCAATATTCTTTTTTCTTTTTCTGCTAAATAATACGCTCTGGTAACAGAGCCGGATTCATCCAATGCAGATAACGTATAGGATAAATTTAAGTCGTCCGGCATTTTTATCAAAGGATTGCTTTCAAACATGATCACATATCCTTCTACTTTTATTTGAGCATAGTTAAAATTTATTTCTACGATTTCTTCCAACTCCATCGGCAGCGAAGTCAGTGAGGTTATACAGACAACTTTATCTCCTACCTCAACTTGATATTTGTTGTTAAAATCAGCGTTTATTTCATCTACTATCCCATAACAGATTCCACCGCTATCCGTAGACGGATTGTGCAGCTTGCCCCTTTTTCTAACGATATCAACTATTCGCTGCCTTATTCTAAACTCATCATATTCACATTCATTGCACAATTGTCTGAAGCTGCCTTCTTCAAGTTTTATCTGCTTTATAGCTAATCTGATTTCACCCTTTCTTAACGCTCTTTTATTGTCAAGGCGCCATGCGGTAACAGGAATAAATCCTTTCGGTTCAATTACTCTATCTTGCCCAAAATTAACCATCATACCCTCCTTATCGTCTATCGTTTTATTAGATTCGTCATATCTAAAATCATCTCCGTCAAATGATAACAACCTTCTGCCCCGCCAAACAAAGAAACAACCTGTTTTTTCTCCACCTGATACATATTTTCTCCAAGTAATTTATTTGAATGAATCGCATTTTCAAAGCAGGCTTTCCCGGGAGCTCTGCAAAACTCAATATTGGCAGTTACTATATTTCCACTGGATTGGGAAAAAATAATATCTACATTTATCTCGTGGAAACTGTCCGAGAAAGAGCCTGTCATCACACAAAATTCTTTGTTCTTTTCATATACTCTGTAATTCTTCATCCGGTTGAATAAGTTTATTTTTCGCATCAATGGGGGAACATAATCCATCCACTTCAAATCCATTTTATCCGGTCGACTATACATTCTGCATCCGTTTTCTTCTGCTAAATCCCAATACGCATTATATTCTTCCTTTGTTCTAAAGCCTCTTTCTTGATATACATATGTCTCTGACTGAATTAGTCCGTTGATACACTGACCGAACAGGTATTTAAGAATTTCACCTTCCGGCAATTTTAACAAATCATTTAATTTCTTTTTCCCTGCTATATAACCCATTTCTCCTTCTAGCAGTTTACTTTTATGTATACCGGGCCTTAAGAAGGTCATGCTACCCGAATCCACTTTTAAAGTCTCCCAAAAAGCTTCTTGTATTTGAAAAGAATAGATGTCCACGATCATTGTAGCCGTAATTTCTAAGTCCCTATTCAGTAAAGTTGTTTTTGAAATCAGGTTTTTATTTTTATGTTCAACAGTATTCACTATGTTTTCCTGATATATTGTTTTCATATTTACCTCATTTCTGTTGATGGAAAAATTAAATTTACTGATTTATCTAACTGCTGTTATAAAACTATATTTAAATAAATGCAAGATTCATGCCTTTTTGGTTCAACAAATAATGTGTTGAAATTTCAACATTCTATAAACAATCACCTCTTATATGATAGCATTATCGACTCAAATTTCGATTCATTCGAACCGAAATCAGTTCAAAATTTTTCGTCATTTATTTATAAACAAATAAAGACCGCACAGGTTGGCTGTACGGTCGTAATTCTTGTAGCTCTATTATTGCTGATTATACTGTTTTGTTTTCTCCCTTTACATTAATTTATTTAATACATATGTATTAAATCTCTGTAGATCACAACAACACAGGTTAATTATTTTTCCGCTTAGTCTTCAAGCATGTCCTGTACAAGTAGTGCAACCATCTTTGCAGTTTGAGCACGGGTAGCCTTCTCCTTAGGAGCAAAGCTTCCATCGCTTCCTCCGCTAATAATACCTGCACGCTGCATCGCGGTCACAGAAGAAGAGGCATAAGAAGAAATCTTTGCACTATCCGTAAATTCTACTGCTTTGTTGGTTTCCGTCAGCTGATACTTCGCAACCTTTTCGACATAACGCGTCAGCATTACAGCAATGTCCTGACGGGTAAGCGTATCATTCGGATTGAACTTGCCGTCGGAACCATAAACAATGTCGTTTTCATATGCCCATTGGATAGCCTTGAAATACCAATCACTTACTGCCACATCAGAAAAGGATGACGCAGCAGCCCCTCCCACATAATTATCTGAAAAGTTTGCAAGAATCATCACAAACTCAGCTCTTGTAATATTCGCATTTGGGCTGAATTTTCCAGCACCGGTACCGTTTATAAGTTCTCTTGCTGAAAGGAAGTTGACATAAGGTGCATACCATCCGGATACATCCGAAAATGCAACGTCGTTATAACCAATCGCATAAGATGAGAAATGGGTGGTTTTAAACGTTACCGTTCCGTTCGATTCATCATAGATGCAATCGGGAATCATCGTGAGTTGTCCACTATTTGAAATATAATAAATAACTAGTTTACTTGTATCCTCTCCTTTGACAGGCGTATATGGTATACTTACCGTTGCCGTACCTCCACCAAAGTCTGTTATGCTTGTACTGCCGGAGTTTATCTTCAAATCATACACCGGTCTATCCCCTATCATTGCCTTATCCTCATTAGAAAGGTCATCCACATTTGCTTTAAGTACCGTAATAGTAAGCTCTCCGGCTATATTTTTTCTAATTTGATTCAACACGTCCTTATCCAAGTTTACTGTAAAAATAGGAGATGAAATGATGAGTCCATCTGCACCATCGGTCAATGTGGTGACTGCTTCCTTTGGAATAGTTACAGCTATACCGCTTACGGTCTTATCCGGCTTGACCTTAATTTCCAGGGCTATTTGCTTATTCTGCTCCTGCGCTTTTTCCTTAGCTGATTTGATCATGTCTGAAATCTGATCCTTGGTCACACTGCCCGTCGCTACACCGTTTGTCCCGGTGACTGCCGCGATGGTTTGCGTTACGATAGCCTTACTGTCGTTTGTCGTTACCGCAAGAGAGCTTGCCGCCGCCGAAGTGCTTACGCTAGAGGAGCCTCCTGACTTAGAACCGCCTGTATTTCCGCTGGAAAGATCCGACACAGTAAGCTTATACCGATCTCCGGATGCCTTCACATACCTTGTGTAGAAAATATTTATATCGCCCGTTGTCGCATCCTGAGCGTAAGTAACCGGATTCCCGTTCACATCGGAGAACACAGTCGTGTCTATATTATAGTTATACATCGGTTGATAATTAACATAGGAAGTATACGCCAATGCCTCCCCCATCGTTGTTCCCTTGGCAAAATAAATAGGATAGTTCGCATCTTCGATCAAGTTGGGCCCATTCTCAAATCCCATATTTTCGCCGAGATATTGATAAACCTTTACCGCAGAGCCTACCTTAACCGATACCTCTGTATCAGAGTAGGTTTGATTATTATACCCTACCGTTACCTTCACGATATATTCTCCCGGAGCAAGGTCTGCTTTGCTTTTCAGTAATCCGTCTCCACTCACTGTAAAATTTGCATCCGAAGCGGAAAAGGTTGCGCCGGATATGGTTTTTCCATCAAGCGCTGCTATCAACTGAGTCTCCACATCCGTCGTCGTTTCCTCTACAGGAAAATATTCTTGCTGAGTTTTAACCATCATGCCCATCTGGGTCGGAACAGCAATGCTTTCAAAAACACCGGTGATAACCGTATCTTTTGTTACGTTAAACATGTAGGTATCAGGGACCTTAACCATGACGTGTTCTTCATTAGGTAACTCTAATTCTTCCAATTTCGTTGTACCATCCGTTGTTTTAATGCTGACCGATATGGACTTTGTTATTTTATCTCCCGATGCATTATTCATGCCAAAGGCTTTCAGAACCAACATATTACCTGATGGCACCTTTACCTTTTCTCCTATCGGAAGAGATTTCAGCCCTATAATATCAAAGGTATTTAGAACCCCTCCTTTGACATTTTCAATGGATACCGTTACTTCATCAACCTGAGGTTCCTCATTGGAAAGAGCCGGTACTGTAAGCGTATACCGCTGTCCGGATTCATTGACATATCTGGTGTAGAAAATATTTACATCATCTGTTGTCGCAATCTCGTCGGAAGTAACCTCATTTCCATCTGCATCGGAAAAAACAGCCGGGTCTATGTCATAGTTATACATTGGTTGGTAATTAAGCGCGTAAACCTTTTCCAATGCCTGAGCTATTGTTGTTCCTTCCGCAAAATAGACAGGATACGGGTCTCCTGGATTGCCTTCTTCTACCACCAGGTTCGGTCCGTTCTCAGCTCCCATATTCTCGCCGAGATACTGATAAAATTTTACCGCAGAGCCCACTTTTACCGATACCTCTACATCGGAATAGGTTTGATTGCCATACGTCACCGTTACGTTAACGGTATATTCCCCCGGAGTCAGAGCCGCGTTGCTTTCCAGTATTCCTTCTTCAGTGACTGTAAAATTTGCATCCGAAGCGGAAAAGATTGCGCCGGATACAGTTTGCCCATCAAGTACCGCTGCCAACTGCGTTTGAACCTCTGCATCTGCTCCTGTCACCGGGAAGTACTCTTGTTCGGTGTAAACGGACATCCCCTCCTGTGCCGGAACAGCAATGCTTTCAAAAACACCGGTGATAACCGTATCTTCGGTTACGGTAAACATATAGGTGTCAGGCCAACCAGGAAATTCTGTCAACGTTTCTGTTTCAGTCCCGATTTTTGTACTCACCGATACAGATTTTGTTATTTTATCTCCCGACGCATTATTCATGCCAAAAGCCTTAATAACTAACATATTACCGGAGGTTATCTTTACCTCTTCTCCTATCGGAAGAGATTTCATCCCTGTCATATCAAAGGTATTTATTACTCCTCCTTTGACATTTTCAACCGATACGGTTACTTCTTCGGCTTCCTGAGCGGATGTTACCGAGCTGCCAAAGTCTGCCGCAAAGGCGCTGCCCATTCCGGACAAAACCATGCATAGGACAGCCAATAAGGCGATTGCTTTCTTCATGTTCTCACTCTCCTTTTATTTTTAATCCTTTTTCCCTCTTCAAAAGGGTGGATTATCAAGGGGGTATCCGGTTAGCTTATGCTAACCTTTCGTCAATATTTATCCTCCCGTTTAAACACCAAATAAACTATGTCGTGTCTTGCTGATCCCAATGCATTTCTCATTCCTCTCTTCAAACTTTATACGACTATTTTTAAATAAACGGTCGTATAAAATCTATCATTTATGTTTTTATTTGTCAAGGAAAATGTAACCATCCTGTCAATATCGCAAGCGATATTGACTATATAATAAAAAATAATTGAATGGAACGTATCTTCAATGATAAAATAGGATTGCAATCAACAAGATTCACTTGAACGCTATGATTTTATACGGAAGGTCATGTTGACATGAAATCTTGATTTTAGAAAGGAAAGCACTCCATGTCTCCTAAAATATTTACACTTAAAGAAAGAGATGCTGCAAGAATAATGATGCTCGATGCCGGATTTGACCTCATTAAGGAATACGGATTAACCCATACCTCTGTTGACAAAATCACAAAAGCAGTAGGATTGGGTAAAAGTACATTTTACAACTTTTTTCAATCGAAAGAGATGTTTGTTTACGAGATTATCAAATATCAGCGTGACCGTGCAAAACAAATTTTTGTGGACACACTGGGTGGACGAGATAAGATGACGATTTCCGAAGCGAAGGTATTTCTGAGAAATATCATTTTTAGTGAAGACAGCATTTATCAATACCTAACTCCTGAAGATGTAAATAAGCTAAAATCCGCACTCCCACCTGAATATCAAGTCAGTTCCGAAGGAGAGACGACCATTATGGATGTTCTGTTTCGGCATATGGAAGGGGTGAAACAGGATCTTGACTACCTGGTCATTGCCAATCTGATCAAAATCATGGCACTCATCATGTGCAATCAGGATTCCCTTCATTCGGATGCTCTAAAAAGAACGCTGGACAGCATCTATGATCTTCTTTTTTCTCACATATTCGAGGAAGAGTTGTATGATATAAAATAATTGAAGGCTGCCAATTCAATATTGACAGCCTTTGAAACATGTGTAAAATTATATTAAATTTGAATCTTCATTAGCTGTTTGCACTGGCTACAATAGTTCATCAGCTATTACATATTTTTCAGCTTCATCATCCATCATTTTCTGATTTTCTATAAACAAATCGGAATGATGCTCTTCAAAATAGTCCAGTAATTCTCTTAAATTTAAATACTCAAAAAATATAGTCTTTGAGACTTGTATTCCTAACTCATTTTCTATCTCTTCGGTCATCTCTAGCATCATGAATGAATTAATACCATACTCCTGAAAATTCATTTCTAAATCAAACTCTTCTAATGGTATAGCGGTATATTTCATGATGATTTCTTTCAAAAAATTTTCTATTACATTTGTACTTTTCATTATTTCTCCCATCCCGCGCCGCATCCCTTGCGGCACAAATAATCTATTAACATGAATGTTCCTAGTACACAAATACATTGGCATAGTCTGAATTGATCACTTGTTCTAGAACTCTGCATCCGGTGTTGTTCTCTATCGGGTATTTTCCTTCTTTCAGATATTTCTCAAGCATATAATCGGGCATTTTCATACCGCCGTCTTTCCAATATCCCCATCCAATCGATGCGATATGGAAGCCTGCCGGTGTGCTGCTTGCTAAACGATTGACGAATCGATTCGCATAGGCATAATCACACTGTCCAATCAGACCCATTTCAGCTGAAACAGAAGAGAACAGGATTAAAAATTTGATCTTGCTGTCTTTAAAAAGTCTATAGCTATTAATGGACCCTAATACCTTCACTTCAAGAACATCTCTGGCTTGTAAAAAGTCTTTATTCATTATAAACGCATCGCTCGTGATACCGGCGCAATTAATGACCCCATCGATCCTGTCCTTATATGGTGCGATTTGGGAAAGACTTGACTTATAATCGGTTATGTCCATTTGTACATAAGTAATTTCTATTCCATATTTACTCATATCTTTCATAAACCGGTCCGTATCTTCATCGAGCCTTCTTCTTCCGGTAAAAATAATATTGGCTTTATACTTCGATATAAAGAATTCAATCAAGGTTCGGCCAATATGTCCGTTTCCTCCAATGATTAAATAGGTATCCCCGTTGTTCATGCGAAGACTGGAACTGTTCAGCTCATCAAGCTTTGTCAGTACGTTTTCGCTTCTGGACCAATGGTCATTGTATTTAATCAGGTTATTGGCGAATCCACTTAAAGCCTCTGTGCCAATGGCCTCTTCTAGTTTTTCTTTATCCATAGAAGGGACTTCCAGTATTTTATAAGTGATCTTTGGCATTTCATTTTTCACAACTCTCATGAAACTTTCTAACGATTCATTCAGCATATTGGATATGCCATTTCCAGAGAAATATACAAACATCATTTTTATCTTTTTAGCCTTTACTCTACTTATGCTCTTTATAAAATCTAAAACTCTTTCAAATGCATCAAAATAAGAATTGTATTTTTTATCAAGCATAACAAGTACACTTAACGCCTCCGTTTTTTCCTTCCATTCAATACCGGTTGTGTTCTCATGCTTCGTTATTTTTATGGCTGTAAATTCATAGTTCTCATCGCTGATCAAAAGATCAAACGTTACCTCTGAATTTGGTAAATCAACAGGATTATTTACCGGCTTCCATAACGGTGTGTAGAACCCTACTGTTTTTTTAGCCGTTGCTAATTGAAAGCCTTGTATTTTACCCAAATAGTTCTTTTCTTCATCGAACAAATGAATATTTATCGAATTATTCTTCGCATAACCCAATGCGTAGATTTCTTTCTGCTCGTCGATTTCAGGCAGCAATTCCATTTGTGACAGATAATAAGGCACAATTGCTTGTTTATTATTTGGGCATAACATATAGGCCATAGAATGCATTGCTGAATCCAATAAATAGCAACTATTGTTTTCCGGATTTTTAGAAATGAGCCGGGCTAACGCATAATCCGTTCCATTCTTTTTTCCGAAATGAAGCGTTTCACATATCCGGTATGGCGTTCCAAATAAAATGTGCTGCGATCGATAAAAATCATACATACCTCTGCTATTTTCACGCTCATCTATATGATCCATTTCCAAACTTTGCGTACTGCCGAAAGCCTCTATTGGCAATGCTCTGCCTGTCGCTGCCAAAACACCCTTGTTTTGCACTTCAAAAGTCAGATTAGGTCCCTTTTCTTTAAATAGAAGCACGATTTCCACGGAGCCATTCACAACAATAGGATGAATAAAATAAATATTTTCCAACCGTATATGGGCAGAGTCTAATAAATAGGAGGCATACGTTCTGACTTCTTCGATAATGGCGGCAGCCGGCAACACTTTATTATCCTCTATGATGTGATTGCTGACGCGCTCCTCCGTATCCTTTATGCTTACACGATGAACCATTTCCTTTTTTATTTTAAGAGGTCCAAAAACATAGGTCGGTAATGAAATAACAGTACCGGCAGGCTCAATAAAATCTGCCCATACTATGTCTTTACCCGATTCATACTGTTCCATAAGAAATCTGTCCTGATCCGAAAGTGTTTCATAAAAACCACCGTTTTTCTCTTTAAAACCCGATTTTTTATAAGTCTCCAAGACAAGCATCAACTGATCTATATCCTTCACAACGAGCAATTTACGGAATTCTTTAAAATGGGTTCTTCCTTTTTGCAGCGTATAACTGATATCCTGTAGTTGCAGCCGTTCTTTATTCTTCTTGATATAATTCAATAGGGCCGCTGCATTCGCCTCAAAGGATCGTTTGGTCTTGGCCGATAAAGGGATATAGTATGTACCGGCGTTTTCTTCCTCCGACAGTTCTCTTTGCGGAGCATTAGCCAGCAGTACATTCGCATTGGTGCCCGAGTAGCCAAATGAATTGACCGCTACGATATTCTTCTTTTTACAATCAATCGGTTCCGCTTCTTTCGCGATATAAAACGGGCTTTCTTCCATATGCAATAACCGGTTCGGTTTTTGGAACTTAATTTGAGGGGAAAGAATGCCATATTTTAAGGATAAGCAAGCCTTGATCACACTAACGATACCCGCCGCTCCTATGGTATGTCCGGTATTTGCTTTCACACTCCCAAGCGAACAATACGGAACCCTGTCATCCGAACGCAGCACTTCCGACATCGCGTTAAATTCGATGGGGTCGCCTAATTTTGTAGCCGTTCCATGGCTCTCCAAATACCGAATCTCCCTTGCGTTTATGTTGGCGCGATATAGGTTTTTACGCAGTAACGCACTTTGTGCCCTTCCATTCGGAGCGGTTATCCCATTGGACTTCCCGTCTTGATTGCACAGACTGCCTTCAATAATGGCATAAATCTGATCCCGATCTCTGACCGCTTTTGAATAGGGTTTTAATAACACAAATCCCACCGCTTCTCCCGGTACAATGCCTGAAGCCGTGTCATCGAAAGGCAGGCACTCCCCGGTATCAGAGAACATCCCAAGCGCACTGGTATCCTCAAAAAATTGTTTAGAAGTAATGAGGTTGATTCCGCCTGCTACCGCATATTCATTATCCTCATACAAAATACTTTTGCATGCCTCGTGCACAGCGACCAGAGAAGAAGAGCACGCCGTATTGATCGTTACACTTTCTCCGTGCCAATTAAAGAAATACGACACTTTTGCAGAAATCATAGCCGTATCGTTCCCCATTTTATAATACTGGGTATTGGACGGTTCTCCCTGATGTTGATCTTTATAATGATCGGCTACCCCAATAAAGACGGCGATTTCTTTATCTTCCATTTCGCTCTTCGTCTTTCCGGCATCCTCTAACAATTTCCAAGTATACAATAACGCCTGTTTTTGTTCTTCACACATCCATTTTGCTTCTCTCGGAGCTATGCCGAAGAAAACAGGATCGAATTCATCGAATTCATCCAGATATCCCCCTGAAATCACACTGGAATCCGTTTGCATTCCGATCTCTTTTTTTCTCGCGGAAGGAAATTCTTCTACCAGGCACTTTCCTTCTGCTACTGCTTCCCAGAACGCTTCTGCATCCCGATTACCGGCAAAAGTTCCGCTGATACCGATGACTGCGATTTTTTCTTCTGCTTCCTGTTTCGAACTATTTTTCTCTTTCACGCTTTTCTGTGTATGTTTTAAATATTCGCCTAACATACGTATTGTCGAGTACTGATATAATTCGGTTACACTGAAATCAATCCCATAGAGTTCGCTTATCCGGTCCGCTAATTCGATCATTTGGAAGGAACTGATACCCATTTCATGAAAGGACGTATCGTCTTCCGGCTGACAATTTAAGACTTTCTCAAACAGCTCCGTCACCGTATGCTTCCCGTTGAAAGAATCTTGTTGCAGCATTTTTCGCAGTTCGGCAATATTGATTTTACCGGTCTTCGTTTTAGGCAGTTTATCAATGACAATCATTTTTTCCGGAATCATATAAGACTCGATCGTATTGGCCAAAAATTTTCGCAGCTTCAGCAGCTCCGGTTTCTCATGCTTAAACACGATAAACGCAATGATCTGATTTCGTCCATCCACCGTATCGGTAATGACTTTGCACTCTTTCACCTCTTCAAATAGATAGACGGCCTGTTCTACTTCTAACAGTTCTACCCTTTTTCCTTTTATTTTGCATAGAGAATCTTTCCGGTTACGGTATTCTACCAGTTCCGTTCCGGATAGGTAATTCCCATAATCGCCTGTTAATAACATCTTCTCATTCACGTCAGAAATCCATGTAAGCTCCATATGTTTCAGATTCGTTTCAATGGTATTGCGTTCCTTGAAATAGTAACAGGTGGCAATTTGTCCGATGATTCCTTTTGGAACGACCTGCTTGGCATCGTTCACGATTGTAACAAGATAGTTATCAATAGCGTGGCCAAGCGGCACTTTATCATATTTTTTTCGCTGCAAGTCGTCTGCTAATAAAATCGTATTGCATTCCGTCATTCCATAGTTGTTGATGACCTTTATATGCGGATATTTTTCCATAAATGCATATAACAGGTCTGCTTTCAATTCTTCGCCTAAAGGAACGGCATACTTTAAGGAATCGAATGAGAATCCACTGTTTACAAAATAGTATTCCATCAGTGTCGGAACGATTTGAATCCAGGTGATTTGCTTTTCATTGAGATACTGATTGAATTTTTCCGCATCAATCAATATTTCATCCGAAATGAGAACGGTTTTCAAGTCATACACAATTCCCAAAAAATATTCGGATAAAGACGGAATATGCTGTAATGGGGAACGCTGAGCGATACTATCATCGGCCGTAAAGTGGCATGCTTTATGATGCGCAGCAACAACATTCATGATCGGGATCTGATTATGTTCGACAATCTTTGCGGTACCGCTGGTGCCGGAAGTTTGCAGCACACAAATGGTGTCCGTCAGCGATGTATTTTTATTTTCATATACGTCTTGATAGGCCGCTGATTGTTTATGAATTTCCCGATACTGCAAGCAAACGATAGGTTGGTTGATCTTCTCGCTGGCGGTATCGGTCAGGATAACCGCAATATGTAACCGCTCTGTGATATCGGTAAGCTTCGCTGCCGGTATACTGTCATCCAGCGGTACATAGGCTCGTCCGGATTTAATAATTGCCAATAGGACAATAATTTGTTCCAGACTCCTCTTCCCCATAACCGCTATGTATGTTGAGTCACACGTTAAATCGTCGAAGAAATGGCAAATTTGATTCACTCTCTTTACTAGTTCTGCATTCGTTATGAATGAATATTCATCTTCCAATGCAATCCCGTTCGGATTCTGTACGGCATTCTCTTCCATATATTGAATAACGGTTTTATCCATATCGCTGTGGTTCAATCGATTTATGGAAGGATCATCCAACGGAAAAGAACGGTTTGATACGTCCGTCTCCATTTCCTTATATTTAAACACCGTATGAATTCCATCAAGGATACATTCTATACTGCTTTCTACATATTGATTTTTATAATATATTTTTAGCTCCGCAGCCCCTGATTGCATTAAAAACAACAGCATAATATCCGGACAATCCGATGAATACTTGAGCTCTATTTCTTCTGCCTTTACCCCCGTCAAAAAAGTCACACCCAATTCCGGATTTGTCTGGGAAGAATTTTTATATAGTTTAACTGGATTATAGATAAACTCCTTTATGGTTGTTTCGGTAATATTCGGATCAATCAGCATATTAAAGTGCATGCAACTACTGCTCTGCGGATTCTCCGGCATATAGACCGCATAGGTAAAATGGACATTCCCTATCAACCTATAAAACAAAATATTTAACGCGTTTATCCAGCATTCAACCGGATAGTCTGCAGGACCCCACCGGTGAATTTTCTCAAGCATAGGCTCCGCCTGCCGGCTATTGTATCTCGGAATACAGTTCGACGCGTACACAACATCGGACTCCTCTGCTTCCTGAGCCTTTTCAACCATTTCAATCTTAGAATCCATCACCATGTTGGCAGATGAATGGTCTATCATCAACCTGTTTTCTTTAAATTCCAACTGAATTTTCTTCATATTATTTTACCTCATCTATAAAAAAGACGTTCTCTTTCTCAATAAATCGCTTAATTCCCTGGAAAACTTCTTCACTGATCACATGTTCTATCCGGCAAGCATCAAGTTCCGCACGTTTTTTTGAAACTTTCGCTATTTTTTGGAAAAACAGTGCTAATATCTCCTGCTTCTCACAAACTCTCAGTGCAATCTTACGCCCTGTTTCCGTTAGTTCCACCGTCCCATTATGGTTTATATACAAATATCCTTCCTTGCCAAGAATCCGAACTGCTCTGCTAATACTGGGCTTGCTATAATTCAAACTTCTTGCTATATCAGCACATCGCACATTACCATTCTCACCAGATAACTTGTTTATGGTCTTTAAGTACATTTCTCTTGATTCATTCACTATCGATTACTCTCCTTCACCTTAGTCATTCCGTTCTCCTCTCTCTTCCGATTCTGATAATTGCGTCTTTTCCTGCTTATGCGTTGTTTCTCCATTTCTACAGGCCCGGATTCCTCTTTATTCAGCCACTTTTCAAGCGTATGGATAGAAGGATAGTTTAAGATATCCACCATTTCAATATCATGTCCGGTGTATTTCTTGATCTCGATCTTTAATTTGTACAGCAATAAGGAGGTTCCTCCTTGTTCAAAAAAATTCTGCGTAATGGATACGTTCTTTACATCCAATGCCGCTTGCCATGCTTGGATCAATTTCAACCGAAGATCAGAGCCTGATACCGTTGCCGTATCTTTTGCTTTAGCAGTAGTAACGGAAAGTTCGTTTAAAAGCATTCGGTTTATTTTTCCGTTATTATTCCTCGGCATTTCTCGTAAAAATATATAGGTTCTGGGGATGGCTGTCTCACTGACATAAGATTTGAGAAATTTTTGTATCTCCGGATGGTTCACTTCTTGTCCTGTGCGTGTTGTATAAAAGGCAACAAGATGATGATCGAGCACATTCACGGCACAGTGCTCGATCTCCGGATATCGGCTAAGGGCATGTTCCAACTCTTCCAGTTCAATTCTCTGCCCGTTTATTTTTATTTGATGATCTTTTCTCCCTATATAATAGACTCGGCCGTCTTCATCGTAAGTTGCTAAATCCCCTGTGTTATATAATCTGTCTTCCATACCAAAAGCATTGGAAAGAAATTTATCTTGATTTAATTCTGATTTCGTATAGCCGTTGATTAATCCTTCCCCGCCTAAATAGAGGGTTCCGATCATACCCGGCAGACACAGATTCCCCTTTGAATTGAATAGATATAATTTTTTTCCGTTTATGGGACAGCCAATCGGCACTTCATCCATCGGCAGCAATTCCTTTTTACTGCAGTGATAATACGTCGATACGCTTGTGCATTCCGCCGGACCATACACATTGGCAAACCGGGCATTGCATCGATCCAATCTCGCCCACTTTTTTACCGCAGACGGCTGAAACGTTTCCCCCCCTAAAACAACCTCTCTTACCGATTCCAAGTCCGAATAATTTTCAATCTCGACGGTCTTTAATAGGGCATCAAATAACCCCGGCACACAGTTTAAATGGGTCACTTTGTGAGATGCAATAATGGCTTTTATGTCAAACGTATCAAATAAATTCTCCGGTCCCATTACAATCCGGCCTCCGGCCATAAGCGGAGCATATATGTTTTTAATAGAAGCATCAAAACTAAAATTATTGAGGAGAATAACGTTCGATTCTTCATCTATTTTAAACTCCTCTTGATACCACAAGCACATGTTTAACATATTTCGTTCACTGACCAAACAGCCTTTGGGTTCTCCGGTCGTACCGGATGTATAAATCAAATAACTTCCCTGTTCCTGCTGCAAAAGCTCCTGATTTCGCTCAATTGCTTCGGCAGCTTTATCGTCATTTACGCCTTCAAACGCTTTGATCGTCGTTCCCTGTAAAATATAACGCAGGCCGCTGTCAAGCAGAATACGTTCCCGTTTTTCAGCTGGTAAACTGGAATCCAGCGGGACAAATATCCCCTTTACTTTCGCAATGGCCACTATACTGATCAATAGCTCCGGATAATTGGCACATTCTACTCCGATGGCTTCATTCATGCGAACCTGTTTCTGTGCCAGCTGTTCCGCTAACAGGTGTGCTTTTTCATCCAACTCCTTATAGGTAAAACTTCGTTCTTTACCGGATACCGCAATGCGGTTCGCATAGTTTTCAACGGCCGTTTCAAACCATTCCGTAAAAGGTTTTATCCTTTCTGTCCGGGGTTTGCCCTGCCATTCATAACAGATTTTTTTTCGTTCCTCTTTATTCTCAAGACAATAACCATGAATAGGCCGATCGGCATAATCGTCAATTGCGGTTACGATCCGTTGAAATAATTCAGAAATCAACGGATAGATCCGCTTTTGAGACAAGGCATACTTAAAAGAGAGGATTCCTTCACTATAATATAGGATCAGTTTGCTTTTCTCTTCGGTCAGCTTATCGCCATACTGATGTTGAGCAACCGTTACATCATAACTTCCTTGTATTTCTGCTGATTTTCCTTCCTTGCTCACGCTAAGAAGCATTTGCATCAAACTCCGCAAGGTCAGCTCCTTATGCAGATCAACCTGAACGGATAAATTGGTCCACTTATTGGACCAATGGATGCTCACCTTGTCTTCATCATAAAGGTAATAATGAACGGCGATTAGAATGGCTGCGTACAGAATCTGTTCGAGTTGTTTATTTTCTTTCGTTATTTTCTTTACATGTTCATAGGTTTCTTGGCCTAATACTAATTCTTTTTCATACAAACTGATATCCTCCTCATTTGCAGCCTCTGCATACCGTTTTTATAATCTGCAGCATCTCCTGCTGATGGTCTGTCAAATAGAAATGTCCCCCGTCAAAAAAGGTTTCTCCAAGATAGTCAGAACTGCTGTTTTCCCATGTACGCATTTTCCCGATGGATATACTGTCATCCTGTTTTGCCCCAAACAGATACAGCGGGCACTTCAATTTTTCTTCTCCGTATTTCCACTCATAATTGCTGAACAAACTCAGATCCTTTGATATGACCGGCAAATAATATTGCATAAAGAGTTCGCTGCTATACAATTCTCGATCAGCATCCCCCAAAAGATATAACTTTTCCCGTATTTCTTCCTCATCGAAAGGCGCTGTCACTTTCTTATCTTTTGGGTAGCTGGTCCCAGATACAAACAAACAGGTGCAAGGTCGTGCCTTTCTTTGCTGTAATGCATAGACTAATTCCAACGCAAAAATGGCTCCTAAACTATGACCAAAAACCGCATAGTTTTCTTGAAACAATTCTTGATTTTCCTGTAGAAATTCATCGACAACCGCTTCGATGCGATCCGGCAATTTCTCGCTATACCTGTTTTCACGCATGGGCAATTGAATCGGGAATACATTGATTTCCGGTTCGGCAATCTGCGCCCAATCCTTATATAACCGCGCACTTCCTCCTGCATGCGGAAAACAAAACAATTGAAGTCCGCCTTGAGGCGATCCTTTTCCGCTATATTTAAACCATCTGCTATTTTTTCTCTCCATCTGCTAATTCCTCAAGTATACCGTTGAATAAGGCTTCCGCTTCATCTTCTGGTGTGCTTCCTTCCCCGGCTCTTTCATTCATTTCCTTTTCCATTTCATTCAATTTCTGAAAATCTACTTTTCCATTTGAGTTCAACGGTATTTTCTGAACCTTCACCCACTTGTCGGGTACCATATAATCCGCCAAAACGTTGGAAGCCTCTGTTCGTAAATAGTGCGTACTGAGGTATGATGCGGAGGTATAATAAGCCGTCAATAAAAAGGTTTCGTTTCTTTTTTGAGGAAATACCACCGCTTCCTGGACGCCTGTGATCCCATTGAGCCCGATTTCGATTTCGCTGATCTCCACTCGAAAACCATTTAATTTTATTTGATTATCTTTTCTGTCAATAAAGTCATAAATCCCATCCTCAAACTCCGCTACAAGATCGCCGGATTTATAATATTTTTCTCCTTCGTAGAAAAAGAAACGTTCCCGATTCAATTCCTCTCTTCTATGATATCCTTGGCCCAGACTGAAGCCTCCGATACATAATTCACCGGGGTCCCCTTTTTCTACAGGATGATGATGTTCATCCATAACCAATAATTTTACATTTTCTAAGGCTTTTCCTATTGGCATTCGTACTCTTTCGAAGTCCTTTGCGTTGATTTCATGTATTGTTGTATATACCGTATTTTCAGTTGGACCATACGCATTAAAAAGTCTTAAGGAGGGGCAGGTAATGTACACCTTTTTCAGATGTTTCACACTGGCGATACTCCCGCCTACGATTAAGCAATGCAGATTTCTGAAAATTTCAGGTTCCATTTCACTCATTTGATTAAATAAACTTGTAGTGATGAACATATCGGTTATGCCAAACTCATCAATCGCACTTTTTAGCCGCTCCGGATCTAATATTTCTTCTTTATCCAAAAATACAACTTTTCCACCCCACAATACCGGGCACCATATTTCATAGGTACAAGCATCAAAGGCCGGTGAACCCATCTGCAAAATAGTAAGTTCCGGAGAAAAGTTTGTAAACAATTGATTCAGGGTAAAATTCAACACATTTTTGTGTGTGATGGAACAGCCTTTCGGAAATCCGGTCGTTCCTGACGTGTACATCCTGTATATCAGCTCATTTTGATTGTCACAGCAGATATTTTCATCATCTTCCACGAAGCACTCCTGCATAAACAAAAGTGCTCCTTCATCCTGAAATATATCCTTTTTATCCGCAGAACACATACAAACATATTGAATATCCGAATCCGCCAAGCAATGCAGAATTTTAACTTTACTCTCTTCATCACTTAAGGGTACATAATAGCATCCGGCTTTTAGAATACCTACTATTGCAATCAAAAAATAGAGATTTCTGCCGGAATATACGCCCACTGCCGAACCACTAACGGCTCCCAGTTCAAACAATCTTTTTGCAACGGTATTGGAGTAGGCATTGATCTGACTATAGGTATAGGATGTCGACTTCCAGACAGCAGCAGGATAGTCGGGATAGGCCTCAACCATTTCATGAAACCGCTCCGTTACACGGTTATAGGTCAAACTCTTCGTATTCAAATTCCTCCTCCTTTCTTATAAACTCCCCTATTGTTTTCTCTAAAGAGAACGCCAAGAACCGGTATAACATCCTCTCAAAGGAAGTTCGTATATGTTGAACATAACCCGTTTCAAATTTCCCCTTCTTATAAACAAAGCTGGCTCGGAACTGGCTGTCCTTCTTTCCGATAATCAATTCAAAATCGCTGAGTTGCTGCTGTTTAAGGAAATTCAGATTGTTTACAATAAGATCTTCCGATACGCGATCTTCGTATTCTTCTTCAATGTAATTAAAATGAATTTTATGAGGCAATTCCTTCCACGCTTTATCGTTGTCAATCATTTCGGCTATATATCCAAAGGGGAACACAGAGAACTCAATATTTTCAAAAATTTCCTGTTGGTTCCTTTTAACAAAATGAAATATCGATTCTTTTTCATCGACAGCAGTTGTCGAGATACTCTGACTCACATATAGTCCCGGCTCCGTACTTGCTCCCGACTTTGCTCCTGCGCGTATTGGAAAACCAATCAACACATCGTTTTTATTTGTAATTTCATAAATAAGAAGCTTATAGAGACTTAAAAAAATACTGTAGAGAGAACTTCCGCATTCTTTTGCCATACGGTGTAACTGCCGCCCTTCGTCTTCTGTAATCTGAAGTTCGACATATTCCGGTTCTTGAAACGCTCCGGTATCCTCATTGTGCATGATTTTCAGTGAACTTATATTGGTGGCCTCCGCTAATTTTTTATTCCAAAACGCCATATACGGTTCCTTCTCTTCATTCTGCTGCAGGATACTAAACTGCTGATAGGCAAAAGAGGGAGGTAAGCGGTCCACGTAATCTTGGCCGGTATATGCTCTGTACCGGTTCCAGATTCCATCCAGCACTATTTTTGCAGTGCTTTCATCTCCCCATATATGATGAAGCCCGATAAAAAGCCGGCTTTCCTGTAAGCTTGATTCTTTATGATAGAAGACTACTTTATACCGGTCCGGTTCAATACCGATCACCTCGTTTAACCATAATTGAATGTCTTGATCGTTTGCGTCTCCGTCTCTCCATAAAAAACGAACCTTGTCTTCTGCCACACAATTGTAGAGATCTGTTTCTATTTGTATTTGAGTGCTGAATAACAGATAGCTTTCGATCACATCACGAATGGATTGCTTCAATCTTTTCTCGTTTACTTCTCCGTGAATATCAACCGAAGCGATAATTTTAAAAGCATTCGTTTTATAAAGGATGTCATGCGCTAAAATTTCCTTTTGCTGTATGGTCAGCGGAATCTTTTTGCCTGCATAATGCGCCAGTGATACGGTAGGGATTTCAGAATCTTTCGTTTTAATTTTATCGATGATCTCCTGAATGGTAGTGCTTGTAAAAATATCCGGATAGGATAGTTCCGCCTGATACCTTTCCTGCAGAATACTGATAATACGTCCGGCTTTCATGGAATCGCCGCCTGCAACAAAAAAATTGTCTTCTTTTTTCAGATCCCGGTTATTGCAAATCTGCCTGAATAATTCTAACATTTCATTCATCATCCCGCTCTCCTAGTCTCCTCTATTTGGGTCATTTCCCGTATCGTCGGATGCTGGAATATGTCAGCCAAATCAATCGTCAGAACCCCTTTCAGGTCCGTTATTAAATTGACACTTTTAAGGGAGTTCCCTCCTAAATCAAAAAAGTTATCATCCAAGCCGATCGGCGTAATTCCCAATACGTTTTCCCATATCTGCGCCACTTCTTTTTCCAAATTCGTAGCTGGAAACTCCTTCTTCTCCTTTTTGTCCAAGTAATCCGGGATGGTCAGTACCGATTTATGATATTTCCCGTTCTGATTGAGCGGGATTTCATTCAGCTTTACATAATATTGCGGCAGCATATATACCGGGATATTTTTCAGCAGGAAATTGTCGAGATATTCTTTATCCATTTTGTATTCGGAGGTGTACCACGCACACAGGATCTTGTCGCCTGCGTGATCATTTCGTACATCTACCACCACTTCTTTTATATAAGGATTTTTAAGCAGCGCGAGCTCCACTTCTTCTATTTCGATACGGTTTCCCCGTATTTTCACTTGATTGTCCGCCCGGCCCTCAAATAGGATGTTTCCATCCAAAAGAACCCTTCCCAAATCCCCTGTCCGGTATATTTTTTCACCTGTTTCACGAAGAATGCTGAATTTCCGTTCGGTCAGTTCTTTATCATTGGCATACCCTAACGCGATCCCATGTCCGGCACAGCAGATTTCACCTTTTGCACCGGTTGGGAGCAGGTTCCCCTCTTCATCCACAATATAAATTCTCGTATCCGCTATCGGTTTGCCGATTGGAATTCTAGGCAGGTTTTTCTCCAATTCATAAGTGGTTACAAATACGGTCATCTCAGCCGGTCCATAATTGTTATAGACGGTGTAGTCAGCCGGTCTGAATTTTGTTAATTTGTCGCCTCCGGTCAGCACACACTTCAGTCCTGTCGGGGAATATCTCATAAATTTTTCATAGATTTGAGTCGGTAAGAAGGTATGTGTAATTCCGTTTGCTTCCATATAGGTTGCTAACTGTTCCATATCATATCGTATATCGCGGGGTATAATATTGATTTTAGTGCCTGCTGTCAGCGGTGGGAGCATCTCCCAAACAGCGGCATCAAATCCGAAACTGGCATACCTAGTCATCGTACTTGAACAGTCAAACTTAAACATTTCTACCGTCTTCAGGCATAAGTGTTCAAGCCCTCCATGGGAAATCATAACGCCTTTTGGTTTTCCGGTCGTACCGGAGGTATACACCTTATATACGGATTGATTTGGATGGTATGCAACGTCCAAACCGGTTTCTGTCACATTATTTAAGTTACCCATGGCTAACTGTAGCCGAGTCTTTTTTCTTGTGCTCCGGCCGTCTTTATTGATATGAATCAACGCATCATACCGAAAACGTGTCAGCTCATTTTCAATCGTATGTATTTTGGAGGAGAACTCCACCTCGGCTATCGCCGGAAACTCGGCTTGCAGTTCCTCTAAAAAAGCACGGGAAATGAACAATTCTTCCGACCAATCGGTCTTTGTATTCTTATCGTTATGCAAAGACGCATAGCCGCGAAAATCCGCTATCAGTTCTTCGCGCAAGTCTAAATCCATCAAATCACCAAGGAAAATCAAGGCCTTGTCATTCGCCGCTTCGATGATATCTTTTATCACCTGTTTCAAGTAATTGTATCCGTTAAAGCATTGAATCACGCTGTTCAAAATGATGATATCAAACGAGTCTTCTTCCAGTTGTTTGAGCTGATCCGCCCGGCAATATTTCAATACGATATTTTGTATTTTCTTCTCTTTTATATAGGCTTGATTTTTTTTCAGGATGCTTTCTGAAAGATCAATTCCATAGTATTTGCCGACAAACGGTGCAATCCGAAACATCGTGATTCCTGACGCGCAGCCGATTTCAAGGACTTTAGAGGAATCACATAAATAGGGTTTCAGCTTCTGCAATGCGTTGTCGCCATATTCATTCATCTCCGCAGCACTAAGGTCTTCCCCGGAATAACTATTCTTCCAGCCGCCTCCGGACACTTCATCATAAGCGCGTTCTCCTACATATTCCCATAATTGCTTATTCATCAACCGATTATCCGCCTCATTTTCTTCGCACAGGTTGTGACTATCCATGCAAAAGATATACCGGAGGCTGTCACACATCCATTGAAGCCGGTTCATCGTACCCACATGGCGTTTGGATGAAATCAACAGCCCTGCGTTCGAATCCTTGATAATGTGCTGAATCCGTTCCAAAGGCAATTCCGAATCCAACGGAATATAGACTAATCCTGCTTTGATCACACTGAGGACTGCAATGAATTGCAGGATGGAATTTTCCAGAAGAATGACTACATCTCTTAATCCATTTTCTTCATAGATCCGTCGAATCAAACCAGCCAACCGGTCACTCTCCGAATCTAACGCCGCATAGGTCATGCTCTTTCCCTGCTCTTCTATGGCAATATGTTCCGGATATTTGCAAACGGTCTCCTTAAACATTTCAATAAAACCTTTGCCCGGCAGCGGCTGAATGTTCTTGTTGAATTGATGCAATACACGCTCTTTTTCGTCACAGGATAAAAAACTCAAATCGCAGATCGGAATATTGATGTTGGTTTCTATACTCCTAAGTGCAGCTATCAACCCGGATAAAATGCTTTCGCATTCTTCCCGGGAGTAGATCTGTTCATTATATTTCAGCCGTAGCATACCGGATTCATTGGTTCTTTCATATAAAAAGATCAAATCCGCATCCAGAACCTGACGCTCCACGTAATGGTCGTATAGATCAAAAAATAGGTTATATCCGCCCCATAGCTCCGGCGCATAGAGCTTATTAAGAATCGCGTCCAATGGACAATTTGCATAGTTTAGACTGTTTACGGCCTGTTCTTTTACTTCTCCTAACAGCTCGATAAAGGGCTGATTTCTCTTTATTTCATATTTAACAGGATAGTGATCGGTATGTTCATTTCCTTTTTCGGCACCTACGCCAACATAGGCCAGCCGTTCCCCATTGTAGACTGCCGCCAAACAAAGCAACAGACTTCCGAAGAGCAGTTTTATTCCAAAATCGGCATCATTGGTTCCTCTTTTGATCCATTCCGTATCCTGAATACTCAGTTCTTTTTTTATGTCCAGAAATTTACGTTCCTGCCCCAGCATGGACCGGCAGGATTTAAACGGAGCGATGCAGTTATTCAAAAACGATTTTTGTATATACGCCGTCCAGTATTCTTCACACTCCTTATAGGCTCCGGTTGACAACATGATCTTTTGTTCATATAGACTTTTCATTTACTTTACTCCCTTTCCGGTTGCTTTCATCCGCTCTTCTTTCCGCTTATAGCTCTTACCAGCTGCGGATTAAAAGAAAAATTGAAATCCGGATAACACTGCATCCGTTTGCTGTTTTTCCGTATCACAATAATCCATTCCCAATTCAGAAATCTTTTTTTGGTCATTTTCCAAAACATCACGCAGAATGGACAAATAGAGTTTTATCATACGATGGATCGTCTCTTGCTTAAATAATTTTTTCCAATACCGGATACTAAAGACGATGTCATCCTTGTCATGATAACCGGAAAATACCATATCAAATTTAGCAGTTTTATCTTCATTGATATATTGAAATTCGGTGTCTTCCAAGGTTTCTGCAGGCATCTGCAATTCCTGCAGAACAAATACACTGTCAAAAATCGGATTTTGATTGGCCTGCCGCTTTATGTTCAAGATGTCCACCAATTCATTAAACTGCGTATCTTGATTATGATAGGCTCCGATCAGTTTACCTTGCAGTTCTTCTAAAAACGCCTGATAGCTTTTATCCCCGGTTACGTTCATTCTGATCGGCAGCATATTGACAAACATTCCAACGATGTGTTCCATCTGGGCATTGCGTCTTCCTGTAACAGGAACCCCTACCACAAATTCATCCGTATAGCTGCTCTTCAATAACGTAATGTAATAAAAAGATAACAAAATCGTATTCAACGTCACTTTGCATTTCTTTGTCAAATTGCGCAAGCCGCTTATTTGTGAAGCTTCTATTCGGAATTGAAGAAGTTCTCCGTCATTATCCCGTTTAGCGGGACGACTGAAATCTTTAGGGAGCATCGCATCTTTCTGAATAAAGCCCTCAAACTCGTTCTTCCAATAAAGATCCTGCTTCTTTTTAATCTCTGTTTTAGCATAATTTCTCTGCCAATAAGCGAAATCTTTATAATCCACGGTATTAGTTTCTAAATGGCCCCCCATATACACCTTCCAAAAATCACCGCTGATAATGCCCATCGACGTCCCGTCTGAAATAATATGATGCATGTCCATCAACACCCAATACAATTTTGAATGAATTTTAATAATAGAGATCCGAATAAGCGGTGCTTTTTCCAAATCAAATTCTTGTATAAAGGTTCTTTTATACGTTGCCGCCTCCGTCTCGGAGAGCTCCAAAACCGCCACATTCAAATCAATATGGTCGTGAATCTTCTGCACCGGTTTTCCGTTGATAGAATGAAAGGTCGTCCGGAAAGCTTCATGGGTATCGGCAATGCGCTGAAAAGCAGTTTTAAACTTCTCTATGTCAAGACTTCCTTTAATAATCATCGTGGATGGCATATTGTATTCTGTTTTGTCCTCTGCAATACTGTTCATGAGCCACATTCTCTCCTGCGCATCGGACAACTCATAATACGCACGAGGCGTCAATGGGGTAAGGGTATATTTATCAGCTGTTTGAAGACCCTTTTTCTGCCGTTCTGAAACAATATGCTCCGCCATCTCCGCGATAGTAGAATAGCTGTACAGATCGTCCATTTCAAATACATCCCCATACAAACTGTTAATCGACTGCACCAGCTTTATCCCGACGATGGAATTTCCTCCTAACTCGAAAAAGTCCTCTTCCGGATGAATCTCCTTCAGACCTAAGCACCTTGACCATATCTTTTTAAGCGAATCCTCAAGGGAAAGCTCGGTTATCGCCTCTGCGGCGGCCTCCCTATCGTGGAGCACCGTATGGTTGGCTTTGCTCTTTATTTGGGGCCAGCAAGAGATTCGTTCAAACGGAGTCGCCGGTAAAGGAACTTTTGAAACAAGCTGCTTGTAATACTTCTCCCAATGAAAGTTCACGCCTTTTAAATAGAGTGCAGAAAGAAACTCTTCTTCATCCGATGCCATTACCATTCGGTCTGGATCAACTTTACGGCTTACCATATCGAATAGTTCGCCTTCCGCTTCTAACACTACATAGACGATATCGGGCTTGTCCAATTGTTCCAAATATTGATGAACGCTAGGTTTGTCTAACGGAAGGGCTTCAAGTTTCGCAAACTCCCGACTGATCTCCTGCAAATTCTCTTTTGCAGACCATACCCTTGCCGCTATATTTCCGCCTTGACCCCCTATGATACCGTCCATTTGAATGCCTAATTCATCTGTAAACCTTTTTAGTCGGTCATAAAAATAGGCGTACTGCTCCTCAGCGGTCCCCTCTTCGTGCCCGATCTTCCTGACAATGTTCCACTTTTTCCATAGTGCATGCTCGCCGTCCCGCAGGCCGCTGCAAACAACATACAGCTTGGGAGCGGCTGGAACATGCTTAACCACAACTTTTTTTAACTGCTCTGCTAGCTCTTCTTTGTCCCTATATACTACCGACACCCGATACGGATAGTGGACTCTTCCCAGCGTAAGCGTCTGCGCGATAGCCTCTTCTTTTACCGCCGGATTTTCCTTTAAAAACGCAGCCATATCCGCCGCATATTCCTTCAGCAAAGGCTCTTTTCTGGCACTCAATGTAAAAATATGTTTTTGATCGGTATTGCGTTCCTCCGGTTTATTCCATCCCTCCAGAAGAATATGTACATTGGTTCCGCTTAGTCCTAATGCGGTTACCCCGGCCCGGGGTACCGGTTCTTGAAACTGCCGCATTTCCGCCAGGGGAGTAATAGGTGTCCGGTTCCAATCAATCAGGGTATTTCCCTTTTTAAAATGAACTAACGGATACATTTCATGATGATATACACTTAATACCGTCTTTATAAAGGAGGCTGCGCCTGCTGCCATTCCCAAATGCCCGATATTCGTTTTAGCAGCTGTAATGTATACCGGAGCTGCCTTTTTTATGCCGAACACATTCGTCAGTCCCTCTATTTCGATCGGATCACCGATTTTAGTACCGGTTCCGTGTGCTTCTATCATTTCAGGAAACTGACCGGATTTCAACAAACGATCCCATGCCGTTTCGACAACTTCCTTCTGCCCTGCCGGGCTGGGCGCAGCCATACTATTGGACCGGGCTCCGCTATGATTGACGGCTCCGCCTTTTATCACGGCATAAATACCATCTTTATCTTTAATGGCATGCCGCAATTTTTTTAACACTACAAAGCCTGCCCCTTCTCCGATTCCTGTGCCGTTCGCCTCTTCATCAAAGGCTTTGCTCCGCATATCTTTTGACACCACTCCGGTTGCGCCATGATCCATTTCCCTTTTGGCTTTTGGCCTCACGATCAGTGAAACACCTCCTGCCAAAGCCATATCGGCTTCATCCTGGATCAGTTCTCCGCACGCTTGGTAAACGGCCAGCAGAGAAGACGCACAGGTGGCATCAATCATATAGGCTTTTGCTCTTAAGTCCAGCAGATAAGCAATATTCCCCGCTATCATTCCGGGATTGTTTCCCATTTGAGCGACGCTTGCATTTTCTTCGGATAAATACTCCTGATACCCGCTGTTACCCGCGGATAAAATGACAGCGGTTCTTGTTCCCTTGATCTTGTCAAGGCTGTACCCGGCGTGTTCAAATGCCTGGCAAGCCAGCATCATGGCCATTCGTTTCTGCGGATCCATAAGCACCGCTTCCCCTTTACTAAAGCCAAAGAATTCGTAATCAAAAAGATCGATTCCTTCCACATAACCGCATTCAAGATAGTCTTCATTCTCGTCTAACCCTAACAATTTGAGCCTGGATTTAGGCGCACTTCGGATACTATCCTTTTTCCTTCTCAAGTTGTTGCAATACGTCTCTATATCATCGGCTTCCGGAAATACGCCGGCCATTCCAATCACTGCGATATCTTCCCAATCTCTCATGTGAGCACTCCTTTTGTATTTAAAACATATGAATCTGTACGGAACTGTCTTCTTTGCGGTTTCCATTTTTAGAGCTGATATACTCTGCGATCTGACGAATCGTTGTGTATTCAAACAGATGCGCCATTTTAACGGAAGCATCATACTTGTCATTTAACTTTTTAAGCAGCTGAAAAGAATTGATGGAGTTCCCTCCGACATTGAAAAACGGCTGTGTCACCGAAAATTGGCGGTGCCCTAAAATATCTGCCCATAGTTCCGTAATTTCGTTTTCCGTTTCCAGCCTGTCCGTCACGTTATGTTCCGAAATCAGATTTTCAGAACATGTTCTTTTCCTGAAACGCTGAACAAACCGGCTGCGGTATTCCTCCCTGAAAATGTCTGCACCGTTTAAAACCAAATTTAATAATTCAACATAGTCATCCCTCATTTGTATCATGTCAGATTTGGTAAAGTACTCCCGTGCATAACTGAATCCCATGGAAATTCCATCTGTTGTTTCCACCACCGTCAGCATAAGAGCAAAATTGGTCGTTCGGTATCTGGAATAGTAAGGGGAAAAACGAAAAGAATGATGTTGAATCTTTTTGCATTCTCCCATCCCGTTTTTCATTAAGTTTTTGCCCTGCATGGAAAACATCATATTAAACAGCGGATTATGATCAATAAGTCTAGGTACATTTAGTTCATCCACTATCCATTCAAAAGGAATATTGGCGTTCTCTAAATGGCTGACCATCTGATCTGTAATACGCCGTAAATAGTCCCCATAGTTTTTTATATCTTGAACGCCCGATTTGATTACAACCGTATTGGAGAAATAGCCCACCGTATTTAACTGATTGGCGGATTCCCTGTTTAATACCGGCATTCCTACGTTCACGTTTTCTCCGTCATTATAAATTTCCAGCAGATATAGCAAAACGGATAATAATACGTTATAGGTACTGGTCTTATTTCTTTTTGCAAAATCATGTATGTGGTGCTCTATTTCTTTATTTGGCAGAACATACACGTTTTCGGCGATATGTTCAGGATTTTCTTTTTTTTCCAAAGGGATTCCGGTTAAATGTCCGTCCAAATAAGTCTTCCAGTACGCCATTTTCTCCCGGCTGCGAATAAGTGTCTTCCGCTCTTTCAGTTCTTTTATATAATCAAAATAGTCATAATCCATGCTTGCTGGTTTCCTCACTTCATCGGACAGCAGGCCTTCGCACTGTTCATAAAATTCTTTTAGAAGGATTCCGATGGACCAGCCGTCATGTGCGATATGATGGATATTGAGCACGTACCAAACTTCGTTTTCACGCTGTACATACCATGCCTTTACCGGGATCTCCGAATCAATATAAATCATATCCAAACAGCACCGGTCAAGCTCTTCTTCACTCATCCTGCGTCCATCCAGAAATTTGGACGAGAAGCAAGGGATGTCGTTCCATGTTTGAAAAGGGATGCCTTCAATGGATAAATACGTTGTCCTCATGATCTTATGACGCTCGATCAGATTCCCCATCACTCGATCTAAAAGTTCTTTCTCAAAATTCGTATCGATCACGAACCGGAAGCGGCTTATATAGCCCGTATCTTCCTTATCCAGATGGTATAAAAACCACATTCTGCTTTGCTGGGGTGAGAGCGTATAAAGCCTATACTTCTGTCCATTTTCCTGAACCTTTTTCAGCATTTCCTTTTGTTTGTGCAGTGGTAACTGTGCAATTTTCTCTGATAAATTCATCTCTTCACCTACAGTTCTTCAAAAAGCAACCGGATATCGCCTTCTTCTGTGATAAGTTCTTCGGATTGCTCCGTCTTTTCTTTGCCGGAATGATCCTGGATCTCCGCTGCCAGTTCATGGATATCGGAAAATTGATACATTTGTTCAATTTCTATTTTATAGCCAAATTCTTTTTCAATTTCTGCGATAAGCAGTAACAGGGACAACGAATCAAATTCTTCTATAAAATGAGGGGAAATATCCGGCATATTCAGTATGTCCGATATGATCTTTCTGAGTTGGGCCGATATACTGCCGTTTTCTTCTTCCTCCGCCTGCTCTTCGTATCCTTCCGGCAATAGCAGTTCAGCTTTCGGATATTGTTTTTCCCAATCCTCCTTCATCTTTTGAATACTGCCTTTCGAGTAATCCGCCACTTCACAAATTTTAATATCGTTGTTTTTTCGAAGCAATTCTTGTTTTCTTTCCGATATTCCTTCGCTGACATAGGCTGATTTCTCGGATAAGCCACCTTCTGTTTTTGGCTTTTGTCCGATAAGCAGCATGGCGTTCGATTGGTCTTCCTTCCCTTTTTGCGGAAACGTTTCTATTTGTTCAATTCCGCATTCACGCCAAAAATCAATCCAGCCTTGATGCGTAAAATAAGGCATGCGGCGGTTATAGGAATCCTCCCGATAATTCCACCAGCCAGGGGAAAGTCCAAAGATCATTTCCTGTAAATCATGGATGCGGTATAGCTGTACCATGCAAAGATATCCATTTGGTTTCAAAATATCCAGCAGATTGTTCATGGACAGCTTGATATCATTCGTTGCCTGAATGACATTGACCCCTAGTATCATATCGATACTTTCTCTGCCGATCTTCTGTTCAACCAGCGGTCTTGTTATATCAACTTTTAAAAATTCCACCTTCTCTAGCAGGTCGGCAGATAGTTTCTTTTTATAAATGGCTAGGAATGCCGCACCGATATCGGTAAAATAGTATTTGATTTTTCGGTTTCCAATTCTGCTTAACACCTGATCGGTCAGTTCGCCTGTACCGGCCCCTATTTCTAAAATGCGAATTGTTTGTTCACACTCCGGCATTAGTTTATCTACCATATCGGCTGCAAGCTTGCAGTAGATTCCTTCCGCCGTACCATTTTGCTCGATTCCTTTCAGCATGTCATAGCTTCCATTCGGATACAGCACTTCACTCCCTGTTTTTTCTCCTTGAAACACCTCCATATAGTGTTCCGAGCAGTACACCAAGAGCTTCATCAAGCCATAACCGTCCGGCAAGTCCGCTTTGATCTGAGCCAGTTTATCCTGAATCAACGGTTCGATATCCTGTTCCATTTCGTTTTTTAACCGTATCGTTTCTTCGTCGATTTCCACCAGTCCATATTTCTGAGATGCCTCCATGATAAACGTTACAAAGTGAGTGAAGTATGCATCCACACCGATTTCTTCCAGCACCTGAGACAGGTTCCTTGTGGTTTTCTCCTCAAAAACACCCGTCTGCAGCCAAAACCGTTTGAGGCATAAGAGACACATCTGATTGATTTGCTCTTCCGCCTCCGGATCCCTGTGAAGAAAATGCAGCTGTTCTTTCCTTATGTAGTCATTCTCCAGCTCCGTTATCACTTGTAAAAAATTTTTCGGTTTTATCCATTCAATCGGTTTCTCCGGCTCTTTCTTTTTTTCAAATACCGTCAATGCCATATTCTTCTGTTTTGCTAAATACTTTGTCAATTCGAATCGGCTGTCAGAAAAGGCATCCACAATCCCAATCGGTGTTTTTCTATTTTTTAAGTCCAGCTGCGGCATAAAGAATGTATGCCGCTCAAACGCATAAACGGGCAAACTTATTTTGTATGGCACGTCTTTAAAAAGGGTTTTCCCATCATGAAACCTTCCTGCAAGCCATGCTTCTGCCACGGAAACCGCGTCTCTTAGTGCCTCCCCATCCGCTTGTTCGAATCCATCTCGTTTTAGCTCTTTTCTGCTGTCAAACTCGTATAGTATCTCTCCCCTGCCGCTGCATATAAAGAACGCCCGGCAGCTAAAGTGTTCCCGTCCAGTCCATGATACGTATGATATCTTTTCAATCTCATCCGGATGTTCCAAAATAAACTGCCTGATATTTTTTTGGTTTGCCGCTAAACTTCCGTCTGTCTTTGCAGTAACCGGTATAATATAAAACGGATTTTTATTTTTTACCGGCTCTTCCATCGGCGGTTCTTCGAGGATGATATGGCCATTCACTCCGCCGAACCCGAATGAGCTTACTCCGATTATGTTCAATTTATCATCGGGCAATTGATAGGCTTGATCGGTTACGGTTAACCGGCCGGATACTTTCAATAGTTCCGGATTCGGCGAATCATAGTTGACAGAAGGCGGAAAATACCCATGGTTCAATGCTAAAACACTTTTCATGATGCCCGCAATCCCTGCTGCCGTATTTAAATGTCCTATATTGGATTTTACGGAACCCAATATACAGCTATAGTCCCCCTCCTTTATGTACTGATAGGCTTTATCGATTGCTCTTATTTCCACACTGTCTCCCAATGGTGTCGCCGTACCGTGACCCTCAATACAGCAGATATCTTCCGGAAAACGCTCTGCTGTTTCCATCGCCCGGATAATAGCTTCGGCCTCGCCTTCTACACTGGACGCATGGTAGCCTGCTTTTCGATTTCCGTCATTCACAACTGCAGAGCCGGTAATAACGGCGTAAATGTGATCGTTGCTTTCGATTGCATCGTCCAGCCGCTTTAACGCTACCAGTCCCAGACCATTTCCCGGAACGAAACCGTCTCCCATCGCATCGTAAGCCCTTAGCTGACCATAAGCGGAAGACATCCCTTCTACGATGGGGTATCCCGACTCTAACCATTTGATATTGACACCGCCTGCCAGCGCCATATTGCAGTCAAAATTGAGCAGGCTTTCAATTGCCATATGTACGGCAACCATAGAGGTAGCACAAGCGGCTCTTACCACAACAGCAGGTCCTGTCAGATTCAGATTATAGGCAATCCTGCTTGCAAGGGTATTTTCTAAAAACATCCCGATGCGGTCAACCGATTCATTTTTTAATAATTTTTCGAATACATGATTCCAAACATAGAACGTTTCATCTGCGCCAATAAAGAGGCCGATACTGCAGTCCCTGTCCGGATTACCATATCCGGCATCTTCTAACGTATGGTATGCGCACTCTAAAATGCACCTGTACTGAGGATCGATATGGAGCGCATCGGATGCATTCACATTAAAAAACGCATGATCGAAATATTCCGCACCGTCCATCAGCCCTTGCGCATAAATAAATTTTCCGTCTTCTTCCCCTTTTCTGGTTATGCACTCTCTTCCGTTGATTAAGTTCTGCCAGAACTCATTTAAATCGTTCGCTTGAGGCATCCTGCCATTCATGCCGACAATGGCAATATCCGTATCCCGAAAAATCCGTTCTTCTCTTTTCATTTCATGATCACCGTTCTTTCCAGATATGCCATTACGTCATCCGCTACCTTTTTCGGTTCTCTATCAATAAAGAAATGATCTCCTTCGTATGATAAATACTCGATTCCATAATCGGTATAATTTTCCCAGTCACGTACCTGAGAAAACGGCTGTAGTTCCAAATCGGAGTTTCCATATAAAACGCATATCTTGCATGGTATTTTCTTTACCTCTTTTGGACTGTAATTTTCACACATTAAGCTATCCGCTCTCAGAATCGGGAGAAAAAAATTGCGGTAATTTGCGTCCCAGCTTTCCACAAGTTCCTTCACCCCATAATGCGCTAAAAATTGGTCCTGCTCCAAATCCTTTGTGCTTATCATATTCACCTTTCTGGGAGAAACCGCGGAGGAAAGAAAAGCGGCAGCCGGTGAAACTCCATAGTGTTCTTTTGCCGCAATTCCCACTTCATAGGCCACATGGCTTCCCATACAATGACCGAACAACGCATACGGCGCCTCAAATAATTCTTCACTCTCCGTTATGAATTGTTTCGCTAATTCCTGAATGGTATCCGGCATCGGCTCCGTCATCCGGTTATCTCTCATCGGGTACTGTACCGGCAGGATATTAAAACGTTCGTCGAAAAAACGAATCCACCGTGCAAAATATCCGGAACCGGCTCCCGCATAAGGAAAGCAAAGTATATTGATTTTTCCTTTTTCGGCACCCTTACAGTGATTTATCCATTTCATACGCTGACCTCACTTTCTCTTATCGCAAGACTTCATGGAGTATCTCCTCGATATACCGTTCTCCCAGATTATGAGGAAAGAAATGATTGCCTTGAAATTCTTTTATTTTGAAGCTTCCATTCGTCACTTCTTCCCACGGTTTCATATGTTCGTACCTTGAATCAACATCCTCTGAACCGGAATGGGCAACAATGGGCGCATGGATGATCTCACCGGTGTATTGATAGTCTTCATGGAGGGCATAATCATCCCGTATGATCGGTAAAAAGAAATCAACAAATTCCTCATTCTCATAAATATAACTGTTCTCCGGGTTTAGCTTTTTCACTTCTTTCAGCAAAGCCTCCTCTCCCATGGACACTCTAAAATGTCCGGGGTCCTCCATGGCAGGAGCAAACCGTCCGGCAACGATCACTTTATTCGCTTTCAAGTGATACCGGTGTTCAAGCTCATGTTCCACCGCAAAAGCTAAAGCGGCTCCCATACTATGTCCAAAGAACGAGTAGCTTCTGTTTTTTACCAAATCCGCCACTCCGTCTACGAGATCCCTCACAACATCATTGAACCGGTCGAGAAGGGGTTCCCTCCTTCTATAGCCATGTCCGGCCAGTTCGACCGGTACAAATTCCGCCGGATGTCCGGTATGAACTTTCATCCAGTTTCTAAAAGCTGCTCCGTTTCCTCCTGCATGATGAAAACAAACAACGACATGTTTTTCTCTATCGCCTAATTCCTTATTATAAGGAAATAATCGTGCTCTTCCTTCTGCATCCATCTTCGATTCTCCTTCCCTGTTATAGTTGCTCCCAATCGTTTTGTACGAATTTCTCCATCTCTTTCCGGTAGTCTTCAAACATGGCTTCTATCGTTTCCCGGCTGAAAGCCTGCTCTACAAAATCCCAGCTAAAGAATAATTCTCCGTTTCGCATATGGATCTGATGGTCCAATACTACCTGCGGGGTTTGGCTTAACGCATAGGTTTCCTCGATCTTGTCCAGATAAGGATGTTCCTCCTGTTCAGATACTTCACCTGCCAGCATACTGGTAAAAACAACAGGCATCACGGCCTCTTCCGGATACTGTTTTTCAATTTTCCGTAACAAGTTCACACCGCTGTAAGTCCTGTATTCAATATGCCGCCACAGCTCTTCCTGTGTCTCCAACAGCTCATTTAGTAAGCCTTTTGAATCATCCGCATAATAGGACAATAACGTAATATTGGTAAAATCGCCCAATACACGGCTGATGTCCGGACTGATGGGATGTCGGTTGAACAACGTCATATTGACGGTCAAATCCTTATTGACGCTCCACCTCGATAAAACCCTCATATAGGCTACGCAGATTACTAACGATAACGTCAGCTTATATTTTTTGGCCTTATAGGCGATAGCATCGATGTTCTTTTTGTCCAGCTCAAACCCAAGCCGTGCATAATGCGGTTTTTCAATTTCCGAGAGCGGACGACTATAGCGGAACGTCGGCGCACCGGGAATTTCATGGATATGCTTGTCCCAATAGTCCTGTGCCGCCTGATGATTCCCATTCATACCGAGCCATTCCTTTTCTTTTAATAGGTATTCCCGGAAGGTAAAGTCCGCATATTGCTGCGGTGCACCATAATACTCTTTAAGCACTTGTTCCATGAACATCCGGACACTCCAACCGTCCAGAAGAATGCAATCCAAACTTAAATGAATCCGGTTTTCTCCATCCCTGTCACTTAAGAAAAGGGAAAACATCGGCCATTTCCCTAATTCATACTGATGATGATCCCACTCATTTCTCAAAGCAATCAGTTCGTCTTCCGTGTGGAGTTTTCTGCACGCAATCGAATACGTTGGATTCTCGTCCATTACTTCCTGGGTTCCGTCTTTATATATCCTTGTTCGGAGTGCCTCATTGTTGGCAATCACGTTGTTCAATGCAATTTCTAATTTGTTCCTGTTGATTTGTTCACACGTAAACTCCAAATAATAATGGGAATTCACATTTCCAAGATCATAGGTCTTTTCCCGGCCAAAAATATAAGCTAATTGTATCGGTGTCGTGCTAAAGGTTCTTTTTAATTCAGCCGCTGTGTTATCGCTGGCAAGGTAGGCAATCACATCCTGCTTGTACAATTTCAATTCCAGAAGAAGTTCTTGATCGATCCGGTCTTTTCCGGCCTTATACTTTAGTTTTCCCTGTTCATGCCATAACAAAATTCCTTTTTCTGCGCAGCGTTGTATCAATTCCAATGCGTACCGGTTATGCGTTTCCGGCAGCTGCCCCTTCTCCATGTCTTCCGAAGGCTGTATTTCTTCCCGTCCCGCATAAAAATCGACCAGTTCCTGAAAGGTATCATAACGCATCATTTCTCCTACGGACGGACGAACCCCATATCTCGTTTCCAGCTCATTGGCAATATTCATGATTTCCACAGATGAAACGCCTAGCCGGAAAAAATTATCCGTCACTTGTATGTCATTGACGTTTAAAGCATCCTCTAAAAAAATTAACATGCCATTGTTCGCTGACTTTGAAAACACCCGTTTTTCTAATTCTTCCTGAAGGAGTTTTTGCTGAATTGCTTTCTTAAATTTCCCGGATTCAAGCCAATCTTTTATCTTCTTATAACTCAACGTTTTTACGATGACCGAAAGTTCATCTGTACGGATCTGCTCCAGCTCGTCTTCCACCACTTCCGGTTTTTCCTGAATGGCTGCTGTCCGGTAATACTGTACCAAGCCGGATAAATTCGCATACTGCATCATTTCCCCTACGGTCGGCCTATGGCCGAATTTTTTATCCAGTTCATTGGCCAGCCCGATCAATTCCATAGAAGAAACCCCTAAGCTCGCAAAGCTGTCTGTATTCTTTATGGATTTCATGTTTAACACGTCAGAAATGATATCCAGTATTTCATTTCCTTCTTCGGTCACAGGCTCCGCTTCTCTTTCCTCCGCCATCTTTTCCAGCATCTTCCGATCAATTTTTTTATTGGCGGTCTTAGGAATCTCATCAATGACATAAATCGGATCAGGGATGGCATAGGAAGGCAGCATCTCTTCCAGCTGCTTGCGCAGATCATCGGTTCTGCCCTCTTCTTTGATAAATGCGACGAGTTTTTTGTTTTCCATTTTTCTGCCAAGAGGCAATACAACGTATTCGGTAATTTGACACTTGCTAAAAGCCTTATTGATCTCACCGATCTCAATGCGGTATCCGTTGACTTTTATTTGAGTGTCTTTTCTCCCCAGAAATTCAATCACGCCATTTTTATCATAGCGGCCATAATCCCCCGTATTGTACACTCTTTCTTTGTTAAAGGGATGTGTATAAAAAGCTGCTTTTGTTATATCAGGCGCATTGGCGTATCCAAGTGCCAGCCCTTCCCCTTGTATATGGAGCAGGCCGCTGACATAGTCCGGGCACGGTCTGCCCAACTCATCAAAGATATAAAACTTCTGATTGGCCAATGGATAGCCATAGGGAATGGAGTTCCATGTTTCTTCCAGCTCTTCCACTTCATAATAATTGGACCAAATGGAAGCCTCCGTAGCCCCGCCCATACTGGTCAGCTTCGCCTGGCCGCAATGATCCTTTATCAACCCCACTAAGCGCAGCGGAATCCAGTCACCCGACAGAAAAATTTTGTTTATTAAGTGGTTCTTCTTTTCCTTGCTTGCTAAATAATCCAAATAGATCTCACAATATTTCGGTACGGTATTCCATAACGTCACGTCATGATTCACACATAACGAATCGATCAATGCCGGATCAATCTTTTCTTCTTCTGTGGGTATAACGAGAGAGGCTCCGATGTTTAACATGCCAAAGATATCATATACGGACAAATCAAAGCTCAGGGACGACAAGGCAATCGCCCTGTCGAAACGTCCGACATGATTCCGCTCATTGACGTCCAATATCGTATTCATCGCTGCCTGATGGGTAATCATGACGCCTTTCGGCTCCCCTGTACTTCCTGAAGTAAAGATCACATAGGCTTCCTGGCTGATCCGGCCTCTTAGGATCGGATACATCTCCGGCTTTCTCTGAGCAACCGATAAGATTCTGCAATCCTCTAATTCTGCTCTCTCTGAATCAAGAAAAATGCCGGCTGCTTCCGCGATGTTATAAATGGTCCGAATTCTATTGGACGGCAAATTGTGCATCACCGGTACATAGGAACACCCATAGCATAAAATACCCATAATCGCTGCGATTGCTTCAAAGCTGTTTCTCATGGCAACCATCACCCGTGTCTGCTTGGGAATTCCTTGATGTTCAAGCATGGCGGCGATATGTTCGGCCGCATCCGTTAACTGTTTGTAGCTGTACTCTTTTCCTTGATGAATAATGGCACACTTGTCGGGCATTGCTTCTGCAATTTCCCACGTTCTCTCGTGCAGCATAGTGAGTTCAAAATCCTTTTTGGTGTCATTAACTTTATTCTGCGTATCGATGGATTCCTGCGTTCTGAAATCCCATATCGTCTGATTCCAAAAGTCAGGGTCTTCTATGCTTTGATTGAATAACTCTGTATATTTACAAAACATTTGATCCAATACGCCTGGAATAAACGCATCCTCTCTGCAATCCCAAGCAAGTACAACGCCGTTTTTATAGGGAAATATCTGATGGTCTAGAATCACTTGAGGAGTGGTGGATTCGACCCAAACAATCTTGTCCTGAAACCCTCCTTTCTGGGGTTTTGAACCAACACCCAGACCACTGGTAAATACAAAAGGATAGTATCTGCTTTCCCCGTTTTTTTCATAAATGGTCTTTCTGAAACCGGTCGCATCATAATCCACATGTTTGATATGCTGCCAAAAGGATTTCTGCATAGCCCCGGCATTTTCTTTATTGGGCTGCTCACGGATTTCAATAGGAAGCAACAGCACTTTTGTAAATTCACCTATGATATGGGGAACGTCTTGATGAATCCGTTTTCGATCCGCAACGGTTACTGCTACGGCGAAGTTTCTTCCGCCGCCCCAAGCCGACAGGATTTGTGAATATAAATACAAGACGGCTATGGAAGGTGTGAGCCCTGCGGATACGGCTTTTTCACAAAACAGTTTCCACCGCTTCGGATTAATTCTTAGTTGTCTTCTATGAAATAAATCCGTAGGGTTCTCGCCGTTCGTCACATTGGCCGGAAAGCCCGGAGATGTGGGAAACAGCTCTGCCTGATGTTCCCAGTACGCCCTATGTCTTTTATACGCATCCGTCTTTTCATAGTCTTCCAGCACGTTCATATACTCCCTAAACGTATAGTTCGGTTTACTGGTTTCTTTCCCGTCATAGGCTCGGCTCAACTCTCTGAAAAACAAATGCATGCTTCCCAAATCAGCCATTACCATATCTATTTTGATAAGAATGCTAAACCGCTTATTGGGTTTTTGAATAATATGAATATCAAATAGCCGCTCGCCAATCGGAACTTGCTCATACTTCATTTTCTTTTTAAGCGCAGCAATACAAGCTGCATAATCTTTTCGATTGCTATAATCATATAGTTTAAGAGGGATCTCTGCTTCCTCATCAATGACCATACGCATATCCGTCTGCACAACAGCACTCAGCATAGGCTGCGAATCAATCACTTGCTGAAGACTCCGCCTGAATCGGTCGGGGTCCAAATGATTCATTCGTATTTCAAATACGGCCTGGCAGCTGCATCCGCCCCATTGGATTTCTTTCCCTCTTCCCAGCCAATATGCTTTCTGCAATGCATTTAAATTAAACAACGTGCTTTTATCCATCCCTATACCTTTCTCTCTTACCAAAACATATAGCACATTCACCATTTAGAAATGAACTGATCGAATTTGTTTGCCTGATTGCCTCAAGCTGAATATTTTGAACTAGTTGATTCAATGTATCTCGCCGTCTCTTCAATGGTAGGAAAATTCATAATCTGAGCCAATAATTCATCGAATGCTATACAGTCCCCTTTGATACTTAAAATTTTGTTGACCGCTCTTGAAAGCGACAAAGAATCCGCACCGTAATCGTAAAAACTTTTATTTTTATCATCCATTTTTTGCTCCAAAACGGTTTCTACTATGACACGAAGCCACTCTTCCTCAGCAGACCATGCAGAAGCTTGTTCTGCCAAATTCACAGGATGCTCCTGAAATTGAGCGATTATTTTTTTCCGGTCAATCTTCCCATTGCCTGTAAGCGGCAGCTCTTCTAGAAACAGGAATTTTTTGGGCACCATATAAGTCGGCAACGCCTTCTGGGCTAATGAAATCAACTCATTTTTTTGCTCCGGATGACCGCACACACACACCGCAATCTGTCCTTGATGAACAAAGGCAATGACATGCTGCACCTTGCCGCCAACTAAGAGGGCCTGTTCAATCTCACCCAGTTCGATCCGGTGTCCATTGATCTTTACTTGGAAATCGCTTCTTCCCAAAAACTCAATTTCCCCGCCAGCCAAATATTTTCCTAAATCCCCCGTATGGTACATTCGTTCCCCCGTCTGTGGATGTTCCCTGAATTTCTGTGCGGTGATAACCTTATCGCCAACATAGCCTTTCGCCAGTCCCGAGCCCATAATATACAAGTCACCGGGAACTTCCACCGGACAGTCACGTAAATTCTGATCGAGGACGGCAAATCGTTGATTCGCAAGGGGTAACCCATAAGGAATACTCTTTCTTGCATAGTCCGCTTCACTGCAACTATGATAAATCGACCAGATGGCTGCTTCCGTTGCCCCACCCATCGAAATGACGGTGACTTCCCCAAGGACCTCTCTAATCTGCTTGATAAGAGGAATTTTCACCCAATCGCCCGACAGCCAAATTTGGGTGATCGCTCTTGAAGCTGCTTTATTGTTGCATTTTAAATATTCGATATAGATTTCCATTAAAGACGGTACGGAATTCCATAAGGATACGTTATGACTAGTCACCAGCTCATCCCATAGTTCCGGCTGCAAGTAATTTTTGCCGGTTGGAAGAACGATTTTCCCGCCGATGGACAACATCCCAAATAGATCAAATACCGATAAGTCAAAATTAAGCTTAGAAACGGAAAGTACACTGCTTCTTTCATCCACTTTAAACCGGTCCATCACATCTATTATCGTATTCATCGCCGCCGCATGAGAAACCTCCACCCCTTTCGGCATACCGGTGCTCCCGGATGTGAAAATAATATAGGCGGTATCCTCCGCATCTCCCAACAGTTCCAGCGCACTGCCGTTCTCGTCTGTTAATTGTGAAAACTCAACACATCTGAACTCTTGTTTCAACGGATTCTGCTGATCATCCACAATCAGAAATTCGATGTCTGCGCTTTCGGTAATCTTTCGGATTCGATCGATTCCTTGCTCTGAATCGATCGGAACATAGGCTGCACCAACAAATAAAATACCTAATACCGCCGCAATCTGTTCGACGGATTTATTCATAGCAACACCGATTTTCATGCCCTTTCGTACCCCTGCTTTATTCAGACCCGTTATCAGCTTTGATACCAGTACACCGGTTTCGTGATAAGTCAGCTGCCTTTCCTTATCCGCAACAGCGGTTCTATCCGCATACGTTTCCAAACTGCTTAAAAAGCCTTGATGCAGCAATGTTTTTTTAATTTCTTTCTTGGTGTCGTTGGCACTCATTCTTTCTTTTAATTGCCAATCAGGAATTTCGCGATTCAGCACACTGTCTACGGATAATCCTCTTTGCGCTAACTTGTCCAAAATATTGGTGAAGCAACCAAACATATCCTCAATAATGCCTTGTTTAAAAAATCCTTCCCGTATATCCCAATTAATATTTAGTCCAAATTCGCCATCCATGGCCTGGCAATCCACTAAAACCTGCGGCGTTTGAGTGAGCCCTCCTACATATTTTCCGTTGAGTTCTATTCCGGAATTGGTGATAATCCCCAACGCACTGGTAAAAGCGATCGGATAAATGGAATTCCCACCCCTCTTTTTCGATAATTCGCGTAAGAACTCTACACCTGAATAACTTGCATGATCGATTTCACTGAATAAATTCCGGTTCACCTGCTTCACCCTTTCGGCAAAGCAGCACTCCTGAAAATCAGTCCAATCCACTTCATGCATAATAATGGATGTAAAATCTCCAATAATAGCTGCGATATCCGGATGTACCGGTTCTCGATTCAATAAGGTCAGGTTGATCGCAAACTTTTTATTTTCGCTCCATCTTTGCATGACATAACCATATACCGACAATATCATTGCGGTAGGCGTTACGCCTATAGCGCCGGCTTTACGCTTTATTTCCTGCCACGATGCCTTATTTAACGTATAAAACAGTCTGCGGAACGTTTTCTTATTCCTTTCGTCTTTTTCATAAACCGGAAGCCTCGGCGGATCAGCAAAATCAGCCAATCTTTTTTCCCAATAAGCTTTTGCCTCCATATAGGCCGGTTTGGACTTCTGCTTTTCTTTATGAATGACATAATCTCTGAAAGTTAATGCCGGGCGGTTTATCTGCTCTTGGTTAAAATACATCTGTTCAAATTGATATAACAGCAGCCACATACTCGTCCAATCCGCTATCAGAAATTCCATTGAAAAATGAAGGATTGATTTTTCCGGAAGATCGGTAATCGAAATATCAAATTGTGGCCATACGCCATTTTCATAGAATTTTCCTTCCAGTTCACGCCGTACTTGTCCAATTACTTTTCCTTCAAAATCATGATCTTCCTGATATCCCACAGAAAAAGCCGGAAGTTCTTTTAACGTTTCCTGCATCCCATCTGCATACACAACGGTATGAAGCATCGGATGATTATGTATCAGGGAATGAAATACCGATTCCACCCTTTCTTTGTCTAAATGCTGATATTCAATTTCCATATATGTATGGCAGCATACGCCTCCATATTTCAAGTTATCGCTTTTGCCTAGTGAATAAGCCCGCTGTATCCCATTTTGCGGAAATGGCAAATACCGATGCTCCGGCTTTAACACGATTTCCCCTTCTTCCTGGACGGATTGAAAATACGCTATGATTTCCAATTTATTGTTTCTCATAAAGTCCATATCCTGTTCATTAATGGTACCTTTGAAAGCTTTGTATTTCAGGTTTTCACTTTCTGTCCAGATTTTTATTCCTCTCTTTTTAAGGTTATGAATCTCCTCTTTAATCACTTGTACATTATTCATTTCTTATCTCCCTATGAGCCCCCTATTAACCAATATCCTACTTGTCCTTTCTCTGTTCTTATTAACCTCATATATAAGTACGGAACCATCAACCTAAATAACTCCATATTCTTCTTCCATCTCTATGGGATTATTGATATCGGCAACTATATTTTCATCTTTGCAAACCCCTTCATATATCATCACCGGATCATTAATCGCCACTAAAGGATACCGCCCTTTTACCACCTTATTCTTTAGAATCCCGTCCACAACCTGCATGACTACAAGTGCTGATAAGTAGTTCTGTCTTCTTGTCATTAAGCTCAATGTTCTACCTTGTCCGCTTCTGTTTTTTTTCCATCTGCTGCTCACTAAAAATTTAATCGCCGGTCCATAAATTTCCGCATCCAATTTAGAGGCATTGCATATTTTAACAACGGTACTTTCTTTGTCTGCAGCTGCTTCGTAGCGTGCTTTTTTGAGAATCTGGTTAAAATAGGTCCCTTCTACCGCAAAACACCAGCTCCCGTTGATAATATTACTGTTCTTCACGATATAATCCGATTCTTCATCAAAGAAAGGGTAAAAGCATACGGTCCTGTCATAAAAATGATCATGCTGCAACTGAAGGATTCCTGTAGAAACAATCTCCCCCTTGTTGTATACAGACATGGGTTTATTCGATCCATCGTTAATTCCGTCCAAAAAATCACTGGCAGCGGAATGAGTATAAGAAGATATACCACCAAAGGAATATTCAAAATGTTCGACTTCTTCTATCCCTTCAACCGCTATTCTCTGTAAGATGCCGGATAGCCCCTGAGCCATTCCTGCACTATGTATGGATACTGTGTTTACAGCAGTTCGATAACGTGCGTTTTTTATGGTTCCTAAGTCGACACAATGAACCCCCATTCTTTCCGCTTCTTCCAAAAAATGCGGCGTAATCAAATGGGATGGGCCAACGCAATTGATAACAATCTCACAGTTTTCCATAAATCGGCGCAAGCTTTCCGAATCATAGCAATCCACATGTTGAACGGTAATACGTTTTGAATCCATCAAATGTGTATCGATTCTATAAATGTTTCTGCTGCCCACTTTAACTTCCTGCGCTGTTCTCCTTAGCAGCAGTTCAACGACTTCACTTCCTATGTCACCGGTTCCGCCAATCACTCCTATCATAATTCTCCCTCTTCAAGCTCTTCAATCGAACTCCGTTGTTCAATTAGATGCGATACTTCCGATAGTCTTGAGTTTTCTAACATTTCACGCAATGAAATAGAAACATCATATACCTGTCTGATCTTGCCCAGAAACCGAGTTGCCATCAAACTGTCCCCGCCCATTTCGAAAAAGGCTGATTCTCGTCCGATCTCCTCTTCTCCCAATAGTTCCTTCCAAAAACCGGCTACCTCTTTTTCAACTTCTGTAAAAGGAGCTTCCAGCGGATGATGCCTTTCATAACTGATCCCTTTCAATTTCTTCTTATCGACTTTCCCATTGCTGCTCAACGGTTCATCATAAAGGACAGCAATCTTTTCAGGGATCATATACGCCGGAAGTTTGGTTCTCAAATTCGCTTTCAATTCCTCTTCCGTATAAAGTTTATTTTTATGATTTGCCGCCGCTTCCAATAGAATCGTATTTTCTTCGTTATTGGTCCGGCCATTTATGATATTGATAAAACCTGCTGCGGATAAGTAAAAGCTCCATTCATTTGCAGTAAGCATCGGAGAATATCGTTCACTTCTTCCCATATAATGTTCGAATCCATTTTCAAGTACCACAGAAGAAATCAGCCCGACCGCGGGCAAATGTTCCTGCTCGATTGCATATAATTTGCCCTTATCCTTCAAAAACGCATAGGCCATTCTCAGTCCTGTCTCCGGATTTTTAAATTGATGCATCGCATTGTTTGCCACAACAAAATCGTAAGAAAACTCTTCATTTTCCATGATTATATAGTCTTTCACCAGTTCAAACCGTATCTTGTAATCACCGCATGTCTTTTTTACCAGATTATATTCATATACATTATCAAACCAGCAAACGGTTTCCGTCTCTTCCAGATTGATACGTTCAGCGAAAGACTGAACAAAATGACTGTCCGGTTTCATCAATGCCACCTTGCAGTCCGGCTTTAATTCTCTTTTCAAGATTTCACACAATTCTTTTATCGCTGATTGGGTGGCCGCATCTCTTTTATATAAGCTGGTTATTGAAAAATAGTTGTCATTCAGCAACCAATACGGAGAGAGTTCACCAATTGCCGTACCAATAAATTCTTCTCTTCGTTCATTCAACATTTGCATAAACGCTTTATCTAGAACATCTGCTGAATCAAACGATTCCAGCCAGCATTTCCAGGCTGCTGCGATTGGAGTATCCCCTTTTATTCGCTCGTCTCTTATCAATGTTTTTAAAAACTCATAGATTGAATTGGCAACCGCTTCATTCTGCCCACTCCATCTTTGTTTTTCATTTGCTTTTTTCTTATAGAAGATCGGAGACTCTCCTAATAATTTATAGGCCGCTTTTAACTGAGCCCTGTCATTCTTTCGTTCCACCCAAGCATACGCTTTCTCCTTGACAAGCTCTGCTAGTTGAGCTTCTAATTCTCCCAATTCAATCCGGTATCCGTTAATTTTCTCTTGGTCATCGATTCTTCCCAGAAAAATGACCCGATTCGACTCGTCGTATTTCCCTCTGTCACCCGTGAAATACCAACGTTCATTATCTAGCACGCAAAATTTTTCCTGTGTAAGCTTTACATCAGAAATATAACCGTTTGCAACACCTTTGCCGCCTATCCACAAATGTCCTTCGATCCCATTTGGCACATCATTGCCCTGTTCATCGGTAATCCGCATCTTCTGGTTTGCCAAAGGATAGCCATACGGTATAGCGGTCCATTCCGGTTCTAATTCATTTACGATGAAATAGTTTGACCAAATGGACGCTTCCGTTGCTCCGCCCATTGCTACAACAAGCGGATACGCCAACAGATTCTTCGTCTCTTTTATCAATTGCGGCCGCACCCAGTCTCCGGATAGCAGGATCGTCTGTAAGCTCCTGACCTGTTCCTTATCACTCACATAGGACAAGAACATCTCCCACAACTTAGGGACTGAATTCCAAACGGTGACCGCTAATTTTTCCACCAATTCAATCCAAATTCCTGCCTCCTGGCTTTCTTCTTCCCTTAGTAAAACTAAACTGCCTCCAACCGACAGCATACCGAATATGTCAAATACGGACAAATCAAAATCCACCGATGAGACTCCTATGGCGATGTCCTCTTCTCCTATGTCAAAGCGCTCTATGACATCTGCCAAGGTGTTATGCGCTTCTTCATGGGTGATCATGACGCCTTTTGGTTCTCCGGTACTTCCTGACGTAAATATGACATAGGCCAAATCGTCAATACGCTTTTTGGGGAGCGGCTTTATGGCATCACTTTCTAAAGCCTGCTCAATGGAAAGAAGGGTCACCCCTGCAATGCTTTCGTCACCGATAAAGGCATATTTCATTCCGGCCGTTTTACACATCTTTTCCTTCCGCTCAAGAGGCTGTCCATATCGAATGGGGGCGTAAGCACACCCGTGCATGGAGATTCCTAAAATCACCGCAATTTGCTTCCAACTTCTGGGAATTGAAACGCCAATGATCTCTCCTTCTCCAATTTGGTTCTCTGCTAAGTAAGCGGTTACGCGAAGTGCGTATTCCCTTAATGCCCCATAGGACAAGGTGCCTATCGCTCCGTTTTCATTCCAATATAATGCGTTCTTGTCAGAATTTGGCTTGCTATAAGCCAAAAAATCATGCCAAAGAGGTTTCCCAGGCAATTCTTTTTGTGTTTGATTTACTTCTCTGCTAATCGTTCCCTTTTGTAATTTCATTTTGTTCCCCTCATATTTTCTTAAATTTTCCTTTTTTGTATTCAGGTTATGTTTGCAAATCTAAGCTGGAAAGTTGAGTTATAGCATTTTACGCCGCCGCTTTCATCCGCTTGGTGCGCACACATGCAATGGCAAAAAGAAGAACGGCCAATAGGATAACAGCACCGATATAAGGCAGCGCAGGAACGATACTGTTTTTTTCCTGAATAATTTCAATACTTTCTGTAATCCACCGCTGCGGGAAAACGGTTCCTACTTTCTGCATCCATACCGGCATATTTTCATAAGGAAATAACGCACCTGAGAATAAAGCCATCGGGAAAAAGATAAAGGTTGATACACTCCATAAGGCCCCTTCCTGATTAATTACAGATGACAGGAACGTAAATACCCCCACAGAAAATACATTGGTGATAAGAACCATCAGCAGAAAGTAAGCACTATACTGCATGCCGAAATCAAACCGGAAAATCACACAAAAAGTGTAATAAATCAAAGCGGTTGCCGCCATAGCGCCAAAATGGATAATGGCACGTCCAGCGAGATAAGAGGAGGATTTGATTCCGCTCATAAAGATCCTTCCCTTCATGCCGTTATTTCGGTCTACTATAAGTAATGCAGCTAACGAACTGCCGGCTGTTATAAATTTAAACAACATCAGCCCTAGCGAATAGGTCATGGTCAGCCCTTTTTCTCGGACTTCATTCACTTTTACAGGCATACTGCCTTGCTCTTCTATTAAAGAAGTATTGATAATTGTCTTTATGGCCTGTTCCACCTCCGAACCGCTGGCTAACCGAATCAGGTCCGATTCTCCTGCATCGTGGAGAATAACCCCCAGCTCAATATTGCCTGCCAATATCTTTTCGGTCATTTCATCCTCTTTAACCTTTATCAATTCAAGACCTTCTGTTTCTTGAATATTTTTTTGAATGATTTTTCCTGTACCGTCTGTCGAAAGATCGACAACAGCAATTTTATGACTGGTGGAATAGGCTAAGGTAAACGTTAAAAGCAAAAGCAGGATAATCGGCCATATGGTGATGGAAGAAATAAATCCCTTCGTATTTTTCAAAATCAGCCATGAGTTTTTTATGATTGCTTTCATTCTTTTCCTTCCTTTCTGTACTATTTATGAAGACATTACGAAATGGTTAATGTTGCTTTCTTAATCTGCAGTTTATAAATCAGCAAGAAAAGTAAAGTCAATCCGAGGGATACACCAATGCTTACAAAGGTATTTGTATCAACAATGTTGACATACAAGTTTGTAAGTGCCCGTCCTGTCCAGTAGAGAGGGCTGATTTTTACAATCTGATTTAAAATATTGGCATTTTCCAGAAGGTAGATAGGCGATAACGCACCACCAATATAACCGGACAGCATGACCGTCATCAAGATTGTATTATCTGCAATCGCTTTATTTTTGCTGATCATGCCGATCACAACGCCAAAGATGGAACTCATAAGTACAAGGCATAAAAGCACTAGAAACATGACCGGTGCCTGTGAACCCCAATTTACGTTTAATACAAATGTGGAAAAAGCCCATACCACTGTCATTTGTAAAACACCGATCAACAGTCCCAATATCACTTTGCTGAACAATAACGCATTTAAACCGACCCGGGAAATCTTGATTCGTTGAATGGTTCCATAAACCCTTTCATCGTTGACGCTGTGTCCCGTCATCAACGCGATAAATAGAATGACAAAAGCAAGATAGGTGAACGTCGCATAAGAGGTGGAATCCACCGGCGTCGTTTCCAGTTCGATCACATGAACAGAGTCGTTCAATATAGAGGTATTTTTACCAATGCATTGCTCGAATAGGCTGTGAACAATTTTCCCGCCGTTCGTTTCATTGTACGGGGAACGATAATAGCTCATGTTATCGCCGGATATCTTAATAATTCCAAAAGCCTCACTGCTATTTACAGCCTGTATCCCCTCCTCATAGTCTGATACCTCCTGCATCACAACACCTGTGGATTCCTGCAATAAGGTTTCAAACTCTTTGAGTTTTCCAGCATTGACTTCCGTTTGTTCTTCATAATAGTAATATACTTTACCCTCATCAAACGTGTGGAAATCCGTGTTCATATAACCTTCGAGAGCCGAACTCATTAAAAGGATCAGCAACAGTGGCAGTCCAAAAACAAATATCCAATTACCTGCACTTCGGAAATAGTTTTTTATTTCCTTCTTCAGTATTATTCCAACCATTTGAAACCTCCTTAATCCCTTAATTCTTTCCCCGTCAGCTCAAGGAAGATTTCTTCAAGGCTCGGTTCGCTATGAGCAATGTTTTTAACGGCTAAGCCTGCCTGTGTGGCTGCCATGAGAATTGAATGGATCGCATCGGATTCCGAACACCTTATCAAACAAGACTTTTGGTTAAACCCTTGTTCTTCGTCTTCGTGTTCCTGCACCTCGGACACCTTGTCCAGCGCGCCTACTCCCTTTAAAAATTCATTCCATTCCCCTTTTGTTGAATCCACGCTTACCAGATATACCATGCCTTGTCCCATCATTCCCATGATTTCTTCTTTCGTTCCATTGGCTATGACATTGCCTTTATCCATGACAGTAATCGTATTGCAGATTGCTTCGACTTCTTCCATATAGTGTGTGGTATAAATGACCGTTACGCCTTTTTCATTTAATTGCTTTACATTTTCCAGAATTCGGTTACGCGACTGCGGGTCAATCCCGACCGTAGGCTCATCCATAATAATCAGCTTAGGAGAATGGGTAATCGCACAAGCCAAATTCAGTCTTCGCTTCATTCCCCCGGAAAACTCCGAGGATTTTTTGTTCCTTACATCGGTAAGTCCGACAAAATCCAATGATTGCTCCACTTTATTCTCCAGCTCACTGCCTTTCAAGCCATAAAGAGAAGCAAAGAATTTGATATTGTCATAAGCGCTCAATTCAGGGTAGGTTGCTAATTCCTGCGGTACATAACCAATATTCTTGCTCCACTTTTTGATAGAAGCTTCCCCTTCATATACGATTGAGCCGCTGTCGGGGTCATTCAAGCCGACAATACAGCTTATTAACGTACTTTTACCGGCACCGTTAGGGCCGAGAATACCGTGGACATTGCCCTCGTTGATAGATAAACACAAAGCATTTACAGCAACTAGATCCTTGTAGCTTTTCGTTAGATTTGTAATCTTAATAATTTCCATTACCACGCCGCAAAACCTATGTAGGTTCTGCTGATCTCCTTTCTATTGTAAAAATACATACTTTAAGTAATATTTTGGTATGTTTATTATTTTTTAGTTTATACCTTCAGATAGTGGAAGTCAAGAGTAAAGTTAGCAATAGCTAACCAAAATTTTTTATAGTATAAAATTTTACCTGTTTGATAGCGGCGAGATGCATACAAGGTACGTTGTTTTCTTGATATCCAATAGTATTTATGATATTTTAAAAGTACGTGAGTTGCTATTGAATCGGAGACTGCTCCACTACTCATAAAAAACGAAAAATAAATAATCTCATGAAAGGATATATATGGTAATCCATAAAAAATGATTACTATATGGGGATAAAATGCCGGCAATTTTTAATCAGGAAAATAAAAGTATGTATGAGCAACGCCTTTTGGAAGCAGGGTTGGAACTTATTAAACAAAACGGTCTGAAAAGATTGAGAATAGAAGATATTGCACGAAAATCCGGATTTGCAAAAAGTACCTTTTACACCTTTTTTTCTTCAAAAGAAGAATTTGTCTGTAAAATAGCCCTATACGAAAGAAAAAAGAATAAAGAGGCCGTACAACAATTATTCAATGAGAATGAAAAGATGAATAAGGAAGCGGCAAAGCAGTTCTTCAAAATACAATTTCTAAGCGATGCGAATATTTATCCATACTTGAGTAAAGAAGATTATGAATACCTAAGAGCCCGATGTCCTGAGTTATATCATCTTGACCCAGAATCAGATGAAGAGAATACAAAATGGTTACTAGGGAAAATGGATACGGGACAAGTATGTGATTGGAAGTTGTTTTCAAATTATGTAAAAGCCATTGTGACTGTTACCATGAACGCAGAGAATTTATATGGTGATATCTACAAAGAGACCATTGAACTGATGATTAACGGATTAGTTGATTTTATATTTGAGTAGCATCCATTGACAAGCTATTATCTATTTCATTTTTTCGGCCGGCCCTAGTCACGGCTGACTTTTCTCTCAGTATATCAAAAGTGCTGAAATTCCTTGTAAATCCCGGAATTTCAGCACCCTATATCACATTTTTAATAGTCCTTCCTTTTTATATTTAGTTCTCTGTCGATTAGTTCATTATTCACTTCGAATAAAATATCATTTCCAATTGGTTCTTCGGTACATATTGCTAATTTATAATCACTTCGATAATCAAAGCATTTAAATTGAAGAGCACCTTGCATCTCTTCTGAATTGAAATATTCGATATCATTATCCTTTATTTGAAATCCAAAAGAGTCCAATGGGTAATACAATCCAGTACCTCTATATTTTATGTAACTTTCCTTTAGCGTCCATAATTGATAAAAGTAATCTTTTTTATCGAATTGTCCAGACAAATCTTGTGCTTCTTTTGCGGAAAAAAAACGTGTTCCCAATGTCAATAATTCTTCTGTATCTCGCATTTCTTTTTCCTGTATATCTACCCCGATTTCGGAATCCCCCAGTGCACATACGGTAAACTTACCCGAATGCGAGATATTGAAAAAAACATTTGGTTTTTTCAAATAGGGTTTTTTATGTTTTCCATAAAAGATCTCCAATTCCTCGTAATAACCATACATATCCTTAAGCCCGTACCGTAACAATATTTCGCCTAATAAAGATAATAAAAGGTCTTTTTTAAATCTGTAGCGTAACAGGTGCTCCTTCTTCTCTATCGGTAATACTTGTATAAAATCATTGTAACAATACTCTTTTTCCTCATCTATTTGTGCAATATAAACCCGAATCATAATGTCTCCTCTTTTTCGTAGCAGGTAAGTAGCATGTAATAAGTTCTGGTACTTAGTATAATACACGTCATACCTTTTATAAACTCTCTTTCTCTTTTCTATTTCTTTATAGCCAGCGTTTTATTTGACTTATGAATTGTATTATGTTAGCCTTAAGGAATATATTTATCTAAGGAGTGGTTATTGCTATGCCTCGAATTTTTGATGAATCCGGACGGGAAAAACTCCGGATGCAGCTGCTTGAAAATGGATTTCAGCTGATCAAGCGTTTTGGTCTGAAGAAAACCTCTGTCAAAGATATAACAAAAGCCTCCGGAATCGCGACGGGTACGTTCTACAATTTCTTCAAAACAAAAGAGGAGTTCGTTTATCAAATCATTCTATACAAGCGGGAGCAGTCAAAGACGAAATTCCAAACTCTGATTGAACAGAACAAAATGCTGGACAGAATGGTTTTTCGAGAATTATTGCAGTCGATGTTCTTTGCTGATAACAATATCTTTGAATATCTGAGTCCGGAAGAAGTCGCTATGCTATATGCCCGCTGGCCCGAAAATTATATGAAAAAAGAAGGAACTGCCGAACAGACTACCATGTGGATATTGAATCATGTTGCTCATAGACGGCCGGATTGTAATTGGAAGGTTTTTGCGAATTTCTGCAAGGCGGTATCCCTCATTCAATATGGAAAAGAGAACCTATACAGCGAAGCTTATGACGAAATGATGGAGCATATCATTGATATGGTTCTGGATTATGTGATCCCAGAGGACGCCTGAATATGAAAAAGGAGCCGTCTAACCCAGCGTGTTTTAAACAGCTGGTTTTTTTTCGCCTATTTCAATACATTTCTGTCATCTGAGCAAAATAATTGTAAAAAAATCCCTGTAAAACAGCATCCGTTGAAAATAACCGTCCATTTTACAGGGACTATTTTAGTTATAGCAGCTCCTTTTTATAAAAAAAGCTCTTTTATTTTACATCCGCCAACGTTACGGCCTTCGCTGCATCCGCTGCACCGACCTGATTGAGATCAGTCGGACCGTTCATGCCATCACCATCGCAAGAAACAACTGCGCTGTTGCGGAAGGCGTAGCCCAGAATGGAGCCGACGATTACGTCGTTATCTGCCGTGATGTTCCCGCTGGCTGTGCAGTCCACGATATGGATCGCGGAAGAAGCCGGATAGTAACTGTTGTAATTTGGACCGCAGAAGCCGCTGCCCACGATACCGCCGATTCGGTTCGCTCCGGCATCCGCCTGAATATCCACATTGGTAACTTCACAACCCTTAATGAGGGTGAATCCTTCAGGATCGGTGGTATAATCTCCTTCATTGACAACACCGGAATACCCCAGCAAACCGCCTACCATAATCGCATTCTTTCCGACACTAATAGTAACGTTTTCTACCGTGCAGTTGGTAACCTCCTGGCTGTCGAAAGCACAGCCGGCCAAACCGCCGACGCCGATAACTCCGAAAGTTACTCCTCCATAATTCATAGCTTCAGTTGCGGTAACCGTACCAGTTGCATAACAGCCGGATAAGATACCGCCCTCAATGCCGCCGCCCAGAATACCTGCGCCGTTGCTGACAGAGCTCATGATCACGTCAGCCGTTGCGGAGCAATCAATAATATTGGTATCTTGGGCACTGCCGACTAGGCCTCCCACAGAGCCGCTTCCGGTAATTTTGTTAGTACCTGACAAGGTGATATCCTTGATCGCGTTTTCATTGGAAGACATGGCCATGCCGACAAGTGCGCCGGTGCAGGAACCTGTGGAGAAAACTGTTGCATTCTCGATTATCAGGTTCTGGATAGAAGCATCGCCTCCAATGCCGCCGAACAGGCCGGTACCGGTCATATTCTCCGCGTTAAGATCGTCTCTTGTAATGGTCAGATTATAAATAGTGCAGCTGCCGCCGTTAAAGCTGCCGGTAAACGCGTAATCGGGGTTGGCACTAAAGTCTTTGGATGCTGCATCGTTCGGTACATATGCACCGATAGGCGCCCAATTGTAGCCATCCAGATCAATGTCCGAAGTCAGAACGAAATGTCCATCCAGATGCTCTTGGATAAGGGCTAGCTGTTCCTTAGTAGCAACCTGCCACGGGTCTAAAACCGTACCCGTACCACCTGCAAAAACTGCTCCGGACGTGGTCACCTTTTCGGTCACAGATGGACCCGTATACGACCCTATCGACTCAGCCTCCTGGGACTGAACCGAATCTACATCTGCCAGTGCTACAGCTTGAGCCGCGTCCGCTGCGCCCACCTGATTGCTCGCGCCGGTTATACCGCTGCCATCGCAAGAAACAACCGCGCTGTTGCGGAAGGCGTAACCCAGAATGGATCCCACGATCACGTCGTTATCTGCCGCGATGATTCCACTGGCAGTGCAGTTTACAATATGGATCGCAGAAGAAGCCGGATAGTAGAGATTGTAATTGGGGCCGCAGAAACCGCTGCCCACGATACCGCCGATACGGTTCGCACCACTATCCGCCGTAATGGTCACATTGACAGCTTCACAACCCTTGATGAGGGTAAACGCTTCGGGATCGCTGGCGAAATATCCCTCATTAACAACACCGGCATACCCCAACAAGCCGCCTATCATGATCGCATTGGCGCCAACGTTTATCGTAACGTTTTCTGCCTTGCAATTGATAACCTCCTCGCTTTCAAAAGCGCAGCCAGCCAGGCCGCCGATGCCACTGACGCCCATCGTTTCTGTGGCTTCGGTTGCGGTTACCGTACCAGTTACCGTGCAGTCACGGAGGATACCGCCTTCAATGCCGCCGCCCAGAATACCTGCGCCGCTCCCGCCTGCTAAAGTAATGGTCACGTCAGCCTCTGCAGAGCAATCAATGAGATTGGTATCCTGAGCACTGCCGACCAGGCCACCCACATAGAAAGGTCCGGTAATTTTATTGGTACCTGACAGGATTATTCCCTTAATCGCGTTCTCATTAGAGGACATGGCCATGCCAACAAGGGCACTGGTGTTGAAACCCGTAGAGAAAATTTCTACATCCTTGATTGTCAGGTTCTGGATAGAAGCATCGCCTGCAATGCAGCCGAACAGGGCCGTACCGGTCATATCCCTCGCAGCCAGATCCAAATCTCCCCTATTAATCTTCAGATTTGAAATCGTATAGCCGCCGCCGTTTAAGCTGCCGGTAAAGGCTTTTTCCAGATTGGCACTATAATCCGCTTCCGGCACATATGCACCGATAGGCGTCCAGCTGGCATAACTGGACAGATCAATGTTCGCAGTCAGAATGAAATGTCCATTCATATAGCTGTGGACACGGTCTAGCTGTGCCGCAGTAGCAATCTGCCACGGGCTTGAAGCCGTACCTTCACCACCTGCAAATCCGTTTGTAGAGCTGCTACTGCCGCCGGAAGATTTACCGCCGGAAGAAGTAGTAGTACTGGAAGAACTACTGCCGTTTGCAGTTACGGTACCTGTCCCAGTTATCGAAGTTACTTTCCCTTCACCGCTGGTAGTCATATTAACGGATGCATTAAGCTTATCTACTTTCGCATCCTTTGCTACTTCTAAGTTTGTGCCTGTAGCGGTGCTTGCCACTTCTACAGACTTCACGGTGCCGGTTACCGAAAGAGCAGACTTAGGCGCTGCATTGGTTAACGTAGCAACGGTACCTGCTACTGCTACTTTTGCACCTTTTGCTGCCTGAGCAATAGTTACAGTTGTTACAGTTGCTCCCTTTGCTACCGTAAGATTCGCATCTTCTGCGGTAACATTTACTGTAGTAATAGTAGCATTTTGCACTACTACGGGTATATTTTCCACCGCAACTTGAAGAGTTCCAACCTTACCTTCTACGAATACATCCTCTTTACCATCATTAATAACGATTACGCTTACCGTTGCATTTCCTTCAACTGCAACTCTGACATTACCGTCAACTTTAGCAATTACGATGCTTCCAACAGAACTGTTCCCGGTAATAATAACCGAATTAATACCACCGCCTCTTACAATGGTTTTTCCTGTAACTTTAACACTGTCCAGTGTGATTTCTCCGCTGCCAACACCATCGCCAACGATTAAATCCCCATCAATAGTTAGATTCTTAAGTGTAACTCCCGCTGTATTAACCATCACATTTCCGGAAGCTGCTACTTCTGTAACCGTTCCGGCTTTATTGATATACTGCTTCACCATGTTATCCATGATTTTTGCAAATTCAGCTCTTGTGATATTGGCTGTTGGAGTTAACAAGCCATTGTTCCCCGAAAGTACTCCGTTCTCAACGAGTGCACACATACTTGGTGCAGCCCATGAAGCAATACTGTTTTTATCATTAAATGCATTTAATGCTGTATTTGAAGAATCTGTTGCTTCCATTTTAAAAGCTCTTGCTAAAATGGTGCACGCTTCCTGTCTTGTAATTTTATCGTTCGGTCTCATCGCTGTATCAAGCTTCATTGTGCCCATGTGAACGGCTTTTGACATATCTGCTGCATACCATGAATTTGAAGCCACATCATTCACTCCGCTTAAAGCGGTTGTTTTTTCAGCTCCAAATGCCCGATTCACTACAGTAGCCATTTCAGCTCTGCTCAGCGTGCCGCTTGGCTTAATATATAAACCATCTGTTTCTTCGTACCCTTTAAGCAGGCCATTTGCTGCAGCATTGGAAAGCGCAGTAGCAGACCAATCATTTGGCATGTCTGCAAATGCAAACGTTTTAGCTTCTGCAGCAGTTGTTACTTCAGTATCAGCAAACGCCATACCGGGCATATAACAAAATACCACTGCAAGAGCCAAAAAAGCCGCTAAGAATCTTTTTGTTCTTTTCATTTTTTCCTCCTTTAAATACAGTTTACATTATTACCATTGAGAACTCAGTCTCTGTAAACGCTCAAGCTATCAATGGGATGATCCTGCCAGGACAACCCGAGTAGCACCGTTAGGATTGTCCAACACAACGCTCCTATTTACTTGAAAATTGCTTATATGAATAGATTTTCACTGCAAAATATGATTTAATGAATATATAATACAATTTGTTCATATAGGCACAATCAGGTTAGCATAAACTAACTCGATTGTCAATATATATCTTTTCTGCTAAACTATTACCGGCTCGGTATCAGCAACATGATAAAGAATGTGATTTCTTTTTAACAAAAAAATCATATATTGAAAAATTCTGCCCTATAGTCTATACTAATTCCGTACTTATATTGTTGAATTTCCATACTTTACAACTCATGAGTCAAACTTTAAATTGTAAGCATACTAATAGCATACAAATTTTATCAATCGGAAGGAATATTTATTTTATGCAGAACGATTCATTAAAAAAGTCCATTACTACAATTGAAGCTATGGCGATTGTAGTGGGTATGATAATCGGCTCCGGTATATTTTTAAAGCCGGGCATTGTTTTAACCAATGCAGGCTCTCCTTTTATGAGCATTGTGGCTTGGGTAGCCGGGGGAATTATCACGCTGGCCGCTGCTCTTTCTGTTGCCGAGATTGCTGCTGCCATTCCAAAATCGGGAGGACTGTATACCTATCTGAGCAATACTTACGGCAATCTGACAGGCTTTCTTTTAGGCTGGGTACAAACCATCGTGTCCTATCCTGCTTCTGTAGGAGCCTTAGCCATTGCCTTTGCCACCTATTCAGGTTTTTTCGTTAGTCTGAACCCTATGCAGGAAAAATTGCTTGCAGTTGCAGCTCTATTGTTTATCTTGATTATGAACATCATATCTACAAAATTTGGAGGAATTATTCAAGTGCTGGCTACTGTGGGCAAGCTAATTCCCATTGTGGCTATTATTCTATTCGGCTTGCTATCCGACGTGGCTCCCGTCTCCAGCAGCATACAAGCTCCTCTTGCAGGAGCAGGCTTCGGGGCCGCCATTCTGGGAACACTTTGGGCTTATGACGGCTGGATCAGTGTTACTAATATGGCAGGCGAATTGAATAACCCTTCGAAAACTTTGCCTCGGGTCATCACTTTCGGTGTTATTTTTGTCATCATCGTTTACGCCGCCTTTAATCTGACTATATTTCACGTTTTACCGGTTGAAACTATTGCAACTTCAGCCATACCCGGCTCCGATGCGGCAGAAGCGATTTTTGGCAAAAGCGGCGGAGTCTTTATTACTGCAGGGATCATGATTTCTGTATTTGGTGCCCTCAACGGCTATCTTATGACAGCCGCAAGAGTACCCTATGTCATGGGTCAGGAAAAAAAGCTTCCTTTCTCAGGATTTCTTGGCAAAATTCATCCCAAGTTAGGAACTCCTGCCAATGCACTGATTGTTGAAAGCCTGCTTTCTGTTGTTTATATTTTTACAGGTACCTTTAACACCTTAACGGATCTGCTTATCTTTGTTCTGTGGATTTTCTTCACCATGGGCGTGTTTGCAGTATTTATTCTCAGAAAAAATACACCTTATGAGAAAGGGAATTACAGGGTTCCTCTTTATCCATTGACTCCGATCGTCGGTGTAATTGGAGGTGTTTATATTCTAGGCAGTACCCTTTTAAATGATCCGATCAGATCCTGTATCGGTATCGGCATCACTCTTCTGGGCATTCCGGTTTACTATTTTATTCAAAAACGCTAAATCCTAGTAACAGAGTTTGCTGGATTAAAAAAAAGTCTGTAGACAAATTTGTCTACAGACTTTTTAATGTATTGTCAGTCAAATTTTTCAAACACCCAGGCTGTCAACTCATTCAGTGAAGGATGAATTACCATAGAATCGCTGATGGGGACATAAGTACCCATTTGAGGGCACAGCATTCTCAAGCCTTCAATTCCTTTCTTTTCCGCACAATCTTCTGCCTTTTTACTGCACTGGTATCCTTCATTCATCAAGTATACGAAGGTCTGCAATAAAATAGATGCCTGAGGGCCGACGATATGAACTCCTAAGATTTTCTTATCCTGGCCTATGATCATTTTAATGAATCCGTTATCTTCATCACTTTTTCTGTATCCCATTGCAATTCCGCCCACAACCTCGGAATAATAGTTCTTCGCAGCCTTATATGGAATCCCTTTGTGTTTCACTTCTTTTTCCGTCATCCCCACATGGGCTACCTGAGGATGGGTAAAGATTGTCCACGGAACAACGTCATAGCTGGCTTCTTTTTTCTCGCTGCCAAACAAATTTTGGCTCAAAATTAGTGCTTCATGATTGGCTTTATGCCGAAACTGATATTTTCCATTGATATCTCCCAGTGCCCAGATATTATTCTGAGAAGTTTCCAAATAGGAATTGGTACGAATCCAGCCTCTCTCATCCACTTCTATATTGGTATTTTCCAGAGATAAATTATCTGCATTGGATTGAACACCGGAAGCAACAAAAATTTCTTCGCAGGACACAGTGATTTTCTCTTTTGTTAATCGGTTTTCCACTGTTACATACTTCAAATTCTGATCCTTAGAAACAGACAGAACAGAGCTGTCAGTCAGCACATCAACGCCATTGCTTGTAAATTGTTTTGTGACGAACTCAGCTATTTCTTCTTCCTCTTTGTTTAAGATAAGGCTGGATCTTGCAACGATGGTCACCTTTGTTCCAAAAGAAGAAAAGATATGTGCAAATTCCATACTGATGGCGCCCCCTCCGATAATAGTTAGGCTTTTCCACGGCTTTTGGGGGAATTTTTCTCCAAAAAAGGTTTCTGAGGTCACATATCCAGTCTCCTCTAAGCCTTCAAATGGCGGGATAAAGCTTCTGGCACCTACAGCAATGATAAATTTATCTCCATAGATGATATCATCCGGTCTGTTATCTTCGTATCGGATGACCATACTATCAGGCCCGTTGAAGGCCCCTGCTCCTTTATATACATTCAGATTGGGCATGTCTAATAAATTGCTTTCAATTTTTTGATGAAAATTAATTTGCTCCCACATGTTTTGGGAAATGGTATCCCAGTCAATTTCCGGTCGGCATGTGTGAATACCAATTCGGTTTGACCGTTCTATTTCTCGAATGAAATCCGCAGGGTAAACAAGCATTTTAGATGGAATACAGCCCTTGGTCAAACAGGTACCACCAAATTTTGCTTTTTCAATGATAGCACAGTTCAATCCTTGATTCAGTGCCTCTTCCAAAACCATTAATCCAGCTCCGCTTCCTACAACGACCATATCGTACCGTGTCAAACGAATCCCTCCTATCCTTCTTTAAAGCGATATTAAAAATTAAGCTCTTTTTAAAATTATCATACCATAAATTCCCTTGTAACAAAACTGCTATAAACAGACTAGGTATTCCTAGCTAGTCTTCTTCGGTGAAAATTAATCGTGATTGATTTATATATAAATTATTTTTATTCACATGAAAAGTTCATACAGAAAATCCCCAAGCAAGCTTGGGGATTTCTAAACAGTTTTCTTGTAATATTGTCATCCGTTGTACATTACATCTTAATCAAACCGATACACACAGTATTTTTCTTTATTATATTTATCTTAGAATTACTAAAAACCGCCGGCCATGCCCGCCATAGTGCCCAGAAGGCTTCCTGCAAAGGCTAAGAACAGCACTATCACTACCGCTAACAACACTAAATAAGCTTTGCAGAAATTTCTTAATGATTCCGGTAATTTACCTTTCATTCCAAAGGCACCTACAGCTATAAGAACTATATATGCAATATTCCCGATTACAGGAATTAAGTTAATAAGCCCCATCAACCAGAACAGTAACCACTGACCCATTGTGACAACATTGGTATTGATGGATTTTTGATTTGCCACACTGTTTTGTGCACTTTGCTCGCTTCTGTTTTCCGTGTCTCTGAATAGTTCATTGTTTTCCATAATTAGTTTCCTTTCTTTTTTGTTAAGATGTAATATACTGAACTAATTAGCACGACATATTTCAATTATTTTACTATTATAGCATATATTATATAAATTGTATTATTTTAATAAACATTTATGAATAAAAACCGCTATTTCTAGCGGCTTATCTTTGTAACCTTGCAGATCATTTATCTTAGATCGTTTCTCTCATATACACCATATTTCAGGATATCAACATACTTTGCAAACAACTCCGCATAGTTTTCTATATTTTTACTGATTTCCTCCTTGTTTGTTGTCGTCAGAACCTTTCCTTTCAGATCATTGAAGATCAACTGACCCACATAATAGGAAACCATGTGCAGCAGATCGTCTACCAGCCGAATATCGATTCCCTGGCGGAAACCGACTGTGTTCATATGCTGGAACATATTGTCGTGAGCTTTATTGTGCCTGGCATCAACTTCTGCTTTGAGTTCTTCCGGCGTATTGATGAACGCTTGCAACATAAATAGGAAAACTACTGGGTTTTTCTGCATTAATTCTTTATAGTACTCGCCAAGATTATCAAAAATATCAATATTGATGACCGGTTCGAGTGAACCAAAATAATCTTTAACGACAATCTCCATGATGTACTCTACAAGATAAAGATATAAATTTTTTTTATTCTTAAAATAGAGAAATAGCACACCTTTGGAAATTCCCAGCCGTTTCACGATCGTATTGGTGGAAGTATTTTTGTAGCCGTTTTCAACAAATTCTTCCAGACATACCTGTATAATCTGATTTTTTTTGCTGTCCGACAGTTTCTCGAAGGTCTCATACATGTTCTTCTGACTCCTTTTCCGCTATTATTTTATCGCGTATTTCTGCGTCAGGGTCATCGGCTACTTCTCTGCCGGCCCTGTTTTGATCCGCATCCCTTCCTCGATGCTGTTGTCCGGAGAGGATAATACGGTCTCCCCGGCTTTCAAGCCATCCGTGATTTCGGCAACGGATTCGTTTTGGATTCCTCTTTTCACCGTTCTGAGAACAGTTTTTCCCTCTTCCACGGTAAATACGCAGCTTTCACCCTGATAATCGAATACAGCACCGACCGGTATGATGATCACATCATTCTTTGTTTCCGTAATCACTCTGATGTCCACCTCGGATCCCGGTTTTAGAGAGACTACAGATTCGAGTGGTTTTATGGTTACTGCGACCTTCTTCTGTTTTACACCAAGGGATGAAATCTCGTCCTCGGCTGTGGGAGCGATCTTCACGACAGTCCCTTTTATCTCCTGCTTATCATTCGTCCGGGCGGTGATCACCGCTTTGTCTCCAATCTTAATATCGACAGCATCTTCAGCCAAAATTTTGGACTCTATCTCAATATTTTCCGTGTTCCCTATGACAAAAGCCGCAGTTCCGGGTACGCCGAACGCGTTGACTTCAACTTTTTTCTCAAGAATCTTGCCATCAATGGGCGACAGGAGTTTCTGCTTGCTCAATGCAAGGGAATTGTTTTCTATACTTAATGCTGCCTGCTCCAGTACAGCCTTATACCCGGACCGGGCTGCTTCGGCGCTTTTTAACGCGGCTTCCTTCTGGGTCAATTCCCACTGACTTACAGCTCCTTCGCCAGACAAAAGTTTTGTGTTGTTATAGTCCTTGAGTGCCGTTTGATAAGACTCTTCGCCGGCTGCATATTGCGCTCTTGCTTCGTTAAGACCCTTTTCCGAATTTTCCAGAGAAATCGCGGACTGCTCCTGCTCCATGCTTAAAAGCAAATCCCCTTTTTTCACCTTCTGATCCTCTTCAACAGGTATACTTTTTATAAGTCCGTTTCCCTCCAGATATATCGTCACAGCGTCTTTACACTTTACTTCGCCGATCTCCTCCACATATTTTTGGATGCCGCCGTGTTCTGCTACCGCTGTTTCCGCCGATACGCCCTGATTGGAAAAGATCCAGCCCAGGCTGACTGCCAACACGAGAGCAATGCCAATGATAAAAGGCAACTTTTTATTCTTTTTTATGTTTGCAAACCTCTTTAAATCGATGTTGAATTTCATTTTTACACCCTCCTTCATTCGGCGCTTTTTAAGGATTCGACCATATTAATTGAAGTTATTTTATTCCTGAGCAGGAAATTAGCCATTGCCGTGAAAGTCATGAGCAAAAACGCGGCAATCAGGTAATTGGACGGTTCCATGATCAGCGGCATCTGCATGCTGTCGGTGGCCTGCGTTCCTATCGCCAGCTCAGCGAGAATTCTGCCCATCGGTATACCGATCAGCATACCAAAAGCACTGATAAAGAAATTTTCATTAAAAACAAGACTCTTGAGTTCTGCAGAAGTGAAACCCAGTACCGAAAGCGTGGCAATTTCTCTTCTACGTTCAAAAATGTTGATGTTTGTAATGTTGTAAATTACAGCTATCGCCAGTATGCTGGCTCCGGACATCATGAAAAGGATAATGGTGTTCATCGATTGGAGCTGCTTGCTCGTGTTGGCGACCACTTCGGATTTTGATTGGATCGTGCTGATAGTCAGAATATCCTTCAGTTTATCTATCACTTCTTTTTCGTATTTCGGATCATCCAGCCGGATATGGGCCGCATTTGCCACGACGCCTTCCTCCAGCAAGTAATCAACATAATCCATGCTGCAAACCGCGCTCTGCCCAATGAACTGTGAGGTTTCCCCTTTCACGGTAACTGTTTTCTTGTTTTTTTCTTCACTCTTTCCCGGGTAGTAGGAACGTAAAGTTACTTGATCTCCCGTATGCAGTCCCATGGTTTCCATGAGCCGGACCGGCAGAAGAATTCCGTCCTGCGGCAGAATAGCCGGATTTCCACTCCGGTCATACACGCCGTACAATTTAGATTCCCTGTCAAGGGCAAGGACTCCGATATCCTTCTTCTTCCATCCGTTTGCGATCTCCATTCCGGTTTCCATGACCGGCTCGACGGATTCAACGTGATCCAGACTCCGGATATAACTAAGCTCATCGGTATCCATCATCTGTGTTAAGGTAATTTTCAAATCAAATTTCTGAATTTCTTCATACTGCACCTCCATCACATAGTCCATAGAGCTCCTGAATCCAAGCGCAATGAGCAGCAAGGCCATGGAAAAGATGATTCCGGTGGAGGCCATAACCGAACGGCGCTTATACCGGAACAGATTTCTGAATATAATTTTCCAGCTAAAGTTGATGCGCCCCCAGAAAAATCGAAGATTTTCCAGTAATATCTTTCTTCCGGAAGCAGGCGGCTTCGGTCTCATAGACTCGGCCGGAACCGGGCGCAGTTCTTTACGGCAAGCGTTATAGCCTGCGAAAACACAGAAAAACAAAGCCATCAGTGAAGCCGGTACCACGATTCCCAGATGTATGGGAAGATGCTCTGTGGGGAGATTGTAAAAGGCATTAAATATGTTAAGCAGTCCTTTACCGATGAAGACTATCCCAATCAGAGAGCCTACTATGCTTCCCAGAACTCCCACCAGCAGCGGATACGTCTGATAGTGAAGCATAATATTCCAATCACTGTATCCCAGGGCTTTCAGTACGCCCATCAGTGTCCGCTGATTTTCTATCATTCTCGTCATGGTAATATAGATGATAGCCGCAGACGCTATAAAGAACAGCATGGGAAAAATTGCCGCCATGGATTTCAGTCCTGTTTCATCGGAATGAAACATGGCGTAACTGGTCTGATCTTTCCTCTCCACAGTGCTTGTCAGACCATACTGATCCAGAATTTTTTTCATCCCATCTTTGACCTTGTTGATATCGCCGTCCCTGTCAAGGAGTACACTGATATCATTGACTGATCCTCTGAAATCAAGGATCGTCTGCAGATATGACTTTTTCACATAAACTACACCGAATTTCTCATGATCGGGGAACAGTTCTGCCGCATCCCGTATCTCATATATGTATTCAGGACTTTTGGCCGTTCCCACAATAGAAAGCTTCACCCGTTCCCCATTGATGATCGGTTCGATGGTCTGACCGATAGTCATATGATTGGCTTTAAAGAAGTCTTCGGATACGATGCACTGATTTCCCTCATTGGCTGAAAAATAACTGCCCGATTTCATCATGATGTCATTGACTATATCCCTTTTTTTGTCGGGAAGAGAGATGAGTCTGACCATGGCATTTTTGTCCTCCATAGAGATCCGCACATCCTGTACGACTCTTCCCTCTGACATTTTGACTCCGGGAATTTCCTCAATCCGTTTGACCGCTCCTTCCGGAGCACGATATACTGTGCTCCACAAGTCTGCAAGCCTGTACTCTGTGAAATATTCATGCCCTGCACCGGAAAGGCCTTCCAGAGCAGAATACATGCCGGTATAAAACATGACCCCTATGATTACCACTGCAAGGACTGACACGAACTGCCCCTTTGATTCTTTCAAGTCCCGCAGGAATTTTTTCATGAAAATAATCATTACCATTCAATCCTTTCGATGGACAGAGGATTTTCATTGATTTCAACAGCCTCCACCTTTCCGTTTTTTATTTTGACTACTTTATCCGCCATCTGAGCTATGGGGCTGTTATGAGTGATGATCATGACTGTTTTATTATAATTGCGATTTACATCGCGAAGCAGCTTCAGGATGGATTTTCCGGTGACATAGTCCAACGCCCCGGTGGGCTCGTCGCATAAAAGCAGTGTAGGGTTTTTCGCAATTGCTCTTGCAATGGACACACGCTGCTGCTCTCCGCCGGAAAGCTGAGCCGGAAAATTGCTCATCCGCCCGCCAAGGCCAACATTCTTGAGAATCTCGGAAGCTACCAGAGGATCGTCACAGATCTGCGCCGCGATTTCAACGTTTTCCAGCGCGGTAAGGTTAGGCATCAGATTATAGAACTGAAAAACAAAACCGATATGCTTTCTCCTGTACAGCGTCAACTCATTCCGGCTGAACTTGGTGATATCCCTTCCGTCGACAAAGGCCTCTCCGGATGTGGCACTGTCCATTCCTCCCAGTATATTCAGTACGGTACTTTTACCTGCGCCGCTGGGTCCGAGGACCACCACCAGCTCCCCCTGACCGACCTCAAAAGAAATTCCATCTGCCGCTCTGATGGTAATTTCGCCCATAATATATTCTTTTACTACGTCTGTAAGCCTGATAATCGGTTCCAATTCGTGTTCCCCCTTTACTGAAGCAGCTTGTTCTGCAAAATTTAGTTTATTACGCCGTAAGTTAGTTGTAGCTAACCTATGACCACATGGTCATTATATGGCATATTTTCTCACTTGTCAATGGTCACTTGATCAATTTTTAATTTTTTTTAGCAGCCTTAAAAAGATAAACCTACTTTACTAATAAGAAGGAAGCATATGTACGATTCAAAGCATCGAAAATTCAACGCATAAAATAAAAAACTGCTACTTTTAGCAGTTTACCTTATAGTCGAGATGTCGGGAGTTATTTCGTGTTGTATTTTTGCGTATAACACGCATTATCAAACAAACGTTCGCAAGTCTTTGTAAGCGTTTGAAACAGTTGCGCCATTGAAATTTCAACGCGCAAAATAAAAAAACCGCTATTTCTAGCGGTTTATCTCATGGTGGAGATGGCGGGAGTCGAACCCGCGTCCGAAAGCATTTCCACATGAACTTCTCCGAGCGCAGCCAATGTTTTATTGCTTCGCTTCTCCGATCGCCCGTTGGCAGGCTATCAGGTCTGCTATCCTATTGTTCCCCTGTGCTACTAGGAGCTCACACAGAGTTTTCCCGTATGTCGACGCCGGGTTCCACACCTACGGGTGAATGTGGGCCGACGACGCTACCGCTATGCGCGGCGCTGAACTATGCAGCTAATGCGTAATTGTTATTATTTTTAGCGTTTATATTTAACGTGCCATTTTTAACGCAGACTTGGCAAACTGCGGCTCGCTTATCAGGCTTCTACACCCCCGTCGAAACCTTTACATCCCCATACTATGGGGCAGGTTTTTAAACGTTTGCGTTTTTATTTATATTGTAATTATACACTAACCATTGATAAAAATCAACGTGCTAATCCTCAATTTTTGCGCCAATTCTTGCATGATTACGATACTTTTTCTAAAAATAAGGTGTTATTTTTTCATCAATAATTTTTAGAACTCGATCGTAGCCTTCCACACATTCCCAGTCATCGTGGATATTATATTTTATCAAATCATTAATCCAGTTTTTATAGGAATCCAACGCTTCCTCCTTTGTCGAAATGCTTTGTTTAATTTGCCGCACATCGACTTCCGCATATTCTATATTGATGCGGCAGCGCCGCTTTTCATTTCCATCTGTCACATCATAAACAGTTACGTCACAATTGTTGTGAAAAGGCGCATCCGGCACCATTTTTATCTTTCTCATGACTTCCTTCTCCTTGCTTTCTCCTATGATTTTATATGTGTATGAAAAACTCTTTGATTACATTTTAATTTTCACGAGCATTCCTTTTCATGGCTTGCTGCATTTTTCGATCTGCATCCTTCTTCGCAATCGTATCACGCTTATCATAGTTTTTCTTACCTCGAGCCACGGCAATTTCCATCTTTGCTCTGCCCTGAGGATTGATGTACATCGTTAAAGGAACCAAGGTCAGTCCCTTCATAGTAATCAGACCAATCAGCTTCCGGATTTCCTGCTTATGCAGCAGCAGTTTCCGGGGTCTTAGGGGGTCTACATTAAAACGGTTACCCTGCTCATAAGGGCTAATGTGCATCCCATATATAACCAGTTCTCCGTCTTCAATCTTTGCGTAGCTCTCTTTTATATTTACTTTCCCGTTACGAATGGATTTTATCTCTGTACCGGTAAGTACTATACCTGCTTCATAAACATCCTCTATGAAATAATCATGCCGCGCTTTTTTATTATTCGCAATTAATTTCTTTTCTTTCATTTCAGCACCATTCATTTCAATCATTCAATCTAATGAGTTATTGAATGCTTCCAATATCCTTTATCGGTAATAAACGCAAATCCACTTTTCCTAAAATAGTCTTTATATCGACTTGGCCTACCACAACATCTCTGCTGTCAAGACTTGAATTTCTGTTGTCTCCCATCACAAAAATTTTGTCTCTTTCAACAATAATTTCCTCCATATTATCGTGCCTTTCAGTAGAGTTCACGTAATTTTCCTCTACCATTTCACCATTTCTCAAGAGCTTTCCATCCTCTATAGAAATTCGATCTCCTTCGACTCCTATTACTCTTTTTATCAAGAGTTTCCCCTCCCCTGAGTCGGTATAAATATGAGATTTAAACACAACAATATCGCCAACTTTCGGTTCCTCTAGTAAATAAGCCACTTTGTTCATCAGTACCAGCGACTGATCCTTCACGGTAGGATACATGGAGCTGCCCTGAACCCATGATGGCTGAAAAATACTAGATACAACTAAAGCTGACAGAATCCCTAATAGTGCAACAATCGCATATCCCAATATTCTTTTTTTCATTTGCATTTCCTCTTGCTTCGCCTTGATTAAGCTTGCAAAAGCAACTCCCCTTTACTTAATCAAGCAAATTTCATTAAACGGATAAAGCCTTACAAAAGCTTTCCCAAGCACCTGATCGATTTTAACGCATCCGACGTCTTCTATACGGCTGTCAATGCTGACCAATCGGTTGTCACCCATTACAAAGAGTTCTCCCTCCGGTATCTTCAGATTATCTATATATCCATCAGTATACCCATCCTTCGTATAATCTTCCGTCAATTCTTTATCATCAATATAAACTTTTCCCTCGGCGATTTTAATCGTCTCACCAGGTAATCCGATTACTCTTTTGATCAACATTTTTTCTTTTCCGTTTTCAAGCTTCAGCCCTGTATGAAATACGATAATATCGCCTCTATTAGGTTCTCCAAAATGATAGGCTTGTTTATTCAGCAATATGTAATTGTTTTCATAAAGTGTAGGCTGCATAGAAGCCTCTTTTACAATAGTAGGCTTTATGAACTGCATAATGACAAATGCTATAACGACTGCAATTAAAATCTCTTTAAGTAACCCTTTCATCTCTAAAATCTCCCCCATTTCGGTCAATAGTTCTTAAATTAAACAGAAATTTTCCGCATATTTCTCTAACGCTAATGGAATTATTTTTTCATCCTTTATCCATGATCTAATCAAATAAATCATGTCTTATCTTTTCAAGATTTTGCGGAAGCTTCCCCTCTATATTTTTCCCAATCATATATTCTAACGGTTCTACTGCATCATGAAAAGAGAGTTTATAGGCATGCAAAAATTGTGTGGTTAATCCAAACTGCTTGTCAATTTTTCTATTCGCAGATGGATCTCCATACTTCGTATCCCCCATCACCGGATATCCTGCTCCCCCAAGGTGTGCACGAATCTGATGCGTTCTTCCCGTCACCAATTCCACTTCTACCAAAGTATATCCATTTTTTGAAACAATGGGCCTAGCAATGGTTTCCATCACTTTACCGCCTTCTTCCTCCATCGGCAATACCTTGACCTTATTTTTCCCTTGGTCTTTTTCCATTTTATCCTTTAAAATCAATTCCTTTTTAAGTTCTCCGATAACAACCGTCAAGTAATACTTACTTACGTACCCTTTATCTCGAACCATCTTGTTCAGTGCTTGCAAGGATCCACTGTTCTTCCCGAACATCACGAGTCCCGTCGTATTTCTATCCAATCGATTGACAGGCGAAGGAACAAAAGTCCTTTCCTTGCTCGGTTTATAATCGCCCTTTTCTATCAAATAAGAAATCACTTGATTCGCCAAATGGTTTTTCTTTTCATTGGAATCACCATGCGTCAACAAGCCAAATGGTTTTTCTACAATCAAAATATGCTCATCTTCATAGGCAATGTTAAACTGCTTTTTTGCTTTTTGCAAGCTCTTCTTCTTTTCCATAAGTGACTGCAGTTCTTCCTCACTTATATAGAAGGTCAGTTCATCTCCTTCTGTCAGTAGGGTTTCAATACTCCCCCTTTTGCCATTAATTTTTACATCTTTTCGAATCATTTTGTAAATATAGCTCAGAGAGGCATTCTTTAAATACTTCTTTAAAAATCGGTCTAACCTTTGCTGTTCTTCATTTTTTGCTATTATTAATTTTACCATAACGCAATTATATAACATATTCTGGCTGAAATATACATTGTAAATAAAATTTAATAAAAAACTCCGGCTATTTAATTGTTAAAAATCTTTATATATGATAAATTAATAGAAGGGATTTATAGCAAATAGAGGGGGATTTTGTAGAATGTCAAAATTTAAAGATATCATTTATGACATAAGTGACGTGATTGTAGCTTTCTGCATTGTAGTCGTAGCAGGCTTTGTTATATGGGGAAGCATTGGACATATCATGGATTATCCATCTATGGTAACGGCCTCTGCACAAGAAGGAAAAAATTCCAATTTTGGACTTGCCGTTCCGGTTGGAAGCAATTCTACTTCCGGCAGTGCTGTCAACGAAGGTAAAGATCAAACTGCAGATTCAACAGATGACACTTCTGTCGATACTTATGCAGTTTACATTAATCCGGGTGAATCGACTACTTCCATAGCACAGAAATTTGTTACTGTGGGCTTGTTCGACTCGGTTGAACAGTTTAACTCACTGCTTGCTCAAGAGAACGCCGCTTCTAAAATAAAAACCGGAAACTTTATCATTCCGTCCGATTCGACTCCGGAAGAAGTCATCATTCAAATTACAACAACAACAGGACAGTAAAAAATGAGCTTGGTTTTTCCGTCTTTTTTAAGGCGGCAAACCAAGCTTTTTTTATGTTTTTATTCTTCAAGCACCTTTAGAAGCCCATCCAGCTTTTTTTTCTGCTCTGCTGACATCATAGGCCGCAGTGCCTTGATCATCTCCATCTGCTTGTCAAAAGCAGCTTTGTCTTTCTTTAACACAGATTTCAATTTCATGATTTCCGATAATATTTGATCGTCATTTTTATCCGCATACTTGCTTGTCGCATCATTGATAAATTCTGCAGTACCCTTTTTATTTTTTCCCATTCCGAGTTGGCCTGCTAAGTCCATCAACATTTTATCATCTATCGCCATATTATATCCTCCATTATCTCTGTAATTATCGCGTAAATAAATTTATCGCTTCTGTTACTACACTATATGCACAAACTCCTTCTTTATTTCATATTATGATAAATAAGATTGCAGTTGATAAACTGTGCCTTTGGACTAGGAGGTATTACATATGAACCCTGTTATTATTTTTGCCTTGTTCGCGCTTCTTTACCAAGAAGATAATCATTTTCCGAATTACTTCGATACATTTAAACTGGAACAGACTGTAGAAAAATTCAATCATGTGGTTGTCTCATTGAATCAGATTAATCATCTCAATGAATTGGCACATCAGCCCTTAATTCCGGGAAAGATAGCACATACAATAGAAGATTCCATACATACCGTTAAACCTCTTCTGCCTGAAGGGAAAAGGCGGCAGCAATTGGACAGCGTCGCCTCCGTGCTCGATGGAATGAAGAGGTTAGGCGACTTCCAGAACTTAGCGAAAACAATGGGACCCGTAATGAATATGTTGGGCAACCTAGATACGCAAGAAGCGTCTGATGAGGAAAATGAGGAAGAGCCGGCAGGAGAAGACTAATCAGGTTATGGCGAAAAAGAAACAAACAAAAAACAAAGGCGAGAGAACGGCCGCTATATACCTGCCGTTTCCTCGCCTATATTCTCCGCGCATTTTTTTCGCCTCTTCTTCACGTTTTGATGTACAAGCCGTATTTTTCAGCAAGGCGTATTTCTTACTTGAATGATATAATATAGGTTATATTGTCAACTTTTGTCGAATTCTTCATTACTATTTTCATGGAGCTTTTTTGCCACCACAGCAAGCCTGCCGTTTTTCGTCCAATAGTCGCAGGTCGAAAGCGTAATCAGAGAATCTCCATACTGAGCTGTTTTGCCTGTTTCATAGAGCGCTATCTTTTTTATATTCCCTACGTACTCATCAAACTGCTCCTCTGTCTCTATGTCGGTATATTGATAGTACTTAAAAATATCTTGATCCTTTTGATATACTTGAGATAGGAACACTGCAATAATTTCATAGGTTCCCTCTTCGTAGATAGTATCCAATTGAATCTGAGGATGTGCTTTAAAAAAGTCTTCTTTCTTGTAGTTTTCCAGCATTCCAAACATACTTCCGTCCGGGAAATAATGTCCATAGAGAATCCAATTGGTATTTGAATTCAACAGGTTGCTGTTCACATCCAAATAAATTGCTCCGTACTTGCTCTTTCTGCCGTCCGGACCATGGGTAAGGTAAAAATTATTATCTTCCGCTGGCTTCATCACCGGATAGTCCATCATGGTATCTGCTATTTTAATCCACCCTGCGAACGCCGGATTCTCTTCATAAATAGTCAGGAACTTTGGCAAGATCTCAGCTCCATTGACCATCTTACCCTTGATCTGGCCGTTCTTATCTTCCTCTATCTGTTTACTCAGCTCCTGTTTCACCTTGTCCGAAAAATAGGAATCCATGGTCGTATAGACAAGGTAGGCGGTGCTTATCAAAAAGAGGGAGAGAAAGATGAGGCTTAAAATTTTCAGCTTCATTCTAAGGCTGCATTCTCCTTCTTCTCCATGTCTCCGTAAGAATCAACCCAAGGCCTGAAAGAACTGCTAAAGAAAGAATCCATCCGATAGGTAAGAAGTTTCCACCTGTCTTCGGCGTATCATCCCAATCTGCCGGACCCGTTGGAACATCTTCATCAATGATCCAGCCTAACGGTACATCTTCCGGATCAATTTCAGAAATTTCTGAGCTGTCTTTCTTGTAATTCTTAAAGTCCACGCTCACATCCCGTTTTCCTGCCTCATCGGTTAACCAGAAAGAATACAGTTTGTCGCTTGCCTTATATCCTTCTGGGGCTGATTTCTCTCTGAGCGAATACTTCACGCCCAGATCCAGATTATCAAAGCTGATAATCCCATTTTGGTCGGTGACTGAAGAAGTTCGAATGACCTGCTTGTTTGCATCAAGCAACTCAAAGACTGCTCCTGCCAAGGTCTGTGAAGTTTCACCATCCACTTTGACAATTTGAATGCTTCCCTTGCCTTCCTCCGTTGGCGTAATAGGACCAGGTGTTGTGATAGGTGGAGGAGTCGTTATACCGCCAGGAGTGGTTATTCCTCCCGGTGTAGTGATGCCGCCCGGTGTGGTTTTTTCGTCAGGCTTGCCGCCTCCACCACCGCCACCGCCACCGGTGCCAGGGGAAATCACTTTACTGTTTTCAAGGATGTACTCAAAAGTTCCCCCCACCTGCTGGGCTTTAAGAAGCGTAAACGTCTCTGAAGAACCTAGTTGATATCCGTCCGGAGCCGTGATTTCCTTCAGCGTATACGGTACGTTAAAGTTCAGCTTGCTAAACTTCAGTTTTCCATCGTTTCCGGTGATTCCGCTATCCATACGAGAACCGAATTGATCCCATAGCTCGAAAGCTGCTCCTGATAAAACGACACTATTATCCGTTTTATCCACTTTGACAATGGTTACACTGCCAAGATCTGAAGTCGCCCAGCCTCCGCTGCTCTGCTTTTTAATTTGAACAGAGCTGGAAGTAGAACTTTCCACCACGCGTTCTCCATCAAAAGAGATGTGATTGGTAACCGATGTCAGCGTTTCATCCGTAATAATCGTTCGGAAAGTCAATACATAGGCACCTACCACAGGCGTAGGAATTTTAAAGGTAAAAATCCTATTAACATTATCATATTTAATATGTTCTCCGGTAAGCCCTGTCACTAGTGTGCCCTGCGTGATTACCCCAGTGGAAGGATTCACAACGCCTTTATACAGCTTGACAGAAGCAGTGTCTAGCGCAAGTCCCGGAATCAGCGTATCCGTCAGCGTAGCGCCATCTAGATCCACCGCATTGGAATTAATAGGAACTTCCCAATCCACATATAAATTCCCCGGCGTTTGCGTTCCCTTTTTGCTAATGACTACATTTCCTATTTTTTGCGTTCCCTCACTGGTGATGCCACTAACCAACTTATGAGATAAAATGGCGCTGTTGGTTACATTCTTGTCCCCATTTTTATCAAATAGGGTCAGATCGGTGATCTTTGTTTTAAACGCAATCTTTAAATCTTTTTTAGTGACTGTGTCTAACCAAATCTTAAATTCTTGTGGGTTGATATCTTTGTCATAAAGATACCCAATTCCACCTCCCGTACTGGAAATGGCTGATCCTGGTGTACCATCAATAACGATGGATTCCGGTATCAGCTCCTGCCCATTCGGAATGGTATCGGTAATCAAAACGTCTTCTAACTTCATTCCATTCTGATTTACCGTAATAAGCCACGAAACCTCACGGGTCACATAGTTATAACCGTTTCCCTTCTTTTCGATGACTTTACTGTTTACGTTTACCTTTCCTTCCACCGCAGCCGGCGAGATGTTTGTACTGGCCAAAAGCGCGCCATTCGTTACGGTCGGATTTACGTTAGAGGCCGACAGATTTGGATCGGTCAGCTTGGTCTTAAAAATCAATTCCTGCTTATCAGTAATATTACCAAAGTTATACACTAACGTCTTAGCCGCATCATCGTAATAGTATGTCCCTACTGCCGCAGGACTGCTCGGATGCGCAATACCTGCAATACCGCCCACGGTTACCGGTCCGATGAATTGCTGGTTGCTCGGAATGGTGTCGGTAATGACAGCATCATTGATCGCAATCTCATTCTTGTTTACAGTAACAGTCCAAGTAATCTCCTCCGTTGCTGAGTTGTATGAACCGGATTTTTCAAGAATACTGCTGCTCACGCCAACGCCGTTGCTGGTAGCCCTTACAGCACCACCTGATGTGACCCCTGTTCCGGTCACGTCTACACTATTGTAGAACGTTTTACTGCCATTTTTCTTAAAATAGTCCGGATCAGTGATCTTAGTGGACAGGATGATTGTCGTGGCAGATGTAATATCTCCAAGGGTATAGCTAAACTCTCTGGTGTTGTCATTATAGGTATAGTTTGCCGTTGATAATGGCGTACCATTCACACTGACTGCGCCACCCGATAACGTCAACCCTGCCGGAAGCGTATCCGTCACCTCCACCCCTGTCAGATTGCGGTTGGTTTTATTTACTTCAATCGTCCAGTCCACAGTTTTGGCAGCAGCGTTATAGGTTCCGCCTTTTGTCAGAAATTCCGTATTCACTTTTATTGACGCGTTACTAGAAAGAATAGGACTTCCCTCCTTACGAGTCAACACTCCTTGATTGTACAGGGTCACTTCTTTCTGCCCTGTATCAAAGACACTGTCCAATACTTTCGTTTGGAACGTTATCGCATACTGAGTGGTAATGGTAGCTGGAAACGTATAGATAATAGCTCCTGTTGTCAACGTGCCCGATGGATTATCGGTATAAGCCAAAGAACCACTCGGATCAGGCGTTACCGAAAAAGATCCTGTTACATACTCCTGTCCGGTTTGAATCTCATCGGTAAATACGGCATCCTCTATGGTCACCCCTATTGCATTCATCGTTGCAGTCCACGTGATCTTATTTGTTATAGGGTCGTATATGCCACTCTTTGCAACTGTCGGATCAGGCTGTTTAAATTTGATTTCAAGATACTGAGAAGAGCCGCCGATGTTAAAATAAATTTTAACCGGATTGCTGTTTCCAATTTCTTCCTCGTCAAAATACGTCGTTATGCTAAATCCGCCTTGTATTTCACTTTTACTATCCATGTACGTTTTGTTATTAAACGTTATCGTACCTTTCCCAGATGTCCCAATGTGAACCGTTGCCACTTCCACACCATCTCCGTCTATCAGAGGTCGATCAATAGCCGCCAAGATGTCAATTTGAGGTGGAATATCTATGGCATACACTGCCCCCTCGGATATGGATTCGGTATTTGGAATCTTCCATTCAAGGGAAAGCTTCACATAACTTTCCTTGCTCACATCGGTTGCCGTGGTCAAATCTACTCCATCTTTATCTTGAAGCGTTACCTTCGTAACAAATGGAAAAGGGGGGTCGTCCTCTTCTGCCCCATACGCCACCGGCGTGAACAGGGAAAACAGCAGCATCAGCACAAGGATAAATGCAATGGGCGATGCCGGGCTTCTCTTGTTTTGTCTCATCTTCATTCCTCCTTCGAATATTTACACAAAGTAAGATAACAGATGAAGATTAAGCCGGTTGCACTACTGGCTCTTTTTATACGAAGTGCCCAAATACCGTATAAAATTCTTTGCCTCTCAATTGTCCTGTGGTCCTACTTCTTCGCCTGATTATATACGCCTTTGCTCACAGAACCCTCACAAAACAATAGATTACTTCCTTAATTTTCCGATGAACGTTTCATAGGTCTTTATGGTAGCCTCCCTTGGCCCAATATGTAATTCTCTTTTTAAATATTCCTTAAAATGCTTATAGCAATGAACCAGCTGCACCTTATTTCCCGTCAAATAATAGACCTCCATCAACATTACCACAGCCTCTTCATTTTCCGGCTCGGTGTAAAGGATCGCCTTTAGATTCCTTTCTGCCTGATAATAATTTTTATATTCCAGATGGAATGCCGCCAGCTTTGCTCTTCCTTCTAAATAACGTCTTTTCGTGCGCTCACTTCGTTCCACGGCCCATAGGTATCCCTCTGATTCGAATAAATCGCCTTGATAAATATCCAACACCTTTTCAAAGTTCAAGACATTCTCTTTGGTTGCGATGGGGTTATGACGAAAGTAGACACGCATCTCCTCCGCATCCCATAAAAGGTTCTTTAAATCAATGGAATACTTGCCTTTATTGCACTGAATATCCGTCTCAATGCCAGCCGTCTTTAAAGCACCTTTCATCCGGTTCATGGTACTATGCAGGCTGTGTTCGGCTTTCTCCGGCATAGCGTCCGGCCAAAGGATATCACAAAGATACCACTTATCCAGCTCCCGCTCTTTTTCACAAAGAAAGTAAGCAAAAAGTTCCTTGGCCTTTAAGGTTGGCCACTTGACCGGTTCCCCGCTATTCTCTCCGTACACCTGAAACGTTCCCAAGGATAGGATTTTATTTTGCTTTCGCATTTCCCAGCGGCTCCTCAACGGTTTATAATATTTCAGCAGGCGCTTTACGGCCGTATTCAAGCTCTCCTCTGTAATAGGCTTGAGAATATAGTTCGCTGCATCCACTTCAAATGCATCCAGCGCATAGTGGTCATAAGCCGTCACAAATACAACCTGAATGTCTTCCCGCTCCTTAATCTTTGCGGCAAGCCGAATTCCGTTTAAATAAGGCATCTCGATATCTGCAAAGATCACATCCGGCAATAGGACATCCATCTGCTTCAACGCCTCTTGCCCATCGGTAAATTCACCCACAATCTCAAGATTTTCGTTTTTGCTGATTACTCTTTTCAAAAGCTCTAAGCTGGGTCTCTCGTCATCTATAAGAAGCGTTCTCATCTGCTTACTCCTTCCATCCCTGATCTTGCTTGATTCTGAGGATTACCCTGGTGCCCTTCTCCTGCTCGCTTTCTATCTCGATCTGCGATTGTTTCCATTTGCCCATTCTCTTGCTGATATTGGAAAACCCGATTCCTCCCTTTACCTGATCCAAGTTGCGAAGAGTATGAAGTTTTTCTGCCGATATGCCCAAGCCGTTATCCCTTACCTCTATCTTCACATCAGCGTCCTCTTTTTTGACCGATATCCATACTGTGCCACCTTCCGGTTTTCTGTAAAGTCCATGTTTGATCGCATTCTCCACTAACGGCTGAATGCAGAGAGGAGGAATCTTGATATGCAAAAGTTCTGAATCAATATCGTACTGCACGTGAATCTTCTCCCCAAAACGAGCCTGCTCAATCGCCACATAGGCCTCGATCAGTTCAAGTTCTCTGTGAAGAGGTGCCAGCATAAGCTTATGATCTACATCAAAGGTCAGCCTCAAATATTTACTGAAGTCGATGAGCAATTTCGCCGCCTTCTCACTGTCCGTATAACAAAAAGAAATGATCGTATTAATGGCATTATAGACAAAGTGAGGCTTAATCTGTGCCTGCAGAAAAGCCAGCTCACTTTTCATGGTCTCTTCGATGGATTTCTTCAATTCAATCAAGGTTTTCACCCTTGCCTTGATCTCTGATTCACGGAAAGGCTTTATAATAAAGTCATTGGCCCCTGCCTCCAGCCCAAGGGTTAAATCATATTGATCCATCCCTACCATAGAGATTAAGATAGGTAATTCAATCAGAGAATAGGTCTCTCTTATTTTTTTGCAAATTGAAATACCGGAAACGCCTGACATCATGGCATCCAAGATGATCAAGTCCACCTTCTGATTGGTCACCATTCTCAGGGCTTCTTCGCTGGAAAATGCCGTTAGAATCCGGTAGCCTTCCCCGCCTAACACATGGCGAGCCGTTTGAATATTAAAAATTTCATCATCTACAACCAGTACGGTGTTTTTGGAATCCTGCTCTTGATCCGTTTCATCATCCATAGATTTGTTTGTAAGCGAATGAAATTTTCCGGGAAGCTTTCTTTCTTTTTTTTGTCCTGCATCTATCTTATCATCCTTTACTGCGGCTTCCGGTAAAAGGAGTACAAACCGGCTGCCTTCCCCCGGCTTTGACCATTCCACATAAATCTTGCCGTTCATCAGTTCCACCAGACGGCTGGAGACATACAACCCTAATCCAATACCTTGGGCATTTAACGTCATGTATGGCTGGAAAATTTCTTCCCACTTTTCTTCCGGAATACCCGCTCCATTATCTTCTACGAAAATACCAGCTTTGCCTTTCTCCTGTTTCCCACGAATCCATATGATTCCCCGCTCCATGTTCTGCAAAGAATTGAGTATCAGATTCCATAAAATCTGTCTTATTCTGGTTTCATCTGCCTCTACAAAGAGGGAGTCATCAAGCTCTGATATGATTGTAATCTTTCTGTTTTCCACCAGTTCTTTCATACTGTCAATGACAAGCTCTGCGCAAACCTTCATATCTACAGGCGATAGTTTCAGCTTTAACTGATCATTGTCCAGCAAAGTCAGATCCAAAGAAGTGTTTACGATATTTAATAATCTTTGAACCATGTTTTTTGTATATGTGGCATTTTTCATGTAATTTTCTTTATTGTAAACATCCGCTGGTTGATCTTTGATGATATGATCCGAAATATCTAAGATGCTGTTTAATGGTGCCTTTAACGCATAAGATGTTTTGACCATAAATTCATCCTTGATCTTGTCCATCTTTACCATATTTTCATAGCTAACCACATATCGGAAGGCGAGAATAATCTGTGACAAAAGAATAAAACCGCAAAGCCCAATGGATCCGAAAATCCGATTGGAGCACCACGTAAGGTTATAAAGAAAATTATTGAAAAAAGCCACAAATAAGCACGCAGTGCAAGATAAATACAATAAAATTTCTTTTCTTAAGGTTTTATCTGTCCTTACCTTATCGTATGCCATCCATAATTTCACGATCATATACAAATATATGAAACAAATAAAAATATAAATAATCCCATTCAAATAACTGGAATATCTATAATCCACCAGGAGCATAATGAAAAAATAAAGACAAAAAACGAAGAATATCAAACGGGCTAACCGATCTGAGATCACCCATTTTTCTCTATAATTGGTATACGCCACCGTAGAAAGGGGGACGCCTATCAGACTGGAAAGTTGAAGCTTACAAAACAGCTCAAAAGGAATACCAGGGAAAAATCCATAAATCAGCTTCTGCCCTGTAAAAAGTAAGAGGACTGCAAGAGAAAAAAATTGAAGAGCAGAATACAACGCACCCTTATCCCGGCCTTCGGTATAGCACAGGTATAGATAATAAACGCCAAAGAAAAAGGACAATGCCGCTCCCGATAACTCTATGGAAGTAACCATCGTCTTTTGTAACTCAATATTCTCTTGACTTCCTAAAAGAATGGAATATAAACTGTCACTACTAAAAGGATAATCAAAATTGGCTTTTTGGAGCACAATTTCAAGATCTTTCCCATCTACATTAAAATAAGCATTATAAGCGGCATTTTTCGGTACATAACCTTTATCCTCTTCCGCAGGATTGCCGCAAGCGCCTTCCACAGTACCATTGATGTAAAGCCGATTGCTCATTCGAATGTTTTCAATCTTCAGCCCAAAAGGCTCTTGAGAAGGGCTGATTTCTACGTTTAGCCGAAAAGTTCGGACTCCCTCTGGACTCAGCTTTAATCCGTTGAGATTTTCAAGTCTGCTCGCTGTTAACTTGGTGTATCCCGTCAATTTCGGCTTGTTTTCTGTTTTTCCTAGAAAATCTTCCGGCGTAAGGAGCTGCCCGTCATAACATTCCCATTCGCCGTTCAGCTTGACGATACCCCCTTCATAAAAATCCCATGAAGAAAGATTAAGCTTTCCTTGCTTTGCAGCAGGAGAATCCTGGATAAACAACAAATCTGATGTGTACAGCAATATGATTAATAAAGAACATAAAATAATGGTAATTATTTTAATCAGATTTCTCATAGTCCCTCTCCTGATTCCACGAACACTTCCCTGTACAGTCACCAACGACCCTTCATGGACTTTCTGCCTTATTACCATAGCCAATATAACGCATGGGTTACAGCGGGAAAGTCCATGGGGAAATATTCAGCATACCATTTTGGGGGATCTAAACGTTCCTTCTCCTCTTCCGGCGTGTGGTTTACTTTATCTTTGATTGGATGAGTTCAACACATTTTTAATCTTATGCTGAACCATTTGCTGAATAGCATCTCTTGCAGGTGCAAGATACTTTCTTGGGTCAAACTCTGCCGGATTTTCTGCTATGAATTTTCTTACCTCTGCAGTCATCGCCAATCTCAAATCTGTATCAATATTGATCTTACAAATGCTATACTGGGCAGCCCTTCTGAGCATTTCTTCCGGAACGCCCTGGGCTCCCGGAATATTTCCTCCATACTGATTGCATTTGGCAACAAATTCAGGAAGTACGGTTGACGCACCGTGTAATACAAGCGGTGTGTTAGGAATCAACTTAGAAATCGTTTCCAATCGTTCAAAATCTAAGAACGGTTCACCCTTAAATTTATACGCTCCGTGGCTTGTTCCGATTGCAATCGCAAGAGAATCAACACCTGTTCTTTCAACAAATTCAGCTGCTTCATCCGGATCAGTAAATTTAGCGGAACGCTCATCCACACTAATATTGTCTTCAACACCGGCCAGCTTACCAAGTTCTGCTTCCACTACAACACCCTTGCTGTGTGCATATTCAACAACTTGTTTTGTCAACGCGATGTTTTCTTCAAACGGATGCTTTGAACCATCAATCATAACAGAGGTAAAGCCATCATCGATACATTTTTTACAGATTTCAAAATCTTCACCGTGATCTAAGTGTAACACGATATCTAAACCGGTATCTTCAATAGCTGCTTCTACAAGTTTCATTAAATAAGCAGGACGAGCATATTTTCTTGCTCCTGCAGAAACCTGTAAGATAAGTGGTGAGTTCTCTATTTTTGCAGCATCAACGATGCCCTGAATGATTTCCATATTATTTACATTGAATGCTCCAACCGCATAATCTGAAGTCAGTGCCTTGGCGAATAGTTCTTTAGAAGTTATTAAAGCCATTTTAGTACCTCCCTTTTTCCATACGAATAATTCCTTCCGATGCACTTCCATCGTCACGTGCATACAATTATATTATACACTTTATTTGGAATATTTCACTAATAAATTTTGAAAGTTTGTAGTTCCCTATAATCTCTTTGTTTTACACATAACGTTAAAGAAAGAGACTACTCCTTCTGCTGTTGAAAGGTTAGCCTCTTTCCATCATATAAATCTTCTAATTTTACTTCCTTGTTGTTGAATTCTGAGTCGTTACTGCATCGTTTGTCGTGGTTTGATTCTGGGTGGAAGTAGACCGCTGTCCATTCATTCTGTCTTGGCGCATCATTCCTCCTCCCATACCGGCTTCACTTGCAGATAAGTTCGTTACTACGCTATCGGACGTAAAGCTCGCCAATTCCGTATCTCCTGCCACAATTTTATAGCTTTCCCCGCTTTGAATCAGGGAAGAACTGATGACAATATGAGAAAATTCTTTTTCAGGAGTAAACGAGAGAACCGTTTCTCCTTCGCTGTTTACCAGCTTGACTTCTGTTCCGGCCGCTTGCACATCAACCATTGTTGCAACGGTATTGATGGTTGTTCCGGAGCTTGGTGTCTGAGCCATACCCGAAGCTCCGACTGCGAGCAGGGTTCCGCCTGTTACTTCAAATACACCGTCATAGTCCAGCGCAGCGTTTCCGTTATTCGTAGGTCCGCTCACAGTTACAATACCGCCTGTCATATAGCCTGAGCCGTTCATATCGAGGCCGTCACCGGAAGCATTCACATCAATTGTACCGCCATTAATCGTCAGTGTCTGCTCCGATTCAGAGGTCTGAGTAAAGGAATCTGTTCCCTGCGGACCTCCCATCGAACTGCTGTCATTTCCACCTGCAACATTGATCCCGTCGTCACTGGCTACAACTGTGATTTTCCCATCGTTAATAGTAATTTTTGCACTTTCAATACCTTCGTAAGATTGTGTAATATTCACTTTTCCGCCATAGATGTCTATAGAAGTGTCGGCATGTAAACCATCATCGCCTGACGCAATTTCAATATTCGGAGTCGCCATTGCGAAGGTTCCGTTTGAATGAACGGCATCATCCTGACTGTCTATGGTAAAATCTCCGTCCTGAATCACAATTCGGCTTCCGGCCTTCAAGGCTTTCATGCTTTCCGTTTCCTCCGCAGTTGTATTGCTGCTTATCGCATCACCGCTTGTGGTTTTTGGCTGTTGCATCTGAGGCTGCTGCCCCATCCCTCCGGAGCCCTCCGGTCTTGCAGGTCTTCCAGAAGAACCTTGACTATTTGCATCCGGTGATGTTGCTTGACTATTTGTGCCCGGTGATGTCGCTTGGCCATTCATGACCGACGGTGTCATATTTCCACCTGAATCATTTCCCCCTAGAGGCATGCCTCCACCCATGTCATTCTTGGATGCTGCTGCCGCTGCTCCTTCTCCGGTGGTTATATCATACGTTCCGTCTACAATTAATAAAGTACTTTCTGCCTGTATTCCATCGTTTCCTGTGGATAATTTAAAAGCGCCATCTGCTATGACGATGTAGCCCTTCGCTGCATCTTTGGAATTGGTCGATTTGATTCCATCGCCTGCTGCTTGGATCGTAATATTGCCTCCGCCTATTGCAACACTGTCTTTTCCGACAATTCCGTCGTCTGCGGCATTTATCACTAAAGTAACTCCGATTATTTCAATATCGTCTTTGCCCGTTATACCATCATTATAGTTGGCATTTACGGTTAAAGCCCCTGTTCCGTTTATAATCAAATCTGATTTAGAGAATATGGCCGCACTTGGCTCCGTTTTCGTGTCTGTTTCCTCTTCGGAGGTGCTGACCGCTCCTGTTGTCGCGGCCGAAGTTTCACTTTGGCTTGTCGTCACATATTCATTTTGATAAACACTGCCGTCTGTAATGCTATTGTCAGTGCCTTCCGGTAAAGACAGAATCACATTCTTTCCACATTCTTTTACATAAACAGCCGCACCGTCCTTACAAGTAATATTCGCATTTTCCAGTACCAAGCGAACATTATCTTCCGCAGAACTATCGACAATAATCGAACCGTCTTCCAGGGTTCCGCTTATCACATAAGTGCCGGGTTCCGTAATGAGTAGATCTGTTCCGGACACTTGCGCCCCTGTTCCCTTGAATTCAATACTATTCCCGTTCAGTGTGACCGCTTGATACTCACCGTCTTTATAGTCACTATACGTTTTTATTGAGGTCGCCTTTTTTACCATGGCCGCCAGTTCTTCATCCGAGCTGTATAAGTTTATGTTGCTGCTTTTGGATGCGGCCTCTGATTCACTATCAAATGAAAAGGCCGATATCAGGAGACTTCCCGTGATGAGCACTGCGACTAACACTCCTGCCAATATTTTTTTGCTTTTATCTGTCATTTTTGTTTCCTCCTATTAAATGGACGTTTCAAATCCTTATGAAGTTTTGATCGCCAATCTGCATTTCATTATTCCGACTGCATCGTCAATACAATGCTTAAATTTCCGTTTTTTACCCGTAAATCATCTATAAAGTCTTTTTCTGTAAATTCCGGTTTTAAAGTAACCTGATAATTTGCTTCAAATAACGAACCAAGATCTGTCGTTCTTATTCTGTTAAGTTTATAGTGGCTGGTATATTTCTCAAGCACATCTTTGAAAGCATCTTCATAGTTTAAGTTCTCCGGTATAGTCACTTTTAAACTTTTCGCCGTACCGCTTCCGCCAAAATTCAATTTTTCCAAGAGGAACATAATCAAGGACATTACAATGACGAAGGCTGCACCGCCTGCATACATGCCTACTCCACAAGCCAGTCCCGCGGCGGTTGCGAAAAAGATATACCCAATGTCCTTTGCATCCCCAGGCGCACTTCTAAATCGGATAATGGATAAGGTTCCTGCCAAAGAAAAGGCTCTGGCCACATTTCCCCCTATAAATAATATGATTACTGAAAGAATGGCCGGCAACATGATGAGCGTAAGGGCAAAACCTCTTCGATTTAGAGCTGTTTTATTGGTCGCCAGATAGCAAAGAGCAATCATCATGCCCAGCCCTAAGGCTGTACACATGGCGACGATTACTCCTGCCGTCGTTGCGTCCGTACTAGTTGCTGCATTTGTCAAACTTTCTGTTAAAGAATTAAGCATATATAGCCTCTCTTTCATTTTTGTTATTCATATATTTCTTATACTCTGTGCCGTATTTTGAAAAGCTTACTTGGTTGATCTTTTCTTCGGTGAGCAACTTGGTAAGCCACAAAGGCATTGCACTCGCTGTTTTTATTTCCATAAGCCAAATATTCGGTTCCAAAAGAGCAACTCCATAGCTTCCTTCTTCCAGTTTCACATGATCTCTCCTGCTTCGAATATTGGTATCAAAGGATATTCTTAAATCCGAATTACCCTTCTCAAAATAAGCTAATCGGTCATATGCGATCATGACCTTAGGCTGCAGTTTATAATGCTGTACCATATAAGCAAGCTCTTTCAAAACCTGTGGATTCATTTCATCGGTTAAAGCAATTTTACCACCATTTTCTACAAAGCGATAAGCCTCCTGTAAGCCGATGGTTGTTCTCCGCTTATTTACCACACGATTGACCTTCTTTTTTATTTCCAAAAAAGCCTTTTCATCTTTGCTAGGCGTTCCGTATGTTCTCAATCTTAACTTCTCCTTATAATCCGGCTTAGCAAGAGAAGTTCGAATCAAATAATCGTCTTCTGTGTCAAAATAAATATTGCATATAGAATAGGTCTGTCTACCCTTATTGAACTTATCCGGTGTCATATGCTTTTCAATTTCATCCAGCACCTTTACCATCTGATCTCCTCTGACAAAATATTTTTTTTCAACTCGGTTGAATACCTCGATTGCCATACTATCTCTCCTTCCAATTTCATTCACTTTCATGAATGTCTCTCATCATATATTGCTAACACAATTTCGTTTTCGATCTCGGTTTATTTGATCTTATGGATTTATCATACAGGCATATTATGTAAGTTATCGCATCGTTTTGTGAAAACAAAGAAAGAGACATGTGAAGAATTGGTAAAGAAATGCCCTCACTTTCTTGCAAGATAAAAAAACGCGATCCATTTGCATGGATCGCGTTCTATAATATAAGTTACTTTTTATATATGCTGATATTCTTCTATGAGTTTATGCTTCATCTCCCATAGGTCGTGAGATAAATCCACGTAGTATATCTGCGGATTTTCAAATCGAAGCAATTCATCCCATAAAGTTCTTATTTGTTCCTGACAGTAATCTTTGATTTCATCAATGCTTGGCTTGTCATAGATACATTTCCCCTTTTCAAAAATAGGTACTAGTAGATTTTTCGCATAGAAGTTTACTATTTTCTTTCTCTTCCAAACTGCTTGCGGATCAAATATTTCATAGCAATCACCACCAGGGGCTTCTTCTCCGTTCAACGTAATAACGTCCGCCACTACTTTATTCGTATCCTTGTCAAACAGGCGATACACTTCCTTAAATCCTGGATTCGTGATTTTTTCAATGTTTTCACTGATCTTAATCTTCGGAATCATCTTCCCCTTTTTTTCAAGCGCAACTAACTTATAAACGCCTCCAAAAACAGGTTCGGATTTTGAAGTAATCAGTCTTTCTCCAACACCAAAAGAATCAATACAGGCTCCCTCTAGTATCACGTCACGTATGATATATTCATCCATTGAATTGGAAACCACAATACTGCAGTCACGAAGACCTGCTTCATCCAGCATTGCCCTAGCTTTCTTTGTTAGATAGGTAACATCACCGCTATCTATCCGGATGCCCATTTTTACAGGCTTCTTCTCTTGAAATACTTTTATTGCATTTGGAACGCCGGATTTTAGCACATTGTACGTATCCACTAGCAAAACACAGTTATCCGGATATATTTCTGCATACTTCTTAAAAGACTGATATTCATCATCAAACGTCTGTACCCAGCTATGGGCCATCGTACCAAGTGCCAAAATGCCATAATCCCGTTCGGAAATCGCACAGGCGGTGCCCATACATCCGCCAATATAAGCTGCTCTGGATCCCAGAACGGCTGCAGACGCACCATGCGCCCTTCTTGTCCCAAATTCCATGACAGAACGTCCCTTCGCGGAACGTACAATTCGATTAGCTTTTGTTGCGATAAGGCTTTGGTGGTTGACTAATAGTAAAATCATCGTCTCCACAAACTGAGCCTGCATTAGGGGCCCTCTCACTGTAATTAAAGGTTCACCCGGAAAAATAGGAGTTCCCTCAGGTATTGCCCAAACATCGCATTCAAATTTAAAGCCTTTTAAATACTTTAAGAATGCCTCGCTAAACATGCCTTTCCCTCTTAAATACTCAATGTCCTTATCTGAAAATGATAAATTTTCAAGATAATCAATAACCTGCTCTAGACCTGCCATAATAGCAAATCCTCCACCATCTGGAATCTTTCTAAAGAACATGTCAAAATATGCGATATCATTAGCCATGTCCGTTTCAAAGTATCCATTGGCCATGGTGATTTCATAGAAATCTGTCAACATGGTCAAATTAAGACTCTGATTCATTGGATAATTCCTCCATTTTCCCTTTTTCTTTAACTACTACATATCCCGCTGAAATAACTACTATCCCGCCTATAATCTGCAGCAAAGAGATGGATTCCTTCAAAAATATCCATCCAAAAAAGGTTGCTGCAATAGGCATAAAATTTGAAAACAATGATGTGGTTGTCGGTCCAAGGATATAAAGTGATTTTACTTGTATGATGAATCCTAAACCGGCAGTAAACACTCCAAGGTATATTATGCCACCTATCACATCAGGTGTAAAGACTTCAATCGGAGCGCGATGCTGCACGGCATAAGGAAATGTCAATAATATAGTGCACAGTAATTGATTAAAAGTCAAAGTGATATCTGAATATTTCCCACGCAGCGAAGCGGTTACAAAGTTGTAGGCATTCCAAGAAAAGATTGCCGCAAAAACCAGTAAGTATCCTATTATTCTTCCCTTTAATAAAATTTTAAAGTCCACACCGATAACGAATGCTACGCCTAAGATGCAAAACAATAATCCAATGAGCATTTTTCTGCTTGCCTTTTTTTTGTAGACGATTCGTTCTATGATCATTGATACACCAGGCACAAAGGCCAGTATAATGGTGATCAAAGAAATCGGCATGTAAGACATAGCCGAATATTCACAATAAAAGTAAAAAATCTCACCTGTTATGGCGCAAAGAATAAAAATCGGAAAATCTTTCAGATTAAACACGATTTTACTCTCCTGTTTCAGCTTAATCGCCCATACCACCAAGAATCCCACCAGATATTTAAAGAAAAGCAACGATAAAGGTTCGAGTACTTCCAGTGCTTTCTTTGCAACCACATACTCCAATCCCCATCCTGTTACTAACAGTACCATTAGGAAACAAGTTATTTTTCTTTCTCTTTGAAGCTCATTCACGATTTCACCGCCAAATCTTCTTACATCTGTGCGTTTCAACGAGGCAGGGAGATATTCCCACCGCCTGTGAAAAAAAAAGTTGTACCCACCACCTAAAAAGGTGGTGGACATCTAACCTCATTATAAAAGTTTATTCAAAAATTCTCCGGTATATGAATTAGAGTTGGATGCAATCTGCTCCGGTGTTCCGATGCCAACAATATTGCCTCCTCGGTTTCCTCCGTCAGGGCCGAGGTCTATGATATGATCGGCCATCTTGATGACTTCTAAATTATGTTCGATGACCACTACCGTATTCCCTGCGTCTACCAGTTTTTGCAGTACCTGTATTAACTTATCGACATCGGCAAAATGCAAGCCGGTGGTCGGCTCGTCCAAAATGTACATGGTTTTACCTGTACTTCGTTTGGATAATTCAGAGGCTAATTTAATTCGCTGGGCTTCTCCGCCGGACAGTTGAGTAGAAGGCTGTCCCAATTTAATATAGCCAAGACCGACCTCTTCCAAAGTTTCCATCTGTCTGGATATAACGGGAATATTCTTAAAAAACTCTGCCGCTTCCGATACATTCATATCCAATACATCATAGATACTTTTTCCCTTATATTTTACTTCCAAGGTCTCTCTGTTATAACGCCTTCCCTTGCAAACTTCGCAAGGAACATATACATCGGGTAAGAAATGCATTTCAATCTTGATGATACCGTCACCGCTGCAAGCTTCACAACGTCCGCCCTTTACGTTAAAACTGAATCGGCCTTTTTCATAGCCGCGTACCTTGGATTCGGGAAGCTGTGAAAACAGATCACGAATCGGTGTAAATACACCGGTATATGTGGCCGGGTTTGATCTCGGCGTTCTGCCGATGGGGGATTGATTGATATCAATAATTTTATCGATATGTTCCATTCCGGTGATTTCATCGTGTATACCGGGCTTGTCTTTTGCTCGATTAATCTTATGAGCAAGTCCTTTATATAATATCTCATTGATCAGACTGCTTTTCCCTGAGCCGGATACACCTGTCACGCAAACCAGCTTCCCTAAAGGGATTTCTACGTCAATATTCTTGAGGTTATTTTCTCTGGCTCCGATGATCTTAATCCATTGACCGTTGCCTTCTCTTCTTTCCTTGGGTACTTCAATCACTTTGGTTCCTGACAAATACTGGCCGGTTAATGATTCGCTGCAAGCCATGATATCTTGAACCGTGCCTGCCGCAACGACCTCTCCTCCGTGGATCCCCGCTCCGGGACCTATATCAACAATGTGATCTGCCACATACATGGTATCTTCATCGTGTTCCACAATAATAAGAGTATTCCCGATATCCGTCAGATGTCTCAACGTTTTTAACAATTTTTCATTATCTTTTTGATGAAGTCCAATGCTCGGTTCATCTAATATATACAGCACCCCCACCAAACTGGAGCCGATCTGCGTAGCTAATCGAATTCGCTGCGACTCTCCGCCGGATAGGGTCCCCGAAGCTCTGGATAACGTCAGATAATCCAATCCCACATCAATCAAGAAGCCGAATCTGGCTCGGATTTCTTTTAAAATCTGATGGGCTATCAGTTCTTCCTTTGTGCTGAACTGTAAGCTGTCAATAAAGGCCAATGCCTCTCGAATGGATAAATCCGAAAGCTCCGCAATGTTTTTCCCACCGACAGTAACCGCCAAGATTTCCGGTTTCAAACGTTTTCCATGGCACTCGTCACAAGGAATAATGCGCATGTACTGCTGCATTTTATCTTTAATAAATTCAGAATTGGTTTCCTGATATCTTCTCTCCAGATTATTGATAACTCCTTCAAAAGGATGATCTCGATAGGATTCTGAATTATTGTTTCTGCTTTTATAAAAATATTTAAGATGCCGCGTTCCGGTTCCGTAAAGGAGTTCGTTTTTAAACTTTGCCGGAAGTTCTCTGTACGGCGTATTCAAATCCACTCCATGCTCATTGGCAAGCGCTTCGATCATTTGTCTGTAAAATCCGGTGATTTCCATCGATGCAAAGATATTACCTAAACAGCCGTCTACGATGCTCAAATGTTGATTTTCTATGATCAAATCGGGATCTATTTTTTGTGTAAAACCCAGCCCATTACAGGTTGGACAAGCACCGAACGGATTGTTAAAGGAAAACATTCGCGGTTCCAATTCTTCGATGCTGATTCCATGTTCCGGACAAGCCAGTTTCGTTGAAAAAATCTTGTCATGCGTGATCGTCTCGGAACCTTCTTCCGATTCATTGCCGTCACTTCCCCGTTCAACCTGTTGTTGAATCTGCGCCAGAACAAGTCCGTCTCCATGAGAAATACAAAGTTCAACGGCTTCCGCCAATCGGCCTTCTGCACCTTCCTTGACAATGATTCGGTCGATGACAATCTCTATCGTATGCTTAAAAGTTTTTTCAAGCTTGATTTCTTCTTCAGAGATATTTACCAGCTCTCCATCGATTCTTGTTCGGGTAAAGCCTTCTTTTCGAATTCTCTCCAGGATTTTTTCATGTTCTCCCTTGCGTTCTCTGACAACCGGCGCAAGCATTGTAATTCTGGTCCCATTGCCCATCGCCATTAAGCTATCCACGATTTGATCCACGGATTGGCTGGATATTTCTTTGCCGCAAATCGGGCAGTGAGGAATACCGATTCGAGCATATAAAAGTCTCAGATAGTCGTGTATCTCCGTAACGGTCCCTACGGTTGACCGGGGGTTTTTGCTCGTCGTTTTCTGATCAATGGAGATTGCCGGGGAAAGTCCTTCGATGTATTCCACGTCCGGCTTTTCCATCTGCCCCAAAAACTGTCTGGCATACGAAGATAAGCTCTCCACATATCTTCTCTGCCCTTCTGCATATATCGTATCAAATGCAAGGGAAGATTTGCCCGAGCCGGATAGCCCCGTGAAAACAATCATCTTATCCCTTGGTATTGTTAAATCTACATTCTTTAGGTTATGTTCGTTTGCTCCTTTTATTTTTATTTCGTTTGCCATTTCTTCTCCAATTCCACCCATTTTTCTGCTTATTTTTACATATTTAATATCGTAAATAAGCGATCTTCTTGTTGTTTCGCCATTTTTCTTCTATGATACCACATTCAGAACGTATGTTCAATATTAATAATGTTCGCTTACAACGATAAAATTTTACCATTCAATTTATATTGGCTCTAAGGCAAACCACATACTATAATCTATAATCGAAGTTTGTATTCAAAAATCTGATCTCTTAGCTGGGCTGCTCTTTCAAATTGTAAGTCTGCAGCTGCCTGCTTCATCTCTTTCTCCAGCTTCTTGATATATTCACCCAATTCCTTCTTGGTTAATTCCAACGGACTCTTTCCGGCATAATATTCAGCCGACTCTTCTGCTGCTTTCGTGGCTTCTATTATAGCGCGAACGGACTTCTTTATCGTAGTCGGTGTGATGCCATGCTTCTCATTATATGCCTGCTGAATTCCCCTTCTTCTTTCCGTTTCTGCCATAGCCACTTTCATTGCCGGGCTGATTGAATCCGCATACATGATGACTCTGCCCTCTGCATTTCTGGCCGCACGGCCAATAGTCTGTATCAAAGACGTTTCTGTTCGGAGGAATCCTTGCTTGTCCGCATCCAAGATAACGACCAAAGACACTTCAGGTATATCCAGCCCTTCTCGGAGCAGATTGATTCCAACCAGTACATCAAATACGCCGAGTCTCAAATCTCGAAGGATTTCCATTCGTTCCAAGGTATCAATCTCTGAGTGCAAATACTTGACACGAATACCCACATTTTTCAGGTAATCGGTTAAGCTCTCCGACATCTTCTTCGTAAGGGTTGTAACAAAGACTCGTTCTCCTTTTTCGGTTACCTGATTGATTTCTCCAATCAAGTCATCGATCTGCCCCTCGCTTTTGCGCACGGAAATCACCGGATCCAGAAGTCCTGTCGGGCGAATCACCTGTTCAGCCGAAACACCGTTGCTATGCTCTAACTCATATTTTGCCGGCGTAGCACTTACATATACAATCTGATTGGTAATTCCCTCAAATTCTTCAAACTGAAGCGGCCGGTTGTCCAGTGCCGAAGGCAGCCTGAACCCGTACTCCACCAGAGATGATTTTCTGGAACGGTCACCGGCATACATGGCCCTGAGCTGCGGCAGCATCACATGAGACTCGTCAATAATAATCAGGAAATCTTTCGAGAAATAATCCAGTAAGGTATAGGGCCGGTTGCCCGGCGGTAAGCCGTTAATATGCCTGGAATAGTTTTCGATTCCTTTGCAGCTGCCTACTTCACGCAGCATTTCTAAATCATAACGGGTCCGCTGTTCAATACGCTGTGCTTCTAAAAGCTTGCCCCTATCTTTAAACCAAGTAAGTCGGTCCTGCAATTCCTCTTCAATGGTGCAAATGGCACGTTCCGTGTTTTCCTTGGACGTCACATAATGCGAAGCAGGATAGATCGCCACATGATTTCGGAGGCCAATAATTTCCCCTGTAATCGGATTAATTTCCTTGATACTTTCTATTTCGTCGCCGAACAATTCCACGCGAACAGCATTTTCCGCACCGGCCGGATAGACATCGATAATATCGCCTCGAACTCGGAAGCATCCTCTGGCAAATCCCAAGTCGTTTCTTGTATATTGGATATCCACTAGTTTTCGAAGAATATCATGCCGGTTCTTTTCCATACCCGGACGAAGCGATAGCATCTGATTTTCATAGTCAAACGGACTTCCCAAACCATAGATGCAGGATACGCTGGCTACGATGATCACATCTCGACGTTCTGCAAGTGCCGCAGTAGCGGAGTGACGAAGCTTTTCAATTTCTTCATTGATATCCGAATCCTTCTCAATATAGGTATCGGTCGAAGGCACATACGCCTCCGGCTGGTAGTAGTCATAGTAACTAACAAAATATTCGACGGCGTTATCCGGAAAAAATTCTTTAAACTCACCACAAAGTTGTGCTGCCAATGTTTTATTATGCGAAATCACAATCGTCGGTTTTTGCACCCGTTCGATCACATTCGCCATGGTAAAGGTTTTTCCCGAACCGGTTACCCCCAGTAAGGTCTGATGTTTTTCTCCGCGCAAAATCCCCTGCGAAAGTCGTTCCACTGCCTCAGGTTGATCGCCCATTAATTTGAAATCTGAAATAATTTTAAACTCATTCATAATAAGTAAATTATACTCCTTTTTAAACCCCTTATCAAATGCAATTATTTCATTTATACCCTTGTTAGAAACGATTTAACGTGGTATACTAATAAAATAATTGTGTTTTTGGGCTACTGAATAAATATCCTGTACTATTTAACGTAATTTAAACAGCAACATTGTTACAGTTTGCTGTGGTATCTGTTAATCGATATTGTTTTCAGCGATATCGATTTTATTACGGGAATAATTGTATACATTTATACATTTTGAATTAAATCTAATAAAATATTCGTTGAGGTGATTGTTATGATGAGTATATATGATTCTTTTGCAGCTGAAAAAGAAAGTCTGATCGACGCTTTATCTGCAGAGAAAGCATTCTACATGAGTAAGGCTAAAAGTCTAAACAAAAACAATGTGATTCCAAATGAGCTTTATGCTGAAAAAGACGTAAAGCGCGGACTTCGTAATGCAAACGGCACAGGCGTAGTAGTAGGACTTACAAAAGTTGGTGAAGTGGTTGGTTACGAACTGGATGAACAAGGGAATAAAATTGCTGTTGACGGAAAGCTCTACTATAGAGGCTACAACATCGACGATATTTTTCATGACTGTGTTCGCTGCAACCGTTTCGGCTTTGAGGAAGTGACCTATCTATTGCTGTTCGGTGAACTTCCTACGAAGCAAGAGCTTAAAGAGTTCACTGAAATGCTCGGTTCAAAGAGAGAACTGCCAAAGGGTTTTGCCAGAGATATGATTCTTACCGCTCCTTCTAAAAGTATTATGAATAAATTGGCAAGAAGCGTACTGGCTCTCTATTCCTACGATGATAATCCGGATGATACGTCCATTGAAAACGTGCTTCGTCAATCCATTTCATTAATTGGATATTTCCCTGCACTAATTGCCTATGGATATCAGGCTAAACGTTCTTCTTTTGACAATGAAAGCCTGCACCTGCATAACCCGATTCCGGAGCTGAGTACAGCGGAAAACATTCTAAGGATGCTTCGGCCTACAGGAGAATACACCGACATTGAAGCAAAGCTCTTAGATCTTTCCCTCATCTTGCATGCGGAGCACGGCGGCGGGAATAATTCCAGCTTTACCACACACTTGGTTTCTTCTTCCGGTACGGATACATATTCTGCTATAGCGGCGGCCGTCGGTTCTTTAAAAGGGCCGAAGCACGGTGGCGCCAATATTGCCGTAATCAATATGATCAATGACTTGAAAGCGCATGTATCCGATATTACCAATGAAGCAGAAGTAGAGGATTATTTAGTGAAACTCCTTAGGGGAGAAGCAAATGACGGAAGCGGTCTCATCTATGGGTTAGGCCATGCGATTTATACCATCTCCGATCCAAGAGCCGTACTATTAAAAGAGATGGCTCAGAAATTGGCCATCAGCAAAGGCTTGGAAGATGATTATAACTTGTGCCGTTTTATCGAAAAACGCGGCGGAATGTTATATAGCGAGTTGAAAGGTACGGATAAACCAATGCCTGCCAATGTAGATTTGTATTCCGGTTTTGTTTACAGTGCATTGAACATTCCGATCGATATCGCCACACCACTTTTTGCAACAGCACGTCTTTCGGGTTGGTGTGCACATCGATTAGAAGAATTAACTGCAGGAAAGAAATTGATGCGTCCTGCTTATAGAGGGGTACAGCCTTATTTGGATTATGTACAAATCTGCGATCGATAATAGTTGTTTTTAGGAGCTGTCCATTTGGACGGCTCTTTTTGATTTAATAGGAAATGTAATTATTGACATTTATTTACATATTGTATAAGATAGATTTAATCTTATACAAAGGAGGTATTCAGCACTGCCAACAAGGCAAGCTGCGCATCGGATCTATGTTATATTTACTACCATTTATCGTTATTGGACTTATTGCATCTTTTATACTTCTTACTCTTTTTAACCGAATCCCGATTGCTTGGTTCTGCGATTACGATGAAAAAGAACCGGATACATCCTATAAAAAGCAGCTTCAAGTTCTGCATTGGTTGTTGCCCTTTACTCTTTTTCTGGCATTCTGCTTCTATTTCCTATTAGCGCATTATTCCTTTCACAAAGCGCTCCTGCTCTTTTTTGTCATTTGTATTTTAATCCACGTATCTCTTTCCGATCTGCTGTATCGAATTATTCCGGATCAGCATGTTATCGCATTGGTTGTTTTAGGTGTCTTATGCATTCTCCTAGAGGGCCCCTCCTTTACATTTCATTTTATCAGTGCTCTAATCGGAGGAAGCCTATACCTGCTTGTGGCCTTCATAGGTTTATTGTTTAAGCAGCAAGATGCTATAGGCTTTGGAGATGTTAAGTTAATGACTGCTCTTGGCTTCATAACAGGTGTGTATAACATTTTGTCTATTTTTGTACTCACGACATTATTAAGCACTTTATTCCTTATCGCAGGTTTACTCGCTAGGCAAATATCCCTGCAATCTCTTTTACCGCTGGCTCCCTTTATTTCCATAGCTTCTATCATTCAGTTTCTGTTATAAGGTTCTTCATTTATCTATATCAATCCGAACTTCTTGCCCCGGATTGACACTGCAATCCGCCGGAAGCAACGCTTTCACTTTGACGCTTTCCCTATTTTTATTTGCTGAAGTCTGCAAATCTTTTGGCGTATACTCGGATTTCACATCTATAAACTTAATGATCCCTTCCACACTTTTTGAATCTTGCTTTGCGTTGTGAGGCAAATAAACGGTTATGGTTTTATCGTATGTCAGTTGTTGCAAATGATCTTTCGGGAAATAAAACACCGCATATTTCTCGGATGCATCGGATACGTCTGCCACATCATAGCCAAGCTGCACCATGTCTCCCTGTTTATAATTCAAACTCATTATCGTTCCATCACAAGAAGCAGTAATCGTATACTTCTCTAAATTTTCTTGCTGCTGTACCAATTGACTTTGCAGCAATGCAACATCCAAATTTGCACTATTAGATGCCGTTTGATCCGTGATATTATCCAAAGAAGATTTCGCTCCTTCCAATGCGCTGGCTGCAGAATCATAAGCTAGCTTAGCCGTATCCAGCCGTTCCTTTGAAATAGCCGCGCCGGCAAATAAATCTTGGGCTTTCCGGTAATCCTCACTCGCTTTGCTTAAAGACGCCTGTGCATTTTTATAAGCCGCTTTTGCTGCGCTATAATTATTATCGGCCGTACCGCCTTTGCCAATCGTAGTACTGCCTATAGCTAATTGGGCTTTCTGTACATTTAATTCGAGTTGCTCAACCATATATCGTTGCGAGGTATCATCAATCACGGCGATCACATCGCCTGTCTTTACCGGACTGCCTAATTGAACAGGACAGGATACAATTTTGCCGGAAACCTCCGACGCATGTGTAACCATAGCACTCTCCACTTCGCCGATTATTCCGCCTTTTTGTTTCCCTTGAAAATAAATAGCGATTATTGAAATAATCAATACAATGACAATAAACATCACCACTTTCTTTATTTTCTCTTTCTTTCCATGTATTCCAATCTGGTTTCCCATAAAAGATCATCCTCCTACTATCTATCTGCTCTGCGCACACTATTTTCTGGCTAAATACTTCGATATCTCTTTAAAAGCTTCGTATTGACTACCATGAACAAAAGGGAAAGAAAAAGCAATACCGCCAGATCCGGCAGAATATCAATCAGTCCATTCCCTTTCAGCATGACTTGTTTTAATGCATCCGCCGAATAATACAGCGGCATCACATGACCAATCTTCTCCCAAGAGGGTGACAATTGAAACAGTCCTGCAAAAAACACCTGAGGCACAATGATGATGGGAATAAACTGTATCATTTGAAACTCCGAATTCGCTGCGGTGGACATCAGCATTCCCAATGTCAATGCCGTGATAGCAGTCAATAAAGTGATTAAAAGAACCAGCCAAATAGAACCTATCATGAATACGTTTAATACATACACGACGTAAACCGAAATGATTACTGATTGCAGCACATTGACTAATCCAAATCCCAAGACGTACCCGGTGACAATCTCCCACCGTTTGATGGGAGTCGACAGCATCTTTTCTAAAGTCCCTGTGGTTCGCTCTTTAATAAAGGAAATTCCCGAAATAAGAAATACCAGAAAAAATACTAAAAATCCGATTAAAACTGCCGCGAAATTATCAAACTGTGACAAATCCTCCGAACCATATATATATCTTATATCTGAATTCAAATCCACTCGGTTGACCATATTTTTTATCTTTGCTGCTTCAATGGCCTTTAATGCTTTGCTTGCATCGGTGGAATTGCTTCCGTCCACCAAGGCTGTGATCTTACCGGATTCCATATCCACGATCGCAATAAGTTCCCCTTTTTCCAGATCACCGAGCGCTTCTGCTTCGTTGAGATATCGAACAGGCTTTGTATTTTGGTCATATAAATTATCCACATATTTTTCAGGGGCATTCAGGACTCCTATGGATACGGTCGTTACCATTCCTTCAAACACGAAATAGATGAGCGTCAAGATCAAGAGCGGAGCCATCAGCATAAGTGCCAGGGTTCGCTTATCGTTTCTCAGCTGCATAAGTATTCGTTTTGCTAAAGACCTAACTCTCACTTGCATTCTCCTTTCCATAATGCAGGAATGCCTCTTCCAAACTGGAGGCACCTACACTCTCTTGGATTTGCTTTGGCGTTCCGCTTGCAATCAGCCTTCCTTCTCTCATCATGGAAAGTTGATTGCATTTTTCCGCCTCATCCATTACATGTGTAGTCACCAAAATGGTAATTCCATCTGCAGTCAGCTTGTAGAGTTCTTCCCAAATATCTTTCCGAAGCACTGGATCTATGCCTACCGTCGGTTCATCTAGGATCAGCACTTCCGGTTTATGGAGCAAAGCCATTGCCAGCGATAATCTTCTCTTCATGCCTCCGGAGAATTCATCTATTTTCTTGTTTGTATCTTTTAAGAGATTGACTAATGTTAATACTTCTTTGATTCTTGCATCTAACGCCTTCCCTTTCAGGCCGTATAAAGCTCCAAAAAATTTTAAATTTTGATTTGCTGTCAAATCCCCATACAACGCATCTGATTGAGCCATATACCCAATTTTATGAACCATTTCTAACTGTGGCATCGGCTGCCCCAAAACATAGGCTTCCCCGGAGGTTGCTTTTGAAATAGCCGCCACGATTTTAACGGTCGTACTCTTCCCGCATCCGGAAGGTCCAAGCAGTCCATATATCGCCCCATAGGGTACTGTAATGCTCACGTCCTTCAATACCTGTTTATTGCCATAACTTTTACAAATATTTTTTAAGACAATGCACTCCTTCTTTTCATCCATACGATATCACCCTCAACAATTTCTTAAAAACTGTTGGATTATAATAATTATCACTTGAATCCAACAACTTGTTGTCATATTATAAGGATACCCATTAATCAAGAAAAATGAAATAAACAATTTTTAAAAAAATGTCGGAGTATCACCGTTAAATGATTGGAGGTTAAAAATGAATCAAGATTCCCAAAGGGTTACTGAAACAAAACAAAAAATAAAAAAAGCTTTTTTAGAGCTATATAGAGAAAAAAGAATTGAAAAAATCAGTATCAAAGAAATAACCGATAGAGCTGGTGTTAACCGAGGAACATTTTATACTTATTACTTGGATATTTATGATTTATTGGAACAGATAGAGGAAGAAGCGACTGAAGCAATTAAAGCTCAGGCGGAGCCTATTATAACTATGCTTCTAAACGGGTCCAAATCCTTTACGGACCTCTTACCTGTGGAGTTTTTTAAAAATAATAAAGAACTCTTAGAATTGTTTTTTGGGGAACAGGCCAATCCTCATCTTCTGGCACGATTAAAAAAAATGGCTCAAGGCATTGCTATATCAAAGCTGAATTTAAACTGTGATGATGGTACTTTGGAATCCATGAGATTGCGTTACGCCTTAGAATACATTTCCTCTGGTCAAATAGGATTAATCACTTACTGGTTTAAAAATGAGATGATGCTCCCTATGTCCGAGTTGGGACGCTTAATAGAGGACCTAAACCTTCACGGAGCATTGACTTATTTAATAAATCATCGAGCTGATTCATGAATAAATAAGGATTCCTATGAATAAAAAACTGCGAAAATATCGCGGTTTTTTATTCAGTCCTCCTGTCCCGTATAACCCCGCCGGATCATGTCCAGCCCTTTTGATAGATTAAGCTACTTCTTTTTCACGCTTGGGCCCCGTTTCGTTACCGCACTGTCCAGATATTGCACAGCGACGTGAGCGGCATCGCAAAACGGTTTATTTCTGGATTCACCGCAACGGCAAAGCGCGACACGGTTCCGAACTTCATACGGCGTTCCGTCAGCTGATTCAATCAGAATATGTCCTTTGACAAAAATACCTGCACTCACACGCCTTTCCGGATCCTGAATGATATCAATCGAGGGGATATACTCGTTCTCATACTCTGTTCCATCCATATCAACAGCAGTCAGACGCCCAGAGGGACAGTCGCATGCGGCACGAATGGCTTCTTCGCGATTATTCCCGGCATCCGAATGTTCAACCAGCTCCCATGCGTCCCCATTTCGTCTATGGCAAAACCGCGCAAATGCGCAGCGCCCGTCATCCAAAAGATCAACCCCTGGCCCTTCCATCCTTTCGGCTCTCTCGTGGTATCGATTTTTAGACGCCGTTTCTTTCCCACGAAAATTGTGGTTATAATGGCTGCCGTCGCAAAAAGGCGCATTGGTGGATTTGCCGCAGCGGCAGAGCGCATATGCTTCCGACTGAGGAAGTTCCCGCCCTTCCTGAAATTCATATCCACCGGCTTTCGGGATAATGATTTGTTCCGAAATGGGAACGTTCCCCGAAACAAGGTATGGGCCGCCTTCAATAATCCGAATCTTACATTTAGCATTTATATCGCTCATTTGGAATACCTCCATTCATTTAATTTGTAACCCGCTTTGAGCATTCAAGCCTTCCGTTATTAAGTCCAACTATAGAATAATATGAAAAGACTAACAATAAAAGTCGTCCCTTTATTATGGCATAGCCGTAAAAAAAGTACCATTTATAAATTGAAAAAATATATACGACTAAATTTAGATTTCAAGAGAAAATTTTCTCCATACAATAAAACACCGCGATATTTTCGCGGTGTTTTATTAAAAACCATTTAATGGTCCGGGTTATTTCATTTCGGCCAATCTCTTGTACCCTTCATACTTGTCTTTTGCATCTTCTTCTGTCATAGCAAATAATTTTTCTGCTACATCAGGGAATTCACTTGCAAGAGAAGAATATCTCATCTGACCTAGGATAAAGTCTTTAAAGTTTGCAGTCGGAGCCTTGGAGTCTAACTGGAACGGATTCTTCCCCTGCTTTTTCAGTTCAGGATTGAATCGGTATAAGTGCCAGTAACCTGCATCTACTGCATCTTTGATATTTTCCTGTGTCTTTCCCATCCCCTTCTTCAAGCCATGGTTAATGCATGGGGAGTATGCGATAATGAGGGATGGTCCATCGTAAGCTTCTGCTTCTGTAATAGCTTTCATCAGCTGGTTCTTGTCTGCACCCATACCTACCTGAGCAACATATACATAGCCATAGGACATAGCCATCATACCAAGGTCCTTCTTCTTGATTCTCTTACCGGAAGCGGCAAACTTCGCAATGGCAGCAACCGGAGTAGCCTTGGATGCCTGGCCGCCCGTGTTGGAGTATACTTCTGTATCAAATACCAACACATTGATATTTTCTCCGGATGCGAGTACGTGGTCGAGTCCGCCGTAACCGATGTCGTATGCCCATCCGTCTCCGCCAAGCGCCCATACGGATTTCTTCACTAAATAATCCTTTTGATCAACAATTCTCTTGCATAGTTCTGCAACTGCGGCATCGGAAATTGTTGTATTTTCAATGACATTTATTAGGTTCTCACTCTTTATTCTTGATGCCGGTCCGTTTTCCTTCACTTCAAACCATTCTGTAACTGCTTCTTTTAATGCTGCAGGAGCATCTAATCCAAGAATGGCCTCCATTGCCTGTTCAAGCTGTTCTCTCATCTGCTTTGTCGCAAGAAGCATACCGTATCCGTATTCTGCGTTATCTTCAAACAGGGAGTTTGCCCAAGCCGGACCTCTTCCGTTTTCATCCTTGCAGTAAGGCATGGCTGGAGCAGATGCTCCCCAAATAGAAGAACATCCCGTTGCATTCGCAATAAGCATTCTGTCTCCATACAATTGAGTTACAAGCTTAATGTAAGGAGTTTCTCCGCATCCTGCACATGCTCCGGAGAATTCAATATATGGCTTTGCAAACTGACTTCCCTTTACGGATTCTTTATTTAACAGGCCATCTTTAATGGAAACCGTTGTGGAGTAATTCCAATTATCTGTCTCTTTCAGTTCCTGTTCAAAAGGCCTCATAATCAATGCCTTTTCCTTCGACGGACAAATATCCGCACAGTTTCCGCAACCTAAACAGTCAAGCGGGGAAATCTGAATTTTGTACTGATATCCTTCTAAGCCTTTGCCGATTGCTTTCACTGTTTCAAAAGAAGCCGGTGCTTCTGCCTTTTCTTCTTCTGTAAGAAGAACCGGTCTGATAGATGCATGCGGACAAACAAAGGAGCACTGATTACACTGGATACAATTATCTTTGATCCATTCCGGTACTTTAACCGCTACGCCGCGCTTTTCGTAAGCAGCAGTGCCTGACGGGAATGTACCATCTTCGATATCCTTAAATGCACTTACAGGGAGATTATCTCCTTCCTGTCTGTTCATTGGAATTAATACCTGTTCAATAAACTCCGGAACTATTATGCCTTCTTCTTCCGTGTCTACGGAGTTGCTCCATTCTGACGGAACAGTTACCTTCTTGATACTTGTTACACCAGCATCCACAGCCTTCCAGTTCATTTCTACAATGCTATGACCCTTTTTATGGTAAGTCTTTTCGATACCTTCCTTCAAGAATTCGATAGCACTATCTAGCGGAATTACATTTGTCAGCTTAAAGAATGCAGCCTGCATGATCATATTGATTCTGTTTCCAAGCCCGATTTGAGTAGCAGTGCTCACAGCATCAATCGTATAGAAGTTGATTTCTTTATCAGCTAAGACTCTCTTTACGCTAGCCGGAAGATGATTAGCAAGTTCTTCTTCAGACCATATACAGTTTAATAAGAATATGCCGCCCTTCTTTAAATCCTTCAGCATATCATATTGTTTTATATAAGCTTGATTGTGACAGGCAACGAAATCCGCCTGATTAATCAAATAAGTGGACTGAATAGGATGTGCACCAAATCTTAAGTGAGAGATCGTTACACCACCGGACTTCTTAGAGTCGTAAGCAAAGTAACCCTGTGCGTACATGTTTGTCTTATCACCGATAATTTTAATCGCCGTCTTATTCGCACCAACTGTACCGTCGGATCCAAGTCCCCAGAACTTACATTTAATTGTTCCTTCCGGTTCTCTTGCAACACCATCATCATAAGGAAGGGAGTGTCCTGTTAAATCGTCCTCGATACCGATTGTAAATGCGTTTTTCGGCTTCTGAGCCGCAAGATTTTCAAATACAGATAAGATCATACCCGGTGTTGTATCCTTGGAACCAAGACCGTAACGGCCTCCATACACTTCCGGTGAAATTTCTTCATCATAAAGCATCGTCTTAACGTCTTGATATAATGGTTCGCCTAATGCGCCAGGTTCCTTTGTTCTGTCAAGAACAGCAATTCTTTTAGCGGTCTTAGGAAGAACATCCATGAAAAACCTTTTCACAAAAGGTCTATAAAGTCTTACTTTGATTAAGCCTACCTTCTGTCCTTCTTGAAGCATTTGAGTCATTGTTTCTTCAATCGTTTCACAGACAGAACCCATTGCAACAATTACGTGTTCTGCATCCGGTGCACCAACGTAATCAAACGGCTTATAACTTCTTCCTGTTAATTGGCTGATTTTATTCATATATTCTACAACAACTTCAGGAAGCTCATCGTAGAATTTGTTTGATGCTTCTCTTGCCTGGAAGAATATATCCGGATTTTGAGCCGTTCCTCTGATAACAGGATGTTCCGGATTCAATGAACGGTCTCTGAACGCTTGAATGGCATCCCAATCTACGAGCTCTTTAAATTCATCGTATTGAATCACGTCAATTTTCTGTATTTCGTGAGAAGTTCGGAAACCGTCAAAGAAGTGAAGAAACGGAACTCTTGACTTAATGGTAGCCAAGTGCGCGATACCACCAAGGTCCATAACCTCCTGAACGGAGCCGGAAGCAAGCATAGCAAAGCCGGTCTGTCTTGTCGCCATAACGTCGGAGTGATCTCCGAAAATACAAAGCGCATGTGTCGCAAGAGTTCTTGCCGCTACATGAAATACACCCGGAAGCAATTCTCCGGCGATCTTATACATATTTGGAATCATCAGCAGCAATCCCTGCGATGCTGTATAAGTAGTCGTAAGCGCACCGGCCGCTAAAGAACCGTGTACTGTTCCGGCAGCACCTGCTTCAGATTGCATTTCTGCAATTTTAACTTTCTGATCAAAAATATTTTTTCTGCCATAAGCAGCCCACTCATCAACAACTTCTGCCATTGTGGATGAAGGAGTAATCGGATATATAGCTGCAACATCTGTAAACGCATATGATACATGAGCTGCTGCCGTATTACCATCCATAGTTCCCATTTTACGTTGTGTCATTTTTTCCCCCTACTTCATAATAAAAATCGTATTAGACCTTCTACTTAATTTCATCAATAAAATTTTCCTATACTATTTCGCCCAAATTGTGTAGTTAACTATTGCAAAACAAATGAATTGATTTCTATTTTAAAATAATCAAATTGGTTTTGCTTCTTATTCCGCAAAATAGTACTTTTTTAATCATATTTTTAACTATTATATTCATAAATAATGTTTTTACTTTATACTATATCAAAATAATTGTCAAGCATGCACAGAAAATTATACAATATACAAGACAAAAAAATATCAATCCCATAATTTCAACAATTATGAAACCCCTTTTGACAAGATATCTTATAAAACTTTCTTACTCCTTTGTATATTTTCACAATAACGTTTAAAAACATTATGATTTTGTACAAATTATTTGTATGTTTATTCAAGTATTTATAGTTTTTATCCATCGTAAGGAGGTAGATACCCTTGAAAAGATATAAAATAGAATAATAGAGCAAATTAATGCTATTATAGTTTTTTCTTATAGTTTTTTCATGTAATTTTTTACTCTTTTCAAAAAAACAAAAGGAGTGCCTCCAATGAACTTCTATCAGGCAGTCAACACTGTCCAAATAATCCGTATCAATAAAGAGACACCCTACTTTATTTTCTGTTCCCTATGATAAATCATCTATTCCTTATTCAGCGGAGGAAACTTTTCATCAAACAATACTTCATCCTCGCCCAGAATAATACTTTTTCTCGTCATTCCCATCTTCTTATGTGCTGCGTATATGGATATCGGTACGAAAATAGCAACAAGAGAAATAATGACTACGGGCATTCCGCCATCCTCAAAAGCTAAAAGAATCATAGCCCCTACCTGAATAATAATGGCAAAATAAGCAAGTCCGGGAAAAAACCGCGCTTTTACCGTTAAACAAGTTTTCGGATTATAGCCTCTTTCTTTAAGCTTCTTTCTAAAAATGATCTGTGACCAGCAAATCCCCACCCAGCATAATGTGCCTGTAAATCCGGATATTCCTAATAAGTTCGCATACAGAGGAAGTCCGTTTTTCCCCCAAAGCCCTAACACATCGGATGCAAACCCCAGTATAAACACTACCCAAATAGGAATCAAGGTGAATATGGTTGCATTATGCGGCGTGCTGAATCGATTTAACTGAGATAAACTCTTCGGAGCCAGCCCTTCGACGGACAATCCGTAAAGTGCCCGTACTGTCCCATAAAATCCGGAGTTTGCGCAGCTGAAGGCTGCGATTAATGTCACGAGGGTGAACAAACCGGCCGCCCATTTCAGGCCATAAGCCCCTAAGGTATATGCAAAAATAGATTGATCTAAACCGGCCTGCGCTGACGGAACGATTAACGTTAGCAGAAATACCGGAATTAAGTAAATTAATATAATTCGATAGGCCACACTCTTGCAGGCAATAGGCACATTTTTTTCCGGATCTTGCGTCTCTGCCGCGGACAAGCCTACAATTTCTGAACCTTGGAAATTGACTAAGGTCCAGATCATATACGTGATAATCACAAATCCGCCGGAAGGAAATAGTTTATGTATCCCTGAACCCTCACCGCCCAATAACACTTGGGTTCCGATCAGTCCTGCTCTTTCGGTGAACGGATGCAAGTTTCCGCCGATGATTCCGCACCAAATGCCTATTCCGCAAATGACAAAAACCACGATCGCTAAAATTTTCAGAATGGACATAACGGACTCTATATGCCCGAACCATTTCACATGATACAGATTTACCGCCGTTAAAATGGATAAGGCAACGCTCCCCCATATAAATGTACCGATGGCTCTATTCTCAATAGGAATAAAATAGTTCATAAACACGGCGCATGCCAATGCCTCAGACGGCACATACGCCACCCAGTTGCACCAGAACGCCCATCCGATTCCTGCAGAAGCCGTATCTCCCAGGAATTCTCTCGTGTACGAGACAAAAGAACCTCTTCTCGGAATATTTACTAATAATTCCGCAAAAGACTGCATGACGCCGTATACCGTTAATCCGGCAACCGCATAGGCAATCAATACTGCTCCGGCCCCCATTTGAGAAAAGGTTAACCCTAACCCTAAAAAATAGCATGAACCAATAATTCCGCCTAATGCTATCAGCGAAACGTGCCATGGCAGGATGCCACGAGCTAGAGTACGATGGCTTTTCTCCGAACTTCTGCCATGTTTATCACTCATATAATTTGTCTCCTACAACCTAAATTTCACGTATTTTTACCATACATACTGCCACTGATCTTACAAATCTAAAATCAAGCCAATACTACATACTCTAACAATTATACTTAACCATATAGTTTCATAGGTTGCTTGTCAACAAATTAACCGAATCTCCGTTAGCTTCTTTACCTGCCTATTTATCTATAGCAAAATAGGGCTAACAGGACTATTCCGGGCAGACCAAGGGTTCCTACTCCGAAAGCAGAGATGATGTTTAAAGGCAAATGCAGCCCAAAACTACCACCTATTATGTTTATCAATATAATTGAAATACCACCACATAAGCTATTTACTACTATTCTTCGAATTACTCGGCCAGAGAACGAAAATATTTTGGCCAAAATAAAAATAACTAACAACCCCGCTGCATATGATAGAAATATAATTATTTCCATACCCGAATCCATTTTACCTCACCGCCTTTGTATAAAATATGAGAGCGTTGACTAAAATAGAATTAAAGGGCAAAAAAGAAAGGTGTGAATAACATGTCAAAACTAAATAGCGTTGCAGACTCTGCAATAAAAGCCTATCGCAAGGTGTTTCGGCTGCCTAGTCCGCCAGGTGATGATGAATCTCTTCTGATGTGTATCCAGTCCTCATCGTCAAAAATTTTGTCTGCCGAATCACTTTTCAATGAAATTACTGACGATGATTTAATAGACTACGCCACTTATGACATACTAGCTGAAAAAGCGCGATATTCTTACTTAATAAAAAAAGCAAAAGAAAAGAACCTACACGCATAGATCATCAGCGATCTATCTCCATAGATTCTATTGGATAGAGCATACTGTCTAATTATTTATAGACTTCTGCGTCCTTCCATTGCTTTGGACAAAGTAACTTCATCGGCATATTCCAAATCACCACCTACCGGAATGCCGTGTGCAATTCTCGAAACAGTTATTCCGGACGGTTTGATCAGCCTAGCTATGTACATAGCGGTTGCTTCTCCTTCAATATTTGGATTGGTCGCTAAAATGATTTCATGTACATCATTCTCTTGCAAACGTACAATTAAAGATTTCAGATTGATATCTTCCGGCCCGATCCCTTCAAGCGGTGATATGGCCCCATGCAATACGTGGTACATGCCATGGAACTCTCGAATTCGTTCCATCGCAGCGACCTCCTTGGGGCTTTCCACTACGCAGATGACCGAAGTATCCCGTTCCGTATCGGAACAAATCGCACAAGGCTCTGTATCCGTCAAATTGCCGCATACGGAGCAATACTTCATCTTTGTCTTAGCATCGATAATAGCCTGGGCAATGGCAAATGCATCTCTATCGTCCATATCTAAAATATTAAATGCCATTCTTTGCGCCGTTTTGTTTCCAATGCCTTGCAACTTGGAAAGCTCATTTATTAATTTATTTAATGGCTTTGCATAGTATTTCATTACATTAATCCTGGAATGTTTAGTCCACCAGTGATTTTACTCATTTCATTCTGTGCAATTTCTTCCATTTGCCGAAGGGCTTCGTTCGCTGCTACTAAAATCAGGTCCTGCAGCATTTCAATGTCATCCGGATCCACTACTTCCGGCTTTAATTCAACCTTTATCAGTTCTTTAGCACCGTTAACGGAAATCGTCACCGCACCGCCGCCTGCCGTTGCAGTTGCTTCCATTTTTTCAATTTCAGCCTGCGTTTCTTCCATTTGTCTTTGCATCTGCTGCATTTGCTGAATCTGCTTTTGCATATTCGCACCGCCACCCATGCCACCACCTGCACTTGGCTTTTTTCCTGCTCTCATACCTTTTCCCATTTCTTCCTCCTTATCTATGCAATGCTGCATTATACTAATTCAATATTTATGCCCAATTTATTTTCTGCATTTTTCTTTATGCTTTCGATATCTATTCCATTCTGCGTAGGTCCGTCGCAGTTTCCTTTTACCTTACAAAGCAACTGACGCCGTACTCCCGTATGCTGCTCCATAATATCTTCCAGTTCCCTTTGTTTATTCTTTACATAATCGGCGGTCACTGTATTGGAAGCCGTTACCGAGAAGGTATGAGCGGTAACTTCCGCTAATTCAGTCCCGACTCGTATCAAATTAAAGCTTGCCGTTGCTGCTTCGCCGGTTTCGAAAATAGCATGCCATAGCCGATCTTTATCCAGATCGTCATTTGCTTCTCCGCCATTTGAGACAAGCTCTGCCGGAGCACTTGGCTTTGCCTCCGTTTTCGCTCCCGAGATAACGGTTCTTTCCGCTTTTATTACCGTCGTCACAGCTGCATCATTTCCGGATGGCAGTGTGCTTTTTTGAAGCAGGCCTGTTGCCATCTTTACAATACAAAGTTCCAGCAAAATCCTGGGCTGGGTAGACCATTTTGCATCCGACATGGTTTTTGCCAGCTCCATAATGTGATTATTGATCTCCGCCACATCGATCCGTTGGCTCTGTTCGCAAATTCTCTCTATGTTTTCGCTGGACATGTTTAACATATCTTCTGCTTTATTGACAAATTTCGTTATCAGCAAATTTCGGTAATGCGACATCCAATCTTTCATAAACTGCCGTACATCTTTGCCGTCTGCTAATACCTTATCCAACATAATCAGTGCTTCTGCCGTATTATGCCGCATCACTGCATCGGTGATTTCCAAAAATACTTCTTCTCCTACGGTCCCCAATATTTCTAACACGTCTTCCCTGGAAATATCTTTGGAGCCGGCAGATAAACATTGATCTAAAATACTGAGACCGTCTCTTACCGAGCCGTCCGCATTGGCCGCTACAAGTGCTAACGCACTGTCTGTAATCCGAATCTCCATCGCCGCACAAATGGATTTCATACCTTCCAAAAGAACCTTTTCGGGAACTCTTCTGAAATCCAGTCTTAAGCATCTGGAAAGAATCGTTGCCGGCAGCTTCTGAGGTTCGGTAGTTGCTAAAATAAACAGGACATTTTCCGGCGGTTCCTCTAACGTTTTTAACAATGCATTAAAAGCCCCGGAGGATAGCATATGAACTTCATCGATGATATATACTTTTTTCCGCCCGACTACCGGAGGATATTTCACGCTCTCCCTCAGTTCACGGATATTGTCGACACCGTTATTGGAGGCTGCATCAATTTCGATCACGTCCATAAAGGTTCCGTCCTTGATGGCTTTGCAATTTTCACATACGCCGCAAGGCCGAACATTTTCGGACGTACAGTTGACCCCTTTCGCCAGCAGTCTGGCGGTTGTGGTCTTACCTGTTCCTCTGGTACCGCAAAATAAATAAGCATGCCCCGTGGAATCAGCTGCAATTTGATTTTTCAATATTTTTACTATGTGCTCTTGACCTAAAACCGTATCAAAGGTTTCCGGCCTGTAAGCTCGATACAAAGCAGTATACATTCTATCCCTCTTTTAATCAAATAAAGACAAAGAATTGCCCTTTAAAAGCTCCACCGGCAAGGAGAAGGCTAATCTGCGGCACATAAGAGCTTCCACTTATTGCTGCTTCCTTCCGGACCTGACAAGATTCGCAGAGTCCTATTGCGCAGGACCCAAACCTAACCAAGCGGAGCTTTTAAAAGGCAATTCACATCTAGTTAATATACTATAAATTTTGTTGAAAGTCAAGCTATTTTATCCGTGCACGCTCCTTGGGAAATTTTTATTATGGGAGCGAAGCGAGTCAGAGGCGAAGCCGTTGAGCTCCTCGCAGAGGCTTTTTTTATTTTACAACCTTATAGAGCTCATCCGCCTCAGGCGGCGCAATCGGTTGCAGGTCATTTTCACTGTTCAGCATAACACCAAAAGCTCTTTCTTTGATAACTCCGATGCAAGAGACAGCTATTCCAGCTTGGACCAGTGCCTCTTCCAGCAAGGGGCGCTTTTCGGGCGTTACTATAATCAGCATACAGCCGCTTGAAATAAGCCGTAAATAATTTATTTGAAATCTATTGCAAATCTTTTTGGTGATATCCTTTACCGGAACTTTGTCCAGCCACAGTTCTGCACCATTTCGGGAGATTTCACACATCTCCCACACGGCTCCCAGAACACCGCCTTCCGTAATGTCATGCATCCCTGCCGTACCGATTTTCCCGGCAATAACGCCTTCGCGAACCACACTGACTTGACTTAGAAGTTGCTGGGCCTCTAAAATTTCTTCCTGAGAGCAGACATTTCGAAGTTCTTCTTCAAAATCCAGGGCCAGGATGCCGCTTCCTTCAATGCCGGCGAATTTTGTCATTAGGATAAAATCTCCTGGTTTCATTTCGCTTGCATTCTGCGAGTCGCCTTTTTTTGCCCGGCCAATCGCAGTGGACACAATCACCGGTGTATTCACAGCAGGAGTAACCTCCGTATGTCCCCCGATAATTTCGACGCCAAGTTCTTCAGCCGTTTCACCCGCATGGCCCATAATCGTCTTTACATCTTCTTCAGTGGTTCCTTCCGGAAGCATCACCGCAAGCATGATGCCTAAAGGTTCTACTCCATTTGATGCAATATCGTTGCACGTAATATGAATCGCTAATCTTCCGATTTCACTTACTGCCGCTGTAATAGGATCTGTAGACATCACACAATCATAATCACCAAAATCCACGACTGCACAATCTTCTCCGATTCCGGGCCGCGTTAAGACTTCGGGTCTCTTGTATGTTATCTTTTCAAATACAATCTTCTTCAATAAATCACTATCCAGCTTGCCTACTTTAAGCATCAAATTTCACCTCATATTTTATATCTACAAATTTTTCAAATTCCAAACTTCCTTATAAATCGTTTATTTGCGATTGACAAATTCCTTGTTTTCTCAACATCTGCGTGTAGTTGCCATCGACATGCCCTAAAAGGTATTCGTGTTTATTCGATTTAAAAACTCTTCCTCTGTTAGAATCTCTACACCCAGTTCTTTTGCTTTTTTATTCTTGGAAGAGTTCGACAAAATGTCATTATTAATCAGATAGTTTGTCTTTGATGTGACCGAACCGGTCGTCTTTCCGCCCTTATTCTCGATGAGTTCTTTTAACTCTTCTCGGTTTTCAAAATGTTCAAGAGCGCCGGTTATTACGAAAGTAAAGCCTTGCAGTATTTGTTCTCTTTCATCGGTAATAATCGAATCAGATTCTAATTCAATCTCTTTTAATATGTCCTCTACGATCATTTTGTTCTTTTCATCGGAAAAGTAAGACGTATAGGCATCTGCCATCTTCGGTCCGATTCCGTCGATCTCCATCAGTTCTTCTTTCGTTAAACGATGAATTCTAGACCAGTCATTGTTGCAAGCCTTGCAGATTACCTTTGCATTTGCAACCCCTACATTCGGTATGCCTAAGCTGTATAGTAAACGGGTAGGTGTTGTTTTTCTCGCTTTATTAACCGACTCTACCATATTCTCAAAGGATTTCTCGCCAAACCCTTCCATGGAGACAATGGTTTCTTTAAACCTTTCCACATGAAATAAATCGGCAAGTTCCTTAATCAACCCTTTCGCAATAAACTTCTCCATAGTTGCTTCCGATAATCCGTCTATGTTCATCGCATCTCGGCTTACAAAGAGAGTAAAGGCTTTGATCTGCTTCGCTAAACACTTTTCATTGGTGCAGACGAGTACTTCCACATCATTTTCCTTACGGATTTCAGCCTTCCCGTCACAAACCGGACAGACATCCGGAATATCTTCTACGCCGCTTCGAGTCAGATTATTTGCAATTTGCGGAATAATCATATTGGCTTTATAGACCTCAATGGTATCTCCTACCCCTAACTCCAGCTGTTTCATAATGCTGATATTATGCACGCTCGCCCTGCTCACCGTCGTTCCCTCCAGCTCCACCGGATCAAAAATGGCTACCGGATTAATGAGGCCTGTTCTGGACGCGCTCCATTCGATCTCTTTTAAAACGGTTTCTTTAATTTCGTCTTTCCACTTAAATGCGATCGAACTTCTTGGAAATTTCGCCGTATTTCCAAGGGATTCGCCATATTGTATATCGTCTATTAGCAATACCAGCCCGTCTGAGGGAAAATCGTTCTGTCGAATCTGCTCTGCGAACCATTCGACATCCTCATAAATACTCTCCGCCGTCGTCAGCCGGTATTCGACAACCTCAAAACCTTGTTTCTCAAGCCACTCAAACTGTTTTTGTCTCGAATTCTTCTGCTTCAGTTCTGCGAGTTCGACAAGTTCTCCGTCCGTCTGCCGTTCATTCTTCTGTTTTGTTTCACCGGCATTCTCTGCCTGAACCAATGCGAATGCATAAAAACGTACATTTCTCTCCGCCGTAATCTGATTATTTAACTGTCTTACACTGCCGCTGCACAAATTCCGAGGATTCTTGTATTTCGCTTCCGCTTCGATAATCTGACTGTTGATTCGTTCAAACTCCGAATACGTAATAATCGCTTCCCCCCGCAGCACTAATTTCCCTTTAAAAGGGATGCTCACAGGAAGGTTCTTAAATACCTTCGCATTATTCGTGATTACTTCACCAATTTCTCCGTTTCCTCGGGTGACTGCCTTTGTCAAGATACCGTCTTCATAGGTTAAAACGATTGTCAGGCCATCTAATTTCCATGAAAGCAGTCCTTTTTGGTTGCCCAAAAAGCTAGCCAGTGTGTCCACATCCTTGGTCTTATCAAGAGAGAGCATTCTCCCTTGATGAGCTTCTTTTGGCAAATCGCTGAGGACTTGATAACCGACATTCACTGTAGGGCTGTTTGCCAATGTGATACCGGTCTCTGTCTCCAGTTGTACCAACTCATCATACAGTTTATCGAATTCAATATTGGGTATAATTTCGGCACTTTCTTGATAATACGCTTTAGAGGCTTTATTCAGCAGTTCAATTTTACTTTTCATTTCTTTTATTTTTAAATCCATTTTTGGTTGAACTGAATTTCCCATATTGTCTCCTTATGAAATTGAAGATTTATCCGTTTAACACGCTAAAAGCTACCCTTCAATCTTTTTAATTGGGGCGATATCCTTCGCAAGCTTTTTAAGCCCTACCGTATCAAACATGACACTGATAGTCTTTCCATTTACCTCGATTACCATACCTTGGCCAAATTTTGCGTGATTTACTCGGTCACCTGCGGCAAAATCTGCATGTATACTCGCCATACCGCCTTGTTTCACCTCACGTTTTGCATCGCCTAGCTTATCAAAAGGCTTATAAGGCTCTGCTTTTGCATAACCGTCGTTCCCGCCTCTGGCGGAACCTCCCCAGCTGTTTCCTGTAGCACTGCTGCTCGAGCCTCCCCAACTGTTCCCTGTAGAGCTGCTGCCACTGCCGGAATCACTCCAACCGCCGCTGCCGCTTCCAAAACCACCTGACTTCTTTTCGTAAATAGCATCACCTGTAATCAGTTTTCTGTCAATCTCTTTCATAAACTGAGATTCTCGGGTATAATCGGTTTTACCGTAAAGTGTTCTCATCTGTGCGCTCGTCATAAATAGACGCTCTTTGGCTCTGGTCATGCCTACATAGCAAAGCCTTCGCTCCTCTTCCAATCCGGTAGGCTTTTCCAAGGCTCTCCATCCGGGAAACAGCCCATCTTCCATGCCCGGCAGAAAGACAACCGGGAATTCCAGTCCTTTTGCGCTATGCATCGTCATAAGAACCACCGCATCTTCGCCTTCGTCCAAATTGTCCACTTCGGCAACCAAAGCGATTCTCTCCATAAAATCAGACAGCGAAAGCTGCGGATCATCTTTCTCATAATTATAAATAACGGACTTGAATTCCAGTAAGTTCTCGATTCGTCCCTCTGCTTCCACGGTATTGGCATCTTCCAGCGCTTTTAAATAGCCGGTATGTACCATCAGCGCATCATATATGTCCGACACTCTTAGGTTATCCTTTTCCTGACTATATTCGACGATGGTATTCACCATGCGTTTTACGCTGTCCACCGATTTGCTCGGTAACCCTTCCACCACGTCTTCGTCCGTAAGGGTTTGGAATAGGCTTTCGCCCCGGACCATGGCTAAGGCCTTCAGTTTATCCAGCGTCTTTTCGCCGATGCCCCGCTTCGGTTCATTAATAATTCGAATCAGGGCCACATCATCCGACGGGTTTTGAACTAACCTCATATAAGACATAATGTCTTTGATTTCTTTTCGGTCATAATATCTCAACCCGCCCAACACTCGATACGGAATTTCTCTGGAAGAAAGCGCTTCTTCAAAATTTCGGGACTGTGCATTGGTTCGATACAGAATGGCAAAATCCTTATACGGAAGCTGCTTATTGTGAAGTCTGTCGATTTCTTGGGAAATATATCTCGCTTCATCTTTTTCATCATCCGCTCTGTAATATGTAATTTTCTCTCCCGGCTCTTTATCGGTCCAGAGCTTTTTTGCTTTTCGTTGAAGATTCCTTTCGACCACACTATGAGCGGCCGCCAGAATATTCCCGTAGGAACGGTAGTTCTGCTCCAGTTTAATGACTTTGGTTCCTTTGAAGTCCTTTTCAAAGTCCAGAATATTTTTGATGTCCGCCCCTCTCCATTGATAAATACACTGGTCATCATCACCTACTACGCAGATATTATTATGCGCCTGAGCGAGCAGCTTGATAAATCGATACTGCATATAGTTGGTATCCTGATACTCATCCACCATCATGTATTTAAATCGATTCTGATATTTTTCCAGAACGTCTTCATGCTGTTCAAAGAGTCTTACCGTATTCACAATCAAGTCGTCAAAATCCATGGCGTTATTCTTTTTCAAGGTCTTACAATATTCTATGTAAAGCTGTCCGATAACCTTTCCTTTAAAATCACCCTCATTCAGTCTCATGAACTCCTCAGGGGTGATGGCCTTTTCCTTATTATCGCTGATAATACTCAATATATAATTGGGGGTAAATTTTTTGTCGTCCACATTAGCGGCTTTCAGACAAGTCTTTATCACCGTTTTTTGATCGGTAGGGTCATAGACAACAAAATCACGGGTATAACCCAAAAGATCTGCATGCATACGTAAGATTCGAAGGCATGCAGAGTGAAAGGTCAAAATCCACATGTTCAGACCTTCTCCGATCAGACTTTCCACCCGGTCTCTCATTTCCTTTGCTGCTTTATTCGTAAAAGTTACAGCAAAAATATGATAGGGCGAAACCCCTTCCTCCTTTATGAGGTAGGCGATTCTTCTCGTCATTGTACTTGTTTTTCCGCTTCCTGCTCCTGCTAGAATTAGCATAGGCCCGTCTTTATGCAGGGCAGCTTCTCTCTGTTTTTCGTTTAAACTCTTTAAATAATCCATTGTACTCCTTATCGTTTTCTGCTTCTATCGGCACATTTCGCAGGCAATTTGGGACGCCAAAGCTGCATTGTTCAGCACAAGTTGAATATTCGACTTCAAACTCTCTCCCTTGGTAATAATCTGAATTTCATTCAATAAGTAAGGTGTAGTTTCTTTCCCTTTGATACCAAGCTTTTCAGCTCGTTCTACTGCTTCTTGAATGGATTTTGAAATCGTTTCATGATCCATCGCATATTCCACCGGAATAGGATTCGTTACAAGCATTCCGCCTTTTAATTTCAAATCCATTTTAGCAGTAAAGATAGCTGCAATCTCTTTTGGGGTGTCTGCTCTATAGTCCACTTCAAAGCCGCTTTCTCTCGTATAGAACGCCGGCAGTTCTTTCGTTTGATAGCCGAGTACCGGTACTCCTTTTGTTTCTAAATATTCTAAAGTAAGACCTAAATCAAGAATCGACTTTGCTCCGGCGCAGACAACCATTACAGGTGTCATTGCCAGTTCTTCTAAATCTGCAGAGATGTCCATCGTTGTTTCTGCGCCTCTATGTACGCCTCCGATGCCACCGGTTGCAAAGATTTTAATTCCCGCCATAGCAGCTAATATCATGGTTGTAGCGACGGTCGTCGCACCATCCTCTTGCTTTGCGATTAAGACAGGAACGTCTCTTCTGCTTGTCTTAATGACAGCAAGACCCTTCTTCCCCAAATAATCGATTTCTTCCTTAGAAATTCCTACCTTCAATCTTCCCTTAATAATTGCTATGGTAGCAGGAACTGCACCATTTTCGCGAACAACTCTCTCCACCTCTAATGCTGTTTCAACATTCTGCGGATAAGGCATACCATGAGAAATAATGGTGGATTCTAATGCGACAACAGGCTTGCCTGAAGCTAAAGCCTCCGCCACTTCTTCCGCTATATCTAAATATGAATTGAAATTTTTCATCATTACACCCTTTTCCCTTTCCCACTTAACATTCTGTCCGGCGCTTTAGCGACGCTTGACAGAATTTAGGCTAGAAAATCATAAATCTTTGATTTATAGATTTTCATCGTCTCATTTTTGCAGATTATATTGTATCATAACTTTGCTATTTTAGCTATAATACCAACAAAAATAGGCGCATTCTTTCCCTGCTGTCCGTTTAACATTCTGTCCGGCGCTTTAGCGACGCTCGACAGAATTTAGGCTAGAAAATCATAAATCTTCGATTTATAGATTTTCATCGTCTACTCAAAGTTTAGAAAAAAAGGCAACGCTTTCAGCTCCGACTCGCTTTGCTCCCTGCTGTCCGTTTTTTCACTGCGGCTAAAGCCGCGAAAAAAAGGCAATGAACTTTCGCTCACTGCCTTTTTAGGTTTATATCATTTTTTAATTATTCGATTACGGATGCTACTACTCCGGAACCTACTGTTCTTCCACCTTCTCTGATCGCGAATCGTAATCCTTCTTCGATTGCGATTGGATTGATTAGTGTAATTGTCATCTGGATGTTATCTCCAGGCATACACATTTCTGTTCCTTCCGGTAACTGCAGATCTCCTGTGATATCTGTTGTTCTGAAATAGAACTGTGGTCTGTATCCGTTAAAGAATGGCGTATGTCTTCCGCCTTCTTCCTTCTTTAATACGTATACTTCGGAAGTGAACTTTGTATGTGGGTGGATTGTTCCAGGGGCACATAATACCTGTCCTCTTTCGATTTCTGTTCTCTGAACACCTCTTAATAGCGCTCCGATGTTGTCTCCTGTTTCTGCCTGATCCAGTAACTTTCTGAACATTTCAATTCCTGTTACTACGACCTTTCTTCTTTCTTCTGTTAAACCGATGATTTCTACTTCATCACCAACTTTTAACATACCTCTTTCTACTCTTCCTGTAGCTACTGTTCCTCTTCCTGTGATGGAGAATACGTCTTCTACCGGCATGATGAACGGCTTATCGTTGTCTCTCTGTGGTTCAGGAATGTATGTGTCTACTGCTTCGAACAATTCGATAATCTTATCTCCCCATGGGCCTTCCGGATTATTTAATGCTTCTAATGCAGATCCTCTGATGATTGGTGTATCA
>NZ_JAFJZZ010000004.1 GCF_017255415.1 Clostridium aminobutyricum | reverse complement strand
GGATCCACCTGTTCCCATCTCGAACACAGTAGTTAAGCTCTCTAGCGCCGATGATACTTGGCGGGCAGCTGCCTGGGAAAGTAGGACGTTGCCGGTTTTACAAAAAAGCACACTGCAATTTGCAATGTGCTTTTTTAGTGTAAAACGGGACAGCAGGGAGCGTAAGCGAGTCGGAGTGAAGAGCAAAGCTCAAGCGTTGCCGGTTTTGCAAAAAAAGAAGTTACGAAAGTAGCTTCTTTTTTTATGCAAATATGCAAATTTTGAGGCAAAACGGGACAGCGAAGGGAACGTAGTGACCGTAGGAGTGAGGCATGTAGTGCCGAATGTTGCTGGTTTTACAAAAAAGCACATTGCAAATGCAGTGTGCTTTTTTAGTGCTTTTTTGAGTAGACGATGAAAATTTATGAATCAGAGATTCATGATTTTCTAGCCTAAATTCTGTCGTCAGCATTAAAATGCTGGACAGAATGTTAAAACGAGACAGCAGGGAGCGAACGGAAAAATTCAGACCAGCTGAAGCCGAGGAATTTCCGTATGGCACCTACCGGACATTTGCTTTGCAATTGTGGTTAGGTGCGTAAGCGAGTCAGAATGAAGAGCAACGCTCTGAAACGTTGCCGGTTTTAAGTGAGAGCAGTCCTTTTTCAAGAACGTGGCTCGAACTTATGCAATGATGACGTAATTGTAATCCTCGCACGAAGCGTTTTAAAAGCACACTGCATTTGCAATGTGCTTTTTTATTATGAAGTTACGAAAGTAGCTTTTTTTTGTATTTTTGGCTAATATTTATCGGGTATTTTTTTGTATATTTATTGCTTTTTAATGTTGTTAACAAAGAAGAATATATGGATTTTATGCGATATTTTTATATAAATACTGCATAAAAGCGACAAATTTATACAAGAAAAAGCCTCTTAATAGGCCGACGAAAAATTCTGATATTAACTATAATATCAAAGTAATCACGTCGGACTAAGAAAGAACAGTTCGTAGAATTACAATGAAATCATTCTAAATCAGAGAGAGAGGACGGTATTATTTATGTCAGATAATACGAAGAAGCTAGGGGTAGTGGCGTTAGTCGCCATGGTTATTAGTTCATCTATTGGAAGTGGTATTTTTGGTATTTCTACAGATATGGCGGCAAGTGCTAGCCCAGGAGCTGCAATCATCGCATGGTTGATTGTAGGGATCGGTATTTTAATGTTATGTCTTTCTTTTACAAACCTAATAGCAAAAAGGCCTGATTTAAGTGGGGTATTTAGCTATGCACAGGCGGGCTTCGGACCGTTTGGAGGATTTATCAGCGGCTGGGGTTACTGGCTGTCGGCTTGGCTTGGAAATGTAGCCTTCGCAACAATGATGATGAGTGCGATCGGGTATTTTGTACCGCCACTTAAAGGGGGACAGAATCTTCTATCCATCATTATCGCAAGTGTCATACTATGGTTTATGTGTTTTCTAGTAAATAAAGGAATTGAAGGCGCTGCTGTAATAAATGTTATTATTACGATATGCAAGTTAGTTCCGCTGTTTATATTTGCGGTGATTGCAATCATCTTTTTTAAAGCAGATATGTTTACAGCAAACTTCTGGGGCACTGCATCAGGAAACTTTGAAGTAAAAGATGTATTCAGCCAGATTCAAAATACAATGATGGTATTAATGTGGGTGTTTGTTGGTATTGAAGGTGCTGCAATGATGGCAGACCGTGCAGAAACAAAATCCGTTGCTGCGAAGTCAACCGTTCTAGGATTAGTTGGATTATTAATTATATACATTCTAGTATCTCTGCTGCCATACGGTTTAATGGATAGAGCTACTATTGTTGAGTTTGGCCAACCTTCTATGGCATACATATTAAAAGAATTAGTTGGACCTTGGGGCGCTGTATTGATTAATTTAGGTTTAATTATTTCAATCTTTGGGTGCTGGTTATCTTGGACGATGCTTCCTGCAGAAACAACTTTGCTGATGGCGAAACAGAATCTTCTTCCTAAAAAATTCGGAGAAGTGAATAGCGCAAATTCACCGACGTATTCCTTGGTATTTATGACCATATTAACTCAGCTATTTATTTTTACTTTACTTTTCACCGAAAAGGCATATAACTTTGCTTATTCACTTTGCACCGCTGCGATTTTTGTATCATGGATTTTAGTAACGATGTATCAAGTGAAACTGTCGTATCAGAATAAAGAGACAACCCAGTTCCTTATTGGGCTATTAGGGTGCATTTTCTTTGTTTGGGCGATCTACGCTTCCGGATTGGGCTATTTCTTATTATGCTTCACCGTATATATCTTGGGCATCTATTTTTACGCAAAAGCCAGAAAAGAGATTGGATGCGAAAAAGTATTCAATAAAAAAGAGCTTATTATTGCAGGACTTATCGTATTAGGGGCGCTAATTGCTATCTATTTACTTGTCACTGGACAAATCGCAATGTAGCTTATTATAAAATATAATAATATAACAGCAATGAAAGACTTTGAAATGGTAGAGATACCATTTCAAAGTTTTTTATTAGGAAATATCGCTTGCGATATTGACAGAATATCAAAAAAGTCTACTGAAATGCGACCGAATGGGAGCTAAAAGTGCCTCGCAGAGGCTTTTTTTATTGCATAGAATGCAATTTGGATATAATAGCATAAGGAAGAAAAGCAAGAGTAAGAGCAGACTCTTAATTGAAAACACTTCGTAAAATGTAATCTCCAGGTGATTGGCGATAAATATTTTTACCATTATTGATGGAATATTGCAAAATCACTTATTTAATTACTACTAAATGTTTGTTCAAAGATTGCTCGTGTTTTATACATGGGATGAATACTTGAGTCTCGAGCATTAAGAAATAACGAAGGGACATATTTTGTATAAAAAAATGTATTTTTTATACGGAAAAGGAGTTTTGCTAATGGATATTTAGGTATGTAGTATGAGTTCGATATACCTAATATGTAAGAATTTTCGCATATAAGAATGTATAAATACAAATTAAAATGTTATTTGAGCGGGGAAATAACAGAAAATAATACAAAATAATTAAGTTTTATATTCATACATGCATAAATGATTTTATGTATTATGGGATAGTAAATAAAAGTCATGCGCATGATTAGTATATTAATCTTCAGAAAATTACCAAAACTATTTACATGAAAGAAATTTTAAAATTAAGATTGTTAGGGAGGCTGCTTGATGATAATTAATGTTAAGAGCGAGATTGGGCCATTAAAGAAGGTACTGCTGCACCGACCTGGTAAAGAGTTAGAGAATTTAACTCCTGATACTTTGGACAGATTACTATTTGATGACATTCCTTTTCTGCAAGTTGCGCAGGAAGAGCACGATGCTTTCGCACAAACACTTCGAGACAATGGTGTGGAAGTGGTTTATTTAGAAGATTTAATGACAGATGTTATAAGCTTAAGTGATGAAATCAGAGATCAATTCTTACATCAATGGATTAAAGAGGGTGGTATTAGCACCGAGAAGTATAGGCAAAAAATTTATGATTTCATGCTCAGCTACAACGATAACAAAAAAGAGATGGTTTTAAAATCAATGGAAGGAATCGTTTTACGTGAATTAAATTACAATAAAGAGGATTCTTTAGTTGATTTAATGAGCTCTGCTTCCAAATTAATCATTGATCCTATGCCGAACCTTTATTTTACGAGAGATCCATTTGCTTGTATCGGAAACGGTGTAAGCATTAATAAGATGTATTCACAGACCAGAAATAGAGAAACCATTTACGGAGAATATATCTTCAAATATCATCCGGAGTATAAAGGGCAAGTGCCAAAATATTTTAATCGCTATAACCCATTCCATGTGGAAGGTGGAGATATCTTAAATCTTAACGATAAAGTGTTGGCAGTTGGTGTTTCTCAGAGGACTGAAGCCGATGCAGTTGAAATGCTGGCAAAGAATATTTTTGCTAGTGAAGAGTCAACCATTGACACTGTTCTTGCTTTTGATATTCCTAATTCCAGAGCATTTATGCACTTGGATACGGTATTTACACAGATTGATGTAGATAAATTTACAGTACACCCCGGCATCTTAGGCCCGCTGGTAGTATATGAAATCAAACGAGGAAAAGAGAAAGACTCTATCAACGTAAAGAAAATTGAAGATAAATTAGAGAGTATCTTACAAAAATATTTGCAATTAGAAAAAGTCACACTGATCAAGTGCGGAGGCGATGACCTTATTGTATCCGAAAGAGAACAGTGGAACGACGGATCCAACACGTTATGCATTGCTCCGGGAACCATTGTAACGTATCAGAGAAATACAGTTACAAATAAGCTGCTTAGAGAGCACAACATAAATGTTTTAGAAGTTCCGAGCGCAGAATTATCCAGAGGCAGAGGCGGCCCACGATGCATGAGCATGCCGTTAGTAAGAGAGTAATAAATTTATTTAAAGGAGAAAAATCATGGCAGTTAATCTAAAAGGAAGAAGTTTTTTAACACTAATGGATTTTACCCCCGAAGAAATCAGATATATGTTAGACCTTGCACACGATTTAAAGGCTAAAAAGCGCGCTGGTATTCCGGGAGATGCTTTAAGAGGGAAGAATATCGTCCTTCTTTTTGAAAAGGCATCCACAAGAACAAGATGTGCATTTGAAGTTGCTTGCCTGGACGAAGGCGGCGGAGTTACTTTCCTTGATTCAAGCAGCTCCCAGTTCGGAAAAAAAGAATCTGTTGAAGACTCCGCAAAAGTATTCGGCCGATTCTATGATGGAATTGAATACAGAGGATATGACCAATCATTAGTGGAAGATTTAGCCAAGCATGCAGGAGTTCCTGTATGGAATGGGTTAACAGATGTAGATCATCCCACTCAAATTTTAGCAGATATTTTAACGATTGAAGAGCATATCGCAAAGCCTTTAAATAAGATTAAGGTGGTGTTCTGCGGCGATGTAAGAAACAACATGAGCTATGCATGGATGTACGGATGTGCAAAGATGGGAATGCATTTTGTCGCCTATGGACCGCAGACTCTAATTGACGGAATTGATAAAGATATTCTTGCAAGAGTAAATGAAGTAGCAGCTTCTACAGGTGCGAAGATTGAACTTTGCAGTACACCGGAATGCTTAAAAGGTGCAGATGTGCTTTACACAGATGTATGGGCATCCATGGGCGAAGAAGCACAGATTCCGGAAAGAGTAAAACTGTTAACACCATATAAGGTAACCATGGAAATGGTAAAGGCTACAGAAAATGATGATGTGATCTTCTTACATTGTCTGCCATCCTTCCATGATTTTGAAACAAAGATGGCAAAGACTCAGATGGAAGAAGGATATGATATCAGAGAAGTAACCGATGAAGTATTCAGAAGCAGATACTCTAAGGTATTTGATGAAGCAGAAAATCGTATGCATACTATTAAGGCAGTTATGGTAGCTACTATTGGTAGACAGAACTAAGAGGGAGAATTTATGAAAAGAATTGTAATCGCCCTTGGCGGCAATGCGTTGGGTAATACACCGGAAGAACAATTGGAACGCGTAAAAATTTCAGCGCAAACAGTAGTAAATGTGGTTAAAGCAGGCTATGAAGTGGTGGTTTGCCATGGAAATGGTCCACAGGTTGGAATGATTAACCGTGCATTTGAAAAAGCTCACGAGGCTGGGCATGTTCCAGACATGCCATTTCCTGAGTGCACAGCAATGAGCCAAGGCTATATCGGATATCACTTACAGCAGGCAATTGACCAAGCACTTATCGAAAATGGCATTAATGATGTCGTTGTTATCACGATGCTGACTCAGGTCATCGTAGATGATAAAGATCCGGCATTCCAGAATCCGACGAAGCCAATCGGTACATACTATGACGAAGCTACTGCTAAGAAATTAATGGAAGAAAGCGGCTATAAGTATGTAGAAGATTCAGGAAGAGGCTGGAGAAGAGTGGTTGCATCACCGGTTCCTGTAAGTATTTATGAACGAATTTCATTAAATACATTGATTAACGCAAATCATGTGGTAATCGCAGGCGGCGGCGGAGGAATCCCTGTCGTAAAAGAGCCAAACGGTTCCTATCACGGAGTTCCGGCTGTAGTAGATAAAGATTTAGCAGCAGAGAAACTTGCAGAATTGGTATCTGCAGATTCTTTAGTAATCTTAACTGCAGTAGACAGAGTTGCTATTAATTTCGGTAAGCCAAATCAACAGTTGTTAGAGAGAATGACCATTGAAGAAGCCGAGAAATATATAGAAGAAGGGCATTTTGCTCCAGGAAGCATGCTGCCTAAGGTGAAAGCGGCTATGCAGTTTGCTCAGAGCGGTGAAAATAGAAAAGCTATTATTTGCTCTCTGGAAAAAGCAGACGAAGCTTTGAAAGGTCTTACCGGTACTGAAATCGTACTGAAGTAATGTACTTATCGTCAACATGAAACGAGTAGTCTTTGCGTGCATATTTCTCATGTGTGCAGTCAGGACTGATTGACTAATTTAATCCTCCAAAAAAATTGAATATTTCTATGATGTAAGAAAGTAAGCTTTCACCTTAACTACAGCATATCTACTTTGTTATACAGTCAGTTCACAATGGCGTAGAGGTCTGCCTATATTGTGACTGACTGTATAAACCATTATGACGTCTGAAAAAATATATGAACCTTGAATTGTTTTCTGGTTCAATATCGGTTACCATAAGATGTATAAAAAAATTCTTATGAATAAATAGATGATGACGTCTATTTTTTGAGCTTGCTTTTGAATAAGGAAGCAATAAGAAGAAAAACTTAGAGTAAGACCTTTTATCTTACTTAGGAAAGGAAGAAGCCAATGCAAGACTTAGCAGAATTTCAATCACAATATTGTTCAAACCTTGACATAAAGAGAATCTGCTCTTTTGACTACGAGTTAATTGATGAGAAAACATTTCCGTTGTACCATCAAAGCCCGCGATTCCTTTATATCAAAAAAGGTAAGGCAAAATTTAAAGTAGATACCGAACTGTACGAAGTGGGAGAAAATTGTTTGCTATCAATTCTTCCATGGGATTGTACGGAGGTTGTTGAAGTAGAGGAAGCATTGCAATATGAAATTATAAAGTACAATTATGATGTCGTTGCCAATATGTTACATTCTATTATCGTAGATAACTTAGATGAGACACCCATTTTAAAAAAGTTAGAAATCACACCGGTTATTACATTAAACGAAGATACAAAAAAAGAAGTGGAAACTCTTTTTTCAAAGGTGAAAGAAGAAGTAGGCATCGAATCTCTTTTAGAAGAGATGGAGCATAAAAGTTACCATGAAATTTTTGTTTGTACCTTACTGGCTCAATTAATTACTATTTTTTGCAGAGAAATTGATGATAGGCGGATGATACCAAAAGTTTTAGCAGAACTGGGGGATCAAAGAGCTCTTATTCTTCGGTATATTTATATGCATTTAAGTGATAAGATGACGTTAGACAGACTGTCTAAGCAGTTTTATATGAGCAAATCCTCGATTAGCAAATATATCTTAGAAAAAACCGGGTTATCCTTTAATGAACTGTTAAATGAAATGAGAGTAACAAAGACTGTCAATTATTTGCTGTATACGGATTTTACGCTGGAAGAACTGGCCTCTATTGTTGGTTATGTAGATGCAGCACATATCTCTAAAGTATTTGCTTCAAGAATGGATGATAAGATCGGAAACTATAGAAGAACCTACGGCAATGCTTTACATGTAGGGAAAATAAAAGAAACAAAACAAGAATACAGAATTATTGAATATCTCTTAAGGAATTTTGCAGAAGATTTGACTGCGCAATCAGTTGCGGACAAATTCCAAATTTCCTTGATTGAATTAAATAAAGTTTTACTGTCACAAGTTCAAAAGAATTTTTACGATTTTTTGAATTTAGTTCGAATAAACAAAGCATGTGAATTCCTGATTGAAACCGATATGGATATTACGGATATTGCAATAGGTGTCGGATATAATACAGTAAAAGCATTTCGACGCAACTTTGTACAATTACGGCATATGAATCCTAGTGAATTTAGAAATAATGTTCACATACAAGAATGAATGAACAGCTCTTAAGTTCCTGCTTAAGGGCTTTTTTTATTACGTAGGGAATATCGCTTGCGATAGGACCGGAGTATCATAAAAAGCTACCATTAAAACGCGAGCGAATGCGAGCTAATAGCGCCTCGCAGAGGCTTTTTTTATTACGTAAGGCAATAACGCTTGCGATATGTTTACGATATCAACGGGATATCTAAAAAAATTTTATAATTTTTAAAAAAATATGAAACATTTTCCATAGTACTATCGTCTTATAAGATAAAGGGTTGTTAGGATTGGAGATAATACAAAAATATTTTTTTAGGGGTTGACAGTGTACTATTACAAGTAGTACACTTGATGTACAGAAGGTGTATTGACAAATAGAAATGAAGTTAAATAGTGGGGAATTTAATGGAGCAAGTTACATAAAAGTAACAAACATTTCTATTTCTTTATCAACAAACCTATTAAAGTGCGAACTCTAACTATTGAGTTCGCTTTTTAATCCAATAGGTAGAAAATGAAAAGCTTAGAAAGCTTTCTCTTCAGGGGACAAAGTGTGGATTTACATGGTAGAAACATAAGCGAAAAGAAGAAACTGTAATCGGGGAAAGGATCAAAATGAAGCCGCTGATAGAGGTTAAAAATGTACGAAAAATATATCGAATGGGAGATGAAAAAGTCGTCGCCCTGGACAATGTAAGCCTAGAGATATACAAGGGAGAAATTGTATGTTTCCTGGGCACATCGGGTTCGGGGAAGTCGACTTTTTTGAATATGGTGGCAGGTTTGGAAAAACCGACACGGGGAGAAATCTATATTGGAGGAATACCAATACATAAATTGAATGAAGAAAAAGTTACTTTATTCAGGCAGAAGAACATCGGATTCATATTTCAAGCGTATCATTTGCTGCCTATGCTTACGGCTGTCGAAAATGTCAGTTTACCGCTCATATTTAGGGGAGTGGAAAAGAAGAAACGAAATAAAATCGCAGAAAAGTCATTAATTGACGTAGGGCTGAAAGGATATGGAAATCGTAAGCCTACCCAGATGAGCGGCGGACAACAGCAAAGAGTGGGGATCGCAAGGGCATTGGCAGGGACTCCTAAAATTATTTTCGCAGATGAGCCGACAGGAAATCTCGATACGGCTACGACGAAAGAGGTCATGGCTCTGATTGTAAATCAAGTGAGGAGGCATAATCAGACACTCATAATCGTCACGCATGACAGAAGCATTGCAACGTATGCGGACAAGGTGGTAACAATCCAAGATGGAAATATTTTAAGTGTTGCTGTAAAAGATGGTGTAGAGAAGGAACAGGAAGAGGGAGAACAAAAAAATGAACAGTAAGAAACGTGTTGCAAAAAAAGGCTTGGGAGTGTCGATGGCAGTGATTATGGTATTCATCTATTCTATAATACCCGGCTTCATGCCCATTCAGCCCTATGATAGTATTGCATATGCTGCAACAAATGGCGGGGTCTTTATAGAAACGATCGGTTCTCCGGGAGGAATGCAAGGGGATGACAATGTTTCTGTGGGCTTTCAAATTGAAAATAACCGAGGAGAAGCCGTTACGGTACAAAGTATGAGACTTACGATTGGAGGCTCCGGCGTTACTGTAAATGAAAATTCGGGGAGCATCGTAATCCCTTCGGGAGGAAAACAAACCATAAGCTTTTCAGTTACCATAGCTAAAACAGCTGCTACGGGAGAAAGAACTTGTTCGTTCAATGCTAATTTAAAAGATCAAAGTGGCGCTGACTTAGCGAATCAGAAAACGCTTGAAGCAAGTACGTTTTTTACTGTGTATGAAAAAATGTCTACAGAAGGGACTGATTCTAAAACAGTCGCAGCAGTGGATATTTCCCATAGCATAGAGCCTTCTGGCGGCTTTGTGCAGGGCAATGACAATAAGTTAAAAATTGAATTTTACAATTATGGAAATACAACCATCAAAAATGCAGTGGTCTCCTTGAACTTACCGGATGGCTTGTCGATTTATAATGGAAGCAATCAAGTTCAGCTGGGCTATGTTTCGGTAGGAACAAGAAAAACTGCCGAATTTCCTATCACCGTGAAAGATGGTATCGAAAGTAAAAACTATGCGATCGAAGTACAAGTATTAGGTCTTAATTTCATGAACGGTGATGTGGTGGCCAAGAAAACTTTTTATATCCCTGTTCAAGGAGATGGGGATTTTAGCACGAATAGCATTGCTATTACAAATGTGAGCATTCCGGATGAAGTAAATTCAGGTACACCGTTTGACCTTAGTTTCACCGTTCAGAATACCGGTACTTCCGATGTTAAAAACGTGAAAGTGGCCGTAGAACCTGCCGACGGTATTATCAATAAATCCAGGAATATCTTTATCGATAATATTCCAAAGGGAGGCAGTAAGCAGTATTCGGTAAAGCTGTATTCCTTTGACGGTGCAGATGAAAAAAGTTATCCGATCAAAATAACGGCGGCCCCTACCAATACGTCGGACAAAGAGACGACGACTGGCGTAACGCAGTATGCGACCGTCACCCTTCTATCGGACGGGGAAACTGCAAAAAAACCGCAGCTGATGGTGGATAGCTATTCGTATGGAGGCAATGCCGTTCAGGCGGGAACCGATTTTTACCTGAATCTAAGCATTTTTAATACCTCCGGCAAAACTCTATCAAATATTAAAGTGTCCTTAAACAACGCAGATGGTGTCTTTGTACCGGTAGGCGGAAGCAATGCATTTTTTATTGACAGCATTAAGGCGAAAGGGCATTATACAAAGAACATAAGGCTTACGACAAAACCTCAGGCAGAACAGAAAACCGCTCCGATAACGGTGGCCATGAGTTACGAGACAGGATCAGGAGAACCGCTTGAAGCAACCGATACGATTGCCATTCCGGTCACACAAAAATCAAGGTTGGTGGTGGATGATATCGTACCTCCGATGGAAGTCTATGCAGGACAGCAAGGCACTTGCGAAGTCCAATTTTACAATATGGGCAAAACACCGCTGAACAACTTAAGGGTGAACTGTGAAGGTGATTTTGATGTGATGGAATCCAACAGTTATTATGTAGGAAACATGGAAAGCGGCAAAAGTGACAGCTATCGGTTTAATTTTATTCCCCGAGAGGAAGGCACTATGCAAGGAACGATAACTTTTACGTTTGAGGATGGAAATGGGGAAGCACAATTCCTTGAAGTACCTTTTACCTTTGAGACGATGGCCGCTCCGGTCTTTGAGGAGGACCCTTCCATGACAGGAGAACCGCCAAAGCAAACTCCATGGGCTCTGATTATTGCAGGAATTGTGATAGCGGTCGGCGTTATAGGCGGGGTATTATTTAAAAAGCATCGCAAGAAGAAGCTGAATGCAGCCCTTGAGATCGAAGACAACTATGATCTTGATGCGGAGAGCGACGCCACAAAGGAGCAGCAGCTATGAACAATAGGGATTTAGTCGATCTTTGTTTTCGAAACTTGCTCAGGCGGCGGACGCGAACCCTTTTAGCGGTTGTTGGTGTTGTTGTAGGTACTTGTGCTATCGTAGTCATGATGTCTATCGGTTTTGGCCTAAGTGACAGTTATCAGGAACAGATCGAAAGCTATGGGAATCTCCATATGATCACCGTAATGAGTAATGGAGGCGGTGGAATGATGCAGCAAATGCAGGATGCCAAAGGCGTGATCAATGATAAAGCCCTTAAAGATATGGAGAAAATGAAAGGGGTAGGCGCGGTTACCCCTGTAGTGAGTGAATATCTGACCATCGGTGCCGGGAAAAAAATAGCGCAGACACAAGTGATGGGGATACGCCCTGAAGTCTTGGAGAAATTTAATTATAAGGTGTTGGATGGCGGAAGACTTTTAAATGGCACAGATAAATATGAACTTTTATTTGGCAATCAGGTTCCGAATTGGTTTCAAGACCCGAATAGCAACGAATGGAGCGGAGAAGCATTAGATGTCATGTCCGCTAAGAAGATAATTATTACAGGAGATGACACGTACGGGCAGAAAAAGCAGAATAACAGCGAGGGGCAGGATTCTCAGAAGATCGACTATAAGGAATATGAGACGAGGGCTGTTGGAGTTCTTGAAAATCCGGATGATGATTCGGCGTACTGTGTTTATATGAACATCACCGCCCTTGAAGATATTTCGAAAGAACTTAAAAAAGTCCGAAAAGAAAATACCTTCTCGACGGGTACGAAGACATATGACCAGGCGCTGGTTTATGTGACCGATATCAATGATTCTGCCGACATAAGCGAGCAGCTTCGGGAACAGGGCTTTCAAACCTATAGCCCTAGTGATTGGCTTGAATCGATGAAAGACACCGCAAAGATGATCCAAGGCATCTTGGGCGGAATCGGTGGCATATCTTTACTAGTTGCGGCGCTAGGTATTACGAATACGATGATCATGTCCATCTATGAGCGGACAAAAGAAATCGGTGTCATGAAGGTAATCGGAGCGAACCTCCGTGATATTCGTAAAATGTTCCTTCTGGAAGCCGGTCTGATCGGGTTCATAGGCGGTGTCGTCGGGCTGATTTTCAGCGTGATTGTGTCACTGCTGATGAACACCGTGCTAAAAGACATCATCAGTATCGCGTTAAATACGATGGGAGGGGGTTATGGTGCTTCCATCTCTAAAATTCCGGCATGGCTTGGATTTGCAGCGGTAGCATTTGCTACCGTGATAGGCGTGGTGTCCGGATACTATCCGGCTAAAAGGGCGATGAATTTAAGCGCTCTTGAAAGCTTGCGTAATGAATAGACTTCTAAAACTGATGAACCCATTGCTCTACATATTTTAAAAAGGTTTTAGTGGCAAGCGAAGCGGTTTCCTGTGAGCGGGTGGAAATGGCTAGTTCACGGTGAGCAGGTATTTCCAATTCTTTAAAAACCATAGGAAAAAAGGCTCCCTGTAAAAAAAGTTCAGGAAAAATGCTAAAGCCAAAGCCTTTACTGACTAAAGCCATGGCCGCATAGCTGTTCTCCACTCTAAAGGCAATATTGGGCTTTACGCCATAGAAGGTGAAGATGTCCCTCATTTCAGAAAAAGATCCTTCATCCAGTTCAATGTAAGGATATTTTGACAGGGAATCAATAGGGAAATAGGGTGCTTCCGATAGAGGATGGTTTTGCGGCAAGGCCATTAATAAAGAATCACGCTTTAACGGAATCGTAAATAACTCCGGATTGACAGGCAAGACAAAAAAGCCGCAATCCACATCGCCGCGCTGGACTAGCCGCTCCATTTCAGCCTGATCGTCAGAGCATCGCAATTCAAATTTGATATTTGGGTATTCCTTTAAAAAAGATTGCATAATACCCGGCAACCATTGAATCGCAACGCTGGTGAATGCACCAACCCGTAAGGTGCCTAATTCTAAACATTTCAAATCCGCTAACTTGGCATGTAATCTACGTTCACTGTTGCAGACTTCTTGAACCCAGGACAGAATTTGATTTCCGTCAGCCGTAAGCTGTACGCCTCCGTAATCTCGGACAAATAAAGTTAAGCCCAACTCATTTTCTAAGGTGTTCAGCATGTAGCTGATGCCTGCTTGCGTATAACCGAGTGCTTCGGCTGCTTTTTTAAAGCTTCCTAATTCTGCTGTTTTGAGAAAAGCTTCGTATTTTTGATTGCTCATAATGATTATTCCTTATATAGACATATAAGAATTTCTTTAAATTGTTCAAGGAAATTCTCGTTTTACTTTTATATTTGAATGTATTATAGTATAAAAAAGTTCTGAAAGCAACTATTGAGATGGGCAGGTGAGAGGATGAAAAATAAAACCATGGGATATGAAGCATTGCTCTTGGTTCAATGTTTCATTTGGGGTGTCGGAAATCCCATTATGAAAATCGGACTAGATGTGATAACCCCTTTATTTTGTTTATCGGCACGCTATATAGCAGCCTTTCTTTTTTTTATGCTAATCTTTGGAAGACGCGTTTTGAAAAATGTGACGAAGAAGCATCTGATGGCCTATTTGATTATTTCTATATTTACGGCTGCCTCTTTCATCACAGGGGCCTTCGCTTTAGTTTATGCGACGGCAACGAATACCGGTTTTCTGATGGCCACAACTGTATTATTTACACCATTCTTATCCTATCTGATCCTGCATTCTAAATTAGATAAAAAACATATGATTCCCATTGGTATTGTTACCCTAGGATTATATCTCCTTTGCAGCGGAGAGGGGCAGTTTTCTTTTGGACTCGGAGAAGGACTGGCACTGATATGTGCCATCACAGGGGCCTGTATGCTGGTATTCAGTTCAAAATATCTTGAAGATATGGATCCGCTTACCACTTCGGTGATGCAAACCGGATTTACCGGAGTCTTCTGTCTGATATTCGCCTTTTTATTTGAAGATTTTCCGGATGTGACGAATATTCCTTTAGTAGGATGGGGTGTCATTCTTTACTTGGCAATTGGCTGCACTTGTATTGCTTATGTTATTCAAAATATTGCCCTGCGACATGTGCCGGCGACTTTTGTTGCCTTATCCTTTTGCACGGAGCCGATTTTTACGGCAATTGCCTCGTTTTTTTTATTGCGGGAGATCTTATCGTGGAAAGGATTAATCGGTGCTGCGCTGATTATGACAAGTATTATCATCGCTTCCCTGCTGCCTGAGGAAACGGATGATTGCGAACCGAACCAATGCGTACCCATTTCAGAAGAGTAGATCCTGTGTGAAACAAGATTTACTCTTTTTTTGAATAGAAAATTGAAAGTAAGGGAAAAGCATTCGAATAAATGACCCACAAACAAGAAATGCTATATTTAAGACCAGAATGAGGGTTTTATGGTATGATTAACCTTAAGGAAATTGTAATAATTACATTCAATGTTTGTTAAGAATTTAGATTTAGAATAATGTTATAGGCAAAGAAAGGCGATGTGAAAAATACTTTGGGGAAGTATAAAGGATTGCTTTTGCGTGGGGGCGCAGGGGATCAGCAGTCAGCAGGGGCATATCGCCTATTCTGAAGGCCTATAGCAACTGTAGGAAAAGGAGCTTATAAGATGAATATTTTGGTATGCGACGATGATAAAGAGATAGTAAATGCCATTGAAGTCTATTTGAAAAATGAGGGATATGAAATTTTCAAAGCATACGACGGATTGCAGGCGTTGGATATTGTAGAAAAACAAGAGATCCACTTGATCCTGATGGATATCATGATGCCTAAATTGGATGGTATGCGTACTACTATGAAAATCAGAGAAGACAAAAACATTCCAATTATAATCATCTCAGCGAAATCGGAAGATTATGATAAGATAACGGGATTGAATATGGGAGCGGATGATTATATTACAAAACCGTTTAATCCTCTGGAGTTGATCGCCAGAGTAAAGTCGCAGCTGAGAAGATACGTCGATTTAGGCAGTTTAGAGAAAAAAACAGGGGTTTTTAAAACAGGGGGATTATTGGTAGACGATGAACAAAAGGCGGTTACGATAGACGGCGAACCGGTCATACTAACGCCTACCGAGTACGGAATTATTAAATTATTAGCAGAAAATGCGGGACGCGTGTTTTCAATGGAGCAAATCTATGAGGCGGTTTGGAAAGAGCCGGCTTACAATCCGGAGAATACCGTTGCGGTGCATATTCGGAGGATCAGGGAAAAAATTGAGATTAATCCCAAAGATCCTCGGTATTTAAAGGTGGTGTGGGGAATTGGATATAAGATTGAAAAAATTTAACGATAATCTGGCAGTGCGAATTTTAGCTTTTGTGTTATGTATTTCAACCTTTGTAGGGACCTTGGTTGGATTACAAGCAACCGTTATGGCATTTAACCAAGCCAATCGGAGCTTTACGCTAAATGATTTATTTCAAGATAACAGCTATTTGTATAGTGCAGATTTACAGGGAGAATTTGAAAATCAGGTTCATAACATGATACAGCTGATTTGCTATTACAAAAGTGAGGATTATATAAAAGCAGGAAACTTGCTGAATCAAAACGATGGAGAGTTGGCAGAGGCGATCAACAGTCTGTACTATAATAATGCTTACATAACGGAAGCCGAAACGATCATTCCGAATGAGATCTCTGCGGTAATAGAAGGAGCTGACCAAATAGTAGATTTCGGCAATCCTGCTTTTCGACAAGCCTTTATAGCGGCTAACAAAGATCAAATTGATATCATCAAAAGCAATTTAATCAAAAAGCAGCTTCGGGAATTTAATCAATTAAAAGATGAATTGAATCGAATAGAAGGGTTTACTTATTATGCTACAAACGGAACAAATGTGATCACCAATCTGCAAGTAAAGGATACGGGGACTCCAAAAGAATCTGTTTTTGAAAAAAATCCGGCCTATCTGATTTATCAGAATGGGAAGATTACAAAGTTCCCTACCTCTATGGAGGCATCGGCCAGTGTGAATCCGAACATGGATCAGGAGTTAGAAAATCGATTGTTTGGACAGTATAATGATGATTTAAAAATTTATTTTTCTTTTGATGAGCAATATATGACTGCGGCCGAAAGAACCTACCAATCCGTATCGGGAATAAGGAATTGGCTTCCCGGGCTTGCAGGCTGTGCCCTTATTTGTTTCTTGCTGTTTATTTATCTGGCGGTTACGACAGGGCGCAGAGATGAAGAGGGAAATAGAAAGCTGTATAAAATAGACCGAATATGGACGGAAGTACAACTAGTATTCATCATTCTTTCCATAGGCGGTGGGATTGCATTAGCGGCAGAAGCTATGTATTCTTATCACCGCTATTCCTATACCAATGGGCAGTTAGGTATTTTTATAGTGGGCTATGCCCAATATGCATTTTCCAAACCGGAAATCATTATGTTCATTGCAGCAGCAGGGTTGCTGGCCCTTGTTGGCCTTTGGTTTATCCTGTCTTGCATTCGTTTGCTGAAGGCAAGACAGTTTATTAAGAACTCCTTTGTCTATTTGCTTTGGCAGCGTGTGGTATGCAAGATATGCCATAGTCTGGGAAGTAAATTAATCGATATTTATAAGGGCAGCAGCTTGGTGAAAAAAGTGATGTTCTTAGCCGCAGCAGGCTGCTTACTTTCTGCAACCGTATTCCTGGCACCGGTGGTTTTACTGGTGATATTAGTCTTTACACCAAAATGGGTCAAGAAGTTTGAAGCCATTCAAAACGGGGTGGATGAGGTGAAAAACGGGAATTTGGCTTATAAGATAGAGGTAAAAGGGGATGACGAATTCGACCAATTAGCACGCGGCATTAATGAAATTTCAGAGGCTTCCAATGTGGCGATACAAAATGAATTAAAAAATCAACGGTTGAAAACAGACTTGATTTCTAATGTATCTCATGATTTGAAGACACCGCTTACGTCGATGGTGACTTATATTGATTTATTGAAGAGTGAAGGACTGACGAGCGAAAATGCTTCGGAATATCTCCGAATCATAGATGAAAAAACCAACCGGCTAAGACAACTGACAGAGGATTTGTTTGAGGCCGCAAAAGCCTCCAGCGGTGCCATGCCCGTTCGATTGGAGAAAGTGGAATTGCTTTCCCTCATTCATCAAGGATTAGGCGAAATGGATCAGAGCATCCAGTATTCCGGATTGGATTTTATTATCAATACCGAAAAAGAGAAGTATTATGTAGTAGCTGACGGTCAGTTGCTCTGGAGAGTCGTGGAGAATCTTCTAAGCAATGTCATCAAGTATGCCGCAGAGAACAGCAGAGTCTATATCGATATAACAGAACAGGGAACTTCCATCATGCTGGAAATGAAAAATATCTCCAAGCAGCCATTGAATATTAGTTCAGACGAATTGATGGAACGCTTTAAAAGAGGAGATGAATCCAGAACGACGGAGGGCAGCGGATTAGGTCTCGCGATTGCGAAGGATTTAGTCCGGCTGCAGAAGGGATGGTTCGAGATCGTTATAGATGGAGATTTATTCAAAGCACGCGTCATGTTAAATAAACCTCAATAGAATGTTCTAGCCGAGGATGACATAGATAAATAGGGAGTATATCGTTTTGATATACTCCCTATTGTGCTTTTATTCCAACTCTGCGAGCCAAATGGCCGGATCAGCATCGCTTGGCATTCGCCAATCGCCTCTTGGGGACAGGCTGACCGAGCCGACCTTTGGGCCGTCCGGTATACAACTTCGCTTGAACTGCTGGCTGAAAAAGCGCCTGTAGAACGTGATCAACCATTTTTTTATAAAGTCTTCGGAATACTCCTCCGCAAAAACCTGTTTCGCAATATAGAGAAGCTTTTTAGGCGGCATACCATGCCGCAAGGTATGATAGATAAAGAAGTCATGAAGAATATATGGGCCTACCGAATCTTCTGTTTTTTGTGCAATGTTTCCGTTCTCGTCCGGCGGAAGCAATTCAGGAGAAATCGGCGTATCCAAAATGTCTTGCAGCGTCTTTTTCAATAAAGCATTGTCTGAGCTGAATGTTTTGTCTTCCGTCGGACCGCTCAGCTTGTGATCCATCACCCATTTGACGACGAACTTCACTAAGGTCTTTGGAATGCCGGCGTTGACTCCGTACATGGACATATGATCGCCGTTGTACGTGCACCAGCCAAGCGCTAATTCAGATAGGTCGCCGGTTCCTATGACAATACCGCCTTCTTTATTGGAAACATCCATTAAGATCTGGGTTCGTTCTCTTGCCTGACAGTTTTCATAGGTTAAATTGTGGTTATTTTTATCGTGACCGATGTCCTCAAAATGTTTCAGTACCGAATCGCCGATAGGAATTTCCCGAACATCGGCACCGAGAAGTTTCATGATAGTAAGGGCATTGTTATAGGTTTTTCCGGTTGTCCCAAAACCGGGCATGGTAATCGCTATGATATCACTTGCGGGTAAGTTCAATAATTTATGGGTTTCAGCCGTTACCAAAAGAGCAAGGGTTGAATCTAAGCCGCCTGATATCCCCACCACGGATTTCTTGGAGTGGGAATGTTCAATTCTTTTTGCAAGCCCGGCTGTTTGAATACTGAATATTTCACGGCATCGGGCATCCACTGTAGCGGGATTGGCAGGGACAAACGGATTTTTTTCATAAGGTCGTACCGTGGACATGGAGGTATCCACAAGTCGGATAGGCTCCAGATCGACTGTTATAATACCGCTGCGGAGGTTAAAGGCACTGGCACTGCGGCTAAAGGTCTGTCCATGGGAACGTTCAAATTGAATTCGATGGAAGTCAATATCTCCGATTAAATAGGTTTGGCTTTGCTGGAACATGGAACCCTCGGAAATAAGAACACCGTTTTCCAGGATCATGGTGTGACCGCTGAACACCAAATCGGTTGTCGATTCGTGTACACCCGCAGAGGCATAGACATATCCGCATACGTTTTTTGCGCTTTCTGCTGTGATGAGAGCTTTTCGGTAATCGGATTTTCCGACCGTTTCGTTGCTCGCGGAAGGATTGAAGATGATATCTGCGCCATTTAAGGCAAGAGCTGTTCCCGGTGTAACCGGAACCCAAAGGTCTTCACAAATTTCAATTCCCAGACCGAACCCGGACACTTCATCCCGAAAAATAATATTGCCAAAAGGAATCTCCTCACCAAAAAGCGTAACGGAGGTTATTTCATGAGTAATGTCAACGCCGGAGGAAAACCATCTGTCTTCATAAAACTCCTTATAATTTGGGATGAACATTTTAGGAACAATTCCCTTCAGCTTGCCGTTTTGAATAAATGCGGCACAGTTGTAGAGATTTCCCTTCAGTTTAAAATAGAAACCTGCAATGACACCCAGATTTAAAGAGGAGGAGGCTTTAATGATGGCCTGAAGTCCCTCTAAATTTTTTTCATATAAATGCGTCTGATAAAATAAATCAGCGCACGTATATCCTGTGATACAAAGCTCCGGGAATAAAATAATTCCCGCATTTGTTTTTTCCTTTACGGCCCATTCCATGGCTTCGATAATTTGCGTTGTATTGTAGTCTGTATTGGCTACTTTAAGCTTAGGTGACGCGGCTATAACACGCACCAAACCGATATTTGACATGCTGAATTTTCCTTTCAAAATAATAAGTTTTTGACTTGGTATTTTTCAAGTGCATAAAACCGGCAAGCAGTCACTTTGTCTTGAAAGCCTGTCTCCGTCTTTATGCAGACATCTATATTATATAATAAAATTGCTGAAATTACACTAAACAACTTCAAGAAGTTGGAAACAATAGAGAAATGGATGCTGAGATTTCTTGCATGTGAGCTAATAATTGGTATATAATTATAAGATACTTTATGAAGAGAAGGGAAGTAGAAATGAAAGGATTTTACATTTCGGATTTTAAGCCGGAAGAAGAGGTTGTAGACTTTTTTATAATAAAAACCATAGCTGTCAAGCTGGGATCAAATAAAAAGCAATATTTAGATTTATTACTTGGAGATTCTACCGGAGAAGTCACCGCTAAAAAATGGGATGTGGCAGATAGTGAACTGCCGGCGATTAACGAAATCACGGAAGGCGATATTGTGAAGATTAAAGCCACCGTTACCCAGTGGAACGGTCTGAAACAGCTTCGTGTCATGAAAATCCGCAAGAAGGCGGAAAAGGATCCGATTGAGCTCATGGATTTGATAAAAGCCGCTCCGGAACGCGGGGAAGATATGTATGCGTTTATCTTGGGTAAAGCTGAAAGCATCACAGATGAACATTTAAAGACTCTTTGCATCCGGCTGTTAACCGATAACAAAGAGAGGCTGATGTATTATCCGGCTGCCCAAAAAAACCATCATGCGGAGTTGTCCGGGTTGCTCTACCATGTAAAAAGAATGCTGATGAATGGAGAGCGGATGTGTGAGGTTTATACGAATTTAAATGCGGACTTGGTGACAGCAGGTGTCATCATTCACGATATAGAAAAACTGAATGAGATCGAATCCAATGAGCTGGGAATTGCTCAAGGTTATTCTTTTGAAGGACAGATGCTGGGCCATTTAGTTCAAGGGATCAAGACTATTGACCGGCTTGCTGAAGAGATCGGCATGCCAAAAGAAAAAGCAATCATGCTGGAGCATATGATTCTTTCGCATCATTATGAGCCTGAATTCGGAAGTCCGAAGAAGCCAATGTTCCCGGAAGCGGAAATTCTGCATTATTTGGATATCATTGATGCAAGAATGTTCGATATGGAGGATGCATTGAGAGGAACTACACCGGGTGAATTTTCTGATCGAGTTTGGACTTTAGATAATCGAAAATTGTATAAACCTATGCAAAGCGATGACAAATAGAGATATATTTTGATTTAAATAATAGGGGAATTATTTATGATTAAATTACCAAAGGAAGTAAATGGAACTTTAAAGTTGTTAGAGGAAAAAGGTTTTGAGGCCTATGTCGTGGGCGGTTGTGTACGTGATTCGTTGATCGGACTAAAACCTTTAGATTGGGATATTGCGACCTCAGCCCGAATCGATGAGCTGAAGCGGATATTTCCTGAAGCGCAAGTGCTCAGCGAGGAGTACGGCGTGATACGAATGGTTTTTCCGCAGGCGCAGGAACTACCGGCTCATTCCGGGGAAGGGCCGGCGGCAGATTGTGCTTTACTAGAGGAAGCACTTATCGTAGACATCGCTACGTTTCGGATTGAAGGCCCTTATAGTGATTATAAGAAGCCGGATCACGTGACGTTTACGGGAAGTCTGGAAGAGGATTTAACGCGCAGGGATTTTACGATAAATGCAATCGCCTATAATCCCCAAAGAACCTTGGCAGACCCTAATCAGGGGCGTCAGGATATGAAAGAAAAGCAGATCAAGGCAATCGGTGATCCCATACTTCGTTTTGAAGAAAATCCGATTCGTATGCTGCGGGCTGTTCGCTTTGCGGCAGAACTTGATTTTGACTTGCATCAATCGGTGTATGATGCTATTGTAGCGAAGGCTTTTCTATTGGATGAAATTCCCGTTGAATCCATACGCAGTCAGTTTGAAAAGATTATTGTCAGTCAACATACCCGCAAAGGACTGAAATTGCTTATAGAAACCGGATTGATGGATTATATTGCCGGCCAAGAGGTTTCTTCCACTGTTTCCAAACGGGAGTTGGAGGATTTGGATACGTATATCTGTAATATTGATAAGACGAAGCAGGTTCGCCTTCGCAGACTGGCTCTATTCTATAAGTGTTTTGATCTGAAACGTTCTGTGGCGGCGATTGAATATTTGAAATACAGCGGGAAGGATGAGCATGCTTTGTTAGATGGGGTGCATCTGGTAGATAAGCTGTATTTTATAACCAATAAATATGAAATGAAAAAATTCTTAGTCGATTACGGCATGGAGCGGTATGAATTTTTAGATAACCTTTCAAAAGCACAGCGAATCGTCTATGACCTGCCGGTAAACCGGATCCATTCAAGAAAATTTATTCTAGATAATATTCGGGAATTCCAGGAACCAATTTTTGTGGAGGATTTGGCGATTAACGGGGACGATTTATTAAAAGAAGGTATTGCATCGGGAGCAGCGATCGGTAAGCTGCTGAATATGTTGCTGGACGTAGTGCATATGAAGCCGAATTTGAATACAAAGGAAGATTTGATGACCTATGCGAGAACGTTCAGCAAGAACAAGCTGGCAGCAAGTATGAGAAAAATTCGATTTATTCGATAGGTCAAAAAGGGAAGGAAGAAATGGCAGCAACGGAAGTAAAAATTGCAACAATTCAAGATATCATCTTTAGAAATAAGGAGAACGGCTATACCATTGCGGTGATGGAGAATGAAGAGGAACTGTTCACGGTGACGGGCTGCTTCCCTTTTGCGGATCGAGGAAGACGTTTTGAGTTGGTCGGAAGCTGGAAGATTCACCCCACTTACGGGGAGCAGTTTGATGCGGCTGAAATGAAAGAATTGATGCCGACTTCCGCAAGCGGAATTGAAGAATTTCTTGCGTCGGGAGCAGTAAAAGGAATCGGGAAAAAAACGGCGGCAATCATCGTCAGGCAGTTTGGAACCGATACGCTGAGTATCATCGAGAATCAGCCGGAGAGGCTTGTAGAAATTGACGGTATCGGAGAAAAGAAAGCTTTTATGATCGGAGAAGCTTTTAAGAGCAAAAAAGAATTATCAGAGGTTTCGTTGTTTTTACAACAATTTGGCATTCCGTCCAACTATGCCATTCGATTATATAACGAGTATGGTGTGGATGCGATGGAAATTGTTTCTCATAATCCGTATCAATTGGTAAACGAGTTCTTTGGCATCGGATTTAAACGGGCAGACGCCATTGCACAAAAGATGGGTGTGGCGAAAGATGATGAGGAGAGAATAAAAAGCGGTATTCGTTTCACTTTAAATTATTATATTTCAGAGGGGCACACGTTTGCCCCTCAAAAATTATTATGTGAGAAAGCAGGCGAATTGCTGGATCTGTCTTCGGAAAATGTGTACGATATTTTGGTTTATATGGCTTTTGATGGCGATGTACATATTGAAACGTTGGAAGGACAATCCGTTGTGTTTTTGATGCCGTACTTTATGGCCGAACAAAATGTTTGCAAAAAATTGCTGGCATTAAATCAGGCTCCTTTAAAATTGATTAATACGGATATCGACAGTCTGATACAGATGACGGAAGCCAGTAAAGGAATAGAACTTTCTGAGAATCAAAAATTTGCTGTCAAATCGTCTTTGGTGAACGGTATTTCTGTTATTACAGGAGGACCAGGTACAGGTAAAACGACGATTATAAACGCAATCATGTCCGTTTTGGAAAACAGCGGACTGAGTACAGCCATTGCAGCACCTACCGGACGTGCGGCAAAGCGTATCACAGAGACATCGGGCTATATGGCCTCCACCATCCATCGCCTTTTGGAGTATTACTATTCAGAGGAAGAGGATACGATGCGTTTCGGGAAGACGGAAGAAAACCCGCTTGAGTATGATGTCATCATCATAGATGAAGCCTCCATGATTGATATCTTGCTGATGAACGGATTGATGAACGCACTGACCCCCGGTACACGGTTGATTTTCGTAGGAGATGCCGATCAGCTGCCTTCCGTGGGGGCCGGAAATGTGCTTCGAGATATCATTAACAGTGAAGTCATCTACTCGGTGAAATTGACGGAGATTTTCAGACAAGCTAAGGAAAGCTTGATTGTGGTGAATGCGCATAAAATTAACCGGGGCGAGGAACCGGATTTCAATGAAAAAGATAAGGACTTCTTTTTCCTGCAAAGAAATGGGGAAAGAGAAATGCTGGACAGCATAAAAGATCTGTGCGTACGCAGGTTGCCGAATTATTTTACAGGCTGTAACCCGCTGAAGGACATGCAAGTGTTGACTCCTGTCAGAAAAGGATTGCTTGGCAGCATCCATTTAAATAAAGAACTGCAGATGGTTTTAAACCCACCGGATCCGGAACTTGCCGAGCAAAAATTTGGCGACAAAATCTTCAGAGTAAACGATAAAGTGATGCAGATTAAAAATAACTATCAGATGACGTGGAAAAAAATAGAGGACTTTACCGAAGGTCAAGGAATCTTTAACGGAGATGTTGGATTTATCAGCCACATCGATAAGGAGTTCAATGAGGTGGTCGTTATTTTTGACGACAACAAGTATGTCACGTATGATGTGACGCAGCTGGACGAATTGGAGTTGGCGTATGCCGTAACGGTACATAAAAGTCAGGGAAGTGAGTTTCCTATTGTCATTATGCCGATTTCTTGGTTCCCGCCTATTTTAGCAACACGAAATTTGCTGTATACGGCTGTTACCAGAGGCAAGGAAGCTGTCGTGCTGGTTGGATCTAAAAACAAAATGCAGGGAATGATTGAGAATAACCGGATTACGGATCGCTATACCGGGCTAAAAGCGAGATTGAAGAGTGTGTTATAGAGGACAAGCCGAAAGGGGAGAGGGAACAATGCATCTTGATAAAAGGGATTTCAGAGACCTTCTTTTTAAGGTAGGGAAGCGAAGCTTAGAATTGGCTTTTCCCTCTAGTATTTATTGCATTTGCTGCGGCAATTTGATTGACCCCAGCCGTATCTACGCTCTCTGCGATGACTGTTTGCAGAACCTTCGCTGGGCCAATGAAAGAACGTGCGGTAAGTGCGGAAAAGCATTGGAAAATGAAAGAAAAAACGAGCTATGCCATGACTGTCAACAAAATGTACACTGGTTTGAACGCGGATTTACGTGTATGCAATATGGGACGAAAGAAAAAGAAATCCTGCATCGATTTAAATTTAACGGAGCCGCTTATATGGGCAGTAAACTCGGAAAAATTATGCTGGACCGGATTCTTTTAGAGGAATTGAAAATCGATTTTGTTACTGCTGTACCGATGCACAAAAAGAAACAGGCAAAGCGGGGATATAATCCGGCGGAACTTATGGCAAAAGAGGTTGCCAAGGGGCTTTGCGTGCCGTATAATGGTCAAGTACTGAAGAGGAATTATTATAAAGCGCCGATGAATAAACTGGATAGAAATCAGCGAAAACTAAACCTGATCGATTCGTATTCGGCGAGCGTATTATATGATATTCATGGTAAAAGTATATTGTTAATAGACGATGTATATACGACGGGGAGTACTGCCGATGAATGCAGCAAAGCATTGAAGGAAGCCGGAGCGGACAACGTGTTTGTGCTGACTTTAGCGGCAGGTGTTAATTAAATAGAAATAGAATAAATTAGAATAATAGGATTGCCTAGGTCTGTGGTTGAAAGTCCAAGCCAGTTACGGGCGAAAGGATCCACGTAAGCTGATCCGCAAGGCGGCAGTGATCATGGCGTAGCTTAGAAGTAAGTCCTCTGACAAAGTCAGATAAAGGCGAGTGTGGGGTCAAAGACCAGGTCAGCTAGGCAATCCTATTGTCCTAATTTTTTTATTGCGTAAAAACCGCCGCGCTGACTTTCTGTGGTCTGCTGAAATCTGATCAAAATATATTGAAAAAAATTGACATAAATCATTTTTAAAAGTTATAGAAAATTTCTGAAAACGGTGATATAATAACAATAACAACTCAATATACAAAGGAGGTCGTTTATATGAAGATTATATTTACTAGCAGGAATTTAAATGCAAGTGACCATCTGAAGGACACCATCGAAAAGAAGCTGGAAAAGCTGGGAAAATATTTTTCCAGTGACATTGTGGCTAATGTAGTGCTTTCCAATGTAAAAGGCAAGCAGAAAGTAGAAGCCACAATCAATGCGAAGGGAACCATTTTCAGGGCAGAAGAAACGGCGGATGTGGCTTACGACGCGATTGACCGGGTTGTTGACAAGTTATCCTCACAAATGTCTAGATTTAAGACAAAGCTTCAGAAAAAGCACAAGGATAACAGGGAGTTTATGTTTGCGGAAATCCCAGATTTCGACCATCAGTCGGAAGAGATAGCCGTAGTAAAGAAAAAGAAGATGGAACTCATACCCATGTCGGTGGAAGAAGCCATCATGCAGATGGAATTACTGGGACATAACTTCTTTATATTCTTAAACCTTGAGACAGATTCAGTAAATGCTGTTTATGAAAGAAAGAATGGTGATTACGGCCTGATTGAGGCAGTTTACTAAAAAGGGCGGTTGTGTAAAAACATAATATACAGAAGGAAATAAGATTAATGCAGCAGGATGAAAATCCTGCTGTTTTTAATTTCATAGGAAATATTCTTTGTGATATTGACAAAGTATCAAAAAAATCTACAAATTAAAGTGCATAAACGCAAATCAAAGACTTGGCAAAGACGATTTTTTTGCTATATATCTATTGAAAAATCAGTGTATTTTGGTTACAATTAATGATGGGATGATATTGGGGAAAAAATAAAGGGGAAAAAGAATGCAGAATTACATAAGCAACATTATTTCCGGCTTTGGCATTACAGATGCAATTGATATATTTATCGTCGCGTTTGTGATTTATAAAGTATTAGGATTTATTAAAGAATCAAGAGCAGAGCAATTAGTAAAAGGTCTGCTTGTTTTAGTACTGGCGACTTTTTTGTCTGACCAATTTCACTTATACACGATGAACTGGATTTTGAAAGGAACGATGACGTTAGGTGTTATTGCACTGGTGATCGTATTTCAGCCGGAACTTAGAAGAGGGCTGGAATATGTAGGAAGAAGCAAATTGGTAAAAGCCCCTTTCGGACAGCTGGATAAAGAAAAGGCGAAGACGATAACCGCTTCTTTTATTAAAGCGGTGGATAACTTTTCAACGAATAAAGTGGGGGCGCTGATTATCTTAGAAAGGGAGACTTCCTTGACCGATATCGCCGAGACAGGAACTATTCTAAATGCGGATATATCAGCAGAGCTCTTAGGAAATCTTTTTTATGAAGGCTCCCCTCTTCACGATGGAGCAGTCATTGTTCGGGGGGATAAGATCTTTGCCGCAGGGTGCGTGTTACCGCTCACTCAAAATAAGACTTTATCAAAAGAGTTAGGCACAAGGCATAGAGCGGGCATCGGTATTACGGAAAATTCGGATGCCATTACGTTAATCGTATCAGAGGAGACGGGTATTATCTCCATCGCTGTAGATGGAAAGCTGTCTCGATTTTTGGATATTAAGACAGTGGAAAAAACATTGCTTAACTTGTTTTTAAATACCAACGATAATGAGAAGAACGTTGCGGCAAAAGGCTTGTCCGCAATACTGAATAGATTGGGGAGAAAGAAAAATGCTGCAGAATAAAACTTTTGTGAAGGTATTGTCTGTGGTATTGGCAGTATTCCTTTGGATTTATGTTGTAAGTGTTGAAAATCCTACAACAAAGTTGAAAATACCAAACGTTCCGGTGCAGCTGCTAAACATGGAGACACTGACTGACAGAGGTTTAGCATTGACGGAGGACGGAGAATATTATGTAGATGTGGTCATTGAAGGAAAGCGAGCCGATGTTTTAAAAATCGCAGCCAATGACATATCGGCTACTGCAAATGTTTTGGGTTATAACCTCGGAACAAACAATGTGCCGGTTTCTGTTACAGTGCCGGATTCGGTATCCGTATCGGATGTCCGAACCAGTATGATTCCTATAACAATTGAGAGTCTTGTCTCCATCTATAAACCGATTACGGTTCTATTCTCAGGCACTATTGAGAGCGGCACAGAGCCGACGGCGTTTGATTTATCCCCGGATGAAGTGGAAGTCAAGGGAGCCAAATCTAAAGTAGCCAGTGTGTCTGAAGTGACGACTACAATTGATGTAACCCAGCTCAAAACGGACAAGAATATATTGACTACAGATTTACATGCAGTCGATAAAAATGGAAATCTGGTTAGCGGAGTAAAATTATCCGCTTCGAAAGCATATCTCACGGCAGCAGTCTTTGAAACGAAGGAAGTGCCATTAAACCTTGAGGTGACAGGTCAAGTAAGTAACAAATTTGAAGTGACCAGCTTGAACATTCCTAAAAAAGTAAAGATTAAAGGATTAAAGGATACGGTAAGTAAGATTCAGAGTGTGACAGCAGCGAGTATTGACATCAGCAGTATTTCATCCACAGCAGATATTCCGGTGAAAGTAAATTTGCCAAGCGGTATCATGCTTTCTGATGATTCGAAGCATCCGGTCGTAAGCATAAATATAAAAGGAATAAGTGTAAAAGAATTCGATATAGATAGCAGCAAGATAGGTTTTGAAGGATTAGCTGAGGGACTTTCTGTGGTGGTAAACACGCAAAGCGTGAAGGTCAGTGCATCCGGAAAAGAGTCGGTAATAACAAACTTGACAGAGGATGAAATCCATTTGTCCATTGATTTAACGGATCTGGAGACAGGGATTCGTACCGTTCCGGTTAAGCTGTCCTGTGACCAAACCTTATCGGAATCTTCGGTAACACCGAGTGAAATTTATATAACGATAAACGAGGGCGTATAACCTCGTTTTTCTTTCAGAGGAGGAACACGATAAATGGGTAGACTATTTGGAACAGATGGTGTGAGAGGAATTGCCAATTCAGAGCTGACACCGGAGCTGGCGTTTAACCTGGGTAAGGCAGGGGCCTATGTATTAAGCAAAAAGGAGCAGCGGCCGGTCGTTCTTATTGGAAAAGATACAAGAATATCAGGAGATATGCTGGAGGATGCGATCAGCGCAGGAATTCTTGCGATGGGCGGGAATGTCATAAAGGTTGGGGTTCTGCCAACTCCCGCGGTAGCCTATCTTGTGAGGCATTATAAGGCAACGGCAGGTGTGGTCATTTCCGCATCTCATAATACGTTTGAATATAACGGTATTAAATTTTTTAACGGAGAAGGCTTTAAGCTGGATGATACGCTGGAAGAAGAGATAGAAGATATCATCATCAGAAATATCGATGTAAACAGCCACATCACAGGGGATAAGTTAGGCCGATGCTTAGAGGCCGAAGAGGATGCCTTAGAACTATACGCTAAATTTTTAGAGAGCACGATTGATGTCAGTTTAAAAGGCATGAAGATTGTGCTGGATTGTGCAAATGGAGCTTCCTATAAGGTCGCTGAGCGCGTTTTTTATGACCTCGGAGCAGAGATTACTGTTTTAGCAAAGCAACCGAATGGTATCAATATAAATGATGCTTGCGGATCCACGCACCCTGAGAAACTACAGAAAATAGTAGTGGAAAAAGGAGCCGCCATCGGTCTTGCCTTTGATGGAGATGCGGATCGATTGATTGCCGTAGATGAACAAGGACGCATTATTGATGGAGATAAAACCATTTTGATGTGTGCAAAGATGCTGAAAGAAAGCGGATTACTGGTGAACAACCTAGTAACTGCTACCGTTATGAGCAACCTTGGTTTCCATAAAGGCGTTGAAGCAATGGGGGCAAAGGTAGAAGTGACTGCGGTGGGAGACCGCTATGTATTGGAAAGTATGCTAAAGAGCGGCGGTATCATCGGAGGCGAGCAATCCGGACATATTATCTTCTTAAACTATACAACCACCGGAGATGGGATTTTATCCGCATTACAGCTGTTAAAGGCTATCAAGCTGTCAGGAAAGAAACCATCCGAACTTTCCGATGAAATCACGATTTATCCGCAGGTACTCAAAAATGCCGCCATAAAGAATGAGAATAAAAAGAACTATATGGAGGATACTGAAATCAGTGCTGAAATTAAACGCGTCGAGGAATTGATGGCGGGAGAAGGAAGAGTTTTGATAAGACCTTCCGGAACAGAACCCCTTGTGAGAGTGATGATTGAAGGCAAGGATATAGAAACAATAGCTAAGCTTGCGCAGGATCTTGCGCTGCTTATAACAAAGAGACTCGGATAGAGGAGGGAAAGAATATGTGCGGGATAGTTGGATACGTTGGAAACAGCGCAGCGAGAGACGCAAAGGACATCATTATTGATGGATTAAAGAAGTTAGAATACAGAGGGTATGATTCGGCAGGAATCGCATTAAATATAGACGGAGAACTTCAAATCAGAAAGCACGTAGGGCGAATCGCTAATTTGGAAAATCTGATTGCAGGAGAAACACTCGCCAGCAGAATTGGAATTGGTCATACCAGATGGGCTACTCATGGAGCGCCATCGGACGTAAATTCTCATCCGCATTGCAACTCCAATGAAACGATTGCCGTTGTGCATAACGGAATCATCGAGAATTATGTGGAGATAAAAGAATGGCTGGCGAAAGAGTATGGCATCACCTTTAAGTCCGAAACGGATACGGAAGTCATTGCTCACCTGATTGGGATTTATTATGACGGGGATCTTCAAGATGCCGTCTATAAAGCAGTGGAGAAGATGAGAGGGGCGTATGCTATTGGTGTCGTTGCAGCTGCAGAACCGGATAAAATCGTAGCCGTGAGGAAAGATGCACCGCTCATTGCAGGACTGGGAGAGGATTGCAATTTTATTGCATCGGATATCCCGGCACTTCTAAAGCATGTTCGTAAGATTTATTTAATTGAAAATAATGAAACGGTTGTTATAAAGAGTGACAGCGTAAAAATTTATAATGCGGAACGAAAAGAAATTAAGCGGGATGTTTTCCATGTGACATGGGATGCAGAATCGGCTGAGAAGGAAGGCTATGAGCATTTTATGCTGAAAGAAATCCATGAACAGCCTAAAGGCCTATATGAAACACTGACCAGAAGAATTGAAGAAGACGGAAGCATCAAATTAGACGGAATCAATCTATCGAAGGAAGATATCGAAAACTTCGATAAGGTATTTATTGTTGCTTGCGGAACAGCTTATCATGCAGGACTTGTAGGAAAGTTTGTCATAGAAAATCTGGCGAAGATCCCGGTAGAAATTGATGTTGCCTCTGAGTTTAGGTACCGAGATCCCTTTGTAAATGAGAGAACATTGTTTATCGCTATTAGCCAATCTGGCGAAACGCTGGATACGTTGGCGGCCCTTCGGGAGGCCAAACGTAAGGGAGCCAGAATCTTATCCGTTGTGAATGTAGTGGGCAGTTCCGTTGCCCGTGAGTCCGATGACGTGTTCTATACGTGGGCCGGCCCTGAGATAGCGGTGGCTTCCACAAAGGCCTATACAACTCAGTTAATGTGCATGTATTTGATCGGGCTTTATATGGGCCGCACAAGAGGCATTTTGGATGAGGAACGTTATACCAACTATCTAAAAGAATTAAAAGAGATTCCTGATAAGTTAAAAGAGCTCTTGAAAAAGGAAAATGAAATACACGATCTGGCAAAAGAAATTTATAAAAAGGAACAAGTATTTTTTATCGGCAGAGGATCGGATGCAGGGGTTTCTTATGAGGGATCACTCAAATTAAAGGAAATTTCTTATATCAATTCCTTTGCCATAGCGGCCGGAGAATTGAAGCACGGTACCATCGCATTAATTGAAAAAGATACCCTTGTTATTGCACTTGCCACACAGGAAAAGCTGTATGAAAAAATGCTCTCCAATATTCAGGAAGTGAAAGCGAGAGGCGCTTATGTAATTGGTATCGCGAAGGAAAATAATACGGAAATTGAAAAGCAAGCGGATAGAGTAATCTATATCCCAAATTGTATAGATGAGATTTCACCGCTGCTGTCTGTCGTACCACTTCAGATTCTAGCTTATTACATAGCAAGGGAAAGAGGCTGTGACATTGATAAGCCAAAGAACTTGGCCAAGAGTGTAACGGTTGAATAATGGGGCTATGTGGTAAGAACTAAAATTTATTTAAATGGAAAAGGGGTTTGAGGTTATGAAAAACCAATGGATAAAAATACTCTGCTTCTCCCTCGTTATCGTCCTTGTCATTGGAATGACTATCAGTTTAGGCGCCTGTGGCACCAAGGAAGATACAAGTAAAGTAGAGTATCCGCTAAAGTTATATTTTGTTTCAAAGGATTTTGTAGAAACGGGTGATGAGTCGAAGGATCCGCTCATAGAGTATGATGGAAAATCTGTCTACTGTGATAAAAATACAGATGATCAATATCTAAATGCACTGACCATGCTTTGGCAAGTGCCGGAAGATCTAAAAAATGCAGAAACCGAAGTGACTGAGAAATATGGTATTCATGATGTATATTTGAAAGACGATGTTGCGTATGTAGATCTTTCTTCAAAAGATCTGTCAGGAGGGTCTTTCCAGGAAACCTTATTGATTAGCCAAATCGTATTGACGCTCGGAAAAAGTTTTGATGAAATTAAATCCGTACAATTTCTAGTAGACGGAAAAGTCGTAGAAAGTTTGATGGGTCATGTTGATGTGACAGAGCCTATTCTTGTTGCAGATTACCAATCTTTTTAACAGGGTTCGTATAATTTATCAGTTAAAGGAGTGTATCACTGAAACGCATAAAGGAGTAATAAATGAAAAAATATGAAATCAGAGACTTAGCGCTTGCGCCTTCAGGCCATCAGAAAATTGAATGGGTAAAAAATAATATGCCCCTGCTGAGAGGTTTTGAAGAGGAATTTATAACGACAAAACCTTTCGATGGCATTAAAATCTCTTTATCGGTACATTTGGAAGCGAAGACTGCTTATCTTTGCAAGGTGTTAGCTGCGGGCGGCGCACAGATGTCTGTTACCGGGAGCAATGTGCTTTCCACACAAGATGATATTGCGGCTGCTCTTGTAGAGGATGGCTTGATGGTGTTTGCTTATCATGGAGCAACTGGCGAAGAGTATGACCGTCATATTGAAATGGCCTTAGAACATAAACCGAATATCATTATTGACGACGGCGGTGATTTAGTAGGGCTGATTCATCATTCCAGACCGGATCTCGGCGAAGAAGTATGGGGTGGCTGTGAAGAAACAACTACCGGTGTTATTCGATTAAAAGCCATGGAAAGAGAAGGCATCTTAAAGTTCCCTATGGTTGCTGTAAACGATGCTCAGTGCAAGCATTTATTTGATAATAGATATGGTACAGGACAGTCGGTTTGGACCAGTATCATGGCCAACACCAATTTAATCGTAGCCGGTAAAACCGTAGTTGTCGCAGGCTATGGCTGGTGCTCCAGAGGAATTGCAATGAGAGCAGCGGCTATGGGTGCCAATGTAATCGTAACGGAAATCGATCCGGTGAAGGCAATCGAAGCCAGGATGGACGGATATAGTGTCATGACCATGGCAAAAGCAGCCACGCTAGGTGACATCTTTGTTACAGCGACAGGATGCACGCATACCATCACAGTGGATCATATGCTGACGATGAAGGATAAAGCCATCTTAAGCAATGCAGGACATTTTAATTGTGAAATTGATATGGCCGGTTTAGAAGAAGCCGCAGTGGAAAAAACGGAATCCAGAAAGAATATCATGGGTTACAAGCTTTCCAATGGGAGAACTGTTCATATCATCGCGGAAGGAAGATTAGTAAATATTGCTGCTGCAGACGGACACCCAGCTGAAATCATGGATATGAGTTTTGCTGTTCAGACGCTTTCCGCATTGTACATTAAGGAACACTATAAAAACTTGAAAAAAGGTGTGATCGACGTTTCCGCAGAGATTGATGAAGTGGTATCTACCAGGAAATTAGCGGCATGGGGCATCGAAATCGATAAGCTGACTGAAGAACAAGAAAAATATTTAAATAGTTGGCAGGTATAGGTGTTTCTTCCTGAAATGTGAGGAACGAATAAACGAATAGAACGAAGATTAGGGCTAAATGTGCAGCAATGTACTTTTAGCCCTAAAATATCATTTTGCTGAAATAGGGGGATAAAAATGAGATACGCAACGAGGATGGATTGTTTAGAAGATAAATCTTTGCTAAGTGTCATGGAAATACAGGAAACGGACGATATGATTCTTTTTACAGGAGGCTTCCCGTCTCCGGAGACCTATCCTTTGGAGGAAATCACCGACGCTTTCATTAAAACGCTGGAGAGAGAAGGAAAAGCGGCATTAAGCTACTGTTCAACCAGTGGGCATAAGCCGCTCCGAGAGGTGATTCGCCATCGAATGAAAAGAATATTTGATTTGGATTATAATCTGGATGAAGTCATTATTACCAGCGGCTCTCAGCAGGGTTTGGATATGAGTGCGATGTTGTTTATCAATAAGGGAGACGTGGTTCTGTTTGAGACGCCTTCTTATTTAGGTGCGGTGAGTGCACTTCGGGCACACGAGGCTCAATTGGTAGCGATTCCTACGGATCGCCAGGGATTGGAATTGAATGCATTGAAACAAGCATTGGACCAATACGGCGATAAGGTAAAGATGATTTATGTGAATCCCGACTTTCAGAATCCCACCGGACGAAGCTGGTCGGAACAAAGAAGAATTGAATTTATGGAGATGATTTCACAATACGATGTAGCAGTTCTGGAGGATGCTGCATATTCTGAGCTAGCGTATGATAACAAGCCTCAAAAACCACTGAGCTATTATGATAAAAAAGGGCAAGTTGTTTATATCGGAACTTTTTCTAAGACTTTTTGTCCCGGACTGCGTGTAGCATGGCTTTGTGCCCGTGGAGAAATGATGCAAAAGTATTTGGTTCTGAAAAATGCGGCGGATCTCTCTTCATCGGCGATTGCTCAGATGCAGATGGCCTATTATCTAACACATTATGATTTAGACGCACATATCGCCAAGATCAGCAGATTGTATAAACATAGACGTGACGTAATGGCAAAAGCGATTAAAGAAAACTTCCCTGAGGAGATTCAATTTGTTTTGCCGGCAGGAGGGTTATTTATTTGGCTTGAACTTCCGGTTGACTATGATACAAGAAAGTTACTTCCGATTGCGATGGAAAATAAGGTAGCTTTTGTCCCGGGGACTGCCTTTTATCCCAATGCATCCAGAAGCAATGAAATGCGCTTGAATTTCTCCAATATGAAGGATGAGGACCTTGTAAAAGGGATTCGGATTCTGGCGAATGTAACGAAACGGTTTATGAAAGAGAGATAGGAAGATTCCTTTAAAAAATGAGGTTAAAGACTTTTTTAAAAGGAAAATATGAATTTAGTAACACATTGCTGATTTGGCACATATCATATCATACAATAAAATTTTAAAAGAAGCAGGTGATTATAAATGTCAAACAGTTGTGGCCTATTTAATGGCGAAGGTGTTGATACTAGCTTACTGTTTTTCTTCTTACTTTTGGTGATTATTTTCTGTAATTGCTATAGCTAAAATGTCTCGCGAATGCGCTAAGAGTGTGCTGGCTGAAGCAAATTGCTCGCCACAAAGCTTACTTAAGCGGTAAATCAACCCACATAAAAAGAGGAGCAGGGCGTCTCTATAGGAGATGCCTTGCTCTTTTTTGAATATAAATATTGTTTCCGTTCATTTTAATTTGAATAAGAGGAAGTTGTTACTATTTTTACAGTCTCAGTGCTTGTATCATAACTTAGACCAAAGTTAAATAACATGGCTACGTCTCGCAGCATGACATAGTTATTTCCATCGATATTATAGGTCATCAGGCTTACAGAACTTCCATCCAGATAAACCGACTGCGTTGAAACAGCAATTTCTTTTGCTCTGCCGAGAGCTACGTTCTCCTGTCCGTTTGACGTATAATAACTCTTACTTAGCAGAACGATTACATTGTTTGCTTCATTATAGCTGACACTGAATTGCTTCATGCTTCCGGAGATTAGGCTGGCGATATCTCTTAGCTTAACAAAATTATTTCCGTTAATATTATAAGCATTCAGCGTTTTTGAAATACCGTCTACCGTAAGCTTTTGGGAGCTGATGGAAGTATCTTGAGCGATTGGCTGACGATAAATATTGAGGTTATAGGTGGTGGTGGTAGTTTCAGCATCCGGTTGATATACTTTAACTGAAATAGTATTTACTCCCTCTTTCAGTGTACATTCAGTCCAAGTACTTTTAGTTGCTGTACCATTGTTAATATAAAGCGTTGAATCGGAATCGGTAGGCGTCGCATAAACACTTACGCTTTTCACCGAATTTGCTACATTCGTAGTGTAATTTTTTGAACTGCCTGAGAAAGCAGGGCTTAATGTAATGGTATTACTGCCGGAGTCTCTCACATATAAGTAAGACAGGGCCGAAGAGTAAGCTGATTTATCATTATAACTAAGTGTTAAGGTATACGTCTCGGTATCATCGCAATTTTCAGCGATGACGGTAATTTTAAAGGTATTATCCCCATCTGTTAAATCAAAGGAACGATACCCTGAGCTGCCTACCACATATCCATTAATGAGGACGGTTGCATCTGAATCCTCAGCCTCTGCGTAAATTTGAACGGTCTTATAATCACTATTGATATCAGCTTCATATTTTTTTGTGTCTGAATCAAAGTCATCATTTAAATCGACTTTTGAATAGCTGCCGCTAGAGGTTTTACTTTTTACATAAAGATCATCCAATGCCGCTTCATCATTGTCATCATCATCACCGCAGTAAAAGGTGATTGTATAGGTCTCAAGCTTGTCATCATCATCGTCTTTAACCACAATATCAATTTCATCGCCATCGTCGATACTTTTAACATGTGCAAAATAATCGTCATCGTCTGTCACTTCATCACCGTCACAGTACACCGTATATTTGCTACTTCCCGGTTTCATGTACAGATAGGCATCATCCGTTCCATCAGCAAGGAAAATGCTATATTCGGTGATATCTGCGTCAAATTCAGGGAATAGAGTGTATTGTTTACTGGAGCTTGTACTTTCGCTTTTGCTGACAATAAGTTTGCTTAACGGATCACTGGCTGCAAAGCAAAAAGAACTGGACGAGAAAACCAGAGTAAACACAATTAGTGCAGAAATTATTTTTTTCATTACGAACCTCCTATTAAAAAATATATACATATGCCTTATCTTAAAAGCAAAACAAAATTGGTTATATAACCCATTTTAACTTATATACATGAAAATTAACAGAATCTTTTTTGTAATCCGCATGATTCCTATCTGTAAATTTAGTGAAAATAAGAAATTTATGAGAAAGTACAGTTAACTGAAAGGGCTTAATTCTTTATGAAAAATCTTTGCTGGTAAACTCAACAACCGCAAAAGAATTTCCTGCTAAGTCACATAAATCAACACAAAGGATCCTTTGCGATAATGGACTATTTTCTTGAGCAGGAGCAGAAAACGCAGATAAACGAACCAACACTGTATCATCAAGCTTTGCCGGTTTTTTATATTCTACACGAAAGTCAGAGACATCAAAGTCCTCAGGAAGATAATTGTAGGCGATCCGCACATACTGTCCGTTATTCATGTGATTATTGGCATCTAAATGATGAATATTCACTTGAAATTGTTCCACTACCTCATAGTCTGTAGGAATGGGAATATGACGATCTTTGAATTCAATATCAAGGCCTTTATTCAAATCATACTTGGCCCATTCTTCAGCAGTAGTTTTAATCGGTCGACCGGTGTCCGGATTAACAAAAACACCTATTGAATTCGACGCAATGCATAACTTGCCTTCTCTGTCATAAATCATACAGTGCCTAAAGCCAGTAGCTGCTTTATAGGAATAGGCCTGAGTTGCCAGAGAGACACTGTCAAACAATCGTGGGAGAGAGAAGATTTGTACTTGCCAGCAGGTCACGACTAATATTTTATTTTCTTTCTCCATATAATCCAGACCGACTCCTAGGTCTTCGAGCTGGAACATCACACAGTTTTGCATGGCATCGATGATGGCCGGAATCGTTAAATTTCTGCGTTTATCCGTTTGACTCATCTTAACTCGATCATGAAATGTATACATCTTAGTCCCCCTATCTAAGAGGGGGATGCCTCTTTGTTTTGAGACACCCCCGGTTAAGCTTTATATTCTTTTTTGAATTCTGGATTTTGTTCGTGCTTCCCCTAAAATCTGCTGAATTTCCCAAATATCCGGAGATTGGGAACGGCCCATTAATGCAATACGAATGACCGTACTGACATCTCCGACATGTCCTTTGTATAAATCCGGATTTTTCTTGTAATCTTTCGGCTTCGCAGCATAGCCTAGATCGGAGCCGATGGCTCTGATTTTATCGAACCATTGCGCTTGATCATCATGGTGATCATAGCTTGCCAGATAGGCCGATAAAATTGCTTTGGCATCTTCTTCGCTGACATTGGACGGATTGCTGTCTTCGATGACAAAATAATCATCAAAGAAATAGCGAATAAATTCGAAAATTTGCTTGGCGTAAATTAAATCTTTTCTAGGTTTATCTCCGGTACGTCCTAAATCAAGGATCTTTTCAATATAAGCTTCTTGACCTTCTAATAAAGGCAGAATTTCCGGTTTAAACTCCTTCGACCAGTCCTTGAGGAACTGACACAAGTCAGCAGCTGGAATTTTAACAAGCACGTCTTTGCCGATGTCGTTTAATTTATTTAAATCAAACAAGGCACCCGAGTTACTCATTTTTTCTACCGTAAAATCGAATTCATCGATAGGAGAATCCGGGTTAGCAATTCGCCACTCCTCAAAGTTGGAATTTAGAATCGTCATCAGATATTCCCGTACAGCCGCCGGGTGATAGCCTTCATTTCTATAGTAGTCTAAAGACAATTCGGGATCTTTTCGCTTGGAAAGCTTTCTTTTATTTCCTTCTTCGTCCAGCTTCATGAGTTGGGCCGTATGACAGAAAATCGGCATTGCAAAATGCAGCTTTTCAAATAACTCAACGTGAATCGGAAGAGACGGAAGCCATTCAGCCCCTCTTACTACATGTGTTGTTCTCATAAAGTGGTCGTCCACTACATGCGCAAAATGATACGTTGGAATTCCGTTTGCCTTTAATAGTATGACATCCTGATTGTTCTCCGGTATGGTTAACGTACCGCGTATGCCGTCTTCAATCGAAATCGTCTTGATTTCTTCACTTGGAAGGTCGTGGTTCCCATCGGACTTAAGCCGTATCACATAGGATTTACCTGCATTCAGGTTGGATTCGATTTCTTCAAAGGAAAGATCGCGATTAACCGCCCATTTGCCATAGATCCCCGGGTTCTCTTTTAGGCTTTCCTGTTTTTCACGGATTGCCGTAATTTCTTCTTCCGTTAAGAAACAAGGGTAGGCTTGTCCCTTCGCGATTAATTCTTTGGCAAAGCATTGATAAATGTCGCCTCGGGCACTTTGATAATAAGGACCATAGTCACCGATGTGTCCGTCAATAGTCGCACCCTCATCAAAGTGAATGCCGAAAAAACGAAGAGAATTAATGATGACTTCTACCGCACCTTCTACATAACGCTTGTCATCTGTATCCTCAATTCTTAAGTAAAAGGTTCCGCCGCTCTGGTGCGCAAGCCGTTCGTCGACAAAGGCTCCATAAAGATTTCCAAGATGTATAAAGCCTGTCGGGCTTGGACCAAGTCTTGTCACTTTAGCACCGGCGGGAAGCTTCCTTTCAGGAAACATTTCCTCATAATCCTGACGTGATCTTGAGATGTTCGGAAATAATAAGTCTGCTAATTTATTATGATCCATGTGGGTATATTCCTCCTAATTATTTATTCTACATAGTTAAAAGCAATGGGCCGGATATCTTTATTCAATGCATAGAACGTATATCCTTTTGACTGCAATTCTTTTATAATGGATGGCAAAGCAGCCACCGTGTCTACTTTTTCTGAAGAATCGTGCAGCAACACGATGGACTTGGAGCGTTTTTCGACTCCGTTTACGACTTTGCTGTAAATCGTCTCCTGAGTAGCATTCTTCGTTGCATCATCCGCGGAAACATTCCAGTCGTAATAGGTATAGCCTCTCCTGGTCATTTCAGCGATGATAGGCATATAGACCGATCGATTATAAGGGTTAATACTGCCGCCCGGAAAGCGGAATATATCAGGTTTAACCCCCGTGGTTTGCTCAAGCATGATTGCAGTTTGTGCAAAATCGTCTAAAAAAGCCGCAGGAGATTGATAGATGGCGTCATATTGGTGAGATGTGCTGTGCACACCAAGCGTATGGCCTTCATCGAGGATTCGTTTATATAAAGCCTGTGCTTCCGTACTGTCATTATAGATAATGAAGAACGTTGCCTTTACGCCATAGGCCTTCAGCACATCAAGAATTTTTGGTGTCATGCTTGAAAGACCATCATCAAACGTAAGATAAACGGATTTCGGCGGTTCATCTTTATAAATAAAATCATTATCAATATATAATTCAGGATACGATAATTGATAGTCAAAGGAGCTAAGGTAATATTGCGCCATCCGCTCTTTTTTCGCTAATTTCAAATCCGTTGCCGTAGCGCCGTTTGAATCATCAGAAGGCTGGTTTGCTTCGATCCCGTTATCTTCCAGAATCTTCTTCAAATGATGATTGGAAACACCCATATAAACACATGAAGATATTGAAAAAATTACAATTAGAGCCATAGCAATTAATAGTAGATGCTTAAAAAAACGAACGCTTCCAAAATACATGATAATACCTTCCTCGTAATACTGAAAAATAGACATTGTATTATATCATACAAGCAGCGCCGCCGTATGATTCAATGAACGCTTCTTTACGGCGGCACCGACTCGCCGTATCCTAATCGTCGCGTTCATTATAACATAAATTCGTTTTTTAACAAACCCAAAACAAAGATTTAGCCGATCAAATAAAAGACTTTTCTTGGGTCTATAGCTCTTCTTAAAACCGCCTAAAAAGAGCATATCCCAGTAATATTAACTTGAAATCTAACCCTTACTTTGATATTATAAAAGATAAATGTTTTAACAATAACCTTAAAAGGAGTGAACCATATGATAAAATACGTTAGTACAAGGGGAAGTCAAGATATCAAAACGGCAGCGCAAGCTGTTATACAGGGTATTTCAGAAGATAAAGGCTTATATGTTCCGACTGATATCCCTGCCTTACCGTTTAAACCGGAAGAGATGCAAGGGAAAACTTATCAGGACATGGCAGCGAAGGTTATTTCCTCTTTCTTTACGGATTATACCGAAGAAGAAATGCAAGCATGTATAAACGGCGCTTATGACAGCAAATTTGAGGAAAAAGAAATCGCTCCGATTGTGAAGGGCGGAGAGGCTTATTTTCTGGAGCTTTACCATGGAAAAACGGCTGCTTTTAAGGATATGGCCTTATCTATTTTACCGTACTTGTTGACAACAGCAATGAAAAAGGAGAAGGAAGAGAAGAAGATTTGCATCTTAACAGCAACTTCCGGCGATACTGGAAAGGCAGCCTTAGAAGGATTTGCAGATGTTGCGGGCACTGAAATTATCGTATTTTATCCAAATCAGGGAGTAAGTCAGGTTCAAGAAAGACAGATGGTTACTCAAGAAGGAGCGAATACTCATGTTTTTGCGATAAATGGAAATTTCGACGATGCGCAGACAGGTGTAAAGAAGATTTTTAATGACAGTAATTTCGCAGCCGAATTAGCAGCAATGAATTGCAAGCTGTCTTCTGCTAACTCTATCAATATCGGAAGGCTGGTTCCGCAAGTTGCGTATTACGTATATACTTATGTGAAATTTTTGGAAAAGGGCGTATTGAAGTCCGGTGAAAAAATGAATGTAGTAGTCCCAACCGGTAACTTTGGTAATATCCTTGCCGCTTATTATGCAAGAGAGATGGGGATTCCTATCGGCAAGCTGATTTGTGCTTCCAATGAAAATAAAGTATTGACCGACTTTATCAATACAGGCTGTTATGATATCAGAAGAGACTTCTACTTAACGAATTCGCCGTCTATGGATATCTTGATTTCAAGTAATTTGGAAAGACTGCTTTACCATTTGTCAGGCGGCAACGCTGCAGAGATTAAAGATCTGATGGAAAGCCTGGACAGAGAAAAGGTTTATCAGGTTAGTGATAAGATCAAGAGCGGTTTAGTCGATTTTTATGGCGGCTATGCTACTGTAGCTGAAACGGCTGCGGTTATCGGTGAAATGTATCAGAAGAACGGCTATTTAATGGATACCCATACGGCAGTTGCTTATAAAGTATATGAGGACTATGTAGGAGAGACCGGAGATAAAACGCCGACAGTGATCGCTGCTACAGCAAGTGCGTATAAATTTGCAGACAGTGTTGCAAGTGCAATCGGTTTAGGTGAGGAGAAAGATGGTTTTGCTTATGTAAAAGCTCTTCACGAAAAGACCGGTGTGAGAGTTCCGGCAGGATTAAAAGGTCTTGAACAGAAGGAAATCCGCCATACGGGAGTTCTGGACATTGATCAATTGCAAACGGCTGTTAAAGATTGCTTAAAATAACTTTGTTAAATATCAGTGAAATGTAGAATAAATTTAAATAATGGAGCCCTTTTTGAGGGCTCTATTGTGTATAATGAAGAAAATAACTATTGAATCAGATTAATAACGAAGGATGTTATTGTAGCGGAGGAACCTCTATGGAATATGAACGAATAAAAAAAACGATGGATAGACAAAAGAGAATCGCATTGGTAGCACACGACAATAAAAAAATGGATCTGGTAGAATGGTGCAAGAAACATGAAGACACTTTAAAACAGCATTTTTTGATGGGAACGGGAACCACCTCACGGTTAATTGCCGAAGCAACAGGACTTCCTGTCAGAGCCTTCAAAAGCGGCCCTCTTGGAGGGGATCAACAAATCGGTGCGAGAATTGCGGAAGGCCTCATCGATATGTTGATTTTTTTCTGGGATCCCCTTGAAGCACAACCCCATGATCCGGATGTGAAAGCCTTACTGCGCATTGCGGCAGTCTATGATATTCCCATAGCAAATAACCGTGCAACTGCAGATTTCATCATGGCTTCCAAGCATATGAATCAGGAGTATACGCACGAGGTATGTGACTATAATAAACTGCTCAGCGAAAGGGTTGCGAAAGTGGCAGAGGAAAAATAAATACAGGCATTAATCGTAAATCGTATTTAAACAATATAAATTTTGGACAGTTGAACCTCCTGAAAAAAGGTATATCACATCTTTTCAGGGGGTTTTTATTTTAAAGGAGTCTTGACAAAGGCAGTACCTTGCAATACAATATAGATAAACTACTATGTGATGCAAGGTACATCGGAAGAGGCAGGTGATCACTATAATAAATTCACAAATGCTGAAAGGGACTTTAGAAGGGTGCATCCTAAAAGTAATCAGCGAGAATGAAACATATGGATATGAAATTTCACAGCAATTAAAACAATACGGCTTTTACGAGGTATCTGAAGGGACGATTTACCCATTACTGCTGCGGCTTGAAAAGAGCGGCCTTATTGAAGCGGAGTATAGAGAATCCTCTTTAGGGCCGAAACGAAAATACTTTTCTATAACGGAAAATGGGCTGAATGAAATGAAAACCTTTCTAGCCGGTTGGAAAGAGCTGGAGAAAGCTGTAAATAGGTTGTTTGATAAATAGCAGGGGGTATAAGAATGAGCGAAGTAAAGAAGTTGAGACGATTAAACAATGAAATAGGTAAGAAGTTAACCAAAGAAAATGGTATCATTATGACGGATATGGTGTGCTATATACGGGGATCGGGCTTGTCAGAAAAGAATCAAGAGCTCATCCGGCAGGATTTACTGGAAATGGCGCTATCCGCACAGGAACGAAAGGAACCTTTTTCCGCGGTTGTCGGAGAAGACTATAAAGGCTTTTGCAATGAGATCATATCGAGTATGCCTCAAATGACCACCAAGGAAAAGATAGTAGAGTATGTAGATACTTTTCTTTTATGCGGAAGCATAGTAGTCGCCATTTCAACGTTATTGTCTTCGGATGCAATTCGGATTTTTAGGAATATGGTTAAGGGTGGAACCGCCGATTTTACTGTTTCTTATTCTTTAGGTACTATCATTTTAGATTTAATCATCATTGCTTTTTCGGTAGGGATTGTACACTATATCTGCAAGTCCTCCTTTGAACTCACTCAAAAGAGTGAGGAGCATAAAGCCATGTCAAAGAAAAAGCTTATACCACGGAGGTTCTTCATTGGTGCAGCCTGGGGATTGCTTGTTGCAGTAGGACTTATTCTGTTGGTTAAATTGGCTTCTTTTACCGTTATAACGGCGAATTTATTTATCGTATTAATCGTCGCTGGCGGTATGTATGCGCTTCATAAAGTTATAAATTTCCAGCAGTAAATAAAATACTTGCATTTTAAAAAGTATTGTGTTAAGATATCAAATGTGTCCAAGAAAGGACAAACAACTGAACACAGTATGGAGGATTGACCGAGTGGCTAAGGAGCTCGCCTGGAAAGCGAGTAAGGTGTTAAAGCCCCGTGGGTTCGAGTCCCATGTCCTCCGCCAAAATAAAAAAGAGACTTTCGGGTCTCTTTTTTATTTTGCATGGAGACAGGACGAGAAGCCACGGAGTGGGTGAGAAAGGCCCATGCTTATTTTCCGCGGCTTTAGCCGCAGTGGAAAATAGGACAGCGTAGCGAACGAAGAGAGCGAAGGAAAGAAGCCCTGAGGGCTGAATGTTGTCCTCCGCCAAAACATGAACCGCTAGAAATAGTGGTTTTTTGTTTCTTTTGTTGGAATTTACGCATTTGTAATTATGTTCACATAGATACGGATGTTAAGAATATTCAGAAGCAAAACCTTGATTGTGATGAAATTATGACAGTTGAAGTAGATTACAATGATGGTTATAAGTACACAGGATTTGCGGTACCAGAAGATTCTACAACCGGATTCACTTATGCCAATATTGTTAATATTGCGCCCCTTAGTATGCCAGGAGTTCGTTTCCTAGTGGAATGCCCACAAGAGGTGGCAGAATCACAGAATCCGGTAAAAGTCATATTTACTCTCGGCAATGACGAATATGAATATGCAATAAGATAGAAACAAATTATCTAATGAAAAGCACTCTTCACAGGGTGCTTTTTCTTATGCCTGAAAGAAGGACTATACTTGCCACAATAGAAACTTCAATATTTTAGTTTTTCTTGAGGAATATACTATTAAAGAAGATGCCGGAAATGGTTTCGACGTTATGATCAGCATTCGGCCTTGATTGTGAGTACAAAGACATATATTAGAGAACTGCATCTGGATGAATAGTTTAATTTAACGTCTTATTAAGTGACAAAAAAATAGAAAAATCTGCACCTGTATTAAGTGTGCATCATATACTATGAAGTGGCGCACGTATTAAGTGTGCTTTTAATTTCTAGATAAAGAGTAGAAATAAAAAAATAGAAATGAAGGTTTGCAAATTAACGTAAAAATACGTTTCTTTTTCTATAACTAAAATATCGCCGGTGATATAAGTCAAATCAATTATATTTTAGAAAGAAAGAGGTAAAAATTATGGCTTTTACTAAATGCAAACTTGGAATTGGATTTACAGCAGAGACTAAAGTGACTATAGATACCGAAGCTTTTTGCTTTAATCCAACAACAACAATAAAAGATGACCTGGGTATGATTAAATATGGAAGATTAATCGTACCTGCTACAGGTTGGTATAGGCTAACAGCTTTGGGTGATTTTGATGGATATGACAGTAAGGAATCTGTTGATTTTGGTTTTGATTTAATGAATGATTCAAATACCGGAAGCGTTGGAAGGTTTGACGACTTTGCGATGATTTCTATTAATGGCAATTCTTCTGGTCATGCAAGGGCCATTTTGTTAGATGCAGTATATCTGACAGAAGGGCAAATATTAGGCTGTATCTATCTGAAAGGTACTAGTAATCAAATGCCTACAAAAGTTTATAGACCAACTTTAACTATTGAACGTTTAGAATAAATTAAAAAATTTATTATATTCATAAAGCCTTAGGATTATTTCTAAGGCTTTATATTTACAAAAATAAAAAACAGGAGTTATTTTAAATACTAAAATGTATAACGTTGACAAATTCACGCACTAAGGCGTGTTTTTTTAAGATGTAATAAAAACCAAAAGATGACGTTCCCCAGCAAAAGAGAGCATCGGAATATTGAGATTTTAGTTTTTTTCGCTTTATTAATGTATTTTCAGGTAAATAATAAATGGATTTTTAACATTTACCATAAACGACATTATTGTTTAGGATTTGTTTAAGTCTTATACCCTCGCAGTTTATATTGATCTATTAGAATAAAAATACATGAGAAAGGTGATTAAAGATCTGGAGGTAATCGATCAATGAAAAAGCTGTTAAATCTCAGTAAAAAAGGTAAGATAATGATTGTAATTGCGGGCGTAGTGGTTGTGGCCGGAATCATCATCGTGAAAAGTATGATAGGCGGCGGTGCTTCTGTAGATATGACAGAAGCAACAGCTGTGAAGCAAGATCTGGAAAAGTATTACAGCTTCAGCGGAAATATTGAATCAAGTGAAGTCCAAAATGTAGTATCAACCACCAACCAGCCTGTTAAAAAATTCTATGCCAAAGAAGGCGATAAAGTACGGGCGGGGGCTCTGCTTTACGAAGTTGATAGCAATACGATCCAGTCAACTCTGACCACTGCATCTACATCCCTGTCCAACGCGAAAACAACCTACTCGTCAAGTAAGGTGGACTATGAGCGAAAAAAGGAGCTGTATGATATGGGCGGAATTTCCCTTGTGGAACTGGAGACTGCCCAGGACGCATTGAGCACAGCCCAGAATCGGGTGACAGAAGCGCAAGCCTCATACGCCCAGGCGCAAAAACAGTATGCGGATACAAAGTGTTATGCGGAAGTATCGGGAGAGGTTTCAAAAATTTATGTGGGTGAAAATGATTCCGTAATGCAGGGAACAAGTATTTTGGATATTGTTAATTATGATGACCTTGAGGTGAATATAAAGGTGGACGAGTACGATTTATCCGCGATTTCCGAAGGCATGGATGCAGAGGTATATTTTGAAGCCACCGGGAAAACAGTGATCGGGACGATTTCTGAAATCGCCCGGGGAGCCAGCGTTGAAAACGGAGTATCCTATTTTGAGACTACGGTAACGCTTCCTAAGGACACCTACCTTAGAGTGGGCATATCGGCTGAGGTAAAGGTAGCGGCCCAAAGCGTAAAAGGAGCTATTACCGTGCCGATGAAAGCCGTTCAATATGATGGCTCAAATGCATATGTTCAGCAGTATGACGAAAAAGGAAAATTGCAAAAGGTATCTGTAACGATTGGAATCAATAATGGTGCGGATATCGAGATCAAAAATGGTCTTAAAGAAGGTGATACGGTAGTTTATATCAACACTTCCGATTCATCAAATGCAACGTCCTTTATGGGGGAAGCGCAATGACCGAAATACTAAATATGAAAGATATCTTCAAAGAATATCAGATGGGGGATGAAGTTTCAACCATACTGAGAGGAATCAACCTGACCGTTGAGGCTGGTGAATTCATTGCCATTCTAGGACCCTCTGGCTCGGGAAAATCCACATTGATGAATATAATCGGTTTGCTGGATACCCCCACCACAGGAGAATACTATTTATCCGGTAAGAAAATGGCAGTGCAGGAAGAAAGAGTGCTCGCTCAAATCAGAAGAAAAGAAATCGGTTTCATCTTTCAGTCATTTTATCTTCTCTCAAGGCAGACTGCCCTTAAAAACGTTGAACTGCCGCTGATTTACGCCGGCATGGATAAGAAGCTAAGGCATGAACTGGCGGCAGATATGCTGCGAAAAGTCGGATTAGAAGAGAAAATCAATCACTTCCCCAGGCAGCTTTCCGGCGGGCAGCAGCAAAGAGTTGCCATCGCAAGGGCATTGATAAACAACCCGACAATCCTGCTGGCAGACGAACCCACCGGAGCTTTGGATCAGAAGACGGGGCACCAGGTTATGGAGTTGTTCCATGAACTGAATCAGGAGGGCAGAACGATCATAATGATTACCCATGATGTTAACCTGGCGAAGCAGGCAAAGAGGGTGGTTCGGATTTTAGATGGAAACATCAGTGAGGAGGCGATCTAAGTGATCAGAGAAAACCTTATTATGGCATGGGAGAATATTAAAAATAGTAGGATGCGGTCATTTTTAACGTCTCTCGGCATTGTGATCGGTGTAGCCGCGGTAATTGCATTGATTACAATCGTGCAAAGTGCCACAGGAGAAATGCTGTCCCAATTTGAAAGTCTTGGGACCGGTAAAATCACGGTAATAGCGACGGGTAATCCGCTCAAATCAGGACTGACCTCAAGAGATCTTCAAAATCTGGAGGAAATCGACAATGTTTCAGGTGTCGCTCCTTCCGTATCCATTACAGGTTCTGCGGGAAAACAGGGGATTCTTCTTGATGAAGTTTCTATCATGGGGAAAAATGAAAAATTCTTTGAATCGGATGGTTCGGAGATAACCCGGGGACGAACATTACAGTTTTACGACATGGATGGCTACACGTATGCCTGCGTAATTGACCAGGACATAGAGAAAGCCATGTTTCCCAACGAGAATCCCATCGGACAGAGAATCATGGTTAACGGACAGAGCTATGAGGTTGTAGGGGTAAGAGATACCACAAGCAACAGTGATGTCATGGCTGGAATCAATTCCAGCAGCACCGCAGACGGCACGATTATTATTCCCTATAAAAATGCTTTGGCTTTGTCGGGAGCATCGACATACTCCAACGTGGAGGTCTATTTAAAGGATGCGGCATTGACAGAACAGACGACTTCCGAGATTGAGGTTGTGCTGGATGCGGCATTTAATTACAAAGAAGATAGCTATCGAATTCTGGATCTGAGCAGTATCCTGGACATGATGAACAGCATGACGACAATGCTCACGGCGTTATTGGCCGGAATTGCTTCCATTGCACTGGTGGTTGGCGGAATTGGGATCATGAATATGATGCTTGTTTCTGTCACCGAGCGGACAAAAGAAATCGGGCTGCGAAAAGCTTTGGGCGCAGAACCGATGCAGATACAGACATTATTTATCATTGAAGCCCTGGCTTTGTCCCTGATAGGAGGGCTGTTTGGAATTGCTCTGGGATTGGGGATTTCTTTGATCGCAACACTGCTGCTTGGAACAGCATTCACCATATCCTGGGGGGCCATTGCCCTCGGCACAGGCTTCTCTGTCGCAGTAGGTTTGGTGTTTGGATGGACACCTGCAAAAAAGGCGAGTAATTTAAAACCCATTGATGCTTTGAGAACAGACTAAGTTATCTTTTTTGATCAAAAGCATGATATAATAAACGTTAAGGATTGAATACGATGTTGCCGCAAGGTAGCGTTCATTGAATCGTCTTGTTTGCTTTTGTTATGATATTCGGGGTAAACCCTGATAATCAATTTTAATACCCAGCTGGAGATGTCACATGAAGATGAAAAATAAAATTCTTTTATCCGGGTTTTTGATGACACTGGTATCCCTGATTGCGCTTCTTGTAATCAGCAGCTTTGTAATCCGGTCGTTTTCCGGTAAGATCAGTGATGCAGCCATTCCCAAGTTAGACCGGAACGTATTCGCTGTGGAAGATATCATCACGAATATCGATGTGAACGACTCCAATTGGAATGAGATTGCCCGGGACCTTGCCTCAGATGGATATCACCTTTATGTGATTCATGAGGGAGCTGTCACTTTTTCAAATTTGGATCCGCCTTCGAAGCATTTTATAAACTCTATTCAAAATGTCAACTGGATGGAGACTGGGAGATCGTGTTACGTGACTGGGATTACAGTCGTCGGAAAAGAGACGGAAGGGTACCGTATCATTGCGGTTAACAGCGGTGCTCAAACGAATGGAAACGGTATGCATGAAAATCAATTCGAAATTGTGCTGAATGCTTTTATCGTAATCGGGTTGATCTCAATTGCAACGATTTTGTTAATCAGCCAGTTTTTTACCAATCGGCTGGTGAAGCGTATTATGCGCCCTATCAGTGCACTAACCGAAGGGGCGAAGAGAATTGTGCAGGGAAACCTTTCAGAACCGGTGATCTATGACGGGAAAGATGAGCTTGCCCCCGTTTGTTCGACCTTCAATCAAATGCAAAGCCATCTGCAGAAAGAAAGAGAACGGAATGCCGTCTATGAAAAAGCCCGAACTGAGATGATCGCGGGCATTTCACATGATTTAAGAACCCCTCTTACATCAGTAAAGGGCTATATAAAGGGACTGCGTGACGGTATTGTCAACACACCGGAAAAGCAGGATCAGTATCTTACCATTGCGTACAATAAGGCCACTGAAATGGATGTCCTCCTGCAAAAGCTATTCTATTTTTCAAAACTGGAAACCGGAGATCTGCCCTTGTTTCTGGAGGATGAAGATCTGGGAGACTTTGTACGCAAGTTTGCAATGCAATCAAAAGATGAACTGGCTCAGGTAAATGCGAAAATAATTGTTGACAGTAAATCAAATGAAAATCCTGTTAAAATAGACACGGAACAGATGCATCGGGTCCTTGTCAATCTGACAGACAATGCATTGAAATACGCTGCCGGGGATGGTCTTGCCTTAACCGTTTCAGTATGGAACGAAGAGGGGCAGGTACATCTGAGCTTTGCCGATAATGGGAAAGGCGTTCCGGAAGAACAGCTAGCCAATCTTTTTATGCAATTTTGGAGAGGCGATGAATCAAGAAGCAAGAAGGATGGCGGAGGAAGCGGCCTGGGGCTTAATATTGTAAAATATATCGTGGAAGCACATGGAGGCTCAGTTTCCGCAAGGAATGAAAAGGGATTGACGGTTGATCTCCTATTGCCTGCCAGAAAGGAGGCATGAGATGAGTAAAATATTAATTGTCGAAGATGATGATGAAATATCAATGCTGGAAAGAGATTACCTCGAAATCAATGGATTTGAGGCAGATATCATCCCGGATGGAAGCAAGGCGGTCAGCGCGGCTTTAAACGGCAGCTATGATTTGATCCTTTTGGATTTGATGCTGCCCGGAATGAACGGATATGAAATCTGCCGGGAAATCCGGGACAAACTCGATATTCCGATTCTCATGGTTACAGCTCGATTGGAGTCTGTTGATAAAATTCGAGGACTCGGAATCGGCGCGGATGATTATGTCGCAAAACCCTTTGATCCGGCTGAACTTGTAGCAAGAATCAAATCTCATTTAAAACGCTACGAAAGGTTGACCGGTTCAATGAAAACCAATTTGGCACCGGGTGATGACGCAATAATCATCGGAGACCTGAGGATTTTGCCAAGAAGCTGGAAAGTCTATAAAGGAGAAGAAGAAATCAAGCTTCCCAATCGAGAATTTGAATTGCTGAAATATATGGCCACATATCCTAACATCGTATTCTCAAAGGATCAATTGTTTGAGAAAATATGGGGATATGAATATGTTGGGGACAGTGCTACGGTTACGGTCCATATCAATCGTATCCGTGAAAAGATCGAAGATGACCCAGCAAAACCACAAATCATTGAGACGGTGTGGGGAGCAGGGTATCGCATAAACGTATAAAGTGGCATCTTTTATTACCTAACTTTTCAAAACAAAAAGAGACTTTCGAGTCTCTTTTTTCTTTTACTGGAGACAGAACGAGAATCCACGGGAAGGGACCCTTGAAAACTTAATATTGATAGTTAGTAGAGCCTATAGTATGCTATGGTGGAAGATTATATAATATGAAAATACCCTAATGGTAAAATAACTTATTCTAACGAGGTTGTTAAAAATGAAAAAGATATTTTTAAATGCATTAATGCTTGTCATCCTACTAATCCTTACTTCATGCGGTGTGCCAGATGCAGAAAAGCCAGATTCAATAAATAATACCCCTCCTAGTAAACCGTTATCAAAGGCAGAACAATTAATTAAAAGCATGACTTTGGAGGAGAAAATTGGGCAACTTTTTATTATTCGTCCGGAATCTCTTGAGCTGAACCTTACTACGGAGCAAATTAGCAATGCAAAAGCTTACGGTGCAACAGAATTGGACAGTCAAATGATTGAATCACTGAAGCGATATCCTATTGGTGGCGTTGTCATTTTCCAAAAAAATATTTTATCGCCTGCACAACTGACTGATTTTATTGATGAAATACAAGAGCAAAGCAAAATTCCAGTATTTGTAGGTATTGATGAAGAAGGCGGTTCTGTGTCTAGAATTGCGAATTCAAAGGAATTTGATGTGACGAAGTATGAAAGTATGGAAACAATAGGCCTGACCGAGGATAGTAAAAATGCACAAAATGTTGGAATTACAATTGGTTCCTACTTAAAACAATATGGATTTAATTTGAATTTTGCTCCGGTAGCCGATGTTAATACAAATCCGGACAATATTGTGATTGGAAATCGTTCTTTTGGTAGCGATCCTGCACTTGTAGCAAAAATGGTATCTGCAGAAATTGATGGATTGCATGAAACAGGTGTGATGAGTTGTATAAAACACTTTCCCGGTCATGGAGATACAAAAGGAGATACGCATAAAGGCTTTGTATCCACGGAAAAGACATGGGAAGAACTAAAGGAATGCGAATTAATTCCGTTTATGAATGCTTTCAAACAGACTGATATGGTTATGATCTCTCATATTACAGCCCCCAATATAACATCCGATGGACTTCCGTCTTCTCTCTCCAATGAAATGATTGAGGGTAAGTTACGAACAGAGCTGAATTATGACGGTGTGGTTATCACCGATTCGATGGCGATGGGTGCGATTACGCAGGAATATACATCTAGTACAGCTGCTATTAAATCTATTTTAGGTGGAGCGGATATTATCTTAATGCCTGAAAATTTTGTAGAAGCTTATGATGGAATTTATGATGCAGTAAAAAACGGAACCATCAGTGAAAAGCGAATTGATGAGAGTGTATTGCGTATTTTATCTTTAAAAGAAAAGTATGATTTACTCCAATAAATCGAGTGTTTTGTGCATAAAGCAGGAAGTTTATCAAAATAAATATAACATAAAAAACTACTAATTATTAATAATGGTTGGTAGTTTTTTGATTGGAGGCAAGCCGGGATTCGGTCTGTGAATTAATTATTCTTTAAAAATATTTATAAAAATTAAAACTTATTTCCCTCTTCATTAGTCTAAGCATATGTGAGGAGGTGAAGAGGAGCGTAAATGAACAAGAAACAGCTGTTTGAAAACTACTTAACACAACATATTGATAGCGCTTATCGTTTTGCATACACTTACGCAAAAAACCGCGAGGATGCGGAAGATATCGTGAATGAAAGTATTATAAAGGCAATAAAATCAATTCACCATTTGCAAATGCCTGAACATATTAAGCCTTGGTTTTACAAAATAATTGTCAACACCGCACTGACGTATCTGAAACGAAAATCCAAGATTTCATATTTGGATTACGAAAACGTAACGGATACAGAAGGAATAGAAGATGATTATTCCGAGCTTACCATTAACAGTTTAATTGAAAAATTAGACCTGAAATATAAAAGCATAATCGTGCTTCGTTTTTTGGAGGATATGTCGCTAAGCGAAATATCGCAGATTCTGGATATTAATGAAAACACAGTTAAAACACGGCTTTATAACGCGCTTAAATTATTAAAAGTCGATATGGAGGGCGATGAATATGAAAGATTTTAACGATTTGAAATATGACTATGAAAACATCAGAGCATCCGATGAATTAAGAGAGAGGGTTAAAAATACAATGAAAAAAGAGAACAGAAAAAATAATGTATGGAAGAGTTGTATAGGTTTGGCAGCAAGCTTGATAATCATGCTAATGCTTGTTGTTAATTTTATCCCCAGCTTTGCATATGCTATGTCAGACATACCTGTTTTTGCGCCTATCATAAAGGTAATAACCTTTGGAAGATACGAGAGTGCTGATAATGGGTATAGTGCTAAGGTTATCACTCCCAGAATAGAGGGATTGTTGGATAAAGAACTTGAAAAAAGGTTAAATGATGAATTGAAAGAAAATGCAAATGCCATTATTTTAGCCTATGAGCAGGATATCAAGCAGTTAAAAGAGGAGTTTGGCGATGAAACAGTCCACATGGGCGTTGAATCGGATTATATTATTAAAACCGACAATGAAAACATATTGGCGCTCGATGTCTATTTACTCAATGTCGCGGGTTCCTCCTCGACAAAGCATACTTTTTATAACTTAGACAAAAAAACAGGTGAGCTGCTAACCTTGAAAGGGTTGTTCAAGGACCATGCTGATTATGTAACCGTATTAAGTGATTATATCAAGAATGAAATGATTAGGCGAAATCAGGAGGAACAAGGGCTGTTTTGGATAGATGGTGAAACAGAGAATTTCGAGGGTTTTAAACAGATTAAGGCGGATCAAAATTTCTATATAAACAATGACGGCCAGATCGTGATATGCTTTGATAAATATGATGTCGCTGCCGGTGCACAGGGAAGTCCCGAATTTGTTATTCCTGATAACATAGTAAAAGCTATATTGAAATAACAGGGATAGCCCCTAACTTTTTAAAAGAAAAGAGACTTTCGAGTCTCTTTTTTCTTTTGCCTGGGGATAAGACGAGAAGTCATGGAGTGAGGGAGAAATATTGAGTAGGGAATTACCCTACTCTTTCTATTTTTATCCAACAATTTCTAGGAGCAGATGCAGTACAAGAGACTGGTTTCAACTTATTCTGTTCTAATTCTGTCGGCCATTATATAATCCTGTAGACCTTGTGCATAATAGCCTCCTAATACAGTTGAATAAGATAAAAGCCTATCGAATATATCTATAGAAGCTGCATAATTTTTTGTTATAAATGTCGTTATTTCTTCTAGAATTAAACTCAAGTAAGTATACCTTAAATTACGCATTTCGGTTTGTGTCCAAAATGGATTAGCTTTTGCAAGTAAAGCTGCAACCATGTCAGCATTGCTATATATTTGCTTTATATTATCATTTACGGCAGCAATATCACCTCTTACTTGAGCATCAATTAAATTTTTTATTAATGAAATTTGCAAATTTAATAAATCTATATATTGGGTGGACATATCATCTCCAAAAAATAATCTAATTGTGTTTCCAAGTTCTGTTGGTATTTTACTTAATCTATCCGATATAAATTCGCGATCGCCTAGACCCGTATAAGTACTAATTAGATAAAGTCTAGAAAAAGTGGCGAATTCTTTCCATGCATTCGATAAACGAACAATTATGTTTATTTGCCAAGAAGGTATACCTTCATACTGTTGTTTGCATACCATATTAATACTCCTAACATGAATTAAAGTTTAATTAATCAGATTATTAATATGTTTTTCTATTTCTAATTGTTAATAAATGATCCTATATTCTATTTTGTTACTGTTAATATGGGGAATGATGCTTGCAGCTAAGTCTATGAAAGTGAGGTGGACATATGAGAGAAGTGCAAAATACGATAGAAATTTTAAACCGAGTATTAGGAGATCTTTACAGCACATCTATAAAAGTTATAGTTCCAAAAAAGGAAAAAGAGGAAGCTCACGTAGCGATTAGTGCGGCAATTGAAGCGTTGATTGAAGCAAATGAAAACTGGATTCCTTGCAGTGAAAGGTTACCGGAATCTGGCGAAAGGGTGTTATTCAGTACAGAAACATTTGTAGGTGAAGGTTTTATAGATCTAAGCGGAGAATGGCGTCGTGATGGCCTTCTATTAGGTAAGTTGTATGGGGATATAATCGCATGGCGGCCATTGTCAAAACCGTACAAAGAGTTGATTGAATAAAGTACGATGTTACACATAAAGGCCCATCTAAAAATTAGATGGGCCTGAAAATTATTAAAAGCAACGACGGCATCCACTACGGCGACGGCATGACCTTCTTGATCTGCATCTATTGCGTGATGAAAACATAATAATACCCCCCTTCAAAGGTAGGTCTATAATCATGTTATTCAATAAAATACAAATAGTTACAAAAAACAAGATAAGCCTTATGAAGCTATATATCTATCAAAACAATTGTGAGACACTTTTAAAGTAGTAGGGTCTTCATAATATGTGCAATCAGCGCGAATACAACAATAAAAAAATAAAGAGTTACATACTGTATAAAAGTATATATCTCTTTATTTTCAATTTCTAAAGGAGAAAACTTACAATCTATGATGGTATTATGACCATTAAATAGATTATTTATACATAGAATTACCACTTAAAGTTGCAAAAAATAAAACATTATGATTCCAACGAAGGGATACAGTTCCCGTATAACTTAGCTTAAATCAGCCACTTATAAAATGTTGGAATCAAATGTTTATGAATATAGTATTTATTTTTCATGAGTTTCTATTCCTAATACTTCATAAAATTATTAGGAAATTTTTTGATTACTTTTCTTTCTTTTCGACCAATGATACAGCTTCTAACAGATATCGGTTTGATGATGCCCAAACGGCATCATTTTTAGCAAATTCCTGAGAATCCCACGTACAAATAACTTTTTCAGTCATATAAGAGTTAAAAAATCACATTTAAATATATAAGGAGAAATAGTATGGAAGACAAAGAATTGCAAAAAATAAAAGAAATAGAAATGGCAATTATGTTTGACAAACTATCGGACGATAAACGACAAAGAGCGGTCGGTATCATTGGGATTATTGCTTGCTTCTGAAATAATTGAAAAATTATCTAAAAAATTACAAAATTGGGTTGAAAGAAAATAATTTTAACGTGATAATAGAAAATAGTTATAAAGGAAAGAATTATTTGTAAAGAGGGTTAATTGGATGGACTTAGTAAAAGCTAAATTAATAGAAGCAGATATGGAGTGGAAAAAGTTCCTGCTTGATAAGGAGCTAATCGTAGGCCGTGCAGGGGAACGTTACCATCTCGTTGGTTTTGACGGGGATATGAACGAGCTTTGCAAAGTAGCTTGGGAAAATAAAGGTGAAGAGCACGAATACGAATCGCTTAAAGAGCTCCAAATGGCTGTTCAATTAGGAAATCATGGTTTTGGCTTCGCCGCCAAAGAAATAGAGATACTTGCGTTGATTAAACTAGAGAATACCGATGGAAAATTACACTAGCGTTCCTTGCAAAATTTAAACGAGTATATAATGGGAACAATTCCCGCGATATCTGAGTCTAACTTGATATAAGCCGGCAAATAAACACCAATGAAGACACAGGAGGGTTTTATATGAAGTTGAGAATTTCAGTAATTTTGATGACAGTGGTTTTACTTATTTTAGGTTCTTTTTCCTTTGCGCAGGCTGCCGTTCAAGGCAGCGAGGCATCGGCCGCGAACTTTAGCGATATTTCAAAGCACTGGTCAAAGGACGCAGTACAAAATCTAATGATGAAAAAGGCAATACCTTTTAATGGCGATCAGTTCTTTCCGAATAAGGCTGTGGAAAGGAGCGAATTTGCAATAATGCTTCATAATGCATTGGATATTCAAATAGAATATTTAATGGCACCAAAAATAACGGATTATTTCGATGATGTCGAACAGGATGCTGCGTATACATCAGCGGTTATCGATCTTGTTACTGCCAATATCTTGGAAGGCAAGGGGAGTTTTAAGCCGGATGGAACGTTAACAAGAGAAGAAATGATTCATTTTATTATGCAGGCATACAAGTACAAAATGGGTGACGATTATGCACTGATTAAAATCGCTCCGGCGACGTTCGCAGATACGGATAAGATTTCTCCTGAATACAGCGGAGAAGTGGCGAGAGCACAGCACTATAACCTGATTGCGGGAGACGGCAGTAATCTGTTTAACCCTCAAGGGACAGCAACCAGAGCTGAAACAGCGGTTGTTATAAACAGGCTGATTGAACTGCTTGATGGGCAGCAGAGCCAAAAGGTAACGGTAACCCCTGAAGCTACTGTTAAAGACGATTCTATCGTGATGAAGATTACCCTGAAAAATAATTCAGGGAAGGACGTCTATATAGAAAATACTTCGGGACAGAAGTTGGATTTCGAACTTTTGGATGGAGATAAAAATCCACTTTACCGATGGTCTGCCGACAAAGCCTTTACGCTGGCACTGATGACCACAAAAGTGGAAGCAGGGGAGACACTGGAATTCAGTGATACGTTATCAGGAGAACAATATAAGGCCATAAAGGATAAAATCGTTTATATGAAAGGATACATAATCGGAACTGCAGATTTTATTAATGCGGAAGGTTATGAGATCAAGATAAAATAAGAGATCCTATTTAAAAACAAAAAAGAGACTTTAAAAGTCTCTTTTTTATTTACTTAAAAGCAGGATAAAACTCCATGAGAATTAGAAAAAAGTCTCCTTAATGGGGTAAATCCCGGTTATATCTCCGGTTTTACCGTAGTCTCTCAAAAAGGCAGCAATATTGCTGTCGCTTTCCAGAACCACCAGATAATCGTATCCCTTCAATTGATCAAGGAAGGCTGATTTATCCAATTCATAGATTGCATCGACCTTCGGAGCAAAAAGAAAATATCTTGCAGAGTACTGTAAATAATAGTTGCTGATTTGGCTGTCGGTATCGGAGGCGTAGAACAGATAGCTTTGCTGATCTTCACCGGACCAATTGTCTCCGACCAAGTGCTCTATTTTTCCCGGAAGAGAATACGGGTATGAAAACTTCATACTAGTCATGCCGTTGACTTCCGATAATAAAATGATAACGGCGGCGGACACGAGAATAACCGTAGCAACCTCATAGGCATTTTTGGTTAGTAAACTTTTAAATGCCATGACGTTTCGTTTTTCTCCTTGCTGAATATAGAAGGAGTTTTCCGTATCGTGAACACCGAAAAGTGCTAGGATACCGATCATAAAGACAACGATGCTGGAAGCATAACGCTCAAAGCCTGCCAGAATCAGTGCTTCCTCCGTAGGCATGGTATAGATGAACATGGAGAGAATCCCTGCATAATACAGAACGACCGCTATATCAACCCAGAATAGCACCTTAATAAGGCCCCATCTCTGCTTAAATAACAGCCGTGCCGTCAAGCAAGCGGCAAGGGCCAACAGCTGAAACAACACGATCCCTCGGGTGGATAGGCTGCCGGGACTGAATACCGCTTGGGAGAAACGTTGTACAATGGCCGCCTTAATCTCAGGTGTCTTTTCAGAGGAAATCTCGTTAAAATTCTCTACACTCATAGTATGTTTTGTCGTTTCCCCCTTAAACGCAATGGAGGTATGAAGATTCCATGCTGCGAAAGTCGTTAAAGATACCGCAATGGTTAGCACAGCAAGAAGCAGGGCCTTTGCTTTCTTCCCCTTGTATTTCTTGTTTGACAGTGCAAGGTACAGCAGGTACACATAACAAATAACGGCAAAGAAAAGCCCGCTGTTTTTTACGATGACAAGTAAGGCTAGAATCGGTGCGCTGACAATGCAAGCTCTTTTCCAGTCATTTCGGTAGACAAACAAAACGGTGATAACCGACAGAGCCAGCAGCGGAAGCAAAAAATCCACCAATAGATTATTGATCCGTATAGATATATTAAAGAAAGTCATTGCGGCGCAGCAGAGAGCAAGCCCGCTGCAAAGCAAAAACCGCTTGGTATCACGGATGATGCCGAACATAGCGTAGAAACAGGAAAAAATAAGCATGGACTGCCCCACGAGCATGACTCCCTGCGTGTTGCCGACGATTCGGCATACATAATATAAAAACACAGAGCTTCCAAGCGGATAGGTCTTAAAATCAATGAGAGCAGATGCTGCATTGGGAAACGCATCATGGATCAGCATATATTTGACCACAAGCCCCCAGTGGGAAAAGTTGTCATAATGAATATATTGTGTGCTAATCAAGGAAATGAAAATTATTCCAAAGCCGAGACCGTATAGGAAATTCAGAAGATTAAAAGCCTTCAGCCCGAACACACTTTTTTCCCTTATAATATAAAAATATATAAAAAATCCAAGCCCGCAAAAAAAGATTCCATAGGCGACATAGGACAGTATTCCAATCAGTCCCGCAAAATATAGAATACAGGATAGAGTGGAAAAGGTGAAGATCCAGCTGAATTTAGACTGAATCCAAAGAGTTTGCCTTACAAGCATAATATAGCCCAGGAATGACAGCAGCAGAATTAAAAAACTTAAGCTTGTTGCGATTAATAACATTGTGATATTCTCCATTTCATCAGGATACGGATTTAAAGGATAAATTTTTTCTGGCTTCGATTGCTGACCGTTATCTCCTTACAGATCGAGCCTTTCAGCTTCTTTTGCAGCCAGCACCAATTTTTCCTTCTGACGGTCATCACTCCACTGATGTAAGAGGTGTTTGAAGGCGGGATGATAGGCTAGTTCCTGCCAATTCACCACCTTCATTAGAAGGCCTTCTCTGCTGCTTGTCTGCTCTTCTTTGACTGGCTCAAGAATGAGTACCAGTCCTTCTTGTAACGTGCAGGTGTGCCGGATAGAATCCGTGCCTCGGAAGGAAAAATCGGCTACAAACGTATATCTGTAATTAAAATCCACCAGAAGTGCTCGACTGCCATCATCAAAATTGAGGGGATGATGCAGCTCAATCCGGGGCAGTGCCCGCATGTCCATTTTTTGTTTTTCCATACGGCTGCTCACATTGTTAGCCAAATCGTCGAAGGCACTGATCCAGACATTCAGTTTAGTAGGGAGAGAATGCATTCGGTCATACACGATCTGCATGTATTGTCTGCGATTTTCTGCATCGAGAGCCTGAATGTTCACGCCATAATACCACTTGCTGCCGGATTGTTTTACATAAGTCACAAACCCTTGGAAAACAGCTCGGTAGCGATGGTTGTATACGAGAAAAGAAATAGGCCGATCAGGCGGGATATATTCCGGGTTATCCAGTGAAAAAGCCAATCCGCCCTCCGATACGTTCACGGTGCACGCGTTGAGCGTACGGTTATCGTAGGATACCTGCAGTGGCATGACCGCATCAAAACGCTCGCTCTTGCGGTATATTTTTCTTCCGCACATGAAGAAAACAGCGTAACTAAGATTAATGACGTTATAGATCAGCCAGAAAATAATGATGCTGCTGTAAATCAACGCCATACCGTACTTGCCGCTGGTGAAGCGAATGAGCGCCGCTATTGACAGACCGAGCAAAAATAGATGCGGGATGGCATAATGGAGAGAAAACTCCTTTTCACGCTCCTCTCTGTTTTTGCGGGTCACTTTAAATTTTTTCTGACGAATGCCCAATGTCTCCATGATAACGGGAAGAACCAGATAAGGAGCCAATATGGTATCAATAATTTGACACCAGCGCTGATTTCGTGTGTCACTGGACAGACTGCGCATAGCGATACTGTAAAATAGGTGCGATGGGCCCCAGAACGCAATCAAATCCCAAAAGCCGCATACGGCGATACGCACGCCAAACAAGGCGAATAAAATAGGGGCCATCGTAAAGATGATACGGCGGGCGAAAGACCACCAGTAGGAATGGCTGACCATATAACTGATTCGTGCCGATATCGACAGCCCTTTGTTAAAAGGAACGTTGCAATTGCGTATGCTCTGGATAACCCCTCTTGCCCAGCGAACCCGCTGGGAAATCATCGTTTTGATAGAAGTCGGTGTCAGGCCGCTGGCCAGCACTTCTGTCGTCGCATAGGTCGTATAACCGAGGCTTTGAATTTTGATGCCGGTTTCAAAGTCTTCCGTAATGGTATCGGTAGGGAAGCCTCCGATCTCCTCCAAAGCGCGGCGTGCCAGAACGGTATTCGAGCCGGTATAGGCAGCAGCATTGGAGCTGTTGCGCATCACGTTCACTTCTTTGGTGAAAAAATCCTGTTCATTGGGAATATTGCGCTCGGCAAACAGATTGTACTGAAATAAATCCGGATTATAAAAGCTCTGTGGCGTTTGAATAAAGCCAATGCGGTAGGATTTGTCGATCTCTTCCGGCTGTCGTTTCACCCACTTGCCGTCCGATGCCTTTTTCATCAACGGTAAACAAAAATAAGGCACCGATTTCATTAAAAAGCTGCTTCTCGGAATCATATCCGCATCAAAGGTCACTACCAGCGGTGACTTGGTTTGGGATAACGCATTGTTTAAATTCCCCGATTTTGCATGCTTATTGTTAGCGAGACCGAGGTAACCCACTCCGAGCTGATTTGCAAGAGCCGCTACTTCTTTACGATTCCCGTCGTCGCACAAGTAGATGTGAACTTTATTTTTGTCGGGATAGTCCATGAATGTGCAAGCGTTGACGGTATTGTATAAAAGCTCTATCGGTTCATTGTGAGTCGCTACAAATACATCCACATGAGGATACCACTGAGTGGGAATTTCCGGAAGTTCCAGCTCAAACTCTTTGTTTTTTCGCCAAAACAGTTCAAAAGTACCCAAGGCAGAGATAATTTCACTGTGAAGAAGCAAGATTCCCATAATCAGGGCAAAGACACCCCCGTTAAACGGCAGGGTAAAAATCAATCGCCACAGCAAATAGACACTCATCGATATGGTAGCACAGATAAAAATCAGGCTTTGCAGTTTCTTTTTTTCTAACAACTTATTTAGCACCTCAACATAAACTCAAATGGAGTTAAAATTTTATATAGTTACCATCTCTTGTGCTAAAAAGGAACTCAGTACAAGAGATGGAAAATTTTGTCGTATTTTGTCGTAATTCATCGCAATATGCATTATTATAGCAGAAGAAATGAGACCGAACAAGCTGAATAAAGCTGGAAAAAAGGAGTTCTCAATAACTGAAAATTAATGGTGAAAAACAAAGGGGGTATGCTATAATGAGCACAATAGATTAAACTCGGCTTTGCCGGGGATTATAAAGGAAACAGAGGAATATATTGGAGGCAATGGATGCAAATACGGAAGAAATGCATTATGTTTGTTGGGCGGTCCCAAGCGGGGAAAACCACGCTGGCGCAATACCTGACGAACCGGCAGCTCAACTATCATAAAACGCAGACGGTAGAGGTAATAGACGGTCATTTAATCGATACACCCGGCGAGTACGTAGAGCAGAGAGGCTTTTATGGTGCTCTTTCTGTAACAGCTGCGAACGCAGATGCAGTGGCATTGGTTCAATCCGCAGTCGAAGAGGGAACAATGTTTGCGCCAAGCTTTGGCACGATGTTTGGCGGAAAGCCTGCTGTCGGAATCGTGACGAAAATAGATATGGCAACGGAAGAGCAGATCGAAAGAGCAGACAGATATTTAAAAGAAGCAGGCGCCGCAATCTGTTTTAAGGTGAGCAGTGTAACAGGGCAAGGTATGCCAGACTTGGACAAGTGGATACAAGCCTTATAACTTGAGCACTTAATAATTTTCAAATAATTTGGAACAAAATGAAAGGATTATATTGACAAATTAATGGAAGTTGATTACTATAAAAATATAACTTAAGAGAGCACTGTACGGCGTAGTGTGGGGCTCGGAAACGAAAAGGATTGCGATGTAGCGCCTAGCCATAGTTTTGGCTTGGGTGCTTTTTTTGTCCAATCATGTAATAAGTAGCATTTGAAAACATCAATGCTGAAAGGACGTGAGGCATTGGAAGAAAGCAAACAACGAATTATACAAGAATTTGTTCCGGGTAAACAAGTCACTTTAGCACATGTCATTGCAAATCCAATCAAAGATTTATATCCTAAATTAGGAATGATCCAAGATCAAGGAGCTATTGGCATACTCACAATTACTCCAAGCGAAGGAGCTATGATTGCAGCAGATGTCGCATCAAAAGCAGCCAATATTTCAATTGGTTTTGTAGACCGTTTCAACGGATCGTTGGTCATATTAGGAGATGTTTCTGCGGTAGAAGCGGGAATACGGGACGTTATGAGCATGCTTTGTGATAAAATGGGATTTGCAAGAACCGAAATCAGTAGATCGTGATGGAGGCAGACCAAAAACCGTTGAACGTACAGCGGTGAATGCTAGGAGTTAAGCATGAGGGAAAAGGAAAAAAAGGAAATCCGGATTGTCATCGCTGAAGATGAGCCTATTACCAGGATGGATTTAAAAGAAATGCTGGTAGTTGCCGGATACAGTGTTGTCGGTGAGGCATCAGAAGGTTTTGATGCGATTGAAATTTGCAAAAAAGAAAAACCTGATGTAGTTATTTTAGATATTAAGATGCCTTTACTGGATGGATTATCCGCCGCGAAAGTAATAACAGAAGAAAAAAATGCAGGCACAATAATACTCTTAACGGCTTACAGCGACGAGGAGTTTATTAATCGTGCCACGAAAATAGGCGTTTCCGGTTATATTGTGAAACCCATTGATGAACGAGCTTTGGTACCAAATATTGAAATTGCTGTAGCGAGAAGCAGAGAAATTCAGCAGGTTAAAAAGCAATGTGAACTTATTGCTGAACGTCTGGAAAATCGCACAATTATTGAAAAAGCGAAAGGACAATTAATGGTATCAATGAGTTTATCTGAAAATGAGGCTTATGAGTATATAAAAAATTTGAGCAAAGAAAAAAAAGTTTCCATGAAACGCATCGCGGAAATTATATTGGCTTAGAGGGATAGGGGTAACAATGCCGGATACTATAGAAAAATTATGCAAAGAGTATACATATTTAACAGATGAAGAAATCGAAACGATTAAGAAAGTAGGGGTGAGCCTTCAAATTATGGCAAATTTGGAGGATGCGGACTTTTTTATTGACTGTCTTACGACGGACGAGACAACCGCTATTGTAGTGGCTGAGGCGAAGCCTCAAAATGTTCCGTCATCGTACAAGAAATCAGTAGTAGGACTTTTGGCGGAGCCGCAAAATGAACCGGCTGTTGCCAGAACTTTTAAACTGGGCTTGCCTACGAAGCAAATGAAAGCTGTTACGCAGGAATATGCAAATGTCATACAGACAGTGGAACCGATTTGGCATGACAATCATGTGATTGGTGTATTGATTGAAGAGAAAAATGCGGATGAAAACAGTGAAATGCGTGATCGAATTCGGTTCACAGAGCAAAGCTATGCAAAACTTGCCAATGTGTTGACCAGACTGGATAAGGAAAGTTCTTGGCTGGCGGATTGCATCGATGAAGCGGTTATCTTAGTGGATATGAATGGCTATGTAAGCTATAGAAATAAAATAGCCCGTAAATTGTATCAAAAATTGGGGTACACGGTAGACATCTTAGGGCAGCCTTACCGGTGTATGGCATTGCATGGTTCGAACTTAGAGTGGTTTGACCAAGATGCGAATTACTCCGGTATAGAAGTAAATACGGCCGATTTGACCTTGACTGTGAAACAAATATCTTTAAAAAGCAACAATGTGGACTTTGCGGTAATGATACAAGACATCACGCATATCCGAGAAAAGGAAAAAGAGCTTATTTTAAAATCGGTCGCAATAAAGGAAATGCATCATCGTGTGAAAAACAGTCTGCAAACGATAGCAAGCCTACTTCGTTTGCAAGGGCGAAGAACGAAGAGCTCAGAGGCAAAAAAGGTGTTGGATGAAAGCATGAACCGTATACTGGCTATTGCCAGCACCCATAAGTTATTAGCAAAGGTAGGCGTCGATCAAGTTAACATTCGAGATGTGTTAGAGCATATTAAAGACAATACCATTCGTTATTTTCTGAAGCCTACGACAGATGTCACGGTAGAAATCAGAGGAGACGGTTTCCAAGTAGATTCAGAGATTTCGACTTCAGTGGCTCTTGTGGTGAGTGAACTGTTACATAATTCATTGCAATATGCATTTGATGACGGAAAAGTCGGCGGGAAAATAACAATCGAAATTGAAAATGACGGAAGGCAATCCTGTATATCCGTAACCGATAATGGAAAAGGCTTTGATATCAACAACGTAAAGGAAGACAGCTTAGGTTTAAGTATTGTTTTCTCCATTGTAAAAGACAAATTAAAGGGCACCATTAACGTGAGATCCAATGAGGAAGGAACGAGTATTGCCTTTGACTTCAAAAATAAAATAACCACAATAGATAATGTGACGTAGCATTATCCTTATGCTAAGCGATGCAGCTTAGGTACAGAATTTATTTCTGTGTCTAAGCTGCTTTTTTTACGCACTTAACCTCATGCCCAAGCAAAGGTCTGGTAGGTGCTATACGGGAATTCCCATAGGAGAAATCGCTTTCAGAAGGACAACAAGAAAGCGCACAGAAAGGAGGAAGCAAGGTGAAAGAAGTGGTGACCAGCGTTGGCATTGACATCGGAACTTCTACAACACAGTTGATTTTCAGCAAGCTGACAATTGAAAACCGAGCCGCAGGGTATATGGTCCCGAAAGTTGAAATCGTGGATAAAGAGGTGGTTTATTGCAGCGACATTTATTTTACTCCGTTGATATCCAATACGGAAATTGACGGAGAAAAAGTCAGTGCCATGATACGTGCGGAATATGAGAAAGCGGGAATAAAGCCGGAAGAGGTCAGTACCGGTGCTGTCATTATAACCGGGGAAACCGCGAGGAAGCAAAATGCCAACACGGTTTTAAGCAGCCTGAGTGACTTGGCGGGGGATTTTGTTGTAGCCACAGCCGGGCCTGATTTGGAATCCGTACTGTCGGGCAGGGGAGCCGGAGCAGACACGTTTAGCGAAGAGAATAGAAATGTAGTGGCCAATCTTGATATAGGGGGAGGAACGACCAATATAGCTGTGTTCCGCAAAGGGAGCTTGGCCGGAGTGACCTGTTTGGATATCGGGGGGCGTCTGATTAAAATTGAGAACGGAAAAATCAGTTATATTTACAGTAAAATTCAAGAACTGGCAAGAGAAAAAGGGATTGATATTCACGTAGGGGATGCAGCAGAAATGCAGACGTTAGAGAAAATATGCCGGCTCATGGCTTACGAACTAAAATCGGCGCTGCACCTGTCTGAAAAATCTGATTATCATCAAAAATTGTATACCAATGAAGGGAAGGGGCTGGGAGAAGAACTTCGGGTCGATGCACTGACTTTTTCCGGCGGAGTGGCGAATTATGTGTATGAACCTACGGATGAAGACGTTTTCAGGTATGGTGACGTAGGCATTCTTTTGGGGACGGCTATTGCTGAATGCGGAATTTTAGAGTCCGTAGAGTGTTATCGTTCAGAGGAAACGATCCGGGCTACGGTGGTGGGGGCAGGAACCCACACCACGGAAATCAGCGGGAGCACTATTTTCTATCAAAGAGATCAACTGCCGATTAAAAATATTCCCGTACTCAAGCTGTCCAAATTGGATGAAGAGACTCCTCAATCGGTCAGCTCGACGATAAAAGCGCAACTGCCGATTTTCCAACAAGAAGGGAAAAAAGAAGCAGTGGCCATTGCTCTTTCAGGGCAACCTTACGGGGGATTTGAAAAGGTTCAGGAGCTTGCTGCGGCTATTATTGAAGGCGCAGAGGCGTTGATAAAAGAAAAGCCGCCGCTTATTGTCATTCTCGAATCAGATATCGGAAAGGCCTTGGGAAATGCACTCTATGTGCGGCTTGCGAAAGAGAAGGATGTCATTTGTATTGACGGGGTTCGAAGCAAAAGCGGAGATTATATCGATATAGGGGAGCCGGTAGGGGGCGGATACGTCCTTCCTGTCGTCGTGAAAACCCTGATTTTTAATTCGTAGATCACTCCACTTTTGGAGTTATCAATAAAGAGGAAAGGAAAAAAGAGAAGGTGAAAGCATGATACTGAGAACAAAGCTATTTGGACACAACTATGAGTTTAAATCACTCAGAGAAGTAATGGCCAAGGCAAACGAAGAAAAATCCGGAGACAGACTTGCCGGCATTGCCGCTGAATCTGCGGAAGAAAGAGTGGCCGCAAAGGTAGTATTATCACACATTCCGTTGTCAGAAATAAGAAACAACCCGGCCGTTCCGTACGAGGAGGATGAGGTAACCCGTATCATTCAAGATGCAGTGAATGAATCCATTTACAATGAGTTGAAGCATATGACGGTTGCCGAATTCCGGGAATGGCTTTTAGACGAAAAAACAACGCCATCTATGATTCGCAGGGCATCCAGAGGGATAACCAGTGAAGTGGTTGCGGCAACATGCAAGCTGATGAGTAACTTAGATTTGATCTATTGCGCAAAAAAAATGCGGGTATCTGCCCACTGCAATACAACCATCGGCCTTCCGGGAACCTTTTCATCCCGTTTGCAGCCCAATCATACGACGGATGATCCCAAGGGTATCATGGCTTCGGTTATGGAAGGTTTAAGCCTGGGCTGCGGAGATGCTGTAATCGGGCTGAACCCGGTTGACGATTCGGTAGAAAGTGTTGCAAGAATCCTAAAGAGCTTTGACGAATTCAAAAATAAATGGGAAGTACCTACACAAATTTGTGTGCTGGCTCACGTTACCACCCAGACAGAGGCAGCGGATAAGTTTAATGCGCCAATCGATTTAATGTTCCAGTCCATCGCAGGCTCCCAGAAAGGGAATGAAGCATTTGGACTTACTGCAGCTATGTTACAGGAAGGGCATGACATGATGCTGAAAAAAGGAACTTGTACAGGGCCTAACGTGATGTACTTTGAAACTGGGCAAGGATCAGAATTATCTTCCGAAGCCCATCATGGATGGGATCAGGTAACGATGGAGGCTCGTTGCTATGGGTTTGCAAAGAAATATAATCCTTTCTTAGTCAATACCGTTGTCGGATTTATCGGGCCGGAATATTTATATGACTCCAAACAAGTAATCCGTGCGGGATTGGAAGATCACTTTATGGGCAAATTGACCGGCATTCCTATGGGCTGCGATGCTTGCTATACCAATCATATGAAGGCGGACCAGAATGATATTGAAAACCTGGCTACCCTATTAGTTGCAGCAGGTTGCAACTACATCATGGGAGTCCCTCAGGGAGACGATTGCATGCTGATGTATCAGTGCACAGGATATCATGAAGCCGCTGCACTCAGAGAAGTATTTGGACTGCGTCCAATTAAAGAATTTGATTTATGGCTTGAAAAAATGGGTTTTTCTGAAAATGGAAAACTAACTCCGCTTGCAGGAGATGCTTCGGTATTTATGAGGAAATAGAAAGGAGGTCTCAACATGGAACAGATCGATTTAAAACAGCTGATAGAACAAGTGATTAAAGATATGAAGCTAGCAGATGCACCGGTGGAAAAAGCTGCTGCGCTGGCGCCCGATCAAGAACATACGGTATCGGAGGACGGCTTCATTCCGGATGTAACAGAGGTGGATATTCGAACGCAATATCTTGTAAAGAACCCTGAAAACGGAGAAGCTTACTATGAATTAAAGCAATATGCACCTTGCCGGTTAGGGATCGGTAAAGCAGGCGGACGATATAAAACAGATCCGCTGCTTCAATTCAGAGCGGCTCATTCCGCCGCACAAGATGCGGTTTTCAGCGATGTAGATGCTGAATTTGTTGAAAGAATGAATCTCTTTACTGTAGCCACCCAGTGCGATAGTAAAGACACCTATTTGACGAGACCGGACTTAGGCAGAAAGCTTGCACCGGAATCGGTACAAATCGTGAAAGAAAAGTGCAAAAAAAATCCTACGGTGCAGATTTATGTGGCAGATGGTTTATCTTCCGCTTCCGTAGCTGCCAATGTGAAGGATTTGCTTCCGTCTATTCTTCAAGGTTTGCAGAGCCATGGCATTGATACGGGAACACCGTTCTTTGTCAAATACGGAAGAGTCGGCGTAATGGATGAGATTTCGGAACTTACCGGAGCAGAAGTGACGTGCACCTTAATCGGTGAACGGCCGGGCTTGATTACAGCAGAATCCATGAGCGCATACATAGCCTATAAAGCAACGGTGGGGATGCCGGAGGCGAGAAGAACAGTCGTGTCCAATATTCATAGAGCAGGGACTCTGCCGGTTGAAGCAGGAGCCCATATTGCAGATATTATAAAGCTTATGCTTGAGAAAAAAGCAAGCGGAACCAATTTGAAATTGTAATAAGGGAGGATATGAAAATGAAAAGAGATCCCGTTAAAGCCACGGTATTAGCCACCAAGGTGATTCCAAATGTCAATGCTGAATTAGCAAAAGAATTCAATTTAACACCGGATCAGAGGTCTTTAGGATTAATAACCGTAGATTGCGATGATGTGACGTATACTGCTTTGGATGAAGCAACAAAAGCTGCCGATGTAAAAGTTGTGTATGCAAAAAGCTTCTATGGCGGTGCGGCAAATGCCAACACCAAGCTGGCCGGTGAAATCATCGGTATTCTGGCAGGACCAAATCCGGCAGAGATTAAGAGCGGATTAAAGGCGTGCGTAGAATTTATTGAAAACTCAGCACACTTTGTATCTGCCAATGAAGATGACAGTATTGTCTATTATGCACATTGCATTTCAAGAACCGGATCCTATTTATCGGAGGGTGCGGGCATTCCGGAAGGGGAAGCCTTAGCTTATTTAATTGCTCCGCCTCTTGAAGCGATGTACGGTGTGGATGCAGCAATGAAGGCGGCAGATGTTACGATGTGCGTACTTTATGCACCTCCTTCAGAGACTAATTTCGGCGGCGCGTTGCTGACCGGAAGTCAATCTGCTTGTAAGGCTGCATGCGAAGCCTTTGCTGCGGCTATAGAATTTGTTGCGGATAATCCGATTGGATAAAGCGGAAGGATGTAAGTTATGGAAGCATTAGGAATGATAGAGGTCTATGGCTATGTAAGTGCAGTAGAAGCATTGGACAGTGCACTGAAAGCCGCTAATGTAGTTCTTCATAGCGTAACAAAGGTTCGAGGCGGATTGGTTACTGTCATGGTCGCCGGTGATGTCGGTGCTGTAAAAGCGGCAATGGATGCTTCCGCTGCTGCGGCGCAGCGTGTGGGAAATGTGGTTTCCGTTCACGTCATTCCGAGACCTGCAAAGGGTGTCTTTGATATGACAAATACATCGGTAAAGAGTCGGGAAAAGCAGACTGCTGAAGCAGACAATACGGGTGAGCCTGAAGAAGTTACTACTACGGAATTTCTTATAGAAGCCGCGGAGCCTGAAGAACCGATACAAACCGTAAAGCTTGAAGAACCGAAAGAAGAAAGGAGTGCAGAAGAGTCTCCGACTGCAATCAGCCAAGAGGAATTGGAACAAAAAACAGTGGAAGAATTGAGACAGATCGCTCGAAAGCTGAACCTAGGGGACATGACAAAGAATGAAATTAAATTTGCAAAAAAAGGGCAGCTGATTGAAGTTATTTGCAGATTTAATGAAGGAGGAGATAAGTAAATGCTGCTATATGATAAGGATTTACTGTCTGTACAGGAAGTGCGTGAATTGGTAGAACATGCAAAGGCGGCCCAGAAAGAATTAGCAGAGAAAAACCAGGAGCAGGTAGATGCGATTGTAAAATCCATTGCGGACGCCGGTGTGAGAAATGCTAAAAGACTGGCGCAGCTGGCCCATGAAGAAACCGGATTCGGCATCGCTTCAGACAAAGTGATAAAGAATATTTTTGGAAGCAAGGGAGTCTATGAAAGAATCAAAGACATGAAGACGGTAGGCGTCATTAAACGGGATGAAGAAGCCGGAACCTATGCGGTAGCCGTACCTGTAGGAGTAATAGCTGGCTTGATTCCTTCTACGAACCCTACTTCAACTGTATTCTATAAGGCAGAAATTGCTGTTAAGGCCGGAAATGCCATTGTATTTTCACCTCACCCCAACGCTTTAAAATGCATTTTGGAAAGCGTGAAAGTGATCCGGCAGGCCGTAGCAGAAGCCGGAGGGAATGAAGATTTAGTTTCTTGTATTTCTCTGCCGACTGTTCAGTCCACCGATGTACTTATGAGCCATCCGGACACTTCTCTGATTTTGGCTACAGGCGGCTCCGCTATGGTAAGAGCCGCATACTCTTCGGGAACTCCGGCAATAGGGGTAGGACCCGGAAACGGACCGGCCTATATCGAACGAAGTGCGGATATACATAAAGCGGTGAAGTGTGTCTTGGATTCAAAGACCTTTGACAATGGGACCATATGCGCATCGGAGCAATCGGTCATTTGCGAGGATGACATGAAAGAAGCGGTTCAGAAAGAAATGGAGAAGCAGGGCGCCTATTTTTTAAATGAAAAAGAGAGGGAACAACTGGGGAACTTCATTTTACGTTCAAACGGTACGATGAATCCGATGATTGTAGGCCGGAGCGTACAAGTGATAGCCGAATTGGCCGGATTGGCTGTACCGCAGGATACCAGAGTGCTGGTAGCGGAAGAAACAGGAGTAGGAAGAGGGCATCCGTATTCGAATGAAAAATTAGCTCCTATTTTGGGATTTTATACGGCGCCGGATTATAAAGCAGTTTGTGAGCGCTGCTGTGAGATTTTGTACTACGAAGGGGCGGGGCATACCTTTATCATTCATACGGAAAACCAGGAGATGGTAGACTATTTTGCCCATCGCATACCCGTATCCCGATTTATTGTCAACAGCCCGGGGGCGTTAGGAGGAATAGGCGCTTCCACCGGATTAATGCCGGCATTGACGCTGGGCTGCGGTGCAGTAGGCGGAAGCGCTACCAGTGAAAATGTGGGCCCGGAACAGCTCTTTAATCTACGATATATAGCGGTAGGGAAGAAGAGCCTAGAGGAAATCCGAACGGAAGCCGGAGCCATAGAAATAAAACCGGAAGTTATCCATTTAGATTCAAAACAAATCGATGAAATGGTGCGTCGCATCATTCAGCAACTGGAAGCTATTTAATGGTAAGGAGGAATTGATATGTTAGCAATGCAAGCCTTAGGTATGATTGAAACAAAAGGATTGGTAGGCTCTATAGAAGCAGCGGATGCAATGGTAAAAGCTGCAAATGTTACGTTGATCGGTAAAGAGCACGTTGGCGGCGGATTGGTCACAGTTATGGTAAGAGGGGATGTGGGAGCTGTCAAAGCAGCTACCGATGCAGGGGCAGCGGCTGCACAGCGTGTCGGCGAGTTAATCTCCGTACACGTTATCCCAAGACCTCACGACGAAGTAGAACGTATACTTCCGATAGTAAAGTAAGGAGGAATCAGATATGACAACAACACAAGCATTAGGTATGATCGAAACAAAAGGGCTGGTAGGCTCTATAGAAGCAGCAGATGCGATGGTAAAGGCTGCAAATGTTACGTTAATCGGTAAAGAGCACGTTGGCGGCGGACTGGTTACAATTATGGTAAAAGGCGATGTAGGTGCGGTTAAGGCAGCTACCGATGCAGGGGCAGCGGCTGCACAGCGTGTCGGTGAGTTGATTTCCGTTCATGTTATTCCTAGACCTCATGAAGAAGTGGAATCTATACTTCCTGCTTTAAAGAAATAAAACGTAATTAGAATAAAAGGTGGGAGGTGACAGCGTTGAAGGTTATAACCGAAACAGCTTTGAGGGACGAATTAAGAGCCAGCCAGCCGGAGTACTATTGCATACCGGAGGGGACTATTGTATCGCCTGCAGCACGCGAATATCTACAACAACGCAAAATTAACATTGTAACAGAACCCCCAATGCCGGCACAGGCACCGGAAGATAAAAAAGGGACTGCACCTGAAGCGGCAGAGCCGTGCAGCCATACGGCATCTGATCCATGGATGCCGAAATACGTGGATTATGAAACAGGTGCATTCTACATGGAAAAGCCGGAGCACATGTGCCAGCTTTCGGGCAATCTACTGGTGCCGAAGTGTCACCCAAGAATATTGTTCAGAGGAAAACTGGATTCGATTCAGACTACACTCATCTTACATCAAGCACTGCTGGCGGATTCGGGCACCTCTGGAAAACTAATCGAGGATTTAAACAGTGTACTTTTGACCATGCAGAACATCATGAAATGCGACGTATTGGATCAAGAGCTGGAAAGCGGGTTGATTATAGGGTTTACCCATGGTGAACTGCATGACCGCTCTCATAATCCGATGAAATTCTTTGGAATTAAGCAGATGCAGATGCCGAATTACACGATGGGTACGGCCTATGCCATGCTGAATCAACTCCGAGCTGCGATACGCGAAGTAGAAGTTGCTGCCACCGCAGCATTCTACAGGGATGGAAAGTGCAGCAGAAAAGACATCGTGGAAGAATTAAATCGGTTATCCAGTGCGCTGCACGTGATGATGTGTAAATGGCTGGCCGGAGAATATCGTTAAAAGGAGAACAAACAATATGGAGAAGCTGATTCAGGCATTGAAAGAGGCCATCCAAGCAAATGGAGTATTGCAGGTTGAAACTTCTGCCAGACATGTTCATCTGAGTCAAACGGATTTAGAGCAGCTGTTCGGAAAGGGGCATCAACTAACTCCGAAAAGAGCTTTGTCACAGCCGGGACAGTATTTATCGGAGGAAAAGGTTACGGTAATAGGGCCTAAAGGAGAGAAGAAAGTCTCTGTTTTGGGTCCTGTCAGAAACCGGACTCAGGTGGAATTGTCCAGAAGTGATTGTATGAGCTTAGGACTGTCTGCCCCGATTCGCTTATCGGGAGAGCTAGAAGGCTCCGGCTCGGTTATATTGAAAGGCCCCAATGGTGCGGTGGCCTTATCGGAAGGGGCTATTGTTGCAAAAGCACATATTCATATGACTCCGGAAATGGCCCAGAAACTCCGTTTAAGAGATCGTCAGAGGGTCGCATTAGAAGTCCTCACAGAACGCCCGGTGTTACTAAAGGATGTAATCATCCGTGTGGATGAAGCATCGAGCTGTAAAGTTCATATTGATACAGATGAAGCAAATGCAGCGGGTTGTGAAGGGTTTACTTTAGGACGGATTGTCACTCATTTTTAGCAGTCCTGAAGGTATCACCATGAATGGGGAAACCAATCAGAAAGGAGGAAATCTATGGAATTCAAAGAATTAGTGGAGCAAATTGCGGTAAAAGTTGCAGAAAGAATTGCGGAGCTGGAAGAAAGTTTACAAATTGAAGCACCGAGCAGCGTCGAATTGTGCCCAAAACCCAAGATTCTGATCCTTACAGAGGACCATGGCACAGCCTGCCATGAACTGTTGGAGAAGGAATCTCTCAAACATAAATTTGAGATTATTTGTGCGTTAAACGAAGAATATCAATGTGACTCGCAGCAATTTGATAGGATTGTGCTCGGAAGCTTCAGTAATACTTCATTAGGAAAAATCGCAGAAGGTATCGGCGATACGCCTTTTACACAAGCGGTAATGAAAGCAATTCTACTGGGAAAACAACTGATTGTGCCGAATGAAGAAATGGAACTTTTTCAGTATAGGGAAACCGCTCCGAAGCTCTATTATGGCCGGATGATGCAAAAGATAGAATTCCTGAAGAATATAGGGATTCAGTTCTGCAATGCAGATCAACTAGAAAGCATCCTACTCGGAAATGAAGGTGTTCCGGAAAAGAAAAGCTGCACGGGAGAGCCTGCGAAAGAAGTAGCCGAGGTTTGTGAAAACAAATCAGGTGGTTCAGTAAAATTTGAAAAGAGGATTATTACGGAGAGAGATATCCGAACTGCTTATGAACAGCATGCAACGCAAATTTGCATCGCTCAAAAAACAATTATTACGGATTTAGCTCGTGAATATGCAGAACAAAGAGGCATTTCGTTTACAATCGGCTGATAAGAAATTCCGGCACAGAAGGCGCAGTGTTGTGTAAAAGAGAGGGTAGAGTATATGAAAGTGGCAAAGGTTATAGGAAATATTTGGGCAACGAGGAAGGATGAAAGCTTAGCAGGGCTAAAGCTTATGATTCTTTTGCCCATTGACCTTTTACATGAAGAAAATTACCATACGCCGATTGTTGCAGCCGATATCATCGGCGCAGGAGTTGGAGAAACTGTTTTGTTCGTCTCAGGAAGTTCAGCACGCAGCGCAGTCGGAGATACGGCAATACCGGTAGATGCCACTATTGTAGGAATCGTGGATGATAAGGAAATAAACGAGAATGTGCTGTAAAAGGTATGTGACGAGGTGAGCATATGAACTTAATAGAGGCAATAAAAAATGCCGGAATAGTCGGTGCCGGCGGCGCAGGATTTCCTACGCATGTAAAGCTTTCTGCAAAAGCGCAGGTATTTATAATAAACGCAGCGGAATGTGAACCTTTAATCGAAACCGATAAATATTTGATGAGAACTTTTCCGAATGAGATTTTGAAGGCAGCAGAAGCCGCAGCGGTACATATAGGGGCAGAACGCAAGGTCATCGCACTGAAGAGCAAATACCAAAAAGAAATAGAAGCATTGCAGCAAGCTATCGTTGAAACGAATTCTTCCTTTCAACTATTCAAAATGAAGTCTTTTTATCCTGCCGGTGATGAGCAAACCTTAGTGCAGCTGGTGACAGGGTGCAGCGTGCCGGAAAGAGGACTGCCTTTGGACGTAGGAGCGGTAGTCAGCAATGTAGGTACGATGCTAAATGTATATCAGGCGTTGCAGGGAAATCCGGTAACGGACAAATACTTATCCGTAGTGGGTGAGGTTGCTGCTCCGGTCATGCTGCATGTGCCTATTGGAACGGCGTTGCAGGATTGTATCCGTCAAGCCTGTCCTCGCCTTGACGAATATGACATCATTGTGGGGGGACCTATGATGGGGAAGGTGTACAGAGGCAATGCTATTCAGGAATTAACGGTTACTAAAACGACGGGCAATATCATTGTTCTGCCCCAAAATCATTATTTAGTAAGATGCGAGGAACTTTCGTTCGCTTCCATCGTCGCACAGACCAGAAGTGCTTGCATTCAATGTAAAATGTGTACGGACATGTGTCCCAGATATTTAATAGGACATAAAATTCGCCCGAACATGGTTATGAGGAATCTATACAGAGAAAAGTTAATAAAAAGCAACGATGAATATGAGAAGATATTTGGAGAGGCGGCTAACTGCTGTGACTGCGGAATTTGTGAGATGTTCGCTTGCCCTATGAGTCTCTCCCCTCGTAAAGTAAATATTTTTATTAAAAAGCAATTAGCGGCGCGTGGATTAAAAGCGGAGCGCAACAAGAATCCGAAAGCCTCGGCAGATCTGCCCTATAGGAGGATCCCTACGGAACGGTTAGTGGCTAGATTGGATCTAATGAACTATTATCATGTCCATGCGGGCGAGTGCCGGACTTTTGTACCGGACCGTGTTTCACTCTTAATCAAACAACATATCGGCGCACCGGGGGTTCCCTGTGTGTCTGTAGGAAACAGGGTTCAAAAAGGAGAGGTAATCGTAAGGGCAAAAGAAGATTCACTGTCTGCTTCGTTACATGCCAGCATAAACGGCAAAGTAACCTTCATAGATGGTGAACGGATTGTCATCGACAAAGAGAAGGAGTAGGCACTATGGCAAATGCAGTAGGTATGATTGAATTGAATAGCATTGCTCAAGGAATTGAAGTGGCTGATTATATGATGAAAGCTGCACAGGTAGATGTGTTACGTGCCACTACGGTGTGCCCGGGGAAATATATCATCATAATCGGAGGGGAGACCGGTTCGGTTGATGCATCCATGAAAGACGGAATGAAAAGAAGCGGACCGCATGCGGTGGATACGCTGATGATTCCCAATATTAACGATCAAGTAATTCCGGCAATCTATATGTCCAATTCTGTTGAAACGTTAGGTGCCGTTGGTGTATTAGAGTTTTTTTCCGTCGCATCGGCAATTACTGCTGCCGATGTAGCGGCTAAAGCGGCCAATATTGCATTAATTGAAGTTCGTATGGGTTGGGCAATCGGAGGAAAAGGTGTGGTCACACTGACTGGTGATGTAGGTGCTGTGCGTGCTGCTGTTACGGCAGCCGAAAAGGCAACCGAACTGATGGTAGGAAGCACGGTTATACCAAGGCCATCTCCAAAATTATTGGAAAGCTTGCTGTGACAAGCGACTTACAGCAATACGGGAAATAAAATGAAGGAGGGAAGATATGTTTGATGAATTAATAAATGCGTTCGATGTATCTGTATTAACGGAAAGTTTGCAGGCGTACATCGGAAATCTAACAGTAAATTCAGTTATCATAACGATTATGACCATTTTTATGCTGGTCGGTGCGATTGATAAAATTCGAGGCAATAAACTGGGCTATGGTGAACAGTTTGATGAAGGATTTCTTGCCATGGGACCTTTAGCTATTGCAATGGCCGGTGTTGTTGCGGCTGCTCCGGTATTATCAATTTTATTGAAGCCGATTATTTCACCGATCTACACGTTGGTCGGTGCGGATCCTTCGATGTTCGCTACCACTTTACTGGCCTGCGATATGGGAGGGTACCCACTGGCTATGCAGCTTGCAGCCAACGATACCCTCGGAAATTTTTCAGGACTGATCTTAGGTTCCATGATGGGGCCTACAATTGTATTTACTATTCCGGTAGCCCTATCCATTATTAAAAAGAAGGATCGGCCTTATTTGGCCGCCGGTATTCTGGCAGGTCTTATCACGATTCCGATCGGATGCATCGCCGGTGGTCTTGTCATGAATATGACTACATATAAAATCAGTTTATTTACTATTTTAGTAAATTTAATTCCGGTTATTATTGTAGCTGGTTTGATCGTACTCGGCCTTTGGTTTAAACCGGCCAGTATGATTAATGGTTTTAACCGCTTTGGTACTGCGGTTACGGTTATCATTACAGTTTTTACAGCAATTGCAATATTTGAGTATGAGACAGGTATTATGCTTCCATTATTTGATATCATGGTAGACCCGGCTAAGAATGGCGGAGTAAACGGGTTAGAGTCCGGCTTGCTGGTATGCGGTCAGATTGCTTGTGTATTAGTCGGTGCTTTCCCAATGGTGAAATGGATTACAAAGACCTTTGGAGGCACTTTGGAAAAGGTTGGCGGGCTCCTTGGGATGAACGATACGGGCTCGGCTGGTATGGTGGCTACATTGGCCAACAACATTGCCATGTTTAATATCATGGGTGACATGAATCCAAAAGCAAAATTACTGAACGTAGCGTTTGCGGTATCCGCCGCATTTGTATTCGGAGATCACCTTGGATTTACAGCAGGAAATAATCCGGAGATGATTTTCCCGGTGGTTGTAGGCAAACTGGTTGCGGGTATTACGGCATTGATCTTAGCCAATATGCTGGCACCTAAGCTTCTAAGCAAAATTGAATCAACCGGTGAAGAGGAAGAATAAAGCATAACGAAAGATAGGAGAAGATTATGAATATTAGTGAAGACTTAATAAAAGCCATCGTAAAAGAATTGCTGGTTCAGGCAAAAGCACAAGCCGGTGAAGACTTCGTAAAAGAAACGGATAAAGCAAGCGGTATTCTGGTCGTACGCGGTGATACGGTAAAGACGGAAGCTTTTGAAGGCCGAAATGATGTAAAGTTAAAAGATATTGTTACGTTAGAAGAAGCACCGAGAATGGGTGCAGGTATTATGGAATTAGTGGATGGAGCGGATTTTGAATGGACACTTACCTATGACGAATTTGACTATGTTATCGATGGCACACTGGATATCAAAATTGACGGCGGAAATGTCATCCGCGGAAATAAAGGAGATATCATATTGATTCCAAAAGGCAGCCACATTCATTTCAGCACGCCTACCAATACCAGATATGCTTATTTTGTATATCCGGCCAACTGGCAGGAATTAGCTTAATACAGCTTAACATAAGAACTCCTTTTATACATAGGCACTATGTCTACTCGAGCGGGCTCAACAAGTTAAAGTATGCTCTTATATACTTTAACTTGTTGAGCCCGCTCTCTTTATCATGTAAGAAATATCGCTTCTGTGATATTGGCGGAATGGCTCTTCCAACGACTTTTTTTATTCTGGACTTGAATATGCAACAGAGACACGAGACAATAGAAAAGAAAGAGAGCAAAGATTGGGAAAAAATAACAGAACTGTTGCAAAATCGTTGCAGAATAATCTGAAAAATAAAAATATAAACATGAAATATTTTTTTATGGAAGCAAAAATCACAGGTAGGGAAACACCGCTTATGTATAGTTAAGTTATAAAAATCATTTTTGAAGGAGGAAATAAAAATGGATGAAAACTTAAAAAAGCCATCGCTGGGAGTATCCCTCGCAATTGTATTATTCTTATTTGGAAGTTTTATCTTGCAGCTGGTCATTGTAGGAACACCTGATGTACATATGACCTTGATTTTTGCAACAGTATTTGCTGTAGTGATGCTCGGCATCTTTAACAAAACTCCGTTAAGTCTTATAGAGGAGGGAGTCATTCATGGAACAAAGATCGCAACCATATCCATGATGATACTCATGTTTATCGGTGTAATGATTCCGGCGTGGATTGCAGCGGGAACCATCCCATCGCTCATTTACTACGGAGTACAGATTATATCACCATCTGTATTTTTACTGACAACTATTTTGGTGTGTTCCTTATCCTGTCTTGCAACAGGAACATCCTGGGGGACAGCCGCAACTTTTGGTGTAGCTCTTATGGGCATTGGCGGGGGACTTGGCGTTGACCCTGCGATGACAGCAGGTGCAATTATTTCAGGTGCTATCTTCGGAGATAAGCTTTCTCCGATTTCAGATACGGTTAATCTGTCGGCAGCCAGCTGTGAAGTAAATATTTTCTCTCATATTAAAAGTGTAGCAACCGCTACTATCCCCGGTTACATACTCGCTTTGGTGGCAGCCGTTTTTCTGGGAATGAAGTATTCCAAAGGACAAATGGACAGTAATCAAGTGGATACTTTATTACAGACATTAAGCAGCCATTTTAATGTAACACCGGTCTATACCATTATTAGTTTGATTCCCATGATTCTAGTGGTGGTATTGGCACTGAGAAAATTCAATGCCCTTGCAACTATTGTCATTAGTGCAATGGCAGGTATGATCATCGCTATTATCTTTCAGGGCTATAGCCTTCTCGAGATGATGTCTTATATGAACTATGGCTATGTAATAGATACTGGAAATATAGACGTGGATAAGTTGCTGAACAGAGGTGGTTTGCAGTCCATGATGTGGACCGTATCCATTGGTTATCTGGGTCTTTCTTATGGTGGAATTCTGGAAAAAACCGGCGTACTGGATACCCTGCTGTTCAGTGCAAGTGCGATTACAAGCAATGCAAGAAACTTGATATTAACTCAAATGGTAGCCGGAATTGCGACTGTTGCAGCGACTGCCAGTCCATATGTCTGTATTCTGATTCCGGGCAGAATGTTTGTGGCAGGCTATGACAAACTAAAAATCAAAAGGATCGTAGCATCCAGAACATTAGAACATTCCGGCATTTGTATCGATCCAATGCTGCCTTGGTCTCTCGGAGCAGTCTATTTTTCGGGCGTGCTGGGTGTTAGTCCTCTTAAATATGCGCCATATACGGTATTGTGTTGGTCTGTTCCAATCATTGCAGCATTTTATGCTATTACCGGCATATTCGTATGGAAAGAGGATTCACCGGCGGAAAAAGCAGAAACAGAGGAAACCGAGATGAAGGCAGAAGCATAAGGGGAAATGGGTGATAGAAATGGAACTTGATCTATTATTTAAAAACGGAATATTATATACTATGGAGGAAGAGGGAAAAGCAGTTGAGGCATTAGGAATAAAGGATGGTAAAATTGTTTTTGCCGGATGCAATCAAGACGCGGATTTCTATAAAAGTGCGGAGACAGTTGATTTAGCAGGGCAGGTGGTCATACCGGGAATGGCAGATTCCCATATGCATCTGTACGCCTACTGTCAGAATCAAACCTCGGTTAATTTGGAGCAGGCCAAGAGCATGGATGAGATGCTCTCTCTGATAAAAGAAAAGGCGGAAAAAACCCTGCCGAGGAATTGGATTAAAGGAGTCAATTTTGATCAGACAAAGTTTAAGGAGAATCGGTTTCCGACGAAGAAGGATTTAGATCAAATCAGCACGCTGCATCCGATTGTTATCAGAAGATGTTGTTTACATACCATTGTGGCAAATTCGATGGCCTTGCAACTGGCAGGAGTAGGGCAGGGCTATGACGGCGGCCCGGGAGGCATTGTGGAATTTGATGAAGACGGCATGCCCAACGGAATTTTGAGAGAACAGAGTACGAAGGTATTCGATGAAATCATACCGGACCCGCTCTTAGATGAAACGGAAAAGAGGAAGATCCTGTTGGAGGTTCTGGAAGATATGTCCTCAAAAGGGATTACAACGATTCATACCTATGCCGCAAAAATTTGGCGTTATAATGAAGACATAAATACTTACCGTGAACTGGACAAAGAAGGAAAGATGCCTGTTCGAGTAACGGTATACTTAGATGAGCTGTTTTCTTCGGAAAAATTAACGAAGGATCAGGAGCGAGACCCTCATCGATTGGTGCAGTTTGGGGGCTACAAATTATTTACGGATGGGTCCCTTGGCTCCCGATCAGCGGCGTTGCACGAACCTTACCATGACGATCCTAAGAATAAAGGATTTGTCATTTGTTCGCAAGAAGAATTAAATTTAAAAGTACTTCAAGCATATGAAAAGGGGTTGCAATCAGCCATTCATGCAATCGGTGATCGTGCACTGGATATTACTCTTACCGCCATCGAAGAAACGTTAAGAACTACTCGTGAAAAAGGAATGACGGAAGAAGAGCAAAGTCAGCGTCTGCCTTTTAGAATCATTCATGTACAGATGGTGAATGAAGAACTGATTGAACGTATGAAAAAGCTCCCGCTGGTGCTCGATATACAACCGGTATTTTTAGGTACGGATGCCCGATGGATAGAGGATCGTATCGGCAAGGAGCGTGCAAAAGGTGCGTATGCATGGAAGACCTTAAAAGATGAAGGTCTTATTCAGACCGGAGGCTCCGATTGTCCGGTGGAATCCTATGATCCCATAGCAGGAATCTTTTCTGCCGTCGCCCGTTGTGATAAGAACGGCCAGCCGGCAGGCGGCTATGGACCTCACGAAAAATTAACGGTATATGAAGCAATTGAACTCTTTACCAAAAATGTTCATTATGCGACAGGGCAGCAGAAATATCTAGGAACCTTAGAAGTAGGCAAGTTTGCTGATTTGGTTGTATTGGATAGAGATCCTTTTGCCATGGATGAAATGAGCCTTAAAGATATAAAGGTACGGCAAACGTATATCGCAGGGAAAAGAGTATTTTAAAATTTAATGTTATATAATTAGGTCGGAGATGGCTGGAGGAAAAGGAATGGCTGCAGACATATTAATAAAAAATGCAAAATGTTTAACGATGAAAGATGGGAAAACGGCAGATTGGGTTACTATTCATAACGGGAAAATCCTTGCTTTGGGTTACCATGCAGCGGAATCCCAATTTGTGAATGAAAACACCGTTGTCATTGATGCCGGAGGAAACACCGTGCTTCCGGGATTCATCGACAGCCATTTCCATGTGGTACAGACAGCCTTAAATGCAAGGAGTCTTAATTTAAGCAAAGGTTATAGTTTTGAGGAGATAGGTCTCCAAATACAACGGGCGGCTCAGGAAAAACCAGGCCAGAGTATAATCGGCATTCGATTGCAAGTGGAACAACTAAAAGAAAAGAAATTCCCCGATCGATTGATATTAGATCGGTATTGCAGTGATGTTCCGGTTTGGATTAATTGTTTGGATTATCAGGTAAGCATGCTAAATACCTATGGATTATTGTATTACAAAGTTCCATTTAACATGGAAGGTGTAGATAAAGATAGTCAGGATGTTGCTACGGGTATCTTTCGAGGAAAGGCAAATGCTGTTTTGCGAACGAATATATTAGATGGGATACCGGATAAAGTTCGAAAAGAAGCGGTATTGGATATTATTCCGGAACTTCTTGCAACCGGAATTACTACCGTCAATGCAATGGAAGGCGGCTATATGTACAGTGATAAAGATGCGGACTTTATTTTTGAATGCAGCAGTGAATTTCCTGTTGATATGGCGCTTTTCTATCAATCCTTGGATGTAGAGAAGATGAAACGCATGAATTTGAACCGCATTGGAGGAAGCTTTTATGTAGACGGAACCATGGGGGCGAGAACCGCAGCACTTTCCTTTGAATACGCCGATTGTCCGGGAAGAATGGGGAGCCTGCGCTATACGCAGGCAGAATTAAATGAATTTGTCATGGAGTGCTATAAAAACAACCTTCAATTGTCTCTGTATACGATTGGCGACCGGGCAATCGGAGCAGCATTAAAAGCGCATGAATATGCATTGTATCAGACAGGCGTGACGGGACTTCGTCATCGGCTTGAGCATGTAGAGCTTGCGAGTACTGAACATATTCAACAAGCAAAAAAAATGGGAATCATTTTTTCTATGAACCCAACCTATGAAACCTATTGGGGAGGCCCAGACAAAATGTATTCGAAGCGTTTGGGTGACAAATTTATAAGAACCAATATGTTTAGAGAAATTATCGATCAAGGGGTTTGTCTCGTTGGGGGCTCGGACAGCGATATTACCGAATATAATCCGATGATTGGTATCGCGGCGGCGGTGAATCACCCAGTGAAACAGCACCGGATCACTGTGTATGAAGCATTAGAACTGTATACGAGCAAAGCTGCGTATGCCATTTTTGAAGAACAGCAAAAAGGAACGTTGGAAGCTGGGAAAACGGCAGATATCGTCGTACTGGATCGTGATATTTTGTCGACCCCGCATGAGCTTTTGGACCAGGTCAAAGTAATAGCCACGATCAAATCCGGAGATATTCTTTACAATGCGCTGGGCTAAAAACAGAATAGGAAAGTTGCGATGATGCTGAATCTATATTTTTTAGGAAAGACAAGGGTAGAATATAAGGGCAAAAGTGTGGTGGAGAGTTTTAGAAACAAAACCACAGCTTTGATATGCTTACTTGTACTAAACCGTAACAAATATTTGAGCCGGGAAAGGATTTTGGATTATCTTTGGCCAGACAGCAGTGAAGAGGCTGCAAAAAACAACTTGAGATATAATCTGTGGTTAATCAAGAAAAATATTGGAACCGGTGAGAATGGGGAAGAGTTTCTTTTTATAGACAAAGACCATTGCGGAATTAATATGAATTATGATTTTAGGTGTGATATTCTGGATATTATGAATTTTAAACCTCAACAAGCTGAGTCTATAGAAAATTTACTGAAGCTGAAGAAATTGTTTGTGGGAGAGTTTTTAGAAGGCTGTTACTATAACAATTGTGATGATTTTAATGAAATCATTATATTTGAGCGAACACGGTTTGAAAATTTTAGGGTACAAATTTTAAAGAGGTTGGAAGAACTATATGAAGTGGAGGCCAATACGGAAGAATGTTTGAATATCCTGAAAGAAATTTTGGATATTGAGCCCTACGATGAGGAAGTAGCCGCAAAAATAATGACGCTGTATTTGAACATTGGAAATCGTGCTTCAGGAATTGTATTTTATAACTCATTCCGTGACAGGCTGGCCAGTAGACTTGGTATCCAACCCTCTGAAAAATTACGTAAAAAGTTTGAAAAATTGAAAGAAAGGGAAGATCTGGATCTCGAAACGGAAGGCTTGAGAAATATACAGATACAGACGCTCTGTATCAAAGATGTTCCGTATTTTTGGATGGCCGATGTTTTAGGAAAGATTTTTGAGCAGAAACAAATAGCGTGTGGAATTCAGCTAAATGAATATATGTTTCGTGCCTTGGGATACATTCAGCCGAACATTCTATCGGATAGGGAAACGGAAGGCCTCATGGAAATACCAAGTGTTCAAATTGTCAATGCATTTATCCAATTCATTTCGAATGTATGCAAAGATTACAGGCTTACTGTTTTTATTTCAGCAAGTGAAGATATGGATGCTGTATCAGCAGGGGTTTTAAAATATTTAAAAAACAGTAATATGAGAGGACTTCATTTGTTAGAGCACTAAATTCTTAATAATCAATATGAATACCCCAATATATGAAATAAAAAAATCACCATCACCCGTCTAACGGGTGGTGGTGATTTTTCACACGCTATGCGAGCTCAACGAGCGAAAGCCTATAAAATAAGATGGGTAAACGATTTGTTTACCCATTTATGATACGATCAACCGACAGTTTTAATTCGCCCAAAGTGGAAATTTCAACACCTGACTCGTCCAACCTATTTCGAATAGGCTCCGCTAAGGATAGATAATAGACTCTTAAGTCAGGATTTTTATAGTAGTAGCTCGATAAATTTACGTTATCAAAATCAATCAACATATATATCACCTCGGCCTTAGTATGTGTATCCCTGGTAAAAATATAACAAAAAAGCCCATCGATTCGATGGGCGTTATTATTTATTTATCTGCATCGAGGCCTGCAGCAGAAACAACGGCAAATACAGCAGAAACAAGAACAGCAAGAGCAGCAGCATCGATGACAACAACATCTGCGAGATTGGCAACACATAATATCACCTCCCGTCTCTGTAATATTCTATGCCGGAAAATAAAAAAAGGTGATCGAATAAAGCCTATCTAAAGCATATAAATCACTTCCCATATTAAAAATTTTCTGAAAAGACAGTTATTGAATGAAGCAATTTGAAGCGATCTGAGGCAGTTTCTTATACTGAAGAAAGACAAATAGAAACAGCATGTCCATTGAAAATAGGAAGTGTAGAGTGAATCGACAGAGCTGTTTGCGCAAAATTCAAACGGAAAAAGGAGAGATAGAAAATGGCAGTGAATTTAAAAGGAAGAAGTTTTTTGACATTAATGGATTTTACACCGGAGGAAATCAGATATTTGCTGGATTTGTCACATGATTTGAAAGCAAAAAAGAGAGCAGGTATGGAAGGGAAGGCTTTAAAGGGAAAGAACATTGTTCTTCTTTTTGAAAAGACTTCCACCAGAACAAGATGCGCCTTTGAAGTGGCTTGCCTTGATGAAGGAGGAAATGTAACTTTTCTCGACTCAAACAGTTCTCAATTTGGTAAAAAAGAATCGGTGGAGGACTCCGCAAAGGTATTTGGCCGGTTTTATGATGGCATTGAATACAGAGGATACAAGCAGGAACTGGTGGAAAGCTTAGCAAAGCATGCAGGAATACCGGTTTGGAACGGCTTAACGGACGTCGATCATCCTACTCAGATTCTAGCGGACCTGTTGACGATAGAAGAACATGTGGCTAAACCATTGCACAAAGTAAAGGTTGTATTCTGCGGAGATATCCGAAATAACATGAGTTATGCATGGATGTATGGCTGTGCAAAGATGGGAATGCATTATGTTGCATACGGTCCCGCCGAGTTAGCCGAAGCAATTGATAAGAATATTCTTGCCAATGTTCAGGCGCTTGCTCAAGAAACGGGTGCTGTTATTGAAATTTCCAGCACACCAGAATGCTTGGAAGAGGCAGATGTACTTTACACGGACGTATGGGCTTCCATGGGTGAAGAGGCGCAGATTCCGGAAAAAGTAAAAATGCTTACCCCATATAAGGTAACACAAGAAATGGTAGAGGCTACGGGAAATAAAGATGTGATCTTTATGCATTGTCTGCCGGCTTTCCATGATTTTGAGACTGCCATGGCAAAGAGTCAAATGGACTTAGGGTATGACATCAGAGAAGTTACTGACGAAGTGTTCCGAAGCAAACATTCTAAAGTGTTCGACGAAGCAGAAAATAGAATGCATACCATCAAGGCTGTTATGGTAGCCACTATTGGTTAAAGGAGAAGGAAGATGTCAGATAAAGAAAAAATTGTAATCGCCTTGGGCGGCAATGCACTGCAATCAGGCAAAGGACCTGCCACAGCGGAGGCACAGTTGGAAGTCGTTAAGCAAACCTGTAACTATATTGCGGAAATCACATGCCGAGGATATGAGATCGCCATTGTACACGGAAACGGGCCTCAGGTAGGAAGAATCTTATTGGCTTCCGAATATGCAAAGGATGCAACGCCTGCCATGCCGTTTGACGTATGCGGAGCCATGTCACAAGGCTATATAGGATACCACATACAACAGTGTTTAAAATATGCACTTAATCTTCGAAATAAGAATGTGCAAGTGGTAACCGTTGCAACTCAGATGATTGTCGAAGAATCCGATCCGGCTTTTCAAAATCCGACGAAGCCTATTGGGCAGTTCTACAGTGAAGAGGAAGCAAAAGAATTAACGGAACAAAAGGGCTATATCATGAAAGAAGATGCGGGGCGTGGTTGGAGGCGTGTTGTACCGTCACCGCTGCCTCGCAGAATCGTAGAAATCGATGCGGTTAAAAGGCTATGGGATTCTACAATCGTTATAACATGTGGAGGTGGTGGAATACCGGTCATTGAAAAGGACAATGGCATGTTGGAAGGAACCGCCGCGGTCATCGATAAAGATTTCGCGGCAGAACTATTGGCAGAACAAGTGGATGCCGATTGCTTAATGATCTTGACAGAAGTTGAGAAAGTAGCCATTCATTTTAATACGCCCCAGCAGCAGAACTTAGATAAGATGACGCTTTCAGAAGCTTCTAAGTATGTGGAGGAGGGGCAGTTTGCGGCAGGAAGCATGCTTCCGAAGGTGCAGGCTGCAATGAAGTTTGTAAGGGCAAATCCAACTAAAAAAGCAATCATTACATCTCTTGATAAATCATTGGAAGCACTTGAAGAAAAAACAGGCACAATCATTACATTTGCATAGAAAAACAGTATCAAATTCAGTCTTGTATACATATTTATTAAGGAGGACAAGATTATGAATCTAGTCACTATAACGAATGAAATTAACGTATACCTATGGAGCGTTGCCTTAATTGTGCTTTGCATGGGTGTCGCAACGTTATTATCAGTTCGGATGAGATTTTTTCAGGTAAGATTGGCAAAAGATATGTTAACCCTGCTGCTCGGAGGTAAAAGCTCCGAGAATGGGATTTCATCTTTTCAAGGATTCGCTATGGCGTTAGGCGGACGTATCGGAATCGGTGCTATTGCCGGCGTTGCAACAGCAATCTGCTTTGGGGGTCCCGGCGCCGTATTTTGGATGTGGGTGTACGCCTTTTTAGGTGCTGGCTCTGCTTTCGCAGAATCTGTATTAGCGCAGACATGGAAAGAAGAAATAAATGGGGAATATCGCGGAGGACCGGCCTACTATATAGAAAAAGGCACGGGCATTAAAGCGATGGCGGTGGTGTTTGCCATTGCAGCAACCATAGCAAATGCTCTTACGGGACCAACTATTCAGGCTTTTAACATTGCCGAATCCGTACATAATACATTTGGCATATCCACTTTAGTAACAGGGCTGGCCCTTGCCGCCTTAACCGGATTTGTCATATTTGGTGGCATGAAACGAATTGGGCGTACGGCAGAATATATTGTTCCATTTATGGCGATCGGATATATTTTGTTGGCTCTAATCATTCTTGCAGTGAATTATAAAAATGTTCCCGGTATGTTTGCACTTATTTTTAAGTCTGCTTTCCATATGGAAGCAGTTTACGGGGCTATATGGGGGCAGGCGATCATATGGGGTGTAAAACGTGGCGTGTATTCCAGTGAAGCAGGAATGGGCTCAGGGGCACAGGCTTCTGCCGCAGCAGAGGTTTCCCATCCGGCAAAACAAGGGCTGGCTCAATCTTTTTCCGTTTATGTAGATACCATCTTTGTATGTGGTGCTACCGCTGTCATGATTTTATGTACGGGGATGTACAATGTTCAGGGTGCAGATGGAACATTTATTGTGGAAAACCTTCCGGGTGTGGCCGCAGGTTCAGCCTATACGCAGGCCGCCATTGATTCCTTGCTCCCTGGATTTGGTTCGATATTTCTTGTATTGGCTATTTTCTTCTTTGCCTTCACTACCCTTATGTCCTTTGGATTCTATGCGGATTGCAACGTAGCTTATTTGTTTAAGAAAAGCCCGAAATTAAAAGAAATTCAGATCGCAGTAAAATTGATATTAGTTGCGATGATTATCTTCGGGAGTGTTCGAACTTCAACGGTAGCATGGAATTTTGCCGATATCGGGGTTGGCTTCTGCTCGTGGATCAATCTGATCGGATTAATATTACTTCAAAAACCGGCAGTTAAAATATTGAAGGACTATGAAAGACAAAAGAAGCTAGGATTGGACCCTGTCTTTGATCCTGCTGAGTGCGGCATTAAAAATGCTGATTTATGGCATGACATCGTAAAGCGAAGATATTCCGATTTGTTGGAAAAGAAGAAGAGTGTGATGAAAAATCAAAATGGCGATAAGGATATTGCAAGCTAGAATTGATAAATGTATAATATATTATAATAAGTCGTGGCAGTAAGGACTCTTATTGCCACGCTTTGTGCTACAGAAGATAAAGAAATATGGGCTAAGCGAGGTTACGGATGAAGAAAGTAAAGCAGGCGGTTATCACTGCGGTTTGTGTATCTTTTGGATCGCAGCTATATATTAATGTTTTTTCTGATGATTTTATCATTGCGGTAGCCGTGATTATCTTTGGAACTTGTCTGCACATATTCCCGGAAATAAACCCGATTAAGCTGGCAGTTTTAACAGGGCTTTGTTCTCCGTTTTTCAGATATATGATGTTATATCTTCAAATCAAAGATGCCGCTGCGGCTGCGGAAGCTGCTTTGCCGGACATATTATTTTACTTTTCTTATGGGTTCATCTACTATTTTGCCTATTACAGAAAATCTAATCAAAATTATACAATTTTTTTGTTTACATTGGTAGCTTGCGATACCATTTCCAATACGGTAGAGCTGCTGGCTATGAATGGACCGGGATTTATAACGTACTCCTTGGTTCAGACGTTGTTTGTCATCGCATTGGTTCGATCTGCTTTAGTTTTTATGACTTGTATCGCCATTGATTCCTATAAATCCTTATTATCGAAAGAAGAGCATGAATTGAGATATAAAAAGCTGATGGTGATGGCTTCGGTGTTTGACAGCGAGGTATATTTCATGAAAAAAAACATCGGAGAAATTGAAGACGTCATGAAAAAGGCATTTTCACTCTACCATATTGCAGAAGATAAGACGTATCCGCGGGAGATTCATACCTTAGCTTTGGATATTGCCAAAGATGTTCATGAAATAAAAAAAGGATATATTCGTGTGATCAAAGGGATTCAAGATAATATTGTATCGGAGATGAAAGTAATGGATTTATGTATTCGGGATCTGATTCAAATCTTGGAGTCGGATATAGCGGAGTATATAAACGAAAAAAATAAAGCGATTCATTTTTCTGCAAGGATTGATTGCAATTTTACAGTGAAAGAGCATTACAGGCTGATGTCCGTATTGCGTAATTTGATTGTAAATGGCATTGATGCGGTCGCAGCGCAGCAAAATGGGTTGGTTGAGCTACATATCTATAAAACGAATAGGGAAGAAAATGAATTTTATGCTTTTAAAATTACGGACAATGGCATAGGTATTAAGCAAGAGGATATGGAAATGATCTTTGCTCCGGGTTATTCAACGAAATTTGATCTGACTACAGGAGATATCAATAGGGGAATTGGCTTAACACTGGTAAGAGATTTGATTGTGGAAGTGTTTGGCGGAAGCATCTCTGTTGAGTCGGTGGAAAACCGTTACTCGCAGTTCCTTGTATGGATTCCGGTTTCGTATTTTGAGGAGGATAAAGTTGAGATACTATATTGTGGATGATTCGTTAAGCATAGTAAAGGTTTTGAATCGGATTGTGGAAGAGCAGAATTTAGGAGAAGTGATAGGCTTTTCCATAGATGAAGAGACTGCGGCGGTGGAAATAATGGCGCAGGCACCGGATATTGTTTTAATCGATTATTTAATGCCGAAAAAAGATGGCGTAAGCTTAGTTCGTGAAATTAAGAAGATGAAGCCACAAATCAGTTTTATCATGATTTCCCAGGTATCCAATAAAGAGATGATTGCAGAAGCGTATAAAGAGGGCGTAGAATTTTTTATCAGCAAGCCGATTAATTTGATCGAAGTAGTAAGTGTCCTTAGAAATGTAAATGAAAGAATGAAATTGAAAAATATGGTCGGTGAAATTTGCGAGATATTTGAAGTGGAGAAGCTGATTCCGCAGAGGCTCCAGACCCATTCGAAACAGCAGCAAATGAAGGACATCAAATATCATCTATCCATACTGGGAATGATCGGCGAAACCGGAACTTGTGATATCATAAAGATTTGTGAGGAACAATTGCAGAAGGGTTCCGGTGATATCAGAGAAGGTATTTCTTGTTATTGCAGTAGGATCGACGAAGATCCGAAGGTTGTAAAACAGCGGATTCGCCGTGCCGTGAAAAAGGGATTGACGAACATCGCCGCCATGGGTGTGGAGGATTATTATAATGAAATTTTTCAGACTTACCATCAAGGCATTTTTGATTTTCAAAGTATTCGGGCTGAAATGGATTACTTAAGAGGAAAGAATACTTCAGGCGGAAAACCGAATGTTGACAAATTTATAGAGGGCTTACTATTGTTCAATGAGATTCATTAGAAAGTTAAAATCAGTATCCAAAAATTTTTAAAGAACCAGGTGTAAGGGGTTCAACAGAATTATTTAGATACTGATTTTTTTTGTATCAAGATGACCAACTGCAAGCCGTTGGCATGTGTGCATCTTTTTATCTCCCGGATAAAGAGATTTGAGCCAAGAATTCACGCTGTTGATCGAATACAAGTCGAACCAGATGATCTCGGCTGCCTTGAATAAAATCGATCCAGCACATTCTATACTTATAATCCCACTCCGATTTTGTTTGTGTATAATCGATTCGATCCAGAACGATTGCGTCAAATTCGAAGGTAACACCACGAAAGGCAAATCGGATCCGAGCTCCGCTCTGAAGTTTCAGCTCAGTGCTGGACATCATGGAACAGCCGCCTCCGCTTAAGTCAATAATTCTTCCGCTAAGGGCTGTCTTTTGGCTCGCCTTTGCTTCTTCATCGGTCATATCGAATTCTGCTGGAATACTTACCGGTTGTCTGAAATATTCTCTTCTTTGCGTTTTTTCAGGACCGGAAATTGCTTGAAATTGTAAGGTAATAATATTATCCGTTTTTTCACTGCCTAGATAAACGATTCGCCAAAGAAGGATGCCTTCACTGCCTTTATGATAGAGTTCATAAGTTTGATCTTTAAAAAAGAGCACCGGACGCCCCGTTTCGGAGGTCGGCACCATGGTATAAAAAACGTTGTTTAGATTGATGTCTTGAATTTTTGTTTTATAAAAAGATTTCTGAAGCATTTTATCGGTAATGCATAATTCTACCGTATCAGATATATGTAAGCTTGAAATCATAAATTACTCCTCTTAATATAATACACACACATTTTAATAACACTATATTTTATAATATTTATTTACTTAAGTAAATAAATATTGACAAATCAAACATTTTTTTCGGGATTTATTCATTCCGTTTATGTTTATATAATCGGATAATATAGGACTGAGGATAACTTATTTTTTCATAAACTTTGAGTGGCACAGCAAAAAGGCATTGAAAAGTCAGATGAAAGTATTGTAAAATGCTAATTAAGACTTTGCAACTTGACAATTGAATAGTACATAGCAAACAAGAAAAACGAAGATTCCTCGATATTTTATGGCAGATAGGGACTGGTGAAATATCACATGAGGTTTGTAGGGCACCATGAGTGCAAAAGTAGTCTGATAGAATCTAGTGCATGACGCAATGGAAAAATGCGCAGATGCACCGGTCTTCGACGAGCCGTTGAAGACAAAATAATAGAAAATGTAGGAATGTAGTAGCAGTAGAATTCTATAAAGGAACCCTTTATGAATTCCTTGCATAGAGATTCGCCGTTTAAGATGATCAGGCGGATCTATACTGGAGGGAAATTTTTATGACACAATTAATTGCAACGATATCTTTAGTCGTGTTTATTCTTGTTATGTTGGGAGTGGGTGCTTTCAGCGCAAGAAAAGCAGCAACCATGGACGGATTTTTGCTGGGAGGCAGAAGCGTGGGCCCATGGATTTCCGCTTTTGCGTACGGAACCTCGTACTTCTCCGCTGTAATTTTTATAGGTTATGCCGGCATGCATGGATGGAACATCGGTCTTGGCAGTATGTGGATTGGTGTTGGAAATGCGTTTCTTGGATGCTGGTTGGCGTGGAAGGTTCTTGCCAAGAGAACAAGGCGTATGACCAGGACTTTAGATGCCAGAACCATGCCGGAGTTTTTTTCGGCACGCTATAACAGCAGGGGCATGAAGCTTTTCTCTGCCGCAGTAATATTTATCTTTTTGATTCCATATTCTGCGTCTGTTTATAAGGGCTTGGGCTCTATGTTCAGTGCCATTTACGGGGGAGCAGATCCTAAAATTTGTATGCTTCTTGTTGCGGTTTTAACCGGAATCTACCTTGTCATGGGAGGTTATGTAGCGACGGCATTAAATGACTTTATTCAGGGCATTATCATGGTAGGCGGTTTAATCGCAATGATTTTGATATTAGTGTATAGTCCGCAGGTCGGAGGATTCTCACAGGTTATTCCGAGATTGGAAGCTGTGAATCCTCAGCTTATCGATCTTACCGGCGGACCAAGTGCTTCATTTTTACTCACGAATGTTTTGCTGACGAGCTTTGGTGTATGGGGCCTTCCGCAGATGGTACATAAGTATTATGCGATAAAGGACGAAAGCAGTATCCGAATTGCGACCATTGTATCCACCGTTTTTTCAATCATCATCGGAGCAGGAGCTTATTTCACAGGCTCTCTTTCCAGATTGTTTTTAACGCCTAATGCCGACGGTACGCCAAATGTAGTCGGTGGGTTTGACGGCGTGATGCCGACGCTTTTAATGGAGGCGCTTACCTCCAATGTATTTTCCATGGTTATTCTAAGCATCATCATGCTGCTTTTGTTGTCAGCGTCCATGTCGACGTTAGCTGCGGTAGTTCTTTCATCTAGTTCCGCGGTATCGGTTGACTTGATAGAAGATATCCACCCGATGATTTCAGAAAAAAGACAGATGCAATGGATGAGATTGTTATGCGTCATCTTCGTTGCACTTTCCTATTTCTTCGCGACGATGAACATCTCCTTTATTGTAAATCTGATGTCCTTCTCATGGGGCGTCGTAGCCGGTTCCTTTATAGGTCCGTTCATGTGGGGCATATACTCTAAGAAAGTGACCAAGGCCGGTGCTTGGGCAGGCTTATTGTCCGGTCTGATCGTGGTAGGCGGTGCAATGATTTACCTATGCAGTACCATAGGTTTTGCAGCGGCAAAGGCATTTGCGCCTCAGATGGGTGTCTCTGCGATGATCTTTTCAGTCATTGTCGTACCGATGGTGAGTTTGTTTACCAAGAAGTATTCAGATGAATTTACTACCAAAGTATTTACCTATCACGAACCGAAAGTAATTAATCGGGTTTAGTGGATATAAAAGATAGACTACACCTTTGCTATGTACTATAAGAATTTAAATAAACGATAGAAAAACGCTTGGGAAAACTGGGCGTTTTTCTTGCATTTACGGAGAAAAAAGAGTAGTATAAAGATACTGAGTCACGAGGAATTCTTTTGATGAAGGATATAAAAAATAATAGAGAGTATTTCTGACATCTAAGAACGATTTCTGAGATGGAAGGCGCTGTACGATAATGAAAAAATGTAAAAGAACCTATACTTATGCGCCTTTAGGCGCATTTTTTTGTTTAAGCCGTTGGGTTCCCTGGCGGAGTGGTGAAGCCGCATTTTTGTTTGAATAATTAGAGCAATAAAGGTTAAGGTATGAATGACCGGCAAGGAGGTTGAAGGCCGTGGAAACTAGAGTGGCTTTGTTAGGAATAGTGATAGAAAATAAAGACTCGATTGAACAAGTCAATATGCTTCTTCATGAATACAGGCAATATATCATAGGACGTATGGGAATTCCTTATGAGAAGAGAGGTGTCAACATTATCAGTATTGCAATGGATGCGCCCGTAGATGTTATTAGTGCACTTTCGGGGAAAATCGGCAGGTTATCCGGCGTCAGTGCAAAGGCGGTTTATTCGAAACTGCCGGAATAGCGGATTGCAGCGGACCGATGGCAACCGTTGAGATGAAAAAACTCGGAGGTATGATGAAAGAATTAATTGATCAGCTGGAACAGACCCAGCTATTGACCAAAAAAGAATTTGAGTATTTGCTGCAGGATCACACGGAGGAAAGCAGAGAATACTTGTTTGAAAGAGCCAGAGCGGTTCGGCATAAACATTATGGCAGTACCGTTTTCACAAGAGGCTTGATTGAATTTACCAATTACTGCAAAAATGATTGCTATTATTGTGGAATACGCAGAAGCAATACGGAAGCAAGCCGATATCGCTTGACCAAGGAAGAAATAGTAGCTTGCTGCGAAAACGGACATGCGTTGGGTTTTCGAACCTTTGTGTTGCAAGGCGGTGAAGACAACGCCTTCACGGATGAAGTTCTGGTAGACATCATAAAGGAGATCAAAGAAAACTATCCGGATTGTGCCATTACATTGTCTATCGGCGAAAAACGATATGAGAGTTATAAAGCGTATTTTGAGGCTGGAGCCGATCGATATTTGCTGAGGCATGAAACCGCAAACGACGAGCATTACAGCAAAATCCATCCCAATGAATTGACCCTTGAAAACAGGAAAAAATGTCTCTGGGATTTAAAAGAGATTGGCTTTCAAGTAGGCTGCGGTTTGATGATCGGTTCGCCTTACCAAACAGTGGGCTGTCTGGCAGATGACTTGCTGTTTATGCATGAATTTCAACCGGATATGGTGGGGGTGGGGCCCTTCATAGCGCATCATCAAACTCCTTTTGCACAGGAATCGAACGGAACGCTGGAACAGACTTTAGTGATGGTGGGTATCGTTCGGCTGATGCTGCCGAAAGTATTGCTTCCGGCGACTACGGCATTGGGAACCATCGCACCCAACGGAAGGGAGCTCGGCATTCTTGCGGGGGCGAATGTCGTCATGCCGAATTTATCGCCTATTAACGTTCGAAGGAAATACATGCTGTATGATAATAAAATCTGCACGGGAGATGAGGCGGCAGAATGCCGCGTCTGTATGGACAACCGCATGAAAAGTATCGGCTACGAACTGGTGGTAGATCGTGGAGACCGTGTAAAGTAGAGGAACGTTTTAAAGGTTCAAATAGGAAAGGAAGAAAACATGTACAATCCAACATCATCAAAGGCGGAAGAGTTTATTTCGCATGAAGAAGTATTGGCAACGCTCGAGTATGCACAGCAGAATAAGAACAATGAAGACCTGATTGACAATATTCTTGAAAAAGCAAAGCGCAGAAAGGGTCTTTCACACCGAGAAGCATCGGTATTGCTTGCCTGTCAGATAGAAGAAAAGAATCAGGAAATTTATCGCTTGGCAGAACAGATCAAGAAGGATTTTTACGGCAACCGTATCGTTTTGTTCGCACCGCTTTATATATCCAACTATTGTGTTAATGGGTGTGTTTACTGTCCGTACCATGCTCAGAACAAGCATATTGCGAGAAAAAAGCTTACACAGGAGGAAATACGTACGGAAGTAATGGCTCTTCAGGATATGGGACATAAAAGGTTAGCGATAGAGTACGGGGAAGACCCGGAGATGAATCCCATGGACTACATTTTAGAGTGCATTGATACCATTTACAGCATTAAGCACAAGAACGGAGCCATCCGCCGCGTGAATGTCAATATTGCGGCGACGACGGTTGAGAATTATAGGAAACTGGCAGAGGCAGGAATCGGTACTTATATTTTATTTCAAGAAACCTATCATAAAGAAAGCTACGAAAAGCTTCATCCGACAGGGCCAAAGCACAATTATGCGTATCATACAGAAGCGATGGACAGAGCGATGCAGGGAGGCATTGATGATGTGGGACTTGGTGTCTTGTTTGGATTGGAACTGTACAAATATGAATTTGCGGCACTTCTGATGCACGCGGAGCACTTGGAAGCCGTCTATGGAGTAGGCCCACATACCATCAGCGTACCGAGAATTCGCCGTGCGGACGACATCGACCCGGATGTGTTTGACAATGGCATTGATGATGATATCTTTGCGAAAATCGTTGCCTGTATCAGGGTTTCCGTACCGTATACAGGGATGATTGTGTCGACAAGAGAAAGTCAGCAATGTCGAGAGAAACTGCTTCATTTGGGGGTATCTCAAGTAAGCGGAGGTTCAAGGACCAGCGTGGGCGGCTATGCGGAACAGGAACCGGAGGATGAACGCTCAGAGCAGTTTGAAGTAAGTGATACCCGATCCTTAGACGAAGTCGTAAAGTGGCTGATGGAATTAGGCTACATTCCAAGCTTCTGCACTGCTTGTTATCGAGAAGGCAGAACCGGAGACCGATTTATGGAGCTTTGCAAGAATCAGCAAATTCAGAATTGCTGCCATCCGAATGCCCTGATGACGTTAAAAGAGTATCTGGAGGACTACGCTTCGGGAGAAACAAAGCGTCTCGGAGAAGACCTGATCCTAAAGGAAATGGAGCATGTGTCTTCTGAAAAGGTGAAGCGGATTGCGCTTGGAAACCTCCAAGATATTGAGCAAGGGAAAAGAGACTTTAGATTTTAAATAAAAGACCTGTCTCCTATGAATCTTTTTGAGACAGGTCTTTTTATCTTTAATCCACTCTGTTTAAGGTGCCGCCGTTCAAGAATTCTTGAAAATTTGAGATGCAGCCGTCAATGATTATTTGACGCAATTCTGCCGCCGCCCAACACATATGCGGTGTGATGAAACAGTTCGGAAGCGGAATAAGGGGATTATCCGCAGCAGCAGGTTCCTCGACAAGAACGTCAAGACCGGCGGCAGACAGTTTGCCGCTGATTAATGCCTCTGCTAAGTCCCCTTCGTTTACTAACACCCCTCGGGCCGTATTGATTAAAATCGCTCCATCCTTCATCTGACGGATAAAGTCTTTATTAATAAACCCTTTATTCTCATCGGTCGCCGGACAGTGCAGAGACAGAATGTCCGATTGAATTGCGGCCTCTGGGTTTTGGCTGTAAATATTGACTTTCATCCCAAAGGCTTTTGCAATGTTCGCTACCTTTTTGCCGATATTTCCGTATCCGATGATACCGATGGACATGCTCCGAAGCAATACCAGCGGAGATTTCCAATAGCAGAACAATTCGGATCGGCTCCAGTCTCCTGCCTTGACAGAAGCGTTGTGAAGTGCTACCTGATTGGTGATTTCAAGGATCAATGCGAATGCGTGCTGCGCAACGGAATCCGTTGAATAGGCAGGGATGTTGCAAACGGCAATACCCCTTTCTCCGCAATCCTCCAAATTCACATTATTGTAGCCGGTAGCCATCACACCGATAAATTTCACATGAGGGCACTGCGATAAATTCGATTGATTTAATTGAACTTTGCTGACGAAAACGGCGTCGGCCTCTCTTGCTCTTTCAACCACCTGTTCCGGTAAGGTTTTCGCATAAACGGTAAGTTCTCCAAAGGCTTTCAGCCCATCCCAAGATAAACCCGGGTCGATCGTACCGCCATCCAGTATAACGATTTTCATAGGGTAGTATTCTCCATCCATTGTGTTCATTAGATTATAAAACAATTCTGAGTAATGGCTATTGATCAACACGATTAAGCGTTTCGCCATTCACAAAGCTTTGAATATTTTTATAAGCAATATCAAGAAGCAATTGTCTTGTCTCACGCGGCATCCAAGCATGGTGCGGCGTAATAAAGCAGTTCGGAGCTCCGATAAGCGGATTGCTCTCTGTTTCTTTCGGTGGCTCTGTTTTGATTACATCAATACCGGCAGCTGCGATCTTGCCGGATTTCAGAGCTTCCAGCAGGGCATCTTCATCGACTAAACCTCCTCGGGCGGTATTTAATAGGATTGCACCGTCTTTCATACGGGAGATAAATTCTGCGTTAATCATGTTCCGGTTGTCCGGTGTAACCGGGCAGTGTAAACTGAGGACATCTGCTTGAATAGCGGCTTCCGGATCTTTACTGTAAGGAATGACTTTCATCCCAAGGGCTTCCGCTATTCGTCCTACTCTTTTTCCGATATTACCGTAGCCGACAATGCCTAAGGTCTTCCCGTCTAATAGAGAAAGCGGTTTGATGCAGAAACAATCATCCGGGCATTTATACCAAGCCCCGTTATGAACGGCTTCGCTGTGAAGCGCAACGTGGTTTGAGATTTCAAGCAAAAGAGCAATCGTATGCTGGGATACGGCTTCCGTGGAATAAGCAGGGGTATTGCATACGGCGATTCCCTGTGCACGTGCCGTCGGAATATCCACATTGTTATAGCCGGTTGCCAGAAGGGAGATCAGTTTTAATTGCGGTAATTGTTTTAAGATTTCTGCTGTCAATTCAACTGCATTGATGATAACAACGTCGGCATCTTTTGCACGTTCTACGATCTCCTCCGGAGAGGTTCGGTCGTAGACCGTAAATTCACCCATTTCTTTGAGCTTGTCCCAGGATAAGTCGCCGGGATTGGTTGTATATCCGTCTAAAACTACAATCTTCATAAAATATTACTCCTTTAATAAACTATAAAATAGGACCCTGTAGGGCTAAAGCGTACCTTTGATGTATACAATGTTATAGAAATATAATACAATATATTTCTTTGAAGGTCTAGAGAAATTATGGTATACTATTTGGACGAAAACGAAAGCTATAAAGTGATAAATAAAACTGATTTAAGGAAGCAGAAAGTAATGACATTAATTGAAATTATTTTTATAGGAATTGGACTTGCGATGGATGCGGTAGCTGTATCCATGACCAACGGCATGGTCTGTAAGAACTTACAAACGAAAGACTATGTGCAAATGACTTTATTTTTTGCCTTATTTCAGGCATTGATGCCTTTGATAGGCTATTTCGCCGGCGGATTGTTTGCCGACATAATTTCCAGATATGCGGGGATTGTGATTCTGCTCATTCTTGGGGTGATAGGCGGCAAGATGATCAAAGAAGGTTGGGAGCATATGGCAGAGCAAAAGGCAGCAGGCGGTAAAACGGTTTGTGATGCGGCACAGTCACAAAGGAAGTTAACCTTTCGTGTATTGATTTTTCAATCGATTGCAACGAGTATCGATGCTTTTGCGGTGGGCGTAGGATTCAGTGCTATGCGAGTGGACATTCTGCAAGCAGTGGCCATCATTGCTTTTATCACGGCGGACTTAGTGGCATTAGCGATTGTAATGGGGAGGAAGTTCGGCGATATCTTAGGCTGTCGTGCAGAAATCCTCGGAGGACTTATCCTCGTGATTATCGGGTTAAAAGCAGTTATTTAAACAACATAAACATATATAAAACAAAGGATAAAGGGCAGCAGTTGCTGTGACGGGGGAAAAATGAGAATTGACAATAGAGAAAATGATCAGATCAGAAATATGAAGATCACGAACAATTATTTGATGAGTGCGGAAGGGTCCGTTTTAATTGAAATGGGGAATACAAAGGTAATCTGTACAGCTTCCGTGGAAGATTCCACCGCTAAACACCTAAAAGGAACCGGGCAGGGATGGATCACCGCTGAATATGGTATGCTGCCAAGATCAACGGCAACTCGAAAGATAAGAGATTCAAGCCGTGGGAAGATCGATGGAAGAAGCATGGAGATCCAACGACTCATTGGGCGCTCTCTTCGATCAGTGGTAGATATGGGGAAACTCGGTGAACGGACCATATGGATCGATTGCGATGTGATACAAGCAGACGGAGGAACTCGAACGGCTAGTATTACAGGAGCTTTTGTGGCAATGGTTGAGGCCATGAAATGGATGCAGCAGAAACAGATGATAAAAGAACTTCCGGTGAAGGGCTTTGTTTCCGCTATCAGTGTCGGAGTAGTCGGAGGGGAACGAATGTTAGACTTGTGTTACTATGAAGATTCCAGAGCTCAAGTGGATATGAATGTGGTAATGACGGATAAAGGCGAGTATATTGAAGTTCAAGGAACAGGAGAAGAATCCCCTTTTACGGCAAATGATCTAACCGCATTACTGGCATTAGCTGCGGAAGGATGCACGCAGTTAAATAAAGTACAAAGGGAGATAACCGGAGATTTTAAGTAAGGACAATAGCTGTCAGCCAATAGATATGGATATAAAGTGGATGGAGGGAATATGATCATAGTAGCAGCATCGCAAAACAAACATAAAATAATGGAGATGGAAGCCATCACAAAACAATTTGGAATGGAAATTGTCGGACGTGATGATTTCGGCGTTCCAAAGGTGGAAATCGTAGAGGATGGCGTGACTTTCGAAGAAAATTCCCTGAAAAAGGCGGAGGGAGTTATGAAGCTCTGCGGCAAAATTACGATTGCGGATGATTCGGGAATTGTGGTGGATGCCTTAGACGGAGCCCCCGGCGTTTATTCTGCACGATTCTCCGGTGAGGAATGCGATGATAATAAGAATAACCAAAAGCTTTTAGAAATGCTGGAGGATGTTCCGATGGAAAAACGTACCGCACGATACGTCGCTGTCATTACAATGGCGTTTCCGGACGGAAGGGTACTTGTTGCACGAGGAGAGTGTGAAGGACATATTTTATTGGAAGAATCCGGGCAAAACGGGTTCGGCTATGATCCGTTGTTTCGCCCTGTAGGATATCCTGTCAGCTTCGGAGAGATACCGCCGGAGGAGAAAAACAAAATTAGTCATCGGGCAAAAGCATTGATTGAGCTTCAAAAACAATTAGAAAAACTAGGGAAGATAGAATAAACGGTCAGACAGGAGAATAATTGGGGATTGAAGGTAGATTAAAAATAATGACAAAAAAGAGACTCATAAAAATGGTGATGCTTGGAATCAAGCAATTCAAGAATCCGTATTATCAAGGCTTTGCCGCACAGGTAGCCTTCTATTTTCTGATGTCCATCGTACCCATTATCATCGTCCTTTCACAGCTTTTAGGGGTATTTTCTATTTCTCTCGATACGCTGGATGATTTTATCAAGCAATATGTTTCGGGTGATGTTGCCGATGCGATCTTAGAGATGTTGTCTTATCAATCCACGAGCGGAATGAATATCGTATTGATTGTCATTGCATTATGGGCAGCCTCAAGAGCAGAATTTTGTTTGATGAGAATCACCAATTTTACCTTAACCGGAGGCAAATCTACGGGAAATGGATATTTTAAGGAACGAATTCGGGCGGTTAAAACGATGGTTCTGACGCTGTTTACGTTGACCTTTGCGTTGATCATTTTGGTATATGGCGAACTGATCCTCGGCGTGATGGCAAAAACTTTGGCAGCGACGATAGGGGTAACCTATCAAGTGGATGTCTTTTGGTTAGTTTTAAGATATCCGGTTACCATGATACTCTATTTCCTAATGGTAAGTTATAATTATTATGTGCTTCCTTCCACGAAATTGAGCTTCAGAAGCATCGTACCGGGGAGCTTATTCGCTTCCGTCGGTATGTTGGCGGTGACGCTTGGTTATAAGGTGTATACGGGATATATCGCCAATTATGATATTCTATATGGTTCCATGGCATCCGTTGTGGCGGTCATGATGTGGTTCTATTTCTTAGCCTGGGCATTAGGATTAGGAATATTATGCAATAAAGTATGGGCAGATACGAAGTCCGTTACGCAATAAATTAGAATGTTTTACTAAAATAAAGGGCTGTTTCAAACTTTGAAACAGCCTTTTGTTGTTCAATAGGAAGATTTCAATTGAAATCTTTATGCCTTCTTAATGACTCTGATCTTAATAATTCCTTCCGCTGAAAGCTTAGAAGTTACCACGGCTTCATCTGCAGTTCCGTCTACATCGAGAAGTGCGCAAGCAAAATCTCCTTTGCTCTTTGTTACCATATTGGTCACGTTTAGATTCATTTCGGACATCGCTCCGGTAATGCTGTTTAATACGGAAGAATCGTTCTTATTTAAAACACAAATTCTTGTTCCGGTCACTTTACCTAAACTGCAAGCAGGGAAGTTTACCGAATTTCTGATATTTCCGTTTTCGATATAATCCATCAATTCATCGGCCGCCATCATGGCGCAATTATCTTCTGCCTCTTCGGTGGAAGCGCCAAGGTGAGGAATGCAAACGACGCCTTTTTGTCCGATCAACTTATCGTTGGGAAAGTCTGTAATATATTTTCTTACTTTTTCGGAATCAAGAGCAGTGAGCATATCCGCATCGTTTACGAGCTTATCCCGGGAAAAATTAAGGAGAATAACGCCGCTCTTCATTTTGGCGATGGAATCGGCATTGATAATGCCTTTTGTGGAATCCACGGCAGGAACGTGAATGGTAATATAGTCACATTCAGGGAGCAAATCTCCTAAATCTGTAACGACAGAAATCTCATTGGATAAACTGTGGGCTGCCTGAAGTGTCATGTAGGGATCATATCCGATCACCTGCATGCCTAGATTTTGAGCTGCATTGGCAACTAGAACACCGATGGAACCAAGGCCGATTACGCCTAATGTTTTGCCATGGATTTCTGTTCCGGCGAACTGTGCCTTACCCTTTTCAACCGCCTTGCCCACTTCTTCTGTTCCGATTAGTGTGCAGCACCAGCCTAACGCATCCGGCACATTTCTTGCGCCAAGGAGAAGTCCTGTAAGAACAAGCTCTTTTACTGCATTTGCATTTGCTCCGGGTGTGTTGAAGACGACAATGCCTTTTTCAGCGCATCGGTCAATGGGAATATTATTTACGCCGGCCCCTGCTCTTGCGATAGCCAGAAGATTGTCTGAGAAGTCCATCGTAAGCATATCGTGGCTTCTTACCAAAATGCCATTAGCTGAAGCAATGTCATCAGTAATAGTATATTGGTCTGTAAGACGTCCAAGTCCTACTGGAGAAATTTTGTTTAATGTTGCAATTTTGTACATTTGATCCACCTCGTTAAAATGTATTAAAAATAAATAGTGTTGATACTGTGAATAGAGCATCGTGCCCTAAGTTTGCTTTAAAAGTTGATCCGTTAAACGCAAATTTAACTGCCGTACCATGCTGTCAAGAACCTCACAAAATATAAAACATGGTAATTATACCACTTTACTAGGGTGAGGTAAAGTGGTATAATGGTACCTATTATTGATATAAACATAAATATGGTTTTAATTTTTGGTTGAAAAACCTATATTTTACTTATTTAATAGTGACAATAAACAAAAATAAATCAAGAAAAGAATTAAGAGAGGTGAATTTTTAATGAGCAACAATAACGGCAGAGTCTATAACTTTTCAGCAGGTCCGTCCATGCTTCCATTAGAGGTGCTTGAAGACGTAGCGAAGGAATTAACAAATTACAATGGTAGCGGACAGTCCGTTATGGAGATGAGTCACCGTTCAAAGGAATTTGAAGCAATTCTACATGATGCAGAAAAGAATCTTAGAGAATTGATGTCCATTCCTGACAATTACAAGGTACTATTCCTTCAGGGTGGTGGAACTCTTCAATTTTCAATGGTTCCAATCAACCTGCTGCGAAACTCCAAGAAGGCCGATTATATTGTAACCGGTACGTGGGCAAAGAAAGCTGCCGAAGAAGCGAAAAAATTTGGAGATATTAAAATCGTGGCTTCCTCCGCTGAATCCAACTTCTCTTATATTCCAAAGGTAAATAAAGAAGATTTCAGACCGGATGCGGACTATGTTCATATTACCTTCAATAACACGATCTATGGGACGCATTATGAGTATGTGCCTGAAACAGGAGACGTTCCGCTAGTTGCTGATATGTCCTCTTGCATTCTATCGGAAGAAGTGGATGTGACAAAGTTTGGATTGATCTATGCCGGAGCTCAAAAGAACATTGCACCTTCCGGTGTGACTCTTGTCATCATCAGGGAAGATTTATTGGGATTTGCTCCTGCAGATACACCGATTTATCTGGACTATAAGATCCATGCAGACAATGAATCCATGTATAATACTCCTCCGTGCTTTACCATCTATGTAGCAGGCGAAGTATTTAAGAATATCCTAAAGAATGGTGGAATTAAACCATTAAATAAGCTTGATATTGAGAAAGCCGATAAGCTGTATAACTATGTTGACGCCAGCAAGCTTTATAGTTGCCCTGTAAAAGAAGACAGCCGTTCTCTGATGAACGTTGTATTTGTGACAGGAAATGGGGATTTAGATAAGAAATTTATCGCAGAAGCAAAGGCAGAGGGGCTGATCAATCTCGGCGGACACCGTTCTATCGGCGGTATGAGAGCAAGTATCTATAACGCAATGCCGATGGAAGGCGTAGAAAAGCTTGTAGCATTTATGAAGAAATTTGAAGCTGAAAATGCATAATGTGCAGACGTTTTTTTCGATGAGCATTATGAGATAAAAAGAAAATATTGGGCCTGTTGATGGTGCTTATAGTCGTCAATAGGCTCGTGCTTTTTAGAATGGAGAACACATGAAATATTTAATTATAGTTCCTGATGGCGCAGGAGATGATAAGATTGAAGCACTTGGAGGAAAGACTCCTCTTGAAGTTGCAAACATGCCATTTATTAAAAGTCTCGCAGAACGCGGTGAGGTAGGAATGGTTCAGACGATTCCTGAAGGGGTTGCTCCGGGCAGTGACGCCGCAAATCTATCCGTTATGGGCTATGATCCGTCAATTTATTTAACAGGCAGATCACCACTGGAAGCCGCCAGCATCGGAATTGATATGTCCGATACGGATGTAGCGTTCAGAACCAATATCATTACCGTGACGGGGGATGGGGAATATGAGGATCTAATTATTACAGACCACAGTTCAGGAGACATCACGACAGAGGAAGCCGATATTTTGATTAAAGCTGTTAATGAAAAGTTTGGAAGTGACATCATTCAGTTCTATACCGGTGTGAGCTACAGGCATTGTATGATCGTAAAAAACGGTTCTACCGACTACCAATTGACGCCTCCGCATGATGTATTGACTCAGCGCGTAGGAGATCATCTGCCAAAAGGTGAGGGCGCTGAGTTTATCACAAAAATGATGAAAGAAAGCTATGAATTCTTAAAAGAACATCCTGTCAATAAAGCAAGAGTAGAAAGAGGACTAAACCCTGCAAATACGATTTGGATATGGGGTCAAGGTAAAAAGCCTAGCTTATCTTCCTTCTATGATAAATATAAGATTACAGGGACAGCCATTTCTGCGGTTGATTTAATTAAGGGAATCGCTATTTGTGCAGGCTTGAATTCCGTGGATGTAGAGGGAGCAACAGGAACCTTACATACAAATTTTGCTGGGAAAGCACAGGCGGCTATTGAAGAATTTAAGAAAGGGAAAGACTTCTTGTATGTTCATTTGGAAGGACCGGATGAATGTGCACATCAAGGAGATCAGCCTGGGAAAATTCAGTGTTTGGAAAGCATTGATGAGAAAATTGCAAAACCAATTGTAGGATATTTGCGTGAAGCGGGAGAACCTTTCAGAGTACTGATTGTACCTGATCATAGAACGCCGCTCGCGATAAGAACACATTCATCAACGCCGGTGCCGTATGTACTTTATGACAGCACGAATGAACAGCCTGCGGATCTTGAAAAGGCATTCCATGAGGACTCTGGGGAAAAGGGTAACAGCTTTGGCAGTGGGTATGAACTGGCAGACTATTTCTTTGAGAAAAAATAGAGGGATATTGAGGGGTGGCATGAGAAAAATATTTACTACGGTGATTGTGCTTCTTTCGATGTTGACCGTCAATACCCCGATGGTTTTTGCGAGCACTGATGTTCCAAACATTGTAGCAGAGACAGGGGTCTTAATTGATGCAAAGACAGGCACCGTTCTTTATAATAAAGAAATGGATAAACAGGAAGAGCCGGCTAGTACGACTAAAATGATCACGGGCTTATTAGCCATTGAAAATCTTGATCTCGATCAAGTGCTTACGATCGATGCGGAAACGCCATTTACCGAGGGGAGCAGGATATACCTGCTGGAGGGAGAACGGATTACCGTAAACGATCTGTTGTATGCATTATTTTTGGAATCTGCAAACGATTCGGCTGTAGCCTTTGCAAAAGAAATGGGCGGTTCGATAGATAACTTTGCAGTGATGATGAATGAAAAGGCGAAAGAATTAGGAGCAAAAAATACAAACTTTGTAAACCCAAACGGGCTTCATTGCGAAGGACACTTGACGACAGCTTATGACCTTGCTATGATTGCAAAGGGCGCCATGCAAAACGAAACGTTCAGACAGTTTGTAAGCACCTATAAACATACGGTTCCTGCAACCAATAAGCAGGATACCCGATATTTTTATAATACAAACCGATTATTGTATGATACAAAGACAAAAGTTTCCGCAAATGGAGTCTTGCGGGCGGCAAAATATGAAGGTGTGATCGGCATCAAAACCGGTTATACAAGTAAGGCGGGAGGCTGCCTTGTTGCCGGAGCAGAGCGCGATGGTACGGAATTGATCGCTGTCGTTCTGAAATCCACCGATAAAGGTCGATTTGGAGACAGTATAGCCCTTCTGGATTGGGGATTTGAGAATTATAAGTCCATTAGAACCATTAAAGAAGGTGCAGATTTAGGATCGATAAAAGTGACCCACGGCAAAGAGAAAGAAGTCGGATTGGCAGCAAAAACAGATGGGTATGCGACTCTTTCTTCTGATGAAAAGAGCAGTGACTTAACGAAAGTCTTGAAACTGGATGAAAAAGTGACGGCTCCTGTCAAGAAAGGTCAAAAAGTCGGGACGGTCGATTTCTTTAAAGGAAGTACTTTGATGAGTTCGGTGGATGTGGTTGCCGCTGATGCGGTTGAAAAGGGCGGATTGCTTTCAGCACTCAGCATGTCAAGCGGAAAGGTGGGCAAACCTTATGTGATAATGGTTGCGTTGAGCACGGTGGCAGCAGCAGCGGTCGCCTCGTTGATGACAATACGTTATAACAACATTCAGCGCAGGAAAAAACGAAGAACCGAGCGTGCCATTAAAATTGCGATGGAACGCGAGATGAATCAAGTATATTATAAAAGAAGTAAATATATGGATCGTTAAGGAAAGCTATTTGGAGAAATACAAATATGTTTGACATAAAGGAAAATCTAAAAAAACTCCCGGACTCTCCGGGAGTTTATATTCATAAGGATAAATTGGGGCAGGTTATTTATGTGGGGAAAGCAATCTCACTGAAAAACCGAGTGCGCCAATATTTTCAGTCGCCTAAAAATATGCCGGCGAAAGTGCGGGCAATGGTCAGTCATATTGAGGAGTTTGAGTATATTACGACACAAACGGAGATGGAAGCATTAATTTTGGAATGTACGCTGATTAAACGCTATATGCCGAAGTACAATGTCCTTTTACGAGATGATAAAACGTACCCTTATATAAAAATCACGTTGAATGAAGAGTTCCCCAGACTGATAAAAACAAGAAGGATAGAGAAGGACGGGGGCAAATATTTTGGACCTTATACGGACGTTGGAGCCGTCAATCAGATGATTGATTTTCTGAATAATATATTTGCGTTTAAACGATGCTCCGCACGAAGATTTCCCGAAGATGCAAAGACTTGTTTGAATTATCATATTCATCAATGTCAGGGAATTTGCGCAGGCAATGCAGATCGGGGACGTTATCTGGAGAACGTCAATCAAGCGATCGAATTTTTAAACGGGAAAACCAAGCCACTGATATCGGAGTTGACGGAACGGATGATTCGAGAATCCGAACTTCTTCACTTTGAAAAAGCCGCAGAATACAGAGACTACATTGAAGCAGCTAAATCGATTACAGAAAAGCAACACGTTGTTATGCTGGGACTAAAAGACTTAGATATTGTATTAGCCATATCCAGCGGACAGAAATCGTATGCCATACTGTTTTATGTTCGAAACGGAAAGCTGTCGGGACGAGAGAATTTTGAGATGGAGGGGACGGACGATAAAGCGGAATTGGTCGGCGAATTTATCAAGCAGCACTACAGTGAAAATCCAAATATACCGCATGAAATATTAGTAGAACAGCCTTTACAGGAAAAAGAACTCATAGAGGTGTTTTTAGGAGAACTGGCTGGGAGGCAGGTGAAAATTACCGTACCGCAGCGCGGAGATAAGCGGGATTTGCTGAAATTGGCGCAGCATGACTCGATCGAAATGTTAAAAACCATCGATGAAAAGGTAAATAATCAGTTAGCGAGAAAAAGTGCCTTATCACAGGCGCTTTCTGATCTGATTGTAAAAATACAGGGTGAATCCTATTTGACTGTTTTAGGCAGCGGCCAAGAAAATCCTTTATCAGCAGGAGGAAATACAAGCGTTCAAAGCTGGAAAGATTATCGGGTAGAGGCTTATGACATATCCAATACGAATGGGGTGGATTCTGTTGGAGCGATGGTGGTGTTTGAAGGATTAAAGCCCAATAAAAAAGAATATAGGCGCTTTAAAATTCGAACGGTGGAAGGGCCGAACGATTACGGCAGTATGCAGGAGGTCATCTATCGGCGTTTTAAGAGGGCGATGGAAGGGGATCCGGCCTTTAAAACAATGCCTGATTTGTTGTTCATCGATGGAGGAAAAGGGCAAGTCTCTGCGGTGGAGCAGATTCTGGCCGCGATGAAATGCCAGATCAGTGTCGTGGGAATGGCGAAAGATGATAAACATCGGTCCCGTGCACTCATCTTCAAGCCGAAGGGCAAGTCGGAGTATGAAGAAGTTTTATTGAAAGAAAATCCTTTATTGTATAAATATACGGGAGCGATTCAGGAGGAAGTCCATCGCTTTGCGATTGATTATCATCGAGGGCTGAGAGACAAGAAGATGCAAGGCTCTGCTTTAGACGAAATCCGAGGTATCGGCGCCCAACGAAGGAATGCTTTACTGGCACATTTTGGCAGCATAGAAAAGATTAAAAATGCAACGACGGAAGAGCTTTGTGCGATTTCTGGCATAACGGAACAAGTTGCCAAGAATATTCGGGAATATTTTCATTGATAAAGGTAAATTATAGTGATATAATGAACACGATTATTGAGATACGGCGTTGCCGCAAGGAAGTGTTCATTAAATCATACTGCGACGTGGCTTGTATGATATAATGAAATCGCTAATTACTAAATATAGGTAAATTTCACACAATTCTGAGCAGCGGTGAAAGGCAGCTATCGTAATGGCGAAAAGGCTTACAAATGCACTATTGAACGAAGATATAGAGTGTGGATAAAGCTTTGTACTCATTAGTTGTATTTTGATTAAAAGTATGGAGGAATTTAATATGTCAGACAAAGAAAAGTGCGGCTGCGGCTGTGGTTGTGAAGGACATGATGATGCAGATTTTCTAACTTTAGAGTTTGATGACGGCGTAGAAGTTGAATGTGAAATCATGGGAGTTTTTGAATTTGAAGGAAAAGAATATATTGCTCTTATTCCGGATGATGAAACAGATGATGTCTACATCTATGGATATAAAGAAATTGGCGAAGAAGAATTCGAATTAGTGGATATTGATGACGATGCAGAATTTGAAAAAGTTGTTGCTGAATTTGATAAGATCACGGCAGAACAAGCTTAAAGAACGCCGATAAGCTGAATAATGAAAATAGGGACGGTTATGCCGTCCTTTTTTATTACGTAAGAAATATCGCTTGCGATATGACGGAGTATCATAAAAGGCTACCGCTGAAATGCGAACGAATGTAAGCTAAAAACGCCTCGCAGAGGCTTTTTTTATTACCCTTTTTTATGATCACTTTTACCTAGCTAAATAATTGCTAAATTTGTGAGCAAAATAAATTTTCAAATATTTTTAATAAGAGATTGACAAATTGAAAGTTTTATATGATAATAATAACAATTACTAATAACGATAAGGATTGGTGAAGAAATGAGTAGGCGACATACTGTACAAAAGCAAATGATTGGAGAGACTCTTGCGCGGTTGGATCATCCGACTGCGACGGAAATATATGAAGAGATCAGGAGAGCTTATCCGCAGATCAGTCTCGGCACCGTATACCGCAATTTGAGTCAGATGGCAGATGACGGTGAAATACTGAGAATTTCCTTCTCAGGGGAACCGGATCGTTTTGACCCGAATTCTTATGAGCATTATCACATTGCTTGCAGCTGCTGCGGTAAGATTTGCGATACCGATCAAGCAACCATGGCTTCACTGATTGAACAGATCGACCGTGCGGTAGAAGATTGTACGGGGATTAAGGTAGAGAAGCGCATCATGATATTTAGTGGAATTTGTGCTGAATGTCAATCCGCTGCCCAGCTGTAAATTGGGATTTTCAAGTATGATGCGGCAATTTTGTCGATCAAAATAAAACAAATTTAAAGGAGGTATTATTATGTCACTTATTGGAAAAGAAGTAAATGATTTTAAGGTAAAAGCCTTTGTAGAAGAAGGGTTTAAGGATGTATCCAAGGAAGATATTCAGGGGAAATGGTCCGTTTTCGTGTTCTATCCGGCAGACTTCACTTTTGTGTGCCCTACTGAACTGGGAGATCTAGCGGATCAATACGAAGAGTTCAAAAAAATCGGCTGCGAGGTATATTCTGTATCTACAGACAGCCATTTCGTACACAAAGCGTGGCATGACGCTTCCGATACTATTAAAAAAATCAAGTACCCTATGCTGGCTGATCCCAACGGCAAGCTTGCGAAGGATTTTGAGGTGTATATTGAAGAAGAGGGAATGGCTCTGCGCGGCAGCTTTGTTGTAAACCCGGAGGCGAAGATCGTAGCTTATGAAGTGAACTCTAACAGCATCGGACGTGAAGCCTCCGAACTGTTGCGCAAGCTTCAGGCTGCTCAGTTTGTCGCAGCCCACGGAGATGAAGTGTGCCCTGCAAAATGGCGTCCGGGAGCAGAAACGCTTAAACCTAGCTTGGATTTGGTTGGAAAGCTGTGATTCTTATGAACGAACTATACGATCTGATAATCATCGGTTCCGGCAGCGCGGGAATGACCGCAGGCATTTATGCGGGGCGTTCCAAATTGAAAACTCTCCTGATTGAAAGAGACGAGCCCGGCGGGCAGATCAGAATCACGTCGGAGGTGGAGAACTATCCGGGTATTCCTCGCATTTCGGGGGAGGAACTTAGCCAGACCATGCGCCGACAGGCGGAAAATTTCGGTGTAAAGTTTCTTCGGACGGTAGTGGAATCGGTAGATTTTACCCAAGACATTAAAAAAATCCGAACGGTTGAGGGTGAATATGAGGCACTGGCCGTCATCGTTGCTACCGGCTCTGTGCCGAGAAAATTGGGTTTTATCGGGGAAGAAGAGTTTAAAGGCCGCGGCATCGGATATTGTGCTACCTGCGATGGCGAATTTTTCTCCGGAATGGATGTTTTCGTCATCGGGGCCGGATTCGCTGCGGCGGAAGAGGCGATTTTCCTGACTCGTTATGCCAGAAAAGTAACAGTTATTGCAAGGGGAGCGCAATTTTCCTGCTCGAAAACAATTGCCGAAAAAGTGCTGGCACATCCGAAGATTGAGGTAAAGTTCAATACCGAAATCCTGGAGGTAGGAGGAGATACGGTTCCCCGGTATGCAACGTTTATTGACAAGAAAACCGGAGAGTCCTGGCGCTATGATGTGCCTGAGAGCAATACGACCTTTGGCCTTTTCGTGTTTGTGGGGTATATCCCTCAGAGTGCCGAATATGCACAACAGCTTCGGCTTGATGAAAAGGGATACATCCTTACAGATGCGGATATGAGTACCAATGTAGACGGCGTATATGCAGCGGGAGACATTCGTCCGAAGGCGCTTCGTCAGCTTGTTACGGCTGTGTCAGACGGGGCCATTGCGGCAACTTGTGCGGAAAAGTATCTTGCACAGAAGAAAGAGCGGCTTGGCCTGTCTGATGAAGAGCAAGAAGTGAGTGTTCTGCGGAGTGAGACTTTCTTTGATGAAGAATTGAAGGAGCAGCTTGTGCCTATTCTGGAGCGGTTCGAAAAACGGATCAGCCTTCTGACATTTTTAGATGAAACCAGTGAATTCAATGAGGAACTCAAATCGTTCTTATCAGAGTTTGCTTCATTGTCGGATAAAGTACAGATTCAATATCTGAATAAAGGCGAGAATCCGGAAAAGGAAAAAGAGGTTCATGTCACGCTGTTCCCGGCCTTTGCTATTCTTGATTCGGATGGAAGCTACACCGGTGTTCAGTTCCACGGCATTCCCGGAGGACATGAGATAAACTCGTTCATACTGGCGCTTTACAACGCTGCAGGACCGGGCCAAACAATAGGAGCAGAGACGCTGGAAAAGATTCAGACAGTGAAGAAGAAGGTCAACCTGAAAATCGGCGTATCCCTTTCCTGTACTTTGTGCCCTGATGTAGTGGCCTTGTCACAGCTGATGGCGCTTAAAAATCCGCTGATTGAAGCGGAAATGATCGACGTATCACGGTTCCCTGATTTTAAAAATCAATATGCTATTATGAGCGTGCCTGCCATTGTGATAAACGATGATAAGCTTTCCTTCGGGAAGAAAACTCTTGATGATCTGCTTGCGTTAATGGAAGGTTGATTTATAGAAACAAAAAACAGAAGGGTAAAACCTCCTGTTTTTTGTTTTGCTGATTTTTTATTTATTTAGGGGAATCCCTAAGGATAACAATAAGTTGATAAAACAAATGCATCCAAGTTAGAACAATTAAAATTGTTTTAACTAAATTCCGTCTTGGTATTAGAATATACCTATTATTAAGTATTGTCAATATCTTGTTAGTGATTTTGATTTACTTTTTTATTGTTGTACTGTATTAAAGCAATTTTAGGTATTACTTTCTGCTATTTGCTTTTTTATAAAATAAAAAGCTCACAAAAGTAAATAGTACAGCACCGCTCATGTAATAAGATGTAAAGCCTCCGGCAAGGAGTTCAAATATGCATAAACATGCGGCTAGCAAGAAACAAACAGCAATTACAACATCTTTGGTATTCATTTCATAAATTCCTCTCTTCAAATGTGAATTATTTTAATTCTATTATAGCATAAAAGCCGACAGGAAAAGGGATTGTGTTTTTAGATAAAATAAGATATAGTAACTTTGTATGGGCAAAAGTCCAAGTGTTTGGAGGGAAATATGAAAAAATATGACATTATAATTGCAGGAGCTGGTGCGAGCGGGGTATTTTTATCCTACGAGCTTGCCAAGTTAGATAATAAAGCAAAAATATTGATGGTAGATAAAGGGGCCCCTTTAGAAAAGAGAGTCTGCCCCATTAAATTAGGAAAAGTAAACAACTGCATTAAGTGCGAACCGTGTCATATTATGAATGGATACGGCGGGGCAGGTACTTTATCAGATGGAAAGTATAATATTACAACGCAATTTGGCGGCGATTTACACAAATACATCGGTCAGGAAGAAGCTTTAGATTTGATGGAATATGTGGACGAGGTTCTTTGCAGTTTTGGCGGAGCGGATGCAAAACTATATTCAACTGCCAATTCTGAGCTGAAGACGACAGCACTTCGAAATAATTTGCATTTACTGGATGCAAAGGTAAGACATTTGGGAACTGACAGGAACGTTCAGATCCTTGAACGGATTTTTAACCATACGACTTCAAGGATTGATACGGAGTTTTATTCAACCATTTATGAAGTAACTCGCAATGAAGACGGCACTTTCATTGTTAAAACTAATAAAGGCGGAGAATATGTATGTAATGATTTAGTGCTCGCGACGGGGCGTTCCGGCTCAAAATGGATTTCAAGCGTTTGTGACCAGATGGGCATCGCTCTCGAAAAGAACAGGGTGGATATCGGTGTTCGTGTCGAATTGCCGGGAGAAATTTTTAAACATATTACCGATGAGGTATATGAAAGCAAGATTGTTTACAAAACCGATAAATACAATGATATGGTTCGTACTTTCTGCATGAATCCGTACGGCGAAGTGGTAGCGGAAAACACAAACGGCATCGTAACCGTAAATGGCCATAGCTATGCAGACCCTAGTCTCAGAACCGAAAATACGAATTTTGCATTGCTGGTATCCAATAAATTTACGGAGCCGTTCAAGGACAGCAACGAATACGGTGAATCCATAGCGAGACTTTCGAACATGCTTGGGGGCGGTGTTCTGCTGCAGCGTTTTGGTGATTTAGTAAAAGGAAGAAGAAGCAGTGACAGACGTATGGGAAAATGCTTTACCAGACCGACGTTAAAAGCTACGCCTGGGGATTTAAGCCTTGTTATTCCAAAGAGACAACTGGATAATATTATCGAGATGATTTATGCATTGGATAAAATCGCACCGGGGACAGCCAATGAAGATACCTTGTTATATGGCGTTGAAGTAAAGTTCTACAATTCACGAGTAGAAGTGGATGCCAATTTGGAAACCAAGGTGAAAGGATTGTTTGCGTTGGGTGATGGATCCGGCGTTACGCACTCTTTATCCCAGGCATCAGCCAGCGGAGTTCATCTCGGAAGAATTTTAGCGAAAAAATACGCGAAATAGCGCGAAAGAAAAAAATGATAATAATTTTGAATTAATTATACAGAATTTCACTGAAATATGCCGAAGAAAATCTATATTTATACACACAATTTATAAGCATGAATAATTATGCAACACGCCTGAATTTTGATGAATAAAGGCGTGTGCTTTTTTTATGCCAAAAATTGGTTTCCTCGTTTATTTTTCAAACATTTTTCTACAATATTTTCTATTTTTTGTTGCAAAAAATGCTGAATAATATATAATTTAAGTTGTATTTGTAACTAGAAGGATGGTAGTAATTTTTTTACATATTTTACAGAATATAAATCCTATTTGGATATACCTAGACAGTATGAAAGGTGGTGTGACTTATGTCGTTTTTAAGTTCGATGAATATTAGTGCTTCTGCATTAACCGCGGAGCGTCTGCGATTGGATATTATTGCAGAAAATGTTTCCAATGTTGATACAACCCGAACCGAAAATGGAGAACCCTATAGAAGAAAGCTTGTTGTTTTTGAAGCAAAGGGTGGCGGTTCTTTTCAAAATTCTTTAAATGATGCGATCCGGCAAAGAGACACGAGCGGCAAGGTGCTGAGAGGAGATTCTACACCCGGCGTAAGAGTCAGTGCAATTATAGAAGACAATAGTGCGTTAAAGACAGTATATAACCCGGAGCATCCGGATGCGGATGTAAATGGGTATGTTCAAATGCCTAATGTAGATATGCTTCAAGAGACGATAGACAGTATGTCTGCTACGAGGTCTTACCAAGCGAATATAACGGTACTAAATGCAGTGAAGCTAATGGCTCAAAAAGCCTTGGATATAGGCCGTTAATTTTTTTGTGAATAATAAGGGATTAAAATCAGGAGGTAGCCATGTTTATCCAACCGATGGAAGCGATCGATGCATTGCTTCAAACGAATAAAACAAGTACAAAAAGCACGGGGCTTATCGACCCTGGTTCGAGTGTAGATCAAGGAGCGCAAGTACCCTTTAAATCTATATTTGAAGACGCCATCCAGAATGTTGTTGATACCGATCAACAAGTAAACCTGGATGCGCAGCAATTAGCGACAGGGAACAGCGATAATTTACACCAGTACAGCATCGATATAGCGAAGGCACAGCTGTCCATTGACTTGCTAGTGGAATTGAGAAACAAAGCGCTTGATTCCTATAGTGAAGTGATGAGAATGAGCATATAAAAACACACATTAAAATAAGAATTAGGGAAAAGCACATTAAAATTTTAGGATAAAGGTGAAGGTAATTTGCGAGAACGTTTAGAATTACAATTGAAACAAATAAGACAACAGCTGGCAGAGATAAACGGGAAGCTTAGCAAAAGAACCAAGATTATTATTGCTATAGCAGCTATTTTGGTTGTTGCCATCGCCTTTGCGGCAGCTTTTGCCCTCAATAAGGTTTCCTATGGTGTTTTATATACCGGGTTAAGTGAATCGGAAGCAGTTGAGGTAATGAGTTTGCTGGAAACGCAGAGCATTCCTTATAAATCAAGTGGAGGCGTCATATACGTTCCGGACGATCAAGTAGATAAGATTAAGGTGAACTTGGCAACACAGGGATATCCCAAAAGCGGATTTACCTATGATGTTTTTACAAATAATGTAGACTTATTGACTACCGATTTTGAAAAATCTCAATATGCATTATTTGATTTACAGAATCGAATGGCCTCAAATATTAAGTTATTTGCAGGGGTGAAGGATGCTACGGTAACCATCGCTTTAGCAAATGAGCAAAAATATGTTTTGGAAGAGGATAAGAAAGAATCCACGGCATCTGTTGTTGTTGTCATGAAGGACGGAGAAGCGCCGTCAAAAGAAAAGGTGAAAGGCATTCAGAGACTGGTTGCCAAAGGTGTTCCCGGACTGGAAATTTCCAACGTTGAAGTAGTAGACGGCAACGGGGAAGCAGTCACCGATAACGGTGAGGAGAGCCAGGAGGGGTCAACCCAGCTGAAAATGGCTGTAGAGAAACAAACAGAAAGCAGTATCAAGGGAAAAATTTTGCACTTATTGCAGCCGGTATTCGGGCAAGAAAATATTCGCGTATCGGTGAAGTGTTCCGTTGACATTGATAAAAAAATTAAAGAAATCATTAATTATATTCCGTCTCAGGACAATAAAGGGGTTATTTCAAAAGAAAATACAAATTATGAAATTCAAGGGCAGGGGACTGTCTCGTCCGGGATTGTGGGAACAGAGTCCAATGCGGATATCCCTGTATACCCGGGGGTTACTACCGATGGAAACGATGTTTACTTTGAAAACCAAAGAGCTTTCGACTATTTGGTGAGCCAAGTAAAGGAACAGGTGCAAAGTGATGCCGGTGAATTGACGGATACCACCGTATCGGTAGCAGTGGACAGCGCTGACCTGACCAATAAAAAGGCGCAAGAACTTAGAGAATTAATTGCTGTGACGGCAGGAATCCCTGTTGATCAGGCAGATTCAAAAATTGCGATATTCAATGCGAACTTCTATCAAGAGGATACGGTTCCTACGTCTGGTCTGGTGGAAATATTTGAGCAACATCCTTACTTGAAATTCTTGATACCGGCAGTGATAGCGTTGCTGATAGCTCTTGCTTTAGTAGCAGTTTTACTCATTAAGAGAGCAAAGGTAAAGAAGCAGGCAGCCGAACTGGCCAATGAAGAACTTCCGCCGGATCAAAATGTGGAAGAATTGCTAAGACTTGACGATATAGCCAAATCAAGAGAAGAAGAATTGCGCGAACAGATTAGAGACTTTGCAGATACAAATCCTGAAATTTCAGCACAATTATTAAAGACATGGATAAGAGGAGGAGAACAAGATGAGTAAAGAGGGCTTAGCATTGACACCTCAACAGAAGGCGGCCGCCGTGGTGATATCCTTGGGCGCTGACAGAGCCTCCAAGATTTACAAGCACTTAAACGAAGATGACCTTGAACTTCTGACTTTAGAGATTGCAAAACTTAACCATGTTACAGCTACTCAGACAGAAGGAGTGCTGGATGACTTTTATAAATTATGTTTAACTCAAAAAGTCATCACAGATGGTGGGGTCGACTATGCAAGGACCGTGCTTGAAAAGGCGTTTGGCGCTCAAACAGCGACTACGCTTTTAGAAAGAGTGACGAGAAACATAAAGACGAGAGCATTTGAATTTATAAGAAAAACGGACAGCAAGAATTTATTTGCGATTATACAGCATGAAAGACCGCAGACGATCGCTTTGATTTTGTCTTATGCCAGAGCAAATCAGGCATCGGATATTATTACGGAGCTGCCAAAGGAGAAGCAGGTCAAAGTTGTTGAATGCATTGCCCGAATGGATAGTGCATCGCCTGAGACCATCAAGATTGTTGAAAAAATATTGGAGAGAAAATTTGCTTCCGTTCTATCTTTGGATTTCGCACAGGTTGGTGGTGTAGACTATATTGCAGATGTCATGAACAACCTTGACAGAGGAAATGAAAAGTTTATCTTCGACGAGTTAAGCAAGAAAGACATCAAGCTTGCGGATGAAATCCGAAAGAAGATGTTTGTTTTCGAAGATATTACGTTACTGGACAACAGAGCTATACAGGAATTCTTGCGTGAAGCAGAAACCCAAGACATTGTTTATGCATTGAAAGGTTCCAATCAGGAAGTTTCCAATATGATTTTCTCCAATATGTCCAGCCGTATGGCAGAAACTGTTAAGAGTGAATTAGAGTTTACATACAATGTACGTCTAAAGGATGTAGAAGAAGCGCAGCAGAAGATCGTAGCCATCATTAGACGTTTGGAAGAAGAAGGCAGGCTGGTTATAAACAAGGGCGGAAAGGATGAGATCATTGCGTAGAACCAAGGAGGGCATCCAGATATTAACCGCACTTGAAAAAGCCGAGCAAGAACTTTCGGAAGCGATTGAAATGGCTAAGCTAGAAGCCGAGAGGACCAAACGACACGAAGTAAGCAGAAGGGAAATTGCTGATAGCTCTTTACAAAGAGATCATCAGGAAGACGCTGCGATTCAAACAAAATATAATTTTATTCCCATGGACGAAGAAGGGTCGTCTGAAAGCGAAAAAAATGTGCCCTTCGTTGCTGATTCCAGCAAGAAGTCTGATACCGATTGGATTGACAAGGAAACAGCAGATGTTCGCTCTCTGTATAATATTGCGTTAGATGATGAAGGTTTTCGAGATAAATCCATCTTAAATCAAAGCAAAGAGTATGAAATGGAGAGTTTTAATGAGATTGACTTAGTTTCCGGAATCCTGCCTGAGCCTGAGGTGATTATGCCCTCAAGCTTTTTACTGGAGAACTTTGAAGAAGATGAAGAAATAATGCCGTATGCCATGAATGAAGCATTTTTCTTAGGCGAAGAATTGCTTCCTTCTACGGAAGAGCGTGAGCCGCAATCTGTAGCAGATTTGTTAGATAGAGCACAGGCGGAAGCAGAGGCCGGAATCGGGGCAGATAATAGTTTCGAGGATCAAAATAGTGATTTGAGGAACAAAGGATTGGCCATTGTTCAGCAAGCTAAAAAGGAAGCGAATGAAATCTTAGATAATGCTGCGGCGGAAGCCCTAGACATTAAAAAAAGAGCGGTGTTAGATGCTGAAAGAATCCTGGAAGAAAAGATCCGTGTTGCGGAAGCAGCCGCTTCCGAAAAAGGATATGGCGAAGGCTTCGAAAAGGGGCAAAATGAAGGTTACCTCGAAGCCGCTCAGGCAACGAATAGGCAAATGATAGAAGAAGCGAAAGCTTTTAAAGAAGAGCTGCTTCAAAGCTTGCAGGAATTTGAAGTAAGAAAAAAACAGCTTTTGGAGGAATACCTAAACGACTTAACCGACTTAGCCATAGTGGCAGCAGAAAAAATTATTAAGATTAGTTTGAAGTCAAGCAAGGATATCATTTCAAAGATTATCGTTGCCGCTGCAGAGGATTGCAGGAACAAGGACTGGGCAAAAGTATATATCTCCAATGATGACAAGGCGTTAACGTTGAACCTGGAGAAAGGCTTGATTGATGCACTGAGGCAGATATCACCTAATATTAAGGTGGTAGTCATGGAGGATGAACCGACGGGGACTTGTATTATCGAAACACCGGATCAAATTATTGATGCGAGTGTTGATGTACAGCTTGATGCAATCAAGCAAATTGTAAATGATAATGAACTGTAGGAAGTAACGGAGGGAATGAGTTGTATCTAAAAAATCTGTCAGATCTTATAAAAAACTCAGAAACCTTTGAACATATTGGGAAAATAGAAAATATTGTCGGTATGAGTATTGAGGCTTCCGGAATAAAAGCCAGCATAGGCGATATCAATGTGATTTCCTCGAAAGACGGAAAGCGCAAGGTGATGGCTGAAGTGGTGGGCTTTAAAGGGGACAAGTCCATATTAATGCCCTATGACTTTATGGAAGGCATGGGTGCCGGCGATTTTGTAAGAAGTACCAAAAGAAGGCTTCGTGTGCCGGCAGGTGACGCTCTTTGCGGGAGAACCATCAATCCGATGGGGGAGCCTATCGATGAATTAGGGCCGCTGGAATGCCCCCAATTGATTAGTGTGGAAAATAATTATATAAATCCGTTAAAAAGACCGCAGATTGAGCAGCGACTGGATTTTGGCGTGAAAGCGATCGATGGGTTTAATACAGTCGGTAAAGGGCAGAGAATAGGTATATTTGCAGGAAGCGGTGTGGGGAAAAGTACCCTTTTGGGTATGATTGCAAAGCAGGCTTCCGCCGATATAAATGTTATAGCGCTTGTGGGTGAAAGAGGAAGAGAAGTTCGAGAATTTATTCATCGGGATTTAGGGCCTGACGGGATGGCACGATCGGTTTTAGTAGTTGCTACTTCAGATCAACCGGCCGTTCAAAGAGTAAAATGCCCAATCGTCGCGACTGCAATAGCAGAATATTTTAAAGATCAAGGGAAAAATGTAGTACTGATGATGGATTCTCTGACCCGGTTTGCTATGGCACAACGAGAAATCGGACTGGCTATCGGTGAGCCGCCTGTAGCGAGAGGCTATACCCCTTCTATTTATGCAGAAATGCCTAAGCTTTTAGAGCGAAGCGGTAATTTTGAAAAAGGTTCGATAACCGGCATCTATACGGTACTGGTTGAAGGTGATGATACGAACGAGCCGATTGCGGATACCGTTCGAGGTATCTTGGATGGACATATTATTCTTTCAAGAAAACTGGCAGCGAGAAATCATTTCCCCGCCATTGAAGTGACGGCCAGTATCTCCCGATTAATGGCGCACATTGTAGACGAAAACCATAGAGCAATGGCTTCTAAAATCAGAGATATGCTGGCATTGTATGAGGAAAATGCGGATTTGATATCGATAGGTGCTTACAAGCAAGGTTTTAACCCCCGGCTGGATCAGGCGGTGACTAAAATTGATGCCATCAATTCGTTTTTGAAGCAGAGTACTTCGGAATATTTTTCCTATGAAGAAATGTTGGAAAGTATGACAAGGATTCTTGAAAAATAAAGGAAAAAGGTATAAAATAAGTTATTATGGCGAAGTTTAAGTTTTCACTGAAATCGGTTGAAAAGTATAGGAATATCACCTTAGACGAGGCAAAAGGAAAGTATGCAAAAGCAGTTGCCGATGTGAATACACAGAATGAACTGATAGCCAAAGTGGTAGCAGAATTAACAGAAGTAAACCATGAATTAAATCGACGAAACAGCGAAGGTATTACCATACTTGAATATCAGGGCTATAAAAGATACATAAAAATTTTAGAAACGAGAATCCAAGAAGAAGAAGAAAAACTTTACGGACTTCGAAATATCGAACATCGGAGACATAGAGAGATGATCGTCGCAAAAACAGATGTGATGTCCATTGAAAAACTTAGAGAGAAAAACTTTGAAGAATTCACAAAGGAAGAGACAAAAAAAGAAGAGCTTGCCATAGATGAATTCGTATCTAATCAGGTATTAGGCCGATAGGCTTGATATATATGAACCTTAACAACTTAATAGGAAAGGAGGAACTCACATGAATGCAGATATGCTATTTCAAACAGCAGCGAAGTTGACATCAGGTATGAAAGCAGGGAGCAGCCAATCTTTAAATGATCTGGTTTCCGGCAGCTATTCTTCGAGTGGCAATAGTCAGCAAGAATCCTTTAAGAGTGAGATGGACAAAGCGTTTGACAGAAAAAACAATAACACGAAGCCCGTCGGAAACTCAGGCAAGGACAAGTTGTCGAGAAAAGATGCGTTCAAGCAAGACCCTAAAAGGCCGGATGTCGAAGATGCTTCTTCTCGGCAACAGGAATTAGCAGCAGCTCAGACTCAAGTACAAAATCCAGTGGATGAAAACAAAATAATGATTTCTGAAATGGGAGATGTACCGCAAGCAGAAGAGAGTGGTCTTGTGCAGCTTTTAGCTGGACAAAATGTGCAAATCCAAGGAGACAGCTTGAAAAAACTAACTTCTCAATTGACAAAAGCCGGAGAGGAACAACTGGTTTCTTTACCCTTCCAAAGCAACATTGACACGGTAAAGTCAGCCTTGTTGAAGGAGGCAGCACCGCAACAAAGCACCAACCAGACCATTATTTCACAGCAGGCCGCCAGTACCGCACCGGAAAATACGGAAGCCGATAGTTCGGTAAAAAACTTTGTCAAGGGACAACTGATGCCGGATACTAAGTCCGATTCAACAGAAGCAAATCCTCAGGAAGTGCCGCTGATGGTGAAGCCTGAGCTGCTTGATCCGTCAAAAGTGAACATTAAGGTAGCGGATGCACCGGTTGACACAACTCAGTCTAATCTTGCAGATCAAATGGCTGACAAAATCATTTATAAAATGAACGAGGGGAAGCAGGAATTTGACTTACAGCTGAATCCAAAGGAACTTGGAAAGTTAAACATTAAACTTACCTTTGAAAATGGGAGTGCACAAGTGCTTATCACTTGTTCCAACAGTAAGGCTCAGAATATGATCGCATTGCTTACCGACAATATCCGGGGCATACTGGAGGCGAATACGGGATTGACTTCAACCGTTCATCTGAAACAGGAAGACATGTTGCAAAGCCAGTATGATCAAGATAGCCATAATCGAGAAGGCAGCACAAACCAAAACGGCAGGCAAGAAGAAAAAGAAAAGGCTTCAGAAGATTTATCTTTTGTAGACAAACTGCGATTAGGCTTGATTGACAGCTTAGGACTGGCAGGATAGACAAATTAAAGATTTCTATGAAGGGAGGAGAAAAAAGTATGTCAACGATTAATGATGAAATTCGCACAAAGTTAATATCCGTTGCGAACTCAAAAAGTGCAGCAGCTTCTAATGCATTAAATTTGCAGACAACAGACTGGATGACCTTGCTGGTAGCCCAGCTTCGTAACCAAGATATGTATAATACTGCAGACACTTCGGAATATACAAGCCAGATGGCCCAATACTCGATGATTCAGGCTCTCAACGACTTGACCGCTCTCAATGAAGAAATGTATGCGACAAACTATACTTCGTATGCCGCCTCACTTGTCGGAAAAGAAGTGACCGTTGCAAAGCTGGACGGCAGTAATAATCTCGTGACTGAGACAGGAACTGTCACAGGTGTAACCTTGTATGAAAACGAGCCGATGGTGTATATTGGGAAAAATGCCTATAAATTAAGCCAGATCATGGTACTCGGAGCCGTTGAAGATTCTACACCGCCGGATGACACCGAAACGGAGCCTCCAGCAGACGGAGATGAATCAGACGACGATACACCATGAAGTACGCAGGAAGAATCATAGTAAAGAAAGGAGGTACTAAGGTTGACAGAAATTAATTATTCCAATTATCAAAATATCAACCGTATGGTAGGAAGCGGAAAGGCTAAAAGTGTAGACACAGCGAACAACTTCAACCGCACTGCTATTCCAACTCAAATTGGTGCCGACTTTGGAACACTTTTAAAAGAACAGCTCGATAAAAACAGTGGAGCCAGTGAAAAAACGCTGCAGTTTTCAAAACATGCGCAAGAAAGAATTGCTCAAAGAGGGATTGAGATCACAGATGAGCTAATGCAGGGTTTAAACACAGCAGTGTCAAAAGCGGATGAAAAGGGTGCAAAGGATGTTGTTATCTTTGACTCGATGAACGCTTTTATAGTAAACGTTCCAAATAAGACGGTTGTAACGACCATGTCAGGCAATGAAATGAGGGATAATGTATTTACGAATATTGATGGTGCAGTAATATTATAACCCTATTCGAAATGCATGGATTCCAATCGATGAACGAAATAAAATAGGTGTAATTCAAAATGACCGTGAAACAATAACTGGACCATTTATGGAGGTTATGAAGCTTATGGACTGATAGGCTTCTACACGGCTCTGAAAGGAGAATTAAATGGTAAAATCGATGTTTGCCGCAGTAGCAGGACTACGTGCCCATCAAACCAAGATGGACGTTATCGGCAACAATATAGCCAATGTAAATACATACGGGTATAAAAGCGCTCGGGCGACTTTTACAGATATGTTCTATGCAACAAGTGCCGGTGCCGGCTCATCCGGCAATGTTTATGGAGGAACGAATCCGACTCAGATCGGTTACGGTTCAAAAATCAGCTCCATTGACTCGTTGATGACCACAGGAGGTACGGCCGCTACGGATAATCCGACCGACTGTATGATTACCGGAAACGGATTTTTTGTTGTAGGGGCGAAGGACAAAGAAGTGACCCTTACCGAAGGCAGCGATACTGCCGTTGGTGGAGTGCCTGCAGATGCAGATAATGCAACAAAGTTAAGCTCTTTGTCGTATACAAGAGTCGGGAAGTTCAACTTTGACGAGGACGGCTATCTGGTGGATTCAGCCGGTATGATCGTATACGGTTTTGCGACAGATGATGCGGACGCTGACGGAGAAATTGATACAACAAAACTTGTTCCCATTAAGCTGCCTAACGCGACGTCTGATGCTAATTCTGGTCCGATCCAACTAAGCAGCATTTCCATCGGGAAAGACGGAACCATCACAGGAAAAAATGATAATGGAGAGATTGTTACCGTAGGCCAGATTGCGATAGCCAATGTACCGAATCCCAATGCCCTTGAAAGAAACGAAGGCGGATATTATATTGCAAAAAACAATACCGGTACCATTACAATCAATCCATCCGGTCAGAATTCAACCGGAAGCATTGCAGGCGGCTGCCTGGAGATGTCAAACGTAGATTTATCGAAGGAATTTACTGAAATGATTACTTGCCAAAGAGGCTTTCAGGCAAATACAAGAATTATTACTGTAACGGATGCAATGCTCGAAGAGCTTGTGAACATAAAGAGATAAACCATTTGATTTTAATCATTGCTCCCGGTGGGAGAAATCTCATCGGGGCGTGATTATAAATAACAACAAAATCTAACTATTAGACAGGTGTTATTATGATAAGACTTACTAAAATTAATGGAGAGCAGTTCCTTTTGAACAGCGCACAAATTCAGATCATTGAAGCGATACCGGAGTCAAAGATTCTTCTTGTGAATAAGGAGTATTATATTGTTACGGAGTCTTTTGATGAGATTATTGATAAGATTGCAGAATTTAACGCACGAATAGCAGATAAAGAAAGCTACTTGAAAGCAAGACGCCATATGGCGGAAAACATGGAGAAGTAATGATGCGTAAAGATAATGAATCAAATATTGAAAAACCCTAAGTCTAACAGGCATAGTTTGAATACATAGTATTTGCAGTAGCAGCCGCCAAAAGCGTAGACCCCGAAGCAGCCGAAAGCAGGCTCAGTTGATCAGATTTTACCAGGTCAATGAAAAAATATGCAGAAGCAATAGTTTATAAGGCAGTATCGAAGTAAGAAGAGGGATATAGCAAATAGCGATGCTGCTAATTTAATAGTAGATCAAGGTTATAACCGTATTGAGGAATAGAGGATAGAGATTTCTTCCTTACAAAGGAGAGGGCGTTAGATTGGGATATCAATTCAAAGGTGGAAATTTTTATGTTGGGGATTCATAGGAGAGATAAATGGCTGACGTATTATCACAAAGTCAAATTGACGCATTGCTGAATTCGCTTAGCTCTTCAGCACCTGCGGAAATTCAAAAGCATGACGAAGAAGAGACAAGAAAAATAAAGAAGTATGATTTTAAGACTCCTAAAAAATTCACAAGAGACAGATTAAAACTAGTATTTAGTGTATATGAGAATTTTGCGAGAGTACTTTCATCCTACCTTACCAGTATGATGAGACTGAGCTGTCAAGTGGAGATGGTTGATATTGAAGAACAGAAGTATTTTGAGTTCAATAATGCCTTATCCGAAAATGATATTGTCGCTATGGTTGAGGGTACGGTGATGAGCAGTGATGACAGTGAACCTGAGAACATTATGATTCAAATGAGCAATCCGATCATCTATGCGCTTATTGACCGTATGATCGGCGGCTCGGGTGAGAACGAAGGAGTGGATTATAATGCGGGGTTTACAGATATAGAAATCTCGCTTTTTGAAAATATTATGGTACATATCCTTCCTATTATGGAGGAATCCTGGCGGAGCTATTTTGATATTAAATTCAGTTACGATAAAATTGAGACGAATCCAAGGCTGATTCAGAGCATCCAAGCGGATGAAATTGTCGTCATCATTGTTTTAAATATTGAAATCAAGGAAACGACCGGCACTTTCAATATCTGTATACCCGGAAATATTATGGAGGGTGTGTTTAAACAGGCGGAACAAGCTGCCAAGTCAACAAAAAGACGAGATCATCAAAATGGCAATGTGACCAAAGAAGAAATTTTGGAGAGTATTAAGGACTCCCCGCTTGAGATGAGAGCGTTTCTGGGAGAAGCGAGCATTTTGTTAGAAGATATATACGCATTGAAACCAGGAGATGTTATAAATTTAAAGAAACCGAAAGACTCCGATGTATCCATTTATATTGAAGATAAACCTTGGTATAAAGGGCGCATGGGGGAAAGAAAAGGAAACGTTGCAGTAAAGATAACGGGGACGACGTTAACCCGATAACAGCAGAGGTGATATATGAAAGACCACAATAGTAACTATTTTACTCCCATGGAAATAGACGCCATCGGGGAAATCATGAACATCAGCTTGGGATCTTCGGCAACTGCTATGTCGGAAATGTTGGGGAAAAAGGTTTTGATTACTACACCATCGGTTCATGTTAGAAATTACGATGATTTAGAAATCGAAGAAATGCAGCCGGCAGTAGGAGTGGAGATCACTTATATAACTGGAATTTCCGGAAATAATCTGATGGTTCTGAAGCGGGATGATGTCAGAAAAATTCTGGAGATATTGATGTATACGGAAATTGATCCGGAGACTTTCCAGCTAGACGAGCTGTCTTTAAGCGCTGTATGTGAATTGATGAATCAGATGATGGGGGCTTCGGCAACAGCTTTGGCGGACGTCATCGGTACCATGGTAAATATTTCGACTCCAGTAGCTTTTGAAGTAGACAATGCGGATGAATTTAAGAGAAAATACTTTAAAGAAGACGAAGATTTAGTGGAAGTTTATTTTAATATCGATATAGAAGACACTTTTTCGAGCACTTTTATTACGATGTTTTCAATAGATTTATGCAAAAGTCTTATAGAGTCGTTTGGATTTATGGCAGAGGAAAATCCTTCGGAGAGTTCTGCACCGCAACCAACAGAGCCTACTTCTGGGCCGGTCCAAATGCCTGCTGCAAGCGGAGAACTGTCTCAAGCTGATATCGATGCGATGTTAGCAGGAGCTGCAGGCACAAATTCAGTGCCTCAAGCACCGTTGCAGACTCCACCGCCGCAAGTGGCACCGCAACAGGCCGCTGCTCCTCAGGGTATGCCGCAAATGGCACCGCAGCAAGGAATGATGCCGCAAGGATATCCACAGCAGCCTATGTACGCTCCGCCTTATCCGTATACAGACCCTAGGCTGATTAATGTACAACCAGTTTACCAGAATTATGAGATGTCTCCGACGGAAGCAGGTACAAATCTGGATTTGATTATGAAAGTACCGCTGCAAATTTCCGTTGAAATTGGACGAACGAAGAAATTGGTAAAAGAAATCCTGGAATTAGGGCAAGGCTCACTGGTGGTGCTGGATAAACTGGCAGGGGATCAAGTGGATGTCTATGTGAACGGTCAGTGTATAGCCAAAGGGGATGTCGTTGTTGTAGATGACAATTTTGGTGTAAAAATTACTGAAGTAATCAAAAAAGCGGACCTTATTAATAGTCTATAGCCGGTAGGAAGAAAGAAGCTAAGACTAAAGGACTGTTTTATATAGTAAAATGAGTAAAAAGAAATTTGTTATAGTATAAAGGACACAATTAGAAGAGAGGTAATGAAATGGCGAAGATTTTGTTAGTGGATGACGCAGCATTTATGCGTATGATGATTAAGGACACATTAAATAAGAATGGCTATACAGACTTATACGAAGCAGGCGATGGTGCACAAGCTGTTGAAAAGTTTGATGAGATTAATCCGGACTTAGTCATCATGGATATCACGATGCCAAATATGGATGGCCTTGAAGCGCTAAAAGCAATCATAGGCAAGCACCCGGATGCAAAAATCGTTATGTGCTCTGCTATGGGTCAAGAAACAATGGTTATCGAAGCGATCAAGCTTGGAGCGAAGGACTTTATTGTGAAGCCATTTAAGCCAGATAGAATTTTAAAGACGGTATCCGCAATTATCCCACAAGGTTGAGTGGGGCTATGGAGAGTTTAACTACAATGATACCACTGGTATTGGCACTGTTAGCGGTTGCTGCTGTTCTATACTTGAGTTACATATTCAGCAAGTATGTGGCATTGGGAGCCAATAAGCTGAGCGGTGCGAAGTATATGCGGGTGGTAGACAGAATGATGATGGGCCAAGACAAGATGATGATGATTGTGCAGATAGGCGGAGACTACTATTTGACCAGTGTCACCTCTCAGAATGTTCAGATCCTTAAGGAACTTTCAGGGGAAGATTTAATTGAATTAGATACAACTCCTGCGGTTTTACCTATGCAGCAGATGGCGACATTCAAAAGCGCCTTACAAAAGCATATGACGAAAAAAGAGAAATAGCAGATAAGGGAAAAGAAAGATGAATGACGCAATACTTTCGATCAATGGAACGGGCGTACAGACTCTGGAGATTTTGACCCTCCTGACGCTGGTAGGATTGTTGCCGTCCATATTGATTATGATGACATCTTTTACGAGAATCGTCATCGTGCTTTCGCTTTTGAGAAATGCATTGGGCCTACAGCAGACCCCACCTAATACTGTACTTATCGGTATTGCATTATTTCTATCTTTGTTTATAATGCAGCCTGTAATATCAGATATTAATACAAATGCATATGAACCTTATAAAGCGGGGCAGATTACACAGGAACAAGCGTTGGACAGCGCGGAAGTTCCTTTGAAACAATTTATGTTAAAACAAACCAAAGTAGAATCCTTAAATGTATTCTTGAACTTTGCAAAAATGGAAAGACCGGACAACTTGATGGATGTTCCTATGTATGTTGTTATTCCGGCTTTTATGACCAGCGAGCTTAGCAGAGCCTTTATTATGGGATTTCTGCTGTTCATACCATTTATGATAATCGATATTATCGTTGGAAGTGTACTGATGTCCATGGGTATGATTATGTTGCCGCCGGCGACGATTTCATTACCGTTTAAACTATTGCTTTTTGTTGTAATCAATGGATGGGAGCTTCTGTTTAGCACCTTAGTATCCAGTTTTAACTGACAAGGTTCATTAAAGAGGTTACAATAAAATTATTTGAATGGGGGAACAATGGGAGATTACTCACCGGTTTATGATGTATTAAGAGAGGGAGTCATTATAGCTACAAAGATAGCGGGACCGGTATTGCTTATCAGTATGGCAATCGGTCTTACGATATCCATTATTCAGGCAGCTACTCAGATTCATGAGCAAACCATTACATTTGTTCCGAAACTGCTCCTACTGGCTTTAATTTTAACGATGGCTGGTCCGTGGATGCTTGAGTTGCTTGTAGACTATACAAAAGAAATTTTCTCTGCTATGCTGGAGCTTTAAGACATGCAGCACTTTTTAGAACTTGACAATTTAAACGCATTCGGATTGGTATTTATGAGGATGCTTGGCTGTATCGTATTCAACCCTATATTGGGGAGAAGAAGTATTCCAAGGATATATCTGGTAGCGATGGCTTTGGTACTTTCGCTGTTGGTTTATACCTATTCTGATTTATCATCCGTAGCACCGATTAATTCCACCGTAGAATATATTGTATTATTATCAAAGGAATTTTGCGTTGGATTTGCAATAGGCTTCGTAGTAAGCCTTTTTTCGTATATTATTATTCTTGGCGGTGAACTGATGGACTTACAAATGGGATTTTCCATGTCCAAGATTTATGATCCTGCCAGTAATGTTTCGATGTCCGTATCAGCTACGGTATATAACGTTTTGTTTATACTGATGTTTTTTTCCGTGAACGGGCATTTAACGATGATGAAGTTATTTTTAGACCTTGAAAAGATAGCTCCTTATGGGCAGGTGCTCTTAGGAAATGATCTGGCGACCCAAATGATAGCGGTTTTTTGCCAATGCACCATACTCGCAATTAAGCTTGCAATGCCGATGATCGGGATGCAGTTTTTATTGGAAATGGGTGTCGGCATTTTGATGAAAGCGATTCCGCAAATTAATATTTTTGTAGTGAATTTTCAAGCAAAGATTTTCTTAGGCTTAGTCTTAATCGTTGCCATGTTTTCACCGATGATGAATTTTATTTCAGATTTGATAGAAGGGCTGTTCAATGCGATAAGTTCGGTAGCCCGATTGTTAGGATAGATGAGGTGATGAGGCTTGTCACAATCTAAAACAGAAAAAGCCACCCCTAAAAAACGTAAAGATGAGAGAAAAAAAGGGAATATAGCCAGCAGTAAGGATATTGTAAGCGTAGTATCGCTATTAGTTGTCTTTTCGGTATTAAAGATCATGCTTCCTTATATTTATGCAGGCCTTGATAACTTTTTTATATATATACTGGGGCAGACCGGCAAGGTAGACACGGTAGACTATCATGTGCTTGCAGGTATTCAACTGGAAACCCTCAAGTTATTAGCTATTGTGGTATTACCTATCTTGCTTATAGCTTCTTTAACCGCAATTGTTGCAACAGGATTTCAGACTCGGTTTTTATTTTCGACCGAGGCGTTAAAGCCTAAATTCAGCCGGTTAAATCCCCTTCAGGGATTTAAAAGGATGTTTTCGCTGAAGAGTGCGGTGGAATTGATAAAGGGGATAATTAAGATCCTCATTATCTGTGTAGTCCTTTATAAGTTTTTTATTTCACGAATTTATAATTTGATCCGAACGTTATACCTAGGAATCCCTCAATCGGTTGCTTATATTTTAGACTCTATCGTCATGATGGTCTACATGGTATGCATCATTTTTATCTTTGTCGCAGGACTGGACTACATCTATCAAAGATGGGATCATGAGCGACAGATGAAGATGAGTAAGCATGAGATCAAAGAAGAATATAAGCAGATGGAAGGAGACCCTCAGATAAAGGGTAAAATCAAGCAGAAGCAGCGGCAAATGGCCATGTCGAGAATGATGCAGTCTGTCCCTACGGCGGATGTTGTCATCAAGAATCCTACTCACTTTGCAGTAGCACTCAGGTACCATCCAGACTCGGACAGAGCACCGATTGTTGTTGCGAAAGGTCAAGATGAGCTGGCACTCCGAATTATCGCTGTAGCAGAAAATGCGGGGGTTCTGGTGATAGAAGATAAACCTCTTGCCCGGGCAATATATGCTACTGCGGAGGTCAAGATGGAAATCCCGTATGCATATTATACGGCCGTAGCAGAAATTTTTGCTTTGGTATACAGTACGAAAGAAAATAAAAATAAACCGAAAAGAAACTAAAATGATTTCGAGAACTTATTAATGTTAGTGTATAAAAATAAAAGGGGATTTGCTTATGGCTGATATGCTGCGGGTAACGACTCCGCTCACAGGGCAGGAGAAGACGGGCCAGATTCGATCGAATGTGCCTGACCATCATACGAATATAAATAATGTGGTGAACCCCAATAGGGTTGCTAAAGGTGACGGAAAAACTTTATATAATGAAAATCAAGAGAGCCGGTTTTCGCCGAATCTCAGGTCTAATTTTGACTCCTTTATGCAAAAGTTAGCCAGCATGCCTTCTATGTCGTCCGAAACGGCGAAGTTGTTTTTCTCTCGGTATGGCAGTATTGTGAATTCCGGCATGAATGAAGGAATTGCTTCAGAGATGGCGCAATATCTAGAGATGATGAAAGTCGGTGATCAAGAATTGCTGGCTCTTCTAAAAGGCATGCAAGGATCAGCGGTGAAGTTCACAGGTTCTTTTTTCGACATATTAAGAAACATTATGAATGGAACCAGCTCAAGCGATGTGAAAAATATGATATTGGAATTTCTTCGAAAATATGATGCCATTACGGCGAACAACCATACGTTGCAGAATCTCATTGCTAATTTGAATAATGTAGCGGACCGTATGAGAAAATCCTCTGCGGATGAATTGAGGGCCTTGATTGAAAAGTTAAATGCCCGGGCGGCGAAGGGAGATATCCAAGGCAATCTAGACATTATAAAAGGCGATATCATCCCCCTTTTATCCAAATATATGGCTCAAACGAAAGATTTCGGTTCGGTAAGGGATAATATCAGTTTATTTGTCTTGAATTTAGTTCGTTATGAATCCGGCAGCAAGGAAGGCTTTTCGGATGCACTAAATAATTTGCTTTCTATGCCCGAAGTCGGCTCGAAGGTAAACAACAGCATGGTGGCGGATTTAGTGGACGGAATTTTTGCCAATATGGGTGCAGATCAGGCAAGATTGCTATCGGATCAATTATTGAACATATTGACAAAAGGGTTGAACGGACAAGCCGGATATCAGAATACAATGGTTTTCGAAAACATTCTTCAGTCTGCTTTACTGAATCAGAGCGTTTACATGCCATTGCTACATATGATGCTGCCGGCAGACTACAACGGCAGGCAGATGTTTTCTGAGATTTGGGTAGATCCGGACAACAGGGACGGCAATTCAGTTGAAGGTGGAAATGCAGTAAAATTACTTGTAAAGTTTGATATCAAAGAGGTAGGCTTTTTTGAAATGATTATGCTTGTGCAAGACAGCAAGGTTGATATGCAGCTTTTCTATCCGGAAGCGTTGGAACCGATGCGCTCCCAAATTAAAGATAATATTTTTACTATTATAGAGCGAAACGATTTGAAATTTCGGTCCTATATGGCCGAAAAGTGTGAAAAACCGAAACCCATATCCGAAGTGTTTCGTAAACTTTACGAGGGGAGGAATATGATTAATGTCACAATATAGCTCTCAAAAGGCAGTTGCCTTAAAATATGACGGTAAAGATACGGCCCCGATTATTGTGGCTTCCGGTCTGGGGTATATGGCAGAAAAAATTGTTGAAGTTGCCAATCAATCCGATGTACCGGTGTATGAAGATACCTCTCTTGCAACAGTACTTTCCCAACTGGAACTGGGGGCAAGGATCCCGGAAGAGGTATACAATGCCGTAGTAGAAATTTACGTCTATTTTCTGAACTTTAAGATGGATAAATAAGTCCGAATGGCCTTTTCTTTTTATACTAATTTCATTTAAGAAAGGAGTGCACGATGGATATTCCTTCGATTAACGCTGGATTCAACAGCGGAAGCCTTAAAAACTATGAAAACTCACAGTTTACAAAAACCGCCGACTCCAATGTTGCAGGACAGGCTGGAGCTGCTCAGAGTTCTGTTTTCGCCCCGGTTGATAAAGATGTTGATACCAATCTGCCGGTCAATGGAACGGAAAGTGCTTCTAGCACGAATAAGATCAAAGACGGTGAGTGTCAGACCTGCAAGAATAGAAAATATCAGGATGAATCCAACGATTCCGGGGTTTCTTATCAAACACCGACGAAGCTTGGAAACAATGTAGCCTCTTCGGTAAGGGCTCATGAGCAGGAACACGTAAGCCGAAATCAAATGAAGGCAGAGCAAGAAGACAGAGAGGTTGTTTCACAGACTGTTATGTTGCACACTGCTGTCTGCCCGGAATGCGGAAAGACCTACGTATCAGGGGGAACAACAAGAACGGTGACAAGAGCTGATCAATCCTCTCAAGAACCACAATATAATGCGATTCCGGATACAGGAAAAGGCGGGAATTTGGACATCACCGTATAATTGAAGAATTTGAGGCTCTATCACCGAGAGTGCATGAAGTGAATAAAAAATTATACTAAAGGAGCCCTCTGCTATATGAGGGTTTTTGCTTATTTTTAGACGAAAAATGTCGATATAAATGGAAAGATTATTTTATTGAGGAAATTGACTATGGATGTAAACAAACTCATTGATATGATAGATGAGAGCACCTTTTTCACAGGGGTGCCCGACTCACAATTAAAGGCGCTATGCGATTATCTTCATGAGAAGCATGGGATATCTAGCCAACATATAATCGCTGCGAATGAAGGAAACGCCGTAGCTTTGGCAACCGGATTTCATCTGGCTACGGGCAAAACACCTGTCATCTATATGCAGAATAGCGGTATAGGCAATGCGATAAATCCCATAGCCTCATTAACCAGTACTGATGTTTATGCTATTCCGTGCATCTTTATTATAGGTTGGAGAGGTGAGCCCGGCGTAAAGGATGAACCACAGCATATAAATCAAGGAAATATTACCTTGGAGTTACTAAATGTATTGAATATAGAGACAATGGTAATAGACAAAGAGACCGCTATCAATCAGATTAAAGAGAAGATGAATTCCTTTGAGAAATTACTGGAGAAAGGTCAAAGTGTTGCTTTTGTTATAAAAAAGGACGCTTTACATTCCGAAGGAAAAATAAATTACAGTAATAGCTTTGAAATGACGAGAGAAGGAATATTGGAACGGCTTGTAGCGGAAACCAAAAATGATATCATTGTTTCAAATACAGGCAAAGCATCAAGAGAAATATATGAAATAAGAGAGAGAAACGGGCAAGGCCATCAATATGATTTTTTAACGGTTGGTTCCATGGGGCATTGCTCATCCATTGCTTTGGGCATAGCCCTGCATAAACCAAGCAGTAAAGTTTGGTGTGTAGATGGTGACGGGGGATTGCTCATGCATCTTGGAGCCCTTGCAGTAATTGGAGCCAGCAAGCCGGATAATCTGAAATATGTCGTTATTAATAATGAAGCGCATGAATCGGTAGGTGGCATGCCAACTGTTGCTCAACATATAAATATCCCTCAAATTGCCCTTGGATGCGGATTTTCTGAAGCAATTAGTGTGAAAACGTATGACGAATTGGAAAAAGCCCTTCATGATGCAAAAAAAGCAGACAAACTTATATTAATTGAGGCGAAAGCCGTCATTCGTGCAAGATCGGATTTAGGAAGACCTCAAACCACACCAAAGCAAAATAAAGAAGAGTTTATGCGATATTTAAAGGAGTATAAATAGAATGAAAGCGCTAATCTTAAACTCTGGCAGAGGAAGCCGAATGGGTGAGCTGACCTACGAACATCCTAAATGTATGACTGAAATCTCTGACACAGAAACGATCTTAAGCAGACAGTTAAAACAACTTTATACACTTGGTATTAATGATATCGTCATAACAACAGGCTATAAAGCAGAACGGCTAATAGACTATGTTAAAGGACTAAATTTAAAACAAGATTACAATTTTGTACACAATGATCGATATGAAAATACCAACTATATATACTCCATCTATTTAGCCAAAGAACAACTGGGAGATGAGATTCTATTTATGCATGGGGACTTGGTTTTTGATTTTGAAGTGATTCAAAACCTGATCGAACAGGAACGTAGTTGTATGGCTATTAGTTCAACCTTGCCACTGCCGGATAAAGATTTTAAGGCGGTAGTTTTCGATAATAAAATTGAAAAAATCGGTATAGAATTCTTTGAACATGCTTTGGCAGCGCAGCCTTTATATTTGTTAAAGGAAGCGGATTGGTTGAAGTGGCTAAATAAAATGGAAGAGTTTTGTCGCAACGGAGAAGATAATTGCTATGCAGAAAAAGCTTTCAATGCTATTAGCAAAGAACTAAACCTATTTCCTTATGATGTAGAAGATAGGCTTTGTAAGGAAATCGATAATGAACGGGATTTGATCACCATTAAAAAATTATTGCGATAACGTGACAAAGACAGCGAGGTTAAAATGGAATACAAATCATTTTGCAAAACGGAGATCATTTGGGAACAAAAACAGTATATCATTCAGCAGTTAAAATCATTGGAAAACGATAAGTTAATTCTTTTTGCCAGTGAAAACGATCTAAGCAGCTGGGGGCTCCTTGAAGAGGTACATGCTATTCAGAATAAGAACATCTTGTGGATAAAAGAAAGATTTAAATTTCTTACACAAGATGGAATTTTTCAGGTGATTAAAGAGATTAAAAAGCATAATTTTGAGCCAACGATAATCATGACAATAGGTGGCGGCACGTCTATAGACTTAGCAAAAGCAATCAGTGCTTTATTCTATATGAACTTGAGTACCCCAGAGGAAGTATTGTCTACCATTAAGGATAAAAAATATAAAGAGAATTATAAAACACTGGACATAATCGCTATTCCCACCACATCCGGAACAGGCTCAGAATTAACTCAGTGGGCAACCGTTTGGGAGACCAATGGAAAGGGAAAGTTCTCTATTGATGATATTGCCTTAAGCCCAATAAAAGCCATTATGATTCCGGAATTAACGGTAACGCTACCGAAAAGAATCACGTTGGCTACTGCGTTAGATGCCTTAGCCCAAGCCATTGAAGCCTATTGGAGTAAAAATACAAATTTTTTGATAAAGGATATTGCTTTAAGGAGCGTGGAACTGATAACGCATAACTTATCAGAAACCTTGCAAGACCCTACTAATATACGGTTGAGAACGAATCTGATGAGAGCATCGTTGCTCTCCGCTTTAGCATTTTCAAATACGAGAACAACAGCCTGCCACTCCATCTCCTATCCGATCACTCAGCATTTTGGTGTGGAGCACGGGTTCGCAGTCGCTTTGACTTTATCAGAAGTAGCAAGGTTGAATGAAAAAAATACGGAAGATATCGATCAATTATATAAAGTATTTGAAGAATTTTCAGGAATAAGAAATTGGATCAACAAAGTGTGTGAAGGAATCGTTCAATTAAATTTAACGTACTTTGGCATTCATGAAGAGGATATACCTTACATCGTTGAAAGGGCGTTTACGGCCGGACGTATGGACAATAATCCGGTAGATTTAGAGCCTAAAGATGTAGAAGCTATTTTACGTAAAATATTATAACTAACAGAACAGTTAATGCGTGTCAGCGAAAGGGGAAATAATGGCTAAAAAAGTGTTTATGAGTTGCAGTTCGGATATATTGCATTATGGGCATATCCGGATATTTGAGAAAGCGGCGGAGTTAGGTGAATTAACAGTTGGCGTATTGACGGATCATGTAGTTGCTCAATATAAAAGAATCCCTTTAGTGCCTTTTCAGGAAAGAATTAATTTAATAAAATCTTTATCTTGTGTAACCAATGTTGTAGAACAGGATGAATTAAGTTATAAAAAGATTATAGAACAACTTAAGCCTGACGTTATAGTCCATGGTGACGACTGGGTAACAGGAAAACAAGCAAGTTTAAGAGAAGAAGTTATGAACTTAGTTAGCAGCTATGGCGGACAAGTGATAGAGTTCCCTTATACAAATGACATTAACATCAATGTGTTGGAGGGACGTTTTGCGGAAAGATACACGGTACCGGAAATTAGAAGAGGGATGTTGAAAAAACTCCTTAAATTAAAGAAGCCACTATCTGTCTTGGAAGCGCACAATGGGTTGACCGGTTTGATTGTTGAAAACACACAAGTAAACGTAGACGGTGGTATAAAACAATTTGATGCCATGTGGGTATCCAGTTTATGTGATTCCTCGTCAAGAGGCAAACCGGATATAGAGTTAGTGGATATATCGAAAAGAATTGAGCGCATCAATGAAATTATGGAGGTTACTACGAAGCCGATTATATTAGATGGAGACACTGGTGGGTTAGCAGAACATTTTGTTTATACTGTTCAGACCTTGGAGCGATTGGGCGTTTCCGCAATAATAATTGAAGATAAAATTGGCTTAAAAATGAACTCTCTCTTTGGAACAGAGGTGGAACAAACACAGGATACCATAGAGAACTTTAGTGAAAAAATTAAAAAAGGCAAACAAGCTCTTCGTACCAATGATTTTATGATTATTGCCAGAATTGAAAGCTTAATTCTGGGACAGGGGATAGAAGATGCCCTAAAGAGAGCGATAGCCTATGTGGAGGCAGGAGCAGATGGCATCATGATTCATTCCAAAGAAAAATCACCGGATGAAGTCTATGAGTTCTCGGAGAAATTTAAGCTTCGATTTCCAAATGTATGCCTCGTTGCTGTACCCACCACCTACAATACGGAAACAGAAGCGGCTTTAGCAGCTCATGGGTTCGATATTGTGATCCATGCAAACCACTTGCTGCGAAGTGCTTTCCCGGCAATGGAAAAGGTAGCCCAGAAGATATTACTTCATGGCTCAACAAAATGCGTAGAAGAGGATTGTATGCCGATAAAAGACGTTATCAGCTTCATTCCGTTAAAATAAAGGAGGCCATCGTGAACGAAAAAGGAAAAGTGTTTTGGATAACAGGGTTGTCAGGAGCAGGAAAAACTACCATTGGTAGGGCATTCAGAAAACTGCAGGATGAGAATAGAAAAGTGGTTTTACTGGATGGAGACCAACTCCGGGAAGTGTATGGAAATGACTTAGGTTACGAAGAAAATGACCGAAAAAAAATAGCAATGAGAAATATCCGATTATATAAATTGTTATCGGATCAAGGGATTGACGTGATTTGCTGCAATATTGGGATGTATGATGAGATTCGAGATTGGAACAGAAAAAATATAGAGAATTATATTGAAATATATCTAAAAGTACCGATTGAAGTGTTGGTGAAAAGAGACCAAAAAGGGTTATATAGCAGATGCCTAAAAGGAGAAATAAAAAATGTGCTAGGCTTAGACTTGGATTTCGAGGAGCCAAAAACACCAAACATGATTATTATCAATGATGGCTCTGAAACGCCAGAGACAATCGCTAAGCAGATATATCATACATTTTGTACGAGAGGAGAATAATCATGAAATCACTTGAGATTGCACAAAAGCTGGCAAAGCTGCAAATGGTGGAGGATGCCCAAAAAGCGTACATGCTCGTTTTAAAGGAAAATGGCCATCAAGACCCTTTAGTGGACTTTGAGGCAGCAGCTTATATTTTACTGACAGGTGGTGACGCAAAAGTAGCCTTTACGCAGCTAGTTCGATTATACAATAATGGAGACTTTCAAGAAGAAATCCTTGATATCATGACAAAGCACTTTTACATACCTGAAATAGCAAATAGGCAGAAACAATATGATATCAATGTAAAAAAATTATCCAAATACCCCTACCTGTTTCGTAAAGATTTTGTGAATTTTGTAGAATTGGATATTAAATTTTTCCCTTTCGGAGATGGCTTTGTGCCTTTTTATCCAGCGGAAAATCGATTTGGAGACTATGTGGATTTTAAGCGGAAAGTGATAGACCGTAACTTCTTTAGCGACTTAGAAAAGCCAATTTTTGAAAAGGACTTATATTCTCAATACCAGTTAGAATATTTATGGGATAATGTTCGGAAAAGCGAGTGGGTGGCAAAGGATAATCATATTTATATGCACTACTCCAATTGGCAAGTTTTTTGTGCGTATTTGCAGGTAGTTAATTTTAATCATTTGCTTACAGATGAAAAATTTGTATTTCTCATAGAAGAGGAAGCAGAACTATATCCTATAAACTTTTCAGAACGGTTTGGGATTGATTACAGCTCTTATTCAGTCAAGCCTATTGATGTGTCAGAAGTCACTAAATTGATCTGGCATGCACAACTGAGCGCCCATAACGGCGGTGACTTTTTTAATGAAGTCTTTGATAATCATCCAAATTTATTACTATTGCATTCCCTGATGATGGATAAGCTTGGAGAGGCACTAAAAGGATTAAAGACAAATATTAAGAAAAAACCCATCAACCTTGATCTTGAAATTGACGGAAAGACACATAAAATACCATTTGGAAACTATTTGAGATTCAAAAAAAATGTTAATGAGAAAGATGTATTGGTTGCTTATACGTTAGCTTTAGCCAGAGGATATAAATCCTTGGATGAAGGAGCAAGAATTGTACCGGCCGTGTTTCTTCAGCCTCATTTCCCGAATATCTTCTATGGCATCATACACGATAAACAAGATCGGGTAACACTTCACTCTGATGCATTGGAACAAATAAAAAATCAGCCGATATTTAAACAATTTAAATACATCAAAACGTTTATCCCTGTACGAAGACCTACAAGCAGTTACGCAGCCACCGTAAAGTTTAAGCTGGATCCCAGTCTTCAGAAAGAAAATGTGGTGCTTGACAATGTCATCGCCAACGTGGTGTTATCGTGCAATTTCAGAGTAGATAAGTCAGAAAAGCTGTATCAGGATTCCAGATTGGTTCGGTTTGAAGACGGCAAATTAAATCCAAAGGCAACTTTTACGGCGTTAGCTTCATTTCTAGATATTCCGTATACCGAATCCATGACCTACTGCTCAATATATGGAGAGAAAGACCAAGAAAGTTTCAAAGGAAATTCCATCGGGTTTGATCCTTCCTCGGTGTATAAAACATACGATGAGTTTGCGGGTAAAAATGAACGGTATCTGATTGAATATCTGATGAAAGATGCTTATGAAAAATGTGGATATGGATTCAATTATTATGATGGAGCAGAACCTCAGGATGAGCAACTAATAAATATTGTTGAAAACCTGGATAAACTTTATAGTGGGATTCGTGAAACTTGTTTAAAAACCGGACAAAATACGCCTGAGTTGGAAGGAAATGCGGAAAAGATAGAACGTGCCACAAAAGCATACCTGGAGCCGATCATAGAAATGAATAAAAACATAGCTAATGTTTTAAGCAAGGAATTATACTTTATAAATAACGAGGGACAGCCATTACAAATGATGGAATTGCTAAGACTGGATGAAAAACTTCTGGAGCAACCTTTATATCGATAAATTAAAATACCAATGAATATAAAAAGACGAGCGAATTGCTCGTCTTTTTTGATGTTCTTGCAATGAGAATGATTAACCCAATAACTGAAGAACGCCCTGTGGCAACTGGTTTGCTTGAGCAAGCATTGCCTGGGAAGCCTGGATCAGAATGTTATTCTTTGTGTATTGCATCATTTCCTTCGCCATGTCTGTATCTCTGATACGGGATTCAGCAGATGTCATGTTTTCTTCCGTTACACCTAAGTTGTTAATGGTGTGTTCCAATCTGTTCTGTACAGCACCGAGGTCACCTCTTGTGGAGGATACGGAGTTAATAGCCGTCTTAATCTTGTCGATTGCTTCAGATGCTCCTGCCTGGGTACTAATATTAACATCACTAATACCTAAAGATTTAGAACTCATGGAGTCAACGCTTACAGTAAGTTTATTAAACTTTTCAGCAGTATCACCGATCTGAAGCGTTAGGCCGCGGCCGCCGCCTACTTTACTGCTACCTGTGCCTAAACCTAAAGAAGAGGCAACTGTCTTATCACCGATATCACTAAAGCTGAAAGAAACACCCTCTACGTCACCAGTATATTTCACAACAAGAGCTCCGCTTTTGTCAAATTCTGCTGTAAAGTCATCTGAATCTAAGCCGGTTAAGCCGGAATCGGTATCTTTGACATTTTTAATTAAACCTAATGTAGTATTGTAGCTGCTAGCTGCAGCTCTAATAGCAGTTTGCAGGATTGTTGAAACGGTTGTTCCTGTTAGATCATCACCCTTCTTTATAGATGCTCCAGCTCCAAGCTTTACCTGACTCTTTACGCCGTTAATTGTCATGGTAAAAGTGTCACCAGATGCTAAAGCTTCACCGTTGTAAGTTAGCTTAGCGGTATTTTCTATCGCAGAATTATCTGTTGCTGCTGTACTACTCATTAGTGCGGCCCCTAAACTTGTAACAGTAGTGCCGGCAGCACTCGTTGTTCCTATAAAGGAGAACTCAGAATTTGCAGTTTTATCGGTACTAGCAAAAACAAAGTTTGTACCATCAGAAGTAATCTTTACAGAACCGTTAAGTCCCTGCTCTTTCATCTGAGCATTAAACAAATCAGTTAACTTAGTTGCCATATCCTTTGCCTGATCTGTAGATAATCCGGTTGTTGCAGCAGTAAGTTGATCGGCAATGGTTTTCGCATCACCCTTAGTCCAGTCTATCTTCAGTTTTTGACCATTAACAGAGAAGGTATCTGTTGCTGCAGCTACAGAGGCAACAGCCGCACCTAAACCTGCTGCATTAAAAGCCACGCCTTGTAGTGTAGCAGCAGCAGTCTTCGCGATGCTAGCACCTGTATAAACGGTACCACCGGCGCTACCGGCTACACCACCGCCAAGGGAACCGTCCAATAGGTTGATTCCATTATAGTTTGTTGAATCTGCGATTCTGTCAATTTCAGAAAGTAGGGAGTCCACTTCCTTCTGAAGGTTTGCTCTATCAGTCGCATCGTCAAAAGTTCCGTTAGCGGACTGAGTAGCAAGTTCAGTCATTCTGTTTAGCATGCTGTGTACTTCAGTTAACGCACCTTCAGCAGTCTGAACAAGGGAAATACCGTCGTTTGCATTGTCCTGAGCCTTCGATAAACCAGTGATCTGAGATCTCATTTTTTCGGAAATGGCTAATCCGGCAGCGTCGTCTCCGGCTCTGTTGATTTTGTAACCGGATGATAACTTTTCTAAGTTCTTGCCAATAGCGTTATTGTTGGATGCTAACTGTCTATTTGAGTTAATAGCAGCGATATTGTGTTGAATTCTCATTTTTATTTCCTCCTTGAAATAGTTTCGAGCAATCCTTTGCTCTTTCTCAATGATTAGTTGTCCAAGACGAGGGCATCAGTTCGTACGCAACCAACACCCCATTGTCTTATTACCTGATATATCGTAAAATTTGGAAGAAACTTAAGACTAAAAATAAAAAAAGAGGAAAAATATTTTTTAGATTGTTAACAAACCATAATCAGCCGAATTTTTAGTAATGATATAAAACTTTATTATATTATGGGACAATATAAAAATAAAGAATTGTAATTATATTGGTAACATGAAACAATATTGTTAAAATATACAACAAGAGAGAAGGAGAAAATATGAAACGATTTATAGCAATTATTATGACACTATGTTTAATTTTAGGATTATCCAGCGTTAGCGTATGGGCAACAGAGGCTGCAACTTGGCAATCGGAGACACCAGTGCCTGAAAAGACAAATCCAGCGGAGGCTTGTACAGTAGGAAATAAAATTTATGTGTTCGGCGCAATATCTTCAGGCCATACTGTAAAAATCTATGATACAGAAACCGATACATGGGCTATAGCGCAATCTATGCCTATATATAAGACGGGTTTTGGTTGTTCATTAGTAGAGGGGAAAGTTTATATCATTGGTGGTTCATCTAAATCTGTAGAAATCTATGATATTCAAACAGACACCTGGACCATGGGTCAACCTATGACTGTAACGAGGCAGCACATAAGCTCATCCGCAGTAGGGGATAAAATTTATGTATTTGGTGGTTCCGATGCAGGTAATAAGTGGTATACTACTGTAGAAATATATGACACACAAACAGACACATGGACTACAGGTCAATCCATGCCCACAAAAAGGGATCAACTCAGTACTGCAGCAGTAGGGAATAAAATTTATGTATTTGGTGGCTCCGGTGGAAGTGGAAATATTCTTGATAAAGTAGAAATCTATGATACACAAACCGATACCTGGACTACAGGTCAATCTATGCCTACAAGAAGATGTGCGTTAAGTTTATCAGTGGTAGGCAATAAAATTTATGTTATTGGTGGCTATAGCCCTTCGGAAAGTTATCTTGATAAAGTAGAAATCTATGATACACAAACTGATACATGGACTAATGGTCCATCTATGCTTACCAAAAGGCAGAATTTAGGAACTACAGCAGTAGGGGGTAAAATTTATGCTATTGGTGGCATTAACTCTAGTGGTGCCTTAAAAGTAGTTGAATCCCTTGATGTAAGTAATGAGATGCCTACTCCTTCTTTAGCCGTCTTACTTGAAGAAGGGGATACTGTTCAACTTAGCAACTCATACAATCTAAATAAGAATACTAATTACACATGGAGTTCTACAAATGAATCCGTAGCTACAGTTGACGGTAACGGAAAAGTAACGGCAGTATCTGCGGGCAATACAGATATTTATGTGCAAGATGCAGACGGTACCTTTAATGAATGCATTCCAATTAAAGTAGTAGCAGGAACTGACGTATTACGTTCTGCTGTACATTTGAAGATTGGAGAAACAGCTGCTTTATATGTAACAGATGATATAAGCGAAGTTACATGGAGCTCTATGGACGAAAGTATTGCAACAGTTTCATCTGATGGAGTGATTATCGGTATAAACAGGGGCTTGACCATCATTCAAGCAACTTATAACGGAGAAATGTATCAGATTTATGTTAGAGTAACTAGATAAAATATAGAATAAAGGATTACCCTACACTTTTTTCAATTTACTGAAAACAAAAAGGCTCAGCATACTAAAATTAGTTGTTGAGCCTTTACTAACATATTGAAAAATATTATAAATTCGAATAGTTCTGTTGATTATTTGTGATCTTTAAATAAATCAGCTATGTTGGAAATCGCCTCTTTTGAAGAAGCGGTGGTGGCAGATTCTTTATTAAGCTCTCCGGCATCTTTCAACTCTTTTCTAAGTATTTTGATCTCTCGGGGGGCATCGATGGCGATTCGAACTTTATCTCCGTTGATTTCAGAGACGGAAATCACGATGTCATCCCCCAAAAGGAACGCTTCCCCTTGCTTTCTTGTTAATATCAGCATACGCTATACCTCCTTTTCGGCAATCGGGTGGCGCATAGAATAGTTGGTATCTTCCAGTATAATTTGCTTTGCCAGGTTATTCTCAAGATTGATAAAAATAGGGCATTTTAAGTTGATCGTTGATTGTTTAAAATCTTCACGGATCACAGCTACACAGGTAACGGTATGCTTCGTTTCTTCGCCTAAAGAAATCTCTGCGAAGATCTTATCCGATACTTGATAAGGGTCGTAATTTGGCTGGATATAGTATGGATTCATGACAATAAGAGCAAGGTCTGAATCCTCTACGGATTGAAGGCACATGAGAAAATCTTCACTGCTTTCCTCAGTATCATCTTTAAAAGATAACAGCACGTATTGTGTATTATCTTCAAAACCAAAAACGCCTGTAGGGAATGTTATGATCTCATCTTCATGGATCGTGATATCCCCAAAATATTTTGTATTCATATAATTACCTCTAATTACCTCATTTATGCTTCTGTATCGATATAATCAGGAGCAGCGCTTGGCGGAACATAGAGAGGATCACCTACGTAGGTGACAATCACTTTCGGTCTTTGATTAATGACAAACTCGATATCTCCCGGAACGAACTCCAACGGCTGTTTGTTTTGTTTGAAGTCGAAATTTAGTTTATCCGTTTCGTATTTAATAGTCATATCACCGGGTTCCCAAGATATATCCGCCGGATGCTCAGGAATCCATTTAATGTTAGGGGTCTTATGTTCATTGTTTCCTAATCTTAAATCTGCAATTTGCTGGAAGGCATCCTGATTCAAATGAATGTTCAGAAGAATTTTCCCTTCTTGAGCATACTGAGCAGTCGCTTCGTATGCCGCCTGCTTCCCGTCTGAAGCAAATTTCTCCATATTGGCCTTCAACGTTGGATTGACGCTTTTTCGGGCCTCGTAAGTATCCACATTCAATTTGATTGGACTGCTTTTGATTTGCAAGCCTCCTTTGTCCGTTGTCATTTCCAACTGTGCTGTTGATTCAGTCGGCTGAAAACTTGCAGAAGTAGTTTTAAACTCAATAGAAATAGGGACTGTTTGAATCTCTATAAGCGGTTTCATTTTTATCCTCCTTGTAAAACACACACCTATCGATGATGGCATCCTTGCCAATACATTATTTTTTTATATTATTTCATAAAATCAATAAAAGAAATGGAAAGAATATTCGAGCTAGTCTTTAACACAGCTTGATACATATAGTCCACCATATTTAGATTCATGATGGCTTCTTCAGAATCAATATATTCCGCTTTGCTCGATTTCTCTGCCAAGTTATCTTGAACATCTTCCAATCTTGATTTTGTATATTCTAAGAAAGTACTTTCGCTGCCCACTTTCGTAATATTGTCCAAAACATTTTGCTTCTCTTCTAAGAATTTAGTAACGTAATCATTTAATTCAGAGGAAGAGCAGTTATCATCCAATTTGTCAGCAATTTGTCCAAGTAACAATACTACATTGTTAGACATTCCGTTGCTATCTGTGCCATAGCCTAAAACATTAAGACCAGGTGTTGCCGAATTATAGGCCGTTCCGCCGACTACTTCCCCGTTGGAAAACGAAAGGCCGAACCCTAGATCCGTGTATAGGCTGTCATTTGAAAGCTTTTTTAAAACATCCATAGCGTCTTCTGTCGTACCGTCAGGGTAGGTGAAAGAACCGCTGCCAGATACATCGACACCTCGGTACTTTAAAGAACCGTCAGTGCCTAGTTCAAACGGAACATCTGACACATCACTGCCGCCGAAAAGAAATTTGTCTCCGTACTTGGTATTCATATCCATGACAATAGTTTTCTGAACCGAACGGAGCTGCTGCGCTACAATTGATTTCGTATCGGTGTTGTTTGTTTCGTTCAATATGCCGATAAGACTGCTGTACACATCCTCCAAGGCCTTATTGACCTGTGTCATGCTGCTTTCTTTCGTCTGAAGAGAAGAAGTCACATCTTCTAAATTGGACAAATAGTCCTCTGTTTGGGCGGTTTGTCGCCTAAGCTGATAAGCTTGTGCAGCAGCAGATGGATTTTCAGAGCCCTTAAAGAATTTTCGGCCAGTCCCTACTTGCTTATTAACATAATTCATGCTGTTCAGTACATTGCTCACTCGAGCGGTATACTGACGAGACATCATTGTTTGTGTCACTCTCATATTCCATCTCTCCTTTATCTGCCTACAACGCCCATTTCAATGATTTTACCTACGGCTTCATCAAGCGTAGTCATTAATCTGGCTGCTGCATTATAGGCTTTTTGATACTGCATCATGTTAATTCCTTCTTCGTCTATTGAAACCGATGAAAGGGCATCCCTTGAATTCTGAATATCAGATAAAACCGTGGTGTGATTTGCCAGCAAATTGCTTGTACTGCTCACATCAAGAGAGAGTACATTGCTGATATTTGTCAGAAACTCTTGGAATGTTCCGTTGTAAAGGAAACCATTGGTACGAGCCTTTAAGCTGGAGGTTGCATCCAAGGTCTTTCCGTCCGCTTCATAGGCGATCGCCTTTTCATTGGCAACTTTCACGACATAATTGCCTTGGGAATCTTTCGTGAGTGTTTGACCTCCATAGGTGTAAGTGCCGTCTCCGTTCTTGGTTATATCAGTAGATGGATCGATGCTGCCTGTTATGTTTCCATCTGCGTCGAGCAAATTACCTTCCGAATCAACAAGTTTTAAGGTGTAATTTCCTGCTGAATCTCTTCCGTTTGCGAATACTGCACCACCGGTAGAGTAAGTGCCGTCTCCATTATCGGTTATCGTAAGCACGTTGGCCTTTAAAAGCCCGGTGGATGTATCATAATCGATCAGATTTTTATCGGCGACCTTGGTGCCGTTCAACGTATAATTTCCGTCAGAATCTCTTCCATTTGCGAAGATGTCACCGGATTGATTCAAATAATTACCGTTTGCATCCTGAGCGACAATCGTACTGGTTTTATAGTTATATTTAGAAGAAAACGCCGAAATCATCAGAAGGATGTTATCATTAGCTCCGGTGGATCCGTCTGTGGTTGTTTGCTTGGTAGCGGTAATACCGTATTTTCCTGTCAGCCAATCATTTGCAATCTTAATGTTGGAGGCTGTGATGGTATCGGAACCGTCTGAAGTTTCAAATAGGGGACGGGAATCCGTTATATTTGCATAGCCGCCATCCGTTGTGGTGTACATACTGTTTAACAAGTTTAATTTGGATGCAAATTGATTCGCCAAAGAATTCAACATCTCTTCATAGTATCCGATCCCTCTGACTTCGTTATTGTTATAATCAAAAGTGCCTTTGCTGTTTAGCATGTCCAAGGTTCCTTTGAGGGCGCCTTGGGATTGTACTTTATTGGCTGTGGTACTGGTGAATGTGGTACCTGCATTGATTAAATCCGCTTTTGTCAGTTTTGTTCCGGCAGATTGAGACACAAGAGATTGTGTCGTGCTGTCCGTATTTAAAAGCGTAATACTATAATCTTTAATATCAATATTGCCGTCGAAATTCGTATCGGTAGAATTCTCAATATGGACATTAGATCCGAAAGCATCAGTTAATACTGCTTCACTTGCTATTCTATTCGTAAGAAGCTTATCTGCCTTTTCCAAGTCACTAATTTTAGTTTTTAAGCCTGCAATCGTTTGACCAAGAGTTTTCTTAATTGCCGGATCAGTCTCTGCATCATATAATGCCTGATTGGTAACCAGAGCTGATTTAGCAGTTGTTAAGTCGGCAGCATAACTATCTGTGTCTGTACCATGTGCAGTGAAAATAGTAGCGAGCTGGTTATTGATCGTTGAAATACTGCTGATCGCTTGGTTTACCTTATCTAAAATCGTTTTAGCCTGAATGTCTGAATTGTCTATCGTAACAACTGCTTCCTGAAGTGTATTGCCTGATGCATCCTTTTCTCCCGGGAGAGCTGCCGAGAATTTAGCGGCGGCATTGTTATATACGAGCTGGGTTTTGCTGCCGTCAGCCCCAATCATACTGACATAAATATCATTCACAGAGCTTCCGTTAGGCAGGTCACTTTTTTTATAAGTAACATCTAGTTTTACATAGGAGGAAAGCTCGTCCAAAAGGAGATTTCTTTCATCCTTTAGTTCCAAAGCAGAGCCTCCGGCCACTTCTTGAGATCGTATACTTTCATTTATATTGGCGATATTGGTTAATAAGTCATTCACTTTATTAACGGTAACCTCTTTTAATTGGTATTCTTGTTCTTCTCGAACAGTACTTAGCTGACTGGCGTATTGCCTCAATTGATTAACTAATGTACTGGCCGCATCTCGTACAATGCTGTCAAATTCGGAACTGTTGGCGTTGCCGCTGAACGACTGAAGCTTAGAAATAAGGTTACTGAAACTGGTCATTAAACCGGAAGACTCTATTTCATCAAAAATGAGCTCCATGTCTTCCATGCAGGCGGCTTTGGCATCTTGCTCCCCTACAGCACTAGACTCGCGTCTGAATCGTACGTCGAGAAAAGGATCACGAATCTGCGATATGCCACCGACAACAGAACCTTGACCGACTAAACTGCTGTTTATTATGCTGGCATATTTATCTCCATATCCGGCAGCAGAAGACGCATACGTATCGGCACGTTGCCTCGTGTAACCGGTTGTGCTGATATTGGAAATGTTTTGACCTGTCACATCAAGCTGCTTTTGTGCGGTATTTAAACCCCTTAATGCAGTTGTAAAAGAATAGAATGTAGAACGTAACATGGATGTTCCCTCCGTTAAACTTTTGTCGATTGAAATCTGCCGGTTTGTATGCCTGATGGATGAAGCGGTTCCCCGGATGTACCGTAGGTATTGTTAGTAAAATCGGTCTTACCGCCTAGTTTTTGTATCACATGATCTATAATATGAGATTTAACTTCTATATGAGATCGGATGGTATTGATGATTTGCCTAAACTCATTTGTCTTTGAAGATAAGATTTGATAGGCTTCCTGCATTTCATTTCCTTCAGCTCCATCCATCTTTTCAATGATTTGTTTATATGTTAAACCTGTTACCCCGCATTTTTCTTGAGCGGCTTCCCGTTTTTGATCCAACCCTCTAAGCTGAAGAAGATAGACCTGTTCCTCTTTCATGTACTTATTGAGCAGTTCTATATCCTCGCGGGAAATAACATCTAATTTTTCTTGTTCAAAAGCAATCAGTTTATCCATCAATTGGATATATTCATCAATGACCGATTGAATCTCTTTATAATTTTCCATATCTATTCCTCCTATGAAATAAACTATATATCGCTATCAGCTAATAAAATCTTTTTAGCTATTTCATTGGCGTTGATTTCATATTCTCCTTTGGCAACCTGATCAGAGATTGAATTCAATTCCTGTGGTGAGATGCTTGCCTTTACCTCAGAAGAAATCTGGTTTCTTAAAGTGTTGATAAATTGATTTTCGGCAATCGTGTCTTTAGAAGCATTGCTAATGGTAATGGTATCAACACTTTGGGCTTTATTTTTAAGCGCTGCAGGCTCCATATTATTGGGTTTTTGAATTGTTTTTTTCTCGATTTGAGAATTGAAATAATTTCCTGTGATCTTCATAAATAAACACCTCATTTGGTTTGCTTAGTAGAGTAATTTTTTTAAAACTCAATAATTATATCGACATGATAATAAAATAATTAATATTTAGAGAAAAAATATTTTGATGAACAAAAGAGGGACTGTCTCAATTTCAAACTTTTGAGACAGCCCCTCGAAATCATTTGATTCCGTTTTAGAGTCCTATCAGATCATCGCTCCAGCAAATAATAACAGAATCACCGTCATTTAAAGGATCCGCATAGTTGGCATCCCGGCCATTGATTTTTAACACAATTTCACCGCGTGGATTCGCCAAGTCAATTTCAATATACCGTAGCAGGTACATTAAGATGTAAGGTTCATCACCCTCCTGAATCAACTCTTGCGCTTCTCCGTTTAACTTGATTCGCAGCACCAGTGGGGCAGGGGAGTCAGATTGCTTCTCTTCGACTTCGAGCCTCTCGAAGTTTGTTGCAGGTTCTGATGCCTCTATGATCGTGCTTGTTTCAGAGTCGGCTAACAAGAGCGATACGGTGGACTGTTGAATGGCGTGGGAATAAATTTTATCCATCTCAACGTTCTCGTAATGGATGTTAGGGGATAGATTATTTAATTCGATCGTGGGCACGGATACAGGCTCTGAAATTAAAGAAGAGACTGTCGCTGCCAGAGAATCTATTTCCTGAACGGGTTCGGCATTTCGCTCCGCTGCTTGGACCGGTTGTCCCGCTGGGAGTACCTCTTGGGGCATTTCCCAGGTCATGAACACTTTAATGTGATCCATATAATTAATTTTTCTTGCAGTATATTGATTCGGTTCAATTTCCACCCCATTAACGGATACTTGAGCTACCTCCTGGAGATCAAGTTCTGAAAGAGCTTGTGCAATGGTCATAACAGGAGGCAAACCATTTTTAGCCATGGTTACTTCAATGATATCCCCTTGCTTAATTTCAGCTTCTATAGTAGAAGGGGAGCCGTTGACCAGAATCTCGCCGGGAACACCTAACGTTCCTTTCACGGTTTCTTTCACTCCGTTTATAACATACACAAGATTTGGCGCGGTAAGTCCAATCAAGCCTGAGGGTTTAATTCCTGCTAACATCAATGCATCGATTACCTTAATGGTTTGATGGTTGAAGAGCATGATACGTTTTCCGTTCACCGTGATGGAAAAGAAATCACAACCTCGATATAAAGAGGAAACAATACCGATACCTATCGGTGTGACGAAGGTTGGGCTATACAAGGATTCACTGAACAAGGATAAATTGTTCTCCGTATTTGCAATACCAATTGCCACTCTATTCGGAGGCATACCGAGTTTTTCCGCTACTGTTTTACATAATCCTCTGAGCTGGCTTCCTCCGCCGACAAGGAATACCGCCGCGGGAGCGGAGCCGTTGATCAATATGATACGTTGGCTTATTGCATCACAGAGTGCATCAATAGAGGGTTTTACCGTTTCGTAGGCTTCGTCCGGTGTCAACGTAACCTGATTGCCGAGGATGTCCCGAAAGCCGATGTTTTCATCACCGTTCAGACCTAATTTAATCCGTTCAGCGGTGGCAAAATTAGTCAAGTAAGTACGCATAATCGATTCTGTTATTTCATCACCTGCGGTCGTTACCATATCGTAAGCAATCACGCTTCCATCTCGGGACACGGCAATATCGGAAGTACCGCCGCCGATATCGACCAGTGCAATATTTAAAAAACGAACATCATCCGGGACCACGGCATGAATAGCTGCAATAGGTTCCAAGGTCAGATTGTCTACTTCAAGTCCGCATCTGGAAGTAACCGCATATAGACTGATTAAAACACTGGAAGGAAGGAAGGCAGCGATAATATTAGTGACTGCTTTGCTTCCTTTATGACCTTCCAAATTTTTTATTGGGTAATTATCAAGCAAATATTCGGTTACACTGTACCCTACACAATAATAGTTTTTGCCGCCGGCCTCTAGGTTTGCGGCTTCCTCTAAAAACGTTTGCTGTGCTTTCTCTATAGCGCAATACTCCATATATTGTACGAGTTTTTCGCTGATCGGATCACTTTCAATAAGATCATATGAAAAGGAGGCGGGAGCTGTTCGAAGAGCACGTCCAGCTGCAGCGATGGAAACCTTTTTAAAGGCTTGTCCGGTTCGTTGTTCTAGCTTTGCCTTTACATTCCCGACAATCCTTGCCACTAAATCAATATCTTCAATTTGACCGTCACGCATCGCACGCTTTTCGTGAAATTCCTGTTCATAATCCAACACATTAAATTTACCATCCTTTAAGGCACCTACGACACCTACGACGGATCGGGTACCAATATCTAGGGCAAATACGATCTTTTTCTCCTCCATATCAGGTCTAAACTCCTTTCCAACTTAAATACAGCCACTAAAAGCTATGAAAGCAAAGAAGTGGCTGTTATTAACCTTTACAGGTTATTGATTAACTTAAATTACTTAAATATTTCATCAGCAAGTGAGCAATTTCTCGATTACTTGCTTGCACCATAACAGCTCCGATATTTTGTGCAACCATTGGCATGCCATAAACAACACAGGATTCTTGACTTTCACCAATGGTATAAGCACCTTTTTTGCGCATTTCAAGCAACCCTGTTGCACCATCTTTACCCATACCCGTCAGGATAATCCCTATGTTTTTTTTCATGGATTCTTTGGCTACCGAGCTAAATAACACATCGACGGAGGGGCAATGACCGCTCACCTTTTCTTTTCCCGTGCAGCGCAGCTTATGTCCTCCGGCCCATCGGATAAGTTCCATTTGGTAATCACCGGGAGCAATATAAACCGTACCCGGCATGACACTGTCTCCGTCTTGTGCCTCTTTCACGTTCATGGCACATATTTTATTTAACCTTTCGGCATAAAGCTTTGTAAATCCGGCAGGCATGTGTTGAACAACTAAAATAGGCGGAACTTGTGCGGGCAATTGCTGAAGAACTGCCAGTGTTGCTTCTGTACCGCCTGTGGATGCACCGATCGCAATAATCGCCGAACTTGCAACGGATTCGGAATATTTTGCTCCTATAATCGGAGCGGCGGGTTTTGGCGGTACGGCTGCTCCCGGAGCTGCGGATCTTATTGGAGCTGATTTTGAGACTTTAGCGATGGCAGCAATGCGTATCTTAGAAGCTAGTTCATCGATAAAGGCTTCCGGTGAAGTGATATTTGCATCCGGTTTTTTTACAATATCGACGGCTCCTGCTTGAAGTGCATCAAATACGCTTAGATCGGCAGCACTTACTAAAATAATGGGTAAGGCAGAAGTCGTCATCAATTTTTTTGTTAGCTCAATACCGTTCATTCTTGGCATTTCAACATCTAGACTTAAAACATCCGGTTTAAGCTGCTGGATTTTATCTTGTGCATCGAAAGCATCTCGAGCAATACCGATGATTTCGATACCTTCTTTTTTTGAGAGATATGCATTAATGAAGGTTCTGAATACGGGCGAATCATCACATATCAAAACTCTTATATTTTTGCCTTGAATCCCCATATAATATCCTCCTTATAGCGGCTTTCTGTAAGTCGCGGGCATTATGTATTGGAACTTTGACTCGTCTCTGTCTACTGTTTCAGAATGCCCAATCAGCAGATACCCACCGGGATTTAATGCATCGTAGTACCGCTGGATTAAGGCAGCCTTTGTAGGCTTATCAAAATAAATCATCACATTTCGACAAAATATTACGTCAAACTTTAATTTAAACTGAATAGGCTCCATTAAATTAAAGGTTTTAAATATAACGTTTTTCCTTAATTCTTCAGTAACTTGATAACCGTTATCTTTTTTTATAAAATAAGCACGTTTCCATGGTTCAGGGATTGATTTCAACGCCTCTTCTGTATAGAAACCCCTTGTTGCTTTGCCTAGGGCATTTTGTGAAATGTCCGTAGCTAACAGCCGCGTATCCCATTTTCCCGGCTTATTTTTAAAATGCTCTTTTAAAATGATCGAAAGGGTGTAGGGCTCTTCGCCAGACGAACAGCCGGCACTCCATATACTGAGGACACCATTTTTCTTCGTTCCTTCTAAGAAGGGGAGAATCGTATCATTAAAAAAGGCAAAATGATTTTCTTCACGCATAAAAAACGTATGATTGGTCGTCAGTTTATTTAACATCATTTCAATATCGCTGGGATTTTTGGTCGTTAAAATATGATCTACATATTCCGTGAAACTCCTATATCCCTGAGCAGCTATGTAGTTCGATAATCTGCCTTCAATCAAAACCTTTTTTGCTTTTAGGTTAATGCCGTAATTTTTGATTACGAAGTCGGTTAATCTAATAAAATCATTTTCGGAAATTGTAAGCATAAAACTCTCCTAAACTACACTCTGGTCAGTGCAGCCATATCAAAGATTAAGTGTACAACATCTTCGATTTCAACAATGCCTGTAATCAGATCATGTTTGTTATTGGAAGGAGGTGGTGAAATAGTATCTTTTGCAACGTCAGCAACAAGAAATACTTCATCTACCAAGATGCCTATAGTAGTGCCGTTTACTTCCAATATAATGATACAGGATTTCATACTGTTTACGTCTGTTTCAGAGTCATTGCCCAGCTTTAGACGTATATCAATGACAGGGATAATCTGACCTCTCAGGTTGATAACCCCCTTGATATAATCAGGAAGTAACGGGAATCTTGTTATAGTAAATACATTGATGATTTCCATTACATAATCGGTATTCATCGCAAATGGTTTGGAATTTACTCTAAATGTTAAAAGTTTTAACATATTGGAGTTGATTTCATCCTCATTGGTGACCTCTTCAATTACTGTTTCTACATCAATGGAAGAGTCCTTTAACGTGTTATTACGGTTTCCAAAAAGACCGGAAGCAAAATTAAAGATATTTGGAGCATCTAAGATAATGCTGATATTTCCGTCTCCGAGGATGGTGCAGCCGGCGATACCGAAGTCTCTAAGGTTATACGCCCCAAAGTAGAGCGGTAAAGGTTTTACCACTACTTGATGCTGTCCGATTAATTCGTCAACCATTAAGCAATAAGAACGGCCTCCGAATTCTACCCACATAACAATGCCTTCTTCGATATCTTCAATGGCATTTTCAATCTTATAAAGTCTGTTGAGACGAACTAACGTAATAAATTCATCTTCACGTTTAACCATCTCACCTCTCGAAGCATCATGGACGATGTCTTCCTTGGTCGCCTTAAAAGATTGACGGATGTTGGAAATCGGAAGCGTGAACTGATAGTTTCCGACTGTCAATTCCATCCCATCAATGATAGCAAGAGTTAGAGGGATTTTAAATTGCGTAGTAGTACCTTCTCCAATTTCAGAAGAAATATAAACGGTTCCTCCTACTTTTTCTATATTTTTTGTTACCACGTCCATACCAACGCCTCTGCCGGAGAACTCTGTGACTTGTTCTTTGGTGGAGAAGCCAGGAAGGAGTGTTAACATAAGTATTTCTTTTTTAGTATATTCATTTTCAGGCTTTGTTAATAAACCTTTTTCTTTTGCAGATGCTAGAATTTTTTCGGGATCCATCCCTCTTCCGTCATCTGAGATCGTAATAATAACTTCGCTGCCGGTATGCTGTGCTTTTAAGGTAATCGTTCCTTGTTTTGGTTTACCCAGAGCGACACGATCATTTACATCTGTTTCGATGCCGTGATCCATCGAATTCCTTACAATGTGCATCAATGGATCCTGAATACTGTCCACGATGGTCTTATCAATTTCCGTATCGGTTCCGATGGTTACCAACTGAACATCTTTTCCAAGCTGATGACCCATATCTCTTACGATTCGGTTCATTTTCGTGAAAACGCCGGCAACAGGAATCATTCGTACGGACATGACGATATCTTGAAGTTCATTGGTTAATTTTCTTAATTGTCTGGCGGATTTTGTAAAATTATCTAATTTTAAATCTTTCAGATCGGAAGAAGAAGTCACCATAGACTGGGTAATAACCAATTCTCCTACTAATGCCATCAAGGAATCCAATTTTGAAAGGTTTACATTGATCAAATTGGTTTTGCTCCCATTGGCAGCAGCTTTTTTAGCATCCGGATGTTCTTCCTCTCGGTGCTCGCTGACAACTGCTTTTTTCGCTTCTTTTTCTACCGGTTTGGACTCTTCCATTTTACTTACCTTAGCCTCTGTAGGCTGTGTAGGTTGTACAGATTGTATAGATTGTACAGGCTTGTTTTCCGGTTCGCTTGATTTGAATGGCTCAGAAGGCAATGCGTTTAGTTGTCCTTCTGATAAAATCTCGAAACTATCTACATATATATCTTGCTTAATCACATCTAGGCCGCTGACAAAGTCTTCTTCAGAACTGAAGGTGATAATAAGTCCATGTTCAATGATGTATTGTGTAAGTTCAGTGGTCGCCTCCACTTCTTCGGGTACGGTAGTAATCCTTTCGCTGCATACATCGAGAATGTTCTTAAGCAACATGATCGCTCTCAAACTTTCCATACCACCGCCTTGATCAAAACTAATCGAAACCGTCAATCCGGATTTGGATTCGGTTGGAGCCGGTTGTTCTGATGGCGTTTCTTCTACGATGACAGGCTCAAAATTTGCACTTGCAGGAGAGGCTTCTCCCTTCATGCATGCCAATAACTCTTCAATCTCCGCTACGATCTCATCGCAGCTTTCCTCTTGACCGCCTCCATTTTCGATGATCGACACTTGGACTTTCAAAAAGTCGGTCGACTTAAACATAAGATTAAATAGCTGCCGGCTATACTGATCCTCTACAGCACCATTTTCTCTTATAACAAAAAAGGTATCTTCGATTCTATGTGCGACTGTCATTATAGAGTTGAACTGCATCATGGCAGAAGAGCCTTTAATAGTATGCATAATTCTAAAGATCTCGTTAATTTGATCACTTGAGAAATAATCTTGGCTTTCTGCACTTAAAAGTAATTCATCGAGCTGCTCTAATAGTGTATTTGTTTCAAACAAATACATATCCAGCATGTTGTCTAATCCATTATCCATAACAAGAACACCACCTTATAATTGATGTTAAAATTGCATAAACTTATACGAATGCATTATAGCATATCTATGTCGAATGATAAATAGGAAGTTGTCAGGAAATGAAAGAAGTTAGAAAAAAATTACACGTTGACAAGTTTTTTGTCAAAAATATATTTTATTTTTGAATGTGGGTATGTTATTTTTAAATTATAGTATTGAAAGGGCGTCTTTATGTCGAAATAAAAAAAGGGATATGATGTAGAAAGGAGACACAAGATATGAGGAAATTATGTGCAATATTATTGTGTAGCGTTTTTGTGTGTATGGGAGGAGTTTTATCCACGGAAAACTGCTATGCTGCACATTGGGCCGACCAATATTTGAATAATTTAGTTTCTCAAGGAATAATGCGGGGAGATGACGATGGGAATTTATATCCTGATAACTCTATAACCAGAGCAGAATTTGTCGCCATGATGAATCGTGCTTTCGGATATAGACAAACAGGAAATATTGCTTTTAATGATGTGCCTGCAGATGCATGGTATTATGATGATATACGCACTGCCTACAATCAAGGGTATTTCAATGGAATTTATCCCGATACGGCAGGGCCGAATGTTTATTTGAAAAGAGAACAGGCTGTAGCGATGCTTTTCAGGGCGCTTAAAATAGAAGGAAACAACGGAGATTCTATGAAATTCTCGGACAGTAAAGCGTTTAGCAGTTGGAGCAAGGACTACATAAACACTGCTGTTGAAAAAGATTTCTTAAGCGGTTATCCGGATCAAACCTTCCGTCCTGCTGACTATATGACCCGGGGTGAAATGGCAAAAGTTTTATCCAAAGTGTCCGGTGAAATTGTAAAACATTCAGGTGATAACTACATCGGCTATGCCTCCGGAAATGTTTCTGTCATAGAATCCGGAGCGGATTTGAGCAACACGACTGTGCCCGGAGACATGTATATAACAGCGGGGATAGGAACCGGTTACACGGTACTGGATAATGTGACCGTTGGAGGAGATCTGATTATCAGCGGAACCGGAAACAGTGAAAAGGGTGAAATCAGTGTTATTTTAACGGATTGCGATATTAACAGACTGGTCATAGACTGCTCCGGAAAAAATATTATGAGCGTACGGGCAGAAGGAAGTTCTGTTATAACGGATACCATTGTAAAGAGCAATGCCTATCTGGAAGAAGCTTCTTCCAAGCGAAACAGTGCGTTTAGAAATGTGACCCTGAAGGGGCCGAAAGATGTTAAATTGAGTCTTTCCGGTGATTTTGAAGAAGTTACCGTTAAAAATCCAAATAATAAGTTGTCATTGGATAAAGGGTCGATTCAGACGCTGACGATCGATGAAGATGCCCAGAAGGGAACGGTGTACCTTGAAAAGAACACTTTCGTTGAAAGTATGTTTTGCGATACGGCAACGACCGTAACGGGTACAGGAGAAATTGAAAATATTGTGATAAACGCAGACGGAAGCAATATCAGCATGCTTCCTGAAAAAATATATATTCGTCCTGGAGTGACAGCAACCATTAATGGCAAAGTAATGACCAGTTTGGAAGCGGAAGCCAACTCAGAGGACCCTGAATTTATAGGTGATTATCCGAAATACGATGAATTGACTGCGACTTCCGTCAATTTATACGCGATGACGAACAAGCCGGGCAAAGTGTATTGGGCAATTAAAAATGTAGATTTAGAGGACAAAGGAATGACGTATTCCGAAGTCAAGAAACCGGACTCCAAAGAGGTAGTGAAGTCAGGGAATGTAAACGTCATGACAGAAAAAGAAGTCACCATAAAAGTGTCCGGTTTGAAGAGCGGTGTAAATTACGAATATTACATGGTCTTTGAAGATCTTAAAGGCGGCCGTACAAAGGTAGCAAGTGATGACTTTCAGACAATCGACACAGTAATCCCAACCTTTTTGAATAGCACGCCAAGAATCACGGCATCGAATGAAAGCAGTTTTACAATGACGGTGATTCCTTCTAAAGATGTAATGGTTTATTGGGCGGTATTGCCGACAAAGTCAATTTCCCCTACCGTTGAGACCTTAGTAAAACAAAACGTGTCAGGGGCAGTGGCAAAAGGAACGGTTTCCGGCTGCAGTATGAATGAAACAAAAGACATACTCATGACAGCGACGACGACGGGGGCCATTACAGAAAAGACTACGTATGATATTTATTTAGTGGCGCAAGATCAGAAAGGAAATCTATCAAAACTTTCTAAGGTAATAGGAACGACATTGGATACGACTCCGCCTAAATTCATGGAGGGTTATCCATGGGCTGAGCCGAGTATTGCTACCGCTTTGAAAATTCGATATATGGGCAATGAGGAAGGTACGTTATATTGGGCGGCTTATGCTCTAGATGCAGTATTTCCGCCTGTAGACAATCCAGATACCTTAACCGGAAGTGCGTTGAAAACAGCTCAAGTTCGTGCTATTACAACAGGGCAAAAGGCCTTAAAAAGTGGTAAGGTAAATATAAAAGAAAATACAGAAGGCACTTTAAATATCAGTGGATTAAGCAAACAGACGCCTTATGATATCTATTTTGTTATTATGGATAAATCCGGAAATTATTCGGCAGTTACCAGTCTGCTAAATTTGAAAACTCTTGATAATTTAGCACCTACAGCCAGTATGAAGTTTGAAAAAGTAGTGGATAGTAAGCCGACAATTGATTCGGATATTAAAATAGTCTTTGATGAAATTGTATATTATGATTCTCCTTCCGGTACGGATGTGCGATTGAGAGATGCGACAGCAGATCAATTGAAGAAGATGTTTATTTTACATGATAAGCTGATTACAACAGGAGTATCAGATGCAGTAGCGGACGGTTATGTCTCTTACGCTGCAGTGGCTGTCGCAGAAGAAAACGGGAAAACAGTGGTTACGTTTAGCCCGGAATGTTTTAACAATGGAAAAGGATTGAACAATGGTGGGACCTATCAATTTGAGTTAAATAATATTGTCGACTCAGATGGAAATGCCATGAATCAAAAGACTTTATTGAGCATTTTCCATATATCACCACCGCTTGTTTTTATGACAGATTATGATGGAACATTAGCATCTGACGAAATAGGATTTACAATTAATCCGGACATACCAATAAATAGTGATATGTATTTTGACTTGGTCCTTCAGCCGAATCAGCAATTAAGATTTACTTTATATGAAGATGGCTCGGATCTCGGAACTTATACGATTCAGGCGGGAAAAGCAAGAATGATTCGATTATTGCAAAGTGCGACCGCCCCGTCATTTAAAAAATTTGATCAGATTACTACGACGAACTTTAAATTAAAGATTCTTTCCATCAATGGAGTGACGGATTCTAATTCATGGGATGCTTCCGTTCTTTTGAATGTAAAAGCAGTGATTGGTAAAGCGGCAGACCTTCGAAATTTAGGAAATGGATTGGATGCAAGCAGCGACCCGCTAGGGAAAGTAGCTAGTAATTCCAGCACCATTGTGGTAAGCAATCCGAGTACGCTGGCGATAACAAAGGTGTATACGGATGCCGTGAATCCACAATTTGTCAATGGCACGCCGAATTTTGAAATTTATGATACAGCCGTTGAAATGACAGTAATGTCAGATAAACCTGCCACGCTGTATTATGTAATGGCAAAGGCAGGTAGCATCAGCGGCACCCCTACACCGGATCAAATTATTGCAGGATTACCTTCGCCAATCGGAAGTACATCTGGCAACTATTCGCTGGCAATGGGAAATAAGGCGTATACAGTTACGATTAATGATCTTCAAGCCAATACAGATTATGTTTTATATTATGTGCTTAAAGCAAAATCTTTGGATAATTTGACGGTTTATAAAGAAGAGCCAATTCGTACTCAGGCTTACCTTAAACCTCATTTTATACAAACGCCTGCCCCTACGACAAAGAGAACTGAAAGTTCTGTTGAATTCAAAGCAGAACTAGATCTTAATTCGAAAGTGTATTGGGCATTGTATCCATATGGCGCTCGTACGACGATGTCGGCGATAGATATTATGGAAGTCGGCAATAATCCTAACGATGTGGCTTGCTATGGGCAAACAACTGCGAAAGCCAATATGGAGTTTACTATTAATGCAATTGAAATGAAACCGACCAGAAGTTATACGTTGTTTATGGTGGCGCAGAGTGAGTATGGCAAGGTACTTTCAGACATTCAGGTGTTCGAACCGGTTCGTTCACAAGATAATAAAGCTCCGAAAATTGAATCAGCCAGCACCGCAGCCGAGCTTTCAGAGTCGAGCACAGGCTCTGCAATTCGTTACAAAGGAAGCGTGACGGTTCTGTTTAGTGAAGGATTATATTATAGCTTAGTAGAAGGTGGTACCGCTAATGCGTTGACAGATCAAAAGTTCAGAGATTTGATTTCTATACCGAGTGGAGTGACTTCTACCTTAAAAACCACTACCACGGAGGATGTGAAAGATGGGTCGGATCCAATTGTCTTGTTTACGATTGATTTCGATGGCATCAAAGATGGAGATTCCATCATCTTCCCGGGACATATCTATGATAAGTCGGTTAATTATGCTGGACAATTGATTATGGTATTTAAGGCCAGCGAGGATAAAACCACTGGTGCATTTGATGTGAAATTTGGAACTATAAATTAGAAAATCAAAATGAAGAATTAATTAGTAAGGTAATGAAAGAATCCCCTTTCGCTAGATAACGATCTGGCGAAAGGGGTTTTTCATTTATTAACGCAACCTTTTTACCTGGAAATTAATTATACACTTTGAAAAATAAATATAATTACATATTTAACTGCAATTTTTGCTTCCAAATGAGAGTAAGCCCATTGAAAACAGTATTCATGATAATAGTTACCATTTCTTCTGAGACGACCGGATATGTTAGAAGCGTACGAACTAACAATTCGAGATAAGTATCAACGCTTCTGAAAAATAGATATCTTTAATTTTATCACAGATAATAATTATATTTTCTTTGGAACTCAATGACACGATTAGATTCCGGTTTTGCGACGGAATTTAATTTTAACTGTATATGTTTTTAATAAATAGTATTTTATTAAAATTTTGTAATTAAATTATATTAATTCTGTATTTTTGATTAATTATAATATATTATAATTAATGTAATAAAATTCAAAAAATAAAAGAAGGAGAGTAATATTAAAAAGTGTGTGAAAGTGGTATATGAGATGCCGTTAGTTTGGGAAACAGCGGCAAATAATTGTGTAATTGATAATGCCCTAAAGCCTTAAAAGGAGGAGATAAGATGATGAAAAGCAGCAAACGAAAAGCAATAGTATTAACAATAGTTCTAACTATGATATGTAGCTGTTTTATTGAAAATAAAACAGTATATGCGGATGATGGTATGGGAGTTAAAGAAGTTGTAACATTCGGTCAGTCTTCATATGTCATTAAAACAGACGGTACATTGTGGGTGGCGGGAAGAAATGATAGAGGTCAATTAGGTGTTGGTACAACTTCAAATGTAACAACCAAGGCACAAGTGTTGACGGATGTGAGCAAAGTTGTTTTAGGAATGTATGACTGTGCTTATGCTATTAAAACAGATGGTTCTTTATGGGTGACAGGGGATAACCTTGATGGGCAATTGGGTGATATGCGTAGTTATTATGGAAAAATAACAACTTGGAAACAAGTGTTGACGGGAGTATCTCAAGTGGCAACAGCTGGTGCAAATGCCTATGTGCTTAAAATCGATGGTACGTTATGGGTCGCGGGTAATAACCTTTATGGTATCTTAGGTGACGGAACCGCTGAAATTGTAGCTACTTGGAAACAGGTATTAACGAATGTGAGCCAGATTGTAGCAACGAACAGCCATAGTGCCTATGTCCTCAAGAAAGATGGTTCACTATGGGTAGCTGGAAATAATTCTTATGGACAATTGGGGGATGGAACCACTACAAACGTTAACACATGGAAGCAAGTGTTAACGGGAGTAAGCCAGATTGTGTACACCAGAGATAAAATGTTTGTGCTTAAAACAGATGGTACGTTATGGGGAGCTGGTTTAAATAGTAGTGGTGAGTTGGGAGATGGAACTATAACAAATGTGAAAACATGGAAGAAATTATTAAGTGGGGTGAAATTAGTTCAATCAAATTACTATAATACCTTTGTGCTTAAAACAGACGGTACGTTATGGGCAACTGGAAAAAATGACTATGGACAGTTAGGTGTCGGAACCACTACGGATATAAAAACTTGGAAACAAGTGTTGACTGGCGTAAGTAAGTTCGGTGGATATGGATATAGCACCTATGCTGTTAAAACAAACGGTACGCTATGGATTACAGGTTTTAATAGCAAGGGAGAATTAGGAGATGGTACCACGACAGATGTAAAGGCCTGGAAACAAGTGATGACAGATGTTGATCAAGTATTAGAAGATTCAAGTTGTGCCTATGTCATTAAGAAAGACGGTACGTTATGGGTAACAGGCTCTAACAGCTCAGGCCAATTAGGAGATGGTACCATAACAAAAGTAACAACTTGGAAACCAATTTTGACAGAAGTTAAGAAGATTATTGGAGTTAGCGGTGATGCTTATGCTATTAAAACGGATGGTACGTTATGGGTTACCGGAAATAATAAGTATGGTCAATTGGGAGACGGTACTACGACTAATATACTTTCTTGGTGCCCAAGCGAGGCTAAAAAGTTATCCTCAATAGCTGTCACAACGCCTCCTACCAAGGCAACATATATTGAAGGTGAGAATTTTGATGCAGCTGGTATGGTTGTAACTGCGACATATAATAATGGTACTACTGCTGTTGTCAATGGTACTGTAGACAATGGAGACAATCTTACAACTGAGACGAATAGTATCACTATAAGGTACACAGAGGATGGAATAACTAAAACAGTTACTCAACCTATTACCGTAACCCCTAAGCTTTTATCATCCATAGAGATTACAAAAGCTCCTGATAAAACGGTATATTTCGAAGGTGAAAATTTTGATGTGGCCGGAATGATAGTAATGGCGACTTATGAAGACGGTAGTACCACTGCGGTTAATGGCGTTGTTACGAATGGAACGGCACTTGCAAAAGGAACCGATTCTGTGACGGTTAGCTACACAAAGAATGGCGTTACAAAAACTGCTGTACAGCCGATTACCGTCAATGCTAAACAATTAATATCAATAGCTGTCACAACGGCCCCTACTAAAGCAACGTATACGGAGGGAGAAAATTTTGATGCAACCGGAATGGTAGTCACCGCTACTTATAGTAACGATACCACTGCTATAATTACCGGAACGGCAGATAATGGGAATAGTCTTACTGTCGGGATGAACAGTGTAAATATTTCTTACACTGAAAATGGGGTTACGAAAATAACAACACAACCAATTATCGTAAATGCAAAAAAATTAGTATCGATAGCGATTACTACAGCCCCTACTAAAACAGAATATGTCGAAGGCGAAAATTTTGATACGACAGGAATGGTGATAACGGCTACTTATAATAACGGAATGACAGCGGTCATTCTTGAGACAGTAAATGACGGAAGCAACCTTGCTGCCGGAACAACTAGCGTCGCGATAAGTTATACAGAAGGCGGCACAACACAGACAATTTTACAAAGCATCACCGTAAGCAGCAAATCTTTAGAACAAGCCCTAGATTTGAATTGTGTACAAGGCAAAGAATTGTTGGTTCCGTTTTATGTAATGGGTGCAAGCCATTTAAATGATGTTGTGTTTACTCTACAATATGAAGCCGCCAATTTGGAGGTAATTGATCTGGTAAGTCAGACAAAGAAAAAAGAAATTTCCATTGGGATTGTTAATGGAACCGGAATCGAGATTCTTTCCTATACACCTGGGGAAATTAAATTCAGAGTGAATAAGGAAATTGTTAACGGTAAAACTTGGTCCGGTAATCTAAATATTTTTAAATTCAAAGCTAAAATAACCGGAAATACAAGTTTTATCACAAAATATAACTAAAAAGTGTGTAGTTAAAAGAAGCAAAGGGGAACAAGCATGAAAAAGATGAAAAAATTTACCAGCTTGATGCTGATCGTGTGTTTGATCTTTACGTCAATAAACTTTCAGACTATTATTGCCGCCGCGGACAGTGAAGAAAGCACAATATCAACGGAAAGTGGAGATCCGCTATCGGAAGCTTTAAGAGATGCAGATGAAGAAGCACCTATATTAAATAAAGCAGTTATTAACGCAAATTATTTAACCTTAAACTTTGATGAAGCACTTGACACGGAGGGAGTTCCTTCATCAAGTGAGTTTAAGGTTCGATTTGGCAATCCTGATGAAAATGCCGAAGAGAATACAAATTCAATAGATCCTGCCTATGAAAGGATTTTGGATCCGGTTTATACAACGACTTCAGATCCTGTTTATACAGCACCAACGGATACCACTATTTATTCGGTTTCTGCAAATGTGACTGAAATCAGTGTATATGACAATAAGGTTTTGTTAACTCTTGCCGAGACAATTACCTCTTCCGGAGCAGTTACGATAAATTATACTCCTTCAGGAGACGGCAATTTAAAAGATAAAGCAGGCAACCACGTAATTGCGTTTACTAATTATGAGGTTACAAATATTACAGGTGGTATCGGGATTCCAAATTTTGTTGCTGAAGAAGTATATAATAGCTTGGATACCACCTCTCTTTCAGATGAGATAGCACATCAGCTTTTTTATTCAATGACTAATTATACTGGCTCACGAGAGCAGCTTACAGTAGATGTTAGCAATATAATAGCAATCTTATCTCAACCTGATAGCGTATATTCCTCTTTGACAGATGATAATAAATCAAAACTTTGTGAATTTTTCAGAATAAGCCCTGAGTTTTTTAGCTATTCAGAAGAAAAAGGAGAAAGTGTTCAAACGGTAATATTAACGTACTTTAAAATGCTGGGATATGGATTGACACCTGAAGAAATACAGAAATCTATTCAAGATGATACAAGAGATCAAGTTATGTCCACAAAAGAAAGAGAGTGGTCAAATAAGACAAATTCTAAAGGGCTCATGCGAGCAGCGTTATCCTCAACGTCATCAGATCCTTTTGAAGATGTCAAATATGACAAAGAAAAGTCGTTAAGTGCACCTTTTCAACATACTGTTACAGCCAATGAGCAGATTAACCTCTCTGCAGGAACACTCAATTATGATTCCACAGATGCTGTGTTGCCAGGTGCAGGTGGGCTGGATCTAGTAATTCAAAGGCAATATAGTACGGATGATGCCAATTATTATGATCTCGGAGCAAGGTTGAAATACGGGAAAAATTTGGATTCAAGAATGAAGGTATATGAAAGAGAGTACCATTTTACGAAGAATGAAGATGGCACGATGGGTGAAAGGTTTGAAGATACTTCATATAAGTTGATCCTTGACGATTTTATAGGATCTTCTCAGCTACGGGGATACTATAATCAGAAACAAATTGACAATAAAGAGGACTATTATGCTGCGCATTTATTTAAGACAGAAATGACTACAGATGCTACAAGCATAAGCGCTATGCAGTATACAACACCAGTAACGAAAAATGATTCTTTATGGCAGCTAGGAACGGGTTGGAAATTTAACTTTTCATATATAGACATAGACGATTTTTACTATGACTATATGAAACTTCACTTATCTGATGGCAGAGAATTCGGAATTTCAACAAATTGGGTAAATAATCTTGGTCATTATACGTATAAAGATGTAATTTTCGCTAAAAAATCAAAAAGTATTGCAGGACAAACTTCTTCCTATGTCGTAACATATGCTGATGGGAAAAAAGAATATTTTAATTCTGAAGGTAGATTGATTGCCATCGTAGATAGATTCGGAAATACGATTTCTTTTACATATACCATTGTAAATAACATGGTTGAAATAACTATAACGGATACAGTAGGAAGAATAACAACTATTAAAAATCAAGCAGCTGGCAGCGGATATAATAAAGTGTTAACCCTTCCTGACGGAAAAAAGATCACCTATGTTATTAATCAAAATGTTGCTAGAACAATAGATAAATTAGATCAATATGAACAATATCCAGGTCAAAATAATGAGTACAATCTTGTAAAAGTTATTAACCAAGAAGGGGAAGAAACCACTTATAGCTATTCAGATATTCAGTGCTCTTCAGATTTCGCGGCACGTTTTAAATCCAAAACAGACAATTTGTTTATGCGAGTTGATCCGTTTGATGATGGTGCTCGATATTATCCAAATTTTTATGCAGGATTATCGAAAATTATATATCCTACAGGATTAACGGTTAATTATGAATATTATCCAAGATACAACAACTGGTATGACTACGGCTGTATTATGGATATTGCAATAAAAAAACGATATGACCAAAAAGGCTCTTTAGTATGCAATCAAAAAGAATACGTTTATTCAAATCAATATAAACGAGCAGGTCAAACCAAAGATATACTTTATAACGCTGATGGGTATAACAATACGCTAAGAGAAGATCGCTGCTTTGACGATTGGAAAGAGTATTGGATTCAAGAAAAAGATAGCGATCGGAATATCGTAAAAGAATATTATTTTGATCCGCGTAAAATGGGTGTTTGTGTACAGGAAAAAACCTATTTAGGTTCTGATTTAAAAGAGGATATTTCAAATGAATATCGAGTGTATAATCGGATTGTTCATCCATCTAAAATAAAAATAACAGCAGTGCGCAGTGATACTTCAGACCATCAGTCGCGTACAACAGTTGAATGCTTTGACTATGATAACAAAGGTAATGTAATTAATTATTGGCCTGCTTTGTCTGATGGAAATACTTTGGATACCCTATATAAGGTATCAATGACTTATGATCGTCTGTATAACTTTTTGCTAAGTAAAACTTATAAAAGAGATGCCAATACTATAATATTAGAAAAAAACACGCCTTCAGATGAAGGAGAAACAATCGTAAAATCGGAGGTATATGAAAACGGAAATTTAAAGGTAAAGAGCGAATACAACTATGATACTTACGGAAATGTAACGCAAACCAAAAGATATACGAATGTTGTCGACGGAAAATATATCCAGACTGATAACACGTATATATCAGGAACTTATTTGACAGGGGTAACCGTCCAAAATATTCAAGATGCAGACGGGAAAAATATTGGAAGTGTATCAGGACAGGCTACTTATGATATTTACGGGCGAATTGCGACTGAAACAGACAGTAAAGGAAATGTTACCACGTACACGTACGATGCCCTTGGCAGAATACTGAAAATACAATATCCAGGCGGAAGTTCAAAAACCTATACGTACAATACTGCTGCTAATCAAACTACAGTAACGGATGAAAGAGGGTACATAACCCAGTATCAGTATGATGCAGCTGGAAATTTGACTGCGGTTTATGCGATAGATGGTGGAAGCGCAAAACTGCTGAAAGCGAATGAATATGACAGCCTATATAGATTGACAAAAGAGCAAAATAATGTGTCAGAAGGTGGCAGAGCTATAATCTATAGTTATGATTACAAAGATCGTGTGACCAATAAACGTGCCATGAATTCCTCCAATACTAAGTTATCACAGGAAAACTATATCTACTACGACGATAAGATTACTAAGAGTGTAGATGGAGATGAAAACAGTAAGACGATTATTTCTACTGAATATGTAGATAAGTATGGAAGAGTTTTTAAAAAGGGAAATTTTATAAACGGCTCTGAAGTATTCACTACTTTCATCTACAATTATCTTGGAGAACCAATAAAAGAAAAAGCTGCGAGAGCTAATACGGAAAATTTTCCGGAAGATTATACCACAAAATATGAATATAATTTTGATGGTCAAGTATCAAATCAATATGATGTATTTGGCAACTATATCACAACGAAATATGATGCGACAGGGAATAAAATTTCCGCAACAGATGCAAAGAGCAATGCAGGCGGAGGAACCTACAGTACGATTTATACCTATGATTCTCTTGGCAGATTAATTAAAACAGAGACTCCGTTTACTGCGGATTCTAAGGCAATAACAAAATGTTACTATGATGCAAACGGTAACTTGGTTCAAAAGCAAGTAGAAAACAGTTTGCCGGGAACTGAAGCGAATTTTACAAAGGTGGACTATGTCTATAATGCGAAGAATCAACTGGTTCAGGTAAAAAGTTATGATGGAAATAGTTTGGCAAGTCAAGTAGATTATGAATACGATGCAGTAGGGAACAAGACGGCCATGACGATAGGCGGCAATCAGAGGACGGTGTACGAGTATGACCGTTACGGAAACCTGATCAGTCTAACCGATCCGTTGGGCTTAAAAGAAACCTATACATATAATATAAACGGTAATTTGACTTCTAAAATAAACAAAAATGGGATTAAAATAGATTATACGTATGACGGACTTTCGAGAAAGCTCAGCCAAAATGTTGCAGAGGACGGAATTACTCAACTGGAAACTATGGGTTATACCGCAACGGGAGCGCTAGCCTTTAGTCAAAACGGAAATATCCGAACCGACTACAGTTACGATGAGCGTGGAAGACTTACGAAGGAAGCGGATTCAAACGGCATAGAAAAGAGCTATACCTATGATGTGAATGGTAATTTAAAAACTTCCGACGTAAAGGTAAACGGCACTTCTAAAAAAGCAATGACCTATGCCTATGACAAAAAAGATCGATTAAGTCAAGTCTATGAAAGCGGTAAGTTAGTTGCTACGTATACTTATGACATCAATGGCAATAGAAGCAGCCTGACTTACGGAAACGGAGACAGTGCAGATTATGCATATAATCTGGCAAACTTAGTGATTTCTCTGCATAATAAGAATGGAGCAAATACTCTGTCGAAGTATTCGTATACCTATTATTTGGACGGAAATCAAGCGGCGAAGTCAGATAATAAAGGACGAACCTCAAGTTATACGTATGACGGCTTGGGCAGGCTGAGCAAGGAAGCGGAAAGTGGGGCCTCGGATGCGATTACCAAGGCATACACGTTTGATGCTGCCGGAAACCGTGCAACTATGGCGGTAAGCGGAGCAGATAATTATACCGTAGGCTATGCGTATGATGTAGATAATCGACTGACCATCGAAACGAAGCAAATAGGAAGCGAATCGGAAATTACCGATTACTATTATGACAACAACGGCAACACCATTGCTAAGAAAACCGGAATTTTAAAGGATAAAACCGGAAATGAATCCCTTGCCCTTTCTTTGGATTTCAAGGGTGGTGAAGTATATCAATACGATGGATTTGACCGATTGATTGGTGTACAAAACAGCAGCGGTTCCAGTATTTATACCTACAAACCGGATGGATTACGGCTTTCTAAGACGGTAAATGGAGTAACAACGACTCATATATGGGAAGGTCAAAACATTAGCTTAGAGCTGGATGCAAACAGTGGGGTTGTCAATCGATACATCCGAGGAAACGGACTGATTAACAGTGATAAAAATGGTTGGTATCTGTTCAATGGACATGGTGATGTGGTACAATTAGCTGACAATGCAGGTACTGTCATAAAAGAATATGCGTATGATGCCTTTGGAAATGAAAAGAACAGTGATCCTAATGACACAAATCCATTTAGATACTGCGGAGAATATTTTGATTCAGAGACAGGAAGCATTTATCTAAGAGCGAGATATTATGAGCCTGAGATCGGAAGGTTCTTGACAGAAGACACGGTAAAAGGCAAAGAAAGTGACCCACTGAGCTTGAATTTGTATACTTATTGCGAAAACAATCCAGTAATGTATAATGATCCGAGTGGGAACTTTATAGATGTGGTTTTAGATGTCGGATTTATAGCTTATGACATCTGGAAAATAGTAAAAGATCCGAATAGTGGCGGAAATTGGGCTGCACTGGCAGCAGATGCGCTTTGTGCAGTTGTTCCGGGCTTAACAGGAGGCGGAGCAATAGTACGAGCTCTTGAAAAAGCGGATAATCTTGCAGATGTAACGAAGATTGTAGAAAAAGCGATCAAGAACTCAGATAGCAAAGCTGTTAAAGGGATTTGTTTTACCGGAGATACTTTAATCAAGACAAAATCAGGACATAAGAAGATTGAAGACATCACAATAGGAGATAAAGTTTATGCTGAAAATGTCAAAACAAGAGAAAAGGGATATAAGGCAGTAAAGAAAATCTTTATCAATGAGGCTTATGATTTAATCCATATTACTGTACAAGATACAGAAATAAGAACAACCTTCCCGCATCCATTCTATGTTGTCGGAAAAGGATGGGTAGAAGCAAAAGACTTACAAGTGGCGGATGTATTGGAGTTAGCAAACGGAAAAACAGCGAAAGTAGAAGCCTTAAAGATAGAAAATCTGGAAACTCCTATAAAGGTCTATAACTTTGAGGTACAAGGCTGGCATACATACTATGTATCCGATTCAGAGGTTCTTGTACACAATACCGGAACTAATCCTTGCGGTATTGCAAGTAAGGGCGTGAACAAAACTGAACGAAAGCTTGTTCCAAATGATGGGAAGCATCAAGGAGCCTCAAGAGGTGATGTAAGTGCAGATCCATTCTGGAATAATAAAACTGTGGGGCAAAAATCCTTAAATTCTGCATACTCTTCAACTAATACTAAACAGTTATATAATGTCCAAGATGGAAAACTAGTAAAATTTCAGCCAGATAATCAAGGTGGATGGCATGCTTATGAGGTTATTAATCCAGCGCAAGAAGTACCGGCAGATATACTAAGACAGATGAAAAAAGATGGGCTAATAACAAATTCACAATATACTAAATTTATAAAAAATAAGTAAAATATTATATATTCAAGGCATAATGCTTTAAAGCATTATGCCTTAGAAAAATTATTTTGATATTTAATTTTGTCTTGGAGGTGTAGCAAATGGATAATAATTTTGGCAACCCTAACAAATTTGCAATCCAATATACTTTTTTGTCAAATCCTCATAATGAAAAAGGAATCGTAGGAGAATCGTGGGGTGTTTTTAAGTTATTGATTGAAGGAAAAGATATATGTCAATACACAATAGATAATAAGAATACTGATTACAATTGGAATCTAATCTATATATTAGAATGGTTATGCGAAAATATGCAATATTTAATAGGATATGATCCATTTCCATTGCCTGTGCAGGGAGAGAGTACGTTAGAGTTAATTGAAAATGCCGATGATTTTGATTCTGATGAAGAAGATGAAATATATTTATGGTATCAGGCAAAAAGTTCATGGCTTTTTAAACACTCTTGGTTTTGCAATAGAGGTGGATCATTTCTATCTAATGTATATTTTAGAAGGGAACAGGAGAATGTGGAGATATCTTGGAACAATGATTTTTACCGAGAAAAAGAAATAATATTTGCGAATCCTAGAGGGATTCGCATAATACCGAAAACTGAATTTAAATTAGTCATTTTCAATTTTCTGAATGATATATTACTTAAATTGGAGGAAAAGGTTCCAGCTGATCTAATCGATGATAAAAATAAAATTACAGAGCTATATAAAAAAATAAAATTGCTTGAACCATAAGAGCTTTGAGGATTCTTAAGGAGGCCTGTTAAAAGCAGTGGGCGTTGGGTTTACGATCACCCACCTACAACAGACTAGATGTAGGATTTATAGCTTATGCAGAAGCGTAGCATTAGTATTAATAGAATTAGGACAAGTGTGGGTGCTTAATTTTAAAATCGCTTTTCTAATGCTTGAAGCAAAGGAGATATATACAATATAATTTTAGCAAGGATGTATTAAAGAGGTATGGAGCTATAAAATGAAAACTTACGACACAAATAAATTAATTAACGATTTTATAGAAAATGCTATAATTCAGGGAGAAGCTACGTATACCGGTGAATATAAAAAAGGTAATAAGGCAAGTGCGAAACGGTTTAAAATTTACAAGGTAATGGATAATGAGATAGAGATTGCGAAACAGATGTTAGATATTCTATTAGAACATGAGAACATTAATGTACAAATCTGGGCTGCTGAAAAAGCTTTGGATTTAAATTATAAAGAACATCAAGCAGAAGAACGATTATTAGCAATTTCAAAGATGCCAGGAGCAGGTATATTGGGTCTTAATGCTGAACTATCCTTAAAGGCTAGAAAAATAAGCATTGATTAGTTTTGTCTTTTTACAGTGATCATGAAGCTATTGTAAGTAATCAAATATCGACAATATAAAAGTATTCTTTAAGAAAAATCCCTTGATGGAGTTCAAACTCTTCAGGGGATTTTTGTGGTAATGCTATTATATACAAAATAAGATTTATAAAGGACAAAACATCGGATTAGGTCTGGATGCAAACGGTGCTGCCACCGACCGATATATCGAGGAAATGGGCTCATCAACAGCGAATGGCGAATAAAATCACTGATGCAGCCGATGTTGAAAAACTAATATCTGTTATGGGTTTAAGGTCACATTTGAAATTGGTATGACCTTTTTTTAAACAGTTTAAACACCTCTAGTATTATTTGTTAAGACAAATTTTAGCTAAAGCTAGTAGAAGGGGTATATTGCTTGGGAGATATTTTCAACATGTAGGAAAATTAAAAAAATTAATGGTGAAATAATCCAGAATATGGGGATCGGCTTAATGCACTTTTTTGTCAAATTTTATTGTTAAATAGCGTAAAAAATAGTATAATGTGAGACAAATGAAGATAAAGAGAAGAAGTAGTTGTAAAAATAATACATTTATTGAATAAAAAGTATATCGAGGGGGATAAAACGATGAGTTGGATTGATAACAATAATATGCTGCTTTCCCAAAAAAGTTTGGACTATTTGTGGGAAAAACAACGAATCATTTCGGAAAACATTGCGAATATAGATACGCCCGGATATAAATCGAAACAAATCAGTTTTGAAAATGAATTGAGTTCAAAGCTGGCTAAATTTAAAAATATAGAAAATCCAAAGGCAAGTGACATTAGAGATGCGATTTTAGACACAAACGTTAAAATAGACGTTAGTGAAGAAGAGAGTAACCGATTGGACGGCAATAATGTCAATCTGGATGTTGAACAAGTGGAATTAAGCAGGGCACAGCTTCAATATCAGTATCATGTTTTCCAGATTAATGACCAGTTTTCTAGGATTAGGTCAGCAATCGGTAAAGGCTAGCTGGATGTGTAATTTCTGTCTGACAACCTTTTGAACCGAAATAAGACGGAAGCTTGCAAATGGACATAAAATAAAAATGAGGACTTTTAAATGAGAAAACTGTTAGATAACGTGGTAGCGTTGTTCGTTGTCATGGTTGTGGTGATGTTTATCGTGCCGCTTAGCCCGTTCCTTTTGGACATGCTTTTTGTCATCAACATTACCATTGCACTCATCATTCTGCTGATGACCATGTACATTAAAGAGACGCTGGAATTTTCCATATTTCCATCCTTGCTTCTGGTTACGACCTTGTTTCGGCTGGCGCTGAACATTTCTTCCACCCGGTTAATTTTGACGCATCAGGGCGAGGCTGGACAAGTCATCGCCACTTTCGGAAAATTCGTACTCCAAGGCAATATCGTAGTGGGGGTACTGATCTTTTTGATCTTAGTATTGGTTCAATTTATCGTTATCACGAAGGGTGCAGAACGTGTAGCTGAAGTTGCAGCAAGATTCACCTTGGATGCTATGCCGGGGAAACAGATGGCGATTGACGCCGACTTGAGCTCAGGACTGATTAACGAGGAGGACGCGAGGCTCAGGAGAATTAAGATTCAACGGGAATCTGATTTTTACGGAGCGATGGATGGAGCGACGAAGATTGTAAAGGGCGATGCGATTATGTCCATCATAATCGTACTTGTCAACTTTATAGCCGGAACGATTATCGGCCTTGTTCAGGGGGGTATGCCTTTCAGTGAAGTGCTCGAGATTTATTCCATTGCGACGATTGGAGACGGATTGGTTTCCCAGATGCCGGCCTTGTTGATTTCGACTGCGACAGGCATGATCGTAACACGATCGGTAGCAGAAGGAACGTTGAATGAAGATGTATTAAAACAATTCCTTTCACAACCGAGGGTACTAATCGCTGCCGGCATTACCATTTTAGCTATGATTATCATACCAGGGGCACCGTTTTGGCAGCCGGTTATAATGGGAACATTCCTGATAGTTCTTGGATTGAGACTTTTATATTCAGATAAAGTAGCGAAAAAGCAGCTGGAAGCAGAAGAAGTTCGCGAAGTCTACCCGGAAGAGCAATTTGATGAAAATGCCTATTTTAAGGATATTAATAATATTTACTCTCTCATCAATGTGGAACCGATTGAGATGGAGTTCGGATACAGTTTGATTCCGCTGGTGGATGAAACCAGCGGGGGAAATCTCATCAACAGAATTGTCATTTTTAGAAGACAATTTGCGCAGGAAATGGGATTTGTGGTTCCATCTGTCCGCTTAAGGGACAGTGCAGCTTTAAATGCCAATCAGTATTCTATCAAACTGAAAGGGGAAGAAATCGCAAAAGGTGAGCTTTTGGTAGATTATTATCTTGCACTGGAACCGCCAAATGCGACAGGCGACATTGATGGGATCCGAACGATTGAACCAGCCTACGGAATACCAAGCAAATGGATTCTTCCGGAATTGAAGGATATGGCCGAAATCTACGGATACACCGTTATTGATCCACTTTCGGTGATGTTGACGCACTTGTCTGAGATTATTAGAAGACATGCACACGAACTGCTTACTCGAGCAGAGATCATGCAGATCGTTGAAAACGCGAAAAAATCCTCTCCTGAATTGGTTGAAGAGGCTATCCCGAACGTCATCTCGTACGGAACGCTTCAGAAAGTCTTATATAACCTATTAAAAGAAGGCGTCCCAATTAAGGATATGGTGACAGTTGTCGAGAGTCTTCTTGATACGGTCCAATCCAGCAATGACATTGATGTCATGACGGAAAATGTACGAACGGCACTCAAACGTACGATAACCAGAAGATTTTGTGAAAGCGGACAACTGATGGTAGTTACGTTGGACAGTGAGGTGGAAAAAGCTATATTATCGAGCTTAACGCGCAGTGAACATGGGGTATATCTGGCGTTGAGCCCGGATTTAATACAAAAAATTGTTACTCAACTTGGGGAACATCTTGGTAAGTTCAAGGAACTGAATACGGTTCCGATAATCCTGACAAGCAATGTTATTAGAGTATATTTTTATAGGTTAATTGAGCAGTTTTATCCAAACGTATATGTGCTGGCTTTTAATGAAGTGGCTAGCAATGTGCAAATTCAAGCATTAGGGAACATTAGCATGTAAAGGGTAGAGTATGATATGCAATAATTTATTGAAAGCTAAATCTGTAGAAGAACTGTTTGAACAATATAAGACTACACATGATATAGCGGTTAAACAGGAAATCGTGTTGCACTATAGTGGAATTGTAAAAACTATTGCAATACAATTGCGTGGTGTCTATATTAGTTTTGCAGAAATGGACGATATAATAAATGAAGGCATTATTACCCTCATGCAAGTCATTGATAAATTTGATCCTGGTAAGAATGCTAAATTTGAAACGTATGCCTCTTTAAGGATAAGAGGGGCTATTATTGACTTAGCGAGAAAACAAGACTGGATTCCTAGAAATGTTAGGAAACTGGGGAAATCCATTGATCAGACTTTTTCGGATTTATATTTTGCTTTAGGCAGATATCCCACTGAGACTGAAATGGCGGAACAACTGGGCATATCTCTTAGTAAATACCATAAAGCATTAAGCGAGACCAATTTGTTTAATATCTTATCGTTAGATGCATTGGTAGATGGGCTGCAAGAGGAAGGTCAAAATGAAAAGTTTTTGAAAGATCAAAGCTTGGATTCAGCCCCGACATATACGTTAGAAAGAAAAGAATTGGCGCAGATGATAAAAAACGCCATACATGAATTGAAAGAGAACGAACAATTAGTGGTATCTTTATATTACAATAAGGAATTGAGTATGAAGGAGATCGCGGGTGTGATGGGCATAAGTGAACCAAGGGTTTCACAATTACATGCCTCTGCGCTTAGAAAACTCAGACTTAGTCTTGGAAATTATTACACCGCATAACAGGAGGGAAAATTGTAATGTTTAAGGGATTTTATATGGCAACATCAGGTATGTTAACCCAGTCGCGGATTATGAATACGATCAGTAATAATATATCCAATGCATCGACGCCCGGATACAAGGCAGATACATTGGCAACAACCACTTTTGAGGAGACGATGATTAGCCGGACAGGAAATAAAGACAAGAGTACATATACTCCTCTTAATACTTCTGCTATGATTCGTACTGCTGATGAATTGGTGACGAATTATACGGAAGGAAGCTTGAACTTTACAGAGAGAAAGTTGGATTTTGCGGTATCAGGCACAGGTTTTTTTGAGATTCAAACACCTGACGGAGAAACACAATATACGCGAAATGGTTCTTTTACGATAGACAATCAAGGGTATCTGACGTTACCTCATATCGGCAGAGTAATGGGGAAGGATGGCCCGATACAGCTGACTACCGATAAGATTAGTGCAGATAAGGAAGGCAATATAACAGACGCCGACACCGGCAAAACAGTAGCGCAGTTTAAGCTAACCGATTTTACGGAGTATAAGCAGCTGCAGAAAGTAGACGAAGGAATGTTTGAAAATACGGATGCGGCGAATGCAACGACTTCAGCAGGACAAGTCTTGCAAGGAGCGTTAGAACGCTCCAACGTATCCGCTATGGATGAAATGATGGGGATGATCACCAGTCAAAGAGCCTTTCAAAGTGCCAGTCAAATTGCAAAGCAATATGACCAGCTGATGGCAAAGGCTGTTGAACTCGGATCACTTTAGTCTAGCAGTATAATTTAAGGAGGATTTTCAATGGATATTTCTTTCTACACAGCGGGCGTTGGTGCTAAAGCGCAGCAAGCTAAATTAGATGTGATTGCCAATAATATGGCCAATGCTAATACAACCGGTTATAAATCCCAAAGCGCAGGTTTCGAAGATTTACTCTACAGCAATATTAGAGATGCAGAGGCAGCGGACTCTCAGCTGAAAGTCGGAAGCGGAGTTCGAGTGGAAAAGACCGACATCAATTTCTCTTCCGGCGGGATGATGCCTACAGATGGGGAATATGATTATGCAATTGTAGGAGATGATGGTTTCTTTGCGGTACAAAATCCTGCTACGAATGAAATTTATTATACGAGAAGCGGTGCTTTCCAACAATCTGTTGCAAAGGATGGGAAGGGCTATCTGGTGAATTCAGTCGGTGATTTTGTATTGGACGAGAACCTGAAAAAAATTGAATTGAACGGTCAGGAATTTAAACCGGGTGTATTTGACTTTAATGTGAAAGACGGCATGTTGCTTGCCGGAGATAATTTATATTCACCTACACAGAAAAATGGTCAGGCAATATTGCAGAAAGATGCGGTATTATCAACCGGATACCTCGAGGCTTCAAACGTAGAAGTGTCAGACGAAATGGTAAAATTAATTGAATCACAACGATCTTATTCCTTAGCATTAAAAATGGTCCAAACTTCAAATGAAGTGGAAGAGACTATTAACAACCTTAGATAAACGATAATATAAGAATTCGCTTATTGGCTTATAGCTAAAGAAGAGGTGCTGATTATGGCAAGATTCGACAGTATGAACAACAGAATTGAAGAAAAAGATCAAACGGAACAGAAAAATTTGGAAACTGAACAGCTTGTTCAGCAATCCGCGTCGGAGGAGCCTAATGGTCAGGAAGATATAAATATCCCTGAGAATTTAGATAGCCTGAAACTTCCTGATGACTTTTTTGCCGAATTGGAGGCTATGGACCGAAAAGTATCTTTTAATATTTTCTTTTCACCCGATAACATGACGGCTTACGTGCGGGCAGAAAATTACAGCAAAGAAAAAGATGCTGATAATAGCGTTCCGACGTCGGAAATTTATGCGCTGCTCAGTGAAAAGAAAGTGGTGTATGGTATTGATCATGAGGGCATTGCCGAATATTGTAAAGGCATGATCTATTACAAAGACTTCATTGCAGCTCAAGGCTTGAGACCTGTAAACGGTACAGATGGAACGGTAGAATATTTTTTTTCTACAGAAGAGAGCTATCAACCAAAGGAATTGCCGGATGGAACAGTAGATTATAAAGACCTTGGCTTAATAAAAAATGTTGAAGCAGGAGATCTATTGTGCAAGATTATACCACCTACGGAAGGGACTGCGGGGACTACTATCTTCGGTGAATCAGTCCAAGCAAAGTCGGGGAGTTGGCCTCAAATCAAGGCCGGGAAAAACGTGACGCTTTCGGAAGACCAGTTGCAATATATTGCAGCTACGAATGGCATGGTACAGAAAAATAGAGACGCGATAGAAGTAAAGGATATATACACCGTATCTGGTGACGTAGGCCCTGCAACCGGAAACATCCGCTTTAACGGCACCGTTAATATCACTGGAAGTGTTTTATCTAATTTTTCTGTTTTTGCAAATGGTGACATTGTTGTAAACGGTTTTGTAGAGGGGAGTTTTTTGAATGCTTCCGGGAATATTGTGATCCATAAAGGCATCAATGGTGTAGACGGAAATGGTATGCGAAAAGGCGTAATCAAAGCAGATGGAAACGTTACCGTAAAGTTTGCTGAAATGGCTAAGATCGTGGCGGGAGGCTTTGTATATTGTGATTACTGTATGAACAGCGATGTTCGCGCAGGGGATTCGATTATTGGAAAAGGAAATCGAGCCGCTCTTTTTGGAGGGAATTATATTGCAGGGAAAGTGATTGAAGCGAATACAATAGGCAGCGATATGAATATCCCGATGGACGTTCAAATCATTCCGTTCTGGCAGGAGTTAAAAAATTTAGAGGTAGAACCTGTTGAACGAATCAAGCAGACTCACGCAGCACTGTCGGAGATGGATAAAGGGGTCTCAAAGTTAAGAAAGCTGTATGAAATGCTGGAAGTTGAAATGGCTGCCGCCAGCAAAAGGCGTAACATGGATACGCCGAATGATATTGAATTAAAAAAAGAAAAATTAAAGAATTTAATTATTAAATATGAAACTGTCAAGAAAGAATTACAGAATTTAAAGTCAGAAAAAGAGAAGCTGGAACGGTTAAATGATTGTCAAGGCTGTATGGTGATAGCGAAAAAGGTGATTCACACGAATACAAGAATCACCATCGGAAGTGCTATGCTTCGTCTAAATGCAGATATGGCAATGCAGACGTTTACAGAAAATAACCGAGTGATAGAATCTCATAATATGGTGCCGGGAAGGTAAATGGTTGGATCAAGTGCTCCGAGAGGGCAGCAACATAATTAGTTTAATTTTGGTAAACGAGAAGGAGAAGGAGTACCATGGGTATCAAAAGCTACGAAGATCTAGATGCAATGCAGCTGGATGCATTAAGGGAGATCGGAAATATAGGCTCCGGCAATGCAGCGACTGCTTTATCAGAGACGATAGGAAAGCCAGTACATATTGATTTGCCGAATGTTCAAATTTTGGACATCAATGATGCGGTAGAAAAGTTAGGGGGGCCGGAAAAAATTGTGGCCGGCATACTGGTGAAGCTGGGAGGCGGTATTGAAGGGGCAATGCTCAGCATACAGTCTCTTGAAATGATCAATACCATGCTGGATGGATTGATGGGGACTAAGTCTGTGAGCTTTGAAGAGATGGATGACATGCAGATATCCGCCATCACCGAAATCGGCAATATATTGATGGCTTCTTATGTAAACGCAATTGCGGAAATGATAGGGATGAAAGTCACCATCTCTGTTCCCGGAGTAGCAATCAACATGATGGGAGCAATGATTACCGTACCGATGGCTACTTATTGCTATGAAGCAGAAAAAATCATGATGATAGAAGGGCATTTTTCTTTTGACGGGCAAATGCATGAGGACAACTTATTGTTAATCCCCGAAGTAAATTCATTAAAGACAATTCTCTCAAGATTAGGAGTGTACAATGAGTAAACTAGTGACTGTAGGTATTGCTGAAATGGGCATCGCAACAGGTACCGACCAGCTAGTCACTTATGCGTTAGGTTCTTGTATTGGTGTATGTTTATTCGATAAAAATCAAAAAATTGCAGGGATGGTACATATTATGCTGCCTACGGCTCCTGAAGCCGGTGCTAAAAATTCAATCTACCGATATGCAGATACCGGGGTACCGACACTGCTGCAAAAAATGGAAAGCATGGGAGCCAAAAAAGTTTCCTTGACGGCAAAGATTGCCGGCGGGGCTAAAATGTTCGATATTCCGGGAGACTCTTTAGTAGGCAATATAGGAGATCGAAATATTACGGCTGTAAAAAGTGTTTTAGCAACGTTAAGGATTCCGATCATAGGAGAGGATGTAGGTTCTAATTATGCGAGAACCATGTTCTTTAATGCTACGGACGGAATGGTAACCATTAAGGCGTTCTCAAGAGGAATGAGCACATGGTAAAATAAAAACCCTGAAAACGAAAGGAATAGTTTTCAGGGTTTTCTTTTTATCAGTATATTATTTATGTTCAATCAGAATTCGAATTTACATGATTCGGATTAATTTTCACTCGAATGCAAGCTTTTGTAATCGCAGAGGTTAAATCTGCACCATACTGTGTTTCATAGCTGGATAGCTTTTGGTATAAATGCCCCTTATCTGTTACGGTATAAAGAGGGGCTACATGATTCAGTGCAAAGGCCATCACGTCATAAGTACAGTTCTGGCAAGTACACATATTAAAAGACTTCATGACATCCGGTACTTTGGCTCGAATCACATCTTCCGCAAGATTATGAAGTATTTTAGAATCATTTGCGCAACTGGGCTCATAATCGTTGATCATATTTAATTTGGTTGGCATCTCTGGATTTTCCTCCTCATCAAACTCTTCCAATACAAATTTTTCACTTACTATTTCTTCGATTTTTATTTCATCAGATTCAGTCAGTGATTCTTCCGTTAATTCTATTTCAGCATCTTCTTCAACTGGACTCATTTCTTGATTTTGTAAAGAGGTTAACTGCTCTTGCTTTATTAGCTCCTGTTCCAATTCTTGCTTCACTAAATCGGATAGCAGATCATCTTTTGGTTCCCCCTGAATCTCTACTACTACTGTTGAAGGTGATGCGGATTTTTCTTCTGTTGATGGAATTGAGGCAAGATGATTATCGCCTTTTTCATGAGAGGTGGAATCGTTCAATTCTCCTGAACCATTTGTGAGAAGACTTAAAACGTGTGCTGTCTTATTGCTTTTTTTTGGCATTTTTAAAGACCTCCGTTTATTAATTCTTTTACAAAATTATAATAATCCACACAAGCGGTTGCCTTTGGGGAATATTCTAAAAGTCCTAAACCATGTGCAGGTGCTTCAGCCACTGCTACACTGTTCCTTATGGTAGTTTTGGCCAACTTCGTTCCAAGTTGGTCTGCAATTTTTTGGGTCATATCCGCCACTTCCTGAGTCAGTGCGGCACGTTTATTATATTTTGTCAGCAGGATACAAGTTAAATTTAATTTTGGATTATAGTATTTCTGCACATTTTCAATCGTCTCTTTGATTTGACTGATCCCCAGTAAACTTAATATTTCCGGAATCATCGGTATGATAAGATCATCTGCACATACATAGGCGTTCACAGTCAGTATGTTTAAAGCGGGAGGGGTATCAATGACGACGTAATCGTATACATCTTTGATATCTTTAATCGCTTCGGAAAGAAGAAATTCTCTGCCGGCATGACTAAATTCAAGCTCCGCAGTACTCAAAAGGATATTGGATGGTATAAAGTGCCCGCAGTCTATTTGACGAACGGATTCCTGAACGGTTGCTTTTCCCTTAAAGACCTCGTATAAGCTTACCCCTTCTTCAATGTTGATTCCTAAACTGAACCCAAGACTACCTTGTGGATCCAAATCAATGCCTAAAACTTTATAGCCCATTTTTGAAAGACCACTGATTAATGCATTGCAAGTGGTAGTTTTTGCAACGCCACCTTTTTGGTTGGTGACTGCTATTACTTTTGCCAATTTATTTCTCCCTTTTCCTTTATTATTACTTAACTAATTTTATCACATGACGATATATAAGTATAGAAAAAATGATTTTGATAGGATTAAAAAAACAGAAAAAGTGGGCGCGACAGGAAGTCGGCGCTATAAAATATAAAGATTTAGGGAGGAATGAGTATGAATATAAGCAGCAGCAGTACTTCCACGAGTGCTACTACCTATTCGTCGAAGGGATTTTCAGGCTTAGTGAGCGGATTGGATACAGATGCTTTAGTACAAGCTATGACCTCAGATGTACAGGCGAAGATTGATAAAATAAAACAGCAGCAGCAGACTTATTCATGGAAGCAGGAGGCCTACCGAGAGGTTATCACTGCTATAACCAACTTTCAAAACAAGTACTTTTCTTATACATCCCCTACCAACCTACTTTCGGCTGCATTTTTTAATACGACTACCATGGTACCGCAAGGGAAAAATGCGAGTGCTATTGCCGTGAGCGGGACAAGCACAACGTCAACGCCGACTTACAGCATTACGGGGATTAGTCAGCTGGCTACAAAAGCGAGCATGACGACAGGAGGGAGTTTAGGCAAATCCACCATTACAACGGGGGCTATTTCCTTCGGCGATAGAACGGTATGTGCGGCAGCAGGAGGATCCCTTTCTATAAAGTACGGCGGAAGCGTATACAATGTGAGCATCGGGAATGATGTATCCGCATTAACTGCTGAAGATATGGCGACCGTGTTAAACGATGCGATGAAGAATGTAACACTCAGCTCCGGCAGTACGCTGGGGGACAAGCTTGCTTTTTCCGCATCAGGAGAGACACTTTCTCTCGGCTTTACAGGAGAGGACAGCAATACCTTCTCGATTAGCGGTGGAACAACCGCTACGTTAGCTGCTTTGGGTTTTTCCGCAGGCGATAGTGAGAGCGGCGGGAAAATTACTGCGTCAAGCGAAGCAGATCTTGCCAAGACGATTCCATACAGTCTGGCAAACAAAAGTTTGACTTTTAACTTCAATGGCACCAGTAAGACGATTACGTTCACCCAAGCGGAATCCGACAGCGTAGCAAATGTAAGTGACCTACAAGCACTTCTTCAAAACAAACTGAATACTTCTTTTGGCTCCAATAAAATTACAGTTACTGAAGATACCACTGCAGGAACTTTAAAGTTCAGTACGGATGACACATCTACCTTAAAAATCACTTCGACAACGAGCGATACATTAGGAGCCACCGGCGTATTTAATTTATCAAATGAGGCTTCCAATCGACTGGACACCACAAAGAAAATTTCTGAGCTCGGTTTAACGCCTGGCTCAGATGGAAAATATACGATCAATATAAATGGAAAATCCTTGTCCTTTACAGGAGATACGGAAATCAGCGCTGTTCTGAGTCAAATCAACGGCGATACGGATGCAGGCATTAATGTCACTTATTTGAACACTACCGGAAGATTTAACATCACTGCGGATGAAACCGGCATACAGGGGAAGGTCAACATTTATGACGAATCGGGAGGATTAGCGGAGGCGCTCTTTGGTGCGGATGCTTTATATAATAAAACAACGAGTACCGAATCTTCTCTGATCACAGCGGGCCAGGACCTGAAAATGACGATTCGTTATTCAGGGGCTTCAAGCGATACAGACATCATCAGAAGTTCCAATGGTGTCACCTTGGACGGATTGAACTTTACGGCTAAATCCACGTTTGATGCTAGTACTGCGGATGAGATTACGTTTACGGCCTCTTCCGAAACGGATAAGGTTGTCGATGCGATTAAGTCGATGATTACCGACTATAACAGCTTGATTGATCAAATCACGAGTTATACGGAAACGAAGAAAGATACCGATTATAAACCTTTGACAGATGCACAAAAAGAGGAAATGACGACGGAGGAGATCGAGAAATGGGAGGCGAAGGCAAAGCAAGGGATTTTGTTTGGCGATTCCACCTTAACTTCTTTGGCTTCCAGTCTTCGATTTGTATTCTCAACAGTCGTAAGTGGGGTGGGGAATGCCTCGTCAATAGGAATCAGCACGTCTTCCTACTATTCGGATAACGGGAAGATTACACTGGATGAAGCAAAGCTGAAATCCGCCCTCGAATCGGACCCCGACAAGGTAAAGAATCTGTTTACCGCTACTTCGGAACAAAGTGCGAGCGTAACTGGAAGCGGATATCTGGCCGGAGGACTTTCAACTCGATTGAAAACAATAACGGAAGCCTATGCGAAGTCAAGCGGCGCCTATAAGGGGAAATTGGTGGCCCTGGCAGGTATTGCAAATAACACAACAACTACCGATAACTACATCGCAAGGCAACAGAAGATTCTTTCAAATAGGCTGACGTATTTACAAGATCTTTTGACAGCCAGACAGGACCGATATCAATCCAAATTTACGAGTCTTGAAACTTATATATCTAAGATGAATTCTCAGAGCAGTTGGCTGGCTTCTTCAACGAGCTAATGGCAGAATAAAAAGCGATAATAAATGTGTGTGATTAAAATACATAGAAAGAGAGAAAAGGCTCATGATAAGTTATGGATATCAACAATATAAGGCGCAGTCTGTAGAAACTATGACAAAAGGAGAAATGCTGATTCTTTTGTATGATGAGATTAATAAAAGATTGTTGAGAGCGAAGAAAAGCCTTGCAGAGGGAGAAGTTCAACTCTTTGAGGCGGACGTTCAACGGGCGATTGATATCGTAAGATATTTAATAAAAAGCCTTGACAGACGCTATCCGATCAGTAATGATTTATATAGAATGTATGATTTTATTAATTTTGACCTTTCAAGATTAAAATCAGGACGTAATTTAAGTATTATTGATGAGATAACGCCCTTGGTGAAGGACTTAAGAGATACGTTTAAAGAGGCAGATCGTTTAGCGAAAAACAGCGTAAATGCTGTAAAGTCAAATCCGGATAGCAGCGTCGGCTGAGACTTCTTTATGATATAGTCAATATTGCTTGCGATATTGCCCAGCCACTAAAGTGTTAAGCGGAGGTAGATGCAGTTGGATAGTTTTACAGCAACAAATAAAGTGTTAGACAACTTAAAGTTGAAATATCGGTATGTGGATAATATCATGAATTTAACGAAAGACCTGGAACAAGCCATTCTTTCGAACGATACGGTGTCTTTAGGAGCAATTTTGGACATGAGGGGGAACGTCATGGAGATGGTGGATAAACTGGATTCAGAGAACAGGGAAATAGCCTCCCATTTACCAAGTCCTTTAAGAGAGCGAATAGAAAGTATTATCATACCTAAAAAAGAAGCTGAACCGATTACTTTAGATAATCCTTTAGAAACCAATATTTATGATACGAATAAAAGAATTGGAGCGTTATTGGCCAAAATTATTAAATTGGATACTGCGCTCAATCAAAAAGTGTCTGGGCGAAAATAGTAAGGAGAATCAATGGAAAGTTTAAAGCAGAAAATACGAACAGAAGGGCAAACAATCGGCTCGGAAATTATTAAAGTAGATGGGTTCCTGAACCATCAAATCGATGTTAAATTTATGGAGGAGATCGGAAGGGAATTTAGAAAACGTTTTCAAGGGGAAGAAGTGACAAAAATACTAACGGTAGAATCCAGCGGCATTGCAATCGCCTGTGAAGCATCAAAGTCCTTTGATTATATCCCTGTCGTTTTCGCAAAGAAAGCTGCTCCGAGCACGATGGTAGAAGGTTGCTACAGTGTTGAAGCGAGATCCTTTACGAAAGGAACGGTCTCTAGCCTGAGAGTTTCTAAAAAATTTCTCTCAGAAGGTGACAGGGTATTGATCTTAGACGATTTCCTTGCTTCAGGAGAGGCATCGATTGCACTGGTTAAAATGGCTCGCAAAGCAGGTGCACAGGTAGTTGGCGTTGGTGCTGTGATTGAAAAAGAATTCCAAGGCGGCGGTGCCAAGCTTCGCGAAATGGATTGCAGGGTAGAGTCTCTGGCTGTTATCGTAAAGATTGAAGATGGTATTATTGCATTCAAATAATCAGAAGTATAAAATGACGTATTTTAGAGCAAAAATAGAAGCATGAAGTTCGACAAGTCACGAACTTTATGCTTTTTTTATACGCAAAAGCTTTCGTTTTACTATAAAACAACTTTACTTCACAAGGACGAATGCGTATAATTAATAATGCATAGGGGTGCTTGCAGGATTTTACAAAATATGTGTAAATGAGTCAGCACCGTTTTGTTTGTTTTTATATTTGGTATTAATAATAAAAAGGAGACAAATGATGAAAAAGTTTTTAGCTATTTTCTTAATCCTAGTGATGGCGTTCAGCGTTACCGCCTGTGGTAAAAAGGAAGAAGCAACTGACAAGAAGACAGATGAAGCCCTAAAGGTAGGGTTTATCTACATCGGAACAAAGAATGACGGTGGATTCACTCAGGCTCAGTACGAAGGTGCTGCAGCAATGCAAGAACACTTCAACGGAAAAGTAGAAATTTTAACAATGGAAAATGTACCTGACACGGATAAGTCTGCGGCGAAGGATGCAGCGACAAACCTTATCGATCAGGGATGTACTGTAATCGTTGGATGCAGCTATGGTTTTATGGATGCATTGGATGAGTTGGCGAATTCCGGAGATTATGACAATATTAAATTCCTTCACTTCTCAGGAAATAAAATGAACGATAAGAACTTCGGTAACTTCTTCGGCGCTACAGAAGAGCCAAGATATTTAACAGGTATTATTGCCGGTATGATGACAAAGACGGACAAGCTTGGCTATGTCGCAGCATATCCTTATACAGAAGTACAAATTGGTATTGATGCATTTACTCTTGGCGCACAGTCTGTAAATCCGGATGTACAAGTGAAGGTTGTATATATCAACAGCTGGTATGATCCTGAAAAGGAAAGAAGCGCTGCAGATGAGTTATTAGCTCAGGGCTGCGATATCTTAACACAGCACTGTGATACAACAGGTCCTCAGGTAGCTGCTTCAGAAGCAGGTGCTTATGCAATCGGTTACAACATGGACAACAGCCAGGTTGTTCCGGATGCGTTCTTAACAGCACCGATTTGGCACCATGAAGTATTCCTAATCCCTACTATTCAGGCTATTATGGACGGAACATGGACTCCTGAATCATACTATGGTACAATTGCTGACGGCTATGTAGACATCGCTCCAATGACAGATTTGGTTCCTGCAGATGTACAAGCGAAGGTGGACGAAGTAAAGGCTAAAATGAAAGCAGGCGAATTTGCTCCATTCTCCGGAAAGATTGAATACAATGACGGCACAGTTCTTTGTCAGGATGGACAGACCTTAACAAGAGAAGAAATCTGGAAGATTGACGGCCTTGTAAAGGGAGCGAACTAGTAATCATTGAAACATGCTTCGGCATTGCTTGCATGTTATAATGAACGCTAAGATTAAATACAGCGTTGCTGTAAGGAAGCGTTCATTGAAACATGCTTCGACATGGCTTGCATGTTATAAATTAATTTAGAACGTTTAAAGGGTATGACTTCAGACAAGCCATACCCTTTACTTGCTATACAAACCAGCGGAGGTATTCATGAGCGAGCAGCAAGCAGCTATACAAATGAATCATATCACCAAATCCTTTGGTTCCTTAAAGGCGAATGACGATGTGAACCTGACTATTTATCCGGGAGAAGTTCATGCTTTGCTTGGAGAGAACGGGGCAGGAAAAAGTACTCTGATGAATATGTTATCGGGTATTTACACGCCTGATGAAGGGTCCATTTATATCTATGGGAAAGAAGTCCAGTTCACTTCACCTGGAGATGCGATTAAATTGGGAATCGGTATGATTCACCAACATTTTAAATTAGTGGATGTATTGTCGGCAAAAGATAATGTGATTCTAGGACAGAAAACAAGTTTCTTTATGAAAGGAAAGCAGCTGTCTAAAAAAGTAAAAGATATTTCGGATCAATATGGCTTAGACCTTAATCCGGATAAAAAAGTTTATGAAATGTCTGTAGGGGAAAAACAGACCTTAGAGATCATTAAAGTGCTATTTAGAGGTGCTAAGATTCTGATTTTGGACGAACCTACGGCAGTACTTACACCGCAAGAAATAAAACGTTTGTTTACGATTATAAACAATATGAAAGAACAAGGCTGTGCTGTTGTTATCATTACACATAAATTAAATGAAGTAATGGAAATAAGCGACAGGATTACGGTACTCCGAAAAGGACATTCGGTCGAAACCGTAAATACGAAAGATGTGGAAGTCCCGGCATTGATTGAGATGATGGTTGGGAAGAAAATGGATCTTTCACTTGAAAGAGAGAATATACCCAATAAGAAGGTCTTATTGGATTTAGATAATGTAACCGTTTTGGATAATGAAAAAAAACCTGCCTTAGCTGAGGTCAGCTTTGCTTTGTACGGCGGAGAGATCTTAGGCGTTGCAGGAGTGGCCGGAAGCGGACAGAAAGAATTGTGTGAAACCATTGCAGGTTTGAATATTGCCAATAAAGGTCGTATCTTTTTTGAAGGCGACAATATTGTGGGTAAAACGCCGAGAGACATCATAAAACTTGGGATTCGAATGGGGTTTATTCCGGAGGACCGACTTGGCATGGGGTTAGTTGGAAGCATGGATATTGTTCATAATCTGATTTTGAAGGATTATCAAAGCCAGCCGGGAATGATCTTAAAAAGAGGACCTTATATCGCAAAATCGAAAGAATTGGTAGAACGATTGGAGATCAAGACCCCTAATATTTATACTCCGGTAAAAAAGCTTTCCGGAGGAAACATTCAGAAAGTACTGCTTGGAAGAGAAATCGATTCTTCTCCGCGAGTACTGATTACGGCATACCCGGTAAGAGGATTGGATATCGGAGCCTCTTACAAAATCTATGACTTGCTCAATGAGCAGAAAAAGAATGGAGTTGGCATCCTATTTATAGGAGAGGATTTAGATGTGCTGCTGGAACTATGCGACAGAATCATGGTACTATGCGGAGGAAAAGTAACAGGAATTGTGAAAGCCTCTGAAGTAACAAAGGAAGAAGTTGGCTTGTTAATGACCGGTACTGTTCTGGAAAAGGAGGATGTTGGATTTAATGAATTTGCTTAAAATAACAAAGAGAGACAATCTAAACAGAAAAAATGAAATCATAATCCGTACTCTTGCCATTGTCCTTTCTATTGTTTGCGCGGGTATCATTTTGATTATTTTCGGATTGAACCCACTGGAAATTTTCAAAGCCATCTTTGAGGGGGCTATTGGAACAGACTTACGAATAAAGCAAACCATCATAAAAGCTATTCCGTTGATCATAACGTCTCTTGGTATCTTGGTTGCGTTTAAGATGAAATTCTGGAATATCGGAGGAGAAGGACAAATTGTAATGGGTGCAATGGCAGCCACGTTTGTCGCTTTAAACTTCAGTAGTTTGCCGAAGCCGGTACTGCTCTTTGCGATGGCGGCAGCGGCCATGATAACAGGTGGCTTTTGGGCTTTTGTCCCGGCGATCTTCAAGGCTAGAATGGGGACGAATGAAACTATTTTTACGCTGATGATGAACTATATCGCTATTAAATTTGTAACCTATTTGCAATATGGACCGTGGATGGACCCCAATGCGAACGGCTTCCCTAGAGTAGTGCCTTTTGGTGTCAATGCCGTTTTACCGTCTTTGTTTGGTGTTCATATCGGATGGGTAATCGCACTTATTTGCATTGTGGCTGTCTATTTTTTAATGAAGTATACGAAACTGGGATATGAAATTACGGTAGTCGGAGAAAGTATAGAAACGGCACGTTATGCAGGAATGAATATTAATCGGGTTATCGTAGTAGCCATGCTGATTTCAGGAGGACTTTGCGGACTAGTGGGTATGATTCAGGCTTCTGCGATTGAAAAAACTCTTGTGGCCGGAATTTCCGCCGGATATGGATTTACTGCCATTATCACCGCTTGGCTTGCACGGTTAAATGCGATTACGACATTCTTTGTATGCGTTGCATTTGCGATGCTGATTCAAGGCGGCGCTTATATCCAGCTTGCCATGAATGTGCCTAGCGCAGTATCAAGTATTGTACAAGGTACGATCTTGTTCTTTGTATTAGGAAGTGAATTCTTTATTCAATATAAAGTGAGTCTTACCCGCAAAACAGGGAAGCAGACATCGAAGGAGGTGGCTTAATTTATGGAAGCTTTTTTAGCAGCATGTATTGTAGCCGGAACTCCGTTGGTCTTTGCCACTGTAGGGGAATTGATTACAGAAAAATCAGGGAGCCTGAACCTAGGTGTTGAGGGAATGATGCTGATCGGTGCGGTCATGGGATTTATGACAGCATTTACAACTGGGAATCCGATTTTAGCAGTCGTTTGTGCCGCTTTAGCGGGGGCATTTGGTGCATTGATTTTTGCGTTTTTAACCGTCACACTCAAGGCGAATCAAGTAGTAACCGGCTTGACCTTAACCATATTCGGAACGGGATTTGCCAGTTTTGTAGGACAGCCGAATATTGGTTGTTCTGTACCGCAAACAGTGAGTCACTTTTTTGCGAAAACGCCCATTCCGGTTTTAGGGGACCTCCCATTTATTGGACCCATCTTTTTTAAACAAGATATTTTTGTGTATCTGAGCTATATTCTTGTTATTGTAGCATGTATTTATCTGTATAGAACCCGAATCGGTTTAAATATGCGGGCTATAGGAGAAAATGCAGGCGCCGCTGATGCATCCGGTATTAATATAACGCTCTATAAGTATGCGCACATCATAACCGGAGGAGCCCTATGCGGGTTGGGAGGGGCATATCTTTCGTTGATACGTGTGCCCATCTGGCAGGCTGATGTGGTTACGGGACGCGGATGGATTGCTGTCGCCCTGGTAATCTTTGCTTCGTGGAATCCGTTAAAAGCTTTGATCGGAGCCATTTTCTTCGGCGGTTTAAGTATACTTGGATTGAGACTTCAAGCAATGGGATTTTCCATCTCCCAATACTTAGTAGACATGATTCCGTATGTAGCAACTGTCGTAATCGTCATCATCAGTACACATAAAAGGAAAAAAGAAAGCCAGCCGCCTGCTGATCTGGGAAATAATTATTTTAGAGAAGAACGATAAAGATATTTAATAATGGGACGTGATTGGTCTTATACAAAACAAAAAATGTATAGAGCGGCACGTCCTTCTTGTCACCTAAAAATATTATTTTTTTAGATAAAACTAAACCGTCAAGCATAGAGGCTATTGTAAAGGAGTATTTATAAATAGAAATAAGTGGGGACTTGCACGAATCAAAAATAATGGTTATAATGAGTATAAATTCGCAAAAAAATGACGATAATTGTAAAAAAATAAGTAAATTAGTACATAAATTAAGGGAATGAGAGAAAATGAAAATTTTTTTAAGGATACTATCCATTCTATTGGTAGTAGCGATACCAATTGTGACTATCTGTCTTGGGATCAACGTTGCAACCAGAATGCCGGATGTTTATCAGTATGAATTTAAGTCGACTGATATCTTAGATAGCATGAACATAGACTTGACGGATGATGAAATGGGTGAGTTCATTTCACATTTTATGATGGGCAGAACCTCTCAATTCCAGCTTTGGACGGAGGATGACGATAAGCCTGATCCGGTTTTTTCGAACGATGAAATGGCTGCGGCAAGCCAATTGAGACATGATTTAAATGTTCTGACCATTGTGAGTATGATATTGATAATTCCTATGCTGATAGCTTTTATTCTGTTAAGAAGGAAAGAGCTGAATCAAGAAATAAGAAAATATTATTGTAGGGGATTGCTTCTTTACGTTATACTATTAATTGTAGCGGTAATCAGCATAACCCTATTGTCATCTGCCGAGTTTACTATTTGGCATTTGACCGATTACGTTGTAAAAGAAGAGACGACGGATCTTCTGCCTCAGCTTATTACAGAAGGTTTGGTGAGAAAGATTGAACTGGCCTCTTTGTGTATATCAGGGGTTTTTATGGGCATCATCGGGTATGTTATCTATAAGATTACGGCACCAAAGAGAATCTTTTCAAGGAATTAGCAGAGGAGGAGAAGATGGTTTACGTACATTTTGCTCAAGGGTTTGAAGAAGTGGAAGCTTTAACTTGCATAGACGTAATGCGAAGAGCCGGAATTGAAGCTGTTATGGTTAGCATGACAGGAGAAAAAATAGTAAAAAGTGTTCGAAATATAGGCATACAAACAGACATTTTATTTGAAGAAGCCGATTATGAAAGCTGTGAAATGATTGTTCTTCCGGGAGGAATGCCGGGGGCAAAAAATTTAGGCGAGCATGAAGGCTTGGTTCAACATATAAAGGATTTTTCGGCGAATGGGAAATGGATTGCGGCAATATGTGCGGCCCCGATGGTGTTTGGACATAACGGGCTGTTGACAGGCAAAAAAGCAACCATCTATCCGGGGATGGAGGAGCATTTGATAGGAGCGGCCTACAGCACGGACCGTGTGGCAGTAGACGGAAATGTGATTACCTCAAAAGGTCCCGGTACAGCCATGGAGTTTGCCGTTACAATAGTGGAATTACTGAAGGGCAAGGCGCTTGCCGAAAAATTAAAAAATGATTTAGTGATGATTTAATGCTGTGATAAATGAGGAAATTAATATGTCTTACAAAACAGATTTACATTTGCATACGTATTTTTCCGATGGCTCCATGTCGCCGACGGATATTGTGAAACGGGCGAAGGAAATGGGCTATGAACTGATTTCCATTACGGATCATGATGGTGTAGACGGTATACCGGAAGCAACGATTGCGGGAAAGGCTTTAGGAATTAAAGTGATCCCTGGGATTGAGCTTTCTACGGAAGATGAGCAGCGCATTTCTATGCATATACTGGGCTATGATATTGATATTGACAATCCGGAATTATTAGATAAATTGAAAGAATTAAAACAAAAGCGCAAAGACAGAAACGATCAGCTGATTGAGGTACTGAACAAAATGGGCTATGCCATTTCAATGGAAGACCTGCGCTTTACAGAGGGGCAAAGCTATATTGGAAAACCGATTATCGCAAGGGCTCTTTTAAAAAAAGGATATATCACGGATGCAAAGCAGGCTTTTGAATCGGGGAAGTTTCTAGAATCACCGGAAGCAAAGGCTGTTAAAAAAGACAAAATATCAGCGGAAGAAGCGATCACGCTGATTAAAAAGGCAGGAGGCATTGCCGTACTGGCGCATCCGATGAAAATAAAAAAAATAGGTGACCGCGGAACAGATCAGTTTTATGAAGAACTGGAGAAACTCATTCAAAAAATGAAAGCATTTGGATTAAAGGGAATCGAATGCTACCATACCGATCAAACGAATCAAGAGAGCCTTCGTCTTGTTGAGCTGGCTGAAAAATATCATTTGCATATTACGGAAGGCTCGGATTATCATGGGCCTGAATTTGAGAAACCTCATGCGTGAGGTTTTATTTTTTTATTGCTTAGAAAGGCAGCAAGAGTACTTTTGCGTTGACAAAATATGTAAAATATTGTAAAATGAGTTAAAATATTTTGAAAAGGAGAGTTACTTTATGGCCGATTTAGAAAAGAAAAAAGGTGAGGTTACTTACGAAATAACCGAGCATATAGGTGTTATTGCGCAATATCCGAATAATTGGACAAAAGAATTAAATCGGATTAGCTGGAACGGAACAAATCCGAAGTTTGATATCAGAGATTGGGATGAAAAACACGAACATATGTCCCGAGGGATCACCCTGCACTTAGAAGAAGTAAAAATTTTAAAAGAGCTTTTAACAGATGCGCAACTGGCATAGAACATTATTCCTACACTCCGCATATAGTAAATAATAAATTAATTAGTAAATATATAATTACTATTTGCTGAGGAGGTAAATATTATGTCATGCGGAAACTACGGAAACAGAGGAATAGATGACAGCTTACTTTTCTTTTTCCTGATACTAGTTTTAATGTTTTGCAATCCGTCATTCTTCGGATGCGGCGGCAGCGATACATGTGGGTGCTAATTAAGTAGCAACATAAAAATGCAGACACTGGATGGTGTCTGCATTTTTAATGTTTAAGTTACTGCCTATGCGGCCTAAAGAATGTGATAGCATATAATCCACAAAGCCCTACAAGAGCGAAAATAGTGCGGGTGACCAATTCTAAATTTTGACCTAAAATACTGGAGATCAAGTCGTATCTAAAGAAGCCAACAAGTCCCCAATTAATAGCGCCTATAATAATAAGTGCAAGTACTAAATTTCTCAAAGATATCACTCCTTTCATAGAGTATTTTAACCCTTTTATGTAGAAAATATGATACAATAAGCTATTAAACAAAATTTGTATTTTAGGAGGACTTTACATGCAGATTGTATTAAAGCTGGAGCCAAGGTCAAATGAAATTACTATTGATATAGAAGAAAATACTACTATTATACAATTGATCGAAAAATTTAAAGAACAATTACCATATACGATACTAGCCGCTAAACGGAATAATGAATTAGTTGAATTAAATACGGCATTAATCAATCCTTGCAAAGTAGAATTACTGGATATGCGGACTCAGGCTGCGAATTTGATTTATCAATATAGTTTATGCCTGATTTATTTGAAAGCAGTGGAAGATGTTCTTGGAAAAGTCACTGTCGAAATACAGAATTCGATTAACAAGGGCATCTATACGATGATTAAAAAGCGCGAGCTGATTACCAATGAAGAAGTTCTTGCTATTGACAATAGAATGCGTGAAATTGTAAAAGCGGATATTCCGTATATAAAACAAGTGATTGATATAAATGAAGCCACGGAAGCCTTACTTTATTCTGAATTTTTTCAAAAATTAAAATTGCTTCAAGCCAACCCCAAGGTTAAGACCGTAAAAGCATATTCTTTAGATGGGTATAAGGATTTCTTTTATGGTTTGATGGTTCCGTCTACGGGATATATTCAGCATTTTGAATTAAAAAAATACAGAAAAGGCGTGCTGCTGAGATTTCCTCATCCTAATAATCCAAATGTGATTCCGGAGTTTATAGATGAATCCAAAATGTATGCGGCCTTTGGCGAGGCGACGCTTTGGGGCCGACTGATGGAAGTTTCGTATGTAACAGATTTAAATGAAAAAGTCAGGAACGGACAATATAAAGAACTAATTCAGCTTTCGGAAGCATTGCATGAGAAGCGAATTGCCGAAATCGCGGATTTAATTACCAAACAAAGAAAACGAATTATTTTAATTGCAGGGCCATCTTCATCGGGAAAAACAACCTTTGCTAAAAGGCTTCTTATACAACTGAAAGTGAACGGATTAAAACCGCTCTATATGGGCACGGACGATTATTTTGTTGAACGGGAAGATACCGCATTGGATGAACACGGAAAACCCAATTTTGAAGATATATCGGCAATTGATATTAAACTGTTTAACAGTAATATGAATGACTTATTGGCTGGAAAAGACGTCGATTTACCTGTTTTTGATTTTATGACAGGCCATAAGCGGTTTGGTGAACGGATTACTTCTATTGGTTCTGAACAGCCTATTATCATAGAAGGAATACATGCCCTCAATCAGGAACTCACTCCTTATATGGAGGAATATCAGAAATTTAAAATTTATATCAGCCCGCTGACTCAATTAAATATTGATGAGCATAACCGTATTCCGACCACCGATGCACGTATGCTCAGGAGAATGGTGCGGGACTACAAGTTCAGAGGTAATTCCGCAAAACGCACCATTGATGGATGGAAGAGCGTGAGGGACGGAGAAGATCGCAATATTTTCCCGTATAGCAATGAAGCAGACGTCTTCTTTAACTCGGTTCATCTATATGAACTGGCGGTTTTAAAAAAGTATGCAGAGCCTCTTTTAAAAGCGATTACGAAGGACGAACCGGAGTATTGTGAAGCGGTTAGGCTGTTAAAGTTTCTAAACTTTTTTGAAGCGATAGAGGATGATTCTATGATCGCGAATAATTCCATTCTTCGAGAATTTATAGGTGGAAGCATTTTTGTATAAGAACGGCTTTGGAGGAATAGGCTGATGAGTGATATTACGATTATTGGGGGTATAACGGCGGATATTGAAGGGAATCCTTATGGTCAGCTTGCACGAGGAGAATCCAATCCGGGGAAAATTTCAATTGCCTACGGAGGGGTAGGCAGAAATATTACCGAGAACCTTGCCAGGCTAGGAGCGGACGTTGCGTTTGTTTCAGCGGCAGGAAATGATTTTGTAGGACGTGCAGCAGTACAGGAATTAAAACAACTTGGTGTTAATATCGAGAAAGTAAGCTTGCTGGATGATGAGAATACGGCAATGTACCTTTCTATTTTAAATATTGTGGGGGATATGGAACTTGCACTTTGCAACATGGATGTGCTGGAGCGGATTTCAATTGATTTCATTCATGATGCAATGAAGGTATTAAAGGCTTCAAAAATAGTAGGCATTGATGCCAACTTGACGGAAGAAGTGCAGGACTTTATCACAAGGAAACTGCATGATGCAGGTATTCCTGTTTTTTTAGATCCTGTTTCGGCACCGAAAGCAGAACGGGCCAAAAAGATGATAGGCCGATTTCATACCATAAAGCCAAACCGCGGGGAAGCTGAAATTCTCAGCGGATTGAGTATTCTAAATGAAGAACAGCTGAGGGGCGCCGGCAGGTGGTTTTCTCAGCAAGGCGTGAAACGGATTTTTATTACCTTGGGTTCGGGCGGGGTGTATTATAAGGAAGGTGAGCGGGAAGGCATCATTAGGCCCCAAGCTGTTCATTTGGTCAGTGCAACCGGTGCGGGGGATGCTTTTTCAGCAGCCATCATGGATGCTCATGTAAAGCAGATGGATATAGAAGAAACGGCTCGCTATGGCATGGCGGCGGCTGCTGTTGCGATGGAGGCAAAAACAGCTGTCAATCCGAAGATGTGTTTGGAATCGATTGATGAAAAATTAAGAAAAGGCATATTTAATCTAAGTTTACTGAATAATAATGTATTGATTGAGTAGTGAAATAAAGGGAGTGATAAGATGAGCGACGCAATAAAAGCAGCAAACAAAAAACAGATTGAATGTATTATTAAAAACTTGGAAAGACGTAATATGGCGGGCTACTATTGCGAAAACATGGAAGATGCTTATGATACGGTCATGTCTCTCATTGCAGACGATACGGTTGTCGGATGGGGCGGTTCTTCCACTTTAAGTGAAATCGGAATAAAAGAAGGCTTGAGGGAAAGAAAATTAACGGTGATCGATCCCTATAGCATGAGCGATCCGAAAGAATCAATGGCTGCTAAAATTAGACTGCTCCGTTCCGATAGTTTTCTGATGAGTACCAATGCCATCACATTGGACGGTGAACTGGTGAACATTGACGGTTCCGGGAATCGTGTCGCTGCACTTTGTTTTGGACCGAAGCAAGTGATTGTAGTTGTAGGAGCCAATAAAATTGTAGAGTCGGAAAAGCATGCGATTTCTAGAATTAAAACCCAAAGTTGTCCTCCGAATGCCATTCGCTTAAAAAAACAAACCCCTTGCGGAGTAACGGGCAAATGCACCGAATGTCTCGTTCCGGGAGAAACGATGTGCTGTACGACGATGGTTACACGATTCAGCAACGTTCCGAAGAGAATTAAAGTAATACTGGTAAACGAAAATTTAGGATATTAAAAAAACCCATACACTATATATAGGGCACAACACAACGGTGCCCTATATATATGGGGAAACATGAAACACATGGCACAGTGTATGAAAATAGTCGCTCGAAGCATTGAAAACATGAGAATATACGAATAAATAGAGGGAAAAAACTATTGAATTATTTTTTAAAAAGGTATTGCATTTATTGTAAATATAGTGTATATTGTAAAAGCTTGCTTTAGGCGATGAAGTAGGAAGTTGCTGAGCTATCAGGTAATTTCTACGGAGAATTGTCCCCACTCGATGGGGGCGAAGGGATTCGCCGGCTTTTTCTCTGTGTTAAAAAAACATGAAACACACGGGAGCGTGTGCAAAGAAAGCAAACGTTGCGTGCACGTTGAAAAGCAGGAGTTTAGAACCCCTTGTACAGGCATAGCGAAAACGTACAAAAAATTTAGGAGGAAAGAAAAAATGAGCGAACAACAAAAAATCAGAATTAAGCTTAAGGCATATGACCACAAGTCATTAGACCTATCTGCAGCTAAAATTGTTGAGACAGCTAAGAAAACAGGCGCTGATGTTTCAGGACCTATTCCGCTTCCAACAGAAAAAGAGATCGTTACAATTTTAAGAGCGGTTCACAAGTACAAGGACAGCAGAGAGCAGTTCGAACAGAGAACGCACAAGAGATTGATTGACATCACAAACACAACACCGAAGACGGTAGATGCTTTGATGAAGCTTGATTTACCGGCAGGCGTTGACATCGAAATTAAGTTATAGTGAGTTCACTCTTAGGAGACTACGAGAATGAATTTACTGAAACATGTTAACTGACATGTTGAAACAGTAAGGGAACTCCCCTTAGAAAGATTGCACGAGAGGGCATTACACCAAACCGGAACAATCCGCTGTAAGAAAAGGAGAAGAAATATGAAAACTATTTTAGGTAAGAAAATCGGAATGACTCAGATTTTCTCAGAAGCAGGAGAAGTGATCCCTGTAACTGTTATCGAGGCAGGACCTGCAGTAGTAACTCAGGTTAAGACAGTTGAAACAGATGGCTACAATGCTGTTCAGATTGGCTTCGAAGATACAAAGGAACACAGAGTGACAAAGCCTTTGGCAGGTCACTTCAAGAAGAATGAACTTGGATTGAAGAAATATCTTGCAGAGTTCAGAATGGAAGACGGCGAAGCTTATGAAGTGGGACAGACTATCACAGTTGCTGATTTTGAAGCTGGCAAGAAGTTAGATGTAACTGGAACTTCAAAGGGTAAAGGAACGCAGGGTAACATCAAGAGACACGGACACCATAGAGGCCCTACCACCCACGGTTCGAAGCATAAGAGACTTGCAGGTGCATTAGCTGCAGGTACGTACCCTTCCAGAGTATTCAAGGGTAACAAGGGTCCTGGTAGAATGGGACGTGACACAGTAACTGTACAGAACGTTGTTTTAGCAAAGGTGATCGAAGAGAGAAACCTTCTATTGGTAAGAGGTGCTATACCTGGCCCTAAGGGTGGCTTGGTTCGCGTTCAGTATGCAGTAAAAGGTCAGGACAAATAAATAGAACTTCAGAAAGGAGGAAGTAGAAAATGGCAAAAGTAACTATGCTAAACATGGCAGGAGCAGAAGTTGGCAGCATTGATTTAAATGATGCGATCTTTGGTATCGAACCAAATCAGAACGCTGTTCATGCGGTAGTAAAAAATTATCTGGCTAACCAAAGACAAGGTACACAGTCAGCTAAAAATAGAGGCGAAGTTAGAGGCGGCGGCAGAAAGCCTTTCAGACAGAAGGGTACCGGTCGTCACAGACAGGGTAGTACAACAGACCCATCACAGATTGGCGGTGGTGTAGTATTCGCACCAAAGCCGAGAGATTACAGATATACAGTTCCTAAGAAGCTAAGAAGACTTGCAATGAAGTCCGCTCTTTCCTCAAAGGTTGCTGAAAAGGAAATCATCGTATTAGATGCTTTAACTTTCGAAGCTCCTAAGACAAAGGAAATGATTAAGGTATTAGGAAATGTAAATGCTGCTAAGAAAGCATTGATCGTTATGGCTGATAAGGATGAAAACGTAATCCGTTCAGCTGCTAATATTCCAGGAGTAAGAACTGCATTGGTAGGTACAATGAACGTATATGAAATTATTAATTACACTACTTTCATTGTAACAAAGGATGCGGTAAACAAAATTGAGGAGGTGTATTCATAATGAGAACAGCTTACGACGTAATTATTAAGCCGGTTATCTCCGAAACAAGTATGGATAACGCACAGGAAAAGAAATACACTTTCAAAGTTGCTACAGATGCGAACAAGACAGAAGTTAAGTTGGCTATCGAAGAAATCTTTGGTGTAGAAGTAGAAAAAGTAAACATTATGAATGTTCAAGGTAAAGTAAAAAGAATGGGAAAAAACATTGGTAGAACTGCGGCTTCAAAGAAGGCGATTGTTACTCTGACTGATAAGAGTAAGGAAATCGAATTCTTCCAAGGTCTATAAGGAGGGACGAAAAATATGGGAATTAAAAAGTATAATCCGACCACTCCTGGATTAAGAGGAATGACGGTTTCAACATTTGAAGAAATTACAACGAGCACCCCTGAGAAGTCTCTTACAGTAACTCTTAAGAAGCATTCCGGAAGAAATGTAAGAGGTAAGATTACAGTAAGACACAGAGGCGGCGGAGTTAGACCGAAATACAGAATCATCGATTTTAAGAGAAATAAAGACGGTGTTCCAGGAAAAGTTGCTACAATCGAATACGATCCAAACAGAACGGCAAACATTGCGTTGATCGTTTATGCAGATGGAGAAAAGAGATATATCCTTGCTCCTAATAAGCTTACTGTTGGGGATGTAATCGTATCCGGAACAGATGCCGATATCAAGATTGGAAATACACTTCCAATTGCAAATATTCCGGTTGGTACCATTATTCACAACGTTGAATTAAAGCCTGGCAAGGGCGGACAGTTAGTTCGTTCCGCAGGGAACGGTGCTCAGCTAATGGCTAAGGAAGATCCGTATGCACAGGTAAGACTTCCTTCCGGCGAAGTTAGAAAGGTGAGAATGGAATGCAGAGCTACAATCGGCGAAGTAGGAAATGCTGACCACGCTAACATCCAAATCGGTAAAGCAGGAAGAAAGAGACACATGGGATGGAGACCTACCGTAAGAGGTTCCGTAATGAACCCTAACGATCACCCACACGGCGGTGGTGAAGGTAAGGCTGGTATCGGTCGAGTTAGTCCGGTTACTCCATGGGGTAAGCCTGCACTTGGATATAAAACAAGAAAGAAGAATAAAGCTTCTAATCAGTATATCGTAAAGAGAAGAAATGAAAAATAGGAAGGAGCATAGATAATGGGTAGATCACTTAAAAAGGGCCCTTTCGTCAACGCTAAGCTTTTAAAGGCTATCATGGCAATGAATGAAGCTAACGAAAAGAAAGTATTAAAAACTTGGTCAAGACCATCTACAATATTCCCACAGATGGTGGGGCATACAATTGCAGTGCATGACGGCAAGAAGCACGTTCCTGTATATATCACGGAAGATATGGTAGGACACAGACTTGGAGAATTTGCTCCTACAAGAACCTACAGAGGTCATGTTGCTGACAAGACAACAAAGAAAAAATAAGTAAAGGAGATGTGAAGAAAAATGGAAGCAAAAGCAATTGCAAAATACGTAAGAATGTCTCCTATAAAGCTAAAGCCGATTACTGATTTAGTAAGAGGAAAAGATTTAAGCGAGGCACTTACCATTTTAAAATTTACACCTGGTAAGGGTGCTGAAATTGTTGAAAAGGTTGTAAAATCAGCTGCAGCAAATGCTGAAAATAACTTTGACATGAATCCGGATAATCTATATGTTGCTGAGGTATATGCTCATCAAGGACCAACTATGAAGAGATGGAGAGCGGGAGCACAAGGTAGAGCATCAGTAATTCTTAAGAGAAGCAGCCATATTGGTGTTACTCTTAAGGAAAGAAACTAAGATAGGAGGTTCATTGAATGGGTCAGAAAGTAAGTCCACATGGTTTAAGAGTGGGCATTATAAAAGACTGGGATTCCAAATGGTATGCAGGTAAGAATAATTTTTCAAATTATCTGATTGAAGACCAAAAGGTTAGAGAATACACAAAGAAGAAGTTATACGTTGCAGGCGTTTCAAAGGTATTAATTGAAAGAGCTGCAAACAATAAGATTAAGGTTATCGTATTAACTGGTAAGCCAGGTATGGTAATCGGAAGAGCCGGTGATGGCATTGACGTTCTTAAGAAGGACATCGCCAAGATAACCGGTAAGGAAGTTGAAATCAGCATCATTGAAATCAAGAAGGTAGAAATGGATGCTCAGCTTTCTGCTGAAAGCATTGCACAGGCGCTTGAAAAGAGAATTTCCTTCAGAAGAGCAATGAAGCAGGCAATCGGAAGAACGATGAAATCCGGTGCGAAGGGTATTAAGGTTTTAGTATCCGGAAGACTTGGTGGAGCTGAAATTGCCAGAAACGAAAAGTACAGTGAGGGTAATGTTCCCCTTCATACTTTAAGAGCTGATATCGACTATGGTTTTGCTGAAGCTGACACGACTTACGGTAAGATTGGTGTAAAGGTTTGGATTAACCACGGCGAAATTCTTGATAAGGGTCTTAAGAGTGCTATTCCTGAGGATAAGAACGAAGGAAGAGGCAGAAGAGATAACAGAGACAATAGAGACAGACCTAGAAGAGACAATAGAGACAACCGAGACGGTGACAGAAGACCTAGAAGAGACAGTAGGGACGCTAAGCCAGAACTTCCAAAGGCAATCAATCCAAGAGCAAGAAAGACTCCAAAAGTTGAAGCTGCTCCTGCAGTAGAGCCACAGGCGGAAGTTGTTGTAGGAGAAAAAGTAGAAGCGACTGAATAGATTGAGGAGCCGGGTACAGAAAAGTCTCCTATATAATAGTAGGCAAAATTGTACCACGGCATAGAGAAAGGAGGAAGACAGCGATGTTAATGCCAAAGCGCGTTAAACGCAGAAGAGTCCACAGAGGAAGAATGAAGGGCGTAGCCACAAAGGGTAATACAATTACTTACGGAGCGTACGGCCTAATTTCACAGGAGTGTGGTTGGATTACCTCAAATCAGATAGAGGCTGCCAGAATAGCCATGACAAGATCTATCAAGAGAGGTGGTAAAGTATATATTAAGATTTTCCCACACAAGCCGGTTACAAAGAAGCCAGCTGAAGTACGTATGGGTTCCGGTAAAGGTGCTCCTGAGTACTGGGTAGCAGTAATCAAGCCAGGTAGAGTAATGTTTGAAATTGAAGGTGTTACAGAAGCACAGGCAAGAGAAGCGATGAGACTTGCTATGCATAAGCTACCTGTAAAGTGTAAGTTTGCCATCAAAGGTCAAGAAATAGCAGAGGGTGGTGAAGCGTAATGGAATTAAAGAAAATGAGAGAAATGACAGACGTTGAATTAAATGCTGAATTGAAGAAAGTGAAAAATGAATTATTCAACTTAAGATTCCAGCATGTAACTGGTCAGTTAGAGAACCCTATTAAGTTAAGGGACGCAAAAAAGCAAATTGCTAAAGTTAAAACCATTATCAGAGAAAAAGAACTTCAGAAGGTTCAGGGTTAATAGAAAGGAGGATGTAATATGACAGTTGAAAGAAATAGCAGAAAGACTAAGGTCGGCATCGTGGTAAGCGACAAGATGGATAAAACTATCACTGTTGCGATGGAAGACTTCGTAAGACATTCCCTTTATGGTAAATCCGTAAAGAGAACCAAGAAGGTCAAGGCTCACGATGAAAATAACGAATGCAATATCGGAGATAAAGTAAGAATCATGGAAACAAGACCTCTATCCAAGGATAAGAGATGGAGACTTGTGAACATTGTTGAGAAAGTGAAGTAAAGGGGGCACCAGATTATGATTCAGACAGAAACTAGATTAAAAGTTGCTGACAATTCAGGTGCGAAGGAGCTTTTATGTATCCGTATTCTTGGAGGCACAAGCCGAAAGACTGCGAATATTGGAGATATAATCGTTTGCGCTGTTAAAGAAGCAACCCCAGGCGGCGTTGTCAAGAAGGGCGACGTTGTAAGAGCTGTAATCGTTAGAACAGCAACTGGCGCTAGAAGAAATGACGGGAGCTATGTAAAGTTCGATCAGAATGCAGCAGTAATTATAAAAGAAGATAAGAATCCAGTTGGAACTCGTATCTTTGGACCAGTTGCTAGAGAACTTAGAGATAAGAGCTTTATGAAGATCGTGTCATTGGCACCAGAAGTGTTATAGGAGGTGTTGACGCATGCATATTAAAAAAGGCGACACAGTGCTAGTAATCACTGGTAAAGATAAAGGTAAACATGGTAAAGTTTTAAAAGCTATGCCAAAGCAGGATAGAGTTATTGTAGAAGGAATTAACATGCAGACAAAGCATCAGAAGCAAACAAGAACTGCTAAGTCTGAAATTAAGCATCAGGAAGGATCCATTCATATTTCTAACGTGATGTACTACGATACTAAAACAAAGACTCCAACAAGAATTGGATACAAAATTGAGAATGGCAAGAAGGTTAGAGTATCCAAGAAAACCGGAGCGGTAATTGATTAAGAAAGGAGGAGACGATTTTGACAGCCAGATTAAAAGAAACTTACAAGAATGAAGTGTTTAAAGGGATGATGGATAAACATCAGTATAAGAACGTTATGGAAGTTCCTGTACTGGAGAAAATTACAATTAACATGGGCCTTGGTGAAGCGAAAGAAAATGCCAAGATTATGGAAACTGCTGTTGAAGAATTAGCTGTTATCAGCGGACAGCGCCCAGTAATCACGAAGTCCAAAAAGTCTATTGCTAACTTCAAGGTTAGACAAGGAATGCCTGTTGGAGCAAAAGTTACTCTAAGAGGAGACAAAATGTATGAATTTGCTGACAAGTTCTTCAACATCTCTCTTCCAAGAGTTCGAGACTTTAAGGGCGTAAGCAAGAACTCATTTGACGGTAGAGGAAACTACTCAATGGGTATCAAAGAACAGGTAATCTTCCCTGAAATCAGCTTTGATAAGGTTGATAAGATTAAGGGTATGAACATTGTATTCACTACAACGGCTAAGACAGACGAAGAAGCTGCTACTTTATTGCAGTTGCTTGGCATGCCGTTTGAGAAATAGGAGGGAACCATGGCAAAGACATCTCTCAAAGTAAAACAGGCTAGAAAACCTAAGTTTTCAACTCGTGCATATACAAGATGCAAGATTTGTGGAAGACCACATTCAGTGTTAAGAAAATATGGAATTTGCCGTATCTGTTTTAGAGAACTTGCTTATAAGGGAGAAATCCCAGGCGTTAGAAAAGCAAGCTGGTAAACTATGCGAAAGATTGCCAAGGAGTTTCGCTTGGTGCCGATAGAGGGCACCGGATGGGAGCCACCGGCAAAGAAAGGAGAAAAACTGTAATGACAATGACAGATCCAATAGCAGATATGCTAACAAGAATCAGAAATGCCAATACTGTAGGACATGCAACAGTTGAAATTCCTGCATCAAAGATGAAGAAATCCATCGCAGGTATTCTAACTGAAGAAGGATATATTAAAGGCTATGACGTTATTGAAGACGACAAGCAGGGCATCATCAAAATTCAGATGAAATATGGTGCTGAGAAAGAAAGAGTTATTAGCGGAATAAAGAAAATTTCAAAGCCAGGTTTAAAGGTTTATGCAAAGGCTGACGACGTACCAAGAGTATTAGGAGGTCTAGGGATCGCGATTATTTCTACTTCAAATGGAATTATCAGCGATAAAGAAGCCAGAAAGCTAGGAATCGGCGGCGAAGTAATTTGTTATGTTTGGTAGGAGGAACGTATTATGTCAAGAATAGGTAAATTACCTGTTAACCTTCCTGCCGGCGTAGAGGTTAAGGTTGACAGTAATAACAATGTTACTGTAAAGGGACCAAACGGTGAACTTACAGAACAGGTAAGCAAGCTAGTGAAGGTTGAAATTGCAGACGGAGTTCTTACAGTATCCAGAGATGGTGATGACAAGAATTCCAGATCCCAGCACGGATTGGCAAGAACACTGATTAACAATATGGTAATTGGAGTAACTACAGGCTATGCAAAGAAGCTTCAGCTTGTAGGTGTAGGTTACAAGGCTGAAAAAAGAGGCAAACTACTTGTAATGAACCTTGGTTATTCTCATCCGGTTGAAATGGAAGACCCTGCAGGAATCACTACAGAGGTGACAACACCTACTGAGATTATTATAAAGGGTGCAGATAAAGCAGTTGTTGGAAACTATACTGCTAACATCAGAAAGTGGAGAAAGCCTGAGCCATATAAGGCAAAGGGTATTCGTTATGAAGGCGAAGTTATCCGTCGTAAAGAAGGAAAGACTGGTAAGAAGTAAGAAAGGAGTGAGTTAAATGGCAAAAGAAAGTAAAAATGATAGACGAGTAGCTAGACATGAAAGAGTTAGAAAAAGCTTACATGGAACTCCTGAAAGACCAAGACTTTGCGTTTACAGAAGCCTTAAGAATATCTCTGTTCAGGTGATTGACGATGTGAATGGCGTAACGCTTGCAGCCGCATCATCCCTTGATAAAGATTTAAAGGCTGCTTACGGTGGAAACAAGGAAGCTGCTAAGTTAGTAGGAGAAGCTATCGCGAAGAGAGCTTTGGCAAAAGGAATCGAGACTGTTTGCTTTGACAGAGGTGGATTCTTGTATCACGGAAGAGTACAGGAATTAGCTGAAGCTGCACGTGAAGCAGGATTGAAATTCTAACGGGAGGAAATAGGAATGCGACAAAATATTATTGATGCATCCAAGCTTGACTTAAAGGAAACTATCCTTAACATCAGACGTGTTGCGAAGACTGTTAAGGGCGGTAGAAATATGAGATTCAGCGTATCCGTCGTAATCGGAAACGGCGAAGGCTACGTTGGTGTAGGTCTTGGAAAGGCTCAGGAAATTCCTGAAGCTGTAAGAAAAGCTATCGAAGATGCAAAGAAAAATTTAATATATGTTCCAACAGTAGGAACAACAATTCCACATAGAACTCTTGGTATATTCGGAGCAGGTCAGGTTCTTCTAATGCCTGCTGCACAGGGTACCGGAGTAATCGCAGGTTCATCCGTACGTACTGTACTGGAAGCTGCTGGAGTAAAAGATGTAAGAGCTAAGTCTATTGGCTCAAATAATACAGTAAATATGGCTTATGCTACACTGGAAGGTCTTAACGGCTTAAAGACTGTTGAACAAATCAGCAGATTAAGAGGAAAGACCAGAGAAGAAATCTTAGGATAGGAGGAAAGCACAAATGGCTGATATGATTAAAGTAACTTTAACAAAGAGCACAATTGGCGCTCTCCCAAAACACAAGAAGATTGTTGAAGCGTTAGGTCTAAAGAAGATGCATAGTTCAAATGAACTGCCTGATACAGCGCAGACACGTGGAGCTATCAAAAAAGTAGAGCATCTTGTAACTGTAGAAGAACTGTAGGATTGGAGGTGCGGGATATATGAAACTGCATGAATTAAGAGCGGCTGAAGGTTCAACAAAGAACCGTAAGAGAAGAGGTCGTGGTACAGCTACCGGACAGGGTAAAACCGGTGGTAGAGGTATGAACGGTCAAAACTCTAGAAGCGGCGGCGGCGTACGACTTGGCTTTGAAGGCGGTCAGATGCCATTATACAGAAGAATTCCAAAAAGAGGTTTTACTAATATTTGGAGAACAGAATATACTATTTTGAATGTGGATGATCTAAATAGATTTGAAGCTGGTACTGTTGTTACCCCTGACGTTCTTGCACAGGCGGGACTTGTTAAGCAGGTGAAAGACGGAATTAAGATCCTTGGAGAGGGAACTCTTGAAAAAGGAGTGACCGTTCAGGCTCACAAATTTAGCAAAACTGCAGTAGAAAAGATTGAGGCTGCCGGAGGAAAGGCAGAGGTGATCTAAGATGAATATGATTAAAACAATAGCTCAAGCTTGGAAGATCGCAGACATTAGAAAGAAAATGATTTTTACATTCCTAATGCTTGTTGTTTTCAGGATTGGCTCAAATATTCCGGTTCCTGGTATGAACAGAGACGTACTTGCGGATGTGTTCAAGGACGGAACGGGGCTGTTTGCTTTGTTTGATTTATTCTCAGGGGGGGCTTTCAGCAACTTTACCATATTTGCTTTGAGTATTACTCCTTATGTCACTGCTTCGATTATTTTGCAATTGCTTACGATTGCGATTCCTTCCCTGGAACGTTTAGCGAAAGAAGGGACGGAAGGAAAGAAAAAAATTGCGCAATATACTCGATATTTGACGGTGGTACTTGCGTTTATACAGGCCATTGGTTTGGCTGTAGGTCTGTTCCGGCAGGCATTAATAAGCACTGATTTCTTTTCAATTGCTGTTATTGTCTTAACCTTATCAGCCGGTACGGCATTTTTGATGTGGTTAGGTGAACAGATTAATGAAAATGGTATCGGAAACGGTATTTCTTTAATCATCTTCGCAGGTATTGTAGCGAGAGTACCAAGTGCGCTTCATACAAACTGGGCGAAGTTTACTGCCGGAGAAATAAGTGTGATTACTGTAATCATATTCTTATTCTTTGCGATCATTGTTGTTGTTGGAATCATTGAAATTCAGCAAGGTCAGAGAAGAATCCCGGTTCAGTATGCAAAGAGGGTAGTAGGACGAAAAATGTATGGCGGTCAGTCCACACACATTCCGCTAAAAGTAAATCAGGCCGGCGTTATTCCGGTAATTTTCTCCCTCTCCCTGCTACAATTTCCATTAACCTTAACCTACTTTTGGCCTAATTCAGGGTTCTCTGAGTTTGTGACAAAGTGGTTCTCCGGTTCAGGAAATCCGGGGGTATGGGTGCATGCGGCATTTAACATCTTGCTGATTATGTTCTTCACATACTTCTATACAGCGGTTACTTTTAACCCGTCAGAAGTGGCAAATAACATGAAAGCAAATGGTGGATTTATCCCTGGAATCAGACCGGGAAAGCCGACTGTTGAATATTTAAATAAAGTATTGACAAGAATCACATTTGTAGGAGCCGTTTTCCTAGCGGTCATTGCTACATTGCCTACTATAGTGAGCAGTTTCTCTGCCTTAGACTTAAAGTTCGGTGGAACATCGCTTCTGATTGCTGTCGGCGTTGGCCTTGACACTATGAAGCAGCTCGAGAACCAGATGGTAATGAGAAATTATCAAGGCTTCTTAAAGTAGACTTGCCAATTGGAGGAGACAAAAATGAATCTAGTTTTATTAGGCCCTCCGGGTGCCGGAAAAGGCACACAGGCGACCAGAATAATACAAAAGTATGGTATACCACATATATCTACTGGCGATATTTTTAGAAAAAATATAAAGGAAGGAACAGCCCTTGGGAAAAAGGCTCAAGAGTATATGAACAAGGGCGAGCTTGTTCCTGATGATTTAGTAATAGAGATAGCGACAACCAGATTACTTGAAGATGATTGTAAAGAAGGGTTCCTTCTGGACGGCTTCCCAAGAACTGTTTACCAAGCTGAAAAATTAGATGAATTCTTAGCGCAGCATGAACGTAAGATTGATAAGGTTTTAGACATTGCTGTGGAAAAGGAAGAACTGATGATCCGTTTGATAGGCAGAAGAGTTTGCAGAAATTGCGGAGCTACTTTTCATGTAGTGAACATGCCTCCTGCAAAAGAGGGTGTTTGTGATGTATGCGGTGGCGAACTTTATCAGAGAAGTGACGACACGGAGGCGACTGTAGCAAATCGTATTGAAGTATATAACTCACAGACGATGCCGCTTGTTGATTATTACGCTGAAAAAGGAAATATTGCTCACATTGATGGAGCAGCCGGCCTTGATAACGTATTTACTGCTATCGTAAACGTTTTAGGAGAATAGCAATATGATCATCATCAAATCTGAACAAGAGATAAACATAATGCGAGAGTCAGGTAAGGTTACAGGACTTATCTTGAGGGAGTTGGAAAATTTTATAAAACCCGGCATATCCACCATGGATGTGAATGAGTTTGTAGAACAAACCATCCTCAAGCATCATATGATCCCAACCTTTAAAGGCTACTGCGGTTATCCCGCTGCCGCTTGTGTATCGGTAAATGAAGAAGTGGTTCATGGAATCCCTTCAAAAAAAAGAATACTCAAGGAAGGCGATATTGTCAGTGTGGACGTAGGCTGTACCCATAAGGGATATGTAAGCGATGCTGCCAGGACATACGCTGTAGGCGAGATAAGTGACGAAGCTGCAAGATTGATACGAGTTACAAGAGAGAGTTTTTTCGAAGGTTTAAAATTCTGTAAAGTCGGATATAGACTATCGGACATTTCCCATGCCATTCAAACGAAGGCGGAAGGGGAAGGGTTCTCGGTAATAAGAGATTTTGTAGGCCATGGTGTAGGAAAGCAAATGCATGAAGAACCGCAGATTCCGAACTATGGGAAGCCAGGTAGAGGACCTAGATTAGCGAAGGGAATGGTGTTAGCCATTGAACCGATGATTAATCAGGGCGACTACGAAGTTGAAGTTCAACTGGACAATTGGACAGTTGTGACTCTTGATGGGATGTTGTCTGCGCATTATGAGAATACTGTTGTTATCACTGATGGTGAGCCAGAGTTGCTTACCTTATAAAGGAAGGTGTAAAGGAAGTTATGGCGAAAAAAGACGTCATTGAAGTATTTGGTACCGTTGTAGACGCTCAGCCAAACGCAATGTTTGTAGTAAAGCTGGAAAATGGATACGAAGTGCTTGCACACATTTCAGGAAAAATCAGAATGAATTTCATAAGAATTTTACCGGGAGACAGAGTAAAGGTGGAATTATCACCGTATGATTTGACTCGTGGAAGAATTACTTGGAGAGATAAATAAAGTTAGTTGCGTAGGAGATTTTTATAATAGGAATCTAAGCTTCAAAGGGAATAGAGTACCTGTAAGTATAAATAGCGAATTAGATTAGGTTATTATAGAATTTCTACAAGCAAGGAGGTTTAAAGATGAAAGTTAGAGCATCAGTAAAGCCTATCTGTGAAAAGTGCAAGATAATCAAGAGAAACGGTAAAGTGATGATTATCTGTGAAAATCCAAAGCACAAGCAGAAACAAGGTTGATATGATATTTTCATGTAAGAGGGGAGCGGCTGAGTCCTTTATCAATCAGGGGACTGCCCTAACGCGTGATTAAAAACAATTACTTTAGTTGAAAAATGTAATACCCCGTTTATATTACGCTTTTATTGCGTGACGGAAGATGGGAGAAGGAGGAATTTATGGCTCGTATAGCCGGAGTAGACTTACCTAGAGAAAAAAGAGTAGAAATCGGCCTTACTTATATTTATGGTATTGGCAGACCAACTGCATTAGCTATTCTAGAAGCAACTGGAATCAATCCTGATACAAGAGTTAAAGATTTAACTGAGGATGAGGCTAGTAAAATCAGAAAAGCTATTGAACAGGAATATGTAGTAGAAGGTGACTTAAGAAGAGAAGTTTCGCTTAACATCAAGAGACTGATGGAAATCGGATGTTACAGAGGAATTAGACATAGAAGAGGTCTTCCTGTAAGAGGTCAGAAAACTAAGACAAACGCTAGAACTAGAAAAGGTCCGAAGAAGACTGTAGGTAGAAAGAAGAAGAAGTAAGGAGGTAGGAAATAATGGCTAAGACTGTAAAAAAGACAGTAAGAAAAAAGAGAAGAGAACGTAAGAACATTGAAAAAGGCCAGGCTCATATCCAATCCACCTTTAACAATACTCTTGTGACTCTTACAGATTTGAGCGGGAACGCGTTATCCTGGTCTAGTGCAGGAGCTCTTGGATTTAAAGGCTCCAGAAAGTCCACTCCATTTGCAGCTCAGATGGCTGCAGAAGAAGCAGCAAAGGCTGCTATGGAACATGGCTTAAAGACGGTTGAAGTGTACGTAAAGGGACCTGGTTCCGGACGTGAAGCTGCAATCCGAGCATTACAGGCGGCAGGTTTAGAAATCAATATGATTAAGGATATTACACCAATTCCTCATAATGGTTGCAGACCACCAAAGAGAAGAAGAGTTTAATTGAAGGGAGGAGTAATTTAAGATGGCAAGATATACAGGTGCTAACTGCAGATTATGCAGAAGAGAAGGTCAAAAGCTTTTCTTAAAGGGCGAGAGATGTTATAGCTCCAAGTGCGCTATAGAAAAGAGAAATTACGCTCCTGGACAGCATGGTCAGAGCAGAAAGAAAATCTCTGAGTATGGTTTACAGTTAAGAGAAAAGCAGAAGGCTAAGAGATTCTACGGTATGTTAGAAACTCAGTTTAGAAATTTATTTGATAAAGCAGCAAAGAGAAAGGGAATGACCGGTGAAAACCTTTTAATTATGCTTGAAACCAGACTTGATAATGTAGTATTCAGAATGGGATTCGCATCATCAAGAAAAGAAGCGAGACAGCTTGTTACACACAGTCACTTTACTTTAAATGGTAAGAAGGTAGATATACCTTCCTTAGAAGTAAAGGTTGGAGATGTAATCAAAGTGAAGGAAAAGAGCCAAAACTCACCTAAGTTCAAGGAAATCAAGGACATGGCAATAAGCGTACCAGCATGGATCACAGTTGACGTAGAAAAGCTTGAAGGTAAGGTAGTTGCTGTTCCAAGAAGAGAGGATATTGATACTCCGATTGCTGAGCATCTTATCGTCGAATTGTATTCCAAGTAATATTGCTTAGTCAAATTACTTTGGGAAGAAGAAGGAGGGTTTTTGAGTGATAGAAATCGAAAAGCCAACAATAGAGTGTATCTACTCAGATGAAGATGCGAATTATGGTAAGTTTGTAGTTGAGCCTCTTGAAAGAGGATACGGAACTACACTGGGAAACAGCTTAAGAAGAATTCTTCTTAGCTCGCTTCCTGGAGCTGCTGTGACTTCTATTAAAATTGATGGAATTCTTCATGAATTTTCAACTATTCCAGGAGTAAAAGAAGATGTTACAGAAATAATCTTGAATCTTAAGAAACTGGCTGTTAAGTTAAGCGGTGAGAATACCAAGAGAGTGATTATTAATGCTGTAGGTCCGAAGGTAGTAACTGCTGCAGATATTATCGGCGATATGGAAATGGAAATCTTCAATCCCGATTTGCATATAGCAACACTTGAAGAAAATGCAACACTGGTTATGGAAATAAACTTAGCAAAAGGCAGAGGCTATGTTCCTGCTGAACAAAACAAGAATGAAAACACACCAATCGCAGTGATTCCTGTGGATTCGATTTACACACCAGTTAGAAAAGTGAACTTTACAGTTGAGAACACAAGAGTTGGTCAGGTAACAGACTATGATCGATTGATCCTAGAAATCTGGACGGACGGATCCATTCAGCCGGATGAAGGTGTATCCATCGGAGCAAAGATTATGCAGGAGCATTTGAACCTGTTTATCGAGCTTAATGATGCAGCGGATGACATGGAAATCATGGTTGAAAAGGAAGAAGACCAGAAGGAAAAAGCTCTTGAAATGACCATTGAAGAACTTGAGCTTTCAGTTCGTTCATTCAACTGCTTAAAGAGAGCTGCGATAAATACTGTTGAGGAGCTTACTCATCGTTCGGAAGAAGATATGATGAAGGTTAGAAACCTAGGTAAGAAATCCTTAGATGAAGTAAGGCACAAACTTGAAGAGTTAGGTCTTGGTTTAAGACCAAGCGACGATTAAGCAATAATTGATGGCGAAGAATTTTTTGACTAATGCGAGGAAAACAGATTGCGAGGAGCGGATCATATAAATGATAGGTTAGCACCGGCACAAGCTGGATGACAAAGCAGTGGGCAAAAAAGACAAGTCAGGAAGGGAGGAATAGCAATGCCAGGATATAGGAAATTAGGCAGACCTACTGCTCATAGAAAAGCAATGTTGAGAAACATCGTAACGGATCTTTTCAGAGAAGGACGTATTTCGACAACTGACCATAGAGCAAAGGAAGCTAGAAGAGAAGCTGAAAAGTTAATCACACTTGCAAAGCGAGGTGATCTTCATGCTAGAAGACAGGTTCTTGCATATGTTTACGATGAAGATGTGGTGACAAAGTTATTTGAAGAAATAGCTCCAAAGTACACTACAAGAAACGGTGGGTACACAAGAATCTTAAAATTAGGACCAAGACAAGGAGACTGCGCAGAAGTAGTATTCTTAGAGCTTGTATAACTAATAATAATGAGGCTCGCAGTAACTGCGAGCCTTTTTTTCAAATTCGCGAAAGCGAATTTAGTGAAAAAACGGACAGCGTAGCGAACGAAGAGAGCGTAGGAGCCAAAGGCGTTGCCTTTTTTTCAAATTCACGAAGTGAATTTAGTGAAAAAACGGACAGCAGGGAGCGAAGCGAGTCGGAGAGCACGAAGTGCACGTTGCCTTTTTTTCAAATTCACAAGATGGATTATAAGAGTGCATTTTGATAGATAATGCATCAGGATTGGTTTTCGGAATGAATCTTTTAGTAAATTTCTTTCACTGCTTTCAGATAGAAAAGCCAACTCGCTGAAAGCATTGCTCACGAAATTTGAAAAATAAACATTTCTCAAAATATCCATCTGCATTTCCTATCAAAATGCATTCCATATACTTCAATGAGCTTTAGAATGATGCGCATCCGAAACCGAGAGCGTATCTGTTGTATTTCTAAAAATCCACTGTAAATAGTAATATTTTATAAACAAAGAGTAGGAAACAAAGGCAAAAATGAATGAGATCATTAAGATAGAAAATTTGAGATTCAGCTATATCAGAGAAGCTGATCAAATAGAAGTGGAAGCAATTAAAGATATTACCCTTGAAGTATCAAGGGGTAGTTTTGTTGCAATCATCGGCAAAAATGGTTCGGGGAAATCCACTTTAGCAAAAAACTTAAATGCATTATTGTTGCCTACCAGTGGGATAGTCTATGTAAACGGTTACGATACCAAAGATTATGAGCATATATGGGATATTCGTCAGTCTGCAGGTATGGTATTTCAAAACCCGGACAACCAGTTAGTATCTTCCATTGTAGAGGATGATGTTGCTTTTGGGCCGGAAAATTTAGGGATTGATCCGGCTGAAATCAGAAAACGCGTAGATGATGCATTGCAGGCGGTCAATATGTACGAACATCGGAAAAAAGCACCCCACTCCTTATCCGGTGGACAGAAGCAGCGTATTGCCATTGCAGGCGTTGTAGCGATGATGCCGGACTGCATCATATTCGATGAACCGACGGCCATGCTGGATCCTCAAGGCAGGAGCGAAGTCATGGCAATCATAAACAAGTTGAATAATCAAGGAATTACAGTAGTATTGATTACGCATTTCATGGAGGAAGCGGCAGACGCGGATCGAGTGATCATTATGGATCAAGGTGAAATGATATTGGACGGTACTCCTGTAGAAATCTTTTCAAATATAGAGAAAATAAGAGAATTAGAGCTCGATGTTCCTGTGGCTGTGGATTTGGCAGACAGGCTTCGAAAAGAAGGGATTCCTATCCCGGAGCATATTATTAAAACAGAGGAAATGGTGGATTATTTATGTCAATTCAAGTAAGAAACCTAACACATATATACAGCGAAGGCATGCCCTTCGAATCCGTAGCACTTGATAACGTCTCCTTTGAAATCAATGACGGTGAATTTGTGGGCATTATCGGGCATACCGGATCGGGGAAATCTACATTAGTACAGCATTTTAACGGACTGCTCAAACCCAAATCGGGCAGCATCCTTATCGGTGATGTGGATATCACCAAACCCGGCGTGCCGTTGAGAGAAATTCGCAAACGAATCGGCTTGGTATTTCAATACCCGGAATACCAGCTTTTTGAGGAATCCGTAAAGAAAGATGTAGCTTTTGGACCGGAGAATTTAGGATTAGACCCGGCAGAAATAGAAAGTCGTGTTCGAGAAGCGATCGAACTGGTAGGACTGAATTATGATGAAATAGCCGAACGGTCTCCATTTGAATTGTCAGGCGGGCAAAAGCGACGAGTTGCTATTGCAGGTGTAATAGCTATGAAACCAGAAATCTTAGTGCTTGATGAGCCTACAGCAGGGTTAGATCCCAAAGCACATAAGGATTTATTGGATGTCATTCAACGAATCCATCAGGAGCAGGGCATTATCTTAATTTTAGTTTCTCATAATATGAGAGATATCGCCCGATTATCGGATAAGGTTCTGGTGATGGAGGGCGGTAAGCTTGTTATGTGCGGTACGCCAAGAGAGATATTCGGACAGCGTGATAAGCTGGTAAGAATGGGACTCAGTGTGCCTCCTGTTGCGGAATTGATGCATCGGCTTGCCGATAAAGGGCTTCCATTAGAGGCCAATGTTCTTACTATGGACGAAGCGGTAGCAGAACTACTGAAGCATTTAAAATAGACAATGAGTGGCGAACGGAAAAATTCCGACCGGCTCAAGCCGGCGAATTTCCGTATAGCACTTACCAGACAATTGCGAAGCAATTGTCTGGTAAGTGCGTAAGGCACGTTTTTCGTGTAAAGGAAAAATTATGATCAGAGATATTACGTTAGGGCAATATTACCCAAATGAATCACCGATTCACAAACTGGATCCAAGGGTTAAAATTGTCGGTACATTTCTATATATTATTGCACTTTTTGTAGTAACAGATTTTATTGGGTTTGTATTGTCTTCACTGGCCTTAGCAATTGTAATCGCTATATCAAAAGTGCCTTTTCGTTTTATTGCAAAAGGATTAAAACCAGTATTTCTAATTATTGCGTTTACCTTTTTGATTAACATGTTTATGACGGACGGACAAACCTTATATCAACTGGGTTTCTTGAGGTTAACCAAAGAAGGCTTATACAATGCATGCTTTATGGGATCACGGCTTATTTTGCTTATTTTCGGTTCTTCCGTGCTTACGTTAACCACAAAGCCAATCAGCTTAACAGATGGGATGGAGTACCTATTAAACCCGCTGAAAAAATTCGGGGTACCCGCTCATGAATTGGCGATGATGATGACCATTGCCCTGCGATTTATTCCAACGCTGCTTGAAGAGACGGATAAAATCATGAAAGCGCAAATGGCAAGAGGAGCAGATTTTGAAAGCGGAAATATCATGAAAAGAGCGAAGGGGTTAATTCCGTTGCTTGTACCGCTATTTATCAGTGCGTTTCGTATCGCACAGGATTTAGCTATGGCGATGGAGGCTAGGTGTTACAGGGGCGGTGAGCACAGAACGAGGCTCCATGAAATGAAGTTGAAGGGCAGAGATACGACAGCAATTGTAATACTTATCATGTTTTTAGCATTAATAATTTTTGAATCACATATATTATGGAGAATAGTATAATAAATCTTTTACTGCTATCAAACTTTAAAATGTCAGGAGTCGAGGTGTTGAGTGAAGCATATTAAATTGATACTCATAACATTGAGTCTAATTGTGATTCTATTATTTATATTGATTATAGGCCCTACTTCACAGGCTAAGATTTTAGAAAGCTCAGAATCGGTGACTGTTGAATCGGAGGAATCGAACAGCTTAACGGAGTTATCCGAAGGACAGGCTTCTGAAATCAGTCAAACACAGAAGAAAGATTCAGATGAATTAGCGGAGAAGCCGCAAGACAAGTCTGCTGAAAAAGAACAAGGAACCAATCCGTATAGATTTAATTTAAAGTATGACAAATATTTGGTTGAAGAGCCGTATACGTATACGATAAACGGAGAGGAAAGGCATTTCCAATTTGACGAAATGCTTAAACATATCAAAATAGCAGATGAAGCTGCCACGCAGCATCGTTTAACGTACATTGATAATTATAAAAATCGAAACGGATATTCTCCTTATTATAAAAATGGAACTGTTGACAGCCTAGGCAACAGCAGGAGTGCGAGCGCCCCTGCCTATCCGAACTTACAGGACTTGAATGAGTTTGTGTATCTACCGGATGGTACGTTGGTCAATGTGTTGGAAGAGGACAGCGATTACACCTTGATTTCTCCGGTAGGAACGGATCTGGAGTATTCTGTTCCAAGACAATATGTTCGAACGGATGACTGCTTAACTTCCCTGGAAAAAGCAATCGTTGTAGATCGAACGAACCAAAATATCGCAACTTTTGAAAAAGGCAGAGAATACACCTCAGGCGGAGACAAGGACAATTCGGACTTATTATGGAAGGCAGAGGGAAACGGTATTAAGGCAGGATGGAATGACGTCTGGTCTATTACTTCTTATAGCATGGCCACTACAGGCAAGGTCGGGCAATATCATCAGCCCACTCCTTTAGGCTACTATTATGCGATTGAGAGGAGAGAACGTTTTTATTATCTGCAAGACGGCACAAATACGATAGAGGGGTATGCACCGTATGCGGTACGTTTTACCGCGGGTGCTTACATTCACGGAATCTCCACTGCTTATAAATATTCATCCACCGGACAGAGGCTTGATCCGGGTATAAAGGAATTTTCCAGCACCATCGGTACAATTCCTTTATCGCACAAATGTGTCAGAAACTACACCTCTCACGCCAAGTTTGTCTACAATTGGTATGAACACGGTAAAACTATCGTGATCGTTATCGAGTAGAGGAAAACTTATAGTAAAGGATCAAACCATTGGTTTTCATTAAGTAATAGATTGGACAATAGAATGAGACAAAGAAAAGTAAAGAATGTAGAAAAACGGTTAGAAGAGTACGCTGCCTACAGCGTGAAAGATGGCAAAGCCATGAAAGGAAAATGGAACACAGTTTTTGAAAATGAAAAAGAGTTGTATCTGGAACTTGGATGCGGAAAGGGACAATTCTTATTGAAACAAGCTGAACATAATCCGAATGCTAATTTTATAGGGATAGAGGCGCAAGAAACTATTATTCTAAGGGCCCTTGAAAAAGCAGACAAATCTAATATCGGTAATATACGATTTGTGCAAGCTTTTATGCAAGACGTCACGGAATTTTTTGAAGAAGAAGAACTATCGGGCTTATTTTTAAATTTCAGCGATCCATGGCCGAAAGAGAGACATGCAAAAAGAAGACTTACGCATACAAAATTTTTAAAAGGATATGAAAAAATCTTGAAGCCAGATGCTTTTATAGAATTTAAAACAGATAATGATCAGCTATTTGAATTTACACTAGAGGAAATTCAACAAAATGAATATAAAATTGTTTTTTGCAGTAAAGACCTCCATCAATCTGACTTGGCGGCAAAATATATTACTACGGAATATGAGGATAAATTTAAAACAATAGGAAAAAATATAAATTACGTACGATTTAAAGTATAAAAAAAGACCCTGAGTGTAGTGATCTATACTCAGGGTTTATCAACTATTATAGGGGCAGATAATCTGCAGGGTTCACCAATTGTCCGTCTTTCTTCATTTCAAAATGAAGATGTGGGCCATCTAAAGCTTCAAACAGACTTGTATCACCAACCCCGCTGATGATATCACCTTTTTTCACGACATCCCCTTGTTCTACCATACTGTCGATAGAAAGATTTGAATATGTTGTAATAAAGCCATTTCCATGATTAATTTCTATTGTTGTTCCGAGCGCATCGTCCTTATATACATTTACGATGGTTCCATTTGCTACAGCTTTTACTTGCGTATCAAGCGGAGCACTTATGTCAATACCATTGTGAACCATATATTGGTCGAGGGTTTTTGAATAAATCGGTACATCTGTGGAATATTTTACACTAACGGTGCCATCTACAGGGAGTGCCCATGACGACGCGGCACTTTTCTCACTACTATTATTTTCTCCCTGCTTACTGCTTGGATTATCCATACTGTCAACTGTTGGGACCGGCTTTGTAACGCTTTGTTCTTCTGGTTTACTGTTTTGAGCTATCATACCGTCATTGGATAAATTTATTTTATCGATGCTTGATTTTACAGTAAAAACAGAAGCCAAGGCAACAACACTGAAACATAACACAAGAGCAATAGCTACTCTATCTTTTGAACTTTTTCCTATTCTATTCTGACGCATTTCTTACACCTCCTTAAGTTATTATTGCCCTATTACAGCATTTCATACAATCTTTACGATGAATAAATAAACGGATAAACCTTGTGTAAAATGCATACTTATAGTATAATATCTCGTGATATTTAGACGTTATGGGAATTTTTAGTTGGAAAATTTTGTGATAGTGAGGTGTATACATGTCGGAATTTATTATGGCACAGGCAAATGGAAGAACTATTCCATTGGAAGATAAGATCTTTGGTATCAGCAGATTAGCGAAAGAGATGATTGCAGAAAAAGGAAAAGATGCAGTAACGAATGCCACAATTGGAGCACTTTTAGATGATGAAGGGAAACTCGTTGTGCTATCCTCTGTTGTTGAAGTATTGAGAAATTTAACTCCTGAAGATTATGCGGAGTATGCACCGATTGGCGGTACGCCGGAATTTAAAACAAGCATTAAGAAAGCTACTTTCGGCAGTTATGAACCAAAGTGCTTTACCGAAGCCGTTGCGACACCGGGTGGAACCGGCGCAATCCGAAATACGATTGCGAACTATACCGCTATTGGAGATCAGGTACTGACTTCCGACTGGTTCTGGGCAACTTATAACTCTATCGCCGGAGAAATCGGAAGAAGCGTTACGACATACACCTTGTTTGATAAAGAAGGCCGATTCAATGTAAAAGCTTTTGAAACAAAAATAAACGAACTGTTAATGAAGCAAGATAGCCTAATGATTATTTTAAACACACCTGCACATAACCCAACAGGATATACCTTTACATTAGAAGATTGGGATCAGATTTTAGCGGCAGTGGAGGCAGCTGCAGGTCAAGATAAAAAAGTGGCGCTTTTAGTAGACGTAGCTTATATCGACTTTGCAGGAGATGGCATTGAGTATAGAAAATTTATGCCAAAGCTAGAAAATCTTCCGAAGAATATCCTTCCGATTATTGCGTACAGCTTATCAAAAACCTTTACGCTTTACGGCATGAGATGCGGAGCAATGATCTGTATGACACCTGACAAACAAATAGCAGATGAATTCGTAAGGGTAACGCAATTCTCTGCAAGAGCTTCTTGGTCCAACTGTACAAGAGCTTCTATGGTAGTTTTAACAAAGATCTATGATGATCTGAAGCTGCTGGAAAAAGTGAACGAAGAAAGAGAATTCTACAGGGAAGTGTTAGTGAAGCGAGGAAAGGCTTTCGAAGAAGAAGCCGCCAAGGTAGGTCTTGAAATTGTACCGTTTGACTCAGGTTTCTTTGCATCCATTCCTTGTGAGAATCCTGATGAAATTGGAAAGAAACTGCAGGCTGAAGGAATTTTTCTAGTACCGCTAGCAAAAGGTCTTAGAGTATCTGTGGCTTCTGTTTCAGAAGAAAGATGTAGAATGCTGCCAGCAAAAATTTTAGCAGCAATGAAATAGATGGAGTAATAATTCTTATGCGTACTATTATTTGGTTCATATATTTTTGGTTGTATCTCATCAAGATATACCCAAAACAAAAATATTATGAGAAGCGACGAGCTGAAGGCGCTCCAAAGGAGCAAGACTTATCTGGAATTAATCAAGTCGTCCTACAGTGGGCGTCTAGTTTGCTAAAAATGGCAGGTGTTACTTGCACCGTACAGGGACTTGAGAATATTCCTGCAGACCGAGCGGTGTTGTTTACAAGCAATCATCAAGGAAATTTTGATATTCCGTTGATGCTTGCTAAACTAGGAGAACCCAATCCAGTGATTGCAAAAGACAGTTTAGAGAAAATGCCGATGATCTCTAATTGGATGAAACTTTTTGACTGTCTTTTCATTGATCGTGACAATGCAAGACAATCGCTAAGAGTTTTTGCGGAAGCAGAGAAAGTTATTGAAGAAGGCCGTTCGATTATTATTTTCCCAGAAGGAACAAGAAGTAAACAAGACGAAGCAGGAGAATTTAAAGCGGGTGCTTTTAAAATTGCTATGAAAACAGGTGCCCCTATTGTGCCTGTGGCGATTGACGGTTCTTATCGCGCGATGGAAGCACATGGTTTTTGGATTCATCCAGCACACGTTAAGATTACGATATTGCCGCCGATTGAGACGGCAGGTTTATCCAAAGAAGAAGCGAAGCATATTTCTACACGTGTTCGTGACTTGATTATGGAAGCGAATAAAAAATAAACCGCGATGAAGCGATAGCACCAGACATTTTCTGGTGCTTTTCTTTTGATATGAGCTTGAATTAAGTTTTTTTATTTGATATAATGTATCAGCAACATAAAAAACTTGCGGGTGTAGTTCAATGGCAGAACGTGGCCTTCCCAAGGCTAAGGCGAGGGTTCGATTCCCTTCACCCGCTCCATAAAAACAAGAGGGATTTATTCTCTCTTGTTTTATTTTTTGTTCGCAAGAAGGGAATCGAATCAAGGGTACGGGTTAGGGGGTTCTTGCTCTATTAGCCATTATATAATCGTATAGTCCCTTTGCATAATAGTCTCCTAATACAGTTGAATAAGATAAAAGTCTATCAAATATATCTATAGAAGTTGCATAATTTTTTGTTATAAATGTTGTTATTTCTTCTAGCATTAAACTCAAGTAAGTATACCTTAAATTACGCATTTCACTTTGTGTCCAAAATGGATTAGCATTTGAAAGTAAAGCGGCAAGCATATCAGCAGTGCCGTATAATCGATTTATATTATCCTTTACAGCAGCATCATCACCTCTTACTTGAGCGTCAATTAAATTTTTTATTAGTGAAACTTGTAGATTTACTAAGTCTGTATATCTGGCAGCTATATCATCTCCAAAAAATAATCTAATTGTATTTCCAAGTTCTATTGGTATTTCAGCTAATCTATCAGATATAGATTCGCGGTCCTCTAGACCCGTATAGGAACTAATTAGATAAAGTCTGGAAAAGATGGCTAATTCTTTCCATGCATTGGATAAACGAAGGATTATGTTTATTTGCCAAGAAGGGATCCCTTCATATTGTTTTTTATGAATCATTGTTATTACTCCTCATACCAACTTAATGAATAACATCATTTTTATTAAATAAAATCATTAATTATTATATGAGTTTCATAATTGCCCTGTTAAAAAAACCTTCGATAGTTCTATAAAAAATACTGGACAAAATGTAAGCTCAATATGTCGTGAACTACTATTTATATGGTATACTCTAATGAGATACTAATACATAACCAATATATGAAATGCTTCATTATACTTTTATGGAGTCGAAGTTGGTAAAGTTTCTTTAGGAGGATGAAGATGATGTTTGAAACTATGATTGAAAATTTAAAAAAAGATCAACAAAAACTTGTGTTTACGGAAGGCTCGGATCCAAGAATTCTTGAAGCTGCAAGCCGCTTAAAGCAAGAAAATATTCTGGAGCCGCTGTTGTTGGGGAATCCCGAGGAAATCCATGAAGCATTAAAAAAATATGGATTCCCTATAGATGGTATTGAAATTCTCGATCCGGCAAATTATCCGGAAATGGATTCAATGGTTGCTAAATTGGTTGAACTGAGAAAAGGAAAAATGGATGAAGAAGCTTGCAGAGAGGTTTTGAAAAAGACAAATTATTTCGGAACTATGTTGGTAAAAATAGGATATGCTCAAGGCCTTTTAGGAGGTGCAACATATTCAACCGCAGATACGGTTCGTCCGGCACTTCAAATCATTAAGACAAAACCTGGAAACAGCATTGTTTCAAGTTGCTTTATTTTACAGCGCGTAACAGAAAAAGGCGACGAAAGATATGCGATGGGTGATTGTGCTATCAATATAACGCCTAACGTTGACGAACTTGTTGAAATCGCAGTCGAAACGGCTAAAACGGCAAGAGTTTTTTCAATTGAACCAAAAGTTGCCATGTTATCATATAGCTCATTAGGATCCGGTAAAGGAGAAACTGTAGATAAAGTTCGAGAAGCCGTTGAAAAAATAAAGGCGATGAATCTTGATTTCCCAATAGACGGTGAGTTGCAGTTTGATGCTGCCTTTGCGCCTGAAGTTGCCAAAACAAAAGCGCCGGAATCTCCTGTCGCAGGTAAAGCCAACACGTTCGTATTCCCCGATATAAATGCCGGCAATATTGGTTATAAGATCGCTCAGCGCCTCGGGGGATTTGATGCATATGGACCGATCCTACAGGGACTAAATGCCCCAATTAATGACCTTTCAAGAGGCTGTAATGCAGATGAGGTTTATAAAATGGCCATTATCACCGCATCATTAAAAGAATAACTTATGTTTCCTAAAAACCCAATAAAAATAAGGTACAGTTCATGCTGTACCTTATTTTTATTGGGAAAGGCAAGCCATCTGATACAATCACCCATTATCTTTAACGTTTTTCAATCAAAAGCATATAATAAATATAAAGAAAAAATAAGGTTATAGGGTATAGATATGAGTAATATAGTATTGCAGCTTCAAAAAAATAATAATGATAGCATTATAAACAATAATGATAATGTTATATTTGATGAAACAATCAGTATGATAGGGAACGTGAGTTATAATAACACCACCGGGGTTATTACTGTTTATGAACAAGGCCTGTATATAATCGATTGGTATGTATCTATGCAGTCAACCTCTGGTTCGTCTGGTGTCATTTTTAAGTTGATCTCTGACAAAGGGACTGAATTTGATAGCAGTTCACCGATTAAAACAGGAAACATGGGCGGAATAGCCGTTTTAAATGTTGACGATGCTCCTGTTAATTTTTCATTGGTAAATGCTTCAAATGCCACTGTTTTTTTACCAAATATGATGACATTTAAAGCGAATCTGCGTATTTTTTATTTAAATGAATATACAATTGACAATAGCCGTTGCTTTGCCTTGGATCAATTTGCCAATCTTTTGGAGCAAGTGGTGACTATCTATCCGGGTGCAGCTGTTAGTATGTTCTCGAATAGGCTTGCAACCGTTTCAGGAACAATCGACTCACTTTACAAAGCGCCTGATGCCGGAAGCATTCCTTTGCTTATTCTTCAATCAGGAGGTCAACCGGCTGCTTTCAGCATTGATAAAATAACGATGCTTTATTTCCCTGATAGTGTGTATGATGATTCAATAACTTATTTGAATCCCCCTGATCCGTTCCCGCAAAATTGTGATACGGACTTTCTTAAAAATATTTATAATTACGTTGAAGTTGGTGACAGCATATCGGTAATGGCAGGTCCTACTACAAGCGCTTCTGGTGAAATTTCTCTGAACGAGTATGGTATCATTGTTTTAGCAGATGCAACTTCAATCATATTTATAATGACCCCGCACATCTTCTCTCTTGTTGTAGATGAAGCGAACGGTGTCAGTGGCAGAAAATCCAACTCAATTTCCGTCACGGAATAAAAAATGACCGAAAGCTGAAAGGGATGAAGTAAATGTGTCAATCCTTCCGATTGTTCCTGTAAAGATCGGGAAAGTTAAAATGTATGCTTATAAGGGACAAAAAAAGGACAAGAATAAAAGAGTATTTAGTTTACTTTTAATAAAAACTATTTGTGACAGAATATTTTATACTTCCATACCCATACTAATCGTAATAGGAGGTAAAAAATATGGAAAATAAAGTTGATAATGTGGATTTGAGAACTTCTAACGGCGAAATGTTTCCGGAAGGTTTAATTGAGACTTCCGAGTTTAAAAATTCGGAAGACCATAACACAATGATTGATGAGGCGAATCCTGTGAAGCAGGCTATTTTAAGGGGCCATATCCCCGGTGAGTATAACGAGCAATATGTAAGAGGAACAACTAGCTCAGAAAAATAATTTCTTGCTGCTGCATAGCCGCATAGCATCTATAGAGCAAAAAAAAGGGCGTCTCCAACTGTGAACAGTTTGGAAACGCCCTTATTAGCGTATGAATATGTGAATAAGATTGTTTTATCTATAAAGAATCGGATACTTCGTTACTTACTTTTTTGTTTGCTCTATGTAAAAAATATTTCTGCAATGCTGTTTTTTGAAGAGCTGCAGCGACAACCAGAGCGATAATAAGCCCAGCGATACTTTGAAAAGCCAGAGATGGTATGGCAACCACAACAGCAGGCATTCCATACAGAACATAAGATGCAATCATATATCCGATGGTTTGAACCAGTCCTCCCAACAGTCCTCCGACAAGCCAAGCAGATTTTCCTTCTAATTTAAATAATTGTTTTTCTATGATGATTCCCATACATATCGCCAAAAAGAATTTGCATAGAAATGTAGGAAGCATCCAAATGGCGTAGCCGCTTATTAAATCTGCAAGAGCGCCGCCAATCCCACCGGCAAGGGCACCTCTTTTTCCGCCCAACATCAGTACAGCAAGAAAAATCATGGAATCTCCTAAATGAACATAGCCAAAAGGCAGCGGAAATTTAAACGTAAAAATCCCTAAAAAGACTAACGCAGTAAATAGTGCTGTTTCACATAAGCGTTTTATAGTTGTATCCTGTTTCATTATAAAGTCCTCCTATTTTTGTTCATTGTCTATTATACTATGTGAGTTGTATATAAAAAAAGATATAAAAATAATAATTTTAATAGATACAATAAATGATAATTAGTAGATATAAACGATATATACAATAACAATATACAGTTTTTTAAAAATTGTATATAACACATTCTTGGCACATAAAAAATGACATTTGATTGTTAATCGCAAAAATAGGAATCAAAGGTACTGATAGAAAAAGAAATGACATAGAATGTTACTAAAACAGGTGAGAGGAGAACGGTCGTGGGATTTAGACGTAAAAGCAAAAAAGTAAAAACGAAGGACGACAGACGCAATAGAAGAGGAATTATGCATATCAATTGGCTGCTTCGAGCACAAAACCCTTATTTCTGGATTGGCCTGTTTGCTGTTATCTTTACTGCAATAGGTATAAGCCCTGAGATATTTACCAGTTGGAATATATTATGGGAACAAGTGAAAGAGCTGCTGATGAATCCATTTAAACTGGGGTGTGCGATTGTTGCTTTAATTGGATATGTTTCCGATCCTACCTCCAAAGGGATATCCGACACGGAAAGAGTCATGGCATGTAAGAAGCTTCAAGAGTAATAACCTATCTCTAGAATGAGGTGAAATGTCAACATGTAACCAGTAACAAAAAAGTGATTCAAGGGAAGGTTCCCCTTGAAATGAGACAATGAAAGTGGTTTAATCTACATAAAGGAAAATTCTGAACAATATCGTAACCAAAGTGATGTTTAAGCAGAATCGACAATAACTTTCAGGAGCGGGTTCATTCAGAATACCCGCTTTTTTTATAGCATTTCACAACATAAGATAAGGATAAAGAGGAGGAGATTGCAGCCTAATGAATATTAAACAAATTGCAAAACAAGCCGGCGTATCGGTAGCCACCGTATCAAGAGTATTAAATCATCCTGAAAGTGTGGCACCGGAAACCAAAGAAAAGATTGAAAGAATTATGCAAGAGGCAGAATATACTCCGAATTGGTTCGCGCGGGGACTGAATTTTAACAAGACCAAGACCATAGGTCTGATGATCCCACATATTTTGAATCCGGCCAATATGGAAATTGTGAAAGGTGTGGAAGATGTGGCCCGTCAAAAGGATTATATTACCTTTATGTGTAATGTTGAAAATGATCCTGAAAAGGAAAGACAATACGCAGAAAGCCTGATCCATAGAAAAGTAGACGGCATCATTTTGATTTCGTCTCATCTAGAGGCGGACGAAATTGAGAACATCTATAGTCAGGGTGTGCCGGTGGTGATGATCGGGGAAAATAAGGGCAAGCCCAACGTACCTGTTGTTCGAACAAATTGTCAGCAGGCGATTTTTAAAGCCGTAAATTATTTAATGGAGGTCGGTTATCGTAAAATTGCCATTCTGTATGGGAAGACGCCTGAGCTGGAGAATAAGAGAAAGATTGAAGGGTACGAACAAGCTCTGGCGAAAGAAGGCATAGAGCGGAATCCGGCATATATAATAGCAACAGAAAATAATATTGAAGGTGGATATTTGGGTGCCAAAAGATTTATTGAGATGCAAGAACGTCCGGAGGTCATCCTTGCTACCAGTGACTTGATTGCATTTGGCGTAATGGATGCAATGAAAGACCATAACATCCGAATGCCGGAAGAAATATCCATCATAGGATTTGATAATATTCGGATGTCAAATATGGTAGACCCGAAGCTGACCACCATTGAGAAGCCATTGCATAAGATGGGGGTAGTCGGTGCCAGACTATTATTTGACATGATAGAAGATGCAGATCAAAAAAACCAAGCATATTTAGAACTGCATCGATCAAAAGAAATCGAATTGCAGTCGAAAATAAAAATAAGAAAATCATGCGGGCACACAGAAAGACTTCAGGAAATGTTTCGCGGTTAATGTCAATTCCACGTTCGTATGCAGATAAGGGGATGCTTATGAAAACAGAATTTTTGGGATTAAAGATGAAAAATCCGGTGATGGTCGCTGCAGGACCATGGAGCCGGGATGGAAGCAGCATACGAAAGGGTATTGCTGCCGGTGCCGGTGCTGTTGTCACTGAAACCATTGTTACGGATGTAGCGGTAGATGTTCGCCCTAGGATTGCCTATAATGGCTGTGGTGTGCAAAATATAAGGATGTATTGTGATATTCAGGTAGAAGGCTGGCAGAAGGATTTAGAGTATGCAAAGAAAAACGGTGGGATCGTTATCGCGAGCATCTCGGCGCACACTCCTTCGGAGCTAGCCTATTTAGCTTCCAAAATGGAGGTCTTTGGTGCAGACGCAATTGAAATAAGCTTATCGAATCCGATGTGGGAATCACTTGAAATTGTAGCTTCCGACCCGGAGACTATTTTTCAAATGACAAAAGAAGTGGTTGATAACGTGAAAATCCCTGTTGCTGTGAAGCTTTCTCAAAATGTCACGAATATTTCAAGAGTAGCAAAAGCCGCTCAGAAAGCCGGAGCTTCCGGAGTAAGTGCGATTAATACGATTCGATGTATATTAGGGGTGGATTTGGAAAAATGTGAGCCTACGTTAACGACGTACGGAGGCTATTCCGGTGCACCTATTCGGCCTTTGGGCCTGGCTTCGGTTGCCACTGTTGCACAAGCTGTGGATGTACCGATATGCGGGATAGGCGGAGTGGAAAATTATCAGCATGTGCTGGAATACATTATGCTGGGTGCTTCGGCTGTACAAGTGGGGACGGCGGTCATGTTGCATGGCCATGGAATCATTTCAGAGATGATTCATGACTTAGAGACCTGGGAACGAAAGAATGGCATCACCAGCATAAAAAACATACGGGGGAAAGCTTTAAGAAATTTAAAGTCCTTTGATGAGATGAAAGTGGAACCGGTAACTTGTACAACAAATGATCAAATTTGTGAAGAGGGGTGCAATCAATGTATCCATTCCTGTCTTTATGGTGCGATCAAAAGGAGAGACAAGAATGTGCTGGTAAACGAAAACCTATGCGGTGGCTGCGGTTTATGCAATGATGTATGTCCAACCAATAAATTAACGTTAACGTGGTGAAAACAGCACCGCTAAAAAATTACATAAAAACGATGGGCCTCTTGAATTTTTTGAAAACTCAGTAATATACTTATTCTGTGTAACCGGTTACACTATAACCGATCTAAAGAGGCTCACTTATCTGAAGAAACATTTTAATTAAATAGTGGAATACCGGCTTACCCAAGACTATTTTCATAGGGAAAATTTTCCCTAGTCCATGCACGAATTAACACGCATATCGATGTTGCGGTGGTTATGAGGTATGAAAAAGGAGGAGGACAAATTGAGTAAAGTAGTCGAAGGAAAGGTTACTTCCGAAGCCGTTGCTGGTTTTACGCATAGGACGGCTATGGAAGAAGCGGCAAGGTGTTTGCTTTGTCATGATGCGCCATGCAGTAAAGGGTGTCCGGCTGGCACTGATCCTGCAAAATTTATACGGTCCATACGATTTAGAAACGTGAAGGGCGCTGCGGAAACAATCAGAGAAAATAATATATTGGGAGGAACTTGTGCCCGAGTTTGTCCAACCGATAAACTATGTGAAGAAGCCTGCAGCCGATGCGGCATCGATAAACCGATCGAAATCGGCAAACTCCAGAGATATGCGATCGAGCAGGAAAAACTATATGGCATGCAGGTATTAAAAGCACCTGCCAAGAAGAAAAAAGGAAGCATTGCCTGTGTCGGAGCAGGGCCTTCTTCTTTAGCCTGCGCTGCACAGCTGGCTAAAGAGGGTTATGCGGTAATTATTTTTGAACGGGAAGAAAAAGCCGGAGGTGTGCTTACGTATGGAATTGTTCCAAGCAGGCTGCCGCAGTATGTGGTAGATCATGATATCGATCAAGTAAAAGCATTAGGCGTTCAATTTGAATTTGGCAAACAGGTTCAAGCGGAAGATTTGACAGCCTTTGACGCGATCTTTGTCGGCACAGGTCTTTGGGGTGCAAAATTACCTCCTATAAAAGGAATCGAATTGGAAGGTGTCTATGCTGCAGCGCAGTACTTAAAGGAAGCAAGAACGGAAGCTTTTGAGGCAGGAAAGAAAGTTGTTGTAGTGGGCGGCGGAGATGTTGCAGTTGATTGTGCCGTGACGGCAAAACTCTTAGGTGCGGAAGAGGTGCGAATTGTTTATAGGCGAACGTTGGAAGAAGCTCCCGGCAATATGACGGAATTCCAATATGCGCTAAGCTTAGGAATCGGAATTACAACAAATATGGCTCCCGAAGAGATAGAAGGGACTGATTTTGTTGAAAGAATCAACTTTATAGGCCGAGACAAGAATTCCGTTCTCAGTCTTCATGCCGATACGATTGTATTTGCAATCGGGCAGGAACCGGAGAATGTGAAACAAATTGCGGAAGTCACGCTGACGGATAAAGGGACTATCGCGGTAACTTCGAGCGGACAGACCAGTAATGCTAAAGTCTTTGCCGGCGGGGATATCGTGAATGGCGGAAAGACTGTTGTAGAAGCGGTAGCGGCAGGGAAAGAAGCTGCTGATGCCATCCTCACTTATCTTGCGCAGAAAGGAGTGAAGTAGAATGGCAGTAAAGAAAGACTTATCGATCAACTATTTAGGTGTTCCATGTGAGAACCCGTTCTTCCTTTCCTCTTCACCAGTCGGAAGCAATTATGAAATGGTCGCCAAAAGCTTTGAAAAAGGGTGGGGAGGCGTTTTTTATAAAACCGTTGGCATATTTGTAGCCGATGAATGTTCGCCTAGATTTGATCAGACAAATAAAGAGGGGCTGCCATGGTTAGGCTTTAAGAATATGGAGCAGATTTCCGATAAGCCCACTGAAGTGAACTTTGAAAATATGATGAAGCTAAAGCGGGATTATCCGGAAAAAGTGATGGTTGCCTCTATTATGGGATCCACCGATGAGGAGTGGAGAGAACTGGCGAAGATGTGTGAACAGGCAGGTGCAGACCTGATTGAAGGAAACTTTTCCTGCCCTCAGATGACGACCCATTCGATGGGCTCGGACGTCGGTACCAATGTAGAACTGGTGAAACAATATTGTCAGGCTGTAACCAGCACTACCAAAATCCCTTTCATAGCAAAAATGACTCCCAATATTACCAATATAGAGGTTCCTGCACTTGCCGCGTTGGAAGGCGGAGCCGCCGGAATTTCGGCCATCAACACGATTAAGTCTATCACGAATATTGATTTTGAAAATATGACAGGTATGCCGGTGGTGAATGGAAAATCTTCTATTTCAGGGTATTCGGGTGCAGCGATTAAACCGATTGCGCTTCGCTTTATCACTCAAATGATGAAAAATGAAACCATTGGGAAGACAGAGATGTCCGGGATAGGTGGAATTGAAACATGGAGGGACTGCGTAGAATTCTTATTAATTGGATGCAGAAATATTCAGGTTACGACGGCTATTATGCAATATGGATATCGCATTGTTGAAGATATGATAAGCGGTGTCAGTCATTTTATGGATGAACATGGTTATGAAAAACTGGAGGACTTTATCGGCCTGGCCCTTCCAAATTTAGTTCCGGCAGAGGAACTGAACAGAGATTTCAAAATTCTGCCTGAGTTCGATGAGGAGAAGTGTATTGGCTGTGGAAGGTGTTACATCTCTTGTTACGATGCAGCTCATCAGGCGATTGATTGGAACGAGAAAAAAAGACGGCCTGAATTAAATGAACACTGTGTCGGATGCCACTTGTGTCTCAATGTATGTCCTGTTCAAGGCTGTATCAGACCGGGTGAAATCAAGTGGAAAGAGGGCCGAAAGCCGAGCGGTGTGCAGATTAAGAAGCATTACGAATAAAACGAATGGAGGGGTATTATAATGTATACTTGTGACGTGAAGAGGATGGAGGACAAAATTAAGACGTTTAGCACATTCGGGGATGCCGGGCACGGTGGCATCACTAGATATTCACTATCACCGGAAGCTATTATGGCAAGAAATGAATTTATAAAAAGGATGACAGCAATTCATGCGGAAATTGTTACGGACGACATGGCAAACATGTATGCAACACTTCCCGGCTCAGACCCTTCAGCAAAAAGGATTGTCATGGCTTCGCACTGCGACTCTGTAAAAAATGGCGGAAATTACGATGGCATACTGGGTGTCATGGGGGCTATGGAGGTATTGGAAACGATCGCAGCAGAGGATATTCCGCATACACATCCGGTTACGGCCATGATTTGGACGAATGAAGAAGGCTCGCTTTATCCGCCTGCTATGATGTCTTCCGGCGTAGTCTGCAATGACTTTTTACCGACTGAGATCGCAAAGAAATTTAAACAAGAAGATATGCTGGCATCGAAGAGCGTGCTGGATCGCACGAGAACTTTCGGTGAAGCGCTGGAATCAAGCGGATTTAAAGGAGATAAAAAGAACCGATTGAATCCTGATGACTATAAATGCATGTTTGAGCTTCATATCGAGCAGGGTCCGATTCTGGAGGATGCAGGAAATGATGTGGGCGTAGTCACTTGCGTATTAGGCATGTTTAATTATAGAATCCGGTTCTATGGTCAGTCTGACCATGCGGGAACCACTCCTATGCATAAAAGGCAGGATGCACTTCATGCAGCCGCCCAGGCTTTATGTTATCTTCATGAGGAAATTGATAAGCTTGACAGACCTGAATTGGTTTATACCACTGGAGAGATTTTATGCCATCCGTGCGTCCATACGGTTATTCCGGATTTTGTTGATTTCTCCATTGATGTACGGCACGAAGACCCTGCGGTAAGACAGAAAGTTCTTGCCATTGTAAAAGGCCTTGCAGACAGGGAATGGGCAAAATGCAGATGTGAGGTGGAGTTGGCTTGGGCCAGAGATACGGTATACTTTGATAAGGAACTCGTGAGCTATGTAAAGGAAGCCGCCGAGCAAGCCGGTGTAAAGCATCAATATATTAACAGCGGTGCCGGCCATGATGCCCAATTTGTAAGCTACATGCTTCCAACGACTATGATTTTCGTCGTTTCAAAAGATGGTCATTCCCATTGCGAGCCGGAGTATTCCAGTCCTGAGCAATGTACGAACGGTGCAACCGTCATGCTGAATGCAGTATTAAAGGCAGATGCAAGCTGATAGACCTATTTGTTGATACGGGCATAAACATAAAATAGTATAGAACAAGGATAAAACCACATAAGGAGGGGCTATCTCAAAATAGTTTGAATTTTTTAGATAGCCCCTTTTTGATGCGATAAATAGGATGATTTTCAAACAACCAAGTCATTGGTGCAAAAGCGATATAGTAATCAAAAGGTGGACAAGATGTGCGGAAAAGTAACAAAACGGGCGCCCGATTGAGACGATAACGCCCGCCATGGATAAAAGCTGCTATGACACAAAAGCCCGTTGTGTGACAGGTATGTCACAGTAAAATATAAAACATTGATTTTAGAAACCCAGATAAAAAATGTTATATGAAGGCAAGCCCCTTGAAATTAATCAGTCTAGGATATATAGCAAGTCCTATTTAGAAAAATAAGGTGTTTTATTTGATGATTGGCATGACAATTGCTTTATATATAGACGTAAACTAAAAAGAGCAGTCCCTCTGAAAGATTTAAGGAGGAGTGCTCGAAACAGCAATTATCTATTTATAAAGGAAAGAAGGTATATCTATGAGAGAGTACATGCCGTATGGCGAAGAAGCCCCTTTTATTAAAGCAGGGCCTTTCAAACTTCGTCTGCCGTTTATTCATTACCGTTTTGAGATTGCAGACTATATTCAAGGTTTATTGATGTGTGCCGTCTGCCTAGGTGCCATTCCGCTTTTGCAGGATGCATTGGGAATGTCTTTTGAAGTTGCACTAGCTGTAGTCGTGTTAAATGGATTTTTATACACGTGGCATACGTTTTTAGGTGACCCGGTTGTTCCGGGCTGGATCACACCGGCTATCCCCCTATTAACAGCGTATTGTTTGACTTTCCCGGAAGGTCACGCCAGAATGCAGGCGTTAGTAGCCTTTGAAATTACGTTAGGTGTATTTTCAATTATTTTAGGCTTAACAGGTGTTGCAGGAAAAATTATTGGGCTGATTCCTCCGGCTATCAAATCCGGAATTATCTTAGGCGCCGGTATTTCTGCCATAACGATGATATTTCAAGAAGGCGGAAAGTTTGGGGTTATGCCATATACAACAACCCTCTGCTTAGTGGTAGCGTTCTACTTATTGTTTTCAAATGGATTCAAAAGATTAAGCACGAAAAACAAGTTTTGGGAAGTAGTTGCCAACTTAGGCATTTTACCAGCCGTTCTTATTGCGGTAATCGTTGCTCCTCTTGTGGGTGAAAGCCCTTGGCCGCATATCCAATGGGGTTTCAGCAATCCGAACTTTGCTGAACTCTGGACAGAATGGGTACCTTGGGGTGCAGTTGGCTGGCCTTCCGTGACAATGTTTATTAAAGCCATCCCTACTGTAATTGCTATCTATATCGTTTTATTCGGAGATGTGGTTCAAAGTAAAGCGTTAGTTCGTGATGCAGATGTAACCAGAGATGATGAACTGATTGATTATAATCCAAACCGTGCACATTTAATTTTCGGTTTAAGAAATACCCTTATGGGTGTTATTGGTCCTGACATCACGATGTGCGGTCCTCTATGGGCAGCAATGCAGGTGGTTGTTTGTGAACGTTATAAGAAGGGCACAAAGAGCATGCAGTCTCTATTTGGCGGTGCAGCGTCTTTCCGATTCGGAACCTTTACCGGTTACTGGATGTTACCGATTGTAACCTTGGTTCAGCCGATCTTAACCGTTGCCATGTCTTTGACTATGATCGTTCAGGGATTCGTAAGTGTACGTATCGGAGTGCAGCAGGCTCAGAGCTTTAAGGACCTTGGTATTGCCGGTGTTATTGCCGGTGTGCTGTTAACAAGCGGTTCGGCGGCAGGTCTTGGCGTTGGTATTCTTTGCTGCCTGTTATCCTACGGAACAGACTTCTTCAAGGGCGATACTACATTCGGGCACCTTTGGTCTCCGGAAGTTGAAGCGATGACTGACGAAGAAAACACGTTGGATGAAGAAGAAAAGAAAGCGCCGGCAAAAGCAGTATAATATGGACTCATTTTTGGTTCCACCATTATATAACTCTTAACATAATTTATGACAAGATAAAGGGAAGTTCTTTTTAAAAGAACTTCCCTTTATTGTGCGCTATTCTTTAATAGTACGTTTTCATAGGGATAAGTTTAACCTGCAAAATCAAAATGTTTAATCTACCATATCATATTTCTGAAGCTTTCTATGGAGTGAACGCCTGCTGATTCCCAGGGCTAATGCTGCTTTCGTTTTATTTCCGTTGTTTTCTTGAATGGCTTTTAAGATAACTTCCTTCTCCCTGTTGTCGATAGCGGCATTCAGCATGGTTTCATTTTCTTGGTTAACGGCAAAATCCATATTGCTTTCTCGAATTTCAATAGGAAGACAGTTCACATGAATAATGGAACCCGATGAAATGACCACGCAGCGTTCGATGATATTTTCGAGTTCTCTGATGTTGCCGGGCCAATAGTAATTTTTTAAACAGTCCAGGGCATCGGCACTCATTATTTTAGGGGCATTGATCCCCGAGATATTAGCCGAATTCTCTAGGAAGTAATTGATTAAGTTCTCTATATCTTCAGGTCGCTCACGAAGAGGAGGCAAGTGAATGGGCACTACATTCAGCCGATAGTATAAATCCTCCCGGAAGCGCTTTTGCTTTACTTCTTCGAATAAATTCTTATTGGTGGCAGCGATGACCCGTACATCTGCAACAATGGTTTTCAGACCGCCTAATCGTTCAAATGATTTTTGCTGTAAGACACGCAATAATTTTACCTGCAACGACGGCGAAATATCCCCGATTTCATCCAGAAAAATGGTGCCGCCGTCAGCAAATTCGAATCGCCCGGGTTTGGAAGAAACAGCACCGGTAAAAGCTCCTTTTTCATATCCGAATAATTCGCTTTCCAGCAAGTTATCCGGAATGGCTCCGCAATTTACTTTTATAAGGGATTTATCTCTTCGTGGACTCCATCGGTGAATCGCGGATGCGATGACCTCTTTCCCGGTTCCGGTTTCTCCTGTCAATAAGACGGTGGAACCGGAACCGGCCACCTGCTTAGCTAGTTGCAGGATATCTATCATCGTAGGGCTATTGCTGCTGGTTTCGAAGTTTTCGTTCTCCTGTTTAAAGTTATAATTGTATCCGTGCTGATTTGTTATGCTGAGTTTTTTTACCGCAGTAAGAATTTCAGCAAAGTCAAATGGTTTGGTCACATAATCCTGTGCTCCGCTTTTTAAAGCTTCTATGGCTGTTTCTGTGGTGGCGAATGCTGTGATTAAAATAAAGCCTATATCGGGTTCTATTTCCTTTACTTTATGCAGAAATTCGATTCCGGACATGCGGGGCATTTTAATATCACTGATAATAATATCAATGCTTATTGTCTGCAGCAATTCCAGACCTTCTATCCCGTCACAAGCAGTATAGACACGATATCCTTCCTTTGTGAGGACCTTGCTTAAAAGCTGCCGTACATTCAGTTCGTCGTCAACGACCAATATGTTTATTAGTTCCACCATCTATTCCTCCTGAAAATCTTGATAACTTTTATCTTCAACAGACTGCAACAGTATGGTAAATTTCGTCATCTGCCCTACTACACTTTCCACCTCTAAAATACCTTTATGTGCTTCGATAATTCTAGAAGAGATGGCAAGTCCCATACCTACTCCGTTTACTTTTGTGGTAAAAAATGGTTCGAAAATTTTTTCTGAGATTTCGATAGGGATCCCTATACCGTTATCCCTCACCTCTAAATAAACCATTTTCCGCATATCATTATAGCCGGTCTTAATATCTATTGCACCGCCGTTCGGCATTGCTTGGATTGCATTGAGTACAAGGTTTAATATAACGGGTTCAAAAAGTTCAGCATCCACCATAACTTTCGGCGTTCCTTGATAGTTGGTATTAATTTTAATATTATGAGGTAAATCATTTTGAGTCAAAGTCAGTACATATTTCACCATCTGTGTTAAATCAATCGGTACAAGCTCGGGTATCTTTGGACGGGCAAAATTCAAGAAGCGGTCCAACATCAGCGTAAGCCGATCGGTTTCATGCATAATTATATCCAATTCTTCCAAATTCAATTTCTTCTCACTTAAATCCAGCTTAATTAATTGAGCATAACCTCGGATACTCGTCAGAGGATTTTTGATTTCGTGGGCTAAACTGGCTGCCATCTCGCCTAACGATTCCAAATTTTTAGCACGGTTAGCACTTTCTTCGAAACGTTTGATGTCCTCTATTCTTCGAAAAACGCAAACGGCACCGATTACTTCGTTTTTTAAGCCAAACTGAATATTGATGCTGTATAGAATAGGAATTTTTTCTCCTGACACGGAAAAAATGTCGGTAATGGTTTTTAATTTAATACTTCCCTTCGCCAAACATCTTCTTAAAGGATCAATAAGCGGTTTAATTTCTTTCGGATAAGGGTTCTTGATATCGAGCCCTAACACCTCCGATTCTTTAATGCCGATAAGATCGGAGGCTACTTCATTGAAGGTCGTTATTTCTCCTATGTTGTTGATGCTGATGATGCCTCCGGGCAGGTTGTCATATGCCTGTTCTACATATTCCATAATTTCATGCATGGAAGCCGCCTCGCCGGACTTGGCCAACACTTGGCGCATCGTGGATTTGAGATTGTTTAACATGGCATTAAATGAAGCGGCAATGTCCGCCAGTTCATCATTTTTTTTCACCGTAATCTCATGGCTGATATCGCCTGCAGCAATCTGAGAAGCTGCGGCAGATAAATCTTTAATTGGGTTCGTAATATAAAATGAAAACTTCTTAGATAGGGGCCAAAACACAAATAAAAGGGCTGTAATAAGTATGATAGCAACTGTTTTGATATTATTGATTTTAGCAAAGGAAGAACTAAAGGATTCTTCCGTAACAATATACCAGCCCTCCAGTCCGGGAATATCCGCTAAAGAAGATAGTCCGACAATATAATCCTGTCCATTCTTATAAATGACTTGCTCGTCGCTTTGATCTTTGAAATTCAAATTATACGGAACTTCTTTGTCATAATACCCGATCGTATTACCATCCTTATTGATCATAAAAGTTTCTTGAATGATTTTGGAGGGGAGTTCATTTGTCTTAAGCAAGAGCGAATAACTTTTTGCAGGGGAGAGTTCAACATTTTTCTGCAAATAGTTCGATTTGATCAGCTGCGACAGTAAGACAGAGCGCTCTTCCAGTGCGGTCGATTTCATATCATGCCCGATATTTTCCGTGCTCGCTATAATGACATAACCGAGTACAATCAATAAACTGATGGATAAGGATACCAAAAAAAACATAGCTCTGGTTTGAATGGATTTAAACATAATAAAGCACACCTTTTTAAACGATATAATGAACGCAATTCATTGAAACTGGCGTTGCCGCAAGGAAGCGTTCACTGAATCATGCTGCGACGTTGCTTGCATGATATAAACTATTAAAAATAGCATATCATACTGTTACGGAAATGACCATATTTACTATAGATAACTTATTAAAATAACAAAAAAGTACCGCAAAAAAAGAGAAACGAAGGATATCTGCGGTTTTTCCTTTCCATTTGTAAAATAGAGGGGTATAATAAAGACATGCAAGAGTAATCTGGTTGATCATGGCAAGGTAGGAGTAAAGATTCTTGTAAACAAATCGCAAATCAAAGATTGATAGAGAAGTGTTGGTTGCTAGAATTTTTGCAATATATTCAGGAGGACTAGGGAATGAAGATTCAGTTTTGCGGGGCAGCATCAGGTGTAACAGGCTCCTGCCATTTAATTACAACGGAAAAACATAAAATTTTGCTCGATTGCGGACAATTCCAAGGCGGTAAGGCTATGGAAGCAATGAACTTTGAAGATTTTCCTTTTGACCCGGCAGAGATTGACTGCGTCGTATTAAGTCATGCGCATATTGATCACTGCGGAAGGATCCCCTTGCTGGTGAAAAGAGGATTTAAGAATAAAATATATTGTACAGATGCAACAGCTGATTTACTTGAAGTCATGCTGAAGGACAGCGGTTATATCCATGAAAAGGAAGCCGAATGGAAGAACAGAAAAGCGGAAAGAGCCGGGAAGCCTTTGGTGGAGCCATTATATACATATAATGATGCATTGGACTCTTTAAAATATATTAAACCGGTTTTATATGATCAGCTGATTGAATTATGTGATGATGTGGAAGTGGTCTTTAATGATGCTGGCCATATCTTAGGATCTGCTATTATAGAATTGTGGATAAAAGAAAATGGAAATGTATCAAAACTCGTATTTTCGGGAGATTTAGGTGTAGCCGGCAGACCCATTTTAAGGGATCCGACCGTGATAAAAAAAGCCGATTATTTGATTGTGGAAAGTACCTATGGAAATCGATTACATCCGCAAAACTCTTCTAGTATTGAAGAATTAATCAAGATTGTATTAAAAACCATTCAAAGAGGTGGAACTGTTGTGATTCCATCGTTCGCAGTGGGGAGAACACAAGAACTTATTTATCAGTTTAATCGCTTTTATCAAGATAATTCCGCCTATAGAAAACAGCTCGAAAACCTGATCGTCTACATTGACAGCCCTATGGCAACAACTGCGACAGAAGTATTCCGAAAGAATGCACAGGTTTTTGATGAAGAGACAAAAGCCTATATATTAAAAGGAGATAATCCCCTTGATTTTAAGAATTTAAGGTTCACCCGAAGCACGGAGGAATCTATGTTCTTAAATATGGATAAGCATCCGAAAGTTATTATATCAGCCAGCGGAATGTGTGAAGCCGGAAGAATCCGACACCACTTAAAACATAATTTATGGAATCCGAAGACAAGTATTATTTTCGTGGGTTATCAGGCAGAGGGAACGCTGGGCAGATTGATCGTTGACGGAGAAAAAGACATCACGCTATTTGGCGAAACGGTGCATGTGAATGCGGAGATTTATAATTTGGAAGGCTTTTCCGGACATGCGGACAGAGACGGCTTAATTTCTTGGATCGGCGGATTTACAGAAAAGCCTAAAGAAATATTTTTGGTTCATGGCGAGCAGCAAGTCAAATATGATTTCGCGAAAACAATAAAAGAAGAGCTAGGCTATGATGCTACTGTTGTTGAAGGTACTTCTGAGTTTGACTTAAAGAATCATAAGGTAGTGAACCGAGAGGATGCTTATAGAGAAGCGATGGACTCTGACAATTTAATAGCTGTGAAAAAACGCATCTCAACGATTCATGATGAACTGGAAAAAATCCTCTATAATACCCAATTGGCGATTAGTTCTGACCTGTCTCCGGAGAGGATGGCAGAGATCGGAAATATCGTTCTTGAACTGGAGAAAAACTCCTTAAATCTTGGGTCTGCGGTAACGAAAGAAGAGGAAACGAACTTGGAGATGAAACCAGAGTAAAGAGGACAAGTTAATTATAAAAAAATGCATATTGTTGCAAACAAGTTAAAAAATTAAAGAGAATATTCAGTAAATTCTGACGCTTATATACCCAAAAAAGGGCGCAATGAATCTTAAATTTTCAGACAATAACAACTTTTATAAAATGACTATGCATTTGGAAATTATTTGTTATAATTAAGGATATGGGACGACAAAGGGCAAAATTTTGAAGTATATTTTGTATAAATGCAACTGAAATTTTCGGCTTTATTTAAACAAATTTCAGAAGCGATTTTGCCAGTGAAATGAAGAATTACGGGAACCGTAAGGAGGGGAAATTGTCGTTACTAAAAAATGTCTCAGACAGTGTACAGCAGGTTGCGGAAGCGATAGCGATAGCCGTTGGTCTGGAAGTAGAAATTGTAGATAATCAATTGACCATTGTAGGCGGAACAGGCGACTACATTGACCGAATTGGCCTGCAGGAAGAAGCAGGGCATTTGGATGGGAATTATTTATATGCAAGGGTGCTCCGAACCGGGAAAACGGAATATATTGCAGATGCTCAGAGTGAAAAATTCTACAGTGCTCCCTGGTATAAAGGAGAAATTTTAGAGCTTGCAGAAATTTGTACACCGATAAAAGTCGGAAATAATATCATTGGCATCATAGGGCTTATTGCGGTAAGCGAAGAACAGCGCCGCATATTACTCGATAAAAACCGCCATATGGTTACTTTTGTGGAAAAGATGGCAGATCTTCTCGCGGCTAAGGCTGCACAGCAAGCGGATCTAACCAATACAGAGTTATCCATGAATGAGATGACGACTATTTTAGAGACGACCCATGAGGGCATATTTGCACTCGATAGAAGTGGGTACATAAAACATTGCAATAGCATAGCGGAAAATCTCTTTAAGACAACAAAGGGAGATATCCTTGGATGTCATATTAACAAATTCATGATGGGCACGCCCGCTTTGGAAGTGGTGCGGACAGGTATCGGATATACGGAGAATGAAGAAATTTACAAAGGTTCTCAAGGAAATCTTCACCTGATTGTCACGGCGAAGCCTTATTATGAAAAAGGAAAAATCGAGGGTATTGTGTTGTGCTTCAGAGACATTGAGGAAGCACAAAAGCTAATTTATAATATAAATAACAGAGCCTTGAAATATACTTTTGATGACATCATCGGAGAAAGTGATGCGATTAAAAGAACGAAACATCAGGCAGTATTAACAGCTAGAGGAAATTCCACGATCTTGATTAACGGAGAAAGTGGAACCGGCAAAGAAATGTTTGCTAAAGCCATACACTATGCTAGCGCCAGAGCAAACGGGCCTTTTATCACAGTTAATTGTGGTGCTATACCGGAAAACTTACTGGAAAGTGAGCTTTTTGGTTATGAGAAAGGGGCTTTTACAGGAGCGAATGAAAAAGGTAAAGTAGGAAAATTTGAGGCTGCATCGGGCGGCACGATTTTTCTGGACGAGATAGGAGATATGCCGCTTCATCTACAAGTAAAAATATTACACGTTCTTCAAAACATGCGATTCGAAAGGGTCGGAGGAAACGAGACGGTCATCGTAGATGTAAGGGTTGTTGCTGCTACCAATAAAAATTTGGAAGAAATGATTCGAGAAGGCACTTTTCGAGAAGATTTGTATTATCGGTTGAGTGTAATACCGTTGCAGACACCATCTCTTAGGGAACGCCGGGAAGATATTAAATTGCTTATGCATTATTTCCTGAGAAAATACAATACGTTCATGAACAGGAATATTACAGGGTTTGCTGAAGACGTAGTGAAACTGTATATGAACTATGATTGGCCGGGGAATGTAAGGGAATTAGAAAATGCGATAGAATATGGTACTAACATGGCTTTTGGGCAGATCATCGAAATGGATGCAGTGCCTATGAGGCTTCAACGCGGAGAAGATACTGTTTTAAAATTTGAGGACAGTAATTTGCCGCTTGCGGAACAGGTTAAGAATTACGAGAGAGAAATCATTAAACGTAAACTCAAAAAATATGCGGACAGCGAAAACGCAAAAGCGTTAGTAGCGGATGAGTTAAAGCTGTCACGTGCGACTCTGTATCGAAAGCTCACTGAGCTGGAAATAAATTAATTAATTTAAAGTTATATTTTATTGAAGATGATTATGGAGGAAAGAAAATGTTAAGAGAAGCTTTACCTAAGATTATTACATCAACAGTACCTGGACCTAAAGCACAGGCTATTATGGACAGAAGAGCTGCTTCTATTCCAAATGCAATTAAGTGTGGATATCCTTGCGTTATCGCTCGTGGTGAAGGCGCTATGTTCGAAGACGTTGACGGAAACATTTTCCTTGACTGGATTGGCGGAGTAGGCGTATTAAATATCGGTTACAGCAATCCTGAACTAATTGAAGCTGCTAAGGCACAGTGTGACAAGTATTTCCACGCTATGCAGAACATTGTTGTTCACGAAGGCTTTATCGAATTAGCTGAAAAGATGAATGAAATCGTTCCAGTTAAGGGCGACAAGAAAAAGACTATGTTTGCTAACTCCGGTGCTGAAGCTGATGAAAATGCTGTTAAGATTGCTAAGAGTGCTACTGGCAGACCTAACATCATCGTATTCTCCGGTGCTTTCCACGGAAGAACTGTAATGACAATGGCTATGACTGCTAAGAAGTCATACTCCGTTGGTATGGGACCTTTCCCTGATGGCGTTTACAGAACTGAATTCCCTTACCTATACAGAAAGCCAGCTGGTTTAACTGATGATGAAGCTATCCAGTACTACATCGATAAGTTAGAAGAAGTATTCGTAGAAGCTACTCCAGCTGAATATGTAGCTGCTATCGTATTCGAACCAGTTCAGGGTGAAGGCGGATTCGTTCCTGCTCCAATCGAATGGGTTAAGGCTGTTAGAGCTATCTGCGACAAGTATGGTATCTTAATGGTTTGTGACGAAGTACAGTCCGGTTGGGCTCGTTCCGGAAGAATGTTCGCTTCTCAGTATTTTGCTGAAGCTGGATGTGCTCCTGATATCATGACTACTGCTAAGTCAATCGCTGGTGGTCTTCCACTTTCCGCGATCACTGCTAGCCAGGAAATCATGGATAAGGTAGCTCCAGGAACAATCGGCGGAACTTACAACGGTAATGCTGTAGCTGTAGCTGCTGCATTAAAGGTTGTTGAAATTATGAAGAGAGATGACTATCCTGGTAAGGCATTAGCAATCGCTGACAAGTGCATGGCTAAGTTCAACGAATGGAAGGATAAGTATGAAGTAGTTGGCGACGTTAGAGGCGTTGGCTCCATGATGGGTGTTGAATTCGTTAAGACTAAGGCTGGTAAAGAAGCTAATGCTGACGTTGTTAACAAGATCGTTGCTGGTGCTGCTCAGAAGGGTCTTCTTCTTGAATCAGCTGGAACATACGGAAACGTTATCAGATTCCTTTGCCCACTTTGCGTAACTGATGCTCAGCTTGATGCTGGTCTTGAAATCTTCGAAGCTTGCATTAAGGAAAACATTTAATTTAGTTACATAGATAATTAAACAAAACCCTCCTGCCCTGAGGGCAGGAGGGTTTTTATGAAAAATTGAGGACGGTTAAAGCCGGCATTCGGACTAAAATTGGAGGAGTTTTAGGTTGAAGGTTGGTCTTAGAAAGATATTACGAAGGCTTATCGGATTAAGTGGTGATTAATCCATGAACCGCAGGAAGGGAACGTATAAGCTTGCTGTTGGTTTTACATGGGCCCCGTAGTATGATTGTTTGGTATATGTTGAGTTATTATGTAAAAAAGAAAGCATGCCCGTAAAGCATGCTTTTTTGTATATCCTATTTCATTATATAAGAAGCATCCCTTTTTCGGTTAAGGTCTGCTTGATCAGTTCAAACGTTTTTTCATCTTTACAGCCTATTTTATGAAGATGAATACCTTCCGTTAAAATGCTAAGAGGCAAGTCTGGACCATTTTGTACCTTCTTTAAAAATAAATCTACTTCATATCTGGAGCCTAAATCTAATCGGCCGGATAATTGCCCATATAAAGAATGTTCAATAGTAACATCTAGAACTTCTGCTCCAAAATCAACTATTGTATAAAGCTCTTCTTTTAACTGCTGTGCTGTATGTTTACAGGCTAAGAACCCTATAAACCCATAGTCCGAGGGTATTTCTTGATCCGCTAAAATATATCCTCTTGGAGTCGCAGAAATATCAATACCGGAGGCCCTTAGCAATGCAACATCACTTACGATGATCTGCCTGCTCACATTTAGTTGTGAGGCAAGTGAAGATGCACTTATCGGTGAGCTTGCATTTTTTAGCTCGTTCACAATTAAATTTCTTCTTTCTAAAGCATTCATTCTTCTATCTCCCAATTCTTACTTATCTTAAATTGTATCATAGCATCCTTTGACATTGGGGTCAATACATCTGCAACGACATGTAATGCAGCTGATAATTTAATAGGGCAAAAAAGTGCTGCCTCAGAATAGAGTAATTTCTATGTTGAGGCAGCGCTTTTTGTTATGTTGAGTTACATTCACACCTGTTGAGAAGGTGCGTTCCTACGTGTTTTGGTAGAACTGTAGGAAATATTATAAAATAATTGAGGACTAATTTATTGAATGGAAGCTACCGTTTGATAAAACTGATAGCCTGCTAACAAGATTTCTTCATCAAAATCAAAGTGATCGCTGTGAAGAGCGAGATCCCGTCCGGTCCCTAAGAACATAAATACAGAGGGTGCTTTCGTCCCGTAAAAGGAGAAATCCTCCGAAATCATGACTGGCTCGCTTAATTCTTGGTAATTCTCAAGCTGTTCAAGATAAGGCTGAATGGTCTGATATAGTTCTGCATCATTGATTACAGGCAGATAACCTTCTGTTATATCTACGTCAATCTTACAGCCATACTCCTTTTCATATGCGTTAGCAATTTCGTTTAATCGTTTTGCCATGAAATCAAAGGTATGCATATTAAAGGCACGCATTGTCCCAAGAAGTGAAGCCTGTGCGGCGATTGCATTTCGGACAGTTCCGCTCGTCATTTTACAAAGTTTTAATAGGGTTTTCTCTTCTACAGGGATTTCGGTTACCTGCATCTTATAGATATCTAGGAGATATTGCGCTGCAATGTAAAGTGCGTCAATCCCTTCATGTGCCGTAGCAGCATGAGCACTTTTTCCCTCGATTTCTATGGTTAACTCAGAGGATTTCGCCATAAGGGCGCCTGGTTTCGTAGAAAGCTGGCCTTTTGCAAGAGGCGGCCATAGATGTATTCCAAATGTGCGAATGACATGATATTTCTCGAAGATACCGGACTCCGCAATTTCTTTTGCTCCTCCGGTGGTTTCCTCAGCAGGCTGGAAAATAAGGAGAATGTTATGCGGGAAATCTTCCGTACAATTTACATATTCTGCAAAGGCTAACAGTATGGACATATGTCCATCGTGGCCGCAAGCATGCATCTGTCCCGGATGAGTGGAAACAAAATCGTGTGTATTCGCTTCAGTCACCTTAAGTGCGTCCATATCGCTACGAAACGCGACAGTCGAAGGTTTTCCCTTATCAAAAAAAGCGCAAAGACCTGTATGTACAACTGTTGTAATTTCACAGTTCATTTTACCGATAATATTCATTATATAATCCCTTGTTTTGGGTAAATAGATATCGATTTCAGGAATTAAATGAAGAGCACGTCGGTGCGTGGTAAGAATATCTAAAATTTCTGGTATATTATTGGTATGAATTGCCATTGTACTACCTCCGTGTAGTTAAAATATAAACTGAATTGTATAAATATACATTGGCAAGCATGTTTATCCGAGTGGTAAAATATTTATTTATGATATAATTTTTGTTTACCATTGTCAAACGTTTTTTTGATTTTTTAAATTTGTAACATGATTGCAACATAAATTTGACATAAAGTTATGTTATAATGAACGCAATTTCTCGAGTTCGGCGTTGCCTTTTTGCCCCAAGCTTGCTTGGCAAGGCAAAACGGACAGCAGGGAGCGGAGCGAGTCGGAGCCGAAGGAGAGTAATTTCTCGAGTTCGGCGTTGCCTTTTTGCCCCAAGCTTGCTTGGCAAGGCAAAACGGACAGCAGGGAGCGGAGCGAGTCGGAGCCGAAGGAGAGTAAT
>NZ_JAFJZZ010000003.1 GCF_017255415.1 Clostridium aminobutyricum | reverse complement strand
CCATAAGCCATTTTTTGTGTTGCTAGATTTTTCCATATGAGATATAATCAAAATAAGTCGAAATAACTCAAAAAATGGTGCCGCAGTTTAAAGTAAACTGCGGCTTAATTGACAAAAAATCTAAGCACTTATCAAAAAATAATGTCATAATGAGCTCGTGTAGGATACCGGATATACCACTATCCTACACTCATGTGTTGGTAATGGCCGCATATGCTGCCTGTTGAGAAATATATAAGATATTGCTTCTTAAGCAACGATCTCCTATCAGTTGGTGCCACCTTTCAACTTAAATATCCCGACGCTCATCTTCATCTTTTCTGCCTGACCGGACAGTTCCTCACTCGCAGCTGCACATTCCTCAGAAGAAGCTGCCGTGCTCTGAACCACTCGCGAAACCTGCATGATCCCCTGATTGATTTGCTCTAGTGAGCCCGCTTGCTCATTGGATGCGAAAGCAATATCTCCGACAATATCGGTTGCTTTTGCAATTTCAGAAACGATTTTATCAAGGGCACCCGCCGTCACATTGGCAATTTTTGTGCCGATTTCAACTTTATGAATAGAGCCTTCTATTAATTCAGTTGTCTCATTTGCGGCCTGAGCGGATTTTGCTGCCAGCGTTCTAACTTCCTCAGCCACAACTGCAAAACCCTTACCGTGTTCCCCAGCTCTAGCTGCCTCTACCGCTGCATTAAGAGCCAGTATGTTTGTCTGGAAAGCAATGTCCTCAATGACCTTGATAATTTTACTGATATTGTCAGACGAATCATTGATCTCATCCATGGCTCTTAGCATTTCTGTCATTTGTACGCTGCCTGCTTCCGCATCTCCTTTAATATTCTTCGTAAGCTCGTCAGCGGTTTGTGCATTTCGCGCATTTTGAACTGTCTGGGAAGTGATTTCCTCCAGTGAAGCGGTCAATTCTTCTACTGAACTGGCCTGCTCAGCTGCTCCCTGTGACAGTGATGTACTGGAATCTGCGACCAGCCTTGCCCCGGAATCTACTTGATTGGCGGACGAAACAATGGAACTTGCGAGTTCGTGGAGATTATCTACCAAAACGGTCAGTGCTTTCGACAGAACATCATACTCTGACCTGACTGTTATGTTGGTAGTCAAATCACCGGCCGCAATTGCCCGCATCTTTTGTGCCTGATCAATGGTACTCACAATCACCCTGTCAAAGGAATTGGCAAGTGTTCCTATCTCATCCTTTCTCGATACCCAGAGCCTATCCTTCTCATCCGTAATCTTATCCACGTCGATATCTCCAACCGCCAGCATTTCAGCAAACGCAGCGAATTTTTGCATTGGTTTACTAATTAAGCCGGATATGTACCACCCAAGAGTTACAGAGATAGCAAAGGATAAGAGTATGATACCGATCATGATATATATTGAAATCCACGTAAATGTTTTATCAGCCTCAAGCCTTTGCCCTGCCGTTACATCGTTGTATTTCACAATGTCATTAAACGCTTGAGTAGCACGGTTAGTAACTTGTCCAGCATCTTCAATCAAGCCAAGTATCTCCGTAGCCGGTTTCCCTGCCTGTGCTGCTTCCAATATTTCATGTACTACTTCCTCATAAGGTTCATAGGCCGCTTCCATTGATTCAAAATTTTCTTGATCCTGACTGTCTGCTATTGTTTTACTGTAGTTACTGAATTGCGTTTCAACCTTATCCAGTTGGGCTGAAATCTCTTCACAATACGTTGCCTTATCGGTATCGTAATAAATGTATAAATTTCTTATTGCTGTTCTGATATTTAAAAAGCTGTTCTCCGCTTCGTAAGAATATTCTATTCCTAATGTACACTGCTCATACGTCTCCTGCTGATCATTAATCATCTTTACTAGATTGATAACTCCGGTAAGACCGATTATAATTCCTAAGAAAGACACAAGAAGAAATCCGATTGCCAATTTTTTTGAAATCCTCAGATTTTCAAACCACTTTTTCATGTTCACATATCCTTTCCTTTCGACGTTACGTTCGCCTTGTTTCACGGGCCTCTGCTCTTAAAAAAACTTTTCGTCGGTTGATTGTACGAAAAACAATGGATAAGTGGCTTGGAATGAGGGAAACTAAGGGTAATCTCTTATTTCAAGTCTGCCGTAGTTTAATTAGAACTATGTTTCACTGCCTTAAAACATTGATTTACCGGTATTTCAGACAGATGCGACGGAATCTGCGACGACGAATGAAGCGGCTTTCATATGCGTAATATGCATCGAATTGAGTTTATCCATTGCTATTTTTTTCTGTTCCATGAGAGAGTGCGCATAAATATTGAGGGTTATGGAAACGTTGGAATGTCCCAGTATTTCACTAAGCGTCTTAATATCAACCCCCAATTCCAGCGCCCTTGTGGCAAAGGTATGCCGGATGGCATGAAATTTGTGGTCCTTCACTCCTGCCGTAACCAATATTTTCTTATACAGTTTTTGATACGTTCTTGGATCAATCGGCATACTCGATCCGGAAAGGATATAACAATTTTCTTCCTCCACACGGAGCTTAAACTGTTCAGATAATTTCAGCAAAAAATCAGGCAGAGGAATTTTTCTGGCCGATTTATGGCTTTTGGGGGTACCGACCAATAGCACCGTTTTGTTTTTTTCTTGCTGAAAGTTTTTAGTGCGGGAAACTGTTCTCATGACGGACATGGTTCCTGCTTCGAAGTCGATATCACACCATTTTAAAGCACAAAGCTCGCCTAGACGAATCCCTGTGTAAAAGCATAGCAGGATTCCAAGTGCCCGTCGATCCTCTGCACGGAGGGCAGTATTTTCAATAAGTCTTTGCTCGTTAATGGAAAAAACCTGTACGTTTGAGTTTTTTGTTTTTGGCATTTTAACCACTTCCATTACGGCAGCATACCTTTCTGAACCCTTTAACACCTCTTTCAATGCTGTTTTAAAAATAGTAAGGATTTTTCTCTTATACGATTCAGCGAGTGACCCATTGTCTTTAATAGACTTTACAAACTTTGCTACTGAAAGCTCCGTAATGCGGTCTGTTCCCGAATCTCTAAAGAAGGGGATTACATATTTTTTTATGCAACTGTAATAGTTTTCATAAGTGGATGGTTTGACTTGCTTCGAAATGTCGCTATTTAACCAAACCTCAAATAATTCAGCTGCACTTGTAGTCTGAGCAGGCAGCTTTCTTTCACGAATTTTTAGATGTTCTTTATAATTTTTCATCTTTTCTTTTACTTCTTTATAAGTTTTAGCGTAAACATATTGGTATTTTCCTTCGGACTTTAATATGCGCCCCTCCCATCGACCATCTTTACGCTTATAAACATTTTCACCTCTACGTGGCATTTCATGATACTCCTTTCAAAAAATGACGTTAAAACTGACGGCGATTAAGCAGTTTTATATGGTAATTTTCCTTTATTTACCATATAAATGCGTCGAAATTCACGCTAAAGGCCGTCTTTTTCAATTTGACAAGTAATATTAGCTTAATATATAATCAAAAAATGTCGATATATATATTATTATGGGGTCATAGTTCTAATTAAACTGCGGCCTTTTTTTGGCAAAAAATTGAAAAAACGGTTGTATCTTCATGTAAGGAAATACAACCGTTTTTATATCTTGATTTTTTTCAAGCACTCGGTTTATTGATATTCCAGTATAAAATCAGACTGCAAGTCTTTTATCTTTGACTTATCGTTGCTGCGGATTCGAACTATATGCGTTTGTTATAGCGTTATAAATTCGTTCTGGTTTTTGTCAATACCAGCAGTTTACTTAACGTTTTCCAATTTCTCATAGTACTTGGAATATCCAGTTTTTGTAGATTGTTTGCCAGTTTGGAAGTTCGAATGCTATGATTCAGCAGGAGATAAATGTCTCGATTTATCACTCTGAAATCATCCTTCTCACTTTTAAAACAATTCAGATATTCTATTTTTTCCTGATCAGGAAAGTGGCTCAGTAAGTTAACATACAGACTTTCACCCTCCATATTCAATGATACTGCATCGTCTATCTCCTGTTTGGAGAAAGGGCAATCTTGAATAAGCCGCTCTAATTCACTGGCGGTTCTTAAAATCACAGCCGTTGATATCTTGAAGTTCTTTTCAATTTCATGCTCAATGCTGGTTCGCAGCATAGCTTCATTTTCATCTGATTCAAATAGGATATTACCGCTTTGGATATAGGTTTCCACACGAACCAGTCCCATCTCCTCAAACAAGCTCTTTAAATCAGCCATCTTAATTTTATGCTTTCCGCCTACATTAATGCCGCGTATCAAGGCTATAAAAATAGTCATCCTTCTATCCCTCACTATTATATTTCATATTAAATACCTTCCTGCTTCTGTAAATAATCTAAAACATCTGCCGCATTGCTGTCTGGCTTCACTTTTGGCATCACCGCTTCAATGATGCCGTTTTCATCAATGATATACGTCGTTCGAACAACGCCCATACTTACCTTCCCATACAATTTCTTCTCTTTCCACACATCATAAGCAGTGATGGCCTTCAACTCAGGGTCTGAAAGTAAAATGAACGGCAGCTCGTATTTCTGCGCGAATTTTTGGTGAGATCCAACGCTGTCCTTACTGATTCCTACCACGACTACATCTTTTTCTTGAAATTCATTAAATTTTTCCGCATAGTTAATGGCCTGTTTCGTACAGCCGGACGTATTATCCTTCGAATAAAAATACAATACAACTTTTTTCCCGCTGAAATCTGCTAAAGAAATCGCCTTGCCTTCCTTGTCCATTAATATAAAGTCTGGTGCCATCATTCCTTTTTCTAACATTGTAAGCTCTCCTTTCACAAATAGTCCCTATAGGATAATTATCCCTTATTATATACTTTTATTCCCCAAGTGCCAATTCTTCTCGTTGCTTTTACATTTTTCATTAATAATACAAGACTGCTGTGGATATTTTCCTTCTCAGATTTCATCATGAATGATGACGGTACCCGGAGCATATTTCCGTTCCATATCATGTCGTGCCTTACGGTTTTCCTTTGTATCGAAAACAATTGAAAAATCATAACCTTCAGGATAGAGCTCACTTGCAGGAACCAGCAATTTAATTCGTTTATGATTAATCAGCTGTTTCTTCCCTTTTATTTGCACTCCAAATTCCCCTATATCGTTGGCCTTTTTATAAATGATTCCCAGTTCTTTTTCAGGATAAATTTTTACACTGTCACCGATTTGGAACTTTTCACTTGGAGACGGTTCTGCAGGATGAATCAGATCCTTCTTGATTTTATTGGTTAAACCTATTTGTGATTTACTGTCCTCTTCTTTTAGAATCTTATCTGAACTGTTATTCACGGCTGTATTTACCATAGTCTCCCTTCCGTAGGCTTCTTTTTCTGCCCTTGCCAACATATGCTCCGGAAATCCAAGTCTTTTGGCAATATATAAGGCACAGCTCTCGCCTGCTTCACCGATTTGCAATTTATATAAAGGTTTTAGGCTCTCCCTGTCAAATTCCATCCTCGCATTAATCAAGCCCTCGGTGTTCTGGGCGAACTCTTTTATTTCCGGATAATGTGTGGTAGCAATGAATAAACAGTTTCGCTGCTTTAATTCCGCTAAGATAGAAATGGCAATTCCCATTCCTTCCGCCGGGTCGGTTCCCGAACCCAATTCATCCAGCAAAACGAGGCTTTCATGCGATACCTTCTTCAAAATATCAATAATATTCGTAATATGGGCAGAGAACGTAGATAAACTTTCTGCTATGCTCTGTCCGTCCCCAATGTCACATAAAACATTGCTGTGCATACAGAATAAGCTTCCTTTTGCAACCGGCACATGAAGCCCGCTTTGTGCCATCAGGGAGAGCAATCCAACTGTTTTCAGTGCTACCGTCTTTCCCCCTGTATTCGGACCTGTTATCACAATACCGCTTACCTCTCCTCCTATTTCTAAATCTAACGGGATGCATTTATCCCCTTCTAACAATGGATGACGTCCCTGTTTCATGATTAATTTTCGTTCCGTCGTAACAGGTACCGAGATCGCCTTCATCTCTATAGCCAATTTTGCCTTTGCAAACATGAAATCTAAGGTTTCCATACACTCTATATTGATCTTCAATTCATTCATATAGCTATCTACTAAGGCGGTTAACGTATATAAAATTTTCCGAACCTCATTCTCCTCTTCGATCTGTAGGAATTCCAACTCATCTTGCAATTTCCTAATTGCTGCGGGTTCTATAAAATACGTGCCGCCCGTATTGGATTTATCGATCACACTGCCTTCCAATTGATTTCTATACTTGTTTTTAACCGGTAAAACAAATCTTCCGTTTCGAACAGAAACATATCCTTCTTCAAACCAATTTTTATTGTTGCGAAGTACACTTTCGAGTTTTTCTTTCACAGCCGAATGGATGGTTTCAATCTTTCTGCGAATTCCACGTAAATCTGCGGAAGCTTCACTGTCAACCATTCCGTTTCGGATGGCACAGCTAATTTCTTCATCAAGCTCTTCAAGGGAAAAAAACGATCGGTGATAAACATAAAGACCTTCATCCACATACTCTGCTCGCTTCAAATAATTTTTCATACGTTTGCAAGAAGTGATAAAGGCGCAGATACTTAGCAGCTGTTCGGGGTTCAACATAAAGCCTTTCTGAGACAGCTCTAAAATTGTATTTAGCTCCGGCATAGAAGCAAGGGGCGGCGTTCCCAAACTCTCTATCACTTTTAATGCACTCGCAGTCTCCTGCATTTTCTTATTGCATTCACGCTCACTTAGAAAGGGCTTTAGTTGAAGAGCTTTTTCTTTTGCCTTTTGAGAAAAGGCTAAATTTGCTAATTGGTCAAGGATCAGATTAAATTCCAATGTATGATAATGTTTATTCATAACAAACCTCCGTAATAAAAATGCCCACAAGAGAAAGACTATCTTTATTTCAGCATAACAAAGCTCTGAAAAATAAGCAGAATACTCCTGTGGGCAAGGTTCAATCCATTAGAATTTGATTCGTTAAAAATAAAAAGTGTAACAAGCTCCTCGTTACACTTCAAAATCAATAGCACTAAACATGAATTTAAGTAAATCCATGCTGTATAATCAAAATGGCTGTTATTAGGAAGTATATCTGCAAGGCAAAATAGGTGCACTTAATAAAGCAGGCAAATCCCCGCTTCACAAGATAACCTTTCTCAACTATTTAATTCATTAGTTGAAATCTGCAACTACAGACACACTTAACAAAAAGACACCATCCCTTCATAATAAATCTTGGTATTATTATATCATACAAGCCACGCCGCAGGATGATTCAATGAATGCTACCTTGTATCAATAATTGCATTCATTATATCATTTTGCATTATAATTGTAAACAATGTCTACAGAACCGACACATCAACCGATTGTGCATATAATATAAGGGCAATAATTGCCACAAAAACGAAACAGGCTTATGAGCAGCGGAAAAATTCTTTTAAGAAGAAAGAGGAATCCGTATTTTTTGATGTTTCTAAATTGGAGAATTACTATGAGTGATATTGCCTTGCAAATAGAACGGACTTCTGCAGGTTTTGTAGCTGTTTCCGACAATGTAATCTTTGACAGTCTTGTTTTCTCTTCCGGAAATGTCTCATACGATTCATTAACAGGTGTAATAACCTTTAATGAAACCGGAAGATATGTTATAAATTGGTGGGTTGCCATACAAACCACCCTATCCACAAACGGTTCAGGTTTTGCTTTATCTTCATCTCAAGGAGATTTTCTTGAGGGGAACTCGCCTATTAAATCTGATGAAGTGGTTGGTATAGGAATCATAGAGGTCGCAGCCGCACCAGTCACAGTATCGCTAGTCAATTCAAGCACAAATGTTGTTTATTATTCATCTATAGTTCCAGTAACGGCCACTCTCGTTGTGGTGGAAGACGATGTGCCGTCAGTAGGTCCGACAGGCCCAACGGGTCCACCAGGAGCTGATGGCGCAACAGGCCCTACCGGACCTACTGGTGCTACGGGTTCCACTGGAGAAGCCGTTTTAGCTTTTGGATCGTTAAGAGGAAGTAGTGTAGAGACACCTGGGGCAACATTTACACCCATACCATTTAATGTAGTTGGACCTTTATCAGATACTATCACAGTTAGTCTATCAGGCAATGAATTAGTGGTAGGAGAAAGTGGAATTTATCAAATATCGATATCTATTAACGCTGAAGCCACTACTGATCCAGATCCAGATGAACCATATCTAAATGCTATTATTACAGTTAATGGTACACCGATTTTTAGCGATATTACTACTTTTTTTAAGATATCTAATAGGAGTAGTTCAACGTTTATCGTTCAAGCAGCCTTAACAGCAGGAGATGAAGTCGGAGCGAATATTAGTACGGATTTTCCTATTTTAGGTTATGTGAATCGTTCTTTAACTGTCGTTCAATTAAGTAATTAAAGGGCCTATTTCGCAGTTTCCTATTATAGACGTCCCCACCGGTCTGACGGGTACACTCGATTTACCTCCTTCTGTCGGCGCACAATTAACTATTAAGAAATTAGATTAGTCAATAAAAATTGCCCCCTACTGTAAAGTAGAGGGCTTTTATATGTCATAAACTTTAAATATCCGCTTACACCATTACAATAACTGAATGGATTTCACAATCGTATTGTCCAAATCTCGGATGATAAAGGTATCACCTTCCAGAATGCCAAAGGTATGCGGGTTGTTTTCTTTCGGCATTGTGATGGATCCCGGGTTAATCACATATATATTATCCCGTTTTTCTGCAATAGGAATATGTGTATGCCCGTATAGGAACACATCCCCTTCGCTGAGGTTTGGCAGGTTGTCAGGTCCGAAAATATGTCCGTGTGTTAAAAACAGACGTCTTCCTTGACGGAGTATAATGGAGTAATCCGCCATAACGGGATAATCCAGCACCATTTGATCTACTTCCGATTCACAGTTTCCTCTTACCGCAATAATCTTTTCCGCATACGTGTTTAAAAGAAGTGCCACCTCTTTGGGATTATAGCCCTCGGGCAATGGATTTCTTGCGCCATGATACAACTCATCCCCTAAAATAACAAGAAAGTCTGCTTTTTCGTGTTCAAAATGTTCCAATGCTTTTTTCAGAAAATGCAAGGAACCGTGTATATCGGATATAAAAAATAATTTCATGTCTTCCTCCGTTGAAAATAATTCATCTCTCATTCGCTGTAATATTCAGCAAAATTCAAGTCTGCCTGAACCGGACTAGGGTCGTCTATGCTGTTCATTTGAGTGGTTATAAAGCCAAATGGAGTAACCTTTGAATCCACATTTGCCCGGAGTCCTCCGTTCTCATCGGGTAGATATCCATAATACTTGGTATCCTTGTAATTCGGTGAGAGCGGCGCACTTAGCCGCCAAAAGTCATACTCCTTCACATTGTTGGCAGGATAGATTCCCGTTCCGTCTGAAATGTTGATGGCTACCATCTCATATAAAATAGAACTTACCCGCAAATCGGTATACTGGAGCTTGCTGCCTTTCGGATAATACTTATAAAAGAATTTGTTTTCAGAATACACCCCCAGTCCCATATCGGGCACAAAGATAGGGTAAATATTGAACGTTTCCTTTGTAAATTTAAAGGTAAGAGGGAAATATGTCACATCCTTGTATCGAAGGAAAGGATACGGTTCTTTTACGTTATCGATCTTTGCACCATTGATCGTAATAGGCGTATTTACTATCGTTGCAGTCATCTTGGACGAATTGTTATGGCTTGAAGCGTATTCGTTCACCGTCGGAACGGTATTGCTATTGCTCAGAGAAACCGTCAATCCATCCTCTTTCGTCCAGCTACTTTCCAATCCGAGCAAATGGCAATAGTCATAGGTCATCGGCATATAAGTTATATTCTTATACACCAGTAACGGATATTCCGCCGTCTTACTATTAACAACAGTTCCATTTATCTGGACATTAAACTTCGGCAGAGAAACCTGTACTGTTTTTTCTGCTCCGAAACATTCCACTACAGATACTCCTTGAAGCAATATCAATAGTAAGAAAAAAATAAATAGTGATTTCTTCATCGGGCTGCCCCCTTTCTCACTTCAAAATGAATTGTACGAACAATTTATACTTTTATCCCCATATCGCATTGGCATCCGTTGCGCTTCTGCTCATACGGGAGAAATCAGTTTTAACGAATGAATGAGCGGATAAAATCAAAAATACGATACCGATCGCCGCAATAATTACAAAGGACAGAAACGGAGTCACCACGAAGCCGTTGATGTCGATGGCCAGACCTTCTCGTACCAGCTGTGCATTGGACAAGTCCGTTTTTTCCAGCACAATCATACGGAAAAAGGCGGTGGCATAAGTCATCGGATTAAAATAGGCAATGACTTTTAAAGTATGCGGCAGCATATCGAGCGGAATATAAGCGCCGGATAAAAACGTCAGTGGTAAAGTGACTGCGGTTTTAATAATCTGAAAAGTTTGTCCGCTGCGTACCATGGTTGCCAGAAATAGCCCTACTCCAGAGAAAACAAGCCCGACACAAATCATGGCGCAAAGGACAAAGATCGGTGTTGTCCAAGTTGTAAATTTGATTCCCACAAATAGTCCAAGGGCCAAAATCATCAAGCCTTGTACGGTTGCAACAGTAGCAGCCGATAACAGCTGTCCTGCTGCCACGGCAATCCGTTTGGCAGGGGAAACCAGAATTTCTTTCATAAAGCCGCTGACCATGTCATCCACAGTGGATGAGGCCAACGTCAATGAGCTTTCAAATACGGTACTGATGATAACGCCCGAAAGCATGTAGGCAATGGGATTTTCAATAAATTGGTTTTTGAAAATTGCCCCAAAGACATACACAAAGAAAAAAGGGAAAATCAACGAGAAGATCACGCCTGTCCTGTTTCGGACAAAGGCTTTCAATCCTCTTTTCCATAAGGTAAATACTGTATTCATATTACGCTTCCTCCCTGATTTTTCTTCCTGTAATCTCTAAAAATACATCGTTAAAGGTACCTTTTTTTATTTCAATACTGGTGATCTCTTCTTTATGGAGGCTTATTACTTGCATCAAGGACTCAATATTTTCAGCATCCACTTTATAGTAATGGTCTTTTTTGACATACTCCAAGTCATATTGAGCGAGTAAACGTTCCAGCTCCGCTTCATTCTTCGTATTGATATAGGCTTTATCCTTTGTGTACTCTTTTTTGAGCGCATATGGTGTATCATGAGCCACAATCTCTCCGCCGTCTATGATCGCAATCTTATTACAAATTTCAGCTTCTTCCATATAATGTGTCGTCAGAAAAATAGTAATATTCCTCTCCTTTTGGAGCTTTTGAATATACGCCCAAATATGGGTTCTCGTTTGCGGATCAAGGCCGGTTGTCGGCTCATCCAAAAACAATACCTTCGGATAATGAATGAGGCCCCGAGCAATCTCTACACGCCTTTTCATGCCTCCTGATAACGCACTGACCAATTTTTTTCGTTCACCCAATAGATCAACCAACGTCAACACAAATTGAATTCGCTCTTCTACTTCCTGTTTTGGAATATGGTAAAACACGCAATGCATTTTAAGGTTTTCCTCTACCGTCATTTTCGCATCCAACGTGGAATCTTGAAAAACCACGCCAATACTGGAACGGACTTCACTTTTTTGTGTCGTGACGTCTTTTCCGTCTATGAGAAGCGTGCCCGACGTTTTTTCAAATATCGTGCATAGCGTATTGATCGTTGTACTTTTTCCCGCACCGTTCGGTCCCAGAAAAGCAAAAATAGTCCCTTCCTCCACTGTAAATGAAATATCATTTACAGCTACGAAATCTCCATATCTTTTCGTAAAATTTTTAACTTCTATGATAGAATTCATTATTCCTTCTTCTCCCCTTGCTAGTTGTATTCTATATTCGTAGTATTTTATAATACCACATTTTCATGAAATCAAGCTCCCTTATTCCACAATGATTTATAAATTTGAACCAGTTCATCTTTCACCACCGGTTTTTTCGTATTGGAGGGGCTTCCGCTCTTGATGGCGTCCTCTGCCATCTTCTCAATAGCGCCGAAGAATTCCTCACGATCAATCCCATATTCCTCCAACGTGGGCACCTGACATTCCCTGCATAAATCACTGATTGCCTGAAGGAATTTTTCCGAAGCCTCCTTATCGCTGTCTTTTTTATCTGCCGCGCCTATTTGACGTCCCAATTCCCCAAAGCGTTCATAAGCACCTTCCAATGCAAAGTTCAAGCATTCTTTTATCAGCATGGTGTTTGACAAGCCATGAGGCACATGAAATAAGGCTCCAATCGGTCTGCTCATTCCATGAACCAGCGTAACGGAAGAATTGTTAAATGCAATGCCGGCTTCTAGCGCCGCCAACGCCATTTGTTCTCGGGCCTCTGTGTTACGCCCGTCATGAAAAGCCGTTGATAGGTATGCAAAGATTCTTTTTACTGCGGATATGGCAAAATTATCACTTAATGGCTGTGCTTTTCTTGAAGTATAGGCTTCCACCGCATGTGTAAGAGCGTCCATTCCCGTAGCGACCGTTGTTTCTTGCGGCATTGAAATCGTATATCTGGGGTCGACAACAGCCAGCGTCGGCATAAAAGAAGACCCCTTTAATAACATTTTCACTTGGGTTTTCGTATCCGTGACAATGGTAAATTGTGTTGCCTCACTTCCTGTACCGGCTGTAGTTGGGATTGCTACCATCGGTGGTACCGATTCGTTTACCTCTTTGCCGAGATAATCCGCAATTTCTCCCCCCTTTGCCGCCAAAATGGCGATTGCTTTCATCGCATCCAGCGGACTTCCACCCCCTATGCCAATCAGGAAGTCACATTGTTCTTGCCTGTATACAGTTACTCCGTCTGTAATCATACGATCCGTTGGTTCTCCGCTAATTCCGTTAAATACGGTATAGGCTACCCCTAGCGCTTCTAACACCTCTGTCACTTGTTTAGCGTATTCACCGCTTGTTCTCGAACTTCCTGTAACGATAAGTGCTTTATGCCCGAATGTGTTGATAATGTCTTTACTATCCTCTAATGCATCTTTGCCAAAGATGATCTGATCAGGGATAAAAAATTTCTGTCCCATTGATTTCCCTCCGACTGCGTATCTTGTTTCTATTCAACTGAGTCTATAGATGAACTCTTTCCTCAAAAACTGCTTTGCTATTATTGTACATGAAGAACAAAGGTTATACAAACTTTAAACATTTCCATAATAAACTGCTGCAACAAAAAAAGCAGAAAGACGGGTTCAAGTTCTTCTGCTTTATTAATATCTAACTTACCAACAATTTAGCATAACGTTCGACTAATGCCAACAAATTTTCCTACGATAAAGGGTACCGAGTTAACCTCTCAATGGCTTCATCTACCGTACTAACAAAGAATATATCCTTGCCGTGATTGCTCTCATAGATAAAATCCTTCAGCGACTTACTTGCATAATGGGAGTAGTCGCCGATAATGGCGAACTTTACCTGATAGTTGACAAATTTCTGAAGGATGTCTCCCGCAAGACGAGTGTCTAGCCTAAAAAAGTCTTCTGTAATAGCTTCTTTATTCAGTGCTATAAGATTGCATCCGGTATCATATTGAACGGTAGCTATGAAATCTAAAGAAGACTGAACATCCGCAATCATTACCTTGTCACTTTGGACAACTGCAATACAGGCATGGTCTTTTTCTATTGTTTTAACATTCATTTATCATTTCCTCTACATAAATTATTGATTCGTTGCTTCCACTAGTAAAGTAATTGAGTCCAGCATTTCCTCTGTAAACTTTACTTGTCCCCACAGGAGAACCTTTAACCTATTTTCTTTCTCATTATATTTCATATGGATAGTTGAATTCTGCATTTCAGGATCTTTGCAGTTCATGATAGCAATCAGTGCATTGGATATACGCATATATTGATCTTTATCTATTTCACTGATGTCTATAACGGTGGATACATTTATTCTTTTTTTTATAAACGTTGCAGGCCCCTCCTGAATAGAAAACCCTACCTCTGGATTGCCAATTGACTTATCCCTGTTGTTTTCCATAAAGGAATTCAGCTCATATTCAGAAATTCTCCATTGCTTTCCGATTTTGCTTGCACCGAGTTTTCCATCCGTTATAAACTTTCTGATTGTTTTGTGGTGCATATCAAGGATTTCAGCAACCTGATCAATGGTATAAAATTTATTGGGCATATCAATTCATCCTTTTCTAATCCTACTTATAAATGAATTATAACAAAATTTATTACCATTATCAATTTATTTTTAACTTTATTGTATTTTATTATACTTTATTGCGTTTTGTGCCGAACACAATAAATATGAATCGATAAATTCAGACAGCATAGACAGCTCATCGGCACTTATTTTTATTTGCTGAATATACTATCAATAGTAAAACAGGAGGTTATCTTATGAATGAACACTATCCATTCGTAAATCCGCCGCTTCCTTATGCCTATGATGCACTGGAACCGTTTATTGACACAAAAACCATGCATCTGCATCATGACAGGCATTTACAAACATATGTTGATAATCTCAACAATACGCTTCAAGACTATCCGGAGCTGCAAAGTTGGTCATTGGAAGAATTGATCTATAATGCTGACAGGCTTCCGGAAGCTATTCAACAATCCATAAGAAATAATGGTGGCGGTGTTTACAATCATATCTTTTATTTTAATGGCATGACCGATTCCGAGACACGATCGCAAGCCGGCATGCTATATCCTGCAATCATGAAGGACTTTGGTTCCACCGAGCAGTTTTATGATGAGTTTACAAAGAAAGCGCTGTCTGTCTTCGGCTCAGGCTATGCATGGCTGGTCGTAGACGAAGATGGGAATCTCAAAATCATCACATCGGCAAATCAGGATACACCTATCGCGCAAAATCTATGTCCGATTTTAGCGATTGACGTTTGGGAGCATGCTTATTATTTGAAGCATTATAACAAGCGGGCAGACTATATCAATGATTGGTACAACGTGGTCAATTGGGAGCATGCTGCTGAACTTTATGAAGAATGTGCCGGTATGATACTGGTTTAAGAAAATAATAAGAGGGGGCCTCAAAATGATTTATATGAGACCTCCTCTATTATTTTTTTGATTGTATGAATGCAGGCTACAGAGTCATCCCTGACGGTCAAACTGTATTGAAAGCTCCCTGACCCTGGCAATGCCTTTACGTAAGGCCTCCTCTAGCGATTCTCCTGCTTGCAGACTGCTCATAATCGCATCGGTAATGCCGCCTTTCGTTACCATCTTTTCTATATATTCCTCTCGTTCCTTGTCGGTACGGACAGCAGGCAAAATCTGTTGAGCCCATTCATAAAGTTCAACCATTAATGGGTGTTCTTCACCAACTTTATGAATGTGCAAATCGGTTTCTTTTCGATTGGTTTCTTTTAACAGTGCTGCAGGCAAACAAACCCCCACTGTAAAAATGTCTATCTCATTTTCTGAAAACGTTTTAACGATTCGTATCTCTATGTTTTCTAATAAGCATTCCAGTGCTTTCTGCTCCGGGTATATGGCCGCCACTCCCTGTCCGGTCAGAACGGTATCAGGCCCGCTTATCATCATCCGGCAAACAGGAGCCTGAAATACTCTTTCCAATTGTTGAATAGACAATCCCGCTGCACAGGATACAAGAAGAACCTCGCTCAATAAAGAATCTTCGTTCAAGGTGAACATGTCTTGGGGTTTCACCGTGAGGAAAATAATATCCGCTTCTTTAAATATGTCGGAATTCTTGACCAAGCACGCGGCAAGGCCATATTTTTTTAACTGCTGATACGTCAGCGGATTTCCTCTATACGAAATCAAAAGATTCTGCTTCGGCAGCCCATGCTGCACCAATGATAGAGCAATGGCCTGCCCAAGATGCCCGCCGCCTACAATTCCGATTTTAAGCGTATTCCATCTCCCCCGATCACATGTATTCATGCTTAACCCCTTCCTTTCGTAGAAACCAATAGTTCATAACCGCTATTCCCATTTACATAATCTTACTATTACACTACTGTATGGAAAGGAAGAAGTCAATGATTATGCCGCATCCTCAAACTGACTGTTATAGAGTTCAGCATAAAATCCACCTTTTTCAAGAAGCTCATCATGACTGCCACTTTCTATAATGTCGCCTTCTTTCATAACCAAAATCAGATCCGCATTTTTAATAGTGGAAAGCCTGTGTGCGATAACAAAAGATGTTCGTCCTTCTGTTAGCTTATCCATTGCTTTCTGAACAATACGCTCGGTTCGGGTATCCACAGAACTTGTTGCCTCGTCCAGAATCAGCAGCGGCGCATTCTGGATCATCGCACGAGCTATGGTGATCAGCTGTTTTTGTCCCTCTGATAAACTGGCTTTGTCATTCAGCACCGTATCATATCCGCCAGGCATCGTTTTGATAAAATGATGCAACCCGACTGTTTTACATGCTTCAATGATCTGCTCATCGGTGACGTCCTGTTTATTGTATCTAATGTTGTCTTTGATTGTACCTTCAAACAACCAGGTGTCCTGTAAAACCATGCCAAACTGTTCATGCACGCTTTTCCTCGGAACTTGACTGATCGGCGTTCCATCCAGCAAAATTTCACCGCTATCCAATTCATAAAATCGCATGAGCAGATTCACGATGGTAGTTTTGCCTGCACCGGTTGGACCGACAATGGCAACCTTTTGTCCGGCCTTGACCTTCGCTGAAAAGTTATTGATAATGGTTTTTTCCGGTACATAGCCGAATTTTACCTGTTTGAACTCCACATCCCCCTTGATGTTCTGAAGTTCTTTACTCTTTTGACCTTCCTCGATCAATTCCTTCTCATGAATCAGTGCAAACACACGCTCTCCTGCTGCAGCGGTTCTCTGCAAGTTATTGAATGCCTGTGCGAGCTGTGACAACGGCTGTGTGAACAAACGGATATACACCATAAACGCAACGATTACACCAAAAGATATGGTTCCCTTCATAGCAAGCACCGCACCGACTACACATACAGCGACATAACCGAAATTTCCTACAAATCCCATAAGCGGCATCATCAGCCCTGATAAAAACTGTGATTTCCACGCGCTGGTATACAGTTTGCTGTTAATTTCTTCAAAGATCTTTTTAGCCTCCCGGCTTCCGTTATACACCTTAACTACATTGTGGCCTGTATAGATCTCTTCAATATGACCATTGATATGACCAAGTTCTTGTTGCTGTACGGTAAAATATTTCTGTGATTTTGCCATAATGACTATCATCAATCCAAAACCAATGACGCTTGATCCCACGGCAGTAAGTGCCATAATCCAATTATTATAGAACATCATGATTAAGGAACCGACAAACATCGTGATGGAAGTTACCAGCGTACCAAGGCTCTGATTCATCGTCTGCCCGATGGTGTCTACGTCGTTTGTCACTCGGCTCAAAACATCTCCGTGACTTGTTTGGTCAAAATACCGGAGTGGAAGGCGATTGATTTTCTGTGAAATATCAGAACGCATTTTTTTTGAAATTTTTTGTGTTGCCGTCGCCATTATTAAACTCTGTAAATAATTTAGCAGCAAGGAGCCGACGTAGAAGAAGACCAGCAACCAAGCGATTCCGGCAACAGCATTCATATCAATGCTGTTCATGACAGGAACTCCGTTCACTATCGTCGGCAGCCCTTTGCCGATTTCATTGGTCAAATCTTTCAGCTTATCCGGGCCTATAATTTGAAATAGCGTCCCTGCGATGGCGGTAATCAGTGCAATGGCCATAGCAGGCAAATAGCTTCGGCAGTATTGTATCAAATGCCCCATTGTCTCTTTGAAGTTTTGAGGCTTCTCGACAGGGCCCGCCATGCCTCCGCCCCTTGCCATCGGGTTTCCGGCGGATTTTATTCGTTTATTTTCACTCATATTGCTAGTTCCTCCTCACTTAACTGCGACATAGCAATTTCCTTGTATACTTCGCAAAATCCAAGCAGCTCTTTGTGTGTTCCTTTTCCGACCACTCTGCCTTCATCAAGGACGATAATCTGGTCGGCATCCATAATAGTCCCGATTCGCTGTGCGACAATCAAGCTCGTCACCTCAGAGGTTTCTTTTTTCAGCTCTGAACGAAGCATTCGGTCGGTCTTATAATCCAGTGCGGAAAAGCTGTCATCAAAGATTAAAATTTCCGGCTTGCGACAGACAGCCCGTGCTATTGCAAGACGCTGCTTCTGCCCACCAGATATATTGCTTCCCCCTTGTGCAATGTCTGCTTCGTATTGGCCTTCCAGCTTCTCCACAAAATCTAGCCCCTGCGCAATCTTCACTGCCTTCTTGATATCATCCTCTGTCGCTTCACTGCGTCCATTGTCACCGTAACCTACGTTGGAGCTGACAGAGCCTTTAAACAATACCGCCTTTTGGGGAACATAACCTATTTTATTGTAAAGTGCTTCCTGTGAGTATTCTTTCACATTCAGCCCATCTATCAATACTTCACCTCCGGTAGCATCGAAAAAGCGGGGCACCAAATTGATCAGCGTACTTTTACCGCTTCCTGTCGAACCGATGAAGGCTACGGTCTCACCTTTTTTAACCGAGAAGCTCACATCGTCCAGCACATAATCAGCTGCACCGGGATACTTGAAACTAACATGGTTAAATACGATTTCTCCTACCTCGCCCGTTTTGCCTTCTTTTGCGCTTCCGTCAACAATCGTCGGTTCAGTTTCCAGCACCTCGTTGATACGTTTTGCAGAAACAGCAGCTCTCGGCATCAGTACAAATATCATAACAACCATCATGAACGCCATAATGATCTGCATAGCGTAGGCCGAAAATACCACCATGTTTGAGAATAGCATCAGCTTATCCACCGCTTGCGCCCCATTGATCAAATAGGCACCGATCCAGTAAATCGCAAGGGACAGTCCGCTCATCGTCAGGTACAAGATCGGCATCATAATGGCCATCCCCCTGCTGGTGAATAACTGGGTAGCCGTCAATTCCTCATTAGCAACTTCAAACTTGTCTTCCTGATACTGCTCTGCGTTATACGCCCGTACAACACGCAGACCTGTCAGATTTTCCATCGTCACACGGTTTATGTTATCGGTCAGCACCTGCATTTTGCGAAACTTCGGTATCACAAGAGCCATGAGGATAGAAACGACCAGGATCAGAATAAGCACCGTGATTCCGGTGGCCGTTGTCCATTCCATACCCTTTCCGGAAATTTTTATAATCGCCCAAACAGCCATGATCGGAGCTTTTACAACCATCTGAAGTCCCATGGTCACCAACATCTGAATCTGCGTTACATCATTAGTGGAACGCGTGATCAGGCTGGCAGTAGAAAAACGGCCAATTTCCTCCATCGAAAAAGAGTCCACCTTGGAGAACAGAAGGCTGCGAAGCCTTTGAGAAAAAGATGCGGCGATGCGTGCGGCAAAGAAGCCGACGATAATCGCTGAGGCTAAACTTCCAAGTGCACAAAGCAGCATATAGCCTCCGGATTCCCAGATATCCGCTATGTTGCTTCCTGGTGTTTGAGTAAGCCGCGTGATTTCGGACATATAATCCGGTAATTTCAAATCAAGCCAAACTTGTGTCACAATAAATATAAGGCTAATGCCAATCTGTGCCCATTCTTGCCAATTTAGGCGCTTCAAAATTTTTATCATAAAATACCCCTCCGTTTTTACAATATTTACATAATACAGTTCGAAACTAATAGTGTTAGCAATTAATCCCTTAAAAGCGGTCACTTTCTGTGACCGCCGCGTCTTCTTTATTTTCTTTCTTTGCACTTCGCAATGGCTTCCGCCAACTTGCCGGTAATACGTACGTACTCCCGGGCATCCTGCTCCCCTAGCATAGAAAGCAATGTTGTTGTCTCTTCTAACATGGTGCGATGCCGTTCTTCCGCCAGGGCCTTGCCCTCCGAAGTAAGGTCGACTAAAATCCTTCTTCGATCGCTGGGGTCGATTCGACGGGTAATCAAGCCTTTTCGTTCCAAGCTGTTCAAAGCGGCGGCAATTCGTGCAGAACTGATTCCCATGATATTACTGATCTCACTTGGCAGTGCTGAGTTGCCCTGAAAAGAAAGGTAATGAAGCATGAAAGATTCGCCATGCATGGATTCGTTAATTTGTCTGTGCGGTCTTGCTTTCTTCAGCAGGTGCATCTTTTCCATAAATTCTATGGCTAACTTTTCATAATCCATCTTGATCCCTCCTTGAAACAAAATAACCTAACTGTGTTAGTATTATAATAGTATTAATTATTAATGTCAAGAATATTTTATGATTTTTATTGATTTCCATTTAGCGGCAACAACTTGCAACCGTTAAATCGACTATCCTATCGCAAATCCTTTCCATCAAGGCCTGATCGTGACTGATCACTACTACACCGATACGATGCAGTTTGGCATAGTCAAGCACGATTTTCCAAATCTGTGTCTGGGTAATTGTGTCTAACATGGTGGTCATCTCATCCGCAATAATAAACTTCGTTTTTTCTGATAATGCTCGTAACACGCAAAACCGCTGCAACTCACCTCCGGATAACTCGCTTGGCCATCTGTCCAACCAGGCTATTTGAATGCCCATTGACAGCATTAACTTTTCGGATGGAAGTTCTGATTCACTTAACACTTTTCTCATCTTCCATTTAGGATTTATCGACTTTTCAGGGTGTTGAAAAATCAACTGTACGGGATGATACCCCCTTTGGATAAAATCCATTCCCTCCAATATAATTTGTCCACACTCCGGTTTTTGATAGCCGGCCAAAATTTTTGCCAGCGTGGTTTTCCCAAATCCACTCGGTGCTGTAATACCAACAACTTCACCGCTTTCAACTTGAATATTTATATTTTTTAAAATATACTTTTCATCGCTATATTTGAAGCTAATGTCTTTCGCGCTAAGTCGCATAAATACACCTCACCTTCCCCTCTCGAATCTCTCTGAATGCGGGCCGTTCTTTTTCACATTTCTCCGTTTTTAGGCTGCATCTGTCTGAGAACAAACAGCCTTTAGGGAGCTCATCTGCAAAAGGCTGAGTGCCCTCTATCGGTGTAAATTCGATCATCGGCCGTGCTCTATTTAATGCTTTGGTATAAGGATGCCTCAGCAGTTCTCCTTGATTATCAAAGTCCTGAACATTGGAAATTTCGAGTGTTGTCCCGGCATAAAAAATAGCAATCTTATCCGCAATGGTAAGGGCTGCCTCCATATCATGTGTAATCATTAAAATTGCACATCCACTATTTGCAAGCTCTCTGAAGTCTTTTAACACTTCTTTTAACGAATCCTTATCCAATCCGGGGGTGGGTTCATCTGCAATAATGATTTTCGGATCAGCGGCAAAGGCCGTTGCCAGCAATACCTTTCTTGCCATCCCACCGGATAATTGAAACGGATAATATTCCGCAACCTCACTCGCCAGGTTATACTTATTCAATAGATTTTCAATCACTTTAGCCCGGTTTGCCTTATTCTTAACAGAAATAGCGATTTGCTTTCCCACCTTCTGAAGCGGATCTAAATAGTTCACCGATTGAGGAACCAGTACCATTTCTTTTCCTCTGAGTTTTTCTTTGTCCCTTTGTTTCAGGCACATGCCTTGATAATAGATTTCGCCTTCTGCTCTTGCATTTTCCGGCAATAGGCCGAATATGGCGCTGGCTAATAAACTCTTTCCCGATCCGCTGGACCCCACAATCGCCACTATTTCACCTGCATATAATTCCAGATCCATGTTGCTGATGACCGTTAAGTCTCTTCTTTTCAAGCCCTTTGTATATTGAGAAAAAGAAATGCCTAAATTACTTACTTTTAGAATCGGTTCCTTTATCATATCTTACTCCTAGTATATGCGGTTTTTGGATCGACCAATTTTTCCAAATTCCTGCCAATGGAATGAACCATCATCGAAACTGCCACCAGACTGATTCCGGGGAAAAATGCCAGCCACCATTTTCCGCTGGTTAGATATTTCATGGATTCCGAGAGAATAATACCAATAGCCGGTTCGTGAGCCGGAAGTCCGAATCCAAGAAAGGTAATGGAAGCTTCATGCAGAATGGCATGGGGAAAAATTAATATAGTCCCTACAACAAGCTGGGGAATAATCTGCGGCATCACATGCTCTTTTGCTATGAAAAAGTTGCTTTTACCAAATTTCTTTGATATTTTTATATAATCCATTTCCTTAATCTGCATTACCTCTGCCCGGATTACTCTCGTCAGTGAAGTCCAATGGGTAGCAGTAACTCCTATTACAATGCCTTTCAAGCCTCCGCCGCATGCGATTGAAATCAATATAATGATAAGGGTATGCGGCACGGATAAAACCAAATCAATCAGCCATGAAACGAAGAGATCTGCTTTCCCGCCCAAAAGAGGTGCTGCTATCCCCAAAATCATTGCGATGAGGCTGCTTGTAGCAGAACAGAGTAATCCTATTTTTATGCTGAGACTAAGTCCCTTGATCGTACGGAGCAGCATATCACGCCCTACCCAATCAGTTCCTAAAAGATGTTCACTGCTTGGAGGCGCAAATATATTGGTAAGGTCTACGAACAATTCATTTTCTTTTATCAAGCTTCCTGCAATCAATAAAAAAGTAAAAAATACTATAAAAACAATAATGGATAAAATACTTTTTTCTCTAATGCCTATGGTTCCCGCTCCCAGCCTTATTCCTCCACCCTTCATTCGGATTGTATCGTCGTTTTCCATTGTCCTTTATGCGCCTCCCTAACTCTTGGATCAATTACTCTGTACAGCAGATCTGCCGTCATATTTCCTATATATACAAAAATAAGACTGATGATTACAATGCCCATCAGCAACGGCACATCTCCTCTTAGTCCGGATTGTACAACCGCTTGACCTAACCCCGGGTAGGAAAACACCTGCTCCACAAAGATCGCTCCCCCAAACAATTCACTAAAGGAAAGGAACTGAAGCGTGATTGCCGGCAGCGATACATTTTTAACCACATGATTCAGGACGATGCTTTTTGTGTTTTCACCACGGGCTTTAGCAAAAACAATAAAGTCAGACCTCATGACATCGGTTACTTTTCCTCTTGTATGCAAGCATATACCGGCGATTCCAAGCAAACTGAGAGTCCATGCAGGTAAAACGATGTGTGATATTCTATCCAAAAGGCTTACATGCTCAGCTAATACACCAGCAGGGGCACTCATGGCTACCGGGAACCACCCCAAGTGCACCGCAAAGACCATAATAAAAACCATTCCTAACCAAAAAGATGGCGTTGAAATTAACAGATGGCAATAGGCACAAATAAGTTTATCGGCAACTTTTCCTTCCCTTATCCCTGCAATAATCCCCAAAATAAATCCGATGATTCCTGATAAGGCCCATGCTAATCCCATAAGGGCTAACGAAGCCGAAAATTTTTGCCCTATCACTTCCAAAACCGGCCGTCTATAAATCATGGAGGTCCCCCAATCGCCTTGAAGGATAGAGGTGAACCATAACGTAAACCGTTCGACCGGAGGTTTATTTAGTCCCCAATGTTCGCCGATCAGGGCCCGTTGTTCTGCTCCTACCTTTGTATCTGCGCCAACGTACGCCGTAACCGGGTCAATAGGAGAACATTCCATGAGAACAAAGGTGATCAGACATACTGCCATTAATAGGGACATTAACTTTACAAGCCGTTGAAAAAGAAATTTTACGATGCTGCTTTTTTTCATTTTCTACTCCATTACTTTTCCCAGGACCATTCTGAAACATTGTCAAAGATTCTCCCGCCGTGCGGCTGAACGACCGGTTCGCCGAAACTAAATCCATCGGCAGCCAAGTATACGTGATTTGCATTTGCAAGCCAGCAATACGGCGCATCTGCCTTTGCCGAAGTATATTGTTGCAGTTCCTTCCAATACGGAATGGCTTCCGCCTCGTCTGTCGCACTGAGCGCTTTATCGATGCACTCGTTTACTTTTGGATTATCATAACATCCCGAATTGTCCCATGCGACAGGTCCTCCTGCGCAACCTCCATAGTACAGATTAAATAATTCGGATGGATCACCGGAGCCAAAACCGTACAGCACCGCTTCTTTATGTATATCCGGTAAGATGGTATCCCACGTTGTCTTTTCCAAATCTACTTGAATGCCTATTTGATTGGCTACATTTACAAATTCCAATGCCATCTCCTGTCGGTATATGCCATCCGTATACAGTAATTTAAATTTCGCTTTTTGTCCGTTTTTTTCAACGATTCCGTCGTTATCCGAATCTGCCCAGCCTCCGTCAGTCAATATTTTTTTAGCGGCTCCAATATCTCCATATTCAGACGGATCAAGAACGGCATCGGTGTTGAGCCACGGCATTTTTTCAAGGCCGGTGGTGGACACACTTCCATAACCATTCAATACGCCAGAAACAATTTTTTCCCTGTCTACTGCTGCATTTAAGGCTCTTCTGATTGAAATATCACTCGTCACATTGTTTCCCATTTCAGTTCCGTCTTCTGCTATTTTCCCCTCATTTGGAATCACCGGGAAGCAAACACCATAGCATTCAATACTTGCGATATCAACTACCTTTGCACCTTCCACCTGCTGACCTGCTAATGTTCCATTAATTGCGGCGACATCGACGGTACCATTCTTTACGGCTTCAAAAGCAGTGTCACTATTTAAAAATACCAGCGTCAATTTTTTGATGTTTGGTACTTCACCATAATAATTTTCGTTTGCCGCAGCAATGACCTGCTGTCCCTTACTCCATTCGACAAACGCATATGGTCCTGATCCGATCGGGTTATCCTTAAAGTTTTCATCATAGGCGTGTTTCGGAACAATCCCTAAATAAGCCAATCGCTCAATAAAGGTTGAATAGGGCCTTGTCAGCGTGAACTCTACAGTTGTATCGTTGATTGCCTTGATGTGGTCTATCATGGTTAAATCAATATCTGAACCTGAATCCTTTGCTGTTTGATACGTATATACGACATCCTCCGCTTTTACCTGCGTATCATCTGTAAAGAAGGCATCCTCTCTCAAGGTTATCGTCCAAGTTAATTTGTCTGGCGATACTTGATACCCTGTCGCCAAATCATTTGTCCATCCAAGTTGTTTATCTCTTTTAAATAGCGTGGAGAAAAATATCTTCGTTATGGAACCGTGACTTCCTGTCGTAGAATCAAAACCCGTTTCAGGTTCCTCGCCGATGGCAACAACCAGTTCGTTATTCGAAGCTCGTTCCCCCCTATTGGTTAATTCTTTTGAGCCCCCTTGTTTGCCGCATCCTGCAAAGCAAGTAACTGTCAGCGCAAGGATCAGCACCCATGCCATACTCTTTCTACTTTTCATGTTTCTCTCCTTCTGTTTATTAAGTTTTTATATTTACGTAAATGTACGCAAAAAAACCAGGCTTATATGAAAAAAATGCTTTTCTGACACTTTTCATACCTTCCTGGTAATATTTCATCACAACCATTATTTATAAGATTAAAATTTTAAACGATGCAAGACTTCTGTCTTCCGATTGCCTTCATGGCATACCTAACAACTATATTTTAATCTATATATTCAGCAATTTCAACAAATCCATTTAATTTATTGAAATTTTGTAAAATCTAATGATTTATTTTTTTAATTTCTTAAACAAACTGTGCCAACAAAAATATGTCCTAGTAGTAATGCATATGTTCTTAAAGTGGTTTCAATACCAGTATTTTGTTTTCACATTATTTTTCTGATCCGAGCTGCTTCTCATTCTTTTTATAATAACCGATATCCTCATCCTAATCTCTCCACTTGTCAATAGGCTAATATCTCATGTCCGTCACCCGTTACAAGTACCATAATCTCCCATTGTGCAGACGGCTTACCGTCTGACGTATAAATAGTCCATCCGTTTTTCTTATCCGGTATGATCTCATCGGTACCCATATTCACCATCGGTTCTATCGTAAATATCATCCCCGGTACCATCAGCATCTCCGTTTTGGCCTTTGAAACAAAGCTCACCCACGGGTCTTCATGAAAATCCAGACCAATTCCATGCCCGCCAATTTCTTGTACAACGGAATAGCCGTTTTTTAATGCATGTTCATGAACGGCCTGCCCCATATCCCCAAGAAAGCCCCAAGGTTGAACCTGCTGTAATCCGTATTCGATGCACTCACGAGTAACACGAACCAATTTTTCCTTCTCTTTGCCCACGTCCCCTATGCAGAACATTCTGGAAGAATCCGAGAAATATCCCTTATAAATCGTTGATGCATCCACATTGATAATATCCCCGTCGCGTAAAACCACCGTTTCCGATGGGATTCCATGGCACACCTGTTCATTAACAGAAGTGCATACACTTTTAGGGAATCCATGATATCCAAGTTGAGCGGGAATACCGCCTAATTCTGTCGTCTTTTGATAAACAAGCTGGTCTATCTCTTCTGTCGTTAATCCTGCACATATATGATCCGCAATATGATCTAAAACGGCAATATTTATTTTTGCGCTTTCCCGAATTCCTGCGATCTGATCCGGCGTCTTAATAATATTTCTAGACGGTACTATATGACCTTGCTCTCCGTAAAACTCGATTTTGTCATCAAATGATGCATGACACTTTTTATATTTTATTTGGCTGCCGCACCAGCATAAATCATTTCTTCCTATCCTATTAAGCACTTTACCATCCTTCCGTTGTCAAAGATTATTCTTTATAGAGCGTTACACTTGGGCTCTCGGTACTGGGATTACATCAGGTTTCATGTACAATTGAACTATAATTAATTGCTTTCGAAATTGATAAGGGGTACACCCATAAGCATCCGTAAAAGCTCTTGTAAAGGCTTCTTGAGATGAGAAACCATACTTTACTGCTATATCTAAAAACCTACTATGCGTATTTTTAACTTCTGCTGCTGCAAGAGTCAATCTGCGCTTTGATAGGTACTTTTTAAATGTAATTCCAATGTTTTCACGAAATTTAGCCGAACAATAGAATGGAGAATATCCGACATAATCAGACATTCCCGCAAGGGTCGGATTATCCGTTATATTATCTTCAATCCAATTAACCATATTTTCGATCGTACTTATTGACAATGGTTACCCCTCCTTCTAGGATATGCTCCCTGCTGTCCGTTTTGCCTTGCCAAGCAAGCTTGGGGCAAAACTTCAACGCTGAATTCAGTCAATCAAGTTTATTATATCATGTTATGATATCAAATATTTGATATAACTTGCGAATGATTTTTATTTTGACAATTGACGTCCTGCTAAATACGCATCCTGAAGCTAAGAAGATTTAAAATAAAACCGGGCTTTGTCCGATTGAACAGGCCCGGTTCTAATTCGATATTGAGATTTCCCCTATATGGTTCTCCGTTTCATGCAAACTATTGAGCGCTGCTGAAATCTTCGATTGGATTGAGTGGTTTACTGTTCATAATATCTTCAACCTCCTCATATCCGGCAGGGAAAGCAAAATTATACCTAGCTGGAAGGGCAAAGACATATTTCGTGTTTCGTGCAATTTCACTAGGATTGATCGGTGCTGCCCCGATGTGAAATTCATCCTTTTGAAGATTATCCCATTGAGAAAGTGTAAAGACCATAATCGGAATATCCTGACGTGGGTTTTCTGAACTCCATTCAGGGTGGCGTATGGAGATCAATGGACCGGTTTCAGTTACCTTTTGCTCCTCGGATTCCTGCAGAGAAAAGCCTTCCCATTCATCGGTTATAATCGTATAGCCTTTCCAACTATCCGGCAGCGTAAAATCAAAACCGTACTCCGTATTTTTATAAATGAGTTCCTCACTCTTTGTGGGGTCTTCATTGGTTTGATCTGTCTGCTGCGGATCCGTCTGTACATTATTTCCATTGCTGCAGCCAAACAGTAAAACGCTCATCAGAAATATTAAAACTATTTTTTTCATGTCGTAACCTCCTAATCAATTACCTGCTGCTTATATGACGAAAAAAAATGCCTTTTGTTCCATTTTTATTATTTGATCTGCGAAGAATCTTATGCGTGGCCTTTTATTCTTTATGATTGACTGATACAACATCCCTGTTTTCCAGTCTTTTATATACGTTAAAATATACCCACACCGCATTGAATAGTAATAAAGCGCTTGTTATATAAAATACAGATCGTATTCCAAAAGCGGCAGCGGCCTGACCGCCCAAAACGGAACCGCCGAACACCCCTAAATATCCGGCTGATATCGTAAAGCCGAAAATTCTGCCGGTGATTGAACCGGGCGTTATTTTTTTAATCAAGGTATTTACAGAAGGATTAAGTCCTCCCATTGTTAGCCCCAGCAAAAAGCGAAGCCCCATCAACTGCCATGGATTTGTTACAAAAGCCTGCGGAATATAGATCAATCCTGCGGCAATGAGAGAGAACAGGATGATTTTATGTGCCCCGATTCTATCTGAGAGTTTGCCAAGCCGTGGTGCGGCAATGATATTCGCCAGACCAGAAGCCGAAAATACAAGTCCTGCTATCAGCGCAACGTGACTTGTCTCTTTGCTTAACTGAGCAACATATACGGTTACAATAGGCTCGATGGAATATAAACCAAATGTGATGATAAAGTAGGTCACCGATAAAATAATGGTCAATCTTCTTTCCGGTACACTATTCCATATCTCTCTGCTGCTCAATCCTTTCTGATCCTCACGGATAAAGTTTTCCCGGACGAATAAAAGAGTGGCTAAAAAGGCTATGAACATCAGTAGCCCTGTGATGAAAAATACAGGCCGCAACCCAATCGTATCCTCAATAAATCCACCGATCGTAGGACCGATCAAAGATCCAGCGACATTTGCCGTTGAAAGCATCCCCAAGGCATATCCGGCGTGTTCCTTATCGGTTTGAACTGCAATCAAAGTCGTGCAAGCCGTGCTGTATCCTGTGATGGCACCCTGCAATAACCGCAATACAATCAGCATGACTACATTGGTGGAAAATCCCATACAGAAGATGATAATCGCCATGCCGAGACTTGCCCGCAATAACATAGGCTTACGCCCTACTTTATCCGCAGCGTGACCCCAGATGGGCGAGAAGATTGCAGAAACGATGTAAGTAATACCAAAAGTAAGACCGGATAATTGGGCAATTAAGCCCACGCTGTTAACGCCAAGTTGTTTGATGAAGAGCGGCAGGACGGGCGCGATTTGGCTCATTCCAATTCCCGTTACAAACATTCCAAACCAACAGACATATAAATTTCTTTTCCAAATTGGCATGAAAAAGCCCCCTATTTCTAGCTTCTATACTCTGACATGTACTATTAGTGAGTATAGTCTATCAATAAGAGGGTCTATATTCCATGTACGATTCTAATGTCCATGAACAATTCTGCTATAAAATTGTGAAGGGGTAATTCCCTCCGCTTTTTTAAACATTCTGCTAAAATAAAATTCATCGGTAAATCCAAGTTCCTGAGATACTTCCTTAATCTTTTTATTTCCTTCGATCAGAAGCTCCTTGGCCTTGTCTATTTTTAACTTGTTGAAATACTCAATGATTGTATACCCCGTCGTTTCTTTGAAAGTCCTCGACATATACGCCGGTGTCATCTGAAGCCTTTCAGACAGCTCCGGTAAGGTTATTTTGCCATTTATATGTTGGTGCATGTACTGAATAATCTTTTCAACCTTTATGGACATCGCAAAATTTTGCGGATGCTTATTCAAGTTTTGTACGATTGTTATGATCAACTGCTGGAGCATTGTCCTAGCCATGAATTCATAGCCGGGCAGCTTTTCATTCCAGCAATCAACTAATTTCTGAAATTGCTCTTCTACGAGATAGGCATCCTTTAGCTCCTGTGCCGATTTATGTGAAAGAATCCTTGCTTCATTACAAATAGCCCATTTCCCTTCATCAAAGCTTACATGTATATAACTAAAATGAACGGTCAAAAATCCGGCCGGCACAGTGGTATCCAACTCTATCGAATAAGGGATTCCCGGACTGAGGTACAGCAGCATTCCCTTTTTTACAGGATACTTCTTATTCTTAATTTTAAAGCTTCCGATTCCATTGCAGACAAAAATAAGTTCATGATGCTGCAGTGTCCTTGCAATTTTCGGTGTAAACTGTCCGGAGTCTTTAAATTTTTTGCCGTTACAATAATGAATGTGAAAAAAGAGGTCGTTGATATTGTTCATAATTCCTCAATCCCCCTGTTCATCAACCAAAGGGACACCCAACTCATACTTATTTTTCCAGAGCATAATCATCTTTTCCTTTCTTATCCAAATTTTCCCTATCGTTATTATATCATACAAGCCATGTCGCCGTATGATTCAATGAACGCTTCCTTGCGGCAACGCCGTATTTCAATCTTAGCGTTCATTATATCATACAAGCCGTGTCGCCGTATATGATGCCTGTCGTATCAAGAATCCGGCAGCAACTCGTCCATCTGATTTTTGGCTTCCTCTGACAAAGAATCGCCTAGAGAATTACGGGTGATTCCCTGCATCTCCTCGTATTTCATCTTGAGCCTTTCACTGGCCGCTTCCACCTCTATCTTCAATTCTCTGGCGGATAGCAAAGCACTTCCTGCGCCCCTTACGATCAGCTGCTGCAAGCCATCTGAGGTTGCAACGGTGATGGCATATTTTTTCTGATTGTCATGGGCAAATTTTTCAATATACTGATCCGCTGTTTGCGCTTCTTTGGTATAGACAATATGGAGGTTATGATAGTCAATCAATTCCTCACGGCGGCCTTGAACACGGTATGCATCAAACACAACGATAATTTGACATTGCCGAATCCCCTGATAATTGCTTAGGATATCCAGCAATTTCATTCTGGCGCTGTCCATATTCCCCTCGGTAAGCTCTTTCAGTTCATCCCATGCATAGATCACGTTGTAGCCGTCTACAAGGAGATATTCTTCCTTGTTTTGCTTCTGCTCTGCGGTATAGGTAACGGTAATGGGCTCATACCGGCCTTCACCGGGTTTTTTGCTTCTTTTCCACGCAGACTTTTTGCCTTGATTTGAATAGAAGGTTTTATTGATAATTTGGTCAATCTCTTCTAAACTGATAGGCCTTTCCGCTGGAATTGAAGCTCGGCTTTGGGCAGTTCCTCCCGATAAATCCTCTTTCATCTGAAGAGTACTTTCAACGTGCATCAATCCTTTGACTTCATTCCAATTCACTGAAAATCCTGCGCCATTTGCACAAAATACAGAACCGGTCGGATTCTCGGTGTCCCTTTCTGAATCATATCCGAACCGTTCTATAACCTCGTCTGCATTATGACAGGGTTCATATCCTTTTAAACTGCAAAAAAGACGTCCCAGACCCTTTGTATAGGAAATGACCTCTTTCTGGTAATTTCGCATGGTTGTAACAGGTGCGCTCCCTACAAGAACCGCTATTTCTCCATCCGTCTGCGATAGTTCGCTCACGCCGCACATGTTCTCGATGTCTGTCATTGCTCTTCCCACCATTTTTTCAGGCAATTCTAACTGAAAAGCATAATAAGGCTCCAACAATACAGATTCCGCTTCCTTTAAACCCTGACGCACTGCACGGTAAGTAGCCTCCCGGAAGTCTCCGCCTTCTGTATGTTTATTGTGTGCTCTGCCTGCGGCTAAAGTGATTTTCATATCCGTAATCGCCGATCCTGTTAAAACCCCCTTATGCTCTTTTTCTTGCAGATGAGTTAAAATCAACCGCTGCCAGTTTTTCCCCAGCACATCTTCGCTGCATTCTGTCCCAAATTGCAGACCGCTTCCCGATTCTCCAGGCTCCAATAGCAGATGCACCTCCGCATAATGCCGGAGTGGTTCGAAATGTCCTACTCCTTCGACTGTATTGGCAATGGTCTCCTTATAGACGATACTTCCGGCATCAAAGGTGACCTCGACGCCAAAGCGGCTTTGTATCATACTCTGCAAAACTTCAATCTGCACCTCCCCCATGATCTGAGCTTGGATTTCCTGCAGCTGTTCATCCCAGACAATATGCAGTGCCGGTTCCTCTTCCTCCATCTGACGCAGTTTAGGCAGCATCACTCTTGGGTCGCAGTCTTCCGGCAGGTTCATCTGATAAAAGAGTACGGGTTCCAATACCGGGGTATCAGAAGCTTCTTCAATCCCTAAGCCTTCTCCCGGTCTAGTCTGACTGAGTCCTATTACGGCACCTATAGAACCCGCCTCTATTTCATTCACTGTCTCATATTTCTGTCCGGAATAGAGCCGGATTTGATTCACTTTTTCTTCCCATATGCCATTTGTTAAAACCTCTTTCACCTTCAATTTTCCGCTTGTAATTTTCATGTGGGTCAGACGGTTCCCCTGCTCGTCTCTGGTTATTTTGAAGATTTTAGCGCCGAAGTCCTTTGGATAATAAGGGTTTATGGTATAGCGCGCAATGCCCTGCAATAATTGCTCAATGCCGTCCAATTTTAAAGCCGATCCGAAAAAGCACGGAAATACGCCGCGTTCCTTAACTGCCCTTTGAATTTGTTCCGTTTCAATATGCCCGGTTTCCAGATACGCCTCCATCATGCGTTCATCACACATGGACAGTTGGTCGTAAAAACTGTCTGCCCGGACTTGTTCAAATTCAATGCATCGGTCATCCAGCTGTTTTTTTATTTCTTTTATCAGCTTATCCTTATCTGCCCTATTCTGATCCATTTTATTGACGAATATAAAGGTAGGAATTTGATAGAAGTCAAGCAGGCGCCACAACGTTTTTGTATGCCCTTGCACGCCGTCCGCACTGCTTATGACTAAAATGGCATAGTCCATTACCTGAAGGGTTCGTTCCATTTCAGCCGAAAAATCCACATGTCCCGGCGTATCCAGTAAGGTAACCTGCGTATCTCCCATTTCAAATATGGCCTGTTTGGAGAAAATGGTGATCCCTCTTTCTCTTTCCAGCTCATAGGTATCTAAATAGGCATCTTTGTTGTCAACTCTTCCCAATTTTCCGATTTTACCGCTCAGATAGAGTAAACTCTCGGACAAGGTCGTCTTCCCTGCATCCACATGCGCTAATATACCGATCACTAATTTTTTCATCATCTATTTCAAATCCTTTATTTTTTCTATTTTTAAACACTACAGCTCGTCTAGCCGCATGTATTTCTTTTATTATTATGATACCAGTAAGTCCAGCGTTTGACAATTTTAAAAGAGTGGAGTAATTTACAAGACAGATAGGCTGTTGTATAATGATTTTACATTTTAAACATATGAGGCGGTTTAGGATTGGGTATCCTCGCTTCAGTCGAAGCAGAAAGGAATAAATCATGAAACTTTATATACGCCAAAAAGTATTTTCTTGGGTAGACCAGTTTACCGTAAAGGATGAGACTGGAGCCGACAAATATTTTGTAGAAGGGGAGTTCTTTTCTTGGGGGAAGAAACTTCATGTCAGTGATGTCTTCGGTCGTGAAACGGCCTTTATTCAGCAGAAGGTATTCAGCTTCCTGCCGAAATTTTTCGTCTTTATAGAAGGGGAGCAGATTGCAGAAATCGTCAAGGAATTTACGTTCCTTAGTCCTAAATACAGCATTGAAGGGCTGGGTTGGGAAATCAACGGCAGTTTCATGGCGCATGATTATGAAATCACCCAGCATGGACGCCCTATCGTTCGTATTCATAAAGAATGGATGACCTGGGGGGATTGCTACGAACTTGAAATAGCCAACGAACAGGATGAAATGATCGCTTTGTCCGTGGTTCTTGCCATCGACTGCGTGATGGCAGCTGATGCTGCCGGTGCTTCCGCTGGGGCAAACGCGGGCAATTAGAGCCGCCTTCTCAACCTTCATCCCTATTGATCTATTCTTTATCTCGAAATTTCCGAATCGATCAGATCATAGTGAAGATGAATGGCTTGTATACCAAGGGAAAGGTCTTTTGTAACAAGCCCTTTTACTATATTTTCATGAGTAGTCATCAACGTAAGCTCCCTTTCCGGAGCGGATTCGGTGACTACTTTTTCTATCAACTCACTGCACACCTTGGACAGGGAGTCCATAATACTGATAATCAAAGTGTTCTTACTGCCGGCAATGATCCTATCATGAAATTGCTTATCCAACAAGGCTTTATCACGCCCCGTATTTTGTTTCATTTTTTCTACAAGATCCGTCAGGTCTTTTAGCTGTGAATCGGATAAGTACCGCATGGCGCATCCATACGCATAAAGCTCGATGGCACGGCGCAGCTGACTGATTTGTAGATAATCCACTTGCTTCACCAAAAGCATTAAGGCCATGGTCTCCGTCAAATTCTTCTCAATATTGGTAATCAGATAATTACCGGAGCCCTGCCTGCTTTCTATCATGCCCATTGCATCCATGATCCGAAGGGCTTCACGAATAGAATACCGCCCTACCGACAAGGTTTCTGCCAGTTCCCGTTCCGTAGGAAGTTTATCACCGGAATGCAAATCGCCTTTTCCGATTAATTCTTTGATATAGTTGATTACTTTGTTATATTCTCTGCTCTCCATAACCTATTTCCACAAATTCCTTTTCTTTTTCTCTATAAATTCGGCAATCAGTTCCACACAGGAATCAATTCCGATTTCTCCGCTATTTACAGCAAGATGATAGTTTCTTGCATCTCCCCATTCCTGATCCGTGTAGAATTTATGGAAAGAAGCCCGCTGTTTATCTGTTTTCTCAATGAGGTTCAGTAGACCTTTTTGATCAATTCCATAGACATCCTTTACACGCTTTATTCGCTTTTCCAGTTCTGCATGGAGAAATACGCTTACCGTATCAGGAGTATCCTTAAAAATATAATTTCCGCATCTCCCAATGATAACGCAAGGTCCATTCTCTGTAATACTTTTCATAGCATCAAATTGCATTTTGCCGATATTTTCAGAGTAAGAATCCATTGCTATCGCATATAAGAGGCTGTTGACGGGCTTTTCTTCATAGAAAGACAGGATTTCATCATAAATACCCTTCTCTCTTGCCACTTTGAACAAGGCTTCTTTATCATAAAACGGTATTTGATAGTGTTCGGCCAGCCTCTTTCCGATTTCATGGCCGCCGCTTCCATATTCTCTTCCGATGGTAATAATCATGTTATGCCCTCCAATCTATTTATAGAAAATTTGCAAATACGGAGGCACCCACCACCGTGATCAATCCCGCAACGGCAATAGCCAAGCTGCTCATTGCCCCTTCAACTTCTCCCATCTCCATGGCTTTTGCCGTACCGATGGCATGGGCTGACGTGCCGATGGCCACTCCTTTCGCAATGGGTTCTTTGATTCGAAATAATTTGCATACATATTCCGCGATCATGTTGCCGAACACTCCGGTTACAATGATGACCGTAACGGTAATCGTTACAATACCGCCCAGCTCTTCCGAAACACCCATTCCGATGGCCGTGGTGATGGATTTTGGAAGCAAGGTCGTATATTCCTCATGAGAAAAGTGAAATAACACAGAAAACACAAAAATACTGCCCAGGCTCGAAATAACCCCTGAAATAATCCCTATCAGGATGGCTTTTAAATTACTTTTCAATAGATCCATCTGCTCATAGAGCGGAATGGCAAGGCATACGGTAGCCGGAGTCAGCAAATAGCTCAAATATTTTGCTCCATTGTTATAGCTGTCATAATCCACTTGAAATAAGATCAATACAAGCATCACGAAGACAATGGAAATGAGCAGAGGGTTAAAAACGGCCCATTTAAATTTCTTCTTTAAGAGTCGTCCGACTTCATATCCGATGATACTAATCAGTACACCAAAGAAGGTCGACTCTGCCAGTAAATGATTCATGCCTTCCTCCTTTTATCCAGTCGGATCACCAACTGGGTAACTCTTCCCGTAATCACCATTACAATCACCGTTGTGACCATTGTAATAATAATGACAGGAAACCAGATATCTTTCAGGGCTATCCACGAATTTAAAATACCTACCGCAGCAGGAATAAACATCAGCGGCATAATTTCTATCAGAAAACCAGAGGATTCTTTGACCTGCTCCAACTTAATGATCCCGGTCATAAGTGCTATCAGCATCAGTATTAAACCATAGATACTGGCGGGGATAGGCAGCGGAATAAAGTATTTGAACCCTTCACCGAGAAAGGTAATAAGTAAAATAACTCCAAACTGTTTTAAAAATTTCATACGAACACCTGTTACATTTTATCAAAATCTTTGATTCTATCCTTTCCTTTTATTATAGCGTGAATCTCGTCATCTAGAATTGGTAACACCAATTTACAGAATATTTTATTCCTAAAAAAATGTAAAGTCAATACTTAGAATATATAATTAGTCATTTTCCAGCACCATTAAGAACGTTTTCTGATGTGCTCAATAGGTTTAAGCGCATAAAAAAGGGGCTTAATCAGCCCCAATAATTTTCATATAAACCGGCAATCAAGTGAATTTTCTCTTTTTATTATACAGTCAATATCGTCTTCAAGTCTTGGTCAGGGGTAGAAATATGGTTAAGCCGGAACGTATCGACCAGAAGCTGTAACACATTTGGACTGAGGAAAGCCGGAAGCACGGGACCCAGATAGATATTCTGTACATTTAGCGAGAGCAGTGCCAGCAATACGGCCACCGCCTTTTGTTCATACCATGATAAAATAAAAGAGAGCGGCAGCTGATTGATGCCGCACGCAAAAGCATCGGCCAGTGCTTTTGCAATCACGATCGCAGAGTAAGAATCATTACACTGACCCACATCCAGCAGACGGGGTATGCCGTCAATCGCTCCGAACTCCAAATCATTCATACGGTATTTTCCACAGGCCAAAGTCAAAATCATACAATCGTCGGGAAGCAGTTTTGCAAATTCGGTGTAATAACTTCGCTCACGATGTGCCCCATCACAACCTCCGATCAGGAAAAACCTCTTGATTGCTCCGTTCTTTACCGCTTCTACAATCTTATCCGCATGCTCCAATACGGCCCTGTGTCCGAACCCTACCGTAATTTCTTTTGGCATTTCGTCTTCCTCAAAACCACCTAATTCCAATGCTTTGTTAATCACGGGCGTGAAGTCTTTGGTTCCGTCTTCTCCCTTTGGAATGTGTGTAAGTCCTTCAAAGCCCACAACACTCGTCGTAAAAATTCGATCCTGATAGGAAGGCTGCGGTGTCATCAGACAATTGGTGGTCATCAGGATGGCCCCCGGCAAATTCGCAAACTGTTTTTGCTGATCTTGCCATGCTCCGCCAAAATTGCCTGCCAAATGTGGATAAGCTTTCAGTTTTTCGTACCCGTGAGAAGGAAGCATTTCTCCATGCGTATAGACATGAATCCCTTTGTTTTCTGTTTGTTCCAGCAACCGCTCAAGATCATGCAGATCATGACCGGAAATAACAATAAGCGGGCCCTTTTTTAATCTCCGATTTACTCGATGAGGAGAAGGTGCCCCAAATCTTTCATTATTTGCCCTATCCAAAACGCTCATTACCTTTACCGCCATCTGCCCTGTCTGCAAGGTCAAAGCAACCAAATCATCGATTGACAACGAATCATTGGTGGTAGCGGCTAATGCTTTACAGTAATAGTTGTCTACTTCATCGTCCCAGTAACCAATGAACCGCGCCTGATGTCCATAAGCCGCAATCCCTTTCAGACCGAATTTAACAGTTTCCCGCAGGGAACGAATATCCGCATCCAGTGTCTGGTCGTGCATAATTCCGGCTCTTTTCATGTTTTGCAATATAAAATTGCGATCGGACTGCAACTGAAAAAGAGCTTCATCTCTTGTCGTAACTATATGCGGCTGCTCTTTACGAATCTTTTCTTTCAATAGCTGAGACTTTTTCAGCATCTCAATATGTGCTTTTTCATCAAAATTAACGTTGGTCAGCGTCTGAAATAGGGAATCCTCAATAAACGAAACATATTCCTTGGGTACATTTTCCCCTTTTTGCAAATATCCTTCGGCATAGATCGCAATACCTTTTAACTGGTAAATTAATAAATCCTGCATTCCGGCTACTTCCGGCGTTTTCCCGCATACACCTCTTTTGGTACAGCCTTTGCCCCCTGCCGTTTGTTCGCATTGATAACAAAACATTAAATTATCCATTTTAACCTCCCGTATAATGAGCTATTGGGATTATAATTGCCAAATTAGTCCAAAATTATGTGCTTCTATCTCTTTGCAAACCCTCTGTGCGATTTCGCGAATCTTGTCATTTTCATTCTTGCAGGCCTCCAGGATATAGGGTCTATAACTTTCCTGATAATTATTGCGCATGAAATTCAGTGTATTTACTTTCCATTTCCATAATTCATCCGGAGTAAGGTAAAAGAATTTTGGTTGTATGCTGCGTTTATAAAAATTTTCGTCCATTTTCATAATATTTTCCGGGGTAAGAAGGTGGGCTATCTCTAACACCTCGGGGAACTCATTTTTCTCTTTCCATGTGCCATGATTCATCGGGCACGCATCCTGACAAGCATCGCACCCATAGATCCAAGTCCCAAAACTCTTTCTAAGTGGGTCTTTTTCCAAATCGCGACCGCCAAAAGTGGTCAGAAATGAAACACAGCTGACAGGATTCATCGTATAAGGAGAGGAGAGCGAACAAGTAGGACAGGCTTTGATACAATTGGAACAGCCCTTAGGGCAATTGGGTAAAGCAGTTGATTCTATCAGTTCCATCTCCTTGTCGGTTATCCACGCTTCCAGTTCTACCCAAGAACCCGATTCTGTATAAAAGAAATTGTTTCTGCGTACGATTCCGAGACCGGCTTTCATGGCCGCCCACCGCAAGCCCACGACACCAAATTTTCGGTTTGAAACAGTTCTAAGTCCCAGCTCTTCCAGAAATTTTTCCATGGCAACACTGCTCTTAAATTCCTGTGATTCCTCATTGACGCGTCCGTCAAATATATAGTGTTTGCCAATATGACCTTTTAATTGCTCCGGTACTTTGTAATGTCCATAATGAGAAACAACGACGATGACCGATTTTGCCCACGGGTACTGTTCAGCCAGATTGGTCAGACGTCTTTGGTTTCGATAAAACAGCTTTGACGCGGGAACTTTATCGATACGTTCCATGAAACATTTATCATAACCCTCCAAATCCTGAATACGAACAATTCCGCATTTTTCATAGCCGAATTCATATGCCTTATCCTGTATCAATTTTTCTATACTCATTTTCCAGTCTCCTTTGTATTAATCGTGTATATACACTATTATAGCAAGATGAATCCTTATGTGGCTTTACCTCCATAAGAATAATTTTTAAATTCACATAAATAATATTATAGTTAATTTGATTATAAGCTCTCAATCATGGTCAGGAGAGATGTTAATTTTTCAATATTTTCTCGCCCAATCTTCTGCTCCATATATTCCTGTGCCTGGTTCCACAGGGCTTCTGCTTCTAGGTATTTTACCATCCCCTTATCGGTTAATTGAAGCTGACGATTTCGGGTGCCCTTCTGAGAAATGTCCATAATGAAGGACTCTGCCTCAAGAGGTTTTAAGCTGCGAACCAGAGTCGTCCTGTCTAGCCGGATATGTAGGGCCAACTCGCTGACGCTGACAGGTCCCAAATGTTTTAGGTGCTTCAAGATTGAATATTGGCTGACTGTCAATCCGCTTGGAGCCAGCATTTCATCATATATTTTTGTGATGGCTAAGGAAGCTCTGCGCAAATTTAAGCAATTGCAAACAGACGGCTTCTTTTCATGGTTTTTCATAGAGTCAATCACCTCGTTTTTAGTGTAACTACACTAAAAGTATAATACGTTACCCTACTTATGTCAACATCCCTCTATTCAACCTGTCTCAGCCATTAAAAAGAGGCTGCAGACTGCCTTAAGCAGTACGAATTTCACTCAATATTTATTATGGGTTTGAATAATAATTATATCAAAATCACAAAATATGACATGATGTTGTCAGGTTATCTGTTCTATAATGAAATGGAGGTGATAAAATGCAGATCAGCAGATTGTTTCAAATGATATATATCCTCCTTGAAAGAGGTACCGTCACTGCTCCGGAATTAGCCAAGCGTTTCGAAGTATCGGTTCGGACGATCTATCGGGATATGGAAGCCCTGAGCCAAGCGGGGATTCCGATTTATGCGAGTCAAGGCAAGGGCGGCGGAATCTCGCTGAATGAAAAGTTTATTCTTAATAAATCTCTTCTTTCTGAAAAAGAACAGGATGAGATTCTGCTTGCTTTACAGAGCTTATCCGCTGTTCAATACCCGGAACTCGATGAGGTGCTCTCAAAATTGAGCAGTCTCTTTTTTAAAAGTAAAGCGAACTGGATAGAAGTAGAATTTTCACCCTGGGGAAGTGACCAAAAACAAAAAGAGGCATTTAGCCTGCTTAAAAATGCTATTTTAGAGCAAAAAATCATCGCTTTTTCTTATTTCAATGGCGACGGTGAAAAAAGTAATCGCCTTGTTGAACCGATGAAGCTTCTTTTTAAGGATAAGGCATGGTACCTGAAAGGCTATTGTCTTCATCGGATGTCCTTCCGAACGTTCAAGATAACACGTATGTCTGAAGTTCGAATCACAGGCGATTCCTGTTTCCACCTTCCTTCACAGGAACAGTTTTCCGCCGCAGTCTTAGCAGAAGCTCCTGTTACCCTTCCTCTTCAGCTTAAAATAGCAGCGGAAGGTGCTTATCGGGTATATGATGATTTCTGTGAAAAAGATATTACGAAACATCAAGATGGCTCGTACACGGTCAATACATCTCTGCCGGTTGGCGAGTGGATTTTTAATTACCTTTTTTCTTTTGGTTCTCTGCTTGAAGTCATAGAACCTCAGTGGATACGGTCGGAGATGGCAAATCGCATTCGAGACATGGCAAATAAATATCACATAGAAACCTGACGTACTGTCGTCAGGTTTCTATGGTTATACTAGACCTATACATCAATTGAATGGAGGTAACACATTTTGGAAAATCATTTATTAGTTGATTTGAGCAAGGAACTTGACGGGAAACGTGTGCTGGTGACAGGCGGTACGAAGGGGATCGGTCAGGCGATTGTTGATCGTTTGCTGAAAGCGGGTGCAACCGTAATGACTGCGGCACGAACCTTTTCGGATGACCTGCCGGATTCAGTCGAACTGATTCAGGCGGACGTCGGAACGACTGAAGGGACTGAAAAAATTATTAAGGAGACCTTAGAAAAATTCGGCGGATTAGATATTTTGATCAATAATGTAGGCGGTTCCTCTTCCTCCACTGCTGGTGCATTGACACTAAGTGATGAAGATTGGCTGACCGCTTTTAATCAGAATCTTTTTTCATCGGTACGGCTGGATCGGGGATTCTTGCCATGCATGCTAGAACAGCACAAGGGAGTTATTATTCATATAACCTCTATTCAGCGTACACTTCCGGGGATCATGACAATGCCTTATTCCGCAGCGAAAGCTGCTCTAACGAATTACAGTAAAAATCTTGCCACTCAGTTAGGCCCCAAAGGCATTCGCATCAATATGGTTGCGCCCGGGTTCACTGAAACCAAAGCAGCAGAACGTCTTATTGAACGAATGGCTGAAAACTCAAAAAGTGATTATGCTGCAGCCAGACAGGAATTAATGGATGCACTCGGCGGTATACCGCTCGGACGCCCGGCAAAGCCGGAAGAAGTGGCAGAGCTTGTCGCTTTTCTCGTATCAGACAGGGCTTCTTATATCACGGGAAGTGAACATATCATTGACGGCGGAATCATCCGAACTATTTAAATTATAGCAAGGTAATCATGATAAAATCGGATTTCTAGAGTCTTTACTGCTGGATTTCCATTTCATTATGAAGGATAATAAAATTATTAAATTATCTATTGATTAAGCTATGGAAGATTGGAGATCGATTATGGGTGATACGCTAAAGGAAATCTATACGTCAACATTTCTACAGGACTTTGGATATAAAGTACATGCTGCTTATGGAGATTTTCCCTGTGAACATTTTCTCGCGGCTGTACAGATGCATCCATGGGATACATTACCGTTACGAGCCCGTATGAACCGGATTGCAACGATATTAGGGGAATGTTTACCGCGAGACTATGAAGATGCTTTGGCAGTGCTATACGCCATTGATGAGGATTGCTGCGGCTTTCCGTATTTGTTCTTTCCTGATTTTGTTGCTGTTTACGGACTCCGTGAAGAGTATTGGGAGCTTTCTATGGAAGCTTTAGCGCGTTTTACACAGCGCTCCTCCTCCGAATTTGCGATCCGGCCATTTATACTTCAGAATCCCGAACGTACTATGGGCTATATGCGCCAGTGGTCAGTTCATCCTAATGAACATGTACGACGTTTATCCAGTGAGGGCTGCCGTCCTCGACTTCCTTGGAGTATGGATCTTCCTCTTTATAAAATAGATCCTTCTCCTGTTCTGGAAGTGTTGGAAAAGTTGAAATCCGATCCATCTTTATATGTTCGTAAAAGTGTCGCCAACAATCTGAACGATATTGCAAAAGATAATCCGGAGTTGGTATTAAAAACCGCAGAACGATGGATTGGCACTAATCCCGACACGGACTGGATTCTGCGGCATGGCTGCCGTACGCTTATTCGCAAGGCTAATCCGGAGGCTTTGGCTTTGTTTGGTTATGCGAAAGCTTCAACGGAAAATCCTTTATTTCATCATGCCGGTCTGACCGTTCATCCAGATCAGCTTTGTATTGGAGACCGTTGTGATCTGCATTATTCTTTGGACGTTGAGTTGGAAACAAAATCGAATATCCGATTGGAATATGGCATCGATTTTATTAAATCCAACGGTAAGCCTTCCCGCAAATTGTTCTTGCTCTCGGATAAGGCCGTAACCGGTCATGTACATTTATCGGGAACACGTCATCATAACTTTATGAATCTTACCACAAGGCGGCATTATCCTGGCATTCATAGGATTGTATTGCTTGTCAATGGACACGAAGCCGCACAAACAACATTATTATTACAGGAGGTCAAATCATGATTGTAAACAATGTACTATTAAAACTAAAAGACCGGGAAGAAGACAACGTAAAGAAAGCACAAGCTGTTCTTCTTGGTATGAAAGGAAAAATTGAAGGATTACTGGATATACAAGTTGAAACCAACCTTCGCCCTAGCAGCTCTGCATATGATCTGCTTCTCATTACAAAATTTGCTTCTTTGGAAGATCTGGACGGTTACCTCGTCCATCCAGTCCATTTAGAAGTAGCCACCTATATAGGCGGTGTTCTGGATACCCAAGCATCTCTTTGTTATGAGATGCAATAACGCAAATAAAGGCGTGAGTTTTCTTTTACTCACGCCTTTATTCTTGCATACCTCGCAGCAGATCCGCTACGTCCTTGTATTGAATGAATTATTCTCCGCTTGTTGTGCCGTCATAATGGTTCCTTCAATCACTGCTCTGGCACTTTGCGGAAGAACATGCTCGATTCTCGGAAGAGAAATCCCCAGTGTTTCTTTCAGCACGTCTTCTATCGTTTCTACGGGTATCACCGTCAATTGATTTTTAACTTCTTCAGGTACATCCTTCAGGTCGATCACATTGTCCTTCGGAATCAACACTTTTGTTATGCCTGCCCGTTGGGCACCGATCAATTTTTCCTTTAAACCTCCTATCGGCAAAACCGCTCCTCTTAACGTAATCTCTCCGGTCATCGCCAATTTAGAATCCACTTTAAATCCTGTGACTAAAGAAGCAAGCGCCGTGAATAACCCAATACCCGCAGAAGGCCCATCTTTCGGAACGGCTCCCGACGGCACATGGATATGCAAATCCCTCTCTTTAAAATTAACCGCATTCAACGGCAATCTCGACTTCAATAAGCTCAAAGAGATTCGCGCCGATTCTTTCATCACGTCGCCCAGTTTACCAGTCAACATCACCTCTCCGCTTCCCGGCATGTCGGTTGCCTCAATAAAGAGGATTTCTCCTCCCACAGGAGTCCAAGCGAGTCCTGTCACAACGCCCGGCGGATTGTCATCCTGAGCCCTGTCATGACGTGAAACCTTTCTGCCAAGCAAGTCGTCCAACTGTTCGATTTTCACCTTATATGGCACTTCTACTTTGCTGGACACAATTTTTTCGGAGGTTACCCTTGCTAAAGCCGCTAATTGCTTTTTCAGTCCTCTGACTCCGGCTTCCAACGTGTAGTCGGTGATAATTTGATGCAATACCTCATCTTCTACAGTCAATTGTGCTTTTGTTAACCCGTGTTCTTCTAAAACACTTGGTATTAAGTAATTCTTCGCAATATGGAATTTTTCATCGATAGTGTAACTGGAAATCTGAATCACTTCCATACGATCCAGTAATGGTCCCGGAATACTTTCTGTCGAATTTGCCGTTGCAATAAAGAACACATCCGACAAATCATAAGGGAGATCTAAATAGTGATCGGTAAACGTATTGTTCTGTTCCGGATCGAGAACTTCCAGTAACGCACTGGCAGGATCTCCGCTGTATCCGCCGGTCATCAGTTTATCCACTTCATCCAGAATCATCACCGGATTGCTCTTTCCTGCCTTTCGGATGCTTTGAAGGATCCTGCCCGGCATTGCTCCTACATACGTTCTGCGGTGACCTCGAATCTCCGCTTCATCCCGGATTCCTCCTAAGCTCAAACGAATATATTTTCTGTCCAGTGCATCGGCGATGCTCCTGCCAAGGCTGGTCTTTCCGGTTCCCGGAGGCCCTACAAGCAAAAGAATGGACCCTTTTTTGTCATTTTTCAGCTGCATGACCGCCAAATGCTGTATGATTCGATCCTTCACCTTTTCCAGACCATAATGCTGCTCATCCAGAATCCGTCTGGCTTCTCCAAGATTAATCGGCGTTGCTTCTTCTTTTTTCCACGGCAGCTGTACCAAGAGATCCAGATAATTGCGTATCACATTATACTCCGAGCCATTCGGGCCTTGCGCCTGCATTTTATCCAGCTCTTCGAGAGCAGCTTCCTTGATATCAGATGGCATGCCGGCTTCTTCAATCTTGCTTAAATAATCTTTCGACTTTTTCGAATCTTCGTCTTTGCCTTCGTTCAATTCTTCCTGAATGGCTCTCAAATGTTCTCTGAGTACAGACTCTCTGTAATACTTATTTGCCTTTTCGGAGAATTTTTCATCCAATTGAATTTGTAATTCAATGATTTCCTTCTGCTTCATCAGATAGTCCATAAAGCGCAAACTTCTCTCCTTCATGGACTGAATCTTCAGCAGTTCATATTTTTCTTCGTTTGAGATCAGCAAGAACTGAGACAAATAAACAATCATGGAGTTTAAGTCTTTAAAGTCATCAATGATTTTGCTGTATCGTTCTCCTCCTACAAATTTTGCACTGATTTCATGGGTCACTCTTTTGATATAGCTCAGCATTTCCTCCAAGCTTTTTTCGTTGATATCGTCAGCATCCGGGCAAACATCATAGTCGGTAAATATCAGTTCATCTTCTATATAAAGAGTTTTACTTTCAATTCGTTCTATGGTTTTGATAGTAAGTTGGAATCCTCTCTCTATCTCTTCAATCTCATTGACTTGAAATGAAACACCGATTCGATAAAAATCCTCTTCTTTTAATGCCTGCTGTCCGAAATTCTGTTTCATCGGCAATGCAATGTTCACGGTATGTTCGTCTTCCAATGCCGTAAGCTGTTCCTCACTCAGACTGGATATCCTCAGTTTAGAAACCACGCCCGGCAGTAAAACCGTATTGGAGATAGGGATAACGATTCCCTTCCTATTGTTTATATAATTTTCCATCATGTGCTCCTTTCTGCCATAAATGAATGTTCGTTTAATAAAGGGTAATTTTTTACGGAATTCCTCTATGCAAATTATTTGCACAAAATGATTCCGCCTAAAATTTATTGTATGAGCAACGCATCTTGTATGATCTTAATCATTTCCTCCAGCAGCGCAGCACGTTCTGCTTCGCTTTTGCGGCTATCCAGTGCGATTGCCTTAATTGGGTAAAACATGATTGCCAGTAAGTTATCATTGCTATAGTTTTTGAGCACTCGCTTTTGCTTCAATTCTGACAACAGTTCATTGACATTGCATATGCCTTTTATGCCTGCGCACCTGCCTACTAATGAAGGACAATTGGAGAATTGTTCAACAAAGCTGAAGATTTCTTTATTCTCCCAAATGTAGTCATAGTAGCTTCTGATAATGATTTCAATCAGCTGCTCTCCCGCCATCTCCCAACCAACCCTGTCTAAGATGTAATCAAAGATTTCTTCTGAATATTCATGATAAATATCCTGCAGCATAATTTCTTTGTTTTCATAATAGATGTAGACGGTTGCCGGTGATACCATGGCCATCTTAGCTATTTTTGAAATGGAAGTACCATGAAAGCCTTCTTCTAAGATCAATCTTACTACCGCTTCTTTAATATGCCTTTTTTTCTCATCATCTTTCTTTCTCATGCAATCACCTCAATGTACTTTTATAATAAACGATTATTCATTTATTGTCAACTATGTTCTTTTGTCCCTGCTTCGCAGCTTGAATGAGTCATCAAAAATAAAAGTTCTTGAAGCGTCCTAGCGTTCACTGATGCTTTGAAAGAACTCACGGATATATGCTTTCGACTGCTCCGCTTGCTCCCTATCAAAATGTTGAGAATAAGAATCCATAAACCCATGTCTTGCGTTTAATTTATGCAGTTGCACATCTGGTTTTTCACGAAGCTGTTCTATGGTGCTGTCGACATCAAACGAATCTTTTTCGGCAAACAATAAAAGAACCGGACAAGCGGGTTGTACCCCTAAATAATCACGTATGCGAGAGCCATAGTGACAGATAATTCCTTCAACCTTCGCCTTTTCACAGCAGCGCCAAGCAATAGTTGCGCCCGCGCTGAACCCGATGATAAAGACTTTCTCGTAGTTCCGTTTTAACTGTGCGGCCATTCGTTCAACTTCCCTATAAATATCGAAGCCTACTTTATCTATAAAGAATCGATAGGCTTCTTCAGCTTCCGAATAGAGGAAGTATTTTCGCGATAACAGATCGGGGCAAAACACATCCAATCCCTGCCTATGATACGCTGAACAAACCTCCTCCATAAACGGATTCACTCCATAGATTTCGTGCAGTATAACCACTGCCGTTTTATTATGATTTATCTTTTGAATCATGACTGAACCCTTATTACCATTATTTTAAACTAGATCTTTTATGATCGCTTGTATCACATCCGGATTTTTTTCCCTATCAATGAGGGGCACTCCGTCCTTTAACACTTGATTTTTTTGATGGAACGTGTTTTTTTCTTCTCTGTAGATAATGCCGATCGGTATCTTATCACCAAACTCCATCGCCTTCATCAAGGCATCCGCTTTACTGGTATAATCATAATCCGAGCCCAGTTCATATACACGCTGACTATAGAAACCAAACGTATTTAATTTATTAAAGCTGATACAGGGTTGAAGGATGTCCACTAACGCATACCCCTCATACTCAATCGCCTGTTTCATAACGGAAACAAGATGCTCTTTGTGTCCGCTGAAAGCTCTGGCAACAAATCCCGCACCACAAGCAATAGCCAGTAATACCGGATTGAGCGGTTCATTTGCATTGCCCTGTGCCTGAACATCTGTAACCATTCCTTCCAAAGAAGTCGGAGATGCCTGACCTTTTGTCAGTCCATAAACCTGATTGTCATGAACAAAATGGGTGATATCCACATTTCGTCTGATGTTATGGATAAAATGATTGCCACCCTCTCCGTACGAATCTCCATCACCGGTGTTGACGATAACGGTCAGCTTTTCATTCGCTATTTTCGCACCAACTGCCGCAGGCAGCGCCCTTCCATGGAGACCGCAGAAAGAATTGGCACGGATGTATTGAGGCAGCTTTGCAGCTTGTCCGATACCCGCAACCATAAGAACTTCATAAGGATCCTTCCCCAGTTCCTCCAGTGCAGTTTTTAAACAATCCAATATGCTAAAATTCCCGCAGCCTGGGCACCAAGCCGTTTCATAGGTTGAAAAATGGTTCATTCTCTTTCCCCCTTCCGAATACGGTCTACAATCTCGTCACCAGATAATTGCCGTCCATCATACTTCAAAATACTGCCGGAACATTCGATGCCGGTCTTTTCCCTGATCAATTCCGCAAGCTGTCCGGTAGCATTCTGCTCGATATTAATGATATGATCTGCTTGCTGCGCTTTTTCCTTGAGAAGTCTCTCGGGCAACGGATAGACATCTCCGAAGATCAAGGCCGCGTATTTCTTCGAGGATTCCTGATTCAATGTCCGTACTGCCTCCATGATCGGTCCGTAGGTGGACCCCCATCCCAAGAAAAGTATGTCAAACAATTCTTCTCCGAAAAATTCCGGTTCCATCAACTCTTCCTTTAATTTAATTAATTTACCAAGACGTTTTTCCATCATTCGATTCCGAATTTCTGCGTCTTCGGTAATGTGCCCGGCTTCATCATGTTCATCGCTATCCGATTCTACAAAATTTCTTGATTGTCCCGGGATTAGAAGCGGCGAAATGCCGTCTTCTGTCAAGCGGTAGCGAAGATATTCCCCTTCGTCCATACCCATATCCGTATCCATATCCATATTGATTGTTGCGGTTAGATTGGTTAAGTCATACGGTTCTATGGTGGCTGAAGTGTCTGCTAAGTACTGGTCACTTAACAGGATCACCGGAATCTGATATTTTCTTGCCAGATAAAATGCGCGTGCTGTCTGGTAAAACGCATCCTGATGATTTCGCAAAGCGATAACCATTCTGGGGAACTCCCCATGAGAAGCAGATATAACAAATTTTAGATCACTCTGTTCCGTACGGGTAGGAAATCCTGTGGAAGGTCCGGGTCGCTGAATATCTGCAACAACAATGGGGATTTCAGCCATGCCCGATAACCCTAAAGCTTCTACCTTGAGACAGAAGCCCCCACCGGAGGTTCCGGTCATGGACGGCACTCCTGCAAATGAAGCGCCAATAGCCATATTGATTGCTGCAATTTCATCTTCAGCCTGTTCGACGACAATATTGGCTTCTTCTGATTTTGAAGCGAGATATTCTAGGATCGTGGTGGACGGAGACATAGGATAGGCACTGTAAAAGCGTATACCCGCCGCAATGGCGCCATAGGCCACAGCCTGATTCCCGGAGATGATGATCCTCTCCTGCGGATTGCTTTCCGGAAGACTATAACGCGCATCCACGAGTTCATACCCTTGCAGCAACGCCGCCTTATTCATCTCCCTATACGGTTCATTTATGTATTTTTTCAATGTTTCATCGATGTTCACCGGAGTTCGTCCAAAAAGTTTTAGTACAGTTCCTGTTGCAATGCTTCCGATGACACGGGAATTACCAAGTTTTTTTGATAACGCGGTCATATCCAGGGATATGCATCTTTTATCATCCAGTTCCCATTGGCTGTCACAAAGAATAAACCCGGATTCTTTCAATTGTTCCTTGTGCAGCATAACAGTGTCTTTATCAAAAGCAATAATTCCATCGATGTTCGTACTATGTGAAAAAACAGGCTTGACATCGATTCGAAGCAATGTAAAATTGTGCCCTCCCCTTATCCTTGACATAATATCGCGTGTCGTAAACACATAAAGCCCGGAATCTTTTAGGAACTTTTGCAGCACCGATGCCATTGTTTCGATTCCTTGACCGGCTGCTCCGCCAATCAATAAATTGAACATAACAATCCCTCCTATCTTTATACAATGCGTATTATACCTATCTTTGGCATTCATGTTGGGAGTACAATAGGGGTATTATTAATATTCTTCTCTTAATCCGAATTCGGCAGATTCAATCCATTCTTCCGGTCTGCTTGCCATTTTAATCAATTCTTCCACTATGATACAATGCTTTTTCTCTTGCTCTATCAAATATCCAAAGACTGTCTTCGACTGCTCTTCCGAAGCCTTGTCGTGCAGATCCTGATAGAATTTTACGCTTTGCTCTTCTTTTTCCAGCGCCATTCTGTATACATCCAGCTGATCGGGAAGCTCTTTTATTTCGACCCTGAAATCCTTCATTTCGTTAAAAATAGTTTGAATATCCGCTATAATATGACTGTCAGGTAAAGGCAATATAATATCCTTGCTATAGCTTTTTATAATCTCAGCATGCTTCTCTTCTTCTTTTGCCAAAAGTATAAAGGCTGCTTTCAAACGGTTTCCTTCATTCAATTTGGCTTGTTTCTGATAAAACTCTTTTAAATCATTCTCCATAGAAAGGGCTAATTCCAATAATTCCATACCATTTCTCCTCTTCTGTTTTATTTAAAATATCTTCAAATACAAATATTTGTTATTATTACCCTCATATTATATTATAATAATCAAAACTTCCAGATTATTTTTTCTTTTTGATCCTGTCTATATTATGAGCAGCTTGTCAGACGAGCTCCCATTTCAAATGCTCTCTGACAGTCCGACGGAAATTGCTCTGCTTTTACTTTGGCCTTATGCGCTTCATCGAATCTAGACGCTTCATACAGGGAATACTCTTTAAACTGATAGGTATCATTGGCGCAAAGAATCTCGGAATTCCCATTGAATAACTGCAAAAGATTTTTGTTCTGCTCAAACACAGCTCCGTAGTTCAACAGCTTCATTTGCTCCTCCGGAACGTTCATAGAATAGATAAATCCCGATGCGATCTTTCCATGAAAGACCGATCTGCTCCCTTCGTTATAAGAAAGATTCGGGTAACATAAACGTTCAAGAAAAGACCGCAATTCACCGGTAATATTTCCGAAATATATAGGGGAACCTAGCAGAAGAACATCACAAGTCAATATGTTTTCCAGCACTTTTGTCAGATCGTCCTTCATTGCACAAATCCCATCGCACGTATTTCCTTTTCTTTTACAGACAAAACAGCTTATACAACCTTTAAAATTCAGATCATAAAGATTTACCAGCTCGGTTTCGGCACCGTTTGACTCTGCTCCGCGAAGTGCATTCTGAAGTAAAACGGCCGTATTTCCATTTTCTCGCGGACTTCCATTGATCGCTATTACTTTCATTTTAACTCTCCTCTTCCTATTTGGCCGCTGCTGTTTGGCGTACGATTCTCGCTGAGAGCCTTCCAATGCAACGACACCGATGGAACTATTTTATAGACACATAGTTGTTATCTTTTATATAAAACCGCCAAAGATAATCTTTAGCTTCCTCTGCGTAATCAATCCCCACCCGTTTAGAAGATACGATCGTACCTTTATCCTCTTGTCCTTCTTCAACATATAGTTTACTGCCGCATAAATCTTCTCCATTTAAACTTTTATCAATTAAAAGTGCTCTGCATAGTTTCCCCGGTCCATTCGTTAACCCTTTTATCTGGCTCTTGCTTAGTTGATTATAGGCTTTTTTAAATCTGTTTTGAGCCATTGCATCAACTCCTTCCATTGGTTCAACCGCTCTGATCAAAACAGCTTGAGGCGTTCCCGCTTCTCTGGTAACAATATTAAAGCAATAGTACATACCGTAAATAAGAAATACATAGGAAAAGCCTGGACCTCCGTACATCACCTCAACTCTTGGCGTTCTTCTTCCGCCATAGGAATGTGCGGCTTTATCTTCAATACCCATATAAGCTTCTGTTTCTACAATTTTCGCAGCAATTTTTTGTCCGTCTATTTCATGTACAAGTATCTTTCCCAACAGTTCTTTTGCAACGATTACGGAGTCTCTATTATAAAATTCTCTAGTTAATGTCTTCACTTTATTCATACCTCTGCCGCGTTTCTGCAGCAATTTTTCCCGTGGGCTTTTGCCGTATAAAGGGCCTGATCACAAATTTTATAGAGCATATCTATCGTTGTTTCCCGCTTCGGAGTGATGCTGCAAAAGCCTACGCTGATTGTGTACTTTATTTCGAGGTCGATGTCAACGGACGAATTTTCTATCGTCGATCTTAGCCGTTCTGCAACCTCTTTGACGTTCTTCTCATCTGCTTCGGGGAGCAATATGGCAAACTCTTCTCCGCCATACCGGCCGAATAAATCGTAATCCCTCAATTGTTTTCTGAGGGTATTGGCAAAATCCTGTAATACGGCATCCCCTATAAAGTGTCCGTACATATCATTGATTTTTTTAAAGTCATCAATGTCAATCAACAAGAATGAGATTTGTTCCTGTTTTCTTACACACAATGAAATCAACGCTCTTGACCGTAATATGAAGGTTTTTCGGTTTAATAGATTGGTCAATCCGTCCAATGACGCAGCTTTCAATAGCTCGAAATCCTGCTTTTCCTTATCTAAGAGGATGAATCCGGTACTTCCTGCAAGCATCGCGATGTAGAGCAGCAAAAATAGCCAGGTATTAACAACGTTTGTGGATGACAAATTCATACCTATATTTATCGTTAGAGCCGCAACTGCCCTGAAAAGCAAAAATACTATTATAATGCTGTAAAGAACAGCAATGGTTCTCTGCAGTCTGGAAGCTTTCTTGTCTATAAAAAGCGTATACACAGGAAATACCATCAATATTGCTGTGATGGAGGATGTAAAGGTGATTCTGACGTTCTCCGGAAAGCCATATGCTGTCGCCGCAATAAATACAAGGATACAACAAATAAGCAAGGCGGTGTATGCCCGTTTTACCGTTTCGGTATAATTATTTTTTAACATCATAAAGGCAATCAGCTCCAAAGCTGCACCGACAAACAAAATTGAATTGCCGACAGCTACGAAAAACAAACTGGGTATAGCACCCCTCAGTCCAATTATAACCCACCCCATTGGCTGCAGTAATTTTGCGATTAAAAACGTATTGACTGCTTTGCTCCTGTCCTGCTTTCCCATATAAGCAATAATGAGTGCACCTGTTAAAAGATGGCCTAGAATGAGAACGACTAAAATTGTCGCCATGTTGATGTTGAAAAGAATCATCTGTATCCTCCCGCAATTCTGAACTAGTCTCACTTAGAAGAATTATTATACAGCGAAATTCGTCCGCTTCAATCATTCAATTATACAGCAAAATAGGAGCGGATAAAATGATTTTAGAGTGTTTTCAAGCAGATAAATTTTTCTCAGAGATCATGTTCCAGTGGCTAATCACTCCTGAATATCTTCCTTTTAAAATAGGTTCTGAATTTTCTTATTTTTTTATTGTAATCCATTGCATTTAAGCCTATAATAAAATTGTAATGATTACAATTTTGTGCATTACTCAGGTTCTATTTATATCCTAGGAATTTAAGGCCGGGAGCGAGTCAAAATGAAACAATCTTATGAATTCTTATCTCATGAACTCAAAAATAAAAATATAAGGCTTTCACACTGCCGATCGAAGGTTCTGGAGTTTTTGTGTAAAAATCCCAATCATCCGACAGTTGATCAGATTTATAGTGATTTAAGTAAAGTAATCCCTACTTTATCTAAAACAACCATCTATAATACATTACATATCCTGCTAGAAGCCGGATTGGTCAGGGCAATAGCTGTAGAGGATAACGAAACCCGTTACGATATCAATACGGAACCCCATGGACATTTTAAGTGTGTCCACTGCGGCGCAATCTTCGACTTTCATATAGATCTTGATTTACTTACGACAGAAGAACTGAACGGTTTTAAAATTGTTGACAGGGACGTGTACTTCAAGGGTGTTTGCTCAAAATGCCTAGTATATAAATAGCAATATATTAAGATATTTTATAACTAATTCCTATTATTATCTTGTAAAGGAGAAAATTGTATGCATGGAGAAGGAAAATGCCCGGTAACGGGGATGACAAGAAAAGCCGCTGCAAGTGGCGGCGGCACGTCGAACAAAGACTGGTGGCCGAACCAATTAAACCTTAAGATCCTTCATCAGAACTCAAGCTTGAGTGATCCGATGAGCGCAGAGTTCAGCTATGCTGAAGAATTTAAGAAGCTCGATCTGGATGCGGTGAAAAAAGACCTGTATGCGTTGATGACAGACTCACAGGACTGGTGGCCGGCTGATTATGGTCATTATGGCCCTTTCTTCATCCGGATGGCATGGCATAGCGCCGGTACATACCGCATGGGCGACGGCCGTGGCGGTGCATCAGATGGAACGCAACGCTTTGCACCTCTGAACAGCTGGCCGGACAATGTAAATCTGGACAAGGCGCGACGGTTACTTTGGCCGATCAAGCAGAAATATGGAAGAAAGATTTCCTGGGCGGACCTCATGATTCTCGCAGGAAACTGCGCCCTGGAGTCGATGGGATTCAAGACCTTCGGATTCGCCGGCGGACGTGAGGACGTCTGGGAGCCGCAGGAAGACGTTTATTGGGGTACTGAGACCGAGTGGCTTGGTGACAAGCGTTATTCCGGCGACCGTGATCTGGAGAATCCGCTCGCTGCGGTACAGATGGGCTTGATCTACGTCAATCCGGAAGGTCCGAATGGCCAACCCAGCGCGGTTGCTTCCGGCCGTGACGTTCGGGAAACCTTTGCACGAATGGCTATGAACGATGAGGAGACTGTCGCACTCATAGCCGGAGGACACACCTTCGGCAAATGTCATGGTGCCGGCCCGGCGACTCATGTTGGGCCCGAACCTGAGGGTGCCGACATCGAGGAACAGGGACTCGGCTGGAAGAGCAGTTTCAGAAGCGGCAAAGGCGGCGATACGATCGGCAGCGGCATTGAAGGTGCTTGGAAACCGAACCCGACTAAATGGGATATGGGCTATTTAAACACCCTGTTCAAATATGACTGGGATTTGGTCAAAAGTCCTGCCGGTGCGTGGCAATGGGTTCCAACTGACCCTGCTGCGGCAGACACAGTGCAGGATGCTCACGATCCTTCCAAGCGGCATGCACCTATGATGACCACGGCGGACCTCTCTTTAAGGATGGATCCGGTTTTTGAGCCGATCGCACGTCGTTATCAGAAAAATCCCGAGGAATTCGCAGATGCTTTCGCACGCGCATGGTTTAAGCTTACCCACCGGGATATGGGCCCGCGTTCTCGCTATCTGGGTCCGGAGGTTCCCGCAGAAGAACTGATCTGGCAAGACCCTATGCCCACAATTGATTATGAACTAGTTGACGATAAGGATATCGCCGATCTCAAGAGCAAAATCTTGATTTCCGGTCTGTCTGTCTCCCAGCTTGTGTCTACGGCTTGGGCTTCTGCGTCCACATTCCGCGGCTCTGATAAGCGTGGCGGAGCGAATGGCGCGCGTATCCGTCTTGCCCCGCAGAAGGATTGGGAAGTCAACCAGCCCGCTCAATTGGATGCTGTGCTTCAAGTTCTTGAAAAGATCCAGACAGAATTCAACAGTTCACAGTCGGGCCAAAAGAAGGTTTCTCTTGCTGATCTGATCGTCTTGGGTGGCTGTGCGGGCATTGAGCAAGCCGCGAAAAATGCCGGTCACCATGTGACCGTTCCATTTACGCCGGGGCGCACGGATGCAACCCAGGAACAGACTGATGTGCACTCATTCGCAGTGCTCGAACCAGCGGCTGACGGGTTCCGTAACTACCGTAAAACAAAATACTCCGTAACCGCAGAAGAAATGTTGATCGACCGAGCGCAGCTTTTGACCTTAACTGCTCCTGAGATGACAGTTCTGATTGGTGGTATGCGTGTCTTGAATGTAAATTACGGGAAAGCGCCGCACGGCGTGTTTACCAAAAGACCTGAGACCCTTACCAATGACTTTTTCGTGAATCTGCTGGACATGGACACAGTATGGAAGGCGGTATCCGAAGACAAATACGTATTTGAAGGCCGTGATCGTGCAACGGACGAACTCAAGTGGACCGGCACCCGTGTCGATCTCATTTTCGGTTCGCACTCCCAGCTCCGAGCCATCGCGGAGGTCTATGCCTGTGACGATTCTCAGGATAAGTTTATACAGGACTTCGTGTCTGCTTGGAATAAGGTGATGAATGCAGATCGTTTCGATCTTAACGCTTAATAGATCATTACAAGATAAAAATATTTTTATGAAGGGGCTGCAATTGCAGCTCCTTATTTTGTAGAGCTACTCACGGGGAAGCCCTTACCTAAAACTCTCGTTGATGATTTGCTTTTTTCCACTTTCTAATTTTACTTCTAAATGATTTAAACGGGGCAATCGTATTGATATGAACCCATTTCCATATGGGCCATTTAGAAGGCGTCGATGAAGCCCATTTTCGCATATCCTGTTTAAATAATTCATCAGCTGAAAAAGAATTGACCCAGTTAGTAAATTCCACACTATTCTTCAAGTAGTTCTCTTTATGAAGAAAAAAGCAGTGAACATGCTCACTGCATTTAGTTGATTATTCAATTATCATAAAGTTAAACATCTTTTAATTTGTCGCGAACATGAAACATGAAATAGTAATTTTGTTATTGACTTTTTGAGAAAGGATCCGTATTATTGTAGCATGCTACATATTTTAAATGGGAGGGTTTTCATGCATCAAAATGAAGATATTGGGTTTTTAGTAAAAATTATTACTGAGTGCATTGACAAAATGGCTAATCAACATTTAAAACAGTTTGATTTGACATTATCACAAGGGCGAATTCTTCAGTATCTTCGAGAACGTATAGGGGAAAAGACCTCTCAAAAAGATATCGAAAACTATTTTGATGTAACACATCCTACTGTCATTGGAATTTTGAACCGGCTGGAGCGCAAGGGCTTTATCCGGAGCGAATTTGATTCAGCGGATAAGCGAGTTAAAAATATCTATCTGATACCGGAGAAAGAAATCTCTGTTTATTATGCAATGGGCGACTTTAAAAAGATTGTAGATCAGAAACTATCGCAAGGATTGACAGATGTTCAAATGAAGGAATTACAATCCTTATTAAAAATGATCTTAAATAATCTTCAAGATTAGAACATAAAGCTAAAGATCTCCGGTCTATTTAAGAATTATGTGGCATATGACGCAATTGTTAGGAGATTTATCAGAATGTATGAAGTAAATAATAAGATTAGTCAAACAGCTGAAAGGCAAATTTATTTAGGAAGAAAAGGACTTATCAGTTTCATTGCTTTGATGAATATGTTTATCCCTCTTTCAACGGATATGTATTTGCCCGCATTACCATATATGAACACATATTTTGGATGCAGTTCCGCCATTACCAACTTAACACTAAGCACATTTTTCATTTTTTATGCCATGGGGATTTTGTTTTGGGGACCTTTAAGTGACAAATATGGCAGAAAATCTATCCTGTTAACGGGAAGCATTATATACATGATATGCAGCGTCGCTTGTGCTCTTTCTTTTAATATCTATTTTCTTATTTTAGCCAGAATTTTTCAGGGGATAGGCGCGGGCGGCATTACGTCTGTTTCCATTGCTGTTATTAAGGATTCCTTTTCAGGGAAAAAAAGAGAGACCATATTGGCTGTTTGCCAATCTATTTCCGGGCTTGCACCTATGCTTGCGCCTGTGGTCGGCGCCTTCATGTTAAAATTTTCAGATTGGCGAGGAACCTTCTGGGCTTTGGCGGTAATCAGTGCGATAAACTTACTGTTAGCCATATTATTTCAGGAAACGCTGAAAAACGAAGATCGGTATAATGGGACTTTATTCGGTGCTCTTGGGCTTCTGGTTGTTGTAGCAAAAAATAAAAGCTTTATTTTACCGGCAGTGATATTTTCCTTAAGCGCACTCCCATTTATGGGCTATATCGCTGTTTCAGCCTATATTTATGTGGACTACTTTGATCTTAGCGCTCAAGCTTACAGCTATTACTTTGCAGCCAATGCCTTGATTTCCATCTTTGGACCCTTCATCTATCTCAAGTTTTTAAGCAATATGGATAAAAGGAGGTTCGCATCCCTGATTTTCGGACTGTCCATCTTAAGCGGAATTTTAGTAATGACAGTTGGGACCTTAACGCCGATTTTCTTTTGGCTGTCCTTCGTTCTCATGTCATTAGCTGGTACCATTATACGCCCTTTCAGCACAAACGTACTTTTTGATCAGCAAAAGAGTGATACCGGTTCAGCCTCTTCATTAATAAATACACTGTTCACAGTTCTGGGCAGCATAGGAATGTTAATAGCTTCTATGCCTTGGGGAAATATAGTAACAGGCTTAGGCATACTTATTACGATTTTTTCTGTGCTTCCACTGCTTGGCTGGATACTATTTTTAAATTCAAAGGTCCCATGCGTAGGATTAAAAGACAATCTTTAGAAAGGTCAGCTTCCGCTCCACCGGAACGATCTATGTATTATGAATTTTCCAAATATCTATCCCGTTCCCAATCGCTCACTGTTGTATCGTGGACAGAAATATCAAAATGGATCAGCTCGCTGAATATTTCAACGAAGTCTTTACCGAAATACTCAATCGCTTTTTCGCTTTTATCAAATAAAACAGCTGCGTCTTTTAGTGTCCGCGGGATGTTTGGAAGCTCATCATTAAAATAACCATTGCCTTCAATGAGCCTTGAAGCCGGCAATTTATGCTCCAACCCGTATAATCCGGATGCGATGGATGCCGCAATCAGAAAATAGGCATTTGCATCGGCGGCCCCGGTACGCTGTTCAATTCTCGTACTGTTTCCATGACCTACCAATCTTGTCGAAACAGTTCGGTTATCATAACCAATTCCTACTTTTGTAGGAGCAAAAGACATATCAGTAAGTCGTTTGTAGGAATTTACCGTAGGGGATACAAGGGCCATGAATTCACTGGTTCCGCTGAGAAGTCCAGCCGCATATTGTTCGAGGACATTTTTATCTTCGGCAAAGGCATTTCTCCCCTCTTTGGTCCAAAGGCTTTGATGCAGATGATATCCACTGCCCGATTCAGTGTCCCAAGGCTTCGCCATAAACGTGGCATAAAGTCCATTTTTGCGGGCTATTTCTTTGATGGCATTACGCCCAATAATCGTGTTATCCGCATTGGTAAGTGCATCGGAATATTCAAAAATCACTTCTATCTGACCTGGTCCATATTCCGTATGAATTGCTTCCACCGGAATATTAAAAGCCTCTAAATTTCTTTGCAGCTGGTCAATAATATCGCTGAATTGACTGGCTTTGCCAATGGAATAAGCCTGTTTGCCGCCAAAAATCGACCTCTTGTTTTCATCCAACAGATAAAATTCAATTTCTGAACCCACTTTTGCCGTATAGCCGATGTTTTCAAGCCGTGCCAAAACATTTTTTAGGATTTGACGCGGTGCTACCTGAATTCGCTCCCCCGTATCAATGTCTAGATCGGCGAGTACAAACGCCGTTCCTTTTCTCCATGGAATTTCACGCAGAGTAGAATAATCAGGCTTCAAAATCATATCTGAAGCGCCATATTCGAATCCGGCAAATTTCGATGTCGAGAAATATTCCGATTGGATATCCCAAGTCAACGGAGCACGGCACACGCCGGTACCGGAAGTCATATGTTCCAGTAAAAATCTTGCAGGCAGACGTTTGCCGATAATACTGCCATTGATGTCTGCAAATCCGATTTCAACTGAATCAATAAGATGCTCTTTTATATACGCTTTCACTTTTTCTAAATCTTGTATTGTGTAACTCATAACTTCTTTCTCATTTCTTATTCCAAGGCATATATAGTGCCATCCAGAGTTGACTTAGACAATCTCCGTAATTAACATATCTAAAAATGCCACACATACCAAAACCCTTTCCTTGTATCCATATTCAATTCAAACTAAACATATATATATTATATGTTTTTATTGGTTTGATTATATCCTTGCGCCAATTCGGAGTCAAGTATGATTCATAAAAACAATATGCCAATATTACGCCAATGTTTGGCAATAAAAAAAGGCATTGACGATTCAATGCCTTTTTTATATTCCTATTACAGAACCTCTCTGATTCGCAGCAGTTGTTTGTCTCTCCACTCTCTATCCCAACAGATTTTGGGAATTGTAGTTTTTAAATCGTCAATGTACCTGTAGAAACCGGAAATCACATCGAGATTTAAGCAGTATAACCGTTTCTTATACTTTTTTACGTTCCATGCCGCAACAAAGCCGTCCTCTTGCACCAGTATACTCAGATTATTTGGTATGGTATTTAGATAGCTAAAAGATGTAAAAACCATCCTGTTGCTTTTGTATGCCGATGACTGCATGATCGAATCGATGATTTTTCGCTGATGTTCTTTTGACAGAATGATTTTAGCCTCGCAAATTTCTGACAAATTACTGTCCTCCACATACGCTGCTGACACAAAATTCTCCAAAAAGTCAAGATTACATACATAGAAATACGGATGAATCATTTGCAGGCGTCGTATTTTTTGGGCAGCAGAAATATATTGCTCTATCTTGAACTCCGATATGCCATTCGTTTCAAGAATTTCTCGAAGCAAATTCACATCAATTATTTGCAACGTGAACGAAGGATTCATGATATAGATATTCCGGTTTGGTTTTAAACTTTTTCGTGTAATTTCTAAAAAAGTTAAAAGATCTTTCGCGGCAACTGTCTCAATTAGCCGTTTGGATTTTTTCAAAATAAGGGATGCGGTGTTTGCAAAAAAATCAATCGTTTCTTTGTTTGTATAAAGCATGCTGTGCGGTTTCTCGCCGGAATTGGAATTTGAAATACACTGTAAAACAATCTCCTTTTCCACGACAAAATTCGTATAATAGTAAGCATCATGCATAGGCGGATGACTCCATACCTCGACTCCATCCGAAAGGTAGAGCTCCATCCATCGAAAAATAGCACGGTAGGGTCGGTAAATATCCGTGTCACAGTCAACAATGACGATCTTATGTCCATACCGTAAAATCGTCCGGAAATACCGCATGCAAGAGTTAATTCGTACCTGCTTTTCAGTAAGCTCATCACCTCTGGTCCAATTAATCCCGGAATGATCTATCAGATAAATTGTTTGCGGCGGCGGCAAGCGCAGCACATAATCCATATAATAGGCTATCGCCTCATCAATGCCTTCTTCATGAAGAAAAATGTTTATGTTGGTGTTGTATCCGTTTTTAGGCGTAAAAACCGGAAGTTGCGCATTTTGCGTACTCGGCGGTTCTAATTTTTCTTCGGTAAGCCAAAAGCTCAACACTTCAATTTGCTGCTCCAAACTTTCCGGATGTATGTCTTCTTTTAATGTCTTCAAAATGTTTAAGATTACTTGAGAATTTTGCTCTTTTTCTTTGTGCAAAAGGAATTCCGATAATTGTCTGGCTTGCCCGTTTTTATATGGAATTTTTCGTTGATTTGTTCGCCACTTACTGATAGTCGTCGGATCAATTTGCATATAAGAAGCCGCTTCTGTTCCAGAAATTTTTAGCGCTCTCATAATATAATCTAATTTCGATGCACTTGACATACAACTACCTCCTATCCTTCAGCACGGCAAACCATGCAGACTATTCAATTAAATTTACACTACCATATTCTCCTAAGTAAGGCAACCGGAATTGAGCCAGAGATAATGCTATAGCCATTCCAATCGTAGGAAATTGCATAATTTCTCCTATATATTGAACCGTATGGGATTGACTCATGCCATTGTCAATATATAATAAAGGAATATCTATAGGAAATCTATCAAAAACTAGTTATAAGAATTTATTTATCTTAAAAGGAACAATAAACTTATAAAGTTTAAGGAGGATATTAATCATGTTATTTGATATTTTAAAATCCAGAAGAAGCATTAGAAAGTTTCAAAATAAGGAAGTAGAAAAGGAGAAAATAGATGTCATTCTGAAAAGTGCTTTGCTATCTCCATCATCACGGTCGATAAGACCTTGGCAGTTTATTGCCGTCACCGATGCGGAACTGCTTCAGCAACTTTCTTTATGCCGAGAACCTGGCCCGCAGTTTTTAGCCGATGCACCTTTAGCAATTGTAGTAATAGCGGACAAGAATGCAAGTGATGTATGGATTGAAGATACTTCCGTAGCAGCAACTATTATTCAATTGACTGTACAGGATTTAGGTCTGGGTTCCTGTTGGATTCAAGTAAGAGAACGATTCCATACGGAACAAGAGAAAGCGGAAGAATATATTAGAAAGGTGCTGGAAATACCGGAGCAATATAGTGTGGAATGTATGATTGCCATGGGTTATCCTGCGGAGGAAAAAAAGCCTTATGAAGAAAATCAGCTGCTATATCAAAAGCTCCATTTCAATAAATTTTAAATTCCGTATCAGATATACCCTCTCTCTTTCTGTTTTTAAGTATAAAAAAGAGGCTAAATATAGGTCGCTTATGTTGGCCTAAAACTTAGCCTCCTGTACTGTCATCTTATTCATCCCTTACGATTTATTATAGTCCGAGAATTGATCTGCTAATTGAAATTGTTCCAGTAACAGCGAAAATTGTTTTACCATCTCCATGGCAGGATATGGCATTGAATGGGTAATCCACCATTCCAATAGGCCAACCGCAGCCGAGGCAAGAAATTGTATCAAAATTTCCTTGTTTAGCCCATTATGGATGTCCTTAACGACAATTTGACTGTCTAGGCTCTCCACTGCCATGGTAAGCAAACGATTCCGAAAGGCGGGAACGCCTTTATTGGTCAGCATCGTGCTGTAGAAGAGAGAATGCTGCTCCAAATATTCAAACGTACGGAGCAGCGAAGATTCTGAAGTAAAATCAGTGGAATTGATGTCAGGTAAACAGCTTATGAATAATTGATTTAAATGTGTTTCGATACACTGATCCAGCAGATCATACTTATCCACATAATGTAAATAGACGGTTCCTCTATTTACATTAGCCCGATCTGCAATTTCATTTATTGTAATTTGATCAAAGTTTTTTTCGGTCATTAGTGAGACAAAAGCATCGATAATCGCTTCCTTTGATTTTTTAATTCGCCTGTCCATGGTTTTCTCCTTAAAATATATAAAATTCGGACTGTATTTAATGAACAAAACGCTTCATTCTGTTAATTAATCAACAAAATCCACTGTTTTACCCATTGAATTGAACAATTTGCTTTGCTAGGATAATTATATAGAACATTTGTTCAAAAATCAACTCATGTTAAAAATAGTCCGAATAAAGGAGAAAATCCAATGAAAATATTAATGTTTGGTCGCGGTGTCATTGCAACAACCTATGCTTGGGCATTGGAGAAATCAGGGAACCAGGTGGAGTTCTATGTACGTCCGGGGAAGTCTGCCCAGTATGGTCCTTTTGTAAATTTGGAAATACTTGATGGCAGAATGCGTTCCAAGGGAGCTTTGATAAAAGCAAAATGGCCGATCACAATGAGAGAAGAGTTGAGTGCAGACCATGATTATGACTTGATTATTGTAAGTGTAAACCATAATCAGTTTAGTGAAGCCGCCACTTTTTTAAGCTCCCGCATTGGCAAGGCCACGGTATTGATATTCAATAACATGTGGGATGAGCCACAGAAAGTCGTTTCTTCATTGCCACAGGAACAGCTGGTATGGGGCTTCCCAGGGGGAGGCGGAGGATTCGATGCTAATACGTTGAAAAGTGGGTTCATGAAAACAATCTATATGGGAAGTGTAGGAGACTCAAACCACACTGCGAGGTATCAGTCGGTGCGTGAACTTTTCCACAAAGCCGGTTTTTCAGTATCTGAGCCGAAAGACTTTCGCAGCTGGCTGTGGTTCCATTTTGTTTTAAATGCAGGGCTCGCAGCTCAAACGTTGAAAGTAGGTGGATACATTAATCTCTTGAATTCCTCTGCTCATATTAAAGAGTCCATTCTGCTGATGCGCGAGATGCTTCCCTTGTTAAAAGCAAAAGGGGATAAACCAAGCCGGAGTGTAGTTTTTCTGTTAAATCTTCCGGCAGGGCTGACGGGATTTGTTATGCAAAAATTTCTTGGTGGTGATAATCTGCCAAATGCCTTTATGAAATTGCTCGAAAGCACTGGGCATTCAAGTTATGAGTTAACGAGCCTTTATCCAAGAGATGTGCTGACGGATGCGCGAAGACTTGGGGTTCGGCTTCCACGACTTGCAGCCTTGGAATCCGTATTTAAATAAAGCAATTCCACCGATACTTGCGTAAAGTATTATGATGATATTGTGAAAAGTATAATATAAGCGATTTTATTGACTTGTATGCTCCTACTTTTTTCCGTCTCAAAAGGCGGCCCTGATTGGGCCGCCTTCCTAGCTTTCAATTTCAAAATGATCCGCAAAATGGCTTCATGGACCGTTGGTGCTAATGCCTCTAGGATCTCCTGATCTTCGCTGCGATACCCGCCTTGTCCGACATATCAATGCCATATACTTCACTTCCGCCAAACCATGCGAGTAACCCTTTAAACATATCCCCTTTGGAAAGTGTGATGTCATAGCTGAAAACTAAACTCCCCTCCGGTGATCTATGGGATTCAACGGATTTTTTCATACTATCAAAATTCAGAGGTATTTCAAGCATAACGTCAAATATCTTTTTTACCCCTATTCCACCAGAAGAGGTATTCGCTTTTTCTCCACTGCTTATAGAAAGACTTGAAAAAATTCTATCTGCGATAGTCCTTCCATAAGCCGTTGTTTCTAACCCTAATTTTGCTAATTCATCCGACATAAGTATACACTCTTTAAGTGTCATGTTCTCCGAATACTGATTTCGTACAGCTGAACGCATTTCACTTTCGGACATTCCGGTATAACCTTTTGCCTCTACAAGGACACTTGGATCATAATTACCACCAGCGTAAGTTACGCCAAGCTTGTGAAGCACAGAATCAAAATCATTATGAATGGACTGCAGCGACAAAACTAGTTTCATCAGCAGATGCAATAGAAATATTTCTCTGACTTAACAAAATAGATTCTTTAGCTTCTCCCTACGCAATAATACTGAAATCCTTTTTGTACCATGATCTCCTTTGAGTAAATATTTCGAAAGTCAAAAAAGTAATTGCCACGCATATTTTTTTTAATGTGATCTAAATTTAAGCTTCGGAATTGATTCCATTCGGTCATCAATATTATGGCATCCATATCCAGGGATGCATCATATTCATCATCACAATATTTGATTATTGGTATTTGTCCCGCATGAAATAATTTTTTAGCATTTTGCATTGCTTTTGGATCGTAGACCCTGAACTGGGTGCCTTGTAATGCCAGCTCATTTAATATATCAAGGGAGGGTGCTTCCCTCATATCATCCGTATTATTTTTAAACGCCAACCCTAATACACCAATTCGTTTGCCGTTTAAAGAACCCATTGCTTGAGCTATAATCTCAACCATCCTATGTTTTTGTTTTTCGTTTGCTTCTATGGTAGCCTTTATGATACCAAGATTACATTGCTGCTGATTGCCAATATGTAGTAAAGCCTTTGTATCTTTTGGGAAGCAGCTTCCTCCATAGCCCGGCCCCGCATGCAGGAACTTAGACCCGATCCTGCCGTCCATCCCCATTCCCGTTGCAACCTGTTGTATATTTGCACCGGTTTTTTCACATAACTCTGTTAGCTCATTGATAAACGATATTTTTGTAGCAAGAAATGCATTTGATGCATACTTCACCATCTCTGCCGTCTCAATATTTACAATTAAAAAAGGAGTCTCATTGATAAATAAAACTCGATAAACTTCCTTCATTGCATCAATTGCTTCCTGAGATTCAGCTCCGATTACTACCCGGTCCGCATGAGTGAAATCATATATGGCCGAGCCTTGCCTTAGAAACTCAGGATTAGAAACCATGTCATAATCAAGGTTTAACTCCCTAGCCTCCAATTCTTCCCGTATAATCTTTTTAACTAATTGGCCCGTTCCAACAGGAACAGTTGACTTATCTACTATAATTTTTTTACTGTTCATGAAATGACCAATTTGGTGAGCCACTTCGAAAACATTTGTTAAGTTAGCACTTCCATCATTATTTTGAGGTGTACCTACCGCAATAAAAATGATGTCGGCATCCATGACGGACTGCTTTATGTCAGTAGTAAAGCTAATTCGTTTATTATATAAATTCTTTAATAATAAATCATCAAGACCCGGTTCGTATATAGGAGCTATGCCTTGATTCAGCTTATGAATGATCTCTTCGTTTTGGTCCACACAAGTCACCTGCCAACCGAAATCAGATAGGCATACGCCGGTAACCAGGCCTACATATCCACTACCTATAATTGAAATTTTCATCATATCCCATACCTCAAGCACCAATGGTGTTCATTTCTTTTTTATCAAGAATATCTTGATAAATATCAATAAGACCGTCAAATATTTTCTCCCAGGATCTGTTTATCGCGAATTCTCTGCCATTTGCCTTCAAATAATCTCTAAAATCCATATTCCCCGCAAGCTCATCCATACATCTTGTAAGTTCATCAAAATTTCTTTCTGAAAACTTAAGCCCCGTCACTCCCTGCTGAATAATTTCTCCAACACCTCCGGCGTCTGCTCCAATCACTGGTAGTCCTGAAGCCATGGCTTCTAAGACAACATTGCCAAACGTTTCTGTCGAAGAAGGACAGACAAAGATATCGCAGGAGGCATATATTTCCGAGAGATCTTTTCCTTTCCGAAAACCGGTGAAAATCGTATCATTAGGAAAAATTTGTTTACATTTTTCTAAATAAGGGCCCTCCCCTGTTATAATCATAGCGACACGATCCTTATATTTTTGACGAATCTCTTGATAGCTCTTACTCAAGATATCCAAATCCTTTTCATAGGACACTCTGCCTACATAAAGAAAGGTAATCTTATCAGAAATCCCAAGTTGCTCTCGCAGCTGGTTACTGCGATACATAGGATGAAAGCTTTTAAAATCGATGCCTCTGGAAAATATTTTCGTGTTGTAGATACCCTGACTTTTTAAAAGCTTCTGTGCCGCCATGGAAGGACAAAGAGTAATATCGTTTTGCGTATGAAACCACTTCATGTAATTCCATATAGGCTGCTTTAAGAAATGAACTCCATAGTAATCCGAATACTGCGAAAAATTCGTTGTATAGTTTGATATTGTGGGGATGCCATGCCTCTTACCATAATTCATCCCTGCCATTCCCATATTAAATTCTGTCATGATATGGATGATATCCGGTTGGAAATTTGATAGTATGGAAGAAATTTTAAACACATTTGGAAAGGTTACCCTATTCTCAGTGTATAAAAAGAACTTAATGCTATAGAAACGTTCAATATTGTGATCCTGCAATTCCATATCGTATTTTGGTACAAATATTTTATACTCGATCCCTGTTGCCTCATAATATTGAATTAATTTGTTTAGCGTATTCGTAACACCATTGATTTGTGGTAGAAAGGTATCTGTGAATAATGCAACTTTCATATACTCCCTCCTTCCGCTGTCAACAAAGGGTAAAAGTCCGGCTCCGCTTCTTTCGTAAGGTCGGGAGAATATTTTAAATAATAGATGATGGATTCACAAGTCCATGCAGCGGTTAGAAAAGCATAATCGATATCTCTTTTTATACTTTTTGGCTCTGAAAAATAAGCTTTCCGCATTTCTAATATGATAGAACTGATATCCTTTCTTGGCTCCATCTTACCCGCCGAGATCTGATATTTCTGCTTGCATTGAATTTGAAACAGTTTAAAGTGGAGTCTGAGCTCATATAAAAAATGGTTCAGCTTTTTATTATAATGCTTTTCATCTAAATGATAATAACAAAAGAAATCACATACATAGTGGCATATTTCTCCCAAAGAAACGGAGAAATCTACTACAGATACTTCTTCATCCATAAGCTGATTGAAATATTTGTACACATCAAAAATGCAATTCTCTAAGGTATGGTGTTTACGTTGTGATGAGGGCAAATCAGGCTTTATATTGCCAAACGCAAATGCTCGTTTGTCTAGCACCATCTCATCCGCAAAGTGCTGGTATAAAACTTTAGATATGGCAAGATGGGTAAAAAAGTACATATACCTACCTCCTTCGATATAAAAATGATAGTTCTTACTATGATTCTATTACAAACAAGGCAAAACCGTTTTAATTGTGTGTTAATTATTGCTTATATCTTTGTAAAATAAAAATATTTTTAGACAAAAAAAAGAAGCGAAAAATGACATTCTTCGCCTCGATTTTTACTCAATTTTTAAGATGATATTATAAGATTTCTACATATCCGTCCGTTCCATTCACCCGGATTCGCTGTCCGTCATGAATCAGCTTGGTAGCATTATCCACTCCCACAACTGCCGGTAAGCCATATTCACGTGCAATAACTGCTCCATGAGTCATTAGCCCTCCAACTTCGGTAACTAGACCTTTTATGGAGACAAATAGCGGTGTCCAGCTAGGATCCGTAAAAGAGGTGATTAATATATCTCCGTCATCTAAATCTGCATTCTCCATGTTTAAGATGACACGCGCCCGGCCCTCTATCACTCCTGTAGAAACAGGTAGACCTACCATAGCACCCGTTGGAAGATTTTCTTGTTTGTACTTACCTACTATGATTTCACCATCAGAGGTGATAACACGTGGCGGCGTTAGTTTTTTATATGATTTGTACTCGTCTCTTCGTTCGTTGATAATCTGGTATTCCAGTTTATTTGTGCGAACGACCTCGTGAAATTCTTCAAAAGTGAGATAGTAACTATCTTCTTTTTCATGAAGTACGCCTGCTTGTACAAGCTTTTCGGCTTCTTTCATTAAGGCCTGCTTATAAACAAAATAGCGATTAATCATCCCGTATTTTGGATATTCGCGATAGCCTATGAAAGTTCGGATTATGTCGATCATTCTTTTTGTCTCTTTGGCTTTTTCTTCACCATCCGGTAATTGCTTTAATCGCTCCAATAACGCTTGTTCTTTTTTCAAAGCTTCCTGCAGCCCTTGCTCAAATTTGCGTTTGCTTGCATTTATCTCAAAGTTTTTGATATTACTGAGAATCATGGGAATAAGTATAGCTGGTTTTTCGCTCCAACGGGTTTTCGTAATGTCGATTTCTCCGACACATCGCATTCCGTATTTATTAAGGTAAGCATAGATAGCATCTTTGGCTTCCTTTCCACCTTCAAACTGAACCAGTTCATCCAAAAATCGGTCTGCTTTACCATGTTGTAAATAATCAATGACTTCCGGATAAGGACGAATCACATCTGCCACATCCAATAGTGCCAGCCCCATTTCTGATGTTATATTATTGGGTACCGATTGAGAAAGCGTATCTGCTGCGTTTTTTTCACCTAGCCACTTGTTCATATTTTCATTGATCCATGTTGAAGCATTGATAGCAGCCATATACACAGCTGAACCTTGTGGATCAGATCGAATGTTCTTTAACTCTTTAATATCCTCCAGAATAAAATCAAATAAATCCGAAGCCGATTTTGTTTGGATGTTTTGTTTTAAGACCTCTATCGATGTTTGACATTTCTGAATCAAATCAGAAACAAGGGTAGGATCATTTTCGATTTGTACTGGAGCTCCCCAATCCGGCAACCTTTTATTGGTATCCTGTTCCTCTTTATCATTTGGCAGTAATTTTATGAAATCTCGAGTTATGAGGGTTATCAGTGCGTCCTTGGTAAGTGGATCGCCATGTCCGAAGATATTTAATAACATTTCCCTGCTGTCAAGAGAGGCTAGCATAGGTGTAACATCAGCAAACAGCCTTCCACCCGCTTTAAACATGGGGCCATCCGCTGCAAGCAGGAAAAAAGACAAACCCAATGGTTTCATGGGATCGGTCATCATTTGGTTATGACCGACAGATAGGTAAACATGATTTTCTTCATCATTTACTTCGGGGCTGGGGTATAAAGTCGTGATTGGCCGACTCTGGACAATATAAAATCCCTCTTCATCAAGACACCATTCAATGTCCTGAGGGCAGCCGAAATGTTCTTCGATCTTTCTGCCTAAACGCTCAAGCTGCAAAATCTGCTCATCCGTCAGCGCTTGCTTATTCTGCATCTCAGGTTGAAGCTCCTGTTCTTTCGTACCGCCATCTTGTAAGGCATAAATAGCCAGCTTCTTGGCGGATATCTTCTTATCGATAATCTTGCCGTTACGCACTTTATAGATATCTGCATTCACCAAGCCGGAGACCAAGGCTTCCCCTAGTCCGAATCCAGCATCAATGGATAACACCTTCCTATTAGAAGTGACAGGATCGGCAGTAAACAAAATCCCTGACGCCTGCGGGAAAACCATCTTCTGAACAACCACAGACAAATGAACTTTACGGTGATCAAAGTCGTGTTGAATGCGGTAAATCACTGCCCTCTCGGTAAACAGTGATGCCCAACATTTGCTGATATGCTTTACGATCGCCTCTTTTCCGCTAATATTTAAATACGTATCCTGCTGACCTGCAAAGGATGCCATCGGTAAATCTTCTGCCGTCGCGCTGGATCGCACTGCATAAGCATTTTTTTCTCCAATCCGGTCGAGAAAACGAGTAATCTCTTCACTAATATCTGGAGGGATGGTTATCTCTTCAATGATCCTGCGGATCTCACCGCTAAGTTCAGCGATTTTATCCCGGTCTTCCACCTTTAAAAGCGATAGCTGATCCAGTAATCCGTTAATCGACGCCGTTTCCCCCATGACTCTTTTAAAGGCTTCCGTAGAAATACAAAAGCCATCCGGTACGCATATTCCTTCCATCTTGGAAAGTTCCCCCAAATTTGCGCCTTTACCCCCTGCAATCATAAGTTTTGTTTTGTCAATCTCCTGAAAACCAAGCACATATAGACTCATACAGCCCCCTCCTTTAACGATTCCATACTAATAATTATGATGACAACCTACTCATCAATCCTAATCATCTCCAACAAACCGCATTAACATACATTGCATTATAGCAGCAGCAGATCGGAACAAATAGTCTACAATTTCAAATTTTTATATGATATAATTAAGGTGGAAAGATTCCTATTAGTCTATATTCTTTCAATTTCTATGGAAACGCTAGAAAAGGAAACCAGCCTAAGAATTCATCTCAGAAAAGTTTCCTTTTGTTTTATAAGATAAAAATAATGTTTACTATTCTGAAACGCTGTTATTATCTGTCGGAGCTGAGTTAGAATCGGTTCTGCCATGACCTCCAAATTTGTCGTGGTCAAAGCCGCCGAATCCGTTATGACCCTCGGCATTAGCAAAGAAATCACTTTGTTCCTGTGTAATGGTGCCTGCCGCTACAAGAGAGGCCAGTTTGCTTTCAAAGATCGCCTTTACAGAGTCCTGAAGAGCTGTTCTTTGATCTGTTGTCAGTGTATTATTCTGACCGCTTTCCATCGCTTCTTTTATGGCTGTTCTTTGATCCTCTGTGAGCTCTGTTCCGTTATTTGCCTTTTCTTTCGTTGTAAACTTGTCAGCCTGATCCTGCGTAATTGTTCCTGCACTTACTAGCGCTGCAAGCGCTTCATTCCTCTCTGTCTGTCTTTCTTCTTCAAGGGCTTGTCGCTGGTCATCTGTCAGACCGGTAAATATTCCGCCGCTCGAAGTTTTCGAAGTCTTTCCTACGCTGTATGGTACGTTATCAGCTTCTTCCTGTGTAATAGTTCCTGCATTCACTAGCTGAGCGAATGCCTCCGTCACACTTTCTGAACGAGCCTGTTCAATAGCACTCTTTTGTTCATCTGTGAGACTAACTTTAGCCACCTTTGTTGATGTAGCGGCCTGTGCCTGAGTCTGAGTGCTTGCTGCGAATGCCATCACTGATGATGAAAACACTAGGGTTAAAGCGGCGACAACGGCCAATGCTTTTCTTTTTGTTGAAATTTTACTGTTCATTTTTTCCCCTTTCTCCATTTCAATATTTCCCCTTAATAGGCTATCATTGGTTTATGGCTACATCATACGCTTCCAATATGTAGGCGGTTTGTAAATTATGTGAAGACTTCGTGTTAGGTTTCTTCCGGTTATTTGAAAACAAAAAAATCGGATTTTCTATCGGGGGGCGTACTCCCAATAAAAATAGTCAATCAATTGCATCCGCAAAAGGATTGACTATTTTATTTAACCATATTATTAGCTAGCTAATTTTTAAAGTTTACTTATGCCAATTCAATTATTGGCTAAAGTTTTTTGCCTCCAATTACTCTTACTAAAATTGCAATTATTGCAATTACTAAAAGTATATGTATAAATCCTCCCAAAGTATATGAAGTAACTATACCAAGAAACCATAAGATTATTAGTACTACTGCAATTGTCCATATCATAAGTCATTCCTTCTTTCTCAATTTATCCGGTGTTGGTTTTAACTGTTTCGTATATATCATCAACCACCCCTGGTGTATTTTTATTTCATTTGCTTATTTAATTGTTTTGAAACATGATCAGAAATTTTTTCAATTTCATCTGTGATTTCATGAAAACCATCAGCCATGTCATTTCTAACGCCTTTTGTGCTTTTAGATACATTTTCAATAACATTCGTTACTTCTTTTTCTGCTTTATCTGCAGAATCCGCTACTGTGTCTACCGTATTGTTAATTGTTTTCTTAATTGTTTTTACAGTGTCTTTTCTCTTTTCATCTAGTGATTTATTTTGAGAAAACATAGTTAAAATACCCCCTGCTACCATCCCTACTGCCGCCGCTATACATATAGTTAGCTTTTTTGATTTAGTTTCTGCTTTGTTTGACTTACCATTATTTAGCAAATCTAATGATTCTTTTGTTTTCATTATAAAATCCTCCTATTTGTTGATTTCCATATTGTTAATAAAAAAGAGTGAAGCTCTTAAATGAGTTTCACTCTGAAGATGAATGATTCATTTTAAATTTTAATTTTCCAAAATTCATATTGCTATGAATTATTTTATATCTTCTTCCAAGCGGTCAATAGAATATTCTTCCTCAGGTAAAGGTTCAGGAACCTTTTCAATATCCTTTTCTTGAAGACTTTTCAAATGCTCAATCAGTTCTAAAAGCTTCTCGTATTCGTCAATAGAAAATAATACAGCATCCGGTTTATTATTTTTTAAAATAAATATCTTGCCGAACTCTTCCGCTTTTTCTCTGCAAGTTTTATAATTCTTTATCATCTCCGAATTTGAGACTATTGCTTTTGTTAAAATGTTCATCTGAATTTTCCTAATCTTCTAATATATTCATATTATAGATCAATTACAACTATTTGTCAATGCTTTTTTACAACAATAATTCTAATTATTATTATAATTATTGTTTATACTTTTTCGCTCAGCCTGTAAGCCTCAGAATAACCCCCTGCAGCGAGATTGATAGCAAGACGTATAAAACAATCGAAGGAAAAAGTAAGACTTGTTTTTATAACACTTTGGAAATAAAAGAGGGGAGGCTCCTTTTGGGGCTCTATATCTAATCAGAAAAACAGACTAATTAAGATATTCCATAGAACAATCTTGGTTAGCCTGTTTTCCAAGGAAAGCATTTAACTAACTAATATGTAGAGCAATTTTCATGCCATTTGTTTTAATAGATTATAAAAAAGCATTATTCCCTTCCAATCAAGCTATCTGATACATTAGTTTTCTAAAAATCCATATCTTCGTTAAAATGCATTATTATAAAATTAATATATTTTTATTTCATTTATAACCTATAAAAAAATCTGTTTAAACTTCTTGACTTTTCCTTATTTTTTTAACATTATTAAATTAGTAATAGTTTAATAAAACTTTAATAATTAAGGAGATGTGCGATGGATAATATTCAAATACAATCTATCAATTTACCTGTACTAATTTACAACTATGAGAATAAAAAAATATATTCCAATGCCCATGCAGATGTCTTGTTTAATAGCACATTATCTCTCGAAAAATTTCAAATCTTTATAACTGATATTATTACTAGCAATGATATTTCAACTTCTTTTTACAAAATAATGGCTATAAACGAAGAAGAATACCTGGTCACCTTTATAAAAACAACGGAAGATTTTAACTACTTAATAACTATAGAAAATTCAAAGTCACTAAATACTGCTCTAAGAGAATCAACGATAATCAAAGATCTAGAGCTGGAATTTTATAATATTTTAGGTGCTATGCACGATGATTTTGTAATTATCGACAAAGACGGAGTTCTTGTCACGGTTCTTCCCAATTTTGAGTATATGTATGGTATCTCCAACGAAGAAGCAATAGGCAAAACGGTTTACGAAATGGAAGAACGAAAAATTTTTAGCCCTTCTGTTGCTATTCGAGTCTTTAAATCCGGAATGCCGGAAACTATGCTTCAATTAACTGGAGCAAATAAGTATCTTATGTGTACAGCAATCCCCATCAAAGATGAAAATAATAACATCATTAAAATAGTGAGTTATACAACCGATGTTACAAAATACCAGACGTTAAAAGATGAATATAACAAATTAGAAGAAACTTTAAAAATATATACTGCTGAACTTGAACAACTACGTCAGGGGCTAGGGTCATTCCCCTCGGTTATAGGCAACAGTCACTCTATTAAGAGCATCATTTCTACTGTTGATAAGATATCTAAATTTGATGCAAATGTCTTATTTACAGGTGAATCTGGTGTGGGAAAGACTATGTTTGCCAAATTAATGCATGCACAAAGCAGTCGGCAAAAGGGTCCTTTCATTGAAATCAACTGTGGAGCCATTCCTGATAGTCTGATGGAATCAGAATTATTCGGTTATGAAAAAGGGGCCTTTACCGGAGCGAATAAAGAAGGAAAGCCTGGTCTCATTGAACTTTCTAATAACGGCACTTTGTTTCTAGATGAAATTGGAGACTTGCCTCTCCATATGCAAGTAAAGTTATTAAAGGTTATCCAAGAAAAAAAGATTACAAGAGTTGGCAGCGTTAATGAAAAAGAGGTTGATTTCAGATTAATTACTGCTACCAACAAAGACCTTGAAGAGATGATCATACAAGGTAAGTTTAGAGAAGACTTGTTTTATCGGTTGAACGTCATTAGTATAAGTATTCCAAGTTTAAGGGAACGAAAAGAGGATATCTTTTTACTTAGTAAATATTTTATAGAGAAATTTAATCAACAATATAATATCACTAGAACACTATCAAATATTGCAATTGACTATTTGATAGAATATAGCTGGCCTGGCAACCTTAGGGAGTTAGAAAATACGATTGAAAGATTAGTTTTAACATCAGATAATTATATGATTACGGAAGAAGATTTACCATCAGCAATTAAATTGCACATGTTCAGTAACCCCATTTCGAATAATAAATCCCTCAAGTCACTGCTTCAAGCCGTTGAAGAGAAAGCCATTATAGAATGTTATAAAAAACATGGCACTTCTATTGGCGTAGCTAAAGAATTAGGGATCAGCCAGCCTTCCGCTTCTATAAAAATAAACAAATATATTAGTAAGCATTAGAAAGTATGAGGATGTCAATATAAATTGACATCCTCTTTCAATTGGTTTTAATTGTTTTTCTGTCCTCGCTCATAAGCAATAACAGCTGCTCCGATTGCACCTACAGCTTGCGGATGTGGAGCGGCAATGACCTCCATACCCAACACACTGCCCATTGTTGCAACCATATTCTCGTTGAGTGCAACACCTCCGGTCATAGCAATCTTGCTTTTGGCCCCTACGCGATTGCACATTCCGGCAACGCGCTTTGCGATAGCAACATGGGCTCCTTTTGCGACATCTTCAAGCTTTTCGCCGGAAGCAAGTCTGGAGATGGCTTCGCTCTCTGCAAAGACCGTACATACACTACTGATGGGAACTTCCTTTGTAGATTTTGCTGCTAAATCCGATAAATCTTTCAACTCACAGCCCAATACCCTCGACATAACCTCTAGGAATCTTCCTGTACCGGCAGCACACTTTTCATTCATGACAAAATTCTCTACATCGCCATGTTGATTCAGCCTTATGACTTTCGCATCTTGCCCTCCGATATCAATTACGGTAGCGATATCTCTGAGCAAATAACTTACACCCTTCGCATGGCAAGTAATCTCTGTGATTTGTTTGTCCGCATCTTTATAGGTAATCCGTCCATAACCCGTCACAACGGTAAAGGATATCTGATCTCTCGTAATTCCAGCCTGGTTCAGTGCATTTTCAAGTGCCTCTTCCACACCTCCGGTGCCGGTACCTTTATTGATCACTTGAATAGCAACCAGTTGACAGTTCCCGTCTACAATAGCAACTTTAGATGAAGATGATCCGATATCTATCCCTAAATACATTTTATCCAACCTTCCTTAATCCACCATTTCAGCAAAGCTTTGAATCCTCGTCCTTATCTGTTCAAACGATTCGATCTGCTGATCCAGTTCCAGATACAAAATAGGAATTCCCGCCTCTTCCAGCTGTGCCTTATAAACAGGATAATCAAATTCTTCCGGATCACAGAACTTCATCATGCAAACCACTACCGCTTTGGCGCCTGTCGCTTTCACCATATCGATCAGCATCTGCCCTCTGGATTTCTTTTCCTCGCATAAGAAGGTACATCCTCGCTGGTCAATAATCCTTCCTGCCATTCTCTCCCATACATCTCCTGACTCTCTGGAAACTGTTCGGTACTGCCTGGATTCCTGTGCAATATCATCGGCCACTACCGCCATATTATTTTCCGTAAAAATATCCAGAATCTCTACAGGTTCGCCTATGTACCCTGTGGTCACCACCTTAATCCCATCGAAGTCTTCTTTTGGCATTTTTTTCAATTCTTCCGTTATTAACTTAATCTCTCTCGTATAGATTGCCTTATCCATGAAATAACCGGCTTTGATCATTAAATGCCTTGTCTTTGCATGGATGGTTATCGGGTATTCCCTTGCAACTTCTACAAAATCCCGCATGGCTGCTCTATACTCTTCATATAGTGAGAATGCTTGTTTTACTTTTTCTTCATGTATAAGAGTGCCCGTCACTTTTTCCAAATCGGTTCTGATTCTTTTAAATTCGGCAATTAAATACTCTTCGCTCGCCTTTGTCCATCTTGTCTGAGGATATACTAATCCAATCATAGGAATATCCGGAACCGCAACTTTCCAATTTTCACACATACATTTTAAAGTGTCGCATAAAGCGGGAATAATGACTGCTTTCAAAGAGTGATAAGTTCCCCTCATTCCCAGTTCCAAATTTGCTCTCATAATCGAACAGCAGAATCCTTGCAAGTACTTATCCGCCAACTTTATTTCTGTTTTGCCGCCCCACATGCCAACCGGTAAAAATCCGCCGGCGTATACGATTTCTTCCGGCGTATAAATCGGGAAGCACCCTACCGCATCCTTTCCCGTTTCTGCAATGGACGCAGCAATTGTCTCCGCAGGATTTAATGCACGATGTTCCAACTTTTCAATGGTATCTTTTAAGATTGACATTACTTTCCCCCCTTTTCAGCTTTCTTTCTTTCCATCATTTCAACCAGCGCTTGAATTCTAGTCTCATACTGTGCTTCTGAAAATATTCTCGGGTCGGTCATGTCTCCATCAAATATGACGGAAGGGATGCCCGCTTTCTCCTCTATGCGGCGTTGTTGCTCGTATAGGGTAAAGTCCATCAGCTTGCAGCTTCTATTGGAGTGGAAAATGACACCGTCTATCGCAAACTCTTCCGCAAGTTTTCGCATCGTTGCGGATACATAATCGACATTTCTATTCGCATGATAATACGTATAGGCCCTTGCCATCCCTTCCAGGTCATTTGTTTCATAAAAGATTGACCATGCATCCGGGTACAATGACGTCACTACATTAATGCCATATTTCTTTAGTATTTTATAAGAAGGACTTAGGTTGGCCCAACAGGCAATGCCATCCCAAATAACCCTGTACTTTTCTTCTTCATTTTCCTTCCAAGGTCCCTGTCCAAGCCGAACTTTTTCTGCGAGCTCCTCGTACCAAAGTTTGAATAGATCCCTGCCTTCTTTCTTTCCTCGAATACAGACAGCCAACGCCATATAGTTAAACATATCAAATCCGTTCAGTGGGGAGGGGATTGCCTGCGCTGTAAAGCAGGCTTGTCTCCACCATTTCGCAGTTTCATTCGATACTTTCATTACTTCAGCCAGTTTATCATAGTCCATCTTACGTCCTGTAATTTCCTCCAGCTGAGTGATGGCATACTCAATTTGTCCTCTTATGTACTTAATACTGTGTTCCGTTGCTTCATAGGTATGATTGAATGGCATATCAATGAGAATAAACGGAATGTTCAACTCGGTCGCTAAATTTTCATACCATTTCGCTACCGTTGTACAAATATTATTGCAACAGAACACTACATCAGGCGCCGGTATGTTGCAAGCCTCCGAATGCATAATATCTTTATAGCCTAAGTTCACCCTGGCATAGGAGCAAATATCAATGGAATAGCCTTTTCCTTCCGCTTGTTCTAAAAATTCACTGGAACACTTTCGTGCACCGATTGCCGCTGCATGGTTTTCAGGATATACAACGTGAATATCCATTGCTTCAAGTAGTTCTTGCGGACTGATAGAAGTTGCCCATGCAACAAGCTTCCCGTCCTTTTTTGCCTGCATGGCTTCTGCATAATGCTGGTCGACCAATTCTCCCAGCCTTTGCTTCGATGTTTTTTTCGTTTCCATAATTACTCTCCTTCTTCATAGGATACATAGTTTATTATATTATATAATACAATATAACTTTACTGTACATCCCACTGCTGAATAATTTCAGGGATGATCTTCTTTAAATCGCCTACAATTGCATAATCTGCAACCTGAAAAATAGGAGCATCCGGATCCTTATTGATAGCCACAATAATATCCGACCGCTGCATACCCGCAAGATGTTGTATAGCTCCCGAGATACCACATGCAAAATAGATTTTAGGCTTTACCGTTGTTCCCGTCTGTCCGACTTGATGGGAATGATCCATCCATCCTAAATCTACTGCCGCTCTGCTTGCGCCAACTACGCCGTCCACTTTTTTCGCAAATTCTGAGATGAGTTCAAAGCCGGAAGCATCGCCAACGCCTCTTCCTCCTGAACATATAATCTCAGCATCCGTCAATGACACGAGTTCTTTTGCCTCACGCACTACTTCTACTACTTTTACATGAATATCTTGCTCTGTCAAACGAGCATCTACCTTCACTAATTCGCCTTTTGCTTCTTTTACAGGTTCAAGCTTGCTCATTACGCCCGGTCTTACCGTGGACATTTGAGGTCTTGTTTTAGGGCACACAATGGTAGCCATCAGGTTTCCTCCAAATGCCGGCCGTGTTTGTTTCAGAGCTTTGCTATCATCTTCCCGATTAAGTCCCGTGAGACTTGCCGTTGTGTTTGCTTCCAGATAATCCATATAATTTGCCGTACTGATATCCAGTCTTGTACAGTCTGCCGTCAGCCCTGTATCTAACCTTGCCGCAATTCTTGGCGCTAAATCCCGCCCTATATGTGTTGCCCCGAATAGGACAATTTCCGGCTTATATGTATGGATTGCATCAGTCATCACCTTTGCGTATCCGTCTGTCGTATAATGTTTAAGTAAAGGCTCATCTATCAAATATACGGTATCCGCACCATACGCATAAAGCTCTTCGGTAAGCTTTTCTACCCCATGTCCGACAAGCACGGCGCAAACCTTTGTATCCGGACTTATTTCTCTTGACAACCGGTGACCTTCCCCTAAAAGTTCTAACGCTACATTCAGAAGTTTACCATTTCTTTGTTCGGTATATACCCATACATCTCTGTATTCATTAAAGTTTATCACGTCTTCTTCCCTCCCTATATAATATGCTTTTCTCGCATGGAAGCAAGCAGATTGCCTGCCAATTCTTTTGCTGTATCCCCTTCCACTTTCAAACCCTCTCCCTTTGGTTTTGGGGTAAAGGACTTAAATACATTAGTCGGTGATGCCTTCAGCCCAACCTTATTCAGATCGACTCCGATATCTTCAGCACTCCATACTTTCATTTCCGCTTTGGTACTTTTTAAGATTCCTTTGATGGACATATATCTTGGGGTATTTAGTTCTTTGATTGCCGTAAGCACACAAGGTGTTTTCAGCTTCAACAATTCATAACCGTCTTCCAACGCTCTTTTTACGGTAATATGCGTCCCTTCCATATAGAATTCCTTTACATAAGTCACTTGAGGCAGGCCTAATTTTTCAGCAATTTGAGGTCCTACCTGAGCAGTATCTCCATCAATTGCTTGCCGCCCGGTAAAAATCAAATCATAGCTTCCGATCTTCTTTATTGCAGCTGCAAGGGCATTGGAGGTAGCCCATGTATCCGATCCGCCCAAGGCTCTATCCGACAAAAGGATCGTTTCATCCGCACCCATAGCGATGCACTCCTGAAGCATTTCCTTGGCTTGCGGAGGTCCCATCGTTACCACCACTACCTCTGTATCCGGATTGGAATCCTTAATCCGAAGAGCTTGTTCCAGTGCATTTGCATCATCATGATTTAAAATACTTGGTACGCCGTCTCTCATCAGCGTTCCGGTCTCCGGATTGATTTTAATCTCATTTGTATCCGGAACCTGTTTTACACATACTACTATCTTCATGTTTTTTCCTCCTACTTATTTAAATATGTCTCCGGCCATTACCATTTTCATCACTTCGGAAGTTCCTTCGTAAATTTCCGTAATCTTTGCATCCCGCATCATTCTCTCCACCGGATAATCCTTGATATATCCATATCCTCCATGGAATTGAACCGCCTTTGTCGTGACGTACATCGCTGTTTCCGAGCAGGCTAGCTTTGCCTCTGCGGCTTCTACTGTGCTTGGTAATCCATTTTGTCTTCTGTCCGCGGCATGATACAGTAAAAATCTGGCTCCGTCAATTCTGGTTTTCATGGCGGCCATTTCGAAAGCCAATGCCTGAAATTTGTCTAAACTCCTGCCGAACTGTTTTCTCTGTTTCATATAGGCTACCGTCTGGTCGAAAGCACCTTGCGCAATCCCCAGCGCTTGAGCTGCAATGCCAAGTCTTCCTACATCCAAGCTGGTCATTGCTACTTTAAACCCTTTTCCAAGAGGCCCCAGAAGATTTTCTTTCGGGATACAGCAATCCTCAAAAACAAGTTCCGCAGCTGTAGATGCTCTGATTCCCATCTTGTTTTCTTTTTTCCCTCTGGTGAATCCCGGTGTGCCTTTTTCTACGATAAACGCACTGATACCTTTCGTTCCTTTGCTTTTATCTGTCATAGCCATAATGACATAAACGTCTGCAATGCCACCACCTGAAATGAACACTTTCGTTCCGTTTAACACCCAATGGTCTCCCATATCCACCGCTTTTGTTTGCTGCATAGCGGCATCTGTACCTGCGTTTGGTTCCGTCAGGCCAAAGGCGCCAAGCTGTTCGCCCGATAACAGTTTTGGAAGATATTTTCGTTTCTGCTCTTCTGTGCCATAGGTAAAAATGGGCCAGCAGCACAATGCGTTATGCGTTTGAACAATAACGCCGTGGGATCCACATACCTTTGAAAGTTCCTCAATGGCCATTACATAGGTCACATAATCCAAGCCTGCTCCGCCGTATTCCTCCGGGAACGGCATGCCCATAACGCCCAGTTGCCCGAGCTTTGCTATCGATTCATAAGGGTATTTCGCCTCTGCATCCATCTCTTCACAAAAAGGAGCAATTTCTTTTTCCGCAAACTCTTTCAGCATCTTTTTTACCATCTGCTGTTCTCTTGAATAACTAAAATCCATTATTTTTCCTCCCTTACTGACTATTAAAATAAATTTTCGAATATGGATCGAATTTCATCCCTATCTAAGAATACATAATTATTTTTCAGCAGCCTTTGCTGGTTTTCGATGGTGCTGTCTGTAAATTCGTCAATCTGTGATTCTACCATTCCATATTCTCTTAACGGCTTTTTATGAATAAGCTTCCCTAAGAACTTTTCAAGTTCTCCGTAGATGTCTCCCTCTTTATCTACTTCAAGAATTTCTGCAAATATTTCGTTTATACGTTGGATTTTTCCATTTGGATTTTTTTTCATATATACCTTAAAAGTTTCTGTAAAGAATTGATAATTTGCTTCTCCATGCGGCACATGGAATGCACCCCCTATGGAATAGGACATGGCATGAACTGCTGCCGTACCGGTATTTCCAAATGCAACTCCCGCATAAGTAGCTGCGATAGCAAACTCTCTTAAATAGTTCAGTCTTTCTTCTTCGCCATGTTTTATAATTTCTTTATAGCCTTCCATAATCATTCGGATAGCCCGTAAGGCAAATAAATCTACAAATTCGGTGGCAGTTGGTGCAAGGCAGCCTTCTACCGCATGAATCAGTGCGTCAATGGAGCTTGTAATAAAAAACTTATACGGAAGACCTCTGATCGTTTCCGGTATTAGTACGGCATAATCTCCATACAACTGGTCTACCTGCAGCCCTTTTTTCGTATGTTTTGATTTTAACTCAGCGACAGAAACGTTTGTTACCTCTGAACCGGTACCGCAAGTGGTTGGAATTAAAACCAATTCCTTTATCTTTACAGGTTCCTTGGTTCCTTCAAATAAATCAATATATTTTACCGGTGGTTCCAACGCAAAAATTTTAGAGATGTCTATGATCGTACCGCCTCCAAATGCAATGATTCGATTGAACTTATATTTTTTCATTTCTTCTGCCATGGCATCCATCATCTCGTCTGACGGCTCACCGGCTCCATATTTTTCTTGAAAGATGATATTGGTGTCAATGCCAAGAGGCATCATATAAGGTTCATATAACCATTGATTGGTAATGATTAAGTCCTCTTTACCAATCTTGAATTCATCATTAAACTCCTTAAAGGTATCAAATATTTTAATGAATGGAACGATTCTTAAAGCTTTCATATGTTTTCCCCTTTCTCTTTCCTTAACATTTCTCATTAAACCGCAGTTCAAATTGCTTGCTTAATTCTTCCCTAAAATCAGGATCGGCAATGGCAATCAGACTTCTCGATCTTTCCTTAACGGTTTTCCACTTCAATTCAGCAATACCGAATTCAGTAATGACATAATCCACATCATGCTGGGACGTGGTAACCAACGTTCCGGCAGATAGACTTCCTACAATTTTCGAAACTTTAGTGCCATCCTTTTTCGTTGTCGTTGCATGCATGGCAATAATCGCTTTGCCTTTTCCATCGGTAGACATAGCAGCCCCTCTTATAAAATCCACTTGCCCGCCTACTCCGCTAAAAATTTTTCCATGGATACTTCCTGCATTCACCTGGCCCCAAAGATCCACCTCTATTGCAGAATTAATACATACAAACTTCGAACTTTCTCTTATTACAAGAGGGTTATTTGTATAATCTGCACATCGTAGCTCCACTGCAGGATTGTTGTTTACAAAGTCATAGAGCTTTTTTGTTCCATATAAGAAATTCACTACCATCTTATCTTTATCGATCGATTTTTCCGAGCAATTAATAATTCCTTCTTCATAAAGATCCACTACGCCATCCGATATCATTTCCGAGTGTATCCCCAGATTTCGCTTATTTTTCAGCGATGCCAGCACAGCATTCGGGATTCCTCCCATTCCAAGCTGAAGGGTAGAGCCATCCTCCACCAAGGAAGCACAATACTGCCCGATCTTTAGGTCTGCCTCTGTTGTTTCTGCCCACTTGACCTCAGGCAATGGGCTTGATACTTCAACAATATAGTCAAACTCATCAATATGTACAAATGCCTCCCCACCTACTTTTGGTACATATTTATTAATCTGTGCTATTACCGTCTTCGCTGATTTTATTGCTTGCATCGTGTAGTCACAAGAAACACCTACACAGCAAATTCCATTTTCATCAGGCGGAGACACCATAACCATAAAGACATCAACAGCAAGCCTTCTTTTTTTAATCATTTCGGGAATCTCGCTGAAATATACCGGAATAAAGTCCCCTTGACCTTCATGAATGGATGCTCTGGTGGCTTTATCCGTAAATAATCCAACATAGCGAAAATGTTCTCTCATTTCCGGTTTTGAATACGCGCCTCTGCCCAATGAGATCATGTGAGATACCACCACATCTCTATAGGCTTTGCAATTCTCCACCATCGCCTCTACTAATGCAGTTGGTTCAGACACTGCATGGGACAGCAATACGGTATCTCCAGATTTAATGTGCGTAACAGCTTCTTTAGAAGTTGTCAATTTACTCTTATAACGCTCTTGCCAACTCATTTTCAAACCTCCTCTTGTTTGTTCTTTAGGTACCCTCTTACCTATAACCAAGAGCAATAATCATGCCAATCTGCCAAAATTGTTAATGAAAATTCAAGGAAAAGTTATTTTGATTCCACATTTTAATTCTTTATATTGTTGTATTTAAAAAGTGCAATTGTTCCTTCGTTAAGTTCATAAAATATTAGTTAGTAATACGGCCTGATTATAATTATTGATATTGAAAATAGAAATAATAGAATAGCAGGAGGAAAAATCCTTTTGTGATTATTAAAAAATTAATAATTATTAATTTTTTAATAATCAGTGAAAATAACTACTATTTTGAAGGGAGAATAGCCTCACAAGACTCAGACGAATGAATCAGACTTAGAGAGGCTGCCAATAATCAGTTGACAGCCTCCTTAGCTGGTTTTCTTTTTGAAATTTTATATCTTTCCTTTTTAGTTATTAGATTTTTAAATTTCATTTCATTATCTTGCCATCATATCAACCATAAACATAGATGCCGCTGGGAAATATGTAACAATCATCAAAACGATAAATAGTGCTAAAATGAATGGTACAATATTTTTAAACATGGAATCTACTGAAATATGTGCAATCGATGATGCTACAAACAGATTTGGTCCATATGGAGGTGTCACAAATCCAATGGCCAGATTCATCGTTAAAACGATTCCAAATTGTATCGGAGACATTCCCAAGTTCGATACAACAGGAAGAAGAATAGGCGCCAGAATGATACAGGCAGGGATGTTATCAACTAAACACCCAACCACCAGTAGGAACAGGTTTATAAGCAGTAATAACAAAATCGCATTATCCGTTACACCTAAGAGGAAATCGGCTATTTTTTGAGGAATCTGATTCAAGCTTAAATAGGTCGAGAAAACCGTTGATAACCCTATCATGAAAGTGGTTATTCCATTTATGACTACGGTATCGAACAATGCCTGTTTTATATTTTTTAGATTCAATTCTTTATATACAAAGCCTCCGATAATAAAGGAGTAAATTACTGAGATTACAGCTGCCTCAGTCGGCGTAAAGATACCACCATATATACCGCCTAAAACAATTACCGGAGCAAGCAACGCCCAAATTGCACTTTTGAATTCAGTCCATACGCGAGCCATCGAAAACGGGACATGATCACCCACATAACCTCTTTTCTTGGATACAATATAGCAAGCAATCATCAATGCAATGCCCATTAATATCCCAGGTATAATGCCTGCTATGAATAAGTCCCCAATGGATGTGTTTGTTACAACGCCATAAACTACAAAAGGGATGCTAGGAGGAATGATAATCCCGATCGTTCCTGCTGAAGCACAGATTGCTGCACCAAAACTTCTCTCATATTTCTTCTCCTCCATCGCCGGGATCATCATGGAACCCATTGCAGATGTCGTTGCAATCGCTGATCCTGAAATGGCTCCAAAAAACATGCAGCCAACTGTCGTTACAATTCCAAGTCCTCCGGTGATTCTGCCAATAAAAACATTGGCAAAATTCAGTATTCTTTTTGCAATTCCACCGTGTGTCATTAATGTCCCTGCTAAAATAAAGAATGGAATCGCCATTAACGGGAAAGAGTCGACACCTTTTATTGCATTCTGTGCTATAAGAATGAGAGGAATGTCGGTATATACTATCAAGGACACCAAAGTTGCAGCTCCGATAGCATATCCAATTGGCATTCCAATTATGATCAATCCAAGCATACATATAAATAATACTGCGATTTCCATTTATGCAACTCCTCCTTTTATGAGTTTTTTAAATTCCGTCGATATACGGGCAATCAATCTTATACTTACTGCCAGACATGCTATAGGTACTGAAATTGCAACATATGCGATAGGTATCCGCATCCCTGCACTAAGTGAATTCATTGAAATCAAGGTCTCTGTATATTGAAAACCCGTAACGGTCAAAACAATCGTAAGAAAAATCCAAACGAAATAGATAAACAGTAGAAGTACGTTCTTTGATTTGAGTTTGCCTCTTCGTATAAACGCAGTTTCTAGCATTTGAACGCGAATATGCTCATTCTGCCTTAACCCTAAGCTTGTACCCAGCCATGAAAACCATATAAACAGATACCTGGAAAGTTCTTCTGTCCATGACGGTGCATCATTAAATACATAACGCATGACGACTTGATAAAAAATAAATAATACCGTCAGCATCAAACTACCAATTAAAAAATATTCCTCAATATTATTATATAAATCCATCGCTTTCTTTACTGGGCTCTTATTCTTCTCTATATTTAATAATTCTAAGTCTTTTTCCATTACCCTCCTTGTATGATAAGCATCTAAATAAAATGCTTATCATACTTTCCTTTCATTTATTATCATTAATTAGGGCACTTATAGCCTGTATTTATACTTGTTTAAATAGATAGATTCCTAACCAAGCCTTAGATCTTATTTAATCATATCAAAATATTTGGCCTCCACTTTGTCTTTCTGACCTGCTGAACCTGTGTAATCTTGAACCATCGGTGCAACAGCACTCTTAAATTTCGCCATGTTTTCTGGGGAAATTTCATTAACAATCATACCTGCATCTTGAAGCTTTTGAATAAAGTCTGCATCATTTTCGCTCTCTATTTTACGCTGCTTATCAATTAATATTGTTTTCGCTTCATTCGCTACAATCTGTTGCAAATCCTCAGGAAGATCATTAAAAAATTTAGCATTTACGAGTACCGCATCCAACGAATATACATGTCCGGTCAAGCTATAGTATTTTTGTACTTCCTGGAATTTAGATGCGTAAACCAAGCCGGCTCCGTTTTCCTGTGCATCAACAGTACCTTGCTGAAGAGCCGTATACACCTCACCGAAACTCATTGGAACAGGATTAGCCCCTAACAATTTGAACATTGTGATGTAAATAGGACTTTCCATTACTCTTATCTTAATCCCTTTTAAATCTGCCGGTTCGTTGATTGGTCTCACATTATTAGAGATATTGCGAAGTCCATTGTCTGCATATCCCAAATTGATCAATCCATATTGCGGCAACAGATCATTTAATGCCTGCCCAAATTCACCGTCTACATTGGAAAAACAATCTTCTCTTGAATCAAACAGGAACGGAATATCCAATGCCATAAAGTTAGAATTATAGCTTGCCAGAGGTGCAGTGGAAGCCATTGTCATTTGAATGGTACCCAATGCTGTGCCTTCGATTGCTTGAGCATCACCACCATATTGTCCATTTGGCAATATATTTACGGTAATAACACCACCGGATTTTTCTTCAACTGCTGCCTTAAATTCTTCAGCTACTGCATAAACAGACCTTCCTTCTGCTTCAACGTGCGCCAGTTGAATAACATATTTTTTATCGGATGAGTCTGCACCCTTGCTGTCATTGGTTGAACCACATCCGGCAAAGGTCCCAATCGTTAAGGTTAAACATACTAATGCAATCAATATCTTTTTCATTTCTATCCCTCCAAATTATTGTTTTCTGTTTTTTAAGTACAATTTATCAGCTTTTTATCTGATCTCTGTCCATTTATCCGCCCTCCTTTTCTAAATATTTTTAATTTTGAATCTAATTAGAATAGTGCAATTTATATGCCAATTAACAAATCAAATAAGAAATACAGCTCTCAACCGTTTAATTGGAAGATAAGAGGAGTATACATTCTGTTTCATCAGGTCAGACAAATTTCCATTCATTATTATTAATTTTTTAATTTTTTATTAAAATCCTGATAAAAATTACTAGCATATTTATACATTTTTTATATATTCCTTCCTTTTGTTTTGGTATTAAAACACGGCATCAGCCGCTCTGCCTCCAAATTGTGGGGGCTGATTGAGCAGGAACAAACGTAGAAGTCTGTTTGCCTCTTAACAGCAAATATGTTATAATAAAATCTTATAACATATTATTCAGATGATTAAATTGTAAAAATAAAGATAAATGATAGATTAAATATAGACTTGTTTAAGTTGAGAAAAGGGAAAAAATATGAATGAAGTAAAAGAAATACAAGAAAAAAACATTGAGAAGTTTAAGGATTATCCACTTGATAATTCTATCAAAAGAGCACTGAGCGAGTTAGGGTTCAAACAACCTTTGGAGGTTCAGGCCAAAGTAATTCCAATGATTTGGGAAGGCAAAGATTTAATTGTAAAGTCACAAACAGGAAGTGGTAAAACTGCAGCGTTCGCCATTCCTATCTGTGAAAAAATTGATGTAGAACTTGAGAGTCCACAAGTATTGGTTCTGACACCTACGCGAGAATTGACAGAACAAGTAAAACAGGACTTTGCTGATATTGGTAAATACAAGGGTGTAAAATGCTGTGCTTTATATGGCAAACAGCCTATGGAACAGCAAAGAAAAGAATTAAAACAAAATACGCCACATGTGATTGTCGCTACCCCCGGGAGAATGATGGACCATCTATTAAATAAGAATGTAAAACTCCATGATATTAAATACCTGGTGATTGATGAAGCGGATGAAATGTTGATTATGGGCTTTAAAGAGCAACTGGAAGCTATCATAAAAAAAATCCCTAAAGAGAGGGTAACGTTACTCTTCTCTGCAACGATACCTGATGAAGTTCATTTCTTGAGCCAAGAATTTATGAGTCATCCTGAAAATATCGAAATTGAAGCAGAAGTCTCAAATCTTGAAAAGATTGAACAGATTTACTATGCAGTGGACGGGCTTAAAAAAGTTGACTTTATAAAAAAAGTTATCGAAAGAGAACGTCCAAGGAAAGCCATCATGTTCTGTAATACACAAGAGCAAGTTACTAATTTGTTTGAAATCTTTAGGAAATGGGGTAACTTTACCTGCGCCGTACATGGCGGTATGGAGCAACAAATGCGTACGGAACAATTAAATGCCTTCAAAAGAGGGGAATATAAAATGCTTATTGCTACTGATGTAGCAGCAAGAGGTTTACACGTACAAGGTATCACTCACGTCATAAACTATGGCGTCCCATTCGAACATGAACAATACGTGCACAGAATTGGCAGAACAGGTCGTGTGGATCAACACGGTATTGCTATCACGATGGTAATCCCAAGTGAAATGGATCGATTTCATGAACTTGAAAAGTTCCTCGGCTATACTATTCCATGCAAAGGCGGGCATGTAGATAGAAAGCCCCCGAAGGCAGAATCTACACGCAGAACTGGTCGGGAAAGATATAAAGCAGATAACCGTAAAGGGCAGAAGCCTTTCGTACAGTTCAATGCTGGTAGAGATAACAGTTCCTTGAAAACAAGTGATTTCCTTGCGGCTATCAGGCGCGTGGACGGTATTCGCAATGAAGACATTGGAAAAGTGGACATCAGAGGCAATATAACCAATGTTGAAATTTCAGATGGAAAAGAAGCACTAGTAATTAAAGCTTTTAAGACAAAGACCATTAAAGGCAAACTTTATAAGGTAAAAAAAGGATAGGTAATGTTAGCGTGGTTCATCGACCACTGTTTTCCCGGGTTCAGCCCGCGTTTCGTAATTCGCAGCGCGGGCTTTTATAGTGGGAATGGTGCTGCTCACTGGCGATCTTATTCTTATGACGGACAGCTCCAATCACCTTTCGGGCAGCAGCGCGCCCGTCTTAAGGAGTTTTAAAACATAACCGGGATTTACGAATCACCGATATGATTTCGCATAAATAGATACACAGTCCTCGACGCTCAAATCCACCCTGTCGCAACCAAACAGTCTGCCCATCGTCGCTTTTGCATTTATTGCGAGTGTCTCAAACTCTTCCGGCTTTATGCCATAGTCGGACATCTTTAAATCATCCACACCACAGTCCTCTTGCAGTTTGGTCAGCATTGTGATGAAATCCTCCGGTCTGCTTGCGTCTTCCTTGCCCATCGCTTTGGCCATACGGATAAAACGCTCATCACACACATGCTTTTCCATAAAGAAAGTGAAATATGCCTTGCTCAGAATGATGAGCCCCGCCCCATGCGGCAACTCCTGATGATAAGCGCTCAGGGCATGCTCCAGAGAGTGTTGGCTGCTCGTTGAGCCAACAACCATTTCGATACCGGAAAGATAATTGCCGAATGCAACTTTTTCACGCGCCTCCATATCCTCTCCGTCATGCACGGCTTTGGGCAAATAACGACTGACGTTTTCAATGGCAGTGATCCCGACCATATCGCTCATCGGATTGGCAAATTTGGAAATATAGCCTTCGGCACTGTGAAAGAAGGCGTCGAAACCTTGATAAGCCGTAAATTCCGGCGGTACGCTCGTCATCAGTTCGGGGTCAATGATTGCGATTTTCGGGAATAACTCATCAATGCCTCCGAAGCCAATCTTTTCATGTGTTTCCACATTAGTAATGACGCCCCAGGCGTCTGTTTCGCTGCCTGTGCCTGCTGTCGTTGTAACAGCGATGATAGGCAAAGGCTTATTTTTAATAGGCATGGCCTTGCCAGTCTTGCCGAGGGCGTAATCCCATAAGTCGCCGTCATTTGTTGCTGAAACCGCGATAGCTTTCGACGCATCCATAACACTGCCCCCTCCGAGAGCAACAATAAAATCACAGCTGTTGGCACGGGCAAAAGTGCCGCCTTCTTCGACGGTAGTTTTCAGCGGATTCGGCTGTATCCTATCAAATACAGTTGTTTCGATTCCTGCCATATGCAATTGTTCCTCCGTTCGAGTAAGATACCCGTTGTCTTTGGTTGATTTGCCGTTAGAAATGACAATCATCGCCTTTTTGCCGGGCATGGCCTGCTCATGCAGGTGATTCAACATTCCTGCGCCGAAAAGCGCTCTTGTTGGTACATAATAATTAAAACTCATTTTTCTTTTCTCCTATTACCTTTATGATCTATTCAACTTATTCAGCTATGCGGGAAAAATAGACACTCAGAATTCTCTTGTCCATAGAGATACTCCTTTTAAATTTTTGATTAAATATTATTTCTGCTTTCAATAACAGCGTAGCACTTGGAGCTAACTCCAAGTCAAGAGGTTATTTTTATTTTTTTATTTCATGTGTTACAATTTGGCGAAAAAAAAGAAAAGACGCAAAAGTCATCCTCTCACGTCTGCATTTTAACTTCTCTCACTAACAGCTTCAAGTCATTGGAATTCACAGGATTATGGTCCCTTATTCCCACGTTTTTAACTGGGAAGTTTTAAATGTCCATTCGGGCGTTTTCAGAATATCTTCTATATTTGCAGAAAACCAAGGAGAACCTTCGCTATCCCCTTTTAAAATCTGAATGTCTTGCGCCGGCATATAACTTTGAGCCAGCATAAAGATTTTTTCTCCGGTATTTTCATTCGAAGCCATGTCGACAACAATGACGCAATGACCTGGAGAACCGCCTTGTATAAATACATCGCCTATAGCCAGATCTGAAAAAGGCTTCGCAATTAATTCGTTTTCTAACGATAAAGTAGAAGCATAAGCATAAACGATATCCAGATATCTTTGAAAACTCTCATAGGAGCTATTACTGCTACTGTTACTGATCCATGACACTTTACTGCCATCCACAGATATGCCGTAGCCATCCGCCCATTTCGAAAATTCCGCATTAAAACCGCTCACAAAGTGAAAGCGGATTTCATTAAATCGCTCCTCATCATATAAATATTCTGCTCTCAATCGTATGACAGCATCGGCACACTGCTGCAAGTCTCTTTCGCCCAAGTTAAAGTCAACAACCGCCAAATAAGCATCTCCCGATTTTTCTCTGCCATCATAATATTTTACTTTTGTACCATCTGGCTTTAAGGGCAGATCCTGAAGGTAGTGTGAAAAGGACTTCACTTCTGATTCCTGCCTTACAAATCCCGGAGGAACGTCAAACCGTTCTGCAATGGTTTGTCCATTGGTATTGATAAGTGATACGACATGGCTTTCAGTGGTATTTGTTTCAGGCGACTCCTGAGCTGGGTGATTATTGGTGCCTTTACAGCCAACCAATAAACAGCAGATACCTACGCAAAGAATGATAATGGTGAGCAATCTTTTCATGCTAAACCTCCCTATATGGTAAGACAAAATTGCTATCATTTAACCAAGGTATAACTTCATACTTGTTGCTCCCGCTTTGACCTGCGGGGTGAACTCCGTTTCACCTTGATATCCAGCAATTTAATCGCTTCATAAGTACAATGAAGTTCTGTTTGTATTTGCTCTTTTTCATCGTTACTGCATTGGAGATTATCCAATACTGCGGCGGCAGCTTTCGTATAATTCCGCTTGTATTTCGTGTTTAATTCCGTCCAGTTGATGCCTGCAAAGTAAGAGGCGATCCTCCTATCCAAGGGCAACTTTTCTTGCTTCATCAAAACAGCTATGACCGGATACCCGGCATACCCCTGCCAATACGTTGCATTGTCGTCTGACGTATAAAGGTTCCCGTCCCATGCAACGGTATACTCCTTGCTTCTGTCGGAAGAAAGGACAGCCGCATGATCTGCATGCAAAATAATTCGATTATCCGCTATTGCACTGTACGCTTCATAAATCTTCTCGATCGGGGGCAATTTATCTAACATCAACTCTACCTCCTCCTATTTGAGTTATACTTATAATCTTACCGAAAAACCGGAAATTAATCTCTTTTACTAATTTCATTTGTTATCAATGATTTCGAAATATACATCGTTTTGATCAGGTTCTTAAAACGGGTATGATGAGAGGTTCCTTCCACAAATTTTCGCTGTGCTTTTTCACATTTGCTAATAATTGATGAGACGGGTCGTAACGCTTCAATCAATTCTTCTTTTGTATATTGGTTCATAACATTTTCATCGGTTATCAATGATTTTGAAATATACATCGCTTTTATCCTGTTCTTAAGGAGTGTGTGCTGAGAGGTGCCCTCTGCAAATTTTGGCTGTATTTTTTCACATTTACTGATACTTGAAGATAAAACTAGCAGCGCTTCTAACAATTCTTCTCTTGTATATTTTTCCATAGAATTTCACCTCAATTTCCTGTTTTTTATGTAGTTATAAAATGTCATGCATTTCACAGTCCCTCTCCATCTCATTGTCAAGTTAGCTTTACAATATGACAAGTACACTTGACATCTTATTTTACTAATGTTATACTTCCATTAGTAAAGGAGGAGGTATTCCCTTGGATGATAAAACAAAACTTAAGAATCGTTTAAAGGTTACACGGGCCGAAATTAATATTTCTCAGGAACAACTTGCTAATATGGCAGGGGTATCTCGGCAAACAATCGGTTCCATTGAATCAGGACAATATTGCCCGACCGCTAAACTTGCATTAATCCTTTCCAAGTGCTTGCAAAAAAGCTTTGAAGATCTATTCTATTTAGAGGAGGAAGATAGTCATGAAGAAAAAAGAACAAGGTAACAATACCTCTCTTTACGGTATCGTTGATGAGCGAACAAAAGCCGTTGTATACCAAGGGGATGCGTATACCGGACGATTTATGTTGTTTGCAATACTCTTTGACGTTTTTATTCGCGGATTAGAACTCAACATCTCGTTTATAGATTCCAATTGGGATTTAATGTTGATCGTACTCATCGGCGGTTTCATTTCCACTGCATATCAAATTAAAAGCAAAGTTATATTTAACCGTCCGTTCTCTCGAAGTTTTCTTTTTCTTATTGCTATAATAGGCATAAGTACTTTGATTGCATTTATTATTAATTTCTTTTTTTAAAGATCAGTCAACAATATAAAGGTTGTGATGAATTTTTAATGTCTCACAGCCTTTTTGTGAGCGCGGCATCTATTCTCTATTTCTGAGCATCAAGAATAAACATCAACTAAATATTCACGCATGGCATTTGATGCTGCCTTTGCAATTTGGATTCTTTCAGAAGTGTCGTAACTATCAGCTATACGTGCAGCAACTTTTATCAATTTTAATATCTCTTATTCTATCGCTAAATTCTTTAAATGTAGGTTCGGACATTCGATTCATTCTCCCTCAATGTGTAAAAGTAGGTATGTTCAAGCATACTAAGTTCATATATTCTGCGTACTTGTATCATTTATTCATTCTAAGTATAATAAATATACTATATGAAATCAAGGAGTGAAAACCACATGAATACAACCATTTATTATTTTTCAGGCACCGGAAACTGTCTAAAGGTAGCCAAAGATCTAAGTGAACAATTAGAAGATGCCAAAATCGTAAAGATTTCTAACAAAAATATGTCCTACTTGAAAGACACACAATCCGACGCAATAGGTTTTGTTTTCCCCGTGTATTTTTTAGGTATCCCGGCAATGTTAAAAAGCTTTATTGAAAACTTGCAGATTAATAACGATGCCTATATTTTTGCTATTGCAACTTATGGCGGCTCGATAGGTGCGCCCTTTAAAGAAATCAGAACATTACTTCAATCAAAAAATATTGAGTTATCTGCAGAATTTGCTATGATGATGCCTGGTAACTATCAAGTACTCTATCCCCCTGTTTCTCCGGAAGAGCAGACTAAACTTTTCAAAAATGAACAAGAGCAAATTAAGTCCATCGCTTCAGCCGTAAAAGCAAGCCAGCATGTCACCTATAAGGTTAGTGCATTGATCAATGCTTTTAGTAAACCCCTATATTCGATTTTCTTTAAGCCAAAAGAAAAGGACAAATACTTCTGGACTGATGAGCAATGTAATGGATGTGGAATATGTTCGCAGGTTTGTCCGGCAAACAATATTATTATAAAAGAAGGAAAACCTACATGGACACATCAATGTGAGGCCTGTCTTGCTTGCCTGCAATGGTGCCCTCAAGCATCAATTCAATATAAGAAATCCACGGTTAATAGAGGTCGTTATCATCATCCGGAAATAGAATTAAAGGAATTTCTTGAAAGAGAAATCGAGTAGGAGGATTGCTGCCAATCCTCCTTAATCGTCTAATTTCAACACTAATCGCTAATTAACGATATAATATTTATACATCAATATTAGAATATTACCTCATTACAAAATGTGGAGATGCGGTCATGCGGTATTATTGTCATCAGACAAACATCATCACCCATTTTTATACTTTTTAATAATTCTACATCGACCTCGCAGCCAAAGGCTTTTTCAAAGAGAACCTTGCTATACCCTGTCGTACACTGGCACCATGTGTTCGTTTCAAGTATGTCCACATCCGCGAGCATAGGGCAGGGGCAAAATTGAAATTGCAGATAAGTTACGCCGTCCTGATAAAACAGACCCGCCGCTTTTGCTTTCTCGGAGCTTGCAAATTCTTCCATGCTAGAGGAAGATGCGATCAGATTCTTTACCAGCGCTAGCTTTTCATCCATCCCATAACCGCACTGGCAGGACATCCTGATTTGCTTTGTGGTTTCCGGATCAAATTTATTTTCTAATCTTCGCATAGCAGACTTCGTCCAAGAAGCGTTATCTTGGCTCTCGGCCGACCCATCGTTTCCATACACAATCGCTTTTGCTGTTTCATCATCACTTTCCCGCTTAACCGCTTCGTAAATAACCTGTTCCTGAATCTTTCTTATATCAAACATTTCTACACCTCCATGGCCGTATTAAAAAAGACCTATTGCTAAAAATGATAACGATCCCCTCTGGATCAGTCTCATTTTAGCAATAGGTCTTAGCGCTAAACTTCTGAATTCTTGCCCTATTTAACCGGTATGCCCAAATCCATTATTACGCAACCCGTTGCTCTATCAATCTCTCGATAGATATTTAGTCCGTATTTTTCATCCATCTCATAACCGCTTTTAGGAAACCAAACAGCGAAGATTCCTTGAAGCACGCGAAAGATATCTTTTATTTCTCCCTCAAATCGGTAAGTCGCAAATTTCCCGCCTTTTATCGTTACGATATTCTCTAATTTGCAAGTATTGTCTACCGTTATACACAGATCGCATATGCAACGATTCAGAGAAGAAATCGTAGGATCGTCATAAAATCTTTCAATCATTAAGGTATCATCCTGAATATGCTCCTTATAGGTATCCAAAAACTGAAACCATTTTTCCTTCAGCCCGCCATAATTCCCAAAGACTCTCTCATAAATGACTTGGACATCTTGCAACAATACGATTTTCATTCTGGCATCGTAGTCATCAAAGGTTTCAAAGGTATCAACAATTTCAGGATGAAACGGATTTGAAATACTTGTTGTCTCGATAGATTTACGAAATTCAGTTGGAGAAAGACTATGATGCTGCCTAAATGCAGAACTATAATTGGATGCACTATATCCGTAATCTAATCCAATATCGGTGATTGCCTTATGCTGTTTTAGCTTAATGTCAATGGCACTTTGATCCATTTTCAAATGTTTGATAAACGCATATACACTTTCGCCCGTTACTGTCTTGAAAATCCTGCTGAAATAGAATTCCGAATAATGAAAGTGATTTGCCACTTCTTTAATCGTCATACCCTCGTCAAGGTGTTGTAGCATATAGTCAATGTTCTGACTGATCAGTTCTCTTTTAATCATAATGCACACCCACTATTATCCTCTCGTTACAATTGATATTGTACCATAAAAAAATGAAAACAGCCGGTATTTCACAATTGGTTCTTTCCAGAACAACATTTAGCAGTGCAGTATTTATTACCAAGTAACGATGTTGTTTTAAACAAGCTGCTGGTGTCTGAAATTCAAACGTTTTGTAGGCCAATTATGAAAAGATCTTTTCAGTCCAAATTAAGGAGATGTTTATTTGAAAATTACACTAATTTTATGAGAGTGAAGAAGGGCAAAACTCCTTAGAGGAATGGAAAAGAATTAATAATCGACTAAAGTAAAATATATATAATACAACGCCATCTACCATTGTTCATTTATGATAAGGGGAGTTAAATTATATTTCAGAAGCTAATATGGTTTGTTTTACAAGCTGAAAGATATGATATAATGTAAAAAAAGTATCTGCAGAAAGGATAATAAAAACATGAATAAACATGGGGAAATTTATCTTCCAGGCGGGATCAATTATTTATCCCAAGATGAGTTAACCAATATACAATCTGAACTGAATAAGTACGATATTACTTTAATTGCGACTGATGATCATGCTCCCCAAGCATCATTTAATGATATTTGTATATTCATAAGCCAAAACACCACTGAACTAATCGTATCTGGTCTTATGATGCCAGTAGCATATGATGTTCTTGTAAAAAGTATTAAATTTGTTATACAGAAAATAAAAGAAAAAGTAAAAATACTTCAAGGTGGCCAAGTTCGCGAGGCGCAGCCAAGTATTCATTTTAAGACAGAAAACAGCGAATTAATTGCTCCCATCCCCCAAAACTTGACAGATGAACAATTCAATAAGTATTTTGAATCAATAAATGAGGCGATTAAAACAATACATCATAATTCAGAGAAAAAGTATGAATATTTTATTATTGAGCAACAAAATGATGGACTTAGGGTCGAAGTAAAGACCATTATTCAATATGCTCAAGATAAGATTGAACATCAAAAGAAAGATGAGGTCAGCTCTCATGATGAAAATAATCGATGATAACCCATACATAGAGGAAAGCGTGAAAGCAATAGCTAGACATTTCGATCACTATTATATTGAAAAAGACATAGCTCAAATTAGAAAAAGTATTGATTCTGCTAAAGATTTAATTAGTAATTTAGATACTGATATTTCAAAAATTCATATTTATTATTCTATTGCAACAGCTTATGGAGATATTCTACATATTAATCCAGAAGGTTATTCTGAAGCAATCATTATAGAACAACTATATAACTTTAGAATGGCGATAGACATTTTTGATAGCTGCAATTTTACTAATGATGAAATGAAATATGTTACAGGCTGTCTTATCCAAATATTTACTAACTATGCTAACGCTCTATCCAGCGCTGGTAGGATTATTGAAGCTATTAAGTATTATAAAAAAGCGTTAGAAATACAGAGTGATTTTGGCATGGCAGAAGGTAATTTAGGTATTTGCTATATAAGTTATGCAGAATTAGATTTTGATAATGGACATTCTCAAATTTTTCATTACTGTGCCTATAAATACTTGAAAACAGCAATCAGTCATAAAGATACAATTGTAGAGCATAATGCCATAGCGTTTTTTCAGGATCAGATAGGCTTATTTTCTACCAAATATATTGAAGAATTTTTAGAAAGGAAACTAAAAATTAACAAATATTCTCTTGGAGAACAGGAAGAATCTAATTATAGAAATTGGGTTATGAAAAATGGATTATTTTTAAATACAATGAACGATTTACCTTTTGTTGAAAGTTTTATTGCTACGGATAGTTTACAATTACCTAGTATAATAAGAAAAACAACAGAGGGAATCAACTATAAATATCATGGCTTATTCAATCAAATAAAGCAAGAATTTATTACAGCCCGATACTTAATATTTGAGGCCCTACAAGGGGGAAGTAATACACATTTTGCGGATAAAGATATTCATTTAATAAATACTTTAGATTATACAATTCACTCTATAAGAATTGAAAAAATGAAATTAGCTTTTCGAACGCTATATTCTTTATACGATAAAATAGCATATTTCATTAACGATTATTTTGAGCTAGGTATTCAATCAAGGAATGTATCTTACAATAGAATATGGCAAAATGATTCCAAGCAAATATTATTATCTAAGAGCAACTGGATGTTAAATGGTCTTTACTGGATATCGAAAGAATTTTTTGAGAGAGGCAATACTTCATATAACACTATTAAACCGCGAGCTAAACTTATTTATGACATAAGACAAGCTTTGGAGCATAGATATATGAAGGTAACCGAATACGATATAGAAAACTCCAGAAAAGATAGTTTAGCTCTATACGTTCCCTATAAAGATTTTAAACAGGAGACGCTTGAATTAACTTGGTTAGTTAGAGAGTCTATAATCTATTTATCACTTGCAGTACATCTGAATGAGAATTTGAAGCGTTCTAAATTACCAAATGCTGTTTATCCTAATATACCTTTATTTGAATTTGATGACGAATGGAAACTGTGATGACTGATTGTATACATTAACGTTTTTATAGCAAGAAAAAGTGACTGAGTAAATCAAACTCAACCGCTTTTTGTTTTTGACCTACAACCACATCGTTACGGCAAAGCCTCCTTCGAAATAATAGGTGTTCATGTAATGTCCATTTGGTGGAGAATAGGGGGATCGAACCCCTGACCTCATGATTGCGAACCATGCGTTCTCCCAGCTGAACTAATTCCCCACATGCGATCAATAAAAATATGTTTCTGATCACTATTTTATTCTTTTTTTATCAGCCGTCAATATGTTTTTGTTCTTCTACCTGTTTAATATAGGACTTTTTAGTTTGTTAACATAATTAATATTCAGCAAACTCCCTAAATATCCGATTCATTTATAGCCTTAAACCTGCACCATTTCATACAAACGCCGCATTGGATGCATTTTTCTTTATCTATCACATGTATTTTTCGATGTTCCCCGTCGACCGCCTTAGCCTTGCAAACTTTTTTACATGCACCGCAACCCCTGCATTTGTTCGGGTCAATTTGATAGTAGTAATACGGATGCTTGATTGGATTTATTTTTAGCTTCTCTTCTCCATCCTTATTGAAATGGGACAATATCTCTTTTAGCATTTTATACCCCTTCCTTTCATGCATATCTCTATATCAACCAATTGCTTAGGGATTCACGTTTTCAGGGCCATCTATCAATTTGCATAAGCCGCATAAGGTTTCTTCGTTCAGATAGTGCTCCATCATACCAGCGTCTGCAGTGGCATTCTCTTGACTAACATGAAGTATGTCCATTAAAAACTGCCTTATCATCTTAAATTTATACGTTATCATCATTGCCTGATTCCTGCCTGTTTCAGTAAGTCTAATCTGCCTATAGTTGTCCCTATAGATCAAGCCCTTCTTTTCCAATACATCCATTGCAACGCATGAACTAGCCTTTGTGACCTTAAGCTCGGCAGCAACATCCGATATATGAACTGCTTCATTGCTGAGAGAAAGTTCATATACTATTTTAAGATAATTTTGCTGAGATTTTGTAAGTGATATAGGCTCGTATTCTCTAAAACATTGTATTTTCGGCAATGGTTCTTGTACGTTCTCTTCCATTATAATATGCCCTTCTGTTCTTATTTCAGTTTTAGACCTCATAATAGCACCCCTCTTTCTTCATTTCTGCCTCTATACTACCACCTCTCTTTAAACACAATTTATCTCGAATTTAAACTCAGTTTAAACAATCCTATGATTTTTTTGGGATTATAATTTTAAAAGTAGTGCCTTCTCCGAATTTACTTTCCACATCAATACTGCCATGATGAATCTGAACGATCCGCTTTACAATTGACAATCCTAATCCGCTGCCTCCAACACCTCTGCTGCGCGCCTTGTCCGCCATATAGAAGCGTTCAAACACATGAGGTAGGTTTTCTTCCTTCATACCAATACCGTTATCGGAAATCTTCACAAGAATCTGCATATTATCCTCGGACACAGACAAAGAAATTTTACCTTTATCCGGTGTAAATTTGATACTGTTATTGAGAAGGTTAATCCATACTTGGTTGATCAAATCTTCATCTGCAAAGACTTCAACCTTTTCCACGTTCAAGGAGATTTCTATCTCCTTCGCTGACCACTGAGGTTCCATAAAAAGGATGACATCTTTCAGCTGTCTGTTGAGCGAATAATGCCTTGGATTAAATTCAGCAAATTCTGAATCCAAAGTCGAAAGTCTCAGGAGATTTTCACTAAGTTTTGATAAACGCTGGCTTTCAGACTCAATGACTGCAATATAGTGGAGCCGCTCCTGTTTGCTTAGCGTCTCATCTTTCAACAGAGAAACAAACCCTCTAATCGAAGTTAGGGGCGATTGTATTTCATGAGAGACGTTTGATACAAAATCCTGGCGCATGGTTTCCATCTCGCCTAATTCCTTTGCCATATTATTAATTTTATCTATGAGATCCGTAAGATGTTCATCTCCATAATTTTCATTCTTGTATTTTTTGCTATCAATCTGAATTCCGAAATCACCTTTTGAAATTCTGTCTATAACTTCCTCAATTTCATTAATAAATTCATGGTAAGACCGCTTATGTAATCCCTTAAAATGAGCAATGAGAAAAGCAAATGTCATAAAAACAGCTACCCCTAAAGAGGAAGTACCTGCCCGCTTTAAAACATCCATCATCATGATTCTATCACTAGAAATAAAATCGATGATGCAAGCAGCAAGTAGAAAGCACATAAATTGCAATAGGATTATAAAAAGATATACTAGTATATGTTTCAGACGATGTTTCATTTCAAAATCTCCAACCTGTAGCCGACGCCTCTAATCGTCGTAATTTTAAATCCATAAATTTCTTGTGGGAATTTTTCTCTGAGCCGCCCAATATGAACATCTAACGTACGTTCATTTCCATCAAAGTCGAATCCCCATATATCTTCAATCAGCCGTTCCCTAGAAAACGTTTTGCCTAGTGCACCTGCCAGCATAAACAGCAATTCAAATTCTTTTAAAGGAAGAGTCATTTCTTCTGTTTCTGTTTTTACCATATATTGATTCTGATCAATTTTGATTTTCCCTATGTCAATGATCTTAGATAATGCTATATTGCATCGCTTCAGAAGTGCTTTCACACGTGCCACAAGTTCCTCCGGTTCAAAGGGCTTTGTAAGATAGTCATCTGCCCCTAGTTTAAATCCCTTTAGCTTTTGGCTCGTCTCTCCTTTCGCCGTCAGCATAAGGATTGGCATGTCATAGAAGTCTCTCACTTCGCCGCAAAATTCCCATCCATCCATATTGGGCATCATAATGTCCAATACAATTAAATCCACCTTATTCCTTTCCATCTTTTCCAAGGCATCCACCCCATCGGAGGCTTCTAACACTTCAAATCCTTCTTTTTTTAAGATGAGTCGAATTAGTTCGCGTATATTTGTATCATCATCAACCACCATAATTTTATTCATTGAACGCTCTCCTTTATTGTGATTATAACTATCATAAATCATTAGTTTAAACAGAATTTAAATTGATTCGGCATTAAAGCAGATGCCTGTTTATCTGCATGCGGTCACCTCGATCTTAGTATAACAAAATAACTTGGCAATATCATGTCAAGTTATTTATCATATAAAATTTATTTTATCGGCAAAATATTAATTAAATTTTTTATTTTTTTAAATAGTTTTCCTGGCTTTAACTTAGCTTTCCAATCATCAAGGTATGTATAAATAACCGGAACAACCAACAAGGTCAATAACGTGGATGATATCAGTCCTCCGATAATGGCAATGGCCATGGGCTGACGTGTTTCTGAACCAATTCCCGAATCCAGGGCAGACGGCAGCATGCCTAGAATCATGGCTAGTGTCGTCATCATAATCGGCCGCAATCTTGTCAAACCAGCTTCCATAATTGCTTTTGTTCGTTCCATACCTTCCTGTCTTTTTTTCTTTATAAAGTCAACAAGAAGAATCGCATTTTTAGTAACAAGACCCAACAGGAATATGATTCCAATCATGCCGATCATACTGAATCCAGCTCCCGTAATAAAGAGGGCAAACATGGCGCCGATAATGGCCAATGGCAATGAAAACATGATGGCTAGCGGATCAATCCAACTTTCAAATTGTGCCGCCAAAATCAAAAATATAAAGAGGATACCTAAAACAACTGCCTGTGTCATGGTAGCGGTGCTTTCTTCTACCATCTGATCATCTCCACCCTTTACGAAATAAATGCCTTTGGGCGGCGAAAGTTCTTCCATTAATCGCTTTTCGAATTCAGCACTGATGTCAGACGATGAATAGCCAATCTCATTGTTTGCTTCCACCTGTATGTCTCTGCTCTTGTCATACCGTTCTATCTGTGAAGATGCTGTGGTATATTGTTTTTTCGTCAACATTTCAACGGGAATCATCTGCCCAGTGGTAGAACTCGCAATATATATTCCGTTAATGCTGTCCACTCCTGTGCTCTGGCTGTCTTCCACACTTACCGTTATATCAATTCGATCTCCATTGTCTTCATATTGACCCACTGTCGTTCCGTTGAATAACGTGGTTAGCGTGCTCGATATACTGGCAGGTACTACACCTAGATCAGCAGCTGCATCGCGGTCAACTAGAATCTGGGTTTCCGGTTTTCCAGCTTTATAACTTATTCCAACATCTGTTGCACCCGGGATTTCAGCGAGTAATTGCTTTGCTTTCTGACTGTATTCCAAAAGCTGTTCAAAATTATTGCCTTGTATATGAAGGGAATAGAGCTTGCGGCTGTCACTCATACCCGGATCAGAAGTTCCAGCTACAGATAAATCCAATCCAGGATATTTTTTTATTTCAGAACGTATTTCAGCCGCCAGCTCATCGCCGCTTTTCTTTCTGTCTTTTTTATCCGTTAAACCAAGAATCATGCTGATACTATCTTTTTTTACTGTCGTATATACGGTCTTCACTTCTGGATATTTTTTTATGGCTTGTTCAATCTGCTTTGCCTTCTCCTCCGCTGCAAAAAGAGATAGCCCTGAATCTAACTCTGCATTAATTGTAACCGTGCCCCGATCCTCCTGTGACATGAAGTTCATACCCATCATCGGAATCAGTGTCAGACTCATCACGAACATCCCTGCCGCAGCAAGCAACGTCTTCTTCCGATGCTTTAATACAAAACCAAGTATCTTATCATAAATGATGGCCAAACGGTCAAACTGATAGTTGAACCAAGCCAGAAATCTTTGGAATTTTGTTTTTGGTTTCTGATCCCCCACATCCCGAACAAATCGAGATGCCATTAAAGGTACCAACGTAAAGGAAACAAACAATGAGATTAAAACGGCAAATGCAATGGTCAAACCGAATTCCTTGAAGATCTTTCCGATAATGCCCCTGCCCACTGACATCGGGAGAAATACTGCCACAATGGTCATTGTGGTAGCAAGTACTGCCAAGCCGATTTCACTAGTAGCTTCCTTAGCAGCTTCCAATGGCGATCTCCCTAAACGCAGATGCCGTTCAATATTCTCTATGACTACAATGGCATCATCTACAAGCAACCCTACCGAGAGGGACAAGGCCATCAGGCTCATCGTATTTAATGTAAATCCCATGATCTTCATGGCTGCAAAAGTAGTAATAATGGAAGTCGGCAGTGAGATGGCGCTGACCATCGTACTTCCTAGAGTTCTTAAAAACAGAAAGATAATCAGTACCGCTAGAATGCATCCCTCAATCATCGTCTCTTCAACCCCGGTGACCGAGGCTTGAATAGAGGTAGAATTATCCGTTACCACACTAATCTTCACCTCATTCGGCAACGATTTTTCAAGTGCTGCAATTTTGCTTTTGACAGCTTCCGCAACCTTAACGGTATTGGTTCCCGACTGCTTGACAATATCAATTCCGATACATTCTTTACCGTTAAAATGGGAGATACTATCCTTACTCTTATATCCATCTACTACCTCCGCGATATCCCCAATACGGACTTCCGTTCCATCAATAGTCGCAACCGTAATATTTTTGAAATCATTTACATCTTTGATGCTGCTATTTGTCCGGATGGTTACTTCCCGTGACTTGTTCCCAACTTTCCCACTGGGTGTATCGAGATTATCACTCCCTAAAGCACCTGTAACCTGGTCAATAGTAATGTTCAGCGCAGCCAATTTGTCTTTATCCAGTTTTACCTGAACTTCACGCTCCAGCAAACCATAGGAGGTCACGGAACCGACTCCGCTGACCCTATTAATTTCAGGAATAATGGTATTATCAACCAAATCTGAAAGTTCCGCTTCATTCATTTTTCCTGTGACTGAAAGAGAAAGAATTGGATCTCCATTGATATCCATTTTAGAAATGGTAGGTTCTCCTGTATCGTCGGGGAGATCTCCTCGTATCGCATTCATTTTTGTGCGGACATCCTGAGCGGCCGCGTCTGCATCTCTAGTATCATCAAATTCGACCATGGTCATGGAATATCCTTCGCTGATACTGCTTGTGATATGATTTACACCGGACAACTGTCCGATTGCTTCTTCCACTTTTTTCGTCACTTTGGACTCCACCTGATCAGGAGATGCCCCCGGAAGACTAATGCTTACCGTGACATATGGCATATTCGTCTCCGGCATATCATTTAAGTTTAAGTTCAGAAAGCTAGTGATACCAATTGCCAGCATGGCTATGATTACCACAATAGCAAAGACAGGACGTTTAAGACTGAGGTTTGTAAGAAACATAATAGGTTATTCCCCCTCTCCGTCTGTTGGCGCATAGACCGCTCTCAGAGCTTTTTTCTCATGTGCAACGCTTACTTTATCTCCGTCCTGAAGAGAGTTCAGATTACTTGTGATAATTCGATCGCCTTCTTTCAGACCCGATGTGATTTCAACCATATCATTGGAAACAACCCCAATTTCAACAGGAACCTTTCTTGCCAACCCATTCTCAATGGTAAAGGCGGAATAGTTTCCTTCACTTCCTGCCACTGCGGACATTGGTGCTGCCAAAGTTTTTTGGTTCTCTTTGTCAGAAATCTCAATTGTTCCAAATACCCCGGATTTCAAGGCCCCTGCCGTATTGTCAATTTTAATCAGGCAATCGAATGCTCTGGTCTGACTATTGGCAGAAGTCGCTATCGTTTCCACAAAGCCTTTATATGTCATAGTATCGTCGTGACTCAGCTTCAGTGTAACTTCCTGACCTACCGCGACTTTTTCCAGATCATTCTGTAGGAGCTGAATCTCCGCTTTGATACTCGTGTTATTTTTCACAGACGCAATCACCGTTCCCTGATTTAAATACTGTCCAACCGTGATATTTTTGCCGCTGGCTTCCCCCGTGACCGGCGATTTAATGATACAGTCGTTCAACGAATTTAAAATGTCCTGAAGTTCGATTTTTTTCAATTCCACATTTGCCAGAACCGTCTTGTAAGCACGCATTGCGGTATCATAACTAGTCTTGGAACATGCCCCCCCTGCATAGAGTTGTCCCGCGATATCAGCATCGCTTTTCGCGGCATCCAACTCCAGCTGCAGCTTGCTCAGATCTACTTTTGCCGTTTTCATCTGGTTCTGAAGATCCTTATCGTCGAGGGTTGCCAGTGCCTGACCCTGTTCCACCTTATCTCCGTTTTCGAACAATACCTGCGTCACCTGACCCGACACATTGCTGCTGACGGTAGCTTCTTCCGCCGGCTCTAGATTTGCTTTATATGTAAGTCCCCCTATTGAATCGGTATAACTCACTTCTGCTGTCTCCACTGCAATTGAGTTATCCAAAGACAGTTCCTCCTTCGGTACTTTCTGAGCACTGAAGATTCTGACCCCTGTTAAGGAAACAACCATCAACACTGCGACAGCAATTAATATTGTTTTTTGTTTCATCAGTTGTTTTAAGTCCAGTTTCTTTTCTTTCATTCTAGCAATCACCCTTCATTATTTGATTTTGCAAACAGAGTATATTCCTGCCATTTAAACCCAAATTAAATGGAGTTTAAATGGAATGTAAACAAAGACAAAAAAACCACAATCCATTAATTTTGACTGTGGTTTTTAAAAACAATTTTGGATGAAATGAATAATTGGGGGATTGTTTATCCAACATCATTCTTGCTCTTCATATCACAACTTTCATTCATATATTCATCAAACCCCTCTCTACTCAATAATATTGGTGTTATAGCTTCACCATAACAATCTTCCGTCTCTCCAATTTTTTTCAAGGCGGCTTTCTCATTCTCAGATTGACTTACTCTATCTGGAGTTGTGCCTCCAGCATAGCCATGTTGCTGCGGAGTTCTTTTGCTGTTTCCCAAGAGATACGTCCTGCTTCAAACATCTGCTGAATCAGCTCACGTTCAATCCCGAACCCTCTCGCAGTAATCTTCAGAATAAGTTCTTCCCTTGAAGCCTTGTCCCCTTTTTCCTCATCCTGTGCCATGCGATTATCCCGAAGGTTCGTTATCATTTCGTATTCCGAAATCAGCCGATCCAGAGCCGGATCAGCATCGGCTGTTTTTAGGGCTTTCAGTTTTTCCAATACAAACTGCCCGTTAGACTTTGTCATCTTCAGTAATGTGTTCTTTCGCGTGCCTTCATCTTTAATTATTTTGAACCAAAGCATATGCTTGAAAATCCATATTAGGGAGTAAGATATACTGTGTTTCTCCTTTGTAGCCGATGAGATACGCGTCTCAAGCATAGTAAGATAACGGTCGGCAGTCCGCTTATCAATAATTTCCTCATTTAACAACTGTTCCGTGTTTTCTTTTTCCCACATCAGTATGTCTCGACGCAATGCTTTTTCTGCTTCTTCTGCTTTGCCATTCAGGCAAAGAGCTTTGTCCAGTGTAAGGCCGCGTGAATAGTAGTTTCGAGTTACAAGCTCCGTCGCCATACGCGTTTCATCCGTCGCCTCCCCTTTTAACCGGGCTACAACTGTTTGAAGTATTTCGAGATATGCGGTCTGCTCCTCTTCATTGCGGGTTGCGTCTTTCTTCTTTCCCGTAAACAAAGGCAGAATAAAGTTGGTAATCAACAGAGAAACGACAATAACCCCACTAGCCAATAAAATCATCAGTCCTCGTTGTGGGAATGCGTTTCCGTCAGACAGTAGGAGCGGAATGGACATGATGCTGGCCAGTGTTACAGTTCCTCTCGCCCCGGACAGGCTGAAAATGATACCGGCTTTCATTCTGCCAATGGATTTCCCCTCCTCCTGATAGGTTTGTTTCTGCACGGCAAATGTACACCACACAAATCGAATCAGCATTGTACAAAGAGTGATCAGCAATATGCAGCCCGCTGTTTGCCATCCGTCAATGGCATACTCACCGCTTCCGATGGTTTTCAGAATGCCCGGCAGCTGCGTTCCCAGCATAACGAATACAAGTCCATCAAAGCTGAAGGACAGAACCGACCAAACACTTTCATGTGCGATATTCAGGCTTACTTTATCAGGATTAAATCGATCCCGCATGAACGAGTGGGCAATACCTGCTGAGAAAGCTGCCAGTATACCGCTGACGTGAAGGGCCTCTGCTCCCATATATATAATAAACGGGGTCATAACGCCGATCAGGATGTGCAAGGTACTGTTTTCCATACCCAGCAAACGTAACCAGCGGACAAATGCATACTTGAGCCATGTCATTAAAAGGCCTATGATGATGCCTCCAATCCCAAGCAGTAAGAATCGGCCCACTGCATTTGCAATGGAAAATGAACCTGTGGCAGCAGCGGTTAAGGCAAGTTGGAAGCATACAAGGCCTGTCGCATCGTTTATGATGGATTCTCCGGAAAGGATGCCCATGAGCTTACCCGGAATGGAAACCCGCTTACTTACCGCATTTACGGCAACGACGTCCGTTGGAGCCAGCGAGGCACTTAGTGCAAATGCTGCTGCCAATGGAATTGCCGGGATAAGTGTATAAATAAAATAGCCTTCCACTATCACGGTGATGAAGACCAGCGCCACAGCTGCACCAAGAATCGGCTTTTTCATTTCCCACAGTGCTTTTTTATCTGCCGTCATACTGGAATGGAAAACCAGTGGGGAAAGAAACAACACGAAGAACAATTCCGGCTCCAGCTCAAACTCAAAGCCGAATGCGCCAAAGGGAATCAGTGCGATAAGGATCCCCAGCACAATCTGTATAATTGGGACGGATAGTGCCGGTATGAAGCGGTTGATCAGATTTGATAACAGAACCGCTACCAATAAAATTAAGATATATTCAAAAATCAGCATCAGCTCACCTCACTCACTGTTTAGCGTTTTCTGCTTTGATCACGAAGGCCTTTATTCTGGATAACTCTATCCAAGCAACCGGAAAGATCGAGTTTGTCACGCATATGCATGAAATGCTCCATCTTCTCATTTGCAAGTTTGGAATGAACATTCATCATTTTTTCAAATCGCTCATTCATATCATCGTCAAATTGATCGGCAAGCACACCGGTCATGCGATCTATATAGTTTCCTAAGGTGACCTTTTCTTCGTCGCTAAGGCAGCTATACATGCTGCTCAGATCGTATTCTGATTCCTGGCTTTCTGTTCTGCCTAATTCCGTAAGTTTTACTAATATTACTCGCCTGTCTTCTTCCGACTGTATACGCTCAACATATCCCTTTTTTTCAAGCTTGTTCAACAATTCATTCAGGGATTGTTGCCTTATCCCGAGAAGATAGGAGAGTTCTTTTGAGCTAATCGATTCTTTTAGTTTAAGCATTGCCAAAATTCTTCCTTGCCCGCGTGTCGGATCAGCTAATGGTCCACGCTGCACATACTTCTGAAAGTGATGCCGTTGCATAAGCCATTGAAGTTTCAACATTTTTTCATGTAGATTATTCATATTGTCATCCATTTTATATTCCTCCATATACTTTATCAGGTACCTGTTATACATATTACAGGTACCTGATACAATTGTCAACATTTTATTTCAGGTACCTGTTTATTTTTTGCCTTCCATCAGACGCAAATATAAAAAGGCATTCGGATTTCAGATCCTAATGCCTTTAAGATTTCAGCTTTAAACAACTCTTAACCCTTAAGTATGATGAAAGAATTCCACCCGCCAAAGTGGCGTACAGTATAAAATGAATCGCGTTCTCCGCAATACTTGGTATTAGAATGTGAAAAATAAAAGCTATACCGGGAATAACAAAAAACATGGCAGCCACAATTCTTCCCAACTTATCAGATATAAATACATTCTTATTTGATAAATATTTATGTCTGATTGTAAAATCTGACGTTATTATAAATTCTATAAATTTAAAAAATATAAACCCTAAAAACCACAACGGTAAAATTCCAAGACTTATCAGCGTTATATTGGAGGCCACGATAAAAAATAAATCTGCTAAGACATCAAGTTTAGCCCCAGTTACAGAAGTACAGCGAATTTTCCTTGCGATTTTTCCATCGATTAAATCTGTAAGGCAAATAACCGAAAATAATACAATAAGGTTCATAAAATTATTCTTTTCGTATACAAATTGCCCTGTCACATTTGTTACAAATAAAACGGATAAACCTATTCTTGATATGGTGATGCTATTGGGGATGAATTTAATTAGCCCTTTCATAAAACTTCCTTTACCGTACCGGTTTTATTTTAAAATAACAATCATCCTACGAGTACAACATAAAAATGCAGTTATGTCAAATTTCCTTTACTCGTATAATCCCATGGATTAATATTTTTCTCCACTATCGGGCTGTGTATGATTTAGTTAGGTCAAGCACCTAACTAATCCTCATATCCACGGGCAAATCTTTCGTTCCATAAAATCAATCACTTTAAAAATAAGAATACCCATCAAACTCATCGCGAGAATTCCGGCAAACATCTGAACGTAATCCACCATGACCCAGCAATTCATGATAAAGTAGCCGATGCCGTAAGTAGTAGCAAAATTTTCGCTGAAAAACAGAGTAGCAATACATACGCCTATACTCACCCTTAAAGCGGATATAATCTTTGGGAGCACTGCCGGAAATACCAGGTTTGTGTACGTCTGCCAGCGACTTAATCCAAGGGATCTCACGGAATCATGAAGCTCTGTGGGAATTTCCTTCACGCCGTCCCGGACAGCAAGCAGGATCTGAAAAACGACAATCGATATGATCAGAATGATCTTGGAACTGTTGCCCAGGCCAAATATCACCATAAAAATCGGCAGGAAGGCTACCTTTGGAATGGGATAGAGGATATAAGCAACAGGCGTCAGAACGGAATCTGCCCTTTCAGAGAGACCCATCCATAAGCCGAGCGGTACACCGATCCCCATGGATATTACCATGGCCGCTGTTATTCTAAAAAGACTGACGAGCATATGCAGCAGAAGGGTTCCGGTCATAAGCCTGAAAAACGTAACGATCGTCTCGTAAGGCCCCGGAATGATCTTCGACCCTATGGTCAGATGCAGAACATACCAGAAAATCAGAACGATAAAAGCGCCGGATAAGGTTTTGCTGTATATCATATTTTTCAGCGTTTTCATTGCTCCGTTTCCTCCCCGCCAAGCCACTTTCTCACCTCAAGGCAGATCTTGTAATAATCCGGCTTGAAGCGGATATCTTCGTCTCCGAAGTATGGATTTTCAATGATATGACGGATAGACGCCCGCTCCATGATCACAATGATTTGTCCCAGAAAAACGGCCTCCTCAATGCTGTGAGTAACCAACACCAAGGTAGCCGGATTCTTTTTGTATAGATTCAGGATGAGGTTTTGAATATGCTCTCTGTTGATGGCATCAAGGGCCGAAGAGGCCTCATCCATCAGGAGCAGATCAGGCTCTAAAACAAGTGTCCTCGCAATGGCGATTCTCTGCTTCTGCCCGCCGGAAAGCTGAGCGGGGAATTTATGGCGAAACTCCAGAATTCCCAGTTCTTCCATCATAGCCGCAACCCGACCGCTGATTACTGACTTGTCCAGCCTTCTTGCTTTGAGTCCAAGGGCAACATTTTCCCAGGCGGTCTTCCACGGAAGCAATCCTGCATTTTGAAGAATGACACCTGTTTCCTTTCGGACCGTTTTCAGCTCCTCGCCGTTTATCAGAATTTTTCCGGAAGACGGTGCAATAAGCCCTGCCATCGCATATAGCAGGGTTGTCTTGCCACAGCCTGAGGGGCCGATAATTGCACAGGTTTTATTCCTAGGCACCTCCAGATTAATATGTTTCAAAGCAGGCTCGCTGTCATAGTTTACGCCCAGCTCAATCACACGTATCATTGTTCTGCGAACTTTCTTTCAACCAGATCGCTTGCACTGACCTTTAAATCTTTCTTCATAACCTCGGAAGTCCATTGTATGATCCTATCGATATACGGATCATCCGGTAACGATACCTCAGTATATTCAGGAAGAATAATTTTATCTTTGATTTCAGGTTTCAGGTTTGGTATTTTCTCCATCAGAATGTCTCTTGCTGCCTGGGGATTTTTATTCAACTCATCAACTGCCCTGTTATAGGCTTCATGGAACAATTTTACAGCCTCCTCTTTTTCATTTAAGGCCTTCCCGGTAAATACCATTACATCCGGACAAACTTCTCCTTCGGTCTGATAGGTATTCTTTTTAAGGCCGTTCAGTTCTCCCATGGATGCCATCGGTTCAGGAAATAATCCCATATCAAGCTGACCGCTCCCTATCGCCGCCAGTCTGGCCGGAATGTCGTTGATATAAACTTTTTCTATAGTAACCTTATCGCCCAGCCATTCATCAATCAGAAAATTGGTGACACTGACCTCCATCATACCTACCTTGATCTCCCTCTTGTTTTCGGCCCCTTCCTTTGAAAGAACCGGAAACACGCCATTGGTCATCGTAGTAGCTTTGATATCAAAGCCTCCATCCACATTTACGGCAACTGCGATGAGATCTGTTATGGCGCCATCGATTGTCTGCGTTTGTAGGGCACTTTGCCTGTCCTGCGCGTTATTGAAGATCTGAAGTTCCACGTCTAAGCCAAGATTCTTGAAATATCCGTTCTTTTCGGCCAGTAAAATAGGTGCTGAATCCACTGCCGGCATGAGCCCGATCTTCAATGACATCTCCTCATTCTTGGTTTCAGTAGAGCCGCAGCCTGTTACCAGACAGGATACCATAATCACTAGTGCGACCAATATAATAATCCCGTAACGTTTCATGCTTTTCCGTTTTCCCCCTCTAAATTAATTATAACCTCTAAATAAACAAATCCTATTATAACAATACTATGCTTTTCCACTATTTTCATGATAAGCAAATGAACCATAACAAGCGAATCTATTATTCCATGTGCACCTTTATAAACAGACAAAATTAGACCCCTGTACCGCAATACAGGGGTCTGAAAAATTTATATCTGAGTACCTTCCCTATACGGAAGCTTTGCACTAAATCAAGTCGGATTTTTTCAACAAACGCTCCGCCATGATTGCCACTTCTGCACGGGTAATGCTGTCTTTGGGCGCGATGATCTGATTGCTGCGTCCGGCAGTGATTCCCGTTTCAAGGCAGGCTGCGACACTTTCTTTTGCGTAAGCCGAAACAGCTGTCCCATCAGTATAGGCTCCAATCAATTCACTGACGTTTTTGTCCGTCAGGTCAGCATTCAGCCCTGTGACCTTCATTGCTCTCGCAAGCATGGTCATGGCCTGCTCCCTAGTGATTGTATCATTTGGACCAAATTTTCCGTTATCATATCCTTTAATGATTCCGTAGGATACAGCGGTTTCAATATACCCGTTGTACCAGTCTGATGTCTTGATGTCGCTGAAGTTGCTCGCTCCGCTGGCCGGTGCCAGACCCAGCGCTCTCACGATGACAGCGGAGAACTCTGCACGCGTCATGTTTCTGCCGGGAGCGTAGTTGTTATTTCCAACACCTGTTACGACCATTCTGGATCCCATATTGTTGACGGAGTCCTTAGCCCAGTGATTTGTCATGTCTGAGAACGTTACAGGATTCCAGATCACAGAATACGTGCTGTTTGTCAGACTGTTGATCACCGCATAGTATTTTCCGTCGATAACCGTTACTCTGGTCGGAACATGATATACCGTTCCATTCGGTTCCACTACAATTCCTGTGGTGATCTTTGACGGATCAACCCCGGCAGGAATGGCGATGGTCCTCTCCACATAAGCATTGAAACTGCTTGAAGTCACCGATTTTCCGCCGTAGGTGCAGGTGATTGTAAAATCTACTGCCGGTGCTACAACAGTAAAGCCCTTGCTCTGTTCTGCCGTCTCCACCATCTTTGCCATTGCATTTGAAGGCTCTGAAATCTTCACGGATACAGTAATATCCGACAGGGATACACTTGTACCAAGCTGTCTGGAGATTTCGCTGATATTGATCTCTGCCGCAGGCAGCGTATAGCTTGAAGCGCCCCTCTGAATAATCAGCGTTGCACGCTTGTCTTCCATAGACTTGACCATTTCCCCTGTTAGCCTGCCTTCTGCTGTGCTGGCACTGTCTGCAACAGGAATGGTTACCTTAGCGCCATTTTTCTCTGCCGACAGCAGAGACTTTAGCTTATCTGAATCCACTGTCACCGTCGTTGTGGTTTTACCGTCTGCCCCGGTCACGGTTTCAGATTTGCCTGCAGATTGGGCTTTGCCGTTCACTACGATATTTGCCGTGTTGGCGTTATCAGACTTGCCGGAGCTGACGTGGCCGCCTGAACTGCCCGAATCGCTTCCATTTTGCACCCATGCTGCAGTGATGGTGACACTCTGGTCCGGCATCGTAAATATTGTCTCTGCAAGATTTTTATTGGTAAAGGAGCCGCCTCCCGAACTGGTCCAGTCTGTGAAGGTATACCCTTCTTTCGTACCCGCGTTGATCGGCACCTCGGTTCCTGCCGCAAAGCTGCCGCCTGCCGTGGCGCCTATTCCTCCTCCGCTTACGGTCAGCGTATAATTACTTACAATCTTATCAAAAAGGGGATAGCCGCTGTTTTGATTGTCGGTATCCGCTTTCCAAGGCGAAAGGCCGCTGTATTCATCTTTCAGATCAGCCACGTTGTCATTCAATGTCTGGGTAAGCGCCTTTATCTCCGCAGAGGTCTTGACTTCCTCGCTTCCGACATTATTGTAGCTGACTGCAGTGTCCGCACTTAATGAGCTGTCCAGCCAGTATGCATGGTCGATTATTCCGCCGTCACTCCGTCCAAAGATGCCGCCGGCGTAGCCAACGGCAAAGCTCGGTCCCTCAATGGAAATATCACCTGTGCTGTAGCAGTTTTTAATCGAAGATACCATATTGATTCCTGCAATGCCGCCAGCGTAGCCAATGTCTGCGCCCTTGAGTGCCATTACGGCGCCTGTGTTAAAGCAATTGACCACGGTCATCGGCGCATCAACGTTAACGCCTGTGATGCCGCCGGCAGCGATACCGACAACACGGCCTGAATTGCTGCAATTCTGAATGTGCCCACTGCGGTTGTATCCAGCGATACCTCCTGACTGTGTACCAGTCACATTGGACGTATTGAAGCAGTCTTTGATTGTGCCCTGACGATTGTATCCAGCGATACCTCCTACATAGGAGTTTCCGCTTAAGGGCTCTATCTGCCCTCCTTCCAGTCCCACGTTTTTCACCGTACCGAATTTGACATAGCCAAACAAGCCAGCATAGCTGACGCTGCTGTCTATATAAAGTCCGGTTATAGTCCGGCTGCCGCCGTCAAAAACACCGGAAAAAGGTGCATCACTGTTCTCTCCGATCGGAGTCCAGTCTTCGCTGTCCTCGGAAATATCCTCGTTTAGGACAATGTCTGTCGTCATCCTATAGTGCTTATCACCATATTTACTATTTTGTTTGTTGACAAGCTGAGCCATTTTCTTCAGTTCCTCTTTGGAGGTGATTAGGTAGGGAGCTGCCTCTGTGCCCTGTCCGCTAAAGCTTGCAATCATCGTGCCAAAAACAGGATAGCCGCCGTTTTGATTGTCGGTATCTGCCTTCCATGGGGAAAGGCCGCTGTATTCATCTTTCAGATCAGCCACGTTGTCATTCAATGTCTGGGTGAGCGCCTTTATCTCTGCAGAGGTCTTGGCTTCCTCGCTTCCGACATTATTGTATCTGACTGCAGTGTCCGCACTTAATGAGCTGTCCAGCCAGTATGCATGGTCGATTGTTCCGCCGTGACTTGATCCAAAGATGCCGCCGACTCTGGCAATGGCGTCACTCGGTCCATCACTGGTAACATTACCTGTACTGTAGCAGTTTTTAATCGAGGATGCCATATTGACTCCTGCAATGCCGCCGGCGTAGGCTAGTTGATTACCCTTGATTGCCATTACGATGCCTGTGTTAAAGCAATTGACCACGGTCATCGGTGCATCAATGTTAGCGCCTGTGATGCCGCCGGCGACGATACCTTCAACACGGCCTGAGTTGCTGCAATCTTGAATGTGTCCTTCGCTGTTGTATCCAACGATACCGCCTGACTGTGAACCTCTCACATCGGCCGTGTTAGAGCAGTCCTCAATTCTTCCATAACCATTATAAGCGGCGATCCCCCCCGCGTAGGAGTTTTCTACTGCTGCATCAATCTGTCCTCCGCCCACTTTCACATTTTTCACTGTACCGAATTTCATATAGCCGAATAAGCCCGCATAGGTGAAGGTGTCATCTATATAAATTCCGCTTATGGTATGACCACTACCGTCAAAGACACCGGTAAAACACGTGTCACTGTCTTGTCCGATGGGAGTCCAGACTTCGGGTTCTCCGGTAATATCCTCGTTCAGAACAATGTCCGTTGTCAGCTTGTAGTATTTATTGCCGTATCTACCATTCTGGTCGTTTACAAGCTGGGCCATTTCCTTCAATTCCCCTTTGGAGGTGATCAGGTAGGGAGCTGCCTCCGTACCTTGTCCCTCAAAGCTAGCTGGCAGAAGAGGTGTAATCCTGACGTCGTTTGCGGCCAGATTATTAGCAAAGACTAAAATGCCGTTCCACACACTTGCCGCCGCTGTATAGTCCTCGTCAACTTTTTGATATGCCTCCATCCCGTCCATGCTGAGACCTTCGCTTCCCGAATAGACCGCATGTGAAGCTTGTGAATCACCGGTTCTTGCGTAAATCGTGCCACCGGTGATGGTGATTGTCTGGCTGGCGCGAAGCCCTGTACTTATAACACCAGCATCACCGCCCACGGCTGTGATATTTCCGCCCTGAATAGAAAGAGCGCCCCCTGCCATCACGCCGCTGGTGATGGCTGAATCCGTGTCACCGCCTGTAGCCGTCAGCACACCGCTGTCTCCCTTTATGGTCAGATTGCCCATGCACTGTATACCATAAGTATATCCACTGCCGTTAAAGATGCTTTTCACAATATTTTCTGTATTATTGACAAGTACAATTGTAGCATTGCCAGGCAGCTTGATACCGGCAGAATCTTTCGTTACCAAATTGATTCCGCTCATCTCAAGGGTCAAGGCCTCATATCCTTTTTCCTCATCCCCATTCAGGTACCATTTCCAGCCTTCTACGCTGTCTATAATATTTCCCTCCGTCGGGTCAGCGTTCTCTGTTCCTCCGGATGCGGTGTACGAAACTACCTCTCCGGTCAAATCCAGTAAAGAAGAACGCGGAGCCGCACCGTATGGTGAGGCATACGCGTATTGCGGTACAAGCGCCAGCATCATCAATAAGGTAAGTATGATCGCCGTCCCTTTTCTGCATATTTGTTTCATTATCTTCATCTTCCTCCTTCGCAAAATTTACCCGCCTCTTTCGGTCAGCCGCCAAGCCACGGGCCGTTCATCAATAGCTGAATGTTAAACTATTCGACACTATTATACATTTTTCGAATAAACAAAAAATAAACAAGGAGGTATGGCAATGACCTTTCGGGGTAATAAAAAAGCTATGCTTTTCGTTGATTGAAAAACATAGCTCCATGTTTTTTATTACACGCGTTTTCTAAAAGCTAACAGCAAGGGAGGTGCTTCTTCCGAAAGGATCTGATCCATCTCTTTGCGCAATTGTTTTGCCTTCTCTTTCCTTCCGGTTCGTATATAAAAATCCAACAGCTTCCCGCATGCTGTTTCATGGAATGGGTTTATTTCCAGCGCCCGCATGTATAGACGCTCCGCTTCTTCAGGCCGTTTTTGTACTTCCCGCTGCTCTGCGGCCTGTAGCAGATTGGAGATCATGTTTTTCTCCAATGTCTGCGCTTTGCCAAAAGACCATTCATAGGTCTTTCCCTGGAACAATTCTCCGCGGTAAAGTTCATTCAACTGTTCCAGTTCCTGCTCCGTGTTCCACGCCGATTTTTGAAGCCGCTCAAACTCATAAAGATCACAAGTAAATTTTTTTCTGTCCAATGAAATCTGCCGGCGGGTGGTCACCATACAGTCCTCTAGGCCATATTGCTGCAGCGCCCTGCGGATATAGTAAACGGTGGAATTCAAATTTTTCATAGCCTTACCTAAAGGGAAGTCCTCCCACAGTGTATCTATAATTTCATCACGGCTGACACTACCTTTACAGACCAAAAGAGCAAACAACTCTTCCACCTTGGGAGACCGCCAGTTAATGGTCTCATCGCCATCCGCCTGAACCGACACACGAAAGCCGCCAAAACAAAAAACATACAGCCGCTGAGCTTGAAACTGCTGTTTCTTTGCAAACCGCTGCATCGTTTTTGCAAGGCGTTCCCTGCTGATGGGTTTGAGCAGGTAATCCACCGCCTCCACCGCAAAGGCTTCTACCGCATATTCCTCATATCCGGTGACAAACACCACTCTTGCGGAGCTTTGACGCTCCAGCAGCAGATTGGCAAATTCCATGCCGTCCATTTCCGGCATGCTGATATCGAGAAAAACCACATCTACAGGGTTTTCTTCTATATACTGCATCGCTTCTGCTGCTGCACCAAAGGAACCGCAAAGCGTTACATCTTTTATCTCCGACAATAGAATAGAAAGCCGGCTGCGTGCCAACTCCTCGTCATCCACAATGATTGCTTTCATGTCAGGTCGTCTCCTTTCGCCTGGAACGTCTCCCCGATTTCTTTTCCTGGTGCAGGGGCAGCGCAAAGGTCACGCTGGTTCCTTTTCCCTTTTCACTGTATACCGTTAATTCCCTGTTATATAGCATCTTGAGCCGTTGATTGATGTTCCATACACCGATGCCGCCCGATTTCGGTTTTTGCTCCAATAATCCGCTGAGCCTTTCCGCATTCATCCCCACGCCATTATCCGCAATGGTAAAGATGGCCTCGTCCTGTTGACGCTTGATAGAGATCGTTACCATCACCCCGGCGATGTGCTCCATCAGACCATGCCGCACCGCGTTTTCTACTAGCGGCTGCAAGATCAGGGGCGGAATCGGCAGGTTTAATGTTTCATCCATGTCATATTCCACCTGCAACCGTTCACCAAAGCGCATTTTCTCAATATACAGATACGCTTCCAGCAGCTCCAGCTCCTGTGCCAGTGTAGACATCGCATCCATTCGCTTGAAGTCAAAGCTGCGGCGCAGATACTGGGAAAGCTCCACTACTACATCTTCCGCTTTTTCCGGTGCAGTAGCGCAAAGCGCTGCAATGGAGTTGAGTGCGTTATATAGGAAATGTGGGTTAATCTGGGCACGCAGAAAAGAGATTTCCGCTTCCTGTGTACGCTTCATGGAGGTTTGCAGGCGTCTGATTGCAGTAAAGTACTGCATGGACAGCAGGAACATCATCACGGTGGCGAAAAGCATGATATATACCTGTGAAAAGCTTGAACTTGTCTTAAATCCCAGCGAGAACAGGATTGCGTCTGCAGAATATAGGTTGACCGTCAGTATGGCAATGAAAAGCGAAAATCCTTCGGCCTTTCGTATGTACATCAGAACAGACCGAATGAGCAGGAGCAACAGGGTAACAGTATTGCAGGCCATCACGAGCAGGTGAACCTTCATGTAGACATGGATTGGCAGAAATAGTACGCCTATCAGATAAACACCATATACAAACGATATAATAAAAATTAGCCGCCTCATTGGCAAAAGCTCCTTTTTAAACAGATGAAAAACCCAAATCACCACAATAAAGTTAGCCGTTAAGAAGAAATCCTTCATTTTGAAGGCCCATGTAAAGGGAATATCCGGAAGCAGCAGCAATAAAGGCCGCTGGTCGGACAGTCCGTTCCCTACGGAAAACAGAATGCAGAACAGGGAAAAAAGAGGCATTAAATATTCATTCATGCCGTTCCACCGGGCAACCGCAAAGAAAATAAAATATAAAAAAGCAATCGTTATTAGAATAACAAAAACCGCCAGCGAAAGTGAATAAATTCTCTGGTTCTGGTGCAGCATGGCAGCTTCTCTGCCCAATTCAAAAGAAACCGGTATACCGGAATTGATATATTCATAATTGGCGACCTGAACGAGGATTTCAATATCGCCTCCGTTGCTGTTGAAAAATCCAAGCTGAGGAGTATTGCCCGATTTATACTCCGCCGCCTGCTGCGCCGGCACACCATCGGATAATAGTTCCCGTCCATTGACGTAGACCTTACTGGAAAAACGCGCGTTGCCCTTTTTCACCCCAAGGGTCCCATCATACGTCAGGTTTTTCAATACCAAACGATAGGTAGCGCAGCCAAAAGCAGGCAACGTCTCGCCATCCATTATTTTCCCGTTCCATAGTCCAGGTACCTGCATATAACCGGTAGGCTTGGGACGGTCTGCACCTTGTTTGGCAAAATCTGCAGGTGTGAGCAGCTCGCCCCAGTAAAACTCCCATTCACCGTCCAGACGGAGGCTTCCCTTTTGCGCTAGGCTCCAACCTGCGAGCTCCATCTTGCCCTTTACTGCGTGAGGACCGCCATTCAACGCCTGATTTTGGTCCGGAAGTGACATCAATAAAAGTGAAAGAAATGCGAGTATAACCAGCGCAACCCAAATGAATCGTTTAAACAAACTGTCACCTCCTTTTAATTGCGTTATCATGTACAAAATTCCTTTGAATTATACATAAAGTAACTTCATCCAGCAAGAATTAAAAGGTCCGGCTCATACGAAAGAATCCATATCAGTCGGACTTTTTAAAGACTTTTATGTACCCATTATGAGTACCTTCCCTATACGGAAGCTTTGCACTAAATCAAGTCGGATTTTTTCAACAAACGCTCCGCCATGATTGCCACTTCTGCACGGGTAATGCTGTCTTTGGGCGCGATGATCTGATTGCTGCGTCCGGCAGTGATTCCCGTTTCAAGGCAGGCTGCGACACTTTCTTTTGCGTAAGCCGAAACAGCTGTCCCATCAGTATAGGCTCCAATCAATTCACTGACGTTTTTGTCGGTCAGATCAGCATTCAGCCCTGTGACCTTCATTGCTCTCGCAAGAATGGTCATGGCCTGTTCCCTAGTGATTGTATCATTTGGACCAAATTTTCCGTTATCATATCCTTTAATGATTCCGTAGGATACAGCGGTTTCAATATACCCGTTGTACCAGTCCGATGTCTTGATGTCGCTGAAGTTGCTCGATCCGCTGGCCGGTGCCAGACCCAGAGCTCTCACGATGACAGCGGAGAACTCTGCACGCGTCATGTTTCTGCCGGGAGCGTAGTTGTTATTCCCAACACCTGTTACGACCATTCTGGATCCCATATTGTTGACGGAGTCCTTGGCCCAGTGATTCGCCATATCGGAGAACGTTACAGGATTCCAAATCACAGAATACGTGCTGTTTGTCAGACTGTTGATCACCGCATAGTATTTTCCGTCGATAACCGTTACTCTGGTCGGAACATGATATACCGTTCCATTCGGTTCCACTACAATTCCTGTGGTGATCTTTGACGGATCAACCCCGGCAGGAATGGCGATGGTACGCTCCACATAAGCATTGAAACTGCTTGAAGTCACCGATTTTCCGCCGTAGGTACAGGTGATTGTAAAATCTACTGCCGGTGCTACAACAGTAAAGCCCTTGCTCTGTTCTGCCGTCTCCACCATCTTTGCCATTGCATTTGAAGGCTCTGAGATCTTCACGGACACAGTAATATCCGACAGGGATACGCTTGTGCCAAGCTGTCTGGAGATTTCGCTGATATTGATCTCTGCCGCAGGCAGCGTATAGCTTGAAGCGCCCCTCTGAATAATCAGCGTTGCACGCTTGTCTTCCATAGACTTGACCATTTCCCCTGTTAGCCTGCCCTCTGCTGTGCTGGCACTGTCTGCAACAGGAATGGTTACCTTAGCGCCATTTTTCTCTGCCGACAGCAGAGACTTTAGCTTATCTGAATCCACTGTCACCGTCGTTGTGGTTTTACCGTCTGCCCCGGTCACGGTTTCAGATTTGCCTGCAGATTGGGCTTTGCCGTTCACTACGATATTCGCCGTGTTGGCGTTATCAGACTTGCCGGAGCTGCCGTGGCCGCCTGAACTGCCCGAATCGCTCCCATTTTGCACAGCCGTACCGAAAACAGGATAGCCGCCGTTTGTGTTGTTTGTATCGGCTTTCCATGGGGATAAGGTTGCATATGTATTCTGCAAATCATCCACGTTGCTGTTGAGCATATCAACAAAAGCACCCGCCTTCATCTCCGCCTCTGTCATGGGCGTACAGCCGCTGGAACTGTCTGTCCCTGAGTATCCGCTGCCGCTGTCCGGTTCCATTCCAATCGCAGTGCCTGCGGTGTCAAGCCAATAGGCATCTTCGATGACGCCGTCTTCACCCAAATCGCTGGCTCCGGCAATCGCACCCATAAAGACATAAGCATCTTCCGGTGCTTCACTTGACAGTACACCCGTGTTATAGCAATTCCTGATAGAAGACCCACCATTCTGTCCTGTAATACCGCCGACGTAGCCCTGATCATATTCATTTGAAAGAGAAATCGTCACGTTTCCGGTATTGTAGCAGTTGACAATTGTATCCGAGGCATTCATATTCTGTCCCGCAATGCCGCCAGCCGCGCAGTAGTTGCCCAGTCCGGAAATTTCACCCGTGTTATAGCAATCTTGAATATGCCCTCCGCTGTTAAGTCCCACGATGCCGCCGACACTCTTTCCTGTTACTGCCCCTGTGTTGTAGCAGTCCTCAATCCTTCCGTTTGAGACAAAACCCGCCAGTGAGCCGACAGAAGCGTACCAGCTGATTGAGAGAACTCTCCCGTCGATAAGGCCGAGGTTCTTTACGGTTCCGCCTTGAATAGTTCCGAATAACCCAAGGAATCCCTGACTGATGCTGTCGGTGGCGATATAAAGCCCGCTGATAGTATGTCCGTCTCCGTCAAAGGAGCCAGTGAAGGGCATGGAATCACCGATGGGCTCCCATTGCTCCGGATCGTTTTCCATATCCTCGTTGAGCACAATATCCGCCGTCAGCTTGTAGTATTTATTGCCGTATCTACCATTCTGGTCGTTTACAAACTGGGCCATTTCCTTCAGTTCCTCTTTGGAGGTGATCAGATAAGGATCTGCCTCTGTGCCCTGTCCGCTAAAGCTTGCGGTTGGAAGCGGGGTGATCCTGACATCGTTAGCAGCAAGGTTATCGTACGGCGGCTCACTAAAGACAAAACCGCCGTTCGACACACGTGCCTTTACTGTATATTCATCATTAATTTTATTCTTCTGATAAGCCTCCATTCCGTCAAGGATGAGACTATACCCAGGCGGAATATACCAGTTTGCCACGTATACCGCGCGTGAAGATTGTGAATGATCGGTTATTGCGTAAATCGTGCCACCAGTAATGGTGATATTCTGGTTGGCTCGAAGCCCCGTGCTTATCACAGAACCGAATGCCAAACCACCTACGGCTGTGATATGTCCACCTTGAATCGAAAGAGATCCCTCTGCCATCACGCCGCTAGTGCCACCTCTATCCGCTCCACTGCCTATAGTCGTCAGCGCGCCACTATCTCCCTTTATGGTTAGATTGCCCTTGCACAGGATGCCATAGCTAGCTGCACCGCCAAAGGTACCTGTAAAGGTACTTTTCACAATATTTTCTGTATTATCGACAAGTACAATCGTAGTGCCGGCAGGCAGCGTGATGCCGACAGGATCTCCCGTTACCAGATTAATGCCGCTCAGTTCAAGGGTTAAAGGAGCATATCCCTTTTCTCCATCCCCACTCCGATACCATTTCCAGCCTTCCACGCTGTCCGTAATGTTTCCCTCTGTCGGGTCGGCATTCTCTGTGCCGCCGGATGCGGTGTACGAAACTACCTCTCCGGTCAAATCCAGTGAAGCAGAACGCGGAGTCGCACCGTATGTTGAGGCATACGTGTATTGCGGTACAAGCGCCAGCATCATCAATAAGGTAAGCATGATCGCCGTTCCTTTTCTGCATGTTTGTTTCATTATCTTCATCTTCCTCCTTCGCAAAATTTACCCGCACTTCTCAATCAACCGTCAAGTCACGGGCCGTTTATCAATAACTGAATCTTCTCTATTCGACAACATTATACATATTTCGAATAAACAAAAAATAAACAAGAAGGTCCCGCAATGCACTTTTGGAGCAATAAAAAAAGCTATACTTTTCATTGAGTGAAAAACATAGCTCACTATTCTTTATTCCTACCGTCCTTTGCCGAACTCCGCCTTTACGTCAAACGGGATTTCTACATATGCACCGTCTATTCCGGGAATCTTGTGTATAATAGGATCAAATTCATATATTTTAGGATTCATATAAACCTCCTCCGTCGTCTTTGCTGATGAATTCGCGGATTCTCTTATCTAATCCATCTATGCAGGGCACTATTTGATATAACTACTGCATTGGTAAGCATTAATTACACTTCTTAAATATTACCGATTTGACAACAACTTATCCAAATATATGGATTTAAACTGTTTACTAGCCAGCATCTGCTTTAAAGGCGGTAATTTTAAAATAACCCCAAATACGGCCGCCATAGCACGATGATTGGCAAATGCTTGATTATCAAAGATAAGATTTTGAAGAGTTCCTTTTTCGATGGCCTGTAATACAAATCGGTGGGTACTGTTTACCGGTGTAATGACTTGAACTTCTCTTCTCACTAATTCAATGGCTTTTTTGTGACAGCTTCGCACGCATACGCCGCAACCGAGACAAACCTCTTTATCTACTAAGGCCACCCTCTTACCAGCTGTGTTGTCTATCATAGAAATGGCCAACACCGGACAAACTTTTTCACATTTGCCGCATCCGACACATTGATCTGAGATTTTCGGGATATAATTTGTGGTGGCTACTGGCTGCATTGGACTAAATTTTCTTGCTGCTTGCAAAGCTTCACAGCAGCAACCGCAGCAATTGCAGATAAATGCAGGAGCTTCCCGGACATTTTCTCCGATTTGCACCAAGTTGGCGGCATAAGAACGTTCCAGTACATCCATTGCCTCTTTCTTATCAATTAGTCTGGCATGCTGCCCATGTTCTGCAAGCGAACGGGCAACGTTTCCCAAGGTGAGGCAAACATCCAACGGGGCATCTATTTCACAAGGATGTCCTGCATGGTACATTTTATGCCTGCAATAACAAGTGCCAAGCCCAATATAAGTCTCTTCCTCAATAATATGGCTCGCTCTTTCGTAATCCAAAATATGAAGGGTGTTTTCATTGGTCAAAATGGGCTCCTGCACATAAACTCGTCCCAGTTTTGTCTCTGTAGCATAGAACAGGTCTTTCACAAAATCTTCTTCTACATTCATATATTGATAATACAACTCACTTAAATATTGTTGATCAATGTCCCCTCTTGTACGCATTAATGCAAATTCAATAAACCCTGCCATTGGTGGCGGCATTACAAATTGACGTACCCCGTTATAATACGAATCTACAAGTAGTGCTTTCTCACAAAGACGTTCTAAAAAAGTTTCTGCTTTCCCTTCACTGATATTCCAGATTCTTGCAGCTTTCTTTGCGGTGAATGGACGAACCGGCAATAGGGCGACCCATTTGGCTTCAGCTTCTGTATATAGAACTTGTAGAATTTTATACAGACTTTCCGTCGGAGGAGCCCCTTGGGTAAACCAATTGATTCTTTCTTCTAAATTTTTATAGGCATCTTTGCTTGTAATATGTCCCATGGATTCACCTTCCTGATATTAAGCTTGGATAGACTTATACCTATTTTATCAAAATGCGTTCAACTCTACCAGACCAAGAAGAATATAATTTTCTCTGGATAACAGTGCAAAATCTTAATACACTCTTATGAAGCACTTGTTATTTTCTTATGCTGCTGTATACGGCTACTGCATCGGTAATATTATACGGTTCCGAATAGTGATCTCCTTGTGCGCCGGCTGAAATCAGAATATATTCTTGTTTACCCACTTTGGCGAGACTCGCGAGACATAGACCGGCCTCTTCAGTATATCCAGTTTTTCCTCCTAAAATTTCCCCATCCATAATATTTTGATTGTTGAGGTCTTCAAACATGGTACTATAAAAGGTTATCCCTCCAGAGTGCTTATTCGTAGGCTGTGTAGAATGACGGGATGAAGTAAAAATCTCCCGGAAAGTGTCATTTTGCAAAGCATAGCTTAGAAGGATGGACAGATCTTTGACTGTTGTGTAGTGGTTTTCATTGTGAAGTCCAGTCGCATTTTCAAAATGAGTATTGTTCATACCGAGATCTGCCGCCTTCTGATTCATTATTTTTACAAAATCCTGCTCTGATCCCGCAATCTGACCGGCAAGTCCGATACAACACTCCGCACCGCTTGGCAGCATTGCTCCGTATAACAGGTCGATTGCCCTGACCCGCTCACCTGACTGGAAACCGGCCATTGATGCATGGGCTTCGTACAGCCCCTGAAACGTAGAATTGGTAAGTTCAATTTTTTCGTTCAGATCAGATAAATTTTCTATTGCAACAATGGCTGTCATCATTTTAGTCAAAGAAGCAGGATAGATTTTGTCTTCGCTGTTTTTTTGCATCAGGATGGTACGATCTTTTAAGCCGATCAAGATCGCATTAGGACTGTTCAGCTTGTCCAAAGATATAGAAACAGAGGGATCAGCCGTTGTCTTTAAAGAAGAATAGGACGAGGTTTTATCGTCATATTCTTTCTCAAATAGTTGGTGGTTTCCTAAAGTAATGATGGATTTGTAAGCCAAAGCGACGACGGTAACCATTAACAGAAATGTTACAAATCTTCGTACTCTTGTCTTTTTCTTTTTTGCTTTTCGTGCCATAATCAAACAACTCCTTCTTCTGTGCTGATATTATTCAACCATAGAACAAGGGGCTATGTTGGAATTCCATCTTATGAACTTCTTAAGATTTTCTTATCATTTCTAATTTCTTGCTTTCGATCAGGTAAATTATCTAGTGCTGCAAGAAATAGAACTTATTAAGAAGAAAATAATCATATCTTAAGTTTTTGTTAAGACATTTCTTTTTTTAATATCTTATAATGAACAAGTACTTACAACGGAGGTGAATTAGTTATCATAGCGATTTTAATGTTTATTATAGTGTCGATTGCATGGTTTATCAGCACTTTGCCATTCTTGATTCCATACCATATACTGCTTGCTTTTCAAAGCAAAAAAATTGGCTATAAGCTGTCAATTCAACATATCGTAGTGGTATATATCTTTGTGTACTACCTTACTGGCGTGCTAAGTTTTACTGGTATGTTTACCATGTTAAAAGATATTGTTCATAACAGCTTTGGAATCATAACACCAAAGGGGCTCCATATTCCACCGGATGAGATCAATCTGATTCCATTTCATTGGATTACAGAAGGGGTTCTCCCATATATAGAGAATATATTACTTTTTGTACCTCTCGGATTGTTGCTTCCATTTATTTGGAAAAAGTATGAAGTGTTATGGAAAACAGCATTATCCGGTATTACATTATCTCTTATAATAGAATTGATTCAATTGTTCAATATAAGAAGAGTAACGGATATTGATGATTTACTGATGAATACGCTTGGAACGTTAATCGGATGGATAATTTTTAGGCTGTCGAAAGAACCTTTATCAAAATTACAGGACAAGGTTTCTATCCAAACTACCAATATAAAAAGAATTCCCTTGCTCCTTCGTGGAGAGGCATGGTTTTATATAGCCATCGCATTTGCCGGTATGTTATTTGTGTATAACCCATTTATCATTTACCCATTTTTAAGATCTTTACTTAATTAAAAAAAGTGGCTAGAGAGCCACTCCGCACTTCCTTTGGTATCTAACAGAAAAATCTAACGACATTTCCTTTTAAATACCAAAGGACAAGCCATCTGACTGTAGCAGATAACATGTCCTATTTTTATCTTTGTGGAATCATGACAGTAAAGGTTGTCTTTTCTGTATTACTTTGCACGAAAATATCGCCGCCATGTGCGTTTACGATTTCTTTTGCAATAGCCAGCCCAAGCCCGGCACCACCTGTATTAGTAGAACGGGATGTATCCAGCCGAAAAAATTTCTCAAATATCGTTTCCAGTTTTTCTCGTGGGATTGGATTCCCTTGATTTGTAAAGGTTATCATCATATTTTGATCTTGCTGTTGAGCGGAAATATCAATAACACTGTTTTCATAGCTATAGGCTATCGCATTTTTCAGAATGTTATTGAATACACGGGCCAGTTTGTCTGCATCTCCCCACAGAGTGAGGCCGTCAGGCACATCGATGGACACCTGCTTTTCCTGTGGCGTCAGCATTGGATAGAATTCATCTGCCATCTGCTGGAGCATGAAATGTAAATTAATTTTTTCCTTATTTAAAACAACAGTTTGTAGATTAAATCTTGTAATCTCAAAAAATTCATCGATAAGCTGCTCTAATCGATAAGCTTTTTCCAAAGTAATACCGACATATTTTGCCTTCTGTTCGGGAGGCATATCAGGCGCTTCATCCAGAAGACTTAAGTACCCTATGACGGAGGTCAGCGGTGTCTTTATATCATGAGCCAAGTAAACTACCAGGTCATTTTTACGCTGCTCGGCATCAAGCGCTGCCTTCTTTTGTTTTGCTAAGTTATTTTTTATCTGATTCAGCTTATTTTCCATAAAATCCAATTCCGGCGATAAAGTAATTTCATTATCGGATTCCTCAGCAAGCTTATCTATTTCAGCACTGATTTCATCGAAATATTTGGTAAACCATGAAATTGTAAATTTAAGTAATAGAACCAAGAATAGTAGAATCACAATCAGTGTAATAAAATCAATATTGTTAAGAAATGCATACCGATAAATCGTCTGAGCTTCCCAGTCACGCAAATAAAACGTATTCGTTAAAAAACGGACAATGCTATCTCCGACATTAAAGCATTTTTGAATGACAAAACGCAGGAGGATAACAGTTGCAGCCGTGACAAAAATAAGGAGAAACATTTGAGAAAATACTTTTCTTTTTAATTTTGCATAATCATTCCTTCTTTTATCTCTCTCACTTTTCAATTTTATAGCCAACCCCCCATACCGTTTTGATATATTTAGGATGTTCCGCGCTGTCGCGCATTTTTTCCCTTAAATGTCGGATATGAACCATTACCGTATTATTGCTGCTCGTGAAATACTTATCTCCCCATACCTCATGGAACAATTCTTCCGAACTTACCACTCGTCCGCGATTGGAGCAAAGAACCCAAAGAATAGAAAACTCTGTAGGAGTGAGAGTTAGCCTTTTTTCATTCAGCGTGCATTCGTGGGTATCCATATCCAATACTAAGCCGGAAAAGGCAATCACGTGTTCTTCCTCATTTGTCTCTGAAGAATTATATGTGGTAAATCTCCGGAGCTGCGCCTTTACACGGGCAATCAGTTCCAAAGGACGGAACGGCTTGGTGATATAGTCGTCCGCACCTAATGTCAGCCCTGTAATCTTATCGATTTCTTCTTCTTTGGCTGTCAGCATGATAACCGGAAAATTATGCTTTTCCCGGATTTGCTGACAGATTGAAAACCCGTCTACATCAGGAAGCATAACATCCAAAATGGCGAGATCTAGTTTTTCATTTTCAATACAGTTAAGGGCATCCTTGCCGTTATAAAATTTAAAGATAGTATAGTTCTCATTTTTCAGATAAACTTCCACCAAATCGGCAATTGCTTGTTCATCATCAACGATTAAAATATTTGCAGCCAAAAAGCTTCACCTTCTTACTTTTAAGTATATATTCCCATCATTATTATACCCCAAGCAAAAATCCATTTTATATCTTTTTACTTATTAAAATCTTAAGATTTTCTGAATATCTGGTTCTTGCATTCATCACAGATCGATGGCTTACATCTCTTTATGATATTTGTTCAAGTAGTAAGCATTCGCAGAAATGATAAATAAATAAACTGCTACAAGAGTAAGCACAACGTACAGCTCTACTCCCATCAGCGCAAAAGCCAACAATATTGCGGAATAGGTGTATATCATTAAGTCATAAGCGTTTGCTTTTGCTCTATTGCTGATTGCACGATTGCGCTCATCTTTCTCCTCAATTTCAACTTGCTTTGCGATTTGCGGATTTTTAAGTGCGGCACGATTTTTAATAGCCGTTCCAAGATTGCCACCGAGCAACCCCGAACCCAAACCTACGCAAATATAGGGTAATGTTTTGAGTATGCCATCCGCATCAGGCAACAGTTTGATCAGAACCAATCCTGTTCCGAAAATTACAAAACCGATTATAGCAAATACAATGTAGCGCACAATTTTATATTGTTTCATTTTCTTGATCCTCCTCATAAATAAAAATTTCTTCAATGCTCATTCCAAAGTATCTTGCAATTTTAAAAGCTAAAATGATAGATGGATTGTATCGTCCATTTTCTAAAGAGCCAATCGTTTGCCGAGATACTTCTAAATCAGCGGCAAGTTTCTCTTGCCGTATTCCTTGTTGCTTGCGGATTTCTTCCAGTCTGTTTTTCACAGCATCGCCTCCTGCTACAAATGTAAAGTATGCTTTCCATTTGTAGCATAGCATGGGTAAAATAAAATGTCAAGTTTACTTTCCAAAAAAACAATAGACTTTTTCAATCCGCAGCAGTGCAATCATTATTGACCAACACACAAAGCAACCCTCCAAACTTCATGGGTTTGGAGGGTTCGTTAGCTATTCTGGTATAGGTAAATCCCTGCCAAACTCACGTTTTTTTATTGGGCGGGTGATGCCTATTCCTAATTTGATATATTTGGTTTTGTCATTATGAAAGACTTTTTAACAGCTTAATAAAGAATGCTCCCGCCTTTCGGCAGCCTGTCCAAGGTTACCATAATGACGCCGGTAAAGTGATATCTATAGCCCGCTTCGGGCACTCCATCCAACATATACCACAGTGCCAGCACTCTTCCTCATACGCCATCACAGGTTTTTTTCTTTCCTCGTCCCATGAAAAGACATCTAAGGGGCACAGATTATAGCATCTCTTGCAGCCGATACAGCGTTTATTATCTACTTTTGCCGGCATGTTATTTTCCCTCCTTCGTGTACTCTGGTTTTAGATCAGGTACTTCCCTTATTACAAGTATCGGTTTCCCGTCTTCCATTCTTTGATAAGTGGCCATATTAGTTCGCGCTGAGTCTAACTCCGGGTAATCATTCCTGAAGAAGCTGCCTCGTGTCTCTTTTCGTTCTAAGCAGGCATTAATATGTACCTCAGTCAGATCCATTATATTACGGACCTCCAGACATCTCGCCAGGTAATGAGGCGTTGGGGCCATTAATTTGGGCAGGAACTCTCTTCTCAACGTACTAAGCCGCCTCAGTCCTTCTCTGAGCTTACCTTCTGATTTATACATGCCCACATACCTCTCGCAGATGTGACGAATGGCGCACTCTAGTTCCATTGGCTCAGTGCCGTCCTTTATACTCAGGGGCGCCAAAGCTATTCTTTTCTGTTCTTCCACCTGAGCTTCGTTTATTATAGGATCACCCGCCTCACTGACGAACTTATGAATGTTATCGCCAATGTGAAATCCACTAGGGATGGCACCACTGCAACCCGTTGCACCTGCGGTGCAATCCCCTGTAGCATAAAGACCTATTAAAGAGGTTTTGAAGTCTTCGTCTATCAGGTTTATACCAGAACCAAGTGAAAATTGGTAGGGTTTAAGCGCCATTATCTCATAACGGTGGGTTCTGGGGTTGAAGCCTCTTTCCTCGGCTATCTTGAACGATACGAGTCTCTCGTCGTAGTAACAAACTTCTATTCTCTTGTGCCAGTCGTCGGGCAGGTCTTCAATACTGTCGTAGATTGGAGTCAGACCCTTCTGTTCTAGTTCGGCATATCGACTTGCATTTGGATTGAATATCTCGTCTCCATTCCATGTCATTACTTTCATGGGGATGCCTTCATTCATTGGGAGATTACCGAAAGAAATGCTCAGGTCATCCCGCAGCCTGAAACCAAATCCAGTGAGATCCATATTGACCAATTCTGCACCAGCCCTGTAAATTACAGCGTGTCCGTCCCCGGAGAGCGACGCCGGACAAAAGTGGTATTTCAATTTGTACTTCCAGGGTAATGGTGTCTCAGGGTCATAGCTACGGCCAAATCCGCCGGTTGCAACTACAATTGCCTTCGCTTTGATTACGATAAATTCACCCGTTCGCGTGTTTACTGCAGTAGCGCCTACGACTTTACCATTATTCGTGAGCAGGTCTACAATAGTGGTCCACTTGAGAACCTCCACTCCCCTCTTTTGTACTGCTTTTGCAAGTTGTGGCTTTATATTCGCCCAGTGCACGCGAAGCGTAGCACCTCCCCTCATACCCGATCCCGGGTCTGGCATCCAACGGTATTCACCATCATCCCACTTCGTTGTTACGCCGAGCTTCTCTAGCTCTTCTAACGCCCAAAACTCGCTGTCGTAGACCTTGTAATTAATGTTCGGATTCAGAAATCTACCTGGACCATTAGAACCACTAATGAAACGCTGCGCCTGTTGTACCATTTCTAGTACACTCATGCCTTGCGGAAATCCCCCGTAATGATCAATACCCATCGCGGCACTACCGCTCCTCTCAGGGTTTGCTTTCTCTGCCAGTATAACCTTTAGTCCATACTCCGCAGCTTTTGCTGCAGCGCAACAGCCACCAATACCGCCTCCAATTACCAACACATCCGATTCCACAACCTTGTCCGTAATCTGTTCTAGACTCATCTATGAACCTCCTTAGATTTTTTATTACTTTCCGTATGCTCGCGCGAAAAAACCTCCATCATTTCCTTCGCCCGTTTCTTTACTGCCGCCTCTTCGAATTCTGTATCCCGATACCTTATGGTTTTTTCATATTCGGGAACAACCTCTTCAGCTGCCTTCAGGTAACTGATATCTTTCTCTTCAGCTCTCCCCTTGATAAGCTTCCATAGAGGAAACTCAAACTTTTCCTCGTAGTGTTTTTCCGATGTTGGTTCTGCCATATTCATTCTCCTCTCTTATTTCTATTTACTTTCTCAGATTCTAAAAATTCTTTTGCAGTTGAATTTTTCTATTTTCCATAATAACCTCCTTCACAAACCAATAAAAATAAAGTTCAATGATTTTAAAAGGGCCAACTTTTATTATGTATAATCATTATGTGTTTATTTATTATGAGTATACTCATAATTTTAAGCTTTGTCAACACCCTTCATAAATATTTTAAAATCATCACCTAAAAACAATGAGCTATCAATTTTCATATACTTGGAGAGCATGAAGACGGTATTTTGGGCAAAAGAAAAGAGCGACCACGTGGATGCCCTTTAACGAATTGATATTGATGTTAGCTCTATTCAATAATTTCTGCCCTTGTTTACGCCTTATTAATCTTTAACATAGCGTTCTGGATTTAGAAAACCGTGAGATCATTTATTTATTTTAGGCTCATCTTTAGCCTTTTTGCTTTGCAGTAACAAGCTTAATAACATGCCACAAATCGCAAACATCATGGCGGCAATAAAGGTATGATCAAAAGCTACTGCCATCGCCTTTACCTGTGCTTCGGGAACATTTGGATCTATAATTGCTATCTGCTTTGAAATATTTGATGTTAGCAGTCCTGAAATAAGTGCAACTGCAAAAGATCCGAATATTTGCTGGGATGCTGCCGTCATGGGAGTTACCCTGCTGATTAATCTCTCTGGAGCGGATTTAAGAACGTATGTGTTAATCTGCATGGATGTAAGGCCTTGCCCTAGACCTAAGATTGCTAAAACTACAATTAGCAAATAAATGCTGGTATCTGCTTTGATTCCAGACAAACAGAAAAGTGCGAGTGAGAGTAGTAATAAACCTGTGAAAATTACTGGTTTAGCACCTCTTTTATCGAATATTTTTCCGCCAGCAATCATACCTAGGAAGGACATAACAGCCTGCGGAATTATCATTAGTCCCGAATGTAACGTTGAAAAACCTCTTAACTGTTGGAAATAAATCGGGAGCATCAGTGCCGTCCCAAAAATCGCAGTCCAGTTCATGCAATGAAGAATCATGCCCTTCGTAAATTCAATCGAACCAAAACTACGAAGCTCTAACAAAGGGCTGTTTTGTCTCAGTTCAGCAATAATAAGCAACGCCAGGAACACAAAACCAATAATCAAAGATACAATCGTGGCAGTATTTGACCATCCCTCACCGCTTCCATTTCGGACGCCATATATTAGTGCAGCAAAGGATATTGGAGCCAAAAACGCACCGAAAATATCCAGCTTAAAGTTTTTACCTGAACTAGAAGACGGAAGGAACTTAATACCTAGAATAATTGCTATAATACCTATTGGTATATTGATGAGAAAAATCCAATGCCAACTGGCATATTGTAATAGGAATCCCGAAATAACAGGGCCTAATATAGGCGCAATCAACATCGGTAAACCTAAAATACCCATTATTGACCCTCTTTTATCAGGTGGCGCAATTTTAAAAGAAAGTGCCATGCTGATTGGTGCAATCATACCGCCGCCTAAGCCTTGAAGGACACGGAAAACAATAAGCTGAGCAGGTGTTTTCGCAATGGTGCAAAGGATAGAACTTATGATAAAGATAATTTCTGACACCAACACCACTTTTTTCGAAGTAAACCGGTCTGAAAACCAACCGGCTAATGGTATAACCGCAGATAAAGCCAAGGTATATCCGCTAATTGCCCATTGAATTGTTTTTAAATCCGTTTTAAAAATATTCTCCAACTGAGGAATGGCAACATTCATAATTGTACTGTCAAGCATGACCAGCAGCATAGCCATTAATATGGCTATTAAAGGTTTGATTATTTGTTTGATTGAAAATTCTTTTGTGTTTACATTTATTTGATTTTCCATGATATCCTCCTGTACAAATTAATAAAAATAGGGTACAATGATTTTTAAGAGCAAAACCATATTGTGTTTAACTATTTTTTCATAACTCATAGTGAGTATACTCACTATTTTTAATTTTGTCAAGGAGGTATTATGGATATCTTAAAATCATCTAAAGATGATCAGTTATCAAAATCAGATTTATTACAATTATTGTTTAGAGTCAACCACCTTCTTCAACAGCGATTCGAAGTTGGACTATTATCATGTGGCCTGCCCGAACAATTAACAGGTCCACGGTTACGTGTTCTCTTTGAGATATCGGCAGCCGGTAAAATAAGGATGAACGAGTTGGCTACAAAATTAGGTATTAAAGCAAGAACTGTCACTCAATTTGTCGATGCTCTAGAGAAAGAGAATTTTATTGTACGAATTCCTGATCCATCTGACCGTCGTGCTACAATCCTGCAGCTCACTGACTTTGCACGTCCAATTATTGAAACTGCAGATAAAGCATCAAATTCTATATCAGAAAACCTAATGGATGCTTTAACATTAGAGCAGCAAAATCAGTTGGCAGATATTCTGTTGCAACTTAACTCCTCTGAAAACTAAGTTAAAACCGTATCGCTGCCATAGAGATACGGTCTTGCCCTATCCATTCCTCATTATCGGCAACCCGTATCCGGTATATATGTTGAATCCCTGTTTCTGAATATCTTCTGAATTAGCTTTAAAATATTCGTATGCTTCTTGATGAGTTATGTCTGAGTATACCTGTGCAAGCAAGGCCGCCTTTCCGGCCAGATACGGGGTGCTAAAAGAAGTGCCGGAATCCCATCCCCGGAAATCAATAAAGTCTATATCAATCCCAGTGGAAGAATATTGATCTCTTTTGGGTTTCCCCTTAATCAGGCCGCAAGCTCCTACCATAATGGCAATTCGATCATCCTTGGTTTTCTGTTCATCTCCCTCATTGCCCATGGAGTTCAAGATTATTAGCCGGTACTTATCCTGAAGCGTTTTCCAAAAATTATAAGATGCAGTTCCCTGACAAAAGCTTCCCCCTACAGACCTCGTTAGTATTTTTATATTGTACTTCCGGATAAAATCCTCCATTTCATACATCACCCCATCTGATAACACCGTAGCAGTTTTCACCTCTGTTTCTGACATTACGATGTTAGGTGATGCGCATATGACCGTAGCATCCGGTGCAGCATCCAATATCCTCTGTGTTGTTTTTGCCCCGTGTTCTTTGCTTCCTGGGTAACTCTCCATATCCCATACAATTACGCCTTTGCCAGTTATCCCAGATGTATGGCATGCGGTTACACCACAGTAGTCATTTTGTTGTTTAATATCCTTCAGTAAGTCCGGATTAGTTGTTGTCATAGATATCTCCTTTCCGCTTATCGGCTTAAAAATGGTATAAAAACACGCATTAGCGCGTGATTTCATCAAGTGTTATTTACAAAATTAACTATATAGTGTAAAATATAGACATTGGGGATGGGTGGCCGAGTGGTTTAAGGCAACGGTTTTATACTCCGTCGGGCGAAAGCCCCGCAGGTTCGAATCCTGTCCCATCTGAATTTACCGAGCTTATAGCTCGTTTTTTTATGCCCATAATCTAGCTTATCTATCCGGATACTGTTCTCTTATGTATGCTTTTGCACTTACAATCAGGGCTGACAACTCATTTGCGATAGCGCTGCCTTCTGCGGAATAATCCAGCCATTTGTTGTAGCCAAATGGGTTGCATTAGGCTTCGATACGTTGCATAATGGTTTGCAGTGCTGCATCCACATTAGCTACACCAAATAACGTCTGAACTGTTACTTTCATCTTTTATAATTCCGTCTTGCATTATCTGTCACCTCCATGTGCATCTCCACAGCGTAAAAAAACAGCGGCCATCCGCTGTAGTAAAATATCTATATTTAGAATGTTCTGCTCCAGTCTGTTCACGTCCGTCCAATCTAAACTCGTCCAGTCTGTTTTATGGCAAAGGTCAGCACACGAGGAAAAGCCTATGCCCAGTATTACAATACTGGCAGAGTGTTTGAACATTATGGAACGGTTAGGGCACAAGGACAAGCAATCTTGTGATTTGTCCACGCATCAAAAATCATGTGGACGAATAGTGGACAAATACACAAAATTAGATTATTTAAAAACTTGAACCCATTGATTTATCTAGAAAGTAAACATACCGTTTCCACATGCCCCGTCCAAGGGAACATATCCACCGGAGTCGCTTCTACAAATTGATAACCTAGTTCTCCTAAGATTTTCACGTCTCTTGCCAAGGTAGCCGGGTCACAGGAAACATAGACAATCCGGTCTGGTTTGGCTGACACAGCAGCTTCAAGCAGTTCAGGTGCACATCCCGCTCTCGGCGGGTCTAAAATAATCACGTTTGGATCAAAAGGCGCAACCTCAAAGCCATCTTTATCGGTGTATCCGCTCAATACCTTTGGTAGTTCCTCTTCTGCTCTGCCACAAACGAATCGCGCATTGACAATTCCGTTTATAACGGCATTTCGATTTGCATCAAGAACAGCACCCTTTACCGATTCTATCCCTAGCACTTTTTTAGACTTTGAAGCACCATACAACCCGATTGCTCCAACCCCGCAGTACAAATCAAGTACATTTTCCTCACCTGTCAATTGTGCGTATTCCAACACCTTATCATAAAGGACCTTCATCTGTACTGGGTTTACCTGATAGAAAGACAATGGAGATATCTCATACTGCATATCCCCCACCACTTCTAATATAGTCGATTTTCCCGCAACAGGAATGCATTCATCACCCATAATTTCCGGTGTTTTCTTTTTCTTCACATTAACCACTACGCTCTCTAGGTTGTATTCTACACCGTCCTCTCGAGGCGGCAATTCATAAATGGCCTGATCCATCATTTCAACTAATTTCGCACTGTTCGGAATCCCTTTGCCATTGACCACCAGAATCGCCATCACCTCACCAGTGCCCATAGCGGTCTTCACAATCAAATGACGCATTAACCCCTTGTCCCACTTCGGGTCATAAGCAGTAATATTGTCCTGTTTCATAAATTCACGAAGAGCTTTCGCTAAAGCTGAGACAGGAGGAGCCTGTAACAGACATTCCTCACAATTTACCACTTCGTGGCTCTTTGCTTTGTAGAATCCAATGGTGCACTCGCCTACATTTTCAACGATTCCGCCTTTTCTAGTGATGATTCCTCCGCAGCTAATCGGCATCTGCGCTTTGTTTCTATACCTAATAGGTTTTGACATTCCTATGATCGAATTTACCTTCGGATTATCTATTCCGCCCAACCGAGTGAGCTTTTCTCTTATCTGTTTTTCCTTTATAGCAAGCTGCCCTTCATAGCTGGTGTGGCTATACGTACAGCCCCCGCACTCACCGGCATATGGACATTCCGGCTCTATTCTATATTCGGAAGGAGTAATAATTTCTTGAAGGATCGCAAAGGCATAGTTCTTTTTTACTTTTGTAATCTCTGCCAGAACCACATCACCGGGGATCGCCCCCTTGACGAACACCGCCATGCCGTCAGCCTTTCCAATTCCTTGTCCTTCGTTGCTTATATCGTCAATCAGCAATTGACATTTTTCGCCTTTATTCATTCTTTTTCCCTTTCTTATCTACATAAAACGCCTTCCGGTTTGCAACATATTTATTCTGTAAACCTAACCGTTTTATCGCATTTTCATCACCAAATTGCTCCAAAACTTATTATATGTCGGACATAATCCGTTCAAATAAATCCGGATTCACCTTTTTTAAACGAATAGGTTTTAACTGTGGATCCGTAATAGCATGTTTACTATTGCCTGTAACCAATAATTCACCAGTTTCCTTATTATAAATCTCATATTTAATAATTACGGTCGCTGCTTTCATTTCCGCTACACCCGTTTGAATCAGCAAGATGTCGTCGTATCGTGCAGGCGCTTTATATTCGCAATTTACTGCTGCAACGGGAAGCCAAACCCCTTCCTCTTCCAATCGCGAGTAAGGATAGCCGATTTGTCTCAGATATTCATTTCGTCCGGCTTCAAACCATTTTATATAATTTGTGTGATAAACGATTCCCATTGCATCGGTATCTGCATATATTACTCTTATCTCTGTTTCATACTTTCTCATTTTCTTCTCCAACTGATAAGCCACCGGTTCTTGGCGTGCATGCAAGTACTGGTGGCATTTAATATTCTAGATATTATTTTATCACAATTTATAGGAAATTAACATAACATCTTGTATTCACTTTTTTAATACGCATCCAAATAGGATGCCTCCGGATAGAGTTCTTCTCCATCGCTAAGATTTTCAGGATTATTTCTGCCCTCCTCATGAGCAAGAATACTCCGAATCTTTTCTGCCCTATACGCTTGAAGATTGAAATCTCGGAAGGTTTTTTCATAAGGTTCTGTCACCACTCCCCAGGAATACCTTCCGGTTATCCCGCTATAGAGAATGGTTCTCTCTTTCTCGTCTGTAGAATGCTGATAATGCTCATAGAGATAGGGCACTGCTGCATCCGAAAGATCAAATAGCATCTTGTAATCCAAACTTTCTAACGTCCCTTTCTCATAGCGCTCCATATCGTACTTGGCGATATTGCCGTCGACATTTCCGTAAGCAAGAATCAGGAATGCGGCAATCCATCCAATAGTGATGATCCTTGATGCGTTAAAGGCTTTTATCTGCCTAGCCACGATGACAACAAATGTAAAGAGAAGGGCTAACATAAACCAAGCGGCATAAACCCGATGTTGGGTCAGTCCATAATAATGAATGTACATCGCCATCTTGCTTAAAGCCGTAACAATCAATAAGATGGTAAACACGGCCAGAATGCTCATTTGAATTTTTAGCATTTTAGGTGTTTCCGTCCATTCCATCGATTGCTTTTCCATCGTCTCATTACGTTTCATGAAGCAGTTTGCTGCAATGAGGATTCCCATATTAATGGTACAAACCTTGCAAAGCTCGAAGAAGCCGCGTCTTGCGTATTCCGCATAGGTCATCGTATTTGGCAGAACATCTCCAAAAGCTGAGAACAAATAGGTTGTTTGAGAAAAGAAAAACAGAAGATAGATGGCATTAAAGACGGTCAATGCCGTATAAATCGTGAGCTTCGGCGCAAACCGAATACCTTGAGCAAATTTTATTAAGTTATTTTTGTTTAAATCGGCCGAATGCCTTCCTGATATATTCCCATAAACAGCACCGTATAGATATAAGGCTACCGGAATTCCAACAACAAATTGAAGCGCATATTCCGTGATTGTCTCAATGGAGATAGCGTTTAGAATTCGATCGATCAATTGTTCAAATGCCATATCTGCATTCGAAAGTTGTGTGATGACAAGCACCATTAAGGGTAAAAATACAACAATTCCTGCTGCCGCATAGATAAGATTTCTTCCATGTTTGCTTTTTTTCAACCCGTCTTGAAGTCCGAAATACCCACAGGTGAAATTCGAAAAAGGAAGCAGTAACCCTTGGTTCACCGCATCTCCCAATACATAGACAGAAAGCGTTGAATCCAGACTGCGCCCGGTTGACCGGCATACCCAATACAGAAAGGCGGCAGATAACAGCATAAAAGAAAATTGCTTGATATAGAAATCATCAAACAAAAAGAAAAGAAGTGCTGTTAACCCAACAAGTCCAAGCCATGGCAGACTCTTTTTGGTCTGGTTGATCCCCTTTGCGTTCAAATAGCTCCACACAACAACACATAAAATGACCGTAAATATAGTCACCCCCGCACTCAGGCTGGCAAAATGGATTAAGTTCCAGTATAAGAAGCCGCAAACCAGCATGGCCGCTGCAAACCACGAATCTCCGGTTGAGAATTTCATGGGCTCCGCAGTCCATTTGTTTCGATAATGAAGTTGAGAATTTCCGCTCGTTTCCCCTGATTCCGCATAATAATATTTCATCTCTGATTCCCTCCAATAAATGATTCTTTCAAAGGCCTTTCCCCTTTCGGCCTCTCTCCCTTTCAGAATTTTTCAATCCTCGGTATATTCCAAAATATCTCCCGGCTGACATTGAAGCACCCTGCAAATTTCCTCCAATGTAGAAAACCGTATCGCCTTTGCCTTGTTGTTTTTTAAAATGGAAAGGTTTGCAGGCGTTATACCGATTTTTTCCGAAAGTTCGCCGGCAGAGATTTTTCGTTTAGCCATTACGACATCTAAATTTACTATTATTGCCATCTCCCGTCCCCCCTATATGGTATAATCATTTTCTGCTTTGATTAACATTGCCTGCTCTATGACATTTTTAACAACACGGAGAATGAGTCCCATAAAAGCAGCCATGATCGCACCGAAGAAGAATACGTAGTAATAATACCCGGCTACTGCAACCATTCCGGCAACAGCAAAGCAGCACCACGAAATCCTCCTCAAGTATCCGACGTTTCTGCCGGTGAACACCTGCTCCCTGCTGATATTGGTAAGCAGCCTATCCAAGCTGAACAGCGCAATTAAAGCAGGTACACAGCAGCTGTACAAAATAGCCATAAAAGGTTTCACCGTTGTATCTTCTGTGTAATACGAGCTATAGACCCTATAAATGTCGATTAAATAGGGTAATAAAATCGCACAAACGACGACCAACACCATTACCAATTTCGTACAAATCCGTGATAGCTGTAATGACTTATTTGAATTCCACATGTAACCGTTCTCCTTACTAATAAAGCTTTGTTATGACCATAGTATAATTCCCCACATTTTGTTTGTCAATAACTTTTTATCGATAAACAATAAATTTTTATTGTTTATACCGTGCCAAGCAAGCTTAGGGCAAAAAGGCTTAGCTCCCATTCGGTCGCATTTTAGCGGTAGACTTTTATGATACTCCGTCATATCGCAAGCGATATTTCCTACGTAATAAAAAAAGAGAAGTGTTTAAAACACTTCCCTTCCTCAGTTAAAGCACGTATGATGCAAACTCGCTATCTTGTTCTTTAAGTTTACATTAATATTTGTTATGTCTATACTCGGTCTCCCGCAATAATATCCTTGCAGCAGGTCAATTCCCATACTGATGACCTTTTCCACTTCCTCTTCACATTCTAACCCTTCCGCTACTACCAAAATACCCCGCTCATGGGCATAGGAAATCAAACTTTCTACGATTTTTTCTTTATTTAAATCCTTGTGAATATCATGAATAATTTCCATGTCAATTTTTACATATTTCGGAGAAAGACTTAAAAGCAAGGCTTGGCTATTATACCCGGAGCCAAAGTCGTCAATTGCGATTTCCCCGCTCCAGTTTTTTACTTCGTTTAATTTAGCCGTTTTCAGCTTGTCAACAACGCGTTCCTCTTCGGTCATTTCCGGCACAATTAAATGAAGATACTCTCGATAAATTGACTCGAAACTTGTTATCTCTTCCAATGTCAGCAGTTGGTTCGGAATGGAGTTAATAAAAACCTTGCAGTCTTTGTGAATCCGTCCGGCCCTCATATGTCCGCAGAATGCCTCCATTGCCTTGAATAATGTCAGCCGTTCGATTTCACGGAGCTTAAATTCTTTCCTGGCCAATGTCAAAATGTCGTATGGCGTACGCAATATCTCCATGTTGGATCGCATCAGTGCCTCATAAGCGAAGACTTCTCCTGTTTGAGCATCAATAATCGGTTGAAAATGATAAATAATCAGCTGTTTTTCGATAATCGTATTGAGTTCTTTTTTACCCAAAAGAATGGTTTCTTCCTTTTGGAAACGAGTTAAATTGAATTCCTTTATTGTTCCTTTATGCTGACTCTTTGCAGTATACATAGCAAAATCGGCATATCGTATCAACTTTTCATATTCCTCACAGTCATAAGGATACCAAGCTACTCCTCCTGAAACACATACTTCGCAGGAGGTGGCATCCGGCAATATAATTTTATTATTGCTCATCGTGCTTTGCATTTTGGCAATTAAACGGCGAATCTCGTCTTTGCTGTCATATCCATAATAAAAAATAAAAAATTCATCTCCTGAAATTCGGGCAATGATCGTTTCCTTTGGATTCGCTTTTTTCATACATTCCACCGCTTTCTGAATGTAAGTATCTCCATAAGCGTGTCCAAAGGTATCATTGATCCTCTTGAGATTATCTAAATCCACCATGACCAAAGCGGCCACTTTCAGTTCACTTCTATTCGATTCAAACAGTCTGTTGATGATTCGATAAAATGCTCTTCGATTGACGATATCGGTCAAATAATCATAATCTCTCTCATGTTGCATCATTTTGAGCTGCATCATGGATTCGGTCACGTCTTCCGCAAGCCCAATCCACTTATTCCATTGGTTTGCGTATTTCATGCTTACCCATCTGTACGACTCTTCCTCCTCCACCGGAATTTTAAACAAATATTCTCCTTCCCGGTTTTCCTCCGGCTCAATATATTGCTCGAGCGCTGAAAGAATTTCAAGGAAAGAAGTTTTATTTAGAATCCTTGTATCAATTCCATTTAAATTAAACACTTCAAAGAATCGGTCGGTGATAAAGATGGTTTCTCGATCATCCCAGATTTCAAAACCGCCGATTTTGCTGCTGGCCATCTCAATGATAGTTGCAAACTTTGTGGAGTCCTCCATAAGATCTACGCTTAACCGTTCAATGGCATCTGCTAAACGATCAATTTCATAAATTTGTGTCGGTTCCAGTGCAAAGTTCCCATCCGGCTTGCTATTCTTAACGTGATCCACCAATTTTGAAATTGGTTTTGTTACATTATAGCTGATGACAAGAACCCCGCACATGCCGGCGACAACGGTTGCTATAATGGCAATGTATAATAAACGGCTTATCTTATCGGCAAATTCAAACAAGTCGTTTTCTTTGACAAAAGCAGTTAAAGTCCAATTATCACGGGCAAAATAAACATTGCTATTGTATAAATCCAAGGTTTTGGAGTAATAGTACTGCCGTTCATGAAACTTACTATTTTTTATATCAATATAGTTCATCGTGTTCGTATCGTCTGCCGTCAATTTTATGTTATCCAGTTTCAGACGAGACAGCAATGTTCCGCTGCAAAGCACATTATTATAACCGAGATAATGCGTATCTGTTATTCCAAGCACATAGCTTCCTTTTTTATCATGAATAATTTCATCATAAGGCAATTGCTTTGCTAAAAAGTCGATACTAATCTCAATCCCCAGCACGCCGTATACCGTACCATCATCGTAAATCAACGGTACAGAATAGGCGATCGCGCCTCGATTATCCCCACACAATGTATAGGTATGGCTCCAATACCCTAAATCTTTATAGCCAATGCCCGGGCTTTTTATGGCCGCCTGAAACGGCTCATAGAAAAAAGGATAATAGGAGACATTGTTCTTTAAAAATTCAAACTGCGGACGCCAACTGCTGTCTAACGAAATGTCCAGTTTTTTAGTCAACGCGGTAGGCGCTCTCTCCAGCATTAAATCCGTGTTCATGACAGAAGGCGTAGCGGATGGATCCAAATCACGTATATATAACCCCGGTTTATTCTGCTTCTCACCTTTATCTAAATCCTGCGTGTTTAATACAATAAAAGTACCTGTAACGGAATTTCTTCTCATCAATAAAATCATATCATTGGATACTGCCTCCAGAAATGCATTATATTCTTCCGGATCATTATCTAATGAATCGAAATCGATTATCCCTTCTGAAAGCAGAGTTTTTAACGTTTGGTTCACAGTATTAACAGTCAGTTCAACGTCAGACCATCTGGAATTCATATCATTCTCCAAATACCCCGTTCGTGCTTCCACTCGTTCACTAAGAACATCATATGAGCTTCTCTTCAGCTGTTCTATAACCCCTCCCGAATAAATAATTCCGGTTAATACCGCTAATTGAATCAGAATAATGACAGTCATAGGCAACAGTATTTTGGTCATTATAGAATTTTTCTTTATCTTTATCATCATTCCGGCTACTCTCTATTATTCATTATCGACACACTCTTCAAGTTCACTCTTTAATTCGAAATACCAATTTTCAAAATTTCTATCATCCGAATATTCTTTAACCGCTGTGTCTAACGATATGCCGTTATTGATTTTCTCCAGCACTTTCGCACGATCTGCTTTTGCTTTATCGGACATAGAATATTCGAGAATTTTCCTGGCATCATTTGCTTTTTCAAAAACCTTTATCGTATACAGCTTGTTGCTATTCACAGTCTTCATGCCCACTTCGGTCAATTTTCGGAGTTTTTCACTTTCTCCGCTTCCTTTAATCGCCTGTTCAGCAAACGCTTCATCATTTGCCTCATAAGTCACCGGTAAATACCCGGCGTTAATGGCGAAGTGAAGATTTCTTTCCTTCTGGGTGAACCACTTTAAAAACTCAATGGAAGCATAGGTCTCTTTTTCCTTCCCATTGGTTATCACCATTCCGGCTCCTTGCTGAACGGCATAATCCTCTCCTCCAGCAAATTTCGGTGATGGATAAAAAGCCACCTCTATCGGATAGCTGACTTCATCATTTACAATAACCTCCCTTGGGAAATAGGTCACACTGGCCGTCGAACCGACATAGGCTATAATCTCCCCCGTTTTTACATCGTCGCTGCGATATCTTCCATTCGAAGTAAAGTATCCTTTTATGTAAGGAATATAATAATTATCCCAAAGCTTTTTAGCAATTCGCTCATCTAAATTCAGGATGGTTTTCCCGTCTTTGCTGGTAAATAGCTCTTGTCCCAGTTGCCTGTATCCTATAATAAAATAGTTCGCCAATGCATCCCGCCCAAAGAAGGCTTTTCCATCGTTTTTCGTATTGGGTGTGAGACTATCCGTCCATTTATAATATTTTTCTGCAACTTCAGTGATTCCTTCTATCGTTCCTAAGGCTCTATCGGTTTCTCCGGTTGCCGCAGAAAATTTATCCCAATCGGTTTTATTTAATGCAAACACTTCCGTAGCCTTTGCCACCGGAAAAATTTTTATTTCACCGTCTTTTCCAAACTTTCCTTCTTCCATATACCCATCAATATAGTTCGATAATTCGTCCTGCGTCATATACTTGCTGATATCTACCACATACCCGAGCTTATCTATTGCATAAGCCGTATCTGCATAAGCGGAGAAAATATTGGGTACATCCGCCGCGCCTACATTCTTATGCACTGCATTCAAAACGGCATCCTGCAAGTCGTCAACACCTCCATAAGCATGAGAGCCGACTACAATTCCCTTCTCAAGCCCATCGGTCTCATTGAATTCACTTACCATTTCGTCAAAAGCTTTCTGCTGCTCCCCATTATAATAATGCCATACGGTTATAGTTACTGGATTTTCTGCATCTAAAAGTTCCGATTTCCCCTGTTTGTCACAGCCGCTTAAAAGGACCAGAAATATCAATATCATTATCGATATAGTAAGAAGTGTTATTCTTCTATTCAGCATCATGGTACTTTCAATGCCTCCTTCCATCTTATTCCAAGCAATATTTACCAAAATATTATACACCCAAATAGGACATAAGTCACTTGTATAATACATCAATCACCTAATTTTCTAACAATTCCGCAAAAAAAGACGCATCACCCTTTCAAAATTTTCCTTGATTGGTTATGCGTATTTTTAATTTTCTTTTATTTAATTTTTATAAATGGAGAAATGATATCAATTTTCTCATTTATATTTTTATGATATGCTCCTTAGAATTTTTCTATTTCTAATTCTTCTAACGTGCTAACCGGTGATAGGCAGCTTCCGTTTTCACATAAATAATATTGTGAACCTTGCTGCGGAATCGGATAAGAAGCCGTAAAAGGCGCCAGTTTTTCCAGTTTATCTCGGTTCTCGGCATTTTTTACAAGTACCGTAAGATTGGGACGATAGGTTTTGAGCGAATTCGTCCATTCACTAGGCACCTCAGCTTGAGATTGGACACAAACCAATTCCTGAGAAGGATAGAAAACACCCATTAAGGCAATCATGGATACACTATGCCCAAGCGGATTCGCTTTTACTTCTCCCGAAATGAATTCAAGCTGCTTGTCTCTAGCTTCCTTCCACTTGATTTCACCTGTATACTTTGCCAGATCATCAAATACCAAGGTCGCTATCGAATTACCGGAAGGCAAAGCACCGTCATACACTTCTTTTGGTCTGCTGATCAGCTGTTCGCTATCGGCGGCGTATAGGTAACAGCCTCCTTCGCCCTCATCAAAGAACAAAGACATGATCTGTTCTGCTGCACGGATGGCTTCCTGTAAATAATCCACACAAAAAGTATTTTTATACAATTCGATTAGTGCAAAGGCATAAAAAGCATAGTCATCCAATTGTCCCGTATGCGCGGTTTGCCCCTCTCGCCAGCGAATATACAAGCGTCCCTCTTCATCCGTTAAATTCTTTGCAATAAAAGTCTGTGCTTGTTGAGCGGCCTCTAAATACACGGGATCCTCCAGCAATATACTTGCTTTTGCCAGAGCAGCTATCATCAAAGCATTCCACGAAGTCAATACTTTATCATCTTTATGCAAAACCGTACGATGGAGCCGATATTCATAAAGTTTTCGGCTGATCTGCTCGATGTCTTCAATTTTCCCTTCATAGTTCGGATTTTCAATCAGATTGGGAATACTTTTGCCTTCAAAATTACCGCGTTCCGTTACAGCATACCATTTGCAGAAGAGTTCGCCGTCTGTGTCTCCCACTACCTGTTTAATTTCTTCCGGTGTGAAAACATAATACTTCCCTTCTACGCCTTCGCTGTCTGCATCTTGTCCGCAGTAGAATCCGCCCTCTTCATCTGTTAGCTCACGCAATACATAATCTAAGGTTCTCTTTGCTACTTCACGGTAAAGAGATTTGCCGGTAAACTGATACGCCTCTGCATAAACATAAGCAAGCAGTGCATTATCGTAAAGCATCTTTTCAAAATGAGGAACCAGCCACTTTTCATCCGTTGAGTAACGAGAAAATCCGCCCCCGATATGATCAAACATGCCACCTTTAAACATTTGATCTAAGGTATGCGTCACGATACCTTGCACCGCTTGATTTTTTTCCAAGAAAGCATAGCGCAGAAGAAAAAGCAAATTATGAGGAGTCGGGAATTTAGGAGCCGGTCCAAACCCACCCCATTGCTTATCATACACATGACGGAATAAAGTAACACCATTATCGATAAGCTCTTTTGTCGGTTCTACTCTGTCTTTCCTTGATTCTCTGTGTTTTTCCAAAGCTGTTATAATCTCATCTCCGGATTCTATCAATCTTTTACGGTTTACTTCCCATTGCTGTATAATCGCATCCAACAGTTCAAGCAGCCCTACATGACCGTATTGGGACCGTTTAGGCAAATAGGTCCCTGCCCAAAACGGCTTTTGCTCCGGCGTCATCACAATCGTCAGCGGCCAGCCTCCCGATCCTGTCAAAGCCTGACAAACGGTCATATACACGGAGTCCACGTCCGGACGTTCTTCCCGGTCTACTTTGATGCATACAAAGTTATTATTAAGCACCTCCGCTACCTCATGATCCTCAAAAGACTCATGGGCCATCACATGGCACCAATGACAGGTGGAATAACCGATACTTAAGAAGATTGGTTTTTCTTCTGATTTTGCCTTTTTAAAAGCTTCTTCTCCCCACGGGTACCAGTTGACAGGATTGTGGGCGTGCTGAAGAAGGTAAGGAGATTTTTCATTTATTAATTGATTTGATTTTATATTGTTAGGCATAGCATCACTTCCTTTATTTTCTTATATTTAATTATTGTACCCGCTTTGTTGGAAAGTAATAAAAAAGATTAGGAGTTTCCTAATCTTTGAGATATAGAAAAATAAATTTTGCATTTTATTTATTCTTTTGCAATTTTAATATTAGCAATTATAGTTGTCCAGAAATTTAAGGAGCATATATTTGCAAAGTCTGGAAGAATTCTCTCTACCATTTGTGCTCTTCTATTTATTAGCGCCACACCCTTTGACTTGATACCCAATCTATTGTTATCGTATCTACCTTATACAAAATTTCTTCATTTATCGTATCTTCTAGAATTAGCCCATCCTGAACAGCGATTCGCGAATCTGAAACTTCAATTGTTATTTTATATGCTAATAAACTAGCCTCTCGGCTGATTGCCATTAGTTTTTCTCGACTCATTCCAACGATTAAAGCTTCTTCTATTTTTTCTGTTATTAGAGATTCATGGAAACTTAAATTTATCATTTTTTTCATATCCTCTTTCAAATTCTTCTTATCAACTTCAATAAACATAGCCCATTTCCATGTGCAATAGGATATTCTATATCCTACCCAATGATTATATTTTTCTTTAAAATGTCGATCTTTCTTTCTGAAATTATTTGCATACCTCTTAATAAAATATGTAGATGATTTTCATTTTATCATACCACAATAGTAACTTCCGCTACTTTTTAATCCTTTTTACTTACAGAGCAATCCTTTATAAATTTCTAAATCTTGGTCTTTAAACACGTTAAAAATAATCCTTTCAATTTTGTCAGGATCTTTCTCTAAAAATGACTGAACCGATTTTATTGCAATTATTGCCGCTTCATCGCTTGGAAAGTGAAATTCACCAGTTGAAATACAACAAAAGGCGATACTTTTAATATTATTTTCAAGGGCAACCTTTAAGCAAGATTCATAACAATGCATTAAATCTTGTTTTAGATCTTCTGTCAAATGCCACGATACAATCGGTCCAACTGTATGGATCACATATTTTGAGGGCAAATTAAACCCTTCCGTGATAACAGCACTTCCTGTTGGTTCTTCATAGGTGGGATCTTCTTTTCGTTTCTCCGTCATATATTGATGGCAAGCATCACGAAGCTGAATTCCTGCTGCGGAGTGAATTGCGTTGTCAATGCATTTATGGCAAGGAATAAAGCAACCTAACATCTGAGAATTAGCGGCATTTACAATAGCGTCCACATGGAGTCTCGTAATATCCCCCTTCCACAATGAAATTCTATCTGCAAATTCTATATTTGAATTATAGAACTCTTGAATTGTAGGAATTTCACTCAAAGTCACAATGCCTTTTTCTTCAGCTGCACATTTTAGATACCTATCTTGTATTTTCAGGAACTTCTCCGAAATTGGTTTCGACGTTCTAATATTCATTAAAGACCTTAATAGTTTTTCTGGCTCTGAGCGCATTTCTTCTAGGTGCTTACAGGCTGATGATTCAAGGCAAAGCTCATCGATTAAATATTCTAATCTTTCCTCCTGGTTTTTCAACATTTCCAGTTACCTCCCAACCAACTCTTCCACAACGTCTGCAATGTCTGCATTTATGCAAATAGATTTCTCAGCGATGTCATTCAGAACATTTGCTTCATCTAAATTAACACACACATATTTCGCATTTTTCATGCGGTATGTCATTTGCCAAAACGGGTATTTGATAACCATCGGCGTATTCATCCCAACACCTAACTCAAGAAAAAGTATTCTTTTGGCCTGGTTGTAATGTAAGAACTTCTGATATCGCCTATTGGCCTGATTCCATTTTTCATTTTCTACAAAATATGAATCACTTCGCAAATTTACTTCCATATTTCCACCGCACTTAGGGCATTTGGGTATAAGTTCTCTTGGAATCTTGCAATCTTTCTGCTTCTCAATCATTTTCCTAACCTGAATCTCGTTATCATACAATTTTTTATGGCAAGCCCGTTTACATTGAAAAAGTCCGTAGTCTCCCTGTGTAGCAAATATTTTTTCATCATCAAATCCCGCAAGCCAAAACTGATGATCCACATTGGTTGTAAGTACAAAGTGATTTCCTTCCTTGACCAACTGATATAAATCCATATAAACTTTTCCTTCTTGAATATCATAGCGATTATAGTAAATGTGCCTGCTCCAATAGGCCCATTTTTCTTCTTGGGTTTGAAATGGATAAAATCCAGCAGAATACATATCCTCCATCCCATATCGTTCTATAAATTCACTAAAATAATCTTCGAACCGTTTTCCGCAATACGTTAATCCTGCCGCAGTGGAAAGTCCTGAACCGGCTCCTATAACAATCGCCTCTGCATCCTTTATATATTTTGTAATTTGTTCAATTTTTTTGTTGTTCATGTTTCTCCCTTTTCTAATGTTTTCAATAGTCCCTTGCGTGTATAAATGCCATCTCATCGCCAAAGTGAAAATACCGGAGTCATTATAGGACTCCGGCATTAAACTTCTTGTTATGATATTGCCCTAATCAAATGACTAAAGATTGTATTCTTGAGGCGGATTCCCTGAAAAATCTGCAATGGTTGCTTTTGCCCCTTCTAAATAGAATACTTCAAATATAGGATTGGAGGCCTCGTTATACTGTCCCTTTACGATAGGATTCAGCATACAAGCTTCTTTGATATCCATATTATTTTCAAAAACAACCTTTCCGTTTAAGCGTATCCACGCGTAAGTAGGGCTTGATATGGATAGTTCTACATTTGGATTTACTATCATTTCTTTATAAACTTGCTTTTGGGTATTGGTGCAAAACCAAAGTTTTCCGTCCTGTGCAACGGCAAACATAAAAGGTCTGCATTTCGCTTTACCATCCAGTCCAATGCTTGCTAAATACTGTACCGGATTTTCATTTAAAAATTTCACTACTTCTTTCATTTTGTATCCTCCTGCCATCTTGACATTTATTTTGTTTAACCTTATATTAGTTTTAAAAGTATATTTAGTAAAGTAAGCACTTTTTTGTGCCGTAGTTACCAATAGGATACTATTGGAGGAAGTGTGGGTTATATGCAAAAAGAATTACCTGCTTGTCCGGTTGAAACAACACTCATGTTAATCAGCGACCGTTGGAAGGTTTTAATTTTAAGAGATTTATTAGATGGCACCAAAAGATTTGGAGAATTAAAAAAGTCGATTGGGAGTATTACACAAAAAGTATTAACTGCAAATCTCCGTTCAATGGAAGAATGCGATTTACTGACAAGAAAAGTGTATGCCGAAGTTCCTCCTAGAGTGGAGTACACTTTAACTGAAACAGGGTATAGTCTAAAACCGGTTTTAGATGCCATGACAGTGTGGGGGACTGAATATAAAAAGAAATATACGGGACAAGTATAAATGCATAAAAACTGAATTTGTGCTGTTGACAATTCAGGTTATATTATAATACGCCTATATATATTAAATGCAGCGTAGGAATCAAAAACATTAAAATGCCAATACAATATTGATAAAAAATAATATCGTTCATATATTTTTTAATACTTATACTTTTTCTATCTATTAAAATTTGAACAAATACAATGCACACATACAAAATGCTAATTAAAATAAAATTATTGTCACGATTAATAAAAGATACGACTGGAATTGCTCCATTGTTTTCAACGTTTATAAAATTTAATTTCATATATGGATACCCTATAAAATTTATTATAAGTCCAGCCCATATCACATTAAAAATCTTTAAACTTATATTATTGGGAATAACAACCTTCTTATCTTTTGAGAATAAATAGAATGGAATTAATACTAAAATAGAACCATATATCCCGAAAATATAACTTAGTCCTATAATATTAGAATAACGATATGCAATAAAAGTAAAAATAATTATAATTAAATTTAATATAATCTTCTCACATCTATTCTTATTTATATTTATACTTTTTACATCTTTTACATAGGCTAAATAATTTGATAATAAAATAACCGCAAAAGATTGAATTAGGATAGTAACTTTCAAAGATGTGCATACAGTTAAAATAGGAGTTAAGAACATTAAATAGGCACTTATAATAACCAGTAATCTTATGAAAATAATCATATGATAAGTTCTCCTTCATTCTTTAATATAAACTTATAAAAGGCAGCGATTCCTTTCAGTTATGCTTCATCTTCAGGGAATAAAAAAGGTATAGAAATAGCGAAGGGTAAGGGCTTAATAAAAGCGGCTCTTACCCTTATTTGTATTATACAAATTCTTTCAAGCACGTCAAGAAAATTAAAGAAATGCTCGATCTGATTCGATGATCCATTGGTTCGGCCTACCAGTCAACCGGAAGATACTTAAATAGGTCAGTTGCCTCATCCTCTTCTAATTGACCATTAACCTGTTGCATCCCTCCATCGACATATTCATTATTTTGAATTTCTTTAATGTTCGATAAAATAATAGCGGCTAAAAACCCGAAAATCGAAATGTAAATGATTATTCTGCTTTTCAAATTACTCATCTCCAATCTGCTCTCTTTTACTTATTATGCACTCTTCTCAAACTTTTTATCGCCGACCGAAAAACCGAGTATTTTCAGGCATCTTATTCCAACATTTTTTGGCAATTTGTGACATCTATAAATTCGTGTAACCCATAAGATACGCATCTACTTCTCTAGCCGCTTCACGACCTTCCCTAATACCCCATACTACTAAGGATTGTCCCCTGCGCATATCTCCTGCAACAAATACCTTCTCTTTACTTGTTTTATAATGTTCCCCCAACGTTGTTACAGTACCCTTATCGTCCAGTTCCACACCGAAGGCTTTTGCCACATGCTCATCGCTTCCTATAAACCCTGCTGCAAGTAAAACCAAATCTGTCTGAACAGTCTTTTCTGATTTCTGAATCTCTTTCACAACTGACTTTCCGCTTTTCTCATCTTTACCATATTCCAATTTTACAAGAATCGCTTGCCTAACCTGTCCATTCTGATCTAAGATGAATTCTTTCACTGTTGTTTGAAACTCCCTGGGATCTTTCCCGAATACAGCAATGGCTTCCTGCTGTCCGTAATCAGTTTTTAAGACTTTAGGCCATTGGGGCCACGGGTTATTTTCTACCCTGTGCGTCGGAAGTATGGGCATCATTTCCAGCTGCAATATACTTTTTGCACCATGCCTTATGCTTGTTGCCACACAATCATTCCCTGTGTCCCCGCCACCGATAACAAGGACATTTTTCCCTTTTGCCGAAATATAACTCCCCTCTTTCAATTGATTGTCAAGCAAGGATTTTGTAGTGGACTTTAAAAAGTCTACAGCAAAAACAATGCCTTTCCCGTCTCTTCCCGACACCTTGATATCTCTCGGTATTGAGCAGCCGCATGCCAGCACCACGGCATCAAATTCTTTTATTAATGCATCTGCCTGCTTTTTCGAAAAAATGGCTTCTCCAAGCCTGAACTCAATGCCTTCTGCCTTCATCAAATCCACTCTTCTTTTGATCACATGCTTCTCGAGCTTCATATTCGGGATTCCATACATGAGAAGCCCTCCTGGGCGATCTTCTTTTTCAAATATCGTTACTGCGTGCCCTCTAAAATTTAGTAAATCTGCTGCTGCCAACCCTGCAGGACCTGAACCGATTACCGCGATTCTCTTCGTTGATCTTGCCTGAATCCTTCTTGGTTGCATCAGCTGATAATCATATCCATTTTCAATAATGGCAAGCTCATTCTCTCTAATAGAAACACCTTCCGCATGTAAGGAACAAGTACATGCTTTTTCACAAGGAGCAGGACAAACTCTTGAAGTGAATTCCGGGAAACTATTCGTCTTCAATAAACGCTTTAATGCCTCTTCATAGTTTCCGTGAAATACATGATCATTCCATTCGGGAATCAGGTTATTCAGCGGACAGCCTGACACCATTCCTCCCAGGTCCATCCCCGATTGGCAGAACGGAACGCCGCAATCCATGCATCTGGAAGCCTGTTCCATTTGTTCTTCTTGAAGAAGAGAAACATGAAATTCATTATAGTGCTTCACTCGTTCTAGCGGCTCAGCGGCCTCACTGGTACGTCTTTTATATTTTAAAAACCCTGTTGCTAAGCCCATTCCTGTTCCCCTCCTTTACTTTCATAAAAAGCTTTCACAAGTGCCTGTTCTTCGCTCACTCCGATTTCCTCATACTTTCGAATCAATGAAAGCATATTTTTATAATCATATGGTATGATTTTTTTAAATTTCGGCAGATATTCGGTAAAATTATTTAAGATGTGAGTTCCTTTTATAGAGTTTGTTGCAAAAACGTGCTCTTTGATTAATTCATTCAACTCGAGAACATCTTCACTTTTGCTCACTGACTCCAAAGAAATCACTTCTTTATTTAATTTCGAATATAAATCCCCGTTTTTATCAAGAACATATGCGAAACCGCCTGACATACCGGCTGCCAGATTATTACCGGTAGTCCCCAATATGACGACTCGACCCCCTGTCATATATTCCAAGCCATGGTCTCCGACACCTTCCACAACGGCATCCGCACCGGAATTTCTTACACAAAAGCGTTCTCCTGCAACTCCGCTGATAAAGGCTTTACCGGATGTTGCCCCATATAGTGCAACATTTCCGATAATCATATTTTCATCGTGTTTAAAGGTGGATTTTTTATTCGGATAAACAATAATGATGCCTCCCGACAACCCTTTGCCCAAATAATCGTTACTATCTCCCTCTAATTCAAGGGTTAAGCCTTTCGGAATGAAAGCCCCGAAACTCTGTCCTCCGTACCCCCTCGATTGGATACGATAGGTATCCTGTTCCAAGCTCTGTCCAAATTTTCTGGTTAGCATAGAACCTAATATGGTACCAAAGGTTCTGTCCTGATTGTCTACCTCCACTTGTATTGTTTTAGGCTCACCCTTTGCAATGGATTCCTTCAATCTTTCATAAAGTACCGTCATATCCTTGGTCTTATTTAGTTTAAAGTCATAGGTATTTTCTGCTACATGAATACAATTGAGTTTATCCTGTGGGATACCGTTTTCCCATATCTTTGCAATATCCAAACGATGATATTTTTTAAGATTTAAACCCACTTTTGCCTTCAACATATCTGTTCTTCCAACCATCTCATCAATTGTTCGGAATCCGAGTTTTGCCATATATTCTCGAAGTTCCTCTGCAATAAATTGCATAAAATTGATTACATATTCCGGTTTACCGGCAAATCGTTTTCTTAATTTCGGATTCTGTGTAGCGATGCCGACAGGACAAGTGTCTAAATTGCAAACCCTCATCATGACACATCCCATCGTTACAAGCGGAGCCGTAGCAAATCCGAATTCTTCTGCGCCCAGTAGCGCCGCAATAGCGACTTCTCTGCCGCTCATCAGTTTTCCATCTGTTTCTAATACCACACTTTTTCGGAGCCCGTTCATCAATAACGTCTGATGCGCTTCCGCAAGCCCCAACTCCCACGGAAGTCCTGCATGATAAACAGAATTTTTCGGAGCTGCCCCCGTGCCTCCGTCATATCCGGAAACTAAGATCACTTGTGCTCCTGCTTTAGCGACACCTGCTGCAATTGTGCCTACTCCTGCTTCAGATACAAGTTTAACGGAAATTCTGGCATCTGAATTTGCACATTTGCAATCATAAATCAGTTGAGCCAAATCCTCGATAGAATAAATGTCATGGTGCGGAGGCGGAGAAATGAGTCCCACTCCTGTGGTGGAGTGTCTCGTTTTAGCAATCCAAGGATAAACCTTGTCGCCCGGAAGTTGTCCTCCCTCTCCAGGTTTTGCACCTTGTGCTATTTTTATCTGAATTTCTTTTGCACTCACTAGATATTCGGAAGTAACACCAAAACGTCCTGATGCTACTTGTTTGATTGCACTGCATAGATTTTTCCCATCTGCTCCAATGGTAAATCTTCTTGGAGCCTCTCCACCCTCACCACTATTGGATTTTCCTTGCAATTTGTTCATTGCGATTGCCATCGTTTCATGCGCTTCCTGAGAAATAGAACCGTATGACATTGCTCCTGTTTTAAACCTTTTTACGATGGATTCCACACTTTCTACCTGTCCAATCGGAATGGGGTTATTCTTGTAGTTAAAATCCATTAAAGCTCTTAAATGACTCGGCCCAAGCTCCTCATTGACCATCCTCGTGTATTCTTTAAATAGTTGATAGTCTCCTGTTCGTGTAGCTACTTGCAACGTGTGAATGGTCTTCGGGTTGTATAAATGCTCTTCTTTACCGCTCCTCACTTTGTGACTGCCCATACTTTCCAAATTCAAATCTTGGTTTAATCCAAGCGGATCAAAAGCCGCGGAATGTCTTACATCAACTTCCTCTTCAATGTCTTTTAACGTAATACCGCCAACCCTACTTACTGTATTGGTGAAATATTTGTCAATAACATCCTTACTGACTCCGACCGCTTCAAAAATTTGAGCGCCTTGGTACGACTGTATCGTAGAGATGCCCATTTTAGAAGCAATTTTTATAATTCCATGCAAGATGCCATTCGTATAATCATCAACCGCCGCATAATAATCCTTTTCAAGCAAATCCTCCTCTATCATTTGTTTGATGGTATCCTGCGCTAAATAGGGATTAATTGCACTTGCGCCGTATCCTAACAAGGTTGCAAAATGATGCACCTCTCTCGGTTCTCCACTTTCTAAGATCAACGAAAGTGACATGCGCTTTCTGGTGTTGACAAGGTATTGTTGGACTGCAGAAACTGCAAGCAATGAAGGGATCGGAACTCTGTATTCATCTACATCTCTGTCCGATAATATAATGATATTCGCCCCGTCTTTGAAAGCTCTGTCCGTTTGAATAAACAGATTATTCAACGCCTTTTCAAGGGAGCTGCCTTTATAATATGTAATCGGTACGGTAGCCACCTTGAATCCTTCTGCCTTCATATTCTTTATTTTCATAAAGTCCGTATTGGTTAGGATCGGATTCCGAACAGATAATAATCTGCAGTTTTGATGGCTATCCTTTAAAATGTTTCCGTCTTTGCCAAGGTAACTATAGGTCGAAGTGATAATCTCTTCTCGGATTGCATCAATCGGCGGATTGGTAACTTGAGCAAACAATTGTTTAAAATAGTCAAAGAGTGGTGTATGAGCTTGGGATAAAGCGGCAAGAGGTGTATCCGCACCCATTGCAATGGTAGGTTCTGCTTCATCCAGTGCCATCGGCAGCAAATAGTTTTTTACATCCTCATAAGAATAGCCAAAAGTCTTCTGCAATCGGGCAAGTTGTTCTCCTTTGTAAAACGGTACTTTCTGATTTGGGATATGCAATTCTTTCAGATGAATTAAATTATTCTCAAGCCACTCTCCGTAAGGCTGCTTTCCGGAGTAATACTCCTTTAACTCCTTATCTTTGATAATTTTTCCTGCTTTTGTATCGATCAAGAGCATTTTGCCGGGATGAACCCTGCCCTTCATTTCAACCTCTTCCGGAGCGATTTCAAGTACGCCCACTTCAGAAGATAGAATCAAATTTTCGTCTTTGGTCACATAATATCGAGAGGGACGCAGCCCGTTTCTGTCAAGCACTGCACCTACAAGGTCTCCGTCACTAAATACGATGGAAGCAGGGCCATCCCAAGGTTCCATCATCGTTCCGTGATAAATATAGAAATCTTTCTTCTTTTGACTCATCGTTCTGTCATTGCACCATGGTTCCGGTATGCACATCATTACTGCCTTCGGGAAGTCGATTCCTGACATAACCATAAATTCTAACGTATTATCCAGCATTGCGGAGTCCGAACCCCAAGTAGGAACTACCGGAAGAACTTTATAGAAATCTTCACCCAATATATCGGAGGACATATTTTCTTCTCTGGATAACATTTTATTGACATTACCTCGAATGGTATTAATTTCTCCATTATGAACAATATATCGATTCGGGTGTGACTTTTCCCAAGAAGGCATGGTGTTTGTTGAAAATCTGGAATGCACAATGGCAATGGCTGAAATGAAATCTTGATCTTGTAAATCTTTATAGAAAAGCCTCAGCTGATTCACAAGGAACATTCCTTTATAGACAATCGTTCTGCTGGAAAGGGAACAGACATATGTGCTGTTGTTTTCGTTATCGTTGCTATTTTCAAATATCCTTCTGATTACATATAATTTTCTGTCAAAATCGATTCCCGACTTAAGATTTCTCGGCTTGTCGACAAATCCCTGGTAAATCGCAGGCTTGCAGTTCAATGCTTGTTTACCAAGCACTTTATTTGCAGTTGGAACTTCTCGCCATCCCAAGAATTTTAATCCTTCTTTTTCGACAATAACTTCAAAACGCTTTTTAGCTTGATTTCTCAAAAGCTCATCTTGCGGTAAGAAGAACATTCCTACGCCAAAGTCTCCGCTAGATGAAAATTCAATATTCTTGACGTTTTTTATAAAAAAATCTCGAGGAATTTGTGTCAGTATTCCAACTCCGTCTCCCATCTCTCCCGTTGCATCCTTTCCCGCTCTATGCTCAAGACGTTCTACAATGGTAAGGGCATCATAAACGGTTTTATGCGTTTTAATCCCCTTGATGTTTACGATTGCTCCTATGCCACAATTATCATGCTCAAAATTTTTATCATATAAACTTCCTATCATTTTAGGGTTCTCTTGATCTGTTTGGCTCATTTTTATCGACCTCCTTTACGCTTTTCTCAAAGTGCTATTCTTCAAAAATAATTCTTACGCTACCGTATTTAGCCTTGATATTTTTTAATTTTTCAGATAAGTTTTAAAACATGTTTGTATTTTACAAATTCAATAGATTATTGTCAATACTTTTTGTTCAAAAAAACAATTAACCGAAAATTAAAAAATGTTATTGACAAATGATTATTTGCCCGCTAAGATTAAACACTATAAAGCAACGGAGCTTCAAACAAATTATTTTTCTTAAATTAACCATCGTTATTCCTTTATTTCTAAGTAAAAATAAACTTCATAAGATATTAGACAATGGCGTCTGAGTATGTATATACATGTTCAGACGTCTTTTGTTTTTTATAAATAAAGCTATACAAAACTTATAAAACAGATAGGAGGAGATTTTATGAACACTGGAGATATGGCTTTTATACTAATCGCATCAGCATTGGTGCTCTTTATGACACCGGGACTCGCTTTTTTCTATGGAGGTATGGTACGGAGAAAAAATGTGTTAAATACGATGATGTCATCATTTTTTATCATGGGGCTAGCCTCAGCATTATGGGTAATCGTAGGCTATTCACTCAGCTTTGGGGGAAATACGGGGGGCGTTATCGGCACATTGAAATGGGTCGGCTTACACGGAGTAGCCATCGATGTAGCAGGGCCTTATTCCAGCACCATCCCTAATCTTGCCTTTGCAACGTTTCAAATGATGTTCGCCATTATCACGCCTGCACTGATTACAGGATCGGTTGCAGAACGCATGAGTTTTAAGGCATTATTCGGGTTTATCGTTTTATGGTCATTACTTGTATATTACCCACTGGCTCATATGGTCTGGGGCGAAGGCGGATTTTTAGGATCTGTATTGGGTTCTGTTGATTTTGCAGGCGGAAACGTCGTACATATCAGTTCAGGAGTCAGCGGTTTGGTATTATCTATCATCCTCGGAAAAAGAAAAGGATACAGTATCGCATCCTATCGTACTCATAATGTACCATTTATCATTTTAGGAGCGTCTATCCTTTGGTTTGGTTGGTTCGGCTTCAATGCAGGCAGTGCTCTCGGTGCAAACGGTCTTGCCGTACACGCTTTCATGGCAACCAACACCTCAACGGCATTGGCAATGCTTTCATGGATGCTGATTGACGTGATTAAACAGGGTAAGCCAACGGTGGTAGGTGCTGCAACCGGTGCTGTTCTCGGGCTTGTTGCCATCACACCGGCAGCCGGGTTCGTTCCAATTTGGGCTTCCATGATTATTGGCACTTTGGTCAGCCCGATTTGTTACTTTGCAATGTCTGTCATAAAGAAAAGATTCGGATACGATGATGCGCTCGACGCTTTTGGATGTCACGGAATCGGCGGTATGTGGGGTGGTATCGCTACAGGCATTTTTACCAATACCTCTATCAACAGCTCCGCAAAATGGGATGGTTTAATCTACGGAAATTACCACTTGTTCGTTGCACAGATTTTAAGTATCCTCATCACGATTGCCGTTGCCATCATCGGCACCATAATCTGCGCTGCCATCGTAAGAATATTTACTCCGCTTAGAGTATCCGAATCCGATGAAAAAATCGGACTTGATATTACTCTTCACGGAGAAAATGCCTATCCGGCTTTTAACGGGTTAGACTAATATACCCTCATTCACTTAACGAAAGGAGTGTTACCACATGTTTAAAATCGAATCCATTGTCAGAGAAGAAAAATATGAAGAGATTAAAAGTGTGCTCAATGAAATAGGAGTTCACGGTATTACCGTTTCCCAAGTCATGGGTTGCGGAATGCAGAAAGGCTATGAAAGCATAGTCAGGGGAACAAAAGTCGATATCAATATGCTCCCGAAAATAAAATTTGAAATCGTCGTATCCAGCAAAGATTGGGCCGATAAAACGGTAGAGGCCATTACCAAAACTGCTTATACCGGAAATATCGGAGACGGCAAAATATTTGTATATGAGATTCTCGATGCTGTTCGTATCAGCACAGGTCAAACCGGTCCTGAAGCAATCTATTAGTTGTACCCGCTTTATTAGGAAGCACTAAAAACGGGAGTATTGAAATTGATTCAACACTCCCGTAATCTTTAGCCTATTATTTTTCTAAATAGGCTTCCAGCATCCATATCAGCTTTTCATACGCACCGACATAACCATTAAATTGGTCTTCCGTTACTCCATCTCCTGCTTCCCCAGCCAGTCCACGAATTTCTTTGCTGGCTTCATTAAAGGCTTTAACATCTGCCAGTAAAACATTTACCGCTTCCTGTCCCGCTATTTTTGTGTCATCCAGCTCACGGACACCAGATACTTCCAACGCTTTTTTCACACTGCCGATTGGCTTCCCGCCCAGGGCAAGAATTCTTTCGGCAACATCATCGGCCACAGTGGCAGTTTGATTGTATAATTCTTCAAATTTGGCATGCAAGGTGAAAAAAGAACTCCCCGCTAAATACCAGTGTAAATTATGCAGCTTTACATAAAAAATTTGCTGGTCTGCCAGAAATATATTCAGTTTGTTGATTAAGTTCATACCATTCATCTCCTTTTCAAAACATTCATATTACATATAGTTATCATATGCTAACTCAATTGTACCATTCTTTTCTATTTTTGCAAACCCTAATTATAAAATGTACCGTTTTTTTACTTTATTCTATACGAAGCAGAAGGAGGTCCGAAAAACAATAGATTGACATTGGTATATAATAATTAGTATAATCAACACAATAAGTTAGCATAAGATAACAAATTCCATAGAATAATAATGGATGCGTCTTCTATCGTTGAAAGGAAGGAGAAATATTATGTTTGAACAAGTAAAATTGACTTATTCGTTTGATGCATTGGAACCACACATTGATGCGCTAACGATGGAAACCCATTATACAAAACACCATGCAACATATACAAAAAATCTGAACGATGTGGCTGAAAAAGCCAATATTGTCGGACAATCCATTGAGGATATCTTGTCGCAATGGAAAAAAAATGCCTCTGATGAGACAAAGGCTGCGGTACGCAATAACGGCGGAGGCTTTTACAACCATAACCTCTACTTCGGTCATCTGGCACCGAACACAGGCGGAGAGCCCAACGGTGTATTAGCGGAGAAAATTAACCAAACGTTTTCTTCTTTTGGTGATTTTAAAAATCAAATCAGCAAGGCAGCTATAGGTCAGTTCGGCTCCGGTTGGGCTTGGCTTGCGACAAACAGCGAAGGAAACTTACAGATCATGACAAGCGCCAATCAGGACAACCCTCTCTTAGAGACGGAAGGAATTTGGCAGCCGATTTTGGCCCTTGATGTTTGGGAGCATGCCTATTACTTGAAATATAAAAATCTGCGTGCGGATTATATACAGGCTTTCTTCGAGGTAGTCAATTGGGATCAGGTTGCTCACAATTATGAACAGCGACGAAGATAAAATTTATTTTCTATTAAAAGAACCTTGAAATCGCTAAAATTTCAAGGTTCTTCATTTAAATAAGTCAAAATTCTTTCTCATTCTAGGTACTCTGAGTATTGATACAGGTATATCTCCGTTAATCCAGAAGTTCTAGAAATTCTCCGTATCCTTCCTTTTCCATTTCTTCTTTCGGTATGAATTTCAAGGATGCACTGTTGATACAATACCTCAAGCCACCCTTTTCAATCGGCCCATCCTCAAATACATGACCCAGATGAGCATCTCCCGTATGACTCCTTACTTCCGTCCGCCTCATGTGATGACTATGATCCATTATTTTTTTGATTGTGTTTTCATCGATTGGCTTCGAAAAGCTAGGCCATCCGCAACCAGATTCAAATTTATCACTTGATAAAAAAAGGGGTTCCCCAGTTGTAATGTCCACGTAAATCCCTTTTCTAAACTCATCAAAATATTCATTTTGAAAAGGTCGTTCTGTGTTATTGTTCTGAGTTACTTCATACTGGATTTTCGTTAATTTTTTTTCTAATTCTTCTTTTGATTTTTTTAAATATTTATCACTATTCAAGAGTAAATCACTTCCTTTATTTTTCATATATCAATAAATTGGGCATTGTCTTATTCATCCTATTACCAGCTTTCTCTTATGCGCCGTAATTTATACCTGATCCTTTATCTCCCCATTTGGCTTGGATCTTTCTCCCGGATGGGTTGATATATATCCAATTCACAGTAATTATCGTTTGATAAGTTGGTATTTATATATTCAAACCTAAATTTAGCTGCGGACTGAAAACCGGAATCGATAATCCAATTTCGGTATAAATGAACCAGCAGACGTCCTACCTGCCTGCCTTTTATATCATCCGGCCGGAAAAACCCTACAAACCGAAATACTACATATTTATGCGCCGGAATCGTTATTCCGGTCATTCCTTCCGGCAAAGCACTTAAGTCCGGTACCTCCACCGATGGTACATAATAAATATATCCGTCTTTGTACCCGCTCCAATCCGTATATCCATAATACACCTTGTCGTCTATAGTTTTCTCTATTCTCTTTTTATCATCATAAAAGAATTGTCGTCCGTAAAAATTCGCCGTATTGTCTCCGGATCGGCTTACTATTTTATGTTTACTTCCTGCAAGATAAAATTTCTGCCGAAAGACATAAAATGGCCGATACGTAATCGAGTTATTCACGGATAGAATATCACTTGCATTGATCTTTTCGGTTATGTTAATGGATACTTGTTCAGACCGGACTTTAAAAGGCGTATAGCCGAAGCGCTTTTTAAACGCTCTGATATACGACTGCTCGTGGTCAAACCCATAATCCATCGCAATATCAATCATTCTCATATTGCTATTCACCAGTTCCTGGATACTGGAAGACAGCTTACGGGCTTGTACATATTCAATTATGGACTCTCCTGTCAGCGATTTAAACATCCTGTGCATATAATACTTTGAAATGCCTATCTCGCGGGAAATATCATCAAGGCTTATTTTATCCCCTATATTTTTTTCAATATAATTTACACAAGCCACGATCATTTCTTTTGAATCTATCATAAAATCACCTAAAAATGTGGCTTCGCCACTCTGCACTGCCCTTTTTATCTGTTAGGAAAATCAAACGATATTTTCTAACAGATAAAAAGCAAGTTTGGTTCATTTTCTATAGATTATAAGGAGTATTCTTTATTTTGTAAACAGTATTAGTAGAAAACAAGGAGGTTATTCTTATGAATAGACGCGTAGTTATCACCGGCATGGGCGCAATAACACCTTTCGGGAACGGCGCATTAACATGCTGGCAAGCTGTTAAGGAAGGTAAATCCGGCATAAGCCTTATAGAAAGAGTCGATGTTTCCGATCTTCCGGTGAAAGTTGCAGGAGAAATCAAAAATTTCAATCCAAATGAATTCATCGATAAAAAAGAAGTGAAACGAATGGATCGGTTCTCTCAATATGCGCTTGCGGCGGCACAGTTAGCCATTGAAGAATCCGGTCTGGATTTTCAAGCAATAAATACGGAAAGAGCGGGTATCCTAATCGGTTCCGGTGTCGGTGGGATAGAAACCATCGAAAATCAATACCACGTTTTATCCGAAAAAGGAGCAGGAAGAATCAGTGCTTTCTTTGTTCCCATGATGATTTCAAATATCGCTTCCAGCTTAATCGCCATGAGATATGGCATAAAAGGTTTTACGGAATGTGTGGTGACGGCTTGTGCCTCCGCTTCAAATGCCATAGGGGATGCTTATAAAATGATTCAACGAAATGAAGCCGACATTATGATAGCAGGAGGTGCGGAAGCGCCCATCACTAAACTTTCGTTGGCTGGTTTCTGTGCGAATAAAACATTGAGTAAAAATGAAGACCCGGCTTCTGCAAGCAAACCTTTTGACGCAGAGAGAAACGGCTTTGTTATGGGAGAAGGCTCCGGAATTCTTGTATTGGAAGAAATGGAGCATGCCATTAAAAGAGGCGCAAACATTATTGCCGAGGTAGTCGGTTACGGTTGTACCAATGATGCGTATCACATCACCAGTGTCCCTGAAGACGGAGAAGGTGCTGCCCGGTGCATGCGGCTTGCTCTCGAAAATGCCGGTATCAAGGCCGAAGACATCGGCTATATTAATGCACATGGAACATCAACCGTTGTCAATGACAAAAGCGAAACGGCAGCGGTGAAGTCTGTGTTTGGTGAATATGCATACCGATTGCCTGTCAGCTCAACAAAATCTATGACAGGGCATCTGCTTGGTGCTTCAGGTGCTATTGAAGCAATTATTATAGCGTATGCTGTTAAAGAAAAATTCTTACCGCCTACCATAAACTATACTACCCCCGACCCGGAGTGTGATCTTTACTATATTCCAAACCAAGGAATTTCTGCTGACATCATGTATGCCATGAGTAATTCCTTTGGCTTTGGCGGACACAACGCAACACTTATATTGAAGGCTGTAGAATAGCATAAAAAAACCACTAACCTTTTACCATTTAGCCTAACACATGCAGTTATTATAAACTTAATACAATTGGCACATTTTATTATTTTTTTAATGGTTTCAAATTCTTAAATTTAAAACTATCGGTGTTTGCAGTCATAAGATGACTTTAAAATATAAGTTATTCTCTATTCCTATTGAATGATTCCAATGACATATCAGAAAGTAATTAAAATATATTCCTTCATACCATTTTGGCATAATAATTGCTCTTAATATCTTAATCGAATACAGCTCTATGCTGACTTTACGGGCAGATTCGAAAGTAAGCTATGTAAAATGATGACTAAAAGGAGTAATATTTTATGAGAATTGTAGTATTAGACGGATATACAACCAATCCCGGCGACTTATCCTGGGATAAGATCAAAGAAATGGGTGGACTTACAGTCTACGACAGAACCTCCTCGGAGGAAATCGTAGAACGCGCAAAAGATGCCGATGTTGTTATCATCAATGCAGTTGAATTGACGGCAGAGACCTTAAAGCAACTGCCAACATTAAAATTGATCTCGCTTCTTGCAACCGGCTATAACAATGTGGATATTCCGACGGCACGTGCACAGGGAATTGCCGTATGCAACACCCCTTCTTATTCGACAGAAGCCGTATCCCAGCATACCATTGCACTCTTGCTCGAGATTACGAATCACGTCGCGCTTCACAGTGAAGCGGTTCATAACGGGGCTTGGTATCAATGTCCCGATGATTGCTTCTGTATCAACCCGCTTTCGTTATTGGACGGAAAAACTCTAGGTATTGTCGGCTACGGCAATATCGGAAAAAGAGTAGGACGAATCGCCGAAGCCCTTGGGATGAAAGTGATTCCTTACAGCAAGGATCCGGAAGCGGCTATCAAAGCTGATGTGCTTACCTTACATTGTCCCGTTACCGCAGAAAACAGAAATATGATTAACGCAGCGTTTATTTCACGAATGAAAGATGGGGCTATTTTATTGAATGCTGCCAGAGGAGGCTTAGTCGATGAAGATGCCTTGTTGGAAGCCCTAAAATCCGGTAAGATCGCTGCTGCCGGTATTGATGTAATCAAAACTGAACCGCCGAAGAAAATGGAAAGCAATCCGCTGATTGGAGCTCCAAATTGTTTTGTTACACCGCACCATGCTTGGATGCCGCTTGAGACAAGACAATTGCTTCTTGATATTGCTTATAAAAATATCCAAAGCTTTGTGAATGGCGAAATGATTAATCGTGTTGATGTATAACTCTGCTCTCACCTGCCGAGAAAATGATCAGTCATCGGAATTATCGTTTAAGAATGCTCATCCATAATTTCTGATTCGTTATTCATCACAAAAGGGAGAGCGCTCCACAGCATCCGAAGATCTATGAAGCGCTCTTCCTTTCCATTGTGTTTCAAATGGTATTAAAAATTCTCAGTTAATCCTAATAGTGATACTTAAATAGGATTGCTGGCGTCTGACTTATAAGCACATGCTGAAAATATTTTCAATATCCTTCTGATTTAAAGGCTTAAATCCAGGTAATACACTTCCTCCGCAAGCCTTCTCTGCCATGATACTAAAATTGGAATCATCTATTCCGATTTCTGTAAACGTACGTTGTAAACCCAATGTATTGAACAAGAAATCAGACAACAGGTCCATACTCTTTTTAGCTACCTCCATCGGTTCTGCATTCTTATCAATGTCAAAGACATTTACACCGAACTGATAAAATTTTGATACCGTTGTTTCATCTAATGTGTATTCCAGCCAACGCGGAGTTAAAATAGCCAGCCCCAGACCATGCGTAATATCATAAATGGCCGAAAGTTCATGTTCCATTGGATGACAGCTCCAGGCCTGCCGTTTCCCACCATTGATGAATCCATTGATCGCCCAAGATGAAGCCCACATTAGATTTGCACGAGCCTCATAGTTATCCGGCTCTGTTAAGGCGATTGGTGTATATTTAATGACGGTTTTCATCAACCCTTCCATGACACAATCCAACATATATAAGTCTTGATTCCTATTAAAATAAACTTCCATGATGTGACTGAGTATATCTGCTGCCCCGCATGCGGTCTGATAGGCATCTACCGTATACGTGTTGGTAGGATCAAGAAAGGATACCCTCGGGAATAATGCAGGATGCATCAGCCCAATTTTATCCTTTGTCTCCATATTGCTTATTACGCCAGCTGCATCCATCTCAGAACCTGTGGCTGATAAGGTCAAGATCGAAACAATAGGGAGACTCTTGGTAATCCGAGTTTTTCGTGTCAAGATATCCCACGCATCACCCTCATAATAGGTTGCAGCACCAATAAATTTTGTTGCATCGATGGTAGAACCTCCACCTACGGCCAGTAATACGTCAATCTTCTCCTTTTTACAAATAGTTGCCCCTCTATTGACCGATGTCACTCTTGGATTTGGTTCTATGCCGGAGCATTCGAATAGCTCTAGTCCGGCATTCTTTATTTCAGCTACGACTTTATCGTACAATCCGATGCTTTTTATAGAGCCTCCCCCGTATACCATTAATACACGTTTCCCGTATTTCGATAATTCTTTGCCTAAATGTCCAAGTTGATTCTCACCAAAATATACTCTTGTCGGAATATCATAAATAAAGCTGTTCATAATTACTCTCCTTTTCTGCAACTATTTATGTGTTGTTTTATTTTTTCTACACTTAGCTTAACATCTTCACTCAGCCCTATGTCAAGCACTTTGTTCAGTCATAATACTCACATTTGCGACTTGTCCACTTCATCTTTGACTTATTCATGATTGCCGGTTCAAACTTGTTGACAACAATCAAATTTCCAAGTATAATCCCATTAGTCCATAACTGGACTAATGGGATTATTTATTATAGAAAGAAGATTTTATTATGGAATGGATTTATTTAGGTCTTGCGATTATATTTGAAACGTTAGGAACCACTTGTATGAAGCTATCTGATGGGTTTACAAAAATGCTGCCGGCCTTAGGAACACTAATAACATATGGCCTCTGTTTTGCTTTTTTAGCAAAAGCATTGACTAAAATACCGGTCAGTGTCGCCTATGCTATATGGGGGGCAGCGGGAATCCTTATCATAGCTGCAATTGGGATATTCTTTTTTAAAGAAACGATTAATGCACTAAAAATATTCTCCATACTGTTTATTGTGTTGGGCGTTATTGGACTGAATTTAAGCAGTACAACCCACTAGATAGTGGCAAATAAAAGGAAGGATATATACCATGGAAAGGATAAAAAACACGTGGATGAAAAAACAGATTTAGACAATATAATAGACATTTATTATCAAGCATGGTTTAAGATTGGTGACATTTATCATGCTTGGTCAAAGAAGCACCATATCAATGATACGACGCTATTTGTTTTGTATGTCATAAAAGAAACGTCACCTTATTGCACGCAAAATAAAATCTGCAATAAATTATATCTTCCGAAGCAAACGATCTCCTTGATATTATCCGGCCTTGAAGCAGATGGCTATATTCTCAGAGAATTAAACCCAGCAGACCGAAGAAATAAAATCGTTACCTTCACAAAGCAGGGAGAGCAATATGCAAACAGCTTACTTCTTGAACTGAAAGCAGCAGAAATAGAAGCCTTCAGTGATCTCCCAAAAGAGCAAGTTCAATCTGTGATCGATGCCTTTTCTATATTACCTAGTTTGCTAGAAAAAAGTCTTATTAAATAAAAATGGAGATTGTCCCAAAACAACAATGCCTGCTCACTGATTCCCGCCAGACGATAAAGCCACCTTCAGAATCAGACTGAACGTGGCTTTATATTTTTCAACTACCCCTTTTATTTTTACTCAGCGGTTCCGATAATTTCCTTTGCCATTTCTGCAAGCTCATCCTTCGGAAGCTCATATCCTCTATCCATCAAAGTATATGAGATGTCATCTTTTTCCCATTGTATGAATTGAACTTTATCCGTTTTCTCTTTATCTGCTCCATAGCTTATCCACAGTTCCCCCTTCTCCATTTTCTGATTTTCTTCTTCCGTCGGCACATAGCCTTCTGGCACCAGTTTGGACTCAACGTAAGAATACTTCAGGTCTATATTCCCATCCTTGATAAGCTCCTGTTTTAAGTCCGAGTCACTGGAAAAATCAGAAAAACCCCGATTGGTCGAAAGTGTCATGATCTGGCCTTTCTTAGAATCTGCTTTTTCATAATAGAAAGTAATCCCTTTCCCCTCTGCTACCGGATTATTGTCCGCATCATTGGCTTTGATATCGTCCACGCTTGCTTCTTTGAAAGCAAATCCGTTTGAAAATTCATCCAGATAATCCGGAATATAATTGACAGCACTTTTCACTTGCCGCTCCGCAGGATATTCCTCAAAAGTTTTTGTCGAGAAACTTACATAACTATTGATTCGAGATGCCGCAAAACAAGTTGCTGCCGATAATATGAAAACAAGAATTATGATAACAACTGGATTCATTCTTTTTATTTTTTTCGTATAATTCATAGAACAATACTCCCTTTCTTTATAATATATTTCTGTTTGAATTTTTCTAACCAACGTGCCGTCCGGCACGATCCCGTCGGCTTTTTCCTTCAACGCATGCGCAATGCATTGATCAAAGAACTGATTCGGATTCGGCTTTTCCATAATATCTATCCTCCTTTAATCGCATGAAATCAATACTGCTTTTCAGCTCTTTCCGAGCAAAATACAATCTCGACTTAACCGTGCCTTCCAAACAGCCCACGACTCGCGCAATTTCCTTTGTGCTTAGCTCACAATAATAATAGAGCATTATGGTGTCCCGCTTCTTTTTATCAAGTTTCTGTATTTGCTCATACAATTGGATCGATGTTTCCGATTCCAAATACTGCTGCTCAACGCTCTTCACCCCGGGGCCGTTAGCTTCGTCATAGACATGTTGAACCGGCACAAGCTTTCTCTCCTTTTCAGCAACTCTCCATGCTATCCGTACAAGCAATCGATAGAACCAAGTTTTAAAGCATTCTGGGTTCTTAAGTCTGCTTATTTCAAAATAGCATGTAACAAACGCTTCCTGAACTACGTCTTCTGCGGAGGCTTGATTACCCGTAATTAGGTAAGCTGCTCTTACCGCTTTCAGCTCGTATTCTTCGAAAATTTTACGAAAGGATTCGGAATCGCCTTTTTGGATATTTACAATTAGATTAGATTCATTCATGAAACCTCCTCCTTATTCGGTGCACCTATATATAAGAGACATGAAACGGGTAATCCGTTCAAATTTTTATAAAAAAATTTTATCTCAAGCTATTCAAATCCCAGTAAATAGTATATCGTTCAATTAATGTGGAGCCACTAATTTCAAACCGACAATTCCGGCTACGATAAGACCAATACAAATTAGTCGAATCGCATCTATTGATTCACCGAATAATATGATTCCTAAAATAACAGTGCCAATCGTACCTATCCCGGTCCAAATAGCATATGCCGTTCCTATCGGAAGACTTTTTAACGCTATTGATAGAAAATAAAAACTTGCGATCATACCAAGTATCGTAAAAATACTAGGTGCAAGCTTTGTAAACCCTTGCGAGTACTTTAATCCTATAGCCCAACATACCTCAAACAGTCCTGCTATAACCAACATTACCCATTGCATTGTTTTTACTCCTTTCTGCTGTCAAAAACTTAAATTCAGAAAATAAAAAAGCCAAGGATGATATTCAACATATCTCCCAGGCTTTTGTCCTTCCGTGTATACAGCTGCGCTGTACGTTTTATCTCGGACCAAACCAGTCTCCCATCTGAAACTGTGGAACCCTATAAAACTTTTTATTTATATTTGATGCCTTGACTATAGCAAAAAAACTCAATGGTGTCAATACATCGCTTCATTAAGCATCCTTTCGCTGATCTTTTAATGGTTAAGCCATATGCTCCACTAGCTGTATTAACATACCATCCGGATCTTTGATAAAAAAGAATTTCACATGTGGATTTGGCTGAATCGGGCCACTCACAACAGGGATACCTTTTTCCTTAACAAGCTCGAGTGCCTTATCAAGAGACTCGGTTTCAAACCCCCAAGAAATATCCTTTCCTACATTAGTATCTCGGCTCTCACCATCGCATACAAGCTCGATTTTAGTTTCACTATCGCCTAAAAAGACAATCTCTTTACTTGGTCCCCCGTTAAATCGCCTTGCCACCTCAAGTCCAATTATTTCTGTGTAAAATGCAATGGACTCTTCCAAATTTTTTACTCTTAACGTGCTCCAACAAAATTTCATAGTACTTCCTCCTTGTAAAAAAATTAAATTAATAAAATAACATCGACTCGTAAACAATTTTATTCGCTATCGTTTCTTTTGCTGTCACTGGTTACTTTACTTTTAGCTATTGTAAAATAGAGAATAAAAGTTATTCAATGTCAGAATTAAGTTTATTCTTTTCATTGCTAACATTGTTAAGAATCCTTTTTAACACGTTGATTGTTTCTTCATACTCTTTTGGAGATAAATCTTTTGAATAAATTTCTATTAGTTCCAAAAAAGTTGAACGAACTATTGGGACTATTTGTTTTCCTTTTTCAGTCAAATACAACCGATAATACCGCCTGTCATATTCATCTTGCTCTCTTGTTATATAGCCGCTATTTACTAAATTCTTGACTGCTTTCGCAGTTGTTGACTTACCTATATGCAGACGTTCACTTAGCTCCTTTTGACTTAATCCTTCATGATTTGAAATGACAAAAAAGAAATCATATTGTCCATTATTAATGTCAATTTGCTCCAATTTATAGTTCATAATACTCTGCACATTCCTATGAATTGCTGCAATATACTTACCAATTGACTCTTTAACCATTGAATTCCTCCTTCAAATAGTTTCTTTTGCAACTATTTGAAGTATAGATCCTATTAGTTTCATTTGCAACTGTTTTATATGGATTATGTATTTTTAAAACATGGATTTTTATCTTTTTATCTGCGCATCCGCTTGTAGGAATCGGTCATTTAGTTAAAACCAAGCGGCATTTAAGAGATGAATTCCCTCTATGATTTCAGTTTCCGTAAGCCCGCTAAATCCCATCAACACCATATTATAGGAATAATCTTCTTTATTCCCCCAGTATATGCTTACAGGGTAAACTTTGACGCCCACTTCTGCTGCTTTCTCAATCAGCTCTTTTTCTTTCATGCCATTGAAGATTTCCAATAAAATATGGAGGCCTGCATTTCTTCCATGAATTTTTATTCGTTCTCCCATTACTTCTGCAATCGTACGAATTAAAATGTCATGCTTTCTCTTGTTTTTATTCGTAACTTTTCTAAGATGTCTGCTCCAATAGCCTTGATTCATGAACTCATACATTGCCTTTTGTTCTAACCAAGGTACAGCGCAATTATATCTTGAAAAATACGTTTGATAAATTTCCAATAGCGGCGGAGGTAAGACCACAAATCCCATTCTTAACCCCGGTGCAAATGCTTTGGAAAAAGAATTGATATATATTACACGCCCTGTTGTATCCAATGACTGAATGCAGGGAATAGGCCTGCTGTTATAACGTAACTCACTGTCATAATCATCTTCAATAATATAGGAATCATTTTGCTCTGCCCATTCAATCAAGCTAAGTCTTTTGTTTATCGGCATTACTGCCCCGGTTGGAAATTGGTGAGAAGGCGTAATAAACACGGCTTTTGCCTCCGATTTCTTAAGGAAATCAATATTGAGGCCATCTTCTTGAACCGGAGTTAATATCATATTGAATCCATGATTTCTGAAAACATCTCTTGCACTATCATAAGTAGGCTCTTCAATGGCAAGGGTATTTGTGTTCTTCATTAATAGTTGACAGATTAGGCTTATACAAGCTAGAGTGGCAGGACGCAAAATAATTTGATCCGGCTCACAATTTACACCTCTGGACTCATGAAGATATTTCTGAATTTCAGTTCTTAACTCTAATTCTCCGGTTCTATTGTTGTATGCTGTTAAACAATCGATCTCATCAGAAAGTAACGTTTGATTTAAAAGTTTTCTCCATATACTAAGAGGAAAATCTGACACATTTAATCTTCCATATTGAAAATTATATTTTTTTATAGTGGATATTCCTTGTTCATGAAATTGTTTTACTTCTTTTTCTGTCTTCAACTCTTTAAAATGCTCATACAAATTCGTCTCAAATTTTTCTACCAGATATCCACTACCTACTTTACTTGAGATGTAGCCTTCCGAATAAAGCTGCTGATATGCTGCTTCTACAGTATTGCGGCTAACATTCATATTTTTTGATAAATCTCTTATGGAGGGGAGCATCATTCCTTCTGCGATTTCACCAGAAACAATTAAATTTTGATAATGACTGTATATTTGCATATACAATGAAATCTTAGAATCTTTATCAAGTATTAACATCTTATTCCTCCAACTGTATCCATTAATATTTAAAAAATTGTCCCTTTTGCAGGTTAAAATACAATCATATAATACCATTAAACTTGCAAGTTATAAATTGATAATTTATGAAACGGATGTATTCTGCAAAACAAACTGATAACAAAACTATTTAATTATTAAGGAGGATAATCAAATGGAAATGCGTAGAAGGGATCGCCTTATGAGTAATGAAGACGCACTGAATATTTTAAAAGAAGGTGAATATGGAATTCTTGCAACGGTTGATTCGAATGGACAGCCATATGGAGTTCCCTTAAGCTATATTGTTATTGATAATACTATATATTATCATGGCGCAAATGCCGGTGGTACCAAGCACAATAATATAATCAATAATGATAAAGTAACCTTTACTGTTGTAGGAAAAACGAAGATTTTACCCGATAAATTTGGAACGCTTTATGAAAGTGTCATTGCCTTTGGGAAAGCTGCTTTAGTGACGGATGAAGCGGAAAGCCTCATGGCATTCAAAGAGTTCCTTTATAAATACTGTACAGATTATATAGCTGAAGGAGAAAAATATATCGACACTGCAGGTTCAAAAGCAATGATAGTAAAAATAGCAATAGACAGCTTAACAGGTAAGCATAGAGTTTAATTAAAAAAATAGAAGATGGAATTTATAAAAGGGTTAAGAACATTTAAATATTCCTAACCCTTTCTTATGCTATAATTAATCCGCCTTATCTCAATACAACTAAAGCCTTCTTTCATCTCCTCTATAAAGATGGCACTTGTGATAAAGGATACGGCTTGGCCGGTCCATATTGTAAAAAAATCTTGTTTCCATTTTGAAGTTTGTTTATTCATCTCTGTTTTCTCCTTACATCTTTATTGTTGGTCTCCATATGGGTTTGGCAATAAAAAATGCAGGCTAAACTCCGCAATGCGAGCTTTAGTCTGCATACCAACGTCAAAAGACAAGAGAAAAACACATAGCCCAATGGCTACATTTCACCCATATCATGTCTCAATTCGCCAAACAAGTACAACAAAAAAGCCCACGCTTGTGGATATTATGACTACTTTTTTATTGCCTTCTTATCGTAAGCGAACAGAATACATAGATGAATATCCTCCTACAAATCATTTATTCCAAATAATTTTATTATAGATCATATTCTTATGTCAAATTTCCTTATATGTATTTTAAGCCCTGTCTTTGCAGTTCAGCTGTAATGACTGATAACATGTCATGCACCGTTGTATAGCTACTCAGTATCTTATTTTTCTCAATCACTAAACATAAATAAATCAAGATCGGTAAATTATATTTATTTAGTATGGACCAACCGCCTTCTACTTCCTTCTCGATGATACCTTTCGCTTTTTCCTTCTTCGCATAATACAGTTCCACCCTGTACCGTTCATCTAAAACACTCATAAATACTTCTTTATCTGATAAAGCAGGATTCATTTTCTTTATCCCCGTGTATGACGATATGACTTGATTTAATGTTATTCTCCAATTACCTAATCCCATTGCTTTTATTAGTAGTACCAATAAAAATGTAATTCCAATGCCAGACATTAACCAAATCATAAAAATTCCTCCTACCATATTGAAATCAGTTAGATGATATTATAATTGCGTTCATTATACCATATACAATTGCATTAATTATCAAAAAAACCATAATAATTCTAAAAATTGTTTCAAATACTAGAAAACTTTCTTTAAAGTGTACTTTGATATTTAGCTTTTTATCTCTACATAGTAAAATTCATTTTCATGCCACTTTATAAATTTTTCGAAGTCAAAAAAGGAGATTCCTATGGTAGCCGTATTGACATTCGGATGGAAATTTACGACTTCCTCTTTCATTAAGTCCTTATCGATTAAGACGGTGACCTCTCGGTCCGCATCGTTTATGATGCCGAAAGGGGTAACGGAACCCGGCGTGAGCTTCAAATATTGATATAATCTTTCCGCTGATGCAAAGGATAGACCGGATGTTCCGATTTGTCTCGCCAGCAGTTTCAAATCCAGCCTTTTATTTTCTTCTACAATTACAAGGTAATACTTACCCTCTTTTTTGCTTTTCAAAAAAAGGTTTTTGCATTTCCCGCCTAAAATGGCTAATTTTAATTCCTTTGCTTCATTCACCGTATACACCGGCGGATGTTCATATCGAACATAATTGATCTCTAATAAATTTAAAATATCATATACGTCTTGCTCGTTTTTCCCAACCATTCCTCTTTTGACTCCGTTTCATTAAATTCTGTATGATTCATTATTGTTCTGCGGTTATTTCCTACACTCATTATAATATAGTTCTTCTTATTTTCAAGTTTACATTCTCATTTTTCCGATCTTGATAATTCAATATTCCATAGCTGAAGAAAAGAGAAGGTTTTTCGTCACGTTTCACTAAGATTTTCTCACTTCTTTCATAAAATGCACTCCTTGATTTCTGTCTGCTTAATCTTTCAAAACCCTTTGATTTGGCCTTTTCCGACACTTATCTTACAATTTTCCAACAAGACATAGCGATTAACTAGGGGAAAAAATGAAATTTATATATAATTAGTATTTATAAAAATTTAAATGGTGATATAATGTTTTTTGTCTAAATAGAACGTAAATTATAAATATTTTGTAAAGGAGTGATACTTTTTGTCTGGCAAAATTAGAAGAATGATTGATAATATCATTCAAGAAAGGGCCAAAGGGAATCCCGTAATCATTGAGATGACTAAATCCAAATTTATTCTCAAGGGAATTAATCCAGACAATTTTGATAGCCGATCAGTGGACGACCCCATGATTATTGAGAAACTTATTCATATCTCTAAAGAATTTAATGTAGAAAACTACGTTGATAAGAAAGCAAATATTGCTACCGCTTCTTCGAGTAAAGCTACAGAGGAAGAAATTGTATCTGAAATTAAACACCAATTAAGTTGCTGCAACGCAAAACTATTAGTATTCTTTGCATCACCTCATTTTAATCAAGAAAAACTGAGTTATTTGATGCAAGAATCCTTCGAAGATTGTACGGTAACAGGATGTTCAAGTGCAGGGGAACATATCGATGAACATCTATTGAAAGATGCCGTTGTTGCAATCGCTTTAAGCTCAAATATAATTTCTGATGTCAAACACGAATTGATTGATCTTAGTCAAGAAACTTTAAATATCGATAATGCCTTTCTTTCTTTTGAAAAACATTTCAATGAGAGTTCTTATACCATGGACCTGTCGAAATATGTCGGATTAATTCTAATAGACGGGTTATGCATGAAAGAAGAAAAGCTCATGGATCTAATCGGAAATCGAACGAATGTCTACTTCGTTGGCGGCTCCGCCGGAGATAATCTCAAATTTACCCAGACTTATGTTTTTGCCAGTGGAAAAGTTTATACCAATTCAGCCCTTCTTATTTTGTTAAAAGTAAAGGATATGGTTCAATTTAATATTATTAAAACTCAAAGTTTCAAAGCATTGGATAAATTATTGGTTGCGAATAAAGTCAATGAAAGCAGCCGAGAAGTGATTGAGTTTAATAATAAGCCTGCCCTTTTGGAATACGCTAACGCAGTAGGTGCATCTTCTGTAGAGGATGCACCTAAATACTTTAAAAAGAATCCGCTGGGATTATTTATAGAACCAAGTGATATCCTAATCCGAAGTCCTCAGCGGGCAAAGGGCAACAGTATATTATTTTATTGCAATATCCTGGAAGGTATGGAGGTTCAACTGCTTGATGCTACAGATATCATTGAAGATACAAAAAAGGCGATTGATGACAATGTGAAGCAACATGGCAAAATTGATGCGATTATCAACTTTGACTGCATTGAGCGAAGACATACTTTGGAAGAAAAAGGTATCACAAAGCAGTACGGCAAAATTTTCAATGATATTCCAACGGTAGGCTTAACCACATACGGAGAAGAATTTATCGGTCACACCAACCTTACCTCCACTATGCTGGTTTTCAGACAGAAAAAAAAGCACATGGACGAGATCACCCAGCAGCTTAAGGAGTTCAACATTTTGCTGGAAGAAGAAATCACGGAACGGATAAAAGTCGAGGAGGCTCTGCGGGATACACTTGAAAAAAAGCGAATGGAAGAGCTTCAAAAAAGCATTGAAGAAGAACGGAAAAGCTTGAATCATCTAAAAGAATACGATCGAATTAAAACAGAATTTTTCGCCAATATTTCGCATGAACTCCGAACCCCTATTAATGTCGTTTTCTCCGTATTGCAGCTTTGTGATTCCAGTTTGAAAGGGTGTTCCAGCTTAAACCGTTCTTCCGATTGTAAAAAATATATAAATATTATGAAGCAAAACTGTTATCGGCTTTTAAGATTAGTAAACAATTTGATCGATATCACTAAAATTGATGCGGGTTATTTTAAAATACACGAAACCAACAACGAAGTCATCAGTCTTATAGAAGATATTACTTTATCTGTAGCGGATTATATTGAAAGCAAAGGCTTATCACTAGTTTTTGACACGGATGTAGAAGAAAAAATACTTGCTTGTGATCCGGAAAAGATTGAGCGGATTATCTTAAATCTACTCTCCAATGCCGTTAAGTTTACGCCTCCCGGCGGGCAAATCATGGTTACTATCGAAAATGGGAGTGAAAATATTTGTGTAAAGGTCATCGATACAGGCCGAGGAATCCCTGAAAATAAGCTTCATTCCATATTTGAACGCTTTGTACAAATCGATAAATCTCTTACAAGAGACCATGAAGGGAGCGGAATAGGACTTTCTCTGGTGAAAACCCTAGTGGAATTGCATGGCGGTACGATACACGCTGAAAGCCAATTAGGACAAGGTACTGAAATGATTATACAACTGCCTTGCAAATTAGTAGAAGAAAGTCACGGTAAAGTGATCTGCGGTAATTCCAGAGAAAAACATTATATAGAGAAAATAGATATAGAGTTTTCAGACATCTATAAGATACACTAATATATGCACTTATAGTTTTAATTTTTATTTTTATCTAAATAATAAGATGTCTTAAATAGGTTTATCATGATTGGGCAGCAGACGCCAATGAATATTTTGAGGAATGTTCATCGATGTTTACTGCCCAATATTAATCTATTGAAGACATCTTTATTTTTTATGAAATTATTCCACTTCTCCGCCTTCTACAACCAACTCGTCAGGGTTTGCTGTATCTCCATAGACAGGAGCTAGTGTTTCTGCATAGTTGGCATGGAAGAACTGTTCTTCACCAAGTGCCTTAATTTCGTTGTTCAGCCAATCCAATAAGCTTGTGTTTCCTTTTTGAACGGCAGGAGCAATCGTATCGATACTACCTAAAGACTCAATACCAACCGTGAATCCAGGGTTTGCGATCGCCCATGCAAGTACTTCCGTATTGTCTGTACTGAATGCATCACCACGTCCGTCCAGCAGTGCATTGTACGCCTGCGCATATTCATCATACTTTTGAAGTTCTACATCAGGATAGTTTTCAGAGAAGTATGTTTCAGCTGTCGTTCCTTTGCAAACGATTAAAGTCTTGCCTGCCAGCTCTTCCACACCATTGATAGGTGCCTTCTCCGGTGAAACAACACCTAAAGCTACCTTCATGTAAGGAAGTGCAAAATCTACCTGCTGTGCACGTTCATCCGTTACGGTGAAGTTTGCCAGAATAATGTCAACCTTGCCAGTCTTTAAATATTCTACACGGCTTGCGGGTTCAACCGAAACATATTTTACTTTTACATCTAAATCTTTCGCGATACGGTTTGCAAAGTATACGTCATATCCTTGATATTCGCCGTTTTCATCCACATAACCAAACGGAGCTTTATCACTGAATACGCCGATTATGATTTCCCCGCTGTCTTTAATTTCATCTAAGCTGCGAGCGGTTGTTGCAGGTTCCTTTTCTCCTGCCTTTTCGCTGTCCTCTGCTTTACTGCCGCAAGCAGTCAGTGCAGTAACTGTTAAAATAAGTACTAATAATACGGATAAAATTTTCTTCATCGTTTCTCCCTCTTTTCTTTTATTTTTATATGGTGAGCACCAAGCTCACTAGAGCAATATATCTTCATCTCTGTTTCGCACAGAGTTGAATTCAAAGGTATTTAAAAAGCGTTTTGCCCGTTCAGTCTTCGGTGAAGAAAAGAATTCTCCAGGCAGAGACTCCTCTACAATCTGTCCCTTGTCAATAAAGATGACGCGATCTGCAACAGCTTTGGCAAACTGCATTTCATGGGTCACAATCACCATCGTTCTGCCCTGTCGGGCTAGTTCCAACAACACATCTAAAACTTCTCTTACCATTTCCGGATCGAGTGCAGCCGTTACTTCATCAAATAATAGAACTTCCGGATGCATGCAGAGTGCTCTTACGATGGCCACACGCTGTTTCTGTCCGCCTGATAATTGCCGCGGATAGGCATCCTTCTTATCAATCAGGCCTACTCGTTCAAGCCACTCCTCGGCTTCCGCAATAACAGACGCTTTTTCTCTTTTTTGCACCTTAACAGGCGCTAAAATAATATTTTCTAAAATCGTCAAATGGGGGAACAGATCATAGCTTTGAAATACCATGCCGATTTTCTGACGAATCGCCGTCATGTTTTTTCCTTTTAAGCTGACCGCTTCTTGGTCTAAAAATATTTCACCTTCCTGTATTCCCTCAAGTCCGTTCAGACATCGAAGCAAGGTGCTTTTTCCGCATCCGGACGGTCCGACTACGACGATTACTTCCCCTTTATTGATATCTAAATTTAAATCATTTAAAACGACAGTTTCCCCAAAGCTCTTTTTCAAATGCCGAATGCTCAAAACTATCTCTTTTTCTTTCATGCCGTTTACCTCCATCTCTTCTCCAACCCCTTCGCAAGCAGCGAAATCAGCCAGCAAGTGAAGAAGTAGAGGAAAAATACAACCCCATAAATCCACAATGCTGCCGTCGGCACCGTATAACGATTAGCATCTATAATTTGCTGACCAACCTTTAATACTTCTACAACGCCGATGAGTACCACTAAACTCGTCGTTTTAATCATACGGGTAATTAAGTTAATAGCCAGCGGTATCAATCTTCGCAGCGTCTGTGGAATGATGATATACCGATAAATCTCGAATTTGTTCATCCCCAGCGCACTTCCGCTATCGTACTGATGCTTCGGAATGCTGATTAATGCGCTTCTAACCAAATCGCCCATTTCTGCGGTTCCCCAAAGAGTAAAGACAAGAATCGCACTGAATTCAGCCGAAAGATTAATGCCAAAAGCTCTCGTGATACCGAAATATACCAGAAATAGCAGAACCAATTGAGGCATAATCCGTATGAATTCCAAGTATAGCTTCGTCAATACCTTTGTGAATGGATTCTTTATATTCATCACCATCCCCAGCAAGATTCCCAGCGGAATGGACAAGCCTACCGAAATCAAGCTGATTCGTACTGTCACCCATAAGCCGACCAGCAAACGGATCGAGTTTGTTCCTTCGAATAGGACTCTAATTCCCAAATCCTGCATAGCGAAGCCTCCTTTCCAGAAGTGTCGACAACACTGAAATCGGCAGTAAAATCACCAAGTAGGATATTACCAGCATGAACAGCGCTTCATCTGTCTTATAGTAAAGTCCTATCAAATCTTTCGCTACGTACATCAGGTCCGCAAGGGCAATCGCGCTGAACACCGAAGTCTCTTTGATGAGGAAAATCACATTGGCGCAAAAGGCCGGAATCGATAAACTGATCGCCTGCGGCAAAATCACATACTGCATAATCTGCAGCCGATTCATCCCAAGGCTCATAGCGGATTCCTGCTGAATCGATTCAATGGACTCCAAGCCGCTGCGAAAGGCTTCTGCCATATAACTGCCTCCGAGAAAAGTCAGACCGATGATCGCACACCCCTCTGCACTAATGGAAATACCCAGCTTAGGCAATCCGAAATAGAGGAAAAATAATTGTACAAGCAACGGCGTATTGCGGCTGAGTTCTATGTAACAGGAAGCGACTCTCTTTAAAATCGGAATCTTATAGTATTGAATGATACTGCAAATCATCCCAACTACAATGGAAAGAACGATGCCGATGATTCCAATTCGAATAACCAGCAATGCTGCGTCCTGATACAGACAGGTATTTTGTTTTATAAAATCCCAATTCAATTTGATTGCTCCTTTCTTTTTATTCTCTTAGTATTTCTATCTATTTAGTAGGTAATTAAAATATACCATCCCCCATTTAATCCGTCAACCCCCATTTTCGATATTGGGCAAATTAGGACATTCTTTTTATATCTGCTTCAAAGATAGCTTGAAATTTCAATGATTGACATCACTCTCATTTATCTCTATAATAAAAGCATCTAGATACAGATTGGAGATGAAAAAATGATTAACTTTTCTTGCTAACAACATTAGTTTACAAAGCAAAACCTATAAATACGGTAGAATTTATACTGCTAGTTTTGTGGTGCGCTTTGGCAAGAAAGTTACATTTTCTCACAATCATAACATAAAACCTAACCTTCTACAATCCCTCTTTATTTAAAAGAGTATTGTAGTTGTTATGGATGCAGAAAATAGCTTTCTTGCATCTATTTTTTTTCATAAAATGCTTGCTGCAAAAAATGAAACGCCGGCTTTTTATGTGACTATTGGAGGTGACGTTTTATGTCTTTAATTAATATCCAACAACTAACTTTCGCTTATGAAGGTAGTTATGATCCTATTTTTGAAAATACTTCTTTTCAAATCGATACCAATTGGAAACTAGGTTTTATCGGTAGAAACGGAAGGGGCAAGACTACTTTTTTAAAGCTCTTACTGAATCAATACGAATATTCCGGTACCATATCCTCTTCCGTATCGTTTGATTATTTCCCTTATCCGGTAAAAAATTCTTCCCAGATCACCATCGACGTTCTTGAAGAGATTCTGCCGGACTATGAATACTGGCGGCTGTCCAAGGAATGTTCTTTGTTGGATCTATCGGAAGAAGTGCTCTATCGTCCTTTTGAGACGTTGAGTCATGGGGAGCAGACAAAAGTTCTGCTTGCTATTTTGTTTCTAAAAGAAAATAATTTTCTTCTGATTGATGAGCCGACCAATCATTTGGATAGGCAAGCCAGAGAAACCGTCAGTCAATATCTGAAACGAAAAAAATCGTTTATCCTTGTTTCTCATGATCGTGCCTTTCTGGATACTTGTGTTGACCATATCCTGTCAATTAATAAAACAGATATCGAAGTGCAGCAAGGGAATTTTTCAACCTGGCAGCAGAACAAGGAATATAGTGACCAATTTGAACTCGCTGAAAACGAAAAGTTGCAAAAGGACATCAAACGTCTCTCTGAAGCCGCTCGTCGCACATCAAACTGGTCGGATAAAACAGAGAAAAGCAAATCCGGTCCAGATGTACCGGATCGGGGCTTTGTAGGCCATAAGGCGGCCAAATTGATGAAACGGGCTAAATCTTCTGAGCTTCGTATGGAAAAATCCATTGAATCCAAATCACAATTACTGAAAAACATTGAATCCAATGACGCGCTCAAAATTAAACCGATCCCCTATCCTCAGCAGAAATTAATGGAAGCAAATCAACTGTCCTTATTTTATGATGAAAAAGCAATCTTCGAGAATATTAGTTTCTCCGTATTGCAAGGACAGCGGATAGCGATTCAAGGTAAAAACGGATGCGGAAAAACCAGCCTGTTAAAAATAATCTTAGGAGAACAGAAGGACTACCAAGGCATCCTGAATATAGGGAATGGGCTGAAAATTTCGTCTATTTCGCAAGACACCTCCTTTTTAAAAGGAGAGCTGGACGAATTTGCGAGGCGACATGATATTGACCTTACCCTCTTTAAAACGATTCTTCGAAAACTTGATTTTTCAAGGCTGCAATTCGAGAAGAAAATGGAGGATTTCAGCGAGGGACAGAAAAAAAAGGTGCTTATTGCAAAGAGTCTATGCGAACAAGCCCACCTTTATGTATGGGATGAACCGCTTAATTTTATTGATGTATTATCACGTATTCAGATTGAAAACTTAATCTTAGAATATCAACCGACAATGTTATTGGTAGAACATGATAAAAAATTCGTGGATATGATCGCCACAGATATTCTATATTTATAAATTAAGCCTTCCATATTAAATAAAGGGGATCGCTCAAGATTTATCTGGTCAGATGAATGGTCTTGAGTCTCCCCTTTATTATTTACAGTCTTTTATATTATTGTAAGCTGCCGCTGATTCGAGATGAGAAAGGAATGCTTCACACCCCTCCATAATATCGTTATAAGTTTCATCAAAATTTCCCGTATACCACGGATCGGCTATGTCTCGGGGATCGGATGAAAAATCAAGTAGCCGAAATATTTTTTGATTGGCGTCTTCTCCGACAATTCGTGCAAGATTTCGCAGATTATTGCTGTCCATACACAGGAGATATTCATAATCCTCATAATCCCTTTTCGTTACCTGCGCTGCTTTTCGGTCGGAGTAAGGGATACCGATTTCAGTAAGCTTTGTTTTCGTGCCGCGGTGAATATCATTCCCAATCTCTTCACGGCTCGTGGCGGCAGAAGCAATCTCAAATTCTTCAGAAATCCCTCTTTTACGAACCATATGCTTCAGCACATACTCCGCCATCGGGCTTCTGCAAATATTTCCGTGGCAGATAAATAAAACTTTTGTCATGCTGCTCTCCTTCCCCTTCTTTCTATACGTCATATACGCTGAAATCTATTTTACAAATAGAAATTTTCATCGAAAAGTATTTTCTCCATCATTTCTTCACAATCTATTTATACAATAAGTTTAAAATTATAGGAGGTCAATACGATGAATATGACACATTATATGTCTTTATTGGCAAGCAATCAACCTTGGAATCTGATTATTTTCATGGTTATCCCTGTTATCTGTGCGGAAGCACTTACTATAACAGAGTTTTTCATTATTTTTAATAGGTCAAATGCAGGCGGTTTAAGAACCTTTAACAAAGTAGTAGGTATCTTCGCAGGAATTTACTTTACAGGAATTTTTATTTACTTATTCTCAACGGCGTTTATCCCTTTGACAACCAGCAGTGGCTGGCATACTTGGGTAGACGTGGTAGCTGTCGGCTTCTATTTAAGCGGAGTCCTCTTCCTTCTTCCGATTGCATTGCTGGAGCTTGGTGTTATAGGCAGAAAGAAATCTCAGGAAGAAAAAATGAAGATTCATTTCCTTCTTATCTCCGGATTCCTGGTAGTCGCTCACATCGCTATGATCTTTGGTATGGTGAACCCAGAAATTGTCGGTAATATGTCTAACATGTCTGATATGTCTGCTATGTAAAATTTAAAGCGATAGACTGCATAAGGCGAACTAAATACGAAAAAGAAAACACTTCATTCCCAAGGTATCTCCTTGGAAACGAGGTGTTTTCGCATTTATTTACTCAATTTTCAACTACAATGGCAATCCTGTTTGTTGTTCTCACTGTAAAATTTGAGAGCTTGCCCTATCAATTTTGACGCGCCTTCACCATACTTTTTGTCATTGATTTTTATATATTCAGCTTCTGTCAAATAAAGGTCCGCCATAAATCCCCAGTGGTTTTCACCCATATCCATCTTCAGAATTTCATACTGCTCTTTGACCATGACATCCATTTCTTTTACTATCTTCTGAATCTCTGTTGAGGACGGGTCTTTACTTAAATCAGATGTTAAGCTTTTAGTTAATTGATTCATTTGAACCAAATCATCATCTGCTTTATCTTTAATTGTCTGATACCCTTCCATAATTGACGGCAAATTATTAAGGTTATTTTTCATGGCTTCGGTATATTTTTCAATACTGCCGAACTGTTTTATCGCCATTTTCGCAATTCTTATTTCATTGGATTTCATGTGTTCAAGTTTCTCGTTGAATTCATCTACACTGCCATAATACTGGACAACTTCATCCTCGTGTTCCTGTTTAAAGGTTTCCAATGCATTAAAATATTCGCTCATATCAAATTCTTTAAAACTCATCGTGTTCCCGCCTTTCAATTTTTTCTCAATGAGAGAGATTATTTCGTCCAACCGGTCTCGTTTCAACGAAAGCAACTCTTTTTGCTTATGGAGTGCCTGCATTTTATCATACTGTGGACTTGCTAAGATCTCCTTCACATTTTTCAATGGTACGTCCAACTCTTTGAAAAAAAGGATTTGCTGCAAGGTTTCAAGGGATTCATCGTCATATAGTCTATAACCTGCATCTGTTGTTGCGCTTGGTTTTAGCAATCCGATTTTATCGTAATAATGCAGCATACGTACACTGATACCCGTTAACCCCGAGACCTGTTTAATTGTTCTCATATTCACGCCTCCTATCCGTCTGATTTTATATTACACTATGACATAATGTCAGAGTCAATATTTTGATTTTTTATTTTTTTGCGTGTTCGCGTGAAGGAATTATTATGCATGAACCCGCCTTACGGTTCATTCCTACGCAGGAGGTAAACGAGATTATGGTATGACAACCCTCCCGTCGGTAGGGCCAAGCATAGCGTTCGCCTGTACGCCGACCGTATTTTTGCGGGGCACTGCCGCCCCGTACCCCGTGATGACAAGGAGCGTCAGACACAGACTTGAGGCACGACACGAAAACGGGGCGGACAGCTCAAACTGTCCGCCCCATCACAGGCCTTTTATATGGTTCACTTTTTGTCCCTATGATACCCCGCTAAAACCGGCGGGGATTTCCATTAACCTATTTTTCTTTCTCAAATTCCATGACCATCAAAATCTCATCACAGTCTGGAAACTTCGGGCAACCATAGCAGTCTTTCCACAGCTTATGAGGCGGAATATAGTCTTTATCCACTTCGATAAAACCGCACTTTTCGAAAAATACATTCTGGTATGTCAGGGTAAAAATCTTTTGAATACCCATTTCTTTTGCTTCACTTATAAAATATTCCATAAGTTTTCTGCCGATGCCTTTCCCTGAGAGACTCTCCTCTACAGCAAGCGTTCTAATTTCTGCCAGATCAGACCAAATGGTAGACAATGCACCAACGCCTATTACTTCACCATCTATTTCCACAACAGAATAATTTCTTATATTTTCATAGATTGAACTTCTGGAACGAGCAAGCAGCAATCCTTTATCTGCATAATAATTCGCCAGTTTATGTATGGTTTCCGAATCGGATAATTTTGCTTTTCTAACAATCATCGCTTTTACCTCTCTTATTTCAACGTTTTATTTCATTATGATAGCAGATTTTAATTAGTATTACAATATAAAATATTTATAAATATACAAAAATATTTTTAAATATTTTATATTCCACAAAATTCAGAGCGTTCTTTTCGCTATCAGTATGCCAAAAATCTCTATTATCCTAATCTTTTTTTCTACATCCAATCAAAATCTTATATATAAAATATCATTCGTACATATTACTCTTCCTGATAATACATTTCAAGGAATCCATCCTTTTCGAAAGGCAATAAAAAGCGAGGATAGCTTTTGCATACCGTTCTATACAAAATACCGAGTAAGTTTTACTCGGTATTTTTTCGTTTTATGCATTATATAACGTCTTATGTACCTTCCATCTCTTATACTAAATAAGCAAAATAAACATAGACAGTACAAATCACTATAGTTAAAATCATGGTTGGAAAAGCTAATTTAAAGTATTGCCCAAAGGTGATCTTATAACCTGCTTCTTCTGCCATGCCCGTTGCAACTACATTTGCGCTTGCGCCAATAATGGTTCCGTTTCCGCCAAGACAAGCGCCCAGAGCCAATGCCCACCAAAGCGGTTCCAAAGGCATTCCGGACAGATCTCCCATATCCTTTATCATCGGTATCATTGTTGCTACAAATGGAATATTGTCTACAAAAGCCGATGCGATTGCGGATACCCATAAGATCGCCAGCGTGGTCATCACGATATCTCCGTGAGTCAAACCCAATACGCCTTCCGCAATCATTTTTATGATCCCTGTTTCTTGAATTCCCCCTACCATTACAAACAATCCGCCAAAGAAAAAGATTGTTTTCCATTCAACTTCTTTAAGAATTCCTTCTATATGCTCCCCTGATAAAAATAACAGGATTACAGCCCCTACCAAGGCAATCGTTGCAGATTCATAATGCAACATGCCATGCAATATAAAGCCTACTACAGTTAATGCGAGTACCGCTAAGCTCTTTCGAAGAAGCCCGATATTTTTAATGCATTCCTTTTCATCAACCGCCATTACTTTTGCTTTGCATTCATCCGTCGTAAACAGCTGTTTTCTATAGAGCAAAGCGAAAACAAATGTAGTAAGAAACAATAAAGGGAATATGATGACCCCAAGATTTCTTAGAAAATCCATAAAAGTTAAGCCCACAGCACTGCCTATCATAATATTGGGCGGATCACCGATCAACGTTCCCGTTCCTCCCACATTTGAGGCAAAAACCGATGAAATAATGAAAGGGACCGGATTTACCTTTAAATCCTTCGCCACGCTAAGAGTAATTGGCAGGATCAGCAGGATAGTCGTTACATTGTCTAAAAAAGCAGAGACAAAACCGGTTATTAAGGATAACAGAATAAGGATTACAATAGGTTCTCCTTTTGCAGCTTTTACAGTCCTTACGGCTAAAAATTCAAAAAGACCTGTTCTCTTAATGACCATAACGATAATCATCATACTGATTAAAAGTCCGATTGTATTGAAATCAATATATCCAAAAGCACTTTCCTGATCTACTATTCGCAAAACAATCATTAATGTGGCTCCTGTTAATGCGACAATCGTGCGATCAATTTTGTCCCAAATAATAAGCGCGTATGCGCCGACAAAAATTACGGCTGATAAAATTAATTGATAAGTTATTCCTTCCATGGTGTCCCTCCTAGGTTAATAATAGTTTTTATATTTAAAATGCTTAACATAACAATTTGAGCTTCGTATCCAATAATTTTTTAACAAACATTAATCTATGTAAAAAGAGTGAGTAAACTCACCATGTGAGTTCCCCACTCTTAAATCCTAATCCTTTTGAAAGGATACTGATTTCTCTTAACCAAATTAATATTGTCAAACTTTTTTGATGATTATAATATGTTTATTCTATAAGGTCAACAAGTTTGACAAAGTATAATGTATACCTTTATCAGATTAAAGGTATACATTGTCAAATCGCTCATTCTATGCTAAAAAAATGAATATATATTTCATATTTTGTAATAATTTACAAAATAATCTTAAATATGAACACATTGATAGCCATTCTGATATTTTTATATTTTTCTGTTTCAATATAAAAATATAATGAACTTTTATTTTCCACTATACCCCTGTAATCCTAATTTTGTTTTGATAATTATGTAACAATACCAAAAAACACTTACTTTTTTATATTTTTTTCACAATCTTTTAGAGAATTATCTATTTTTTATAGGATTTGTTTTTAAATTCACCCATCAAAAATAAACGACAAAATAAAAAAACCAGCTAACAAATTGTTAAACTGGTTTTAAAAATTCATAAATAGTTGAAATAATTTTCTGCTGCTAAATATCCTTGCTTATATAAAAAGGTATAGATATCATCATCAACCTTTACATTAAAGTTCAGTGAAGCAATATTGCTAGTATATATTTGAATACTCCGTTCAAGATTTTCCGGTGCACTATATATGTACTGAGTTTGCATAGAAGTGGTACAGGATAGCAGATTTACAATGAAATCCAGCAGATTGTCAATCTCCAAAGGGGGACAACTGCTATTGAATAGTGCGCCCAGTGTTTCAGGCGAGGGCTTATCGATATCAAAAAGGGTAATAGGATAGTTATACAAGATTCCGCCATCTGCATAAACCTTAGGCCTATTTTTTTGATGATCTACAGCACATGTGCTTTTGATGGCTTGGAAAAAAAGCGGAACAGACATGGATATACGTACTGCTTCCGCCACCTCCATATAGGGAGTATATTCTGCACAGAATACAGAGGATGATTTAGTGGAAACGTCCGTTCCTATAATATAGAGGTCTTTAAAATTACGCCCTTCTTTATGCAGGGAAGGGTCCATGAAATCTATGAATGTATAGGGGGGTGCCTTTTTTGTGCCGTCAAATTGATCGGCTATTTGAAGCTTGATCCAGTTATACATGTAATTGGAAGAGTACCAACCATATTGAGTAATCAACCGGTATACGCATTCTGCGTTGATAAAAACTTTATCTAATATTTCCTTTCCGGATTTAGAAAATATCTGAGGTTCTTCTTGATCCGTTGTTGACGGAACTTTACTGTAATTCAGAGAATCTGCAATTTTTTTCGTTTCTTCAAAAGGGAGATTAAAAGATGTGATACAAGCTGTAATAGCTCCCGCCGAACTGCCTGCTACTCGTTTAATGTTTTGCATAAGATTAATATTATATAGATAATCTAACATACCTATATAAGCAATACCTAATATCCCTCCTCCAGAGAAAACAAAATTTTGATATTGGTTATTCATTAAATACCTCCGGCAAATTAAATATATATACTAATATATTATACTTTCTTGACTTTGTGCCCGAATAAAAAAGCGAATGTGCCCATTAACATATCAAAATTCTAGTACTTTTGGTTCTAATTAACATATACCTTTTCAAATAATTTTTTAAAGAGCAAGACATAATAATAGGCGGAGGTGATTTAAATGGAAAACAGAATAGAAAATAAGACAGAAAACAAAATGGACAATAAGACAACTAATAGAATGAATAACAAGATGGAAAATAAAGAGAATAAGGGCAATCCTTCTTCTAAGGCTCAGAATTCAACTCAGAATTGTACTAGATAAGTCAAGCCCTATCTTTATATCCAATTTATAAACTTTTCATCTAGTTTCTTCCTCTTTATATAGTGACTATGATAAGCTAGCTTAATGATCCCATCTATTGGTGGGATTTTTTATTTCCTTTCAGATTTTGATCGGTAGCATGGCAGAAACAGGATAGGCACAATGTAAAAAGCATGAAAACCAGCTTAACGATTTTGTCAAACTGGTTTTCATTATTCAGAAACTTACTTTCTGATAGCTTAAATGTTCAATTCCAATACTATTAGAATCAGGCATTATTCTGTTGTCTGCTGCGTTTATTTATTTTTTCTCATCATTGAGCCGTCAAAAGAAGGATTGAATGCATAGAAGTTCTTTGAATCCAAATTATCCTGAACGACACGAAGCGCTTCTCCGAATCTCTGGAAATGAACAACTTCACGTTCTCTGAGGAATCGGATCGGTGCGATGACATCCGGATCATCTATCATTCTTAAGATATTGTCATAGGTGGTTCTGGCTTTCTGTTCTGCTGCCATATCCTCCACTAAGTCGGTGATTGCATCTCCTTTTGAGGCGAAGCACATTGCATCAAAAGGTACGCCACTAGCTGCAACCGGATATATGCCTGCCGTATGATCCACGAAGTAAGCTTCCATTCCGGCTTCTTTGACCTGTTCAATGGTCATATTCCTTGTCAACTGGTGTACGATAGTTGCAACCATCTCAAAATGCGCCATTTCTTCTGTTCCTACATCATTCAAAATACCGACACACTGTTTATACGGCATCGTATATCTTTGGGATAAGTAACGCAAAGAAGCTCCAATTTCACCATCTGGTCCTCCATATTGACTGATGATAAATTTTGCCATGGCAGGATTAGGGTTTTTAATATTTATCGGGAACTGTAATCTTTTTTCATATGTCCACATAACTAAAATCCCCCTTCCCAAGGCCATGGTTCGTCTATCCATGACCAGCTAACGGTATCATTTGTTCCAATCGGTGTAATTGGACCATATTGTTGTTCATAATCATTTCTGGCAAGTTTATATAAAGTACTATACTTGTTGAAATAATTTAAGGCGGCTTTATCTCTCGGATGCGTATCCAGATAAAGTCCCACATCTACTAAAATAAATCCTAACACTTGGATTTTATGCATCAGTTCACTTCTACTCATATTCGCTTACCTCCTAAGAATGGTAAGTCCAAGCTTGGGAATACAGTACCGACTTTAAAAGCAACTTCTTCCTCATAAGTATTTTCCCAGGACTGCCATGGTACATAAGCCATCGCAAGTGGACAACCAGCAGCACAGTCTGATTCGATCTCTATTTCTTGACCAGGGTCAGGCATCAATCTGCGCGTTCCTCTTATTGGTGACATAGGGGATGTAGGCACCATAGGAGTCATACCTTGATTTGGTGTCGTTGGCATCATCGGAATTGTACCTTGATTCGGGTCTGTCGGTATCGTCGGCATCGTACCCTGATTTGGGTCTGTAGGCATCATTGGCATCGTGCCTTGATTCGGGCCTGTTGGGATTGTCGGCATCGTGCCTTGATCCGGGCCTGTCGGTATCGTCGGCATTGTGCCCTGATTTGGGTCTGTAGGCATCATTGGTATCGTGCCTTGATTCGGGCCTGTTGGGATTGTCGGCATCGTGCCCTGATTTGGGCCTGTCGGTGTCATCGGCATCGTACCTTGATTCGGGCCTGTTGGGATTGTCGGCATCGTGCCTTGATTCGGGCCTGTCGGTGTTATCGGCATCGTGCCTTGGTTCGGGCCTGTCGGTGTTATCGGCATCGTACCTTGATTTGGGCCTGTCGGTGTCACTGGCATTGTTCCCTGATTCGGGCCTGTCGGTGTCATCGGCATCGTACCTTGATTCGGTGTCGAAAAAAAGTCATCATCTAAATATATAGGCATACCTATATACGGTTCTGAAGCTTTATCATATTCTGCAGCAATATTTTTTTTATATTTCTTTTTCTCCAAAAAAATAAACCCCTTTCATATTATTATTATATATACTATGAGGGGGGTGCAGAATCCGTTCTATTTACACTTAGCACCGGGATCGAATTCTGCACCGAACCATTGTTTATAGTCGGGCGGATAATATCTATTCCAACTACTATTTCTTTAAATATAAAATAAAATATTTTATATGTTACATTTATTACATAGAAGATAACAAACCAGTCTAACAACTTTGTTAAACTGGTTTTCATTATTAAGAAATTACTCCTTAATATCTTAAATGTTCAATTCCAATACTATTAGAATCAGACATTATTCTGTTGTCTTCTGCGTTTATTTATTTTTTCTCATCATTGAGCCGTCAAAGGAAGGATTGAATGCATAGAAGTTCTTTGAATCCAAATTATCCTGAACGACACGAAGCGCTTCTCCGAATCTCTGGAAATGAACAACTTCACGTTCTCTGAGGAATCGGATCGGTGCGATGACGTCCGGATCATCTATCATTCTTAAGATATTGTCATAGGTGGTTCTGGCTTTCTGTTCTGCTGCCATATCCTCCACTAAGTCGGTGATTGCATCTCCTTTTGAAGCGAAGCACATTGCATCAAAAGGTACGCCACTAGCTGCAACCGGATATATGCCTGCCGTATGATCCACGAAGTAAGCTTCCATTCCGGCTTCTTTGACCTGCTCAATGGTCATATTCCTTGTCAACTGGTGTACGATAGTTGCAACCATCTCAAAATGCCCCATTTCTTCTGTTCCTACATCATTTAAAATACCGACACACTGTTTATACGGCATCGTATATCTTTGGGATAAGTAACGCAAAGAAGCTCCAATTTCACCATCTGGTCCTCCATATTGACTGATGATAAATTTTGCCATGGCAGGATTAGGGTTTTTAATATTTATCGGGAACTGTAATCTTTTTTCATATGTCCACATAACTAAAATCCCCCTTCCCAAGGCCATGGTTCGTCTATCCATGACCAGCTAACGGTATCATTTGTTCCAATCGGTGTAATTGGACCGTATTGTTGTTCATAATCATTTCTGGCAAGTTTATATAAAGTACTATACTTGTTGAAATAATTTAAGGCGGCTTTATCTCTCGGATGCGTATCCAGATAAAGTCCCACATCTACTAAAATAAATCCTAACACTTGGATTTTATGCATCAGTTCACTTCTACTCATATTCGCTTACCTCCTAAGAATGGTAAGTCCAAGCTTGGGAATACGGTACCGACTTTAAAAGCAACTTCTTCCTCATAAGTATTTTCCCAGGACTGCCATGGTACATAAGCCATCGCAAGTGGACAGCCAGCAGCACAGTCATTCATCATACTATCGGACTCAGTTTCAGTGTAGTCTCCCATAACTTGATCCGGCATGCGTCTACCCGGCATACATTTGTCTGGCATACGTCTGTCCGGCATGCATTTATCCGGCATACATTTGTCTGGCATGCTTTTGTCCGGCATACATCTGTCCGGCATACGTCTGTCTGGCATACATCTGCCCGGCATACATTGATTAGGCATTATATCTTGTGTCGGGCACGATGGTGTCGGGCACGACGGTTTAGGGCACGATGGTTTCGGACACGATGGCATTGGGCACGATGGTGTCGGGCACGATGGCATCGGACCTGTTGGACCCATCGGACCTGTTGGACCCATCGGGCCTGTTGGACCCATTGAACCTGTTGAGCCTGTTGGACCTGCCGGACCCATTGAACCCGTTGAGCCTGTTGGACCTGCCGGACCCATTGAACCCGTTGAGCCTGTTGGACCTGCCGGACCCATTGAACCCGTTGGACCTGCCGGACCCATTGAGCCTGTTGAACCTGCCGGACCCATTGAACCTGTTGGGCCTGCCGGACCCATTGAACCTGTCGGGCCTGCCGGACCCATTGAACCTGTTGGACCTGCCGGACCCATTGAACCCGTTGGACCTGCCGGGCCCATTGAACCCGTTGGACCCATTGAACCCGTTGGACCCATCGGACCTGTCGGTGCTGGTCTCGGTGCCGGTGCCGGTGCTGGCGCTGGCGCTACTGGTTTTTCTCGATACAGTATACATTGATCTGGTGTACATTGATTAGGCATACTTCCATTTTCTATATCTTCATCTATTTCCTGATTCATCAAGTCCTCGAAATCATCCATAGGACACTGGCCTCTGTTACCAAACAAGGAAAAGAAATTGTCATCTAAATATATGGGCATGCCTACATAAGGTTCTGCAGTGGTCTCATAAGCTTGTTTTGAAACTTTACCTTTTGCAGTTCCTCTTCTATTGCTTTCCAAAAACAAAAACCCCTTTCATAGTGATATATCATATACTATGTAAGGGGCTCCTTATTCGTGCTATTTAATAAAATGCTGTACTCAAAATATGACTATGTTCTTTCGACATTTTACGCTATACTACAAACTTATCCACCATGCCTTTCAAAATTTGCGCTTGCAGTGCGATTTCTTGTGATGAGGCAGAGCTTTCCTCAGCAGTTGCAGAATTCTCTTGGACTACCATAGATATCTGGTCAATGCCTTTGTTTATCTCTTTTAAGGATTCGGCTTCTTCTTCAGTTTGCTTGCTAATTTCATTAATCAACTGATTGGTTTGATATGCCATATCACTTACTTGCTGCATGTTGTCTTTTACCGAAATCGCCATCTTTACACCTCTAGCTAAAACTCTTATCCTTTGTGCATTCTCTGCATTCTCGCTCACCTTTTGGGATACCTCCGCTATCGTTGCTGACAATCTATTTTTATGTCACTTTAATCTATTTTGTTTTTTGTATTTCCAATAACCTTTCACAAGCTACCTTCTGCGCATAACTGGAAGCCGCTAACTGCAGCACCAATTCAGATATCTCTTCTTTGCTCATATCCTCACTTATCTTTTCAGCCACTTCATTGTAAGCATTGTCAACGCTCTCACAGTACTTCCTATAAAACTCTTGAATACCCGAGTTCTCCAATTGATTTTTAAGCATCTGATCTGTCAAGTCCACCGAAAGAACCTGTTTCATCAAACAAATGGCTGTCAAATACGCCACATGAGTTCGGTCATAACGCTTCCCTTTCGCCCGAGGCAACAATCCTTTTTTAATGTAATTATTCACCATAGCAGAAGTCAACGTCTCGCCGCTTTCCAATCCAATATGCTGTCTTTGCATATAAACCAATACTTGATCCATGTATAAATCAATGTCCGGAATGTCCTCCCATTTATTAGGGCGAACTTCTTTCAGACTATTCTTGAGTTCTTTAATATCTTCCATATTTTCTCCTTCCGGCACTCCAAGGAATCTTTTATGTCATTATACTTCAAAAAAAATAAAAAAGCTATTACCGTCATAAAAGTGTACATAGCTTTTCTTCTTTGATCCATTTTTTTAGTACTGAAAGTATCTCTATCATACTTCATCTCCTTACTTAGAGGTCACCTGAATCTTTTGTAAAGTGCCAATGATCTCTTGGGCGATTTCCATTTCTTCATCTGACATAAATTCCTGGGAGTCAGAGAGTTTTGCGATTAACCGCTCGATGTCATTTATGATTCCAAGTGCCGGCTGATACTTATGTAAAATGATTAAATTATCGTCTACAAAAATTTCTATCGGATCTCCTTCATTAATGTGTCTAATTCGCCTCAGCTCTTTAGGAAGTACGATCCTGCCTAGTTCATCAACTTTTCTAACAATACCTGTCGCTTTCATCTATTATTCCTCCTTCAATCTATCATACAAGTTGTGTCGCCGTATGATTTAAGGAACGCTGTATTCAATCGATTGCGTTCATTATATCACAAATACTGCTGCTTTATCACTCATACTGCTTATGTCAGTTTGAGTTCCTATAATTTAATTTGAAGTGCTTCACAAATCTTTGCCAATGATTTATCGGACATCTTCTTCGGGTTGGTAAGCATCACTCTTATTGTCCCTACCGTATATCCGGTAGCCTCTGCCAGATCCTTCGTTTTCCAATCTCGTAAGTACATCTGTTTTCTAATTTCCGCCACAATTTCATGATACTGCTTCACTTGAATTACTCCTTTCTAAGGTTTTATCAAAAGTTGACAAAGTTAAACTTTTGTAATAAGATAATTCTAATCTAGCAACAAAAAAATATATAAGGTTATTAGTTTTTAATCGTTCCAATGAACTTTAAATGGTAGTTTTTTCCTTTATATATTAATTATAGTTCCGTTATTTAAACAAGTCAACCGATTTTTGTTGTATTTATTAAACTGTTTTTTTGAGGAGTTAGACCTATGGAAACTATTAATAGCAGAATTTTTTCAATCATAGACAGCAGTAAAGATTTATCGGATACAAAAATGGCAAAATATCTTGGCTGCAGCAAGTCTACGGTCAGCCGTTGGAGGCATGAAGACATCACGCCGCATTCCAAATATACCGGCGCTATTGCAGAATACCTAGGCGTATCCGTCAATTATCTTTTAAAGGGTGAAAATGACTTTGACGACGAATTAGAGGCTTGTGTGGAATTATTACATAGAGATAAGAGGTATAGAGTTCTTTTGGATAGTTCAAGCAAATTGAACGGCGAAGCCTTAGAGCAATTGATCGCATTTATAGACAAAATTAATTCAAAATAGCAGGGGGGATAATATGATTTATATGAGAAAAGCAGCACTTCCTATATTTTTTATACGAGAAGCCGCTGTTCCTATGATCTTTATCAGAGAAGTAGCACTTCCTATGTCTATCAGAGGTTTTATCATGCCGGATGTGGATGGAAATTATAATATTTATATTAACGACAAGTTGTCAGAAGAAAGAAGGCAAATCACAATCGAGCATGAATTGCAGCATCTAAAGAACAGAGATTGCTATTGTGACCTTCCTGTCAAAGTGATCGAATCCAACATAATGAACGGTTAAGAAAGCTTCCCGTATAGCTTCCTTATATGCCGTAAGTGTCACAGCCATTGGTTTTCTAGAACAATTTTGTTCAAGAGATTAAAAAATATTTAATCTCTTGAATTCTTCACTTAACATACTGATTAACCTGCTAGAGTCAGATAATCCCGTATGCCTTTAGAATAATAATCCCCCATTATTGAAGTAAGATTTAAAAGTCTGTCAAATACCTCTATGCTTTGTGCATATTCCTTATTCAAAACTCTAGTTGAGTCTTCAATTATTAATTTATTTAATTGATATAATAAAGTTTTCCATTCATTTTCTTCCCAATAAGGATTAATCCTTGCTAGAAAAGCAGCAATTTGATCTGCATTTTCATATAACTGTGTTGCATATTCATTTACTGCGTTAACATCACCTCTTATTTGCGCATCTACCAATGATTTAAATGTGTTGAGCAAATTGAAAATAAGATTATTATATTGCTCTCCGATTTGCCCTCCAAAAACTGTGCTTAAAATGATGCCAAATTTTGTAATAACATCTTTTAATTTTACTTCTATTGAGTCTTGATTACCAAAACCGGCAAAGACACTTGCTAAATATGTATGAATCCATGTAGCAAAATCCCTCCATATTATTCTTGATTCAAAAAATAAATTTAATCGGTTTAATGGAATAGGGGTACTATCTAATTGTTTAATAAATTTCATTTCGAATCCTCCTTCTCATACAATATATTATTAAGAATGTTTTGTTGATACTAAGTATGAGAGTAGGTTGTTTTCATAATTATTTCAAGGATTCCAAATTGTATAATTTAAAATTTATGGGACATTCGAGTATAGTTGTTACTACGAATGTTTACATTCATGTTATACCTCAATCCAATTCGGATGCCGCGGAAATTCTAAATCAATACTTAATTTAGCCCGTATAGATACTTGCTTTTTATTTCTTTTTTACTTTGTTGGGAAAATAAAAATTGCAAGATTCTTTTTTAATCAAGAATCTTGCAATTTCAATACTTTGGTGCGCCATGAGGGATTCGAACCCCCGGCCTTCACATTCGTAGTGTGCCACTCTATCCAGCTGAGCTAATGGCGCAAGCTTATATTTTTCGCATGTATATTATTATATATTATCAAAAATATAATGTCAAACCGTTTTTTACAATTGCGCAGTAACTTTATGCCCTTGCGCCAAATAACTAGCTAAGGATACCGAAACGGATTTGGAGATCAGTGCATGCCCTTTCTCATTGGGATGTATCCCGTCCTTGCAGATAAGCTCCGAACAATCTCTGTTTTCAAAGGCTTTTCGAATATCTATAATCGGGATCTGATGCTTTTTAGCTATTTCTAAGACGATTTCATTATATTGCGCATGCCAATTATAAATGGTTTCTTTCGTTCCAAGCCACTTTAGGATGTTCTCTCGATTTAACCCTTTTGAAACCCAATTAAAAAATCGATTAGGCTCAATCGGCGGCAAAGATAACAAGATAGGGCGGCTGCCGCACATCTTTACTTGTTTAATCACTGTTTCATACCGTTCCTTAAAAACATCAAAAGGAACATTCGGTAAATGAATCTTTTCAGGACATGCAGCAACTTCAGCCCAATTGTAATCGCAATCATTTCCGCCAAATTCAAGAATGGTATAATCATACTTTGACAGCTCTTCTTGATGTTTCTTTAATAGTTCTACACCTTTCGTAATCGTACATCCAAATTTAGCATAATTGGTCACCGGTATATTAAAATCCTCTGCGAAAATATTAATAAAACAGTTTTTTAAAAACGTATATTTTTCTTTTTTCTCATCGTATATGACACCTCTTGCGACGGAATCACCAAAAACACAAATCGAATTCATAATCTAACACCTCATTCATAACTATCAATATTATGTAATGTAATATTGAATATTATATCTGGTAATTTCATTAATGTCAATTATGATTAATATAAATATATCTATGGTTTTATTTTTTATCGCAAAACCTCCACCATATGATCCTTCTCACTGCCTTATCGTTTCGTATTTCGGCTCAATCCCTCTTTTTTTGAATTGTGGCCTAAATTTTGCTTTTTAATTGTTCCCGGAATTTCCCCTTCCATTTTTTCCTCTTGAATCCATGAATGGTCTTCCGTAGAATGACTTGCATCAAATTTTCCTGTTTCGGAAAATAGCTTCGTTTCGTTACTCATTTTTTTCACCTCCTGGAGTTATTATGGAAGGTTTCAGCAAAAACTATTCTGCCCGTCCAGATTCATGCAGTGACTTGATTTTCGATGCGTTGCTGTATTTTACAATATAGTCTCTGTTTTTTTCTCCATGACTCAAACAGCCTGCTCCTCCGATACATCCATCTATACAGGCCATTCCTTCGATTAAATTGTTTGGCAGCCCACCTTTCGAGGCACGGAGCAAAATCGTCTTGCATTTTTCAATTCCATCACAAGCAATTGGATTCACAGTGAAATGAGCAGCAGTGCTTTCCTCTCCGCTTTCTGTCGCAAGCTCTTTCACAGCCTGTGTAACCGCCTGAGCCACACCTCCTGTATTGGCAAACCCTCTTCCAAAGCCAGACGCTTTTTCAAATTGTTTTTCCTCTAAGCACTCCAGCTCTATATCTCTGCTGGAGAACAGCGCCTGCAGTTCCTCAAAAGTTAACACGCAATCCACATACGTCCCTACTTCTTCCCGCCTGATTTCCTCTTTTTTTGCAGTGCAAGGACCGATGAAAATCACTTTAGCACTGCGGTCATGCTCCTTTATGTATTTTCCTAAAGCGGCCATCGGTGACAGATTGTGAGAAATATGAGGAATCATAGATGGACAATGTTTATAAATGTAACTCACAAAGGCCGGACAGCAAGAAGTCGTCAAAAATCCTTTGTCTATCAATTCTTGTGCTTCTGACAAAGCCACCATATCTGCGCCGAAGGCAACCTCCATCACCTCAAAAAAGCCAAGGTTTTTAATTCCCGTAATGACTTGCCCCATTTCTACATATTTAAATTGACTGGCGATAGAAGGGGCAACAATTGCATATACTTTATAGGCTGTATTCTCCTTGCTTCCTTTGATGATATGAATCGCATCCACGATAAAAGATTTGTCCACCGTCGCACCGAAAGGACATTGATAGACGCAAGCTCCGCAAGAAATGCACTTGCTATGGTCAATAGTAGCCGCTTTTGTTTCCCCCATGTGGATCGCCTTCACCTTGCACGCTCTCTCACAAGGTCTTATAAAATTGTTGATGGCTTTATACGGACAGACATTGGCACATTTCCCGCATTCTACACACTTACTCTTATCAATTTTCGCATTTTGATGTTCATCAAAACTGATGGCACCCAATTTACAGACATCCTGACAACGATGTGCAATACATCCTCTGCATAAATCCGTCACCACATGACCGGCTACCGGACATTCATCACAAGCGATCTCAATAACTTCAATAATATTCGGATTATCCTTTTTCCCTCCGAGAGCAATTCGAATACGTTCCGCTACAATCGCTCTTTCTTTATAGATGCAGCACCGCATCGTCGGCTCATCTGCAACAATAAGTTTTGCAATATCATCAAACTCAGCGAAAGAGTCCTTCCCTTCCCACGTTTTTCTCGCCACTTCGCTCAGTACTTTATATTTAATCTCTTGTACTTTTGTATCAAAGATTCTCATTCTTTTTCACCCCTCCAAGCCATCTATAGAGTCCATATTTGCCAATATAAATCCCTGCTTTTAACTGTTGTTCTATTAGCGAACTCATTGTAGCATGGCGCCCCATGTTTGTCATTATTTTAACAAATAGACGTAAAATTCAATCAGCTGCGATGATTCTGCTGGGGTCTTATTCTAAAAAACTATTTCAATAATCACAAAATACAGTTTCCTTCATAACATGATAGCCTTGATCTGTTGCCTCATTTACCTAATAGAAAAGCTACTATTTCCTATTAGAAAAAGAGCTCACTCTTTTGGCTTATCCTGTGTCCTTACGGAGGATTAAACCTTAGAATGAACTCTTTATATAATTTTCATCTTATCTTGGGGCATCACAAAAGCATCATGCACCGAAAAATGCGGTTTGAATAAAAAACATATACAGTCCCGTACCGCCTACGATGGCTAATAAATTGTTTTTAAACACCTTATAAAGCAGGACAACTGCTGCTATGGAAACAAATTCCGGAAGACCATGATTTCCGCTCGTTATCGAAACAGCTTTCAAACAATAAACAATGAGAAGTACCATTACGGCAGGAGGAAGAACATTGCCAAGGTATTGAATGACTGCCGGCGGCCTGCCCCCTCTGCTGAATAAGGCAAACGGAACAAAACGGGCCCCGAAGGTCAGCACGGCGATCAGTGCAATAATAATCACAGAATAGGTAAAGGTATCTGAACTCATATCTGCTCACCTCCCTCTTCTGTTATATAATCCGGTTCAGATTCTGACTCTTGTTTTTCATCTTCGTCCATCTTACCTGCAATCGATTTCCTTCTTACAACCATCACCGCGATAATAGCGATCAGGGAAGGAATCATAAAGTTTTGCGCTCCGAATATAATCAAAGCTGCTACGGAGCAGCTCAGCCCAATCATGGCAGGTTCATGAGATTTATAGGCTTTCCATTGATCCATGCACAACACAACAAACAGTGCGGTCATGGCAAAATCAATGCCCGTCGAATTAAAGTGGATTGAATTGCCCACTGTAATTCCGATTACACTGCCTGCAATCCAATACGATTGATTCATCGCAGCCAGCGCAAGCATAAACTTCTTCTCATCCAACTGTTCAGGGATTTTGATGGCTGACAACAGGGCATAGGTTTCATCCGTCAACGCAAAAATCATGTACCATTTCTTCAGGCCCATCCCATCAAACCGCTCTAAAAAAGACAATCCGTAAAACATCATTCTCGAATTCATCACAATAATGATAATAGCAATCTCCAACAAGGCAGTGCCTGTTGCCAGAAAATCAACACTAACAAATTGAGCTGTACCTGAATAAATGAACAGGCTGGAAAAGAAACCCCATAGCACACCATAGTTTGCATTCGCCATCATCAAACCATAGGCGATTCCCAGCGGTACATATCCTAAACATACGGGAATTGTATAAGGGAATGCTGCTTTTATTGCTTCTTTCATTTGACCTACCTTCTCTTTCATTACTTTACCAGCGTACGTTTTTATAGTATACTCTCATCAGAAGCGCACTTCAATCAAAAATATACAGGGGGTATATAGATGAATAGACTGAAAAAGGCAGGGATTATTGCAGGAGCAACCGTTGGCGGGGTAATCGGCGGAACGATATCCGTCGTCGGTAAAGTGGCAAAGGTCAAGCTAATTGATGATATCGGTTCCAGTATAGTAGATTCCACCATCTATACCGGAGAGATCGTAGGAGACATCGCAAGTGGTACAACCGATTTAGTCGCAGGTAAGGTGACGAAAAATCATGAAAAATCGCAAGAAGGGATCGATACCTTAAAGGAAGGCGGCGGCAAAGTTGTCGATAATTTTGTTAATAATTTTAAATTAGTCACTAAAAACGGCGGAGAGATTCTAGAAGGAATTAAAGAAAAAGACTTTGAGAAGATTTCACACGGCACAAAAACATTGGCAAAGGCAGCGGCCGTCGGAGCGATGACAGTTGGAGCGATCAAAATTGATGAAGAAGAAAAAGACTCTTCAGAAGAATCCACCACGCGTGATGAATAATAGAATGAAGAGTTCTGTCTCAAAAAACGCATTTGGACAGCCAGTGCTTATAGGATCTTACGCAGCATTGACTGCCCAAATAAATACGTTGCAGTTTATAGTTCCTGTCGATTTTTTATATCGTTTCCTGTTGTGCCAAATCCATATTCTTCTACCCGTTCATACAGCCCCTTTGATGCAGCATCTTCACCATTTACCTCAATTTTGGCAAAAGTATTGAATATAATTCATAAATCATATTCTGATCTCCTTTTTTAGCAGCTTTTTAATATCTTCTTCAATCTTTAAAGGTTTGACAATCGGTGCATATCGCTTCACTACATCCCCTTCAGAATCAATTAAAAACTTGGTAAAATTCCATTTAATCTTGTTGTTTATGCTTCCTTTAGCTTCCTTGGTCAAATACTGATATAATGGATGTGCATTTTCTCCATTGACATCTATTTTCTCAAACATAGTAAACGATACGCCATAGTTGATTTGGCAAAACTGCTGCACCTCTTCATTGGTTCCCGGTTCCTGACCCGCAAACTGATTGCACGGAAAGCCTAACACTTCAAAACCATCTTTGCTGTATTTTTCATACAATTGTTCCAGTTCTTCGAGTTGAGGAGTAAACCCGCATTTGCTTGCAGTATTCACAATCAACACTACTTTTCCTTTGTAGTCCAGCATTTTTACTTCTTCACCGTTTATTTTTTTTGCTGTAAAATCATAAAATTTCATACTATTCACATCTCCCGTTCTATTAATAATTAAATTTTAAAAAATTTAATTTCATGCAATCTATATGGCAAAATTAATCTGTCTTAGCAACTCATTTCTTAACGTCCTATTGTACGCTTTAATCCAATCGAATCAACAAATTGTCCAATAACTTTTTTAATTGCACCAGTTCTTCCATTTCAGAATCAAACTTACAAAACAATTGTTCCGGCACTTCCACTATTTTTTCTTTTAAGGCCTTCGCCTTCTCCGTTACTTCTACGTTAACCACTCTATCGTCTGCCTTGTCTCTATACTTAATGATTAGGTCCATCTTTTCCAATTTCTTTAAAAGCGGGGATAAGGTACCCGAATCCAAATGTAATTTTTCGCCCAGCTGCTTTACCGTTATCTTTTGTTCTTCCCACAACACAAGCATGACGACATACTGCGTATACGTCAGATTATAGTTGTCGAGAAGCGGTTTATACAGTTTGATAACCTCTCTTGATGCCGCATATAACGAAAAGCATAGCTGATTTTCCAGTTTTAATTTATCATACTGCCCCATTTCAAGTATCTCCTATACAGTTTTACAAAATTTAATTTTATACAATTTATTTATTTCATAATATACTGCTTTCATTTCATTGTCAAGTAAAAACTGCCCGCTATCTACGTAATGATTGCGAGCAGTTTATTGGTTCGTCTTCCTCATTCTTCATAGTGAATAAGCGTAACACGATTTTTTATATTTAAGATACCCTTTTTGTTTTTGTCAGAATGTTATCACGCGCTTTTGATTTAACCGAACGCAGTTTCCCCTTTATATCATCCAATATCGTATAAATAACCGGTATGACAAAAAGTGTCAGCAGCGTAGAGGAAATCAGCCCTCCGATGATAGCCACTGCCATCGGCTGCCAGATTTCCGATCCGGTGCCTGAATTCAAGGCAGACGGCAGCATACCGAATATCATTGCAAGAGTCGTCATCATGATTGGTCTTAATCGAATCATAGCAGCTTCCAAAATTGCCTCTTTCCGATCCGATCCTTCTTCACGCCTTTTCTTAATAAAATCCACAAGCAAAATGGCATTTTTAGTAACCAGCCCCATCAAGAAGAAGATCCCTATCAAGCCTACCATACTGAGCCCGTCGCCCTTTAAGAACATGGCAAGAATGGCTCCGATAATAGCAAGCGGCAATGAAAACATAATGGCAAACGGGTCCAGCCAGCTCTCAAACTGAGCCGCCAGGATCAAGAATATAAACAGAATTCCTAAAATAAAGGCCTGAACTAATCCCCCTGCACTCTCCTCCATGAATTGCTGGTCACTTCCTGCCCCTATGGTAATGCCTTTAGGCGGAGGCAACTCTTTATTTAACTTATCCATAAAAGCACTGTTCAGTTCAGAAGAGGTGAGGCCTATAAAATTCGCCTGAATTTCGATGTCTCTGCTTTTATCATAACGGGCAATTTGAGAAGAGGCCGTTCCGTATTCCTTGCTTATTAATTGTTCAATTGGGATCATCCGGCCTGTAGTCGTACTGGCTAAATAAATGCCGTTTATGCTGTCAAGACTTGTGCTTTGATCATCTTGTACGCTGACCTTCACATCAATACGGTCTCCTCCGGACTCATACTGTCCTACCGTCGTCCCATTAAACAGAATGCCTAATGTGCTGGAGATGCTCGAAGGGGCTACACCAAGATCTGCTGCCGCATCACGGTCTACAACAATTCTAGTCTCCGGCTTTCCGGCTTTATAGCTAATCCCTACATCTACTGCGCCCGGTATGTCGTTCAACAGCTGTTTGGCTTTTTGACTATACTCCAACAGCTGATCAAAATCCTCTCCTTGTATATGAATGGCATAGGCTTTCGCAGAGGAGCTCGACATACCGGAAGTTCCTGCCACAGATAAATCCAATCCCGGCATGACTTTAATTTCGGCACGCATCTGTGAAGCAATTTCGTCCGAACTTTCTTTTCTATCCTTTTTGTCGGTCAAATCAATACTTAAGCTGATGCTGTCTTTCTCAATCGTTGTATAAACAGACTGTACATCCTTATACTGGTTGACAATGTCTTCTATCTTCTTTGCTCTTTCTGTTGCAGCATCCAGGGATAATCCGGAATCCAGTTCGGCGGCAATAGTAATAATGCCTTTATCTTGACTGGGAATAAAGCTCATTCCCATTAACGGAATCAGTGCTATACTGGCAACAAACAGAGCAACCGTAACGGCGATAGTTTTTTTACGGTTTCTTAAAACAACACTTAAGATGTTTTTATAATAGCCCGCTAAAAGATCAAATTGATAATTGAACCAATGAAGAAACCTTCCAAATTTAGTTCTCGGCTCGATGTCTTCGTCATCCTTTACATATCGGGAAGCTAAGAGAGGTACTAAGGTAAAGGATATAAATAACGATATCAGCACGGCAAACGCAATGGTCAATCCAAACTCTTTGAAGAACGAGCCCAGGATTCCATTCATCATGGACATCGGTAAAAATACCGCCACGATTGTCAGTGTAGTTGCGAGTACGGCCAAGCTGATTTCACTCGTCGCTTCCTTTGCTGCCTGAATCGGTGTTTTTCCCATCCGGAGATGCCTTACAATATTTTCAATGACAACAATGGCGTCATCCACCAAAAGGCCTACCGAAAGCGATAGGGCCATTAAACTCATCATATTTAATGAAAAACCCATGATTTTCATTGCAGCAAAAGTAGTGATAATGGAGGTCGGAAGCGATATGGCACTCACTAAGGTGCTCCCCCATGTCCGCAGGAACAGGAATATAATAGCGACAGCCAATAAACAGCCTTCTATCAGGGTTTCCTCCACACTGTGAACAGATGCCCGAATAGAGGTGGAATTGTCACTGACCACATTAATACTTACTCCCGCCGGCAAAGAAGCTTCTAACGCTTCCATTTGGCTTTTAATTTCGTCCACGACCTCTACGGTATTCGTCCCGGATTGCTTTACAATATCAATTCCGATACACTCTTCCCCATTATAAAAAGAAATGCTGTCTCTAGCCTCATATCCGTCGATGACCTCGGCTACATCCCCCAGACGCACTTCCGTTCCATTGATGGTCGCTACAATAATATCATTAAACCCTTCCACATTCTTAATACTGCTGTAGGTACGAAGTGTTACTTCACGGGAATCATCCGCTACTTTCCCGCTTGGGATATCGATATTATCGCTGCTCAGACCGCTGATTATCTGACCGATCGTCAGATTAAAAGCGGCCAGCTTATCTTTGTCTACTTTAATTTGTATCTCGCGTTCCATGAGACCATATGTAGTAACGGAGCCTACTCCGCTAATGCTGTTCAGTTTAGGTACAATCGTATTATCTACCAAATTGGACAACTTAACGGAACTCAGATCCCCGGCAACGGTAAGGGATAAAACGGGCATTTCATTCATATTTATTTTTGAAACCACCGGTTCATTGATATCATTGGGCAGTAAAGAACGAATACTGCCTAGCTTGGATCGGACATCCTGAGCTGCATCGTCCACCGTTCTTGAATCATCAAATTCAATAACCGTTAACGAATAGCCTTCACTGACTCTGCTGATGAGATGCTTTACGCCCGAAATCTGCCCTACATTGTCTTCCACAATCTTTGTTACTTTGGATTCCATCTGATCCGGAGACGCACCGGGTAACGTGATAATTACAGCGGTATAGGGCAGGTTTGTTTCCGGCTGTTCATTGAGGTTCAGTCCCATAAAGCTTATGATTCCGGCAGCTAATAAAGCTATAATAACAACAATCGCAAAGGTGGGACGCTTGAGACTAATATCAGTTATGAACATGCTACTTCCCCTTCCCGCTTACGGTTACCTTATCGCCGTCCTGAATCGAATTCAAATTTGAAATGATGATTTTCTCTCCTTCTTGAATTCCCGAAGTAATCTCTACCATGTCTTCTGAGATTTCTCCGATCGTCACCGCCACTTTATGCGCGGTATGATCTTCTATGGTAAACACCGAATAGTCTCCTTCACTTCCTGTTAAAGCTGTCATCGGTATGACCAATACTTCCTTTTTTCCTTCTTCCGCTATTTCAATCGTGCCGGTCACCCCGGAATGCAGTGTTCCGTCGGGATTAGATACCTTAATCAAGCAGTCAAATACTCTGGTCTGATTATCGGCAGATGCCGCGATGGTTTCAACCACCCCTTCAAAGCGCTGGCTTTCTTTTTCTCCGACTCTCAATTCAACGGTTTGGCCTACTGCAACTTTGCTCAGGTCCCCTTGCATCAATTGAATGACCGCTTTGATAGCGGTATTGTTTTTAACGGTCGCCAAAGCCGCTCCCATATTCACATATTGTCCGACGCTGATATTTTTGCCACCGATTTCTCCGCTGATAGCGGAACGAATCACATAGTCATTAAGAGAGTTATTGATATCCTGAATCGCCACCTTTTTTAATTCCACACTCGACAAGGCGGTTTGATAAGCTAATTGCGCCGCATCAAAAGAAGTCTTCGAATAAGCCCCGCTTTGGTATAATTCCTTGGCAATCCCATAGTCGTTTTGTTTCGAAGCAAGCTCTGCCTGCAATTGGTTCAGACTAATTTGTGCTGCTTTTAGCTGATTCTGCAAATCTTTATCATTCAAATAAGCCAGTACCTGCCCCTGCACTACTTGATCTCCATTTTCAAACAGTACCTGCGTCACCTGTCCCGACGCATTACTGCTGACGATCGCTTCCTCCATAGGTTCCAGATTGGCTTTATAGGTAAGCCCCTTCAATGAATCCGTCATCGTTGCTTCCGCTGCTTCAACCGTCAGCGCGTTATCCTGCATTGCCTCAGCAGGTTTCTGGTCAGCCATGAGCTTAAAAGCAAAAATAAGCACCGCAATCAATACAACAGCAGTAATTACAACCTTTTTTTTCTTTAGTGTGCTTTGAACAATGTCAATCATAGTATCCTCCATCTATTTATCATTCCTTCTTTAAATCCTTTATTGTCTCTAGTACGATTATTAAAACAATAGTTGTTGTTTTAATAATAATCCATTATAATAAGTTTAAGTGGTTAATTCAAGCTACAATTATTCAACAAGTGTTGTGTTAATGGAAAGGATAACCAATCATGAACGTCAAAAACAATCAGCGTACACAGAATACGCAAAATAAAATTAAAGAGGTTTTTATTGAGTTGCTTGGAGGAAAAGACATTAATAAGATTACAATCCAAGATATTTGCAGAAAAGCAAACGTGAATCGAACAACCTTTTATACTCATTTCAATGATATCTATGATTTGTTACAAAAAATAGAAATCGAAAAAATGCAGACTATCCTTAGCCTTTTACAAAGTGACACACAGATACAGCCGGTTCTTAACGAAGTGACGCTTGAAAAGCTATTAGATTTTGTATTGGAAAACGCAAATTTTTACAAAGTTTATCTGAATGACTTTTATGTTAGTCCAACCATTAATACATTGCTCGACCATCTTGATACATTGCTCGTCTCTTGTAACAATCAAAATTACAACAACCTGTTCGGTCAAAATTTGCATGAGCAGAAAGTTGAACTTTATTATGAAATTGAATATCTAAAAGCAGGAATGGTGGGGGTTATTCGAACATGGCTGAATTCAGATTGTCAGGAAACGCCTAAGGAACTGGCTCATATTTTAAGTAAATGCATTCCGAGCTCCAATTGCTCTTAAGAATTCTCCTGTCTGCTTTCTATCCATTTATGAATATCTCGCAGAGACCATATAAAACTCGAAAAGCCCTCTTGTTTGGAAGGATCAGATAAGCTTTCACCTACACAACAAAAGGGCTTTTTATTATTTTCATTATTTTTATTTTTTATCTAATGCATCCAAATCAAACGGCGTTTCTTGGTATACATAATAATTTAACCAGTTGGTGAAAAGCAAGCTGGCGTGAGCTCTCCATCTAAATAAAATTTCCTGCTTCGGATCGTCGTTTCTAAAATAGTTATAAGGAACGTGGATCGGAAGCCCTTTATTGATATCTCTGAAATACTCCGTTGCTAGCGTTTCTTTATCATATTCCTGATGTCCTAAAATAAAAATCTGCCTGCCGTTGTCCGTGGCCAATATATGCACTCCCGCTCCTTCCGATTCTGCTAAGATTCGAATCTCCGGATGTTCCAGCACTTCTTCCTTGTTTATCGTGGTGTGTCTGGAGTGAGGGGCATAAAATATTTCATCAAATCCTCTCATCAGTGGATTATGCGTTCTGGTCACTCTATGTTCAAATACACCGAATACTTTTCCGTCGGTTAAATACTTGTTGATGCCGAAATGATAATACAACGCAGCCTGCGCTCCCCAGCAAATATGCACACTACTGTATACATTTTTCTTGGAATACTCAAAGAGCTCACAAAGTTCTTTCCAATAATCCACCTCTTCAAAAGGCAGGGTTTCCACAGGTGCCCCTGTGATAATCATTCCGTCAAACCGCTCATCTTTAATCTCTTCAAGGGTTTTATAAAAGGAGTTCATATGGTCTTGCGATGTGTTTTTTGATTCATGGGAATCCATACATACCAAGGTCAATTCAACCTGAAGCGGTGAATTGGCTAATACTCTGGCCAGCTGCGTTTCCGTCGCTATCTTGGTAGGCATTAAATTTACAATGAGAATTTTAAGGGGTCTTATATCTTGGCTTACGGCTCTGCCTTTATGCATGATAAAGATATTTTCTTTCTGCAAAGAATCGGAAGCCGGTAATTCATTTGGGATGATTAAAGGCATAGTTTACCTCCTATTTTACTGATTTTAAAGCCTGATCGAAGTCAGCTATAATGTCTTTGATGGATTCTAAGCCCACCGAAACTCGGATTAATTCAGGCCGGATTCCTGCTGCAATCTGTTCCGGCTCCGAGAGTTGTCTGTGAGTCGTGCTAGCCGGATGAAGTACAGAAGTACGAATGTCGCCTACATGAACAACAATGCTGGTAAGCTTCAGATTGGACAGGAACTTTTCTCCGGCTTCTTTGCCGCCTTTCACACCGAAGCACAATACACCGCTGGCACCATCCGGAAGATATTTCTGTGCTAAATCATAATACTTATCGCCCTTTAATCCAGGGTATAGTACCCATTCCACCATTTCATGCTGACTTAAGAATTCCGCCAAGGCCAATCCATTTTGAGAATGTTTTTCCATTCTTAAGTGTAAGGTCTGTAACCCTTGATGGGTTAAATAGGCATTCATCGGTGCCATCGTACAGCCGAAATCTCGAAGCATGACGGCACGGAGTCTTAATGTAAATGCTACACTAGCAAACTTTTCATAGAATTTTAATCCGTGATAACTTTCATCGGGTTCTACCATCCCCGGGAACTTACCGGAAGCAGCCCAATCAAAGGTACCGGATTCAATGACCATACCTCCCACACAACTTGCATGCCCGTCTGCATATTTCGTCGTCGAATGAATAACGATATCCGCACCGTGCTCAATCGGTCTGCACAGCGCCGGAGAAGCGAGGGTATTGTCCACAATAAACGGTACACCTATTGTTTTTGCAGCTTTGGAGAATTTATCAAAATCAATGATACTCAGCGCAGGATTTCCGATGCTCTCCCCAAAAATCGCCTTTGTTTCAGGTCTTGCACAAGCGATGATTTCTTCCAGCGGTAACTCTTGATCGACAAAAGTTACATCAATTCCTAATTTTTTTAAGGAAACACCTAACAGGTTATGTGTTCCTCCATAAATGTTTGCGGCAGATATTACGTGATCGCCGGCTTTGCAAAGATTGCAAATGGTTATTAGTGTTGCCGCCTGACCGGAGGAAGTTGCAATAGCAGCAGAACCGCCTTCTAAAAGTGCCATCTTTTCTTCCAGTGCGTTTACCGTTGGGCTGCCTAATCTTGTATACATAAAGTTCGGGCTTTCTAGGTCAAAGAGTTCAGCTACATCTGCAGAGCTGTAGTACCTATATGTAGTATTCTGCACGATAGGCAATACCTGCGGTTGGCCGCTTTCAGCCTTGTATGCACCGTGCACGCATTTCGTTTCAAAAGACATGTTTTTCATTTCGCTCATTTTAATTACCTCTCTATCATTTATCAATCAATGAGAACGATTTCATTTTTCGTGACTGTACTTAGCTGAACTTGATTCTCATTCCTCTTTATTGTAAAGAATTCTCCTCGATTTTAAGCAATATCAAGCAAAAACAAGATTTTAGGGTATATACATATATTATTATTATGTTATACTATATTGATTATAAAATCAACTAATAAGTATGGAATTAACAGGATGAACATTACAAAACCAACAGCAATTAACAAAAATGACATTTATCAATACTTGGGGTTTGGCAGCAGTGAGCCAGACTCATCTACCTTATCGCTTGTGGAAACCTGCAGCAAGGAAATCCTTTCCGCTGCCCAGCCTCGCGAGTTCCACAGCTATTTTCAGATGGGATTTCTCACGTCCGGATCTCTTTATATCGGTTCCGAAAAATTTCAACTTCCAGGTAAAGATATCGCGGCTCATTTGGCAGGATGCCATGGCTGTGTCATGTTTGCAGTTACCTTAGGTGCCCAAGTCGACCGCATAATACGCATATCCCAGGTAAACGATATGGCCAAAGCAGTCATCCTTGATTGCTGCGCTTCTGTATTGATAGAGGAGATTTGTGAGCAAATCAGCGAGGATATACAAAAAGAATATATGGCACAGAATCTCTATACAACCATGCGGTTTAGTCCGGGTTACGGTGACCTGCCGCTGAGTGTGCAGGATGTTTTTATCAACTTGCTTGATACCAATCGCAAAATCGGGCTGACACAAAGCAAAGACCATCTGCTTTTACCGAGAAAATCGGTGACGGCGGTTATAGGGATTTCAACTGCCTATACAAAAGGAAAGCTTGCCGGGTGTGAAACCTGTGCACTGAAAGATACATGCAGATTAAGAGAAAGCGGGGTACGTTGTGGAAAAGAAAAATAGTATTTTTCAATCAAATAAATATATCATTCTGGATGGTGCAATGGGCACCATGCTGCAAAAAAGCGGTTTGGAACTTGGAGAAAGACCTGAGATCCTATCTATTACCCATCCCGAAAAAATTACTAATATTCATAAGCTCTATATAGACGCCGGTTCCAACCTGATTTATGCCAATACCTTTGGTGCAAATGCTCATAAGTTAGCCGGTTTCGGTTATACCGTGGCGGAAGTCATTACGGCTTCCATTCAAGCGGCGAAAACAGCCTGCGAAGGTACTGCCGCATTGGTAGCTCTTGATATCGGCCCGCTAGGTGAACTGCTGGAGCCAACCGGAACGATGACCTTTGAAGAAGCCTATGATCTATTCAAAGAAATGATTACTGCCGGCGCGAATGCAGGAGCAGATGTCATTGTCTTTGAGACCATGACCGATCTATATGAAGTAAAGGCCGGGGTGCTGGCTGCTAAAGAAAATTCCCAGCTGCCGATTATGGTTTCCATGACTTTTGAAAGCAACCACCGAACGTTCGCCGGTTGTACGGTAGAAGCTATGGCCATTACGTTGGAAGGGCTTGGCGCAGATGCGATCGGGATCAACTGTTCCCTTGGGCCTTCCGAAATTCTGCCCATCGCTGCGGAACTCTGTCAACATACAACCCTGCCGGTCTTCATAAAACCAAATGCAGGACTTCCAAACTTAGAAACAGATGAGTACGATATTGATGCAGCTGATTTTGCCTCTCAGATGAAACCGTACCATGAAATCGGCATCTCCATGGTGGGCGGCTGCTGCGGCACGAGTCCGGATTATATCAAGGCCCTTCAGCAAACCTTTGGGAACCTCACCGTGACTGAGAAATCATACACGCCAAAACTTCGAATTTGCTCCCCTACCACAGTGGTTACCGTAGACCATGTTACCGTGATCGGGGAAACCATCAATCCAATGGGAAGAAAACTAATCAAGCAAGCGTATAAAAATGATGATATGGACTACATTCTTGCCTGCGGAGTCAATCAGGTAGAAGGCGGTGCGGAAATTCTCAATATCAATGCCGGTATGCCAGACATCGATGAGGGTCAGATGCTTTGCAAAGTAGTGAAATTGATGCAGTCCGTCGTTGACGCTCCGATTCAATTGGATTCACAAGACCCGGAAGTGCTGGAAGCGGCACTGCGAATCTGCAACGGGAAACCGATCATCAATTCAACGAACGGAGACCCTGAATTGATGAGCAAAATCTTTCCTCTTGCAAAGAAATACGGTGCAGCAGTCATAGGTCTTGCCTTGGATGAATCCGGTATTCCGGAAACGGCAGAAGCGCGTTTTAAAATAGCCGAGAGAATCGTTCATACGGCACAGTCTTATGGCATTCCAAAAGAAGATGTCATCATTGACTGCCTTACGCTGGCCGTATCCGTGCAGCAGCTTGAAGCCGGAGAAACCGTTAAAGCCATTCAGATGGTGAAAGAAAAGTTAGGCGTTAAAACCGTTCTGGGCGTATCCAACATTTCGTTCGGACTTCCAAACCGTGCACTCATGACAAGGACGTTCTTGACCCTTGCATTGCAAGCAGGTTTGGACTTGCCTATCATGAATCCAAACGATGCGGCCATGATGGATGCCATCTATGCGGTCAACGTGCTTACGAACCAAGATGTTCACTCAGAAAAGTATATTGCCCGATATTCAAACACCGATAATAATACAGGATCTCCTTCGACAGGGCAAACTGCCTCTGCTGCCGGCAGCATGGATATTTTTCATGCCATCCGTAAAGGGCTTAAAAATGAGACCAAGCTTGCTGCGGAAAGCCTTCTGCAGGAAATGGATGAAATGACATTGATTAATGAACGTTTAATCCCTGCCCTGGATGTACTGGGCACCCTTTTTGAAAAGGGTGAAATATTCCTTCCTCAGCTCATTCAAGGAGCACAAGCAGCACAATCAGGTTTTGAAGTGGTGAATAAGCGTCTTGCCGCTCAAGATGCAGAATCCATCAACCGAGGTAAAATTGTTTTAGCCACGGTGAAGGGCGACATTCATGATATCGGAAAAAATATTGTAAAAACGATCCTTCAAAATTACGGCTATCAGATTATCGACTTAGGCCGTGATGTTCCGGTCGAAGCGGTTGTTGAAGCCATAAAGAAGCATGATGCGAAATTGGTAGGCCTCAGTGCACTGATGACGACAACCATGAAGAGTATGGCTGACACCATTACGGCTATTCGTGCAGAAAACTTAGACTGTAAGATCATTGTCGGCGGTGCCGTGCTTACACCGGAATATTCAAAAAAAATGGGAGCAGACTATTTTGCAAAAGATGCAAAGCAATCCGCAGATATCGCTAAAGAAGTATTTCAATAAAAAAAGGGGCCTCCAGCCCCTTTTCTACTTTTTTTGTATCTTTTCTCGTTATTTTTCTTACATATTCTTTAAAGTAAACTTAGCCACCTCTTCTTGTAACATAGACGCCTGACCCGACAGTTCTTCACTTGCGGCCGCACTCTGTTCTGCTGTCGCAGAGTTGGATTGAACGACCCCAGAGACCTGATCTAATCCAATGGTAATCTGCTGAATTGATTCTTCCTCTTCTATCAATGCACTTGAAATTTCATCAATCGCCTTGATGACTTCTCCTGCGTCTTCTACAACCTCTCGAATTGCATTGGCCGTATACGCTGCAATCTCACTTCCTTCCAAAACGGCTTTTACCGTTTCTTCAATAAGACTTGTCGTATCCTTTGCAGCTTCCGCAGATTTTTCGGCTAGGTTTCTGACTTCGTCGGCTACTACAGCAAAGCCTTTTCCCGCAGCGCCTGCTCTCGCAGCTTCTACCGCAGCATTTAACGCAAGAATATTGGTTTGGAAAGCGATATCTTCAATGGACTTAATAATCTTGCTTATTTCCTTCGATCTGCCGGAAATCTCTTCCATCGCCTTCATCATATTATTCATCTTCCGATTACTGGAGTCTAGGTCTTCACCGACTCTCCGGGTTTTTGCATTCGCCAGCTTTGCATTTTCGGCATTTAATTTTACTTTTTCAGATATTTCATTTACCGCTGCCGCAAGCTCTTCAATTGAACTTGCCTGCTCTATGGAGCCCTGTGCTAAAGCCTGAGAACCCATTGAAACCTGTTCCGAACCGACATCCACTTGAGCGGCAGAGGTCTTGATTTGCATTAATGTTTCACTTAACGTGTAGATGATATTTGTCATCTCTTGCTCAAGCTCTTTAAAAATACCAACGAATTCTACGGTAAGATGCAAATCAAAATTGCCGTTTGCCATTTCTTTCAGCGCTCTGTTTGTGTCATTGATGACATCTTTTGTTGTTACGATCATGGTTCGCATACTGTCTGCGAGCTTACCGATCTCATCTTGACTTCTATATTTGATTTCATAATCAAAATTGCCTTTGGATAATTCTTCTGCAGCTCGGGCTACTTCTTTTATAGGCCGAATAATCCGGCTCGTCAATAGGATAATAATGATGGCTGCAATGATTAATGAGGCAACTGAAATAGCGATGCAAATTTCAAGTGCCGTATACGTTGATTGCATAAATTCAGATTTATAGACATTTACACAAATAGACCATCCATCTGAATCTCCAATGGGAGAAAACACAGCAAGTTTATTTACGCCATTAAAATAGTATTCTCCATAACAGGTTTCGCCGCTTGCGGCTTTCTGCCCTAATTGAGCCAAAGGTTCTAGTTGTTTATCCTCTTTTGCCATCCCCACAAGACTTGATCCACTGTTCACCAAAGATTGATCTGTATGGGCCAGAAGTACAGTTTCGTCACTTATAACATAAGTGGCACCTGTTTCCCCGATCTTAATGCTGCTTGTAATATCCGATAAAGCTTTACCATCTAATGTCATGTACACGACGCCGACTATTTTCGTATCATATTGACCATTTTCCCAAAGAGGTGCCGCTACATAAAGAACCGTACCCTTTCCGTCCGGAGTCACTTCAGGAGAGGAGTAAAAGGTTTCTCCCGACAATGCTTTTAAGAAAAATTCTTTATTGCCTATATCCTTGCCTTCCAAATCTATTCCTGAAAGATTCGCAACGGAAATAGCTTTCAATCCGTATTTCCCGATCTTGCTGTCTAAAAGTTGTCTCTTTTCAGCATAGGTCGATACTGGATCAGATAGGATGGTAAGTACCCCTAATTCAGATGCTACATCTTTCCCCGCATCGATTCTGTGTTGAATTGCTAAAGCGGAGGTTTTTGCAGTTTCTTCTAATATGGTTTGTACCGTTAGTTCAGTGCCCTTCAGACTAAGTACACCAAAAACCCCAGACACTGTTCCAAGTGAAATGAATAGTACAACTAAGACGATTGCTAAAATTTTTGATTTAATACTTTTAAAATTCATACGATTTTCCTTCTTTCGATAAACACCTATAGAGAATTATTACATAACCTCTCTCTAAACAATTTCTTAAACTGATTGATATCTATTTAACCTGTTTTAGTGTTTTTAAACAAAATACTATACAAAATTTGTATAGTATTTTTTCTTTTCTTATGTTTAATTTTATTTTTATAGAAATCAATCCGTATCATCAAAAAAAGGAGCTTCTGATTCTTTAATTTGCGCTCATCGCTTTAGCGCGAATGTTGAATTATTTTTTATATCTTATCCTTTATAGTCAATTAGATCCTTTATCACCTCACCGGCAATAATCAATCCTCCTACAGAAGGAACAAACGACACACTGCCCGGAATAGCTCTGCGTACGGTGCACGTACGGGTGGTTCCTTTTGGACAGATACAGTTACTGCTGCAACTGTTTGACTCATCTGCGATCGGGATCAACGGTTCTTCTTTTGAATAGACCACCTTCAATGCTTTTACATGACGATTACGCAGTTCCTTCCGTATCACTTTTGCTAACGGACAAATGGAAGTCTTGTAAATATCGGATACCTCTATACGGGTTGGGTCCAGCTTATTCCCCATTCCCATACAGCTGATGATAGGGATTTCCGCTTTCTGCGCGTTCACGATCAGATCAAGCTTTGCTGAAACGGTATCAATGGCATCGATGATGTAATCGATGTGATTGCCTTCCGCATGATGCCATGCCAATAGCTCGTCCCAATATAAAGCATCCGCCTCTGCTATTGGGTTCTTACTTGCAGAACGCTTTTCCTCAGCCATGAGAAACCGCTTCATGACGGTCACTTCCGCCTCGGGGTTAATATCTAAAATTCGTTCCTTCATGACATCAACCTTAGACTGCCCCACTGTTTTTCGGGTAGCATGCAACTGACGGTTTATGTTCGTTAGGCATATTGCATCATCATCTACCAACAAAAACTTGCCAACACCGGTTCGAGCTAGGCCTTCAACGGCAAATGTGCCCACCCCGCCTATTCCAAAAACAGCCACTCGGCAGTTTTTCAATTTTTCTATAGAATCCCGACCCAGTAACAATTCACTTCGGGAAAATGCATGTAGCAAACGAAAACCTCCTTTGTTTCAATGGTTTTAATCATTATTTTTTACTTTGCAATTGTATTATAAATCGACGGAACGCGTTCTGAAAGCCTCCTGCATTTCACTGGTAAGGCTTATCGTGCTCTCCGCAGGCGGAAGTTCCTCTCGGTTAACCCATACCCCCAGTGACAGTTCATCTTCCTGAAGAGTAATGGTATCATCTCCGTCCAGCTCCGCATAAAACCCAGCAAGCAACGTATCCGTAAACGGCCAAGGCTGGCTCTTATAGAACTTAATGTTCTTCACACGAAGACCCACCTCTTCTTTTACTTCTCTGCTAACGGTCTGCTCCAAGCTTTCTCCGATCTCAGTAAAACCCGCTATAAGGGCATAATTCTTATATGCCCGCCCTGCATACTTCGTCAACAGTAAACGTTCTCCGTCATGAACCGCTACGATGACACAAGGGGATATGGTCGGGTAGGTCTGAAATCCGCATTCCTCACAATACAACATCCTCTCCTTGTCGGAACGCTTCATCGGTTTGCCGCATCTGCTGCAAAAACGATGATTCGCATACCAACGATTCAACTGCCATCCCACAACACCGGCAAAAGAACGCCAATACTTGGTCTCCGTCCTAAACCGGGCGATGGTTGAATACCCCCATCCATCTACAGAATCGAGTCCTTGTTCCTCTACTAAGAAGTAATTTATATCGTCTATCGAAAAAAGGAATGAAGCACTGTCCATCAAATCCGGATATTCTGTCTGAAAATCTAAAAAAGAGGGATACCAAAGTTTCTCCTTATCTTCTCGGACTAATACGGTATCTCCGCTGTATGATAGAAATAGATCCTGAGGCTTCGCTTTTTTATTTTCAAAACTGTTATTAAATTTTCTCGGTTCAATATCCTGAATCATGCACTGCCCCTTTACATTAATATTTTTTTAATTATTTTGTATTTGATGATTCATTAAAATCTTTCTTTAAGAGTTGCATTTTTATAAGCAGCAACCAGATTCTTTAAATCTTCAACCTGACGCTCCAAATCCTCTCCGATATCGGAGTCCTTCACGGTTAATCTGACCGGTAAGTTCTCCACGATCTTCAAAGTAGGTGCGTGGAATTCTTGGGTTCCGTCTTCTTTCATCGGACTATATGGCTTATGCTCAGCAAGAGCCATAAATCGGGAATTGAAGATGAACGTATAGCCGGCGATGCCCGTCTGTTTTTGATAAGCCTTTGAAATCCCACCGTCAATAATAATCAGCTTTCCTCCGCCTCGGATTGGGCTTTCGCCGTCCTTAATCTTTACCGGTACATGTCCGTTTAAGATGTGAGAAGTTTCGGGATTCAAACCGAATTCAGCCAGAATTTTCTCACAGGTTTCCCTTTCCTGAATCAGTTTATAATAAGGCACAGTATACTCCTTGTGCGCTTTTTTGTCCGCGATAAAAGAACGCTCAAAAGTCGTCATCTGATCTTTTCCAAAGAGCGGTGACTTACTGCCAAGCCACAAGTACCACATGATGTCTCCCGGTCTTCCGGTTTCATCCGAAAGCTCCGGACTAAAGTAAGCTTTTCTCACTTGATCATCCAGATAATCCATTAAGGCTTTGCCCTTATAGTGTTTGCCGTTAATATTGCAATCTTCGAATTCACCGTCTGCCGTCATCGGAATGCACCCATGGTAAAGCAGGTTGCCGTTAATGCACTTGTACATAGCCCCATGGCTGTATAAAAACTTAATATGCTGCTGAAGCTTTTCACTTTCTCTGAAAGAAGCCTCTAGAGAATTCATCAAAAGATTTTCTTCCTCCGTCAGCTTATACGGGTCATTCGGATCAATCGTAGGGAAATTCTTATCCCTTAATTCCCATGTGACTCCATTTATATGAATGGTTCCGTTTTCATAATCAATTTTATCCAGCAGCAATCTATTTTCAAGACTGTATTCAGGATGCGATTGAATTCGCTGGCCTTCCACTTTATGTTGTATGATCGCGATCGCTTTATGCATCTTGGCCGCCAGTTTTTCGTCTACCGGGTCAAATGTATTTCGGTCCAGCATATGCGGAGCAAAATATGCACAAGGATCATTTTCATAGACAGTTGCTGCAAACACAGCTAAGGTCCGAAGATTGATACCATAGCCTATCTCCAACATATCAAAATTATTATAGCTGATATTCATACGAATAGCATTGGTAATGCACGCCCAGTTTCCCGTCGCGGCTCCCATCCATACCACATCATGATTTCCCCATTGAAAATCTACATCATGGAAACCCATCAGATAGTCCATGATACAATCCGGGTGTGCACCTCTATCATAGATATCTCCTATGATATGTAATCGGTCTACCGCAAGCCGGCTGATCGTGTCTGCCAATTCTTCGATAAACTGCTCTGCTACCCCGCACTCTACGATGGAATTAATAATTTCATTATAGTAATGTGACCTGTTTGCCTCATCATCCGCATGCAGCAGTTCATCCAAAATATATGCGCTGTCCTTCGGCAATCTTTTTCTTACCTTTGAACGGGTATATTTCGTTGAAACCGATTTGCATACTTCAATCAGTCTGTATATTGTTACCCTGCACCATTCATCAAAGTCTGCTTCTTCCTCATGCCTTCTTTCTAGTTCTGCCTCTGCATTATAGATCATTGAAGCCAGTTTATCCCGTTCCTTTTCGGGCAATCTCTTCCCAAAAATTTCATCTATTTTGGAACGTATAACGCCGGAAGCACTTTTCAGCATATGAATAAATGCTTCATGCTCCCCATGAAGGTCACTGAAAAAGTATTCGGTTCCCTTCGGTAAGCTCAAAATGGCTCTAAGATTAATAATCTCAGCCGATGCTTTTTGAATATTAGGATATTCCTTTGATAATAGTTTTAAGTATTTCTCTTCAAACATTTCCCTTTCCCTTCGCTCAGCAAAAATGCCTCAAACTTTAGATTCAAGGCATTCGATTTGTAGAACATTCTCTTATAAATTAATAATACAAGAGGCGATACCTAAAAGCAACACCCTATCTGCCCGAACAAGGGTTTTTTTGTGGATTTATGCTGATCTCTTTCCTAATTTTTAGGAAAATGCAGTTTAAAATTCACATACTGCCCGGTATCTTCCATGAATATAAAGGCATCATAATGCTTATCTTTTTTTTCTGAGTATAAATTGACCGCTTTAATCCTGCCTTTTTCTAAAAAACGTTTCACCATCGGTTTCGTCAGAGGCTTACGCTTACTGATAAAAAACTTATCTTCCTTCCAAATCGTAAAGCCGCACTCTTTTCCGCCTTCACAATAATAGTTCAGCCTGCCCTCATAAATATTTTTCCCGCATCGAGGACATTCTCCTATAATTTCTCGGCCATTTTCATCATACACGCAGTTTTCTTTGTAGCCGCCGACTAGTTCGCTGACAAAAATCTCAATCCCTTCAATAAACTCTTTGCTGGTTGATTCACCTTTGTATATTTGCTCTAGCTTCTGTTCCCACTCTGCTGTCAGAATCGCACTTTTTACCTTTTCCGGCACAGCTTCCACGATCTCATACGCTTTCTCGGTAGGCAACAGATTCTTTCCTTTTCGCTCTACAAAACCGGTTTTGATGATTCTCTCAATAATTCCGGCTCTTGTTGCAGGAGTTCCAAGCCCCGCCCCTGCCACCTCTTTTCGAAGCTCTTCATCCTCTAGGGTTTTCATCGCATTTTCCATCGCTGACAATAAGGTATCTTCCGTATAAGGCTTCGGCGGCTGTGTCGTCTTCTCTTTAGAAGAAAGGCTCACCTCTTCAATGAGCTGCCCTTCCGATAGCGCAGGAATAATTTCTTCCTCTTTTTCTTCTTCCTGCTTTTTTCGGGATTTCTTTTTCTTGCTTTCGTCTTCTTTCTGTGCCTGTTTTAACAGCTCAGTCAAATGAGACTGAATCTCCTTAAATCCATTCTCGGTGATCTGTCTGCCTGTTGCCTTAAACTCTTCGCCTTCTATTTCTAAAAGCAACTCTGTTTTAATATATTCATGCGAAATATAAGCCGCAGTCAACAGCTTATATATAATCAGCAATAAGATATTGAATTCATTTTTCGGCAGCCGTTCAGATGCCTTATACGCTTCGATGGTGGGAATGATCGCATGGTGATCCGTTACCTTTTTATCGTTCACCAGCCGCTCCATACTCGCCGATCCGAGTTGATATTCTTTCGCTGTCTTTTCATGAAGGTAAGGTGCCTGTAAAACGCTCTGCAAGATTTGCTTGGTGGAGTCGACCATATCGCCGGTTAAATATCGGCTGTCCGTTCTCGGATAAGTCACCAATTTTTTTTCATATAAATTTTGTGTTGCATCCAAGGTCTGCTGGGCCGATAGTCCCAACATCTTATTGGCTTCTCTTTGCAAGGTTGTCAAATCATAGAGTGCAGAAGGATTTTCTTTGACAGGTGCTTTGGTCATAGATGTAACCACAGCAGGTTTACCTGCACACTTTTCTAAAATCCGTTCACTTTCCTGCTTTTCTTCTACCCGCTTGGTCGCATTGAATTTGGTTCCGTCATCGGTACATTCTGCCGTTAAAATATAGAACGGTCTTGAATCAAAGCTATCAATAGCCCGTTGACGCTCCACAATCAGATTGACCGTTGGAGTCTGTACTCGTCCTACATTCAATGGCTTCTGTGACATACAGCCGAAGAGTCTGGAAAAGTTAATACCTACCAGCCAATCCGCTTGAAGCCTTGATAAAGCGGCTTCATAAAGCCTGTCATATTCCGAGCCTTCTTTCAATTTTGCAAACCCGTCTTTGATGGCTTTTGTCTCCATCGAGCTAATCCATAAACGTTTAAAGTGTTTGCTGCATCCTACTTGATTATACACGAGCCGGAAAATCAGTTCCCCTTCACGTCCGGCGTCCGTCGCACAGATGATTTGATCCACATCTTCCCGCTCCATGAGCATTTTGACTACGTCAAATTGTGCCTGCACTCCTGCAGACACTTGATATTTCCATGTTCCCGGTATAATGGGTAAGTCCACCATTTTCCACTTCTGATACTTCGCATCATACTCTTCCGGCATAACCGTTTCGATCAGATGGCCCACACACCAAGAAACTAAGTATTCATTTCCTGAATAAAAACCGTTTCCTCGTTTGCCTGCCCCCATCACCTTCGCGATTTCAGCTGCAACACTTGGTTTTTCTGCAATTACTAATTTCATATTTCTATTCTAACATAAGACAGCTAATACATGCTGCCTTTTCCTATCATTAAACTTCAGTTACGGGTTTATTGAATCATGCAAGCAGAGTCGCCGCATGATTCAATGAACGCTTCCTTACGGCACTCCGGCTTCAATAGCTGCGTTCATTATATCATAAAGTCACCATGAATTCATCGTTGAACCTTTAAATATTGAATAAAAAGCGGAACTCTTTTTCCAAAGGAATCCCGCTCATTCAAGGTATGTTATGCTATTTATACTAATCCAAGCAAGGTGACCCCTTGCGCCACAATGAAGCATATGGCAATGCCTGTGAGGGTCGGAATCAAGAAAGAAATACCGGTCCATTTCCAACTTTGTGTTTCCTTACGTATCGTTAACAAGGTAGTTGCACAAGGCCAATGATTCAAGGAAAAGAGCATGGTGCAAACTGCCGTCAGCCACGTCCAACCGTTATCAAGAAACAATTGTTTCATTTGGGTTAAACTGTCTAGTTCCAACATGGAGCCTTTCGCCATATAACTCATAATTAAAATCGGAATGACTATTTCATTTGCAGGCATGCCTAATATAAATGCCATCAAGATGTATCCATCCATTCCCAATAATCGGGCAAACGGATCTAAAAATAATGCGCAATGGGTAAGCAAACTTACATCTTGAATCATTATATTGGCCATAGCCCATATAACCAATCCGGCAGGAGCAGCAACTTTAATAGCACGAGCTAATACAAATAAGGTTCTGTCAAAAATAGATCGGACAATAATCTGTCCTATTTGAGGCTTCCTATACGGCGGCAGCTCTAATGTAAAAGAAGACGGAAGTCCTTTTAAGATTGTTTTTGACAAAATCTTAGAAATTGTAAAGGTTATGATAACGCCTAATACGATGGCTGCCAATACGGCCAGCGTCGCAACAACTGAACTGAATGTTCCGGCATTGCCGGCGATAAAAAGTGTTGCAAGCGCAATTAGGGTAGGAAACCTTCCGTTACATGGCACAAAATTATTAGTGATAATTGCTATGAGACGTTCTCGCGGAGAATCAATAATTCTGCAAGAAATGATTCCTGCCGCATTGCAGCCAAATCCCATGCACATGGTCAGCGCCTGTTTCCCGCAAGCACAAGCTTTTTTAAAATAATGGTCTAAGTTAAAGGCGACTCTAGGTAGATAGCCTAAATCTTCCATTAACGTAAATAGCGGGAAGAAAATAGCCATCGGCGGGAGCATTACGGAAATAACCCAGGATAACGTACGGTAAACGCCGAATACAAAGATATCGCATACCCAATGCGGCGTACCTGCCCATGAAAAAAAAGCTACCAGGTGCTGTTCCATCTTATTGAAGAATTCTGCCAGCATAGAGGAAGGATAGTTTGCACCGGTTATCGTAATCCAAAAAACCAGACCTAAAAGTGAAATCATTATTGGAATACCAAATATTTTTGAAGTCAGCACACGATCAATGTTACGATCCCGCTGATTATAATCTTTGTTCTTGACGGAAACGATATCACGGCTTATCTCTTCAGCAGTTTTAACGAGACTTGAAACCATGCGATCCTGCACATCTTTGGCTGTAATATGTTGATTCTTTAATCCTTCCTGAACTTCCTGTATTTTATCCTGCAGCAGTCGCTCCTTTTCCATCTCCATATGTAGATAGTTATGGATCGATTGAATAAGTTGATTGTCTTCATCCATAAGATGCAAGGATGCCCATCTGCTATTTAATTGATTAGCTGTCAATTCTTGAACGCTTGGTTCCAATTCCTTCATGGCATCTTCCAGTACCCGGTCATAATTGATTTTTACCGGAGAAGGACAAATTTCTCCAAGAGCAACCTTGTGTATTTCTGTTTTTAACTCTTCCATTCCTTGGCCGGTTCTTGCAGAAGTCCCTACAACAGGTACGCCTAGTCGCTCGGAAAGCTGATTTAAGTCAATTTGAATGGTTTTTCTCTTTGCTTCATCTAAAAGATTGACGCATACGACCACTTTATTCGTTATTTCTAAAACTTGAAGAACCAGATTTAAGTTTCTTTCTAAGCAAGTAGCATCGACTACTACAACCGTCACCTGCGGATTACCAAAGCACATAAAATCTCTGGCAACTTGTTCTTCTACCGAATTAGATAGCAGCGAATAGGTCCCCGGAAGATCAACCAAAACATAATTTTTATCTTTGTAGCCATATCGTCCTTGTGCATTTGTTACCGTTTTGCCGGGCCAATTGCCCGTGTGTTGATTCATTCCGGTGAAACTGTTAAATAATGTACTTTTTCCTGTATTCGGGTTCCCCGCCAAAGCAACCACAATATCATCCGGTGATTCTAATTCAACTTGAAGCATTTCATTAGAGGCACCAGTTCCTGTAGATTGTTTTGTCAATCCCATTATGCCTTCTCCTCTGCTTGAATTGATTCAACAAATATCTTTGACGCTTCCTCCGAGCGTAAAGCGATTACAGCACCTCGGATTTCATAAGCAGTAGGGTCTCCCGCCGGACTCTTTCTGATGGACTGTACGATTGTATCTTGAATCAATCCTAAATCCATCATTCGCCTGCGTTCACGCCCTTCTGAATTCAGCATTTTAACTTTCCCAAATGTACCTAAAGGTAATTGGTCTAACATAATTAATTTTTGGCACATATAAAAACTCCTTTTTATTAATTTTTTATTTATCTATTTAATAAGTTAGTAACGTGAAACATTTTTTCCCACGACTAATTTATAGTTATGAAAGATCCCTTAATTGTGTTACATAAACAAAATAAAAAAGCCCGTGCATATCTGCTTACGATATTTACTACATTATAAAAAAAGGAGAATTATACGTTGATGAACCAAGAAAATTTTTATACAGTCAGAGGATATCAATTATTGAATGAAAAAAATACATTACTGACATCCAGTATGGAAGATTATTTGGAAATGATCTATCGGGTCTGTCTAGAGGAAGGATTCGTAAGAATTAATGAATTAGCTAGTAAATTGAATGTTCGTCCTTCATCAACCACTAAAATTGTACAAAAACTAGAACGGCTTCGATATGTGAATTATGAGAAATATGGAGTAATTAAGCTTACAAAAGAAGGGGAAACCCTTGGTGCTTTTCTTTTAAAAAGACATATGATTTTAGAGGATTTTTTAAGCAATCTTGGGGTTGAAGATACCCTTAAAGATACTGAGATGATTGAACACGATGTCAGTCTGAGCACATTAATAAATATCCAGCTACTCAATCGTTTTTTTTCTGATAACCCTGATATTTTAAAGTTTTATGACGCTTACAAAGAGCAATGGAATGCAGAACAGCCCAATGCTCTTTTATAAAAAAAGCCTCTGCGAGGCACTTTTTAGCTCACATTCGCTCGCATTTTAACGGTAGCTTTTTATGAAACTCCGTCAATATCGCAAGCGATCTTTCCTACGTTATAAAGAGACGATATTTAGTCCTTATTTTAGTTTTCTTTTAAAAACTCTGTAAACTTATCCAGACCTTCTTTTAATGTCTTAGAGTCGAATGCATATCCGATTCGTACACACCCCTCTAGCTCAAAGCAAGAGCCGGGAGTAAACAGCAGGCCCTTTTCTTTAATTAGCCGTACACACAAATCGTAGGAAGGAATATTCTTATCGTAATAAACAAGTGCCGTTGTTCCTGCTACAGGCTTTACATAGTGAACTCCTTTTGTCTCATTTACCCACTTATCCAGAATTTCTCTATTGTGTTTCAGTATGCTTTTATTTCGTTCAAAGATCTTGTCTTTATTGGAAAGTGCAATACTGGCAAACAAATCATCCAAGCTTCCGCAGCAGATGGTGTCATAGTCTCTTCTTGTCCTGCACGCCTGAAGTACTCCTGCATCTTTTGAAACAATCCACCCCATTCTTAAACCGGCCAGAGAGAATATTTTAGACATACTGCTTACAGAAATCCCTTTATCGTAAAGGTCCACAATAGAAGGCATGTAACAATCATCTTCTGCAATGCCCCTGTAAACCTCATCGGATAATATGTATGCACCCACATTTTCGGCAATTTTTATGATTTCTCCCATGATCTCTAAAGGAATCCAAGAGCCGGATGGATTGTTCGGATTGTTTATGGTGATCATTTTGGTATGCTCATCTACCAGATTTCTTAATACTTCTAAATCTGGAAGAAAAGAATTCTCCGGGGTCAGCTGCAACAGCCTTACCTCTGCACCAATAGATTCCGGTATGGAATAATGCTGTTGATACGTCGGCATAACGGATACCATATTATCCGTCGGTTCAATTAGTGCGGTAATCACTTGATGGTTCGCTCCTATAGCACCATGCGTAGGGATCACTTGGTCGATCCGAACATCTTCATATAGACTGGCAATACCTTTCAATAATTCCGGTGAGCCTTCTATGTATCCGTAAGTCATTCTTTTATCCGCTAGCGCGACTAAAAATCCTTCCGGATTTTTCCCCGATAATTCCAGGAGCTCTCTTAGCGTCATGGAGTCAATGCAAGTTTCTCCTAAATTGTATACCGCATCATTTTCAAATTCATTCATCCACTGTTCTACTTTAAACGTTTTAATTTTCATCATACATCCCCTTTGTCATATTTATAAATTTACACTCGTTCCCAAGTTCATTTTCTCTGCTTCATCAAAAGCCAACTTTGCCGTTATTAAATCCAGCAGAGCTGTACCTGTTGCATCAAAGACGGTAATTTGCTCGTCATTTTCTCTCCCCTTTGTCACACCTGCTATGATTTCTCCGATTTCACCCGCAATGTCTTCCTTTTTAATAATGTTCTTTTTAATGGGAATTTCTATTTCGCCCACATGGATGCACTGTTCCATATCATCTACAAAGATTCTTGCGCCTCTCAGTATTTCCGGGTCTATCTCTTCTTTGCCGGACATATCGGCGCCAATACAGCTAAAATGTGTACCGGGCTTTACCCACTCGGCCATGATAATCGGCTCTCTGGCTGGGGTTACAGTAATGATGATATCGCTCTTTCCTGTCGCACCTTTTATATCCTTAACTGCTACAAATTCTATACTTTCATTAAAAGGTACATGCAGGTTGTTAACTAAGACTGATTGAATATTTTGTACAAATTCTTCGGCAGATTTGTAATCCATTGCATCATAAATCATTACTTCCTTTATATTCGGGAAAAGGGTTAGTGTAGCCGCCACTTGAAAAGCTGCCACATGCCCTGCCCCTACAATCAGTAGTCTTTCGGAATCCGGTCTCGCTAAATATTTGGCACCTAAAGCTCCCGCCGCTCCGGTGCGGATGCCTGTAATATAAGCGCCATCTAAAATTCCGATAGGGGCCCCTGTTTTATCGTCAAATAGTAAAATGGTCCCTATCAGCGCAGGTAATTGCTTTTTTGCATTCTCTCCATACCAAGAAACTAATTTTAACCCGAATAACCCGCTTCCTTTTAACCATCCTGATTTAATATCCATATCTGCAACTCCGGGAGTAAATTCATGAAAAATAAGAGGAAAAACTTCTGTTTCGCCTAGCGCCTTTTGTCTATAGACCTCTTCAACAGAACGGATGACGGTATTTATTTTTAATATTTTTTCCGTCTCCTCTTTACATAGAACTTTTAACTCAAACATATTCATTCCACCTTCCGAGATTTTTATTTGAGTATACCTAAAGCAACGCTATTTTTCATTAATCCGGAATACAAACTTCTCTCTATTTTTTGTATAAAAAAACAAAGCTGTAAAAGCTTTGCTCTTCTATGGAACTCAGTGCCTATAGCCGTTTATTAAATAAATTTTAACCGCCACTGCTAAATTCTGAAAAAATTCTAATTCATTACTATTTGCATCTATCAATTCATGTATCTTGTTTATTCTATACCGAACCGTATTTTTATGGCAAAACAAAGTCTGAGAAGCTTGGTTCAAATCGCCACCTGCTAAAATGTATTGAACTGCCGTCTTTAGGAGTTCATTTTGTGCTTCACCGTTATTTAAGATAGGTTTTAAATAATTTTGCATATATTTCTGAAGATGTTCCGACCTTATTTCCGGTAATAATATCTGATACAGTCCAATCTCCTGATAATTTATATTATCCTTATTTTCAATTTTTCCAACCATCCTAGCCTGTATCGCTTCCTCTATCGCCATCTTTATTTTACTTTTATCAAAATGTATGCTGCTAAGTCCCATTATTAAATTGTCTTTTTTAATTCCGAGATGGAATAATACATCCTCAAATTTATATTGTAAATTACGATCTTCTTTATCGGTAGATATTATTAATAAGAAATCTTTGTTATATTTTGAAACAATACTGTTCCCTCTTAAACCTTCAGGGGGGTCAAAGGACATAAGCGAATTCATTACTTTTTGTTCATCACCCATTTCAATGTAAAATACTTGAATTTTGTTTCGCAAATTAGGATTTATTATATCAATCATGGATTCGACCTCTGGCAGGGACCATTCTTGTTGCAACAGATGCTTTATTTTATCTTCCATCAAAGTAATTCTGGAATCCTTTTTTACTTGGTTCATTATTTCAAAAATAATATCCTCAAAATAAGCATCCTCATCCTGAAATTCTAAAACGGGTAAGTTCTTGCTGTTCGCAAAGTCTATAATTTCCTGAGGCAAGTTTTTATAGATTACATTTTTATAAGCAAAAGCACTAATACCTAAATTGAACAAAATTTTTACTGCCTCCGTTAAGATTTGTTCATTATCTTTCGCAAATAAAAGACTGCTGACAACAAAGCTATCCTTATCAAACATTACTTTTCTATGATTTTCTAACCCATCAACAAATTCGAAATCTAAAACCTGTGCCGCTGCAAGCCTGCGATTTAGCCCTTTTTGACCTGCAACAATTTTAAAATTCTTGAAAACTTCGAGTTGGAATAAATCTTTAACACAAATAGACATTCCCTATTCTCCTTATGTTTTAATATGCATGCTTATGTCAGCTATTAATTACATTGTACTAAAGCCCTTCCATGATTACAATCTATTCCTACTGATTGTATCTAAACTGGCTGAAATCATTACTAAATGATCTATCATCTTTCTCTATACGGATAGTTATGTTTTATACTAGACAAAAAACAAAGATGAAACTTTATCATAGAAAAAGTCTCACCTTTTGTTAACTTTCTGCTTATATTTTTGCAACATTAAAATTATTATTGATTTGATCGATTAAGGACTGAGAATAGCTCATAATTTCCCAAATGCTCATACCGGTCAATCCAAAGTCTTTAATCGCCTGCATTTTAGCGGCATAACTTCGGCTGTCTTCAAACCAAACCACATGTTCCTCGTACTGAATCGGTTGACCTGGAGGCGGCCCTTCTGCTGGAGCGATAGGCTTTTTATAATAGTAATACGGGCTTTGGGCTATATCATCAAACTGTATTTCCACACCGAATTCTCTTGCCCTAGCCACAGCTTCTTCATTTGATATCTTTTCCGCTACGGTCTCGCCTCTTATAAACGGAAGTTTCCAATCATATCCATAATTCGGGATACCCATTAAAATCTTCTCCGGCGGAATCTGACTAACACCGTACGCAAGCACCTGACGCACCTTATCAATAGGGGCTACTGCCATAGGAGGTCCGTATGCATACCCCCACTCATATGTCATCAATAACACAAAGTTAGCGGCGCTCCCCATTCCTGCATAATCATGTCCTTGATACAATAGTCCGACTTGTTCTTCCGAGGTTTTAGGCGCTAAGGCAACGGTCACGATATATCCCAGTGGATTCAGTAAAATTGCAGCACGGGATACTAAATCGGTATACTGGTCCCTATTCTTAGCAGCTACATACTCAAAATCGAAATCGATACCAAATAGTCCTTTGTTTTTAATCGTCTGTAAAATATTATTCAATAAATTATCTACCGCAGCCGGATTTTCAAGTATCTCGCTAACTAATTCATTTGAAAACCGCCCTTCCGCATTCAGCGGCGTAAGTACCATTAAGGCTCCGGTGCCTTGGGCGTTGGCTGCTGAAATCAACTTTTCATCATTCAGTTGTATCAAGTCACCCTCTGGCGTCATTCCATAGCTAAATGTAGATATTAAAGATAAATTAGGCAGCCAAGCTTGTAGCAGCTGGTCGCTGATGCTTGGATACACATAGCCATTTACTAAAATGGATTCTTTCTCCAAAAAAAATCACCCCCTGTACAAAATATGTACATCGGCGCTGATTTATTCCGTTCCATAGAGATTGTTTTACTTGCTTATCTCTTAAAGCAATAGCTTCCCCCACATTGCTGATCATCCGGTCATATTACCATTTTTTATAACTCAAATTTTATTAATTTGTTTGTTGACATACCGCCAAAAACATATTATAATTTCATATAATTAAATAGATTGTTTTCGGTTGGGAAATAGAAATATTTCTTTCAAGAGATTAAGCTTTTGGGGTGGAAAGCTCACTATGTGAGTTTTTTACCCCTTTTTTATTCTATTAAAAAAATCAATATTTATATAAATTGATAAAATATTATTAGTCTGGAGGTAAATGCAAGAAATGTCAACTCAACTAATTTTATCAGCAGTTATATTTATAGTTGCCTATGCTCTGATCATATGGGATAAAATTGATCGAACTATTGTTGCACTTATGGGTGCAACCTTAATGATTTTGTTAAATATTATAAGTCAGCAAAATGCTTTTCATCACATTGACTTAAATACCATTATACTTCTCGTGAGTATGATGATTATCGTTATGATTGTAAAGAGAACCGGAGTATTTGAATACCTGGCAGTCTCAACGGTAAAAATAGCCAAAGGAGAGCCCATTAAGATATTGATTCTTCTCTCTCTCATAACGGGAATCCTCTCCGCGTTTCTTGACAACGTGACCACAATACTTCTCATGCTGCCCGTTATGCTCAGCATTGCGAAAGATCTAAAAATTAATCCTATACCTTTCATTATTTCGTCTGTTTTCGCATCAAATGTCGGCGGAACGGCCACACTGATCGGCGATCCTCCTAATATTATGATCGGCAGTGCCGTGGGGTTAAGCTTTTTAGATTTTTTAGAGAACCTAGGTGTGATAATATTCCTTATGTTAATTCTCACTACAGGAATTTTCGCTTTTGTATATAGAGGATTACTTTCTACTACAGATGAATGTAAAATGAAAGCCATGTCTATAGATGGAAAAAGCTGTATCAAAGATAAGACTTTGCTAAAAAAAAGTTTGTTCATATTGATCATCACGATACTTGGCTTTGTGTTCCACGGAATGCTGCATTATGAATCCGCAACAGTTGCTCTTATCGGAGCAGTGTTACTCCTTTTTATTTCAGGGGAAAATATAGAAGAGATTTTCTGTGAAGTAGAATGGAAGACGATATTTTTCTTTTCAGGCTTGTTCATGATGGTCGGCGGAATCCAGCAAACGGGAGCGATCAAATTGATTGCGGAAGGGGTTCTAAATGTAACCAACGGAGATCTTTTACTTACTACGATTGCAATCTTATGGGTGTCTGCTATTGCATCAGCCTTTATTGACAATATTCCTTTTGTGGCTACCATGATTCCGATGATTCAGAATATGGGAGAGATCTCAGGAATGGACCTAGCTCCAATTTGGTGGGCTTTGGCTCTTGGTGCTTGTCTCGGCGGTAATGGAACCATAATCGGTGCCAGTGCAAACGTAATAGCGATAGGTATTTCCGAACAAAACGGATATAAAATCACCTTTGGACAGTTTTTTAAATTAGCTTTCCCGGTGATGATATTAACCATTGTAATCAGTACGGTATACATTTACTTTGTATATTTAGTATGATTAATATTCAACTCTTTTTAACTCTTTTTTATGGCAAAATACAGGGTTCCTTATAAATTTATATAAGTGCCCTGTATTTTGTTTATTCATAGTTAAAAGGCTCTATGAAGTTTCCAATATGGATTCATATTATCTACTATCACTGTGGCTGTACTTGTTTTAGTCGTTCCACCGCTATACGTTGCGGTAAATGTAAAGGTTAATTGCTCCGGTGTGTCCATCCCCCACTTATTAATCATATCTTCATCCCAAATGGATCCGGTGTAAATGGTTTCTCCACTTGAATTTTTGGTGCCGGTGCTGCTCATGGTTGCGCTATAGGAATAGCCATTTATTTTGGCCGTTACCGTAGTAGGACTCCCGGCTACTGCCGCCTGAAGCATAAATTTCTCTCCGCTCCAAAAGACATTTGTTCCCCGCGTTCTCGGCAAGGATAAGGCCATATACTCTGAATACGTATAGGCTGCATTGATCTCGTTTCCAAACCATGAGAGATTATATTTCTTTCTGTTGATATCCCACTTATCAGTATGATTCACATAGCCGGTAATCTTACCTTCAGATACGACAATAAACTTATACGAACCAATTCCGGCTCCGGTTTGATCTCTTACCGTCGCCACGATTTCATAGGTTCCCGCTTGAGCCTTGTCCGGTAATGCACCGGTATTCGTAACCGGATAGCCTACTGCCTTTGTAGGATCAGTTGTCGTATTCCCTGATGCATCCATCGGATAGATGTTTTTCTTTCGGTGGGTATAGATCAATTTTTTATCTTTATATACTTCCGTCGTGAGATTTAGAATGTCTTTCTCAATATCGTCTATGCCTATATTGATACTAAAATAATTGTTCTCCTTTACGGTAGCTGGGCTTGTACTGATACCTGTGATCCACGGCGCCGATGCACTGCCTTCCACATAGAAGGTCAGATCTGCCGTATTGGATACCTTATCATATCCCGGATAACCTCCGATCACTGATCCCCTTGAAGTGTCATCATACTCCCAGTGATAGACAATATATTTACCATCGACGTAGAATCGATCAATCGGAGCGGTTAAGCTCTTGGTTCCTTTTGATTTTGCCATACTTAGTGCTTGGTCAATGCTTATAGAACCCGGTGTAACTGCCTGCCCGCAAACCGATTTAATATTGCCGTCTTCATCATAAATAATAGCAGCATCCGGATACTCTCCATCGTTATACGGGGTATGGGCGTAAATCCAATATCCGTATTTACTCGGATCATTCTCATAATCAGAATAGTTGATGTTATAGGCGATCAGCTGACCTTTTTTATAGATAAGCGGCGTATCTTCCTCTTTTTCAGCTGGTTCAACTAACTTTATATCTGCGCTACCTGTTCCTTTTAAAGATTTGTTCCATCCATTTAGGGAAAGTCCATTTAAACTGCAAAAATCATCGGATATATAGGTGCCAAGCAGATTGTATGCGGGATATCGGGATTTCAATGCAAAGTTCGAAACCAGCGCATTTAATAAAGCGGTTGAACTTTCACTCGTAAATGAAATTGTACTATTTGGTTCACTTGCGCCTGATTGACACTTTACAATTTTGGCGGTCGTGCTTGTAGGGAAGGTCACGTTATAAAAGTATGAATTTCTATTTTTTAATGAATACTTTGGTACACAACTTGCTGTAGAGCCAAAAGAAATAGCACTTGCTGAGGTTATTCCCATTGTACCTATTGGAAGTTCTATTGCATAAAAATCGGATACATAAGTTACGTTATAAACCTGGTAACCTTGACTGGAATAAGTTGTACTAAAAACTTCTGATGGTTGCAATAGCTTATGATATGCACCGTAATTTATCCAAAGCATTTTATCAGCAGGAGCGGTAATTTTTACATACATTTTTGTGGTTATCTTACCACTATTCGGAGTTCTTCCTGTAAATACAGAGGTTGCATTTCGTCCATCACCGCTTATAGTGACATATCCGGTCATGCCCCCTTCACTCACTTGCATATAGCCCTTATTTATCATGTCGTAAAGGTTTAATGATGTAAAAACTCCTGACTGCAATTCTGTATAAGCTACTTCTTTCCCTGCTTTGAACTTGCCCGTTACTGCTTGTATTCCATCTATATTAGCAGATACGGAAGTTCCGGAAAAACTGTTATCGCTTGTTGATAAATAACCGATTTCAATGTTTTGTATAACACTTTGGTTATCGGTATTCGTTGTCCCTAAGTTTAAGACGTGGCTACCCGCTGGTAAAAGAAGTACATATTTGTCATCCATACTACTATATAATGTTTTTCCATCAATAGATATATTTCTCTCTGCATATCCAGCCATTTTAATTTCTATGTATCCCGCTTTTCCCATTGTGAATGATATGACCGGCCCGCTTGCGCTACCATTTTTTGAGTTCATGCCGCCGCCATATCCTGCATAACCCCAATGGCTTCCATTAAACCAATCACCTGTCTCATACTTTACAAAACCTTTTGTAATATCACTATTGCTTCCATTGGTTAAATCTGCTTTATAAATCGGTTCTTTATAGTAAGTAACCCCTGCACCATAAATTGTGTTAGTATGACTTTCTTTAAATACATCTATTGCAGTTCCTGATACAGTTTGCAAATCATAAGCATACTCGTATTCGGCATTTGGCTCTAAAATAACATTTTTGAATATAGAACCTACATTGGTTACCCCATTTCCGATAATGTTTAATACATATTGCGGAGCCTTTCCTATTTCATCAATTTTATCTGCAAGACTATTTATACCGTTTTCTAGGGTGACCATTAATGCATTTTTTTGTGTTGCTATATCTGCTACTTTAGGCATGTCTCCAAGATCATAATTTACGATATAATTTTCTGCATCTCCAAAGTCTGCCTTTTCAATAATTCCTCTATATGCAGATTGGTCAGACGTGATTGGCACTTTATATCTGTTAAAATAGTAAAAAGAACCGTTTCCATTCCAGCCATTATCATAATAATGACTTATAATCCCGCCATCATAACGGTTTATAGTACCTGTCAGTGGGTCAAGTCCCAATGAACTTATGCTCGAATCTGCTAGTTCATAAGTTTTTGTAGTTAAGTTGTAAACCCAACATTTACCATAATATTCTTCACCTAATAAAGTTATTTTTCCATTCTCATAATAACCTGCATTTGGAATCTTTACTTGTCCTTGCTTACCCGAATTCCAGCTGGTTATGCTTTCGGCAGCTCCCTCATTTATTTTATAGATGCTAAAGACACTATAATATTGCGATGTGCCTTTGTACCCATACGCTATTGTAAAATAATCAGCATTTCCATTCGTATCTTTAACCAAGAAGGTGTTCCAGCCTTTGTCTTCTCCCACGGGTATACTTGAAAAACATTGTTTCTGTGTTTTTGCATCTAAAACCCACGATTGCCCTCCATTTGCACCATAATAATCTGCATATAATCTTCTTGCTATTAATACCTTGCCGTCATTACTCCAATCAATGGGAGTTACCCATGAGGTTCCATCTGTATTTGCCATTTGGTCATTATAGAAATCTAATGTTGGCAAAGCTAATTTATCGGCTGATTCTGTAGACATATCAAACTTTCCGAGATAATATCTCATATCAGCCATTTTTGCTACATATCCAACTTTTCCACCTGTTAAACGCGGGACATATAAGGCTCCAGTTAAAACAGTTGTGTATTTGCCTGTCTTGAAATCTATTTTTTGTATTCCCACGCTGTTAAAAATATATATTCGCTTTTCGTCAGAGCTTAAGAATACTTTTGAATCTGAAGGGATGCTTACATTATCAAATGTTGTTAGTAAAGCTCCTGTTTTAGCAGTAAAAATTAAGGTAAATGCTTTTCCATCCAATTTTGTACCGCTGCATAATAAATATTTTTCTTGATTATCAACATATAACCGATGCTGAGGCGGGTGTTCAGTAAAAGCATAATTCCACTTTTGTTTCCCCGCTTTATCATAAGCTACTATTTTCACGTTATTGGCGGTAGTGCTATTATCGGTTTTAGTAACAGATACAGCTTCCATTACATAGAGATATTCGGACGTAGAAACAGATTGTCCTAAACAACTAGCTCCATCAAGTGTAACAAAAGACTCTCTAGTAAGTGTTCCATTATACGTTTCTGCAACCGGGATAAATGATATGTTTCCGTCAATACCTTTTTGTAATAAATCTGCTTTCATGGCATTAGATTGATTTTTTACATTATCTAGTTTATTTTTAGCCACCATTATAGCAATATTCGCTTTCAGCGTGTTGATCGGTTCAATGCTGACAACAGGAGCGATGTTGATGACCTGCGTACTTGCGGTTGTTTCTGCTTCTAAATAATCAGACGGCGTTATATATTCTTCAAGAGTCGGCTCAATCCAAATGTCTTTTACATGGAGTTTTACGGTTGTTTTTCCTACGCCTATTTTATCAAATCCGATTGTCTGATTAGTTCCAAAGGCTAAATTTTTATATCCGGCGAGTAATGTGGCATTGACAAAACTTGATGCTGGAATTACAGCCAATGCATTATTTTGATCGATTGCAAGCCCTGTCAGCGGATCATGGTTTGCTGCAAGCCAGGTACGTTCCAGCTGATCCCCATCGGATGAGCTTGCATCAGCTGCTTCGATAGCTGCCGTGTTGGTCCCGGCTCCCCGCAGAAAGCTGTCCTGCATGCTGATGGCCGGAATCGGAGGTACATCCGGAGCAACATTAAATTCCTTATACACTTCGTCCGAATCTCCTTTGCTGTCGGTGACTTTTGCATCATAGCTGAATTTTCTAGGTGTAAGGCCTGTATCACTGTACCTTGGCATTTTAGTGAGAAACTCAACGGTGATAGTCGTCCAATACTGCCCGCTTGCATCCATAACGGCGGGTCTGGTTTTGATGCATGCTCCGTTTTCCTGTGGGATATCCTTTGTGAGATCAATGATTTCATTGGTCACTAAATCTTTAATCCGGATACTGTAATCCACAATCGGTTTATCCGGATAGATGGCAACGTTAAGCGTTAATATTTGCTTTCGATTCTGCTTTTGAAAGCCACCTAAAGAATCCATCACATAAGGAGTTTTTCGTACTTCAATATTCTCCGTGTCCGACAATTTTTCGCCCGTCGCAGTTGTGATATCCAGTGTAACGGGATAGGTACCTTTTTTAGGATACGTTACGATAGCAGCGGTTAAACCATCTTTCTTGATGGTGCCTCCGGTCGTCCTGAACTTATTGGTTGCCACTTTTTCTTCATAGGCACGTTTTGCAGAGTAGTGCACTCCATCTACCTCAAAAGTAGACCAGTCGTCGGCATCGGCCGGATGCCCTTCATAGGTGTATTCATCCAAGACTAAATCAGCGACCCCGCTGATCTCTCTTCCGTCGGTTATCTCAATATTTTTTAAATCCGTAGATTCTTGCCCATTTGTAGCGGTTATGGTAAGCCGAAAAGTTTCTGTCCCTATTTCATCAAAGTCTTGCTCTACCGTACCTCCCGTATTTTCTCCCGCATTTCCTGTGCCCTCAAATTCTCCAATGATGTCCCATGAATTCGTTTCTTTGTTTTTATGCTCAATAATCGCATTATCCAACGTTAAAGAACTGTCTACATAAGAATCATCAAAGACGTTGAATTTCTCTCCAGATTTTGCAGAAGTCGGCAAACCTAAATTTGCTTGTAAATCAGCTATTTCAATATATTTCTTATATTCAATGACAGTCGGGCAAAAGATCAAATACAGCCGGTTATCTCCCGCCGTACCGTTAAATCCCTGCTCCAGTGCATTTTCTATGGCGGATTTTATGTTGCTATCTGAAACATTGTTCTTGCCACCAAACAGCTGCCATATCTGTTCGTCCCAGCCTTTTGCGCCATAGTTAACAACATCAAGTTTTTCAGTAGTATTCAACCTGGCCGAATAGGAAAATGAAATTTGCTTACCATTTGTCGAAGGACTACCTTTGGCCGACATGGAGGTTGTTACATAATCTGAATAAAAGTTATTATATGCCATTTGATAATTTCCAGCTTGATTTTTTAAGCTACTCGGAATATTTGTACTGCTGGTGCTGCCATCAAAATCAAAGATGCTGCCCTTACTGCTGCTTAAAGGGTAAGTATCAATTGCCTCTACATCATTGTTAAAGCTCACCGTTGGATTAGGAGTTATAGTCTCCCCATAATTGTATCCTCTGCTTGCCCAATCACTTCCCATATAGGCCAGCTGCACCCCCATATCTAAATGATAATATGTTTTATCCGATAAAACGGTTTTTGCCGCATAGGAGTAATTTGGCGTAATAAAAAACCCTGAGAGAATCAGGGTTGCTATTAAAAGAAAAGATATTCCTTTTCGTATGATTAAGTTGTTTGTCATAATTTATGATTCTCCTTTAATATCCTTTTAAACAATAAAAATGCAAGATCTTTATTGTTTAAAAGGATTTACGACAATTACTGTTCCCCACGTTTTCTTTTCTTGTGAGTAGTGTGACGCCACTACGATATAATCTGCATCCCTTACATTAGTACTTGATATTGAACCGAAATAATTTAAAAAATTAGCATCTTCATCATACATGGGAGTAGTCTGACACCATGTTGTAATTTTTCCATCTTTCACAAGGTATACATATCCTGCAAGTATATGTGTAAATGAGCAATCCCATTCGCCATTTTTCTCTTGATATTCTGTATTCATCTTAAAATCAAATAAGCTTGCATCAGTGTAAAATTCTGCCGTATCCTCAAAGGTTCCAGTGTTTGTCTTTTTAACATCATACACGGTAGCCGGATCAAAGTAATCTTTCGTATTAACCGTTTTATAACTTTTACCAGAATCGTTCACAACAGGCTCTTCTTTTTTCCCTTCCGGCAACACTCTTTTACTCTCATCTACAAGTCTATGAATAACCGTTACGGCCTCGGCTCTTGTCAGTGTTCCGTTAGGCTTAAACGTACCGTCAGCATATCCGGTTAAAATACCTGTAGCATACGCCTTCATTATATCGTAATCGTTCTTTGTCGTAGAATCTACATCACTAATACTTGCCTCCAGCTCGTCGTAATTATTAATCGCGATATCTCCTAAGATGTTCGAGATAATAAGGGCCATATCGGTTCTCGGGATTTGGCTGTTTAACTGACTTTCCTTGATATCTGTCGTTCCAAAATATTTCTGTTCCAGTGCTTCATGATAATAGCTTAACGCCCAATTGCCGGAGCTGCTGTTTCCGATATCTTCATTGGTCGCCGCAATTAGTGCCATTTTGATAAACTGTCCGTATGTGAGGGGGTTGCCCGGTTTGAACGTGCCATCCGGATAACCTGTTAAAATACCTTTCTGGCTCATCGCATTGACAGATGCATACGCCCAATTTGCGGAACTAACATCCGAAAAGGTCTTTCCCTTCGTTTCAGTATTGGCATAAGCCACCGATGCAGCTCCTAACAGGAGCAACATACCTATTACATATAAGAGTTTTTTCATTGGTTCCCTCCTTATAAAAAGCCCTAATCACCTCATCTTTACAATGAAAAGTATGCCTTCCTTCATGAGATATAGTCCTAGAATTTTGATTTTTCTATACCTGCATATTAACCTAATTTTCTTTTTATGTCAATATATGGGTATCATTAACGATTTACCCTGATCCCTATTTAATTTTCAAAGTGCGGCAGTTGTTATTTATTTCCTTTTTATTACATTTTATACATTTTTTATATTTTGTCAATAAAAAAAATCATCCCCTGTACAAAATCTGTACATCGGCGATGATTTCTTCCGTTCCGCATAGATTGTCTTGTTTGCTTATCCCTTAAAGCGATAGCCTACCCCCCACACTGTTTCAATATATTGAACGTTGTTCATGTTTTGTTCAATTTTCTCACGGATTCGGCGAATATGTACCGTCACAGTAGATACATCGCCGATCGCATCCATTCCCCAAATACGGTCGAAAATATAGTCCTTTGAAAATACACGGTTTGGATTCTCAGCCAAAAATAAAAGCAAATCGTATTCTTTAGCTGGCATCATTTTCTCTTCACCTTTGACAAAAACACGTCGGCTGTCCTTATCAATTTCAAGCCCACGAATCTCTAAGATTTTATTGGAATTGGACTTACCTCCGGTCAATCGGTCGTATCGATTAATATGGCTTTTCACCCTAGCCATCAGCTCATTTGGACTGAAAGGCTTCGTCATATAATCGTCTGCTCCGAGTCCGAGTCCGCGGACTTTATCAATATCATCCTTCTTGGCAGATAAAATAATAATCGGCGTCTCTCTCTGTTCGCGGAATTTGCTGCACAATTCAAAGCCGTCTATACCCGGGAGCATGATATCCAGAATAACCAGAGCATAGTCATTATTTAAAGCCAGCTCCAGTCCTTCCTTTCCATCGTATGCAATATCGCACTCATAGCCATTGATCTCTAAATAGTCTCTTTCCAATTCAGCGATGCTTTTATCGTCTTCAATTACTAATATTTTCATTTTACAGTCCCTCTTTTTGATTTAATGATCTCTTATTCTTTTTGACGAAGCGGCAAATAAATATACACTTGTGTTCCTACATTTTCTTCACTCTTAATCCAGATTTTGCCTCGGTGGCTTTCTATAATTTGTTTGGAAATCGCAAGGCCAAGTCCATTCCCCTTTATGTTGCTGCGCGCAGCATCTCCTCGATAAAAACCGTCAAATACCTTGTTGATATCACTCTCTTTGATACCCATACCGGTATCGGAAATCGAGAGCAATACCCCTTTCCCGTCCGTCTCCGTTGATATAGTGACGTTTCCACCGTCCTTATTGTATTTGATGGCGTTCGACAGCAGATTGTCCAATACTCTTTTCAGCTTATCCCTGTCAGCCACCACAGTCAGCGGCATCTCTAACAATTTGACTTCCAAGCAAAAACCGCCGTCTTCAAGGCTTTGTTTATAATCCTCTTCGAGATCCTTCAAATATGCCGTTAAATCCACAAATTCAAACGCATACTGCATCCTTCCCAGTTCCAATTCGGAATATTGGGTCATATTGTCTACCAACCGCTCTAAAATGAGAGCTTTGTTATATATCGTGTCTAAATATTTTTGCATCTTTTCAGGTGAATCCGCCACCCCGTCATTTATTCCTTCCAAATATCCCTTTATAGTGGTAATGGGCGTTCTCATGTCATGGGATAAATTCGCAATCAGCATATTTCGCTCCGTTTCAATTCTCTTTTCCTGCTCCGCATTTCTCTTTAGACGCTGCCGGATTTGGTCAAAGGAAATACATAGGTCGTTTAATTCTTTATCCTCACAAGAAAGGATCTCGAAGCTTAAGTTCCCATCTGCGATCGTTTCCGCAGCCGTACGCAATTGCCGTAAAGGCTCCAAAATCGCCCTAGAAAGGCTGGCACTAAGAATCGTACAAACGAACAGTTCCATACTGCAAATGAGCACCGCCCATATGGCGGCATACATCATCAGCGAGTCCTTAAAGTTAAATTCCCCTTCAAAAATTTGCCCCGATCTTTCAATGAGAATTCTCACCCCATCTCGTTCACTCATGGAAAAAATAAAGAGCAGCAGTAAGGAGACAAAAATCACCAATACTGCTGAAATAATTACCATTAATATATTTGCACGAATAAAACGTCCTTTTAACGATTTCATCTTATACTTCTCTTCTCTCAAACAAATAATATCCGACACAGCCAAAAATCATGCCATACCCAACTAGGATTCCCATTTTGCTGATCATAAATTTAAACGGAAGTGTTGCTCCGATCCATAAATTATGCCATTGTAAATAACCGGTAAATAGCAGCCCGCTTAATAGAGGTACTATAATCCCGATAATATAAAGCGCTATGTATATTATAATACATATAATAATAGAAAGCGATGGGCTACGTGAAAATTGATTCATCATGGCCGCAAATAAAACCAGTACGATCAATGGAATAATATCTAACGTATAGGATAAAAAGCTGTCAATCAGACCTTCGGTAGAATGCGCTGCAACTCCTTTAATAATTGTTGTAAAGATAAACAGCGTAACAATATAGATCGCTGCTAAAATCATAATAGCGGCAATTTTTGAAAAATATTGCTTGCCTCTGCTGACTGGCCTCATAAAAGTCGCCCGTATCGTACCGTCATGCACCTCTCCTGAAAATAAATCACAGGCGGCCATAAAGATGATAAGCGGGATATAAATCTGTATGAAGAAAGATAGCATTGCCATCGGCATATTGGCAAGTATAAGTGAGGATGAAACCACACCGCCCGATGCCTTGCCGATCGCCATGTTAATCACTCCGCAGATGATGCAGATGACAACTTCGATGATCAAAAATACCAAAAATTTCTTTCTGGTTGATAATTTCTTTAATTCATTTTGCATGTTAGCTATAAATAATTTCACGGAAAAAATCCTCCCTAGTTAAGCTTCATTAATCTCGTTATATTAATACCGTTCCCCTTTTATCTTTCACCATAGATAAGAAATAGTCTTCAAGAGACGGGTTTAATTTCAACGCATCCCCCATTGTTTCGAAAGAAAGAAGATCCCCTTCATGCACGACAGCTACTTTGTTGCATGTCTTCTCCAATTCGGGAGCCAAATGACTGGCGATCAAGAAAGAGGTCCCCTTTTCCTCCGCCATCTTCTTTATGATTTCCCTAATTTCAACGGTACCTTCAATATCTAAGCCATTGGTAGGTTCATCTAATACCACCAGTTCCGGTTCAGATAAAATGGCAAGCGCCAGACCTAAGCGCTGTTTCATTCCCAACGAAAAACGCCCTGCCTTTTCTTTTTGATAGCGGCTTATACGGACAACCTCCATTACGTGATCAATTCTGGCAGCATCCACCCCCGGATAATACCTAGCCATCATCTTCAGGTTATCTCTTGCACTTAAATATTCAAAGATAGCCGGTCTTTCAATCAGACCGCCTACTTTCGATAACGTTTTCTCTACATCCTCTTCCACATCACTCTCAAAAATAGTTACATGTCCTGAATCTGCATGGCATAGTCCCATGATTGTTTTCATAATGGTCGTTTTCCCTGATCCATTCGGTCCGAGCAAGCCTACGACATCGCCTCGTTCAATCGAAAAGTTTATATTCCGGACACCCCTGCCATTTTTATAAAGCTTCGTCAATTGTTCTACTTCCAATACCTTTTCCATATATATAAATCCCCTTTTATAGTACGGCACTTCAACCTAGTATGGATTGAAATGCCGATTCTTAGTTATCTAAATGAAGAGCAGGTTTTCGATACATACTTGACTGAATCACCTGCTCTTCTTGTTCTATTAATTCTGCTTCGTTTTTCCTTCCGGATTAAACAGGTCAACACTAGTCTTGTCATAATCATAAATCTTTGAATTTACTTTCATGGTTGCCACATGTTTCTCACCATTTTTATCTTTACCCATTAAGGAAGCTTCCAGATAGTTTTCTGCTAATCTTCCTTTCTCATCTAAGGTTACATTCATCGTTACATCATCCACATAAGGATCATCTCCGAACATGGCCATTGTTTTTGCTTCGTTTGGCGCATATTCAGAATTCATATAGTCTGAATAATTGGTGTAATATTTATAGTCCCCATTTGCTAAAACCAGTACAATTCCCTTATGCCCTTTAGCTTCCAATATGCCAGAATACTTTTTATCAAAAGCGTTATAGATGTCATTTAAAGCTTCCTGTTCTGATTCTGAAAGATTTGAATAATCAAGTGATTTGTAATCATTTCCTGTTTTTTCTTTATAAAAGGCATTGAATGTCTTTTCATAATTCTTATAGGTCACATAGGAGCTAGAATTTGGTGAATTGTTATTGGCAGTGAACATAAGAGATAGACCTGCATTTACGATTTCAGGAATCTGGCTTTTTTCAACATGAATGGAATACTTTCTTACACCATCCTCTTCTGATACCAGTACTACGTTATTCTTTAGATCCCCTACAAAAGCATCTGCCATCAATTCTGCAAACCGTACGGCTTTTTTGGAAGTTGCATCATCCAGCGGAATGATAGTCTTGTTCTTTTCTCCGTCAATCTTGCTTTCATAGTACATATTGGTTTCCGGATAATAAACGTATCTCTTATCCCCGTTTACATAAGAATAATATTCTGATTTCGAAGCTTCACCGCTGAAGTTGTCATTGGTTAAATTATACTGGCTTGTATCTCCGTTATTGCACTTATAAAGGAATTCGGAGGTCGTCATTTCTTCCCCATCCATAATGAAGGTCATATTCGCATCAGCCGTGTAGTTATCGGCATCAAATGCAAGATTTTTTACTGCATTTTTATAATTGGTGTAGCCTCCCGCATTATCATAGTTTGCGTACACTGCGGTAGTCAGAACCAGCATGCCTGCTACCAGGCAGGTCATCGTAATAAAATGTTTTCGGTGTTTTACCATAAATTGTTTCTTCATAATCCCAATACCTTTCTTCTTTTTTATATATCGTTTCATCAATGCGCCGTCATTTCTGACCTACTTTTTGTATCCCCTGCACGCTCTTGATGTTCTTATTGTAATCTGCAGATTTTAACATTATATATCGTAAATATTAACAATTCATTAACAAATAAAGAGAATTTATTAATGGTTTCACATCGTCTATTTGCAGTAGCTGATTTTGTCTAAAATCCCCGAAATATAGGCGATGACAACTCCGTAATTTGTGATCGGCACATGCTGAGTTTGAGCTTGCTCGATTCTGGACAGGACATACTTTCGGTTAAACATGCACGCTCCGCAATGAATAATCAAATCGTAATCCGTCAGCTTATTCGGAAAGTCAATACCGTTCACGATATCAATTTGCAAGCCGTCGCCGATTTTCTTTCGGAGCATATGCGGTATCTTCTCTCTGCCGATATCCTCTTTTAAAGGCTTATGCGTGCAAGCCTCTGCAATCAAGACTTTGGAATTCTCCGTTAAATCAGCAATCGCTTTTACACCTTGGATAAAGGCCTCAATATCTCCTTTGCTGGCGGCCATCAATACCGAAAAGGAAGTCAGCATGCTGCTTTCCGGCTTTAAATCATAGACTGTTTTAAAGACTTGAGAATCGGTTATGATTAATGTAGGCGGCTTGTTTAATACTTGTAAGGTAGCCTCATATTGATCGGTTGTACAGCTCATCACCAGACATTTCTTATCCAGCAGTTCTCTTAACGTTTGCACCTGAGGTAATATTAAACGGCCTTTTGGGGCTTGAATATCCTGAGGCATGACAAGCAAAACCACATCCCCTTGACGGACTAAATCTCCCACTAGGCTGATGGCTTTGTAGTCCTCGGGAAGCTTGTGAATCAAGGCTTCACGAATTTTCTCAATGCCTATTCCCTGCTCTGCACTCACAAGGATCGGTTTTTCTCCGGTCAATTCTTCTATTTCCGTTGAAAGTTTCTGTATGACATCTTCTTTCAATAAATCTACTTTATTAATAATCGGGATGACCGGCGTGGCTGTTCCTTTTAATTTTCGTATCCAAGCCTCTTCAATATCCGGCACTTCGGTAAAGATCATCAAAGCTATATCCGTTTTACGAGAAGCCAGTTCGGTCTTCTCCACTCTGAGTTCCCCCAATTCACCTTCATCATCAAATCCCGCTGTATCAATAAAAACAACCGGCCCGATGCCGCTGATTTCCATGGATTTATAAATCGGGTCGGTCGTGGTTCCCGCAATATCCGATACGACTGCAATCGGTTGATTGGTAAGGGCATTTAACAAGGTTGACTTCCCGCTGTTTCTCTTACCAAAGATTCCGATATGCAATCTTGTTGCTCTTGGCGTATCCTGTAAACTCATGTAAACTCCTTTGTCCCATTAAACAGGTGAGACATTCTTTTTATGCTATTATAATACAATTTCCTTCCACCTGTTTACATTTCTTTTTTACAGAAGCTATATTTCTGGAGAATTCATCAATACTGCCGATAGGATTCTCCTTATTGGTCACTACAGCAATGGATAAAGTCGCTATGGGGAATTTCTCTTCAAAACCGTTTCTGTTTTTCGAAATAATATATTTATTCTTCCAATCCTGTAAACTATACAAACTTTCGATGGAATTCGCAAATTGTGTGATGATTTCATGGCAAAGTCCTTCTACTTCCCAATAATCTGTAATAATTACAAAATCATCTCCGCCGATATGCCCTTCAAATTCGTCCTTATCACAGCAGTTGCTGATGCAATTGGCAACTGTTTTTATCATTAAATCGCCATTGTTGAAACCGTATGCATCATTGTACGCTTTAAAATTATCTAAGTCCAAATAAATAGCGGCAAACGGTTTTTCGGATTGTATGCATTCGGAAACGGTTCGTTCAATCACCGCATTTCCCGGCAATCCCGTTAACGGATTGGCATCTACTGCCCGGGTCACTTGGATGGTTATGGCTGTTTCCAGTAGGTCCTTCACCGTTACGACCCCTAAATATTTTCCGTTTTGTGTAACCACCACCGCATTATATAAGGTATCTATCGGTCTGGCAAGGGCCATCTTGGACACTACTTCGATAGGTGTTGCGTAGTCCAGCATCAGAAATTCTCGGTTCATTAACGAGCTTACCGTTTTTCTGGCATGCAAATCATAACCGAATTTCCCGCCAAAACTCTCCAACATAGCACTTCTTGTTAGGATCCCCAACACATTTTCTTCCTCGTCTACAACGCAAAGCTCCGTGATTTCAGGAGTGTATTTAAACGCTTCATAGATAGAAGCTCCTAACGCTTTCGGAAATACGACTTCTTTTGCCTTACATATCGTTCCGATATTTCCGAAAAAGGAAGGCTTATACGCATATTTGTTGTATTTGGCATAGGTATCCTTTATATTTCTTTTCAATTCAGCATCTATGTCACTCAACTTCTTCGCAGGATGCTGTATATAATAGCCCTGTCCAAATTGTACCTTTAGCTTTATAAGGGTTTTTAATTCTTCCTCTGTCTCGATTCCTTCTCCGATCAGCTGAATTCCTGAACTTTCACAAAAATGCACAAAGCTCTCTACTAGGGATTGCTTCATGGAATCTTTATCAATATTTCTTACGAGAGCCATATCAATTTTTAAAAAGTCAGGTGAAAAAGCACAAATCCGATTCAATCCGGAATAGCCTGATCCCACGTCGTCTATTGCAATTTGATAATCTTGATTTTTATAATGGTTAACCGATTTTTTAAAGGTTTTTACATCTTCAATAGCACTTCTTTCCGTTATTTCGAAAATGATGTCTTCCGGGCTCAATCCGTATTTCTCCAGATGTTTATGCGTTACACCGGCTTTAAAGTCTTCATCATAAATAATATTAGGGTCTACATTGATAAATAATTTCTTTCCGAAAGGTTTATCCGATGCATTTTTTAAGGATTCCTTCCGGCAAAGGTCTTCCAATTCCCATAGCTTGTTCACCTTTTCCGCGACTTTAAAAAGCTCCTCTATTGTCAGCTTACAATCATCACTGTCTATTCGGCTGAGCGCTTCATACCCAAAAATATTTCCGTCTTCCAGCGATATAATGGGTTGATACACCGATTTTATTTTTTTTTGATTTATTATCTTATGGACTTGTTCTTTTATTTTCTCATCAACCATCACGATTAGCATTCCTTCCTCTTACAGGACGTCTTAGATACCGTATCTATTTTACTTTTAAATCATTCTGACCGTATTGCTTCCAAATGTTGGCTTCACTTATCTGTAACATACCATGTTTCTGTAAAATGTACGTTTTGCTGCAGGTTAAATACAAGTTAAGTCCAGCCCTTTCCGCTTACTGGGCACATAAGAAAACAGGTATATAGCTATACCTGTTTTCTCTCTCATTTGAACCCATTATTTTCTATGCTGTTACAACAGCCTTATGTTGTTGATATTTAATTCAAAGCTCAGTCCTAAGAACTTTGCCGCATTTCGGCACATCACCATACGGCTCAGGAATATTTCAAAGTATTCCATTACCACACTGATGGCCGTATCAATCTCCAGTTCCAGTAAAATGCACTTCGACTCCGGATTTACGGTAAGTCTGGAATGATGTACGGCATAGTTTACTCGGTCATGTATGTCTTCTGATAATTTCTCTTCATTCCTATTCTTATAACGAACTCGGCTTCTTCTTACATCCGATTTATCTGCCAATATCAGAGCGGCCGAAATCGGGCTGAATGCAACGCCTGTTCCCTCATCGTGATTGCCGATTGCCCCAATAATCGTAGCGATCTCTTCCGCGTCAACCTGCATTCGGTCAAGAATACGAAAAGCCATGATGGCGCCGCTTTGAGCGTGATCGTTTCGATTGATACAATTTCCTATATCATGCATGTGACCTGCTATTTTAGCAAGTTCAATAGTTCTTTCATCATAACCCAGAACCGTTAATATGTCTGCTGCTCTTTGTGCTACCTTACCCGCATGGGCAAACCCATGTTCAGTGAAGCCGATTGCTCCCAGTAGGTCATTTCCTCTTTTAATATACGTAGAAATTTCAACACTGTTTTTAATATCCTCATACGATATTCGTTTTTTTTCCATTTTATCACCTTCTTTTCTCCGTGTCTTCTTCCCACGGTAACTTCTTTCTTCTTTTTCTTATACTTTCTCATTTTATCATAAAGTAAATGACAAATGTGTTAATAGTATATAAATTTATGGTGAAATATACGTAATGATTCACTAAATTATATAAACTTGGTAAATCTATTGACTTTTTTCTTGAATAACGTAATATACTATATAAATGACATATGTCAGAAATGAGGTGTTTTATGCCAAGGCCGCGTAAATGCAGGAAAGTCTGCTGTATGCCGATCAACGACCAGTTTGGTCCGATTGGTGATTCCATCCAAGTTGATCAAATTATTACGATGTCTGTTGATGAATACGAATCCATCCGATTGATGGATCTGGAAGGCTGCACGCAAGAAGAATGTGCCATCCAGATGGGAATCGCCCGTACCACCGTGCAAGGTATCTATAATGAAGCCCGAAGAAAGCTTGCGGATGCACTGGTGAACGGCAAGCTTCTCACGATATGCGGCGGTGATTTCATGCTGTGCCAAAATATTGATAAAATTTGTGGCTGCAATAAGAATTGTCCGAAGAAAAGGTGAAAAACTAACATAGTTAACATATAGTTGCTTCAGGTCATTATTATAATAGAAGTAAAAACTTACTGATACAAATACAATGAAGGAGAAATCAACATGAGTGAAAACTGTACACACGAATGTGGGAGTTGTGGTTCTTCCGCTTGTTCCGGCAGAACAGAGCCGCAAAGTCTTATCGAAAAAACAAATGAACTAAGTCATGTAAAAAAAGTAATCGGCGTGGTCAGCGGTAAAGGAGGCGTAGGGAAATCCTTAGTAACCTCTCTTCTTGCCGTTTCCATGAACCGTAAAGGCTACAGCACAGCCATTTTGGATGCGGACATCACAGGCCCTTCTATCCCGAAGGCGTTTGGCTTAAACAAGAAGGCAGTCGGAAGTGAACAGGGGATTTTCCCAGTAGAAACAGCGACAGGTATTCGCACGATGTCCGTTAATCTTCTTTTGGAAGATGACACCGATCCCGTTGTTTGGCGAGGGCCGGTTATCGCCGGAACCGTAAAGCAGTTTTGGACAGACGTCATCTGGGGAGATATCGATTATATGTTTGTCGATATGCCGCCCGGCACCGGAGATGTTCCGTTGACTGTATTCCAATCCCTTCCATTGGATGGAATCGTCATCGTGACTTCCCCGCAGGAGTTAGTTTCGATGATTGTGGCTAAAGCGGTTAAAATGGCAAAATTGATGAACATTCCTATTCTGGGGATTGTTGAAAATATGTCTTACTTTCAATGCCCTGATTGCGGTAAGGAATACCCGGTGTTCGGTGTCAGCCACATTGATGACATTGCTGCCGAGCATAGTATTGAAAGTGTCTCCAAGCTGCCGATCAATCCTAAACTGGCCGCAGCAAGCGATAAAGGCATGATTGAGTTATTCGATGGAGATTGGATCGACGGACTCGTACACGTTATTGAGCAGAAAGTGAATTCCGGTGATTCAAACACGGATTCACAAAATCAGGAGGTATAAGAATGAGAGTAGCAGTGCCCTATGAAAATGGAACGGTATTTCAGCATTTCGGACATTCCAAGCAATTTAAAATCTATGAAATTGATAAAGGTCAGGTCACTTCTTCCGAAATAATGGAAGTGGAAGGCGGCGGCCACGGAGCACTAGCCGGATTCCTGCAAAGAAAAGGGGTAAACGTTCTGATTTGCGGAGGGATTGGAGAAGGCGCAAAGACTGCGATTTCTGCAGCCGGAATGAATTTATTTTCCGGCGTTTCCGGAGAAGCCGATACAACGATTCAATCCTATTTAAACGGCACCCTTCAATACAGCACAGAAGCTACCTGTGATCATCACGATCATGGAGAGGATCATGCCTGTGGTGTCCACAAGTGCGGAGGAAAATGTCATTAATACTAAAAGGGGCTGTCTCAAAAGTCTGAATTCTAGATAGCCCGTATCTACGGATACGTTTTCAGAATGAATTTTTTCAGAAATTTATCTCACAACTTTCAGATAGAAAAGTAAACTCGCTGTACGCTCAAACAGTACTTTTCTTCGCACTTCGTGCTCGCTGAAAGATTTGCGCACTAAATTTGAAAAAAATGGTCATGCTTCAAAATGATCCGTCGCTACTGGCTATCTAGAATGATTCAAAACTATTTTTGAGGCAGCCCCTTCTTATTCTTCTAGTGCGGATTATACTCTGTAGAGAAATGCTCTTGTTCTAAATCAACCACTTTGGTTTTCTTTGCAATTTTGAAGAAAGACAGAAAAAACTCACTTCTTTCGAAGTGAGCAATTTCTAGCTTATGTGTATGTGAAATAAATGAGCTGTTTAAATTATGCTCGTGCTAAACCCGCTCCGAGTTCTTTACAGGATTCAATTCCTGCTGCATCGGGTCTTTCATTAATGATTAAATATCCGCAAGGCAATTCTGCACCGGCTGATAAAACATCCTCTTCCCAAAGCCTCATCCATTCTCCGTCTCCCCAACCGTAAGAGCCGAACAAGGCTACAGGCTTTCCTGATAATTTTTCCTTGCATGACAAATACATCGGTTCAAACTCTTCCTCTTCCAGCACTTCTGCACCCATAGAAGGGCAGCCGAAAGCGATCAGGTCAAATTCCTCTGCCAGTTCTTTATTGAAATCCGCCGCTTTAAAGAGCTGAACTTCACATCCGCCATCTTTAGCTCCCTGCACAACGGCATTGGCCATCTCTTCCGTGTTTCCTGTTCCGCTCCAATAAACTACCGCCATTTTCTTCATCTTAATATCCTACCTTTCTTGTCTTAAAAATAATCTTATTTTGCTCCAATACTAAGAAGCCACTGTCAGTTTCACAATATCGGAACCCTGCCCGCAAAGGTGATGATACACTTGCTTGCATTTGTCAAATTTGCGAAATAGATTGATCGCTTTATCTTCATCCTGATATACCTTCCAATACCCACAATGTTTACAATTACTCCCTGCATTTTCAATAAATCCTTTTACATCCTGAAGCGGATAGCTTAGGAAAACTCCAATTTCATGCGGGAATCCTGTTTTTGTTATGTTGCTTGCTATACGTCTTTTTAAAAGCGCTAAAGCAGTTTTTATATCAGTTGAGTTATAGCCTTGATTTTCTAAAAACTCCCTAATCATTGGACATGATAAATCAGAGGATAACTTGTTTTCCCTGTAAACATAAATCAACAGGCTTTTTTCTCTTTCGAAAAGTACTTCTAAATAGATTCCTCTTTTATTTAATAATCCGCTTAGCTGGCGGATGGACTCCTGTGCGTTCTGATAATCTTCAAAATTGTAATTAAATAGGTCCCCTGTTTTAAGACCGGCTAAGGTTGGTGCACAATGTTCAATAACCATTTTTTCAAGCATATTATCTCTCCTATCTAATTCGTCTCCTATTTCAATCTCTTCATCGTGCAAGTTAGCTTTAGCTAACTAATATTGTAAATATATGCCGCAAAGACCTCTCTAAGCGGCTGTTTATTCATGTCGTATTCATTTCACTTTTAAGGTTAGCTAGAGCTAACTTCATTGATATACTACCACCTACATTACATAATGTCAAGTTCCTTTTTTAAAATCTTTCCATCTGTGACGGCAGGCAGTATCTGATCCTGCGTGTTGCAGTCTTTCCTCTACTGAGAAACAAACTCTTTGCCTCTTTCTTTAAGTACATTTAAAGAATCTAATTTGACCTGTAAAAATTTATTTCCGTCTGCATCCTCATAAGCCTGCAAAACGCCTTCCACTTCTACCCAAGCATGCTCCTCAGGTATTTCTCCGTCCCATAAGACCTCAAATCCGGCAGTACCGTCATTTCCGCAGCAGCCGGGGCTATTTCTAAATACATATAGGATCTGCTGCTGATTCTCACCTTCTCCGTATGTTGAAGCTTCGAATATTCCTTGATATTTGATCGGTCTTCCCAGGTAGTCCTCCGCATTCGTATAAATGTCATTGACTTGAGTTAAGAAAAAGTCTTCCGGTATCTCAATAACACCGTTCTGCTTGGAAGACAAACTAAATGATGCCTCATTGCCGTTGTCAGCACCAGCACCATTGCCGGTGCCTGCACCGCCACTGGCATTAGAACCGCAACTGCATAGTATAAGCAGTAGACTTAATATTAGCAGAAAGGCTCTCAGCCTTTTCCCGTATTTCTTTCTACGCATATCTCACCTCTATTGCCTGCATTTTACTTTGCTCACGATGGAGAAAATAATAAATAAAACCAAGTTCACTGCAACGATACTTGCGCCTGTCGGCGTAGCACAGACATAAGAGAAAATGATGCCCAGCACAAAACAGCTCACGGATATCACAGTAGAACAAAGAACAACACCCCGAAATGACTTTATCAATCGCATAGAGGTCAACGCCGGAAAAACAATGAGACTGGAAATGAGCAGCGCCCCCATCATTCTCATACCTAATACGATCGTTACAGCGGTAAGCAGCGCAATCAACGTATTGTACCGTTTCGCATTGATTCCCGTTGCCTGTGCAAAAGATTCATCGAAGGTGATAGCAAATATTTTGTTGTAAAACAAAATATACATAATAAATACAAAAATCGAAATGACTATACTTAAGTTCACGTCACTCTTCGTCATCGACAAAATACTTCCAAACATATAGTTGCAGACATCTGTCGTCATGCCTGTTGTCATCGCAATGACAATAACCCCTAACGCAAGAGAGCTTGTGGATATCAGTGCAATAGCCGCATCACCCTTTATCTTACTGCTTTCGGAGACCCGAAGGAGTAAAAAAGCCGCCGCTACTACAACCGGAATGGCAACCTCCAGCGGCGCTAGATTCAACGCCATAGCAATTGCCAGTGCACCAAACCCGACATGAGACAAGCCATCGCCAATCATCGAATACCGCTTTAATACAAGACTGACCCCAAGCAATGCCGCGCAGAGGGAAACTAAAATGCCTACGATAAGAGCCCTTTGAACAAACGGATAAGAAAATAAATCTTGAATAAGACTAAGCATGTTCCTCACCTCCTACATACTCACTGAGATTTCCATAAAAGGTTTCACCATTTTCTAAATGGAGCACTTGCTTTGCATTTTCCTTCACCCCTCGTAGGTCATGAGAAATCATCACCAGCGTTATCCCTTCATTATTTAAGCTTTTTAAGAGTTCATAAAAATCTTGAGTGGCCTTTGGATCCAGCCCTGCCATCGGTTCATCCAAAAATAGTACTCTCTTCGTCGCGCAAAGGGCGCGGGCCAGCAACACTCGCTGTTGCTGGCCTCCTGACAATTCCCTATAGGATCGTTTTTTCAGCTGGAGAATGCCAAGCCGCTCTAAATTACTTTCAACCTTTTTCTTGTCCTTCGCATTATAGAAAGCGATGCTTCCGTGACTGTTTAAGCATCCGGATAAGACGACTTCGTATACCGTCGCCGGAAAATCCCGTTGTGCGCTGCTTTGCTGAGGAATATAGCCGATCTCATTTTGCTTCATGCCTTCACCGAATTGAATGGAGCCTCCGATCGGCTTACTAATTCCAAGAATATTCTTCATTAGAGTAGTTTTTCCGGCACCATTCTCCCCTAGAATGCATAAATAATCTCCGTCATTCACTTCGAAGTTTAAGTTCCCAATAATAGGCTTTCCTTCATATCCAAGTATTAAATCTTTGCAAGTAATTAATGCCATTATTGCAATGCCTCCTTCAGATTCGCTGCATTTTCGGTCATGAGATCCACATAGGTCTTTCCTGCCTTCAAGTCTTCTTGCGAAACATTGTGACAAGATTGGAAGAGCAACGCTTTCGCTCCTGTGGCTTCACAAATGCTATCGGCGGTCTTGTGATTTGAAAATTCGATATAGAAAACTACCGGAATTTTCTCCGCCTTCACTTTATCCACTAAATATTTTATCGTATTTACACTAGGTTCTGTTTCGGTACTACAACCCGGGAATGCCGCATAGTATTCTAGACCATATTCATCCGCAAAATAGCGCAGCGGAAACCGATCTCCAAAAACAATGACCTTCCTGGAAGCTTGGTCAACGATTTGTTTAAATTCTTTATCCAAGTTTTCTAATTGGGCAATATAGTCCTTCGTATTTTGCTGGTAATATTCTTTATTTTGCTGGTCTACTTGGCAAAGAGTATCCGATATGGCCTGCGTGATTTTCATCGCATTAGCCGGTGAAGTCCAAACATGTTCGTCGTATTCCGGCTCCTCTTCCGAATCCTCGCGTACCTCGGTATCGCCGTCATGATCATGCTCCTCTTCTTCCTGCATACCTTCAACCACTTCTTCTTCAACAGTCGAAACACAATCCATCATTTTAATGATTTTCATGTTGCTTGTATCCATGGATTCTAAAATTTTATCGACCCATGTATCACTTTCACCGCCGACATAAATAAAGACGTCACAGTTCTGTATCTTTATAATATCCTGCGGGGTCGGTTCATAAGAATGGCTTTCTGCTCCCGGAGGCAGCAGTTGGTATACATTCGCTTTATCTCCCACAATCTGCGAAGTAAAGTCATAAGGCGGAAAAATCGTCGCTACAATGCTTAACGGTTCTGTTGTTTTTTTGTTCACAGCCTCCTCTTTTTGCGTCCCGCATCCGGTTATAAGTACTACAAATAATGCCATCGCTGCAATGACAGTAAAAATTTTACGCATATAAAATCCTCCCAAAGTTCATTTTTTAAATATTAAAATAGTAAAACAAAATCGAACCTTGTGATTCAATTGTTCATTCTTACCTTTAAGGAAATTAAAGAAATTGTAGAAGAAGAACTCCCCAAAAGCTTTGAAAGTTCTCTTAAAAAAAGTGTAGAAATTAAAAGAGCGGCAAAAAAGGCACCAACTCCGTTCCCCAAGTCTTTGGAAACGCTCGCTAAATCCTTCAGGTGCTCGCATACAATACAATGGGGTTGCGTGCAATGATGCTCTCCGCGGAAAAGGGCAAAACCAGTTGCAGACAAAATAGTCAGCATGATACAAATGCTCACTATTGCAGCAATTATTCTGTTATTATTTCCCCTTGTCATAAAACGCTCCCCAATAAAAATACATCAACAATTGCTAACTTATGGACCTAGTATAATCTTATCGTCCTTCCTTGTCAAACCCCATACTACCTTTCAAATATATTCAAGCTTATATAAAAAATTTGACAAAACTTTTTAATCGATCAGTTAGCTTTTGCTAACCAACAGGTAGCCTATCATGTCTTCTTAATATTTGTCAATCTGTTTTTTATTTATTGATATTTAGTATAGCGGCTTCGCGTTTTAGTCATTGCTCTTTATGGTATTTCTGTCAATATTGCAAACGAAATTTTCTATATAATTTTCTATAGAATAAAAAAATAGGTTGACAAGTCATTTATATCTATGCTAATATTTTCACAAGTTAGCACACGCTAACCAATCGTTTCAAATTGTGTTTAAGGAGGATTTCTCTATGAGTATAGTAATTGTTGGGGGAAATGAAAGAATGGTCACCCAATATAAAGATATTTGCAAAGATTTTGGTTATAAAGCAAAGGTATTCGCTAAAATGCCCGCAGATTTCAGGAAAAAAATCGGTACACCGGATTTAATTGTGCTATTTACGAATACTGTTTCCCACAAATTGGTAAACAGTGCAGTTCAAGAAGCATCCAGATGTAACTCCGATATTATACGATGTCACAGCAGCAGTTCTTGTGCGCTGAAGCAGGCTCTGTCTAACCACTGTAACGGGAATTGTATGGCCTGCGGCTGCGACAATAAAAACTATAAAGGAAACTGCTCTTGCGGAGGCAACAACTAAAATATATTACAAAAATTCAATTGATGCCATGCGGAGCAAACGCGTCTACAAAGATGTGATGTCTTCAAACGATACAAAAGACTTAACTCGGGAGCCGTGAGGTTCCCTTTGATGTCTCAACTGTCTGTTTTTCTATCTTATCCTTTATTTGCAGCTCTTTTCGTCACATCGATACGCTTATCTCTTTTTGTCAAAAGCGCTACCCCCATCAACGTTACAACCGGAAGGATTAAACAACACCCGATTCCGCTGATCGATATTGTAATAAATTCCTGGCAGAACGCTTTCGAGTTGATCATTTTTGCAAAAGAATAGCTTTCTGTAAACTGCAGCATTAACGTCAAATACTCTGCAATGTAGATATAAAATATCGTGTGGATCGATGTACTCAATACATCTTTGCCCACATTCATCCCTGCAATGAAAAGTTGATTTTTCTTTATATCCGGATTGTTATGGCAAATTTCGTACATAGAAGAGGAAACGGCAACGGCAATATCAATAACCGTACCGATCAGGGCAATAATCATGACACAAATTTGTACAAGAATCATGTTTATATCGATATCCCTCAGATAGCCGTTTGAATCGGTAATCTCATATTGCTCCTTCGTAAACCCTTGAATGCTTGATACATCGGCAGTGTAATAAATGACCGGAACCATCACGCACAAAACCAGCAAAACAGAAATAAATGAAATTTTGCTTTTTATATTAACCTCATTTTGATAGAAAATCGTAACGGCACAAATATAGATACAGCTTAAAGCCGTCACGAGGATAGGATTCATTCCTTTATACATGAAGAAGATCGCAATAAGAAGACCTATCGCATTCATAACGGTTGAAATAATCGATTTTGACCCTTGATCTCCGCTAAAGAGCAAGATCAGACAAGGTAACAGTATTCCTAAAACTATCAGCATGTTTCTTTTCTCCCTCTGTAAAAATAAACGGCAAGAAAAGCCGAGATTGGGATCGCCAGTACGATACCAATACCGCCGGTAAGAAATCTTGCTATTTCGAAAAATAGGTTATACCGAATAATAGTTGTAAACTGGATTTCGTTACGCAGACACAATAGGAAGAACGGAATGCCGCTTGCCACATTCGTAAAAAACATGACGTTAATCATGGTTCCGAGGATATCGTCTCCTACTCTTCTGCAAGAAGCAATCAGTTCTTTTGAAGAAATGTGAGCAGAGGTCTGTGTGAGTTCTTTCACTGTTGAAACCATGGTAACAACGATATCCATTACCGCCCCCAGGCTTCCGATCAATATTTCTGACAGAAATATAATATTTGCACTGGACTGTTCATAAGGCTGCGGCAAATATTCCATAAAATCATAGTCCACTTTATCGGAAAAATGTAAAACGACCGCTGAAATGAATGTAACAATCATAACCGTAGCAAGCGTCGACAGCAAAGAGACCAAAGTCAGTCTGCTCCAGCCCCCTATAAAATACAAGGTCAAAATAGAAAAACTGATGACCAGAGGGATCATTAACGCCAATAAGTTTATCCCTTGCTCATACAACGTCAGCGCATAATAAAAGCATACTAAATTGAAGGCTAAACTGGCCGCCACGAAAATGCCTTTTCTTCCCGCTAAGGCCGTTAAGAGGGCCACCAGAATAACCACCGCAGAAGCTACGTATTGGTCACGCTTTTTACCGCTGATTGTTGCGGTGAATTCAGTTTGTTTGTTTTCAATCTTTTCGATAAAAACATCATTCCCCCGTGAAAAGCGGTCATCATATACACCGGATTGCGTATACTGATTTTTTAAGCGGACAATCTCCCCCTTATAGGTACCATTCTGTATCACAGCAAGAATATCTTGCGTATAGTATTTTTCAACGTACACGCCATTCTGTTTGGAAGTGCTGTAGTCCTCTTTTATCTCCACAATTTTAGCGATCGGCGTGTTATATAAATAATAATCATTAAAGGCTAATATAATCAGTAAAATGGAACAGCATGCGATAATAGCCAACTTCGGTGCTGTCTTTTTCATAAAATCTTTCATCCTATTATTATTCATCTGTTTTCTTCCTCTAATCCATTTCCTTTTTTCGTGAATCCCTTTCCTATCTTAATTCTTTTCCGGCTTTCTTGCAAGCACCTTGTCCCTGCAACATTTTTTATAAAAATTAATCGAATTTAATTTGAAAATTATACTCAAAATAGGTATACTGGAGGTTATGGGGGTAAATGAGTATGTTTTTTATTGAAATTTTAAAAGCCGTATTTTTAGGAATTGTCGAAGGAATCACCGAATGGCTGCCCATAAGCAGTACCGGTCATATGATTCTAGTGGAGAAGTTCATTGAACTAAATGCTTCCGCCGCATTCAAGGAAATGTTTTTTGTCGTTATACAGCTCGGGGCTATTTTAGCAGTTGTTCTCCTCTATTTTCATAAGCTAAATCCATTTTCACCTAAAAAAACACGGCGCGAAAAAAAAGAGACCATGTCCATCTGGTACAAAGTGCTGGTGGGTGTCATACCTGCAGCCGTATTGGGATTACTATTTGACGATTGGTTAAACGACCATTTTTATAATTATCAGACTGTCTCTGTTACATTGATACTTTATGGAATTTTATTTATTGTCATTGAAAACCATAATAAAGGTGCGGCCCCAAGAATCCGTTCTTTTAATGAATTATCTTACCAAACTGCTTTCTTGATCGGAATCTTTCAAGTGTTATCGTTAATACCTGGCACTTCTCGGTCAGGCGCAACGATATTGGGAGGCATTTTACTGGGTTCTTCCCGCTATGTTGCAGCGGAATACTCCTTCTTTTTATCAATCCCAGTTATGTTTGGTGCAAGTGCATTAAAACTAGTAAAATTCGGTTTTCATTTCACCGGCATGGAAATAGCCATCTTGCTGACGGGTATGGTGGTGGCGTTTATTGTATCTGTGCTTGCCATTAAATTCCTCATGGGATATATCAAGAACAATGATTTTAAGGCATTTGGATACTATCGAATCATCTTAGGACTGATCGTGATTGCATATTTCACTTTCTTTGAATAGTTCTGCTGTTTTTTACATCCATACAATGCGCAAATAGAGTTGACGAATTTATAATTTTAATTCGTCAATTTTTTTTATTATCTGTTGACATTTTAAGTTAGCCATGGTAAACTAGCCTTAAGGTTAGGCTTTGCTAACCATCAATTGATGGGTTATTGAAGCTTTTTTAAAGATACTTGGTTAGCTTACGCTAATGAAAATAAGCTTTTGGAGGTACGATTATGCAAAATATATTTCCTTTGTCTATGGCAAGCCCGGGTAAAGAAATTACGGTTTCTGCCATCCACGGACGTGATGATACAAAACGTTTTCTTGAAAACCTCGGTTTCATAGAAGGAGCTCAAGTAACCGTTATTTCCGAACTTGGCGGCAATGTCATCGTAAATATCAAAGATTCAAGAATTGCTATCAGCAAAACGATGGCCACTCGAGTTCTAGTAAACTAAGGGAAGGAGTTCTAATTATGCAAACATTAAAAGAGGTTACCTGCGGGAGTACCGCAATTGTACAAAAATTAAACGGCGAAGGTGCACTGAAACGTCGTATTATGGATATGGGGATCACAAAAGGCACCTCCATTTTTGTCCGTAAAGTCGCGCCCCTAGGGGATCCGATTGAAATAACTGTGAGAGGCTATGAGCTGTCAATTCGCAAAAGTGAAGCAGAAAATATTATTGTAACTCAAGTTTAACGAATATTTTGACAAAAGGTTAGCTTCAACTAACTTTTTTTATTGTTTTATTGGACGAATAGATGAATACTGAAGTGAAAATATAAGGAGGAAATTGTATGAATATTAGACTTGCTCTGGCAGGCAATCCTAACTGCGGCAAAACAACCATGTTTAATGATTTAACAGGTTCGAGCCAATATGTCGGGAATTGGCCGGGAGTTACCGTAGAAAAAAAAGAAGGAAAATTAAAAGGAAATAAAGGCGTCATTATTACAGACTTACCGGGAGTTTATTCCCTTTCCCCATATACCCTGGAAGAGGTAGTGACCAGAAAGTACCTTTTACAGGAAACACCCAATGCCATCATCAATCTGGTAGATGGTACAAATCTTGAACGAAATCTATATTTGACAACGCAGCTACTGGAACTTGGTTTGCCTGTAGTTCTTGCGCTTAACATGATGGACTTAGTAAGAAGAAATGGCGATCAAATCAACAATTCAAAGCTAAGTGAGGTATTGGGCTGTCAAGTCGTTGAAACCTCCGCTTTAAAAGGAGAAGGCAGTATGGCTGCTGCAAAAGCTGCCATGGAACTCGCCAAATCCAATTCACCTATGACTCCGGTTCATCATTTTAGCGAATCGGTGGAAACTACCTTGGCTGAGATTGCTGAGATTGTCAAAACTTCTGTTCCCGTCAATCAATTGCGTTGGTATAGCATCAAATTATTCGAGCGTGATAAAGAGGTTCTGGAATCTTTTAATTTCGATGAGGCTACAAAGATCCAGCTAGAAGATATTATTACTAAGTTGGAAAACCTTATGGACGACGATAGTGAGAGCATCATCGTCAACGAAAGATACGAATACATAAGTAAAGTCATCAAAAAATGTTTGCAGAAAAAGACAACCGGAGCAACGACTTCCGATAAAATTGACCGTGTAGTAACGAATAGATGGCTTGCACTTCCTATATTTGCGGCAATCATGTTTATGGTATATTATGTCTCTATCTCATCAATCGGTTCCGTAGTAACCGATTGGACGAATGATGTACTTTTCGGAGAATACATCCAAGGCGGAGCATCTGCCCTATTGGAACAGGCAAACGCTGCTGAATGGTTGCAAGGCCTTGTAGTTGACGGTATCATCGGCGGTGTCGGAGCCGTGTTGGGCTTTGTACCACAGATGTTTATCCTATTCTTCTTCCTGTCAATCTTGGAAGATTGCGGCTATATGGCGCGAGTGGCATTCATTATGGACCGAATTTTCCGTAAGTTCGGCCTTTCCGGAAAAAGCTTTATCCCTCTCTTGATCGGTTCCGGTTGTGGAGTTCCCGGGATAATGGCAACAAAGACGATCGAAAATGAAAAAGACCGACGTATGACTATTATGACGACAACCTTCATCCCTTGCGGTGCAAAGCTGCCGGTTATCGCATTGATCGGCGGTGCTATATTCCCTCACATCACATGGCTGGCTCCGGCAATGTATTTTATGGGTGTATTGGCTGTAGTATTTTCAGGAATCGTATTAAAAAAGACGCGCATGTTTGCGGGAGATCCTGCACCGTTTGTTATGGAGCTTCCACAGTACCATCTTCCTGCGGCAAAGGGCGTATTAATTCACATGTGGGAACGCGGCCGCTCCTTTATCATCAAAGCCGGTACTATTATCTTCTTGGCTTGTGCTGCTATATGGTTCTTATCCAGCTTCGGTTTCTCCGAGGGAGGTTTTGGGATGGTAGCGCAAGAAGAAAGTATCCTTGCCGTAATCGGTATGGCGATTGCTCCAATCTTTGCGCCTCTCGGTTTCGGTGAATGGAGAGCAACAGTAGCTACTATATCCGGTTTGGTTGCAAAAGAAAACGTTGTAGGAACCTTCGGCGTACTCCTTGGTTTAGGTGCCGATATTGCAGAAGATGATTCCGGTCTTCTTTCCCAGATTGCTTCCATGTTCCCTTACGGAGCAGCTGCCGTTTCTTTCTTGGTATTTAACCTGCTTTGCGCTCCTTGCTTTGCGGCGATCGGTGCCATCAGAAGAGAAATGAACAACGCAAAATGGACTTGGTTTGCTATCATCTATCAATCTTTATTCGCATACGTTGTTGCTTTAATCATCCATCAGCTGGGTGGTCTCCTATTCGGAGGAGTTACCTTCGGTATCGGTACAATCGTAGCACTTGTGCTTCTGATTGGAATGCTGTTCTTATTACTCAGACCGGCACCGCAAGATAAACTGAAAGCAAAAGCGGCTCATTTAACTACTTAACATTAGGGGGGATGACATATGATTACATGGCTGACTGCCAATGCAGCAACTATAGTTATAAGCATCATCTTAGTCGGATTGATTCTTTTAGCCATACGGTCTGTATATCGATCAACGAAACAAGGTGGATGCGTCGGCTGCAGTCATTGTTCCGATTCAGAAAACAACGAATCAGGTTCTGACTGCCACTGCCATGATCATCCGATTATTGACAAAAAAAGTGATCAGAAATAAAAATATAAAGGGTATTCTTAAAGAGAAATGAATAGGATGGACAGATATCGGGTTAAACCGATATCTGTTTTTTTATTATCTTTATTTTACATTTAAACGGTGATATAATTTATTAAATAATATTTCATAATGTTCTTAGCCCATATCACAGTATTTTATTTAGAGAGGATGTGGCCAGATGTTATTATATATTGCAAGGCAGCCTATTTTTGACCAATATAGGGATATCCTTGCCTACGAATTACTCTATCGGGATTCGAATATAGACTTTGCTCATATTACCAATAGTGATGTGGCTACTCAAACAGTTCTTTCCGGAAGTACATTGGTAGCATCTTTCGAACAGCTTGTTGATCAAAAACGCGCCTTTATCAATTTTACCAAAAACCTGATTATGAACGACACGCCTTTTTTATTCTCCAAAGATCATATCTCGATTGAAATACTGGAAGATATTATTCCCGATGAAGCTTTCATAGAAAAGCTTCGTGAGCTAAAAGAAAAAGGGTATACTTTAGCGCTGGACGATTTTACGCCTCGCTACACGTATCCGGAAGTGATCTCTCTTATGGACATTATCAAAGTAGACTTTATGCTCACAACCCCTGATGAACAGTTAAGCATTGTTCAGAAATATAAACGACCTGGTTTAAAATTTTTAGCTGAGAAAATCGAAAATATGGCGGAATTTGAAAGAGCAAAACGCTATGGATATCACTTTTTTCAAGGCTATTATTTTTCCAAACCCTCCATCCTTCGATTTAAAGATGTAGCAAGCTTATCCTGCAATCACCTTGAAATTATGGATGAATTACAGGCTCCTACACCAACTTATGAGAAACTGACTTCTATTATTGAAAAAGATGTATCTTTGGCTTATAAGCTATTTAAATATGTAAATTCACCTTTCTTTGGCGGACTCCATCCAATCAGCAGCATTCATGAAGCATTAGTACGACTTGGCTTTGAAAATATTAAATCCTGGATTTATTTGCTGATATTACGAAGTATGTCACTCGGGCAAACAGATGAACTTGTTGCGATTGCCCTTCAGCGAGCGAAAATGCTGGAGCTCATGGCAGAACCTCTTAATCTTTCAGCGAGACGAGGGGAACTTTTTTTAGTGGGTCTTTTTTCCATGATGGATATTCTGATGAATAATTCGATGGAAAAAATATTGAACGAGTTGCCTCTTCCGGCAGAAACTAAGGAAGCCATCTTATATAGAGAAAATGTACTAGGTAAACCTCTTCAGATTGCTCTTCATTACGAAAAAGGGAATTGGGAAGAGGTCGAAAAATTGTGTCAGGAACTGCATGTCAGCCTTGAAATCGTTTCCACGATATATCTGAAAGCCGTCAAATGGTCTGAAGCAGTCACCAATTGTATGGATTGTCCCGTATAAAGTCTATAAAAAAACCTCTGTTTCCAGAGGCTTTTTTATAGACTTTCAAGATATTCTTTTGTTCCGATCTCATAATAATTACTGCCTTGACTGTCTATCACTACAACTGCCGGGAAATCAATCACTTTCAGCTTACGAATTGCTTCTGCTCCCAACTCTTCAAAAGCAATGATTTCAGACTCCTTTATACTTCTGGCAATCAGTGCTCCCGCACCTCCAATCGCCGCAAAATATACCGCATCGTTTCGGATCGCAGCATCTATTACTTCTTTTGAACGCTGTCCTTTGCCGATCATTCCTGCTTGTCCTAAATCCAGCAGCCTAGGTGCATAAGAATCCATTCGATAACTGGTCGTGGGACCTGCTGAGCCGATGGCATTACCCGGTTTTTCAGGAGTAGGCCCTACATAATAGATAATGGAACCTTCCAGTTCAAAGGGTAATGGCTCTCCTCTATCCAGCATTTCTACCAGCCTTTTGTGCGCTGCATCTCTTGCCGTATAGATAATTCCCGAAATTAAAACAGACTCTCCTGCCTTTAATTGACGCATCTTCTCCTTCGTGAACGGAAATTCCAATCTTTTCATTTCTGTCATGCTTTTATCCTCCTATTTCCCTTCCCTGCATCATAAAACTCGTTCTGCATGCCTTGAAACATGACAATTGATATTGACCGCCACAGGCATACCGGCAATGTGGGTAGGATAAGTCTTTATTTTAACGGCTAACGCCGTTGTTTTGCCTCCTAGGCCCTGCGGACCGATCCCCAGTGCATTAATTCGTTCCAGAAGCTCTTTCTCCATCTCATTGTAATAATCATCCGGATTAGGCTCATCAAAAGGAATCAGCAAGGCCTCTTTGGCCATCAACGCCGCTCTATCAAAAGTACCGCCAATTCCGACTCCTACGACAATAGGCGGGCACGGATTGGCTCCGGCCTCTTTTACCACTTGTACGACAAAATCTTTTACACCTTTTTCTCCTGCCGCAGGCGGAAACATTTTAATTTGACTCATATTTTCTGATCCGAATCCCTTTGGTGCGAAAACAATCTTAACCTGCTCCCCCGGTACAATTTCATAATGAATGTGCGCAGGAGTATTGTCACCGGTATTGCCGCGGCGTATCGGATCTTTCACTACAGATTTTCTCAGGTATCCCTCTCCATATCCTTTTCTGACGCCTTTATTTATAGCTTCTTCAAGGTTTCCACCGATAAGATGTACATCTTGACCTATTTCTAAAAATACACATGCCATTCCCGTATCCTGACAAAGCGGAAATATACCTTGCTGAGCGATATCAATATTTTCCTCTATCTTTTCCAGCACATTTTTTGCTACCGGCCAAGTTTCTTCTTCCCTGCATCCATTAATTCGTGAACATACATCTGAGCTAAGATGGTGGTTCGTCTCTACTGCCAATTCAGCCACAGCTATCGTGATTTCTTCTACATTTATTTCCCTCATCGATCGATTTTCTCCTCTCCGTTCAGATTAAGTTCTAATTCAATATTCTCTTTCATAAGTTTTTATATACTATTGTTCAAGCTCTGCTCGTCCAATTTTTCCGCAATGCCATTTTTAAATTAGTATAACATAAATTGTCCAACCCTTTCATATAATTAATTCAAAAAGGATAAAATTATGAAAATACAAAAAAGACATTTTAATAAAAGGAATTTGCATACTTTAAAAACTGCTTTTCATCGCCGCAGTCTCCAGCATCCTCAGTTTAATTTTTTTGCTAAAATAGCTTCTTACATACTCTTGGCCTGCTTATTTTGTTTGCTCTTGTTTCCTGCTTCGTTATACGGAATTTATTCTCTCTTTGATAAAGTCCCGGGGAATCCTATAACAGAAAGTTTTCCAAATAAAATCACTCCTCCCGACTATATCAATGTTTACAATACCACCACAAAGCAAACCATGGCGGTTCCGTTCGAGGACTACGTGAAAGGCGTCGTCGCCGGAGAAATGCCCGCTACTTTTGAAGAAGAAGCACTTAAAGCGCAAGCTGTTGCAGCTAGAACTTATTCTCTTTCCAAAGTTCTCAGGTCCGGTGTCGGCGGTAATCCGCCTGCCCATCCAAGTGCACCATTATGCAATGATACGCACTGTCAGGTATATCGCAGTGTCGATGAACTGAAAAACCTAAAGGGCGAAGCATGGATGGCAGATGGCTGGATAAAAATTTGTGAAGCGGTGGATTCAACAAAAGGCCAAATGATGTATTATGACGGACAGCTTGCAGAGCAAGCATTATTCCACTCTTCCAGCGGCGGCCATACAGAAAACTCGGAAGATGTTTTTGCTTCCGCCGTGCCTTACTTAAGAAGTGTAGACAGTCCTTATGAGAAAGAGGCCACCCATCAAAACGAATCGACCTCTTATACGGTTACGGAATTTGCTCAAAAAATAAAAAGTGCTTACCCCAATAAAGCATTTGGAGATATTTCGATTTCAACTATAAAAATATTAAATAATAGCCAAGGAGGACGCGTCAATCAGATACAGGTAGGCAATCAATCCTTGACCGGCCGTGATATTCGTGATTGTTTAGGGCTTGCCTCCGCAAACTTCACCGTAGGCTTCACCATTTCCAATGCACAGCCTTATATCATATTTACTAGCAATGGATATGGTCACGGGGTAGGAATGAGCCAATACGGTGCAAACGGTATGGCGGAAAAAGGATATACCTATAAAGATATTTTAAAACATTACTATACAGGTATTAAAATCTATTAAAAAGATACACATAAAAATGGCAGGTAACTCTATTACCTGTCATCTTTACATATATTTAACTATTTAGATTCAACACTTCTATCAATGATTTATCATTACTCTTCTACTCGAATGATGGTAGCCCCTAGGCCTCTGAATTTTTCTATGAATTTTTCGTAACCTCTTTCGATGTGATAGATTTCAGAGATTTCAGTCGTTCCCTCGGCCGTCAGACCCGCTAACACTAAAGCAGCCCCTGCCCGCAGGTCCGTAGAAATGACTTGCGCTCCTTGCAGGCCTCTTTCCCCCTGCACGATTGCACAATTTCCTTCCGTCTTTATATTGGCTCCCATACGATTTAATTCGCCGACATGCATAAATCGATTTTCAAAAACCGTCTCAATCACATTGCTTGATCCTTTTACGGTTGCCAGAAAGGCCATAAACTGTGACTGCATGTCTGTTGGAAAACCGGGGTAAGGCAAGGTTTTGATATCGGTAGAAGTTAATGGCTGCGCATCGCCTTTCACCAACATCCCTTCATCTGTAATATCAATCAGTACACCGCTTTCTTTCAGCTTTGCAATAATCGGCTTTACGTGATCCGGCACAACATTTTTAATCAGCACAGTTCCTCTCGTAATAGCTGCCGCTATCATAAAAGTACCCGTCTCAATCCGATCCGGAATAATAGAATGCTTTGCCCCATGTAATGACGAAACGCCTTCAATTTTGATAGTATCGGTCCCTGCGCCTTTAATTCTAGCACCCATTCGATTTAAAAAGTTTGCCAAATCAACAATTTCAGGTTCCTCTGCCACGTTCTCCAAAATGGTCACGCCTTCTGCCAGAACAGCTGCCATCATTACATTTTCTGTAGCCCCTACGCTCGGGAAGTCAAAATAAATGTTGTTCCCTATCAGCTTGTCCGCAGATGCTTCCACATAACCGTGGCTTTCAACAATTTTTGCACCCAACGCCTGAAACCCTTTTAGATGTAATTCGATCGGTCTGGCACCGATTGCACAGCCGCCCGGACGTGCAATTCGCGCTTTTCCGGTACGCGCCAACAACGGCCCCATCGCTAAAATGGAACCTCTCATCTTTTTTACCAACTCATAAGGAGCTTCTTCTGTAAGGATTTGTTTTGTTGTTATATTAAGTCTATTATACTTATATTCTTCTGTTACCTCTGAACCTAGGCTTCGAAGCAGCTTGCACATTACATCTACATCTCTAAGAGCCGGAACTTCTGAAAGTTCACACGCTTCATCCGTCAAAATTGCAGCTGCCATGATAGGAAGAACGGCATTTTTAGAACCACTGATTTCAACTTCGCCGACAAGTGGTTCACTTTTCTGAACTAAATATTTAGCCAATGTTCCCTCCAAAATTCTATTCATTTTTTACTATATATGTTAATTTTTCTTACTGTCAAATTTGGTATATTCATACATTATTGCGAATATTCTTTCACTTTTTCAGACGCAATTCCTTATATAGTATACCATTATTTTTACTATTTTCAAGTAAAAATAATTTCGTCTAAAAAAGAACTAATTACTATTATATGTCATTTTTTATGTTTTATCAAACCTTACCATAAATTCTCAATAATACCCAGTTTATTCCTCTATATTCCTTGAATAAATGAGAAATACCACATTCAGATCTCCATGATATTTTCGCAAAATAAAGAAAGAAGCCTTCTTTGTTTATGCTAAAGGGGGACAAAACATATTTTTTATGGCCTCTTTCTTTATATAGTTAGTATTACCAGATCGGCCATAATATAATCACGAAAATTCATAAGTGTTTTCAGCCTCTAACCGCGTTCCATCCGCTTCTCAAGCATTTCACGATTGCTGCTGTAGTTAAGAGCTACCTCTTTTGTTATCTTTCCCTGTTTATATAGATTGCACAGACTGATATCCATCGAAATCATACCTTCTTCCTGTCCCGCAAGTATATTGGAATCAATTTGATGAATCTTGCTTTCACGAATCATATTTCGTATTGCACTGTTCAATAACATGATTTCAAAAGCAGGCATTGTTTTTTCGTCTACCGTAGGCAGGAGCTGCTGCGATATAACAGCTTGAAGCACCATCGACAGCTGCGTCCGAATCTGGTTTTGTTGGTTTTGCGGAAAGGCATCAATAATGCGGTCGATTGTATTTGCCGCACCGATGGTATGTAACGTAGAAATAATTAAATGACCTGTCTCAGCAGCCGTCATGGCCGTGCGAATCGTTTCATAATCCCGCAGTTCGCCTAGCAAGATAACATCGGGAGCCTGCCTGAGGGCAGACCGCAATGCGGATACATAATCTTCCGTATCGGTATTGATCTCTCTCTGCGTAACGATACTTTGATCGTGTTTATGTAAATATTCAATAGGGTCTTCGAGTGTGATGACATGTGCATTTCTATTTTTATTAATTTGGTCAATGATACATGCTAAAGTCGTACTTTTGCCACTTCCGGCTGACCCTGTCACTAACACCAGACCTTTTTTTAAAGAAGCCAAATCAATGACCGTTTCGGGGATATTCAGTTCCCGGAAATCCGGCAGTTCAAAGTTTACCACTCGGATGATAGCTGCTAAAGATCCTCTTTGCTTAAAAACACTTGCACGAAAACGAGATAAGGATCTCACTGAAAAGGAAAAATCATCATCGCCTAACGTATATACTCTATCCATGGATCGATTTCTGGACAAGGTATATATCTGTGCTATGATATCTGCTAAATCCTCCGGCAATAGCATTTCGCCCGGCTGCTGAGAAATTCTCCCGTTTATCTTTAGGGAAAATCCCGCGCCTGGAATCAAGAAAATATCTGAAGCTTTCTGTTCCACTGCACTTTGTAAAATTTTCAATGCATTCATAGCAAACTCTCCATTCAACTACTATAAGGTTAGACAGTTCCTCCATCCCAAACAGGCAACCTGTCATCCACCTCATAATCTACTTTATTTTGTACGAACCAGGATATGATCTTATAATTTTCTTTGCCTTCGCCTATCTGGCTATAGTCCAAAAATTGCAGGCACACCAAAATAATTTGCTCTTCATTTATGTCTACCGTATAATTTAACCGATTACTTTCACTGTCATACGCATCCCCGAACTTTTCGTACAGCAATGCCTGAAACTGTGCGTAATCGGTTGAATTAGCCTTAAATCCAACGGCAGACTCGTTGATTTCCTTAAGGATTTCCTCTGCTTTTCCATCTGCTGCATAATAGTCCATTACACTCTCTTGGTTCTTCTGTGCAAGTTTATGATCGGCTTTTGCACTGGCCAAGGAAAGGGTTGAAAAAATCACTAAACAAAGTACCGTGAATATCAGCACAAGTGAGCTAGTGCCCAGTTGAATTTGTGCATAGGATTTCTTCTTTTCTTTTGCTCTCCACTCAAACATATTACACCTCTTCAGGCAAATACTTTTTTACCTCTAGCTCGCAAACAGAGTTTTGAGCGTTCTTGTTTCGTACCATTATCTCAGCGGTCAACATCTTATTCTCCATCGCAAGTTTGACTTCCATTACATAAATCATATCCTCACTGTCCGAAATATTTCCTTCACTGTCCTCTATGATTTTGAAATTTTTAGAGTAATACCCGCGATACATATTTTCTTTCACTTTATGTAAACCGGTAATATCCGATAATCTGTCAACGTCTCCAACTTCTACTCCTTTTATTGTTTCGGCGGCACTCTGGGCTAAAATTAAAGCATGATTCAATTCCTTGCTCTCTCTGCTCATATTGTCGGCTTTTACAAAAGCACTGATGCAAATGGAAGCACACAGAGCGAAAAACAAGATAACTACAATGAACTCCATAAGGAATAATTGAGATTTGGCGTAATTTCTATTGCGCATGTCAGACCTCCCCGCTTCGCAAGGTCAGAATCATTGAACCGCTATTTTTACCGTCGGTCTCCACCTCCAGCAGATTTTTTTTAAGCAGCTTAAAGTGGATGCCTTCCGATTTCATGATGTCCATCCCATCATCTAAAGTGAGTCCGCTGTCTTCTTTACTAAACAATTCTTTTATCTGTCCATCTCTATAATATATCAGCGTACTGTATATGTCTTCCCCATAAATCTGATTGATTTTTAATACCGAGGTTCCTTCTATTGTCACAACAGAAACCATTCCAGCTTCATCCCCCTGCTTGACCTTATTGGAGATATACGACAACGCCGTGGTTCCGACAAAATTTTGTTCCATACGGTCTGTTATATTTTGATATACCTGCGCCCCAAGTAATATCGTAAATAACGCGCAGATCGACATTGCAAAGAACAGTACCATCATAAATAAAAATTGTACAGACTGACGCCTGCCTGTTTTCTGGTTTTTTCCCATCCTGCCACTCCTATCGAACACTAACGGTAATGTCAGGCATTATATTTGATGCAAAGCCTTCATAGAATACGGCATATTTTTTTTCATCAATTTGAAGCCCATAATTTTTTACCAGATACTCTACAGAAGACGGATATCGTCCCTCAATAGCATAACATTGCACCGATGCACGTTTAATGGCATTTTCTAATGTAACAGCTCCTTCTATCACGGATCGCTGCGAAAGTCCTGATACAGCATATAAAAATACAGATAGGATGCATAAAAAAGCGGCTATTGATACGATGTAATTCTTCATATACACTCACTCCTAACCTATTGCCGCCATGATACCTACCAGTGGCATCATAACAGAGAGTAAGATCAAGCCAACAGTTATAGCTAATATAATAACCATGGTCGGTTCAAATCTGGCGATCTTGCTGTCAATAAGCTGATCTGCCTCTTCTTCATAGGTTTTAGACAGTTGGTCGAAAACCGCATCTAACTTTCCGGAGCGGCTGCCGACTTTTATCATTTGCAAGTCCATTCCTTTAAAGATTTCTGTTGCCTTTAATGCATCATAAAGATTTGTTCCTGAAACAAGTTCTTCTTTACAGTGTACTATTTTTTCATGAATTTTAGATTGGTTGATTAATTCAGCAGCCATCTCAACACCCTTATCGGTTTCTAATCCACTTTTTATGGATATTGCTAATATAGCCGTAAATCTTCGCTTTGCCAACATTCCGGCGATACTGCTCTTCTCCTTTATCAACCTAATAAGCTGTTCTGTCCACTTCAGCTGGTTTCCTTTTCTCGAAAAGAAAGCAATGAACAAGGCGGAGAGACCTAGAGTTAATATAACAGCCAAAGCAATGCCGCTAGCAATAGTTCCCACCTGAACCGCACTTTTGGTCAGAGGAGACAATTGGGCACCGAGCTGTTCATAAACTCCCTCAAAGATCGGCATCACCTTCGTAAGCAACACAAACAAAACCAGAATCAACATGAAAATCATAATCATGGGATAGGTGATGGCATTTTTTATGTTTTCTGCCATCGTACTCTCTTTATCATAATAATCGGCAAGAGAGCGCATCACTACTTCCAACGTCCCTGTTTCCTGCCCCACTTGCGCCATTTTGACAACGTAAGGAGGAAATTCTTGAGTCCTTTCAAGCACTGTCGCTAAAGAATCTCCCAGTTCAACTTCCTCTGACATTTTCATAAGCATATTCTTTTCTTTTGCTGTAGACGCATCCTCCGCTACTATAGCAAGGCCTCCATCAAGAGAAATGCCTGCATCCAATAGAAATGATATCTGCATGCAAAATGCTGATAATTCTCTCGCTCTCATTTTCTCTCCTTAATGACCTAACCCAATTTATGAAGTAAATTGTTGGTAGGTCAGATGCTGAAAAATCATGTTTTTTTAAAGCATAGATTTTTATCGTAGAATGACCTAACCCAATTTATGAAGTAAATTGTTGGTAGGTCAGATGCTGAAAAATCATGTTTTTTAAAGCATAGATTTTTATCGTAGAATGACCTAACCCAATTTATAAAATAAATTGTTGGTAGGTCAGATGCTGAAAAAGGGCAAATATTACATCTGCCCTCCTGTTCCTTTATTCCAGCTAATACGCATACTTCGCTGTATAATTACTTCCATCTCCTATATATTTCATGATAGACTCGCTCTTTTTACCTGATGATGCAAAGGTAGGGTCCATCATTTGCCACTTATTTCCGTCAAAGAAAATCATTCCGTCTACCCATCCGGACTCATCCGTATAAACATTAATCCAAGCATGATAAATGTCTCCGGTATACCCGACTACAAGCTTGCATGGAATGTTCTGTGAGCGGAGCATGGTAGTCATTACTGCCGCATAATCAAAACAAATGCCCTTCTTTTTCGCAAGAACATTGTCTACCTCCGGTAAATATCCCGAAGCAACCGTTTTTGCTTTTACTTTATCGTACGTAAAACCTCCTACCACATAGTCATAAACCAGTTCCACTTTTTTCAAATCATCTTTCGTATCCTTTGTAACTTCTAAACCTTGTTTCACCGTCTCGCTATTTGCTGTAAAGTTCACATATTGGTTCGGATAAAGGAACGGAAGAAATTGATTGGTAAGCTTTACGTTCACACTCTTGCTGAAAGCTTGCGAATATTTAGATCCGGATAGATTCTCAAAAACCTTGACACTATAGCTTCCATCGCCTTCCGTAAGCGGAAAAACCTCATATGCATCTCTGGCATTTAAGTTATATGTATACGTGGTTCCGGAGCCCTTTGTTACCTGTACTTTAATTTTGTCATTCTTCCCAGTATATTTAATCATGACATAGCCTTGACTAGTATTGGAAGCATCCATCAAAACACTCCCGCCTTCATAAGTCGTCGTGCCTGAAGCAATCGGAACGAGAATTGTTGCTTTTTCAGGAACATTGGCAAGAGGTACGGCTTCACCTTCTATGATAACTTCTTCTGCCGCAATTACTTTTTCTGTGAGTTCATTTTCCTGTCCACACGCAGTGAGACAAGGAGTGACCATCACTGTAATTGCAATCAAGCAAACCATTATTCGTTTTTTCGCAACAATCATTTTAATCACCTTAATTCTATTATTCTTAACTATAATCTTGTCTGAAAACAAATATTAAAACCAAGTATTAGATTTTGGGATCGAGCGGATTAAGCTTATAATGTAATTTTACATGCTTACTGCTCTTATTTTTTTTATATGAATTCAAAATTCTTTCACCCACCATTTGTCCATTCTCGTAAGAGGTTCCCGGCAACATGATAACATACTGTGAATTGCTGTACCTCGCAAAAACGTCACTTTTACGTAAACTGGTTCCAATACAAAACTTCAAGTTTTCCATGGCTTCCCCAAGGTACTGTATACTTGGCATTTCATCCTTATTGTCCGTTAAAGTACAAAGCATGATAAAGAAAGAAGTCCCTGTACGCTCCACACCTCTTGCTATAAATCGATAGATATCCTTGAAAATTTCATAAGGGCAATAGTAACAGCAGTTGACGTTTCCGCCTTCGTTCAAATCTTCCTTAATAATCATGATATCGGTTTCTACGCTTTTCAACGTTTTAACAATTTCTCGATATAAACTCCTCAGTTCTTTCGAAGGGTTTACACCCATATCATCATATAATCGGCTTGTAATCGCCTCATATGCAGAAAGTGCATCTTTATGTCGTCCCAGCTTTGTTAGACAATGTATATAAATTTTATAAACTTCTTCCTCATAAGGGTCAATAGAAATTGCTTTTTCACAAATAGGCAGCATTGTAGTAAAGTCCTGCTTTTGCTCCAACAATTTATAAGTTGAAAAAACAGCATCTAAAAATACTCGATGATAGTAGGTGGTTAGAGTAACCGCCCACTCATCATAGGCCGCATGAGGCATAAATTTGCCTTTATATAGCCGCAATGCTTCCAAATATAATTTCAATGCTCCATCGGGATCATCATGCATTCTCACCGCAGTTTGATACTTATTAGTAAACTCATTCACATCAATGGTGTAATTTAATTCTATATTCCACCCATAAATGCCGCCTTTTTGCAATATGTAGTTTTGCTCCGGAAGCTCACTGTCAGCAAGCATGCAACGCAATCTGTAAACTAAATTTTTCACTGTCCTAGCCGGGTCATTGCTTCTGTCATCGCCGCATAATAATTCCGGCAATTCTTGCGGTCCAAGCTTTCGATTGTGATGAGCCAACAAATATCCAAGGAGCGTCCAAACCTTGTGGGTCCGGCCCTCATCTTCCAGTACAACTTTACCTTCATGAACTAATGCAAAGCGTCCTAGCATGTATATCTCTAGCTGATTTACATCTGACAATTTTTCCTTCATAATATTAAATCTCTTTTCCAAAAAACACAAAATCTGTCAACAACCTATACGCCATAATTATATATCAATTTAGCAAAAAAATCAATTCGATTCTATAATTATTTAAAGGTGTAGACGTTGAAAAATCAATTTTCCAGTGTTCTTCAGGCAGATACGTGTCTTCCCTCATAATTTTGATTATTATGAAAAAAAATCCTTTAATATCATCTTTCCAAAGCAGTCTTATCCCATATTTTTTTCTTAAATTTTACCATATTTTTTAAGATTTTTCAAGCAAATGTTACTTATATTTTCTACTATGAAAAGAATATATGATTTTTTACCCCATATAAAAACGAGCAGGAAAATCCTGCTCGCTTTCGCTTGTTGAAAGGGTATACTTAAAATCTGTACGCTACATTATTCTGTCCAAGTCTTATCTTCTTTGATCTTGGTCCAAGTTTCCATGTCAGACATGCTCTGTCTTTCTGCATAGTCATGGTTATTTGTAGCTTCAATTACCTGATAGTAGAACCAATCCGTCGACTTGTTATCCGGGAATACTTTATATCCATCGATTAGACCGGCTTCGTTCACTCTTCTATCAAGAACTCTATTGATTAAAGTCATTGCTTCTGCTCTTGTGATATTTTGGGTTGGCTTGAATGTTCCATCATTGTAACCTGTAATCCAGCCCTTCTTTGCAGCAGACTTGATATACTTTTCGGCCCAATTGCCTGAAATATCACTAAAGGTTGTTCCGTCTCCGTCTTCAAGGGTGTCAAATCTGGATGCGATTGTCGCAAATTCAGCCCTTGTGATTGCTTTTGTTGCACCAAATGTTCCATCATTGTATCCTTCAATGATTCCGCCGTTTGCTAACGTTGCGATAGCATTTAAGGACCATCTGTTAGAAGCAACATCACTGAAATCTTCATCCTGTGTGAAGTAAATTGCTCTTGAAGAATCTGTCAATAATCTGTAGAAGATGGTTGCCACTTCTTCTCTTGTAATATTATTCTGAGCCTTAACTTTTCCATCCTCATATCCCTTAATATAGTTGAAGTGATCCGCTTTATTAAGTTCAGGAGTTCCTGCTAACGGAACGTCTTCATCCTGGATTGTTGTGGAACCGCCACCGTTATTATGGCCACCGCCACCGCCTCCGCTAGTAATGGTCAAGGTTCCGTCAACATAAGTGATGGCATAGTTTGAAGTTACATCTGCTGCACCTATTTCTCCTCTTATACTAGTTATAGCTTCATCTAAAGTCATTGCTTGGGAGATAGCTTCTTGAATCCAGTTTGCAATCCAACTTGTTCCGTTTTCTGCATAGTCAGCCGTTAATATAATCGCATTTCTCGCTACATTTGGTTTGCTCTCGACATTGATTGCAGATCCTGATACATATACATACATTACCGTATCTCCGTTAACAAGTCCTGTCGGTTCAGTGTCTTGCCATCCACTGTCTGTTAATGCTGTACCATCATATCTCTTGCTTGCACTGTCTGCAGTGATGATTAATTCTTTAGCTGTAATTTCAAAATCACCTTTCACTACTGTTACTTCATAGTTGCTGTTTGCGATGTAGGCTGCTGTGATTACATCTTCATACTTACCTACTGTATTCACATCACTATTTGTTCTAGTATACGTTACTGTTCCAAGGTCTCCTGCTGCTACCAATTCACCAACTGTTCCGGTGAACGTTGGGTCTGCCGCTCCGTATCCCTTGCTTGCATTATCTACAGTAATGGTCACTGCTTTTGCTGTGATTTCTACTGTCTTGCTTCCGGTTACTGTTGCATAGCCTACTTTGCTTACTCTGTAGTACACCGGTGTTGCCGCCGTCACATCCGTGTAAGTCGGATTAGCTGTCGTCCAGTTCGTTGCTCCATCTAAGCTATACTCGATGGTTGCTCCGTCCGGCGCTCCGCTTACGGTGATTCCATGAGCTATTCCGTCATATGGGGCTGCATAGCCTGCTGCCGTTACGTCGCTCATCGGAAGTGCTGTGATTTCAAAGTCTCCGTTTACTACCGTTACATTGTAGTTGCCATTTGGCGTATAGTTTGCTGTGATAACATCGGCATAAGTTCCGATGTCGTTCACATCACTGTTTGTTCTAGTATACGTTACTGTTCCAAGGTCTCCTGCTGCTACCAATTCACCAACTGTTCCGGTGAACGTTGGGTCTGCCGCTCCGTATCCCTTGCTTGCATTATCTACAGTAATGGTCAC
>NZ_JAFJZZ010000022.1 GCF_017255415.1 Clostridium aminobutyricum | reverse complement strand
AAAGGAGGTGATCCAGCCGCACCTTCCGATACGGCTACCTTGTTACGACTTCACCCCAGTCATTGATTTCGCCTTAGGTAACCTATTTATTGGCCAACTTCGGGCGCCCCCAACTTCCATGGTGTGACGGGCGGTGTGTACAAGACCCGGGAACGCATTCACCGCAGCATTCTGATCTGCGATTACTAGCAACTCCAACTTCATGTAGGCGAGTTGCAGCCTACAATCCGAACTGGGACTGGTTTTTGAGATTTGCTCCACGTCACCGTCTTGCGTCTCTTTGTACCAGCCATTGTAGCACGTGTGTAGCCCAGAACATAAGGGGCATGATGATTTGACGTCATCCCCACCTTCCTCCGTGTTATCCACGGCAGTCTCACTAGAGTGCCCATCTTACTGCTGGCAACTAATGACAAGGGTTGCGCTCGTTGCGGGACTTAACCCAACATCTCACGACACGAGCTGACGACAACCATGCACCACCTGTCTCCTCTGCCCGAAGGAGGGACCTGTTAAAGTCCTGTCAGAGGGATGTCAAGTCCTGGTAAGGTTCTTCGCGTTGCTTCGAATTAAACCACATGCTCCGCTGCTTGTGCGGGTCCCCGTCAATTCCTTTGAGTTTCACACTTGCGTGCGTACTCCCCAGGCGGAGCACTTAATGCGTTAACTGCGGCACCGAAGTCTTGCGACCCCGACACCTAGTGCTCATCGTTTACGGCGTGGACTACCAGGGTATCTAATCCTGTTTGCTCCCCACGCTTTCGTGCCTCAGTGTCAGTTACAGTCCAGAAAGTCGCCTTCGCCACTGGTGTTCCTCCTAATATCTACGCATTTCACCGCTACACTAGGAATTCCACTTTCCTCTCCTGCACTCAAGTCTGACAGTTCGCAAGGCTTACAATAGTTAAGCTATTGCCTTTCACCCCACGCTTACCAAACCACCTACGCACTCTTTACGCCCAATAATTCCGGATAACGCTTGCCCCCTACGTATTACCGCGGCTGCTGGCACGTAGTTAGCCGGGGCTTCCTCCAAGGGTACCGTCATTTTTTTCTTCCCCAAGGACAGAGCTTTACGACCCAAAGGCCTTCATCGCTCACGCGGCGTTGCTGCATCAGGCTTTCGCCCATTGTGCAATATTCCCCACTGCTGCCTCCCGTAGGAGTTTGGACCGTGTCTCAGTTCCAATGTGGCCGATTACCCTCTCAGGTCGGCTACTGATCGTTGCCTTGGTAAGCCGTTACCTTACCAACTAGCTAATCAGACGCAGGCCCATCCCATACCGATAAATCTTTGGCGAAAGACTCATGTGAATCTTTCGCGTTATGAGGTTTTAATCCCGGTTTCCCGAGGCTATCCCTCTGTATGGGGCAGGTTGCCTACGCGTTACTCACCCGTCCGCCGCTCTCTATACCTTCACTCTTCCGAAGATTTGTTCAGATATATACCGCTCGACTTGCATGTGTTAGGCACGCCGCCAGCGTTCATCCTGAGCCAGGATCAAACTCTTTGTAAA
>NZ_JAFJZZ010000021.1 GCF_017255415.1 Clostridium aminobutyricum | reverse complement strand
GTGTCTACTGCTTCGAACAATTCGATAATCTTATCTCCCCATGGGCCTTCCGGATTATTTAATGCTTCTAATGCAGATCCTCTGATGATTGGTGTATCATCTCCTGGGAATTCATACTGGTCTAATAATTCTCTTACTTCCATTTCTACTAAGTCTAGTAGTTCGTCGTCGTCTACCATATCGCACTTGTTTAAGAATACGATGATATATGGTACACCTACCTGTCTGGATAGTAGGATGTGTTCTCTTGTCTGCGGCATTGGACCGTCTGTTGCTGCTACTACTAGAATAGCTCCGTCCATCTGTGCTGCTCCTGTGATCATGTTCTTTACATAGTCAGCATGTCCTGGGCAGTCTACGTGCGCATAGTGTCTGTTTGGTGTTTCATACTCTACGTGCGCTGTCGCGATGGTGATTCCTCTTTCTCTTTCTTCTGGTGCCTTATCGATTTGGTCGAAATCTACCTTCTGACCTAATCCGTATCTTGTGAACAATGTCTTTGTGATTGCTGCTGTTAATGTTGTCTTACCATGGTCAACGTGACCGATTGTTCCGATATTTACGTGTGGCTTATTTCTTTCAAACTTTTGCTTTGCCATTTTTAAATCCTCC
>NZ_JAFJZZ010000020.1 GCF_017255415.1 Clostridium aminobutyricum | reverse complement strand
GCAAAGTAGGCTATGCAACAGTAACCGGAAACGAGACAGTAGAAATCACAGCGAAAGCAGTGACCATTACTGTAGATAATGCAAGCAAGGGATACGGAGCGGCAGACCCAACGTTCACAGGAACAGTTGAGGGTCTTGTAGCAGCAGGAGACCTTGGAGCAGTAACCTATTCCAGAACAAACAGTGATGTAAACGACATCGGAACGTATGAAGATGTTATTACAGCAAGTTATACAGCAAACGGCAACTACAATGTAACGGTAGCAAAGGGAGACTTTGCCATCACAGCATTGCCAATGAGCGATGTAACGGCAGAGGGCTATGCAGCCCCATATGACGGAATAGCTCACGGAATCACAGTAAGTGGAGCGCCGGACGGAGCAACCATCGAGTACAGCTTAGATGGAACAACAAACTGGACGACAACCAATCCGACTTACACGGATGTGACGCCGGCAACAACGGTATACTACAGAGTAAGCAAAGTAGGCTATGCAACAGTAACCGGAAACAAGACAGTAGAGATCACAGCAAAAGCAGTGACCATTACTGTAGATAATGCAAGCAAGGGATACGGAGCGGCAGACCCAACGTTCACCGGAACAGTTGGTGAATTGGTAGCAGCAGGAGACCTTGGAACAGTAACCTATTCCAGAACAAACAGTGATGTGAACGACATCGGAACTTATGCCGATGTTATCACAGCAAACTATACGCCAAACGGCAACTACAATGTAACGGTAGTAAAGGGAGACTTTGCCATCACAGCACTGCCAATGAGCGACGTAACAGCATCAGGCTATGCAGATGAATATGACGGAGCGGCTCATGGAATCACCGTAAGCGGAGCGCCGGACGGAGCAACCATCGAGTACAGCTTAGATGGAACAACGAACTGGACGACAGCTAATCCGACTTACACGGATGTGACAGCAGCAACAACGGTATACTACAGAGTAAGCAAAGTAGGCTATGCAACAGTAACCGGAAACGAGACAGTAGAGATCACAGCAAAAGCAGTGACCATTACTGTAGATAATGCAAGCAAGGGATACGGAGCGGCAGACCCAACGTTCACCGGAACAGTTGGTGAATTGGTAGCAGCAGGAGACCTTGGA
>NZ_JAFJZZ010000002.1 GCF_017255415.1 Clostridium aminobutyricum | reverse complement strand
TTCAATTAACTATTTTTCATAAATTGGTAGTTTCTTAAAAATATGAGAGCATTTTAAAACGCAGCGAAAATTCTTTCGCTTCGTTTGTCAGCAGTCTGAGGCTGACATCTTGATGTCAGCCTCTTTCTAATGATCTATTGCTTAGCCTTTGTTTGAATCAATCTTCTCTTATCTCATTGGCGATTACCTGAAAGCGTTTTTCATAAAAATCTAACGCCTTTTCCTGTTTTTCTTTAACCCGTTGTTTTATAACCTGATAATGGTCAAACAGTAAGTCCACCACACGTTTATCTAATAAATTGTTTTCTGCTTGGGTTGTTATAATTTTATAAATTTCATCTTTATTCATCCCTTTTCGGTAAGGCCGATCTTCGGATATTGCCGTAAATATATCCGCTACTGCCATAATTCTGGAGCCTGTGCCGATTTCCTCTTTCGGGCAATGAAAGGGATACCCGCTTCCGTCTAACTTTTCATGGTGATACGCTGCCCACTCTGCGATTCTCTGCAATCCCCCTATAGATTGTAAGGTGTAATAGGTATAATAGGTATGGCACCGCATGATCGCAAACTCTTCACTGGTCAATTTACCGGGCTTTTCAAGGATACGATTTGGAATGACTAATTTTCCGATATCATGAAAGTTCCCGGCGATTCTCATGGATTTTACATCCACTTCTGCCATTCCGAAGAGCTCTGACAAAGCCTCTGCACACTCCGCAACACCAGAGGTATGGGTAGCGGTGAATCTGGACTTAAAGTCAATCAGATCTCTATACAAATTGGATATAAGCGAAATATCCTCCAATCCAATCTGAATATTGGAAAATGGGCCATTGGTAAGCAGCAACGAATACAATCTCGGCGAAACTAAGTCCAGCCAGAATTCTTCTTTCTTCGATAACTCCACAAAAAATCCAACAATCATAGGATGAACAGCATGTCCGGATATTTTTTTAACAGCCTCTACAATATCATTATTTTGATATAATATATATTTGTTTCTATCGATGAGTCGTTCAACATAATCTGCCAATAAAATAATTTGTGATGAGAAAACAACAGAATTTTCAATTCCTTCGTCCCAGTCCGACCAGTCTCTATGATGATATCTCACTATCTTTGAAAACTTTCTCAGCCATGGAATCTGTTCTAATAAAAGTTCCCCTCTCATGGCATGTATGTCCGTATTGGTTTCATCAAAACTATGTATGGCTGATTTTTCTTCTACCGTTATTGCTCCGATATCGTGTAATAATGCCGCAGTAAAAATATTTTCTCTGTCTTCTAATGATGCATTCGCATATTTTGCTATTTCCAGTGCAATATATGCGGTTCGATATTGATGTTGAGCAATCAGCGGGTTCGAAAAGTCAACTACTTCTGATAAAGACAATAGTAAGTTGTTCAAATTTACAAATAACTGCCTTTTCAATCTAGCTCTCCTTCTTTTACTACACTCTTGACTTATTTTTCCTTCATAATTAGCCTTAATTATGGAATAATTCGTATTTATTATACAATTATTGAGACTTCTATGCAAGTCCGCTCTCTCGGAAAACTAAAGCAGTAAGCTTCTTTGATATTGCGTCCTGTCATAAGCGATAAAAAAAGCTGGAATGATCATTTCCAGCTTGCTGTTATTCAAAAAAAGCGTGCTCTTTCTTACTTTTCTTATACAAGACATAGCGGCCTTTCCCCAGATTTTTTGCTTGATATAAAGCTCTGTCCGCCCTTAAATAAACTTCCTCAAAGCTACAGCCATCCTTCGGAATTCTAGCAACTCCGATACTCAATGACAAGTCCACATCCAGCATTTTCTCTGATGACATCTGGCAGACCTCGTGATTGATTCGTTCCAGTTTCTTTTTTAAAAGATCGTTATATTCGGCATTTCGCAGGAATGCAACAAACTCATCTCCGCCAATTCGTCCGATGATATCGCTGGTACGAAACTTAGAAGAAATAATCCTCGCCACTCTTTTTATAATATCATCGCCCATAATATGACCGTACGTATCATTTATTTTCTTAAAGTTATCAATGTCAAACAAGACAAAAAGATGCTTTCCTGCAGAAATTGGAGCGGCCAACAGCTTTCGGATTCTCTCTTCCGTGGAATCCCGATTGTAGAGTTCACTCAAACCATCTTTCTCCGCCTTTATGACGAGCAGCTCATGCTCCTTTTCTCGTTGTATGTTCTTCGTAATCCCAATCAGCCTCATTGGTTTCCCATCCGGATACTGGAAGCTCGTATAATACGTTCGATACCATTTACGTTCTCCCGCCTTGTATTCCGCAAGATAGTCTACTTCACCGGTGGCTGACTTTTCTTTGCTCAGTCGGATTTCCTCAATCGTGATATGTTGAAGGTTCGGATAAAAAATAACATTCGATGCTACCGTAGCTCGATAGGCTTCAATGGTATGCTCCACCACACTGCCATTTGGTGATTTTGAAGAATACACCATGGTATCCCTTTCATAATCATAGTCGTGCACCATTGCTTCACTTTGCTCCATCAAAACCGCGCATTTCTCTTCAAGCCAATTGAGCCTGCGCTCCAGTTCATTGCATTCTTCCTTGAGTGATTGTATATCTTTACTCATCCTAATCTTCCTATTCTCTAAACAGAATCATCTCAAAATACACATTTTACATGTTTATTATACTTTTCCTGAGACTTTTTTGCAATAAAATAACTATTTTCTAATTATTTAACCTTTGTCAAATACTATAGGTCTTATAGAAAAAGTCATAAAAGGGCATCTTAAAAAATCCATTTAAGACACCCCCTTTAATTCTATAGATAATTTAACGGATTTTTAGGAACGCCATTGATTTCCACTTGGAAATGGCAGTGCGGCCCGGTACTTCTTCCGGTGTTCCCAGACTTGGCGATTTGTTGCCCCTGATATACCCGGTCTCCCTTGCTGACGAGCAACTTGCTGTTGTGCGCGTATAATGTTACAACGCCGCCGCCATGGCTAATCTTTACCACATATCCATAGGAGCCGCTGTATCCCGCAAAGGTCACCGTACCGCCGTCTGCTGCTCTAACCGCAGTTCCAACCGGGCAAGCTAAGTCGATGCCGTAATGCATTCGTCCCCATCTGGTTCCGAATTTAGACGTTAATCTTGCTCCGGATACCGGGTATTTCAACGACCCTGTTCCTTGAAGCGGCGGCAATTCTTTCGTTCCCTTTAGAACAACTTTTGCAACCGGCTCCGAAAGAATCTGCGACGCTAAAATCTCTGTATTCACTTGCACACCGTTTTCTCTCGTTATTCTCGCGGTAACTTGTTCTTCTCCATTAACACCCTGCACTTTAACAGAACTCTCACCCTTATACAGCGTGGAAACCTGCTGTTCTTCTGTACTGTAAGGGATTTCCTGTCTGTAAGTAGCTACTTCTACGGTCTTTATCGTCACAAGCGGTGCCGGTTTAGTCAGAACAATTTTCTGTCCGATACTTAATTTTTCAGGATTTAAAGTCGGATTAGCTTCTTTCAAATCACTGATCTTCATGCCATAAGCTTGTGCGATGCCGGATAAGGTGTCTCCTGACTTTACTTCATGAGTCTGTTGTGAAACCGCCCCTGTCAATAACTTTTGACGAACAATTTCGGGATTTTGAATTCTCCCCAGCTTGGTATCAATCTGTTTTATTTCAACCTTCTCTTTAAAATCAACACTCTCGTATTGAACAGTGCCTGCGGAACTTAAATATTCAGACTCAATCTCATCAAAAAGATCTCCTGCAGTTTTCTTACTGTCGACGATTGCAACCCGAATACCATTTACATAAATTCCATATGCTTTAGCACTCATATCCTTCATATATGTAAGTTTATTTAACACGTCTTCCGTATTATCAATTTCTTTATTTAAAGAGAGTACCCTTTGAAAGGTGATATCTCGATCTCGGTCAATGTAAATTTCAACGCTATGCTCTTTCGAAAGCTGTCTGCTCACGATATCTACTATTTTTAAAACGTCCTCTTGCTTTTCAACAATTCCAAGCGTTCGTCCGTTATAGGCATACTCATACGCCGTTGTGTAATTAAATACTGCCGCTATACACAACACCACTGCAACCACCACTGCAAAGTGCATAAGCAGTTTGGCCTTATTCAATTCCGCCCATTCTCTGGCTAAATTAAACTTTTCATTGCCGACCGTTACAATTACAGTCGTTTTATCCGCCAGCTCTTCGTTCGTTCTGTCCAGATGATTGATAAAATGCACCATTCGTGCAGCCGTCGCTTTTTCTTTTGCAATCAATGTATTCTTTGTTTGAATAAGCTGCCGCATCAATTTTCGATTTTTTTGATGTCTTTCCCAACGTTTTTCGGGATATTGAGAATAGTAATTTTCAATCTTCCAGAAAATATGACTTCTTAGATTGCGAAACCCTGTTTTTACGAAATCGCCTACGTGGACAAACTCGCTTAAAATGCTTTTTCCCAAAATATACGTCATATCTTGAAAACTGATAATAAAATCTGCAAATTGTTTTTCAAGGCTGTTGATTTCACGAACAGCCCTCTTTTCGGCTTTGGAATTTCCAATCACACGATGTGCTCTTTTATTTTCCTTGCCGGATTGCTCTGGTTCTCTGACTTCTTTCTTCTGCTTATCCAGTTCTTCGGCTATCTTCTTAGTACTTTCTTCAGCTGCCAGCTGTTCCAATTTTTCTCTCATAGCGGCTTCTTCCTGTGCCACTCTTGCCAGCGCTTCTTCTTCGGCGATTTGAGTCGGTGTCTTTGGAAAACTTTTTAAAAAATCATTTTCAGGACTTCTACCTAAGTTCTCTAAATCCGATATCATGCTTTGCCTTTGATTTGCCTGCTGAACTTCCGTCGAAGTTACCTCTTCCTGCTCTTGTAAAGCTATTTCCTCCGACGGTCTTTTTCTGTTCTTCAATTTATCTAAACTTTTTTCGAAAAATTTTGCCATGTCTCTGCTTCGCTCAGCCGCTCATCAAAACAACTACAGCGTCCCCCCATATCATCCGTTCCGGTATCCTTACATTTGTCACACTTATAATGAATCTCCATGTAATCAACCGGAAAATTATTTTCTGTTAATCGAAACGCCTTTTCTTCACTTAAGACATCGATCTTTATTTTAAATTTTGCCATCTGTTCCTTTGCATTGCTTGCTCCGGAAACCATTATTTTAGAAAGCCTCATCCCAAGGCTCCGAATTTCTTCATCAATTGCTTTTATGTCCGGCAAAAGACGATACACTTCCTGTCTTCGTTCTGTTGCCTCATTTTCTGCCTTTTCGCGTATGGCATCATAATATTTCAGCACCACACCCGCATGGATCCCTTTTTCACCCGCTGCTTCCTTCGTGCTGTTTCCAACGGTACCGCCTTTATCCGTCAGCCAATTGGATAGAATCTTATTCACATAATTAATATTGGGATTCGGAATCCCGCTGGTTTTACTGCAAGCTTCCAGTACCTTGTCCAGCTTATAGTTCATTTCACCAAACCAATTATCCATCAAGCGTTGTTCTTCTTCGGTTGCATTCCGGTTAAAGCCCAATGCTTTCATGACACGTTTATATAGGTAATGCTTGTTGTCAATTGCTTGTAAATAGTTTTCAATTTCCGGGGTTGTCTGCAAGTTCTTTTCTGCCCATTCTTTTACCACAGAACCTACATATTGCACGCTGTCCTTTTTTCTGGCATTTTTGCAATAGGAGTAGGCATATACAATCATCTCAGGTTGCGCTCCGAAATCTTCTATCCAAGAAAGAATGGCCATCGGCTCATTTCCGCCAAGCAGCCTTCCCGTAATCTTTTCAATCGACTTGTACATCTGCTGAATATCCGTATCGGCCAGCTGGTTTTGAATGGACTCATTTACAGCTTTGTCTTTTTTGTGCTTGCTTTTTTGTTTTCCGTATAAAAGTTCTTTTAAGTTTACAAATTCTACGCTGTAATTGAACTTGTCCTTCGGATCTTCAAAATGCTTTGTAATAACACCCAAGCTTTCCCAATAAGACCACGCTTTTAAAACATCCTCTTCCGCCATGGCCAATTGCTTGGCAATCGTCTCATTGGACATCTCAACCTCTGCATCCGCATACATTAAGGAAAACAAATATGCCTTCACATAGTCCCCCGGTGCATTCGGCATATATTCATTTATAAAAACATTTTCAACGCTTGTATCTAAAAGGTATAGCTCTTTTGCTTTTTTTCTAATAAATTGTTTTTGCATAGTACCTTCCTAATTCGTGAGCCGCCAAGAAACCCGCATGATTGCAGATTTCTATCGCATATTGCTCTTATCCACAAATCGTGTATACTTACCAAGCCATGTAAGTTCTACTGTTCCCGTAGGACCGCTTCTTTGCTTTGAAATGATGACTTCACAAACACCCGGTTTATCACTTTCCGGGTTGTAATAATCATCTCGATATAAAAAGATGACGATATCTGCATCCTGCTCAATCGAACCGGATTCCCTTAAGTCTGATAGAATCGGCCGATGATCTGTTCGTTGCTCCGGTGCTCGGGAAAGCTGAGATAATAAGATAACCGGACAGTCCATCTCTCTCGCAAGCAGCTTGAGCGATCTGGAAAGTGTCGAAATCTCCTGTTGCCTGCTTTCGCTTCTTCCCTCGATGTTCATCAATTGCAAATAGTCTACTACGACCATGTCCAGACCTTTTTCAGCAGCCAGCCGACGGCACTTGTTTTTCATTTCCATAATCGAAATCCCCGGCGTATCATCGATGTAAATATTCGCTTTGGCAAGCGTGTCCATGGCTAAACTGATATTTTCCCAGTCATTTCGCTCCAGCTGACCGGTTTTTAGCTTCTGCATCTCGATTCTGGATTCCATCGATAAAAGCCTCTGCCCCAATTGGTCCTTGGACATTTCCAGACTGAAGATCATGACCGTTGCATTGCCTTTTATCGCTGCCTGCTGCGCCACATTCAAAGCAAACGCCGTTTTTCCCATGGCGGGTCTTGCTGCCAAAATGATTAATTCAGAGCGTTGGAAGCCAGATGTTTTCGCATCCAAATCCATAAATCCGGTCGGAACGCCCGTCACATTTCCGTCCATTTTTGAAATCTCATCAATTCGATCAATATTTTCGAGCAGGACATCTTTCAGGGAAGAATAATCTTTTCCCTGTCTTTTCTGTGCAATTTCAAAAATACCTCTTTCTGCAAAATCCAGCACCTCAGAAGATTCCATCTTTTCCTGAAAACTCTTTTCCGAGATATCAGCAGCGGTTTTAATCAGATTTCTGAGTACGGCCTTTTCCGCTACGATCTTTGCATACTGCTGTGCATTAGCAGTCGTCGGAACACCTCCTGCAAGAGACAGTATATAAGCACGGCCCCCTACCATTTCAAGAGATTTTCTTCTTTTCAGCTCTTCTGCCACCGTTAATGCATCTACCGGTGTATTCTTCCTGCACAAATCGACAATAGCCTGAAAAATTTCCTTATGTATTTCACTGTAGAAATCTTCTGGTCTCACTGTTTCGATAACGTCAAATAGGGCGTCCTTGCTAATCATAGCAGCACCCATTACAGACTTTTCAGCATCATCATTATGTGGAGGGATTCTCTCTATCATTGGTTACTCCTATATGGATACATTCACTTTAACAGTGCCGATAACCTCAGGATATAACTTTACTTCAACGGCAAACTCTCCGATCTGTTTAATCGGAGCATCCAAAACAAATTTCTTTTTATCAATATTGATCTTATGCTGCTGATTTAATGCTTCCGCAATATCTTTTGAAGTGATGGAACCAAACAGTCTTCCGCCTTCTCCGCCTTTTGTCTGAATAGAAACCGTAAGCGCTTTCAACTTTTCAGCAAGCTCTTGTGCAGCGGTTTTTTCTGCTGCTTTTTTATCGGCTGCAATCGCTTTCTGCTTTTCCAAGTTTCTTACATTGCCTTCTGTAGCTTCTGTAGCAAGGCCTCTGGGAATCAGTAAATTCCTGGCATGCCCATCACTCACCTTTACCACTTCTCCGGCTTTTCCGGTTCCCTTTACGTCTTTCAATAATATTACGATCATCTTATTTTCCTCCAATCATCGATTGCCTTGCCCATTGCCGTATACTTCCGTATCGGTGCAAGGCCTATTTGTCAACAATCTCTTCGATTTGTGCAAGTACCTCCTCGGGAGTACCGGAAACTTGTGCTCCCGCCGTCGTTAAATGTCCGCCGCCACCCAGCTTCTCCATAATCGTTTGAACATTTAATTCTCCTAAAGATCTTGCACTCACTACCGTACGGCCCTGTTCGTCACGTCCCGCAACAAAGCTTGCCCGCACGCCTTTTACAGACAGCAATTCATCTGCCGCCTGCGAATTTATAACCTGTGCATCCGGATGAGTTCCCTGACACACGGAATAGGCAATCCCATTGTCTTTTATATCTGCATTTGCGATACAACTTGCTTTGATCTTAAACGAATGCATGTCTGTTTGAAAGAACCGTTTCACAGCGGTTGTATCTGCTCCGGACCTTCTCAGCCAAGAAGCTGCTTCAAAGGTTCGTACGCCCGTTTTCACGGCAAATCGGTTGGTATCCATTGAAATCCCCGCAAGGAGCCCTTCTACCTCTAATTTCGCAACATTTTTCTTGTCTCCTGAATACTGCAAAATCTCTGTAACAAGCTCCGCTGTAGAGGATGCATATGGTTCCATATAATAAAGCGTCGCATTATCAATGAAGTCTTCTGCTTTTCGATGATGATCGATGACAACAATCCGGTCGGTCATCGTTAACAACTCGTTGCATTCTACAAGGCTAGGGCGATGTGTATCAAGAACAATAACCAACGTATCCTTATCTGTCATGGCAATCGCTTTTTCACTATTGACAAACTGATAAATCTCCGCTTCTTTTGCCAGATTGTAAATGTCTGCCAACGTATCAAAATAGTTATTAATGACAATATAAGCGTCTTTATTTCGATTGAGTGCAATGCGGTAAATCCCCAGCGCTGAACCAAAGGAATCCATATCCGGATTTTTATGTCCCATAATAATCACTTTGGAAGATTGATCCACGAGCTGCTTTATAGCATGCGCAATGATTCTGGATTTTCCTTTATTGCCTTTCTCGACCGTCTGCATCTTCCCGCCAAAATACTCAATCTTCGTACCGCGTTTTACAACTGTCTGATCTCCGCCTCGACCTAAAGCAAGCTCCAGCGCAGCCAGTGCGTGTTGCTCCGTTTGCATTGGATTTCTTGCACCTGCACCAATACCGATGCTTAAGGTTATCGGAAAATCGGCTTCTGTTTCAATGGCTCTGATATCGTCCAAGATAGCAAACTTATTTTCCATTAACTTTTCTAAATAGCTGCTTTCAAACACCATATAGTACATATTTTCTTTATGCCGTATAATAGAGGCATTGCCTCTCCCAGCCCACTGCCGGACTGCCTTATCAATGTCAGAAGTCAAAAATAATCGTTTTTCTTCTGAAGTGCTTGAAGTAAGCTCGTCAAAATTGTCCACATTGATAAACGCTATACAAATGTGTTCATCATTGTACATTATCTTCAACGTTTCATAATTAGTGATGTCATGAAAATAAATGATGGCATGACGACCCTCATCGTGACCGATATACCCGACCTGAATCCGAAAAATCTTTTCATTTCGAGATAAGGTGAGTACTTTTTCATTCACTCCTTCAGCAAAAAATTCACTATGCTTAATGCCAGTTAGCGCAAATATATCCGCATCCTTAATTCCATCATATTTAAACACTTCAGCGATTTTATTACTGGCTCTTGTTACCTTTCCTTGCATATTGATAATGCATAAAGGAAAAGGAATATGAGTAGAAAGCAATCTTTCTATCCTCGTTTCATGTACACTTTTTTCAGGCATTTCTATTCCCTCATATCTATTCTTTGTCACTGTCTTTTTATGCGTACCTTTCTCAGTCCTAAGGCTAAATCTAAAAATCCTAAGGCAGATAAAAGCAGTTTTCCCAAATTCGTACACATAAATACAATACAAAGCAACGCGGCAATGACTTTAGGCTGTCTCTTACTTTCAATAAAATAAAAAATGACAGCCATCCCCTGTATTTCAAATGCGAGTTCAAAAAGAATCTGTATGTTGATTTGCAATACGTTCCCTTGTTCAAAACCGAACGAAACAACAATCCAAGTTAAAGCATAAATTAATATCCATCCCCAAAGGGCCTTCCACGGCATAGAGAAATTTTTAAATTTCGAAAGCTGAGGCAATGGCTCCTTCTTCTTTAAACTAGCTTTGCTAATTATCAGATACTCAAAATAGGCTATAATGGTTGCCCAAGAAAGAATTACTGCAGGCAATGCATTAATAGCATACGTATAAATCTGAGAAATCGCGCTCACTCTTTCTGTAAAAGATTGCTCTTCAAGTCCCGCTAATTTAACGAATTCACTATTTGCTGCCATGTTTTCAGAAATCGTTTGCAAATTTTCTGCAATTGTTTGCCCTACCGGCATGCCGTTTAATGCCGCAATAACAAAAAACAGCACCATTGCTAAAGCTACACCAATGACACCTTCCAGTATTGCTCTATAGCCGCTTCCACTTTTCCTAGCTGCCATCACCATGATCGGCACCGGTAAAAAAAGCACTGCTGAAAAAATAATTAATGTATACATCCAAATCTCCCTAATCTATAACCGTTTAATTATATCATACCCGAATACAAATTTCAAACAAATGAGTCAAAGCCAATTGTGTAGATTTGTTGAAATTTCAATCCTCAATATATGGTCTTAAAAAGCATAATCATACTATATTTGGTAATATGCTTATCCTTTTAAGCTCTCTTTATCTATTAGAAGTATTTTTTCTGTCATTTCTATAAACAAAGTGGCTTCACCGCACTTCCCCTTTTTTATCTGCTGGAAAATCTTCCGATATTTCCTAGCAGATAAAAAAAGAGAGCGTTTAATCGCTCTCTCCGTTTCAATCAATTAGTCAGCTACGTAAGGTATTAAAGCAACAATTCTTGCTCTCTTGATAGCCTTTGTAACTTCTCTCTGATGAATCGCACAAGTTCCTGTGATTCTCTTAGGAAGAATCTTACCTCTTTCAGTAATATACTTCTTTAGCTTATCTACATCCTTGTAATCGATTGCTTCCGTTTTATCGGCACAGAACTGGCAAACCTTTTTTCTTCTCATGCCGCCACGTCTTTTATCCATCATAGCGTTATACGCTCCTTTCTTCAAAACTTAAAATGGAATATCATCATCATCTAATGATGAAAAGCCCTCCGGTATGGATGGCTCGTCCAGAGGCTGGAATCCGGAAGGTACGGAACTTCTCATTCCTTCTCCGCCTTTATCGCCCCACTCTAGGAACTCCACTCTATCCGCTACTACATCTGTGGTGTACACCGTAGCACCCTCTTTATTCTTGTAGCTTCCCGTCTGAATTCTTCCCTGAATCCCTACAAGCCTTCCTTTTGTAAGAAATCTCTCACAATTTTCAGCCTGCTTACCAAAAACGGTGACTCTCGGGAAGTCCGTTTGTTTCTCTTTTCCCTGTCGCACCGGTCTGTCTATAGCAACGGTAAACGTCGCTACCGCCATCTGGCTTTCAGGAATATATCGAACTTCAGGGTCTCTTGTAAGTCTGCCTATTAAGACAACACTGTTCATAATGTACCCCTCCTATTTCTCGTCCTTATTTACGATAAGATGTCTGATTACTGAGTCGGAAATTCTAAGTCTTCTATCTAATTCCTTTGGTAAGTCTGTACTTCCCTGGAACTGAATAACTACATAGTAGCCTTCGTTCTTCTTCTGGATCGGATAAGCAAGCTTTTTCATTCCCCATACATCAACTTTTCCAACTTCTCCGTCTGCAGCGATGATTTCCTGTACAGTTTCTACTGTAGCATTCCTCTTCTCTTCTTCTAAAGCTGAGTCGATAATAAACATAACTTCATAATTTACCATTTTTTCACCTCCCTATGGACTAAATGGTGCCGGCACTACCGGCACAGGCAGTTTCGCTCATACAGCTTTGCTCTATGAACTCCTCGTATAGTATTGTCCGATATTATTCTGCAAATACAATCAGACAATTTCAGCACGCTTTGCCTTCCGTAAATAACAGCCGGACAAAATCATGCCTTTTAATTATACAATAAAAACTTTAAATTGCAAGCAATTTTTATAAAAACAGTATACCTGGTCTATATTTAATGAACCAAAATTTAATATTTTCATAATTTTTTTCCCTTTTTCTGCTCTCTTGCTGCATAAATGGTCAACGCAACGATGGTCAAAAGATACGGCACCAATCTCGTTAATTGACTTGGAATATTAAAAATTTGAAGGCTGCTCGACAGCGCATCCGCAAATCCAAATAACAGCGATGATATCAACGATAAGCCCGGAAGCCCTTTTCCCATCGCTTCTGCCGCCAGTGCGATAAAGCCTCTGCCTGCCACCATGTCTTTTGTAAACATGGACAAATAGCCCATGGACATAAAGGCTCCGCCCATTCCTGCAATGGCACCGGAAATCAGCAAGGCGAGCATACGAATTTTATGAACGGAAATTCCTGCCGTCTCTACTGCGGAAGGAAGTTCTCCTGCTGCACGAATATACGTGCCTGTACGTGTTTTATATAAAAATATAGTCAGCAAAATAAGTACAATAATCGCGATATAAGTCAAGGCATTCTGGCCTGAAAGAATATCCCCTATAACAGGAATATCCTTGATGATCGGAATATTCACACTGGGGATCACCTTGCTCGGAAGCTTCGTGGAAACCCCCTTATCGCCTGTCAGTATATACAGCACAAAGACCGTTAAGCCGCTTGCCATCAGGTTCAACGCGATCGCAGATAAAAATACATCCGTGCCTAATTTCAAGTGACAAAAGGCAAGAATACCGGAGTAGACCATTCCCGTCAATATGGCAATCAACAAGCCCAGCCAGGCGCTTTGTGTATAAGCACTGCCTATAACCCCTGCCAACGCTGCCACTAACATCGTCCCTTCTACGCCTATATTTAATACACCCGCCCGGTCTGAAATCAACACGGCCATTGTCGCGAAAAGAATGGGCGTCGTTACACGGATGACCGACTCTAGGAAAGCGATTGAAAAAATTACATCAATTAGTTTTTCCATCTGCCAACGCCTCCTTTATAATGACTTTTTTCTTAATGCGGCTCAATAATGCGGAAGCGGTTACAAGAATAATCATAATTGCCTGAATAACAGTAATGAGCTCCGAAGGGATATCTCCCGATCGAGCCATTACATTGGCTCCAATACGCAAATACGCAAGAAATAGCGCCGCGATCGGAACCAATTGAGGTTTGTTCCCTGCCAGTATAGCAACGATTACACCGTCCCATCCATAACCCGGAAGAGCAGTCCACTGGAAGCGGGAATACATCCCCATGACTTCAACAGCTCCGCCAAGTCCGGCAATTGCACCGCCTGCAAGCTGAGAAAGAATGATTACCTTTGCGACTTGGATTCCGGAGTAATTCGCATAATCCTTGTTTTGTCCCAGTACACGGACAGAATACCCTGTTTTTGTCCTATAGAGGAACATATAGCTGATAATCACCAGCAGCACAGCGATCAATACACCGAAGTTGACGGAAGTTCCCGGAATTAAGTTTGCTATTTTAGAGTCCTGCGGCAGCTGATAGGAAGCCAGGGCTCCAAACTGCGGATCTCGTATGTAATTAGTCAGCAAGTAAAGCCCCAAGTACAAAATGATATAGTTGAGCATCAACGAAGATACCAATTCATCCGCATTGAATTTTGCTTTCAGGACACCCGGTATATAACAAATCACCGCTCCGGTGACGGCGCCGACCAGCATCGGTACAATGAGCGCAAGGCCAACCGGTAAATTCCACATCGTGGCAGCAGCGGCTGCAAACATGGCTCCCATGAAAAATGCTCCTTCTGCAGCAACATTAAACAGAGACGCTTGAAACATGATGCAAATAGCAATTCCTGTGAACGTAAATGTGGAGGCCATTGAGATGACATTTCCAAAGTTTCGTTGGGAAGAAAAAGGGCCTGTCAGCAAATCGAAAATAGATTTCGCCGGATTGTCACTGAATATAATAATTAAAATAAAGGCGATGATCAGGGAAATCATCACTGCCAATAGGGTGGTCGCGGAAGAGAACCATACGTTTTTATTCTGCAATTTTTCAAGCATGGTAAGCCCTCCTTATTTCCTCTTCTGTTTGTGTTTCTACACCTAACATAAATTTCCCCAACTGATGTTCACTGATTGTTGAAGGTTCTTCCAGATAAGCAGATAGCTTCCCATCGTAAATCACCAGCATCGAATCCGACAATTTGTAGAGTTCCTCTAAATCGGCCGAAATCAGGAGTACCGCACAATTTTCATCCCGTAAGCGAATCAACCGCTCGTGAATAAATTTCGCAGCGCCCACATCGATCCCTCTTGTCGGTTGTTCGGCAATAATCAGTTTTACGTTTTCCTGTGTAAACTCTCTGGCTACAACCACCTTTTGCATATTTCCGCCGGACAGCATTTCTACTTCCGTCAATGGCGACTTACACTTAATCAGATACTCCTGAACCAGTTCCTGACTAAGCTTTCGAATCGCTTTTCCGTTCATCAGCTTTGCTTTGTTATAAAGCTCCGGCTGTTTCAGTTTCGTCGTAATCAAATTGTCTTCCACCGACATCTGCTTTGTCACCCCTAAGGTCATTCGATCGCTGGGGATATATGCCATTCCCATGTCTCTTAGTTTTCTGATCGTTTTGCCTTTAGTGTCTGCTCCGAACATGGTGATGTTACCGCCAGAAAGCCTTAATAACCCTGTTATTAATCCGGTCAATTCATTTTGTCCGTTCCCTTCCACGCCGGCAATTCCAACAATTTCTCCTGCTCGAACAGAAAACGAGATATCGTCAACTACCGCTTTTTTATCGGCATCAATGAAACGTGCATGTTCCACAGACAATACGGTTTCTTTCGGTTGCGCAGGCTTTTTCTCGATATCGGAGGAGTATTTCGATCCCATCATCAACGCAGAAATATCCGATTCAGTCACTTCAGCAGTAGGTACAGTTGTTATCATTTTTCCTGCCCGCATCACGCTTATCCGATCAGAGATTTCTTTTACCTCTCTTAACTTATGCGTGATAAATATCACTGTGAAGTCTTGATCCTTCAGAAGTTTGAGCTGCGCAAAAAGCTCCGTTGTTTCCTGCGGTGTTAACACTGCCGTCGGCTCATCCAAGATTAATATTTTAGCTCCGCGATACAATGCCTTGAGAATTTCAACTTTTTGTTTGATCCCAACAGGCAAATCTTTTACGAGGGTATCCGGATTCATTTTTAAATTAAATTGTTCTGCTAATTCCGAAACCCTTTTTTGAGCTTCTTTTTTATCAATAAAACCTCTTTTTAGTGGTTCGTATCCTAACGTAATATTTTCCGTAACGGAAAAGCTTTCCACCAGCATAAAATGCTGATGCACCATACCGATTCCTTTTGCCATCGCCTCCTGTGGAGATTGAAAGCGCTGAGGCTCGCCATCCAAGATTAGTTCTCCATGATCCGGCTTTTCAAGCCCAAATAATATTTTCATCAGGGTGCTCTTCCCCGCTCCGTTTTCACCTACGAGCGCATGAATTTCCCCTTTACCAATCGAAAAATTGACCCGCTGGTTAGCATAAACGCCATTTCCATATATCTTGGATATTTCTCGCATTTCCAGTAATTCATCCATGTGTATTTCCTCATTTAATCCATTCGTCAATCGACGTTAACGTCTTACAAAAAAGTGGCTTCCGCCCCTCTGCACTTCCTTTTTTTATTCAATAGGAAACGATATTTCCTATTGAATAAAACTACAAGGCTGCCCAACTGGCGTACACTATCACCCATACCAAAAGGACAACCTTGATAAATTTTAATTAAGTATTGTTGTTTTATACGATTAAAAAATTCGTTTATAATGCGACAGAATCTTTTAACGCTTTAATTTCATCCGTGGACATATCAAAGGCACTTGGCACTTTAATTTCTCCGTTCTGAATCTTTGTTTGCAGCTCATCAAGCTTATCAATTGTTTCCTGCGGAACAATGCCTCTATAGATATCATTATCAGCGAGACCTACTGCTTTCTCAGCCATTCCTAATGCTTCTGTTTCTCCATACGGACAAGTTCCGTCTATCGTCATTTTAACCGCTCTCAAAATAGCCTGGTCAATATTCTTCATAGCTGAAGTAACAATAATTTTACTTGCATCCGGATCATCTTTCTGCAATGCTAAAGCCTGGTCAGCATCGACGCCTATTGCCAAGGTGCCCTTGTCTTTGCACGCATCAATTACACCAAGGCCTGCCTGAGCGGCGCATTGAAATACAACTGCAGATTTTGCATTAATCTGAGCGGTTGCCAATTCCTTTGCTCTTGCCGTATCGGAGAAATCTCCAATGATCGAAAGGGCCACTTTGATGTTAGGATCTGTATCTTTTGCTCCTTGGATATATCCAACCAGGAAGTCATTTAATACCGGAATATCCATTGCATATACGGAAGATATGATTCCTGAACCGTTGGTGATTTTCGGATCGGTAGCCAATGAAGCAGCAAGTGCTCCTGCTAAATACATCATCTCATTCTGCTTGAAAGTAATGGAGTAAACATTGTCAGCATCGACTTCTGAGTCATAAATGATGAATTTCTTGTCCGGATATTGCGGAGCAACTTTTGCAAGAAGTTCCTGCATCTGATATGTACCGACAATAATCACGTCATAATCGGAATCGCAGAAATCATATAATGTAGATTCCCAAATGGTATTGTCAAATCCCATTTCTACGACTTTGGTCTCACAGCCCAATTGTTCTTTAACAAGCTCCATGCCGACTTTAGACGAATCAAAGAAAGACTTATCGCCTAAGTTACCGTTCAATAAACAAACGACTTTTAAGGCATCACCTTTCGAGTCCTTTTCGCCTTCTTTGCTGCTGCTTCCACAGCCTGCGAATGAAGTTATTACCAGTGTCAATACCAGTAATAAAGCAAGCATTTTTTTCATTTCTTCCTCCTTTTTGGCAATCAGAGAATGCCTAATTCTTATCGCTTTTATTTTCAATCAGTTTCAGTCCTGAATTGATTGACATATGGAGATTGAGCCAGCATTCCTTTTTGTTCATTGGAAATATAGATTTTCCGATGATTCATCGTAATATATCCTTCTTCTGCCAGCTTTTGAACACATCGATTAATGGTACGGACACTGACACCACATCGCTGCGCAAGCTCATTTCGTGTCACCCGAAGCAAACCAGCCTCTGCAAAAATGAGCCTGGAGCTTAACATTTCAATCGCACTACTTTGAACGTGAAGCACAATTTCGTTTGATGCTTGCTGAATCTTTTTCGCGAGAGATTCTATTAATATTAAACATAATCCGATATCCCGTTGTGTCCATTTGATAAAGGTAGATACCGACATTGAAATTAACGTACAGCGTGTAACGGTCTTTGCACTAAACCGCATCGTTCTGCCCTTAATGAGCGCTTCCATCTCTCCGACAACTCCGCCCTTTTCCAAAAAAACGACCTGCATCTCTCTGCCGCTCAAATCATTTTCAAAAACGCTTACAGTACCGTCACAAATTAAGTATACCTTTGTAAGGTCCGCTCCCTGATAAAATATTTTCTCCCCTGCCTTATACGTTATCAAACTACATTTTTCCCAAATATCTTCCGGCATCGATTGAATCAACCGTTCGACAAAAGGATATTTTTTTATAATCTCTTCTTTTTTTACTATATTCATAGCAGCCTTTCATCCCTTTTTTTAACACTTGATGAATAGGACTAATTTGTATTAAAGAGTATATCATTATAGCAATATTCAGAAATATGACATTTGTCCTATTATATGTTAAATTATCCCAAAATTTTTCTTTAAATCTATTATTTGATTCTCCGTAATGCTTATTGGATGCCCCCCCAGTAATTTTACATTCCACACGGCTTCCGCACTGAATTCTGCCACTTCAAGCCGATCAAAAGCATTAAAGACACTGCTGCCTGTACAGATAAAGCAATCATTTTCAACGATTGCCACAGGCGAATTTGGCCCCAGATACGCTGCGAGCTCCTTTTGCCCGTTAATCGTTGAACCAAATGGAAACTTCTTCATCTCACGCAAAACAATGTAGCACTCCGGTATCGTTCGTACATCATAGTCCAAATCGGTCACTGCAAATACCATCGCATTTGGCGGTGCCGCCATGATAATGGATTGGATCTCCGGATTCTCCTCGTAGATTTTTTGATGCAGCAGCGCACTTTTCGCAGGCGTTTTTCCTTTTTCCGCCATATACCCTTTTACCAGCACCAAATCCTCATCGCCAAGAGACGCATTATCCGCACCGCTTACCGTTATTACAAACAGATCTTCTTCCACTCTGGCAGAAATAACTCCTACGGAACTCGTCAGGAAATCCCGGTTATACGCTCTGCCCGCTAAATCCAGAATGCTTTTTCGGACTTCCCGTTCCTTTTGTGTTCTCTCCCCGACTGCAAGAGCTTCAAATTGCGGAGCCTTCGCCGAATGATAATCGTCAAGCTTTTCTTTCGATATCAAATGAGGCATTTGGCCTGTTAACGAAGCTGCTTTTGCTTGAATCCGTACACTGACATCTAGGTTTTGGAAGATTGCGAATGCGTCACTCAAGCCTTTTTCACTGGCGATAAAAGCGCCGTGATTCGCAAGAATAGCCGTATTAATGTCTGTTTGAAACGCTCTTGCCACAGCAGCTCTCAGCGCTTCCGTACCCGGGCATCCGTATCCTGCCAATCGGATTCCTTTTACTTGCTGTGCAATCCAAGGCAGCATGGCCGTTTCGGGTAATTGATGCATCAGGCTGATTGCTACTAATGCAGGCGGATGTGCATGTACGATTGCTGTGAACTCCGGCCGGTCCATAAGTATAGATCGATGTATTCCGGTTTCCATCGAGGCCTTTCTTTTTCCTTCAATGGTTCCATCCGGGCATATCTTTAGCATGTCACTGGCTTGATACCTTCCTTTGTCTCCGCCGGAAGGGGTCACCCAAATGTTGCCCTCCTTGTCTTTAAGGGATAGGTTCCCGCCCGATACGGTTGTAAGCTTTGCGTCATAGATTCGAGACATCACCAAACAAAGCTGCTGCGCGGGATTTAATGTATTCATCTTCATGTTTCCTAATTCTCCTTAGCGTAAGTCCATCTTAATTTTTATAGCTTATCCAATATTTGTTATTGCTATCTACAGTATATTCATTTGTTCCTTCCGCTGTCAAAGAATATTCAACCTAAATCCTTACTGCGCCCTCACTTAGACGTATTTTGAAACATACGGCTTCTTCATATGCTCGCAAACCATCTTTACGAACTTTTCACGGTCTACTTTTTTGGCAATATAACAATTTGGTTTTTTATCGGTTAGATGCCAAATATCAGCCACCACTTCGCCCGCTGTCAATTCATCCTTCGTGGAAATATCCGCCCAAACATGCTCATATTCGATTAATGTGTCATCAATCAGCATGCCCACACAAAGCGCGTCATGAATCGGTATACTATAAAAGTTGAACAATCTTTCATGGGTGATTCCGAAGAAATCCAACAATTCTGCGACAATAACAGAAATTTTATCTCCCTGAGCCCTTAACGTTTCTACATCTTCTTTCATAAATACAGCCTTCATGGAGACATCCAATGTATTCAGATAAACATCACAGCCGCTGTTCAATACAATCTTTGCCGCTTCGGGGTCAAGAAATAAGTTAAACTCATTGGATGTATTCACATTTCCTTCCGTATAAACAGCCCCTCCCATGATGACGATTTTTTCAATTTTGTCCTTAATATCAGGTGCCATGATAAAAGCCGTCGCGATATTGGTTAAAGGTCCGGTAGGGATTAATGTAATCTTTTCGTCAGAAGCTCTAAGCGTATCAATGATAAAGTTCACCGCATGCTTTTCCTTGATCGGCGTAATGGAATCCGGTATATGGGGACCTCCTAATCCATCTTCGCCGTGAATCGCAATTCCGGTCTGGCGGTATTGCTCTTTCATCATAGGCTTTGGACAGCCTGCATATACGTCGATATCCGTTACATCGGCATAGTCCAGTACTCTTCGGGCATTTTTGGATGTATATCTTAGTTCACTGTTTCCTTGAACGGTAGTTACACCAAGGATTTGAATATTATCAGCCCGTGAAGCAAGTAAAAGTGCAATGGCATCATCATGTCCCGGATCGCAATCCATTATCACCTTTATCATTTTTTCATTACCCATTTTTTCCTCCGTGTTCAGAAAACCCTTATAAGGGTTTTACGGTTTGTTGTCTAAAATAACCATAAATTACCTCCAATGTACCATTTTTTGCGCTTTACGAATAGGACACGTGTCTTTTTCATATTATTTTAAAATTTTATCTTTTGAACCGTTATTTTTAATACGGAGAGTCCTCATCCAGATATTTTTCATAATTATTTCTGTCAACAATACTTGTAGCAATTATCCTGCTTGGCGCTATCTTCTGACCTTTTAAAACGGATACCGCTGTGTCTACTGCATCTTTAGCCATCGACGGACTGTACAAAGCGGACTGAAGCCAAATTTTTTTATTTTTACTCATCAGTTCAAAATACTCTTGACTGCCTCCCCCTCCGGTTACTACTTTAATATCTGTTCGTTTTGCCTTTTTAATTGCCTGCAGAACCCCTATGGAGGTTTCATCATCCATGGAATAAACGGCATCTATCTTTGTGTACGTAGCTAAAAGTTCGGTAAAGTCTTGTTGTGCAGCTTCTCTCGTTAACGTAGTTTCACAATCGATCCGATTCATGTCCGGAGCAATTTTAGTCATTCGTTCAACAAAGGCATTTTTACGTTCCTCTGTGGCGGAATCCTCTGTGGATACATCCATCAGGACTACATTCCCCTTCTTGCCGATTTTGTCAACAATATATTGTGCGCTTTGACTTCCCATCCCATTGTTATCGCCGATAACGCTATAAATGCCGTTTACGTTCATCTGGATATCGCAATTCACAACAACGACTCCTTGATTAATGACAGCTTGAAGCGGTTCTTCGAGTCCTTTCCACTGGGGAAAAGCAACAATAGCATCACAGCCCCAAGCCATAAGCTCGTCAAGTTGTGATGCCATTTCTGCTGAATCTGCTGCTGTAAAAAGTTTATATTCTACTTGATTATTCAATTCCTTGCATCGCTGTTCCGCATAATAGGGAACAGCTGCAACCCATCCGTGTTCCACGGCCGGTGTTAAAATGCCGATTTTATATACCGAAGTCGATCCAATATTATTAACCGCTGCCGCCGAACACCCACAGCTGATTTCAATTAGAAAGACCACACCTACCAGAGAAAAAATTAGTCTGAGAATTTTTTTCATATTCTCTCCTCCCCTATTACCTGTTTTTGGTGAACATAGCGGCTTCGATTCACCTTCTTATCGCCTTTGCAAAGTCAGTAAGACTGCTTACCCCCAAAGAATTGCACATATCCACAATATCTGTTTGATCGGCTGTGGAAAACTCCGCACTTATACAGCATATATGTGGATATCGATAATCCGGGTATCACACAGCTTTCCGTTTCAGTGCTAAAAAGCAGAATAACGGTAACGCCATTCTGCCTATCTATTGCAAGTTAATCTATTATCTATATTGTTAAAAAGAATGGTCCTAAGATGACAATCCATAAAAACATTGTGAGCATCGAAGCCAAAGAAGTAAATACCACCAGATGCCCTGCAAGGACATCATCTCCTTCTAATTGCTGCGCTACCGCAAAAGTTGCTACGGCAACAGGTGCTGCGATCAGTGAAAAAATACAGCCAAGTTCATAATGCGTAAAATTCAGCCAAATGGCAAGAGGCATGATCATTCCCGGAATTAAAACGAGTTTTATCAGAACGACGGCAATAATCTGCTTGGTGTATTCTCCGGCGGAAGTAAATACAAAACTTCCTCCGAGCGTAATCAACGCCAGCGGAGTTGTTACCTTGCTCATATCCTTTAACGTCCCGAACAGCATGTCAGGAATCTTAATGCCACATGCAACAAATACTAAAGCCACGATGGTAGCCAGAAGCATCGGATTCGTTGCAACTCCTTTGAGAATACGAAGGGTACTTACCTTTTCATTTCGAAATGTTTCCAGTGCGATCACACTGAACAGATTATAAAGTATGGCCGCGAAGGCTACCACTATAGCCATCAGTCCGGCATACTGTTCTCCTATCAAAACCACGGTGACCGGAATGCCGAAATAAGCACCGTTTCCTCTGACCATTGCCTGTATTAAGGCTCCTCTTCGGGCATTTTGTTTTTCAAACTTAGGTACCAAAGCAAAGCTTATTAAAAATACGGCAGTTGTTACTGCAACCGTAAATACGACTAACCGAACATCCAGTACCTCCTGTATATTCGTCTGATACACATTGACAAACATCAATGCCGGCAGGAATAATAGGAAAATCATCTTATTTAACTCTTTGATAAAACGATCATTCAGTATTCCTACTTTTCTTGCCCCCAGCCCCACGAGCATCAAGAGCAAAATCGGCAGCACAACATGGACTGCTAAAATAATTGCTTCCATGTTATCCCCATATTTTTTCCGGGTAAAAGCCTTTGTCCTTCAAAGCCTGCAAAGAATCTACGACCATTTGCTTGTCTTCCTTATAAGTAACACCATACCACTTATCCTGGGATTTTAGGACTTTAACAGTTGCCGCACCTTCTTTTAAAAGGTCATCCACCGCTAATGGAAGATAGTATTCTCCCTTTAACGGATTTTCTAGGAACGCTTTATCTAAAAATGACGGGAATCTTCTAGCGATTTCATCCATCATGCTTCTGCTGAATCCCCAGAAATTCATGGATACCGGTGTTCCTCTCGGAATATCTGCCCAAGTATTTCCATCATCTTCAGTATATGCTATTGTTTTATCTTCCATCCATTTTATTTTGGTTCTTTCAACAATACCGGTTAAAAAACCATCTTCCGATGTATTGCAAACACCTCTCGCAACCGTTCCATTTTCGGTTAAGGTATTTTCGATGTTATAACCTACCATGCAATATCTGTATTTTTCATCGTCTTTTGTATTGCACAAGTATTCATATACGCTTTGGAAAGCTCCTGTTCCGTAATAATCGTCCGCATTAATGACGGCAAAAGGTCCGTCAATCATATCTCTGCAGCTTAATACGGCATGACATGTTCCCCAAGGTTTTTCTCTTCCCACCGGAACTGAATACCCTTCCGGTAAATCATGCAAGTCTTGGAATGCATATCGGATATTTAAGTGTTTCCCGGCTTTATTCCCGATCAGTTCACGAAAATCTGCTTCCAGTTCTTTTTTTATTACACAAATGACTTCCTTAAATCCGGCAAGGTATGCGTCATACAAAGAAAAGTCTATAATCAATTCCCCTGCAGAACCTACAGGATCCATTTGTTTTAACCCACCATAACGGCTGCCCATTCCGGCAGCCATAATTACTAAAATCGGTTCCCTCATTTTTTTCCAGCCTTTCAAATTTTTCTCCTGATTTTCAACTATTTTATTTTAGTTTGAGATAGTATAAGTGTAACCCATATTTATCCTAATTACAACCTTTTCAAACAGTCTTAACCTGTATATAATGAACGTATTGATTGAATACGGCGTTGCCTTTTTGCCCCAAGTTTACTTGGTCCGGCAAAACGGACAGCAGGGAGCGTCAGCGAGTCGGAGGCCAAGCCGTTGCCTTTTTTTCAAATTCACGAAGTGAATTTAGCGAAAAAACGGACAGCAGGGAGCGTCAGCGAGTCGGAGGCGAAGCCGTTGCCGCAAGGAAGCGTTCATTGAATCATACGGCGACATGCTTGTATGATATAATAAGTCTTAGGGTGTAGAAATATTATGATAATGCAATCATTCATGTTCTGCCAAAAAATTTTTAGGAGGAGTTCAAAAATGAAATATAACAGTACCGATGCGGAAAAGAGGGCAGCTTTTGCAGTAGCAGATTTAATGGCTGCAGCTGCAAGAACAGCCCCAAAGGCTTGTGGTGTAGATAATATTGAAGTGGCCATTTTAGATGGAGAAGAGAAAGATCGACTCGCAGAAGAAATGAGAAGAATCGCTGAAAAAACGGAGGCGGCTTTTTTCGAAAGAGATGCGGGCAATCTAGACAACAGTCATTGTGTTGTTTTGATCGGCGTCCGAAACAATCCGCTTGGCTTAGGCGATTGCGGATTCTGCGGATTTAAGAATTGCGGCGAGATGAAAAAAAGCGGTACGAACTGCACCTTCAATGTGACTGATTTAGGGATTGCCGTAGGCTCTGCTGTTTCCATTGCGGCCGATAACAGAATCGATAATCGCGTGATGTACACTGCCGGAAAAGCTGCCGTTTCACTTAAACTTCTAGGGGATCCTGTACAGGTCTGTTATGGTATTGCACTGGCTACATCCGCAAAGAATATCTTTTTTGACAGAGCGCCCGGCTGCGTTTTGGTTTAATACATTAAAAAAGTGGCTTCGCCACTCCTTTCATTCGCTGAGGCCTCCTTGTTCGGCAAAGAGGCTTCCGCCCTTCTGCACTTCCTTTATCTCATTGAGCACTCGATGCAGGATGATCTTAAACCAAGGTACAAATTTCTCCGGCGCCTCTGCCACTTCCTTTTCAACCTCTTCAAAGGAAATCCATCTCATAGCGGCGACTTCTTCCGGATTGTGGTTCCAAGTACCGTTATACTCTCCAATCAGGACGTGATCGTACTCGTGCTCATATAGATTTTCTTCGAATTGGTGTTCGTATTCAAAACTGAAAACCTCTTTTAGATCACAGCGAATTCCTGTTTCCTCAAACAACCTTTCCTTTGCATCCTCGAGTAAATCCATTTCCTCTCCAGGGTGAGAACAACAGGTATTGGCCCAAAGCCCTCCTGCGTGATATTTGTGAAAAGCCCTCTGCTGCAATAACAGCTTGGCTTCATGATATAAAAATATGGAAAATGCCCGATGACGTATTGGTGACCGATGCGCCTCCATCTTATCGGCTTTTCCGATAGGCCTGTCTTGACTGTCTACTAAAATTACTTCATTTCGTTCCACTGCATTTTTATTTTCCATTGCTTCACTTTCCTTTACCCCTCGCTTTGAATGACCGTTTTTTCTCCTTGTTTTGAATGCGTTCTATGATTTCAATCGCTCCCATTAAAATAACAATTCCCAGTGACCATCCGCCTACTACATCCGTAGGATAATGAACGCCTACATATACCCTGCTTATTCCGATCAATACAATCAAGACGATAAAGGTGGCTGCGATGGCTCTAGCGGCAGTTCTATCCTTTAGATTGTGTACTACAAGATAAGCAAATAGACCATAAAAAACAAGCCCGGTACAGGAATGCCCGCTCGGGAAACTATATCCTCCCTGGGTAATCAGAAACTCTGTCAATTCCGGTCTGGGACGATGTACGATGACTTTGAAATACGTTTGTATGGTTACTGATGCACAAGCTGTAATTGCTAATGGAAAACCGTATTTTCTACGGCTGCTTGCTAAAAATAGCAATACAATGCAAATTAGAATAATATTCTGTGAGTTTCCCAGATAGGTAATGCCAATCAATATGGGATTCAGTAAGTCCCCCCTAAAGCCGATCAGCATTTCTCGAAGAACTGTGTCAAAAGCCAGAGGCTGACCTGTGCTTAACGAATGGCATACAAAATATGCTGTAATGACGAAACACCCCAATGCTCCGCCAACTATCCATGCTCTTTTTTTATTCATGCTTTATTAACTCATATGGCCCTAATGGCCTTTCATTCTCCCCAATTCCCTTGATTTAGCAACGCATAATTGTTAATATTATACTCTTGTTTTAGATAAAATACTATTTAATCTTTCGTTTCTTTTGTGTTATACTGTTTTCAAATAAAAACATAGATATATTTGAAAACAATTCAATACTATTTTCCTCTCGGCAACGCCGTTAGAGACAATGCCATTGTCTCTAATTCAAATTTAAAATAGTATTATATTATACATAAAGCGGCACATGATTTGGTGTCGCTCCTGTGATCGTAGGAGGGTCTTCCGATGAAAATTATACGAAATATACCGATGGCTATTGAATTTCTCATGGCCCTGACTGAATTAGAACGATTTAAAAATGACATTTACAAATATAGAGACAGCGGCGATCTGGAACAGGAGAAGGAATTTATTCGAAAAGCGACTTCAAAATGGGGAATGCGCTTAGTGAAAGATCTGGATGTAGACTTACATGTAATCGGCAAAGAAAATCTGCCTGAAAAGGGGCCGGTTGTCTTCGTCCCAAACCATCAAGGATATGGAGATATTCCGGTATGCTGTGCCGTATTGGATAAATTCCAAACAGGCTTTATTGCGAAAAGGAGTCTATCAAAACTTCCTTTGTACGGACATTGGATCAAACATATCCGAAGTGTAATGATTGAACGTGATGACCCTCGGGACGCGCTGCGTGCCATTGAAAGCGGCATTGGACTCATCAAACAGGGCTTTTCTCTGGTTGTTTTCCCGGAAGGGCATCGAAGCAAAGGCGGTGACGTTGCTGAATTTAAAAAAGGAAGCCTTCGGCTTGCAACGAAAACCGGGGTCCCTGTTGTCCCGATTTCTATCAACGGAACGTATAAATTTTTTGAAGAAAAAGGCTATATGCAGCGGCATTTCAAGGTAGACTTTTTGATTCATCCACCTATTGAAACAGCTGGTCTAGACAGGGCTCAAGCTAATGCTCTTTCGGATACAGTTGAAGATATTGTTCGAAAAGGGTTAGAAGAACTAAGATCAATGAATAAATAAACACAGGTTAAATTCAAATTCTATAAAATCAACGGGCATAGCCTATTCAGGTAATGCCTCTTTTAAAATACTCATTATAAACAGGATTATTTTTCTATTTCAACGAGAATATGAATCATACAAGCTGATTTTCTAAATACCCTACTCACTTGGTCTGAAAATGTACCGTAGAATTGCAGAAAACAATTAAATCAATGCCAAAAAAAGTAAGAAAGGCAGTATCTTTAAGTTGTTTTAAGTTGACCCAGCATACTCTGCCTTTTAATTATTTCTTATACTTTTTATGATTTCTGTCTTTAATTTCACAATACTCCTAAATATATTAAATGTATCGTAGGAATCAAAATAATTAAAATTCCAATACAATATTGATAAAAAATAATATCATTCATATATTTTTTAATATTTATACTTTTTCTATCTATTAAAATTTGTATAAGTAGAATCAACACATACAAAATACTAATAATAATAAAATTATTGCTACAATCAATAAAAGATACGACAGGAATTTCTCCATTATTTTCAACTTTTATAAAATTTAATTTCATATATGGATAAACTACAAAATCTATTATTAGACCAGCCCATATTACATTAAAAATTTTTGATCTTTTATTGTTTGAAATAACCATTCTGTTAAATTTTGAAAATAAATAGAATGGAATTAATACTAAAACAGAACCATATATTCCAAAAATATAACTTAACCCTATTATATTGGAATACTTATATACAATAAAAGTAAATATAATAAAAATTATATTTAAAATAGTCTTTTCACATCTTTTCTCCTTTCTTTCTATACCATGAGCTAAATAATTTAATAATAGTAGCATCGCGAAAGATTGAATTAGAATAGTAGCTTTTAAAGATGTACATATTATTAAAATAGGGGTTAGGAACATTAAGAAAGCACTTATAATAACAAGCAATCTTATTAAAATAATCACGATAAATTCTCCTTCATTCTTATATGTATAATAAAAAAAGGGACATGGAGATTACCAATATGAATAGCATTTATCATATATCATTATGAAGAGACAAATTGTACAGCTACCATATTAGTTCTCCATGTAAAAAGTTATTTATTTTTTAAAAATAATTATGTGTTTTGTTATTTCTAAAAACATGTCGCATAGCAAACAGTAGTTGCTATATACTTACCAGAATTAGAGTAAAATTTATATGTAAATTTTCTGGATGGCCAATCCGTATTAACAGAACTATGAATCGTCAAATAGAAATTTGCATTATAATCAGTCGAATAATAAGATCTTGCAGCCTCTAAAACTGTTACAAAAGCTCCGGTTACTGCAGTTGCAATACCTCCCCATCCTACAGCATAGCAAACAGCTGATGCATACGCACCTAATGTTATGCTCTTAATTGCGGCTCCAAGTGTTACATTGTAAAATTCAGTTCCTTCGTTTTTAGTATAAGCTGAATCGGGGATTCCATAGGCAGGACTAGTATGGCCATACCAAGTAACTAATGCATTAGGTGTAATAATATTATTATTCGTCGTTACCATTAATTGATTGCTCACTTTTGAGTCAATAATTGGTGCTTTGGTATATGTAACTTTATTCCCATTCAAGAACATCTCTTGTTTAATATTATCAATTACAACTTCGTCATGTATATCCCCCTCATCAAAAGTAAGATAAGTTTTATCTGCAGATATTTTTTCATTTACTTTTGAAACAACTCCATTAGAGTATTCAATAACTACTTGCTTTGATCCATCAGATAGTGTATCACTGCTAATTATTTCGGCTTGCCCTAAATCTTCTAAAACCTTTGCTAATTCCATATACTCATAATTAGTAGATTCCGTAGCAAATACTGAAGATGGCATCAATGTAATAACTAATATAGCAACTAATAATTTACATATGTTTTTCATTATAATTCTCCTCTTTGGTTAATTAAACTTAGATACAGCTAATTTATCTAACAATAAAACAATATCCCTCCTTAATTAATTTATTTTTTTGTTATAAATTTATTAGGTACCTTTTTTTATAACTTATTTTATTATTTCATAGATTAAAAATATTAACAATAAAATAACATAACTTTCCATATATGTGTGTAAAATTACATATATGGAAATGTTATGTTTTATTATGACTACTTAAAGTATATGTTAAAATAAATACCAAAACTACACATTGATGATACTCCTAGATTTTCTGTATATCCTGCTCCCTTGGAGAATTTACTTGAAACTTTTATATAAAAAACGCATAATTCGAACTCAATGAGTATGAACGTACAGCATTACTTTTTAAACAATAAAAAACCTCTGGGATCATCATCTCAGAGGTTAAGTGAAATCACTATTTATTTTTTAGAAATCCCAAGACCAAAAGTTTCTTTTACTCTTGCCATTGTTTTTTCGGCTATTGCATTTGCCTTTTCTGCTCCTTCATTTAAGACATTGAGCAATTCTTGAGAATGTCTGATTTGTTCAAAGTTTTCTCGAATCGGCCTCAGTGCCTCAGAAGTTACTTGAACCAAATCCTTTTTAAAGTCACCGTATCCGCAGCCTTCATATTTCTTCTCAATATCCTCAACTGAAATACCGGAGAAAGAACTATATATATTCATTAAATTGCTTACGCCTGGTTTATTTTCTAAATCAAACTTGATGATTCCCTCTGAATCCGTCGTTGCCTTCATGATCGCTTTCTTAATTTTTCCTTCTTCATCCAAAAGCGATATTCTGCTGAGTGGATTTTCCGCACTCTTGCTCATTTTCTTCATCGGCTCATCCAGCGACATGATACGCGCGCCTTCCTTTAGGAACCGTCCGTCCGGAACCACAAAAGTCTGCCCATATTTATTGTTGATTCGAATTGCTAAGTCCCTGCAAAGTTCAATATGCTGTTTCTGATCTCTTCCTACCGGAACAATATCCGTATCATAAAGAAGAATGTCCGCCGCCATTAAGATCGGATAAGAAAACAATCCGGTCGGTGCGGATTCTCTGCCCTTGCTCTTGTCTTTAAACTGAGTCATTCGGGAAAGCTCACCGGTATAAGAATTGCACGTTAATACCCAAGAAAGCTCCGCATGCCCCGGTACATCGGACTGAACAAAAATGGTTGATTTTTTCGGATCAAGCCCTATCGCCATATAGAGCGCCGCTACGTCCAGCGTATGTTTTCGAAGTTCCTTTGGATCTTGTGGTAAGGTGATGGAGTGCATATCAACGATGCAGTAAATACATTCATTGTCATTCTGAAGTTCAACGAACTGTCTAAGTGCACCGAGGTAGTTGCCAATATGTATGTTTCCTGTGGGCTGAACACCCGAAAATACTCTTTTCATTTTTATTTCCTCCCTACCGCTGAAGTTCTTCATGGAATTTATGCCGGATACTTTTTTCAATTCTGGAAATCGTCATTTGTGAAACGCCAAGCTGCTCTGCAATGTCTGACTGCGTTTTATTTTCCACATAGCGCAGCTTAAAGACCGATTTTTCTTTTTCATTGAAGTTTTTAAACACCGCTTTGATGATTTCAAAATCTTCTACGCTATTGTATCCCTTTTCTTCAATCGAGGCAAACTTCTCATAGTTCACAAGCTCGCGTTCTGAATCGTCAATACTTTGATTTAAAGAATAAGTCGCATAGGCCTTACTGCTTTCAATGGCTTCTAATACTTCTTCCTGCGTCAATTCCAGATGCTCTGCAAGCTCCGCCACCGTAGGCGTCCGCCCGCACTTTTCAAAAAGCTCTTCTTTTGCAGATGATAATTTCAAGCTGATTTCCTTTGTTCTCCTTGGAACCTTCATGCTCCATTCCTTATCTCGGAAATATCGCTTAATTTCTCCAAGAATCGTAGGGGTAGCAAAACTGGAGAATTCGAATCCTTTTTCAGGATCGAATCGATCCACAGCAGCAACGAGAGCCATCGCACCAACTTGATATAAATCGTCGTAGTCAACACCCTTATTCAAATATCTTCTTATTAGAATTTCTACCATGTACAGATACGCTTCCACAATCTGATTACGTATCGCTATGTTTCTATTTTGTCTGTACTGTAGGAATACTTCCTGGTTTATCATTTATTCTTCACCATCACTATGCTCTTCTGTTCCTCTGATCCGCCTTTAATCTCTACATCATTCATTAGTGTTTTTATCAAAATCAGTGCAAAATCCCCGTCTTGAGGACAATTCTTGCATGCTCTGTATTGCTTTTCCAATTCTCTTCCATCGCCTAGATCGGATACACTGATGATCATCTTATCTTCATACACTTCACAAGCGACTTCATATACATTTGTCCAAGAATTAGCTCCGTGACAGGTGATGGCTTTACACGCTTCATCTACAGCAAGTTTTATATCATCCACTGCTTCCACATCAAAGCCGACATTACAGGCAAGTGCCGACACACCCATTCGAACAACGCGAATATACTCCGGCTTTCCCGGAACTCTAAATTTTATACAATCTGACATCTTTATCTCCATATAATAACGGCCTAGGCTTCACAGATTTTATATCTGCGGGCGCCTAGGTTTATATTTTTTTTAGTGGATTCTAGTTGGTAGGCAGTTCCATCTGCCCGTTTTCATTATCCGGCTCATCCTCTAAGTCCTCATCAGCATTTTCCTCTTTAATCACTTTGGCCATGGCAATGATATTGGATGCTTCTTCTACCCTCATGATTTTGACACCCTGAGTCGCTCTTCCAAGTCTTGACACTTCACTTGCCTTAATTCGAATGATGATTCCGTCTGAATTAATTAATAGAATTTCATCATCTTCATTGACTACCATAGCACCAATCAATTCGCCGGTCTTTTTAAACTTCCCTTTGTCATAGGTCAAAAGTCCTTTGCCGCCTCGTACCTGAACTTTATAATCTTCAACCGGCGTTCTCTTTCCGTAACCGTTTGTGGTCACGACAAGAAGCTCTTCATTTTCCTCTACAAGCTCCATGGAAACGACTTCATCATCCTTTTCCAGCTTAATCGCCCTTACACCGCCGGCAATTCTGCCCATGCTTCGAACGTCTTCTTCTGTGAAGCAGATACATTTTCCCTGCTTTGTAACGATAATGACCTTATTGTGTCCGGTGGTCTGATTAATCCCGATCAGTTCGTCGTTATCCTTTAGGTTGATCGCAATCAAGCCGGTTTTTCTGCTGGTATCAAATTGAGACAGCGGTGTCTTTTTAATCGTACCATTTTTGGTCACTGCAATCAAATATTTATCTTCTGCAAATTCCTTAATCGGAATCACTGCCGTAATTCGTTCACGCTGCATCAGATTCAAGAAGTTGACCGCCGGCATGCCCTTGGCCGTTCTGGAGGCTTCCGGAATTTCATACGCTTTAATCTTATGCGCCTTCCCCGTATTGGTAAAGAACATCAAATAATCATGTGTTGAAGTCATAATCATGTTCTTTACAAAATCATTTTCTCTGGTGGTCAGTCCGGTAATGCCCTTGCCGCCTCTTCTTTGAGTCTTATACGTGTCTACAGAAACCCGCTTGATATAGCCAAGATGTGTCAAGGTAATCGCCACATTTTGCTCTTCAATCAAGTCTTCCTCGTCGATTTCCGATACATCAGCCACAATCTTTGTTCGTCTGTCGTCTCCCCACTTATCCTTGATTTCAAGAAGCTCTGTCTTGATAACGCCCATCAGCATTTTTTCATCCGCCAGCAACTCGTTATAATAAGCAATTTTCTTTAAAAGCTCGGCCAATTCGTTTTCAATCTTTTCTCTTTCAAGACCTTGTAAACGACGCAGCTGCATTTCTAGAATTGCCTGAGACTGAATTTCTGAAAGACCAAAACGATCCATTAATCTTTCTTTTGCATCGTTATAGCTGGCACGGATGATCTTGATAATTTCATCAATATTATCCAGCGCAATTCGTAAACCTTCTAAGATATGCGCCCTCGCTTCCGCTTTTTTCTTATCAAATATGGTTCTTCTTGTAACGACTTCCTTTTGATGCTTTAAATATTCATCAAGAATCTCATATAAGGTTAATGTCCTAGGCTGTCCGTTTACTAAAGCAATCATAATCATGCTGTAGCTTTCTTGCATCTGAGTGTGCTTGAAAAGCCTGTTCAGCGTAATCTGAGGATTGGCATCCCGCTTCAGTTCGATAACGATACGCATGCCTTGTCTGTTGGATTCGTCTCGAATATCTGAAATACCGTCTATTTTCTTTTCCTTAACAAGATCTGCAATCTTTTCAATCAATCTTGCCTTGTTTACCTGATAAGGAATTTCAGTAACGATAATCTGCTGCTTTCCTTTTGCTGTCTCTTCAAACTCTGTCTGAGAACGAACAAGGACTTTTCCCTGACCTGTTCGGTACGCTTCCTTTGCACTGTTTTTTCCAAGGATCGTAGCTCCTGTAGGGAAATCCGGACCTTTCACAACTTTTATCAGATCCTCGATATCGCAATCCTCTTTGTCTATCATCAGTACCGCAGCATCGATTATTTCACGTAGATTATGCGGGGGAATAGAAGTTGCCATACCTACTGCAATACCGTTTGAACCGTTTACTAACAGGTTTGGAAACCTAGCTGGTAATACCGTTGGTTCCTGCTCTTCCTCGTCAAAGTTTGGAATAAAGTCAACCGTTTCTTTGTCAATATCCCTGAGCATCTGGAGTGCAAAAGGCGTCATTCTTGCTTCCGTATAACGCATTGCCGCAGCACCGTCTCCGTCTACGGAACCAAAGTTTCCGTGTCCGTCTACCAACATATATCGGATGGAAAAATCCTGCGCCATTCGAACCATGGCATCATAGATAGAACTGTCACCGTGAGGGTGGAATTTACCCATTACTTCACCGACGATACGCGCCGATTTCTTGTGCGGTTTATCCGGTGTAACACCCAGTTCACTCATACCATAAAGTATTCTTCTGTGTACAGGTTTGAGTCCATCTCTTACGTCAGGCAGTGCTCTTCCTGCAATAACGCTCATAGAATAATCTATATAGGAGGTTTTCATTTCGTCATGAATCTCATGTTGTATCATTTTTGAATCTTCTAAAAGATTAATTGTCATACTTGTCCTCCCTTCTAAATGTCGATAGTTGCATATCTAGCATTATCTTCAATGAATTTTCTTCTTGGCGGAACTTTATCACCCATAAGAGTTGTAAAGATCTCATCAGCCGCAGCTACATCCTCCAAAGTAATCTGAATTAACGTACGGGTATTAAAATCCATAGTTGTTTCCCACAGCTGGTGGAAGTCCATTTCTCCAAGACCCTTGTATCGCTGAATATCCGCTTTGCCAGACTTGTCCTCTAAACTAGCCATCAATTTTTCCTGCTCTCTTTCCGTATACGTATAGTAAACGTCTTTTCCTTTTTTGGTCTGGAAAAGAGGAGGCTGAGCAGCATACACATAGCCGCCTTCAATCAGCGGAGTCATGTAACGATAGAAGAACGTCAGAAGAAGCGTTCGGATATGTGCTCCGTCGACGTCCGCATCGGTCATGATGATAATTTTATGGTAACGTAATTTCTCCACATTAAAATCCTGTCCGATGCCGCAGCCAAAGGCTGTAATCATGTTTTTGATTTCTTCCGAATTTAGAATTTTATCCAGCCTTGCCTTCTCCACATTGAGGATCTTACCTCGAAGCGGCAGAACCGCCTGTCTCATACGATCTCTTCCCTGCTTTGCACTGCCTCCCGCGGAATCTCCTTCGACTAAGAAGATTTCAGAAAGTGCCGGATCTTTTTCGGAACAATCGGCAAGTTTACCGGGAAGTGCGATGCCGTCCAACACGCCCTTTCTTCTGGTTAAATCCCTTGCCTTTCGCGCGGCCTCTCTTGCCCTGGCTGCACGAAGACACTTATCAATAATGATTCTTGCTTCAGCCGGGTGCTCTTCCAAGAAAGCCGTCAAATTTTCATTGGTAGTCGTTTCAACAAAGCCTCTCATTTCACTGTTCCCAAGCTTTGTCTTCGTTTGACCTTCAAATTGAGGGTCTGTCAACTTAACGGAAATAATAGCCGTCAGACCTTCTCGGACATCTTCTCCAGAAAGCGATTCATCGTTTTCCTTTAAGAACTTATTTTTCTTTGCATAATCATTGATGACTCTCGTCAATGCCGACTTAAATCCAATCATATGCGTGCCGCCTTCAGTCGTATTGATATTGTTTGCATAAGAAAGAATCAATTCGCTATAACGGTCGGTATATTGCATCGCGATTTCCACTTCAAGATTATTTTTGATCAACTCAAAATAAATAACCTCTTCGTGAATGGCTTCTTTATTCTTATTTTGATGGAGGACAAATTCTTTGATTCCGCCTTCATAGTGAAAAACTTCACTTCTTTTCTGCCCTTCCCGCTCATCCTTCAAAGAAATTTTTATTCCTTTATTCAGGAATGCCATTTCTCTTAACCGGTGTTCAAGCGTTGCATAATCATAGTTCACTTCTTCAAAAATTTCAGTGTCTGCCCAAAAGGTAGTCTTGGAGCCTGTTTTTCTTGCTTCCCCGATCACGGTAAGCGGCATCGTGGTCTTGCCTTTGCTATACGTTTGCTTATAAATTTGTCCGTTTCTCTTGATTTCTACTTCCATATTGGTTGAAAGCGCATTAACAACCGATGCACCAACACCATGAAGTCCTCCGGAGACCTTATATCCTCCGCCTCCAAACTTACCGCCTGCATGAAGTACAGTATGAATAACCTCTACCGCAGGAATACCAAGCTTGGGATGATTATCAACAGGCATACCTCTTCCGTCATCTTCAACAGTGATGGAATTATCCGCATTTATGGTTATGTTAATCGCTTTACAAAAACCTGCAAGAGCCTCGTCAACACTATTATCTACAACTTCATACACCAAGTGATGAAGACCTCTCGGTCCGGTGCTTCCAATGTACATACCAGGCCTTTTTCTTACAGCTTCGAGCCCTTCCAGAACCTGTATCTGGGCCGCATCGTATTGCTGATTTTTTACTTCTGTACTTGAACTCATTCAAAATCTCCTTATCAACTGAAAAATTCAATCCAGCAAAACTGAAAAATTGCACTCTAGCTAAGGCTAGGCAATTTCTGTATGGCACCTTCCAAACATTTTCTTTGAAAATGGGGATAAGTGCGTAAGCTGGGCAATTTCTGGATAGTACCTGCCAACCATTTGCTTGAGTAAATGTGGTTAGGTGCGTATATGGTATTTCACATATTTTGTGTGTTCCAAAAAAACTATATAAAACCTTTTAACACGCACATTGTGCAGTTATTGGTAATTTTTGATGGACTATAGCCAATATATTATATAATAAAAAAGGCTTTTTTACAATGTTTTTATGTTTTTTGACACAAATTCAAAAAAGTATACTTTAAAAGCCTTAAACCGTTAATTTAAGGCTTCACAGAGCGTATTTTCCATGACGTAGGAAATATCATTTACGATATTGACAGACTTGTGCAAGAAATTCATAAATCTGCGATTTATAGAATTTGACTGCTTTTCATTAAAAGCTGCAACTGAAATGCGACTGAATGGGAGCTAAAGCGCCTCCCAGAGGCTTTTTCTATAAGTACTTAGTTTTTTAATTCATATTTTTTTAATTTCAACCAGCCGCTGTATATTAGCTTTAATGTTTTGTCATACGCTTTGGCAATCGGAGGGCTTGAAAAAATAACGACACAAAGTGAAGCAAATCCGAATATTCCCAGATAATAGGCGATCGGATCCGTAAAAGGAAATCCTTCTTTCTTAAGATAATACCTAAAAAATAAATGCAAGATATAGATCGGCATCGTATGGACACCGACATACGCTAAATAGTTATTTTTATTCGGCAAAAGATTAAACATCAGCAATATCCAAGCACAGGACAAGAGGAGAATCACCACTCGCATGAAGATATCTGCATACCAAACCACGCCGAGGGCTTCTCCGGTTGTTCGAAGAAGATAAAACTCAACAGGAATATCCACATGATAAGCAAGGAGATAGGATACACCAAGAAGTGCAGCACCCAATAAAAAGGTCTGCCAAATTTTTAGCTGCTGCAATTTTTTAATCCGATCACTTGAACAATAATACCCCAATAAAAAAAATGGGAAATAGGAAACGGTTCTTCCGAGGGCTAACAGATCGTCATTTAAATAATAAATTTGGCCGGCAAAAATATAAAGAGCTAAGCTGATCGGAAGTAAATGCCGTATTTTCACTAAGTCTTTCAGAAAAAAGCGATAAAAAAAAGCAGAAAACAAAAACCACAGAGCAAAAGGCGGTTTTAAGAAATTTAATTTAGCCTCTCCAAAATAGCAATATCGGAATATGTAAAATACCACCGTGAAAAATAGATACGGAAGCATAAATGTTTCAAATGAATTATTTCTTGCTTTTTCCACGTTTTTTGAGAAATATCCAGATAGAAACATAAAGGCCTGCATCACGAACACATTAATTGTGATATATGCAAGACCTCCTAAAGAAGCCTGTGCAAAATCTCCCCCCATTCTCGTAAAATGAGAGATCGGTATTGTCCAAATAAGCAGCCCTCTTAAATTATCGAATTTATAGTCTCTCTGTTTGATTTGATTTAAAGTATTCTCCATCCTTTTCCCCTATATCGTTTGATTGATTTACTTTCTATCATAAAAAGATTATCCAAAATAGCAAGAGTTATTAATGAAATAATGAACATAATATTTAAAATTCGGCGTTGCCGCGAGGAAGTGTTCATTGAATCATACTGCGACGCTGCTTGTATAATATAATAAAATTCAGTCATTTCAGTTATCTTTTCTTTAAATAGTCGATGTATTCGTTTCCCCAAGCTTCTAAACTGTCTAAGACCGGCTGAAATTTTTCGCCGATCTCACTGAGTGCATATTCCACTTTCGGCGGTATCTGCGGATACTCTTTCCGAATAATCAGACCATCGGCTTCTAAACTTTTCAGTTGTTTAGAAAGAGTAGTCTGCGTTAGATTAGGCAATCTTCGTTGAAGCTCATTAAATCGCACCGGTCCGCTACTTAAATGATACATAATCAAAAGAGACCATTTTCCGGTCAATAATTTTTGAGATGTCACATAAGGACATAATCCAAACATTTCTTTTCCTTCTTTCATTTTGTCCACCTCCATTTTATAGTAGTATCCTATTTGATACCTAGTATACAAATAAATTGTACTTGTATTTTGTCTTTCACTCTATATAATTAGAGCATGAATAGTATACTACTTTATTTTGAAAGGAGCAACTGAAATGAAAAAAGTATTTGAATACTTAAAAGAAAATCCCACTTTTCATATTGCAACTATAGACGGAGATCAACCTCGTGTTCGTCCGTTCGGAGCCATCGCTGAATTTGAGGGAAAACTTTATATTGTTACAAACAATCAAAAAAAGTGTTATAAGCAGATGTTAGAAAATCCTAAAATTGAAATCTCTGCTATGGGAAAAGAAAACTCTTGGATCCGAATCGAGGCAAAAGTAATTCCTGATAATCGCAGAGAAGCCCGCGAACAAATGCTGGAACAAAATTCGATTTTAAGCGGTATGTACACTGTGGACGACGGTCTTATGGAAGTGCTTTATCTAGAAGATGCTACAGCAACTTTTTATTCTTTTACAGGTCAGCCAGAAGTTATAAAATTCTAATAGCGATTCGTAAGAAATCATTTCAAAAACAGGATATGCGCCTCTTATGCCCGATAGTCGAGTAAAAACTTTTCTACCACAAGGAGGAGCATATCCCATTTAAATGATAGGGTGTTTCCTGATACACATAATAATTCAACCAATTGGAAAACAATAAATTTGCATGGCTTTTCCATGTAACCTTAGGATATTTCTTCGGGTCATCATCAGGAAAATAATTCTTCGGAATGTTAACCTCCAACCCCTTTAGGACATCCCGGTCATATTCTGCTTTAAGGGTAAGCGGATCATATTCAGAGTGGCCTGTCACAAAGATCTGACGCCCTCCCATCGCCTTTACAATATAGACCCCTGCCTCCTTTGACTCTGCTATAATTTCCAGTTTTGAAACCTTGTCAATATCTTCTCTCCTTACTGTCGCATGGCGTGAATGAGGAACCAGAAAAGTATCATCGAATCCCCTTAAAAGCTTCACATTTTTTTTAACTATTTTATGATGGAATACACCGGACAGTTTTTCCCTCAATAGGTATTTTTTGATGCCGTAATGATAATAAAGACCCGCCTGCGCACCCCAGCAAATATGCAAAGTCGAATAAACATGTTGGGTGCTCCATTCCATGATTTCTTTCAACTCATCCCAATAATTCACTTCCTCAAATTCCAGTTGTTCAACAGGTGCCCCTGTTATAATCAATCCGTCAAACCGATCCTGTTTTACATCTTCAAAGGTTTTATAAAAAATATCAAGATGATTTTCCGATGTATTTTTTGAAGTATGCGTTTTGGGATGCAAAAATGTCACTTTAACTTGAAGGGGAGAATTCCCTAAAAGCCTCAATATCTGTGTTTCAGTTTCAATTTTAATAGGCATTAAATTTAAAATTGCTATTTCCAATAAACGAATGTCCTGGTGATAGGCTCGACTTTCCTGCATAGTAAATATATTTTCTTTATTTAAGATCTCTATTGCAGGAAAATTGTCCGGCACTTTAATCGGCATTTTTATACACCTTCTTCTTTCAATCAATTTCATTGGAACTCCGGCAATATCTCAGCGAAAACCTTCCGATAAAAATCTTCTTCCTCTAAGGTATTGTCCAATAACCCGTTCGCCCTCTGTTCCGTTATATAATATTGAATATTCGGTTTTGCGTCTTTAACGCCATTGGTCCACATATACGATGAGATTAATTCCATATTGTCTTCATAGCTGCCTTTGACACCGTATTTTGAAGCAGCAAGTTTTACCGCTGCCTCCGGATTTTCCGATACCCAGACCGCACCTTCAAGCCACGCCTTTGTTATAAAAGCGGCTTTATCTCTGTGTTCCTGAATCAGTTTACCGGAAAGCCCCACAAAGGATCTGGTGAAATGGATACTGCTGCTGTGATTATGTCCGTGTCCCCCTGTACTGCTCTTTTGCGCAGTCGCAAAAATCGTCCGATAGGTTTGATCCAATTGTTCTGCGGTATTTTCTGCCGGTTCCCATATGAAAGCAGCATCGATCTCTTTATTTTGAAATGCTTTTTCATAACCCGCTTCTCCATAGCAGCTCCATTGAACTTCTTCACCGTCCTGATACATATCATTATTTTTAAATAGCATGGAAGCAATCACCATGGTTCCGTCACCGGGTGCCTCGATGCCGATTGTTGCATTTTGCAAATCCGTGACCGATCCTATTTCAGAATCCGCAGGCACGATTAAACGAATGCAGCCTGCATGCAGCCCTGCCGTAAACTGCAGGGGAAGGCCTTCTTCAATAGACTTAAAAAATCGATAGTCCGCAGTGACACCGTCAATCGTTCCCGATCGGATGCCCTCTTGTATTTCGGCATCCTCTCCGTTGATTAACTCCACTCTTATGCCCTGCTCCTCAAAATAACCATTTTCAACAGCCGCAAAAAGAGGACTTTCATCCAGCTTTCCGGAATAAGCAATTCGAATCACGCTATTTTCCGTATCCGCTTTGTCACCCGTATATTTTTCAGCATGGCTTATATTGCCGCTGCATCCGGACAGCAGAACAATACACAGAAGACCTATGGTCCATGCGGTAAAATTTCTGATTTTAACCAATTGAGTAAAGGGAACCTTTTTTCCTGTTCCGACACGCAACAATCTCTTCCTAATCATTGACTTCCTCCTGTACGTAAGCCCGTAAAAACTTTCTTTCCACCATTGTAATCACCCAATCCATCAGTACGCCCAAAACGGTAATCATGAGAACGGCAGCATATACCCATGTGATTTTGTAATACCGCTGGCTCAATATGATAAAAAATCCGAGGCCCGACTCAGCGCCCATCATCTCAGCCGCGATCAGCATAAAAAAGGAGTAGCTTGCACTGAGGCGCACACCATACATAATCTGCGGCACAGCACCGGGCAGCAGTACCTTGACAGCCATCTGCCATCGGTTCAATTGAAACGTTTTCGCTGATTTTATGTGAGCAGCATCGATGTGGTAAACACCGGATATCGTGCTGAAAAGCAAGGGCCAAATACACGTCCACGCAATAATTGTTATTTTGGTCCATTCTCCGATTCCCATAAAAATCAAAATCAGATGATATAATATAAAAGGGTTCACCTGAGAAAACAGTTCGACCACCGGCTCCGTTGCCATCTGAACGTTTTTGGAAAGGCCGCCCATCAAAATCCCTAACGGTATGGCGATGACGACGGCGATAGCAAAGCCTGCTGCCGCACGCACCAGACTCAAGGAAAGGTGCGGCCATAAAACGCCTTCCGCAAACAATTGCCACGTCGACACCAATACCTCGCTAAAGGAAGGAAGAAGCATGGAATCGACTATTCCAAGCCTGGTGACTGCCTCCCAAACAATAAAAAAGATAAGTATTACAAATAGGCTTTTTACTTTTTCTAATTTAAACGGTATCATTACGCCATTCCTCCGTTCAATTTCCCGCGTCCTGCGTATAGCCGCGGGTAGGATCTGCCGCTATTTCAGCTGCTTTTTGAATTTGCTGTGAGCCCAATACCAATAGTAATCCGATAATAACCGAAAGGATCAGCAGTTCAACCCTTCCTATTTTTGTTCCGGGCTTATCTTCATGTACGCTTCCGAAGATATGGTGGGGTTCTTTCCAGAAAAACAGCCCGTTTTGCAAATATTTCAGAAAAAGGTTGAGAAATACACCCAGCAATACGACGACCAGTGCACTGGCATAAAGTCTAGGCATGTTAAAAAAGTGATTGGAATTATGAATGATCACACCCAAGCCGGAGTTAGCTCCCAACATTTCACCTGCTATCAGTATAAAAAATGACATTTCTACGCCCAGTCTAAGCCCTGTAAAAATAGCGTGCATGGAACCCGGTAACAGCACTTTTAAAATCAGTCCCAACGGAGATACTTTCATGGATACCGCCGCTTTTATGAGATCTTTGTCAATGGTTCTCAATCCGGTCACCGTTCCAAAAAGAATAGGCCAAATGCAGACCCATGTCACGACGGCAATCCTTATCGCTTCACCAAACCCAAACAAAAGAATGAATATAGGGATTAGTGAAAAAGGATTTACCTTCGTGAATATTCGAAGCAGTGGCTCCACTGCTTCATAGATGGAGGGAAACCACCTGCCGAAGATAAATCCTAATGGTATAGCAATTGCCGATGCAATGAGCAGCCCTGAAAGCACCCGCCAAAGGCTTGACAAGATATGCATATACAAATCATTAACGATCCAAAGCTTGATAAGTGCTTTAACGGTGGTGGATAAAGACGGTACAAACATACTGTCCACCCATCCCAGGGCCGGTGCGATTTGCCATATCAGCCCTATGATCAGCAAGCCCGAACTTTGTATCACAACTCGTTTCAAACCTGTAAGAACTTTATTATCCATCGAAATGTCCTCACTATACAGAGGCCGTCGGAGAAATGGCATCGGCCAGGTTTATTCCGGAATCTTTTGTTTCTTGGGCTTCAGAAGCCTCATTCAGAAGCAGTTCCCGGACTCTGGTGGCAATCCAACTGAATTCTACGGAAGCGCTGACATCTCCGATTCTTCGAGGTCTTGGCAGGTTCACATCAATAACCTTTTTAACGGTTCCGGGATTTGCGGACATAATGGCCACCCGGTCTGCCAGCCCCACAGCCTCTTCTATGCTGTGGGTAATAAATATAATTGTTTTTTGAGTTTTTTCCCATATTCTCAACAATTCATCCTGCAATACTTCTCTGGTTTGAGCGTCCACTGCCGCAAAGGGTTCATCCATCAGAAGGACTTCCGGATCATAAGCAAGTGCCCGTGCAATGGCTACTCTCTGCTTCATGCCCCCGGATAATTCATAGGGATACCGGTCTTCAAAACCGTTCAGCCCTACGAGATTTATAAATTCAGCACTTATTTTGTTCCGCTCATTTTTAGGCACTTTTTTGGACTCCAAGCCAAATTCGATATTTTGCTGTACGGTCCGCCAGGGAAACAACGCATACCCCTGAAGCACAATTCCCCGATCCAGATCCGGTCCCTTGATCTGTTTATTATCAATGTATATTTCTCCCGTATTGACTTGGGACAACCCTGCAATCATATCCATCAAGGTGGATTTTCCGCAGCCGCTCGGCCCCACAATCGTCAAAAACTCCCCTTTCCGAACTGTCAGGTTGACATTTTCAATCGCTGTAAAGGCACTTCCATTGGCATCCTTTCTGTTTTTTATATTAAAAACCTTTCCAACATTTTTGACTACTATTTTATCCGTCCATTCCGTTTTCCCTGAGGGCTTATTTTCAGTAGCTTCATTATTTTGTGTGGTCATTCAAAACACTCCTCTGCTCTATTTTTAAGGAAGGGAAGAGACAGACGGTGCTTAAAAGCTTTCGATCACCATCTGCCCCTTTCCGAAACATTCATTTTTTATTCGTCTGCTTCAAACTCGTGGGTAACAACATCACTTACTTTAGATCCCGGTTCCCCTTCCTTGATTAGTCCTGTCTTAATCAGGTCATCGATCCATGGCTGAATCGCTTTGTCACTAATCTTTGAGGTCTCCGCATAGTAATGGTTTCCCTTCACCTCTATTCCGATGTAATCCCCTGTTAGCTTTGCCGTTTCTTCCACATGTGCATTGGCCCATTTCTGCGCTTTTAACATGGCACGGACAAAGCCCTTGACTTGTTCCGGATGTTCTTCGACAAAATCGGTAGTAAAGTAGTACAAGTACGTACCTGCCGCTTCGCCCAAGGTGGAATCACTGGAATCGCCTATCTGTATAAGCCCTGCTTCTGCTGCGGCATCAAAAAAAGGAGGATGCACTAAGGTTATATCGATAAGTCCCTGCTTGAGTGCCTGAATTTTTTCCAGATCTGTCTCAAACGTGGTCCATTCCAGACTGCTTCGTTGTATGCCATTTTTGTCTAAAATATTGTTGAGAACAAAATCCTCGCAGGTGCTTGGCCAGCCGCCTGCTTTCAAGGTCTTCCCCTTCGGCAATTTTGCAATAGCAGCCTTTAAATCATCCCAGTTTTTAATGCCTGATGACTCGTTGACATAATATCTCATGTGACGAAGTTTTTTATCCACACTGGAAGGCGGTTCAATGATAGAACGCTCTACGCCGATAATATTCGCTCCCCCGTTGATTTTCAGCGCAAGATCGTTGGGATGTCCGTCTGAAAAATCGTTATTTCCATTTAAAACGGAAGGCAGGATCTGTGCTTGCGTCAATTCACCCGTAAAGACCAGTTTTAATCCCTCTTCTTTAAAAAATCCTAATTTGTCCGCAACCAAAACCGGTGCTAGTGTGCAATCTTTTCTGGTATTGGTTCTAAGCGGGAACAACTCATCATCTGAGACGCCAGTGCTCGCTACTTCAGCCCCTCCTGTGGAAGCAGACGGCGATGCATTTGGGGTTTTGCCCAGTCTCGTACCTGCAATCACTGCAATGATCAATACGACTATAACGACTGCACCGATAATTCCTTTACTGTTAATTTTTTTTGAACTCATTTCATTCACTCCTATTCTTTTTTTAACCTTTATGATCTATCTATAACTCCGCTTTTCCGTTATTCTTCAGTCCTGAATCGGAAAAGCTAAGCGGTCTTCCATCACTCGTTTAATCTGCAATCTCAAAAGCCTTCTGCTTCCACGGAAGGAACCGGCTCTCCAGTTTCCGGAATAGTTTATTGATAATCACACCTAAAATGGCAACATATATCGTGGCTCCATAAAGAGAGATAATTTGATATTTAATTTGAGAGGTCCAGATGAACCAGCCTAAGCCTGCTGACGAGCCCATAATCTCGCCTGATATAATCATAAAAAAGGCCCATTGAGCACTCAGTTTGATGCCGGTAAATATATCCGGTGTCGTTGCCGGCAAAATGACTTTCAGAAACAGTCTGCCGCCTTTTGCGCCCATCGTTTTTGCTGATCTTATCATCAACCGATCAACCCCTTCTACACCTAAAATGGTGTAGAATAACACCGGCCATACGCATACCCAAAATACAAGAACTTCTTTGCAAGTCTCTCCAATGCCGAACAGCATCATAAAAACAGGAAAAAGTGCAAAGGGGTTCAGTTTTTCAAGCAGTTTGAAAAGCGGCATCAGCAGCTTAGCAAGGGTTTTGAACTTCCCCCCCAGCAGGAAGCCTGCCGTGATACCAATAATCAGTGCATAGAGAAATCCGATTGCTGCCCGTTTCAAGGTCAATAGGGTATGCGTCAAGTACACCCCGTCTATTAATCGTCTGCCTATTTCTTTGATCACATCGATGGCTTGAGGTATGATCGAGTCGTTTAACAGCCCTGTGCTGGAAGCAAGCTGCCATAATAAGAAAAATAAAAGAATGGATAAGCTGCTTACTGCCATATTTTTGACCTGCTTCAACAGTTTTGAAGGATCTATTCGCATGTTCATGACCTCCTTCTTTCCGTTTTATTGAAATCAAAGCGTAACATCATTCGACACTTCCTTCCATGTGATAATACTGTCTTCAAGCCAATCCAGCAGATAGGATATTAAAAGCCCCACGATGGCGATGGTTATAATGGCCACATACATGCGCGGCATCTCATAATTCTTTTTTGAATTTTGAATCAGCCAGCCGAGTCCTGCCTCCGATCCCATCAGTTCCGCTCCGATCAATATCATAAAAGCCATTGTCATACCCGATTTAATCCCTGTAGCCAACCGGGTTGCAGCTCCGGGCAGGACAACTTGAAAGAAAATCCGAGGCCCTTTCGCACCCATCGCACTGGCCGCCTTTATCAGGAGCGGATCGATTTGCTGAACGCCCGCTATGGTCGTAAACAAGATCGGCCATATGGCTGCCCAGAAAATAATGCTGATTTTACAACCCTCCCCAATGCCAAACAATATAATAAACAGCGGAAAAAGTGTAAAGGCATTTATTTGTGCAAAGGTATTAAACAGAGGCATTAAAAATTTCGTGACAGCAGGCAGGCAGCCACCGAGGGCAAAGCCCAGTGGAAGGGCGATTCCAACTGCCAAAAGAAATCCCAAAAATATTCTTTGCAGACTTGTGGCAATATGAATCAGCAGCTGTCCGCTTATCAAGAGCTCCCAGCCCTTCGCCATTACGGTTGAAAAAGCTGGTATAAATTGCGTATCAATCCACTGCTGCTGCGCTGCAACTTCCCACAATATAAAAAACGCAATAATTGCATAAAGGGTAAAGAGTCTTTTATTTAGTTGCCTTAACCAATCTGACATCATGTTCTCTCCTTTCAACATTAAATTTATGGTCCCCATCCATATACGAAGACGAATCGTTGCAGTTGCAATTGCTAAAATAAAAAGACCAAATAGGCCCATTTATGTATCCATAAATCAAACGGTCCTATTTGGTCTCCAGACTACTAGTCAACCAATTTTTTCTGCTTTTACAGCAGTTCTTATTTTGTTTAAAAGAAAAGGCCAAGTAAAACCATCACAGTTAAACTTAGCCTCTGTTTTTTCAGTCAGCATTCGCTTTAAGATTTATTATTTATAGTATTCCTATAGTTTTAATATATTATAAGCAACGTAATTTCACTTGTCAAGCCTTACTTTATATTTTTTCTGAAAATAAATCCTTTGACAAACTTTACGTTTTCTACATTATCATCAGGCCTTAAAGCTTCCATTGGATTAAATGGCTTCAGCACTTGAAGTCACTTGACCCGATTCTAACGCTAACAGATGATCTCCCCATTTTGCCGCCCAATGTTTGAGCTCTTCAATACTTAGTGGTGAAGGTACTTTTGAATCCGTATGGTCAGCAATTCTGGCCGCCAATCTTTTATATATTTTTGCCTGTTCAGAGTCAGGAGCCGCTTCTATGGTGGTTTTTCCCTGTAATTCACTTTGAGTGACCGTTACCGAGCGCGGTACATATTCCATAACCTGTGTATTTGTTCGAGCCACAAAATCATCAATGATCTCTTTTGAATACGGTTGGTTAATAGAATTGGCTATCACGCCTCCCAGCAGCGCACCGCCCGAATTGGAATATTTTTGTATCCCCTTAAATAAATTGTTGGCTGCATACACCGCCATAAAGTCGGAGGAGGAAACTGTAAATACATGTTCAGCGATTCCTTCTCGGACAGGTACCGCAAAACCTCCACAGACAACATCTCCCAATACGTCATAGATAACAACATCCAAGTCCAATTCTTCAAAGATCCGCTGTTCTTTAAAAAGCTGCACGGCGGTTATGATTCCTCTTCCCGCACAACCAACTCCGGGTGCCGGTCCTCCTGCTTCTACACAATGTATCCCATTGAAACCTCCAAAGATAACATCATGTGCATTAACTTTATTTTTTTCACGAAGGGTATCCAAAACAGTCGGAATATACGTCCCGTCCCGCAGCGTATTGGTTGAGTCACTTTTTGGATCGCATCCAAACTGCATCACTTTATACCCCATGGTGGACAACGCGGCCGAAATGTTAGAAGTCGTAGTGGATTTCCCAATTCCTCCTTTCCCATATATCGCGATTTGCTTAATTTTCTTAGCCATCTTTCTTTCCTCCATTCATTCTTTTAATCCTTTGTCACGTAAATAAAAAGAGACTACATCTACACTAAAGTAAATCCAGTCTCCAGTTTTCTGGTTAATCTCGATTAAAATCTATTTATTAAAGTATTCCTATTTGTTTTATTATAATAATCTTATGTTAAAATGAAATCCCTTGTCAATATGTATTCTGCATTTTGCTTGTCATCCGGCATTATTCAGCCTTCAGCCCGCATTGAACCAAAGCTTGCTTCAAGTCACGAATAATATCGTCCGCACTTTCTAAGCCGACACTAAAGCGTAAGTGTCCCTCTTTGAACTCTTCGGGATAAAAGTGGTTTCGCTCATCAGTTGGTCCTACATAAACAATCAAACTCTCATCATGTCCGATAGATACAGCCGGTATAATCAATTCCAACGCGTTGATAAATCGGTTATGTGTCTGTGCATCCGCCTTCAATCCAAAGGAAATCACACCGGAAAACATCGTCATTTGTTTCGTTGCAATGGCGTGCTGCGGATGGCTTTCCAAACCGGGATAAGCGACAAACCGGACTGACGGATTATTTTCGAGAAAGTGCGCTATTTTTAATGCACTTTCGCTGTGCTGCTTCATCCTTAAAGGAAGCGTCACAACCCCCCTCATAATCATCCATGCATTAAACGGGCTGATTACGCCGCCTAAATTGACCATGGCCTGATTTTTGATTTTATCAATGAGCGCCTTTCGCCCAATCACGGCTCCTCCCATCGCATCCCCATGCCCGTTGATATACTTGGTCAAGCTATGTATGACAAGGTCGGCACCCAAAGCCAAAGGCTTCTGCAAATAAGGAGACGCAAAGGTGCTGTCTACGGTCAGCAAGGCACCGGCTTTCTTCGCGATTTTTGATATTTCTTCAATATCGCTGACTCTGGTGGTCGGATTTCCCGGTGTCTCAATGTGTATAATCTTCGTATTTGGTTGAATCGACTTTCTGATTTCATCAAGGTTTGCCGTATCCACCAGACTGGTTTTTATTCCGAATTTAGCCGGGAAATATTCCTGAAGCAACCGGTAAACCGCTATATAAGACACATTGGAACAAATGATATGCGAATCCTGATCCAAAAATGTAAAAAATACACCGGCCAGAGCTGAAACGCCGCTTCCCAGCACCACGCAGTCTTCTCCCTCTTCCAAAGCCGCCAGTTTTTCCTGAAGATAAATCTGGTTGGCAGAAGTATTTCGCGTATAGATCAATTGACTTGAATCACTCCAGTTCAAATTCGATGCATCCTCCGGAAGCCGGTAGCTGTTGGCCATAGTCAGCGGACGCCTGATGGCTCCTGTTTCTCTGTCAATCTCATTGCCCGCATGAACGCACTTTGTTAAAAAACTTACATTCGTTTTATCTAACATCCATATCCCTTCTTTCTGTTTACCATACCTTGCTGTTCCTATGAGGATAAGCGGCTAAGCTTGATAGATAAGATCCGGGTTTTTGGCAAGGATATAGGGATCCTCCTGACTGAGCCACCATTTTGTGTAGGGCAGCTTGACATGCTGTGCCAGATCCTCATGGAATTTTCTTCTCTGTAAAACGGACAAAATTGCTTTACCCAGATTGACAATACCTTCATACCCTACTGCAATATGTTCGTCTCCGAGAGGCGCAGCAGGAATACCCAGACGGGAGGCAAGAGGCGCAAGTCCACCATGCCGTATTAATAAAAAGTCCGGCTTTGACTTTTTAAGCAAGGCATAAAGCTGATGCGGCTGCCTGTTGCTGACACTAAAAGCTTCTATATCGCCGTAATTATTTACAAGATAAGCCAGGGAATCCTGTATCGGATCTTCACTGTCATAAATTGGATCATGATGAAAGACCAGAGAGCCGTTCACCTCGATGCCCAGTTCTCTTAAAACGGTAATCAACCCGTGAGAATAAGCAGAGCCTGTTGCGACATATCCCCTTACGCCCTTTAGTTTTTTTCTCAGCTCTTCCACTTTAGGGGTTAAACGCTCCCGCTCTCTTTTTATGTAAGCCTCGCAAAGCTCTTCCCGGTGGGTGATTTTTGCAAGACCCCGGAGCCAGGCATCCGTTCCGGAAAAGCCATAAGGCTGCGGTGCTTTCAATTCGGGAACCCCAAAATTTTGTTCCAGCCCCTGTGCTAAATAGGAGGAAAGCGTATTGCAAAAACCGACGGTGGCCGCTGCCTCCGACATCTGGGCCAAATCTTCAACGGTGGCCAGATCGATAACATAATTCACACGCAGATTCAGTTCCTTCAGCATAGGGGTGAATACATCGGAACCCCAGAGGTTGATTACATTGACCAAATCCTCCTGCTTCTTCGGATTTTTTCTGACGATACTTCTCAGAATGCCATGCTGCGTGGTATCAAATCCCGTACTCCAATGCTTCGAACGAAAGCCCTCACAATGAAGGGGAACAACAGGAATTCCAAGCTTTTCTGAATATTCGGCGGCGACACTGTCCACATCATCCCCGATGATGCCGGTGGCGCAGGCGGTTCCGATAAAAATCGTATTGGGCTGATAGCGCTCCCATGCATCCCGTACCGACTGTGCAAGTTTTTCAATACCGCCGAAAACCATATCCTCTTCCTTCAAGTTTGTGGAAATGATTTTAACGTTTTCCACAGGAAGGCCTCTCATGGCAAGTCCATTCCTATAAACCGAATTGTTGACTGCTTGACTCACCGCGCAGCCGATGGGAGAATGTTGAATCAAGACGGCATCCCGCACATTTCCGGCCTGGCATTCTATCATCTGTTCACTACAGACAGAACCTTGCGTAAAAGGCCCTTTTATTTCGCAAAGCTCGCAGCCCTTGCCTTTTTTATTGCCGCAGCCACGCGCGGAATAGCCCGATTCTTCAACCAGTTTTGATGCTTTGCCGTCCCAGGCGATAATCGTACCCAAACGCTGTTCACGATTTTCAACTGTGGTAGGAGCTAAATTAATTTTACCCATGTCCATTCCTCCCTTCCTATTCTTGTGTGCTAGCAGCTGCATTCTATTGGGCGGAATGCAGCTTCCAGTTAAGCGCTTGCGCTGATGGCAATCGTAAATATTTTTTCAAGTAAGGACAACGCCCCTTTATATCCCACGTTTGCTCTTGATAAAACTACTTCATAGGAGGAAGGGAAGCCGATTTCAACAATATTTCCACCCAGCTGTTTTGCTGCATCCCGATCCCAGGTTGTTCCTAAAATAATAGCAGGTTTCTCCTCTGAATTGAGGAGGGCTTGCTCCACTAGATACCCGTCTTCCAAAAAGAGAGGAATGACGCTGACATCCTCTGCGATGTTTGCAAATTCTTTTCGAATACTGTCCTTGTATTCTTCCGGAGGGTTTTCCGTTATAATTTGTTTAACCGGAATCAATCCCAGCTGGTTGACAAGGAATTTTGTAAGGGCCAAATTATAGCTGCTTTCACCCAATACAGCAAATTTTGAAGGAACCCCCCACCAATATTCTGCATAGAAATCAGAAAAGTCCTCCAAATATTTGTAATAGTGTTTTTCTTCTTTTTGAATGAATTTTTCTGTTTTTTTCGAATCCACTCCTGCAAAGTCTGATACTTTTCTTAGAAACTCAGACGTTGCCTTTGCTCCGATAGGGATAGCCGGTATATGTAAAAACGGCTGATCGTATTTTTTCTCAAGATGTTCTGCCGTTTGCAGACCAAGCCAGGTTGAAAGGACTAAATTAAACTGCGCCTTGGGAATTTCATTCCATTCCTTAATACCCTTTGAATCATGACCGAATAAAATATTAACCTTCAACCCTATGCCCTCAAGAACGCGCTTGATTTCAGAAAGATCACCCCGCCAAAATGGATTTTGGTAAGGAAGCTCCGTCCAGACATTCACTACGTTCTTTTTCTTTTGCCCTTCATAGTCTCCTACATATTGATCAATAATTGCCTTCGTCACCAATTCATGACCTGTATAATTATTTCCTTTGAATCCGCCTGTTTCGGCATAAACGATCGGAACACCTTTTTCTTGAAATTTTGTTACAACGGACGGCACATCGTCCCCCACAAGGTCGGAAATGCAACCTGTAAGTACGACAAATAAATCCGCATCAATGACCTTTATGGACGCTTGTATCAGTTCTTCCAGCCGCTCATTGCCGCCAAACACAACTTCTTTTTCCGAAGCGTTCACGCTGGGAGGAACCGCTCCGCCGCCATAGCCGCCTCCTTGAAATCCGTTGTAAAAAGCCAGATTTGTATATTGTTTATCGGCACAACCGGGTCCGCAATGCACAATAGGAACCACTCCGGGAATGGCGCTTGCGGAATACATAGCGCCGATAGAGCAGCCATACCGCGGCCGGCTGATTGAATTTGTTTTTTGATCTTCATATGAAATTTCAACCTTTGACATATTTATTTAACCTCCATGATTAATCTTGATAGATGAGTTCCGGATTTTTTGCAAGGATATAGGGATCTTCCTGACTGAGCCACCATTTTGTGTAAGGCAGCTTGACATGCTGTGCCAGATCCTCGTGGAATTTTTTTCGCTGTAAAACGGATATAATTGCTTCACCCAGATTGACAATACCTTCATACCCTACTGCAATATGTTCGTCTCCGAGAGGCGCAGCGGGAATACCCAGACGGGAGGCAAGAGGTGCAAGTCCATTATGCCGTATTAATAAAAAGTCCGGCTTCGCCTTTTTAAGCAGAGCATAAAGCTGATGCGGCTGCCTGTTGCTGACACTGAAATTTTCCACATCGCCGTAATTATTTACAAGATAAGCCAGGGAATCCTGTATCGGATCTTCACTGTCATAAATCGGATCATGATGAAAGACCAAAGAGCCGTTCACCTCGATGCCCAGTTCTCTTAAAACGGTAATCAACCCGTGAGAATAAGCAGAGCCTGTGGCAACGTATCCTTTTACCCCTTTAAGCTTTTTCCTCAGCTCTTCCACTTTAGGGGCTAAACGCTCCCGCTCTCTTTTTATGTAAGCTTCGCAAAGCTCTTCCCGGTGGGTGATTTTTGCAAGACCCCGGAGCCAGGCATCCGTTCCGGAAAAGCCATAAGGCTGCGGTGCTTTCAATTCGGGAACCCCAAAATTTTGTTCCAGCCCCTGTGCTAAATAGGAGGAAAGCGTATTGCAAAAACCGACGGTGGCCGCTGCCTCCGACATCTGGGCCAAATCTTCAACGGTGGCCAGATCGATAACATAATTCACACGCAGATTCAGTTCCTTCAGCATAGGGGTGAATACATCGGAACCCCAGAGGTTGATTACATTGACCAAATCCTCCTGCTTCTTCGGATTTTTTCTGACGATACTTCTCAGAATGCCATGCTGCGTGGTATCAAATCCCGTACTCCAATGCTTCGAACGAAAGCCCTCACAATGAAGGGGAACAACAGGAATTCCAAGCTTTTCTGAATATTCGGCGGCGACACTGTCCACATCATCCCCGATGATGCCGGTGGCGCAGGCGGTTCCGATAAAAATTGTATTGGGTTTATGTCTTTCCCAAGCGTCGCGTATCGTCTGTGCAAGTTTTTCAATACCGCCGAAAACCATATCGCCTTCCTTCAAGTTTGTGGAGATAATTTTAAGATTTTCTACAGGAAGTCCTCGGATAGCAAGGCCGTTCCGGTAAATCGAATTATAAATGGTTTGGCTTACCGCGCAGCCGATGGGAGAATGCTGAATCAAGACGGCATCCCGCACATTTCCGGCCTGGCATTCTACCATCTGTTCACTACAGACAGAACCTTGTGTAAAAGGCCCTTTTATTTCACAGAGCTCGCAGCCCTTGCCTTTTTTATTGCCGCAGCCGCGTACAGAATAGCCCGATTCTTCTACCAGTTTTGACGCTTTGCCGTCCCAGGCGATAATCGTACCCAAACGCTGTTCACGATTTTCAACCGTAGTAGGGGCTAAATTAATTTTACCCATGTTAATACCTCCATTCATGTTTTTATATCTATTCTAAAAAGCGGTTTTTTCCAGTTCTCTTTTGTTTTCATAGTTTTTGATGACTTAAAGACCCGCCATCTTTTAATCGAATCGAATTGAAGCAACGTAAAAATTGGCTTTGCCACTCTGTATTCTTCTTTTTATTTAAGTAAAAAACGATATTTCCTACTTCAATAAAAAAAGAGACTATTTTCAATCTGTAAAAACAGGATTGAAAATAGTCTCTGGTTTATTCAGTCAACTACTTCTTCATCTTACCTTTTATTTTAATGACTCGAAAGCTTCTTCAATATCATATAAAAGGTCATCAATATGTTCATTTCCGATGGAGAATCTTACCGTATTCGGTTTGATACCCTGATCAAGCAATTCTTCCGCCGTAAGCTGTGAATGGGTTGTGGATGCCGGATGAATAACAAGACTCTTTACATCAGCCACATTTGCAAGCAAGGAGAAAATTTGAAGGTTATCGATAAATTTCTTAGCCTCTTCTTCGCCGCCTTTAATTTCAAATGTAAAAATTGAACCGCCGCCATTCGGAAAATACTTATCATAGAGTTCTTTATTTCCGCTGCTTTCCAAGGAAGGATGATTGACTTTTTCAACCAGCGGATGATTCAACAAATATTCAATAACTTTTTTTGTATTTTCAACATGCCGTTCAACTCTGAGCGACAAGGTTTCCAATCCCTGCAGGAATAAAAATGCATGTTGCGGAGAAATGGTTGCCCCTGTATCACGAAGCAAAATAGCTCTTATTTTTGTAACATAAGCTGCCGCACCAACTGCCTTTGTAAAGCTTATTCCATGATAGCTTGGATTTGGATCTGTAATGGACGGGAATTTTCCGCTGGCTTCCCAATCGAATTTACCGCTGTCTACAATCACACCACCGATTGCCGTGCCATGTCCGCCAATAAATTTTGTAGCGGAATGAACGACGATATCAGCACCATATTCAATAGGGCGAATCAGGTAAGGAGTTCCGAACGTATTATCGATTATAAGCGGTATCTTATGTGCATGAGCAATCTTTGCGACTTCCTCAATATCAATTACATTGGAATTCGGATTTCCCAAAGTTTCAATAAAAATAGCCTTTGTGTTATCCTGAATGGCATTTTCAAAAGCATTTTCCTCCTCCGGATCAACAAATGTTGTTGTGATTCCGTATTGAGGCAATGTGTGTGCAAGGAGGTTATAGGTTCCGCCATAGATGGTCTTTGCAGATACGATATGATCACCTGACAGTGCAAGGTTTTGAATAGCATATGTAATGGCTGCTGCACCTGAAGCAACTCCTAACGCTGCAACACCGCCTTCCAGCGCTGCTATTCTTTGTTCAAAAACGTTCTGTGTCGGATTGGTTAATCTGCCATAGATATTTCCGGCATCACGAAGTCCAAAACGTGCTGCTGCATGTTCACTGTTGTGAAATACATAGGATGTCGTTTGATAAATCGGAACTGCTCTTGCATCTGTTGCAGGATCTGCAGTCTCCTGTCCGATATGAATTTGTTTTGTTTCAAATTTTAAATTTCTTTCGTTAATTTTACTCATGCTTATCACTCCTTTATGATTTAAATTTTACTTGTTCAGTCTTTCTCTACCGTGGCTTTCGAGTTCCGTCATTTACCGTTGCTTCATTTCGTACGATTTAATCCATATAAAACCTATATGTTTTATGGTATACTAGCACGGCGTTTTATTTTTGTCAACACTTAATTTTTATAAAATCTATATGTTTTATATTAATTAAAATAAAAAAGGCTCTGTAAAACAGAACCCGTTATTTGGAATATACCCTTTCTTCTTAATTTTTAATAGTATTTTATTATTAAAACGTAAAAAGTAAAAATATTATTTTTTTAAATTTATTGTAGATTTACATAAGCTATACTATCTGCCACTTCCACAGCTTTCTCTATCGTTATATCATAAGTTATTAAAGTAAATTCATATCCGTTGTCTGCCCATACTAAAATATTACGGCCTTCTTTGGACGTATATAAAGCATCTTTATTATTTACTTTTGTTTTACCTACCACTGCATTTTCACTGTCGATTGATTGATTCCACTCACCTATCGGCGTATAATCTAAAGAAATATAAATATCTTCCTTTTCTTTCATAGAAAAAGTTAATCCTTTTAGGCTTCCCAAACTGTCTGCCTCAATCAGTTCATAACCCTCAGGTAGGGACATCGGATAAAAAACATTGTCCCATTCTTCCGGAAACTTTTCCTTTACCTCCGGACTGACATTTCCTTTTTCCACAATATTAATATCCATGTATTCCCCATGATCTATGCCGATAATATCAAAGAACTTGATACGAAATGCATCTACATTCGTAGTAATGACTGCGAAAGTAGCCGTTATGCATATCATAATCATCGCGGCTAATCGAAGAACTCTTTTTGATCTTTTCTTTTTATTCTTTTGTAACGCTAGTATTTCAAATTCTCGAATCATTTGCAGCATTTTTTCATCAAGCGTTTTCGGAACAACGATTGAATTTCCTTGAGATTCCATTTCTAAGATTTCTTTTTCTGTTTCTTCAAATTCCTTAGCCGCCTTTTTTAATTCAAATTCATTGAATTCATTTTCAAAATTCATTAAGCATATCCTCCTTTTCCTCTAAAAGTGAATTTGCTAATTTTCTCTTAGCCCTCATTATTCTAGTTCTTGTATTTTCATAGGATAATCCTACTGTTTCGGCTATTTCTTTTATGGTTTTTTCCTCGATATATCGTAATGTTAAAATCTGCTTATCTATCTCTTTTAAATCATTTAAACTTAAATTCAACTGTCTGGCTATCTCTTTTTTTATAATCATTTTTTCTAAACAAAAATCATCCTCTATAGTTAATAACTCTATTTCTTCTTCATTTGTGACATCCCATCTATTATTTTCCTTTCTGTAAATATCGATGGAAGTATTTTTTGCAATCTGCATTAAATAACCTTTGGCTCTATAGGGTTCAAAGGAACTGAATTTTTCTATATGACAAAAAGCCTTAAAAAATATTTCCTGAACAGCTTCTTCCGCAACCTGTTCATTTTTCAAATACTTTAAGGCAATATAATATACTGTTTTTTTATGCACTTGATACATTTCTTCAAATAGCGACCTTTGTCTATCATCTAAAAAATTCATCATAAAAATATTGATCATCTTTTCCCTATCTTTCATACCCTTGAATTTAAATGGATAATAATTCCAATGTTTTTATATTAAATCTTTGTCTGATAAAATACAACAAAAACACTCATATATTTACAAGTATTCTTTAAAATAGTCATTCAAAAATACTCATTATAAACTTAAAATAACACAAACTAAATTTAACAAACTGAAAAGGAGTGTAGTCATGAACAATAATAACCATAAGAAAAATAAAAAAGAAGACGGTAAATTTAAATCAAAGAATATAAAACATGATCCGCAAGCGGAAAGTGCAAGAGCTGTATTTGGATTAAAAGAAAACCCGTCAAAAAATGATTAGTAAGAAATCAAAGCTGCACTAGAATTAATTTTTTAGTGCAGCATTTTTTACTGTGTGACTTGTCCGTTATTTACATAAAAAGTATACCCTTGTGGCAAAGATACTTTTACTTTTTCGGACATCTCTGCAGCTGTGATAAAAAGCTGCGTATCCGACAAAGAGTTAATCAAATAATTTTGTCTTTCTTCATCCAATTCGGATAATACATCGTCTAATAACAATATAGCATCTTCTTCCGTTTCTTCTTTGATTAACATGATTTCCGCAAGTTTCAATGACAATGCTGCCGTTCTTTGCTGACCTTGCGATCCGTATTTTCTGATATCAATTCCGTTCACTGATATTTTTAGGTCATCACGATGAGGTCCTGTACTTGTATTTCTTCTTTGGATATCTTTTGCAGTAGAATTTTTTACTTTTTCTAAAAATATAGTTCTTTGCTCTTCCAATGTCTCCATTGTAGGAACATTGGATTCATACTGAATATGTAATTTTTCTTTTCCATTCGTGATATTTTTGTGGATTTTACTACTGATTTTATCAATTTTTTTTATAAAATCTTCCCGCTGAAGAATGATTTTAGAACCATATTCCACCAATTCATGATCCCATATTTCCAATAAAGAAATCCTCGGAGAATTTTCTTTTAGCAACGTATTCCGCTGCAGTAAAACTTTTTTATATTTAGATAGATTGCTGTAATACATCGGTTTAATTTGACAAAGTTCCCGATCGATAAATTTTCTTCTCCTTTCGGGCTCTTCTTTTACAATTTTCAAATCTTCCGGAGAAAATACAACAATATAAACACTTTCAAGCAGTTCCGAAATTTTCTTTATTTTTCTCCCGTTTAATTTAACAGCTTTGCTCTCTTTACTGACAGCCATTTCCACGCAGATTTCTTCATTCTTTTTTTCCGCATCAATTTTAAGCCTGAAAAATTTGCAATCAAAACGAATCATCTCATGATCATTGGACGTTCGAAAGGACTTTCCAAGAGAAGATAAAAAAATAGATTCTAAAATATTTGTTTTTCCCTGTGCATTATTCCCGAGGATGATATTCACTTTTGGATGAAATTCAAGCTTCAGATGCTCATAATTTCTAAAATCCTTCAGCTCTATCTTTGTAATATTCATATTGCTTCCCTATATACTAAAATTATTTAATACAAATAGCCATTCTATTTTCTAACAAAAAGGCTGTCTGTTTTGACAGCCAAAAATGTATTTAGTTTGTAGTCAATCGAACCGGTAAAATTAAGTAGGTAAATTGATTTCCGTTCACAGGTTTTACTAAACAAGGACTGACGCTGGTATTGAGCTCCAATAAAATTTGATCTTCATCAATCACCTTCAATACATCGATCAAATATTTTGAGTTAAATCCTATATCTAAATTCTCTCCTGTTTTTGAAATAATGACTTCTTCCTTTACATTTCCTTCTTCAGATCTGGAAGTAATGTTCATCAAATTCTCCGATATGGATAATTTCACTAAATTATTTTTACCTTCTTTTGCGAAAAGAGAAGCTCTTTCAATGCTCTCAAGGAAATTTCCTTTATTTAATACGACTTTCGTTTTACTTTCTTTTGGAATAATATCCCTATATTTAATAAACTCCCCTTCTAAAAGACGAAGAACAACTCGAGTACCTTCTAAAATAATAACTGCTTTTTTTTGATCTAAAATAATATCAAGGTCTTCATCTTCCACTTCGGAAACAATTTTACTGATTTCATTTAGTATTTTGGAAGAAATAATAATTTTCTTTTCTCCGGCGTTCTTCATTTCTTCTTTTAAGACCGCCATTCTGAAACCGTCTAACGCGACCATATTTAAATAATTCTCTTGCAGCTCTATTAAAACACCGACGATAACTCCTTTGGATTCATCTACACTTGCGGCAAAAGCTGTTTTTCGGATCATTTCTTTAAATAATTCTCTGTCTAAAGAAAGTCTTTCGTTTGTATCGATTGTGCTGATGTTTGGAAATTCATCCGATGGGAAACAAACGATATTGAATTGAGAAGTGGAACAAGTAATAATTAACGTATTTCCTTCTTGTAGGTCGAATGTGATGTTTTCATTTGGGAGTTTTCGGATGATTTCTCCGAAAAGTCTTGATAGAACGACAATTTCCCCTTCTATAGCAATGTCTGCTTCTATAATTTTTTCTATACTTAAATCCAAATCAGAAGCTGTCAAAATAAGCTTGCCATCTTTCGCTTTTAATAATATTCCCTTCAAAATAGGAATTGTTGTTCTGTTGGTTACCGCTTTTGAAACAGTGTTTATAGCTTTGGATAAAACTTGCTGATTGCAGGTAAATTTCATTTGGCAAAACTCCTTTTTCTTTTTAATTAAACTTAGTAGTATTAGCAGTAGTAGCTGTGGATTTGTTGATAAACCCCTTAACCCTTTGAAATTGCTTTAATAATTACTAATTTTTTACTGTTGATAACTTGTATAATAAATGCTCGCTTTTTTGTATAATTGTTGATAACCATTTTATCTTTTCTCATTAATTTCTCGTTGAAGTGTTTCGATCACTTCTCTGATAGATTCATTCATTTTTATTTCAGATGAAATTTTTTCACACGCATGCATGACGGTGGTATGATCGCGGCCTCCGAAATATTCGCCTACTTTCGGAAGAGAAAGATCGGTCATATCTCTGCATAAGTACATAGCAATTTGTCTGGGGAATGCCAAGGCTCTGGTTCGCTTAGCAGATTCAATCTCAGTTGTTTTAATGTTGAAATGTTTGCAAACCTGCTTTTTGATCAGTTCCGGTGTAACTTCTACTTCTGTATTGGACATGATATCTTTCAGCACGTCTTTCGCAAAAGCCACATTAATTTCTTTATTGATTAAGCTGGAATAAGCGATTACTCTTGTAAAGGCTCCTTCCAATTCTCTGATATTCATTTTTATTTTTTCTGCAATCAAATGAATGACTTCTTCGAGGTTATCATCCATGTTTATATTTTCAAGCACAGCCTTTTTCATTAAAATGGCTACTCTGGTTTCATAATCCGGCGGCTGAATGTCTGCAATAATATTCCACTGAAATCTGGAACGCAGACGTTCTTCTATTTTTGTTAACATAGCCGGGGGCCTGTCGCTGGATATAATGATTTGTTTATTTGCATCATATAATGTATTGAAAGTGTGGAAGAATTCTTCTTGTGTGGCTTCTTTTCCTTCTATAAATTGTATATCGTCTATTAGCAATACATCTATTTTTCTGTATTTATTTCTGAATTCTGTATTTTTCTTTTCTCCAAGAGCTTTAATCAGCTCGTTTGTGAACATTTCTGAGGAAACATAAAGCACTTTTAAATGAGGATGATTTCGAAGTATGTACTGACCGATGGCATGCATCAAATGAGTTTTCCCCAATCCGGAGGCGCCATATAAAAAAAGCGGATTGTATGCTTCGGCCGGTGCTTCGGCAACCGCAACAGAAGCGGCATGCGCATAACGATTATTGTTTCCTACAACAAATGTATTGAAATTATATCTCGGATTTAAATAATATTCATCCGGAAAACGCTTTTTCATCGCATCGTATTCGTCTTCTTGCTTTTCTTCTGTGCTTTCATTTAATTCCAAAATGACTTCATATTTTTTCCCGAAGGCAACCTCCACCGCATTTGTAATCAAGGTTAGATATCTTGAAGTTAAAATATTGTAATTCATGTCACTGCATGGATTTAAATAAAGTTTATTATTTCTCTCATCTGTTCTGATTGGAATAATCGGAACGAGCCAAGTATTATAACTCACTTCTGTCATTTCAGGAAATAGTAAAGCCAGCGCTTTCTCCCATTTTTCATTGATATCGTTCATTTATCTACATCCTTACTAATTATATTGTTTATACAAGAACTATAACTATAACGGAATAACTATAGTTTGTAAACAATCGAATAAAAAATATATGGTGTCATTCTATTTAGAGTAACATTATAGCACGAATATATAATATCAAGTAAGTTATCCACAGGCAATAGTTAAATTTTCTTTGTTCATTCATCATGGTAAGAGAATTTATCCACATATAGTGGACAAAGTTGTGCATATTTTTCACAAGTACAACTAGATATAGTTTTTTAAGTCTAAATTGCAAAAAAATCTTTTTAAAATTTATTTTAGATGGGTTAATAGTTGATTATAATCATTGACATCAGAAATTTCGGACTGTATAATTATAGGGCATGTATAGCGCATGTGCGTGTTGAAATTTAGATGCGCATCATTAAGGGAAACAGAACAAGGAGGTGTTTTGGAATGAAAATGACTTATCAGCCGAAAAAGAGGCAGAGATCTAAAGAGCATGGATTTAGAAAAAGAATGAGTACAAAGAACGGTAGAAATGTACTGAAGAGAAGAAGAGAAAGAGGAAGAAAAGTGTTATCAGCATAGAGACCGCAAAAGTGGTCTTTTTGTTTAGAGATTGACTTTATTTCGATCTTGAATTGCATAAACCTTTTATATGGTGATGTAATGCTAAAGCAAAATGTATTGCGCAATAAAAAAGATTTTTCTGCTATTTACAATAAAGGAAAATCCTTTGGAGGAAAGTATGTCGTACTTTTTTTTAGAAGGAATGGTTTGCCATATAATCGATTGGGATTTTTGGCTAGTAAAAAAGTAGGAAACAGCGTATTGAGAAACAGATCAAGAAGACTGATGAAAGAAAGCTATCGAGTTTTGGAACCTAAAATAGGGACAGGTTATGACCTTATTTTCATTGCGCGAAATACCATCAATGGTGTAAAATGCGCAGAAGTTTTAAAATGCATAGAATTTTTAACGAGCAGAGCCGGGATATTAAAAAAATAATAAGAAGGTGAACTATTTGAAAATAATAGTAATAGGTTTAGTGAGAGGTTATCAGAAATTCATTTCTCCTTTATTTCCGCCGACTTGCCGGTTCTATCCAACCTGTTCTACATATTTTATACAAGCTGTTGAAAAATATGGAGTAATGAAGGGCGGTTTTCTTGGAATTAAAAGGATTTTAAAATGTCACCCCTTTCATCCTGGGGGATATGATCCTTTAAAGTAGTGGAGGAAATTAATGCAAGCAATTATTGGTATTATTGCACAGCCTCTGGCATGGTTGTTGAGTTATATATATAGTTTGATTAGCAACTATGGTATAACACTCATTGTCTTTACCGTTTTTGTAAAATTTTGTTTGTATCCGCTCTATGCGGCTCAAGTAAAATCAACTGTCAGAATGGCAGATATACAACCGAAAGTGGCGGCTTTGCAGAAAAAGCACGCAGATGATAAAGAAACAATGAATATAAAGATGATGGAACTTTATAAAGAAGAGAAGTTTAATCCGATGGGCGGTTGTTTACCGATGATAATACAGATGCCTATTATATTTGGACTTTTCGCTTTATTAAGAGATCCAATGCAATATCTTTCAAGTGATTCGATGTTATTGGCTATTCATGAATCTTTCTTTTGGATTAAGGATTTGAGCCAGCCGGATGCATGGATTCTTCCAATTGCATCAGGTATTACAACTTTTATTTCTTTTAATCAGACACAAAGTCAGCAGGGGAGCAATGCTATGAATCCTCAAATGGCTCCTATGATGAATATGATGAAATATTTCTTCCCAATTATGATTGTTTGGATGGGTAGATCATTTCCGGCAGGCTTGGCAATGTACTGGTTCATTGGAACAGTGGTTCAAATCGGATTTAATTTTAGACTAAATTTCCTTAGAAAAAAATTAAAGGGTAAGAATCAAAAGAAATAAAGTTATTGAGGGGAAAAGAATATGAATTACGCAGAAAAATGGGGAAAAGATGTGGACGAAGCCGTCCGACTTGCCCTCATTGATTTAAAATTGACGATAGATCAAGTTGAAGTAATTGTATTGGAAGAATCTTCAAAAGGTTTTTTTGGTATAGGATCTAAACTGGCAAAAGTAAAGGTTATTCAAAAGGACATCGAAAAACCTGCAGAGAAGATCAAACAAAAAGAACCTGTAAAAGAAACTCCAATCGTAGATTCTAAAAATGGCAGCGCTTATAAAGAACAGCCTAAAAAAGAATTTGCAAAAAAAGAAAAAAAGGAATTTAAAGAACCGAAGGAATCGAAGGAACCGAAGTCCAGCAGCAGAAATTTTGAAAGTCTGGAAAGTATGAAGGCCGAAAGACCGGAAGATTTAGTTCCTGTTACCGAATCTCCCGCTTTAGATTTCTTAAAAGAAGTAACAGAAAAGATGGGATTGAATGTCACTGTTACAGCTGAAGAAAATGAAAATAGTATCTATATTGACATTAACGGTAAGGACTCCGGCACTGTAATCGGTAAAAGAGGGCAAACCTTAGATGCCATTCAGTATTTAACACGTTTGGTAGTGAATAAAGATGATGAAAAATATAAACGAGTTGTTGTGGATGCTGAAAATTATAGAGCGAAACGAGAGAAAACCTTAGAACAGCTTGCAGGCAGATTAGCTGAAAAAGTTGTTCGGACAAGGAAGAGTGTGCGTCTTGAACCGATGAATCCGTATGAAAGAAAGATCATCCATGCGACTCTTCAAAGCAACCCTAAAATCACGACAAGAAGTGAGGGTGAAGAACCGTATAGAAGGGTTATAATTGAAATGAAATAGTAAGTGTTTTTCATGGAAATATTTATTATTTAAAATGATTGATGAAGGTAGCCCGAAAGGGCTATCTTCTTTTCTAATACTCTGTTAAAATGTGTAATTATGAAAAGGTGCCCTTTGAATTGATAAAATCAATGAGAGGAGAAAAATATGGATGAAACGATAGCAGCGGTTGCGACAGCTTATGGAGAAGGCGGAATCGGGATCATAAGAATAAGCGGAGAAAAATCCTTGGAAATTTTAGATAAGGTTTTTTTGCCGATTAAAAAAAAGAGTAAAAAGCAGAATAATAAAGAAGGCATTTTTTTACCGGAATCTGTTGGAATGGCTATAGGAGAGTCCATTGTTAATAGACGATTAACTTATGGAAATATCATAGATCCGTTAACCAATCAAATGATTGATGAAGTACTGACTGTCTATATGAAAGCACCTTACACCTATACGACGGAAGATATTGTAGAAATCTATTGCCATGGCAGTATTGTATCTTTAAGGAAAATACTGGAATTGGTTTTAAGGATAGGGGCCCGTTTAGCAGAACCGGGTGAATTTACAAAGAGAGCTTTTTTAAATGGACGGTTGGATTTATCTCAAGCCGAAGCAGTTATCGATCTAATCAAAGCAAAAAGTGATAAATGTTTCGATGTAGCGTTGGGTCAGCTGGATGGAAGTCTGACGAAAGAAATTACAACCATAAGAAATAACCTGATGGATGTCTTGGTGAATATCACGGTTAATTTAGATTATCCGGATGAAGATATAGAAATAATAACGTATGAAAACTTAATAAATAACCTATCGCAGATAAACGATATGATTGGAAAATTAATTGCTACAGCCGATACAGGAAGAATTATTAAGGAAGGTCTTCAAGTGGCGATTATAGGAAAACCAAATGTGGGAAAATCCTCTTTGATGAATGCGCTGCTTAAGGAGTCACGCGCAATCGTGACGGAGATTCCGGGAACGACTCGTGATACCATTGTTGAAGATATGACCATTCGAGCTATTCCGGTGAAATTGATTGATACGGCGGGCATCCGTGAAACGGAAGATATCGTAGAAAAAATCGGCATTGAAAAGAGTAAAGAAAGTTTCAATCATGCGGATTTGATTATTTTAATTTTAGACGGAAGCAAACCTTTATCGGAAGAAGATGACCATATTATCGATATTATCGGAAAAAGAAAAGTACTCGTTTTAATCAATAAGATCGATGTGGCGCAGGTTATTGATGAAGAAGACATTCAGAGACGTTTGGCAAATGCGATTATTATAAAAACAGCAATTAAAGAAGATATAGGAATCAAAGAAATTGAAGATGAGATAGAGAGCTTAGTTTATAACGGTGAAGTGAAGCAGTCCGGCAATATTTTCATAACGAATGTCCGACATAAGAATTTACTTACTTCTGCTAAATCGGCTATTGACGATGCGATAGAAATGGTGGATCGCAGGGAAGCTCTTGAATTTATTGAAATTGATGTGAAACGAAGCTGGGAATTTCTCGGGGAAATCATCGGAGAAACGGTCAGTGAAAGTATTATAGATGAAGTTTTTGCACGATTTTGTCTCGGAAAATAACGAGGACAAAAGATTCCGCCACCTCTTTAGGTGGGGGTGCAATTTAATTTTAAAGGCGGTGGGCATATCCCCCGCCTCGTTGAAACGCACAGAGGTAAGAAAAATTTCTATAGTCGAAATTTTTCTACTTAGGCGTTATAAAGAGGTAGTGAGATGAACTATTTTATCATGGATGAATATGATGTTATTGTAATCGGTGCGGGACATGCCGGCTGTGAAGCAGCTCTTGCTTCTGCTAGAATGGGAAAGAAAACCCTTGTATTTTCTATGAACTTAGAAGCCGTGGCTATGATGGCATGCAATCCTTCTATCGGAGGAACCGGAAAAGGTCATTTGGTCCGGGAAATTGATGCACTCGGCGGAGAAATGGGAATGAATATCGATAAAACATTTATTCAAAGCAAGATGCTGAATACGGCAAAAGGTCCGGCGGTTCATTCTCTTCGAGCCCAAGCAGATAAAGAACGGTATCACGCCGAGATGAAACGAACCATGGAAATACAAGAGAACCTTGATTTAAAGCAGGGAGAAGTGGTTGATATTTTTGTGAAAGACGGAAAAGCATGCGGTGTTATTCTGAAAACAGGTTCTGCCTATAAAGCAACGGCAGTGATATTGGCGACCGGTACTTTTCTGAGAGGTAAAATTTTTATTGGGGAATGGGCTTATGACAGCGGTCCAAATGGACTGGCACCATCTATGGAGCTTGCGGCCAATCTCAGAAAGCATGGATTGGAACTTCGCCGTTTTAAAACAGGAACTCCTGCGAGAGCGCTGGCAAGTAGTTTGGATTTTTCAAAAATGGAGGAGCAGAAGGGCGATGAAAAAATTGTACCATTTTCCTTTATGAACGATGATTTACAGAAGGAACAGGTTTCTTGCTGGTTAACCTATACGAATGAAGAGACCCATACCGTGATTCGAAACAATTTTTCACGATCTGCACTGTTCGGCGGACAAATTGAGGGAATCGGTCCAAGATATTGTCCTTCTATTGAAGATAAAGTGAATCGTTTCAGTGATAAGGAAAGGCACCAGCTGTTTATTGAACCAGAAGGTCTTTCTACAGAGGAAATGTATATCCAGGGAATGTCTTCAAGTTTGCCGGAAGATGTCCAGCGAGCTTTTTATCAAACAATTCCGGGATTGGAGCATTTGAAAATTGTTCGTCCTGCTTATGCGATTGAGTACGACTGTATTGATCCGTTGAATTTGAAGACAAGTTTGGAAAACAGAACCATTGAAAATTTATTTTGTGCCGGTCAATTTAACGGAAGTTCCGGCTACGAGGAAGCGGCAGCACAAGGGTTGATCGCCGGAATTAATGCGGCACTTAAAGTGGATGAGAAGCAGCCTTTCGTATTGGATCGTTCCGAAGCTTATATCGGTGTGCTGATTGATGATCTTGTTACAAAGGGAACCAATGAACCTTATCGAATCATGACTTCGAGAGCAGAATACCGATTGGTACTACGGCAGGATAATGCTGATTTGCGTTTAACGCAGCGGGCGTATGATATCGGTCTAGTTAGTCAAGAACGGTTTCGAAAATTTTTAGAAACGAAAGAGGCGGCAGATAAAGAACTCGAAAGACTTCAAAACACCATTGTTATGCCGAATCAAGTAAATAAATACCTTGAAAGTATTGACAGTTCTGCTTTACAAAACAGGGCTTCCTTGACAGATTTGCTTAAAAGGCCGGAAATCACCTATGAGAATTTGGCTCCGATTGATTTGGAACGAACTGAAAAATTATCCATGCACTCGGTTACGCAGTTGGAAGTGCAAGTGAAGTATGCCGGCTATATCACGAAGCAGTTGCAGCAAATCGAGCGGTTTAAAAAATTGGAGAATAAGAGATTGGATGCGGATTTTGATTACTCACAGGTAGACAGTCTTCGTATTGAAGCGATTCAGAAATTGAATCAGTTTAAACCGATTTCGGTGGGACAGGCATCCAGAATATCCGGCGTTTCTCCGGCAGATATTAACGTTCTTTTGGTACATCTTGAAAAAATAAAAAGAAGCAGAAAGATGCAATCATAAAAAGTATATTGTTAATAAACAATAATGTTTAAATTTCAATGATTTGGCTTTATTAATATGGAGAATTATATGAAACAATTAGAAAAAGCATTGGATACTTTATCGATTCCTTATACGGAGGAAATGATCGATAAATTTGAAAGATATATGCAATTGGTGCTTGAGTGGAACGAGAAAGTGAATCTTACGGCGATCACGGAGCGAGAAGAATTCATTAAAAAACATTTTATCGATTCCGTTCTTTGTTATTCATTTCCTGAGATGAAAAAAGCGCAGACCGTTATTGATGTAGGAACAGGTGCAGGATTTCCCGGAATACCCCTTGCATTGGTATATCCGGAGAAAAAATTTGTATTGATGGACTCTTTAAATAAGAGATTGAAGATTATTGATCAAATTTGCAGCGATTTGGATATCCAAAATGTGAAAACGCTGCACGGACGTGCGGAAGACCTGGGAAAAAGCAAAATGTATCGGGAAAAATATGATATTTGTGTTTCCCGTGCGGTTGCCAATTTAGCCACTTTATCTGAATATTGTCTGCCTTTCATTAAAGTAGGCGGAGCTTTTCTGGCGTATAAAGGAAACAAGGCAGAAGAAGAAATCAAAGAAGCAGAGAAAGCCATTCATCTCTTAGGTGGTAAATTAATGGAGGAACGTCAAGTTAAATTAGATGATTTCGATTTAGACCATCATATACGGGTTATCAGCAAATGTAAAAATACTCCCGCAAAATTTCCAAGAAAAGCGGGAACCCCATCGAAAGAACCCTTGAAATAGCGAATTTTGAGGGTTTTTTGTTTATTATTACTGCCCGCAAAAGGACAAGCTTCTGATACTATTTAACTAGAGATTATTGAGTGATACTTGCGAGTCCTGATGATTGTGCTCGCCGGATAAGGATTGTGAGGAGATACTTAAATGTTTAGTAGAAAGAATATTGAAGTGCCAATTGATATGATTGTCATTAACAGTGAACAACCGAGAAAATTTTTTAAAGAGGAAGAACTAATAGAATTGCGTGATTCTATTATGGAATATGGTGTTCTGCAGCCAATTATTCTTAAAAAGGGTAAGGATGGAGAATATCTGTTGATTGCGGGAGAACGTCGTCTGCGTGCTTCTAAATTAGCAGGACTTTTAAAGATTCCGGCTATTATCAGAGAAGCCGATGCCAAAGATATTGCTTTAATTGCGCTTGTAGAAAATGTTCAGCGTGAGAATTTATCCTACTTGGAAGAAGCTATTGCTTATAAGAAGTTGATGGATGATTTTGGATTGTCACAAGTGGAAATCGCAAAGCGCGTGGGTAAGCAGCAATCTACGATTTCTAACAAGATTCGGCTATTGAGCTTACCGCGGAACATTCAAAATGCGTTGGTAGAAAATCAATTAACGGAACGTCATGCAAGGGCTCTGTTAAAAATAGAAGACGATGATTTAAGAAAAAAAGTCTTGGATCGAATTATTTTAAATAATCTAAATGTCAAGCAGAGTGAGAAATTAATCAGTGATGTGTTAGAAAAACATGCAGAAGAAAAACGTAAAGGACAGAAGATCAGTTTTATCAATCATAAGATTTATTTAAATACCATTCGAAAAACGTTTAACCAAATCAAAGAATCGGAAAGTGATGCGAAGTATTTCCAAGAAGATTTGGGTGCATTTTATGAAATTAAAATCATTATACCGAAAGGAAACAATTGTAATCAAGTCTCTTAGTACATAATATAACCATTTATGTAAATAAAAGTAAAAAGTGATAATCCCTTAACCTTTAACTAGCTATTGTTTATAATATAAGCAATAGCTAGTTATTGTTATGTGCTGAATTTAATCCACAAGATGTTGTTATTTGTGGTTCTTTTAAATGTTATTATTGTATATAATTTATAAGTAAGATTTATTTGTAATGATTTATGAATTTTTTGAAGAAGCATTTGAAACAAATAATAAAAAAGTCATATGTTTCACGTGAAACATATAAAAAAGTGTGGTTATATTTTCAGTTGTGATATATAATGAATTAGTAACTATTAATTCACTATCATTAAAAATTAAATATGAATTTAACCAGCTTATAATCTACAATGGTTCTGTACCATTTGAGTTGAAGATCTAATATAAATGGAGGTATGTTTTGAGTAAAACTATAGCAATATTTAACCAGAAGGGCGGGGTTGGTAAAACAACTACTAATATAAATCTGGCTGCATGTTTAGCATTAAAAGGTAAGAAAATCCTTATACTGGATATTGATCCGCAAGGCAATACTACTAGTGGCGTAGGAATTGCAAAAAAGGGATTAGATAGAACTACATATGAAATTCTAGTGGATGATACAATTGCTCCTGAGGAAGCAATCATGCATACGAATGTAGAAAATCTGGATATCATTCCTGCCAGTGTACAGTTGGCAGGAGCAGAAATTGAATTGGTTCAATTAGAAGGCAGAGAAAAAAGGTTAAAAAAGGCGATCGACAAGATTAAATCAAATTATGATTATATTTTTATTGATTGTCCGCCATCCTTAGGATTATTGACAATTAATTCTTTAACTGCAGTAGATAGTGTTTTGATTCCAATCCAGTGTGAATTTTATGCACTGGAAGGAGTAAGCCAGCTGATGAGTACCATAGAATTGGTAAAAAAGAGCTTGAATCCATCTCTACAGATACAGGGTGTTATCTTAAGTATGTTTGATGGAAGAACGAATCTATCTATCCAAGTTGTAGAAGAAGTAAAGAAATATTTTAGAGAAAAGGTTTATACGACTGTTATCCCAAGAAATGTTCGATTAGCTGAGGCACCAAGTTATGGAATGCCAATTACAGAATATGACCCAAAATCTGCCGGTGCAGCTGCATATTTTGAATTTGCGGAAGAATTTCTTGATTTGGAGGCGAATGAATAATGGCGACACCAAAAAATAGAGGGCTGGGAAGAGGGCTGGAAGAACTTTTTAGTGCAGTTGAGATTAATGCTTCACAGATAAGTGATAATACGCCTAGAGAAAAGAACAGTTCAGATACTTTGGAGGATCGGAAGAATACCATCTTGTATCTAGACATTAATGATATCAAACCGAATATTAATCAACCAAGAAAACGGTTTGATGATGAAAAAATTGATGAACTGGCGACTTCCATCGAAACCTATGGGGTTATTCAGCCAATTGTTATCCGACCTGCTGAAGTTGGTTATGAAATCGTCGCCGGTGAAAGAAGATGGCGTGCTGCAAGAAAAGCGAATTTAAAAGTTGTGCCTTGTATATTGAAAGAATTGACTGAAGAAGAGAACATGGTCATTTCTATTATAGAAAATATGCAGCGTGAAGATTTAAATCCGATAGAAGAAGCAGAAGCCCTGCAGCAAATGGTTGAACGTTTTGGTTTGAGCCAAGAGCAGATATCAAAAAATGTGGGTAAAAGCAGGCCTTATATCACAAATTCTCTTCGTTTGTTAAAATTGCCTATACCGGTAAGGAATTATGTAATAGAGGGTAAACTAACCAATGGACACGCCAGAGCTATCGCAGGTATCGCGGATGAAGATACAAGAATAGCTATTGCTGATAAGGTGGCTGAGGAAGGATTGTCTGTTCGTGAAGTTGAATCGCTGATTAACAGCATTTCTGAACCGAAAACTAAGAAACAAAAGGAAAAAAGAGAAAAAGCACCGGATATTTTAATGGTGGAAGCAGAATTAAAAGAAATCATGGGAACAAAAGTGAATTTGAAACTCTCCGGCAATAACAAAGGCAAAATTGAAATTGAGTACTATAATCGTGAAGAGCTCGAACGATTGATTGAATTTTTAAGGGGTTTAACCGAATAAATTAATACCATCGCATTTACAACTGATTTGTGAATGCGATGTTGTTGTTTTAGCGGGAATATTGTTTTAATTTATTTTGTTCCATCTCATTTATTCGAATATGTTTCACGTGAAACAATCAATACAGATAAGCAGGGGATCGTTTTACATAGAAAAGAATAGATTTATAAAATAAGAATCAAAACTTTAAAGAATGAAAAGAAAAATATAATAAAGATTTTAACAAAACTATTTGAAAGAGGTTCAAGAAAAGTTCAAAAGAGGTATAGGATGAAATATTTTGAGATCATATTAATCGCTTGGAATGTGATAACCTTCAGCATGATGGGAGTTGATAAGTATAAAGCAGAGCATAAAAAATGGAGAATAAGAGAATCTGTATTGCTTATTTCCGCCTTTGCAATGGGAGGAGTAGGAACCATAACAGGATCTAAAGTATTCAGGCATAAAACTCAGAAAACAAAGTTTAAAGTATTGTTACCGTTAGCGGTAATTCTTAATATTATATGCTTCTATTTTATTATGCAGAAAATATCGCTTGCGATATGACGGGGTATTATAAAAAGCGCGAGTGACTGGAGGCTAAAATCACCTCGCAGAGGCTTTTTTTATAATAGTTGAGGCGATAACGTAGAAGATTAAATAAGATCTTCAAAAACAGAAATAGCGCCGCTCATCCCATAACATGGTGTTTGACAAGCGGCGCTATTTCTGTTCGGTTAGCATTTCTGGCGGACTCACCCCTTTCTCTTTGATACAAACATTGAATACTAACTAATCTTGTCCAACAACCTTTGGACATTCTATCATAAAGTTAAAGTATTTTGTTTGGTATCTGTTTTATGACTTTATTATAGCACCTGTAATTTAAATTGCAAGTGTTTTCTGAAAAATCCCACAATTATCTTAAAAAGTTTTTTGTAAGCGCTTTAAATGCTTAAATAATGGATGAATTTGGAAATAAATGTTGATATTTAAATCATAAAGTATAAAGCTTATAGACGATTTATAAAAGACACAGTAGATTGTTAAGAAAGATTTAATAAATGAAAGGCGAAAATTGCGGTATAATTAAAACGTTAAAAGCATGAAATCTGTGGGTTTTATCTTGCTTTTAACGATCATCAAACCTTAATAAAATCAAAAAAATAAGAAGGAAATTTTAAAAGGGGTATTAACAATGAAAGAAAAAATAAAATTTAAGAAAAAGTGGATATTGATTCCTGCCATAATATTTATTGTAATTGTTGTCATTGGAGTCGTTATCGGACCTTTTAAATCGAGTAAGGCCATTGGAACGCCTGTATCTGCAAGCACTGCAGAAACGATGACATTGGAGCAGGCAGTATCTATAAAGGGAACGGTGGAAGGAACGGAGAAGGCGCAGATTCAATCTACGTTAAGTTCCGAAGTAAAAGCCGTATATGTAAAAGAGGGGGATATTGTATCAAAAGGCCAGCAGCTGGCCTTGTTGGACGACGGGAGTACCCAGGAACAATATAACAAAGCGAAGATTGACTTAAGTGAGTTAAAAAGACAATATGATCTGGCAAAGTCCTTATATGAGCAAGGGGCAAAACCTCAAGAAGAGTACTTAAAAGCGAAGGCTGATTATGAATCTGCATCCGCGATGATGTCCTCCTATGATTTGACTAAAAAGAATATAACAAGTCCTATCAACGGTACGGTAACCAGGGTAAATGTTACGGTGGGAAGCAACGCAAACGATACGGAAAATAATGAGCCGATGTTTATTATAGAGGATCTTAAGAACCTTCAACTAAAGGTAAATATAAGTGAATACGATATCAGTAAGATTAAAGTAGGCCAAGAGGTAGGCATTACGGCGGAAATGCTTGGTGATCAATCCGTGAAAGGTGTGGTTTCAAGAATCGCGCCGTCAGGAGAACAAAAAAAAGACGGCACTGAAATGGTGATTCCTGTTGTAATCGCTATTGAGAAAGGAGACAGCAATCTTATCGCCGGTGTTACAGCAAAAGCAAATATATTGATACAAAAGAAAGAAAATGCTTTATCCGTTCCGATTGATGCCGTTTTAGAAGATGTATCAGCAGGTAAAACCTATGTATTCGTCATTAAAAAGAATGTATTGCATAAGGTAGAAGTTAAAACTGGTCTTGAAGGAGACTTCAATATAGAAATTATCTCTGACAAGGTGAAACCCGGGGATCAAGTTGTTCTCGCACCAACCTATTCGTTGACCGATGGAATGCCTGTAACCGTTTCCGGCAATGATGCGGTACAGTAAAGAAAGAAGGTCCGACGATGAGCAATGAAGTAATAAGGGTCTGCGACTTAATAAAGACCTATAAAAATGGGAGCATTGAAGTAACGGCCTTAAGAGGCATCAATTTGGTGATTGAAAAGGGTGAATTTGTCGCGATCATGGGAACCTCAGGATCAGGCAAATCTACTTTAATGAACATTCTTGGGTGTCTGGATAGACCTTCAGAAGGACAGTATTACCTGGAAGATATCTCAATAAGCGATAAAACAGATAATGAATTATCCTATATAAGAAATCAGAAAATCGGTTTTGTGTTTCAGTCATTCAATCTCATACCCAGAACCAGTGCATTAAAAAATGTGGAGCTTCCTATGGTATATGGTAAAAAAAGTGCAGCGGAAAGACGGAAAAGAGCTATATTTCTCTTAGAAAGTGTAGGGCTGGGCGATCGGTATGAACATATGCCGAATGAACTTTCCGGAGGGCAACGGCAACGAGTCGCCATTGCAAGATCGCTGGCAAATGAACCGCCGATTATACTGGCGGATGAGCCGACAGGAAACTTAGATTCCAGATCTTCTATTGAGATCATGGACTTATTCACAAAGCTGAATCGAGAAAATGGAAATACCGTTATCATCGTAACGCACGAACCGGATATTGCAGCCTTTACAGACCGGGTTGTCACTTTTAAAGACGGTCAAATTGTCAGCGACCAATTAACCGAAAAAGGAATAAAAAGTAAAGAGAATAGGACTGCGAAAGAAAATAAAACCGATGACGTACAAGGGAAAGCGGAGGAGGTGGAAGTATGCTGCTAATTGAAAATATTAAGCTGGCTCTTTCCGCAATACGAGTCAATAAAATGAGGTCCTTTCTTACGATGCTTGGAATCATCATTGGAATCAGCTCGGTCATTGCCATCACCTCCATAGGAGACAGTGCGAAAGGCGCGGTAAGTAAAGAGTTTGAAGGCTTCAGCTCCTACGTGTATTTGATGATCAACTGGCAGATGACGGATGGCGGCATAAATGAAAGTGATCTGTTTACGACAGACGATCTGGAAGCTTTAAAAGAACGATTTCCGGAAGATATTCGATACGCCGTACCCACTTCTTCGGCAAATAGTGAAACTAAAATCGGAAGATTAAAGGCGAAGTTAAATATAAGCGGAGTAGGAGCAAACTACAATAACTTTAATACGAGTATCAATTTACTTTACGGAAGGTTCGTCAATAAAACCGATGTGGACGGAAGAAGAGACAGCATCATTATTGATGTAGAGGCCGCACGATATTTATTTAATAAAGAAAACGTGGTAGGAGAAACCTTACCTGTAACAGTACTCGGCGAAAATAAAGATTTAACCGTTGTTGGCGTATATGAAGTTAAAAAATCTATTTTCAGTCAATTAAACAATAGCGGAAGTTATACCTGCTATGCACCGTATAGCACATTGATGCATCCGGGAGAAGGCAGCTCGTATATCGAGATTTATGCAAATGAAAATAAAAATCAAGATGAACAGGCAAAAGCTTTTGCAAACTATATGGTGAAAATCAAAGATAAACAACCTGAATTTTATACCGCAGAGTCGGCACAATCGCAATTGAGTTCTATTAATCAGGTGCTAGGAATTCTATCCCTGGCGATAGGTGCTATCGCAGCAATTTCTTTGTTGGTCGGAGGAATCGGAATCATGAACATCATGCTGGTGTCGGTAACCGAACGTACAAGGGAAATAGGCATAAGAAAATCCTTAGGAGCACGGACAAACGACATCTTAACCCAATTCCTGATTGAGGCAATGATATTGTCGGTCATTGGCGGTATCATAGGCACAGGTTTAGGAATTGGTATAGCAACTATAGGAATGACGGTCGCAGGTATCGATATCGTCATAAACCCTATAGTCATCTTGATGGCCGTCAGCTTTTCAGCTTGCGTAGGGATCTTCTTTGGAATTTTCCCTGCTAGGAAGGCAGCGAAACTAGACCCGATCGAAGCACTGAGATTCGAATAAAAAACGACCTTCTAAATGGAGGTTTCGACGGGTTTTATCGGAAAAACGACACATAGTACCAACGAGGCTCTAATTTGTCTTAAAAAGCAAATTAGAGCCTCGTTTTTTCTTGATATAAAGGATTTTATTCCTGTTCCCCCTATTTGAGCAAAAACCTTCAGAAGCTAAAAAATAAAGTTATAGAATTTTAGGATTTTGCAAAAATTATATTTTGTTGATTCAAAAAATTAATAATAAAAATCCAAAGAATAATTTAGAATTTATTTTTTCATATGCTAGATTATTCCGGAAAATTATAACAATATAAAATTTTAAAAATCTAAAAAAAATATTTATCAAAATTAAAATTATTTTCAAAAATAAATTCTTTATTTAAATTCTTTATCTTAATTTAATTTTAAATTTTTTTGATTCTATTTTTCCATTCTTCTAAAATTTAAATTTTATATCAATATTCTACATGAAAAATTCTCAATTTGGTTTACTTAAAAATCATTCGATTTTTAAAAAATATATAAAATTTCAAAATTAATCAGACAAAAATAATAATTTAAAAATTATATATTGTTCTAAAAATAATACAAAAAGTTCAGATTTATTTTTATTTCAATCCAATTTCACCTCATTCATTTTTATTTTAAAATTTTCTATTTTTATTTACTCAAAGAGGAAGAAGAGCGTTTTTTGTAATATATTGCTGAAACAGCAAGCTGTACTATTTCACGTGAAAATTTCACGGTCAACCTATTTTTTCACATCAACCTTTGGATTATCAGGGATGAAAGTTTACTAAAATAGCAGTTACAGAACAGAGTGGCCTTGGCATCGGAGCAATCCCCCTATAATAAAAGTTTAAAACAAAAGTGAGACTTAAGAAATAGGGATAGTTATTGAAAAAAGAACGGAACAGAGCCTTATATTAAAACAAATATTGTATTAATTAAATAATACAATACTACATAAAAAAACAGGCTTAAAATCAACCGTAAATAAAAATACACCTTGAAAACTCCGAAATTAAGCAATTTTGATGCAAGAATCAGGGGTAAATGTAAATATAAATATTGTATCAGTTAAATAATACAATATTACAATATGCAAATGAAAAAGTCTGAAATAAGCCGGAAAGTAAAAAAATAAAGATAAAATTAGACCAAAATGAACCAGTCCGCTTCTATAGAAATAAGAAAAAAGGCGAATTGTTGAGTAAAAGGCTTTGTAAATCTCCTTTGAGGGGTTATTCAAGCAGGATAACAGCTGAAATCAACACTTGAAAATACAAATTTCATAGACACGTGCTAATGAATAGAACGAAACAAATTGAAAATTTCAGCTAAAGAATCGCATGTACCCGTTCAAATTTCAATAATAGATAAAAGTAAAATTGTACTATTTAAAAAATACAATAATACAAAAGGAAGGAAAGATAGAAAAAGCAGAATTGTATCATTGTAATAGTACAATAAAACAAAGACAAAATTTTTATGTAAAACGTAAGCATTTTTGCAGGCAGAGGTCAGAGATGAATAATAAAAACTTTTATTTTCAAGAAAAAAAGAAGAAATTGAGTTGAACTCAGATCAAAATTTCAGCTTGACTCCATAAAATATGAAATTTCTGCGTAAACATGAAAAATTAAAACAAATCAAAAATTTTAGAGTTTACATTTTATTTAGGAGAAAAAAATTATAGTATAGTATTGAAAAATAAGTATTTATTAAAATTATATCTGCTATATATTGTTCTGTTTAAATAATACAATGCAACAGATTTTTTAGAAAAAATAAATTACTTTTAAATTAAATCGCGAAAAATCAATGTAGTATTGTACTGATTAAATCATACAAACGGCGATTTCTATTAAAGGGAAAAAAATAAAAATGTTGACAAGTAAAATTTACTGTATTATTGTACTATTGAGACAGTACAACTTTTGTGAATAAAAGTCAGGGGGGCATGTAGTAAATGGAAAAAAATAAAAATGAGTCAGAGATAGTACATAATGGCATTTCAGAGAATCTACCGGCCTATATCAAAGTGATGGAAATAATAAGAAGAAATATTATTTCCGGTATGATGCAACCCAATGAAAAAATTCAATCGATAAAAGAGTTAGCGCAAAAGTATAAAGTGAACCCCAATACCGTTCAACGTGCGCTTACGGCTTTAGAGAAGGAAGGGCTTTTGCGCTCTCATCGAACGGCCGGCAGATATGTAACAGAAAATAAGCTGCTGATCAAAAGTATACGAAACATGGAAGCAAGAAAAATAACGGATGAATTTGTAGCACAGCTCCGGAATCTAGCAATAAAGCCGGAAGAACTGGTAGAACTTTTTGCAGGACCGATTAAAACAGAAGCGCAGGAAGAAACGGCATAGAGGGCGAGTGATTAATCGCCGTAAAAAGAGGAGAGACGATCTTGACCAATACAGAAGAAATGAAGTTTAATGAAAGCATGCCGATCTATTTGCAATTAATGGCAAAAATCAAACAGGATATTATATCGGGACAGCTGGAACCGGGAGCAAAGATTAACTCGGTCCGAGAGCTGGCTTCCAAGTTTGGTGTAAACCCCAATACCATGCAAAAAGCATTTGCGGAACTGGAGCGGGAAGAAATCCTGCATGCAGAACGAACTGCGGGGCGCTATGTAACGAAGAATAAATTGTTGATAGAAAGTATACGCTTTAAAGAAGCGAGAAGAATAACCGAAGCTTTCATCAAGCAAATGAAAAGCTTAGGCTATAAAGAAGAAGAAATAATTGAATTTTTACCTTATTCTTTTAAGGAGAGCGAATGAAGCCAACGGAGAAAAAATCTCTTTTGGCTTTAATTTACAATGGCAACAAAAAATAAGGTATAATTTGATCAAAAGAATGAGCGGTCAGGAGTGATAGGAAATGGCAGAAGTATGTCAAACGCCATGGAGTCAAATGGAAATCAACCAATTGTTTGGAGAAGTGTTGGAAGAAGCGGCAGCCTTGGGCATACCGTTTTCAAGAAATATCCATCAAAAGGTTATTATAAATAAAAGGGCTAAAAGCCGATTCGGGTGCTGCAAAAAAATTAAATGCGGTTTGAAAACAGAATTTGAAATAGAGCTTTCTCATCGTTTGCTTTGTTGCGATAAAAAGCTGATTAAACAAACACTTGCCCATGAACTGCTGCATACCTGCCCGAGGTGTGATAATCATGGGAGCATCTGGAAAGCGTACGCGCAAAAATGGAATACTGCATTTGGCTACCAAATAAAAAGAACCGGAAGTGCAGAAGAATTGGGCCTTGAAAAAAATCTTGCCTCCCGTCCGTTAAAAGAAAATTATATCGTTGTTTGCAAAAACTGCGGAGCGAAGATTGCACGGACAAGACTGTCTCCGGTTATTAAATATCCTCACCATTACAGATGTAAATGCGGAGGGAATTTACAAAGAGTAAAATAAATAATAGAGGAGAGGAACAACCTGATGAAAAATTTGTTTTATTATGAAACGATAGTGGGAACAATCGGTATAGCAGAAGAAAATGGGTTTCTTACGGATTTATTTTTCGGTGAAGAGAATGCACCGGAAAACTCCGTACAGAAAGAAAGCCCGTTATTAAAAGAAGCCGTTAGACAGTTAAAGGAGTATTTTACGGGCAGTCGAAAGAATTTTGATCTGCCTTTGGCACCACAAGGAACGGATTTTCAAAAACGCGATTGGAAGGCTCTTCAAGAGATTCCCTATGGAGCTACCGTATCTTATTTAGATATCGCTCAAAAAATAGGGTGTCCGAAAGGCGCAAGAGCAGTTGGCCTAGCCAATAACCGTAATCCGATTTCCATTATTATTCCTTGCCATCGAGTAATCGGCAAAAACGGAAAATTGGTCGGCTATGGCGGCGGAGTGGATAAAAAAATCAAATTACTTGAATTAGAAGGCGCAGCTTTTAAAAAATAAAGGAAGAAAATGAAAAGGGAGTAGGATATGGAGAAAAGCCAAGTAGCACTGGTAGTCTGTAGAACTTATGAACAGGAACAGGTAGATTCGGCACTCGAAAAAGGAATCCGCTTGCTGGGGGGGATAGAGGCCATTTTTTCTAAAGAAGAAAAAATACTATTAAAGCCAAATCTGCTTGCAAAGGCAGCGCCTGAAAAAGCAGTAACCACACATCCGGCCGTATTTAAAGCAGTAGGAAAATTGCTTCAAGAGGCAGGCTATGAAAATTTATATTATGGAGATTCCCCAGGAAATCCCATCGGCGGAGTAGCACGAGTAGCTTCCGGCTGCGGTATCAAAGAAGTAGCGGATGAATTGAAAATAGAATTGGGTGATTTTAATTCGGGACAAGAAATCGTTTATGAAGAAGGATTGACAGAAAAACACTTTATCATTAGCAATGCGATTCTTGACTGCGATGGTATCGTCAATATCTGCAAGATGAAAACACATCAATTGGAGCGGATCACCGGAGCAACTAAAAACATGTTCGGTGCCGTATACGGATTAAATAAAGGGGCCTTCCACGCGAAGTATACCGATGCAGACAGCTTTGCTAAAATGATTGCCGATTTAAATAATTTTGTAAGACCCCGGTTAAATATCATGGATGGTATTATCGCGATGGAAGGGAACGGACCTCAATCGGGAACCCCTATTGCAATGAACATGATGTTGCTATCGAAAGATCCGATTGCGTTGGATACGGTATTCTGCGGATTGGTGGGCCTGAACCCTGAGTTGGTTCCTACCAATAAACGAGGACAGGAGTATGGGGTAGGTACGATGCTTGAAGAAGAGATCGACGTATTGACTGATGAAGGTATATTGACGATAGACGATGTATCGAAGAAATATGGCAATTTTAATTTTGATGTATATAGAGGCGGCGATAGTAAGATGCAGCTTAAAATGTTGAAACCGATGCAGCCATTGCTGGAAAAAAAGCCTGTTATTATCAAAGAGAAATGTGTAAAATGCGGTATTTGCGTGGATAGCTGTCCGCTTACAGAAAAAGCGATTTCTTTGCAGGGATATCCGGCATATAATTATAAGACGTGTATTCGATGTTATTGTTGTCAAGAAATGTGTCCTCAGAAGGCGATTGAAGTAAAAACGCCAAGGCTGGCGAGAATGTTCGATCGAAATTGGAAAATATAGAAAGTATTATGGAGGTAATGAAATGGCAGGTTTGTTCGAAAAATTTGGTGAAGTGGCCAAGACCGCAGCGGATAAAACATCCGATGCAATTGAGCTTGCAAGATTAAACTCAAAAGTAGCAAAAGAAGAACAAAAAATAAAAACTTTGAAGGAAGAGATCGGAGATCATTTTTTAGAATTGTTCAAAGCCGGAGCGTTGGAAGAGACCTTTTTAGCAGAGAAGGCCAGGGCAGTGGAAGAGTGTGAAAAAGAGAAAGCTTCTTATGAAGAAATGATGAAAGGGATTAAAACGAAAATATAAGGAACAACGATGAAACGAGAAGAAGTACGAGAGCGCCTTGAAAATCAGGCGGAGCAAAGCTATAAGGAATTTAATGATAAAATTGTACCCGGCGTAAAAAATGCCATCGGTGTTCGGCTTCCGGCTTTGCGGAAGCTGGCAAAAGAAATGGCAAAGGAAGACTATAAGGAATACTTCGATGAGTTGGAACACACAGAAAAAGCCTCACTCTATCACGAAGAGCTTCTTCTTCAGGGAATTTTAATCGGTATCATAAAGGTAACGCCCAGTGAAAGAATGGAGTACATCAAAAAATTTGTTTTTAAAATCGATAACTGGGCCGTATGCGATACGTTCTGTTCAGGTCTTAAATTTACGAAAGACAATGGGCCATTGATGTGGGAGTTTATTCAGCCCTATTTAACCGATGAGCGGGAATTTTTTGTTCGCTTCGGTGTTGTCATGCTGATGTGCTACTATATTGATGAAGAACATATAGAACGGGATATTGAGATTTTAGAAGGAATTCAACAGGAAGGGTATTATACAAAGATGGCAGTCGCTTGGGCCCTATCCTTATGCTATGTGAAATTTCCGGAAATCACCCGTTCTTTTTTCGAAAAGAGCAATAACAAATTGGATGATTTCGCATATAATAAAGCGATTCAAAAAATAAAAGAATCTTACCGCGTAACGAAAGAAGAGAAAGCGTACTTACATTCGCTAAAAAGAAAATAAAGCAAAGAGTATCAAAATAAAAGAGGTTTCTCCTTTAAGAAGGAGTACCACAGAGACAAGAATGGAATCAAATAAAACATCCCTGTGCCGAGACGGACAGCATTTGCTGTTCGTCTCTTTTTTTATTTGTGTTGTATTTACAACGATAAATTTCCGTCTTATGGTATATACTTCAATTATCAAATCAGTCCATCCTCAAGTGTATGATTTGCATAAAGTTACGGATACTATTAAATTAGCAGTACATTGCAAATAGTCTGCTGAAAATGAGGAAGTCAGAAAAAATTTATTTTATTTATGGAGGGTATAATTATGGCAATTACAAAAGACATGACCATTGGAGAAGTGGTAAGAAATCATAGAGAAGCAGTTGGCGTATTAATGGAGTTTGGTATGGGCTGTGTAGGGTGTCCTTCCGCACAGGCAGAAACCTTGGAGGAAGCAGCATCCGTTCATGGCATTGATCTTGACAAGCTCATCGAAAATTTGAACAAAGCAGTATAAGACCTAATAATGGGGGGAAGAAAGCATGAGTCTATTTTTAGGAAAAATACATTATTGGCTCTATAATAAAATCATATGGGCAGAAAAAGCAGAAGAAGAAATAATTCAATGGGCAAAAACGAATGGATTACCTGTTGAACAGTGGGTACAGCAAGGCATTGAGACATATGGGAAGCCCACAGGAAATGAGGTACTGGAAGAAGTCATCGATACGTCTAATATTCATGGATGGCTGCAAGAACGGATTAAAAGTGCCGAATTAAGGCAAGCCGCTTTGATTACCCATATCATAGCGGAAAAAGAAAACTATAAAGAAGATTTAATTCAAATTTTTAAGGCGCAGGGGAAAGAAGCGGCGCTGGCCTATACGGAACAGCCGGATACACCGGAAGGACTGTACAATGCCGTTCATGATTTCGTTCTGGAAGGGATGCCATGCGATCGGGCAAGTGCCGTTCTATCAAATGATCCGAATGAGATCAGTTGGGAGATTACCACCTGCCTTCATGCACCTTATTGGGAGCAGGTGCAGGGCGATGTTAAAAATTTCTATGATTTGCGTGAGGCGTGGGTGTCTTCCTTTATAGAAACATTGAATTCTCATTTTAAATATAGCAAATCTACCGATGGAACACACCGCATCATAAGAAGCTAGAAAGGAGTGACGCGTATGAATTACATCGAATTGATGGTGGAAGAACACAGAAATATTAAAAGAATGCTTTCTGTGATTCGAAAATACTGTTATAAAGTATTGAAAAATGAAGAGATTGATTATGCAGATTTCTTTATATTGATTGATTTTGTAAGAAATTATGCGGACAAGCATCACCATGGGAAAGAAGAACAATTGCTATTCGACAGGATGCTGAACGAGCTGGGCCCGACTGCAGAAAAGGTTGTCCGTAATGGCATGTTTGTGGAGCATGATCTCGGCAGACTCTATATGCAGGAATTGGAAATCGCGTTAAACAACGTAATCAATGGAGATGACGAGGCTAGGCTGGATGTCATTGCCAATGCCATTTCGTATACGCATTTGCTTTACAGGCATATCGATAAAGAAGATAATGTGGTTTATCAGTTTGCACAGAAAAACTTGTCACCGGAAACACAGGAAAAGCTTGAGCAGGAATGCAACCGGTTTGAAGAAGAAGCAAAAGAAAAAAATACACAAGCAAAGTATATTGACATGATTCGAGAATTTGAAGAAAAAGTAAAATAATGACCCTGCCTATTTTGGCATACTGAAAATATAACATCTGCAAAAAAATTATAAAATTTTTATACTTCATAGCACATAATGGGAAAAAAATGCATATAGTGACTATGGGTAGCTTTCTACCCCTCGTGTAAATTAAATAAAAGTTTGGAGCGGTAAGATGATATATTTAGACAATGGAGCAACGTCGTTCCCTAAAATGCCGGGCATGATAGAAACCATGACAAATTGCATGTCCAACTACTGCGGGAATCCAGGACGTTCAGGACATTATATGTCAATGAAAACAGGGGAAGAAATCTATAAGACCCGAAAAGGTTTGGCTAAGTTATTTAATATTGCAGATCCCGGACGGATTGTTTTTACTTCCAATACGACCACAGCGTTAAACCAAGGAATCAGAGGGATTCTGAAACAGGGAGATCATGTCATCACCACGGCGATGGAGCATAACTCCGTATTACGACCTTTAAAAGCGTTAGAAGAACAGGGCATTGGACATACTATTATTCCCTGTGACAGAGCAGGATTTGTCAATATCAGAGATATAAAAGCCTCTATCAAAGAAAATACGAAGCTGATTGTATGTACGCATGCGTCCAATGTGACGGGCACGATCATGCCTATTAAAGAAATCGGGCAGCTTGCGCGCAGAAATAGTATCTTATTTATGGTCGATGCGGCACAAAGTGCCGGCGTTTTGCCCATCAATGTAGTGGAAATGAATATTGATCTGTTGGCTATGCCGGGGCATAAAGGACTGCTAGGGCCGATGGGTACAGGAGTATTGTATGTAGCGGAAGATATTCAGTTAGATCCGCTTTTCCAAGGAGGAACCGGAACGGCATCCAAGGACAGAAAGCAACCAAAGGATGTCCCGGAAGGGCTTGAATCCGGTACCGGAAATGCACCGGGAATCATAGGCCTTGGATATTCGGTAGAAAAATTGATGCAGATCGGAGTCATTTCGATAAGAAATTATGAAGAAGAATTGACCGCCCTTTTGGACGAAGGCCTTCGGAACATGAAGAGAGTTATTGTCTATGGGCCGGAAGATTGCAGCAAAAAGGCCGGGATTGTTACGTTTAACATCAAAGAAAAAAGCTGTGAACAAGTAGCGGATCAATTAAATGAATATTACGGTATCGCCAGCCGCGGCGGCTTCCATTGCGCGGGTCTTGCCCATAAGACGATAGGAACGTGGGAAACGGGTGCGGTTCGATTAAGTGTAGGCCCTTTTAATACCAAAAAAGAAATAAAAACTGCCATTGAGGCAGTCTTTCGGATTACACAGAAGCTCTGATTTGATCAATGCCTTTATTGGCCAGTGCATCTGCGAGGTTATTCATTTCTGTAATATATTTAAAATCCTCAAAAGAAAAAGAGGAACCGTTCCATTCAATGAACTTTTTATAGAGAGTGTGAAAATCTGTATTTTTACTGTTCAGATTTACGTGCCCTTTTACCCTATAGTAAGAAATATGGTGGTCCTTGACTAACGCTAAGAGGCGTTCCCATAAGTCTCGATTTTCAACGGGTTTTTTACTGGCGTTTTTCCAATCATTTTTCAACCAGCCAAGGTACCACTTTTCCCGAAAACAGTTCATGACATAAGAACTGTCAGAAAATATTTGAATCGTTTGGTTTGGCTTTGTTATGGCCTCCAATGCAGAAATAACGGCAATCAGTTCCATCCGATTGTTGGTTGTATTGGATTCTCCTCCAAATAGTTCTTTTCGATGTTCCCCAAATTCTAAGATACTTCCCCATCCGCCGATATTAATTTCATTTTGATTACCGGAACAAGCTCCGTCTGTATATATTTTTAAAATTGCCATAGTATAATCTCTCCCCATGTAGAATACTACTATTATGCATGAAATAAAGTTGTGGCGCAAGTAAATGTAAAAGCATTTTAAAACGTGTGTAACACGGTTGTAATAATAATGATGTATACTAACAAAGTAGATTGGTGTATTATACCATAAAAATATCAAAAAATAGGAAAGGGGGAGGATTTGTTTTGAAGCGTTGTTTGACTGTGTTTATCTTAATATTGACGTTAATTTTCAGCAGCACAGCGATGAGTTTTGCATCTGTTGATCCGGATGTTGCGATTGTCAATCCGGTATCCTACAGCACGGTTACCTCTACGAATCTCCTTGTTTCCGTTAAATTAACTAAAGCGAAAACGATCAAGGTTACGGTCACCGAAGAACAGAAAAGTATAGATAGTACGGCTTATCCGTTAAGCGAAAGCGATATGAAAGCGATCCAAGACGGCACCTTCACGGGAAAACGTGTTAGTCGTTTAGTACTGGATGGCGATTCTTTTACATCGACCAACAACTTAAGTTTTTATACGAAGAAATTAGAAAAGAATATTACGCCGGGTGTATATCGAATAAGAGTCGATACCATATTCCAGGGGAAAATTACGCACACCGGTGTCAACTATGTACTGGTTAAGAGTAAAGCTGCAGATTCCGCAGATCTCTTTGATTCGTCTTCGTCGGGCACGGCAACTTTTCTACAGAATTTGCTTAAATCAATATTTGGTGGAGATTAAAGGATGCCTTAGGCGGGAAGATAAAATACAATGGAAAGAGTAAGTGTAGATATAATTGAAAAGACAAAAAATATAGCCTTAGTAGTATTGGTTTTTACAACAATACTACTATTATATTTTTTGTGGGGCGATTCGAGCTTGGATGATTTCAATTTTTTGGATGAAAATGCGCCTGTTAAAAAATTGCTGGCTGAAGATGTGATCGTTCCGAAAGAAATTATTATCTCCATGGGAAACGGCAATTACACCGTCGGAAAGGACGAGTTCCCTGAAATCATCAGTACGTTCAAAAAATTTTCCAAGCAGCAGAATCTATTGGTCGATGAAATTCCAAAGGAAAAATACCAAGAGGTTATGGAATATCCTTCTATTCGTGCAGTGTTTAACTATAATATAAATTTCAGCGGTTTTTGCGGCCGGTACGGCATTACGCAGGCATTGGGCTTTAATAATATCAGTACATTGTCCGAATTGGGCTTTTCCAAAGGAAGGCAAGACAGCGTATTTATCTACGACGGCGCGAGTAAAAAGTATTTTAGAATTTGGTGCGATTCGGAAAACAATTTTACTTCCTTTGAGGATATCGCCAGCAATACGGAAAATACAACGTATTATCCGCTGAAAATTTATCTAGGTGAAGAAAGTACAAATGAAACACTGATACCTATTGAACTTCCGACGAGTTTAAAGACGGTGCCTTTTGAACAGGATTTTAATGTAGGTGAAAAGGAAATTATAAATACGTTTGCTCAAACCTTTTTCGGAGAAAGCCTTGACTTTGTCCGAATATTAGAAGAGTCAAACGGCACGGTTATTTTCATGTATGGATATGGGCAGAAAATACTGATCATCAGTCCGGATGGGAGTGCAGAATACAAAGAAGAACAAAAGAACATCGATACGAATCAAGTTTCCTTTTTCGATGCATTGGACACTGCACTGAGTTTCGTCGCTTCACATGGAGGTTTTAAGACAGTAAACGGAAAAGAACTTAAGCCGTATTTAACAGAGGTATCTTCTATATCCGGCGAGAAGAATGATTTCCGATTTGTGTTTAGTTTTACTGTTGACGGAAATAAGCTTTATTATCCGTATAAAGCTCCTCTCACAATAGAAGTAACCAATGGTCAGGTCTCCTATTTTAGAAGAAACTTCATCGCAGTAGACGAAGAGTCCGAGAAGCAAACGCCTCAAACGGAAAAGCAGACGGCCATTAATATGCTGGCTTTGAATTTTGAAAATATAAAAGGAATCTTAATATCGGAAAAAGAGCAGCAAAAGCAAATATCGTTTGAACAGCTTGCAAATGATATTGATGGTCTGTATATTGGTTATTATAGACCGCTGACAGACCGAGAACCCAAAGATCTGATACCGGCGTGGATTGTTGAAATAGACGGTGTACGATTCTTTATGGATTTATATGATGGGGATTGGCTTGGATATTCTTTAGAATAAAAATTGTTTTATCAAATCATAAGAAACGAGATGATGTAATACATGGATTGGTCAAAGGCAAAAAATATTTTAATCATAGCATTAATAGCGACAAACCTTTTTCTACTGTTTACCTATCTGGATAAAAATTATCTGGGGAAGCAGGAGACGGATGAAACTGTTCTTTTTTCCGTGCTTGCAGATAAAAATATTTTTGTAAAAACAAAGCTGCCGACGAAGTATGATAAATTACCGGCAGTAACTGTAGAATATGATAATGACCGGGAAGAACAGATCAAGGCGAATTTATTTCGAACCATTTATAATGTTTCACCTCAGGCAGGGGAAACGGAGTATAAAGAATCCGCCACCCGCTTTTTAGAGGATTGCGGCTTGATGAATGAAAATATCCTGTTAGAAGGGGTATTTAAGCAGGACGGTGAAACCATTGTAAGATTTAAAGCTTGCTATAGGGGTATCCTCATTGAAGACAGTCCCATAGAATGTAAATATGAAGACGGGAACCTGAAAGATGTAACGGAGCATTGGCTAACCCCGATTGAACAAAGTAAGAAAAAGTTAAAAATTATCTCACCGGAGCAAGCGCTGCTCATATTCATCAGTGAGAAAAAGAACAATGATAGAATAATTATTGAAAAGATGACCTTGGTTTTTTGGATCAATGAGTCTAGCTTTAACGGGGAGGCTTTGGTATCCGATACAGCATTCCCGGCATGGCAAATTACGTATAATGACGGTCAAAAGAAATATATTGAAGCCTATGAGACCTAGAGAAAGAAGGAAAGAATATGACATTGAGTTTTTGCTCTTTTTCCAGTGGAAGCAGTGGAAATAGTTATTTAATACGAAGCGAATGCACCGGCATATTGGTAGATGCCGGAATAAGCGGTAAAAAAATAATAGAAGGTTTATCCGCGACCCAGACTCCTGAAGAACAGGTAAAAGCACTCTTGATTACACACGAGCATATTGATCATGTTAAAAGTCTGAAAGTAATTACCAAGAAGCTTTCCGGGATCAAGGCGTATGCCAATGAAAAAACGTGGCAGGCGATAGAAGGAAAAGTAAACCCACTGCAGCAGGAAACCTTCGTAACGGGCGAAGCTTTTATGATTGGCGATATTTTGGTAAAACCGTTTCCGATTTCCCACGATGCGGCAGAGCCGGTTGGATTTTCTTTTTTTGCGGACGAAAAACAAATTACGGTGGTAACCGATACCGGTTATATCACCGAAGAGATTTTTCAAGAGATGAAAACCGCAGATATTTTAGCATTAGAAGCGAATCATGATGAGAATATGCTTAAAATGGGTCGATACCCGTGGAGTGTAAAACAGCGAATCCTCGGGGATAAAGGACATTTATCCAACACGATGGCAGGCAAATGCATTTGCAAGATATTGGATGACTGCAAGCAGGCAAGAGAAAAAAAGCAGCGCAGAATTTTATTGGCGCATTTAAGCAGGGAGAATAATTTTCCGGAGATGGCGTTTCAGACCATCAAGAATGTTTTGGAAGAGTCCGAACATTATTTGGGAAGTAATCTTCAAATACATACGATCATTAAAGATGAAATCAGCTTGGTGTACGAAGTATAAAGAGCAAAGCTATAGAGAGGTCTTATAGAAGCCGGAAGGATAAGCAGGGTATGAATATAACGGTTGTTTGTATAGGCAAACTGAAAGAAAAATATTGGACAAACGCAATAGAAGAGTACAGCAAACGCTTATCCAGATATTGTACATTGTCAATAGACGAATTGAAAGAGGAGAAACTTCCGGACAATGCTTCGGCCGCTGAAGAAGAGGCGGTCAAGGTTGCAGAAGGAAAGAATATATTAAAGCGGATCAAAAAAGAAGCCTATGTGATCACCCTTGAAATCAAAGGTGCACAGGTAAGCTCTGAAAAGCTTGCCGATAAGATGTCGGCACTTGGACTGGAGGGCAAATCCGAAGTGATTTTCGTCATCGGCGGATCGCTGGGCCTGTCGGACGAAGTAAGTCAGCGGGCAGACTTCAAGCTGTCTTTTTCTGCGATGACGTTTCCGCATCAAATGATGCGAGTGATTTTATTGGAACAGGTTTACCGGGCGTTTAAGATTATGAAGAATGAAAACTATCACAAGTGAGGATAAAATCTATAAAATGTCAAGGAATAAAAGCATTCAATCAAAATGGGTGGATGCTTTTTCTTAATTTCATAAGATTATACGCTTAGAATAGGGATGTGAAAAATAATTTGAATAGGAAAGGTGTCTTATTTTTATGTTAAGAAAAAAAATTTGTTCAATAGGGGTAATAGTGTGTATTCTTTCATCCATTGCGATTCCGTCTTATGCGGATGTAGACACGTCACAAAAGTATCTAGGTGTAGCTAGCAGTACTACAGCGATTACAGAGCAAATGGATACAGGTGCGCTAACCGATATTTCCAACCACTGGGCAAAAACTAATATTGAGAAATTAGTTGCTTTGAAAGCTATTAATGGTTATGAAGATGGGACATTTAAACCTGACCAGACGATCACCCGTGCAGAATTTCTGAAAATAGCTATGCTGGCAGTAGATCCTATGATTGATACAACAGCAGAGGAAGGCACTCATTGGTGTAGTGGGATTTTAAACGTAGCCTATGACAAACAGGTGCTTAATGATTATGAAATGCCATCATCTAAAGAAGAATTAGATCAACCAATTACAAGAAATGAAATGGCTAGAATACTAGTGAGAATAAATGGGAAAATGCAAAAAGAACCAGATGTGAGCGTTGCAGGAATCGAAAATGTATTGACGGATTATCAAACCTATTTTCCGAACTCTACAGAATATATATCCTACGTAGCAAAAGCTTACATCAAAGGCTTAATATCCGGATACAGCGATGGTAGCTTTCAAGGAAAGAAACAAGGAACTCGTGCCGAAGCGGCAACAATGATTCTTCGACTGTTAGATAAAAGTTCAAGAGTAGCGGTGGATACCGAGAAGCTTCAAACCTCAACAAGTATCACAAATTCGAAAGGACAAATGGTTCAGACGGAAGTAAAGAAATACTGTTATCAAGCATTTTCACAAACAAAAATTTATAGTCAAGATGGAAAGTACTACGTTTCCGTAAACTTTCCTGATTTACCTAGCGGATTTTTGTGGCACCCCGTTATCATGAGCTCAACAAAAGAAGGAATTCTTATTTATTATTCCGAGTTAGACCCCAATACGGGACTGGCAGACCCTACTGTTTCAGTTGGTGCGACGGATACAAAAATATATGAGGTAAACGGTTTAACTGCAGACCAAGTAAAAGCCGGCGCAGAAATTAGTTTTACTTTAGAAATCGTACAGCCAGATAGTAGAACAGTAACAGCATCTTATAGTGTTGATACATCAAGACCAGGACAAATCTATGAGCTTAGTTTAGAAGTTGGTGGAGATGCGATGGTGGATTATAATACGTCAAATATTTTTAATGATACCGATTGGTAGATTATTAAGAAGTTTGTAGTATAATAAAGATAAAGATTACAAACAGGAAAATGAGAAACATAAATTACGGAGGTATTTTAATGATCAAAGCGTATTTAGCAGGAATTTCATCCTTGTACGAAGGTGAGGATATAGAGGTTCGATACAGTATCTATGAGGATCAAGAGCTGATATCTAAAGAATCTCTTATAATGGAATATAAGAAACCAGCAATCGTAGGAGAAGTTGCATTGTTAACGCTATTAAAGAAATTAGAAAAATTTAAAGGTAAAGAGATAGCCGTTACGGTTAATGATGCGGCTTTGTGTGAATTAATTCGAGGAACATCAACAACAAAAAATAAGGATGTTCAAGATATGGTAAAGAAAGTACAAAAAGAGCTATCCAAGTTTGAAAATGTTGTTATCAAAAATGTTAGTGTAAATCATATAGAATTGGCTAAATGGAATGAAGTACTACAGGGGTAATCGAGAGAAGTACCTTGATGAGGCATGTTTCTGATAATGCCCAAAAAGGTTTTAGGAGTAACACATGGCATGGAGTAAAATAAAACAGAATCTCGAGAGCTTCCTTAGTCCTACACTAGTGGGTAAGGTGGAATACTGTGCAACAGGCTATCGTTATTTACCGGATAAATCAGGGCGGTGTTATATAACCGTAGATAAAATGGAAGTCCTCAATATGAGTGAGGGCAATGCCATGCTTCCGTGGTATAAGACTGAACAGGAAATAAAGAATAATACGGATATACAACTTCCTGTTAATAAGGAAGATCTTGCAATGGTCAGAAAAGATGTGGGCGATTTAGTTCCTGATGAACGACTGGAAGTGATTACAAGAGAGCGCAAAAAATCAGTATATGCGAAGGACTTGATGGCGGCACAGACAGCACTGTGTAAATCTGATTTTTATTCTGCGGCTACACTTTTTTTGTCGGATTCCATAGAAAACAATCTTGAGAGTAAGGATATGTTATTAAATATTTTTGCGTTGATAGACAGACGTATGGGGAAAAAGAAAATTTTAAGTATAGAGGAAAAAATGAAGTTAAAGCACCCGATTGTTCAGTATTTTTACGATCTACGCCGTACACAATATAATTAAAATCCCGCTGCAAATAAGTACGAATAAATAATGGCATTCAATCAAAATGGATTGAATGCTTTTTTATTAGATAGATAGCTTAGTTAATGAAAAATCCACCTTGAAAATATTACCACGCAAAGATACAATGGAGTCGTATTTAACAAGACAATATTAACCATTCTATTATCCATAGGAATCAGCATTGGCAACGGGGTATTAGCTAATTTATGCGACAAGAGGTGAGAATTAATTTGGAACGGAAGTTTATTGATAGCATTTTTCTAAATAAAAATATAGAGGAACATTCTTATCTATATCATTTACCAATAGTGCAGTATCTTATGAAGGACAATGTTATTCGTTTTGAAAATGATGTGACATTTTTTGTAGGTGAAAACGGGACTGGGAAATCAACATTATTAGAAGCGATAGCAGTTGCATACGGCTTTAACCCCGAAGGGGGAACTAAAAATTTTACTTTTTCTACGAACGACACCCATTCCGAATTATGCGATTATCTAACAGTATCTAGATCCAAGTACGCAAAAGATGGCTTTTTTCTGCGAGCAGAAAGTTTTTATAATGTAGCAACTAACATTGAAGAGCTGGATAAAGAAGTACCGTTATTACAAAGTTATGGTGGAATATCATTACATAAACAGTCGCATGGTGAGAGTTTTCTTGCCCTAGTTCAAAATCGTTTTGGAGGAAATGGGCTGTATATTCTTGATGAACCCGAAGCAGCGCTCTCTCCATCAAGGCTATTAACTTTAATTGCAGAAATAGATAATTTGGTAAAAAATAATTCTCAATTTATTATTGCAACGCATTCTCCTATCCTTATAGCCTTTCCAAATGCAAAAATTTATCAACTAACCGAGACTGGAATGGAAGCCGTTTCATATAGGCAGACAGAACACTATCAGTTAACAAGAAGTTTTCTGGAAAATCCCGAAAAAATGTTAAGATATCTGCTGGAAGATTGAAGAGATGGTTGCTTTATTTTTGATTAAAATAGCATTTAAACATTAAATGACAAAAAATAGTCAAAATATCTGTTGACATTCCCCCAAAGGGTAAGGTTTATAATTCAACTATAGAGCTTAAAACGGTAATGCAAAAACACTAAAATAGATACCGTTCTTTATTGATTTTACTTTTTCGCTTAATTTTTTTATTTTGTTATATAATAAAGACATTACATTATAAACAAGTGATCTTAAGTTAAGTTTAGGGTATGATTGATACATAAAAGTGTATTATAAATAAGAGTATTCGTAATAAGGTATTAAAAATTGTGAAAAAAATAGCAATCAAAGCACTTGATATGGTATAATGAACGCAAATATTGAAACGGCGTCGCCGTAAGGCAGCGTTCAATGTAAACAAGGAGGGAGATAATCCATGAGAGAATTTAGTATCAGTACAAACGTCTTCTTTGGAGAAGGATCTTTAAATAGATTAAGTGAAATAAAAAATAAGAAAGTCATGATTGTGTGTGACAAATTCATGGTTACCTCTGGGATGGTAGATAAAATAAAAGAAAAATTGGTAGGCTGTGAGGTTTGCGTATTCAGTGACATCGTGCCGGACCCATCTGTTGAGATTATTGCAGCAGGTATTCAGGCACTTCAAAATTGTAATGCCCAGATTATGATTGCCCTCGGAGGAGGTTCTTCCATTGACGGAGCAAAGGCCATCCGAGAGTTTTCTAAAAATCTTTCAAATATCACGGTTGAAATAGAAGAATGTTATGCGATTCCGACTACGAGCGGGACAGGCTCTGAGGTAACCCAATATTCCGTTATAACCAATAAGGAAGAAGGCTTGAAATATGCAATGGCGAATAAGTCTTTACTGCCGATGGTAGCGATCCTCGATCCGGAGCTAGTTGCTTCTGTGCCTCCGACCATCACGGCAGATACCGGAATGGATGTCCTGACTCATGCGATAGAAGCCTATGTATCATCCGATGCAACAGACTTTTCCGACGCACTGGCAGAAAAGGCAATCACCTTAGTCTTCCGATTCTTACCGGAAGCATTTGCAAATGGGAACAATCTATTAGCCAGAGAAAAGATGCACAACGCATCTTGCTTAGCCGGAATGGCTTTTAATTCCGCAGGGCTTGGCATCACCCACAGCTTGGCACACGGCATCGGCGGGAAGCTTCATATATCACATGGAAGAAGCAATGCCATTATCTTACCTTATATTGTGGAGTTCAATGCCAATATAAAGAACGGTTTCAATAAAGAGTTTGAAAGAGCGGCAAAAAAGTATCAGCGGATTGCGAAGCTGCTGGATTTACACGCAACCACCGTGCCGATTGGAGTCAATAATTTGATTCAAAATATTGTGAGTCTGCAAAAATCATTGACGATTCCTACCGATTTCAAAGAACTTGGAGCAGATATCGCTTTTGCGCAGTCGATGAAGGAAGAGATTCTGGAAGCGGCCATGAATGATATTTGTACAACCACCAATCCGAGACCCGTTTCCAAAGAAGACCTAGCAAGTCTTTTCGATAAGCTGATGGGTCAAAAATAAATGAAATAAAAATTTTGCAAAAGAGGTCTTTTCTAAACGGAAAGCCTCTTTTATTATAGGTATATAGAAAAATAATTGGAGGGATGGAAAATGCACACACTTTTAAGACTTCAAAGTGCACTGCTTAAAGAAATCGATAAATATGAAAAAATTGTGCCGGAAAGAGATCATTTTATTGATTGGGAGAGGGTACATATTTCAAGCTGTGCGAAACTGGGCTATATCCTGGCAGAAGAACGCGGCGTAGATCCCATTATGGCGGCTTGTGCCTGTGCCATTCATGACTATGGACGAATCGTGACCGGCAAACAAGCTGGGCATGCGGAGGCCGGATATCTTCCGGTACAGGAGTTTTTAAGAGGAACCGGTTTGTTCAATGAAGAGCAGATACTGGAATTGGCGATTACCGTTAAAAACCATAGCAATAAAAGTGAAGTCGGATCGCCGTTGGAGGAAATTGTGAAAGATGCGGACGTTCTGGATTTTCATCAATATGGATATACGTTTCCTCGAAAGGAACAACAGGATCGTCTCGCTAGATTATTAAAAAAGGGGTTGTCTCAAAAGTCTGCATTCTAGATAGTCAGTATCTCCGGATACGTTTTCAGAATGAATTTTTTCAGAAATTTATCTCACAGTTTTCAGATAGAAAAGTAAACTCGCTGTGCGCTCAAACAGTACTTTTCTTCGCACTTCGTGCTCGCTGAAAACCTTGTGTGCTAAATTTGAAAAAATGGTCATTCTTCAAAATGATCCGTCGCTACTGGATATCTAGAAATATTCAAGCTGTTTTGAGTCAGGCTTCCGATTTTATGGCGATTATTCAAATTTCTTCGTTGCATCTAAATACTTCATCAGGATGCCGATGTTTGCATAGTAATAAGAAAATTTATCTTTGCTTTGAATTTGAATGAGTTCCGCTTGAACTAATTTTTTTATGTGCTGAGAAATCGTCGCTTGGGAATAATCAAAAGCAGCGACAACATCTTTGTTGCATACGGCAACCCGTTCTCGGTTGCATTTCATGATATGTCTATATATTTTAATCCGGGCAGGGTGTGCGAGAGCATCGGACACTTTTGCGATTAAAAGGATCTCTTCTTCTTGAAGTTCATCTGTTTCTTTTCTAAGTCTCATAGGATTCTCCTTCTTTATTACGTAGGAACTATCGCTTGCGATATGACGGAGTATCATAAAAAGCTACCGTTAAAACGCGAGCGAATGCGAGCTAAAAAGTGCCTCGCAGAGGCTTTTTTTATATAAGTATTGCCTATTAACAATATACAGTTTACACGATTAGAATATGCTTGTCAATATATGTAGAATTTTAGCATGTATTCGCCATAGGTGAAATAGCAGCAAAAATATTTGCACTATTTCGAATATATGTTACTATAGAATTATTAGAATATTTCCTTATTGAAAAATCCATTGGGTTAAGGAGGAAAGATGAACGCAAAACAATTTGAAAAAATCGTTCAGGAATTGGCCGGCATTATCGATGAGGGTATCCATATTGTGAGCGCGGACGGAAAAAGCATTGTATATAATCAAGCGATGGCTACTCTTGAAAAAATGGAACGGGAAGACGTCATCGGGAAGCCTTTTCGCCTTGTATTTTCGCACATTCCGAAGGAGCAAAGCACGCTGCGGAGAGCATTAAAATATGGGGAACCAACGCTGAACAAAACACAGACTTATTTAAATCGATACGGTAAAGAAATCAGTACCGTCAATACAACCATTCCGATTTTAGATGATAACGAGAAGGTCATAGCGGCAGTAGAATTATCGAAGGATATTACAGATATAAAAAAATTGTCCAATACCATCCTAGAACTACAGGCCGAAACTATTCCGAGACATAAGGTTACGGAACCTAAAATTCGAAAATACAGCTTTAAGGATTTGATCGGAGAAAATAAGCGGCTTAAACAGACCCTTTCCATTGCCTGTAAGGCGTCTAAAACCGACGCATCTGTTTTTATTTACGGAGAAACGGGAACAGGCAAGGAATTAATTGCGCAGAGCATTCATTTTAATAGTGCCCGAAAAGAAAAACCGTTTCTTGCTCAAAATTGCGCCGCCTTGCCGGAGAGCTTGTTGGAAGGAATTTTATTTGGCACGACGAAAGGCGGATTCACAGGTGCGGTTGACCGGCCGGGGCTATTTGAACAGGCAACAGGAGGAACGCTGCTGCTAGATGAAATCAGTGCGATGCCTTATGAGCTTCAAAGCAAGCTTCTCCGAGTTTTGCAGGAAGATTACATACGAAGGGTAGGGGGGAATAAGGACATCCCCATCGATGTGCGAATTATTGCGACCGTCAATGAAACACCGGAGGAACTGATGCAAAACGGATGTCTTCGAAAAGACCTGTTTTATCGGCTCAATATCATTAATATCTCTATTCCGCCGCTCAGGGAGCGTAAAGATGATATCCCGATTCTAGTTGATTATTTCCTCGAAAAGCATAATGCTCGATTTGAAAAAGAAGTTTGGATGACTTCGGAAGGCGCTCTTCGGAAGCTTGAAAACTATGACTATCCGGGAAATGTGAGAGAACTTGAAAATTTTATCATGTCGGCTGTTTCACTGGCGGATAAGGAACATGTCTTAACGGAAGATTTGCTTCAGCTGCCGAATTCCCGTAGTTTGGGTATAGGGAAGTCGGAATATGATTATGAAGATATGACAATAGATGAATATTTAGAGCGCACGGAGATCAGCATTATAAAGGAAACGATGGCAGAAATGGGCGGGAATATTTCCAAGGCAGCAGATGCGTTAGGTCTTAAAAGACAGACACTTCAACACAAACTAAAAAAGTATAAAATATAAAATTTCGGGAAATATGCAAAAATATTTGCGTATAAATGCAAAAATATTTGCTATTTTAAATAAAATATCGCTAATTACACTATAAATTTTTCCATAAACGGTTTTTATTTCAATAAGAAGGTTGAAATAGAGCCGTTTTTTTTATTTGGCACAGGATTTGCGTATTACTATTTCATCAAGAAAGAACAACAGAAATTATGGGGCGAATGACAAAATTAAGTTTACATACTTTGTTAGGGTACCCATTCATTATCAAAAATTATTTTATTAAAAAAGGAGAGTATGATATGGAAAATGTAAAAGTAATTATTTGGGGACTAGGCGCAATGGGCGGCGGAATGGCTGATTTACTTCTAAAGAAGAAAGGTGTTGACATCGTTGGAGCTGTAGGCAGAGGTTCTAAGATTGGAAAGTCTATGTATGATTACATAAAGACAGAGAGAGGCGACAGACCTGACGTTATCATCGGATCACCGGAAGACGTGATTAAAAAGGGTGCTGCCGACGTCGTTCTTACTTGCACAGATTCTTTTACTAAAACTGCTTTTGACAGACTTAAGTTTGTTCTTGAACAGGGCATCAATGTCGTTTCTTCCGCAGAAGAAATGGCTTATCCGATGGCACAGGAGCCAGAATTAGCAAAGCAGCTGGATGAAATTGCAAAGGCAAATGGCGTTTCCATCATCGGTACAGGTATTAATCCGGGACTTATCATGGACTTACTGGTTGTGACAATGACCGGATGCTGTGAAGAAGTAGAACATATCGTATCAAGAAGAGTAAACAGCTTATCTCCTTTCGGACCTGCTGTTATGGTAGAGCAGGGAATCGGCATTACAGAACAGGAATTTATTGACGGTGTAAAGAGCGGACATCTTTCAGGTCACGTAGGCTTCCATGAATCCATCAGCATGATCGCAGATGCAATCGGTTGGAAGGTTGAAAAGATTACACAGACAATGGAACCAATTCTTACAGACGTAGACAGAAAATCTCCTTATGGATTTGCTAAAGCTGGAAATGCTGCAGGATGCGCAATGAAGGGCTACGGCTATGTGGACGGAGAATTAAAGATCGAAATGGATCACCCTCAGCAGATCGAACCAGAGCAGGTTGGCGTGCAGACAGGTGACTATGTAATCATCAAGGGAACACCAAACATTAATATGGTAAATTCACCGGAAGTACCGGGAGGAATCGGAACAATCGCTATGTGCGTAAATATGATCCCTCATATCATCAATGCAAGACCAGGTCTCTATACGATGATTGATCTGCCAGTTCCTCGTGTTATCATGGGAGATATGAGAGACTTAATTCACCCTGAAGCAAAAATTGTAAAATAAAGCTCAAGGCATGGGTGTAATAATAATTTGTAGAAATAAAAAACCAAAATAGAATGTTTAATTGACAATGGATTGGGGCACTCTGAATTTGACAGGAGTGTCCTAAACCATATCTGACATAGACTGACGGAGAATAAAAAAGGAGTGCAACATGATAAAGAAAGGCGAATGGGTTAGAATCCATAAAAACATATTGGAACCCTCGGAAAGGGCTCCTCAGGTTCCGGAGGACACAAAGCTTTGTCCGCTGGAAATGTGGGTGAAAGGGTATCTGCTTGCAGATGCAAAGATGGGGGATGAAGTTGAGATCGAAACCGTTACGGGAAGAAAAGAAACCGGAACGTTAATTGAAGTCAACCCTTACTATGATCATGACTTTGGAACGTTCGTCCCTGAGTTATTAGCAATCGACAAGCAGGTTCGAGATATTGTTTTTGGAGGTGATCGATAATGAGCAAGGCCAATGATTATGCATCCGTTATGGCTCGTAAGGCTGAAATCATGTTGAAGTCAGTCGGAATAGATTACTCCAAGTTCGAAAGCGGTTCCATTGCTTTTGACTATGAAAAAATGATGAGAGAAACCGGGTATACGCTGGAAGAGATGCAGAACATTCAATACAGCGTAAACGTTGGGAATACCCCTATCTTAGAATTAAAGAATTTGACGGCACTGGCCAGAGCTTGTGCACCGAAAGGGAAGGGCGCCAGAATCCTTATAAAGGATGAAGCGTGCAATCCATCCGGAAGCTTTAAGGCAAGAAGAGCTGCCAATGCAGTTTATCATGCGAAGAGACTGGGCTATAAAGGCGTTATTTCCGCAACGAGCGGAAACTACGGAGCAGCCGTAGCTTCTCAAGCAGCTATCGCAGGGCTGAAGTGTATTATCGTTCAGGAATGTTATGACTCCAAGGGAGTAGGGCAGCCTGAAATTGTTGAAAAAGCTAGAAAATGTGAAGCGTTAGGTGCGGAAGTGGTTCAACTATCCGTAGGACCTGAATTATTCTACAAGTTCTTATTGTTACTTGAAGAAACAGGGTATTTCAATGCTTCTTTATATACGCCATTCGGTATTGCCGGTGTGGAGACACTGGGCTATGAAATTTCCATGCAGTTTAGAGAAAAGTATGGAAAGGATCCGGATGTGGTTGTTTGCACCAATGCAGGAGGCGGCAATCTGACCGGTACAGCCAGAGGTTTAATCAAAGCCGGAGCGAAGAATACGACCGTAATTGGAGCCTCTGTTGATTTATCCGGACTTCATATGGCATCCGACAAAGCCTTCAATATGAAATCGTTTACAACAGGACACACCGGATTTGGTGTACCATTCTCCTCCTGGCCGGACAGATCGGATGTTCCTAGATCGGCAGCAAGACCGCTTCGATACATGGATCGTTATGTAACCATCACCCAAGGGGATGTATTCTACATGACAGAATGCTTGGCTACCTTGGAAGGGCTTGAAAAAGGGCCGGCTGGTAATACAGCGCTGGCAGCTGCTTTTGCACTGTCACAGGAACTGGATCAGGATCTGACCATTATCGTTCAGGAGACAGAGTACACGGGTGCCGGAAAGCATGTTCAGCCTCAGTTATCCTTTGCAAAAGCAAATGGAATTGAAGTCCGATTCGGCGATCCAAAGGATGAAATACCGGGCAAAAATATTATCCTTCCATCCCATCCATCCTTGTTAAAGGTAACCGATGTGGATTTGGATCATATGAGAAAATCGTTGATTAAGACTGCAATAAACACATATAAGGTGGAGACTCCGTCGGAAGAAGATATCGCATTCCTTGCGGAAGAAACGAAAAGCAGCATCGAGTATGTAAAAAACGTTATCAGCAGTCTATAGCATAAAAAGGAGATTCAAGATGAAATCAGGAATGAGAAGAGAAGATGATTTTCAGGAAAGACGTAAACATATTGCGAATCTTACTGATGAAGAACTTTACGCTCGCTTTTGGGAGCTAACGGAGCAAGTTGTTGCACCGCTTCTGGAATTAGGTAAAAAAAATACCACACCTTCTGTTGAGAGAGCCGTACTATTAAGAATGGGAATCTCCTCCCTTGACACGCAGAAAATTGTGGAAGGCTGCATGGACAGAGGTCTGATGGGCCACGGAACGGGTCACGTCGTATATAAGTTATCCAAGGAAAAAGGAATTTCCATCCGAGAAGCCGGAGAAATGCTGGGAAAAGGCGAAGGATGGGACGAAGCGGCAGCTTTGTTTAAATAAGGGGGGACAGAAAGATGACAGAACTAAAACATAATGAAAAACTAGATGTTAGAAGCATCTTGAAGGACCTTGACAAATATGAACCAAGAAGGAGAGGCTGGACTTGGAGAAAGCCGGCTCCCGGAATTAAAATGGGGCCCTTTGAATACAAGGATTGCTCCGAACCGCTAAAGAACAGCGTAGGACTTCCTCCTGCAAAGTTCTTTGGAGACATTGATCCGCAGCCGCTTCCCGTTATTACAACGGAAATCGCTTCCGGACGGTTTGAAGATGATATCAGAAGAATGAGAATGGCAGCTTGGCATGGCGCGGACCATATCATGGTTATCCGGCATATGGGCCAGTCTCATATTGATGGATTAATGGAAGGTACGCCGCAAGGTATCGGCGGTGTTCCTATTACCAGAAAGCAGGTTCGGGCACAGAGAAAAGCGCTGGATATTATAGAAGACGAAGTGGGTCGTCCAATCAACTACCATTCTTATGTATCCGGTGTTGCAGGTCCTGACGTAGCGGTTATGTTTGCAGAAGAAGGCATTAACGGTGCCCATCAGGATCCTCAGTACAATGTACTTTACAGAGACATTAACTGCGTAAGATCTTTCGTAGATGCTTGTGAATCCAAGAAAGTAATGGCGTGGGCAGGCATGCTTCAAATCGATGGGGCACACAATGCAAACGCAACGGCAAGAGAAGCTTGGAAGATCATGCCCGAGCTGATTGTGCAGCACTCCATTAACTCCCTGTTCTCAGAAAAAGTTGGTATCAGTCCTGATTTAATCAGTTTGTCAACAGTACCTCCTACTGCAACTCCTGCTCCTTGTGTATATATGGATTTACCATACGCAGTTGCACTAAGGGATATTTGCGGCAGATATAAGATGAGAGCGCAGCAAAACACGAAGTATATTTGTTCTTCTGCAAGAGAAGCAACAGTAACTCATGTTTTAAATATGCTGATTTCAAAGCTTACAAGTGCAGATATTCAGTCAACCATTACACCGGATGAAGGAAGAAACGTTCCTTGGCATATCTACAACATAGAAGCTTGTGACAATGCAAAACAGACTTTAGTGGGTCTGGATGGTCTGATGGACATGGTCGAATTAAAGAAAGACGGTCCATTACGGGATATGGCTAGAGAGCTGAAGGAAAGAGCTTGCCTGTTCATGGAAGAAATCATTGAAGTCGGCGGATACTTCCAGGCAGTGCAGGATGGATTCTTTGTGGACTCCGCAAGATATCCTGAAAGAAACGGTGACGGTATCGCAAGAAAAATCGAAGGCGGCGTAGGGTATGGTTACATTTTCGAAAGAGAAGAAGACTATATGGCTCCTGTAACTGCTCATTATGGCTACAATAACGTAGAACAGTATGGCGGCGATCCGAAGAATCCGGCAGCTTTAATCGGCGGCTGTACCTTTGAAGACAGAAGTAAGATTGTATTCATCGACGAATTAGATGAAACAGATAGCGTGAATGTAAGACTTGAAAATGTGAAGAAATATCTAGATGGCGAAGCAATCAAGCCGGAAGTAGAATGGTGTGGAGACGGAACGATCCTTCTTACTATGTGTATTCCTGCAAATAAGCGGGTTGCAGAAGCAACGGCGCTTCAGATTGGTACAAAGCTTGGACTTGAAAATCCTGAAGTAATCAGTAAAGAAGTTCTTCAAGAAGCAGAAGGTACACGAATCGAAATGAAGGGCAAGGTTGCCTTTGATATTGATCCGGCTACTCTTGTTATTCCACCGGAACCACACTATCTAAGCGATGAAGTTCTTTACAAAGAATTCAACGATCATCCGCTAAAGGTTGTTTGCGGTACAGTTGGAGAAGACGAACACTCGGTAGGGCTTCGTGAAATTATCAACATTAAGCACGGCGGTATTGAAAAGTGGGGCATTCAGGTTGAATATCTTGGTACTTCCGTTCCAGTAGAAAAGCTGGTTGATGCAGCAGTGGAATTGAATGCAGATGCAATCCTTGCTTCTACAATCATTTCACATGATAATGTTCACTATAAGAATATGAAGAGAATCAATGAACTGGCTATTGAAAAGGGCATCCGTGATAAGGTTATCATTGCTGCCGGCGGTACACAGGTTATTCCTGAAGAAGCACGTAAGACAGGTATTGATGAAGGTTTTGGAAGAGATTCTCACGGTATCGACGTTGCTACTTTCTTGGCAGAAGAAAGACAAAGAAGAAGAGTATAGAACACCATTTATAATCCTTGTGTAAGACAGGAAAAAGTCTACACATAATAGTCATTAACATAAGAACTATAAATAAATTTTGCTGATTCATTTATAGATAATGAGTCAAAGGCGGGTAATCCCCGCCTTTGGCAAAAAAAGAATTCGAATGCTACACTATTTTAGGAAATACCCTTTGCTGGTATATACATTTGAAAAGGTGAAAGGGGTTTAAGATGAAAATAGAAATCTTAGTTGCCGAAATCGGTTCAACCACAACAGTGGTCAATGCATTTACCGGTATTAATACAGAAAACCCTGTATTTTGGGGACAGGGACAGGCACCTACTTCTGTTTTGGATGGAGACGTAAGAATTGGTCTTCAAGGTGCGATTGATGATATGTGTAAAAAAATGAATATAGATAGTCTGGAGTACGATGAAATGCTTGCTACTTCATCCGCTGCAGGCGGTTTAAAAATGACAGTTCATGGGTTAGTTTATGATATGACAGCGAAAGCAGCAAAAGAGGCTGCACTTGGTGCAGGAGGCATTATCCATTATGTTACTGCAGGAAAGCTTCGCAGAACTGACCTTGCAAAGATAAAAGAAATTAATCCCAATTTAATCCTTATCGCAGGCGGTGTGGATTATGGTGAGCGGGATACCGCACTTGACAATGCAGAAATGATCCGCTCAATGGGCATAAAAACGCCAGTTATATATGCTGGAAATTGTGAAAACCAAGAAGAAATGAAGCTAATTTTCGATGAAGAAAGCGGCATGAAATTATACAATGTAGAAAATGTATACCCGAAGATTGATGATTTAAATGTGGAGCCCTGTCGAAAAGTTATACAGGATGCCTTTGAAGAACACATTACCAATGCCCCCGGCATGGAGCATGTGCGAGATATGGTAAGGGGTCCGATTATACCTACGCCAGGAGCAGTAATGGAATGTACAAAGCTTCTTTATGAATGCATAGGGGATTTAATTGTTATTGACGTAGGGGGAGCAACGACAGACCTCCATTCGGTAGCAACAGAATCGGATCAGGTTGCACGTATTATGATTTCACCGGAACCAAAGGCAAAAAGGACCGTAGAAGGAGACCTTGGTGTTTATGTCAATAGAATGAAGGTCATTGAGTCTATTGGAGAAGAGAAACTTCGGGAAGAATGTGAAAAGATGGGGCTTGACCTTGATAAAACACTGGAAAGCTATATCGCTATTCCAAAGAATGAGGATGAAATCAAACTGGTAGAAAGGCTGACAAAGGAAGCCGTTTTAAAAGCGGTGGAACGCCATGCAGGAAAAATAAGGTACGTTTATGGACCTTCAGGAAGAAGCACTGTTGCGGAGGGAAAGGATTTAACACAAGTAAAATACATTGTGGGGACCGGAGGGGCACTGACAAGATTACCTCATCGAGTGGAGCTCATGCAGGAGATTGCAAAGCATAATGAAACAGGACTGATGCTGTTTCCCGGCGAGCATGCACAAATCCTTGTCGATAACGATTATATTATGGCATCCCTTGGTGTTTTGTCAAAGAGGTATAAAGAAGCGGCTATCCGTCTGCTGGAAAAGAGCTTGAATTTCAAATTCCCTGAGAAAAAGGACACCTCTTATCAGACAAAGTATATTGATGAAATCAGCCGGGTGAATGAAGAAGCTATACGAAAAGAAGAAGAATATAAGAAGCATATCGAAGAATGTGAAGCTCTCGGCTACGATATGAGTGCATATAAAAACGAGGAGCCTATAGGCGGAGCAAACAAGAAGAATACGAGTGTTGCAGAAGTTGCAGGTGACGATGAAAAAGCTGGAATAAGAAACGGAGAAGGGGTGCAGGGAAGATGGGCAGCCGGACAAAATATGGGCGATTGCAATCATGATTGCAAATATTGCACCAGACCGCACTGTTCGTACCGTAAGAATTGCTAAGATTGCTAATCAAACTCTATATAATAAAAAAGGAGAGTAAAAATGTATCCGAAATTAGTCATTGATTTAAAAAAGCTGAAAAACAACCTGGAGGCTGTAGCAAAAATAACTACAGATCAAGGAAATTGTTCATTAATGATTGTGACAAAGGGGCTTTGTGCAGATAAAGAAATGGTGAAGCTTGTAGCAGGGCATCCGACTGTTCGGTATATGGCGGACTCCAGAGTAAAAAACTTGGAGTCTTATGCGGATTTTGTAAGAGAGCAGGGGAAAAAGACAGTTTTACTGAGACTGCCGATGCCTTCAGAAATAGAAAAAGTGGTAACCTATGCGGATATCAGTTTTAATTCAGAAATCAGTACCATTCGCCTGTTAAACGAAGAAGCGGCCAAACAAGGAAAGCGCCATAAGATCGTATTGATGATAGACCTTGGCGATTTGCGGGAAGGGATTTTCTTTGAGAATCATGAGCTGATATGCAGTACCATGGATGAGATCATGAAGATGGAGCATATCGAGCTGTATGGTCTAGGGGCTAATTTGACGTGCTATGGAGCTATCATACCGAAAAAGGAGAACTTATCCATCCTGACCGGATTGGCCTCAGAAATTGAGCAGAAATATGATATTCGTTTAAACATGATATCCGGAGGAAATTCCAGCTCGATATATTTAATCGAAAAAGGCGAATTGCCAAAGGGAATTAATAATCTGAGATTAGGAGAGGCTTTTCTTCTGGGAAATGACACGGCTTACGGGCAAAAACTGCCGGGGACGACAGGAGATGCCATCGTTCTGGAAGCACAGATTATTGAGCTTCAGCAAAAGCCTTCTCTTCCGATTGGGGAAGTTGGTGTGGACGCTTTTGGACAGAAACCCTATTATGAAGACAGAGGCATCATAAAAAGAGCCATTATAGCAATTGGCAAACAGGACACAGATACGGACAGCATGGTATCTCTTGACAAGAAAATGGAGATATTAGGAGCAAGTTCGGATCATCTGATAGTGGATGTAACCAATTCAAATACTACTTATAAAGTCGGCGATATCGTTCGTTTCGAAATAGGATATGGTGGCATGCTCAAACTCGCTACCAGCCCATATGTGGAAAAGCACTATTTGACATAATATTACCTCATTACTCCTACACTTGTCGTCCGTTAAAAATGGCGGACCAAGTGAACTACTTAATCATCAAAACATCAAAGCAAAAAGAATGTCTGAAAAGGCATTCTTTTTGCTTGACGGAGCTTGCCAAGAAAAAGCAATTCCTATATGATAATCTACAATACTGAAGAGGAAAAATGGTAGATCATTTCAGTGGATCACCGGCAAAAAAGTGGCAAAACTAGAGAATGAATCAAAATATATAGGGTATAAGTATATCCTATAGGAAACAATAAAAAGATGGCAGGGTACTTATGGAAAGAAAAAACTTTGTATATATTGTTCAATGCAGGGATCAGTCACTCTATACAGGATGGACGACCGACTTGGAAGAACGCCTTAAAACACACAATGGAGAAAACGGTGGAAGTGCAGCAAAATATACACGGGGAAGAAGACCTGTAGACTTGGTCTACAGCGAAGAATTTGAGACGAAATCGGAAGCCTTGAAGAGAGAATGCGCCATTAAAAGGTTAACCAGAAAGAAAAAATGGGACCTGATTAACAGTAAAAGAGAGCAAGAATAACCCCGATTGTATTTAAATTGCATAGCAGGAAAAAGGCGTTGAAATTTTCCTATAGCGTGATAAAATGGAAATATAAGCACAGAATGTATACGATTTTTTATTTTAATACATTTTTGCCGAATAGAGAATAGGACTTTGGCTATCGGCGAAATATTTATAAAATTACTGGTGAAGCAGACAGCCATGTCCGCTGTGAAATGATCAGGAAGGAATTCAATAAATAGTAAGGAGAATCTACATGGCAAACCAATTAAATACGGCTGAGATGTTAGTAAAATGCTTGGAAAAAGAGGGTGTCGAATATATTTTTGGGATTCCCGGCGAAGAAAATCTCGAATTGATGAACGCACTTTACGAATCCTCCATTAAATTCATTACGACAAGACATGAACAGGGAGCATCTTTCATGGCCGATGTTTATGGAAGACTGACAGGAAAAGCCGGCGTTTGCCTGTCAACGCTTGGACCGGGGGCAACCAACCTTGTTACGGGAGTCGCCGATGCACATGAAGACGGGGCACCGTTAGTAGCAATAACAGGTCAGGTAGGAACGGAGCGAATGCATATCACTTCTCATCAGTCCTTGGACTTGTGCAAATTATTTGAACCGATTACCAAGAGGAGCAAACAGATTGTACGGCCGGATACGGTAAATGAAATCGTGCGAATCGCATTTAAATATGCGGAGAGTGATAAACCGGGAGCCTGCCATATTGATCTGCCGGTTAATATTGCCTCTATGCCGGTAGGGGAAGAAAAGCCCCTTGAAAAAAAGCATCCGTCTCCTGAATTGGCAGATATTGAGAATATTGAAGATGCTGCAGGCGCAATTTTTTCGGCAAAAGCCCCGGTCATTTTAGTAGGAAGCGGTGCAGTAAGAGGCAAATGCAATGATGCGCTGACAAAATTTGCAGAGGCCCTAAAGATACCGGTATTAAATACCATGATGGCAAAGGGAATCATTTCTTATGAAAATAAGTATTCGATGTGGACTATCGGCATTCCGCAGAAAGATTATGCAAATAAAGTATTAGAAAAATCCGATTTAGTAATAGCAGTTGGCTACGATATCGTGGAGTATTCACCAACCAAGTGGAATAAAGAGGGAAAGCACCGAATTATACACGTAGATTCAAGCCCTTCCCATATCAATAAATATTATCAGCCGGAGGTTGAAGTCGTAGGGGACATCGTCAATTCACTGAACCAAATCAGGAGGCGGGTACATCGTAATAACGAACCGGAATATGCGCTCAGGGTAAAAGCCGCTATGGTGGAGGAATACAATTCCTATAAAGACGATTGCAGTTTTCCGATGAAGCCGCAGAAAATTTTGCTGGATGTCCGTAAGGTTCTCGATCAAGACGATATTGTTATCTCTGATGTGGGCGCCCATAAAATGTGGATTGCGCGGCATTATCTTTGTCAGAAACCGAATACTTGTATTATTTCCAACGGATTTGCGACGATGGGTATCGCGGTTCCGGGTGCTGTTGCCGCAAAACTGATTAATCCAAGCAAGAAAGTGCTGGCGATAACAGGAGACGGCGGTTTTATGATGAACTCACAGGAAATTGAAACGGCAATTCGAATCGGAACTCCTTTTGTTACCCTTATCTTTAACGATGGCAGTTATGGACTGATTAAATGGAAACAGATGGATACCTATAATAAGAGCTGCTATGTGGATTTCGGAAACCCGGATTTTGTAAAGTATGCGGAAAGCTTCGGTGCAAAAGGATATCGAATCGAGTCCGCAGAGGACTTGATTCCAACACTGATAGACGCCTTTGCGCAAGATGTGCCTTGCATCATCGACTGTCCGGTGGATTATGAAGAGAATGTAAGATTAACGAACCACTTAAGAGAATTAGGTGAAAAAGAAATCGAGTAACAGAGTTTACCTTCTAATTAGAAAAAGGATGCCTGGCGAAGCAAAACACTTTTCTTCGGGCATCCTTTTTGTTCTTTTTCTTTGTTAAATGGACCTTTGCGATACACTTTTACTATGAAAATGGGTACTCACCTGATTAGGAATACGCCTTGTCAAACGTAATAATGGCAAAGTAAGTCTGATTGATCTCCTTAATTCTTCGGTTAACAATCCCTTTGATTTCCGATTCTTCTATTTTGCATTCCGAAGAAATCACGGCGTCAAAGATAATATTGGTGTGGGTAGTTCCCGGAATAACTCTTAAATCATGCATTCCTATGACCCCGTCTAACGAATCGAGTGCTGCCTCTATAACCGTGTGAAGTTCTGCAATGATCGGGTCATTGGTTTTGACGGGATCCATATGAGCGACTAAATGTATATGAAGGGCGTCACTAAGCTCCTTTTCGATGTTGTCAATCATATCGTGGATTTCCATCAAATCGCCGTCTGCATCCACCTCAATATGAATGGAGGCAAAGGTACGCCCCGGGCCGTAGCTGTGCACGACGAGATCATGAATGCCGAGAACGCCTTCCCTGCTTTTTACGCCCTCGAAAATAGCTTCAACTAACGCTGGATCAGGTGCTTCTCCAAGTAAAGGACTGGCGGTTTCCTGAATCAGTTTGATACCGGACCAGATGATAAATAAAGCGACCCCACATCCCATTATGCCGTCCAAATGCAAGTTGGTGGCCTTTCCAATAAGGATGCCGGCAAGAACTGCAGTGGTTGCAATTACATCATTTCTGCTGTCCGTTCCGGTTGCAATAAGTGCAATAGAGTTGATTTTCTTGCCTGCTGATATATTGAATGCAGCTTGCCATACTTTTATAGCGATTGCAAATACCAGAATTAAGATAGACGTGAGGTTGAATTCCAACACCTCGGGATGCAATACCTTTTCAAAAGAAGTTTTAAGGAGTTGAAACCCGATAAAGATAATAATGATGGAGATCAAGAGCCCTGATAAATATTCGATTCGTGCATGGCCGTATGGATGTTCTTTATCCTCCGGTTTTGCCGCCATTTTGAATCCGATCAGCGTAATAATGGAGGAAGCCGCGTCTGCGAGGTTGTTAATGCCGTCCGCAATGATGGCAATACTGTGAATGATTATACCAATGACAATTTTTGTACTGCATAAGAGCAGATTAGATATAATACCAACTACCCCGGCCAGTTGCCCGTATTTTTTTCGGACGTCCGGGTTCTGAGTATTCTTATAATCTTTAATAAAGGTTCGAATCAGAAAATGAGTCATCGTACTCTCCTTACTGGTTTTATGATATACTATCTTTAATTGTATGCTAAATATTGGGAGGATGCAATGTCAAGAAAAGTAGAAAATTTAAAAAGGTTCGGCGAAACCGTAAACGCCATGGCGCAAGGCCGAGAAATTTTTTGGATAAATCCCAAGGGCAAAGAAAATTGTTTTTCAAAACAGATTACCCAAGAGGATATTGATTTAGCGGAAGCACGGCTTCAGCGTTTTGCGCCTTATATCAGAAAAGTATTCCCCGAAACAGAAAAAAGCGGCGGAATTATTGAATCTCCGCTGCGGGATATTCCCACTATGCAGAAAGCATTATCACAGATGCTCGGCGTGGAGCATACCGGCAGGCTCCTGTTAAAATGTGATAGTCATTTGCCCGTATCAGGCTCCATAAAAGCCCGAGGCGGTATTCATGAAGTTTTAAAATTTGCCGAAGAGGTGGCGATGCATGAAGGTAAAATTTCGTTAGAGGACAACTATGAAGTCTTTGCAGAGGATCACTTTAAAGCGATGTTTGGAAAATACAGTGTAGCAGTAGGCTCTACGGGTAATTTAGGACTATCCATCGGTATCATGAGTGCTCAATTAGGGTTTGATGTGACCGTCCATATGTCCTCTGACGCAAGACAGTGGAAAAAGGAGTTATTGCGTGAAAAAGGCGCGACTGTAATCGAATATCAAGATAGTTATCAGAAAGCAGTGTCGGAAGGGCGGAAAGCCGCGGAAGGAAATCCAACCTGCCACTTTGTGGACGACGAAGGGTCTTTGGATTTATTTCTGGGGTATGCTACGGCAGGAAAACGGCTGGCCGCTCAGTTAATCGAGCAAAGGGTAACCGTGGATGAAGACCATCCGCTATTGATCTATATTCCTTGCGGAGTCGGCGGTGCACCGGGGGGAGTGACCTATGGGATTAAGAAAATATTCGGCGAGCATGCGCATTGCTTTTTTGCTGAACCAACTCACGCACCTTGCATGGCACTGGGCATGATAACGGGCTTGCACGACGAAATCTCCGTAGAGGATATCGGCCTCGACGGCAAAACGGCAGCAGACGGGCTGGCAGTAGGCAGACCTTCCAGATTAGTGGGGAAAACCTTAGAGATGCTCATTGATGGTATATCGACGATAGACGATCATAAGTTATTCCGTTACCTGAAAGCACTGGCAGATTCGGAAAATATATGGATTGAGCCGTCGGCCTGCGCGACGTTTGACACGGTTGCAAGAGTTCTTCAACATAAAGAATATTTGAAGATGTATCACTTGGAAAGCAAAATAAAAAAGGCCACCCATATTTTGTGGGCGACCGGTGGTAGTATGGTTCCGAGCGAAGAAATGCAGCAATACTATGATAAAGCTACTTCGACTTTTCTTCGATAGCTTCTAATAAAGCTTTGGCCAATTGATCCGGACATGATGTAGATTTATGACCGCAGTGAAGACCTTCCAGTTTTTTTATAACTTGATCCACGGGCATATCCTCGATAAGACAGGCAATGCCTTTTAGGTTTCCGTTGCAGCCGCCATAGAATTCAACATTTTTAACTTTGTCGTCTTCAATTTCAAAGGATAGATTTTGGGCACATACACCGCGGGGTTTATAATTGTATAGCATGAAATAAATTCCTTTCTCTAAAGTCTGTCATCTACTAATATTGTATCATGGGTCCGTGAATTTGACACTAAGAAATCAAAACAAAAATGGAGTACAAAGGTGTACTCTGTTTTTTTTATTTATTTGTATTACAGAATAGTAAAAGGCTCTCATATCATAGATAAAAAGCAGTATTGTATATATTAAAATAAATAGAATTGAGTATTTTAATATAATCAGTTATTTTGTATAATGGAAAAACAGGTAAACTATTACAACAAAAGGAGAACGAAATTATGAGTACAAATACTGCAGAAGTTTCAAGAAATGCAACGAAAATGTTGGTCATCAATGCACTATTTATCGCGTTAACCCTGGCGGCTACCATGTTTATTAATATAAGGCTGCCGTTTATGGGCAATGGCGGTCTTATCCATCTGGGGAATGTACCGCTGTTTATCGCTGCAATGGTCTATGGAAAAAAGACAGGAGCCATCGCAGGAGCGTTTGGAATGGGCATGTTCGATGTGATTTCCGGATGGACCGCGTGGGCACCGTTTACGTTCGTTATAGTAGGAACAATGGGCTTCCTAGTCGGATTAATCACGGAAAAAGTTCCTTGGAAACCGATTGTTGTCAATACAATCGCTATTATTGCTGCGCTTATCATAAAAATTGTCGGCTATTATTTTACAGAAGTGATTTTATACGGCAATTGGGTTGCTCCGTTCGGTTCTATACCGGGCAATGTGATGCAGGTCGTGATTGCCGCTATTATTGTATTGCCGATTGCGGAGCGGCTTAAAAAGTTGGCTAAAATATAGAAAAAGGAGTGCGGAGTAATGTATAAGATCATGACACCGGGCCCGACAAGGGTAAAAGAGAATGTTCGTTTAGCAAGAAGTTTGGAGTGCACCAATCCCGACATAGATCCTGCATTTTGTGAGTTTTATAAAGAAACCTGTGACCTTTTGGCGCAGCTGATGCATACGAAAAATGAAGTCTACATCTTAGGAGGGGAAGGAATTTTGGGATTGGAAGCAGCTTGTGCCTCATTAACCGAGCCGAATGACCGTGTATTGGTAATAGACAATGGGATTTTCGGAAGAGGTTTTGCTGATTTTGTAACGATGTACGGAGGCAAAGCGGTTTCCTTTGTATCCGACTATCAGCAGCCTGTGGATGCGGAAGAACTGAGAAGCTTTCTGGAAAAAGATTCAGATTTTAAGTATGCGACTGTCGTGCATTGTGATACACCGAGCGGGGTTTTAAATGATATCCATGCTATCTGCAATTTACTTGCGGAATACAACATCCTAACCGTGGTGGATTCTGTGGCGGCGATGTTCGGTGAAGTTGTCAATGTGGATGAAAGTAAAATCGATATTCTATGCGGCGGCTCTCAAAAAGCACTGTCTGCGCCTCCGGGATTGACCATGCTATGGGTGAGTGAGAAAGCGATAGCTGCTATGGAAAACCGAAAAACTCCGATTGCGGCATTCTATGCAAATATTTTAACCTTCAAAAATTATTATGCAGAAAAATGGTTCCCATACACCATGCCGATCAGTGATATCTACGGATTGAGGGCAGCCATTGACAATGTGATTCAAGACAAAGAGATTTTAAGCAGACACGAAAAAGTGGCCAGAGCTACAAGAAAAGCCGTTCTGGCAGCGGGTCTTCAGCTGTATCTGAAGGAAGGGTATGCCAACACCGTTACGGTTATTCAAGTGCCTGAAGGTTATACCGATAAACAAATCCTGGATGTAATGAAAGAAACGTATCAAGTGATGATCGCCGGATGCTTTGATATCCTTGCCGGAAAAGTCATTCGAATCGGGCATATGGGGGAAAATGCGTATCCGGAAAACTTGGTAGAAGTGATGGATGCCATGACCAAAACCTTGAAAGGATTAGGGTTTCCTATCCAATGCGATATGACCGAAGTATTTTTGGCAGAATGTAATCAATAAGAAATAAATTCAAAACCCGTTCAATGAACTCCAATCATCATTGAGCGGGTTTTATTCATTCAGTTCCTTTTCAGTACTAAATTTTGTCAAGTTAAGCGAAAATTTAGGCGTTAATCCCATGCATAAGATACCGTCTGTTAGACATACCTTATTACTATATTTGTGTATTTTAATGAAGAGGAGAAACAACATGAGAAAATTTAAAGTGATGGCAATTACGCTGGTAATATCCCTATTACTAAGCACGGTCAGTACATTTGCTTGTACCGCTGTTTATGTCGGAAAAGAGGTAAGCACGGATGGGAGTACCATTATTGCTAGAAGTGAAGATCAAGGAACCGGTGCCTACAACAAGCTGTTTGTTGTAGTGGACAGGGTTGAAAATGTTCCGGGGCGCACAATGGATGATGTCAATGGATTTTCCTATCCGCTTCCGGCAACAACCTATCAGTATACAATGGTTCCGGATTATTCCGAAGCTGGAGACGGCCCATATCCGGGCGCATGTACAAACGAATATGGCCTAAGCATCAGTGCAACGGTGTCTGCATCGCCAAGACCGGAAGTGGAAGAGGCTGACCCATTTGTAGAAGGAAGTTTAAGAGAAGCCGTTCTTACAGGCATTGTGGCTGCCACGTGTAAAACAGCCGAAGAAGGAGTAGACCTTCTAGCAGAAACTATTGAAACCTATGGATCTGAAGAGGGGAACGTGATCCTGCTTGCCGATCAAAAAGAAGCATGGATTTTTGAAGTATACAGCGGACATCTATGGGCCGCACAAAAAATGCCCGCGGATAAGGTCGCCGTATTTGGCAATCAATTTATGATCGATGCCGTTGATCCTGCGGATACTCATAACTTTAAGTATCAAAAGGATTTATTTACTACTGCGGATAAGAATGGTTGGACGAAGAAAGAGAACAATTTAGTAAATTTAGCGGCAACCTTCGGTGAAGCAAGAGAAGACTATTCCAATATGCGTACTTGGATGGGACACAAGCTGTTATCTCCATCATCCGTTGGAGACTATGCAACGAATGCTTATTATCCGTTGTTTTATAAACCGGATGCAAAGGTCTCTGCATTGCAGGTAATGGATGTTTTGCGAAATCGATATGAAGGAACAAAGTTTGATGCATCCCTTCCAGGGAATGAAGAGTTAAGAGTAATTGGAGTGGAACGCCAGTCACAGATTCACGTGATACAGATTCGAGAGGATTATCCTCAAGAAATTTCTGCGTTACAGTGGCTTGCTATGGGGAATGCAGAGCATTCCGTCTTTTTACCGAACTTCAGCGGGATTACAGATACCTACGAAGCTTATAAGGTGGATGGCGAATTTTACAATGAGAATGGTGCATATTGGAAGTTTAAGAGAATCTGTACCTTAGCGGAGCAAAATAGAAGTTTCTACGGTCAAGGAGTAAGAGATTATTGGAATTTCTATGAAGAACAGCTTTATGCGCAAATGCAAAACGCTGAAAAAGAGATGGTAACGTTATATAAGAAAGATCCGCAGCAAGCGAAAAAATATGTGACGGATTTACATAGGAGCATTGCACAAAAAGCATGTAAGGATGCAGATCATTTATACGATCAACTATTGTTCTTTGTAATGGATCGATATGGGCGTACAGCGGCGAAGCTGGGCAATCCGTTTGTTGCAGACATCTCTTTGCGTGATGCAGCAGCGGCAAAAGGATATACGGTAAAATGGGCTGGAAATGGAACGCCGATAAAAATAACAAAGGGTAATACCGTATACAGTTTGACAATTGGGGAAGACCTGTGTATCGTCACTAAAAACGGAAAGAGCACAGAGATTAAACTGGAATATGTCCCAACGGTAAAAGATGGAGTAACGTATATACCCCTTAATTTTGTGATGACTATATAACAAACTAACCCAAAAAATAAACGAGGGTGACTCAAAAGAATTTCTTTGAGACACTCTCGTTTTAATGCTGCGGTATTAAAGGAGGCTTTTTTTATGCTTCGCCACTTGTGCCATCATACTGATTAGTGTCAATGCGGCGAGCCGTACTGTGATGCCGGTAGGATCATATTGCGGAGCGACTTCTACCAAATCAATAGCAACGATTTCGCCCATTTGACAGATTCCTTCAAAGATATCAATCACTTGATCGTAAAACAGCCCTCCGGGATAAGGGGAGGCAACGCCCGGTGCGATAGACATATCATAACCGTCAATGTCTACGGTAACAAAATACTTCTCTGCTTTAGGAATTTTCTTTAAAACTCCTTCCACTCCGATTTTATGTACTTCACGTGCAGAGATAAGCTGGCTGCCGTAGGCCTTCGCCTCCATAAAATCGGATTCTTTGCTGCTTCCGATGCCCCGCAGGCCAATCTGCGCCATCTTATCAATGTGTTCCATCTCGGACAGTCGCCGCATAGGGCTGCCGTTTCCGTAAATTTGAGGCCCTACGTGATCCGTCCAATCTAAATGTGCATCAAATTGAACCACACTGACGTTATCGTGAATACTTTCCAAGGCTCTCCCCACCGGAATGGAAATCGAGTGATCGCCGCCTATGACAATGGGAATCGCGCCTTTTTCAATGATTTTTCGTACGGCATACTCAATTTGTTCAAAAGAATAATTCAAATCACCTTGTAAAATGTCGGCATCGCCGCAATCCATTATCTTGATAGGAGCTGCCAATAGCTGTTCGTCTGTTTCGAAGTTATAGAAACCGGCCTCTCCGCGAGCGTACTGAGTAGAGGCTTCTCTGATTCGGCGTGGAGCTAGTCTTGAGCCGCTTAGAAAACCTACACCTAAGTCATAGGGAACCCCCAGAATGGCCATATCTGCATCCAGCTGGTCTAAATCGGTGCAGATCGGGTATTTGGCAAAGGAACAAATTCCTGTAATCGGTTGATTGATTCTATCCATTTTATAATGCCTCCTAGTTTTCGGTCTGTGTTATATAATCGGGCAAGCTATGACAGACGCTTGCAACGATTGCCCATTGTAAACCCGCAAAATTTCAATCTCAACATTTACGCATAATCAAGTATAGTATTAATTTTAAATTGTGTACATAAGAGAAAAAATTTGTTATACTGAAAAATATTAATATTATTAAGTTTATGAGGCGGCCCGCTTAATTAAATTAAGCATAGAACAGGGAGGCATTTTGTCAAAGGATAAGACTATGGATAATACGGATTATAACATCATCAATATTTTGCAAAAGGACGGGAGAAGCACCATCAAGGAGATCGGACAGCAGGTGAGCTTAACCTCGCCGGCTGTAGCGGAACGAATCCGAAGACTTGAAAGTGCCGGCATTATAAAAGGGTATACGGCTGAAATCGATATAATGAAGCTCGGAAAAGGCATTTCGGCATATATCAACGTAGATGTATATCCTAAGAAATATGAGTTGTTCTGCAAATTTTGTGAGAATACAGAAGCGATCATGGAACATCATCACATTGTAGGCGTTCATAATTCCCTTTTAAAAATATTCGTCGATGATTCGGAAGCACTGGAAGCCTTGCTCGGACAAATTAAAATATACGGAACATCACAGACTTCTGTACTGCTGAAATCGTATTTTACCAAAAAGGAGATTATTGGTAAAAAGGAAAAATAAAAGGCAAAAACTTGTGTCAAACAACATAAAATGTTATAATTTTTTGGCCGAAAAAAATAAATTCATTTGCAAATCACACCAAATAAGATTCAATTCAGGTGGATCCCACTGGATTCAAGCATATGTATCAATTAAAATACAAAGTTAATTCCGTTTTATTTTTATACTTTGATATGTAGTAAAATTGGAGTATAGTTATTATATAAAAGTAGAGGTTATAGGAGGATGGACATGAAAGCGATCATGACAGGAAATGAAGCAGTCGCACGAGGAGCATATGAAGGTGGACTTGTATTTGCTTCAGCATATCCGGGAACACCAAGTACAGAAATCCTGGAAAATATAGTGAACTATAAAGAAGATATTTATTGTGAATGGGCGCCAAATGAAAAAGTTGCTCTTGAGGCAGCAATAGGAGCTTCCGTTGCAGGAGTACGATCCATGGCAGCGATGAAGCATGTAGGAGTAAATGTAGCGGCAGACCCATTGTTTACATTCGCATATACAGGCGTAACCGGAGGCTGCGTATTGGTTTCTGCAGATGATCCGGGGATGCATAGCTCACAGAATGAGCAGGATAACAGAAATTATGCCACAGCTGCTAGACTATTGATGCTGGAGCCTTCCGACAGTCAAGAAGCAAAAGACTTCATGAAGCTTGGCCTTGAACTTTCAGAGCGATTCGATACACCGGTTCTGCTTCGTATGACCACAAGAGTCTGTCACAGCAAAAGTCTTGTGGAACTGGGCGAGCGGGTGGAAAAACCCATCGTAAAATATGAAAAGAATATTTCAAAGTTTGTTGCGACTCCGGCAAACGGAAAAATAATGCGAAGAAATCTGGTAGGCAGGCTGAAAGCAATGGAAGAATATGCTGTTACAGCTGAAATCAATAAGCCGGAATACAATGGAGACGAAATCGGCGTTATCAGCTCCGGAATCGCTTATCAGTATGCAAGAGAAGTATTCGGTGAACAGGTATCTTATCTAAAATTAGGAATGACGTTCCCTATGCCGATGGCTCTTATCAAAGAGTTTGCAAGTAAGGTGAAAAAACTTTACGTTATTGAAGAGATGGACCCATACATAGAAAATCATCTAAAGATGGCAGGAATCAGCTGTATCGGAAAAGAAGTGATCCCGGAATACGATGAATTAAATACGGATATCGTACGTCAAGCTGTTTTCGGTGAAAAGAATGAAGGCATTAAAGTGACCAAAGAAGCGGTTATGAGACCGCCTACACTTTGTGCAGGATGCCCTCACAGAGGCTTCTACTATGGTCTAAGCAAGAAAAAGAACTTGATTATCACAGGAGACATCGGTTGCTACACCCTTGGCTCTGCACCTCCGCTTTCCGCTATGGACACTTGTTTCTGCATGGGCGGCAGTATCAGTGCAGGACATGGTGCTGCTCAGGCGCTGAAGAAGGCAGGAAATCAGGACTTAAAGGTCGTTTCTGTGATCGGTGATTCAACCTTCTTCCATTCCGGTATTACCAGTTTGATTGATGCCGTTTACAATAAGAGTAACTGTGTTTCCGTCATCTTGGATAATAGAATAACCGGCATGACCGGACATCAGGAAAATCCCGGAACAGGATATACGTTGATGGGAGAAGAAACCGTAGAGGTGGATATCGAAAAGCTTTGCCTTGCAATCGGTATTAAGCAGGAAAATATGTATGTCATCAATCCAAATAAGCTGGATGAAGTAAACAAAGCGCTTGACGACGCATTGGCAAAAGAAGAGCCGACGGTCATCATTACAAAGTGGCCTTGTATTTTAAAGAAATTCAGCGCACAGGATAAAAAGGATTTTGATCTATCGCCTAAGAAATGTGCAATCAATCAGGAACAATGCAAAAAGTGCAGAATTTGCGTCGGTGTCGGTTGTCCGGCTATTCATTCCGGTAAAATTATTGAAATCGAGCAAACATCTTGTACCGGCTGCGCAGTATGTGCACAGGCTTGTCCGTTTGATGCAATTGAGGAGGTATAGTCATGAGTGACGTTAAAAATATATTATTAGTAGGTGTTGGCGGTCAGGGCACCATTCTTGCCAGCAAAATTTTGACGGAAGGTCTGGTAGAAGCCGGATATGAAGTGAAGATGTCCGAAATTCACGGCATGTCGCAGCGAGGCGGAAATGTCAGCACCCAGATACGATACGGAAAGCAAGTGTTTTCACCGATTGTCGGAAAAGGGGAAGCAGACGTTATTGTCGCATTCGAAAAGATGGAAGCGTTAAGATGGGTGGAATACCTAAGACCGGAAGGAAAGATGGTCATTAATGATTTTGAAATCCCATCCGTTCCTATTTTAATGGGCAAGGTTGAATATCCGCAGGGCATTCTAGAAGAATTATCCGAAAAAGTTTCCGTGATTGTGATAAAAGCAGCAGAAATTGCAGAAGCTATCGGCAACAGTAAAACCATGAATATTGTGCTTCTCGGTGCACTTGTAAAGGCGATGAATGTAGACGGCGCTGATTGGAAAAAGGCAATTGTGAATAACGTGAAAAAAGGATTTGAAGAAATTAATTTAAAAGCCTTTGAAGCAGGTTTTCAATTATAATTTATGAAAAGACGTAAATTCTTGAGCTGTCAGGCAGCGAGTCGGGTTTGTTTCAATCCGGCTGAACAAAAACAAAATTTGAGGAGAGCATAAAATATATGAGAAATTTTGAAGAACTAATCGAACTGGTTCAAAAAAATCCTCAAAAGAAAAAAGTAGTAGTTGTGGCAGCTCATGATGAGCACACATTAGAAGGAATTAATAGGGCGTATGAAAACGGCATTGTGTCTCCGATATTAATCGGAGACACTGCTCAAATACGGGAAATTATTAATAAAGAAGGTTTTTCTTTTTCGGATGCAACGATGATTCATTTAACGGATGACATGGAAGCGGCTAAAAAAGCTGTTTTGATGATTCGAGAAGGTGAAGCGGATTTTATTATGAAAGGGAAGATTCAAACGGCCGATTTACTGAGACAAGTAGTCAATCGGGAAACAGGCCTTCGTACAGGCGGTATCATGTCTCATGTGGGACTGTTTGAAATACCCGGTTATCGTAAATTAATCGTCATCACAGACGGCGGAATGATCCCTTATCCAACGGTACCGCAAAAAGCGATGATTATCCAAAATGCAGTTTCCGTGCTGAAGCAGTTGGGCTATGAACTGCCGAAGGTTGCCGCTTTAGCTGCGACGGAAGTGATCAATGATGAGATTCAGGAATCCCTGGATGCTGCACAGCTGAAAAAAATGAATCTGGAAGGGAAAATAACCGGCTGCATCGTAGAAGGGCCTATTTCCTATGACTTGATGATGAGTAAAGAATCTGCCTATATAAAAGGGTATGACAGTCCGGTGACGGGGAATACCGATATTCTTTTAACCCCGGATATGACAACCGGAAATCTGCTTGCCAAGGCGCTGCTTTTTAATGCGGGAAGCAGGATGGCAGGGATCATCGTAGGGGCGAAGGCTCCGATTGTTTTAGTATCAAGAGGGGCCAGCTCGGAAGAAAAATATTTATCCCTAGTATTAGCGTCTGCGGCATCTAACATGTGGGTAAAGGACCAAAGAGCAGATCATAAAAATAAAATAGTAGCCATTAATCCGGGCTCTACTTCAACAAAGGTTGCGTTGTATGAAGAGGATAAAAAGGTATTTGAACACACTATCGAACATACGTCGGAAGAGTTGGCTGAATTTGAAGAACTGACCGATCAATTGGAATTTAGATATCAACTGATTGAATCGGTATTGAAAAAAGAAAACGTCAATCTTAATGAGTTGACGGCTGTCGTTGGAAGAGGGGGACTCCTTCCAAACATGGGCAGCGGCGGTTATGTGGTAAATGACGCGATGCTGGACGCCTTACAAACCGGATTGGCCTCCCCGCATGCCTCTAATTTAGGCGCACTCTTGGCTCATAAAATGGCTCAGCCACTGGGAATAGCCGCGTATATTTACGATGCGGTGACATCAGACGAGTTTGAAGAGATCGCTAAAATAACAGGTATGCCTGAAGTACGAAGGCAAAGTATGTGCCATGTATTAAATATGAAAGCCGTATCTCGAAAAGTAGCTCAGAAATATGGTAAAACCTATGAGGAGTTGAACCTGATTGTGGTGCATATGGGCGGAGGCATCAGCATCGGGGTCCACAGCGGCGGAAAAATCATCGATGCGATACGGGATGATGCGGGGCCGTTTGCTCCGGAGCGCGCAGGCGGACTGCCGCTGCTGTATATTGTAGATATGTGTTATTCCGGAAAGTATAATAAAAAACAGATGATCAAAAAAATCCGAGGCGAAGGAGGACTCAAAGCTTATTTAGGAACTTCGGATTGCAGGAAGATTGAAAAAATGATTGCGGAAGGCAATCAGAAAGCGGAGCTTCTGTATGAAGCATTGGCTTATCAGGTGGCAAAAGGAATCGGAGAACTGGCTCCTGTTTTAAAAGGTAAAGTTGATTTTATCATTTTAACGGGAGGTTTGGCTTATTCAGCAAAGATGGTAGAAATGGTCACCGAAAGAGTTCAGTTTATAGCACCGATTGAAGTGGCGCCCGGTGAGGATGAGATGGAAGCATTGTCCTTGGGGGCCTTGAGACTTTTAAAAGGCGAAGAGACTGCGAAAGAGTATGTATTGCCAAAGGAGGACAATAGAAAATGATTGCAAAAAGTATGGAAAGCTATGTGACAGGCAGTTCTGCCATTCGGGCGATGTTTGAAGAAGGTGCTAAACTAGCGAAAATTTACGGAGCTGAAAATGTATATGATTTCAGCTTAGGAAATCCCAATTTAAATCCGCCGGAAGAAATCAAGCAGGCGATTCTTGATGTGCTAAATGAAGAAGAGCCTACGTTTGTTCACGGCTATATGAACAATGCCGGCTATGAAGATGTAAGAGCGAAGATTGCAGAACATCTCAATAAGAAGTTTTCGGCAACATTAAAGGCCGATAACATTTTGATGACCGTGGGTGCAGCCGGCGGGTTAAATGTTATTTTCAAGACCTTATTGGATCCGGGGGATGAAGTCATCGTATTTGCGCCATACTTTGGAGAATATCGCAGCTATATAGCCAACTATAGCGGCAAGCTGGTGACCATACCGCCGAATACGGAAACCTTCCAGCCGAATTTGGAAACTTTGAAAGGCAGTATTACGCAAAAGACAAAGGCCGTCCTGATCAATTCGCCGAACAATCCAACGGGAGTCGTTTATTCGGAAGCCACGCTGAAAGAACTTGCCGCCATTCTGACAGAAAAAGAAAAAGAATTCGGCATCGACATTTATTTGGTTGCAGATGAACCTTACAGAGAATTGGTGTACGATGGCGCAGAAGTTCCTTATGTACCACATTATTTTAAAAACACAATCATTGGCTATTCCTACAGCAAATCCCTTTCTTTGCCCGGTGATCGAATCGGCTATTTGGTTGTGCCGGAAGAAGTGGCAGATTTTGAAAATCTGATGGTTGCAGCAAGTACAGCGAATCGTATCATGGGCTTTGTGAATGCACCATCCCTCATGCAAAGAATGGTTGCAAGGTGCTTAGATTGTTCTGTAGATATTGAGATTTACAACCGAAATAGAGAAGCTCTTTACAACGGCCTCACGGATTTCGGCTATGAATGCATTAAGCCGGAGGGGTCTTTCTACTTATTTGTAAAGGCACCGATCGAAGATGATGTAGCGTTTTGCAGAGTCGCTAAGGATTATAGAATATTGATCGTACCGGGAAGTGCATTTGGTTGTCCGGGTTATGTGCGAATTGTATATTGTGTGGCCTATGACACCATCATTCATGCGCTACCGCAGTTTAAGAAGCTAATCGAAGACATAAAAAATAAATAATCGCAGATACATAATTGAAGCAAGGTTCTTCTGAAGAGGGCCTTGTTTTTTTATGTAATAGGAAATGTCGTTGGCTTTTCCTATTACATAAAAAAGGGAAGTGCAGAGGGGTGGAAGTCTCTTTGCCGATCCAGGAGGGTGCGCAGCGAATGACGTGAGCGCCGAAGGGAGCCATAGGGTTCCCTAGCGGAGTGGCGAAGCCATTTTTTTATGTACCGGAAATTTTATCGGACTCACTTTCTGTCGATTAATTGTTTTAATAAGGTATCAAAATAAAGTTTAGTAACATACAATGAATAAAAAATGAGATCACGAATATAGATAAGACTATAGGCTGGAAATACGTTGCAAATAATGTAAATAACTGTTGAAAATTGCTGGTTTGTAGCGTAATATTAACCATGCGAGCTTAAGGAAGTTAAATAAATGTTTAGATGTAAATACCGATTTAGAAACAATGTTTATATAGTAATGAAGGAGTTTCGAGAATGAATGTCGTAACTTGTATACAAAATACAATCAAAGCAAATATAAATTTGATAGTAGATACTATATGGGTTAACAATTCTATTATGAACGAGATTACGTTAATGAACTTTAAGAGGATATCCTATTTTTCTGTTATTGGAATGATCGTAAATTTGACCAGCATAGTTGTTTTAAATCTAAATGCAGAAATAGAAGATCAAATCTTAATGGAATGGCGTAAAGGAATTATTATAAGCCATAGCGTCTTATTTATCATCTTTGCGGTGACAGGCATCTGGTGCTTTTTAATCAGAGAAAAAGAAAAAGCCAATTTTAGTATGAGGTTTATTCAAGGATTTATTAACATAAATACGTTTATATTTGGAACGATTATCACTTTTATCGATCAGCTTGTTACGACCAATATAACACCATTTTTAGTTGCTTGTACGATTACCGGCGCGGTCTTTCTGATGAGACCGGTCTTCGCCTTGATTTTATATCTGGCAGCATATGCTGGATTTCATTATACGATTGGATTGGCACAGCTCAGTCCGATTATCTTGCTTTCCGACCGAATCAATGCGATTACTGCGATTGGGATCGGTTTCTGTATTTCATTAATCATGTGGCAGACTAATAAATCGAGCATCATACAAAAAAGAGTGATTTCAACCCAGCAGGAGGTATTGGAACAAAGTAACTTAAAGCTTCAGACTCTTGCTTTTTATGATTCATTGACGGGGCTTTACAGCAGAAGAAAATTTGAAGAACTGCTTCAAAGTGAGATCTATGATATCCTTCACCATGAGCATGAGTCTTGCTTAATCATTTCAGATATTGATTTTTTTAAAGAGATTAATGACAATTACGGTCATCCTATAGGCGATATGGTGATTAAACAAATGGCTTCTTTATTGAAGAAAAATGTTCGGAAAACAGATTCCGTTGCCAGATGGGGCGGTGATGAGTTTCTGATACTATTGCCCCATACGTCAACAGTGGAAGGCACAGAAATTGCGGAGAAACTCAGAAAGACCATTGAAAAGAAAGCGTTCTTTATTAAAGAAAAAGACATTCAGGTTACATCAAGCTTTGGTGTGGCCGGATTGAAAATCGACACGACTGACACACTTGAATTCGCATATAAGGATGCGGATAAAGCGCTGTATAGTGCAAAAGAGAAAGGCAGAAACCGAGTGGAAACAGCCTGATATACGGTAGATTAAAAGAGGACTCCTAGTTGGAGTCCTTTAAAGATTTCGCCTTTGTTTTATTTACGAGCAGCGAGATTTCAATTAAAAGCGCAGCTAAAGAAACAAACTGAGGATAAGCTAGGTACATAGGGGCCCAATCCGGATCGAATTTATTTTTAAATTTACGCAACCCTTCAAAACTATAAATGAGTCTGCCATGTTTATATACGAAGTGAGCCACTTTTTCCGCAAGATGTGCCTTAGGACCCGCACCCACTTGAGAGAGGGGAGCAACACTGAAGCTAAAATAATGGTAGCCTTCTTCTTTAAAATACATCAACAAACGAATGAAAATAAAGTCCATGGTTGAATTCGGTACATTATTTTTAAACCGCATCAAATCAATACCGATCGTTTCTCGCTGTTGATCATGATAGGTCAAAGAAACAAAGGCTATGATCTCTTGATCTGCCGATCGTTTTACAACAGCTATCGGAGACTGCTGCAGGTAGTCTCTGTTAAACCATCCTACGCAAAAACCCATCTCTTTTCTTTTACCCAGCCATTCCGAAGAGATTTGTTCCAGTTCTTCCAAAAATTCATCTCGAAAAGGCGGATACAGCACTTCAAATTCATATCCATCTTTCGCAAACCGATTGACCGTATTGCGGAACGTTCTGCGATTGGAGCCCAGCATTTCAAAACAAGATAAATCGACTACCGCTTCTTCTCCAAGCTTAAAAAAATAAAAGCCATTATCATGATACATGGACATATTGGATTCTTCGACTTCATAAAAAGCAGCTTTATAGCCGTAAAGGTCGATGAATTGCTGGAATTCTTGGATTCCCTGTGAAAAGAGAGCGGGTTCACCCATCGGATCACCCAATACAATGGCTTTGTCGGAGTATCTGGAATAGGCGATTAGTACTTGACCGTCCGCTGCCCAGAACAAGTTTTTATCGCCGAGATAAATCAAGTGGGATAAGTGATGCCCTTTATATTTTGCAAAGAACTCTTTTAACTTTTTTTCATCGGCTCCCTCAAAACGTGCATCTTCATCGATACCCTCCCGCTTGATATACCAAACAATCATGAAAAGCAGAAACAGACTGTAAACCACAATTCCCGAATGGATAAACGTATGAATGTGATGAAAACCTAGGTGCGGATAGTGGAATATCTTAATGTAGTGAAAAAACAGGCTATGGCTGATCTTCAAATGCACAATCAAAAGTGCAAGAACACTGAGTGAAGCTGCTATAAAATGGCTGGGTTTAGTCAAGACACTTTTTCGATAAAAGTTGGTTTTGGATAATCGCAGAACACCCATTGAAATGAGAATAAAAATAAACTCTTCAAAATCAAGTCCTTTAATAAAAGTGAAAATGCCTCCGATCAAAAAGAGGAGCATCGTAGCATGATAAGCGCGTTTTACCCGAAAGAATATTTCCTTTGCCGTGATCAAAAGCATGAAGCCAACGGCAATGGAGATACTGCGGGAATACTGCAGGAACGTAATCGACGTTAAATCTGCAATCAGTTTACTTCTTGAAATCAGACCGGGTGTCAAACCGGAGATTAGCAGAACCAAGCTGCACATTAATACGATAGTAGCCATAATGGTTGCAATCAATTGGCCGTAAGCGTCTGATTTGATGGCATACCCTTTTTGCTCCGTACGGTTTAAAACTTGTAAAGAGAAAACCAAGATGGCAACTCCTGCCGGAATAAAATAATAGAAAACTCGATACAAGATCGCTACGACAATGGCCTGGCTTGCTGTTAACCCCATCATTTGAAGCGCAATAACCGCGATTAAGTCAAAGGCACCGATACCGCATGGCAAGAAACTCAATAGACCGATTATAGAGGCGATAACGAAAATGGACAGCGTGTTTATGTAGCTAATCTCCGTATTATAATAGTGAACCAGCGCATAGAAAAGCACACTGGTCAACAGCCATTCTCCGGTGGATACGGTTAAAAGCTGAACCCTTAAAATAAACAGCTTTGAAGCACCAAAAATCTCGGGCCACAGCCGACAGCCTTTCACCAAGCGATCCAGAAAAAAATAGGCAGGCAAATATAAGCTGGCAAGCAGCAGACAAAGCAAAACCCATTGATGCTGCTCGATGATAAATGAAATGCTGTGCAGATGAAAGAATGTGAATATCGAAAGAAAAGAGAGGCCCGTCACAGTCGATAAAGCCAAAACATTGTGATAGCACGCTACTTCCTCCGGCTCGATATAACGCGTTTTAAAGAGCAGTTTTTTAACCGAAATTCCTGTGATTCCACCGAAGCCAAATAAAGCATTTAATACATTCGAAACAAAAGAAATGCTGAATAAGTCTTTTATTTCTATTTTACTTTTTAAGTTCTTTAACGCGAAGACATCATAAAAGACCATCGACATGGAAGCGATAATCCCTAGTACGGCAAATAGTAAAAGCCACTGAACAGGAATCGTGCGAATGGTATGCAGAGAGCTTGCAAGGTGAATGCCTTGCAGTTGATGCCTTGCTTCATATAGAATGAGTGTAATCAGTGCACCTGCGAAAAATAATTTAGAAACCCCTTTATAATGTTTTAATAGAAAAACTCTTATCCGTTGAATGATGTTCATACTATCCCCTTTAAATATTTACTTATCCTCAAGAATAGGCAAGCAACTACAGATTGAATAATAGTTACTGCCTTTATCCCTTCCCATGCCTATGGCACTGAACGATAAATAATCTATTAGTGTAATATTATACCATACTCCGCTTTATATCATAGAGAAAATTCAATAGGCTTATATGTTTTAACCAATGCGACGAAGGTATTAGTCGATCGATTGAATGCTGTGTACAAGGCAATTCCGCTATCGCGGAGGAAAGTGCCGCAGTGAAACTCTTTATTGATATGACCAGCAACAGCAGAAATATTACATATTATAAGACCGTTGCTACATTTTGTAAAATATAATATAATTTAACGAATAAGAGTATGTTTACATATATTTGCAAGATACTGTATGAAATCGTAATTAAAAAATAATTGGAGGTAAATTACTATGGATATTGATTATTACGTAGGTGGGATTGTATTATTCCCTTACAGTTTTAACCTATCAGGCTGGCTGCCATGTGAAGGCCAGGAAATTCAAATTATTCAGTATCAGGCTTTGTATACGTTAATTGGTACAAAATTTGGGGGAAATGGATCAACTACTTTTAAATTGCCAAATTTAACAGGTGCAGAGCCAATATCAGGAATGAGGTATTATATTGCAATGACAGGTATTTTCCCATCAAGACAATAAAATAATAAAAATAAATTTATAGGAGGTAATTTATTATGGATTATTACATAGGTGGAATTGTCCTTTTTCCTTATGGTTTTGCTCCATGTGGATGGATGGCATGTGAGGGTCAGATACTCAATATAAATGAAAACCAAGCGTTGTTTGCATTAATAGGACTAAAGTTTGGCGGGAATGGAAGAACTACATTTGCTTTGCCAAATCTAAGGGGTGCAGAGCCGATACCTGGTATGAATTATTATATAGCAACTCAAGGGATTTTCCCGTCAAGGTACTAACTCACTTTTTTAAAAACAATTAATCGCTACTTTCGGAATAAAACAATCAAAATATTTTGATTTAGGAAGGATGGAGATAAAAATGGCAATTACAAATATTGCTTTAAATAAAGCGGCTACAGCAAGCGGATATGTTAAGCCTTTTGCACCATCCATGGCTGTTGATGGCAAGTATACGCCAATTAATCGATGGTTGTACAATGGAGTAAGTGCAAATACTCCCGCCACATTAACTGTTGATTTAGGTAAGCCTTGTGTCATAACGTCATGGGTTGTAAAGCACATGGGAACTATTGCAGGGTGGGCAACACCTGACTACAATCTGTCAGATTTCAAGCTGCAAGGTAGTCTCGGTAACGCAACGTGGGTTAATCTTGATGTTGTAACGGCGAATACGTCCAGTGTTACTAATCGTCCTATTTCTACGCATGCTGTATACAGATATGTAAGATTATATGTAAGCAAAGGTCTGAATGCTAATCACCAATCAGCCTCTGTTGTTGAACTTGAGATTTATGGATATATAACCCCATACCTATCAAGTCTAGGACTTGATGTTAACAGCGTAGCACTTCCTATCAATCCTGCATTTGACTCGATTATTTTCAACTATACAACATCAAATGTGCCTTACAGCACATCAAGTATTAATGTAGTTCCTATCGCGCAGGATCCAACTGCTTCTATAAAGGTGAATAACACACCTGTAGCAAGGGGGTCAAGCACACCTGTTGCATTAAATGTAGGAAGCAACAACATCGGTGTAGTGGTAACAGCAGTAGATGGCGTAACTACTCAAGCTTATACGGTGACGGTGGTGAGGGAAGAGGGTACGATTTGACTGATCCTACAATAAACAGCGATACGCTTAATCCGACATTCTCAAGCAGTACATTTGCTTATACAACTGAAAAAGTAAACATCGTTTTGGGTCAGTACATTACCCAAGATGGTGTTTATTTTTTGGTATATATTGTAATTATTGACTTAATGAAAGTATAATGAGGATAAGAGGGAAAACGAATTCTCTCAATAAGAAAAAAGATTGCTGAGATAAAATTGGAGGGGAAGACATGAATTTAAAGGATAGGATTGAAGAAATTTTATTGGAGTATGTCGCAATAAAAACACATACAGGAACGGAACTGGAGATCAACAATGAGATCTTTTTCAAGAGATGGTTTGAATCAGTACCCTATTTAAAAGAAAATCCTGAATATTGCGGGTTTTATCCGGTTAAAAACGATTATTTAAACAGAACGTGCCCGTGGGCACTCTTAAAGGGAAACGGAAATGACACGGTGATTCTGATGCATCATACAGATACGGTAGATGTGGATGATTTTGGCGCGTTCAAGGACCTTGCTTATCAACCGTATACGTTAGAAAAGTTCATGAAAGAGGGCAATGTCGAGCTGGATGATGCTGCAAGAAATGATTTAGCTTCAGAAGAATGGATGTTTGGAAGAGGGGCATCGGATATGAAAGGCGGTGGCTGCATTCACCTCGCTTTGTTTGAGCAATATTGCCAGCAGCAGGAATTCAATGGAAACCTTTTAATTCTTGCCGTTCCGGATGAAGAAAATCTATCTGCAGGGATGCGGTCAGCAGCTTTTTTATTAAAGGAGTTGAGAGAAAAGTACCAATTGGAATATAAGCTGCTTTTAAATGTAGAACCGCACGAGCGAATGGATGAAAAGAATATAACCATTTACGACGGTTCCGTAGGAAAACTGATGCCGGTGTTTTTGGTGCGCGGTAAACTTTCTCATGTCGGGCAGATTTATAAGGGATTAAATCCGATTCATCTCTTGTCGGCCATTGTGAGAAAGACGGAAATCAATCCGGATTTCATTGAAAAAGACGGCAATACCATCACCCCGCCTCCGGCGTGGTTGTACTTCAAAGACAGAAAGGAAATCTACGATGTATCCTTGCCCCTTTATGCAGGGGGATATATGTCTGTTTTATCCCTGACCAGTTCGCCTAAGGAAATCCTGAGCCGCTTAAAAGTGATCAGCAAAGAGGCTTTTAATGACGTTCTGGCAGATATGAAAAAGAGCTATGAAACATACAATCAGGGACTCGCTGGAAGCGGTGAAGGAATCGAGTGGGAACCTAAAGTAAAATTCTACAGTGAAATCTATGCGGAGATTTCAGCGGAAAGAGGCGAAACGTTTAAGCAAGAGATCAACGTTTATCAAATAAAGCTGGAAAAAAGCATTCGTGCAAATGAAATCACAAGAGTGGAAGGAATTTATAAGCTGATGGAGAAAACCCTTGAATACGGTTCCGATCTTTCTCCTGTAGTGGTGATTGCTTTAGCGCCTCCGTATTATCCAAGTACAAATAATACGATGCTTTCCAATGCCGCACAGACGCAGGAGCTGATTGATAAATTGAAGGCATACGCAGCAGAGGAAATGAGGCAGGAGATCTATACGCAGAATTATTTTACAGGAATATCCGACCTAAGCTATGCCATGTTTACATTGGATCAGGAGGACATAGAATACATCAGCAGCAATATGCTTTTCTGGGGCGACATGTATTACATTCCGTTAGACATTATTAAAGAGCAATCCATGCCTGTACTGAATGTAGGCCCATGGGGAAAAGATTTACATAAATATACGGAACGGGTATTTAAGCCGGATCTGTTTGATCATACGCCAAAGTTGGTGGATTATCTGATAAAAACGATCCTAAACTGACGCGTAAATAGACGCCATAAAAAGCACCTGAATGATACATGTTTGTTTCAAGTGAAAGTAAAATCACCTATCAAACGTTATCCTTTCAGGTGCTTCTTTTATAGGATTTTCACCGTATGGCTTCAATCCTCTCGAGTAATTTTTTTTCGTTGAGAGCCCCTTGATAATCAGAGACGATATTGCCGTCTTTGTCGATGAAGAAGGTGGTAGGGATGGCTGTGATTTTATAGGCCTTTGCCGCCTCTTGTTTGGTATCAAAGAATACAGGAAAAGAATAGTCATTTTCTTCAATAAAACGTGACCCTGTTTCCGTTGATTCACGTATACCATCAGCCAAATCGACGATCAGGAAAACCACATCCTCTTTCACTTCAGGATAAACCTTCTCGAAATGAGGCATTTCCCGCTGGCAAGGCGTGCACCAAGATGCCCAGAAATTTAAAACGATCGGTTTGCCAAAGGAATCGGACAGCTTTACCTCGTTTCCATCGGCATCGAGAACCGTAAAATCAGCTGCCGCAATCTTTTTCGTATTCAAGCTGGAATTCGGGTCAAAAACATTGGAAAGATACTGGTACGCCGCTCCCGCAATAGCAAGAAAGATAACAAAACTAAGCAGAGCTATTAAAGTTTTTCTTTTCTTATTCATATTCTTTACCTCTTAAAACGTTAACAGGGATAGAAAGAATCCCATCGTTCCGGTTGCCATAAGTAAACCTAGCAGGATAAGTAAAGTACCGGAAATCAAGTTAATGATCTTATAATTTCTTTTAATAAAATCGAATGTACTTTTTAGTTGTTCAATCAGTACGGCACTGACTACAAAGGGTATCCCAAGACCTAGAGAATAGCTTAAGAGCATCAGTATGCCCTTCATACTTTCACCGCTTTGAGCTGCCAGCATCAGTGCAGAACCGAGAAAGGCTCCTACACAAGGAGTCCAGCCGATGGAAAAGATAATACCAAACAGAACGGAGGAACAAAAGCCAAGGTTGCTGAATTGGTAATTCAGGTGTCTGTTTCTATTGATAAAGGGAACCTTTATGATGCCTATAAAGTTGAGACCGAAGAGAATGACAATCAGACCGCTGATTAAATTAAACACGGTTTTGTATTCATTCAAAAGGGTTCCCAGAGTCCCTGCAAAGGCACCCAGTAATGTAAAAATTAAAGTAAAGCCCAGCACAAAGCCTAACGCATTGGAGAGTGCCCTGCCGCTCCGAACTTCCTCATTCTGTCCCGCAAAATAGGACACATAAAGGGGAAGCATCGGGAGGAGGCAAGGGGATATAAAGGTGGTGATTCCTTCTAAAAAAGAAAGAAGATAACTCATATTATTTCCCGCCCCTTCTTTATCAAGTTTCTTTTATTATTTACACGGATTGTATGGTTTTTAAACAGTCCAAAAAAATTTTATTCATCCGATCTATCTCTTATTCTGTTTATTCTATTATAGTACAAGATAGAGAAATTTCTATCAGTAATTTAATCATGGATTACTCGAATTCATTTAGAAAACTTTTTCGTTTTTATATTGACTTTTTATATTGACATTTATGCACGAGAGCTATATACTACAAAACAAGTAATAATATCATACTAATCTGATATGAATTGTATGCTATAAAAATGAGGTGAGACAATGCTCCAAATCAAAAACATTCAAAAATCGTTTAAAGATAATGTCGTCTTGGACGGCATTGATATAAAAATTGAAAAGGGAGATGTGGTGGTTCTTCTGGGACCAAGTGGCTCGGGCAAGACGACGCTTCTCCGCTGCATAAACTTTTTAGAGAAAGCAGACAGCGGATCGATACTATTTGATGATCTGACCGCAGATTTCACGAGCATTACTAAAAGAGAGATTGCTGCATTTCGTAAGAAGACCGGCTTTGTCTTTCAAAACTATAACTTGTTTAACAATAAGACAGCGCTCGAAAATGTAGCAATCGGATTAATTCATGCCAGAAAAATTCCGCCGACAGAGGCTTACGAGATATCAAAGAAAGCACTGGATAAAGTGGGACTGAACGATAAATACGATTTTTATCCTTCCCAATTATCCGGCGGGCAGCAGCAGCGGGTAGGTATTGCAAGAGCTTTTGCCTTTAACCCCTATGTTATCCTGTTTGATGAGCCGACGTCTGCACTGGATCCGGAGCTGATCTCGGAAGTACTTTTCATCATGAGGCAGCTGGCGAAAGAGGGAACGACTATGCTGGTTGTGACCCACGAAATGAGTTTTGCTCAGGAGGTTGCCAACCATGTGATTTTTATGGATAAAGGCAAGATTGTCGAACAAGGTACACCGGAGGAAGTATTCACCCAAACGAAAGAAGAACGAACAAAGCAATTTTTAAGAAGAATCAATCATTTTTCTGATTACGCAATATAGAAACAGAGGTGAGGAGAGCATGCGATATGAATCAATAGCCATTCACGGCGGAAAATCAGATGACAGTGGGAAAAATGCGGTGAATTACCCGATTTACTTATCATCCACTTTCACGCAACCAAGTCTTGATCAATTTGAGGAATTTGTCTATAGCCGAGGCAACAATCCGACAAGAAGCAATGTAGAAAAGTTGGTTGCAGAGCTGGAAGGTGCCAAGTATGGGCTGGCTCTCGCATCCGGAATGGCTGCGACAAGTCTTGTCTTTGGATTGCTCAAACAAGGCGACAAAGTATTAATAAATAATAACGTCTATGGCGGGACCTGGCGATATGTCTCAAACATTTTTGCCGATCATGGGATTGAATATGAAGTCGTAGATGATTTTAATTTCTATGATTTCAACGATGCCGCCGCCAACGTAAAAATGGTTTTTATAGAAACGCCGTCCAACCCATTATTGGAAATCACGGATATCCGGAAAGTAAGTGAGGAAGCGAAAAAACGCAATATTTTAACGGTGGTGGATAACACCTTCTTAACTTCTTACTTTCAGAAGCCGTTGGTGTTAGGGGCCGACATTGTCGTCTATTCGGCGACCAAGTATTATGCGGGTCATTCGGATATCCTGGCCGGACTCGTTGTACTGAATGATGAAGAACTTTATACGAAGCTGAAATTTTTTCAAAATACTTACGGCGGTATCTTGAGCCCATTGGATTCTTTTTTACTGACAAGAGGAATCAAAACACTGAGTCTAAGGCTTGAAAAACATCAAAAGAATGCCTTGCTTATAGCGCAGTACTTTGAAAACCACCCGGCTGTAAAAGACGTTTATTACCCGGGACTGAAAAGTCATAAAAATTATGAACTTCAGCGTTTTCAGGCAATCGGGGACGGTGGAGTGCTATCGTTCCGGTTACAGGATGGCTGGGACAGTAAAAAATTCATTGAAAATCTGAAGTTTTTTGGCTTAGCAGTCAGCTTGGGAGGTGTGGAGTCTTTGATTTGCCATCCGGCTTCCATGACCCATGAATCCTATAGTCCTGAATGGCAGGAAAAAATCGGAATTGACAGCAAATTGCTGCGGTTAGCAGTCGGCATCGAACATGAAGAGGATCTTTTGGAAGACCTCTCCAATGCGCTGGATAAAGCAAAAATTTAAAGTGTAATTATAAATAAAAGAAAGAATGAGGTAAAGAAAATGAAAAAGCGAACTATTGCTACAATATTAACGGGAGTCCTCCTTGTAGTGGGGTTAACCGGATGCGGTGCAGCCAAACAGACAGAAGAAAATGAGAAGGATCTGCTTGCCAGCATAAAAGAGGCAGGTGTAATCAAGGTCGGTACAGAAGGGACCTATGCGCCGTATACATACCACGATGACAGCGGTGAACTGGTGGGGTATGATGTAGAAGTGGCCCAGGCGGTTGCAGAGAAATTGGGCGTAAAGGCAGAATTTGTGGAGACAAAATGGGATAGCATTATTGCCGGTCTTGATGCGAAGCGTTTTGACATCATTGTAAATCAAGTAGGAATTACGCCAGAAAGACAACAGAAATACAATTTTTCAATTCCGTATACCTATACAAAAGGTGCGCTTATTGTAAAGGAAAGTAATCAAGATATTAAGAGTTTTGAAGATTTATCCGGTAAAAAATCCGCACAATCACTGACAAGCAACTGGGCGAAACTGGCAGAAAGCTATGGTGCTGAATTAGTAGGAACCGATGGGTTTAATCAGTCCATTGACTTAGTGCTGGCAGGAAGAGCGGATGCGACGATTAACGATAACTTAACCTTTTATGACTATGTGAACCAGAAGCCGGATGCTGATGTAAAAATAGCTGCGTTATCCGATGAAAGCAGTCAAAATGGAATTTTAATCAGACAAGGAAATGAATCGCTGGTGGAAGCTATCGACGCTGCCCTTGCTGAGCTTACCGCAGACGGTACTCTAAAACAGATTTCTGAAAAATATTTCGGAGTAGATGTCTCAGTAGAACAATAATTTTGTAAAAAACGAAAGGAAGGTACCCGTGATGGAGTCCCGTATAATAGAAATTTTGCTCAGTTCATTTTTTAAAATTTTGATTCCAGGATTAGTCTATACAATCCCCCTTACTTTAATTTCCTTTTTTCTCGGGCTGATCCTTGCACTTTTAACCGCCATGGTTCAAATTGCTGATATTAAGATTTTAAAACAAATTGCAAAATTTTATGTTTGGATTATTCGCGGAACGCCATTGCTTGTACAGATTTTCATCATATTTTACGGGTTACCGAGTGCCGGTATTGTGCTGGATCCCTTTCCGGCGGCTATTATCGCCTTTTCCTTAAATGTCGGCGCCTATGCTTCTGAAACGCTCAGAGCAACTATACTGTCGATTCCAAAAGGTCAGCTGGAAGCCGGATACTGTGTTGGTCTGTCTTATGTACAGACGATGAGACTGATTATTCTACCGCAAGCCTTTAAAATTGCCTTTCCACCTCTATTTAATTCGTTTATCGGGCTGGTGAAAGATACGTCTCTTGCGGCCAGCATCACTGTGACAGAAATGTTTATGGCCACTCAGCGAATAGCGGCAAAGACCTATGAACCGCTGGCCCTTTATTGCGAAGTAGCAGTCATCTACCTGATGTTTTGTACTGTTTTGACTCAGCTGCAGAATTATGGTGAGAAAAGAATGAACAATCATGCAAACTAGCATGGTTGTCAAAAATCAAATACATACGGTCACTTAGGTATTTTGCTTAAGTGACCGTTTTATTTGTCTAAAAGAACATACTTGAATTATTCCCTTGCGGAGCATATAATGTAATAGTCGGAATTGTGTGTCAATTTGTGAAAGTTGATGAAATTTGTGGTTTAAGGGAGTGATTATTGTGGCTGGTAAAATAAAAGAAATCATAGATCATATCATACAAGAACGATCAAGAGGGAATCCTGACATTGCGGAAGTGACAAAGGCGAAATTTATTCTAAAAGGGATTAATCCGAACAAATTCAGCAGTGATTCGGCTGATGACGCTGATATTATAAATAAACTTCTCGCTATTGCCAAGCAATTAAATGTGGAGATTTTAGAAGGGGCAAGCAGCAATATAAAATCTGTTGTATCTATGGAAATTAATGAAGAAGAAGCTGTGCAAGATATTAAAAATCAATTAAAAGGGTTTAACGTTAAGCTGCTTGTATTTTTTGCATCTTCCTGTTTTAACCAAGCTCGTATGAGCCATCTGATGCAAGCGGCTTTTAAAGACAGTATCGTATTCGGATGCTCTACGGCCGGTGAAATAGCAAATGGAGCATTCTTAAAAAACGCTATTGTAGCCACTGCCTTTCATTCAAACATTATTGCCGATGCGAAAGTGGAAGTCATTGAGCAAATGCAAAAGGGGCTACGGGTTGAAGCTGCATTTTCCTCCTTTGAAACTTATTTTAGGGAGAGCTGCTACACCATGGATGTAACAAGGTATCTTGGAATCGTGCTGATTGACGGAATAAGCATGAAAGAAGAAAGGCTGATGGATCGAATCGGAAATCGTTCCAATGTATATTTCGTTGGAGGGTCTGCAGGAGATGATGGTAAATATGACAGGACGTTTGTCTATGCAAATGGCAGAGCGTATGCGGATTCAGCTGTTCTCGTTCTGATAAAAATGAACGACGAAGCTTCGTTTGATATTCTTAAAACGCAAAGTTATAAAGCGCTGAATGATAAGTTAATCGCGACTAAAGTGAATGAAGAAACAAGAGAAGTAATGGAGTTCAATAATAAGCCTGCTATTTTAGCCTATGCGGAGGCTGTCGGAGCCTCTTCCATAGAAGAAGCGACGAAATATTTTACGACTCATCCGGTAGGGTTGATTATCGGGGGAAATGATATATTTGTAAGAAGCCCTCGGGAAAGGAACGGAACAAATATAAAATTTTATTGCAATTTACTTCAGGGAATGGAGGTCACATTACTGGAAGCCACCGATATCGTTCAAGATACCAAGGATGCTTTAGAAAAGAAAATGCATGCACCTGAAAAGATCGAAGGTCTCCTCCATTTCCAATGTGTACAGCGGACTCAAGCATTAGAGAAGAACAATCTCGTAAAAGAATACGGCGAAATCTTTAAAGGTATTCCAAACAGTGGATTTTCTACCTACGGTGAAGAATATATCGGGCATATGAATCAAACCTCTACGATGTTGATCTTTAAGACCAATGCAATTCGATCGACTAGTTCCTCTTGCAATTTAGAAGAATTGGCAGACGGCATCCTATCTCATCACGAAAGATGGCACGGCAACAGATATCCAATGGGATCCAAAGGTGAAGCAATCCCAAGAATAGCAAGAATTCTTGCTATTGCTGACAGCTATGCGGCTATGACAAGTGATCGAGTTTATCAAAGTACGTTAAGCAAAGAAGAGGCAATGGGAGAAGAGTAGTCCATAAAAAATGACCGCTCTAAGGGTTGTCATTTTCTAATGCAGAATAAAATGTATTGACGTAGATGCTCCCTATATGATATAATAACTCAATTAAAGGGGAGTAGCTTAAAAGTTATAACGTCAACAACCGGTAATTTCGATTGCCTGGCTTTATACTCCAAAGGGAAAGCAAGACCTTTAACATGAGTCATTTTGAATGAGTTATGTTAAAGGTCTTTTTTATTACTCAGGGGATATCGACGGTCTTTTGGAATATCAAGGAATTTCACAGATAAAATGAAAGTGAATTTTGTAAATAGACTTTTGTTTGCTATAAAACAAATAGGTCTGAAAAAAGGGGAATTTGACAAGATAGATAGTGGAGAGATGTTTCAAATGAAGGAAGGAGCGATTTATTAATGGATGTTTTTTCGGCTCAGTTTTGGTCGGTGTTGCTGACCATTATTGTCACGGACTTGGTTTTGGCGGGTGACAATGCGATTGTCATTGGATTAGCTGCCAGAAACCTGCCGCGTGAGAATCAGAAAAAAGCTATTGTTCTGGGAACATGTGGTGCAATTGTTGTTCGTTCAGTATTAACTTTAGTCGTGGTATGGCTTTTAAGAATCCCGGGGTTATTGTTAGTCGGAGGGCTTTTGCTGATACGAATAGCGTATAAACTCCTTGTAGAGGAAAAGGGACATGACAATATGAAGTCAGGCGACAGCTTACTGGCTGCAATTAAAACCATTATCGTCGCAGATGCGGTGATGGGATTGGATAATGTCCTTGCAGTGGCAGGAGCTGCACACGGAAGCTTTTTCATGGTTGTCTTAGGACTTCTGATCAGTGTTCCGATTGTCGTTTGGGGGAGCACCATCATCCTCAAGTGGATAGAGCGGTTCCCGGCGATTATTTACATCGGTGCTGGAGTGCTGGCTTGGACTTCCTCTAAAATGATTGCGGAAGAACCATTTTTAAAAAGTTTCTTTGAAGAGTATATCTTTATAAAGTGGGCATTAGAGCTAGTGATAGTTCTTGGCGTTCTTTTTGCAGGAAGAATGAAAAAACGAAAGAGCGCTAAAGAATTAGGTTCATCTTAAAAAAGACAGTAAAAGTTTTAGGAGAGTTTCCATTATAGCAGTCATTTGCACAGAAAAAGAAAAGGAGTGTTTTATATAATGAAAAAAATATTAGTACCTGTTGATGGTTCTGCGGGTTCAGACAAATCCGTACTTTTTGCCATTTCTCTTGCAGAAGGCAAAGACGATGAAATCGTTTTGCTCAATGTTCAGCCCAGTTATAATACTCCGAATGTGAAGCGTTTTTTCAGCCAGGAACAAATCCATTCATTTCAGGAAGAATCCAGCAAAGAGGTGCTGGAACATACGTTAGAACTGATAAATAATACTTCTCTTTCCGTTCGCACAGTGGTTAGAAACGGGGACCCGGGTAACGAGATTTGTGAAGAAGCAAAAGAAAGTTCGGTGGACCTTATTGTAATGGGCTATAGAGGTCTGGGAACGGTTAAACGGGCACTGATGGGAAGTGTTGCTACGCATGTCCTTCATGAGACCACTTGTCCGGTCACGATCGTGCCATAAAGTGAACAGAAGATAAAACATTTACGGAAGAGTATGCTGCTTCACTTGAATAATGATGCGATACCTATTATTATATAAATAGACAAGTATATAATAATTAGAAAAAGGAGATGTAAGAACATGTCGGGGAGAAAGCATTTTACCTACGAAGAAGCAAAGAAATATGGAGAAGAGTTGGGTGTTGATTGGAATAGATTTGATGTAGAGCAATTTCGAATGGGCATGGGGGTAGAACTTGAACATGGAAGCAGGAATCCTATTACCAATGTGACCAATGATGACTGTTTAACCACTGCAAAGATTGCATTGGCCCATTTAGAAGAATTTCCGGATTATTATATCCGTCTCATTCAAATGGAAGAAGAAGCAGAAGAATATTGGAAAAATTACAAACGATAGTCTGTCCTTATGCGTACAGGATTGACGGCGGACGGAATAACAACAATACCGCATGAAAAAAAGAGGGGGTTTATTTATTTTAAGCCAGCCTCTTTTTTCATGGATGTATCGTGTTTTTATGAAAGAAGAACTCGGTCGTTGGCAAATTCTTCGCCGCTCGCCTGGCCGAATCGCTTTAACAGCTCTTCTACCGTTAATTGTTGCTTTTCTCCGCCTTTGATATCCAGGATAATACGACCCTCGTGCATCATGATCAATCGATTACCGTATTCAATTGCATGACGCATATTGTGTGTCACCATCAGAGTCGTGAGTCTGCCTTCTTCTACAAGCTTTTTGCTGAGCTGCATAACCTTTTCGGCAGTTTTCGGATCAAGGGCCGCTGTATGCTCATCCAAGAGAAGAATCTTGGGTTTTTGGAGTGTAGCCATTAAAAGAGTCAGCGCCTGCCGCTGACCGCCGGACAGCAGCCCGACTTTGTCGCTTAATCGATTTTCCAGTCCCAGTTCCAGATGGCTCAATAATTCTCGATAGAGGTCCCGTTCTTTATTTTTGATTCCCCATTTTAGCGTGCGCAGCTGACCGCGTCTATACGCAAGCGCTAAATTCTCCTCGATACCCATATTCGCCGCTGTGCCCATCATCGGGTCCTGAAATACACGTCCGATAATACTTGCACGCCGGTGTTCCGACAATTTGGTTAAATCTTTGTCGTCCACAATAATGGAGCCTTGATCCACGCTATGAACGCCGGCTACACAATTCAGCAAAGTCGATTTACCCGCTCCGTTTCCGCCGATCAAAGTGACAAAATCGCCTTCTTCCAGTGTAAGATTCAGATTACGCAGGGCAATTTTTTCATTAATCGTTCCTACGTTAAATATTTTATAGATTTCATTCATTGTGAGCATCTTACACTTCCTCCTTGATCGATTTCTTTACCGGCCGCAGATAAGCCTTGAACATCGGAAGTGATAATGCGGCGGCAACCGTAAGTGCGGTAAATAGCCGCAGGTCGTTTGCAGGCATTCCAAGCCATAATACAAAAGCGATAATCACTCGGTAAATGATGGCACCCAACACCAATGTAAGCAATTTCTTAAAGAAATTTCTGCTTGCAAAGATAACTTCCCCGATAATAACAGAGGCCAGCCCGATAACGATGGAGCCGATCCCCATTTGAATATCTGCATACGTTTGGCTTTGTGCAATCAGTGCTCCGCAAAGAGCTACCAAACCGTTACTGATGACAAGTCCAAGCATAATCATGTTATTGGTATTGATCCCCTGCGCACGAGCCATTTGAAAATTGGTTCCCGTAGCTCGTATCGCGCAGCCGATTTCAGTGCCGAAGAACCAGTATAAAATACTGACCAACCCTATGACAAAGATCAACGCAAACAGGATAACTGAATTGGTATGATTGAGCCCTATGTTTTCCAAACCGGTATAAACGGTGTCAATACGCAGCAGAGAAATCGTCGCTTTCCCCATAATGTGCAGATTCACCGAATATAATCCGATCATCGTCAGGATACCCGAAAGTAGGGCAGGAATTTGAAGTTTTGTATGAAAAATCCCCGTTACCAGTCCGGCCGCCATACCCCCTAAAAGGGCAAGGAGAGTGGCCGCAAAAGGATTCATTCCACTGTAGATGGAGTAAGAAGCAATTGCTGCCCCAGTAGTAATGCTTCCCTCTACTGTCAGGTCTGCGATTTCAAGGATTCTGAAGGTGATATATACACCGATGGTCATAACAGCCCATATGAGTCCCAAAGAAACCGCGCCTAATAAAATATTTAACATGTTTTTTCCTCGCTTTTGTTTCGTGACTTACAATTTATTGCTCTTCGTCTTGAATAACGTATTGCTGAAGATCAGCAGGGATTTCAAGACCGATTTCTTTTGCTACTGTTCCATTGATAGCGAAATCAAACTTAGCTGCCTTTTCAATTGGCATCGTTGCAGGTTCTGCTTCACCCTTCAAGATTTTCACTGCCATCAGGCCTGTCTGATACCCTAAATCTTTGTAGTTAATACCGAGAGTCGCCAGACCGCCGTTCTGTACCATTCCGGATTCGCCGCAGATGACAGGCGTCTTGGATTCTGCCGTAATGCCATGAACGACTGGCATTGCAGAAGCAAATACGTTATCGGTAGGAACATAGATGGCATCACACTGTCTCACGATGGACTGTGTAGCCTGCTGTACATCATTGGAATTTGTTACAGTCACTTCAACATATTTCAAGCCTGCTTTTTCTATGGCTTCCTTTGCCATCTTTGCCTGTAATACAGAGTTGTCTTCACTCGAAGTATAAAGAACACCCACTGTTTTTGCCTCTGGCACTAATTTTATTAATAAGTCAATTTGTTCTTGGATAGGATTCATATCGGTTGTTCCTGTAACATTACCTCCCGGTGCGTCATTGGAGTCCACCAGTCTGGCTATCTCATAATCCGTAACGGCGGTTCCAAGGATCGGAATGTCAGTGGTCTTTCCTGCAATGGCCTGAGTGGCTTGAGTGGCAATAGCCAATACTAAATCTGATTTATTGCTTACAAATCGGTCGCTGATACTGGAAAGGTTGCTCTGATCTCCCTGTGCATTTTGAACATCAATAGTAACCGTCTCACCGTCTACATAACCGTTGTCGGCAAGTGCCTGAATAAACCCTTCACGTGCCGCATCTAAGGCACTGTGTTCAACATACTGAATGATACCGATAACAGGCTTTTTTTCTCCGTCAGCCGCTTTGCTTTTTTCGCCGCCGCAGCCTGTAACTACTGCTGCCATTAATGAAACTAATAGCAGCGCTACAACATTTTTTTTAAGATTTTTCATTTTGTTTCCTCCATTTGCTACTTGATACTACAAACAATATAATCGTGTGAAAAAAGACAATAAAAAACCGACATTCGGATACACCCAAATGCCGGTAATCATTTATACCAATCACGGGTGTACGGCTAATAGCGCTCCCACCCGTAACGAAATATCGTTAGGATACAGAGCGCTTCCTAAAAAAGTAAAAATAATAATTGTCGATAAAAGATACCGTTCTCATTTCAATCACCATTCCAAATTGTTTTTTGTTACTATACCATCATATTTATATCAAGTCAACAGAATTTTCTAAAAAAGTTGTGTGTTGGAAACAATAACCTAAGCAGTTCTTATAGAAATTATTACGGGATAGCATGAAATTGGGATTGTCTGCATTGACTAAATACCATATTATTAATAAGGAAACTATTTTTTAAATGAATGATTTGTTATTTTTTTTGGAAATATTATAGAAGGATGATCGAGATTGCAGCTCATTAGATTGCAATAACAACATAGAGGAGGAAAAATGCAAAAAGGACTGACATTTGGCATATATCCGCTGAGTGCAGCCGGTACTCCCGCGGGTTTGGCAGTGGGACCGGACGACAACTATGAAAAGATTCAAAGCGCAATCAAGAACCTTGGCGGTTTAAAAAAATTATATCCAAGAGTTTACCTCATATATACCAAGGAGTGGGAAGCAAAAATGCTGTCACTTGCGGAACGTTATTATTCGGCAGGATTGCTAGCTGATTTGACATTGGGATGCGGAGATTGGACGACTCATCAAGAGACAGAGATCGAATTACAGAACTGGTTAGAGTTCATTCGAAAAATCGTTAACCGATATGGTAAATATTTAACCTCTCTTCAAATTACGAATGAACCCAACCTATCCTTTATGGAAGGTTCAAAGCCATATATCATGCAAGCACTTGTTGAGGGAGTGATTACTGCGAAAAAGGAATCAAGAAACCAGGGAATTCCTTTAAAAATTGGATTTGGTTCCGTGCCGGACGGCCCCGTGTCTGTACCGCATTTTTGGGAAAACTTAGCGGAAGAAGGCGGAGAGGAATTTAGCAATTCTGTTGATTTTGTAGGACACAACTTCTACACAGATGTGTTTGAGGACAAACCGTTGAGCTCAGCGGAAATAACGAAATTTGTAGAAGAGACTCTTCGTGATTTGAGAGAAAGGAATCTTCCTATTGTCGGAATACCGGATTCCATTTCGATTCGTGTAACGGAAAATGGATGGCCAACGGGAAAGAATCCCTTTACCAACATAGAAAGGCCGTATGATCGTCAGTCGGAGGTACTGGAACTAATTATTAGAACAATATATGATCTGAGAAACGAACTAAACATATCCCATTATGAGTTATTTGGGTTACGTGATGCGGATAGCCGAGAAGAAGATCTTTTTCATCAATTCGGAATTATGCGTGATGATTATACCCCTAAGCCTGCTTATGCTACCTTTAAGAAATTAATAGAAGAGTTGTCCTGTTAATACGTCAAATTTGTTACAAAGCCTACTGAAACTGCTTTGAACATTGACAAAGTTTAATCCAAGTAGTAGCATAAATACATAAACATATGCTTATATGATTATGTATAAGCAGGAGGAGGATGATTGAATGATTAACAGCCAGGAAACGGACGCACTTTGCAATTGCGCAATTATTCATGAAGATACCTTAAACAAAGTGAGGGGGGAGATGATCGGTGATCGTCATCTTCTCAAAATGGCAGAGCTTTTTAAAACATTTAGCGATCCGACGCGTCTTAAGATTATCAATGCACTGATACTTTCGGAAATGTGCGTGTGTGATATTGCGGCATTGTTGAACATGAATCAGCCTGCTATCTCGCATCACTTGAAGGTTCTTCGGCAGGCAGAACTTATTAAATATCGGCGGGAAGGAAAAACCGTCTATTATTCATTGGATGATGAACATATAGAACTGTTGTTTAAGCAAGGTTTAGCGCATGTAATAGAAAAGTAGGATATGCGAAACGGTTTGCCGATGCGGTATCCACGGACATGGGTTAGCTATAGCTAACATAAATTGCATTTCAAGGAATTTTTTCAGAGAGGAGCAGAAACATGATGATCATAGATGAGAACAGTAAAGAACCCCTGTATGCTCAGTTATATAGGCAATTAAAAACGGATATTTTGAGCGGTATTCTTCAATCAGGAACAAAGCTCCAATCAAGCAGGTGTGTATCCGCTGAACTTCATATCAGCAGGAATACGGTTGAATTAGCCTATGACCAATTATTTGCTGAGGGCCTAATAATAAGTATACCGCGCAGAGGCTATTATGTAGAGAAATTAGACATAAAGGAATATCAGGAATGCGAGAATTCCAATCATAATCAGGAAATTTCAATATTGAATGATGAACTCAAATATGATTTTAGATGCGGCAAGCTTCTTTTTTCAGAACTTCCCTGCGGTCAGTGGCATAAATTGCTCAGCAGATGTTTCCGTAATTATAAAGATGAAATGACTCTTCAAAAATCGGCTTTTGGTGAAATTGGTCTTCGTACACAAATACAAAAATATATACATAAATACCGTAATGTAAATTGCTCAGCAGAGCAGATCGTTGTATCGGTAGGAACGCAACTTTGTCTGGATATTATCTGCCGCCTGATAAAGCCTATGAACCAAGAGACGTGTATAGCCGTAGAAGAGCCGGGCTATGATCAATCGCGCATTACTTTTGAGAATAATGGCTTCCAACTGCACCCGATGGAATTGGATAAGCACGGAGCGATGGTGCAGCCCTTAATGGCGAAAGATCTTTTAGCTGCGTATATCACACCTTCTCACCAATTTCCCACAGGGACTGTTATGTCTATGTCCAGGCGAACAGAATTTGTGAAGTGGGCCATGCAAAAGGAAACTTATATTATTGAAGATGATTATAATTGCCATTTTCAGCATGATCTCAGACCAATTCCATCGCTTCAATCTCTTTGCGCGGATAGAGTTTTTTACATAGGAAGTTTTTCTGACATATTATTTCCGTGCATTAATGTTTCCTATATGGTTGTTCCGGAGAAACTGTTAACTAAGTTACATCGTTTGATGGACCATTATGCGCCTTTTGCACCATTCCTAACGCAGAAACCTTTGGAGCTGTTTATGGGAGAAGGTCATTGGGAAAGCCATCTGAGAAAGATGAGAAAAAGGTGCAGGGCGAAAAACGAAGCGCTTGTGAGTATACTTAAACATAGATTTGGGGATAGTATTACTATTCGAGGTGATCATACAGGGTCGCATCTGCTCGTTCAGGTAAATTGGCCTATAGAAGAAAGCGAATTAATCAGCAGAGCCTACCACGCGGGGATAGGTGTTTATCCGACCTCAACGCATTGGAATCAATCTGCGAATAATAAAAATGTATCCGTACTGCTTAGCTATGGCGGACTTTCGCTTGAAGATATACCAATCGCAATTGAACATTTGTATCATGCTTGGCAGGATAGTATGCTTGGCGCCATACAAGAATTTGATACTGGTTCTTTTGCTTCGTGCTAGATCGGTTTACCATATAATTATGGGCAGGATTGATACCTGCGAGGTGACCTCCTACCTACTATATTATAAGGAGTGGTTTGTGATGCTTTTATCGCTGTCACCGGTTGGTGAAGTAAACCAGATCAAAGCAATTTGGGCTGAAGATAACATAAGAGCACGGCTGGAAGAAGTCGGAATATCTGTTGATTGCGAAGTGTCCGTAGTCTTAAAGACATTTAAAGAAGAGGCTCTTATTGTTAATGTTAACGGCAAACGTATTGGTATTGGTGAAGAACTGGCAAGAAAAATTGTTGTATAGACAGGTGGCTGTAACAATGAAAATCAGGTGATTTCATTGTTACAGCCATATTTTTTTACGTAATCGTGGAGCCATCGGGAGAATCAAAACTGGACCTTGTGCTTTTAGTTAGCACAAGCTAACATGGATACAGTGTATCCGTGATACCTATAGAACCTAAAGGATATACGGCTTTAGGTTCTTTATTAATTCTGAAAGGAGGGTGAAAAAGTGCGTAAAATGTTTGCTGTGATTACTACGCTGCTGATTTTTATTAGTATGCTTTCTATAACAGCGTCCGCCGCTACGGCTCATGAAACTTGGAACGATGTGGTGGATGAAATGGAGTCTGTCTTGAATGAATCTTACGATCTGTATGTATCGGGAGAGGCGAAAGCAGCAAAAGAGAAAGTTGATGTCGCCTATTACTCATACTATGAAAAACTTGGCTTTGAAAAAACGGTAATGGCGCATATATCGGGTAACAGGGCGGCAAAGGTGGAATATCAATTCAGCTTTGCCAAAAAAGCTATTAACGCCGGAAAAACAAACGGTGAAGTCAAAGAATCGCTGGATCAGCTAACAACATTTCTGAGAGAGGATGCCAACCAATTGGACGGCAAAAAAGAAAGTGCGGTGAGCGTTTTCCTTGCCTCGCTTTTGATTATAACAAGAGAAGGCTTTGAGGCCATTATCATTGTCGGTGCAATTATTGCTTATTTAGTCAAATCCGGGAATAAAGAAAAAACCGGTGCCGTATATTGGGGCTCCGTTATTGCTTTGGGGGCAAGTGTCGTGATGGCCTTTATCCTGAACAGTTTGTCTGGTGCGAACGGTGCAAATCAGGAAATCACAGAGGGGATGACAATGCTCCTTGCGGTTGTTGTGCTGTTTTATGTCAGCAATTGGATGGTTTCCAAGTCGGAGTCCGCGGTCTGGACGAATTATATCGAAGGGAAAGTCCAAAGCTCAATCAGCAAAGGCAGTATCTTTTCTCTTGCGTTTGCTGCATTTCTCGCAGTTTTCAGAGAAGGAGCCGAGACGATTCTTTTCTATCAGGCACTTTTAGCTGGGACGAGTACATATTACAATATGATCTGGATTGGGCTTGGGATAGGATGCTTGCTTCTCGTGGTCATCTATATTTTGATTCGCTTCATGAGCATTAAGCTGCCGCTGAAACCATTTTTTCTTGGTACCAGTATCTTGCTGTTTATCATGTCCATTTCTTTTGTGGGTTCCGGCGTCAAAGAATTACAAGAAGGCAACTTGATCGGTGTTACGCCGGTATCGGGTATTAATTCCGTTGATATTTTAGGAATTTATCCAACGTTGGAAACGTTGATTCCACAGGCAGTTCTTCTCATATTGACCATCATTACGTTTGTGATACAGATTAAAAAATCGAAGAAATTGCGAGAAATCAGAGAAGCTTCCTCAGATGGACCAGACGTTGGACAATGACAAATGTTACTATTTAAACTTATATTATAAAACATTTTTAGGAGGGATAATCAATGAAACTTAAAAAAACATCTATTATTGCCCTGAGTTTGCTAATGATCCTATCATTTGCATTTACAGGATGCTCATCAAGCGACAATTCCGCTGATTCGACTGACCCGTCAGCAACTGCGGAGGATACAAAGGGAAACGATGACGGTGCGGCTGCTCCCGGTGAGGCCGCTGGCTTTGAGGAATTTCCAATTGGAGATGATCAGGAACTCGGACCACTGAATGTTGCTGCGGTTTATTTCCAGCCGGTAGATATGGAACCGGTCGGAAACAGCCTTCCGGCATCTGAAGCCGATATGCATATAGAAGCTGATATCTCTGCATTAAAAAATGATTTGGGATATGGCGTGGGCGATTTTGTTCCTTATCTTACTGTAAAATACGAAATCCTCAATGAAGCTGGAAAGACAGTACAGGAAGGAACCTTCATGCCGATGAGTGCCAGCGACGGACCTCATTATGGCGCAAATATCAAGCTCGGGGAAGCAGGCACCTATAAGGTTCGTTTCATTATTGAAAACCCGGAAGCACAGGGATACTTGCTGCACGTTGATAAAGAAACAGGCGTTACAGGAAAATACTGGACAGATCCCCTTATAGCGGAATGGGATTTTGATTATGTGCCTAGAGTTTGGTAATCTACTTAACTAATATGAACGAATAATATCACATGGATATTATAAACGCCATGATCAGTCCGAGTGTATGCACGAAACTATCATGGCGTGTTTTATTTGTACCTAAAGGAGGTGGTAATATCATGCTGAAATATATGATACTGGTTGTGCAAAACTCGCTTACCACCGGTATTCTTTTGGCGATGCTGTTTGGTTTCGTACAGCTTAGCGGCAGGCCAAAACAGAAGCCTTTTCTGATCGGAGGACTGATCGTTGGCATGATAGCGGCATTTGTATTGGCCGTGCTCAAGTCCACAACTATTCTAATTAACAGAGAGTATTTTAATATCGGTATTTTATCTGCCGCGATCCTGGCAGAAGTTCTTTTTTATATATTTTTGTGGGGAGGAAAGAGTCAAAACAGGTGGCCGGTGTTTCATGAAAGAGCAGGAAGCATCTTATCTGCCGTCTTAATAACCTTTCTGCTGCTCTATTGCCTGCCGGATATATTCTTGTATCCTACCGATTTTCTAATGTCAGGGGAAAGTGTATTCAGTACAGATTTTCTCTTCAAAACGATTGGATATTTGATTGGATTACTTATTGTGATCCTTTCTGCCGTTGCCCTATATAAGGTCGGAACGAATTTATCGTGTAAACCGGTATGTATTCTTTTGACCATTGGGCTTACGGTAAACATGGTAAACCAATTTGCGGCCATTTTGCAGTTCTTGCTGGGAAGACGTATCATTCCTATGCAAAAGGGACTGTTTGAATTTATCAAAATGGCAATTAACTATAACAATAGCTTTTTATACAGCATTATGGCGGTCACGAGTTTGTTGGCAATCTTATTGTGGGTCAAAAGTAAACATCCTTCCGAACCCTTTACAAATCCTGCACAACACCGGAAGCTACGGGCAGCATCGCGCAGACAAAGGCGCTGGTGCGCAGTTGTTTTGACAGGATATATTCTCGCAGTCCTATGCTTGACGGTCGCTAAGGAATACGATGAAAGAGAAATCGTTCTTTCCCCTGCCGAACCGATGGATATTGTTGGCAGCGAGATTATGATACCGCTTGAAAATATCAATGATGGTCATTTACATCGTTTTGTATATACAACTACGAATGGGACTGAGGTTCGATTTATTATCATTAAAAAAAATGCAAACTCTTTTGGTGTTGGACTGGATGCCTGCGATATTTGCGGACCGACAGGCTATTATGAGCGTGATGACGAGGTGATCTGCAAACTTTGCGATGTTGTCATGAACAAGTCAACTATTGGATTTAAAGGTGGATGCAACCCTGTACCGCTTTCCTACACGCTCAGCGGGGGCAAGATGGTGATCCAAACACAGAACTTGGAAAACGAAAAAAGCAGATTTGAATAAAGGAGGTGACGGTATGTTTTGGAGAATGGTAAAAGGTGCGCTTTTCCGCCAAAAAGGGAAGATGCTGATGATTGCATTTACCATTGCATTAGGAGCCTCTCTTACGACGGCCATGCTCAATGTAATGCTTGATGTCGGGGATAAAGTGAATCAGGAGTTAAAAACCTATGGGGCCAATATCAATGTATTGCCTAAAGGAACTTCTTTGCTGGACGATCTTTACGGTGTCGAAGAAGATTCCGGCGTGACCGGTCAATATTTGCAGGAATCAGAACTTGGCAATATTAAAACCATTTTTTGGGCTTATAATATTGTGGATTTTACGCCTTATCTCGATATACAAGTAACGCTGCCGGATCAAAACAAAGAAACAAAACTTGTCGGAACCTGGTTTGAACATCATATGGAGCTGCCCACCGGAGAGACCTTAAATACAGGAATGAAGAATATGAAAAACTGGTGGGATGTCTCCGGTCAGTGGATTTCAGATCAGGAGGAAAATGCGGCCATGGTAGGAAGTCTTGTTGCAGGCAGAAACAATATTCAGGTGGGAGATACCATTGTGGTTGAAAACGGAGGCCAAACAAAAGAGCTGGTGGTCAAGGGGATTTTCAATGCCGGAAGCGATGAGGACGAGCGAATTTATGTCCCGCTGCAGACCGCACAGAAATTAGCAGAGCGTATCGGGCTTGTAAACAGTGTGGAGGTCAGCGCCCTGACGACGCCTGACAATGAACTGGCCCGCAAGGCGGCGCAGAACCCCAGCAGTCTCTCCATTAAGGAATGGGAAACCTGGTATTGTACCGCTTATGTCAGTGCCATCAGCTATCAGATCGAAGAAGTGATCACGGATTCGGTGGCGAAGCCGATTCGTCAGGTGGCAGAATCGGAAGGAGCCATCCTTGAAAAAACGCAGCTGTTGATGTTGCTTATCACGATCTTGAGTTTGATCGGCTCCGCATTGGGCATCTCGAATCTTGTAACAGCCAGTGTGATGGAACGCAGCCGTGAAATAGGATTGCTAAAGGCAGTAGGCGCCCATAATTCGCCGATTTCAAGGCTTATCTTAACGGAAATTCTTGTCACTGCGATTGTGGGAGGTGTCGCCGGGTACTTTGCAGGACTTGGATTTGCTCAAATTATCGGGCAGTCGGTTTTTGATTCAGCCATTGATATAAAACCGATGGTGATCCCGCTTGTGGCGGTTCTGGTTTCAATTGTAACGCTGGCGGGATGTATTCCGTCTATTCGGCTTTTGCTGTCGCTTCGTCCGGCAGAAGTTCTACATGGCAGGTGATGGTATGAAAAAACAAACAATGTATTTTAAAATGATAACAAGTTCTTTTATCCGCCGCCGTTCCAGAATGATTGTTGCTCTTTTAGCAGTAGCAATTGGTGCGACCGTTCTTTCCGGACTCGTTACAATCTACTATGATATTCCCAGACAGATGGGTCAGGAATTCCGGTCTTACGGCGCAAACCTTATATTGATGCCCGGGGGCAGTGATTCGGTATTAAGCGCTGATGAGATCGAACAGGTGAGAGAATTTCTTCCCGTTAATAATGTTGTGGGAATTGCTCCTTATCGCTACGAGACGGTCAAGATCAACGAGCAGCCGTTTATGGCCGCAGGGACAGAGCTGGCTGAAGTAAAAAAAACGAGTCCCTATTGGTATGTTTCGGGGGAATGGCCGGAGCAGAATGGGGCTGTTCTTATCGGACAGGAAGTGGCAGACTATATTCGTCTTTCACAGGGAGATTCTTTTACGGTGACCGGCACGGATAGTAATGGGGAGAGCTTTAGTCACGATTTTACCGTAGCCGGAATTGTTCAAACAGGGGGTACAGAAGAAGAATTCATTTATATGTCTCTTTTGGATTTAGATAATTTAATGGGGAACAGCGGCGAATTTGACGTTGTCGAATGCAGCATTTCAGCTTCTCAGACAGCGCTTACGGATATTGTAAGTCAGATTAGTGAAAACGTCGAGGAGGTTACTCCCCGCCTGGTGAAGCGTGTCACCGAATCAGAGGGAACGGTTTTAACCAAGCTTCAGGCCTTGGTGTATTTGGTGACAGCTGTTGTACTGCTGCTTACTATGATTTGTGTCGCAACTACTATGATGGCGGTGGTTACAGAACGACGTAAGGAAATTGGTCTGAAAAAAGCGTTGGGAGCCGCCAATAGAGGCATTGTCATGGAATTTCTTGGAGAAGGAGTGCTTTTAGGCGGATTGGGAGGCTTGCTGGGGGTTGCGCTTGGATTTGTGTTTGCTCAAACAGTCAGCATCAATGTCTTTAACCGCTCCATATCTTTTCAACTTTTACTGGTACCGGTAACCTTAGCCGTTTCGATTGCGATTACCGGGCTTGCGTGTCTGATTCCAGTCAGAAGTGCGACAGACGTTGATCCGGCAATCGTTTTACGCGGTGAATAAAGGAGGATGCAGAGGATGAATTTATTAGAGCTGAAAGACATTTCAAAAATTTACGGAAACGTCAACGCCTTGCAGCACATCAACCTGACTGTTCAACAGGGTGAATGGCTGGCAATCATGGGGCCTTCCGGTTCCGGAAAAAGTACGATGATGAATATTATAGGATGTATGGATAAACCTTCCAATGGATCTGTTATTCTTGACGGTACAAATATTTCAAAGGAAAATGCAAAAAGTTTAACGAATATACGGCGTGATAAAATAGGTCTGATTTTCCAACAGTTCCATTTGATTAACTACCTTACCGCCTTAGAGAACGTGATGGTGGCTCAGTATTACCACAGTATGCCGGATGAAAAAGAGGCATTACAGGCGCTGGAACGCGTTGGACTTGGAGAACGGGCCAAACATCTTCCCAGTCAGTTATCAGGGGGTGAACAGCAAAGAGTTTGCATTGCCCGTGCGCTGATTAATTATCCTATGCTGATTCTGGCGGATGAGCCTACGGGAAACTTGGACGAAGCAAATGAAGGAATCGTATTGGATATTTTTAAACAGCTTCACAAAGAAGGCAGTACCATCATCGTTGTCACCCATGATCCTGAAGTGGCCGAGGAGGCGCAGCGCACCGTTGTGCTTGAGCATGGACGAATTGCAAAGATTGTTCAAAATGAAAGATAGACAGGAGGTATGTTTCAATGAAGCAGAAGACACTTTTTATTGTTTTTACGCTTATTTTTACATTATTGGTTTTGTCAGGATGCAGCAGCGATCCGGATACGATTACCTACAAAAGCGGTACGTATGTTGGGAAAAGCAGTGAGGATGACAGGGGTGCTTACGGAGAGGCGACGATTACCATCGACGATGGAAAAATTACAGACTGTGAATATGTGACCTGGCAGAAAGATGGAACTCCTAAGGATGAAAATTACGGGAAAGTAAACGATGATGTATCCAATGAGGATTATTACAAAAAGGCACAGGTTGCTGTAGCAGCAATGAAACAATATGCAGAGAAGCTTGTGGAAGTTCAAAAGCTGAAAGACGTAGAAGCCATATCCGGAGCTACGGTCTCTTTTAACCAATTCAATGAAGCGGTAAACGATGCTTTGGATAAAGCGAAGGTGTAAAAGAGGCAGTTAAATTTAAAAGAGAAACATCCGGTTATATTGTTATGTTTGAAATAGGAGGTAGTAGCTATGAAAGGCAGATTGTTATCCGGTATTACGGTTGCCGTTTTAGGAGCAATGATTATTTTGGTTCCGGTTTGCATATTTCCGACTTGTTCAGGAGTTATTGAAACTGCCGCCGGTGGCACGGTACCGATGAAATGCTTTTGGTCAGGACGGGCTGAAATCGGGATTGGTCTTCTGATCCTTTGTTCCGGCATCTTGTTTATCCTTGTTAAATCGCCGTTGATACGGATCGGAGTTAGCATTATGACTGCGCTATCCGGTTTTGTGGGTATTTTAATTCCCACACTGCTTATAGGCGGTTGTGAGATGATGACCATGAGCTGCAGGATGACATCATTCCCGGCGGTTATTGTATTAAGTGTTCTGACCATAGTTGTTAGTATAGCAAATTCCATTTATCTGTGGAAAAAGGATAAAAAATTACAAGGGAAGACCGATGGACAGTAAGCCGTTAAACACCATTAATATTGCGCGCTATTCTTTAAAACACAAGTCCTTTCGGTCAATGGGATTGATTCTTCTTGTGGCGGTGTTCGCCTTTACGCTTTTTGGAGGAACTGTATTATCAAAAAGCCTTGAGAATGGTATGAATAACCTGTCAAAAAGAATGGGAGCGGACATCCTTGCCGTGCCATATGGATATGAAGCAGCTATTCAAAGTGCTCTGTTAAGGGGAGAACCCAGTACTTTTTACTTTGATAGTGCCGTTGCCGATAAAGTAGCAGGTGTGGAGGGTGTGGGGAAGGTATCTCCGCAATTGTATATCGCAACATTAAATGCAGGCTGTTGTTCTTATCCTCTCCAACTGATTGGCTTTGATCCTGAGACGGACTTTGTCATTCAGCCTTGGATGTCAAACGAGCTGGCGCAACCGGTTTCAGATGGTGAAATTGTAATCGGCAGCAGCATCAATGCAGAAGTCGGGAAGAAACTTAAATTCTTTAATCAGACTTTTTTAATAGTCGGTCGTTTGGAAAAAACAGGTATGGGATTTGATACTTCCATATTCATGAATTTAAACACGGCCAAACAGGTGGCAAAAGCCTCCGAACGGCTTAAAGAACATCCGGTGGCGGAAAATGCGGATCTGATTTCTTCCGTTATGGTTAAAATTGAAAACGGTACGGATGTAAAAGATATTGCCAACAATATTTTGCAGGCTTATGCAAAAGACGGTGTGCATGTGGTGGTAGCTCAAAATATGATCAACAACATTTCAGACAATCTGCACGGACTCACCACTTATATTCTTATATTGGAAGCCGTTCTCTGGATATTGGCTGTTAGTGTACTTATTATTGTATTCTCTGTGACTTTAAACGGAAGGAAACGGGAATTCAGTATGTATAGGGTTCTGGGCGCGACAAAGAGCAAACTGATAAAATTGATTCTATGGGAATCATCGTTGATAAGTCTTTTGGGAACAATGGTTGGAATCCTGACAGCCATTCTTATTGTTTTCCCTTTCAGTACCTACATCAGTTCACTGTTGGGTTTACCTTATTTGATGCCTTCCTATGAAACCTTATTCGCCATAGCCGTGATGAGTTTTCTGATGTCCTTTATCGTAGGTCCACTTGCATCCGTTTATGGCGCGGTTAAAATAGGAAGCGCTGAGATCTATACGACCATGAGGGAGGGAGAATAATGCTACTGGAAATTAAGGCACTAACTAAAGAATACAAGCGTGGGAATAAAAAGTTCTTAGCTGTAAAGAATGTGGATTTGTCTGTAAATGATGGGGATTTTATCAGTATCATTGGACGCTCCGGGAGCGGTAAGAGCACGTTTCTCAATATGATTGCGGGACTGATTAAACCGACGGCAGGCAATATAAGGCTGGAAGGAACAGAAATTTATGGTTTAAACGATAGGGAAATTTCAAACTTGAGAAATACAAGACTTGGCTATATACCGCAGGGGCACGGTATCCTTACCAATTTCACTGTTTTCGATAATGTCAGATTGCCGCATTTCCTTTCAAAACGTCATGGCGATGCATCCGGAAGGGCAGCGTTTCTTCTGAACGAGGTTGGCATTTCTTCTCTTTCTGAAATGATGCCTTCTCAAATTTCCGGCGGAGAGCTACGTCGTGTTTTAATTGCAAGAGCATTGATGAATGAGCCGGAACTTTTGATTGCAGATGAACCTACATCCGATTTAGATATTCGAACAACGCAAGAAATTATGGAGCTTTTCGCCCGTATCAACAAGAGTGGTACAGCAGTTTTGATTGTCACACATGAACTGGATTCATTGAATTTTGGGAATAGAGTATTTACGATGAAATCCGGAGAATTATTGGAAGGAAATCAATTAAACTTCACTTAAGCTTTTTATAAAAAGAATAAGATAATTTAACGATTATTTGGAATATACAGAGGTGTATATGAATGAAAGATTATCTCCTACTTTAGAAAATTATATCCGGGCAATTTATGAAGTATGTGACAGCAGGGCTCAGGCGCGTGTAAGTGATGTTGCCATTCACTTAAACGTTACCAAATCCTGTGTTTGCCATACCACAAAAAAATTAGTTGCTTTTGGAATGTTGGAAAGAACTCGCCACAAAGAAATAGCACTTACCTCGCTGGGCATTAAGTATGCTATATTCCTGTGGAAACGTATTTTTATAGTAAAGTATTTTTTAGTTGAAACGATAGGCGTTACTATACAAGCTGCTGAGCTTGATGCTTGCCGCATAGGACATAAACTCAGCAATGAAACGTTATATTGCATGAGAAGGATAGTACCAGAAGTGGGGAAAAAGATCAGCACTGAAAAGCTTTTATCTAAATTTCAACCGGTCGGGATAACCCCCTTTTATTCATATGGTACACCCTCAGGAGGTCACACAAATGCCTCCGCATTTGCTGCTTTGCACTTCCTTTCTCAGGAATCTTGAATTGTAGCCTACACCTCAGTGTACCGCACTGCTTCGCTTACGGCTACGCTCTTTCGGTTTAAGTCCTATGAAAATTTAATAAATAAGTAGAAAGACTATAGCAAAAGCTATAGTCTTTTTGTTGAGCTGGTACTTGATGCATAGCTATTAAGCGGATGCAGTGGGCGCTTGCGTAAGGAGGTTGGAGGCGCAGATCGTGGCAATAAAAAAACCGCTCCTATGAAGGAACGGATTTATTACGAGAGTTAGGCAATACGAACGTTAATCGCGCGCATCTTTCTGGAATCTCTGGAATCAGCTTCGGTGTCGTATGTCACCTTCTGACCTTCAGACAGAGATTTGAATCCCTCATCTTGTATCGCGGAGAAATGGACAAAAACGTCCTCTGTTCCGTTGTCATTTGAAATAAAACCAAATCCTTTGTTCTCGTTGAACCACTTTACAGTACCATTATACATACAGGTACCTCCTAAAAAAATATTATCCCGGTGCAAAAAACAAAAAACACAGATCTGTAAGCCAAAATAGAAATTGACTTAAGTCCGTGACAATCAATTAATACATTTAGAATTAACTTTAGTATATATGATAGGAATCCAAATGTCAAGCTAATTTTTAAACATCCAAGAAAGGAATATAGGCTAGAATGTGAAAAACTAAAATTAGTGGAGGAAAAAACCGTGCTATTGCTCCTGTCGATGCCCAGGCCGCCCGAATAGGCGGCGGGGAATCATAAGTCTTGCAGATCTCCGGCGGGCATATCGTTTTCAAGGTTGTCCCGTGCAAGATCGGTGTCTATCACCGGATAGACATCCTCTGGAATAGGTTTATCAATATCTCCATCCCAGATGGATCGGTTTCTTAAATCCATTTTTATCACCTCAGAATTAGGATAACCAAGAAAAAAAGAAATTATTTCACAAGTGATAGAGTATTTGAATTTTACAGGAAGAAAAATAAATGCAAAAAACTTTACTAAAACAGAGGGGTGACGGGGCATGAGTAATCGTAAATACACCCCAGAGCACATAGAATATATAAAAGCCAATATAGAAGGATGAACTAAAGAGCATGTTGTAATATTTGGAGGTAGTAATCAGCAAAACTTTGATCTAAATAATTTGATTCTCATCCCTAATAAGAAGTTGGCAATTATTAATAAAAGGGGCCTGATTCAAAACGACGCGGAATCCACAAAGACTGGACTTGTAATTGCTGATATTTATCTAAAAATCGGTGAGCGTAAAAAAAATAAAAGGAGCTGATTGAATGAAACAACCGAAAGCACCCTGTTTTGGATGCGATGTAGTAGAGGCAGAATGTAAAGTGCATTGCGATAAATACATAGCCTACAGTGAACAGTATAAGGCGTATAAGGAGCTGGTTGACAAAGCCAGAGGACGGGATACAAGGATGGACGTTTTTAAATTTGAAAGGGTAGAAGCTAGTATTAAAGCAGGAAGGTGATACTTTTGCCTGAGGTAAGACCGATGGTGTGCCAAACATAAAATCACGACAGGAGATTAAAATAGTTTGGGTAGTTCTATACCGAATAAACAGGAGTGAAAGAACACTTGGCTAAAACCACACTTACCTGCGGGATTGTCTTGCAGGTAATGTGGAAGGGTAGAGATATAATAAAAATTGGATTTGTATATTATGTTGAAATTTGTAATATTTGGGAGTATGATAAAAGGAAAAATCGAGGAGGATAATATGAACGATATCACAAAAAGTTGTACTGGCTTTTTCATTTTATTACTAGTACTAGGATCGGTATGTATTTTAAAGGGCTATGATATTGGGATGTATTTCTTGATGAATTCTGAGAACGGATGGGATATTAACCGACAAATATTAAGCGGCGCTGCATGGATTACATTTGGAGGAGTCCTCTCATTGCTATCTGGATATGGATTAATTAAAATTATACTAAAGTATATCGGCTGATTTTTATACACAAATGCTCCGCATTTGCCGTTCTGCTCCTCCCCGTTCAGCAGGCTTGAACCATTCGCTAAACAAACCTCCGCTGGACATTTGTTCTTTACGCTCATGCCCTTGCGGGTTTGAACCCCACGAAATTTTAATAAATCAATAAAAAAACTATAGCTTCTGCTATAGTTTTTTTATTGATCTGGTACACCCTCAGGGGTTCGAACCCTGGACACCCTGATTAAGAGTCAGGTGCTCTACCAACTGAGCTAAGGATGCACATTTTATTTTCATAGTGTGTTTGGCACGTTTATTAATATACCATCTTGGACAAGCCGTGTCAACAAGTTTTTTATATTTTTTGAAAAGGCATTATACAGTTTAGAAAAACCAGTTAACTTGGCTAATCAAAAATAAGGAGAACGCAAAAAATCCTCGAGAAATGATGATATCATACACTCAAGGACTTTGTAAATACTTTTTTCCATATAGAACCTGTCATTGTTTGAATAGAGCCGTTAAATAATAATATAAGCCATATGGTTTCTAATGATACCATAGCTTATCGGCCACAGGCTTCCATTGTTCTGCGCAACTTCTGCATTTTTCCGATAATACGTCGATATCTTCCGGATTTTCTAAATCTGTTGAATGGGCACCGGAAGCATGCACCATCTCTGCCAACGCACCGGGATTATCCAGTAACGGGCAAACGCGCAATCTATTTTCATGAAAAGGCTGATGCTTTCTATATTGCATAAAGAATGGAGAACAAAGCGCTTCGAGCAGTGTTTTTTCTTTGATATTGGAATCTGAGTAATGAATAAATGCGCAAGGATCAACATCTCCGTTTGCATTAATATGTAGATAACATCTGCCGCCGGCAATACAGCCGTTTACATATTCACCGTCATTCCAAAAGTCCATCGTAAAAATAGGTTTTGTCTGGCGGAATTTTCGTATTTGATGATACATGAACTCACGCTGCTGTGCGGTAGCCATCAGGTCAGGAATGGCGTTCAACCCAACGGGCATATAGGTAAAAATCCAACCGAATTTACAGCCTCTTGCAATCATATCATCGAAATATTTTTCACTTCCGATTACCTCTGTATTATGCTTGTGATAGCAAGTAGAAAAGCCAAAAGGAAGTTTTCTTTCTTTTAATATCTCCATGGCTTTTACGACTTTTTGATATGTACCGTTCCCGCGGCGCATATCTGTTTCAGCTTCAAAGCCTTCCACACTTATTGCAGGGATAAAATTTTTGACTTGCAACATTTTGTCCGCAAAAGCTTCATCAATAAGGGTACCATTTGTGAAAGATAAAAAGATACAATCAGAGTGTTTTTCACATAATTGAATAATATCGTCTTTCCGAACAAGCGGCTCGCCTCCCGTATAGATGTACATATACATACCGAGTTCTTTTCCTTGCCTGATGATATCATCAAGCTGTGAGAGAGATAACGATAACTGGTTTCCATATTCAGCGGCCCAGCAGCCTGTGCAATGAAGGTTGCATGCGGATGTCGGATCCATAAGAAGCGTCCACGGCACATTACAGTCATACTCTTTTTCGATTTCTCGTTTTCTGCGCCCGCCTATCAGAACGGAATTTACTAAGAAATTTTCAAAAAAAGTTTTTCTGACATCCGGATCAATATCAGTAAACAAACTCATTAGGAAGGAATGCCAAATACTAGCTGGATCATTTACAGCAGATTTCCCCAATTTAAATGCACCGGCATATTGGTTATCCAAATCCAATTTACTTAACCAATCAAAAACTTTCGGCATATTTTCTTCCGGATTGGAATCCAAATAGTCGATGACTTTTTTTATACCATAAGCTTCAACTTTTTCTTTCATTGTACTCATATTGTTTCCTCCTTACTAATTTCGTTACCTTAATTCTACCACTTCATTTCAGAAAAAATAGGTGACAAGGTTAAAAATCGAAAAAGACAGTAAACTTAAAGAAAATAAGAAGACCAACTTGCTATATAAGGAATATTTAAATGCGGATTGTATAAATAAATTTATATAAACTGAATATGATAGTTCGTATAATTCTTATGCTTTTGAACAAAAAATATGACTTGAATTCCTCAAATTTCCGCACATACGAACAGGGTTTGTGAGCAGAATATTAAGTGAGGAGGGATGAGAGATGAAGAGAGAAAAAACGGAAAGGCCGAGCTATTCACAGTGCACTTCAAAAACGGAGAGCAAGGCAACAAATGCAAAGACAAACGCAAAAAAAACTGGTGAAGGTTTCAACAGTGGAACAAATTGTGCAACAAACTGTGCAACTAATTGTACTACAAACAGAACAAACCCAAATACAACGAGCCGAGGCTAATTAGACCGATAAAAAATCAAGGTCTGAACAAAAAGAGTCGGGAATATTATTTCTTATTTTTATTGAGCGGTAAACCCGCTCTTTTTGTTTGGAACAATTGATATTGCGGGCAGAGTGTAGTATAATGCTTAAAGGTATATTCTGGGGAAGGTGCACTCAAATGATTACAAAGTACATAATGTTAACAGTAGAATACATTGAAAAGAATCTCCGAGTGGAAGTTATCGGGGCAATTGTAATCCTGACATTAATAATCGTTGCAACTTTAGGGATCTTATTTTTACTATTCCGAGGCGTCAGGCTTTGGTATTGGCGTGTAAATGAACAGGTTGCCGCCTTAGAAAAAATTAATCAAAAGCTCGAAAAACTAGAAGATTTGAATCAAGTGATCCCTAGCCTTGCTGCACCTCAACCGATTTTATATGAAGAGTCTAAAGACTTTGAAGAGGAAGCAGTGCTCCTTTCGAAGACGGATAATGAAGATCATCAAGAGATAGAGCAGCCTGAAAATCAAGCAGCTCTTCAGCCTGACGTACTGGACCTTCTCGTGTGTGAGGAAAAAAAGGAAGGATATAACGTGGGCAAAACAGGGAAAGTATATAGTGAAAATGAACTTCGCCAGCAAATACAATTCTAGAATAAAGCTACAGGGAATGAAGTAGATTTGATAGATTTATGATATTTGACGAAAAAGAACTGGAGGGTATTAGATGTTTTGTAGAAAATGCGGAAAATCTTTAATAGATGGTGATAGATTCTGCAGCTACTGTGGCGCTCAGGTTATAGAACGAAATGACAGTATCAGTGGGGATGAACCTGTTGAAGAGGTGATTTACAATAGCACTCCCAAATCAATAAAAGAACCACTGGATGCAAGTGTTCCTCAAAAATCCATTGCTCAAACTTGGCATGAAATAAGTGAGAGCAATGTGGAAAAATCTCCGACTTGGAATTTAAAAGGATTTCCTTCGCACAGCGAGGAAACCAAGAAGACGGAAGATATTGTTGTGGATTGGAAGGCCCGGCGTATTGAAGCTCAAGCAGAAAATAAGTTTTCTTCAAATATCTCTGCAAATAGAATAAAGGAACCAGAGCCGAAAATAGAATCCGAAGAAACTCCGGAAACAGGAAGAACGACATTTACCCGTAAGGATTTGCTGGGCAAAGATCGGACAAGAGTTTTTGAAAAAAAGAAGATTGATGAATGCCTTGGAACGAAAGAGGAGCAGCCTGAACTCATTCAAGAGGAAAGTACGTCGGTCTTCACTTTAGAGGCAGAATTATTTGGGAAAAAATCGAATTTGCAGTTTGGTGCCGGATCGGCTGCATCAACGGATTCTGTTGATAAATTTTATACGTTTAGTAAGAAGAATGAGGAATTCCAAAAGCTTTTAGATAAAGAATATGAACGGCTCCGAAAAGGAGGCTTACCGGAAAGGACAGAACCTTCCAATCTGGGGAATTTAGAAATAAAGCCAAGTGGAGGAGAGTCGTTAACGGGGATTGAAAAATTAATCCCGGAAAAACCAGAAGTACAAGAACCAAGTATAAATCCGCCACCAGCACTCAAAATGGAAGCGGTGAATACAGAAAATGACCACAAATTTTGGTCGAAGGTAAATTTAACGGACAAGCCTGCGACTGAAAATCTAACAAAAGAGACAAATATAGAAGCGGAGACGATAGTAGAAGATCTTCTTCCGCCTGAAGCTACAGCATCTATTTTAAGTGTACCTCTTGATTCTTTCGATCATAAAGAAGAACCCCCAACGCTTGAAGAAATAAAGAAACCAGAACAGATAGATACAGAGGTGGATGAAAAAGAGCCTTCTGACAGTGAACTCAAAGAAGAGATCGCAGAGAAAGACGCGGAAGAGGTATTGCTTCCTTGGGATGAAGAGTATGCTCCGATGCAAGCATTTGTTGATGAGGATACAAATAAAAAGAAGAGTTCGCCTGTAAAAGTAATATTAGTCATACTTATTGTACTGTTAACGGCTGAAATCGGCATTTTGGGGATAAAATATTTTTTGCCGGAAAGCGGTGCGGCAACCTTCATCAACGAAAAGCTAGGCATCGCCGTTAATTGGGTAGAGGTTTTAAAGAAACCGGATGATAAACAAAACTCACAAAAGAAAACCAAACAAACAACAGACGAAGAGACAAAAGCGGTGAACGCGCAAGCAGAAGCGGAGAAAGAACGAAATTTAAATGACGTATTAGAACCGTTACGTGTATATAATGATAATATTAAGAAGATCAGCATCAATAAATCCCTTGTTTTTGATGAAAGTAAAGATTATGGGATAGACGATTTAAATAATTCGGTGCCTATTGAAAATAATCTTTGGTATAAAGATAAAGAGGGCGAACCGGTTTATTTTGATTCTGAAATCATGAAGACGATCATCCGCTTCGATTCCTTGTGGATTGACTATCTTGATCAAAAAAATAAAGAGGTCTTAACCTTGACCAAGGAAGGCTCGGTTGCGTATAACAATGCAAAGACGTATACCGGCGTAGGCAAAATATCCGAAGTGTTTAACAGTTTAGAACTGGGCGAAATGAATAAGGGCAAAACCGGATATTACATATGGGCGAAGGAAGATATTGATGTAACAGAGAAAGGGAAGGTTACAAACAAAGTTTATACTTATATTTACTATCTTGAACCTGTAGGCCAGGAACTGAAGATTGTAAGCTATATAAAAATAAAATAATTTTATGCAGGCATATGCAGGAAAAGGAGAGTGTTTAAAATGTCAACTATAGCAAATTTCAGTAGAGAGCGAATCGACAAAGAAAATAAAGCGTTTTCGATGTCGAGAACAACCATAGAAACTGCTTTCTACGGAAATAATGTGGAGAGGGTTCTTGATTTGCAATTAGCTTATGAAATGGCAAGGAAATCAGCTGGAACAATTGAAACAGACATGCCCATTTTTTTCCCGGAAAAAATCGGACTTCCGGAGGGAGCTAAAATTTTATTGTTTAACGATGGGGAAACAGTAGGAAGATTTGCAGGTGCAAGAGTCATTCTCGGAGAAGAGGGAGTTGACGAAGTAGAAATCGCAAAAGTACTGAGAGAGGCTGTATATAACACAAGGTATAAAAAGATGTACCATACCGAATCCTATATAGGGCTGGATAAAGATTTTATGGTAAGAGCCCATTTGCTGGTACCGGAAAAGTATGAGAATACCTTGTTGAATTGGTTATTGAATTTCCAATATAAGAATGCAGAATATAACGATATGTACAAATCTTCTAAGCCGATCGGCGAGGAAGCAGATATTTATATATTGTCGGACCCGGATTATGTGCATCCTAAATTCCCGAATGGTCTTGCCTATTTCGACCCAGAACATAACTGTGCATGTTTACTGGGAATGCGGTATTTCGGAGAGCATAAAAAGGGAACCTTAACGCTTGCATGGAGCATTGCCAACAGAAACGGATATGCTTCCTGCCACGGGGGGCTGAAAAGGTGCTTGAAGGAGGATGGCGAAGCGCATGTGCTGGGCGTATTCGGGCTTTCCGGATCGGGAAAATCCACATTGACTCACGCTAAGCATGACGGAAAATATGATGTGACGGTGCTTCATGACGATGCCTACATTATTTCAAGTGAAAATGGTTCCACTGTTGCACTGGAACCCTCTTATTTTGATAAAACATCGGACTATCCGTTGACGTCCAAAGACAATCAGTATTTAGTAACGGTTCAGAACTGCGGTGCGACGATAGATGATAAGGGCAAACTGGTTATTGTTACGGAAGATATGAGAAACGGAAACGGAAGAGCCATTAAATCAAAACTTTGGGCAGAAAACCGAGTGGATAAGATGAATGAGCCGATCAATACCATCGTTTGGCTGATGAAAGACCACACGTTGCCTCCGGTTATAAAAATTGAAAATCCAGTCCTTGCTTCTGTCATGGGAGCTTGCCTTGCTACCAAAAGAACAAGTGCGGAGCGTTTAGCGGAGGGTGTTGATGTAAATGCCCTTGTATTTGAACCTTATGCGAATCCATTCAGAACCTATCCGCTTAGAAATGACTATGAAAAATTTAAGGCACTATTCCAGGACAAAGGCGTTGCAAATTACATCATCAATACCGGTCATTTTATGGATAAAAAGATTCCGAAGGAAGTGACCATTGATATTATAGAAAAAATCATCGACGAAACGGCGGAGTTTAAAAACTTTGGAATTGTTTCTGAATTGAAAACAATGGATGTAGAAGGATTTATTCCGGATTTTTCAGACAAGAAATATGTGAAAGAACTCGTTTTAGGTATGATTGGCAGAATGAATTACGTTGAATCATTAAAGAGGTATAAAGGGGGGAGAGATGAACTTCCACAGGAAGCAAAAGATGCTATTGAAGCACTTGTGGATAAAATAAAGTAAAATGTCTCATAATTGTGTTGTCACTTGAACTATACAAAAGGGAGGAAACGTTTTGAAAAAAAAGAGAAAAAGCCCGATAATTATTTTAATCGTATTGATCGTTTTGGTTGGCCTATTTCTAAGCCTGATCGGATTTATTACCGATTTCTTATGGTTTAAAGAATTGGATTATGTCAGCGTCTTCTTTACTCAGTTATTTACTCAGTTGAAGATCGGCATTCCGGCCTTTGTCGTGATTACTATACTGGCAGATTTATATTTAAGGGTACTGAAAAGAGGTTATTTCAAGAAAGTTGAATCGAGCGATGTTGCAAACGAAAAATTAATCGGCAGAATTGGATGGGGGATGTCCGCTATCTTTGGCGCGCTGATTTCGTATGCGGTTGCTGGGACTTTATGGTTTCAGATCCTGCAATATTCACATAGTACGAAGTTTAATATAACCGATCCGTTGTTTAGCAAGGATTTGAGCTTCTATATTTTTAAATTTGATTTTATGAATGCCTTAAATAGTATGGCTCTTGGAATCATTATAGCTTTTGCCGTATTGACCATATTGTATTACATGGTATTGCTTTCATTGAGAAAGCCTCAAATCTTTGAGAAAGAGGAACCTTTCGGTTCAGACGGCCAGTCCGACTATGATGAGCACGACAATGTCAGACGAGGAAATTTCGGACAGAATGCCGGAAATTTTGGCGGCCCATTTGGAGATATTTTTGGAAAAGTCTTTGACGCCATGGGCGGAAGCGGCGGTTTCACTAAACCGAATAGGTCAAAAAAGCAGTTTGACAATGAAAATTTCAATCAGTTAATGCATATTGCCTCGAAGCAAATCATTATTCTGGGTGTCCTATTTTTCTTAATGATAGGCGTAAACTTCTTTTTGAGACAGTTTACTTTGCTGTTTTCACAGACAGTAGGCGGTGCCGTATACGGAGCTGGATTTACAGATGTAAACGTAACGTTATGGTTATACAGACTTCTGATGGTATTGTCAGTTATAGCAGCGATTGCTTTTGCAATGGGTATTTTGAAGAAAAAATACCGTGTGATATTAACCGTACCTGCTATTATGATTATCATTGGTCTGATCGGCGGCGGAGCTGCTACACTGGTACAAAATCTAGTGGTATCTCCGGATGAAATCAATAAAGAAAGCGAGTATTTACAGAGCAATATTAAATATACGCAGATGGCTTATGACTTGAGTAACGTGCAGGTGAAAACTTTCCCTGCAAGCAATACCCTGTCAAAGGAAGACATCTTGAATAATATGGACACCATTTCCAATATCCGAATTAACGATTATACACCGGCTATGAAGTTCTATAATCAGACGGAAAGTATTCGTCAGTATTATTCCTTCCATGACGTGGATGTAGACCGTTATATGATTAATGGAAAATATACGCAAGCTTTTCTGGCAGCAAGAGAAATTGATGAAAATCAGATCTCTGATTCCTGGATGACAAAGCACTTGAAGTATACGCATGGATACGGCATTGCGCTTTCCAGAGTAGATCAGATAACGGCCAGCGGTCAGCCGGATATGCTCATTGGAAATATCCCGCCGGTATCCGAAGTCGATGAAATCGAAATCACAAGACCTGAAATTTACTTTGGCGAATTGACGAACAATTATGTATTGGTCGATACGGATGAAGAAGAATTCGATTATCCGGATGGAAACAACAACAAATACGCTACCTATAAAGGAGACGCGGGTATTGATCTGAACTTGATGAACCGCGTATTGTTTGCTATTCGAGAGCAGAGCTTAAAAATATTAGTTTCCACTAATATTAACAATGACTCTAAGATTATTATTAATAGAAATATCGAGCAGCGCGTGAAGAAAATTATGCCTCGCTTAAGCTACGATTCTCCATACATCGTGACGGCAGACGGGAAATTATATTGGATGATTGACGCATACACGGTGAGCGCAAACTACCCTTATTCAGAGCCGTTTAGTGAAGCAGGATACAATTATATCCGAAACTCGGTAAAGGTAGTCGTAGATGCTTATAACGGAGATACCAGCTTCTATTTAGTCGATGATAAAGATCCGATCGCAACGACTTACAAGAAGATTTATCCGGATCTATTTAAAGATTTTGATAAAATGCCGGAAGGATTACAGTCCCACATTCGATATCCAAACCAGTTATTTGATATTCAGGCCAATGTTTATAAGCGTTATCATATGAACGATGTAAAGGTCTTTTATCAAAATGAAGACCTTTGGGATATTGCAAATGAAATTTACGGGACCGAACAAAAGGTCATGGAACCAAACTACTACATCATGAAGTTACCGGGAGAAGCCGATGCAGAGTTTGTGAATACGATTCCGTATACGCCGAAAAATAAGATGAACATGACAGGGCTTCTGGCGGCGAGAAACGACGGGAAGCATTACGGTGAACTGGTGCTATATCAATTCCCGAAAGACCGAATTGTATACGGCCCGATGCAGATAGAAGCCCAAATTGACCAGAATACAGAGATATCCAAGGAATTCTCCTTGTGGAACTCTTCGGGCTCTACCTATAGCAGAGGAAATCTATTCGTGATCCCAATTGAGCAGTCCCTGCTCTATGTGGAACCGGTCTATTTGGAAGCCGTGAACTCCAGTATTCCTGAAGTAAAACGAGTAATCGTTGCTTACGGAGATAAGATCGCTTATAAAGAAACTTTGAGCGAAGCGCTTGACTCCTTATTTGGCAGCAATTCAACGGGAACAGAGGAGCCTCAAGGTGGTACGATCGGTGACCAAACCGGAAGCGGTACTTCCGGAGAAATGACGAACAGTGATTTGATCCGTCTGGCCAATGAGGAATTTGAATTGGCGCAGAACGCTCAGAAAAATGGTGATTGGGCCGGATATGGTGAGCATATTACTGCATTGCAGAAATATTTGCAGCTTCTAATGCCGGAGCAAGGCACAACACAAGCGACAAACCCGGCCGCGAATGATTCGAACGGACAATAACGGAATAATTGACAGTATACGTTTAGGGGCTATCTTTTGAGACAGCCCCTTTAACATTCTGTCCGCACTTAATGCCGTTGACAGAATGTAGGCTAGAAAATCATGAATCGTTGATTCATCGATTTTCATCGTCAACGTATGCCGAAATAAATTGTATAGGAAAACAAAAACCTAATAAAAAAACTGTTTAAAAATAAGCAAAAACGTAGTATGATTAAATATTATAGAAAAACTAAAATTTTCAAAATAGGAGGACAATATGCTGGAATACGAAAGCATGCTATTTAATATCCCCGTCAAAGACCATACGCCGGATAAGATCAAGGCTACTTTATTGAAGCATCCGGAAGTGAAGTTCGTTTCCCTTGTAGGTTTAGATATTGGCGGACAAAATACCGATGAGAAAATTCCCACAGCTAGATTTTTAGAGGATATGGAGAAGTTTTTGGTGGACGGCGTTCAAACAGATGGGTCCAGCGTTGTGCTACCTATTATTGCGGAATTAAATAATGCGCGTGTGGATATCATACCGGATATGGACGTAAATTGGTATGTCGATCACAATTTTGACTTTATAGACAATGCTACCGGATTACCGGTAGGTACCTTACGAATCCCTTCGTTTCTTGTACACAACGGAACGACACAAGTGGGTTCGAGAGCCATTCTCAGAGATGCTGTTGCGACTATAAAGAAAGAATTGCTTCAATTGATCAAGGAAAACCCCTATGTGCTGGATTATTTACCGATTGATTCGGCTGAGGATATTGAAGAGATTGTGTTGACTTGTGCAACAGAATTGGAATTCTGGGTAAAAACACCCGATGAAAAGGCTGACAGAGAAGAGCTTTCGACTGCACAGGTCATGAAAGAGCAGTATTGGAAGCGAACAATAGGGCCGGTTCGAACCGCATTGGAAAAGACATTGATTCTGCTGGACTATTACGGTTTCGAGATGGAAATGGGGCATAAAGAAGTAGGCGGAATCAAAGCGAAGCTGGGCAGTTCGGGCAGCTTTGACCACATTATGGAGCAGCTTGAAATCGACTGGAAGTATTCCACTGCCATGCAAGCCGCAGACAACGAAAAGCAGGTAAAATATATCGTTCGAGATATTTTCAGGATGCATGGACTGGAAGTGTCGTTTCGAGCGAAACCGATCGAGGGCGTTGCCGGAAGCGGAGAACATACGCATTTTGGTATCGCAGCCCGATTAACCGATGGAAAGACGGTCAATTTATTTGCACCTACCGACATGAAGGCAGAGTTTCTAACTCCGATTGGCTTTGGTGCGTTGATGGGAATGTTAAAGAATTATGAAGTATTAAATCCATTTATTACTTCTACCAACGATGCATTTAACCGATTGAAGCCAGGTTATGAGGCTCCGGTTTGTATCGTAACCTCTATTGGACATACGACGGAGCAGCCATCGAGAAATCGAACCGTGTTAGTTGGCTTGGTAAGAGATTCGAATAATCCGCTTTCTACAAGGTTTGAGTTACGTTCACCAAATCCGAAGAGCAATACGTATTTAGTCATTGCGTGCTGTTATATGGCTATTTTAGACGGCATTACGGAAGCATTGAAGGCGAAGAAAGCATCGAAAGAGCTGGAGGCTTCTTTGTCAAAGGCTTTCGGGAGAGAGGATTTTTATCTGGAAGAAGATCGGGAATATCGAAGCGAAAAAGATGTTTTTGAAGAATATACAGTGGAAGAGCGTGACAGGTTGTTTGGAAAAGCACCGAGAACCGTTTGGGAAAATCTGTCCGCCTTTAGAGCCAATCCGCAAAAGTTGAAAGTGCTATTAAGAAATAATGTCATTCCGCTAAGCGCTCTTGAATCTTATAGAAAAGCTACCTTAGACCAATGGTCGACGGAACTGCATAACCGTATTATTCCGGATACGATGGATTTACTTCGGGATTGTAAAAAACTTCATGCAGAAAGTGACTGTGCGGATTTTGATGTGCACATGTGGGATAAGATTCACAGCAGCAGAGTGTACTTAGGGCAGGATACCCTGTCTCAATTATGTCTGCTGACCAGAATAAAGGTCGCTCTGGATGAGGAGAATTATCAGGTCGCCTCTGACTTGCAGCTTGAGATGCAGGAAAAAGTGAAGGAACTTACGGACAATTATATACAATATAAAAAGAACTTATTTTAGAAAGAAGGTTAGACGATGTTAGACATTAAGAAAATCAGAGAAGACTTTGAGACCGTTAAAAAGTCTGTAGAATCGAGAGGTAAGGGTGACTTTGGTCTGAGTAGTATTCCTGAACTTGATGAAAAGAGAAGAGCTATTCTTGCAAAGGTCGAAGCGATGAAGAATAAGCAGAACCAAGATTCCAAGCAAATTCCAAAGCTCAAGAAGGAAGGCAAGGATACCACGGAATTAATGGCAGAAATGAAAGCTTTATCGGACGAGATCAAGGTTCTTGACTCAGAAGTAAGTGCAGTAGAAGAGGAATTAAAGCAGGCTCTTCTGAATGTACCGAATACACCGCACCCTTCTGTTCCTATCGGCAATGACGATCAGGATAATGTAGAGATCAGAAAATGGGGAGAACCGAAAGCTTTCGATTTTGAGCACAAGGCACATTGGGACGTAGGAACAGACCTTGATATCTTGGATTTTGACCGGGCTGCTAAGATCTCCGGAGCAAGATTTACCGTATATAAAGGATTAGGGGCAAAATTGGAACGTGCCGTCATTAACTTTATGTTGGATCTTCATACGGAAGAACAGGGTTACACAGAGATACTGCCGCCTTTTATGGTAAATAGAGCGGCGATGACGGGAACAGGGCAGCTTCCTAAATTTGAAGATGACATGTTCTGGCTTCCGGCAAAGGATTTTTTCCTTGTTCCTACGGCTGAAGTTCCAGTGACCAATTTGCTTATGGACGAAATCATTGAAGAGGATAAACTCCCGATTTACTATACAGCCTATACACCATGTTTCAGAAAGGAAGCAGGTTCCGCCGGAAGAGATACCAGAGGTTTGATCCGGCAGCATCAGTTCAATAAGGTTGAAATGGTGAAGTTTGTAAATCCTGAAACGTCCTATGAAGAATTGGAATCCTTAACGGACGCAGCGGAAGACGTGCTTAGAAGACTGAACATTCCTTATCGTGTGGTTCAATTAAGCTCCGGGGACCTTGGATTCTCCTCTGCTATGACATACGATATCGAAGTATGGATGCCAAGCTACGGAAGATATGTAGAAATTTCGTCTTGCTCCAATTTTGAAAGTTATCAGGCCAGAAGAGCAAATATAAGGTTCAGACCGGAGCAAAAGGGCAAACCGGAATTTGTGCACACGCTGAACGGTTCAGGACTTGCGGTTGGAAGAACGGTTGCCGCTATCCTGGAAAATTACCAGCAGGAAGATGGAAGTGTTATCATTCCGGAAGCATTAAGACCGTATATGGGTGGATTGGAAAAAATCGAAAACAAATAAAGTAGACGCAATAATGGGAATATAGTGTGTGGACTGTCTCGTTAGAAATAATGAGACAGTCCCATGTGCGTTATGCGGGGAATATCGCTTGCGGTATAGATGGATAAGTAGATGAAAAGGAGAAACAAACTTTGGTTACTATTGCAATTGTATTTATATTATATTTAGGGCTGATGCTAGGTATCGGCTTTAAATTTTATAATAAGACAGATGATCTTTCAGAATATATTTTAGGCGGAAGAAAGTTGAACAGCTGGCTTACCGCAATGTCCGCACAGGCATCCGACATGAGCGGTTGGCTTCTAATCGGTTTACCCGGGACAGCGTATGTACTTTATAACGGGACGTTGGAAGGGATTTGGACAGCAATCGGTTTGATGCTCGGGACCTATTTAAATTGGTTAGTAGTAGCAAAGAGGCTTAGAACGTATACGCAAATTGCCGGAAATGCACTTACGCTTCCGGATTATTTTGAAAATCGGTTTCGGGATAAAAAGCACTTTTTAAAATCATTCGCTGCAATTTTTACATTAATCTTTTTCTTGGTGTACACGGCCTCACAATTTGCGGCAGGAGGTAAGCTGTTCAATACCATCTTTGGTGTAAACTATACAACAGGTCTTTTAATCGGAGCCGTGATAATTTTGATTTATACGGCAATGGGCGGATTCAACGCCGTCTGCTGGACCGATACCATTATGGGCGTAACGATGTTTTTTGCGCTTATTATTGTTCCGGTTGGTGCCATTATGCACATGGGAGGCTTCGGTGAATTACATATGAGATTGGCATCCTTGACAACAGAAAGTTTAGGACTCTTCCCGCAACAGAACGGTGCGATTAATACCATGCTGCTTGCGTCTTCCTTGGGATGGGGACTTGGATATTTCGGGCAGCCACACATTTTGGTTCGGTTTATGGCAGTTGAATCGCCGGATATGATTAAAAAATCAAGAATTATCGCAATGATTTGGGTTATTATTACTTTGTCTGCAGCGATTGCAATCGGTGTAGTCGGTAAGGCTTATATGCCGAACCTTGCAGACGGAGAGACCGTTTACATGTCCATGATTTATGATATGTTCCCTCCCGCTTTAGCAGGAATCCTTCTTTGCGCCATTTTAGCAGCAATCATGAGTACGGCGAGCTCACAGCTTTTAGTATGTGCTTCTGCGGTATCAAACGATTTATTACCGCATCTTCTCAAAAAGGACTTCTCGGGAAGCGGCATGTTATGGATAAGCCGTTTGACCGTTATTATTGTTTGCATCATTGCTATCGCATTGGCATTAGATCCGACAAGTTCGGTATTTGGATTGGTTGCTTGCGCATGGGGCGGAATCGGTGCGACATTTGGACCGATCATCTTATTCTCTTTGTTCTGGAAAAGAATGACGCTGCAAGGTGCTATTTGTGGTATGCTTGTCGGCGGTATCGTGGATATCCTCTGGTATTTATTGAGCGGAGGGATTTTCGATATCTATGAAATCATTCCTGGATTCCTTCTATCTTCGTTGACTATCATTATTGTCAGCTTGGCTACGAAGGTTCCGCAAGATATGCTGGACGAATACGATGAAGTGGTTAAATTTGAAAGAAGCTTTAAGTAAATAAAAAATCGAACTATACAAAATGAAAAAACTGTCTAGGATTTAGACAGTTTTTTCATTTTGACTAAAAACTAGACAAAAGTAAGAAAATATCTATTTTCAAACAGTGTGAAAGCGGGTATTATAGCCTTTGTATTTAAGAAAAACCTTTTAATGGGATTATATATGGGAGGAAAAGACGTGAAGAAGAAGTATATGTATATAGCCTTAGCCTTTGCTTTAACGTTGAGCTCTGCTGTTAATACGTTTGGAGCAACGGCAACAGGGGGCACCGCGGACGCAAATACGGTGACTTCGCCAGCCATCACGGCAGTGACTTCATCTGCTGTCACCGCATCGACAGGAACGGCAATCAGTACAACGACAGATTCAGCCGTTTCTACTTCAGGAACGGCGATTGAAGGGGTCTCGCTGCCCCAAATAACCGATGCAAAGACTCTTTCATTGGAAGAAGCCATCAAAATAATGAAAACAACCGGAGCATCCGCAGAAACTGCAGAACTTCATCGGCAGTCTGATATATCAGTTGGGAATGGATATTCCGAGACCGTCAGCAGGATAAAGGACACCCAAGACAAGCTGGATGCATTGTCACAGGCTCCGGATGCATGGGTAGAAGCAAATTATGGGCAAAGTGTAGTAGAAATGTCTTATGAAGCTCAGGTAGCAGGTGTTTCGTCAAATAATAAAAAGATTATGCAGCTTAGACGGGACTTCGCCAGAGCAAATACGGAAAACAATTATCAGGCAGAGTTAAACCAAATTGAGGCAGACACAACAAGCCTTTATTATAAAGTCCTTCTAGCTCAGGATAGCTTGAAGATTGCTAAAGATAATTTAACCACACAGCAAAAAACACTGAAAAATGTAGAAGCGAAAAAAGCCGTAGGAGTATTGTCAAAGAAGGATGTGCTGCAAGCAAAATCTTCTGTAGCGGATGCGGAAAGTGCAGTCAGGAGTGCAGAAACACAGCTGAAATATGCAAACATGTCCTTTAACTATCTGCTTGGATACAATGTTCAGCAAGAAGTAATCTTTACAGATACCTTAGATACTGTTGCAGCTTCGGCAGAAATGCCTTCAGCAGATACAGCAGTGCAAAATGCGTTAAATAGCCGGATTGAATTGAAGGGTGCTAACTTTGCCATTAAAGTGTACCAAATTCTGTTGGAGGATGTAAAAGCCTATCCGAAGAATTCGTCCACCTATTTAAACGCAAAAATAAATTTGGCGGAATCGGAGAAAACCGCAAAGGATGCCTACAGTAAAATAGAGATCGATATCAGAAATAAGTATAATGTAGTACAGGATAAAAAAGCAGCCGTCGAGGCGGCAAAAGAGTTGCTTACTTATGCAACGGAAGGAGAACGGCTGGTGGAGCTGACCAATGAGGAAGGGTTAAGCACAGTAGAAGAATTGCTGGCAACACAGGTAAACGTGTATAAAGCAAAATTAAATGTAGCCAATGCCAACTCCGAATACGCGTTGGCCGTAAAGAGCTATACCTTTGCTCAAGGAGTAGGTACAACCAGAATCTCATTATAATGGTTGAGGGAAACAGCGAAGCAATAAAAAAGAGAAAACCCTTATCTGGATTTTCTCTTTTCTGCAAACCGTTCAAGAGCAGCGCGAGCTGTTCCGGAAACGATGGTGTCTAAAATATCAATCACTTCTTCAGGCGAGCGGTCGCTTCCGCTTGAAAGCCAGTCTTCGAGAAGTGAAGCGAAGCATATGGTGAAATAGTGAACGACATGGTCGAAATCTTCTTCTGAAACATCGATGTCAGAAGCGACTTGTGTGATATACCGCGTTGCCACATTTTTTACATCAAAATGCAAAAATCTTTTGATAGCGTTCCTTCCTAAAGAGTTCAGCGCACATAGCAAAATGGTAGAGTTTTTTTCCATATACCGTAAAAGATACACGCCGGCCTCCTGCCAAGTAAGAAAGTTATCATTATCTTCAAGAATGGAAAGGATCTCTTTTTCCAATATCCACTCTAACAGTCCGTAGATGTCAGGAAAATGATAATAAAAGGTTTGGCGGTTCACGCCACAGTCTTCTACAATTTCTCGAATGCTGATCTTGTTTAAAGGCTTTTCGAGCATGAGCTTTTTTAGTGAATCAGCCATTAGTTGTTTGGTTATTTCGGTAGTGATTGAAGTTGACATAAAACCTCCGTGATAAAAAAATAGGAATAGATTCATTATACCTAAACAATTGTCAAAAATCCATACAATTGTATAAAACAGTAAAAAGAAAGGGAAAGTCATGAACGGTAGATATGCAATCGTGCTGAAAAGTCAATTGGGGCCTAAAAAAGGCTTTATAACCTTGCAGGCAAACGGAGAAGAGCTTCAGGGGATATTGGAATGTCTTGGGAATGCACATTCTTTCAATGGTAAGGTGATAAACAGCGATAAAATCAAATTGGAAGGGATGTTGCATACGCCGTTGGGTGAAGTACCTTTTTATCTTACGGGAATAGTAGAAGAAAACATGCTTACGGCTGCGTTTATCGTAAAATCCCAAAAATATGAACTTTTGGGTCTAAAAGTGAATGACAAGGAAGGGAACTAGTAGTTATGGAAAAGGAAATCATTACAATAGAAAAAACGAAAAGGACGACTGAAATTTTGATAGGGCTCATTGTGGTCGCGTTGATAGCGGCAGGAAGCCTGACTTTTTTATCAAGAGGAGACACGAATGACGATTTTATTGTTCAGGGAAATGTGAAAATGACGGACATTGATTTAAACTCAAAATTAGCGGGAAACATTGGAGAGATTCTTGTGAAAGAAGGCGATGAGGTAAAAGCCGGCGATGTGATCATTAAGATCTCCAGTGAAGCGGTGGAAGCAAAATTAAAGCAGGCGGAAGCGGCAAAAGCAGCAGCAGAGGCGGTAGCGAAGAAGGCGGAAAACGGAGCGAGAAGTCAGGAAGTGGCCCAGGCAAAAGCAGCCTTTGATTATGCACAGAAAACCTACGACAGAATGAAAACATTATTGGAGCAAGAGGCCATATCCCAAGCAAGCTTTGATCAGGTAGAGGCACAGTATATAGCCGCTAAAGAAACGTACAATATGGCCGTAGAGGGAGCCAGAAGTGAGGACGTGGCAGCAGCAGATTCTCAGGTAGCACAGGCAGACGGGGCGATTGCGGAAGTGAATAGTTATTTGAACGATGCACAGATTAAAGCACCGGTAGACGGTACCATCACGTCGATCAATGTGAATCAAGGAGAACTCATTTCGACCGGCATGCCTTTAGCCACACTGACAACGAAAGAGGAGGCTTGGATTGAAGTAAATGTGAAAGAGACAGATTTAGGAAAAGTTCAGGAAGGACAGGAAGTGCAGATTACTTTCCCGGCTTATCCTGACAAACAATATAAAGGAAAGGTAACTGTTATCAATAAAAAACCGGATTTTGCCACGAAAAGAGCAACCAATGAAAATGGTGATTTTGATGTGTTATCCTATGGTGTCAAAATCGCTATTTCTGCAATAGACAAAGAATTATATTCGGGCATGACCGCTATGGTTGATTTTGGAAGAAATGAAGGAAAGTAAAATGCTTCAAACAAATAGGTTGGCAATCGCCTTCTACAAATTTAAATGCAAGCATCCAAGATTTGTCATGGCAACGTTGGTATTTGTCGTGATTCCCCTCGCGTCAGGTTTGATATTAGGCTATGAAATGAAAGCAGATGTACCGGCGAGTATACCGACGGTGATCGTAAACCATGATAACTCGGAGTTCAGCAGAACTTTTACGGGTTTCATAGAAGACAGCAATTACTTTGATGTAATAGAATACACAGATCGTGATGAAAGAATAAAGGAGAAGATGGACAAAAATCAGGCTTATGCAGGAATCATCATACCGGAAAACTTTTATCAGGATATGCGTGCCGGCAAAGCTCCTAACATTCTTACCGTATACGACGGCTCTGCCCTTTCGGTGGTCACTACCTCCAAAACAGCCATGTCAGAAATTCTACTGACGACAAAAGCGGCTTATATGATGAGTATTTTTGAGGGCAAGCTATCCGCTGTTCCGGAACAAGTGATGAATTTGGTCACTCCTATAAACGTAAATTATAAATTCCTTTACAACTCTACAAAGAGTTTTCGAAATTATCTCCTGATCGGGATGCTCGCCTCCGTTATACAAGTGGGGATTGCCATGCAAGGAGCCGAGAGAGGATATGAGAATCAGACGAAGCCCGGAACATACTTAAATCAGCTTAAGGTAATAGGAGGGTGGTCAGTGATGAGTGCACTCTCGATCATACTATGTTTAGGTGTTCAGTATTTATTTTTTGATATGCCATATAGAAGCACCATTGTGGGAGGCCTTTTAATGACCTTCTTGTTTGCGATGTGTATTTTAAATATTGGCTATATCGTTGGCAATATTGTTCCGGATCGAGTTTTTGCCATCCAGATTTCCGCTATTTTAGTGCTGCCGGCGAGTATAGTGGGCGGATACACCTATCCGATAGAAGGAATGCCTCATGCTTTTCAAGCATTAGCAAAGCTAATACCTTACTATTATTATGGAAACGACATCCGAAGCCTTTGCTTAAAGGAATTGGGAATTCACCATATAGCGGGAACCCTTCAATTTTTTTCGGTATTTATTCTAGCAGAACTGATCCTTATTCTGGCCATTATGTTATTTAAGAACTGGTGGAGAGCAACCTACAAAAATGGAGTGGGGGTGACTCCAATTGTTTGAGAAATTTAAGAGTATGACGCTTGCTGAAAAAAAGGAAAAATTCATGCAGATCAAACCTTATTTGATTGTATTAGTGATCCCGATAGCCTTTACGCTTCTGCTGGGAGAGATGTTCAGTCCCATATTTGTGGAAAACATTCCGATTGCCATGTATGATATGGATCAGTCCGCAGCTTCTCGAAAGGTAGTAGCGCAATTCTATGATTCACCGGTTTTAAGTATAACAGAAGATTTTTCTTCTGTAGAAGAGATAAAAGAAAAGCTGCTTCTAGGTGAAATTCACGGAGCGATCTTGCTTCCGAAGGATTTCGGAAAAGACTTAAATGGGAAAAAAGGTGCAAAGGCAGTAGTTTTTATGGACAATACAAACTTCATGTATGGAAACAATGTGATGAGTGCTGTCAATACTATTTTTGAGACGGTAAATGCCGGCGTGCAGATGAAATATTTGGAGGGGAGCTCATTGGTGCCTTACCAAGCAGAACAGAGTGTATATACATTGAATCTCGTGGATAGAGTACTATATAATCCGCAAGTCGGTTATTTTTACTATTTGTTTCCTGGTCTTCTTTCTATATTTGTTCAGCAGGCTTTTTTAGCAGCGAGTGTTCCGATTTTAGTAGAAGAAAAAAACAGACTTCGCTACCTGCCTATGGAGCTCAGCCGGGAAGTGATAAAGGTCAAGATGGATTTAACGATCCGCCGCTTTTTGCTGATAACAGGATTCAGTATCATAAGCACGCTGGCGTGCATAAAAATTGCGATGGCGATAACGGGTTTTCCTATGAGAGGCAATATCCTCGTGCTGATTTTGTTTCAGATCGTATTTTTAGGGGCCGTAACGGGAATGGCACTGGTCATTGCTTCCTTGTTTGAGCAAGTAGCACATGCTGTTCAATTTACCATGTTTTTAACGATACCGACGTTTCTCGCCTGCGGGTTTGCATGGCCTGAATATATGATGGCACCGGGATTTGCAGCTGTGATGAAAGCCGTATGGCCGTTATATTATTACATAATACCGGTGAAAGATATCATGCTGAAGGGGGCAGATTTGGCACTTCTAATGCCTTATCTGACAGGAGGTATTATCTTTGCAGCGTTCTGGATTCCGATCGGGTTACTTCTTTTCGGAAGGAAAATAAAGCTTATCCGAATGCTTCATCAATAAAACAGCAAGTCCCAAGCGTTTTGCCAGAATTCAAGATCCGGTAAGGGAGCAGGCATTCGAAATAGGACCAAAGCAATTGAGACTACGATAAAAGGCTTGACAAAACTAGAATATAGTGGTAAAATTTTGCAAAAGTTAGCAAGAGCTAACTTTTGCAGTGACGATTGGTGCATGTTTACCAATTTATTTTTTGCCAATCGGTTAGCGTAAGCTGACGAGATGAAGAAGAAAAAATGAATAAGATATTCAATGGATAAAAGAGCGCTGTAAACAGCACAATAAATGATAGTAGGAGGATATAGAAGATGTTGGATTGTTTTAAAGAATTAGATTTAAAAAAAGCGGGTATTTTTGCAACAGGAGTTATGTTTGGAACTGCCGGAATAAAGATCCTTTTTAGCAAGGATGCGAAAAAATTATATACAAGTTGTGCCGCAGCAACATTGAGAGCAAAAAAATGCGTACTGGAAACTGTGACTGCTATTCAAGAAAATGCAGAGGATATCGTTGCAGAAGCGAAAGCGATCAATGAAGAAAGGGAAGCGCAGGAATTGCAGGAAAATAAAGTAGAAGGGGCTACAGAACAATAGCTGAGACACTCACAGCATGATCTGAGGGTGCTTAAAACGGAGGAATTATGAAGTTTATCATAAAGCATCAAATCAAAGGGAGATTCCGGATTCACCTTCTGCAAAATAAAATGTCCTATGAGGAGGCCGATATCCTTTCCTATTATTTAAACGGTATAAAGACGGTAACTTCAGTAAAAGTATACGAGAGGACGGTGGATGTCGCTATTCATTTTGTCGGAGACAGCGGGATACTGCTGGAAGCTCTGGCCGCGTTCCGATATGAAGATGTTAAAATGCCCGAAGGATCACTTGAGACATCAGGAAGAGAATTGAACGCATTTTATCAAGATAAGTTGATGGATAAGATTATCAATCACATAGTGATCAAAGCCTTTCTTCCGTATCAGGTCCGCATTCTGTATACCGGAGTCAAATCAGCCGGTTACATCTGGAAGGGAATTCGGAGTCTGGCGCGTATGAAATTGGAAGTATCGGCACTGGATGCGGCGGCCATCACGGTATCGATTTTAAGAAGGGATACTCATACGGCAGGTTCCATTATGTTTTTGCTTGGAATAGGAGAAATATTAGAGGAATGGACTCACAAAAAAACCGTCAATGATCTCGCGAGAAGTATGTCACTGAATGTGAGTAAAGTATGGCTTATAAAAGAGGAACGGGAGCGACTGGTATCCGTGTCCGATATTGTTCCCGGTGATCGGGTTGTAGTACATGCAGGGAACGTGATTCCTTTTGACGGTCTTGTTGAAGCCGGAATAGGTACTGTTAATCAGGCCTCTCTTACAGGAGAGTCTGTCCCGGTAGAAAAAGAAGCAGGGGGATATGTGTATGCAGGTACAATCGTAGAAGAAGGTCAATTTACGATAATCGTTAAGGAAACGTTCGGCTCCACAAGGTACAAACGGATTGTGACGATGATAGAAGAAACGGAAAAACTGAAATCGGCATTGGAGGGAAAGGCGGAACATTTAGCGGATAGATTAGTATCTTATACACTTTTAGGAACCGTGCTGACCTATTTAATCACGGGGAATATGACAAAAGCCTTATCGGTATTGATGGTCGACTTTTCCTGTGCATTAAAGCTTTGCATGCCGATTGCGGTGTTGTCTGCCATTAAAGAAGCCAGAGTATATGATATAACGGTTAAAGGGGGCAAATCATTAGAAGCTGTAGCTCAGGCAACCACCATTGTTTTTGACAAGACAGGGACCCTTACAAAGGCAAAACCTACAGTCGCAGAGGTGGTTACGTTCGGCGACCGGGATAAGGATGAAATGCTCCGAGTAGCAGCCTGTTTAGAGGAACACTTCCCGCATCCTATGGCAAGAGCCGTAGTGAAAGCGGCAAAGGATAAGGAGCTAACGCATGATGAAATGCATTCCAAAGTAGATTACATCGTTGCCCATGGCATTTCCTCCTACATTGAAGATAAAAAAGTAATTATCGGAAGTTACCATTTTGTTTTTGATGATGAAAAATGCAAAACCCAAGCTTCGGAACAAGACAAGTTCCAGCAATTGCCGGAAGAGTATTCCCACTTATATCTGGCGATTGAAAATGAATTGGCCGCTGTCATATGCATTGAAGATCCGTTAAGAAAAGAGGCGGAAGCCGTTATCAATTCTTTAAGGAAGCTGGGGATCAATAAGGTTGTCATGATGACCGGCGATAATGAGAAGACCGCAAAAGCCATCGCCGATAAAATCGGTGTAGATGAGTATTATTCCGAGGTTCTGCCGGAGGATAAGGCAAAATACATCGAACGGGAAAAGGCGTCAGGAAACAAGGTTGTCATGATCGGCGACGGAATTAATGATTCTCCTGCGTTATCCGCTGCAGATGCGGGAATTGCCATCAGTGACGGAGCTGAAATCGCCAGGGAAATTGCAGATGTTATAATCGGTGCCGATAATTTGTACGATATAGTTACGTTGAAGCTGATCAGCAATTGTTTGATGAAGAGGATCGGAGAGAACTACCGCTTTATTGTAGGATTTAATACGGGGTTGCTGCTCTTAGGTATAAGCGGTTTCATCCCGCCTTCCACTTCTGCGTTATTGCATAATGCATCGACTTTGGGAATCAGCTTACACAGTATGCAAAAATTATTAGCGTAGCTTTCTAAAAAACCCGGTGCTCCGTACCTCGGATTCCGAAGTCACCGTAAACGAATAAAAAAATATATGAAAAAATAAAATCCCATCGGCAGAGCGTATCTGAAGATGGGATTTTATAATGCTTAGCCAATTATAATCTTTCCTTCCGGATAGAAAGTGCAAAAAAATGCAGCACAACAAAACAAGGAAAATAGGCATATACTTTTTAATGGCAATCATGTAATATATAAGAATTAAACAATGGAATTAGATGACAAATCTACGCTGGGAGTTTATATATGGAAGAATTTTTATATGCTCAAATAAATATTGTAGGTTTCATCATATTAGCTATTCTCCTTACCAACCAGAAGAAATCGGTTGGAATCACAATCCAGCAAGAACTGTTTAACACCTTGATTATTGCTGCCATGTATATTCTTGTATTAGATTCCGGCATGTGGCTGATAGATGGAAAAACCTTTTCCTTCGCAAGGGAGCTGAATTTTTTGATTTCCACAGCCTACTATTTTTTGTGTGGGTTTATTTCTTTTATTTGGCTGCTCTATTCCGATTGCAAATTGAACAATACCATTCGGCATTTGCGTAATCGGTTGCTGGTCTATTTCGTTCCTTTATTGATTGATATTGTCGTAATCGCCTACAATTTAGGGAGCGGTCTGATTTTTTCTATCGACGCCCATAATGTCTATCACAGAGGGGAATGGGTTATTATTCCTGTCATTCTTTCCTTTTCCTATCTCATCTGTTCCTTTGTACTGTCTGTGCACAAAGGGTACAGCAGTAAAATAGCCGGTGACAAAAGGCAGGCTTACCTCATGGCTTTTTTTGCCCTTCCTCCTGTTATAGGGATCATGGTGCAATCGATATTTTCTGAAGTTTCTCTGATTTGGATTAGCACGGTTATTTCTCTTTTAATGATATTCGTTAATATTCAGAACCAACAAATCAATACGGACTCGCTGACCGGCTTAAATAATCGGCTTCAATTTGATAAATATTTGTACTTTAAAACAAGGGATACGGATTATAAAGATGTCATTGCGCTGATTATGATAGATGTGGATAAATTTAAGCAAATTAATGATTCATACGGGCACCTGGCCGGAGATAAGGCGTTGATTTGCGTTGCAGACATCCTAAAAAAATCTTGTAAAAATAAAAATGTATTTCTGTCCCGATACGGCGGAGATGAATTTGCTGTCGTCTATCAAACAAGACAATTGTCTAACGTACAAAAATTAATAGAATTACTCCATCAAAATACCCATACCTTTAATCGGACCAATTCCGAAGTATTTTCAGTTTCCTTAAGCATCGGATATGCTGTATGGGAACGCAACTCCTCAATAGATAGGCTGATCGCTCAGGCAGACCATAATATGTATCAAGCAAAGCGTCGAAAAGCATAACGCGGAGCACCAAACAAAAGACATATTGATTACAACAAAATGAGAATAAGAAGCAAACAAATACAATTTATTAAGAGAAAATAAGTTTAAAGTTCATGAAGTTTTAACAAAGAACTACATAAGGCCGATAGACATGCTGTTGAGGAAAAATAGGAAGAAATAGATTAGATAGGAATAGCTGTAAATTAACAAAAATGAACGAAAATTCTGCATATTCAATGGGATATTGTTCGTAAAAAGAAAAAGGCAATAGAATTACGGCGTAAAAAATTGAAATTAAAACGTTGGCAGACATTCTCGGCAGGGTCAAAACTAGTAAATTATGGCAACAAAATTGTTAATATTATGTCGAAATCTGCTAGACAAATTTAATGGAATAAAGTAGAATATGGACAAAAGCATACGGTTGTATATCTAAGATTCTCATATGACATGGTGACAATGTATATTTGAGGAACATTCTTCCAGTAGTGATTATTTAGAGGCTAATGTGTTTGTTGAGAAAGGAAAAGAAGGTTATGAGAAGGAGTATTTTATTTAAGATTCTGGTGGGTGTAATCATTCCAGTAATTTTATGCCTATGTATCTTGCTGTTTACGTTGTTTAGCTTTGTAAAGGTGGACATACAGACAACAACAAAAGATGAATTGACGGCAAATTCAAAGCAGGCGGCGTATCAGGTGGAGAACTTCTTTACCGAATACATAATGATAACCAAAGCGGTGGCGGCACAGCCAAAATTTGAAAACTTCTTTAATGCAACGACCCCAGGTACTCCTATCTTACAGGCTCCTGGATTTGAAGATATGAAAGGAAGCTTAATAAGAGCGGCAGAGCTTGATTCCGATAATATACTTGCTTGCTGGATTGCGGACTTTGACTCCAGTCAGCTTACTCAATCCGACGATTATACGTCCGGCCCGGATTGGGATGTAACCACAAGGGGATGGTATAAGACCATCACAGCAGAAAATAGAACGATCTTGACTCCACCTTATGTGGATACTGCTTCCGGTGAAATGATTGTCAGTGCAATTTCCCCGGTGTATGATCCTGCGACAAGCCAAATGGTTGGTGTAGTCGGAATGGATTTAAAGATCACCAGACTTGCAAAGATCATGGCAGATTACAAACTGGGTGATACCGGATTCTTTATATTTATTGCCGGTGACGGTTCAGTCGTTTATGATAAAAACGAAGACAACATCTTGAAAAATGTTGCAGAGATCGGCCTGTCAAGTACAGCGACGGATGCCTACACCAATCAAAAAGAAGGATATCTGGAATTTACATCACAATATAAGGACCAAACAATTAATTCTTATGGGTACTACAGCCTAATTGGTGATACGGGTTGGAGTGTATTATCTGCCTTACCTGAAAAAGAATTTTATGAAGGTTTCAGTCATTTAACAACGCTGGCTGTCATTATTGCACTTATCAGTATTGCTATTTTGACCGCGGTAATCGTAGTAATTTCAATAGGAATTATCAGACCGCTTAAGCGATTGGCACATGCAGCGAATCAGATCGCTGATGGAGATCTAGAGGTTGAAGTCGATACAAAATACTTGGATGAAACCGGTCAGGTTGCACAAGGCCTTGGCAGAACAGTGGTAAGACTAAAAGACTATATTAAATACATCAATGAGATTTCCTTCGTATTGGATGAAATTGCAGAAGGTAATATCGTATTTGAATTACAGCAGGATTATACCGGTGAATTTGCAAAGATTAAGGTAGCCTTGCTTAAGATTCAAAATACATTCTCACAGACATTATCGGAGATTGCAGTAGCAGCAGATCAGGTGGCTACCGGTTCCGATCAATTGGCAAGCGGTGCACAGGAATTATCACAGGGTGCAATGCAGCAGGCAAGTTCTGTTGAAGAATTGTCCGCAACCATTACTGAAATTTCTCATGATATTGCGAAGAATGCGGATAATGCAAAATTGGCAAATCAAATTTCCGTTGAATCTGCAACGGAGGTAGAGCGCGGAAATCAGCAGATGAAGCACATGATCGCCGCTATGGAAGAAATCAAGACAGCTTCTAATCAAATCAGCAATATTATTAAAGCGATTGATGACATTGCATTCCAGACCAATATCCTTGCGTTGAATGCAGCAGTAGAAGCGGCCAGAGCAGGGGCAGCAGGGAAAGGCTTTGCCGTAGTAGCAGATGAAGTTCGAAACCTTGCAGGAAAGAGTGCGGAAGCAGCAAAGAATACAACGGACTTAATTGAAACGGCTATTGCAGCAGTTGAAAATGGAACAAAGATTGTAGGGGAAACCGCACAATCCTTGAGCAAGATCGTAGAAAGTGCGAAACAGTCCAATGTTGTTATCAATGAGATTTCTGATGCAACAGGAAATCAATCTGCATCGATCACTCAAGTAACCGTAGGGGTTGACCAAATTTCTTCGGTTGTTCAGACGAACTCAGCAACTGCAGAAGAAACAGCAGCAGCAAGTGAAGAGCTTTCAAGCCAGGCCAACTTGCTCAAGGAGTTAATCGGACAATTCAAATTAAAGTAAGTAAATTTATACCCAATAAAAAAAGGCGCTTCCATAGGAAGCGCCTTTTGCTTGGCATCATTCAGATAAAGGGAACAACGCTATTTCAAAGATTCCGGAACAAGTTCATTTTGAAGCATATGTTCATAGGACTGTCTTTTTACGATTAGTTCATCACAACCTTCTTTCACGAGAACAACAGCCGGAATCGCATTCTTATTGTAATTGGAGGCCATGGAAAAACCATAAGCACCGGTGGAGAAAATGGCAAAGATATCTCCGCTTGCCGGCTCTGCTATGTCGATATCTCTGATTAGTATATCGCCGGATTCACAGCACTTACCGCAAATCGTCACCTTATCGTTTTTAGGCTGGTCGGCCTTGTTCGCTACGATACCGGCATATACCGCTTGATATAAAGCGGGACGAATGTTGTCCGTCATTCCCCCATCGATGGACACATATTTACGAACTCCTTCGATATCTTTAATACTGCCGATGGTATACAGGCTTAACCCGGCTTCTGCTACGATGCTTCTGCCCGGTTCAATTACTACAGCAGGTCGTTTAATTCCTAAATGAGAAAAGAATTCTTCAATTCGATGCATCATAGGATCTAAAAAATATTCAAACGGTTTTCTTTCTTCACTGGTGTAGGTCACGCCAAATCCGCCGCCGATATTGAGCTCGGTCACATCGTAGTGAAAGCGCTCTTTCACAGAATTGATTAAGAATAGCACGATTTCCAAGGCCTGCAAATGTGAAGTGTTGTCAAAAAGCTGAGAGCCCACATGGAAGTGGAATCCTAAAAAATCCACATATTCGGATTGAATAGCGGCTTCTACCGCAGGAAAGATCACATGCTCATCAAGCGGGATTCCAAATTTGGAGTCTTTCTTGCCCGTAACGATATAATCATGGGAGTCGGATTTTACGCCCGGTGTGATCCTATATAAAACCTGAACCTTTTTCCCCTTTTCTTTGCATATGGATTCAATTAATGATAATTCCTGCAATCCGTCGATAATAATTCTGCCGATGCCGTAATCGATGGCCATCGCCAATTCATCGGCTTGTTTGTTATTTCCGTTGAATTCTATTTTTTCCGGTGGGAATTTTGCTTGTATAGCGGTATATAATTCTCCTCCGGACACAACGTCGATACACATTCCTTCTCTAGCCGCCAATTTACACATGGCGATTGTGCAAAAAGCTTTTGCCGCATAAGCTACGCGGGTATTCTCATATCGCTCTATGAAACATTTTTTTAATTCATTAAATCGGTTTACTATATCGGTTTCGGAAAATACATATAAGGGTGTGCCGTATTTTTGGGCCAATTCGACCGTATCACACCCGTCAAAATATAAGATTCCATTCTTTACTTCGTTAATCATGTTGTTTTCTCCATTCTTGATTTCTTCTTTTCTTTAGTATTTTTTAGAATTTGTAATGATATCCCTAAAATGTGTGAACATTTTCTTTTTACTCAATATAATTGTAGTAATGTCCTTTGATTGTTGGATGTTTTATGAACCTAGATTCATATATAAAGCAAAAATTATGCCAATTAGTATAAAAAAGAACTATTTCGCTGCAAATCGGTAAAATAAGAGACTCTAGTTGAAAGTATTTTAAAGCTTCAAGAAGAATTTGTCAAATAGGTACGAAGTTCGGGAAATTTAGTTCTGATTTCGGGAAGAAATTTTTAATATGCCAGGAAGACATAAGGCATAATTGAAAGGAAAGATAAAATGACTCCTATAGAAAGAAAAATAGAAGAAATCCTTGAGGAAATCATCTGCATCAGAAGGGATTTTCATACGAATCCAGAATTATCGGAGTATGAAGTAAGAACCGCACAAAAAATCAGTGAATACCTGACTGCGTGGGAAATCCCTCATCAAACCGGCGTGGCGGGCAATGGCATTGTGGCGTTGCTGCAAGGAAAAAAAGTGCAGGATGAAGCAAAACGTTTCCAAACGATAGGAATACGGGCAGACATGGATGCGCTGCCGATACAGGAAGCGGTAGATGTTCCGTTTCGATCCGTCAAATCCGGAGTGATGCACGCCTGCGGACATGATATCCATACAGCGATTCTTTTAGGGACAGCCCGGATTTTTAAAGAATTGGAAGAAGATTTAACGGGAAATGTGAAATTCTTCTTTCAACCATCTGAGGAAACCGTCGGCGGTGCAGAACGAATGATTCAAGAAGGCTGTATGGAGAACCCAAAAGTCGATGTCGTAATCGGACTGCATGTGGCGCCCGAAATACCGGTTGGCTGTATTGAATTTTGCAAAGGGAAGATGAATGCCGCTTCTACGGAATTCAAAATTTGGGTAGAGGGTATCGAATGCCACGGAGCACATCCGGAGACAGGAATAGATCCGATTGTTGCGGCTTCTCATATCGTATGCGCGCTGCAAAGTATTGTAAGCAGAAATACTTCTCCGACCCAGCCTACCGTGATTACCGTTGCACAATTTCATGCAGGAAAGAAGAACAATATCATCCCGAAAGAAGCGGTTTTATCCGGGATTATCCGAACCTTAAATATGAAAAGCAGAACCTTTTTGAAAAAAAGAGTAGAAGAACTGGCGGTTCTATGTGCCGAATCTTTCGGAGCGAAAGCTCGTGTTCAATTTACAGATAGTTACCCCGTGTTGATTAATGATGAAGAAATTGAATCAATTCTGGAAAAGGCGGCGAGACAATTTTTGCCGAAAAATAAAATTTTGCATTGCTCTGAACCAAGCATGGGCGCCGATGATTTTTCCTATTTCTCTAGAGTTGCAAAGACTGTTTATTTTAATATAGGGACACTGTCCGAAGGAGAGTCGGTTCCTCAGAGAGTTCACAGTGCGCATTTTAACCCGGATGAACAATGCATTGAAGTGGGGATGACAATGGAAATACTGGGAACATTGGAACTTCTTAGCCAGAAAAAGAAATAGAGTTAAAAATTCAATATTATTTCCAATAAGGAAAGTATTGTAAAAATAATCTAAAACTTTAAAATATTCTGTCAAATAATAGACTCCTTTGAAGCTTTATGGTAAAATATGTGTCATATATTAAAGCCCAACTATTTCATGCTAATTCTATATTAGAACTTTTATGGCAGTTTTAATGGGATTACTAAAGAAAGGAAGACACTTATGAGAAAGAGTATTTTATGGAAAATCCTAGTAGGAATAATAGTCCCGGTAGTCTTGTGCTTGTGCATCTTACTGGCCACGCTATTTAACTTGATTAAATCGGATATAGAGATAACAACGCAAGATCAATTGACTGCCAATTCACAGAAAGCAGCCTATCAGGTGGAAAATTTCTTTACCCAGTATACCCAAATCGCAGAAGCTGTAGCATCACAACCAGACTTTGAAAGCTTCTTTAAGAATACAACCAAGGGCATTTACATATTAGAGGCTCCCGGCTATGCTGACATAAAGGTAGGTATGGATAATGCAGCGGCTCTTGATACAGATACTATACTGGCATGTTGGGTGGCTGATTTTGATTCCAGCCAGCTTACGCAGTCGGATAATTTTACAGCTAAGCCGGAATGGGATGTTACCTCAAGGCCTTGGTATATTAAGATGGTTAAGGAAAATGGTACGATTTTGACAGCCCCATACATTGACACGGCATCGGGTGGATTGGTAGTAACTGCGGCAGCACCGGTGTATGATAGCACTACCAATCAAATGATAGGTGCTGTAGGGCTTGACATCACGTTAGAAAAGCTAAATTCTATCATGGCCTCTTACAAATTGGGGAAAACAGGATCTTTTATCTTTCTTTCGGATGATGGTTCTGTTGTTTACGATAAGAATAACGACAACATTATGAAGAACGTGTACGAGGTAGGACTTTCGAGTGAAGCGACTGAGGCCTATAACAGCAGTAAAGAAGGATATTTGGAATACACGCGCGATAATGCTAAATTGTATGGGTATTATAACTTAATCGGAAATACTGGTTGGAGTGTATTGTCTTCCTTGCCGGAAAAAGAGTTTTATGAAGACTATAATGGTCTAAAGAAATTGGCAACTAGTATTTCTGCAGTAATACTAGCTCTGTTAATAGTCGTAATCGTATTTATTTCTAAGGGAATTATCAAGCCGCTTCAAAAATTAGCCCATACAGCAAATCAAATCGCGGATGGAGATTTAGATGTTAAACTTGATACAAAACATATGGATGAAACAGGGCAAGTTGCACAAGGTCTTGGCAGAACAGTGGTAAGACTAAAAGACTATATTAAATATATAAATGAGATTTCTTTCGTATTGGATGAAATTGCAGAAGGTAATATCGTATTCGAATTGCAGCATGATTATACAGGTGAATTCGCAAAGATTCAGGTAGCCTTGCTGAAGATTCAAAATACATTCTCACAGACATTATCAGAGATTGCAGTAGCAGCAGATCAGGTAGCTACCGGTTCCGATCAATTGGCAAGCGGTGCACAGGGATTATCACAGGGTGCAATGCAGCAGGCAAGCTCTGTTGAAGAATTATCAGCAGCTATTGCTGAAATTTCTCATGATATTGCGAAGAATGCGGATAATGCAAAATTAGCAAATCAAATTTCCGTTGAATCTGCAGCCGAGGTAGAGCACGGAAATCAGCAGATGAAGCATATGATTGCCGCTATGGAAGAAATTAAGACCGCTTCTAATCAAATCAGCAATATTATTAAAGCAATTGATGACATTGCATTCCAGACTAATATCCTGGCGTTGAATGCAGCGGTAGAAGCGGCTAGAGCAGGGACAGCAGGGAAAGGCTTTGCCGTAGTAGCAGATGAAGTGCGAAATCTTGCAGGAAAGAGTGCGGAAGCCGCAAAGAATACAACGGACTTAATTGAAACGGCTATTGCAGCAGTTGAAAACGGAACAAAGATTGTGGGAGAGACTGCACAATCCTTGAGCAAGATCGTAGAAAGTGCAAAACAGTCCAATGCTGTTATCAATGAGATTTCTGATGCAACAGGAAATCAATCGGAATCTATTACTCAAGTAACCGTAGGGGTTGACCAAATTTCTTTTGTTGTTCAGACGAACTCAGCAACTGCAGAAGAAACAGCAGCAGCAAGTGAAGAGCTTTCAAGCCAGGCCAACTTGCTCAAGGAGCTAATCGGACACTTCAAATTAAAGTAAGTAAATTATACCAATAAACAAAGGCGCTTCCATGGAAGCGCCTTTGTTTCATCACGTCCCTCTTTCATGAGCACAACAGCTAAATAAATCCCAGCGAATGGGTACGAAGTTTTGAAATATCCTGTAAGAATGCTAGACACAATTGGAATTATATAGTAAAATGAAACACAATTATTCCTATAAAATTTTCTCATATTATCCTGAAAATAAGTTGATTTATACGAGAGGATTCTTTCTATAAATGTAAAAATTATACGAATACGCTAGGTAGATAATAACTTACAAAATTAGTATGAAGTTAGTGTAAAACATGTAAGAAATTAGTGTATGGCTTATAATGAAAGGAAAATACTTATGAGAAAGAGTATCTTATTGAAAATTTTAGTAGGAGTAATTACCCCTGTAGTTCTATGCCTGTGCATATTGCTGGTTACGCTGTTTAGCCTTATTAAATCGGACATAGAAAGTACTACAAAAAATGAACTGACTGCAAATTCAAAGCAGGCAGCGTTTCAAGTTGAAAACTTTTTTACCCAATATACAAAAGCAACTGAAACGGCGGCCGCCATTCCTATTTTTGAGGAGTTTTTTCAAACTCTTCAGCTGGGAACACCTATACAGCAGGCTTCCGGGTATGCGCAGATCGATGTGATCATGCGAAATATCGCGGCATTCGATTCGGAAAACAGCGTTGCCTGGGTTTCTGATTTTGATTCCAGCCAATATGCACGATCGGATGGATTAATTTCATCTCCGGATTGGGTCATTACCACAAGAGATTGGTATAAGCAAATCGTGGAGGAGAATAAGACAATCGTGACAGCACCATATCTTGATTCCGCTACAGGCCTCATGGGTGTAAGTATTATCTCGCCGGTGTATGATAGTCTGAGCGGCCAGATGATCGGTATTTTCGGTTTGGATATACAGCTCACGCAGCTGGGAAAAATTATGGCGGACTATAAACTGGGGGATACCGGATTCTTTTTATTCATTGCCGATGACGGCTCCATTGTTTATGATAAGGATCACGAAAACGTCATGAAGAACCTGACGGAAATCGGATTGTCAAGTACGGCAACCGATGCCTACGCCAGTCAGAAAGAAGGGTACATAGAATATTCCAGAGGCGAAGAACATATCTATGGATACTATAGTTTGATCGGAACAACCGGTTGGAGCATATTATCTTCCCTGCCGGAAAAGGAATTTTATGAAGGCTATAACCATTTAGCGACGTTGGCAGTAATCATTGCTATGATCAGTATAGCGGTTTTATCTGCAGTGATTGTGCTTATTTCAACCGGAATCATCAAACCGCTTAAGAGGTTAGCCCATGCAGCGAATCAGATCGCGGATGGTGATCTAAACGTAAAAGTCGATACCAGGTATATGGATGAAACTGGTCAGGTTGCCCAGGGCCTTGACAGAACGGTATTAAGGCTAAAAGACTATATGAAATACATAGATGAGGTTTCCTACGTATTGGATGAAATGGCCGAAGGCAATATCATCTTTGAGTTGAAACAGGACTATGTAGGGGAATTTGCAAAGATTAAGGTGGCACTGCTTAAAATTCAGAGTACCTTTACGCAGACCTTATCAGAGATTGCAGTGGCGGCAGATCAGGTGGCTAACGGTTCCGATCAATTGGCGAGCGGTGCACAGGAGATGTCACAAGGCGCGATGCAGCAGGCAAGCTCCATTGAAGAACTGTCTGCAACCATCACTGAAATCTCACATGATATTTCAAAAAATGCAGCTAATGCAAAACTGGCTGATCAGATTTCTGCTGAATCTGAAACGGAAGTGGATCACGGAAATCAGCAGATGAAACATATGATTGCAGCAATGGAAGAAATTAAGAATTCTTCTAAACAGATCAGCAATATTATAAAAGCAATCGATGACATCGCATTCCAAACGAACATTCTTGCATTGAATGCAGCGGTAGAAGCTGCCAGAGCAGGAGCAGCGGGCAAGGGCTTCGCAGTAGTAGCAGATGAAGTTCGGAACCTCGCCGGAAAGAGTGCGGAAGCCGCTAAAAATACAACCGGTTTGATCGAAACGGCAATAGCAGCCGTTGAAAATGGAACAACGATCGTGGATGAAACGGCACAATCGCTAAACAGAATTGTAGAAAGTGCAAGACAATCCAAAACGGTTATTAGTGAGATATCGGATGCAACAGGAAATCAATCCGCCTCCATTACTCAAGTAACGATCGGAGTCGAGCAAATCTCCTCCGTTGTACAGACAAACTCCGCAACCGCGGAAGAAACGGCAGCAGCAAGCGAAGAGCTGTCAAGTCAGGCCAACTTATTGAAGGAGTTAATTGGGCAGTTTAGATTAAAATAAGTAAAGCATTATACCGATAAAAAAGGCGCTTCTACGGAAGTGCCTTTTCAGGCGGATTTAGTATAATTAAGTACATTAACGTTAAAGGAGAATAGGATGAAACTTTTTAAAATAGATACCATACAGGAAGTAAAAGAAAAACTGGATTTTTATTTTGGACAAGCTTCCGGAAGCTGCGGTGAATCAGGTGGAACAGAAGAACTCCCCTTGTTTCAAGCAATGAATCGATACTTGGCAGAGGAGATTGCCGTGGAGGAAAATCTTTCTTTCGGGCGAAAAGGGTATGACAAAGGGCATCGGATAACTGCTAAAGAGATCGGCGTGCTCGCCGCTTTAGGGCATTCAACCGTGCAAGTCTATATTCAACCGATCATATCCATTATAACGGCAGGAGAGGAAGTTGTCAGTATATTTGAGGAACCGGGACCTAAACAGGTTCGGGATATCAATTCTTACCTATTGATGGCGCTGCTTGAAAAGACAGGGGCAAAGGTCGGGGGTATTTCTTTAGTACGAAATGTTCATGATGAACTTAAAAAGACCATGAAGGATGCACTCGATAGAAGCGATATGGTGATTATATGCGGTAAAATAACGGAAGACAAGAAAACCATATCATCGATCATAAACTCACTTGGAGAGCCTGGAGTGATTACACGCGCAATTGCCATGGAACCTGTAAAAGAGTGTATAATCGGTGTGATGAAGGATGAACATTGCTGCTGTTGCAGTCGATCTAAATTAGCTGTTGGCATATCTGGGAACCCGATGGAGGCCATATTGTCTTATCAGACCATCATCGATTATTTTATTAAAAAGTACTATTTTAAATCGGTAGATGCGGAGAAAGCAATTACTGCCAAAATAGCCAAAAATATATCGAGTAAAAAGGGAAAAGAAACCTTTTGCTTCATCACATTAAAACAAGAAGGTTCAGACTGGATTGCGGAACCGATCGATACAACGCTAAGTGGCGTGGAGCAGCTTTTTACTGCAGACGGTTACGTGAATCTAAGGGATACGTCGATTGAAACCGGAGAATCGGTGAAGGTGTTCCAACTGTAAGGATAAGAACAAAAGCAAAATAGGAAAGGTTGAATCCAAAATGAAAAAGAGAATTTTAGTTTTAACGGGAAGTCCTCGCAAAGGTGGAAACACTGAATTACTGGCAGAGGCCTTTATTAAAGGTGCAGAGGCTGCCGGGCATACCGTTATGAAATATGAAACAGCCGTGAAACATATTGGCGGATGCGAAGCCTGTAACAGCTGTTACACCCAAGAGGGCCAAGCCTGTGTATTTAAAGATGACTTTAACATGCTGGCTCCTATGATGGAGAACTGTGATGTTATTGTAATCGCAACACCCCTGTACTGGTTTACGTTCCCCGCACAACTGAAAGCCGCTCTGGACAAAATGTATTCCTTGCTTATCGGCGGCATACAGAGCAATATCAAAGAAAGTATGTTGCTTGCGTGCGCAGGAGGCGCAGAGGAATCGGATTTTGATGGATTGGTGAAAACCTATGAACTGATCGCAGCCTACCAAAATTGGACAGACTTAGCGCATTTACTTGTTCCATCCGTTCATGAAAAAGGGGATATTTTGAATACGCATGCACTTAAAAAAGCCGAGGAGCTTGGATTATCATTAAAATAAGCAAGATTGCATTAAGTGAATACGTATCGCCATTTAATTTGTTTTACTTGAAAAGACCGATAGTCCATACTATCGGTCTTTTTTTTAGGCTAGCTTTTGTCTTGGATTGAGGTAGCAGATATTTTGCTATTTAATTTGATAACGATTTTGAGTATAAAATCCGAATGGAATTTAATACACAAAGCATGGCAACTCCGGAGTCTGCGAATACGGCCATCCACATGGAGGCTAACCCCAAAAGGCCGAGAACCATGACGAGTCCTTTGATCAGTAATGCGAAAACTACATTTTGCATGGCGATGCGAGTCGTTATTTTTGCAATCGCTATCGACTCCGGAACGGCTTCCATGCTGGACGTCATGAACACAATGTCAGCAGCTTCAATGGCGGCATCTGCGCCGCTTCCCATTGCAGCACCCACATCAGCACCGGCTAAAACCGGTGTATCGTTGATCCCGTCTCCGACAAACATAACTGCGCCGTGAGCAGCTCTGATTTCTTTAAGGATACGAAGCTTCTCATCCGGCAAAAGCTTTGCATAAACTTCTTCAATGCCTGTTTTGGCAGCGACCAGATCGGCACTTTCTTTCGAATCACCGGTCAGCATCACAGTCTTGATACCTAACTTCTTAAGCTTGGATATTGCCGAGGCCGAGTCTGATTTAATCGTATCAGAAATGGTCAGTGCTCCGATGAATTCGTGGTTCAGTGCAATTAAGATCTCACTTCCGCCTGCCGTAGGAGGAAACCCTTCGATATCTACGCCGTTTTCGGTTAGAAGCTTTCTATTCCCGCATAGAACTTCTCCAGCCGATAAAGTTGCTTTCAGCCCTTTTCCGGCAGTCTCTTCTACAGAAGACGGACGCTCTAAAGAAATTTGCTGACTGTTCGCCGCATTGACAATGCTCACGGCTATCGGATGTGTGGAATTTAACTCACAGCTTGCTGCAAGGAACAACAAATAATTTTCTACTGCTTTATTTGTCAGCCCTCTCGTATCAGAGACGTTCCCTGTCTGTGTTGGGGAGATCGCGTCTAAAATCTGCTGAGGAGGTGTTGTAAACAATGTTCCGGTACAGGTCATTTTCTGAACGGTAAATTCTCCTTTGGTCAGCGTTCCGGTTTTATCCATGACGATTGCTTTCACATTCTTTATGGCCTCCAGAGACAATCCACCCTTAAAAAGAATTCCTTTTTTGGAGCCTGCCCCTATACCGGAAAAGAAGGCGAGGGGGACACTGAGCACCAAGGCGCAAGGGCAACTGATAACGAGGAAAGTCAAGGCCGTATAAATCCAATAATGCCAATCTCCCGTGATCAAAGAAGGGAGGATGGCCGTCAATGCCGCCAAAACCACCACAAAAGGAGTGTATATTCTGGCAAACCGGGTAATAAAACGATCGATTTTAGGTTTGCTCGCAGCTGCATTTTCTACCGAATCCAGGATTTGCGTGACCATGGATTCTTCTAAAGACTTTTCTACTTTTATCTTTAAGGCTCCGGAAGTATTGATACAACCTGAAATAACTCTTTCTCCTGCAAATGCTCTGACCGGGACCGGCTCTCCTGTTATAGGTGCCGTGTCGATACGACTTTCTCCCTCTATAACAATGCCGTCCAAGGGAATGCGGTCGCCAGGCCGAACTAAAATGATATCTCCTTTTTTCGCTTTTTCAGCCGGAATGGTTTGAACATCGGAATTCACCATCAGATTGACGACCTCTGGGCGCAGATCAATTGCAGCCATGATTTGACCTCTGCTTTTTTCAACTGCCCGTTCTTCAAAATACTCGCCTATTCGGAAAAATAGCATAACTCCCACCGCTTCCGGATATTGCTGTATGGCAAAAGCTCCCAAGGTGGCAATGCTCATCAAGAAGTTTTCATCAAAAACCTGACCTCTTGCAATATTTTTACCGGCAGTCAGAAGAATGCTTCCTCCAAGGATAAGATAAGCGACGACGAACAGAATCAGAGAAACTATACTGTAATCGGACTCTATAAAAATTCCAAAAACAAATAAGAGGGTCCCCGATAAAATAGTGTGAAGTTCAGAAACTTTAAAAGGAGTCTTCTCGTGTTTTTCAGAATGATGGTGAATTGAATGCATGGAATCATGCGGCTCTGTTTCAGCATGATGATGCTCATGCTCGCCGCTGCATTTTTCTTCTTCAGAATGGTGATGATCCCCGTGATCACAGCCGCAGCTTTCTTCTTCTGCCGCCGCCGGTTTTCGAACTCGCTCCTTAATGATAACATCGGGTTCAATAGCGGAAGCGATTTTTTGTATTTGAGCCAAATAATCGTCTGGATTTTCTGCAGTAATTCTTAACTGCTTGGTGGTGAAGGTTAGAGTTACTTCGTCAACACCGGACAGCTCAGATACTTTTTTCTCAATTTTTGCGGCGCAATTTGCGCAGCATAGATTCTCAAGAAGATAAACTTTATTCATAACTAGCCTCCAATCGTTTAACTATAAGGTATCTGTAAGGGATAACGTTTGTTTTCATTTTGGGCAATTAATATGGAAAGTCCGATCCACGATATCGTGAACCAGAGACGCTTCTTCCGTTTTTGCTAACGTATAATAAGTTTCCTTACCGACCCGGCGGCTTACGATAAGACCGGACTGCTTAAGCAAACGCAAGTGGTGTGAAACGGCAGGAGAACTCATGTCAATCGCTGCGGCAATATTAAGGACACAGTCTTCACTATGGCAGAGCAACCATAAAATTTTCAAACGAGTACTGTCGCTGATTAGCTGGAACGTACTGGCAACTTTTTCAAAGGTCAATTGATCCGGCCTATTTTCAATAAAATTTAATGTATTTGTTTTGTGGTGATGAGGCAGTACAATAATTGCTTGCTTTTTTTCTGTCATAAATGTCTCCTTATATATCCATTATTTATTCATATTTATATAGTACCCATTGATTAAACGATTAAACAATTAAATAATCATTTAATTGTTTTGATTATATTTGTGATTTGTTTTCTTGTCAATCGTATAAATAAAAATATGCTCCTTCTTGCAGTAGATAGTTTTTATTTAAACTGTCTACGCAAGGGAGCATATTACATGACGTCGAAGACTCTATTATATTCAATAAGTTGTATAGAACTCCTAATCCCAGAACGATTCAACTTTTGGCTGGTTTCCCGTTTCAATCGTTGAAGCATATGTAATAAATGCTTTCATGGCATTGGAGATATAGGCATTTTTTCGCCAGAGTATATTCACGTTTGCGTTGATAGGCTCTGCGAGCGGAACATGACAAATGTTTGCACTGGAATCAAAACTTTCCTGATACGTGATAGTGACTCCATAATTATTCTCAACAATGTATTTTATAGTTGAAATTTGGCTTGCTTCCATGATAATATTTAAGGGTCTGTTTTTAAAATGTGCTGTAATAGACGTATAATGGTAGGAACCTTTCGGGAAAATGACAAAAGGTTGTTCGGAAATCATTTCCTTTGTGGCAAAATCTACCTGTGACAACGGATTTTTTGGACTGACGGCAAGTCCGAATTTGGTTCGGAAAAGCAGTCTGGAATCGCATTGCGGATAAGTGGCATCATCCATTGCGCCGATCAAGAAATCCAAGCCGCCCTCGTTTAATTTCTTTAATCCCGCAATCGTACCGATTTCAAACATTTGAAGGCGAATATTCGGGTGTGAAAGTTCAAAGCTTGGGAAAAACTTTTTAAACATAAAGGTCCCCAAAACAGCAGGAATTCCAACTTTTAAGACAATATGGGTTTTATCGCCGATATCGAGCGCCTCTTTATGAAAATTATCATATGCCTCGACAAATTCTTTTGCTTTCATCAGGAACGCAGCCCCGTCATCCGTAAGGGATATGCGATTGTTTACTCGATTAAACAATTGATAGCCAAGCTCATTTTCAAGCTCCTTTATGGCAGCAGTAATCGAAGGCTGAGAAACATGCACCGCCTCAGAGGCTTTTGTTATATTATTGTATTTACATACTTCTTGAAAGTATCTTAAATGGTTAATGTTCATTCATTTCCCTCTCCAACATTATTCTAGAAAGTTTTGCCATAACTTTTATCACTATATCATAGTTTACTTGCAATTTCAATAGTTTAACCAACATCTATAAAAAAAAACTATAATTTTATAGATGTTTTTTATTGGAGAATCAAAGCGAATTGTGATACCCTAGTAGACGCAGAGTAGAGTAAAATGTTAAAAAGTGTTGTTGCGGCAATGCGTGTTTGTTGCGCCTAAACAACACTAGTTAAATTTGTAGGAAGGAAGGAAGAGTAATATGGCTCAACAGAAAAAGCATTTACAGAGCATCCATGTACAGCACAGCAAGCATACATCTGGATGCGAGACTGAAGTAATGCCTATTCCTGATTTTGTTTATATTTCTATGTCCCAACACATTGGTGCACCATGCAAACCACTGGTTGCCAAAGGCGATTACGTTAAAGTTGGCCAGCCTTTAGGTGATACGGATGCATTTGTAAGCGCTCCCATTCACGCAAGTGTTTCAGGTACTGTGGTAGGTATAGAAAGTATTCGTTCTGCTTCTGGCGGCGATGATATCATTGTTGTGATTGAAGCAGATAAAAAACAGGAATTATGGGAAGGAATTCAGGTTCCTCAGATCAACAGCAGAGAGGAATTTGTAAAAGCGGTGAGAGATAGCGGTCTTGTTGGATTAGGAGGCGCAGCATTCCCTACACACATTAAGTACAACCCAAAGAACTTAAATGAAGTAGATACACTTATTGTAAATGGAGCTGAGTGCGAACCGTTTATCACCTCCGACCATAGACTTATGCTTGAGGATACTCAGGATATTATCGACGGTATGATGCTGGTTATGAAATATCTTGAACTTAAGAAGGGTTATATTGGCGTAGAAGATAATAAGCCGGATGCAATCGAAGCATTAAGAAAAGTGATTGCAGAAAAAGGAAATCCAGATATTGAGGTTGTTCCTTTACAATCCCGATACCCTCAGGGAGCAGAAAGAGTTATGGTGTATGAAATTACTGGCAAAACGTTGGATGCCGGTGTTCTTCCTGCCGACCTTGGAATTATACTTTCAAATATTACGTCTGTTGCATTTCTTGGACAATATTTCAAGAGCGGCATTCCACTTGTGAGCAAGAGAATGACTGTTGACGGAAACGCAGTAGCACGTCCAACTAATATAAAATGTCCTATCGGAACAAAAATTGCGGATGTAATGGCGTTCTGCGGTGGATATAAAGAAGAACCGAAGAAGATCTTGATGGGTGGTCCTATGATGGGCAGAGCCATCTTCACAGATCAGCTTCCGGTTATAAAAAATAACAATGCGATTCTTGCTTTCTCAGGAAAACAATCCTTGGTGGAAGAAGAAACTGCTTGTATCAACTGTGGCAGATGTCACAAGGCCTGTCCATTTAACTTAATCCCGACAGCACTTTCTGCAGCGATGGAAAGAAAAGATGCAGAAGCATTAGATCGACTCAAAGTGATGCAGTGTATGGAGTGCGGAAGTTGTGCATACATTTGCCCAGCTAGAAGACCTTTAGGATTTAACAATAAACTTGGAAAAGCAGTGTTAAAGGAGGCGGCGAGTAAATAATGGAAAATAGAGCCTATGACAATTTAATCGTATCATCGGCACCTCATCTTGTCAGCGAGGTTAATACTTCAAGAATCATGGCTACCGTAATTTTAGCGTTAGCGCCATCTTTCCTTGTAAGTGCATTTGTATTTGGATTCAGAGTTGTTACGCTGACTCTTGTTTGTGTCGTTGCTTGCGTAGCTTTCGAGTATCTTTTCAATAAGATTACCAAGAGAAAGCAAACTATCGGAGATTTGAGTGCGGTTTTGACAGGCGTGCTTTTAGCATTTAATGTGCCTTCAAACCTCTCTTACATAATTGCAATTATTGGATGTTTTGTAGCAATCGTTATCGTTAAGGGCCTATTTGGCGGACTTGGTCAGAACGTTGCAAACCCAGCTATTACAGCTAGAATCGTTCTTTTACTATCTTTTACAACTGAAATGACTTCCTGGCCATTACCAAGAACTACATTGGTTACGGACGCAGTAACAGGACCTACTCCGCTTGGAATTTTAAAAGAAGGCGGCGGCGTTCTTCCATCTGACACAGATATCCTTCTAGGATTTATCGGTGGTTCCATGGGTGAAGTCAGCGCGATTGCTTTATTAATCGGCGGACTATTCCTCATTTGGAGAGGAATCATTTCTCCAATCATTCCGGCTGCCTTTATTGGTACAGTAGCTGTCTTAGCAATTGCTGCTGGACAAGATCCAATTTTCCATATTGTTGCCGGAGGCGTCATGATCGGTGCTTTCTTTATGGCAACAGACTATGCGACTTCCCCTATTCTCCCATTAGGAAAAATCATTTTTGGTATCGGTTGTGGTGTATTTACCATGATCATCCGATTATTCGGTTCCTATCCGGAAGGGGTATCGTTTGCTATTCTGCTTATGAATATTTTAACTCCACATATTGATAGCTTCTGTGAAAGAAGATTGTATGGAGGTGAAAAGAAAAATGCAAAATAATTCAACGTTTAATGAACAAATTAAACCTTCATTGGTATTGGTACTGCTTTGTCTTGTTGCAGCCATTGCGCTATCACAGATCTACACCATCACCAAACCCATTATTGAAAAAAATGCAGCAAAAGCTGCAGATGAAGCCAGAGCGGTTGTTCTTGCAGAAGGAGACGCTTTCACTCCGTATGACGGAGAATTGGTAGATGGCGTTACAGAATATTATAGTGCCAATAATGGTGCAGGCGTTGCTGTTACGGCGACAGCAAAAAGCTATGGTGGTTTGATGACAGTGATGGTTGGAATCGATGCAAACGGTAAGATCACCGGCGTGGAAGTAACCAATCATTCCGATACACCGGGCCTTGGTACAAAGGCAATGACAGTAGATTATTTAAGTCAGTATATCGGAAAGACTACAGGCGAAATAGTGACTGAAGACAGCATTAAGAACAATAAAAATTTAGATGCTATCACCGGTGCGACAATTTCCTCAAATGGTGTGTACCATTCTGTTCAGGAAGCCCTAAAGCAGTTTGACGCTGCGGGAGGTGTAAAATAATGAGTAAATTAGGAATTATAACAAAGGGTATTATTAAAGAAAACCCTACATTGGTTCTATTACTTGGTACTTGTCCGACTCTTGCAGTAACGACCAGTGTATTAAACGGACTTGGCATGGGTATTGCCGCTATGGCCGTTTTGATCTGCTCCAATGTAGCAATCTCCATGTTGAAAAACATTATTCCGGATAAGGTTAGAATCCCTTGCTATGTTGTAGTAATCGCCGGATTCGTAACCTGCGTACAGTTCTTGGTCAAGGCATATGCATTGGAATTGGATAAGGCGTTAGGAATATTTATTCCGTTGATCGTAGTAAACTGCGTTATCTTGGGAAGAGCAGAAATGTTCGCAAACAAGAATTCGGTTATCGATTCCGCTTTAGACGGAGTTGGTATGGGTATCGGTTTCACTTGTGCCTTTGGTTTAATGGGCTTCATCAGAGAAGTACTTGGATCAGGTACTGTATTTAATATCCCAATTTTTGGTGATGGGTTCACTCCGATGGCAATCTTCATGCTGGCGCCTGGCGGATTCTTCGCATACAGCATCTTGGTGGCAGGAATCAACTTTATCTCCAAAGGTAAAGCGATTAAGAAGAAGGAATTCGGATGTGCAGGTTGCGCGATGTGCGGAACTTGCCAATCAGCAAATAAAGGAGGTTGTGAATAATGAAAGAAATTATTATGATCATGATGTCCGTTGCTCTTGTAAACAACTTTGTATTGTCACAGTTCTTAGGAATTTGCCCTTTCTTAGGGGTATCCAAGAAGCTTGACTCTGCTGTGGGTATGGGTATTGCGGTAACTTTCGTTATGGTTCTTGCAACAGCCTGCACTTGGCCGGTTCAGATACTTTTATTGGATAAGTTCGGCATCGGATATTTACAGACAGTAACATTTATCCTTATCATTGCCGCATTAGTACAGTTCCTGGAAATGTTTTTAAAGAAGTTTATACCAGCTCTTTATAAAGGACTTGGCGTATACCTTCCGCTTATCACAACAAACTGTGCGGTTCTTGGTGTAACTATCATGAATATTGATGATGGTTTCAACTTCATCGAAGCTATTGCAAATTCATTTGCGGCTGGAGTTGGTTTCTTACTTGCAATGGTACTATTCTGTGGAATGAGACTAAAGATGGAAGTTGCGAATACTCCGAAAGCATTTCAGGGTGTTCCGCTTACACTGATCGGCGCCTCCATTCTATCCCTTTCATTCATGGGATTCAGTGGTGTCGTTGAAGGCATATTCGGTTAGAAAGGGGGAGGAATAATATGATACCAGTAATACTATTAGTAGTAATGGGCCTGATTTTAGGTATTCTTTTAACCATTGCGGCAAGAATATTTTTCGTTCCCGTTGATGAGACCATAGCTCAGATTCGTGAAGTGCTTCCGGGTGCCAATTGCGGTGCCTGCGGATTTGCAGGATGCGATGACTATGCAGCAGCGTTAGGCGACGATCATTCCCTAAGCCCAAGTTTATGTCCTGTAGGCGGACCTGAGGTTGCAGCAACTGTTGCAGGCATTCTTGGTGTGGAAGCCGGTTCCATGGAACCTATAGTTGCTTTTGTAAAGTGTCAGGGAAATATTAATAATACAAAACTGATCATGGATTATCAAGGCGTGCAGACTTGTGCCTCCGCTAAGAGCTTCTTTGGCGGCAATAAGGCTTGCTCCCATGCTTGTATGGGACTTGGTGATTGTGTGAATGTTTGTGAATTTAACGCAATCAAGATCTGTGATGGCATCGCGGTAGTGGATCGAGATAACTGCGTTGGCTGTGGTATGTGCGAAAAGGCATGCCCGAACGATGTTATCATGCTGGGTGAAAAAAGAAAGCTTGTTTATGTGGCTTGCAACTCTACAGATCCGGGGGCAAAAACAAGAAAAATTTGTTCCGTTGGTTGTATTGGTTGTAAGAAGTGTCAAAAGGTTTGTAAGTTTGATGCGATCACTGTTGAAAATAATCTTGCAAAGATTGATCTTGATAAATGCAAGAACTGCGGTCTTTGCGTAAAAGAATGTCCTACTAACGCAATCGTAAACTTAAGAGTGAAGAAAGCGGTAGCGAAGCCGGTTGAAGCAGCACCTCAAGTACAGGCTGCTGCAGTAGCAGAATAAGAAAGCGAAAAAGTTAGACATATTAAAGCTGACGCAATATGCGTCAGCTTTTTTAAATGAACTTGCTCAATTTGTAGATCAAAGCAGCGGTAAACGCATGCAAGGAACCCGCGAATTTTCGATTGGCAGAGTTCTACTGCATAAACCGTCTTAAACGGCGAAGTATAAAATGGGAGATGATCCCTATTAGAATCCCTGTTATCATACCCGAGAAGAGCAGAACCGGAAAATAGAAAAATATTTTTAAATTGGATATCATGGCAGCGGCTATTAATAATTGTCCGACGTTATGAGTGACTCCACCTGCCATGCTTACACCAACGATACTAAACCGGTTTGTCTTTTTAAGAAGCAGCATGACGGCAAAGCTTAACAGCGCCCCTGCGAGAGAATACATGGCACCGAAAAGCCCATTAAACAGAAGCCCGGCTACCAAAATTCGTATGACATTAATGGATAGTGCATACGAACGCCCCAATGTATACAAGGCGATGATGACGACTAGATTGGCAATACCCAGCTTGATGCCCGGTATACCGAAAGAAAAAGGCAAGATGGCCTCGATGTAGGAAAAAATTAAACCTAGAGAGGCTAGTATCGCACTGGTGGCGAGCTTGCGAGTCCTTTCTGCAGCCGCAGAGTGTTTAGTTGGATATGGCATCGTATTCACTCTCCTTCCCTTCAATTTGAACAACAACCCGGTTGGGAAGACAAATGATGCTTTGTGAACTATTGGATATAGCACCGGCGTGAACGCAAATCTGATTCTTACAATCAGAAGAGTCCATGGAAACGGAGCCGTTTTTTATAACGACCACGTTGGTATGGATACCGTTTTTGACCGTGACGGTTTTATTCTTGTTCAACGCATACGACCCATATTCTTTTCCATCTACGGTTATGAGTACGGTGCTGCCTTGATGCGAGCCGAAACCGGCTACATAGGAAGCGCATAAACCCAGTATTATGAATACTATTGCTAGTATGATATCAGCTTTTTTAATCATAGAAAAATCCCAAACTATAAAGAGGTATATATGAAAAACCACAAATTAAAAGTCATAGCCTTATTGCTATGCACGGCTTTAATTATAACACAAACCGCTTGTGGAGAAAAGCAAATGGAGCCTGTTTCTGATACAGGATTTTATTTGAACACGTCTTGCACTATTAGCATTTACGATAAAAGCACCGATGAAGCAAAAGATTTAATCAGCAAGTCTTTCGCTCTGTGCGAAGAATATGAAGGCATACTGAGTAAAACGATAGAAGGCAGTGACATCTATAAAATCAATCATGCGAAGGGCGAGCCGGTTGAGGTACAGGAAGAGACGCTGGAAGTTATAAAAAAGAGCATTGATTATGGAGCTCTTTCCGAAGGTAAATTCGATATAACGGTAGGTAAACTATCCGGTCTATGGAATTTCACCGGAGAGAATCCGAGGGTGCCTGCCGCTGCGGATATTGATACCGCAAAGGCGACGATCGATTATAGGCAGATTAACATTGAAGACAATAAGGTATCTCTTGACAATCCGGAGACGGAGCTGGATTTGGGCGGGATCGCCAAGGGCTATATTGCAGATAAAGTAAGCGAATATCTGGTTGGACAAGGGGTAGAAAGTGCCATCGTGAATTTAGGCGGAAACATCGTTGCAATCGGTGAGAAAACAAGCGGAGACGCCTGGAACATCGGGATAGAAAAGCCTTATTCCGATAGAAGTGACATTGTAGGTTCGGTAAAAGTAAAGAATAAGACAGTTGTCACCTCCGGAATCTATGAACGCTATTTTGAACAGGATGGCATCAACTACCATCATATTTTAGATGTGAAAACAGGATATCCGGCACAAACAGATGTAGAAGCAGTATCTATAGTAGGAGACTTTGGAAAATCAGCGGATTGTGATGCCCTGACCACCATTTGCTTAATTTTGGGGGTAGAAAAAGGAATGGCCTTAGTGGAGAGCCTGGATGGCATAGAAGCTTCTTTTGTCGATACAAATGGAGAGGTTCATTATACCAGCGGTATGGAATTTATTCCTGTAGAATAAAGGAAACCCCATAGAGCTAAATGGATTTATATAAAACAAAAAAATAGAAGAGGAAGAAGGATTGTCTCAAACTAGTTTGAGACAATCCTTTTTATTTATTATTTGTATGATTGCTGTATTTCTTGAAATTGGTAATCAGGTTTTGAATAGCGAGCGTTGATCTACCATCCAGATTCATGGATGTGGGATCCAATGCCAGCAGATTTTCGCTGATCAGATAGTCGAGGGAATGGATCTTCGACAAAGTGACGATTCCGCTTGCCTTGAGCAGCCTTGCATTCAATACGGTTCCGTCTGGATTGACAGCGGCAAAGGCGATGTATCTGGTTCGCAGAAAACCTGCATCTCTTCCGGAATAGATTTTGCCGGAGGGCTGGAGCATAGTGAATATATTCTTGATGTGCACGGATTGGATAAAATTGAAAATACTCATGATAGTCCATAAAAAGCCTGTGATGATAACAATGTTCCAAAACATAATGGAATTCTCCTTTCAAATGGCATACGAATATTTATTAGGGATGCTGCAATATATTAGTGCAAAAAATATGCCGAAAACCCGTGCTGCATACGAATAACCAAAAAGCCGCTTTTGATATGCGGCTTTTTTGCTATAGAACCTGTTCATTTAATTATTCTCAACGTTTCATAGGATTAATAGAGACTAACTTTGACACAACATAAACAAAGAGATGGCACATGGTGACACGCATGTGGCACGAAAGTGGCACTGCTAATGACATGGTATGGCACAAATATTGGACCCTTATGAGAAGGGAAAAGACTGAATATCAGAATTTTTCGTTAAAAGTTTAGATGAAATACTGAAAAGTAAAATTGGACAGAAATGGCTTAACAACAGGGAAAAGCTCGAAAAACAGATAAACCATAGCTGCTTCAATTCGCCCAGTGAAAAGTTGTTTAAAAGAATCTTGGCACAGATTTTGCTCTTTTAGTTGGCAAAGCGGTGATCGTAAAATTTTCATCGCAGTCAGATGAATGGAGCTAGAGACTAAGGAGGAAAGGAGGAAAAGAAATGCCTAGGGTGAACAAACACTGAAAATGCCAGATACCTTCGGTGCGCCCCGTATGGTCATAAGAGCATAGAAACTCTGATTTGGAACAGCTGTAGGTGTTACCGGCGGTTGTTTACTAAAAAAAATGGAGGAAAAAATAGCGGTATGGAAACAGGAATAATAACTGTCGTATTACTGTACCAAATATTGGTAATAGTAGTTATCGGAATCATAGTAAAAAATAAAGAAAAAAAAGAAGGGTCTTCTCATAGCGAAGCAGGTTTCGCTTTGGCGGGAAGAAATATGGGCGCCATTGTTTTGCCTATAACAATGGCTTTCACTGTTTTAGGTACAGCCCATATACTTGGCGTATTCGAACTCACCTATAATATGGGTGCCATCGCAATATGGTTTAGTTTAGCCCATACAGTTCTTCTGATTGTAGCTTGTGTCGGAACCGGGCGATGGGTTCGAAGAATGGGAATTACAACAGTACCGGAAGCATTGACAGGCATGTACGGAAAAGGCATCAGCATTGCGGTAGCCTGCATAATGGCCGGTAATATTTGGGGAATTTTAACGATTGAAACACAGGGGATCGGTATTGTAATCTCAACAATGACCGGCTGGGATATTGCGAAAGGCGCAGTGGTCGGAGGTATTCTCGGCGTGTTCTATGTGGTTATCGCAGGAATGAAAGAAGTCGGACTGATTAATGTAGTGAATGCAGTCATTAAATATGTGGCACTTATTTTAGCGGTTTTCTTTGTCGCTCTCAAATTACCGGGGCAGAATTTTGACACGATAAAGGCCTATTATGACGCGGATCCTTCTCAGAACTTTATGCTGAATGTATTTGGTAATGCAGACTTATTTATCACTTTTGCAGTGGGAAATATAATCGCTGTTACGTTCTGTCAGGGAATCAATCAGATGTTGATGCAGGTCTGTATGGCGGCTAAAGATGAAAAAACTATTAAAAATGCACTATGGATTGCTGCACCGGTAAACGGTATGTTCGGTGTGTTCGCAGTAACCCTTGGATTGACGGCAAAAGCACTGCCGGAGTATTCGGTTGTAGGAGCTAAAATGGCTGTCACTACAATGCTCGTTGATCTGCTGCCTACATGGCTTTCCGCAGCGCTTCTGGCAGCCTTTGTAGCAGCCATTCTATCTGCATTTTCCATGACATGCTTAACTCCTGCTACTATATTTGCTGTGGATATTTACAAAGACTTATTTAATAAGAATGCAAGTGAGAAGCAGGTTTCGAATGTTATCCGAATCGGAATTGTCGTATTGGTAGCATTTGCAATCGCTGTCGCTGCGTATCTGCCGCCTATTCTGGGAGCAATCAATTGGCTGTTTGCTTGGTTGGTGCCGGTGTTCTGGATATTTGTACTGGGCTTATTCTGGAAGAGGAGTACAAAGGTAGCCGGATTAACGCTCGCAGTGTCTTGGATATTAAACATTTTATGGTCGTTCAGTCCGCTGCCTAAAGCCATCGGAGGCTTGATCGGAGAGCTTCCAAACGCTTACATCACTTTACTATCAGCTCTGTTGATTTTGATCGTCGGCAACCTGATAGTCAAAGGCGAACCGGGATATTTCAAAACAATTGAAACCCAAAATTAGCATCACAAATAATTGATACAGGAGGTTGGATATGTTTATTCAATTGTTCATACATACATTTGTCATTATTATGGTAATGGTAGCAGTTGGCCAGGCCATTGCTTCTATTGTCGAGCGCAGTCACAAACACAAAAAGGAGGTTTAGTAATGGATTCAGCAACCTTATTTTGGGCCTATGGCGTAATGGGTATTATGGTACTCTTCGGCGTATGTGCGGCGATCGGATTTTTAAAAAATTCGCAGAAATAACAATAAAAAAATCTGCTCTGTCATCAAGGCAGATTTTTTTATTGCAAAAGAAACGAGTCTATCGGTCATTCAAAAAAATTATTGTTCTTTTTAATTGACAAAAAGAATAAATTGTATATAATGAATATATACAATATTGCAATTGGAAGGTAGACGTATGAACTTAATTATAAGCAATTCAAGGAATCAGCCCATTTATGAGCAGATTGTGGAACAAATAAAAAACATGATTATCACAAAGGAGCTGAAAGAAGGGGATAGCCTTCCGTCGATGCGCCTTTTAGCCAAAGAATTGCATATCAGCGTCATTACAACCAAACGCGCTTATGAAGAATTGGAACGGGAAGGGTTTATCGCTTCGCAGACTGGAAGAGGCAGTTTTGTAAAGCCGCAAAATGTACAGCAAATAAGAGAAGTGTATTTAAAAGAAATCGAGAAAAAGATGGATGATTTGATAAGCCTTGCAAAATTGAGCGGAATAGAGTTATCTGAGCTTATTGATATGCTGGCACTTTTATATAAAGGGGAGTAGTGAGATGGAGTATTCAATAATAGTGAATAATATAACAAAACGATATAACGAATTTGCATTAGAAGAGGTAAGTCTAAAGCTTCCGAAAGGGAGCATCATGGGATTGATCGGAGAAAACGGTGCGGGGAAAACGACGTTGATTAAATTAATTCTTGGGTTGCAAAAGGGGGAGAGCGGAGAAATCTCCTTGTGGGGATACGACAGCAATACACTGCCGAACCACGTACGGGAGAATATCGGGGTAGTTTTGGATGAAAGCTGTTTTCCGGAAAATTTGAACGCACATCAAATTTCGAAAGTCATGAAATCCATCTATGGGAATTGGGACGAAAATAATTTCAAAAAATATGCAGAGTATTTCGATTTAAGCCCGAAGAAAGCTGTCAAACAATATTCAAAAGGAATGAAGATGAAACTATCCATAGCGGTGGCCCTGTCTCACCATGCGAAGCTGTTGATCTTGGATGAAGCAACTTCCGGGCTTGATCCGGTGGTAAGGGAAGAACTTTTGGACGTATTTCTTGATTTTATCCAAGACGAAGAAAACTCCATTTTGATTTCTTCCCATATTACAAGTGACTTAGAGAAAGCTTGTGATTACATCAGCGTTATCAATGACGGAAAGATCATTCTGAGTGATGTGAAAGATGACATATTGGATCGTTACGGAATGTTGAAATGCTCTGAGGAGGAATTTCAGGCAATTCCTAAGGATGTAGTAGTTGGATTCAAGAGAAGCAGTTTCGGCATGTGTGCATTAGTGGACAGAAATAAACTGGCAGGGCGAAATGCAGGGCATAGATATGTCATCGATAAAGTAAGTCTTGAAGATGTATTGCTGTACAGTGTAAGGGGGTAATGAAGTGAATGGATTGATTATAAAAGATTTTCTGAATCTGAAAAAACAAGCGGTGCCGATTGGAGCATTTCTCATACTCTATTTTGTAATAAGTGCCCTGTCAGGGGACAGCACCTTTTTCGCAGGAGTGCTCATGATGAGTTTTGCCATTCTTCCAATCACCGCTTTGGCTTATGATGATCGGGCGAATTGGAATAAGTATGCGTTGACGATGCCAATATCCAGACAGATGCTGGTTGTCAGCAAATATTTAATGGCATTGATTCTGTTAGGGATAGGGGGACTGACTATCCTTTTGTTTAATACCTTTTTTGGGAATTATAACTTACACGAAGGCTTGCTGGCAACCTGTACCATGATGTTTATAGGCGTTTTGATTTTCAGCATCTCATTACCGTTAAATTATAAGTTCGGAACCGAAAAGAGCCGCTATATATTGATCGGTGTGTGCGTGTTACCCGCTGTTTTCGTATCAATGCTCGGTATCGGTGTGACCACGGAACCAAGTGATGAAATGGTTGGAATATTGGATTTACTTGAGATCTTACTAGAGAGCAATTGGTTCATTGCCGCGGAGCTGTTGCTGAGCGCGATCGTATTTTTCGTTTCGATGATGGCATCTGTAAGGATTATTCAGAAAAAAGAATTTTAATAATTTATTGAAATACGGAGAGGGTGATTCATTCTTTCCGTATTTTATTCATTCTTGAAAGTGCAATTATTCATTCTTGAATAACTGCACTTTCTTTTAGTTTTGCTGCTTTGTGGGAAATATAACAGCAAGAGGAGTCCAAAAGATTCAAATATGAATTTATTTTATCAACTGGGGAAAACGAATGAGGGGTAGAATCCCTATTTATAGCCGTTTCAGCGATTGGCATACAATTTGCTTTATATAATGCCATAGTATCACGCGTGAAAAAATCATTATTAAAGGAGGACTTATGGAACAGGTAAAACAAAAAAACCTTGTAGACTGGCCAATCACGATTGTCAGTGTAGGAGCCGTGTTTATATTCGTGGCTTTTATGGCAATTAAGCCGGAGGCGACTTTGAAGGTAGTAGACGTTATTTTTAATTATACCACTGCAATCGTCGGTGTACCGATTCTTTGGTTTGTATTCTTAGGTCTCTTTGTCTGTCTGTATTTGGCATTCAGCAAATATGGCTCCATTAAATTAGGAGAAGGAGACACGCAATTTTCCCTTTATAGCTACATCGCTATGATGATTTGTGCAGCTTTAGCTTGTACCGCTGTTTATTATTCCTTCGTTGAATGGTCTTTTTATTACGCCGTTCCTGCTTTTGGGATTGAGCCGTATTCTGTGCAAGCCGCGGAATACAGCATGGCCTATACTTTTTTCCACTGGGGACTCAGTGTACAGGTGATCTTTGTATTAACAGCAGTTGCAATGGCATATGCCGTATACGTAAGAAAAGTTCCTGTGCTTAGAGTAAGTGCTGTATGCGAAGCAATGATGGGCAATTTTAAATACAAGAAGCCTATCGGCAAGGTGATTGATGTCATCACAATTTTCAGTATTACAGGCGGATTAGGCGTATCCCTTGGATTAGGCGTTCCGTTGATTTCCGCAGGGATTTCAGATATCACAGGTATTCCGGAAGGTTTCGGGCTAAATGTAGTGATTGTTCTTGCGATTTCAGCACTGTTTTCATTGAGTTCGGTTATTGGAATTGAAAAGGGCATGAGAAGGTTGAGCGACGGAACGATCTATTTGGCAATGGCCGTTATTGCTATCATCTTTATAGCAGGACCGAGTGAATTTATCGTAAAAAATATCAGTAACAGCTTGGGTATCATGTTCTCGAACTATGTGCAGATGAGTACATGGACCGATCCAATCGGACAGTCCGGTTTCCCTGAAGCAAATACGATCTTCCTCTTCACGCTTGCGTTAAACTATGCGGCTATGATGGGTGTCTTCATTACGAAGATTTCAAAGGGAAGAACTATCCGGGAACTGGTGCTGGCTTGTCTGCTTGGAATCAGCGTAGGAACTTGGGTGATGTTTGCGGTAAACGGAGGCTATGGACTAAATCTGGAAATGACAGGACAGGTTCTCTTGACGCAGGCTGCTACCACACAAGAGGGTATCTTCCAGATCTTACATACGCTGCCGGGCGGAATCCTCATTCCGATTGTATTCACCGTCCTAATGGTCGGATTCCTAGCAACTTCCTTGGATTCGGCAGCTTTCTCGTTATCGGCTGTAGCCTCAAGACAGCTGGACGAAAACGGCAATACGAATCCGATGTTCCGATTGTTTTGGTGTGTGATGCTGGCAGCTGTGCCGCTAAGCATCATGTTTTCGAACGCACCGTTCAGCGCACTTAAAACCATCTGTATCTTCCTGTCCGTGCCGTTCTTAGTAATTATCATCGGTATGAACGTTGGCCTATTCAAATGGCTCAGGGAAGCAGATAGAGCAGAAAAAGCAGCACAGGAATAGGGCAAGATTTGGTTTATTAATTTTATGAAAGACGAGAAAATTTGAACATTTTCTAGCCTAGATAGAGACTGTCCGGCAGGAACTGCCGGACAGAACATGAACAAAAAGGAGATTTAAAATGAGTAACACAATGAAGTATCAACCGCCAAGTGCATCCGCTTCTCCAAGATTTGCGGGAATCAAAACATTCATGAGGCTGCCTCACGTGAAGACTACAGAAGATGTTGATTTTGCCATCGTAGGGATCCCGTTTGACACGGGATGCTGCTATAAAAATGGGGCGAGATTCGGCCCGGATGCGATAAGGATTTCTTCTACGTTAATGAGAAACTATAGTATGAATCTGGATATCAACATTTTTGATTATTTGTCAGGCGTGGATTATGGGGACTTAGATATCACACCGGGCTACATATTGGAATCCTATAAGCAAATTGAAGAAGGCCTCCAGCCCATCATTGATGCCGGTGTCGTTCCTTTTGCCATGGGGGGAGATCATTCCATTACGTTGGCAGAGCTTAGAGCCGTAGCGAAAAAGCATGGGCCTGTTGCCTTGGTACATTTTGATTCACACTTAGATACGTGGGATCAGTATTGGGGTCAGAAGTATGCGCACGGAACGCCTTTTAGAAGGGCCTGCGAGGAAGGATTGATCGACACGGAACATTCTATTCAAGTCGGCATCCGAGGTTCGCAATATGGACCGGAAGATGTGCAGGGCTCTATTGATCTGGGGTTTGACGTGTTAACGGCGAATGAACTCCATAAAATCGGGATAGAGGAAGGTGTGAAGAGGATTCAGAAAAGAGTCGGTGAGGCGAAAACCTTTTTAACCTTTGATATTGATTTTGTCGATCCATCCATGGCTCCGGGAACGGGAACTATCGAAGTGGGCGGTTTTGACGGATATGAGACGATGACGTTGATTCAAGGCTTACGGGACGTAAATCTCGTTGCCACGGACTTTGTTGAAGTGCTTCCTACGATCGATCCGTCCGGCAAAACCGCTTATATGTGTGCCAATGTGATGCACGAAGTGATTTCTATTTTGGCCCTCCAAAAGAAAGCCGGAAAAAGGTAAATAAAATAGTTTGTACCATCAACATAAGATATTCTATATAGGAACAAGGGGCTATCTCAAAATAGTTTAAAATTTTTTTAGGCAGCCAGTAACTCAGGATTCGTTACTGGCTGCCTAAATTTTAAACGTTTGGGACAGCCCTTTGTTATCATCAGAATAAAAAATATAGAAGCAGTCATATTCATTTCTTTCATACTGGGTTACAATAAGCATATAGCATAATAGGGAGACTCTTTATAAAACATAGCAAGTAAAAATGGGACAATGAGGTCAGATGATGAAAACAGATGGTGTGAAAGTACAACTGGATAATGAACAGATTTCCAGAGAATTGGCAAGTGAGATAGATAATATTCTGGATGCGATACATGATGACCTGCTCATTGCAGATGGCAAGGGTATAGTCCTTCGAGTAAGTCCTACTTTTGAACAAGTATATGGGCTTGAAAAAGAAGATGCCATCGGCATGAGTGTTTTTGACCTGGAACAACTGGGGTATTTTAAGCCTTCCAGTACAGCCATTGTGCTCAAGTCCGGTGAAAAAGTAACGATGCGGCAAAAAAATAACCGAAACAGAGATATTGTTGTTTCAGCGACACCTGTAAAGGCAGAAAACGGAGATATCAAATTTGTCATCAGCTATTCCCGCGACGTAACGGATTTACTGCATCTTCAAGAGCAGTACGCCGTTTTAGAAAATAAGGTGGAGAAATATGAAGAGGAACTGGGAAAACTTCGAAGTGAAACCCTTGAGGTAGATGGAATTGTGGCCAAAAGTCATGCCATGCAAAATGTACTCGGTGTCATTAATCGGATTTCTCCATTTGATGCCAATGTTCTTATTTATGGAGAATCAGGAGTAGGCAAGAGTCTGCTGGCTAAGATCATTCACAAGAAGAGTAAACGTTTCGAAGGACCTTTTATAGAAATTAATTGCGGAGCCATACCGGAAAACTTGCTGGAATCGGAGTTGTTTGGATATGAGAGAGGCTCCTTTACAGGAGCCAATAAAGAAGGCAAAGTAGGCCTCATTGAGCTGGCGCAAAACGGTACGCTATTTTTGGATGAGATATCGGAGTTGCCGATCAATCTTCAAGTAAAGGTATTAAAAGTCATCCAGGATAAGCTGATAACCAGAGTGGGCGGAATGAAAGAAATAAAAGTAGATTTTAGGCTCGTGGTGGCTTCCAACAAAGATCTGAAGCAGCTGATGAAGGAAAAGCTATTTAGAAATGATTTATATTATCGTTTAAACGTAATTTCTATTGATATTCCTCCGCTTCGAGCACGAAAAGAAGATATCGTTCCGATGATTGGCTATTTCACAGAAAAATTAAATAAGAAATATGGTATGAAAAAAATTATATCCAAAGAGGTTTTCGACTTGCTTCTTAAATACGAATGGCCTGGCAATATCCGAGAGTTGGAGAACGTTATTGAACGGCTGCTGCTGACGAGCGAAGATAATCTGGTTCAACTGGATTCGCTGCCGGATCATATTAATACAAGAACTTTGCTATCCGACGGAGATGAGTTGACACGGCCGCTGAATGAGACTTTAGAGCTGATAGAGAAAGCGATCATCACAAAAGCCTATACCGAGTGCGGCACGACGATTGGTGTTGCTGAGCTTCTGGGGATCAGTCAGCCGACAGCGGTTCGTAAAATACAAAAGTACATCAGTAAAACGAGTCCTCAGTAGTAACTGAATAAATCTTTTCATTTGCATCAATACTAAACCTACAGAGTATATTTGATGATGTAAAGGAGAGAACTAATGGATAACAATAAGAACAGAATGAAAGACAGAGAAAAAAGCAATCCGGAACTGAGGAAAATCGACCCGAAGGGAAACGCAGATTGCGGAATTGTAAAGGGCGAGAAAATCAGTGTGCATGACGGAAAGCATGAAAAAAGCAAATAAAAAATCGCAGAATCTTTCGATTCTCCTAATGGATTTCTAAAATAAAGGAATACTAAGCAATGAGGTTCTTGTAACCACAGCACTTGATTGTTTAGCAGGTAGAAATTTATCGAAGGAGAAGATTATGCAAAAGACACAAAAAGGACTGTCGGCATGGCAGCTTACAATGATGGCTTTAGGAACGGTAATAGGCGGCTCCTTTTTTCTGGGTTCATCAGTAGCAATACATGCTGCCGGTCCTTCTATTATAATATCCTATATTCTAGGCGGAATTCTCGTTTATTTTATTCTTATGGCCCTGTCAGAAATGACCGTAGCCAATCCGGATGCCGGATCGTTTCGTACGTTTGCGGCACAGGCATTTGGCCCCGGCACCGGCTTTGTGGTAGGGTGGGTATATTGGACCGGGATGGTTTTGGCCATGTCCAGTGAAGCGACGGCAGTCTCTATATTTGTAAGGGAATGGATACCCAATCTGTCCATCGCCATGCTTGGCAGTGCGATTATTATTGGTGTAACGTTACTGAATCTATTGGGAGCCGATAAACTGAGCAAACTGGAAAGCGGCCTTGCAGCCATTAAACTGTTCGCGATCGTTGGTTTCATCGTAATTGCACTTTCTCTTATTTTTGGAATCTTTTTTACGGATACTCCGGTGGGAACCGGGGCAATCACAAACGAGCCGTTTATGGCCGAAGGTATCAAAGGAATCGCAGGAAGTATGCTGATCGTTATTTTCGCGTATGCAGGATTCGAAGTAATCGGATTGGCAGCTTCGGAAACCGCAAATCCGAAACAAACGGTTCCGAAAGCCATTATCAATACAGTGGTTTGTTTAGTTGGTTTTTATATTCTTTCGATGGTGGTGCTCCTTCCGCTGATTCCCACTGCTGATATCAATGAAAACGTCAGCCCAATGGTAGCGGCCTTGGATCGATGGGGCATGAGATGGGCAGGAACAGCGATTACAATTGTATTGATTACGGCTATTTTATCCACGATGCTTGCAGCTATGTTTGGAATCGGAAGAATGATGCGTTCGTTAGCAGACGAAGGACTTGCACCTAGCTGGTTGAAGGATAAAACGGATGTGCCCTACCGAGGAATACTCTTTTCCGGCTTGGCCATGCTCTTAGGTTTGGGGTTGGGATTTTTATTCCCAAGAATCTACTTGTTCTTAATTAGTTCCGGTGGTTTTGCCCTGTTGTTTACGTATGCCATTATTATGGCGACACATCTGCGTTTTCGAAAGAAGTTCGGCTGCCCTCCTGAAGGCTGCCAGATGCCCGGATACCCGTTTACTTCTTGGCTGGCGTTAATCAGTATGGTCGTCGTGATTTTGAGCATGCCGCTTATTCCGGGACAAACGTCGGGCCTTGTAATGGGTGTGTTGATGACCGGGGCCTATACGGTAATTTATGGCGTGATGAAATATGCATCCGGTACGAAGAAAAGCCGGATTCCTGAAAAGGGTATCAACAGAAAAGCCTATAATCAAGGACTCTCCGTAGAATTCTCAGAAGAGCTGGCAAAAAAAGAGGAGAAAAAATGAGTGTAAAGAAATGGGAAGAAAGGACATGGTAGCGGTTTGTCTGCCCGGTACCGGGGGAATGCTACCGACTGAAAACCGATGGCTTAGCTGCTGCTGGATCGAGTATCAGGGAAAGGCCCTATTAATCGACTGCGGAGAAGGGACCCAGATCGCATTAAGAAAATCCGGATGCAAGCTCAGCCATTTGGATTTGCTTTTATTTACTCATTTTCATGCGGATCATATTGCAGGCTTACCAGGGCTGCTGCTGACGCTTGGTAACAGCGGGAAGCGGACGCCGCTTACCATCGCAGGACCGATGGGGTTAAAGAAGGTGGTAGATGCTTTGTCTGTGATTGCGCCTATAGTCCCCTATCCATTGGTTATAAATGAATTGGAAGAGAAGGACAAAAATTTTGAACATAATGGATTGCAGTTTTCTTTCTTGCCACTGAAGCATGGGATTCCTTGCTTTGGTTACAGTATTATATTAAAACGAAAACCGATTTTTAATCCCGATAAGGCGGCTGCTTTGAAAATACCTAAGAGCAGCTATAAAACACTTCATGAAGGCAAGACTATATGCTTGGAAGATAGGAGGATCATCCGGCCCGAAATGGTTCTAGATGGAGAGCGACAACCGATAAAAATATGTTATTTTACCGATACGATCAAGCTAGACGCCATGAGGGAATTTGCATGGGGAGCTGATCTGCTCATCAGTGAAGGAATGCATGCAGAGGAAGAACAACAAGGATTAATGGCTCAGAGGGGGCACATGCTCTTTTCCGATAGTGCGACACTGGCAAAAGAAGCGGGAGTAAAGAAACTATGGCTTACCCATTACAGCCCGGCTTTAACAAATCCGGAGCAGTTTATCGATAAAGCACAACATATATTTTTTGAAACTGCAGCCGGCTTTGACGGAATACGGGAAAACTTCTAAATTGTTATAAAGGAATAATCGCATTCCTATATAAAATCATAGGGCCAGAAAATTTTACCATTATCTGTTGAATATTAAAAAAATATAAAGTAAGCTAAAAAGGGTAGAGGAAATGCACAGATTAAAAGAACATTTTAAAATTAATGAATCAAATGAGGGATAATGTGGATATAAAAATTGCACTTATCTTTTCGGCAATAACACTTATTTGTGTGCTGATCAAAGAGAGTTTTATAGGAATTGTACTGCTATTTACTTATTTTTATTTTGTTTTAGTTTGCTTACATAGAAAATATAAAATAAAAGAAATTCTATTCCTATCATGGAATGCCGTTAAAAGTGCACTGGTAGTTCTTAAAGTACTAGGTCTAATAGGTGCAATAATTGGAATATGGCTGGCGTCCGGCACAATTCCGGCTGCTGTATATTATTCTTTAGATTATGTCAGTTCAAATTATTTTCCATTGCTCTGCTTTATTCTTTGCGGAGGGATTTCGTTCTTGATCGGAACAAGTTTCGGTACTTGCAGTATTCTTGGAGTTCCCTTGATGCTGATCGCCACAGCCGGAAATGCAAACATCGGCATTATTTCAGGCGCTATTATATCCGGAGCGTATTTCGGAGACAGGATGTCGTTGATGTCCAGCAGTGCTGCGCTGGTCGCCAATGTGTCCAAAAGCAGTTTAATGAAAAATATGAGGAATATGGCTAAGTCGGGACTTATTGCAACCATACTGACGGTAGGTTTTTTCTGCTATATGTCCAAGTATACCGCGTTGGATACTATTGATTCTCAAATACAAACACAATTAGAAAAAGCATTTCATGTTTCCTATATTTTGCTGATTCCAGCGGCTTTGCTTCTTGTCATGGCATTGGCAGGTATTCGTATGAATGTTGCAATGATGATTAGTATCGTCTCCGCTTTATTTCTGGCCATATTCAAACAAGATCATGCGGTAGCAGAAGTAGCGAAAACGCTTGTGTTCGGTTATCAAATGGAAGAAAAAACGAACCCGCTCTATACCATTATTCAAGGCGGCGGAATCCTATCAATGGGAAAGGCAGGCTTGGTCGTTCTTGTTTCCTCCGCGTTGGTGGGCTTGCTGACGGAACTAAAAGTAATGCATTCTATAAAAAACCATATAGAGAGTAAAACGTATACGCGGCAAGGACTCTTTTTCATGACTTCTGTAGTTGCGAGTCTTGTCGGCATGATTGGCTGCAATCAGTCCATCGCTATTATAATGACGGCAGACATGATGAAGGGAGCCTATCAACAATATCATTGGAGAAAAGATGATGATTTAAAAATGGATACAGAAGATTTTATCCATCAACAGCTTGCCATTGACCTTGAAAATTCTGCGGTTTTGATTGCCGGCTTGATTCCATGGAGTATTGCTTCCATGGTGCCGGCCAGTACCATCGGGGTTACGCCTTTTGTCTTTATACCGTTTGCATTTTTTTTGTATGCCGTACCGATATGTTATTTCACTCAACTTGCTGTCAGTGAAAAATATAAAAAGATAAAAAATAACAGATTTGATTCTACGGCTTAAGTATGGCAGCGCTGATTTATATGATGAAACGTTATCACTATTAAAGGCCATCTCTCATACTATGCATTAGATTAAAAATATTGAAATTCAAATGGAGGAAGATATGCAAAATCAGAATGGTATGAAAGATTTGGATCGAGCCACTAATAATCTAATACAAGCAAATGTAAACGGCAACCTTACTTACCCAGAGGTATATTATAGAGTTCAGCCTTTCGTCATGTGTATATGTGATCAAATGGACTCCTATGGAATGATAAGCCAAGATATGCTGGAACAAGCCACTGAAACGATCTATAACAATGTATGGTTGATGCATCCTGACTTAATGGAATATGCGGATCCGTATAATGCCATGAAATCGGATGTAGAAACACAACAGCGTAATAACGATTATTATAGAGACAGAGGCCGTAATTTTTCGCCCGGATATGGCGGATTTAGACGCAGAGGTTTATTCCAAGATTTCATTTATTTATTATTGTTGAATGAAGTGTTCCGAAGAGGGAGAACTATTTATTAATGGTTTTATTTGTTAATAAAAAATACGTATAATGGTAAAACAGAGCGAATCGATTAGACGAATTCGCTCTGTTTTATTATGTAGAAAATATCGCTTGTGATAATATCAAAAAATGCGACATGTAAGATAAAAGCGCCTCAAAGAGGACTTTTCTATTGGAAAAACAAAAGAAAAATTAATTTCCAATCATTATATTGAAAGGAACGGAAAAACTAATAGAGAAGTGAGATTGAAAGGAGGTACGAGCAATGGATAATGGAAAGAAAATGCCGGTTAAATGCAGTGTAACAAACTGTCACTATAACAAAAGCGAAATGTGTAATGCAGAAAAATTGGAAGTAAATGCTATGGGTGATGGTAGGGCACACACAAGTGCAGGAACAAGTTGTGCTACGTTTGCAAATAAGGAAGAGTCTAGAGCGTTTTAAGTAAAAGGTAAAGGCAGAAGTAATGCATGAATGCATTACTCCTGCTTTTTTATTGTAAGTATTTAGCAATATAACTGGCTGCAAGCAGCTCTTTTGAAAACAATTTGGCTGCTTTCTTGGATAAGAAATGCCCGTCGATTAAACTGCTCGGCGACTCTTGTGAAAAATCACTCTCATTAAGCTTTTGAGCTATAAATAAGGAAATCGTTTTTTTACTTAAAATAGTATCCAAAGCATTGAGCGTAGCTTTAAAAAGCTCTTTATCGAAGGTCGGTTTTCGCTTGGCAGAAGATTCCTCATATAAAGTGAGCGCTTTTTTAAGCCTTTTATTCAGCATTTTTTGGCTGTAAATCAAAGAAGGATCCAGTTCAAATATTTCTGCCACGGCTTCTGCTTCCTTCAAGCCGCGCTTGGCGAATTCTCCTTTAATAAAGGTGTATTTAATTCCGGCAAATACATCAAAAGCTTTCATCGTGTCCAAATAGCCTAATCGGATGATCCGCCGAATATTTTTCGGATGAAATACTGTAAAAGCCCCCAAATCCCAAGCGGAAGAGATTACTTTTAGGAAGGGCGCCGCGTTGAAAGCTTCTTGATCAATATAACCAAAAGCGTCTAAGTTGACGGCAATCACATTCTTTGCGCCTTTTTCCAATACCATCTTTACAGGCATAATGTCTAAATAGCCTCCATCAATGAATTTTTTGTCATCGATCTCATGCGGATTTATGATGGGAAAACAAGCGGCACTGGCTAAAATGTAATCGTTTAATTTCCCTATTGGAATATCCTCAATAAAAACACGGTGAGGCGTTAGATTAGGCAGTTCAACCGCCACCGTGCCATATTCAATAGGACTGTTACGGACATCCTGCTCTCGTAGTTTCTCTTCTAATAGTTGTTTCAATACGCCTTCTTCTTCCAGTTTCGTGATGGTGCTTTCCCTCATGTCATGCCAAAGCGCCAAGGCTTCTTCAAAACTCCCTTGTGCGATCATTGCGCCATTCACCGCACCGATAGAAGCGCCGGTGACCATATCGATTTCAATTCCCAGTTCATTCAATGCTTGCCAGACACCTATTTCATAAGCACCTCTGGAGCCGCCTCCGCCAAGAACTAATGCAGTTTTGCCCTCTTCCATGATACCCTCCGTTTTTCTATTTGATTCAGCATGATATGCGAATAGTATTCCCCATATCTTATGGTCTCATCGATCTATTATTCATAAGCATATTTTAAAACAATTTATTATATCATACAAGCAGTGTCGCAGGATGATTCAATGAATGTTTCCTTATTTTATAAAGCTTTTAAAAGTTTATTCTATAAATTTGTTGACATACAACAAAAAAAATGCTAGTATTTGTTCATATAAATATAAACCGTAGACGAGGGAGTAAAGCTGTTCAACGATTTTTCAGCGAGTTCGGGTAGGTGGAAGCCGGATAAATGTCAGTCTCAGCAAATGGGCCTCTGAGGGCGACGTGAAACGTTCCAAATGGAACTTAGTAGCGAAGACGTGAAGCCGACGTAATGGGCTAAGGGTGTGATGGCACTCGCAGAGAGGATGCGCTTGACGCGTCAAACGAGGTGGTACCGCAGGTGATAACACTTGTCCTTGTAAAGAGGATAGGTGTTTTTTTGTTTGCAGGGAACACTATAAACATCACACAACAGAAAGCTGATAGGGATGAGAGTCAGGATCAGCATAAAACGTAATAGGGAACGTCATCAGACAGAAAGGAAGAAAAAATGAAGAAGAGAAGTTTATCAATTTTATTAGTTTTATTGCTTGCAATGACCGTAGTATTGGCAGGCTGCGGTAAAAGTGAAACGACAGAGGGGGAGGCCGATGTGCCGACAATCGGTATTGTTCAAATTGTAGAGCATCCTTCCCTTGACACGATTCGTGAGAGCATCCTCTCGCAATTAGAAGAAGAAGGTTTTGTAGACGGGAAAACCGTTAAGATTGATTACAAAAATGCGCAAAACGATCCGAATAACCTAAAAACAATTTGCCAGTCTTTCACTGCGAACGGTTATGATATGATTATTGCCATTGCCACGCCATCTGCACAGGCGGCTCTTGGAGAGACAACAAAAACACCAATCATATTTTCTGCCGTTACAGATCCAATTGCAGCCGGATTAGTGAAGAGTCTTGAGCAACCGGGAGGAAATGTAACCGGTACGTCCGATGCCGTATCTGCAACAAAAATTTTAGATCTTGCCCTTCAGATTACGCCGAATATTAAGACCATCGGAGCACTTTATTCCGCAGGGGAAGTAAACTCCGTATCAGTAGTGGCGGAATTAAAGAAATATGCTGCTGAAAAAGGCATCAAGGTGGAAGAAGCGACTATCATGAATAGCAGTGAAATTCAGCAGGCAGCCCAATCCTTAGCCGGAAAAGTAGATGCGGTATTCTCACCGATTGATAATACCGTTGCATCCGCAATGCCGAATGTCGTTCAGGTGTTAAATCAGGCAAAAACTCCGTTCTATGTTGCTGCGGACTCCATGGTTGCAGACGGCGGACTGGCAACGGACGGTGTAAACTATGTTGAACTTGGTAAGGCAACCGGAGTGATGGCTGCAAAAGTTCTGAACGGCGAGGAGCCTGGAAGCATGCCGGTACAGATTATGTCCGATACACAGGTTTATATCAACAAGAACACCGCAAAGGCAATTGGCGTTGAAATACCAAAGGATATTTTAGACAAGGCAACGATCCTTGGAGAATAAGATTACTTCTGGTTAAACAAAATAAGACAGGAACACTAACAGGAGAATAACATGTTATTAAATTCTATGGAAGTCATAGGAACACTGTCGCAAGGGATGATTTATGCTATCCTTGCGCTGGGTGTCTTTCTATCATTTCGAACATTGAATATACCGGATTTAACAGTAGATGGCAGCGTCGTAACAGGCGCTGCTGTTTCTGCTGTAGTTTGCAGTTTAAACGGTAACCCGCTATTGGGATTGTTTCTCGCTTTTATTGCCGGGTGCATGGCAGGATCGGTTACCGCATTATTAAATACGAAATTAAAAATACAGCCGCTTTTAGCCGGAATACTAGTCATGCTCGCGCTTTATTCGGTGAATCTACATATCATGGGAAAGCCGAATATTTCACTGACGATGAACAATACAATTTATAAGTCAGCGGCAAAGGTCTTGCCGGAAACATACTCCGCTATTATGGTCGGATTTGTTTTTTTAGTCCTTATTATTATTGCATTTTACTTCTTTTTAAAGACAAGACTGGGGTTTGCTCTTCGTGCCACCGGTGACAATGAGGACATGGTTCGCTCCTATGCGATTGACAGTGAGAAGATGAAGATATTGGGGCTAGCCCTTTCCAATGGATTTGTTGGACTGGCGGGAGGACTCTTGGCGCAATATCAATCCTTTGCAGATACGACGATGGGAACCGGTATGGTGGTAATCGGCCTTGCTTCGGTAATCTTGGGAGAGGCTATTTTCGGAACAAAATCACTGTTCCGCCGATTGATTGCCGTATCCCTTGGCGCTATTCTATATCGATTTGCTATTACGTATGCTTTTCACTTGGGACTGCCGGTCAACGATTTAAAATTGGTGTCCGCGGTTATCGTAATCGGTGCGCTTGCGATCGGTACATTCAGTGAGAGTTTTCCATTTAAACTGGTGATTGGGAAGAAGGAGGTTTAGGTCGATGCTACGGATTGAAAATATATACAAAACCTTCGGACGCGGCTCCGTAAACGAAAAAGTGGCCATTGACGGAATCAACCTTCATCTGAAGCCGGGTGATTTTGTGACGATCATTGGCAGCAATGGTGCGGGGAAGTCTACCATGATGAATTGTATCGCAGGGGTTTTTCCTGTGGATACGGGGAAGATTATCTTAGACGGAAACGATATCACCAAACAGCGGGAGTATAAACGCTCCAAGATGATCGGGCGGGTGTTCCAAGATCCTCTTAAAGGAACGGCTTTCGACATGACCATAGAGGAAAATCTGTCCATTGCAGCGAACAAAAATAATTTCCGAGGCCTTCAAAAAGGGATCACCAAAAAAGACCGGGAGCTGTTTCGAGAAAAACTATCACTTTTGGGTATGGGACTTGAAGACCGAATGAAACAAAAAGCAAGGCTGCTTTCCGGAGGACAGCGGCAGGCGCTGACCTTGTTTATGGCGGTGATCGCCAATCCGAAATTATTGCTGCTTGACGAGCATACAGCGGCCCTTGACCCCAGTGCGGCAGCGAAGGTGTTAGAACTGACCGATTACTTTTCCAAAGAAGAAAATCTTTGCACCTTGATGATTACCCATAACATGAAAGCCGCTTTAGAACATGGAAACCGAACGATTCTGATGAAGTCAGGCCGAGTGGTGATGGACATCAGCGGTGAAGCACGTGAAAAGATGACCGTAGAAAGACTGATTGAACAGTTCGAAATTGATAACGACAGGATGCTGCTGTAAAGCTTGCAATAGCCAGTAGATATTGCGAGTGAAACCAGTGAAAAAATACAAAAAAGGCCATTGAATTTTAAAGCATTACATTATGATGCATGAGAAATCGCTTCTTGTAAATACTAATACTAAAAGGAGGTGGTAATTATGGGTATCATAGGCTGGATTATTATCGGCGCAGCTGCAGGTTGGATTGCAAGTATGTTTACTGGTAACAATAAACAGATGGGAGCTTTCAAGAATATCATAGTTGGTATCATTGGAGGATTCATCGGTGGACTACTCATGAATTTAGCCGGTGGCGTTGGTATGACAGGCTTCAATTTATGGAGCTTGGCGGTAGCGTGTGTCGGAGCAATTATACTATTACTGATCGTTAATGCTTTCAACAGAAAAGCACACTACAATTAATAAATATTTTTAAAATCAAGAGCCACCGTGATGAATTCATTGCGGTGGTTCTTTTCTTTTAAGAAATGTAGTTGAACGTAAGTTCTAGATATGATAAAATAGAACAAAAGTTCGAATTAATGGGGGTATTTTAAATAGATAAGGAGGTAATGTGTGGACAACATAATGGAAAAGCTGAAAATTTTAGCGGATAGTGCAAAATACGATGTGTCCTGTTCCAGCAGCGGTGCAGAACGAAAAAATACAGGCAAGTTGGGAAATGTGTTTGCCTCCGGTATTTGTCATTCTTGGTCTGCCGATGGACGGTGCATTTCTTTGTTAAAGGTGTTATTCACCAATAAATGTGTCTACGACTGCCAATACTGTGTCAATAGAAGAAGTGTCGAAACCGAGCGGGCCAGTTTTGAACCACAAGAATTGGCAGATTTAACGATGGAATTTTACAGGAGAAATTATATTGAGGGGCTGTTTCTCAGTTCAGCGGTTGAAGTTTCTCCGGATTATACTGCTGAACGGATTTTGAAATGCCTTACCATGTTACGCTATGAGTATGGTTTTGCCGGGTACATTCATGCAAAAATTATCCCTGGTGTATCCAAGGAGCTGCTTCATGCAATCGGCATGGTGGCCGATCGGTTAAGTGTCAATATTGAATTGCCGACGGAGGAAAGCCTTCAGCGGCTGGCTCCTCAAAAGAAGCCAAGGGCTATTTTCGTACCGATGAAACAAATTACAAACACTTTGATTGAGCAGAAATCCTTAAAGGGACCGGGAACGATGTTTAAAGGGCAAAATTTGAATTCTAATTTAAATTACCTGGAGCCGGAGGGCAAAAATATCACCATGGGAGACGGGAGTCTAGCCGATCTAACTCAAGGTCCTTATGGAAAGCTGCAGAGGTCCGACGGAAATACATTAATCCGTGAAACACCATTTAAATACAAGGAAAAGTTTGCGCCTGCGGGGCAGACGACACAAATGATCATAGGAGCGGGTACGGAGACAGACCGACAGATTGTCAAGACCTCCGAAAGCTTATATCGAACCTTCAAGATGAAGCGGGTCTATTTTAGTGCTTATATTCCCGTCAGTGATTCTCCTTTGCTTCCATCGGTGTTTAACGCACCGCCGCTGAGAAGAGAGCATCGCCTTTATCAAGCCGATTGGCTGCTGCGGTTTTATGGATTTCAGGCAGAGGAAATGTTCAACGACGAAAATCCGAATCTGGATTTAGAATTAGATCCTAAGATCACTTGGGCCCTTCGAAATATAGAACGTTTTCCTGTAGAAGTGAATAAAGCTTCTATGGAAGAATTGCTTCGCATCCCCGGCGTAGGCACTATTTCGGCGCTTAGAATTGTAAGGCAGAGAAAAGTGGCTGCCGTAAAGTATGAGGATTTAAAAAAGATGGGTGTTGTGCTGAAAAGAGCCAGTTATTTTTTAACTTGCTCCGGCAAGTATTATGGAGGGAAGGACTTAATTCCGGAATATATCAGAGGCAAGGCGTTAGAGGCAGAAAACATCAGAAATAATTTATTGCCTATAGACGATGAAGTACAGATTTCAATGTTTACTCCCGGAATTTTTACACCCGGACTATCGACACAATCACCAAAAAAAGGCTTGGATTCGACACAAGGGAGACTTTCCGGAAATAAGATTTTACCAAACATAAAGGCGGGCGAGCAGCATGGACTACTTATATGACGGTACTTTTGAAGGTTTCTTGACCTGTGTATATTTTCATTATTATGAGGAAAAAGCTTCCGGTATCTTTCCGAAAGACTGTTACCAATCCAATATATTGTCGGAGTGCAGGGAACTGGAAACTGATTGGGAAAAAGCAAATAAGGTCTACGAGGCGATTCGCGATAAAATATCCCCTCTTGATTTGCAAAGAATCTATCGAGTCTTTCTATCTTCGGTAGATCAGAAAGAAATCAAAATGTTACATTATATTCGGCTGGGTTTTAAAGAAGGGGCGAAAGTAAGTTTGCTGCATGGAAATCCGATTACGTTTGACATACAGCAGGCAGAAAAAAAGGTGACCGTTGAAGTCCACCGGCTTTATGGGCTGATTCGATTTTCCGTTTTAGAAGGGGAAATCCTTTATTCGCCGATAGAGCCTGACCATGATATCCTGGAACTGATAGCAGAGCATTTTTCAGACCGGTATAAAAGCGATCCCTTTATTATCCACGACAAGCGAAGGGATAAGGCGCTTATTGCAAAGGACGGAAAATGGTATCTCTCTGAGTTTTATGAGGAACAAGTGCCTGAACTTTCAAAAGATGAAAAAAAGTACAGAGCCTTATGGAAAAAATACTTTGAAACCATTGCCATCAAGGAGAGGACCAATCCGAGATGTCAAAAAACATTCATGCCTGTTAGATACTGGAAATATCTGATAGAAATTTAGCTTATCCCGTAAAAAAGGACAACATTTACGCATTTTTGCCAATGGAAAGGATGTTGCATTTAAAAATTTTGTGGTATAATGAACGCGATTGATTGCCGTAAAGAAGCATTCATGGAATCACATACGACGTAGCTTGTGTAGTATACTTAAAGACGCATTCTTACAAAAGAGTTGGAATTTTACCGGGGGGTAAGATCAAGATGGATAAGCTGAAGCAAATCATTGAAGAAAGTAATAATATTGTTTTTTTTGGAGGAGCCGGCGTTTCTACAGAAAGCAACATACCCGATTTCCGTTCGGAAAGCGGGCTATATCATGCTGTCCAGAAATATGGGCAGTCACCGGAAACCATGCTTTCTCACAGCTTTTTTCAGAATCACACGGAGACTTTTTATGATTATTACAAAAATAATTTAATTTACCCGGAGGCAAAGCCAAATAAAGCACACTTGGCATTGGCAAAGCTCGAACGGGAAGGTAAACTCAAGGCGATTGTTACTCAAAATATCGATGGACTTCATCAGCTTGCAGGCAGTAAAGTGGTTTATGAACTGCATGGTTCTGTTCTGCGAAATAATTGCATGCGCTGCGGGGAGTTTTATGATTTGGGTTATATTATGAATCCGGAGAATTGCAAGGAAACGGATGGCATACGGGGTCTTATTCCTATTTGCAAAAAATGCGGCGGAATGGTTAAACCGGATGTCGTATTATATGAGGAACCCTTGAATGATGAAGTAGTACAGCAGGCGGTCCAGGCGATTTCAAAGGCGGATACCTTGATCGTAGGAGGGACATCGCTGGTGGTATATCCTGCAGCAGGACTGGTGAATTATTTTAGAGGAAAGAATCTGGTACTGATCAATAAATCCAAAACCCAATACAACGGGAAAGCGAATTTAGTCATTAATGACCCGATCGGCGAAGTCCTGGGCGCGGTTTGTGAAATTGAATAAAAGAATCCATAGTAATATGGCTGATAATGAAGATAAGAGGTTCGATAAAGAGCCTCTTTTTTAATGGGAAATATGGCCCGGTTTCCTGTTAAATAATAAAAAAAAGCGCAGAGTGGTGAAGTCACATTTTTCGTCTCATGAATTTAGATGTAAATAAATGACCTGGTTTTTTAATTTTTTGATGGTATCATTTGGGATAAGTATGCTATGATAAATAGGGAAAAATGAAAAAAATGGCATGAAACTGTCATAAAAGATAGAATAATCACATCATCTGATTAAGGTAGGAGTATACAAATGAAGAGAATAGCGGCAGGATTTCTAGCGGGAATCACACTTACTATTATTACATGGACTATGCCATTCGGCGGGATACTTGAGACCTATGCTCAAACTACATATAATGAAATAGCTGCGGAAAATATTACTGAAAAAATCGATGAATACGTTGAACCGTATTTAGGAACAGACACGTTGAACAATTATGAAAACGGCAGGGCTGTTCAATGCCATGCCTTTGTAAACTATGTTTGGAAGAACGTCTTTGGATACGATATTTATAGCAGCAAATGCACGACTACCGAAAAAAGCAGTGATTATGAGGAATTGGGAGAATACATCAATGAATTCGCAAGACCGGGAGACATATTGCGCGTAGACGGAAAACATTCGATGGTGATTACCGCTTTTGATGAAAACAGCGTATCCGGGTACGACTGGCTGTACAATAAGAAGGAGCGAGCCTGCACCTATACTTGGGAAGGTGTGAAGGAATGGGGCGATGGTACGCAGACGTACTGGCTTTATCAAATCAACGATGATGTATATAATGCCTTCGGAACAAGTGATGAAAATCCGAATCGAGGGGAGATAGACAGGACGGCGCCTTTGTATGGTTCCATCGCGGTTCAAATAAATAATCCGGTGATGACAAACAACGGACAATATCAAAACATTGATTCTGCGGGAACAACCCCGATCATTTTAAATGGAAGAACGGTATTGCCGGTTCGCTCTATTATTGAGGCTATGGGAGGACAGGTTGTATGGAATGATGCAATTCGCACGGCTACGATAACCTATAAAGAGAAAACGATTTCGCTTACGATAGACAGCTCAACCATGCTGGTAGACGGAATGCCTATCGAGATGGATGTGGCCCCGGTTATTTATAATGACCGTACCTTCCTGCCGATTCGACCGATCATGGAAAGCTTAAACGGGCAAGTCAAATGGTATGATACTATTCAGGTTGTGGCAATAACCTATGAAAAATAGAGCTTCTATAAGCTTAGAGCAAGACAAATAGTAAATTATTTTTCAGAATGGATAAATCTGTATGCGCATATAAGGAAAATTTATCTAATTATAATATAAAATGGTAGTGCACCCACATGTGATAAGAAGGGGGAACTATTACCATGAAGAAAAAATATGAAGTATTAAACGACCGATATTATGCACTATATTACATAAAAACAGATACAATAATTTACAATATTACTTTCAAAGGTAGCGGTAGAGTAATCCAACTAGTTCTTTAACTTATTGAAGCCTTATCTGTGGGTGTTTGGGCTTCCTGTTCGGCCCCGTCTAAAAATTCTTTTAATTTTCTATATTCGATGAGCCCTTTTGCATATTGTATAATTTTTTCTTGCTCGTCTGTTGTACATCCATGAAAGAGCTCATTGAGCTGTTTTTCCGTTTCAGATATTTCAACCGTCCCGGAAGGTTCCCTTTGCTGTAAAGGTACCTCTTCTCCCAACATAAGGTAGATCGGTGTAGTATGGAGGGCTTCTGCCAGAGGAATTAATTTATCAATCCCCATATTCATGATATCAGCAGATTCATATCGATATATCGTGGCGGGGGAAACGCCTATTCGTTCTGCTACAGCTTCTGCAGAAAGTCCCAGTTCTTTTCTTCTATTTTTAATTCTTTCGCTAATTTGCATTTAAACGCCCCTTTCTTTTATTAAAGTAAAATTAACACAATACTTGCATATTTGCAATAGAAAAAACAATAAACTTACGATTACGCGAAAAAAGTATTGACGAAATGCGGATATGCGAGTAAGATTTAAGAAAACTATCAAAAACGCGAGGAGGGGGTAAGGTGATGATCGTTGATGTAAAGAAGTTGAAGGAAAAAATCGTACAAAGTAACTATACGAATGACTCATTTGCCAAAGAAATTGGAATGGATCAAAGCACTCTTTACCGCAAACTGAAAGCGAATGGAGACACTTTCATGGTGCGGGAGGTCTATACGATTATTGAAGTATTGCAGCTAGATCAATCGGAGGTTGGCAAAATTTTTTTCTCTGAAAACTCGCATTTACGCGAGAATCAAAAGGGGTTGAATCAATGATGACAAAGAATGAACTAAGCCAACTATATTATCTGAACAGAGAAATAGAGCAATTGAAAATAAGACAACGGGAGTTAAAGACGATAGCAGAGGGAACAACAACTCGAATTACGGGCTTGCCTTTTGGGACAGGCATATCCGATAAGATAGGAAACTATGCATCGGACCTGGCAGATTTGGATACCCTTATTGCCATCAGTCTTCAAAAGTGCTGGCAGGAGATCAAACGGTTAAATCAATTCATCAATACCATTGACGACAGTCAGTTGCGGCAAATTTTTTCCCTCCGGTATATCAATGGGCTGACGTGGCAGCAAATCGCTTTTGCTATTGGAGAAAGTGATGAAAGCTATCCCAGAAGAAAACACAATACTTTTTTAAAAGCCGCCGAAAATGCCGAAAGCAGTGTGATAATATCGTAAGTGTAGAAGATTCACAAGGGGGGTGTTATGGTATGACAGAACCTTAAATTTTTAAAACGAGAAATGATTGTGGATGCGGGAATGATTTCTTGTTTTAATCTTTTATTACCTAATATGGTTAGTCGCCGCATCAGAAGAAGGGGAGATTCATGCTAACATTATTAGAAATTGATGTAGCCATTAGTGATAAGATCAGAGCTGCATTGCAGGGAACCGCACTGGAAAATGTGCCGCTGCAGCTCGAATACGATTCGGATACCGTCATACGGCCGAGTATCAAAGTGGCTATAGAAAGCGCAAAGACTACAAAATTAAACTCAAATTCCATTGATAAAACTCTAACTGCTAGAGTTTATTTTTTTGCCGCAAATATGTTTCAATACAAAGCGGATTTTAGTGAGATGCAAGCAATACTGGAAAGCAGTTTGTTGGATGGAATTGTTGTGGGAGAGGTATACATTCCCATTACAAGCCTGAATTCGGAAGTGGTTGATGGAACATTAAAATTGAGTCTGGATTTGTATATCGTTGAGCTATTACCAGACACCGACCCAAGTGAATGGATGGAAAATCTAGAATACAAGGAGAGATAATATGATTAAATTACCAAACATTGAAGTGACTTTTAAGCAGCTCGCTACTTCTTTGATTGAACGAAGCGAAAGAGGAGTTGCCATTTTAATTGTGAAAGATGACACAGACAAAACATTCAATTATAAAGAGTATAGCTCCATCACAGCAACAGAAAAGGACAGCGCACTGTATACAGCAGCGAATCTTCAGTATATCAAGGATATTTTTAAATTTGCATTAAATAAGGTATCTGTTGTTCGAGTAGATAAGACCGGTGGCAGCATTGCCGATGCCTTGAACACAGTGGAAGGAAATGTGAAGTCCGGTTGGATTACAATTGCAGACGGCGTAACAGAAGATTGGTCCACTTTATCAAGCTGGATCAAGTCCAAGGAATTAGAAAGAAAAACCTATAAGGCCGTTGTTTATAAGGCTGTAGCAGCAGACTGCAAGCACGTAGTCAACTTCTACAATGATAAGGTGACTTTTGCAGATGCCAGAGGAGAGGTTACGGGTGAAAAATATTGTCCGTCTCTGATTGGTATCTTAGCAAGCTGCAACGTGAAGAAAGGCTGCACTTATTTTGCTTGCTCTAACTTAACAAAAGTAACGGAGGTAGCGGACAATGAGGCTGCCGTTGCAGCCGGAAAGTTTGTTTTGATCAATGATATTGATACAGTTAAGGTGGCCCTTGGTATCAACTCTATGACAACGACAGACGGAAGTACTGCAACAGAGGATATGAAGTACATCGATATTGTGGAAGCAATGGATTTGATTCAGGACGATATTACCAGCGTATTTAAGATTGAATACCTTGGCGGTTATAAAAACAACTACAACAATCAGATTCTGTTAATCAGCGCCATCAATTCCTATTTTAAGAAGCTTGCAGACGATAATATTTTAGACAGCAGCTATGAGAATAAGGCGGATGTAGATGTAGAAGCCCAGAGACTGGCTTGGATTGGAGTCGGAAAAATAGAAGCAGAAACATGGACCGATCAGCAGGTAAAGAACAACGCATTTAAGAGAACCGTTTTCTTAGGTGGGGATATTAAGATTCTTGGCGCAATGGAAAATCTTGCGTTTGAGATCAGCTTAGCATAGGAGGAACGAACATGGTTAATCAGAATAGAATTTTAAGTGGAAGTAACGGAAACGTATGGTTAAACGGTAAACTATTAGCTCAGGTGAAGAGCATTGAAGCAAAGATCACCGGAAATTTTGAAGAGGTGAACTGCGTCGGAGATTATGCAACTCATCATGTTTTCACCGGATGGGCAGGTGAAGGTACCTTAACTATGAATAAAGTAGATAGTACAGTGCTTGCTTTAATGAAGGAAGCCTTTAAGAAAGGAAACATGCCGGAGATTAAGATTATCACTCAGTTGGAGGATAAGACTACTGGTAAATCTGAGAGAGCATCCATCAGTAATGTTGTGATTACTGAATTTATGCTTGCAAAATTTGAAGGCAAGGCTGTTGTGGCAGAAGAAGTACCATTTAAGTTTAGTGATTATGAAGTCTTAGAAACAATCTAGACTTCCGCCTATATTTTGTAAAGGCTCTAATGGCCGGTAGGAATTCCGTTAGAGCCTTATTCCTTGGAGGGTAACGATGAAAAAAGCGACATTTAAAGATTTAATCGCGAAGAAGCGACAGAAAGAAGAAGAGCTACACAAGTTTAAGGAAATTGAAGTAAAGTCTTTAGGGAAATCATTAATTTTTAAGAAACCTAGCGATGAGACCATTCTAAGCGTCTTAGATGATATTGGCACAGACCCGGATACAAGAAAGATTACAACGGCCTATAAAAATTTGATTTACAAAACCTGTGAACCATTACAGGACCAGGAGCTTCACAAAGAGCTCGGAATTGTAGATCCGTACGATGTGGTCAATGCCATATTTGAACTCTCCGATATTTTGGCCATCGGTGAAGAATTGTTTGAGTTCTCCGGTATAGGGAGTTTAGGTGAAGAAGTAAAAAACTCATAAAGGAAGATGATTACTTATATGAAATAGTAACCTTCTTCCTGGCAAGAGGCATCCCACTGGATGATTTAATCAATGCAAATCAATATGAAAAAATCATGTACGGGGTTGCAAAAGAAAAATACTGGATGGAAGAAAGCCAGAAATATCAGGCTTTATTTGGGAAATAGGAAAGGAGGGGGAAAATGAGTGAAACAGGGTATACATTACCGACATTAGATGATAGCAATTTGAAAGAGTTTATAAAAAACTTAGATGTTACAATTTCAAAAATAAAAGCTTTAGGAAAATCTGCAGATTTTGCCTTTAATTTATTAAAAATAAGTGCAAAGCTTGCAATTGCTCCTATTGAAAATCTCGCAGGTAAAATACTAAATAAATTAGAAAATAAACTTAAATCCACAGGACAAAATATTCAAAAATTCGGTAAATATTTCAAAAATACATTTAAGGAAAAACCCATTGATATTAGTGGCGCAGCAAGCAAGATAGCTGGATTTGTTAAAGAAAGCATTGGTGCGGCACAAGCTCAGGTGGCTAATGAGTTAAAGTTTAAATCAGCCTTAAATTTAAAAGCCAAAGCCTCTGATCAGGCTTCAAATTCTATATTAAAAATGATATCGGCACAGCGAGCAGAGGGCGTTGTCAGTGATGCAGTACAAATGGCGGGGGTTGAGCAACTTGCTACTTATGCTAAGAATACAAACAGTATTAAGACTTTATTACCTGCAATGAATAATCTTATTGCGAAACAAAAAGGGCTAGGAAGTACAACCGAGGACGCAACAAAGATTGCGGATTTAATGGGAACAGGACTAAATGGACAGACTGATAAATTGCAAGAAGCTGGAATCGCATTCACCCAAGCAGAGGAGAATGCGATAAAATATGGCACTGCAGAAGAGAAGGCGTCAGTACTAGCAAAAGTTATAAGTAAAAATGTAGGTAATGCTAATAAGCAGATGGCTAAAACAGATGCAGGGGCAATTAAACAAGCAAAGGATCAATTTTTAGATTTAAAGGAATCCATTGGAAAAATACTTTTACCTTATTTAGCCAAGTTCGCAAAGTGGTTTACAAAAAATCAACCAGTTATAAAATCGGTTATTCAATCAATTGTAAAAACATTCATCAAGATAGGTGAACCGATATTTTCGTTTCTAAGTGGATTCTTTGATATCATTAAGAAAAATAAAAAGGTGGCTACCATTATAGGCATATTTGCGGCAGTATTTGTTACATTAACGACGGTATTAGGAATATTTAATGCAGTATTGGCGATGTCACCGTTATTTATTATTGTAGGAGTAATCGCCTTAGTGGTTGCAGCTATAGCAGGATTAATTTTATATTGGGACAATCTAATAGAAGCAGTGAAAAAAGCATGGGGAAAAATAACAGAGTTTTTTAAACACCCTATTAAAGGAATAATCGATTTAGTTCAAAAGAGCAAGTCAGATGGAACGCCAGGGAAAGCGAGCATTGGTAATAAGGCACTTGGCACATCCTACTGGAAAGGTGGCTTGACGTACATCAATGAGCGTGGTGGAGAAATCGTTGACTTACCGAATGGTTCTAAGATAATACCTGCTGATAAAAGTGATAGGCTTCTTAGCGGTAATGGTGTCAGCTTTGGCAATGTTTATATTACTGCAAAAGGTGTAACAGCCAGTCAGGTTGTAAATGAAATTGTTCCACAGTTAAAGCTTCAGCTTGCAAATATGTAGGAGGGGAGATATGGAAATTATATTAAGTATTAATAATCGAGAAAAAGTAATTCATTTACCTGTTTTACCTTCTGAAGTAATGATTCAATCTCCTGAGCAAAACGAAACATATCAGACAATTGGCCTTGGAGAGGTAAATTTGATAGGAAATAAAGGTCTTAAAAGTCTTAGTTTCTCAAGCTTCTTTCCTGAAAAAGCGGTATCCTATTCTAAAAGCAATGAAATGTTTGGCTGGGAATATGTAAATGAACTTGAAAATTTACGTGACAGAAAACTACCGTTCAGGCTAGTTATCACTGAAACACCTATTAATATGCCAGTGACAATTGATACTTTTGAATATGGACTGAGGGCCGGCACAAATTATATTCAATATTCGTTAGAATTGAAAGAATTTAGGTTTATGTAGGTGAGCAGATGATTTTACAGATAATCAAAGAAGATAATAGTTCTAAAGATATTAGTTCAATGGTGGGCAACATTTCTCTAAGCAGTAGTCTGGACACGCTAGGAGATCAGCTTGATTTTGAAATCGCTTATTCGGACACCTATTACTATCCTAAATTTGAAGTAAATGCCGGTGATAGAGTAATATTGCAAGATGCTGATAAACAAGAGGTTTTTAGGGGAATTATAGTAGAGAAAACAAGAAATGAAAAGGCACAATCGTTTTCATGCTTTGACTATGCCTTTTACTTAAATAAGTCCAAGACGATCCAACAGTTCAATAGCATTCGAGCAGATAATGCTATCAAAATGTTATTAAATTACTTTAGAATACCTATTGGAGGTATTGCTAATATGCCGACGATTATAAAAAAAGTGTATTTTGATCAAGAGGTATCCGAAATTCTCAAGGATATTATACAGCAAGTTACTGATACAACTCGTGCCAAGTATGTAATGGAGATGGACAAAGGGAAGTTTTATATTCGTCAAGATACCGAATCGCCGCTGAATTTGAAAATAAAGGTTGCAGATAATCTTCCTCCGGTTGACATCAGCAAGACCATTAGTAATCCGTCTAAAAAAGCCAGCATGGAGGAACTCAAAAACAGCATTAGAGTATACGTGGGTAATGAGGACAAAGTAAGATTCAGCGACCAAGTAACAGATCCAGATTCAATAGTGCGTTATGGAGTATTGGAAGAAACAAGAAGCCTTGAAGATAAGGATATCGCTCAGGCTAAAAACATCGCTAAGAATTTACTGAAAGAGCTAAACAAAATGCCGGTTGAAGGAAGTATTGAAGTTCTGGGGCACTTTGACCTGAGAGCAGGGCGCACTATTCAACTAAATGAGCCTATCACTAATCTGGTAGGTAAATATAAAATAAAGTCGGCCAATCATAGTATCGGAACAATACACACAACAAGTTTGGAACTGGAGGGGGTATAGTATGGATTCTATAACAGAACTGGCAAAACTATTTAAAGAAAGGAATAATCCGACCCTGCAAGGGATTAGTGTCGGCAAGGTTCTATCACCACCTCCTAATCTAAAAATTACGGTGAATGGTTTTATCTTTGATAAATCAGACCTAGTAGTAGCCAATCACTTATTGACTACCTACGACACAAGCAGTGCACAGGTAGGAGATCATGGAGAGCATTTGCATACCGTGGAAGAATTATTACACAGTGGGGATAAAATAATCGTTATACCAAGCATAAACAATGCGATCTATTTCATAATTGATAAGGTAGGTGATATTTAATGTTTCCGAACACAGAAATAACGGAAATAGCAGTCACGGAAGAGGAGACCAACATGGGAACCTCTTTTTTATTTGACTTCAAACGAGGAGATTTTGTCACCGTTGACGGCAAAGTAACCGCTGTAAGCGGACTGGGTGCTGTTAAGGGTTGGATTAAAAAAGTACTAAACACGGAAAAGGGCAAGTTCAAGATCTATGAAACCGATGAATCCCAAGAGTATGGAGTCAAGTTAAAAGATTTTGTAACAAGCGGCTATTCCACGGACTTTGTGCAAATTGAACTGGAAAGAGAAATAAAGGAAGCATTAGCCCGCAATACGGATATTACCAGGGTGCATACTTTTGAATTTGAAAAGAATAAAAGGAAGCTAACGTGCAGTTTTACCGTAGAAACGGTATATGGAACGACAGGAGGTGAAGTAATACTATGACAATAACAAAAGAAACATTAAAAACAAGAATGCTTGCCGATATTAGCAATGATTATGATAAATCCGAGGGCAGTTTTTTCTTTGATGCGATTGCTCCTGTAGCAATTGAGTTAGAAAAATCATATAGCAGTCAGGATACCATTCTAGAACATGCTTTTGTCGATACTGCAACCGGAGCATATCTGGATCGCAAATGTGCGGAACTTGGACTGAGTCGTAAGGCTGCAACGAAGGCAACGGGTAAGGTTCAGATAACCGGAGCCATCGGAGCCACGGTACAAAAAGGCATATCTGTAGCCACAGAGTTGGTGACGTTTGTGACTACGGAAAGTGCAATCATTGGAGAAAGCGGAACCGCTTTGGTTAGTGTGGAATGCGAAGATAACGGCAGTATCGGTAATGTAGCCGCCAATGCAATTAAGTATTTTCCAATCACGATAGAAGGGCTTATAGCCGTTACCAATCCGGAAACCTTTACAAGCGGCTATGATGCAGAAACAGATAAAGGTTTAAGAGATCGGTATCATGACAAAGTGAATACCCCGTCTACATCGGGCAATGCTTCACATTATGAACAATGGGCTAAGTCTGTAACGGGAGTGGGGGGCGCTAAAATATTTCCCACGTGGAACGGCCCGGGAACGGTCAAAGTAGTAATCTGCGACAGTAATAAACGTGCAGCAGATAGTCAGTTGGTGGCTAGTGTAGCTGCCTATATTGAAACACAGCGGCCTGTCGGTGCAACAGTGACCACAGAAAGTGTGGCAGAAAAAAACATTGATATTACGGCAAGCATTGTGATTTTAGGAAATACAACAACGATTGAACAGGTGAACAGCAGCTTCCAGAGCGAAATAAATGCGTATTTTAAAGAAACTGCACTGAATCAGACGTACATCAGCTACGCAAGGATAGGAAGCATTTTGTACGATATCTATGGGGTGATGGATTATTCTGATTTAGAACTAAACGGTGAAGCAAGAAATGTTATTTTATCGGATACGGAGCTTCCTGTCATCGGAACGGTGGTGTTGTCATAATGTTGCTGGATTACATGCCAAGCTATTATAAGGACAGCAAAGTTTTTGCAGCGCTATTAAAAGCTTTTACCGATGAGATCAATGCCAACAATTACGCTATATCAGATTTGGAAAGTCAATTTTTTGTTGATACGGCCACATGGGGACTGAGTGTCTGGGAAAAAGAATTGAATATAACCACAGATATATCAAAGGCCTATCAGGAACGACGGGAGCTGATCAAATCCAAGATGAGGGGAACCGGAACCTGCACGATCGAGATGATTAAAAATACGGCATTGGCTTATACCAATGCGGAGATCGAAGTGATCGAAGACAATCCGAACTATAAGTTTGTCGTACGGTTTATCGGTGTGAAAGGGATACCAGATTATATAGAAACTTTTAAACATACCATCGATACCATCAAGCCTGCTCACTTGAGTTATAGAGTAGAGTATAACTATAACACGTGGGGAGAGGTAAAAGAAGTCACATGGGGGACTATAAAAACAGGAACTTGGGGTGAATTAAAGACGAGAATTCTGGAAAACCCCTACACAAGATGGCAGGATGCCAATGCTATGACATGGGATCAAGTAGAAGCAAAGACATGGGATGAATTAAATACAAGGAAGGTGATTTAATGGCAACGAAAACAGCAAACTACAATTTAGTTAAACCATTGGGGAAAGAGAAAGTGGACGTTGATGTTATTAATGCAAATATGGATGCTATTGATACAGCCATGAAAGGGTTGGATAACAGCAAGGTGACCGTAGCAAATAATTTGACGACAGTCGAAGCAGGTCACGCATTAGATGCGGTGCAGGGAAAGGTGCTGGCGGATAGCATTTCTGCGGTTAACAGTGCCTTAAGCAAGGAAGCCACTCAATCATTAAAAGGATTAATGAGCGTAGTGGATAAGATCAAATTAGATGGGGTAGAAGCCGGAGCCAATAAGTACATCCATCCAAGTACTTCCGGCAATAAACACTTACCATCAGGGGGAGCGGTGGGTCAGATACCACAAAATACTGCTGATGGTACTGCAACATGGCGGGATTTAGTGGCGGTGGAGGCTGCTTTGTCGGCAACGGTACAGACATTATATGGTGTAGCCAATGTGGATGCGGCGCTACAGAAAACTATGCAAGGGGGATTGCTCTCTGCCCTACTAACAGGATTTAGCAAAACCAATGATATGGGTGATATCGTGGCGACTGATACTTTAGTAAGAGCATTGAGTAAGTTGAGTAACAATCATCTGTACGCTTATGGCAACTTTACCACAGATGGTACTGCTAACAGAGAGATCAATGTTGGATTTAGTCCGAATCTTGTAATGGCGGCTGGTTATAGCTACAACGCCTCATACAAGACTTGGGTGGGACGTATGGACATTTATACTCCTAATGCCAGCATTACGATGTCAAATAAAGAAGGTTTAGGTGCAACTGATGTTAATTATGAAAATAAACTAGTTGTTAATGGGTTTGTGCTAAATAATGGTTTAAATGGTGTCAATGGCGGAAACACTAATATTGGGACATGGTTAGCGTTTAGGATATTATAGGAGGACGTTATGGTTGTTTATGAAAATAAAGGTTTTGAGACCAACAATTTGTTTCCAAATGAGGATTGGACAGGAAAAGCAAAATACATAGTTAAAGATAGTACAGAACTGGCAAATAAAATATCCGCCTATGCCCCTTCCTATGACTTTGTAACCGATGGAAATGACACACTAATTGATATTATACCGACAGAAAAACCACCAGAACCAACACTGACCAGCGTAGAACTCCGTGAACAAGCCTATGAAACCATGCTCTATAGAGACGAGGGGGTGGCACTTATTGCGTGGGATAATAATTCAGCTATCACTGTTGATCAGGCAAACAAAAAGTGGCTGGACTATAGCGCAGAAGGCAGCACGATTGCAAATGAATTGTCGACCCTAATCGTGAGTGCAAAGGCATACATTAGGGAACTGTATCAGGATGAATAACCTTACTTAAATAGCATTAAGCATAGAAATTAAGACAAAAGAATAGAGGTGATTGAATGTCGACAAATACAACAAATTATAATTTAATAAAACCGGCTGATAACGAGACGGCTGATATTAGTGTTATAAATGTTAATATGGATAAAATGGATCAGGTTTTGAAAGTTATAGAACAGCATGCAGAAGATTTAGATATTCAGAATGTAAAACTTGATGGAGAACAGATACTAACCGGAGTAAAAATCTTCCCTGCCTTAGTTAGTAACGGAGATAATAATCATCTCCAATTTTTCCGCAATTTCGAAAAAGAATGGCATATAGAAGCCTTAGAGGATCGACTCAGCATTGTACAGAGTGGAATTGGGGAGAGGCTTTCAATAAATAAGGATGGAAATGTCAATATAAACGGAGAGTTAAACGTTCCAGAACCAACACAGGATTCCCATGCTGTAAATAAGCAGTACGTGGACGAAAATAATTATGTTCATCCGATTAACTCGGGAAATAAACACATACCTTCTGGCGGCATAGTGGGGCAGATATTGCAAAACATTGATGATGGTACAGGAACGTGGCAGGATTTAGCTGCATTAGAAACTACTTTATCTGCAACTACACAGACGCTTTTCGGCGTGACTAATGTAGATAGTGCTTTACAGAAAATAGGTAATAGTATGTTTACATATACTGTTGAAAACATTACTTCGTCACAAGCATGGGCTGTACCTATTGGTGTAACAAAAATAGATATAATAGGAATAGGTGGAGGAGGTGGAGGAGGCGTTGTTTTGTCTACATATACAAATCCTGGTTCTAGTTATACATATACTGGCGCTGGTGGCGGAGGTGGAAATGGAGGTAGTGCTATTGTTTTAAATAATATAAAAGTTACTTCTGGAAATATTTTAACTATTTCTATTGGTAGCGGTGGTTCTGCAATTAGTGCAGGCGGTTCTAGCAAAAGCGGTGGAAACACAACTATTAAATTTCCAAATGGTGCGACAGTAACGGCAAGTGGTGGTTTGGGAGGTATTTGTACATCTGGTGTAGGCGGTTCATTATATTCTGGTACTAATTCTCCTAATGCAGAATCATCTTCAAATTATCCATTCACAAATAATGCTGGTGCAGCTGCAACATACACTACATCTGGTACAGTGTCACCAAATTTTTTAGTTGGTTTTGATTTTAATTCTTTAATTACTTTGTCTGCTGGAGGTAGCGGCGCCGGAACACAATGCGTAAACAATTCATCTTATACATTAGGCACGGCACAAACAGCATCAAGCGGAGGAGGTAGCGGTGCTTCCGCTGGTGTCGCAGTAGCTCACTCTGCTACGGGATACGGTTGTGGCGGAGGAGGTTCTTGTGCGAGTACATTACCAACAAGTGCATCTGCTTATATAGTAACAAACCCAACATCTGGTGCAGGTAAGCAAGGTGTGGTTTATATAGGATATTATAAAGCAGTATAATAGGAGGACATTATGAACTTAGCATTAATAAATAAAGAAACAAATATATGTGAGAATATAGCTGTATTTGATAATGTGGAGATAGCAACAAATATGTTTATAGATCACTACATTATAGCCGAAGTAGAAGCAGACTATGGTATCGGTGATACATATAAAGATGGAGAATGGATTAAAGCGGTAGGAATACGTGAATTAGTTGATACGGAGTATGAACCTAGTTCATCAGGTGCCTCAAATAAGAGGGGGAGGAGTATCTCACAAAAGTTAGCCTCTTTTCTGATGAGGCATTAAATATTATCGCAAAATCATAGAGGCTTTAAAATAAAATTTATCCTAATACCAGAAATATAAGAATTTAAGATAAATTTTGATCTTTGTTAGTATAAAAAATCCCTAGTGAAGGTAGGGACAAGGGGGATAAGCTTATATGTAGACAATTAAATACAAGAGAGGTGATTTAATGGCAACAAATACAACAAATTATAATCTAGTAAAGCCAACGGACGATGAATTCGCAGAGATAAGCGTCATTAATGCAAACATGGATATTATTGATACAAGTCTAACGGCTTTAGAAGAGGAAAAAGAAGCTATCTTAAAAAGTGCAACAGAGAAGCTAACTTTAGTAGATGCGGATGCGCTGCCAATGATCGATAGTGTTGATAGTGGTAGAACTAAGAAGCTTTCGTTTTCAAATCTAAAGGCTTTGCTCAAAACGATCTTTGCTACAACAGAAGATGTCTCTGAACTCAATATTTTCTTAAGTAAATCAATAAATCAAAAAGATTCAGATTCTACAACACTAATGTTTAATTGTACTTTTGAGCAAAGTACATCAAAATGGAAGGCGGTTGATAATACTAAGCCAGTGCTATTGCTAATGCTTTTGTCAACTGGCTCATTTAGTATTTATAAGTCAACTGCAATTGATGCTGAAGGTTATGTAACTGCATGGGATAGTGGGCAGATACCCAAAAAAGCAGATGTATTACCTTTAATTGGTGGAACGTTGAGTGGGAATATAATTATATCACGAGATTCGCCCGCTATTTCTTTCAAAAATGGTGATAATACTAAAATGTTTGCTAGGATCGCTAAAGACGCAACTAGTGACTTTTCCAATGATTATGGAACAAGTTTACGTGACTATGATATAGACGGAAAACAATGCCAGCTTGTGGTCAGGTCGAATCTAGATATTACGAATCAATTAATCTTTAATACTGATAAACCAACGTATCGATCGTATAAGGTATTTGGTGAACACAACATCACGGTATCAACCTCGACCCCATCTTCTGCCCTTGCCGAAGGTGCACAGCATCAAGTATATGCATAGTGAGGTGATTGGCTATGACAATATATAGAGGTGTTGGAGGTGTAAATCGAACAGTAAAGCAACAATTTAGAGGTGTGAGCGGTGTTAATCGAGAGATTAAAGAGCAGCATAGGGGAGTTGATGGTATTAATCGGAATGTGTTTAGCAGTAATGTTGATTTAATACAAATCCCATATCCAAGTGATTTACTATTTTATTTACCGATGAATGATGATTCGGTAATACCTAAAGAAAGAATCAATAATGAGGCTATCACAATGGTTGGTACGGCAAATATAGAAAGTGGGATAAATGGAACTCAATCAAAATCTAGATATTTACCAAAAGATACATATTTCTCATATGCAAAACCATACATTCCAACAACAGGAGCATTTTCTGTGAGAGCATTTGTTAGGTTTTCTACTTCTAGTTCTGGTACAGGTGGAAGAATTATATATAGTACTAGGTATGACGACAATCTTAGATACGGTTTCATATTGAGTGTTACCAAGAATAACGAAATCTTTTTTGCACTTGATTATGCTTATAATTCGCAGATTTTTCCTGAAACCACTGTCGCAAAAAACATAGTTGATAATGCTTGGCATGAAATCATATTTTCATGGGATGGAACTTTAAACTCGGGTGGAGTAAAGTTATGGGTTGATGGTAGCCTTATTAGTTCTCCAAAAGCAACATCAATGTATTCTGTGCAACATCACAATAATGGTTGTACTGGTAATAAGATGTTAAATGGGGCAAGTGTTTATAGTACATTCAATGGCTATATAGCAGAACTTGCAATATTTAACACAGTTAAAATCCCAAGTAGTTTTTAGAATAAAAAGTGAGGTATTAAAATTATGAAAATAAAATTAAACGACAACACAGAATTAAACGTAATCCAAGTGAATGGAAGCTCAAGATACTTCCAAGGTTCAAATCGGGACAGTCTTGAATTTGTATTTGCAAAAGATGCCTATACTTTTACAGAGTTAGAGGCATTATTTGCGGAGAGAACAAAGACAGCAAAGGTGACCACTCTTGATGATACGGATACAGAAAATCCAGTAGAATTAGGTGCATTTGATGACTATACCTTAAGAGCATCAATGGAACTTAAGCCGGTCATAGTAACTCCTGCAACGACAGAAATCCCGGAAGTAACCGAAGAAAGAATTTTTGTAGTAATGGCACAGCTTACATATATAGAAAAGCAATTGAACAAGTTAGGAGTTCTATAACTGACTATACCATTAATTAAGTAGACAAGAGAGGTAATTCTATGTCAACAAGAACAACAAATTATAAATTAGTGAAACCGGCAGAAAATGAATTTGCAGACATCGATGTTATAAATAGCAATATGGATATCATCGATTCAAGCTTAAAGGGACTAGAGAAGGAGCTGTCTGATAATATTGATACTATAAATAAAAAACTTATTGCAGATGCTGTTGTACCATCTATTAGCTTAGGGATGAACTCTGTTATCCGTAAAACAGATAACCAAACATCAATACCGAAATTCACCATACAAGGAAAGAGCTATGTAAACTTACTTGGTAAGGATGGGAATTGTGAGGATGTTAGTAAGTTTGGTGTGTCTGCAACTACTATAGAATTAGACTCTACAAACAAAGTGTTCGGTACTAATTCTATTAAAATAACAACTAATACAGCCAACTCAGCACACGATTTCAGATATACTGGGCGTGGTTCGGTATACATACCTATAGCAGATATTGGACTTTCTATAGGAGAGTGCTTTACTGCTAGTGGTTATACAATGCCTAATGTGGGAGGCGCGTTGTTAAGAGTCAGTTATTACGACACAACTCAAACATTTATCTCAACAGTAGACTCTGGTATAAATCTCAATACATCTGGATTCACTAGATTATTGTGCAAAGGGACAATACCTGCGAATACCGTATATATTGCTTTATATGTTAGGCTTACTAATGCAAGTGGTAATGTTACGTTCACAGGCACTACGGAAAATACAAACGTCGATGGAATCATGCTACAAAAAATCACCTCCGACGAGTACACCAACCTAACCGTTGATCAACTCCTAGAGAAGTATCCATATATTGATTCGTACGTATGCTTACAGAACCCATATATCGAAGTAAGACATGATAATCTTGTAAGGAATGGCAATTGCGAAGAAGGTGTTGGCTGGTGGCAAGTTCCCGGTAATACAGGGTTTACAATAGTTAATGGAAAGCTTAGAGTGACCGCAAACGCTGTCGGGAATTATATTGCTCAAGCAATTTCAGTTAAGCCAAATACCGACTACTATATTAATTACAATGCAACAGATGGAACAGCGACTGGCACTACTTACATATCTAACCCTACAGATTTAGCTACTATTAAAACAGGTGCTGGTACGTTCAATAGTGGTAACAACACTTTATTATTATTAAGGCTTAGACCTTCTGCCGTAGGGTATTGCGATTACGACCATATTCATTTAATCGAAGGAACAACCCCACCAACGGCATATAAACCATGCGGAATAGAACGCTGTGTGATTGAAGGCAAATTTACATCTGATGATACATTAACTTACGAGAATGGAGAGGTAAGTGGACTCCTGAATTGGAAACATAGAACGCTGTATGGTAAGGATTACGATTGGGTGTATAGTACTGACTACGTTGGATATAAACAAATAACGTTACTTAACATTCTATTACCAAATATTAAAACCGATTTTACTAATATTTGTATAAAATACGATGGAAAGTCACTTCCGTATGCTGATACCGCTGGTGGAGCAGACAGGCACAATTGCGCTAGTAACGGCACCACTTATTTATCTATACTTGACACAGATACAGGTTGGGCAGAAACCATTGCTCCAAATGCTGACGAAGTTAAGGCGTTCATGAATGGTTGGAAAGCTGTTAGTAATAATGGGACTAGATACAGGTTGTGGTCAGATATTAATAATTTTAGTAGTGGAACAGACATAAAATCTTACCCAAGTGAAACTGCAACCACATTAACAGTAGCTACAAGCGGTACAATAAGTGTCACTGTGGCAAATTCTAGTATGTTTTCTGTTGGAGATTCAATTTGTGTCATGGGAAATCCTGTTGCTACCATATCGGCTATAAGTGGTAATGTATTAACATTATCGGCAACACAAGCAGTACAACCTATAGGAAGAGTAGTTGTAAGAGCAGACACGCCGACTACAGACACCAGAATATTAACCTACTGTAAAAACAACATAGCACCAAACTACGAAGGTTATCAACTACACTATAAATTAGCGAATCCAGAACCGATCACAGATGTAAACACTCATATTCATGGAGATACCCCGAAGTTTGATAATGGTGATGATTACTTGTATTTAGATTATGGTATGGTGCTTGGAGAAGTTGCGAGTCCTCAATTAGATCCGAATACCCGATATTATATTAATACTACAAATGGAAATTTGTACCCTAGTATTTTGCAAAACAAAGCGGAAATTATTTCTGCTGTATATAGAAATGGTATACATGATACAAATTGGGAACTGCGCACTAATAGTCTTTATGCATACGGGATTGCAAATGCAAGTAGCTACATGCCCGTTATTTACGACACTAACGCAACCTATACAGTAGACTATCAAATTCTAAAAACAACACAGACTACCCCAACAAGCATTACAGCATCATATCAGCAGGACATATTAAATGCTATATCTGACTTGGCAGAGATTGTAAATAATAAACAGAAACATGATAGTGCGTTGGATAATTTGGTAGATTTGAGTGTTTATGAGAGAATAAATCGGATAAGTAGTGGTCAGGCTGTTAGTTGGTATCATATGTATAATGCAATGTATATAGAGTATTTAATTCCTATTAGATATAAAAAGTGCATCCCTATTATGACGTTAACAGATTATAAAATTCAAGTTGGAACAGGGAGTTCTGCGGAAGTAGTAACTAGCAAATTTAACTTAAATTATGTCGGATTTTATGAAACAGCAATGTTATTTCAGTTTAGGACAACTGATACCGCTACCATTACAAACGTTAAAACTTATGGAGCATATGTTGCACTAAATGCTATAGTAGACTGTCGAGGGAGGGTATAGACTATGATAAACTATAAAAACCATGAAATAGACATATCAACTACAAATTACTCTGATGGAGTGGCTATCATACCATTACCAACAGGTGAAATCGTTTGTATTCCTGAAGAAGATGCAACCGCAGAAGAGATGGGAATAATTGAACAGATAAAAGCGGACGCATCTGCTAGGACAATTGAAGCGCCGATAGAGAGTGAAAGTAGTGGACAGGCAACAGAGTCATCTAAGAAAAAGACCCTCAACTTGTGGAAGTCTTTTACTACTAAATAATTTAGGTTGAGCGACGAAGTTAATGCTGATGTCAATCAGCACTTATAATTACCTCAACCAAAATAATTCATATAACCCTTTGGACAATTCATATCTGAGAGTTTAACTTCTTGGTGAGAATATAGTACAAGATTGACACAACTTCAAAGCACTTAAGAAAGAGTCTAAAAAGGTAATGAAAGGGGTGAAGCAGAACATGATAAATAGCCTAAAACAGGCGATTACAGACAAGCTGACAGAAATTTATCCAGCTCATACGGTTTATGACGAAGAAATACCGGAGACTATTGAAGGTCCGGTATTTTTAATTGCTCTTACGAAGCAGGACTATAAAAAACGAATGAACAATAAGTATAAGAGCATCATATCGTTTGACATCGCATATTACAGCGATAAACCGACTACCGACGTAAAGGTTGATTTCTTAAACGCGCAGCGTGAATTATTCAGAGCATTTGACTTAATAAGCACCTTCCGAGTGCTTAATAAACAAGCAAACATAAAAGAGAACATATTGCATTTCACGTTTGATATCAGCTACTGCGAAATGACAGCTGAAACAGAACCAGTAATGCAGTCTCAAACAACAACTACAAATTTATAGAAAGAAGGTTGAAAAAAATGGCAGGAACATGGACAAGTCAAAATAAAATATTACCCGGTGCTTATGTTAATTTTCTTACAAATACGGCACTATCGATTACCCCAGGCGAAAGAGGAATGGTGGTATTATTGCAGGAAATGAGTGCAGGAAACGCAGGAGATCTGTATGGGATCACAGTGGCAGATGCAAGTGAGTATCCTGATGGCACCACAGATGCAGATAAACTACTTGTAAATGAGGCGCTAAAAGGAGCACAGAAAGTAATCATCTACAATTTAGGAACTTCCCACACATCAGAGGTACTAACTACCGCTTTAGCTATTTTAAAAACAATAAAATTTAACACGCTTTGTTATCCTTATGATGCAGCTACATATAGTGAAAATCAAGTTACTATTGCGACATGGATTAAAAATATGCGTACGGATGAAGGCATCAAAGCGCAAGCAGTGCTGGCGAATTATGAAGCAGACAACGAAGCCATTATTAATGTAACCCAGGGAATTAAATTGTCAAATGGCATCACGCTTACAGCGGCACAGGTGACCGCTTGGGTAGCAGGGGTTACGTCCGGAGCCAATATCAATAAATCCAATACAGGGCAAAGTTATGCCGATGCTATTGATGTAGTCCCTAGGATGACGAAAAGTGAAATGGAAGCAGCTGTTACAGCGGGAGAATTTATTTTCAAGGTGGATTCAGCGCAAAACGTCACCGCAGTCTATGATATCAATTCACTGACGACTTATACAATGGATAAGAGCAAATTATTTAGAAAAAATAGAGTGATCCGAACAATTGACGGAATCAATAACGATATCGTGGAAATCTTCGAAAGCAACTATCTTGGTAAGACCAATAATAATACCGATGGCAGAGCGTTACTACGAGCAACGTTGATTTCATATTTCAATGAACTTCAAGCAATGGCTGCCATTCAGAGTTTTACTGCCGATGATGTGACGATATCCGCCGGAACTGACTCTGATGCGGTGGTCATTGATTGCTACATTCAGCCAGCTGATAGCGTTGAAAAGATTTACATCACCGTAAACTTATCATAAGAAAGGGGTTATAGAATATGACGAATACTTATACAAAATTAGCAGATACCATTTCATCACATGAAGGTAAAGGATATATCACCATCGATGGGGCAAACAGAGAATTGTTCGAATTATCAAAGCTCACTGCACAGATTGATTTAACAGTCACAGCTAAACGAATGCTAGGCAATAGAATGACCCAGCATAAAGTAACAGGCGCTGAGGGCACAGGCAGCATGACGCTGTATTTCGCCAATAGCCAGATTTTCCGGCAGGCGTTAACCTATTTGAAGGATGGCACCTACACAGGAATCACCCTTCAAGTGTATAACGAAGATGCTCAGTCCACGGTCGGACGGCAAGAAGTTGTAATGGGAAATGTTATCCTAGCGACTATTCCGGTTGCGTCACTCGACGATGGCTCAGATGATCCGATCACTTTTGATACGGACTTTACGTTTGATACAATCGAAGCCTTGACAACTTTTGATTTGCCGGAGAACTATAGATAATGTATAGGGGAGCGATAAGCTCCCTTTTTTAATAAGAAAAGAGGTACGAGATGAGCTCATTAAACGCATTTTTAAATCCGATACAGGCAGAAAATAGGGAAGTTGTTATTTCAAATCGTTTTCAAGAAGATGGAAAACCTGTTCCGTTTGTAATTAAACCAATTACGCAGGAAGAAAACAAAGCACTCATTAAGAAGTTTACCAAAAAGGATAAAAAGGGCAATGAAACCTTTGATAAGACAGAATATGTCTCCGCTCTAACATCCAGTGCGGTAGTATCCCCCGATTTAACCAATGCAGAGCTTCAAAAAGCATACGGTGTATTAGGGGAGTCCTCCTTACTTCAAAAAATGCTTTACGTTGGAGAGTACGCTACATTAGCTCAGGAAGTACAGGCGTTAAGCGGGTTGGATAAAGACATTAACGAGGATATTGAAGAAATAAAAAACGAGTAGAGCAAGGTGATCCTGAATTTTGCTTGGCTCACTTTGCTTTACAAAAACTTCATATATTGCCTTCGGTTTTGGCCGCAATGGATGAAAGAGAAAAAGCCTTTGTATATGGAAGTATTCAATTGAGAATTGAAGAGGAAAAAAAGAGCGCGTCAAAGCTTCAATCTCCGAATAAAAGAATAAAGAGAGGGGGGAGATGATAATGGGTACAACAATAGACGCAATGCTTAAATTGTATGATTATGGAAAAAGTAATAAAGAGAATATAAAAAAAGGGATGGAATTAACGAGTATCTACGATAACATGCAAGCGAGAATAGAACGTATAAACGATGGCTTGCAGACACAAGCTGATCTGCAAAGCAAAGTCTATGCTGCGGCGAACAGGTCAAGAGAGTCGTATTGGGATATGGCAGATACGGTTATAAAATTAGGATCCCTAGTAGGAGATGCGTTTGAATCCAATGATGAAAGTATAAAATTTGCCGAATTAGCACAGAAATCCTTTAAAGCAGGCGGAGCAAACCCAGAAGAACGAGCTGCGGGAATGGACATACTTACACAGACAATGGCAACGGGGACGCTCCAAGGAGATGATTTTATCTCAATCATGGATAATGCGCCTATGCTTGAACAAGCTCTTGCCGATGCCACAGGAAAATCAATAATTGAATTGAGGAAAATCGGTGTGGAAGGGGGCGTTGCTGCCGACTTGATTAAAGTTGCTTTCTTTGCGGCTTCTAATGAAATAGACGAAAAGTTTTCTTTGATGCCGATGACCTTTGCCGATGCGTGGACCAGAATAAAAAATGCTGGTATTCAAGCTTTTGGTGGTCTGATGGAAAGTATTATTAATATTCAAGATCGTATACTAAATACAACAGGTGTTGAGATTATAATAAATGCATTAATTATGGGGATGTTTCTGCTGGGCGGGGTACTTCAATGGGTTGCAAATCTGATAATCCAATCATGGGAATATCTCTCGCCGATTTTGGAAACTATTGGGGGCGTTTTACTGGTTAATATTATTACAGGACTAGGGGTTATGGCTGTTGCTCTTTGGGGTGTCGCATCTGCTGCTATTTCTGCGGGTTTAGCAATGGCAGCGCAATGGGTAGTGGCAAATTGGCATATCATTTTGGTTATCTCTGCTATTGTAATGGTTATTCATATTTTTAGTGCTTTGGGTATATCGGTACAAGATGTATTTAGTTTTATTGGGGGAATTATAGGTATCTTTGTAGCTCATTTTTATAATAGCTTTATTTATATTTGGAATGTAGTGGCTGCTTTTGTTAATTTTTTTGGAAATGTCTTTAATAGTCCTCTGGCATCTGTTCAAGCGCTATTTTTAGATTTAGCCATTAATGTGTTAGGCTATATTGGCAAAATGGCGAAAGGTATTGAGGACGTTATTAATAATATCCCGGGAATAGAAATTGATATAACAAGTGGGATTAGTGACCTTAAGAGTAAATTAGAAAAAGCCTCTGCAACTATAAAAAGTGAAGGAGAACTGGTTGAGTTTGTTCAGCAAAAAGGATTGATGGACTATTCAAAAGGCGCTGAAATAGGCAGCAACCTAGGGGGTAAGGGTTATGACGCTACAATTGGAAAACTTAGCGATATGGCAAACGGCTTGGGAATTAAACTACCCGGCGGTACAGACGGTATTCCTAACTTCGACGATCTTGGCACCTCAAGCAATCCTTTAACCGTGCAAGGGACAGGAAGCAACGGAAGCATTGGAGTGAATATGGAAGAGGAAGATTTGCAGTATTTAAAGGACATGGCAGAACGGGATTATATCAATAAATTCAGTTCCAAAACCCTTGCACCAAATATTCAGGTTAGCTTTGGCGATGTTCACCAAACTGCTGATATTGACATGGTGGCAAGTAGAATGCAGAAAATATTGCAGGAGCAAATAGCGACTACAGCGGAGGGGGTTTATTAATAATGAGCAATTATGCGATCTATTTTGATTACGATAACGAAACCTATCGACTTCCCGTGAACCCTGAACAAATCCAAGTAAAGAGCTCCATGGCCACAGAAAAGTATGAAGTCCTTAAGCTGGGACAAATTGTTATGCCGACGCGCATGGAGTTAAAAGAATACTCTTTTGAATGTGAACTTCCGCATAAAAAGCAGCATTACGTTGAAACATCGGGTGGCTTCAAGGGTGCAGACTATTATCTAAACATTTTTGAGTTATGGAGAGAAAAACTGATTCCGGTACGGTTTATAGCCAGTAACGGGATTGGTGATGACATTAACACGTTAGTTCTTATTGATGACCTCTCCATAACAGAAAAAGCAGGGGAAGAAGGAGACAAATATGTGTCTTTTAAGCTAATTGAGTATAGAGAATATGCCAAAATGCCTGCAACAGTAAATCTTACAGATACCACTGCCCAGATAGTCCAAACCCCAAATGTGGAGGCCGTAAGCCCGAAAAATATGGGAACGTATACCGTAGTTTCCGGCGATTCGCTTTGGAAAATAGCAAAAACATATTACGGCAATGGTGCCAAGTATACGAAAATTTATAATGCCAACAAAGATAAAATTAAGAACCCCTCTTTAATTTATCCGGGTCAAGTATTGACCATACCAAGTTAGGGGTGATGCAATGGAATTTACAGTGCAAGTGGATTCAACCTTGTATGATATAAGCGAACTAGTAACGAAAGTCTCCTATACCGATAAGCTGAATGACGGTTGCAGCAAATTAGAATTCTCGTACATCAATGATAATTTGGTGATTACCAACGGCAGTACAGTACGGTTTAAATACAACGATTCAGAGATTTTTAACGGGCATGTGTTTAAAGTCAGCAGAGACGATAAAAAAGAAATTTCGGTAACGGCGTACGATCAGCTTCGGTATTGCAAAGCGAAAGACGTCATTGTTGTGGATGGTGACACGACGACAACCTTAGTAAAAAGAATGTGTCATTATTTTAATCTCCGAACAGGAACGCTTACGGATACCGGATATGTCTTAGACACAAATGTACATGATGATAAGACGTGGCTTGATATGATTTACGCGGCTATCAGCGACACCTTACTCAATAAAGGGTCAAAGTACGCTCTGCGGGACGAATTCGGGGCTATAACACTTCGAAATTTAGAAGATTTGCGACTAAATCTGATTCTGGGGGATGAAAGCCTTTGCTATGGGTACGACTATGAAAAATCAATTGACGATGAGTTTTATAACCAAATTAAAATCTATTTAAAAGGCGAAACATCGCGTGATAGTCAATTTGTAAGTGCAAAGGATGAAACCTCTATTGAAAAGTATGGCATGCTGCAATATTTTGAAGCATCAGATGAGAATAGTAATGCTTCAAAAGCCAAGAAGAAAGCGGATATATTGCTCAAACTTTATAATAGAGAAGTGGAGACTTTAAGTCTTGAATGTTTAGGCGACACAAGAATCCGAGCAGGGACAAGTTTCTATGCTTACATTTCAGACATTGGCCTAAACAAGAGTCTCTTTGTAAAACAAGTCACTCATAAATTTTTGCCGAATCACACGATGAGTTTGGAGGTATCCATTTGATAAACGAAATTAAAACGATAGTCCAAAATTATATAAACAATGAAAAACTTTGTAAGCTAACAGTTGGGACTGTCACCAGTACAGGGATTAAGGTAAGCGATAAACTCACTATTCCGAATGTGCTGATTAAAGGAAATTTAAAAGATTGTGTTTCCGCAGGTGACAGGGTGAGATTGATTCGAAACCACGGCGGCCAGGAATTTTACATTGTTGAGATTATTGGATTTACTCCGGTCACAAAAAACAGAACCGTTTCCATAGAACCGATTATGATTTCGAATGGGATGACATTGTCTAGTATAACGATAAAGGATGTGATTTCATGATACCAAAAAGCGCAATTCGTGCAGACTTAGAGATTTCAGAGACCGCAGAAAAAAGCAATACATATAAACTATCCGATGAGAAGATACAAGGCTTTGTCGATGAATTGGAAGCATTGCAACAAGCTATATACAAGGTACTCCATACGGAAAAGTATGAATACCCGATATATAGCTTTTCTTATGGAATAGAACTTGACAATCTGATAGGCAAAGAGCTGGGGTATGTAAAAATTGAACTCAAGAGAAGAATACAAGAGTGTTTGCTGTTGGACAGCAGAATAGAACGTGTCGATAATTTTGAATTTACAAGGACCGGCGACGAGATACGTTGTACGTTTGATGTAGTCAGCATTTACGGGAAAATGACAATAACAAAGGAGGTGAAAGCCTAGTGTTTGAAACGATGACTTATGAAAAAATATTGGCGGACATGATGTCTCGAGTGACATCTGACGTCGACAAAAGAGAAGGTTCCGTGATCTACGATGCGCTTGCTCCTTGCGCCTATCATCTGGCACAAACCTACTACAATCTGAACAATTTTCTTGATTTAGTATTGGGCGACACTGCTGTTGGTGAATACTTAGACAGAGTTGTATCCGATTATGGGATCACACGTAAAAAAGCAACGAGAGCAGTTCGGCAGATTGAAACCACGGCTGCGGTCAGCATCGGAACGAGATGGGGGATCAGTGATACAACGTATGAAATTACAGCATTACTTTCACCAAAAGTGTATAGTGCTACTTGCGATCAATTCGGTGAAATAGGAAACAGGTACTCGGGCCTTCTTGAAAATATTGATAATGTAGGCGGCGTTACTGCTACATTAACCGGCATCATGGCCTCAGGAACTGATGAAGAATCCGATGAGAATTTGCGCGCAAGATTCTATACACAAGTACAGGCGCCTTCCACTTCCGGCAATGCGAATAATTATAAGGAGTGGGCTTTAGAAGTGTCCGGTGTGGGGAATGTAAAAGTCTTTCCTTTATGGAATGGCGCAGGAACCGTTAAAGTATTAGTAGTCGATAGTGATATGGGGATTGATGAAACTTTGCCAGTAGTAGTATATGAGTATATTGAAAAGGTTCGGCCGATAGGAGCCATAGTAACCATTGAAAGCCCCACCAGCCAAACGATAGACATGACGGCAGAAGTAATGCTGGATGGCATCCGATTACTTGAAGATATCCAAACAGCTTTTACCACATTGCTGACAACATATCTGAAAGAATCTGTCTTTGAAATATACAATTTAAGTTATGCCCAAATCGGCAGCTTACTTCTCTCAGTGGAGGGAGTAAAAGACTATAGTAACTTGCTGGTAAATGGCGGAACAGCCAATATAACATTAACCGATGAGCAAATACCAGTTACCGGAACAGTAACGCTGACGGAGGGAGTAGTATGAGCATTGATTTGATGAATGTATTACCTTCTGTTTACGAAGAGAATATAACGATGAATGAGCTTCAGGGAATCCTCAGTACAGATATAAATAGCTTGGCAAGTAGCTTTAATCAAACAATTAATGAATGTTTTGTCAATACTGCTTCGAGCCTTTTAAGCCGCTATGAGAAGATATATGGATTAAAGGTGGATGTGTCAAAAAATGAAGCATTCAGACGGGAGCGTATAAGGGCAAAAACGATTGGAATAGGTACGGTGACAAAGCAGATGATCATGGATACGGCGGCATCCTATTCTAATGGCGAAGTGGAAGTTATCGAAGACCCAGTGAATTCCAACTTTACGATTAAGTTCGTGGGGACACGAGGCATCCCTGCCAACATGACCGATCTTACACTCACCATTGAAGAGGTCAAGCCTGCCCACTTAGCCTTCAATTTTGAATATGTTTACAACACGAACAGAGTTTTGAGTGCTTATACTCACTCAAGACTCTCTGCTTATACCCATGAACAATTGAGAAATGAGGTGATCAGTTAATGTCTACAACGACAACCAATTACGGTTTAACGAAATCAACAGCTGAAGAATACTACAACGTAGAAATCCCAAATGCCAATATGGATGTTATTGATGCGCAAATGAAAGCTAATGCGGATAAAATATCAGCAAATGTAAGCGATATAACTACACTTAATACTTCCTTAAGTGAGAAAGAAAATTTAATCAAGAATGCATCTGTGAAAACAACCTTAGTTGATGCTGACACAATTCCTCTTTCAGATTCAGCAGCTTCATCTAGTACAAAAAAGATAACGTTTGCAAATTTAAAAACTTTACTAGCTAGTTTATTTCTTCCGCTAACTGGTGGAACACTGACAGGTGACATTATCTTGTCGGGATCTGGGCAAAGAATATTTGCATCAACTAGAAGTGACCAGACTACACGAGCTAATTTTTATTGTTCTGGTGTAGGGACTGCAGCTATGCAAACCTTTGGGGATTCTTCTAACTGGTGCGCTTTTTACGTTGCTCCACCATCTAGTAGTAGCGCAAATGAGGCTTTAACGCTAACTCGGGTGATAGCTGGTGCAACTACATATACAACCATCTATCATACTGGAAATACAACCGTCTCAACCACTGCCCCATCGTCTGCCCTTGCTGAAGGTGCACAACACCAAGTATATGCATAGTGAGGTGATTGACTATGACAATATATAGAGCCTTAGGCGGTGTAAATCGCACCGTGAAGCAACAATATAGGGGTGTAGGCGGTGTTAATAGAGAAGTTAAAGAACAGTATAGGGGGGTAGGTGGTGTAAATCGAAAAGTATTTAGTGCAGACACCTTTCTGTACAATCAAGGAGATAGTCAAACCGCATTAACTGGTGGATGGGAAAAAGAATACTATAGGACAAATAGTGGTGCAGGCACGTTAAGTTTAGATGCGTCATACATGACGGTGGTTTGTAATGCAATATCCAGTAATGGGCAGATAGTAGTTATAGGCACTTTAAATAAAATAGATGTAACTCGATATAGGAGTATGGCCGTAACATTCGATGTTGTAACACAGTCCGGTGGTGTAGGTACCGACTACTTTTTTGCGATAGTAAACAGTAAGTTAACGGCGGGAACTACAATACCGATAGCTACGCCTGTAGCATCCGGTGTGCTTCCGACTAACACAGTTACTAGGACTGACGCGGAAATTGCTGTAGATATTTCAAGCATATCCGGATCTTACTATGTGGTACTTGAGTCATATTCCTCAACCTCTGCACAATCCACTATCCGTATAAAGTCAATTAAACTAAACATATAGGAGGTAAGCTTATGAAAATTAAATTAAACGACAATACAGAATTAAACGTAATTCAAGTGAATGGTGGAGGTAGATACTTTCAAGGGCAGAACAGGGACAGCCTTGAATTTGTATTTGCAAAAGATGCCTATACATTTACAGAGTTAGAGGCGTTATTTGCGGACAAGACAAAGACGGAAAAAGTGACTACCATTGATGACGCAGATACAGAGAATCCGGTTACTCTAGGAGTATATGACGATTACGTTTTGAGAGTGTCCATGGAGCTTAAGCCTGTGGTTATAACTCTGGCGACAACGGAAACTCCGGAAGTAACCGAAGAACGTATAACTGTAGTTATGGCGCAACTAACCTACATAGAAAAGCAGCTGGCAAAGCTAGGGTTATTATAACTACACTTAACTTTAATTAATCACACAACCCAACGCCAAAATTTCATATAGCAGTTTATAATCATATTACTTACACAACCCCCTTGGACCACCGTTCCAAGGGGGCTTTACATTTTAGGAGGGGGCATCATCGAGGAATGGATTTTGAGATACTGGCTAGAAGTAGCCTTTGGAATGATAGCAGCATCAAGTACAGCGTTCAGCAAACATATGCTGTCTAAATTTAAAAAAATAAAAAAAGAGCAGGAAGCACAGAGTAAGGGGATTCAGGCGTTACTGAGAGACCGCATTGAAACCTCGTACTATTATTATCAGGAACGCTGTAGCATTACCCTCCATGGTCTTGAGAATGTGAATGCCATGTATGAAGAGTATCAAAACTTAGGAGGCAATGGTACAGTTACAAAGCTGGTGGAAGATATACGGAAGCTTCCCGTTATGGATGATTAGATAAAGCAACAGCAATGAATAGGAGAGAATCTATGTTTCAAGAAATAATAAGCAATCTTAAACTGCTGGGATATGCATTTATGATTTTTACTTGTGCGTACGGAGCCAATATGGCTTTTTCCCTTTGGTACAATATTAAAAGGCTGCGGCAGCCCTTTGATGAGTCCAAACTCAGAGACAGCATCATCAAGCTAGGCGTATTTGTGATTGGTCTTATGCTGTTATGCATTGCGATCACAACACTGCCGGTATTCGCAGACACCATCGGCTGGCCCATATTGGAGGAATATGCGAACCTGTTTACAAATATTATAATGGTAACGGTATTCTTGACAGTGACTTGCAAATACATAAAAGAGGCATTCGAGAAATTTAAGCTCATTGTAAGCGCAGGAGAACTTCCGAATTCAAGTACGGAGGCAAAGAATGATTAGTATAAAAACCAATTTGACGACCGTTAATTTTTCACCGGGCCGAAGCGGCAGCAGCATTCAATATCTTGTTTTCCACTATACGGCGAATGATGGCGATACCGCCGAAGCCAATGCGAATTATTTCAAAAGTATTAACCGAAATGCCAGCGCCCATTATTTTGTAGACGAACGCGATATCGTACAGGTGGTAAAAGACTCGGATACCGCTTGGCATTGCGGAGATACGCAGAAATATACCAATGGAGGGGCGACCCTAAAAGGCATTGTGAAAAATGTCAACAGCATCGGTATTGAGATGTGCTCGGACAAAGTCAACGGAGAATTTGTCATTACAGAAGCTACGCAGGCGAACGCCATTGAACTTGGGAAGATGTTAATGGGGAAATATAATATCCCAGTAGAACGAGTGGTACGGCATTACGATGTAACCGGAAAGTTATGTCCGCAGCCGTTTTTTCAAGACATAAGCCAATGGAATAGGTTTAAAGCGAGATTGGTAGAAATGGAAGAGGAGGATGAAGACGTGATTCGGTATAATAGGTTAAGTGATATCCCTGATACTTACGGATTCCGCACGATTGTGGAGAAACTGATGACAGTAAAAATTATCAATGGAGATGGGTCCGACCCTACCGGGAACAATGACGTAATCGATCTCAGTCATGACATGGTCAGGATGCTGGTATTTAATTATAATGCGGGGGTATATGATTTAAAGCTGAAACAAGCCGGAATATTAAGATAAAAAACAAGAGTCTCTGAAAGAAACGTATAGGACAGGCAACGCTGATGGATATTTTGAGAAAAGATTCATTTCCAAAATTAATCCTGAAGCGATGCGTGTCCTATATGGCTATTTCAATATATTCTCGCTGAATTCTTTTTAATCCTTGTGCGTCTTAATCTTCTCCGGCGATATGAACCTTAAGGATGTTGGTCTTTCCGGAAACGCCAAGAGGTAGGCTTGCGGTGATGACCGTTAGGTCACCGTCTTTAATATAACCTGCCTTTTGTACTGTTTCCGCCGCCAACTGAAATAAATTTTGCAAATCATCAACGGTTGGGAGCATAATCGGGATAACACCCCAGTTTAATCCCATTTGGCGCCATACGGTTTCACTGATGGTACAGGCAATAATCGGACAATCGGGACGATATTTTGAAATCATGCGCGCGGTTCGGCCGGAAGCCGTAACGGTGATGATGGCCGCAGCATTGAGATCCACTGCTGTGGTACAAGTGGCATGGGAAATAGCCGTCGTCACATCATCATGAACAGATGTTGTATTTTGCGTGAACCGATTGAGATAATTGATATCATCCTCGGCCCTTTCTGCGATTCTAACCATTGTTTTTAATGCTTCCACAGGATAAGCACCTGCTGCGGTCTCACCTGAAAGCATGATGGCACTTGTTCCGTCATAAATCGCATTGGCCACGTCGGTCGCTTCTGCTCTGGTCGGCCTAGGGTTCTTCATCATGGAATCGAGCATCTGAGTGGCCGTAATAACAATTTTACCGGCAGCTACGCATTTCTTTATAATTTTCTTTTGTAAGATAGGTACGTCTTCCAGTGGGATTTCAACACCCATATCCCCTCGAGCAACCATGACCCCGTCTGAAGCTTTTATAATCTCATCAATATTTTCAACGCCTTGCATATTTTCGATTTTAGCAATGATTCGGATTTTGCTGTCATTATGTTCGGCTAGTATTTTTCGTATTTCCTTTACGTCATCGGCCGTTCGGACAAAGGAGGCCGCAATATAATCCACCTGATGTTCTATTCCGAAAACAATATCATCATAATCCCGCTTGCTGATAAATGGCATGGACAATTTTGTATTCGGTACATTCACGCCCTTTTTATCGGAAATGGGTCCGCCGTTCACCACTACACATTCGATCTCTGTATCATTTATTTTCAGAATGTCCAATTCTATTAAACCGTCATCAATCAAAATCTTCATGCCGACAGAAACATCTTGAGGCAATTCCTTATATGTAATCCCCGCAATATGTTGATTCCCGATGATTTCTTTTGTCGTTAAAGTAAAGGGTTGCCCTTTCTCCAACAGAATTTTTCCTTGTTCAAATGTACATAAACGGATTTCAGGACCTTTCGTATCAAGAAGGGAAGCGACAGGAAGTCCCAGGGATTCTCGCATTGTTCGAATTCGTTCCAAGGATTTTGCGTGCTGTTCATGATCGCCATGTGAAAAGTTTAAACGGGCGACATTCATTCCTTCCAGCATCAAAGCCTTTAAAATGTTATCATCCATGGTTGATGGACCAAGTGTACATACAATTTTCGTTTTTCTCATACGTTGTCCTTTCTATATAGAAGAAATCATCATTTGTTCTTGCTTTTTATTTTATCATATCTATATGGAATATACCACAAAACCGCATTTCCTATACAAAAAGAGGGCAATTTTACATAGATTTAACACAGTTTTACAAAGCTTTTACGAACAGTGCGCTTTTGATTTAACATTATGAATATACTATGTGATTGTAGACAAAATAAGTGTGAAGAGAACCGTATAATTTAGAAGGCGGAGTTCAAGAAGGAGAAACAAAATGATTAGGAACTTAAAAAAATGTATAACGATAGTAGCAATTGCTTCTATGGTACTTGCTAGTTTTACTGCTTGTGGATCAAGCAAAAGTGACGAACCGGATAAAACACTGGTAGATAGTGAGATTTCAGTGGTATCCAGAGAAGACGGATCCGGCACAAGAGGCGCATTTATTGAATTGTTCGGGGTAGAAGAAAAAGATGCGAATGGTGAAAAGGTGGATAACACGACGGACGAAGCCACCATTACAAACAGTACTTCAGTCATGATGACGACGGTAGCAGGCGATACCAACGCGATCGGATACATCTCACTGGGCTCTTTGGACGATTCCGTAAAGGCCGTTAAGATTGATGGCGTTGCCCCAAGTGTAGAAACCGTTAAAGATGGAAGCTATAAGATCTCAAGACCTTTCAACATTGCAACAAAAGACAATTTAAGTGATGTCGCAAAAGACTTTGCCAGCTTCATCCTTAGTACAGAAGGACAGCAAGTTATTCAAGACAATCACTACATTGCTGTTGGAAATCCAGTAGCTTATGCAGGAACAAAGCCAGCAGGAAAAATTGTAGTAGCGGGTTCTTCCTCCGTCACCCCGGTAATGGAAAAGTTAAAAGAAGCGTACTTAGCAATCAATCCGAATGCAACAATAGAAATTCAGGAAAGTGATTCAACCACCGGCATGACCTCGGCAATTGATGGAATTTGTGACATCGGTATGGCTTCAAGAGAACTAAAAGACAGTGAACTTGGGGCAGGATTAAAACCAACTGTCATTGCGATGGATGGAATCGCAGTCATTGTCAACAAGGGATCTGAGGTAAATGAATTGACTAGCGATCAGGTGAAGCAAATCTATATAGGTGAAATCACCTCTTGGGCTGAACTCTTAAAATAACACAGAACGGGTAAATAGGTTGCGACACGTGTTGCAACCTATTGGCGTTGGAGGACAAGATGAAGAATTATAAAGAAAACTTTATGAAATGGATATTCCTCATTGCGGCTTGTACTTCCGTACTTGCAGTTGCATTGATTTGCCTGTTCTTATTCGTAAATGGTGTGCCGGCTATTCAGAAAATCGGAGTATTTGATTTCCTACTGGGAGAAAAGTGGAAACCATCCAATAACATCTATGGCATCCTGCCTATGATAATGGGAAGTATTTATGTAACCGCAGGTGCGATTGTTATCGGCGTACCGGTTGGTCTTTTAACGGCAATATTTATGGCAAAGTTTTGCCCGCAAGTAATTTATAAACCATTGAAGGCGGCAACCGAATTGCTGGCAGGAATTCCATCCATCGTGTATGGGTTTTTTGGCCTAGTTGTGATGGTGCCTTTCATCCGAGAAAACTTTCAAGGAAATGGGAGCAGCATGTTAACCGCTTCCCTCCTGCTCGGCATCATGATTTTGCCGACGATTATCGGCGTGAGTGAATCGGCTATCCGGACGGTACCTACCGCATATTACGAAGGAGCACTGGCCCTTGGAGCGACACATGAACGCACCATCTTTTGGGTGATCGTCCCGGCGGCTAAATCCGGTATTTTAGCAGGAGTCGTGCTTGGTATCGGCAGAGCCATAGGAGAAACGATGGCGGTGATGATGGTAGCAGGAAATCAGGCGAGAATGCCGGCAGGAATTTTTAAAGGAGTACGAACGATGACTACAAATATAGTACTGGAAATGGGGTATGCAGCAGATCTGCATCGGGAAGCACTCATTGCGACTGCAGTTGTATTGTTTGTATTTATTCTAATCATTAATTTATCCGTATCCGTATTGAACAGGAGGATGGTAAATGGAGGCAATTAAAAAAAGAGATAAAATCAACACATTAGCCATTAATACACAAACGTGGCAGCACAAATTGAAGGCCTACATAGCCAATCCAACCTCCTTTGCGTTGTTTTTACTGGTGAGCATAGCGGCGGTGCTGACCTTCTCGGTACTGATTTTTATCATCGGATATATTCTCATCAACGGCGTACCGAATCTGACACCGAGTCTATTTGCATTTCGGTATTCGAGTGAAAATGTATCCCTGACGCCCGCATTGATCAACACCTTAGTAATGACCTTCCTCTCCTTATTAATAGCGGCTCCGCTCGGTATTTTCTCAGCAATCTACCTAGTGGAGTACGCAAAAAGAGGCAATAAATTTGTAAACATTATACGTATCACGGCGGAAACCTTATCGGGAATACCGTCTATTGTTTATGGATTATTCGGACTGTTGTTCTTTGTGAGTACCTGCAAATGGGGGTACTCTCTTTTAGCAGGTGCCTTCACCTTAGCCATCATGATATTGCCTTTGATTATGAGAACAACGGAGGAAGCCCTAAAAGCAGTACCGGATTCTTTCCGGGAAGGCAGCTTCGGCTTAGGTGCCGGTAAATTAAGAACCGTATTTGTTGTCGTATTGCCTACAGCGGTTCCCGGGATTCTTGCAGGAATCATATTGGGAATCGGACGAATTGTAGGAGAGACGGCAGCCTTAATATATACAGCAGGAACTGTAGCAGAGATTCCGGAGAATCTTTTAAGCTCAGGGAGAACCTTAGCAGTGCACATGTATTCTTTATCGAGAGAAGGGATGCATATGAATCAAGCTTACGCCACCGCAGTCGTTTTACTGATTATGGTGGTAGGGATCAACTGGTTTTCAGGGTTTATAGCAAAGAGGATTACGAGAGGATAGGAAATGGATAAAATTAAGATCAAAAATTTAGATTTATATTACGGAGACTTTAAAGCACTGAAAGAAGTAAATTTAGTGTTGCCTGAAAAGGAAATAACGGCTTTTATCGGCCCAAGCGGATGTGGAAAATCAACGCTTCTTAAGTCGCTCAACCGAATGAATGATTTGGTAGAAGGTTGCAAAATAACCGGAGAAGTCCTACTGGATGATGAAAGTATTTATGGAGGCATGGATATAAATCTGCTTCGAAAAAGAGTGGGGATGGTGTTTCAAAAACCAAATCCATTTCCGATGAGTATCTATGATAATATTGCTTTCGGTCCAAGAACCCATGGCATCAAATCGAAAAGCAAGCTAGATGATATGGTAGAAAAATCATTACGTAATGCCGCTATTTGGGAAGAAGTAAAAGATCGGCTAAAGAAGAGCGCACTCGGTCTATCCGGCGGACAGCAGCAACGGCTTTGCATTGCCAGAGCGCTGGCAGTTGAACCGGAAGTCCTGCTGATGGATGAGCCGACTTCGGCACTGGATCCGATTTCTACCTCTAAAATTGAAGATCTGGCTGCAGAACTGAAAAAGGATTATACCATCATTATGGTAACTCATAATATGCAGCAAGCGGCACGTATTTCAGATAAAACAGCCTTTTTCCTACTAGGTGAGATTGTGGAATTCGGCGAAACAGAAAACCTATTCTCAATGCCGCAGGATAAGAGAACGGAAGATTATATCACGGGTAGATTTGGATGATTACCCGTTCCTATTGAATTGTAGGTAACGCTTGCGAATAAAGCAGCGCAAATATATAATGAAGGAGATTAAAGCATGCGAAGTAGATTTGATAATCAGTTATCATTGCTCAATACAGAATTAATTGAAATGGGTTCTCTTTGTGAAACAGCGATTGCCGATGCGGTTAAAGCATTGGTACAGGGAGATCTTGAGCTCGCACGAAAGACCATTGACGCAGACAAGCGGGTGGATCAAAAAGAAAGAGATATTGAAGCTCTTTGTTTGAAATTATTATTGCAGCAGCAGCCGGTAGCCCGTGACCTAAGACTGATTTCCGCTGCATTAAAAATGATTACAGATATGGAGCGTATCGGAGATCAAGCAGCGGATATTTCGGAAATTGTATTGGTAACGGATTTGTCTATTCCTCACGATTTCGAACACATCAAGGATATGGCAGATGCGACCATCAAAATGGTAACGGAAAGCATCGATGCTTTTGTAGAAAGGGATTTGGTCCTTGCCAAGGAAGTAATCGACTACGACGATGTCGTGGATAATCTTTTTGACGAAATCAAGCTCGCGGTTATTGATGCGATCGCAGCAACGAGGACTCAAAACCAAGAGGCAGAGGATAAGGAAAAACTGGCCACAGGGGCCATCGATATTTTGATGATTGCGAAATATTTCGAACGTATCGGAGACCATGCAACCAATATTGCAGAATGGGTGGAGTTCTCCATAACCGGTACCCACGATAGCCTGACCAATTCGTGAAGCGAATTGTTGACAGACTTGTGCAACACATTTCACAAATCTGTGATTTGTAGAAATTGACTGCCGATAGCTTGACCAATTGAATTGTCGGCGGAAGGAACTGAAAAATTTCTATTAGGCGTAGCCTAATGAAATTTCTGTATAGGACTTGCGCGCCGTATCGAAGATACGGGCAAGTCCGTAAAGGAGGAGTAATAGATGATATTTTGCGTCGAAGATGACAGCAGCATTCGTGAATTGGTAGTGTATACCTTAAAAAATACAGGGTTTGAAGCAGAGGGATTTGCAGATAGCACTGAATTATTTTTGGCTCTGTCAAATAAAACGCCGGAACTGATATTACTGGACATCATGCTGCCGGGAATGGATGGGATCGACATCTTGAAGAGGATAAAAAAGAATAAGCAGACGGAAAATGTTCCTGTCATTATGCTGACAGCAAAAGGCAGCGAATACGATAAAGTCATTGGACTGGATAATGGAGCCGATGATTATGTGTCAAAACCGTTCGGCATGATGGAGCTTGTTTCAAGAGTCAAAGCCGTATTAAGACGTACTCAGCCAAAAGAAAATAAAGCAGAGCTCCAATGCGGCAATCTTTGTTTAAACGCCGAGAAGCATCTGGTGACAGCAAATGGGCAGTCGATTGTATTAACGTTTAAGGAATTCGAGTTGCTGCGCATTCTCATGGAAAATAAGGGAATGGTATTATCTCGAGATAAGCTTTTAGAGAAAATCTGGGGATACGATTTCGATGGGGAGACTCGAACAGTGGATGTCCATGTAAGAACATTAAGGCAGAAGCTTGGTGAAGCAGGGCAAATTATAGAAACGATTCGTGGAGTGGGATACTTAATAGGGGAAGAGCCTAAGGAAAGCCTTAAGTAGTTTTAAAAAGGCAACTTTCGATGGAGAAAAAGATGAAAAGAAGAATTTTTATAAGCTTGTTTATACTCTCAGCCATTTCTATAGGAATCACATCTGCACTGGTATCTTTTATCATGTACAGTGAATTTTATAAGGAAATGAGAATCGAAGTGAAACAAGAGGCGAAGTACGTTGCTGCGGCCGCCAATATTGATAGCAAAGCGTTTTTAGCGGATGTGGATCGTATCTCCAAAGACCGAATCACGTGGATTGATGCACAGGGAAATGTTCTCTATGACAGCGAAGAGAATATCGCCAATATGGATAATCATGCCGACAGGCCGGAGGTAAAGCAAGCTTTGCTAAGCGGTGAAGGAGATAGCGTAAGAATGTCCGCGACCTTGGGCGAACAGACCTTCTACTATGCAATAAAGCTGAATGATGAAAGTATAATCCGTGTAGCAAATACCAAATCGAATGTATATGCGACACTGGCAGAGTGTCTCCCGTATGTCTTACTGGTTTGTCTTTTCATGCTTTTTATTACGATCTTTGTGGCAAAGAAACAGACAAAGTCTATTGTACTGCCCATCAACACCATGGATCTGGAAAAACCGTTGTCGAATGATATTTACGATGAATTTGCGCCGCTGCTAAGGAAACTGGATCAGCAAAACAAAACCATCGCTGATACCTATTCGGCGCTTAAAGCAGAGCGCAAGGAATTTGCTTCGATCACGGAAAATATGAATGAAGGGTTACTGATTTTGAATGCCGGCGGAGAGGTTTTATTTGCAAATCAAAAAGTAATGAATATTTTCTCTAAAAGCAGGGAAAAAAATACCGGAGGGCACTATTTAACGCTAAATAGAAGCAGTGAATTCAGAGAAGCAGTAGAAGAGGCGTTATTGGGGGAACCGTCTGAAAGAAGGCTGAAACAAAATGGAAGATGTTATCAGCTGATGGCAACACCGACTTATGAGAACGGCACAGAGAATGATACAGAACTACAGCTGAGCGGAGCTGTTGTATTAGTTTTAGATATTACCGAAAAAGAAGAAGCCGATAAAATGAGAAGAGAATTCTCCTCGAATGTCTCGCATGAACTGAAGACTCCGTTGACCTCCATTTCCGGCTATGCAGAGATTATGGAAGCCGGCATCGTTAAACCGGAGGATATAGCGGACTTCGCAGGCAAAATTCATACGGAGGCAAAGCGGCTGATTGCATTGGTGGCAGATATCATGAAATTATCAAAACTGGATGAAGGCACCATAGAGTTGGTCCCGGAAGAGGTGGATTTGCGAAGACTTGCGCAAGAAGTCGTGGAGCGGCTCTCCAGCCAAGCGGCATCGTTAAAGGTATCGATGACCTTTGAAGGTCCAAAAGGGCCGATCCTTGTAAAGGGCGTTCGAACCATGCTGGATGAAATGATTTATAATTTATGTGAGAATGCAATCAAATATAATCATGAAGGCGGAAATGTAACGGTTATCGTGGAACCAGCAGCAGATCATCATCAAGCCCTCTTAAAAGTATCGGATACCGGCATTGGTATCCCAATCGAACATCAAGACCGTATCTTTGAACGCTTTTACCGAGTGGATAAAAGCCATTCAAAGGAAACAGGAGGTACCGGCCTGGGACTGTCCATTGTCAAACATGTGGCCAAATATCATCAGGCCGAAATAAAACTGGAGAGTCAAGAAGGGAAGGGAACCACCATAAGTGTTACCTTTTGACGAAGTGTCAAAGATGCACCAAATGAGGAGGGAAACTTTCATATGAGAAAGATTATTGTTTTTATAGTCCTGTTAATGATGCTGTTATCCGGATGCAGCGGAGCACCCACCGATACAAATAATGGTGACAACTCGGGCAAATCCACAGATAATGACAATCAAGTGGAAGAGCAAAAAGAAGGCCAAAACAGCAACTTTAATCAATTTAAGGACGCTCCTGATGATGCCATTGCTTTATTGATTAATTTACCGACTTCCGATCAACGTTCACTTTTAAAGATACAAGAGACCTTATATTTACAGGATACAGAGGAAAAAATTATTGTGATCCCGCGTGATGCGCATGCATCGGTCGAATTATACACGGTCGATGATATTAGTGAAGCAGGAGATATTACAGCAAGTAAATTCTATACGAATGAGGATTGCGGCAAAGACTTTGCCATGGAATTACAAGCGATTCGGCCGGAAGGACTGCCGAATTACAAGTTATTAATCCAATTGCCGAACGGCACAGAAAAGGAATATTTTATTTCTTATAACGGCAAGGATGGAAATCCGAACCTAGAGTATATTTTAAAATAATATGGAACTATATACCCATACCCGATCGGTATGGGTATTTTATAATTTTTTGCATTTAAACAAAGAGCAGACGTAAGATAGGGAATTTATCAATTTGGACAGGCGATACCGATGGATATTTTGAAGAATGATAACCTTTTCAAATTTTGTGAGCAATGGTTTCAGCACCCGTTTCGGCCCGTGTAGGCTAAATAACGAAAGTATGTAGAAAATCTTTTCTTGAATATTTAACGATAAATGATATGCTATATACCATAAATACTATTTCATTTTTAATAAGATTATAGGGGGATGAAAGATGATAGTCAGTACAACGCCTTCCATTGAGGGAAGAAAAATTGTAGAGTACAAAGGAATTGTGTTTGGGGAGGTTATTTCAGGTGTAGACTTTATTAAAGACTTTGCTGCGGGGTTAACCAATTTCTTCGGCGGACGATCGAATTCTTATGAAGGGGAATTGATCGAGGCGAGAGAGAATGCCATTTTTGAAATGAAAAAAAGAGCGGAAAGCATGGGGGCAAATGCAATTGTCGGCGTAGACATTGACTATGAGGTATTGGGACAAGCCAATAATATGCTCATGGTCACGGCTTCCGGCACAGCAGTAGTTGTTGGATAAGCAAACCGCTGCCTAGAGCTATGGCAAGCCGCCTAATGTAATACGTTTTATGGAGGTGCGTCTCAAAAGAACCCAGCAGATTTTGGTTATCCAAATCCATGCATGATCTTTTTCGAGATGTCACCTTTTTTATTTAAACCCGGCATAAAAGATGTTACAGCACCAGACTTTCGTTAATGATATCCGCTATCATTCGGTGTCCTTTTACAGTGAGGTGTAAACCGTCTATATAATAATCCTCTTTCGAATCGAATTTTATCTGCTGTGAAAGAGCGTTATGGAGATCGATACAGTTGATCTGGAAGGTAGAACTGAAATGGAGCATCCATTGCTGAAGGCTTTTCAGCTTAAAGGCTACGGTATTAAAATCCGAAAAAGAGACCCAATCTCTGCGGATTAATGCAGGCTCACAAGGGGGTTCGGTGAGTATAACCGGAACGATGTTGTTTTCGTATGCCTGATGCACCAGAGCCATGATGTTGGCCTGTACAGCGGATAGCTGTGCATCACAAATAAAATCATTAACGCCTCCTGAGATGAAGACATAGTTCGGCTTTTCTAAAATAACGTCCTGATGAAACCGGGCCAGCATCCCGCCGGAGGTATCCCCATTCATTCCTTTGTTTATAAATTCGTGGGGGCTCGAAACACCTAACAGGTCAAACCACGATTCTCCTTCACCAACTCCAAAGCCTTTTGTAAAACTGTCTCCGAGACAAACTATTTTCATCTTTAAAACTCCTTTATTATCTTTTAAAAATCTCTCTATTCGATTATAGTCGCTGAGCTTTTATTCTAATCATATCGATATATCCCGAAAATATCAAGTTCTTCACCTTAATATTTAAATAGTTTATTGAACTCCTGCCTGACGGAAGGAGTTCAAATGGCTGCAGAAGAAGTACGGCATCAGAGCAGCAAGTTCGCATAAAAAGGTATGGTCACTAAACTGATCAGTGTGGATAGGCTCACTAAATTGGAGGCATATTCCCCTTCTACCTCGTAAAATTGTGCCAGAATGGCGGTCTGTGCGTGGCACGGCATCGCCGCAGTTAAAATAAAGACGTGCAAAGGTAAACCGCCTATCCCGAATGCAGTAAACAGAAGGAACACGAGGAGGGGATGAATAACAAATTTCCCCAGCATAATAAGGCATTGGTCAACCGTTATTCGGGAAAAGCCTTTCGACCAAGACTTCGATAAATTGGAGCCGATGACGAGTAAAGACAGCGGTACGCAGAGGTTCCCCAAATAAGTCAGAGCGGTTTCTAAAATGAGAGGCAGAGGCAATTGCAATTCAACTAATACACAGCCGGCTATGACACCTATTAACCCGGGGCTGAAAATCTTTTGAACAGAAAAAGAAGCTTTTTGGCTGCCGGAAGCCTTGGATAGTGTATAGGCACCAATGGTCCAGAATAATACAATGGTTGCTAAGTAGAACGTAAATAAAAAGGGCAAGCCTTCATAACCAAATATAATTTGAATGATAGGAAGGCCTATAAACATGGTGTTGTTAAACGTAAAAGTCACCTGAAAAACTGCCTTTTTTCCATTTTGCAAAGCAAGTACATGAGCAAGAATCTTCCCTAAAGCAAGCATGATGAATAGGCTTGCTGCAATAATGAACAAGTTTAAAGCAGAACTATGCAGCAGTTCAGGGGTAAATCGATTTTCAATACTGGTGACCGCAAGGGCCGGAGCAGCAATTTGGACAACCGAAATAGAGAATACTTGATTCGTGTTCTCCGGCCATAATTTTTTATTTGTAAAGAAAAATCCGACAGCTAAAATCATAAAAACGACTAATACACTAATGAAACCATTCAGCATTGAATCAAAAACCTCCCTATGGTACAACTGTTAAGCTGATTTTCTCATCATATAATAAGCAAAACCTGTGCCATAATCATAAAAAGCGATAATTATCAGCGTTGATCCCATATTTATCGAGTTTTCGATACAGTGTTCTTCGAGGGATCTTTAGTTTTTCCGATACTTTGGAAACATTTCCGTTCTCGGACTTTAGAGCCGCAATAATCAGTTCAATGGTTCGTTCTGTCTTCGCTTCGCCGGAAAATAGAGCGTATATTCCGTTTTCGTCATCCATAACAGCGGTTTCTTCCGGAAGGGTAGGGATATGGTATGTAGGACATGATGAAGCAGGCGTGATTTCGTCAGGAAGATCTTCCACATGAATGACCCCTGAATTTGCCACATTTACAGCTCTTTCTATCACATTTTCCAACTCTCTGACATTCCCGGGCCAAGAGTAATTCAGAAGCATAAACATGGCGTTGTCCTCGATGCTGTAAATACTCTTTGAAAGTTTTTTGGAAATAGTGGTGATGAAATAATTGACTAAAATAGAGATGTCACCGACGCGTGCTCGTAGCGGAGGCACCTGTATGGACAGCACATTGAGTCTGTAATATAAATCATGCCGGAATCTCTTATCATTGACAGAATTGAGCAAATCAACGTTTGTAGCAGCTATGATCCGTACATCAATTTGTTTTGGGTAGGTACCCCCAATTCGCACAATTTCTTTGCTTTGCAGTACTCTCAATAAAGAGGTCTGCAATTCCAGAGGCATGTCTCCTATTTCATCAAGAAAAAGAGTTCCCCCGTCGGCTAACTCAAATTTTCCAGGATGCCCTTCTTTGTTTGCTCCCGTAAAAGATCCCTTTTCATAACCAAAAAGTTCGCTTTCGATGAGACCCTTCGGAAGAGAACCGCAGTTGATGGCGATAAAGGGAGCCTCTTTTCTATCGCTTGCGTTGTGAATCGCCTGAGCGAGCAGCTCTTTTCCGGTTCCGCTTTCCCCTAGAATTAATACGGTGGAATTGCTCTGTGCAGCGGACCGCCCCAGCGATTTTACGCTTTCCATAGCGCCGGAGCAGCTGATGATGGAGTCAAAATTGTATTTTGCGGTGAACCCGCTCAGCTTGTTTACCAGTTTATGAACATGTTTTATTTCGTCCAGCACGATAACCGTACCGATTTTATGGCCTAGCTGATTGAGGACAAGAGTTGCGGAGAGAGAAAGAGAGACTCGGGACCCTTTATGATTGACAAAGGAAAGTTCCGTATCAAAGATTTCTTTTTGGATATTCAGTAAACTCGGATTGCAGGTCGAAAGATTGATAAAATCACCCAGAGAAGCTCCATTCAGGGAAGAAACGCTTAAACGAAGCATCTTTATTGCGTTCGTATTGTGCTGCGTAATAATCCCGTCGTTATCGATCAATAAGATACCGGAGCCAATGGCGTGAAGTGTACTGGACATCTGTTTGTGTGCTAAATTTACTCGCTCATAGGCCTCTGTTATTTTTAGCTCCTTTTCAATTCCGTCGACACATGCATTGACCATGGCCAAGGTATGGATCGGTGAGATTTCTTTGGGACCTACAGCATCCAAACAGCCGATTAAGTTGCCAAAGCTGTCGTGAATAGGAGCCGCCGAACAAATATAGTTGTGATGTGGTTTTATGTAATGCTCTTCTCCCCAAATTTGAACCGGCTGACCGATAGCAAGGCATGTACCGATTCCACAGGTACCGGCATACTTCTCGCTTCTGGTGACCCCAACGGTAAGACCGCTTTTTTTTGTTCGCGTCTGAATGGCTTGATCGTCGCCTATATAATCAATAACCGTCCCCTCCGCATCGGTTAAGGCAAAGACAAAATTACTGCCTTTTACGTATTTATACAGCTTTAGTATATAGGGATGCGCAACGGAAATAAGCCGTTGATTTTCGTTTAGAACCGCGGAGAGTTCGTCGGGGGGAAGAACCTTGTTGATGACCGCAGTAGGAGAGACCCCGAAAGCTTTTGAGCGCTTCCAAGAATCATAGATAAAAGGACGGACCCCGGAAGGATTTAAGGGCATCGGCTCTCCCTGTTCAATGTACGAATGCCAACTATTTAACAATATTTGTTGATAATTTTTTGTAAAAGTAGCCATAATCCACCTCCTGCAAACGGAAATAAGTTTATTGAAACGACTAAATTATATCAGCGAAAATTTAAAACTACAAGAACCAAAATGGCACAGATTGGCCAATGGACGGCACAGGACGGCACAGTGAGGCACGCTGCGGCACAATTATTTCATTGGCAAATCATAAGAATATCAGCTAAAAGTCACATGAATTAACTAAAAATTTAGATTTGTCCATTAAAATATTGACAAATAATTATTAAAATTTAAGTTGCTGCGAACCAAGTAAAATCAATGTTTCAATAGGTAAAACTAATAAACAAATAAAGCAAGCCTATTGCTGAAAATTCCTCTTGGCACAGGATTTGCGTTTATGCATTTATGTCAGTTAATTAATCTTATACGAATTTTGATTCAGACCTCTAAGAAATTTAGAAAGTAATCAAAAAAATTGAAAAGGAGTGATTTTAAATGCCTAGATCAGGAATGCAAGGTGTAGATTTTGAATCTGGAGTAGACTTTGCCAGGCTGAAAAGAGAAAGATTAGCAAGAGCTAAAGAGAGCATGAAGAACTATGGATTAGGGGCAATAATCTGCTATGACTTCGATAATATCAGATATATTACCGGAACCCATATCGGTGAATGGAACCGTAATAAGATGAACCGATATTGTATTTTGATAGATGGTATTGAACAACCGTTTTTGTTTGACCCTGCTTGCCCGTCCAAGAGACAAAGAGTGGATTGGATCGCATCGGATCATATCATGCCGGCAGTCGGATCAATGAGAGGAGCTATTCCTGTCAATGCGGGAATGGTAGAAAAGGTCGTGGATCAAATCTATGGATACATCAAAGAATACGGCGCTGAAAACAAGAAAATCGGTATGGATATCGTAGATATTCCGCTGATTCAGGGCTTGCAGTCAAAGAATCTGGATATCGTTGACGGTCAGCAGGCGATGCTGGATGCCAGAATCATCAAGACAGAAGATGAAATTCAGTTACTAAAGCAGTCAGCCGCTATGGTTGATGCGGCTTACTATGATTTGGGCAAGGCGTTAAGACCGGGAATCTTGGAAAACGAGCTGGTAGCTATTGCAAATCACCAACTTTATAAGTGGGGTGCAGAGCTTGTTGAATTTGTAAACAGTATCTCCGGCGTAAGAGGGAATCCCCACAGCCATACCTTCTCCAATAGAATGGTAAGACCGGGAGAACTGATCTACTTCGATATCGGTAATACCTATAACGGATACAAAACGTGCTACTACAGAACGTTCTCTTGCGGAGTTCCGAACAGGGCGCAGCGGGATGCCTATTCAAAAGCATCCAAGTGGATTAAGGATTCCATCGGGCAGATCAAGGATGGAGCAACTTCCGCAGATGTAGCAAAAATGTGGCCTTCCGCTACAGAACTTGGTTTTAAGAACGAAGAGGAAGCATTCCTGCTTCAATTCGCCCATGGCATCGGTCTTGGACTTTGGGAAAAGCCGGTTATTTCAAGGTTATTCTCATTAGAGACACCGTTCACCTTAAAAGAAGGCATGGTATTCGCCATTGAAACGTGGTGCCCGGCTGAAGACGGAAGCGGCAGTGCAAGAATTGAGGAAGAGGTTGTCGTGAGAAAAGACGGATGTGAAGTGATCACGAAGTTCCCTTCCGATGAAATTACGTCCTGCGGACTGCCGGGCTGCCAATTCCTATAGAAAAATAAGAAATCGGTTTGGTTATAATGGTGCTTATGCTCGCAGTAAGGAAGCATCGGCACCTGAAATATAACACTATTATTTAAGGAGGTTTTATAATGGCTAGAATTGGTTGGATTGGCTTGGGTAACATGGGAAACCCAATGAGCCAGAACCTAGTAAAAGCAGGACATGAAGTAATTGTTTGGAACAGAACAAAATCGAAGGCAGATGAGGTTATTGCAGCAGGGGCTACCTGGGGGGCGTCTCCGAAAGAAGTGGCAGCGAAATCTGATTTTATCTTCACAATGGTAGCAGACGGGCCTACATTACATGCGGTTACGCTTGGAAAAGATAGTATTGTAGAAGGTCTTAGCGCAGGAAAAATCGTCATCGATATGAGTACCGTATCTCCTGCAGAATCCGAAAAAGTGAATGAAGCTGTTGAAAGCAAGGGGGCAAAGCTAATCAGAGGCCCGGTAACAGGAAGTACAGTACTGGCGCAGAATGCAGGCCTTGGAATTTTAGCTTCCGGCGATAAGGCTACATATGATAAGGTTCTTCCGTTATTCGAAACCTTAGGAAAGAACCAATTTTATCTTGGCAGCGGAGAGGAAGCAAGAGTATTAAAGCTTGCCATCAATACCATGATCGCTTCCACCATGCAGATTCAGGCAGAAGCTGTTGTTTTATCTGAAAAAGCAGGACTGGATGTTGGCCAGGTCTGTGAAGTTATTGCCGGATCTGCTGTCGGTTCACCGCTTTGCGGATATAAGAAGGCCGTTATTACGGAAGGTGTTTATGCGCCTGCATTCAGTGTAAAGCTGATGATGAAGGATTTGGATCTTGCGTTTGAGGCAGCAAAACAATATGGTGTGCCAATGACTGCAACCGCCATCACAAGACAATCTTTAGCAGCGGCAGCTGCAACAGGAAGAGCTGAAAAAGACTTCTCCGTTTTGACTCAGGTATTGGAAGATGCAAGTGGATATAAGCGGTAACTTAGTTTTTAAAGTAAAAAAATGATACAATTATGTGAAAATAAATTTATGGAGGACAAAAAAATGGCAAATAAAGCTTATGTGAAGAATGTATATGACTGTGCTTTTGCACAACCTGCAAGACATATTAATGCACACGCTTGGTGTATGGGAAATCCGGCTATGATGGGTACGGACTCCTATGCATTCTTTTCAATCTGTGAGATTTCCTATGGCGGATGTGCAATAGAAGATAACCATAAGAATTCGGATCACTGCTATTTCATCATGGAAGGTGCCGGATACTCGATCATTAACGGAAAGAGATATGAGTACAAGAAGGGTGATGTAATGTGGATTCCTGGAAACAGCAACCACGAAATGTATCCGAAAGGAATTGAAGGGCTTCGTTTTGTCGTTACTTTAACCGGTAAGGACTTCAACCAGACAGAGCCGTTTGTAAGAGCGGTAACGTCAGTACCTACAGCAGTGCCTCCTAAACACAACAATGCCATTGCATGGCCGGTAGTAACGCCAAAAAACGGCGGTTCAAATACAATCGAATTTCATATAACAGAATTGTTCCCGGGAGGAAATGCGGAAGAAGATGTGCATGAAGATGCAGATCATATGTATTACTTCATTGAAGGAACAGGATATTCTATCGTAGAAGGGGAAAGACTGGAATACGGACCTGGAGACGCCATGTTCATTCCTGCCGGGGCAAAACATTCTATGTTCAATACCGGAGAAGGTACGTTACGAATGGTAGCTTCTTTCGGACCATCCAGAAAGGTCATGAGACCATAGTTTCCAACGGTAAAAAATAATTACATTAACAGTTAAACATAAAAACAAAAAGTATGGCGCATACGATTTTGCTTGCAAGATATATGCGCCATAATAAAGGCTAAAAACAGAAAAGAGAATTTATTTATTACGGCAAAGGCTTATTCTCCAGTCTTTGCCCGTTATTTTATTAGAGGAAATATTGCTTGCGATAACCGGAGTATCATAAAAAGCTGCAACTAAAATGCGAGCTACAAGCGCCTCGCAGAGGCTTTTTTTATAGGCAAGTACAGAGGTGATTTGAAGAAAGGGTGTAAAAATGAACAAGATTAAGAATAAAATTCTTTCTATTACGTTAACATTGATATTCGTAGGATTAGCGGCAGTATCTACCCTATCGGGCATCTATAATTCGATAATAGTGAGTATTGCAGTAACGATTATTACACTTGTTCTTTCTGCATTAATAATGACAGCATTCGTAAATCGATTGGTTCAACCCATAAAGGAAATTGAAAACGCTGTTTTTCAAGTGGCGAAAGGCAACTTTGATGTGGAAATAAACTGTCGATCGACGGATGAAATCGGTCATATGGCTGACAGTGTAAGGGAAATGGTGGTCACCGTAAAAGCCATTGTAGAGGAAACTGCCAGAGCTCTTGAGGAAATGTCCCGGGGCAATTTTGAATTGTATCCGCAGACGGAATACTTTGGCGTTTATACACGAATGGAACATGCGATAACAACTATTTTATTCTCTTTGAGTGATACCTTAAGAACGATAAGGACCTCCTCTCAGCAAGTGAACGTAGGTGCAGAGCAGGTCGCTTCCGGTTCTCAGGTATTGGCTCAGGGGGCCGTGGAACAGGCTAGCTCTATTGAACAATTGGCGGCATCCATTGAACTGATTGCTAAGCAAGTAAGGTCAAGCTCGCAAAATATAAACCGTGTGAATCAAAAATCCCTTGAGGTTGGAGAAGAACTGGAACAGAGCAACAGTAAAATGGATGAAATGATGGCAGCCATGAAAGAGATTTCGGAGAAGTCAACAGAAATAAGTAAAATTATCAAGACCATCGATGATATTGCCTTCCAAACCAATATCCTTGCCTTAAATGCGGCAGTAGAGGCAGCCAGAGCCGGTGATGCGGGGAAAGGCTTTGCCGTAGTAGCAGATGAAGTGAGAAACCTTGCAGGGAAATCTGCGGAAGCCGCAAAAGATACGACGGTACTTATTGAAGATTCGGTGAGAGCAGTATCGAACGGAACCCTGATCACAAAAGAAACAGCTGAGTCGATTAAAGCGGTGGTGAAGGAAACCACGCAGGTTGTGGCGTCCATGGTAGAAATTGCAAAGACGTCGGAGGAGCAGGCAGTGGCGGTTAATCAGATTACCTTAGGTTTGGATCAAATCTCATCGGTGGTGCAATCCAATTCGGCAACGGCAGAGCAAAGCGCGGCGGCCAGTGAGGAACTGTCTGGGCAAGCGGATGTACTTCAAGCGGAGCTTGACAAATTCATATTAAAGAGTTAAAAGAGTTTATTCAATACAACGGGATGCCTCCCAAAATGATATGGACAGCGAAGGCCGGCGGGATTCTTTCTGAAAATCAATCCTGTAGGCCTTCGCTGTCCATATCAATGAAAGCTGTTCTATTTAATCAAACGGGTATTGTTTTTTTCTAATCCCTGAAGCTATTTTTTAAATAAATGAGGTTGAATATCATATTTTTTTAGTTTTCGGTAAAGAGTCCTTCTGCTTATGCCCAAAGCCCTTGCAGTAGCCTCCACATTGCCGTTTTTTTCTTTCAAGCCGCGTACAATCAGTTTGTGCTCCGCCGATTCGATGGAAAGGCTTTCCGTGAACACATTTTTGGCAAGTTCCGTATAGTGAGGTGTGCACGTATAGTCTTCCTTCTCCAGTGTACATTCTTCCGGCAGCTGAATATTCATAATTTCTTCGCTGTCTGACAGGTTTATGGCGCGTTCGATAACATTCTCTAGTTCCCGCACATTACCGGGCCAGGAATAATTTAATAAAGCAGGATAAAGGGCTGGCGAAAGCCTATAATGTTTGCCCTTTTGATTTTTATGGATAGAGATAAAGGTTTCTGCTAAGAGGATAATATCTTCCGATCGATAACGAAGAGGCGGCAGTTTTAACGTAAAAACATTGAGCCTAAAGTATAGATCTTCCCGGAACTGTTTGCATTTTATCTCGTGCAGTAAATCTTTATTGGTTGCTGCAATAATTCGGACATCGATTCTTTTCGGGTATTTTCCGCCGATTCGCAGCACTTCTTTGCTTTGAAGGACCCGCAGCAGAGAAGATTGAACATCCATCGGCATATCGCCGATTTCATCAAGAAAAATAGTGCCGCCATCTGCCAATTCAAATTTGCCGGGTTGCCCGTCTTTATTAGCCCCTGTAAAGGAACCTTTTTCGTAACCGAATAATTCACTTTCAATGAGGCCTTTTGGCAGGGAACCGCAATTAATGGCAATAAAAGGCCCCTTTGCATAACTGCTTGCATTGTGTATGGATTGTGCGATCAGTTCTTTTCCGGTTCCGCTTTCCCCTAAGATTAAAACGCTTAAGTCTGTTTCGGCAGCTTTTTTGGCATATTTAAGGGTCTCTTTCATGGCCGCGGAATCGCCTTTGATGTCTTCAAAGGTATAGGTCGATTTGAAACCACCGATTCTATTCACGATCGTATGAATACGTTTAGGTTCATCAAACCGGATAACGGTACCGCTTCGAATTCCCTGTTCGTCTATGACAAAATCGACACTGATGTTTAGATTCAAAGGAGGGCTGTCGGGGCCGTCTATGTACAAGCTGATTTCCTTGCTATCAATGGGAGAACTAAGCAGGGACGTGAAGTTTAGATGGGAACCACTGAAAAAGCCGGACAGTTCTTTTCCGATAATATCGGCATATTGCAGACGGAACATAGATAAAGCCGTATTATTGATCTGAATGACCCGATTTCCCTGATTAAGAAGAATCAATCCGGAAGGGATGGATTCAATAATGCTGTTGCGCTGAGCGCTGATCATTTTAATTTCCTCATACGCATGTAATATTTTCAGTTCTTTATTGATTCCGTCCACGGCACTGACTAACATGCCGAAAGTATGTGCATGGGACTGAGCATAAAGCCCCGTAATATCCAGGCAGCCTATGGTATTCCCAAAAGCATCGGTTATCGGTGCGGCACTGCAGCAATAGCCCTTGTGCGCATCAATATAATGCTCTTCGCCCCAAATTTGGATCGGTTGATTGAGGGCAAGACTTGTTCCGATGGCATTTGTGCCGGCAAACTGTTCACTTCGGTTTGCCCCTACCACGAGCATTGAATTTGCCCGTCCTTTTTCGATAATCTCCTTATCCCCTATTAAATCCAAAATATAGCCATTTTTATCACATAACAATAAATAAAAACCGGAACCCTCTACAATAGAGAACAGTTTTGACATGTATGGATGAGCAGTTTCGATAAGTTTTAGATTGCTGTTAATTTTTTGATTCAGCTCGGTGCTGTCGAGAAGATTTGTTTTCGGCAGATAGGGATTCACCTGAAAGGCACGCGAACGAACCCAGGATTCGTAAATCTCCGGGCGAATATAGGTATCGTCAGCTTCTTGATTATTTATGAATTTTTCCCAGGCCTGTCTTAACCCTTGGGAATGGATGCCGTTTATACTCATGGAAATTCTCCTTTAATCGATAGAGAGGTTCGAAAAATAAGGAATCCATGATAACAGTGCCATTTTAACACAGTGATTTTCTTCTGACAAGAGCGGGCGGTAAAAATAGAACGGCAGAAATTGAAACCGTGACATAATGACGCAGTTGGTCAAGGTGAGGCACAGGTTGGCACAGGAGAGGATGCACAGAGTGGCACAAATGGAAAGCAATAATGTTGCACCATTCAAGGTACAGAAAAAGGGTATCGCGTGAAAAGATTGAAAAAACAACGGTATGGGAATTTTCTGTTTAATATTTTAAATAACTCTGCTATTTTGGCATAGCCTTTGCGTTATATAAAGGCAACAAATAATGAATTCCAGAAAAGAGAGGTTCGGAAGATGAAAATAAAGGATTATGATAAGAGCCGGTTGCTAGGTTTTTATGAAACGATGTTTAAAATGAGAAGATTCGAAGAAGAGACGTTCGAGTTTTATAAGAAAGGCATGATGGCCGGGCTTGCTCATTTATATCTTGGGGAAGAAGCTGTGGCAACCGGAATTTGCGCGGCATTGAACGACGATGATTACATTGGAAGTACACATCGAGGCCATGGACATCTTGTTGCCAGGGACGCAGATATTGCTCGGATGATGGCTGAAATACTGGGGAAGAAAACGGGCTATTCAAACGGTAAAGGAGGTTCCATGCATATCATGGCCATGGATAAAGGAATCCTTGGTGCAAACGGTATCGTAGGAGGGGAAATTCCCATCGCAACCGGAGCGGCCTACACCGCAAAATATAGGCAGAACGGTAGAGTTGCCGTTTCTTTTATGGGAGATTCCGCAACAAACGAGGGTACTTTTCACGAAAGCATCAACATGGCAGCGGCTTGGAAGCTTCCTTGTATCTATGTGATTGAAAATAACCTTTACGGAATTTCCGTAGACATCAGAGACGTAACCAATACACCGGATCTTGCGGTCAGAGCAAAGGCGTATGACATCCCGGGTGTTGTAGTGGACGGTATGGATGTCCTCGCTGTATATGAAGCGGCAAAAGTCGCAGCGGAAAGAGCAAGAAGCGGGGAAGGTCCTACCATCATCGAATGCAAGACGTACAGATGGCAGGGACATCACGTTGGAGATCCGGCGGTTTATCGAAAAAGAAGAAGCGAAACAGAGAAGGAAGATTGGATGGCAAAGTGCCCGGTAACGACTTTAAGAGCGGAGCTGATAAAGTCGAAGAAAGCCACCGAAAAAGAAATCCGTGCAGTAGAAGCAACCATTGAAGAAGAAGTTCAGACTGCGGTTAAGTTTGCTGCCGAAAGTGATTATCCGGATCCTTCAGAGGCATATAGCGATGTATTCATGGAAGGGACTCTTTAAGGAACGGCCGGATAAAACGACCCAACACGAAAAGAGAAATCGAAAAAAGAATTGTGAGGTTTAGATAAATGAAAGAACTGACATATGCACAAGCCATTTGTGAGGCTTTAGATGAAGAAATGGAACGGGATGACAATATCGTTATGCTTGGTGAAGACATTGGCTTCCTTGGCGGAAACTTTAAGACAACGGTGGGACTTTTTGAAAAGTACGGAGATTTGAGAGTAAAGGATACGCCCATTTCAGAACAAGGCTTTGTGGGCATGGGTGTGGGCATGGCATTAACAGGATTGAGACCGGTCGTAGAGCTGATGTTTTCAGACTTTTTACTTGTAGCAGCAGATCAGGTCATCAATCAGGCTGCGAAAATCCGGTATATGTCCGGGGGACAGGCAACCGTTCCGATGACAATCCGTTGTCCTATCGGTGCAGGGCGGTCTTCAGCAGCACAGCATTCCCAATCCATGCAGGCGATGGTAGCACACTTCCCGGGGATGAAGGTTGTCGTGCCTTCAACCGCACAGGAGGCAAAAGGATTACTGAAAACAGCCATTCGAGATAACGACCCGGTTATCTTTTTCGAACATAAAATGGAGTATAACAAAAAATATCAGATCGACGACAACGTAGAGCCAATTCCGTTCGGTAAGGCAAGAATTGCAAGAGCGGGCAAAGACATCACCATTGTTGCGACCTCCTCCATGGTGATGAAATCAGAAAGAGCAGCGGAAAGATTGGCAAAGGAGGGCATAGACTGTGAAGTCATTGACCTTAGAACCATCGTACCGTTTGACAAAGAAACGGTCGTGGAATCCGTTAAGAAAACAGGAAAGTTGATTGTAGCGGACGAAGCACATGAACGATGCGGGATCGGTGCAGAAGTTGCGGCGGCCATTGCAGAGGATGTGTTCTACTATTTGGATGCGCCTTGCGGAAGAGTAAATAATCCAAACGTGCCGCTTCCGTTCAGTCCGGCATTGGAATTCCCTCTCATCCCATCTGAGGAAAAAATATATGAAAAGGTGAAGAATTATTTCAAATAAACCGGATAGTTTCAAATAAACCGAAAACAGATGATAGGAGGAGGAAAACATGGCAGAAATAATAATCATGCCAAAGCTTGGCTTCAATATGAACGAAGGAAAGCTTGTGAAATGGTATAAAAAAGAAGGCGATGCCGTAGCAAAAGGCGAAAACCTCTTTTCAATAGAGACAGATAAAACCAATATGGATATAGAAGCAACAGGAGACGGTGTGGTCAGGAAGCTTTTCATCGAAGAAGGGGATACGTTACCGGTTACTCTACCTATCGCCATCGTCGGAAATGCTGAGGAGAACATTAATGCCGTGATGGCTGATGCATTGGCACAGCTTGGTAAAGAAGTTCTTGCCGACCCTGACACAACGTCTCACCCGGTTGCGGAAAGTACACCTGTTTCAGCAACACCCGCTGTTTCAGCAAAGACAGAAGGCGGAAAAATCAAAATCACTCCGAGAGCCAGAAGGGTTGCAGCGGAAAACGGTTTATCAATAGACAGTCTTCCCCTTGTTGGCACCGGCTTTGACGGAGGCATTTGCGAAAAGGATATACTCGGCTATTTGGCCTCCAATAAGATCAGGGTATCTCCTGTCGCAAAAGCGATGGCAGATGCAGAAGGAATTTCGTTGGACGATATCAAAGGAAGCGGTATAGGCGGTAAGATCATGAAGGCTGACATGGAAGCCGTTATGAACAATAGAGTCAAAGCAGAAGCCGCAGGAACGGCTGCAGAAGTGACCGCAGGAGCCGGAGAAAAGAAATTCTCCCCTGACGGAAAGGAAATCCTGGAAGAGGTTCCTTATGCGGGAATAAGAAAGATCATCGGAGAGAAGTTAGCGGAAAGTAAGTTTACTGCACCGCATTTATACTTCACTCAGAAGGTGAATCTGGATAAGCTTCTCGAACTGAGAAAAGAAGTAAATGCAGCGCAGGAACAAAAAGTTTCCGTGACAGATTTTATCACAAAGGCGGCCGTGAAGGCGTTACAGAAATATCCGGATATGAATTCTTCGCTTATTGGCGGAACCATCGTGAAATATAAGACGGTCAACATAGGCATTGCCGTAGCGGCACCGACCGGACTGATCGTACCAAACGTAAAAAGTGCGGAGCAGATGAGTGTGGTAGAACTGGCAGCAGCAAGCGCTCCGCTGTTTAAAAAGGCCAGAGAAGGAAAACTGACCCCGGGCGAATATACCGGAGGCACCTTCACGATTTCAAATCTTGGCATGTTCGGGATTGAGAACTTCACCGCAATTATTAACCCGCCGGAGGTGGGCATACTTGCTGTCAGCTCAACCAAGGATGAACCGTTTGTTGTGGCACATAAAGACGGAAGTAAAACCATTGAGATCAAGCCGATGATGAACATTCAGCTCACCGTGGATCACCGATTAATAGACGGTTTACTGGCGGCGCAATTTGTAACGGAAATCAAAAAATATGTAGAAAACCCTATTAGTCTATTCGTATAATCCATTCCTACTTAACACGGATAGTTCATATCACATGACACAGGGCTGATGTATCTCTATACTCTGTAATGCATCAGCCCAACATCCCAATGGAAATGTACATAGGCTATATACACATAAGGAGATATAAAATGGCAGAAGTAATCATCATGCCGAAACTCGGCTTTAACATGAGCGAAGGAAAGCTTGTTAAGTGGTATAAAGCGGAAGGCGATGAAGTAAAAAAAGGGGAAAACCTGTTTTCCATAGAGACCGATAAAACAAACATGGATATCGAAGCAACCAATGACGGAACCGTAAGGAAACTTCTTATTGACGAAGGCGATCAAATTCCTGTAACATTGCCAATCGCAATCGTTGCGACCAAGGATGAAGATATCACTGCAGCACTGGAACAAGCATTAAAGGATTTAGGCAAGGATAATGCTGCAGAAAACACCGCAACTTCTCTTAACAAGGCAGAGGCAGCGCCTGCAAGTTCCTCCAATCACTCTGCAGGCTTAAAAAACACCAATGACTACGAAGTGCTAGTCATTGGTGGCGGCCCTGGCGGATATGTTGCAGCCATTAAAGCGGCGCAAATGGGGAAGAAGACGGCCATTGTTGAAAAAGCACATTTCGGAGGAACTTGCTTAAATGTAGGATGCATTCCGACAAAGGCCCTATTGCGAAGCGCAGAGGCCTTGAATGAAGTAAAAGAAAGTGCGACATTTGGAGTTACTGGCGTGGATATTGCCAATGCAAAACTCGATTTAAAGAGAGTTCAGGAAAGAAAGAAACAGGTGATAACTCAGCTGGTTGGCGGCGTTCAAGGATTGCTTAAAGGCAACGGGGTAACGCTCATCAACGGAGAAGGGAATTTAATAGATAAAAACACGCTAGAAGCAGCGGGAAAGAAATATACAGCGGACTATATTATTATAGCGACCGGTTCCGATGTAAAAAATCTGCCGATTACAATAAGCCCGAAACGGCAAGTGCTCACAAGTAAGGAAATGCTGGAACTTTCGGAAACTCCCAAAACAATGACTATCATTGGCGGAGGTGTTATCGGCATCGAGTTCGCGTATTTCTTAGCAAGCATCGGAACGAAGGTGACGGTGATAGAATTCTTAGACAGAATCCTGCCGATGGTTGATGAAGAGATTACCGCACAAGTTGCGGCAAACCTAGTAAAGATGGGCATTACAATTCATACCGGTGCTAAGGTAACGGAGATAACCGATCAATCCGTCCGGTTTGAAAAAGCAGGAGAGGTTCAAGAAGTAGAAGCAGAAAAAGTTCTCATGGCAGTAGGCAGAGCGCCTAGATTAGACGGTATCCCTTGTGAAGCACTTGGCATAAAAACGGAAAGAGGTGCTATCGTTACAGATGAATGCCTGAAAACATCCGTTTCAAACATCTACGCTATCGGGGATGTAAATGGTAAAGCCATGCTGGCACATACCGCCTCCATGGAAGGAATCGTAGCGGTGGAAAATATATGCGGACATAAATCTGCGATGGACTACGGCAAGATTCCAAGCGCGATCTATGTACAGCCTGAAATTGCCAGTGTGGGACTTACCGAAGCAGAAGCCAAGGCAAAGTATGGGCAGGTAAAAGTTGGGAAATTCCCTCTTTTGGCAAATGGCAAAGCAAAAGTTGCAGGAGAGGAAAGAGGCCTTGTAAAGGTGATCCTTGAGCCTAAATACGGGGAGATCGTAGGGGTTCATATGTACTGCATCCATGCAACGGATATGATTTCAGAAGCTGTTGTGGCCATGAAGCTGGAAGGAACAGCCGAAGAAGTGGCCAACGCCATCCATCCGCATCCAACCGTCTCAGAGGTCATGCATGAAGCCATGCATGCCGCAACGGGAAAAGCGATCCATTTCCTATAAATAAGTTTTCCTTTTATGACAAATTCTCCACTGTCATAATACTCAACATGGAAGCCCCCTCTTTTTAGTGGGGGTTTCTTAAAAATAACGGCAATTTCAATATTGATATAAAGAGTATCTATCATAATCCTTCAAAAGAGAAATAAATTTTAATCTTTGCGAATGGAGAAGGAGTATAAGAAATGTATAAGTTAATGGAGTGTAATGGACTAACAAATTATAAAGATGGATTGAAAATGCAGCAAACTGCCTTTGAAAAAGTATACAATGAGCAGTATAAAGGCATTCTGATCATTTTAGAGCATTATCCAGTCTATACAATAGGGACTGGTGGGGGATGGGAAAACCTACTATGTTCGAAAGAGTATCTTAAAGAACAAGGAGTAGATATTGTTGAAATAAATCGTGGAGGGAATATTACATTTCATGGCCCCGGACAAGTGGTAGCATACCCAATTTTTGATTTATCAAAAATGAAACGGGATGCACATTGGTATATTGAATCCCTTGAACAGATCGTAATCAATGTGCTGAGTGAGTATGGAATAGAAGGAGCAAGAAAGCCGGAATATAAAGGAGTTTGGATTGATGATAAAAAAATATCCGCGGTAGGTGTTCATCTAAAAAGATGGATTACATCTCATGGGCTTTCTTTTAATATTAATGTGGATAAAAAGTATTTTAATCAAATTAATCCCTGTGGTATTACTGAATTTGGAATTGCCTCCTTAGAGGATTATATGGAGGATGTTGATATTGCTAGCATTAAGCAACACTTGGTAAAAAATTTTGAAAAGGTATTTGACATTCAGTTTGATGCATACATAGGGCAAGGAGAGAGAACCGATGAGTAGTATTTTACAAAAACCAGAATGGCTAACAAAAAAAATATCCAATATAAATATAATTGAAGATACAGCAGCCTTGCTAACGGATTTATCTCTTCATACGGTATGCGATGGAGCCGATTGCCCGAACCGGTGTGAGTGCTATTCGAAAAAAACAGCAACTTTTATGATTTTAGGGAGTGTTTGTACAAGACAATGCCGCTTTTGTGCTGTTTCAAAAGGAAGGCCGGGATTGTTAGATGCTAATGAGCCGGCCAATGTAGGAAAGGCCTGCAGGGAGCTTGGGCTGAAACATGTTGTTGTAACATCTGTTACACGAGATGATCTTCCGGATGGCGGAGCAGAGCATTTTGCCCTTACAGTACAAGAGATTAGAAGCCAAAATCCTTCTGCTACCATTGAATTATTAATTCCTGATTTGAATGGAAACTGGGATGCGTTAAAGATCATTACAGATTCAAAGCCTGACGTTCTGAACCATAATGTGGAAACCGTACCAGCTCTTTATGCGAATGTAAGGCCACAGGCTAATTATGAACGGTCATTAGAACTGATAAGAAAAGTAAAAGAGTTTGACTGTAAAATTTTTACTAAATCAGGGATTATGGTAGGATTAGGAGAAAAAGAGGAACAAGTATATCAAGTTATGGATGACTTAATAAAATCTAATTGTGACATATTGACGGTTGGTCAATATTTACAACCATCAAGCCAACATATATCATTGAAAGAATATGTTCATCCTGAAAAGTTTGAAGAATACAAGTGGATTGCAGAAACAAAAGGCTTTAAATATGTATATTCGGGCCCTTTTGTAAGAAGTTCGTATAATGCTTCATTGGGATTAGATCAAATCAATACGCTTAACGGCCAGATTGCCATCTCTATAACATAGGCAATACGGCTTTAAAAAACAGTCGCTGCCCTATTTCTATAGAAATAGGGCAGTTTTGCATTAAATTTAATAAAAAAATGGACAACTATATGTTTAAAAGGTTGTTGTGTGATAAAATGAAAATAATGGAACGAAAAACGATAGGAGGGATGTACAATGGCAATTGAGAAAGTACGTCAGTTTTTTAAACAATATGGAATGGAAGACCGCATTCAAGAATTTGAAGTGTCCAGCGCGACTGTTGAATTAGCGGCTAAAGCGGCAAACTGTGAGCCAGAGCGCATCGCAAAAACACTTTCTTTCAAGAAAGACGAAGGGTGTATGCTAATCGTAACTGCAGGAGATGCTAAGATCGATAATGCGAAATTCAAGGCCCAATTCAGCATGAAAGCGAAGATGCTTACACCAGACGAAGTCGTGGAATTGGTTGGACATGCAGTGGGAGGGGTTTGCCCTTTTGGTATCAATGAGCAGGTTGATGTGTATCTGGACGTTTCCTTGAAACGTTTTCATACGGTATTTCCGGCATGCGGCAGCAGCAACAGTGCGATTGAACTGACGATTGAAGAACTTGAAAAATATTCCGGCAGTAAGGAATGGATAGATGTTTGTAAAGGATATTAGAAAATGAAAGAAAAAAAGTGGAAAAAGTTTTTATCTTACTATAAGCCCTATAAAAAATTGTTCGCAGCAGATATGTTTTTCGCCTGCATGGGAGCAGGGGTGACACTGGCGATTCCGCTGATTATCCGCTATATTACCAATCATGTGATTTACTATGAGCAAAGCGAAGCTTTCCGGGTGATATTGACGCTGGGATTGGCCATGCTTGGGATGGTCGTGCTGGAATGCTATTGCAATTTTTTCATTGCGTTTTATGGACACCAAATGGGTGCCCGAATGGAATTTGATATGCGTAATGAAATTTTCAGCCACTATCAAAAACTCTCCTTTAACTTTTTTGCCAATCAAAAGGTTGGGCAATTGATGTCTAGGATCACCAACGATTTATTTGAAATCAGTGAACTGTTTCATCATGGACCGGAAGATTTGTTAATCTCCATCATCAAGCTGTTCGGTTCCTTCACTATTTTATTAGCCATCGATTGGAAGCTCGCACTGATTGCTTTTGCGATGATTCCGATTATGGTAGCGTATGCCGGATACTATAACTTCAAAATGAAAAAAGCTTTTAAAAGAAATCGAGCTAGGATTGCAGATATCAATGCGCAGATTGAAGACAACTTATCCGGAATCCGGGTGGTGAAATCTTTTGCCAATGAAGATATTGAAATGGAAAAGTTCAGAGAAGGCAACAGCCGCTTCTTAGCAAGCAAAACGGACAGTTATCGCTACATGGGCATTTATAATTCGGGATTGGGTGCGTTTACAACCTTAATCAGTATTGCCGTTATTGTATCGGGAACCATCTTCATCACCAATAAATCCATTGAGGTAACGGATCTGATTACCTTCTTATTATATATCAATAATTTTACCGAACCGGTTAAAAAGCTGATTAATTTTACCGAGCAATTTCAAAACGGAGCATCCGGATATGAACGCTTCTTGGAAATTCTTGCAATTGAGCCGGATATCGTGGATTCGCCCGGTGCGTCGGATATGAAACAGGTTCGAGGGGAGATCGTATTTGACCAGGTCTCTTTTCGCTATGAAGAGGGTACCGAAAAAGTGTTGTCCGATATCAACTTAAATGTGAAGGCAGGCGAGTATATCGCTTTAGTCGGCCCGTCGGGTGTAGGAAAATCGACGCTGTGCAGTTTAATACCACGGTTCTACGATGTGTCGACCGGCAGCATCAAGATCGATGGAAAGGATATAAGAGAAGTACGGTTGAAGAGTCTGCGGGATAATATTGGAATCGTTCAGCAGGATGTCTATCTTTTTGCCGGAAATGTGATGGAAAATATTCGTTACGGGAAGCCGGAGGCAACAGAAGAAGAAATCATTCAGGCCGCTAAAAATGCAAATGCACATGAATTTATCATGGAACTTCCGGACGGATACGATACGGATATCGGTCAGCGCGGAATCAAGTTATCCGGCGGACAGAAACAACGGCTTTCTATTGCCAGAGTATTTTTGAAGAATCCGCCCATTTTGATTTTCGATGAGGCGACTTCCGCGTTAGACAATGAGAGTGAACGTGTGGTTCAAGAATCGCTGGAAAAATTGGCCGCTAACCGCACGACTTTTGTGATTGCACATCGTTTGTCTACCATAAGAAATGCAGAGAAAATCCTTGTGTTGACGGAAGATGGGATTGCAGAATCCGGTTCGCATAAAGATCTGCTCGAAAAAGACGGAATTTATGCAAGCTTGTATAATATGCAGTTTGCGAATGAATAAAATAAATAAACGACTTTGTCCCGTATAAAACAATAACCCTCTGAAAGCTGTCTGTGAAGACAGCTTTTTTCTAAATTTCTGTAAAAATAAAAAAATGTAAGCTTTTTATTTATGCGTGCGTCTAAATCTATGAAAGGAGAGCAAACATGGAGCATTTTCCGGTACCGGATTTAAAGGGGAAACCTGATATGCAGCGGCTGATCAGAGAGTATGGTGACAGTATTTTAAGGATGTGTGTTCTTTATTTGCACGATATCCATCTAGCGGAAGACGCGGTTCAGGAAACCTATATCAGAGTCTACGAAAAGTGGGGACAATTTAAAGGAAATTGTTCCGAAAAAACGTGGATTACAAGCATCGCCATTAATGTATGTAAATCACAGCTGAGAAGCGCTTGGTTTAGAAATCGATTATGCAAGGAAGAAGCACAGAAAGAACCTTTTCAAGAAGATCCGCCGCTATGGGATGATACTGTACTGCAAGAAATTTCTAGTCTCAAGCCCCGATATAAAGAAGTGATCCTATTATTTTATTATCAGGAAATGAAAACGAAGGAAATAGCAGTGGCTCTTGGCGTGACGGAGTCCGCCGTCTCAGTGCGCTTAAACCGAGCAAGGAAGCAACTGAAAAAATCATTGAAAGGATGGTATTATGATGAATAGCTGGAAGAGCGATATAGATGATCGGCTGAACGAAATAAATATCAGTCCTGAAGTATCTCAAAAAATATTGGATGCTACTGTTTATAGACAAAAAAAGGATAGAGGGAGGGTTTGTCTGAGAAAAGGTCTGGCGGTGGCTTTTGCAATGTGCGTATTTATTGTAGGTTCCATTACTGCATTTGCAGCAACTGTTCCGGCGGTAAATGACTGGATTTATACGCTCAGTCCAACCCTTGCCGAACGGCTTTATCCGATTCATCAAACGGTCGAAGATAAGGGGATAAAGTTGGATGTGATGGTTGCTGTTAATGATTCACACAATGCCCTCGTCTATTTTTCGGTTCAAGATAAAACGGGCAAGAGAGTCGATGAATCAACCGATATTTATAATTATAGTTTAGAGGGACCTTTTGCTTTTAACTGCCAAATGCTTTCTTATGACGAGAAAAGTCATACCGCTGTATTTCAGCTAATGGGAACAGGCGGCGTAAATATGTCCAATAAAATGACCACGCTGGCAATCAGTTCTTTTTTAAGCAATAAAATAGAGCATGCTTGGTATGATACTCAGATTAATCTGGCCGATGCTGTCGATAGGAATGCAGCAAGTGAACCTGTTTCGAATTATTATTATAGCGGCGGTTCAGGAAAAGCGGAAGATTTATATGTGCTAACCCCCGATCAGATGCAAATTGCGTTAGGAGAGAGGATTGATTTTGTTACCGTCAGTAATATCGGATTTGTGGATGGAAAATTGCATATTCAAACAAAATGGAATGAAAGTGTGGATGACCATGGACAGCTTAAATTAGTGGATGCGAACGGAAATGAAGTGGAAGTAAATAACTACTATTTTAATACGGATTTGGATACCCAAAACGGCGATCGGCACTCAAAACATATTGAATATGTTTTTGACATAGCGGATATAGATCACTTGAAAAACTATCATCTATGGGCGTCTTTCACAGAAGATGGGGATTATACGCAGGGCAGCTGGAACGTAAATTTTAGACTTGCAGATTCTGAAAATGTGGTAATAGATTCGAAAAAGGAGATTGCCGATACCATAGAGATTTCAACCCTTGGCATTTACTTTACCGGATACAGGGTAAAAACGGAGGAGACCGCGGTGGTCGTTACCATGAAAGATGGAGAACAGTTGAGTTGCAGAGGTTGGAATACCTCTGTGGAGGAAGACGAATCCGGCTCCGTTCAGACTAATGCAGGAGCCCTGTTTGAACATCCGGTTGAACTGAAAGAGATTCAATCCATCTCATTAAATGGAACCCTTATATACAACCATCCAATTATTTGAAATACTCTTTAATAAATTGCTGAGATATGATACTATAATAGTAATAACCATATTTTGTAAATATAATTGGAGGAAAAGATATGGAATTTTACTTTAAAGCTATTGGATCAGATACACATCTTTTTCGTGAAGATGGTTTTTTTGATGAGGATCTAGGGAAATTAACGAAGACTTTTACAGGGAAATTACGTACCAATAAGTTGTTTGGGGAAACCTTTGAGTTGGAAGACATTTCAGGAGTATTTTCGAAAGGTGAACGCTATTCCATTAAAAGCAGTAAAGGGCTAAAAGGTGTTATGGAGAAAAAAGCATTTAGTGGCAGATATGTTTTTAAATAATATTCGCAGCGTTGATTTGCCTCTTGAAGAGTTATATAAATCAGAGTATAATTAATAATAGTAACAACTAAATATGGACAGGGGAGCTTGTGCGCAGGCTGAGAGGAAGTAATCCAACTTCGACCCTTTAACCTGATTTGGATAATGCCAACGTAGGGAGGAGCCGAAAGCTAAAGCGATTTGTTTTTAACGGGAAGTACCTATGGTATTTCCCGTTTTTTCATTACGCGGAAAAATCAAAAACCGATTAAGCATGATTTTTTAGTAATTAAGCCTCCTCCGAGAACAAAAGGAGAGAGAATGACGCATACCACACAAAGAGATGCCGCAAGGCGAGGAATCATCACAAAAGAATTAAAAACCGTTGCCGAATACGAGCAGATGCAGCCGGAGGAGCTGCTGGCTCTAGTGGCGAAAGGTCAGGTAGTCATACCGGCTAATAAGAACCACACCTGTTTGAAGCCTTATGGAATCGGCAATCAGCTGAAAACAAAAATTAATGTCAATCTAGGAACCTCAAAAGATTGTTTAGACATGGAAGTAGAACTTGCGAAAGTAATGGAGTCCGTCCGAATGGGAGCAGAATCTATTATGGATTTAAGTTCCTTTGGGGATACGAGAGCTTTTCGAAGAAAGCTGACGGCGGAGTGCCCGGCAATCATTGGAACCGTACCGATTTATGATGCCGTTGTGTATTACAATAAGGCCCTTCAGGAGATTACCGCGCAGGAATGGATTGATATCGTACGGATGCACGCAGAAGACGGGGTGGATTTTATGACCATCCATTGCGGAATCAATCAAATGACGGCAAGCCGGTTTAAAGCGGCGAAACGGCACACCAATATCGTATCTCGCGGCGGCTCTATTATTTTTGCGTGGATGGAGCTCACCGGAAATGAAAATCCGTTTTATGAACAGTACGATGAGATCTTAGAAATTTGCCAGCAGTATGATGTAACCTTAAGTTTGGGCGATGCGTGCCGGCCGGGAAGCTTGGAGGATGCAGGAGATATTCCGCAAATAGAGGAGCTTGTCACATTAGGGGAGCTGACGAAACGTGCTTGGGAAAAAAATGTACAGGTCATTATTGAGGGGCCGGGGCATATGCCGCTGAATCAAATTCAGGCCAATATGGAGATTCAGCAGACCATTTGTAAAGGGGCGCCTTTCTATGTTCTCGGGCCTTTGGTAACGGATGTGGCACCCGGTTATGACCATATTACGGCGGCCATCGGGGGAGCTGTTGCGGCGATGTATGGAGCCTCCTTTTTATGCTATGTAACGCCTGCGGAGCATTTAAGGCTGCCGACCCTTGAGGATGTAAAAGAAGGAATAATGGCTTCCAAGATCGCGGCTCATGCGGCAGATGTTGCAAAAGGAATCAAAGGTGCGAAGGATTGGGATTATAAAATGAGTGAAGCACGCCGTGAACTGGATTGGGAGAAGCAGTTCGAGCTGGCGATGGATGGAGAGAAAGCAAGAAGATACCGGGAAGAATCCTTGCCGGAGAAAGAAGATACTTGCACCATGTGCGGCAAAATGTGCGCCATGAGAAACGTCAATAAGATTCTTCGCGGCGAGTATGTCGACATCATGGATTAAACCGTTAAAGAGTTAGCAGATTTGATAAAATAAGGAGAAAGAGTATGTTTAGAAATATGATTGAAAATGTGAAGAATACAACCCCATTAGTGCACTGTATCACCAATTATGTAACGGTAAACGATTGTGCCAATATCTTATTGGCTTGCGGCGGCTCACCGATTATGGCGGATGAACCGGCGGAGGTGGAAGAAATCACGTCCATTTGCGGCGGACTTGCGATCAATATCGGCACGCTGAACCGACAGACTATTACATCCATGTTTATGGCTGGAAAGAAATCCAATGAAGTGGGACATCCGGTCATCCTTGATCCGGTGGGTGCGGGCGCTTCGGCCCTTCGAACCAATACAGCACTCGATCTAATGAAAGAAGTGAAATTCACGGTCCTGCGCGGAAATATCTCCGAAATAAAGACATTGGCTTACGGAAGCGGAACGACGAAAGGGGTAGATGCGGATGAATTGGATGCGGTCAGCGAGAAAAATCTAGAAATATCCGTTGAATTTGCCAAAAACTTTTCAAAAGAAACCGGAGCGGTTATAGCGATTACAGGGGCCATCGATATCGTGGCAGACAAGGAAAAGGCGTACGTGATCCGAAACGGACACCCGATGATGGCCAAAATCACAGGAAGCGGCTGTATGCTTACCGCTATGATCGGGGCATACTTAACGGCGAATCCGGATCATCCATTGGAAGCAACGGCTGCAGCTGTGACTGCCATGGGACTTTGCGGGGAAAAAGCGTATAACAAGCTGCAGGAAGCAAATTCAGGGAATTCCTCCTATAGAAATTATTTGATTGATGAAATCTTCAAATTAGATGGAGAGGAATTGAACAGAGGTGCGCGCTATGACATGTGGTAAAGAAGATGACATCAAAGGCGGTCATGAGTCAGGAACGCCTCTTGATGCAGCAGCTTTAAGAAAAGCATTGCTCGTTTATGCAGTGACCGACAGAGCCTGGCTTGGGGGCAAGAGCTTGTCCGAGCAAGTGGAGGATGCCTTAAAAGGAGGGGCATCCTTCATCCAATTGAGAGAGAAGGAACTGGATGAATCGGCCTTCCTAAAAGAGGCTTTCGAAATCAAGAAATTGGCGCAGCAATATAAGGTGCCTTTTGTAATCAACGACAATGTGGAAATTGCCATTCAATGCGGAGCAGACGGCGTTCATGTGGGACAGAGCGATATGCGGGCAGCGGCGGTACGAAAGCGCTTGGGGGAAAACAAAATTTTAGGCGTGTCGGTGAGCACGGTAGAAGAAGCCATTCAGGCAGTAAAGGATGGTGCCGATTATCTTGGCGTTGGAGCAGTGTTTTCTACGTTGACCAAATCGGATGCCGATCAGGTTTCCTATAATCAGTTGAAAGAAATCTGCAACGCCGTAACGATTCCTGTAGTTGCTATAGGCGGAATTACGAGAGAAAATATCGATCAGCTTTATGGCAGCGGCATACAAGGTGTGGCGTTGGTCTCTGCTATTTTTGGCGCAGAGAATATTCAACAGGCAACAAATCAATTGGTTGTTTTAGCAAAACAGTTGAGCGTATAAAGACGATGTGCGTAAAGGAGAAGAAAAAGAATGAAAACAGTACTGACAATAGCCGGTTCGGATTGCAGCGGCGGAGCCGGGATCCAAGCGGATATTAAAACTATTACAGCGCACAAAATGTATGCGATGAGTGCCGTTACGGCATTGACTGCGCAAAATACGCTGGGAGTTTACGGCGTGCAGGAAAGCACTCCTGACTTTTTAGCGTTACAATTAGATTGCATTTTCAGTGATATCAGGCCCGATGCGGTTAAAATAGGAATGGTTTCCAATGGAGAACTCATCACGGTAATTGCGGAAAAGTTGGTAGCATATCAAGCCGAAAATATTGTGGTAGATCCGGTGATGGTTTCGACAAGCGGAAGTAAGCTGCTAAGCGATGATGCGATCGATATTTTCACGAAAAAGTTGTTTCCGTTAGCAAGGATTATCACGCCCAATATTCCCGAGGCGGAAGCTCTTTGCGGATTTTGCATTCTACACCAAGAGGATATGCTGGCAGCAGCGGAAAAAATATCTGATGGTTTGAATCCTGAGTGCACGAGGAACCAAGCGGACGCAACCCCGAAAAATCAAGCGCGGCAGCCGGGGAATGCGGCCATATTCATAAAAGGCGGGCATTTGAAACAGACAGCGGATGATCTGCTGTACTGGAAAGAGCAGGGGCATTGGTTTCGAAGTGAACGAGTGGATAATCCCAACACACACGGCACCGGATGCAGTTTGTCTTCTGCTATTGCGTGCAATTTAGCGGCAGGCTGCGGGCTTGAAGAAAGTGTAAAACTCGCCAAGCACTACATCAAAGGGGCCTTGGCAGCCGGATTAAACTTAGGAAGCGGGAACGGTCCGCTAAATCATATGTATAATCTTCAAATCTGTGATACAATAAAATAAATAGCATAAAACGAAACAGGAGCAACAATGAATATTAAAGGAGCTATATTTGACATGGATGGAACGCTGTTGGAATCCATGCATATTTGGGAAACAGTAGGAAGCGATTATTTAAAAAACTGCGGAATCGAGCCGGCAGCAGATTTAAGAGAACAGATAAAGACCTTAAGTCTTCGTGACTGTGCGGAGTATTTTTACTTGCAATACGGGTTGGATGTACCGATTGAAGAAATCATGAGCGGGATAAATGAAACGATCGCAGACTTCTATGCAAAAGAGGTTTGGTTAAAGCCAGGGGCCTTGCAGTTGTTGGAAAAATTAGCACAGCGAGGAGTGGTCATGTGCATTGCTACCGCTACCGACCGTGAATTGGTTGAGGCGGCTTTGAAAACAACCAATATCCGTCACTTTTTTAAAGAAATCCTGACTTGTACAGAGGTTGGTGCAGGAAAGGAAAGCCCTGCAATATTTGAAAAAGCATTAACGGTTATGGGCGTACCCAAATCGGAAACCGTCGTTTTTGAGGATGCGCTTCATGCCATTCAGACAGCCAAAAAAGCAGGGTTTAAAGTCATCGCTGTAGGGGATCCCTTTTCAGAGCCAGATCGGGAAGAAATAATACAAATTGCAGATTATTATTACGATACGTTAGAAGAAATGCGATGCGAATCAATTTTATAAACAGGTAGGATATTTATCAGAATCCTTTAATTTTTATATTAAATATATAAAGGAATAGGCAAAATTCATATGGATAGGAAGAAAAAATACAGCAGACTAATTGTAACGGCAGGAGTGATTCTAGTAATTGTAGGAACAGTACCCTTTGCAATCAATGAATATATCCTAAAAACTACCCAGGCTGCTATTGTAAAAGAAATAGGTTCAGCCAAAGAAGTCAGCTTTGTTAAAGAGGAGTACGCCGATCTCAAAGAGTTGAATGCGGACTGTATTCTTGTGCTGGGGGCAGGCTTAAAAGCGGATGGCACACCGAATCATATGCTGGAAGACCGGCTTGAAGTAGGGCGGGCTTTATATGAAGCAGGATCGGCGCCTAAGTTGTTATTAACCGGAGATCATGGGCAAGAGGATTACGATGAAGTGAATGCGATGAAAACCTATATGCTGAATCATGGGGTACCGGAGGCGGATATCTTTTTAGATCATGCGGGCTTTTCCACGTACGATTCGATGTATCGGGCAAAGGATATTTTTGAAGTAAAGACAGTGATTGTGGTAACGCAGAAATATCATCAATACAGGGCGCTCTATTTAGCCGAAAAGTTAGGGTATAAAGCCTACGGCGTATGCTCTGACCAGCGAACGTATGCGGGACAGCAAATCAGGGATATTCGTGAAATAATAGCAAGAAATAAAGATTTTGTTAAGATCATGATAAAGCCGGACCCGACCTATTTAGGAGAGGCTATTCCGATCAGCGGAAATGCACTTGAAAGCTGGGATTAATTGCAGAAGGAAGGAACGTAAAGAGTGGCAGAATATGAAAGAATCATGCAGCCTTTTGAGCCTGTTTATAATAAAAATTCAAGGATATTGATTTTGGGTAGTTTGCCTTCCGTTAAATCGAGGGAAAACGGATTTTATTACGGACATCCGCAAAACCGGTTTTGGCGGATGCTGGCAGGTGTGTATGAGGCGGAAATTCCTCAAACAGTTTCACAGAAAAAAGAATTTTTGTATCAATGCAACATTGCACTTTGGGATGTGATTGAGAGCTGTGAGATAAAAGGGTCGAGTGACAGCAGTATTCGAGAGGTGGTTGTGGCAGATATCCATGCGGTTTTAGGGCAAGCTCCTATAGAAAGGATCTTCGCAAACGGTAAAACAGCACAGCGGCTTTACAATAAATATGCGAAAGAAAAGACCGGGCGCGAAATTATCGAATTGCCTTCGACCAGTCCGGCTAATGCGGCGTATTCGTTAGAAAAATTGATTCAAAAATGGGCGATTATTAGAGGATAAAGAAAAGATTAGTAGGGGAACTATATGGAGATTGTTTGGAAGAAAGAGGTCAGGGGAATTCTCTCAATTTTGATGATCGGTTGCCTGTTTATGGGTTTTGTGGATGCCTTCTGGCAGCCGGGGTATGCAATGAAATCGTTCTTTAAGATCATTGCATTTTTAATCTTGCCATTCTGTTATAGCTATGTCAATAAAAACGTTCCATTGAAATCATTGTTTGCGGTTAAACGGAAGGGTATGATTCATGCAGTACTAATGGCGGCTGGCGTATACGTTTTTATTCTTGCCTGCTATTTTACCATCGGAAATTTTTTTGATTTTTCACAAGTAACGGGGGCCTTAAATAAAAACGTTGGGGTAAATAAAGAAAATTTTGTATTCATTGCAATCTATATTTCCTTTGTTAATTCACTGCTGGAAGAGTTCTTCTTCAGAGGCTTTGTTTTCATGAATTTAAGGAAGTTGGCAAGCCGTAAATTTGCTTATCTGGTAAGTTCCCTTGCCTTTGCGATATACCATGTGGCGATGATGGCAGACTGGTTTTCCATAGGGCTTTTTTTATTGTTACTGGCGGCCCTTATTGCGGCCGGCTTCCTATTTAATCGGCTCAATGAGAAACAGGGAAATATCTATACGTCGTGGTTTGTACATATGTTTGCCAACTTTTCGATTAACACCGTGGGCTTTATCTTATTTGGTATCCTTTGATGTTACACTATTGGCAACGATAGCATACGAAAGCGGATACGGGATTGAAATCTGCGATAAAAGAGAGCATAATAAGAAGTATGTAGAAAAAAGGGGGATAAAATGATGAAAATTTTATGCAGAAAAGTAACCGGTATACGTTTAATCGGGATACTGTTCATAATGGTTATTACGGCGATGCCTGCATTTGCAGAAACGGCATACTCGGATGTACCGGCAGACAGCTGGGCGGTTCAATCGATAAAAGATGCGGGTACATATGGGTTAATGCAGGGACAGGCACAGGACAGTTTTGGATATGGGAAGACGATTACAAAAGCTGAATTTGCAACCATTCTTTGCAACATGTTGAAATGGCAGGCTGTCAATCCGGAACAGGCATCCTTTTCGGATGTATCAAAGGATCAGTGGTATTACTCCTATGTAGAGACCGCATTAGCAAATAATGCAATGGATAAAACCGGCAGCTTTTTACCGGATTCACCTATTACAAGAGAAGAAATGGCGGTCATGTTTGTAAAGGCTTTAGGGCTTTCTGATGCGGCGAAAACGGCAGAGTCTTCTGCTGTACCGTTTACGGATGTAACCACAAACAAAGGGTATATAAGTATCGCTTATGATATAGGAATGATTAATGGGATTTCCGACAATTCCTTTGCACCTGGCAATACAGCAAAACGCGAGGAGGCAGCAGCGATGCTGACGAGAGTGTATGCAAAGTATTATGGGAAAACAGATTTCTTGCATGGGTTTTATGCGATTTCTTCTTATTCCCAAAAGGACTTAACCAGCCAAATGGATGCGGTTACGTTCGGATGGAGTGCGATGGAAAATGATGATAAAGGCGTATGGCTGAATACAGGAAGCGACGGCGGCAATCAGTTTAAGATTCCGTCCGGTTACGAGGATATTCTTTCTTATGTATCGGGAAATGGCACGAAAGCACACTTAGGCGTATATATGGACACTTCCGCAGGAGTGAAAGAGTTGCTTTTAAGTGCAGATAAACGCAAGGTCGCGGTAGATGCAATAATGGCAGAACTTACAAAAACGTATGATGCGGTTGGGAAAAATCCGTACAGCGGAGTGACGATCGATTTTGAAGGGCTAAAGGGGTCCGACGTAAAGCAGGGTTTTAACGCATTTTTGACGGAACTTTCAACACAGCTGAAGGCTCAGAACAAAACCCTTTATGTAACCGTGCAACCTGCTCTTTCCACAGGAGCGTATTATGACGGATTTGATTATAGAACCATCGGGCAGCTGGCAGATAAAGTGATCTTAATGGCCCATGATTATAACCCGACTTCTTTAGAGGGTTATACCGGAACAGAATGGTACAAAAACACGGCGGTTACGCCGATAGGAAGTGTATATTATTCGTTGAAAGCCATCACAGACAGTACGACAGGGGTGGCGGATAAAAATAAAATTGTGCTTGCGGTAAGCTTTGCAACCGTGGGCTGGGAACTTTCCGACGACGGTAAATTGCTTTCTGTTTCTCCGCTTCATGCCGATACGGAAGCGGTCTATAAGTGGATGAATACCGCAGGAGCGGAAAAGGGATTTTCAACCGTTTATAGAAATCCATATTTGAAATACACTACCCCAGAGGGTAGAAATGTATTTCTATGGTATGAAAATGAGCAGAGCATGTTTGAAAAAGCAGCGCTTGCCAGAATGTTTGGAATCAATGAGATTTCAATCTGGCGGTTAGGACTCATACCTGATTACAGCGGATATAATGCGATAGACAGTTTAAAATAGTCTAAAATGCCATGTATAGAAAAAATACAGATTCTATATATGGCATTTTTTTAATGTAAGGGGTAGTAAAGCTGAAACCGATTTTAGCGGATACGGCTTATTTGTTTCGTTTTTATTAAAAAATTATTTACTATTGATTTTAATAAAATTATAGTTTATATTTAATATTATTAAAGGAGGGACCTGTATGGCAATAGAAATTGTACCGGAATGGATGACAAATCTCGATGATGAAGACATTTCTTTTATTAAAAAGTTTGTAATGGCATCGGGATCATTAAAAGAGATCGCGAATCAATATGGAGTTACTTATCCTACTGTTCGGCTGCGGCTGGATAAACTCATTCAAAAAATACAGATTAATGAAAATGGGGTCAACGAACCCTATATCGCATTAATAAAACGTCTGGCGGTAAATGAAAAATTAGATTTCGATACGGCTAAGGTTTTAATCAGTGAATATAAGAAAGTTCAAAGGGGGGATACACATGTTTAGGACGACGATCGCTCTCATCGCTGTATTACTTATTATAGTAGGAATAGTTTTCTTGCAGATATTTCTTTCAAAAAAGAAGAATAAATGGCTTGGACTGATATTGCCGCTTCTTTGCTTGGGCTATTCTTTTTTGATGCTTCTGGGCATTATGGTGTATGATAGCATGGGTGCGGGAGAAATTTTGGCTTTATTTTCAGTAACCTTTATTACAGCAAATATTCCCACTATTGTTCTGCTGGCTATATATGCTGCATGCAGAGAAAAATTTAAAAAGGATAAAGAAATAGAAAAGATGAATATTCAAGATTTATAACCGCTTATGATAAATTGTAGGCTAGCGGTTATAAAGATATGAACTATAACGATACGAGTGTGATAGTGAGGGTTTATGATGAGTCAATCAAAACAGGATAGATTTTCTAACGAAAAATATTATCAAACGGTTACTTGCGGGGAAATGAAAGAAATAGAACGGAAAGCCGATGCATCGGGTCTCAGCTATTATAAAATGATGGAAAATGCAGGGAAAGCCGCTGTTCAGGTTATACTTGAGACACTAAGTAAAAAACTCGACATTCAGGGGCCTCCATATCCAGCAGATGCCGTGATCTTTTGCGGCAAAGGGAACAACGGGGGAGACGGGTACGTGGCGGCAAGAGAATTGGCAGCAGCAGGGGTGAATGTAACGGTTGTCATGGCCGATGGCGAGCCAAGGACGGAAGATGCCATAAAAAATGCAAACATTGTTCTGAGACGAGGGACGCCGGTCATTGATGCAAGGGCATACTTTGACGCGATTCCTGAAATCGTGGAAGCGGCGGATTTTATAGTGGATGCGATCTATGGCACAGGTTTTCATGGTCAGTTATCCGAAACAGTGCGGGCATGCACTGCGTTGATAAATGAAAAAAGCCGAAAAAATAGTCCGGACCGTAAAAAGCTGGTGTTTGCGCTGGATATCCCCACAGGATTAAATGGGGATGCCGGAGAGCCGGACCCAGACACGATTACGGCGGACTATACTATTGTTTTTCATCGGACAAAGCCAGTACATGAATTGGATGAAGTGGCCCCTTACTGCGGTGAAATTGTTGCAGTCGGAATCGGCATCGATTAAAAGTTCTCCTTATTGAAATCCATGCCACCGTTTGGCGGCGTCATTTGCCCCCTACCGGGGGCACCTTGCCCGCCGCCTTTGCCGCCTCCCTGACCTCCCAGTGCGGAAAGTGTGATACCAGAAGCATCCATTAAGCCGGAATTATCGGCAGCTTGACCATCGGCAGTAGATGGAATGGTTCCGTTAAGCTGGCCTTGTATACTTTCTGCCCTCAATGTCAGCAGCTTGTAAAACATCGGCGTTGCAGTTTGGAATTCTTCGTAAGTGCAGAAAGCGGTTGCATCTTTTTCTACATATGGACTGATTGCTTCTACGATATGGTCATATTTATTTTCAAATTCATTGCTGTTGACGTAATCAACGAGATCTTGCAAGTATTCATGGTATTTCACAAGATAGTCTTTATTAGACAGTAGGGCATTAACCAGTGGCCGGTCTTCCATGGATACGCCGCTGACCGGTGTATCGATAGGGAAATTGACTGTTGAAGATGCGGTCCCTCCAAAACCGCCGAAAGCCAGATTGTAATCCCAAGGGAGGACTGAAACAACCCCGTCCTTTTCGCTCAAGAAGTAATTCTGCTTCATATCTGAAATATAGCTGTCTAGATTCACGGTAAAGGTATGAGCAGCCAGATATCGAATGAGCTGATCCACATCCCAATAGGTTTCCATATCCGTTCCTTCATTAAGCGCCTTAATCGACGCGATAACGTTGGAATAATCTTCTTCATCGGTTTTCTTAAAGACTGCATTGCTGAATATAGCGGTATAGCTTTCCCAATTGTCATCCGAGTAAACTAAATCTCCGCCTGTGCTGCCACCTCCACCGCCATGCATCCCCATCGCGCCACCAGAGGTATTGTTTCTGTGCATGCCCATCCCACCGCCAGAGGTATTATTGTTCCTTGGCATGCTCATCGCACCCTCAGAAGCTGCATCTGCTCCTTCCGGCCGCTCGTTGCCGGGAGGACCCATCATGGAAACGTCGGGAGGTATACCCATTGCACCTTTAGAGGTATTTATTGATTCTTGCCCTTTACCTCCGTTGCGATCCATACTTTTTACACTGTATAGATTGTTATCTTGTGTCCCGTATACCCTTGAAACAAAACTGTCACTATATGTTTCCACTGCAACATATAGGCCCCACGGTTTTCCGTTTACAGTGATATTGGCAAAGGTTGTTAAAGGCGCATGGACATCTGCAGTGCGCATTAGATCGTAAGCAATATAATCCTTCAAATACGTATAGTCTGCCTGGAGATTATTCACTGCCAGACTGTCAAGACCGTAGCAGGTTTGATCGACATATTTATCAAACTTAATCTTGAAACTAAAGCGGTCACTGTCGCTGGAAGCTACTTGTGTCAAACTGGAGTTTCCTTTGGGACGTATTCCGACTTGGGATAAGCTTTTTCCGGCAATCGTCATGTCGCAGGATATGAATTCTTCGGCAGTGGCATTATCGAGCATATTCTGCCACTCATCCTCATCTGCGGTAATATCAATAGAAATAACATCTTGATCGAAAATTTTTGAAACATATTCCGGTTCCGCAGCAGAGACAGAGAGTTTCCCTGTATGGACTAGCCATGTCCCGATCCCGGCAGCTGCCACAAGAGCCGTAATGAGAAGCCACGCGATAAAGGGGGTATATTTACTTGTAATCATAATCGTTTCTCCTATACACTTTTAAACGCGTTTTGGCTAGCTAGGACATATATTCGCCGTTATAACTTACCAAGGTTGTTCGGGCTACCCCTTCAATCTGGTTAATTTCATTTACAAAATTGGATTCGGACTCTTTTAATCGCACTTCAATGGATAGTTCACTTGCGTGTTCATAAACCGTTTTAGACTTCAACATACTTTTCTTTGTTCCTTGCTTTACAATTTTCAATATTTCACTTTCTGCTTCTTCGCCGGCACAATGTACGAGCAGCATGTAAGGCTTGTCATTCACCTTTTTGTTGGCGAAGATGAAAAGGATAACGCCGATGATTGCAGAGCCAATGATAGCCAGCGGAATGAGGCCTGCGCCCACGACGATCCCGACAGCGATCGCCCAAAACAGGAATGCGATGTCCAGCGGGTCTTTTACAGCGGTACGAAAACGAACGATGGATAAAGCGCCGACCATACCTAACGAAAGGACGATATTGGTCGTGATGGCTAATATAACAAGGGTTGTAATAAGAGACATCGCTATTAGCGAAACACCAAAAGCAGAGCTGTACATGACGCCGGAAAAGGTTTTCTTATAGATTGCAAAGATAAATAAACCGATCAGAAAGGCAGTAATCATTGCAATGATTGTATTGACGGCAGAAAAAGAAGTTGCGCTTTCTAAGAAACTATTTTTAAAAATATCGTTAAATGTCATAATTTTATCTCCTTTTTACATTTCGTTGATGTGCTTTTTATGATGAAACATTATCATTAGTACAATCTTGAAAATGCATACTTTGAAAATGAAGAGGCTTGCCTGTTTTTAATTCGTACGAGATCGTGAAGATAGGACGGCAAGAAAGAATCATATTTGACTTCCAGTACTCTGCCGACCGGCAGGGGATAAGCTGCTGTATTCGGTTCTAAGAAATCATGGACGAAAGAGCCGCGCCGAAGATTACTGTCAATCGTTATCCGAACATTGCCGACCGGATGAACGAAAGCTTCCCTCCTGTAAATGACGATACTTTTAGGGCGCAGCAGCTGCGTAGACATCTTGATGTACAATTCAAGCAGCAGCGGGTGGTCGGTATCTTTCAGCCAATCCCAATCACCGTTCAATATAGACTGGCATTGTTCTTTCGTTATGTTGGCATTTTCTTTGTGACAAAGATGGTTATTTTTACATTTCTTCTCCAAACGCATAAAACTGGTATTGTTATTGTAGTACCGGATTCTGAATTTGCTCCGGTGCTGCACTCCGTCTAATTTCTCTTGAAGAGCAATATTATTTAATGTGTCAAAATATAGACTTTTGACCGTATATCCCCCTTTCTCGTCTGCAAAAGAGTCAAGGGCCGTAACTAATAAAAGCCGTTGCTTGAGCTCTTCACTGTCAATGATATTAATTGGATGCTTTAACTCATGCCGATAAAACGTTTTCACTGTAATTCCCTTCCTTATTAAAATGTTGTCTGATAAAACTCTCATTGACCCTATGATTTCTCATGAAGTGAAAGAAACCGAAAGGATTTCACGATTTTCTTAGTATAACAACCAAACGTGGATATTGTGAGATAGAAATATGAAAAAATGGTGAAGATAGAATAGGAACTTTTTTGTTTAGAAATGAAAAAAGAGGTTATATATAAAAGTATTCTTTTGCTGTGCAAGTTTGAATTATGGTTTATTTTATGATAATATAGTCATAGGAGAATTCTACAAATCCAAGATTTGTGAATTCTTCTTGTAAGTCTGCTTACAATTTGCTTTATAAATTGGGCAGGCTATTGTCTGTAAAGATCAAGAGAAAGTCGAGGAAATAAATGAACATTTTAATTTCAAATGATGATGGGATACATGCAAGAGGCATTATGGAGCTTACAAGGTCCTTATCACAGGCAGCAAATGTGTATGTATGCGCACCCCATGTAGAAAGAAGCGCAGCAGGCCACAGCATTACGGTGAGGGCAGGACTGGAAGTGAATAAGGTACCCTATGAGTATGCAAAGCTTGCTTATGAGATAAATGGAACCCCGGCAGATTGTGTGAAATTAGGGATTCTCCTTTTAAAGGACAAAGGCATTCCTGTAGATATGGTTTTTTCAGGTATTAACCACGGAGGAAATATGGGAACCGATACGCACTATTCAGGAACCGTGTCTGCAGCGATTGAGGGCTGTATTTGCGGAATTCCTTCGGTAGCTGTCTCTGTAAACCATCACAAACCTCAGTATTTTGAAACTGCTGGTGAAATTGCCATAAGGGCATTACAGAAAGCGACAGGTAAATTGGATGCCAAGACTGTACTGAATATTAACGTTCCGGATATACCGAAGCAACATCTGAAGGGAATACGGATCACCAGACTCGGACCGAGAGAATATGATGGCTGGTTTCGCAAAGAATCGGTTCAAGGAGAAGAGCGAAGTGTTACTCAATACTGGTACAGCGGTAAACCGGTCATATACAATGATTTGCCGGAAGACTATGATGTGATTGCCGTTCAGGATGGCTATGCATCTATTACACCGCTTCAATTTGATTTTACCAATCATCAATTGATTGAAGAAGTAAAGAAATGGGGGATATTATAATGAACGTTTTAAGAATAAGAAAAGAAGATTCCGTTTTAGTGGCTATTGATTTCCAGGAAAAATTGATGCCGGTCATGCATGATGCCAAAAAACTGGAACAGACGATGGGCAAACTGATTAAAGGCTGCCGCCATATAGGTGTACCGGTTCTTGTGACGCAGCAATATACCAAAGGCTTAGGTGCTACGATTGAAAAATTATCCGATGCATTAACCCAAGCACTGGATGAAAACAGCGAAAAAGCTGTTTTTGAACCAATTGAAAAGACAAGCTTTAGCGCAATGGGTGAGCCTGAATTTGTAAAAGCCTTAGAAGCGAGCGGGAAAAAGACGGTTATTATGACCGGGATAGAAGCTCATATTTGTGTACAGCAGACTACATTGGATTTGCTGGAAGCAGGGTATCAGGTATTTTTAGTGGAAGATGCAGTGGAGTCAAGAAGCAAAGCAGACAAGAAGACGGCACTCCGAAGAATGGCTCAGTCCGGTGCAATCGAAACGACTTATGAGGCGGTGCTTTTTGAGTTGGTCGGAGGCGCAAAACAGCCTGGATTTAAGCAGATTTCAGCGATCGTGAAATAAATAGGAGCGAATAATCAAGTACATTTTACACAGGATAAAGATACCCGCCAACATGCAAAAGACGGAATAAAAAAGATGAAGAAAGAGAATTGCAATGGGCATATTTAAAAATGAAATAAGCATAGAAAACAGAGACATTTTAAATGAATATTTAACGTCATTTGAATATAGGACTTCGGGTTTATCCTTTTCTTCCTTATATATGTGGAGAAATGAAAATGAATTTACGTGGGAGATTTTCGGTGATTACATGGTTGTATCGGGGATCAGTCATCTGGAACTGGATACACCTGAATATTTTATATTTCCGCCTCTTACAAGAAACGGAACGTATGAGCCGGCAGGGGTGAAAGAGGCTATCGATGCGGCAAGAAAACGGTTTCAAGAAAAAAATCAGAAGTTTAGCTTGCGGTTGATTCCTGCACACATGCTGAACATATTGGAGACCGCTTTTCCGAATGACTTGGAATTTACCGCAGACAGACCCAACTATGATTATCTCTATCTAAAAAAGGATCTGGCTGAATTAAAGGGAAGGGCCTACCACAGCAAGAAGAATCACTTAAATTACTTTTTAAACCACTATCAGTATGAGTATGTAGCGCTCACACCCGATATGCTTGGCATTGTCAGTGCTTTCCTGAAAGAATTCAATGCGCGTAAAAATGTCTCGGAGCATGAAAAACATTGGCTCAAGATGGAAGAGTCTGCGATGCATGATGTGGTTCGAAACATAGATAAGCTGGACTATCTCGCAGGGGCGATTATCATCGATGGCAAAGTGGAAGCATTTACAATCGGGGGGAGATCAGGGCAGCATACGGTGACTGTTCACGTGGAAAAGGCGAATAGCAATATCAGAGGACTCTATCAAGCCATCAACAATGAATTCTGCAAGTACTTGGATGACTCCGTGGAGTATGTAAACCGTGAAGAAGACATGGGCATCGAAAACCTTCGGAAGGCAAAATTGTCGTACAAGCCTATTGAAGTCGTGGAAAAGTATATCGCCGTGTTTAAATAATACGGCAAGGATGGTTCATAGGAAAGATGCTCCCTTATTAACAATTAAAACAGGCAGTACAACATTTTTGATCTAATTTGTGAAAACAATCACATTAAATCATAAAAAATATACTATATTTAAAGTCAAATTGATATTAATGGTAAAAAATTGTGAAAAAAATCACAATTGATAAAGATTTTCTATTGCAATTCAAAAAATGTGTGCTATTATTATAATGTTGGTACCGTATAGCTTGGGCAACTTGCCGAACTTATTAGGGAGGATCGGCATTGACAGTATATGGTACATCTTTACATCTTATTGAGATGAAGATATTTGCAAGTGGTTTTAAGGAGGACAAATTACATGAGAGAAGTAGTAATAGTAAGTGCAGCTAGAACACCGTTAGGAAACTTTGGCGGTTCATTAAAGGACATCAAGACATCAACTTTAGGTGCTATCGCAGTGAAGGAAGCTGTTAAGAGAGCTGGAATCGATGCAGCACAGATCGATGAAGTAATCATGGGTTGTGTATTACAGGGCGGACTAGGACAGAACATCGCTAGACAGATTTCCGTTGAAGCGGGTATTCCTATTGAAGTACCTTCCATGACAATCAACAAAGTTTGCGGTTCAGGGCTTAGAGCAGTTGCTTTAGCAGCACAGATGATCAAGGCTGGAGATGCTGACATCATCGTTGCTGGTGGTGCTGAAAATATGTCCAAGACAGCTTATGCAGTTCCTTCCGCTAGATGGGGAGCTAGAATGGGCAACGCTAGCATGGTCGACATGATGGTATATGATGGTCTTACTGATGCATTTAACAACTACCACATGGGTATCACAGCAGAAAACATCTGTGATCAATGGGGTCTTACAAGAGAAGAATTAGATGCATTTGCAGCAGCTTCACAGCAGAAGGCAGAAGCAGCTATCAAAGCTGGTAAATTCAAGGATGAAATCATTGCTGTAGAAATTCCTCAGAGAAAGGGTGATCCTATCGTATTCGATACAGATGAATTCCCTAAGTTCGGAACTACTGCAGAAGGTCTTGCTAAGTTAAAGCCTGCATTCAAGAAAGACGGTATGGTAACAGCTGCTAACGCTTCCGGTATCAATGATGCTGGTGCTGCTGTAATCGTTATGTCCAAGGAAAAGGCTGATGAACTAGGAATTAAGCCTCTTTGCACAATTAAGTCTTATGCGTCCGCTGGTGTAGATCCTACAATCATGGGTATCGGACCGGTTCCTTCATCAAAGAAGGCGCTTGAAAAGGCTGGATTAACAATTGATCAAATCGATTTAATCGAAGCAAACGAAGCTTTCGCAGCACAGTCTGTAGCTGTAGGCAAGGATCTTGGAATCGACCCTGCAAAGCTTAACGTAAACGGTGGAGCTATCGCGATCGGACATCCAATCGGAGCTTCCGGAACAAGAATTCTTATCTCTTTAATCCACGAAATGATTAAGAGAGATGCGAAGACTGGTCTTGCTACACTTTGTATCGGTGGCGGACAGGGTACGGCATTAATCGTAGAAAGATAATAATCGCGTATAGCGTTTCTAAAAAAGCAGTCATGCATATGACTGCTTTTTTTACTGCACGGATTACATGGGAAGTGTCCCGTTTTGCATAAATATAAATAGCTTTTTATTACGGAAAGTTTTCTGACATCGTAGCGGAGCTAATTCCGGGCAAGGTGTTGACATTTAAAATAATCCATGCTATCATATATTTTCAGTACTTTAATTTGATAAAGTGGAAAACGGAAACAGGGATAAAACGATAACATGATGGAGGGAAACAAAGATGAAAAAATTAGTAGCTATTTTACTGGTAGTATGTAGCGTATTTGTTATTTCGGGTTGTGGATCGGCAGAGAAAACGGATAAAAACGCGAACGATTTGACTGGTTGGGACTACATACAGGACAAAGGTGAACTGGTTGTGGGACTGGATGATACCTTTGCACCAATGGGCTTCCGTGACGAATCCAATCAGCTTGTAGGATTTGACATAGATCTGGCGAATGCGGTTGGCGAAAAGCTTGGAGTCAAAATTGCTTTCCAGCCGATTGACTGGGATGCCAAGGAAATGGAGTTAACTTCAAAGAGAATCGACTGTATATGGAACGGAATGTCCGCTACTGAAGAGAGACAGAAAAATATGGCGCTTACCAAGAAGTATTTAAATAATAGAATTGTTATATTTGCGAAAGATGACAGTGTGAAGATCAATTCCGTAGAAGATTTAGCAAAATATAATATCGGAACACAGGCTGATTCCTCCGCTTTGGAAGTGATGCAAGCAAATGAAGCTTATGACAGCTTTGCTGATAAAGTATCCGAATACAAAACTTATGATGAAGCGATTATGGACATGAATGCAGGAAGAATCGACTGCATCGTAGTGGATGAAGTGTTAGGCGAATACAAAAATTCAAAGATGGATAAAAAAATGGTACTTAGCGATTACACCTTCGGCGATGACTATTATGCAATTGGATGCAGACAAGGTGAAAACGATGTAGCAGATAAAATTAACGAAGCGATCGAACAGCTGATCGAGGACGGAACCGCTACTGAAATCAGCAATAAGTGGTTTGGACGTGACATCGTTATTTTGGAAGGCTATGATAACAATTAAGGAGCATTAAGTGAGTAATTTTATTTCACAAATGGCAGAAACCTTAGACTATGTGGGCGTGCTGATGCCGTCTTTATTGCAAGGAGCTTTGATTACGGTCAAGCTCTTTGTTTTTACGTTAATCTTTGCTCTGCCGTTAGGACTGCCTTTTGCATTGGGCAGCAACTGTAAGATTCCGCCTTTAAGGTGGATATCGAGAATATACATATGGATTTTCAGAGGAACGCCTCTGATGCTCCAGTTGTTCTTCTTTTATTTTTATATCCCGATAGCCTTAGATATAAGGCTAGATGCGTTTACAACGGCTGCCATTACTTTTGTACTGAATTATGCAGCTTATCTGGCGGAAATTTACCGTGGAGGGATTGAAAGTATTGACAGGGGCCAATATGAGGCAGCACAATCACTGGGTTTAGGCAAAGGACAGACCATGTTCGGCATTATTCTGCCTCAAACTATTAAAAGAGTGTTGCCGGCGGTTTCCAATGAAGCGATTACCCTGATTAAAGATACCGCGTTGGTATCGGTGCTGGCAGTAGGAGAACTTCTAAAAGCAGCCAGAGGCGCCGTTAACAGAGATCAGGATACGTTGGCGTATGCTTTAGCGGCAGCAATCTATCTGCTCTTTACATTCTTATTAACGATGCTGTCCAACTATTTGGAAAGACGTTATTCAAAGTATGAGGCGAAGGAGTAGCAAAATGGAAACTATTTTAGAAATGAAAGAAATTGTAAAGCAATTTGCAACTTGCTTGGCGTTGGATCACGTGAACTTTTCCATAAAAAAAGGAGAGACTGTAGCTATTATAGGGGCTTCCGGCTCCGGTAAAAGTACGCTGCTTCGCTGCATTAATTGCTTGGAACGGATTACAAGCGGGAGCATTACACTGAATGGAGAGACTTTTGTCAGCAGTAAGAATGGCGTGGCGCAATACTTGCCGGATTCAAAGTTAAGAAATATTTGTGCTGAAACAGGAATGGTTTTTCAACATTTTAATTTATTTCCTCACATGACTTGTATGGAAAACATCTGTTATGCACCAATAAAGGTAAAAAAGAAAAGCCGTGGAGAGGCAGAAGAAAAAGCAAAAAAATTATTAGACCTAGTGGGACTTGGGTACAAAGCGGATGATTACCCGACCCAGTTGTCCGGCGGTCAGAAGCAGCGAATTGCCATTGCAAGAGGCTTGGCCATGGAGCCGAAAGTAATGTTGTTTGACGAACCGACCAGTGCGCTCGACCCGGAAATCACAGGGGAAGTACTAAACGTTATGCGTAAACTGTCTGAAGATCATGTGACGATGGTTATCGTCACCCATGAAATGAATTTTGCCAAGGAAGTGGCAGATCGGATTATCTATATGGATAAGGGAATCATCGTGGAAGAAGGAACTGCCGAAGACATTTTCCAAAATCCGCAGACGGATCGATTGAAGGAATTCCTAAGCGCTATTTTAGGATAGGTGAATCAAGAAATGATAAAGGCTATCTCAGAAGTTTATTATTTGGATAGCCAGTACCTCCGGATTGGTTTGCAAAATGAGTCTTTTCAGAAATTTATCTCACAGCTTTCAGATAGAAAAGCAAACTCGCTGCGCTCAAACAGTGCTTTTCTTCGTACTTCATACTCACTGAAAGCTTTGCTTGCTAAATTTGAAAAGGCAGTCATTTTGCAAAATATCCATCGATACTGGCCACCCAAATATATCCAAACTTTTCTGAGATAGCCTTTTATTTATTTATTCCTATTGCCCCAATGTCATCAAATGATTGATGACCTCATTGGCGGTATCAAATTTGGACATCATTGGGAGCTCCTTTGTTCCATTCTTGGTAATGAGGGTAACGATATTTGTTTCAACGCCGAAGCCTGCGCCTGCAACCTTCAAATTGTTGGCGACAATCATATCTACCTTTTTCTTTTCCAACTTGGCCGTTGAATTTTCAAGCATATTTTCCGTTTCCATCGAGAAACCGCATACCAGCTGATGGGAACGTTTGATAGAACCTACATGCTGTAGTATATCCTCGGTTCGTTTCAAGGGAATCGCCATGTCGCCTTCTTTTTTCTTTACCTTGTTGTCGTGGGTAACACTGGGGGTATAATCCGCTACGGCGGCCGCCTTAAAGATCATATCTGCAGACTCACAGTTTGCACTCACCGCATCAAACATTTCCTTAGCAGATCTGATTGGAATGACATGGACGAACATCGGCGGTACGATGGAGGTTTGTCCGGATACAAGGGTTACCTCCGCTCCTCGCAGCATGCATGCCTTTGCCAGTGCATAGCCCATTTTACCGGTGGAATGGTTGGTAATATATCGTACCGGGTCAATGGCTTCTTGGGTAGGACCTGCGGTAACAATTACTTTTTTTCCAAGTAAATCCTTTTCCATCGCAATATGTTTTAACACATATTCAAAAAGAACCTCCGGTTCCGGCATTTTTCCTTCTCCAACATCATTGCAGGCTAAAAGACCTGTAGCCGGTTGAATGACTTCAAATCCGTAGCCTTCCAGTTTTTTTAGATTATCCTGCGTGATTGGATTTTGGTACATATTCGTATTCATCGCAGGGGAAACCAGCTTGACAGCTTTGGAAGCCAGTACGGTGGTGGTCAACATATCATCTGCGATACCGTTTGCCATCTTGGCAATGACATTGGCGCTGGCAGGAGCCACCAAAATCAAATCGGCTTTCTTTGCAATCGATATATGGGTCACGTCAAATTGAAAATCTCTATCAAATGTATCCACGAGGCATTTATTACCTGTAAGGGTTTCAAAGGTTAACGGCGCAATGAACTCCGTTGCATTTTTCGTCATGATTACATGAACGTCACAGTTCTGTTTTTTTAATGCACTTGCCAAATACGCAATTTTATAGGCAGCAATGCTGCCGGTTACGCCTAATACGACGCATTTACCTGATAACATAATCGGGTCACCTTTCTGAAAAGATATATAATATATAACATTTTAAAGATTTATGATGTTAAAAGCAAGGATTTCGCTAAATTTAAGCGGTAATTATCTGCGCTTGAAGAGATAATATTTCAAAAAAGTAGCTTTATGGTAATAAACCTCCCATTTTATGTTAAACATAAATGAAGGCAGGGTTTATTGAAACATCAAAGCTGTAAAAGATAAACTTTTATTAAAGGTAGCTTTGTGTTATAATAGTTGCTATAATTTGTGCGTATATGCAAATTATACTAGGGGAGATATCAAATTTTAGGAGGAAGAATAATGGCTGATATGGATAAGAATATTCAATCTGAAGCAATAGAAACGCAGGCTGCTTCCAATTTTATTCATAATATAATAGAAAAGGATTTAGAAAATCAACGATATGGGGACAAGGTGTATACCAGATTTCCGCCGGAACCGAACGGCTATCTGCACATCGGACATGCAAAATCGATTTGCCTGAACTTTTCCACTGCTGAAAAATATGGCGGGCAGTGCAATCTAAGATACGATGATACGAATCCTGTAAAGGAAGACGTAGAATACGTAGATTCCATCGAAGAAGATGTAAAATGGCTCGGTTGGACCTGGAGCAAACGGTTATTTGCATCCGATTATTTTGATAAAATGTATGACTGTGCAGTGACCTTGATCAAAAAAGGAAAGGCGTACGTTTGTGATCTAAATGCGGAGCAGATGAAGGAATATCGAGGCACGCTAAAAGAGCCGGGAAAAGAAAGTCCATATAGAAATAGAACCATAGAAGAGAATTTGCAGCTTTTTGAAGAGATGAAAGCCGGAAAATATGCAGACGGTGAAAAAGTACTCCGAGCAAAAATCGATATGGCTTCTCCGAATATCAATATGAGAGATCCTGTTATTTATAGAACTGCACATACATCTCATCACAATACAGGGGATGCATGGTGCATTTATCCGATGTATGATTATGCACATCCGATTGAAGATGCGATTGAAGGAATCACCCACTCCATCTGTACCCTTGAATTTGAAGATCATCGACCTTTATATGATTGGGTATTGAGTGAATTAGATTGGCCGACGCCTCCGCAGCAAATAGAGTTTGCCAGACTAAACCTGACGAATACTGTGATGAGCAAACGTTATTTGAAGGCGCTTGTTGACAATGGAGAGGTGGAAAGCTGGGACGATCCAAGAATGCCAACCATCGCAGGATTACGCAGAAGAGGCTATACGCCTGAAGCGATCCGGGATTTTTGTGACCGCATCGGCGTATCAAAGGCGAACAGTCTGGTGGACATTGCTTTATTGGAGCATTGTATTCGTGAAGACTTGAAAAGCAAGGTTCAAAGCCGGAATGTTGTAGAAAACCCTATTAAAATTGTGATTACAAATTATCCGGAAGAGCAGACCGAAGAAGTAGAGGTCGAAAACAATAAAGAAGTTCCGGAGATGGGCAATCGAATGATTCCTTTCTCCAATGAGCTGTATGTCGATGGGGAAGACTTCATGGAAGTTCCTGAAAAGAAGTATTTCAGACTGTTCCCGGGCAACGAGGTTCGATTTAAAGGCGCATACTTTATTAAGTGTGATGAAGTGATTAAAAATGAAGACGGCACGATTAAGGAGCTGCATTGCACCTACGATCCTGAGACAAGAAGCGGAAGCGGCTTTGAAGGGCGTAAAGTAAAGGGAACCATTCATTGGGTTGACGCAAAGACAGCAGTAAAAATAAAGATTCGTCAATATGGCTATCTGATGATAGAGGATGAAAACGGTGAGAACATTATGAACCCAGAGTCTTTAGTGGAAATAGAAGCCTATGCAGAACCTGCCCTCGCAGAAGCAAAGCCGGGCGAACGTTTCCAGTTCTTCCGACATGGATACTATATAGCAGATACGAAGCTGACAACGGATAGGTCAAAGGTATTTAATCGAATCGTAGACTTAAAGAGTTCTTGGAAAAAATAAATGGTAGCTTGGTTTTCTTTACAGGGAACCAAGCTTTTCAACATCATCGATTAAAAGGAGTACAAAATGGATTATTACAAGGCATCGCTTGAGATGCATGAAAAAAATAAAGGAAAGCTGGAAGTAAGAAGCAAAGTGGGCGTTACCAACCGGGATGAACTTTCGACGGCTTATACACCTGGAGTTGCGGAGCCTTGCCGGCAAATCTATAAAAATCCGGAGGATGTATACAAATATACCATAAAAGGCAATACGGTTGCAGTTGTCAGTGACGGTTCCGCCGTGCTGGGGCTGGGCAATATCGGTGCAAAGGCTGCGATTCCTGTCATGGAGGGAAAATCGGTTCTTTTCAAAGAATTTGCGGGCATCGATGCGATTCCGATTTGTCTCGACACACAGGACACCGACGAAATCATCCAGATTATCAAGAATATCGCACCGATCTTCGGCGGAATTAATCTAGAGGATATTTCTGCACCGAGGTGCTTTGAGATCGAAAGAAGAGTGCAAGAATTAGTGGACATCCCTGTATTCCACGATGACCAACACGGAACCGCTATTGTGGTTTCCGCAGCGGCTATTAATGCGATAAAGGTCGTAGGCAAGAAGTTGGAAGACGTGAAAGTAGTCATTAACGGAGCCGGTTCTGCGGGAACAGCCATTGCAAAGATGCTATTGAATATCGGTATAAAAGATATTGTAGTATGTGATAAATTCGGAGCACTATGCAGAGAAGACAGCAACCTATCTCCTGCTATGATGGAGCTGGCACAACTCACCAATCAGCGATTGGCTGTTGGTTCGCTTCAAGATGTGATTGTCGGCGCAGACTTGTTTGTAGGGGTCTCTGCCCCTAAAATTCTTACAGAAGAAATGATTGACTCTATGGCAAAAGATCCGATCGTATTTCCTATGGCTAATCCGGAACCTGAAATTATGCCTGACCTGGCGAAAAAGGCTGGAGCGAGGGTAGTCGGAACAGGACGTTCGGATTTCCCTAATCAGATTAACAATGTGCTGGCGTTCCCTGGGGTATTTAAAGGGGCTCTTACTGCAAGAGCGAGCCGTATTACAGAAGAGATGAAAGCAGCAGCAGCCTTTGCTTTATCCGGTTTAGTTTCCGACCATGAATTGGAGGAAGACTATATTATACCGCTTGCTTTCCACGAAGGCGTTGCGGATGTTATTGCAGAAGCGGTGGCGAAGGCATGGGAAGAAAATAAATAGAGAATCATAAGACAAGCAGGTCAACCGCCAATTGGATTGGACGGCTGACCTGCTTTTGATGGTGGAAGTTTTAATGAATATTCGTCGCTCTGCAAATACCCTTCAGATGATCGGTAAAGGTGGGAAGAAGAATAGAGACCCGATCGGGGTGATCCATGATCGTAGCTTCCAGTTCGGCGGCCACTTTGTAGAGAGGAACCAATCCCAATGTCCCGGCAAGTCCTTTAACGGAATGGGCAATTCGGCGTGCTTCCGTAAAATTATTATCCAAAATAAGCTCTTGTATATCCCTATCTACGTTTTCAAAGGATTTCTTAAATTTCAGCAGATGCTTTTCATATTGCTTTTCCGAGCAGCCTAAATTTTGAGCCGCTCTCGCAATGCTAAACTCAAATGTCTCATCGTCAGCGGTGACATAGCTAATGGCAGGAATTATCTGGCTCTTCATCGGAGGAATAGGCTTCCATTTAATATCATTGATATCTCCGAAGTAAGGAAGCAGAGCCCTGTACAAATCATGGTAGCGGAACGGTTTGCTGATAAAGCCATCCATGATGTTTTCATGCTCCTTCTTCGTGTCGGAATCGATATTGGTAGCCGTCAGTGCGAGAATAGGACTTGTAACGCCTATTTCTGTTTTCAAAATTTCTGCGGCAGTGTAACCGTCTATGTTTGGCATATGGATGTCCATTAATATGACAGAGTAATAATCCGGAGGCAACGCAATACACATATCAATCGCTTGCTGCCCGTCACAGGCATGGTCACAAATAATTTGTGATTCTGACAACAGGTTTTCCGTGACCTCATAATTTAACTCGGTATCTTCTACCACAAGAATTTTTTTGCCTGCTCCGTTCAATAATGGTACGGAAGTAGCCGCTGCATTTAAATCTTCGCAAGTGGCAGCATCGGATTTATGCGCCCAAATGGTAAAGTTAAAACAGCTTCCTTGTCCCTTTACACTTTCTACCCAAATATCGCCGCCCATGGCATTGATAACGTGCTTACATATCGCTAAACCAAGGCCTGTCCCCTGATGCTGCTTGGTAAGATGGTTCTCAAGCTGTTCAAATTCTTGAAACACTTTGGATAAATCATCTTCATTGATTCCCAAACCAGTATCCTCCACAGAAAATTTCATGAGAACTAAATTGCCGTGTTCGGATAATCTGCCAACAGAAAGCTTGATATGACCGCTTGAGGTAAACTTGCAGGCGTTGTTAACGAGATTTAAAAGCACTTGAGCAAGTCTCGTACGGTCGATATTGAGGCACAAATCTTTATTAAAATCATAATTCTTTTCAAATTTTAGGTTCTTACTGCTGATAATAGGCGTAAAAATTTCTTCGGATTCTTGCAACATATTTAATAGGTTAAAATCAGTAGGATATAACACGAAAGAAGACTTTTGGATTTTAGAAATATCGAGTACATCATTAATTATATTTAATAGTAATTCAGAAGAAATATTAATTTTACTCAAGATATCACTTTGCTTTTCGGTCAAATCTGTATTCTTTAAAATATGTACCATTCCGATAATGACATTTAACGGAGTTTTAATCTCGTGTGAAACATTGGCAATAAACGAGGATTTTGCATTGGCGTAATATTCAATATCCTTGAGCTGCTTCATCATCTCATTGTCTTTCTTCTTACTTTCTGTACAGTCTTGAACGAGTGTCACAAATTTTGGCTCACCTTTTTCATCAAATATGGCAAAACAACTGTAGTTAATATATTTCACTTCACCGTTCAGCGTATAGGTTAGAATAATATTCTTCCGGTTTTCAGAAAGTGAATGCGCAGGAAGTGAAGTAGCAATCTCGTCAGGCAGTACGGAAAAGGATGTAAATCCTAAAGGGTTTGAAACTTGAATATTAAATATACGCTTGTACATCGCGTTCATATATTCATATTTATAATGCCGATCCACAATAGCCAGCCCTACGTCTGCATTTTCGATTGCCTTGCTATAAAGCTGATTGAAATATAAGTTTCTTTTGTTGCTTTTAAAATATAAAGAGGCAGCTCTTAAGGTACAACATATAAGTGTTACGGTAAGGAGCCCGGCTAAAATAGCGAGTATCTTGCAATAGGCAGTGACTTTCAGCTTTTTTTCTTCGATTCGATTTAAAAAATGCTCCGTATAGTTGGACGAAAGAGCCTCTTTGGAGGAATAAAGCTCTAAGAAGCGGGCACCCTGTAATTTAGTGGAATCTCCTTCATTCACTGCTGAAATGGTAAGATGAATAAGATTATTATATGCTTCTAAATAAGATAAATAATATTTTTGCTCCTTTTGATCGAAAGAAAAATCAGAGGTAGAGAAGCTTGGGTTCGTTGTAGAGTTCGTAAGCATTTCAAAGCCGGTTAATTCCCTATTATCAGAAAAGCGGATATAATTAATATTAGATAAGTTGCAGCTGATAAAGTTATTGGCATCTTCGGTGAAACTGTATTTAAGTGTCGGGTCATCGGTGGTGATGCAGGCGACCGCATCATTCGTCAACTGACCAAAAGTTTGATCGTAGATATTATTAAAGGTAAGTAAACTGCTCCCCATTTTTTCAAATTCCAAAAGATTGTTATTTTGATATGCGTAGCTGGCTAGGCAAGCGATTAACATGACTAACATAGTTATCATAGAAACTAAAAGATAGTTTAATTTGTTTAGCATACACACTCCCCCTTCTGTCAAATATACTGTTAAAAGCATTGTAATCTGTCGAAAAATAAATGTAAATAGGTTCGACAAAAGCAGACAATTAAATACTATAAATAATTATTTTATGCGAAATTTGGAATAAAAATGACAAATGGCGTATACGTACTTGTAAAAATTGCTGGAATATATATAATAAAGTAGGTTTACTATGCGATAAAAAAGGCGTTTTTTGAGACGTTTCTCATAAAAGAAGAAAGGAAATATAATGATTACAAGCAAACAAAGAAGTTACTTAAGGAGTCTGGCTCATAACCTGGACCCTATCGTTTTTTTAGGAAAGGGAGGGCTCACGGAAAACATTATAAAGGAAGTAGAAGTGAATTTAGAAGCAAGAGAATTAGTGAAAGTAAAAATTCAGGAAGGCTGTACGTTGAATCCGAAGGATGTTGCAAATCAGATTGCAGAAGCCCTAGGCGCTGAATTTGTACAGGCTATTGGCAGAAAGTTTACGCTCTACAGAGAGTCTAAGGACAATAAGCAAATTGAACTTCCGAAAGCGAGGAAATAATAGGTTGCAATGATGAGAAATATTTTGCTGACGATTGAATACGACGGTACCAATTTTTGCGGATGGCAGCGGCAGCCCGATAAGCGGAGCGTACAGGGTGAGATCGAGAAGGCCTTAAGTATTGTCTGCGGAGCCCCTGTTTCTATTAATGGGACGAGCCGTACCGATGCAGGAGTTCACGCGTTAGGACAGCGGGCAAACTTTCGCGGAGAATTCGGCATTCCAACCGATCGAATCGGGATTGCTGTCAACAACATCTTGGCAGGAGGGTTGAACTCAATTGGCTCAGTCGGAGATGTACAAATTGTGAAAGTAGAGGAAAAAAAAGAGGATTTTCATGCGAGATTTGATGCAAAAGGTAAAAAATATGTCTATAAGATATTAAATAGTCAAGAAAAAGATATTTTTGGCAGAAATTATTATTATCAGATCAATAAGCCCCTTGATGTAGAGGCTATGAAGGATGCCGCAAAATATATCATAGGAACACATGATTTCAAATGTTTTCAGGCTGCAGGGGGAGAAGAAAAGGCGACTACGGTTCGAACAATTTTCGACTTAAAGATTTTCAATCAGTTAGCGGATAATAGGAAGCAAGAAATTGAGCTGCAAATAAAAGGCGATGGATTCCTATATAATATGGTAAGAATTATTACCGGAACTTTAGTGGATGTGGGGCTTGGTAAAAGAACGCCTCTCAGTGTGAAAGCCGCGATTGATTCCAAAGACAGGCAGAAGTCAGGCCATACTGCGCCTCCCCAGGGATTATATTTGTATGAAGTATACTACGACCTTGAAGAATTAAACAAATTTTGATATACTAAACTTTAACATAGGATGTAACTTATTGTAATAATATAGCTTTTACAGGGGAGTAACAAATGAAAAGACCGAGCTGGAATGAATATTTTATGGAGCTGGCAGCGTTGACGGCACAGCGGTCAACCTGTTTAAGAAGGCAAGTCGGCGCAGTGATTGTCAAAGACCGGCATATTATAGCTACCGGCTACAACGGTGCACCGAGAGGCCTCAAGCATTGTGAAGACAGAGGCGGATGCCTGCGGCAGAAATTGAACATACCTTCCGGAGAACGTCATGAATTGTGCATGGCCTTGCATGCAGAGCAAAACGCGATCATTCAGGCGGCTAATTTGGGACAAAGTGTGGAAGGCGCAACCATATACATCACTCATCAACCCTGCATCATTTGTGCGAAGATGATTATCAATGCAGGCGTGAAAGAGATTTTTGTACGGGAAGGATATCCGGATCAATTATCAAAAGACATATTAGAAGAAGCAGGAATTAAAATTGTAATGTTAGGGGATTAGACATGACACTTTGGATAGCGTTTATGACAGCTTTTGTGCTGTCACTGATTTTTACGCCTGTTGCGATTAAAATCGCACCCAAAATCGGTGCGGTAGATATTCCAAAGGATAACCGGCGTATGCATACGAAGCCGATGCCTCGATTCGGAGGAATGGCTATTTTTATTGGAACGACTGCGGCCATCGCAGTGACTCTCGGAACCAACCATGAGTTTCAAGGGATCCTGATAGGAGGAATTCTCATTTACCTCTTGGGGATCGTCGATGATTTGAAAACGTTGTCGGCAAAAGTAAAGCTGCTGGGGCAAATCGCTTGTGCCTCCGTGGTGTACGGTTTTGGAGTCCGAATTTTATTTATTACGAACCATTTTGGGGATGGAGGACACAATTATTTTGGCGGTTTAACCGGTTATATCATAACTATTCTTTGGATCGTTGGCATCACCAATACGGTCAATCTGATTGATGGCTTGGATGGTTTGGCAACCGGTGTATCAGCCATTGCCTCCTTAAGTATTGCTTATGCCGCTTATATTCATGGGGCCTATCCGGCCACCATTGCGATGCTCGCCGTCGCTGGCGGAGCGATAGGTTTCTTGCCTTTCAATTTCCATCCGGCTAAAATCTTTATGGGAGACGGCGGATCTTTATTTCTAGGCTTTATGCTTGCCTCACTATCTATCGTGGGACCGGTCAAAGGAGCCACTATTATGGCGGTCATTATTCCCGTATTGGTTCTTGGCGTTCCTATTTTCGACACTGCCTTTGCGATTTTACGCAGACTGGTGAATCACAGACCGATTATGGAGCCCGATAAGGGTCATTTGCATCATCGGTTAATGGCATCAGGGATGGGACAGCGAAGAACCGTCATGACTCTTTACGGAATCAGCGGTGTGATGGGTGTGGCTGCGGTTCTGTTCAGCAGGGATTTATTTGTGGAAACAGCCGGACTGATCGGTATTGCTGCGATGTATATTTATATCTTTTTAACGGATGCAAACAATTGGAAACTCCGGATCAAAGCCGTCAATGTACAGCAAGAAGAAAAAAGGCAAGACAAGTTATCGAAAAAGCAGAAAAGCAAAAAACCATATCAGAAAGGCAGAAAACAATGTCAGAGAAGCAAAAAAAGATGAAGGTAATGACCGTTTTTGGGACCAGACCTGAAGCGATTAAGATGGCGCCATTGGTAAAAGCATTGAATGAAACGGAAGGTATTGAGTCGGTGCTTTGTGTGACTGCACAGCATCGAGAAATGCTCGATCAGGTATTGGAGCTCTTTCAGCTTGTGCCCGACTACGATTTAAATATTATGAAACCGAACCAAACGATCAGTCAGATTACTTCCAATGTATTAGTAGGACTGGAAGAAGTATTGAAAAAGGAGAAACCGGACGTTGTACTGGTTCATGGGGATACGACGACTACTTTTGCGGCAGGCCTTGCAAGCTTCTATCAGCAAATTAAAGTCGGCCATGTGGAAGCGGGACTTCGGACCTATGATAAATACTCGCCTTATCCGGAGGAAATGAACCGGGTACTTACCGGACACCTTGCGGATTTTCATTTTGCTCCGACCGAGCGAAATAAAAACAATCTTTTGAGAGAATCAATTAATGAAAATATCATATATATTACAGGGAATACCGTAATAGATGCTCTTTTAGAAGTAGTTGAAAAACCATATGAGTTTGAGGATGAGACCTTAAAAAAAATTAACTTTGAACAGAGAAGAGTGATAACGGTTACCTGTCACCGCCGTGAAAATTTAGGCGAAAATATGGAAAATATCTTTGGGGCGATCAGGCGGCTGGCCGAAGAATTCGACGATGTGGAAATTATTTATCCGATGCATATGAACCCGAAAGTAAGGGAAACAGCCAATAAAATTTTAAATGGTGTACCGCGGGTTCACTTGATCGATCCGCTTCAATATCAGCCATTTGTGAATCTTATGGCAAAGTCTTTCTTTATTATAACGGATTCCGGCGGCATGCAGGAGGAAGCCCCGGCTCTTGGGAAACCGGTGTTAGTGGTTCGAAAAGAAACCGAGAGACCGGAGGCTGTTGAGGCAGGGACTGCAAAATTAGCCGGGATTGATTTGGAAACGATTTATGCCATGTCAAAAGAGCTGCTGGTAAACCAGGCTGCTTACGATGAAATGGCACATGCGGTGAATCCATATGGAGACGGTCATGCCTGTGAAAGGATTGTAAAAGCGATAAAGGCCTATGGAGAAAAATCTACCAATTCAAATTGAAAGTAAAACTTTATATAAGACGTTAGCGACTGTTGCGCTTCCTATCGCCCTTCAAAGCCTGATTGCATCTTCTTTAAACTTGGTTGATGCGGTCATGGTTGGAAGTCTGGGGGAAGTGGAACTGGCCGCAGTCGGTCTTTCCAATCAACTATTCTTTGTACACTGGGGTGTGATGTTTGGCTTTGCCAGCGGTTCCTCTGCTTTTATGGCACAATTCTGGGGAAAAGGAGACCTGCAGAGCATTCGAAAAGTAACAGGATTTGCGGTGACCTTATGTGTCGGTGTCAGTATGTTTTTCTTCATCCCCGGTATGTTTTTCCCGGAGCATATTCTTCGATTATTTACTAATATTCCGCAAGCTGTTGATCTAGGAAAAGATTTTATACGAATTGCATCTGTTTGTTTTTTAACTATCAGCATTACAGTTCCCTTTACAGCGGCTCTTAGAGTGACCCATCAGACAAAAATTCCTTTAAAAATCAGTGCCATTGCGTTATCCACCAATACTTTTTTAAATTACCTTTTTATTTTTGGTAATTGGGGAGCGCCAGCGCTCGGCGTGGAAGGTGCAGCAATCGCTACGGCAATATCCAGACTGCTAGAATTATCTTTGGTACTGTATGTGGTTTTCATCCGGAAGAACATTCTGGCAGGAAAAGCACACGAATTTATCGGTTGGCACAAACCGTTGGTGTTCAAAGTTTTAATAACCGGTATTCCGGTCATGATTAATGAAACCATGTGGAGCTTAGGAATGGCTACGTACAATGCGGCTTACGGAAGAATGGGTGTCACGGAATTTGCCGCGATACAGGCCAGCAATACGATTAATACACTGTTTATTTATGCGATATTCAGCCTTGGAGATGCCTTAATTATATTGGTCGGACAACGATTGGGAAGAGGAGAGATGGAGTATGCCTTTGCTTTAGCCAAACGACTGTTGAAAATAGGTGTCTATATCGGCATCTTTTCAGGCGGTCTCTTGATTTTATCGTCTCATTGGATTTTGAAACTGTTTAATTTCACGCCTTTAGGACTGCATTATGCCATGCTGATTGTAGGCATTTACGGCATTTTTATGCCACTGAAGGTCTACAATGGGTTAAATATTGTAGGTACTTTCCGCTGCGGAGGAGACACGCATTTTGCGATGTGCGTAGAAGTTGGTGCAGTTTGGCTGATCGGAGTTCCGATGGTTTTTTTAGGGGCGCTGGTATTCCATTTACCTATTTATTTTGTTGTATTGATGGCGCAGAGTGAAGAACTCATCAAAAATGTGATCTGTGTAAAACGCTTCTGTTCTAGAAAATGGGTGAAGAATCTGGTTCATGACATTTAGAACAGCATCAAAATAACATAAGCAGCACAAATTAGTATTTTTTTCTAATCTCATAAAAAATATGAAAATCCCTTGAAATTTCAAGGGATTTCTTTAATTGCATGCAATGCTCCCAAATTTAACTTTGTTTTTTTATTAACGATGCTTTACATTTAAAAATTTAAGGCTATAATATTATTTAATTTGTAAAAAACAATAGGAAAAACCGATATTTTGTCGTAGAAGTAAGTATGTTAAATCTATGTTAACTTTTATTTATAAATATTAAAAGCAAAAATATTCATTCTAATATATATCGGCTATAAGCAAATACTATGTGTAGGGTCTTCATGATTGATAAAAAAATAACAACAATTGCCTGATTTATATTGACGCAAGAGATATGAATATAATAAAAGTGATCATCGGGGGATAAGCTAATTTGAATAAAGATACAAAAGAAATGTTAAAAAAAGTTACAGGGTATGATATAGTTATACTTATAGCAGCAGCCTTGATATCGATAATGAATTTTAAAGAATATACGGCAATAGTTATTATTGCGATAATTCTATCACTGGCGAACTTTCTATTAAATGCCTTCCTTGCGAATTACATGCTTCAGGCGAAAGCAAAAAAGGCGTTTTATGTCTTGGGGGCTGCAGGCAGAGTGATGGTTACGGTGGCTATTGCTGTTTTACTGTGCCGTAATGATACAATGAGTTATTTGGCATTTTTAATCGGTTATAGTCTTCACTATATGGCAGTTATTCTTTATGGAGTAACTAGAGTAATGCTAAGAAAGAAAGGAAGTAATTAAATGCACATGAATCCTGAAACGGTATTTAGTTTCAACATTTTTAACCATTCAATTGCTGTGACGACAAGTATAGTGACACAGTGGATTATAATGGCTGTTATCATCGTTTTGGTACTGCTTTTAACCAGAAATCTAGGCAAGGTGCCCAATAAAAAGCAGAACGTACTGGAAATGTTTGTTAACATGATCAATGGGTTAGTCAAGTCTAATATGGGCGATGAGTACAAGCGTTTTTTTGTACCCTATATCGGTGCAATGGCAGTTTTTATGGGATTATTAAACCTATCCGGCTTGGTTGGAATAGAACCGGCTACGAAAGACATCAATGTTGCAGCTACTTTTGCCCTTATGACCTTTGTACTGATTAATGCAAATGCGATCAGTAAGTGCGGAGTGGGCGGATATGCCGGAAGCTTTTTTAAGCCTTATGCAGCAATGCTGCCATTAAATTTACTTGAAAAGCTGACCATACCCCTATCTTTATCGCTTCGACTGTTTTGTAATATGCTGGTAGGTACTATCGTTCTGGGAATCGTGTATGAAGCAATGGGTAAGTTTGCTTTCATAGCACCGATTCCGTTACATGCGTTCTTTGACATATTTGATGGACTGATCCAAGTGTTTGTATTCATGATGTTGACGATGGTATATATCAAGATTGGTGCCGACCATGGAGCAGAACATCACTAAGATTGATAATAATTGATGCCGTAGAGTTTTGTGCGAGCATTAGATATTATATAAAAACATAAAAACACATAAAAAAGAGTAGACAATTAAGGAGGAAAAAAGATGAATATTGATTCTAACACTTTTCTAAACGGAATGCTAGCGGTTGGTGCCGGATTAGCGGCGATCGGATGCTTAGGCGGAGGAGTTGGTATCGGTACCGTTTCAGGAAAAGCCGTAGAAGCTATTGCAAGACAGCCTGAAGCGAAAGGTGATATCATGTCAACCATGATTTTAGGTATTGCGTTTGCTGAAGTAACTTCCCTATATGCATTGTTCATTTCAATCATGCTAATTTTTGTTAAATGGCAATAATTATACCAGTGGTTTTGTAAAGAATGAACTGGAAGGGAGGCTTCTGACAAAATGGAATTTAATTTATTTACGATTTTTGCGACGATGGTCAATTTCATTGTGCTCATCGCTATCTTGAAGCACTTTCTATTCAAAAAGGTTAGTGACGTCATTGAGACTAGAAACAATGAAATATTAGAAAACATCAATAGTGCAGAAACGAAGAATCTAGAAGCTGAAAAGTTGGTGAAATCCTATGAAAAACAATTGGCAGATCTTGAAGGTGTAGGTAGAGATATTGTGAAGGACGCGAAGGTGAAAGCGGACGCTCAGGCGAAAGAAATCCTAGATGAGTCCCAGGCAAGATCTGTTCAGCTTTTAAAGCAGACTGAGGTTGAAATAGAGAGACTTAAGAAAAAAGCTCTGGAGGATATGAAACAAGAAATTGGTGCGCTTGCTATTTTTGCTGCTGAGAAAATCTTGGAAAAGCAATTAGATCATCAGGAACAGCAAGACGTTATCGGAAAAATTATTGACGAGGCGGGGAACGCAACATGGCAGAGTTAACAGTAGAAAGCACCTATGGCAGAGCTTTATTTGAAGCTGCCAGAGATGAGAACAAGGTAGAAATTATACTGGATGAGGTGAAACAGATTCGGGACTTGTTTATAGCAGAGCCGGATTTTTATGAGTTTATCAATACGCCGGTTCTTTCTGGTGCAGAAAAAAAACATGCTGTTGAACAAATTTTTCAAGGAAAAATTAGCCCCGAAGTGCTGAATTTCTTATTTATATTAATTGATAAAAGAAGAACGAGAGCCTTTTCGGGAATCGTTAATCAATATCAAAGTATTTTAGATGAAATAGCGGGCATTTCAAAAGGTGTTATTTATTCTGTGGAACCGCTTACTGGAGAGCAACTAGAACAATTTGAACAAAAGACGGGCAAGCTCCTAAAAAAGAATGTTAAACTTGAGAACAAAATAGATACGACTATTTTGGGAGGCGTGAAGGTATTCATTGAAGGGAAGGTCCTTGATGCTACCATTAGAAAGCGTCTTGATGATCTTAAGGGAAATCTTAAGAGCGGCACATTATAATGCGACGCAGCTTGCATGTTATAGCACAATTTATGAAAAAAGAAGGTGATGCAAATGAATTTAAAGCCTGAAGAAATAAGTGCGGTAATCAGAGAGCAGATTAAAAGATATAAGAACGAGCTTGAAATGTCAGATTTTGGGACAGTAATACAGGTTGGTGACGGTATCGCCAGAATCTACGGTCTTGATAAATGCATGGCAGGTGAATTACTTGAATTCCCTGGTGAAACTTATGGTATGGCGTTAAACCTTGAAGAAGATAATGTAGGTACAGTAATACTAGGTTCTGACAAGGAAATAAAAGAAGGCGACATTGTAAAGCCTACGGGAAAAGTTGTAGAAGTGCCTGTAGGAAAAGATCTTATCGGACGTGTAGTAAACGCGTTGGGACACCCGATTGACGGGAAAGGTCCTATTGGAGCCGAAGCGTATAGACCAATTGAATTCCCGGCTCCCGGCGTACTGCAGAGAAAATCCGTAAATCAGCCGTTACAGACGGGAATTAAGGCGATTGACTCCATGATCCCTATTGGTAAGGGACAGAGAGAATTGATTATCGGAGATAGACAGACCGGTAAAACGGCGATTGCTATCGACACGATTATCAATCAAAAATCAGAAGATGTAATTTGTATTTATGTTGCGATCGGACAGAAAAAATCCACCGTAGCGCAGCTGGTACAAACATTAGAAAATAAAGGGGCGATGGATTATACCATTATCGTATCCGCAACGGCAAGTGACGTAGCACCATTACAATATATTGCGCCATATGCAGGTTGTGCCATGGGAGAGCATTTTATGTATCAGGGCAAAGATGTCTTGATCATTTATGATGACCTTTCCAAGCATGCGGTAGCTTATCGTGCAATGTCCCTACTTCTTAGAAGACCACCAGGAAGAGAAGCATATCCTGGAGACGTATTCTATCTGCATAGCAGACTTCTGGAAAGAGCTGCAAAGCTTTCCGATGAACTAGGCGGAGGTTCGATTACTGCACTTCCTCTTATAGAAACACAGGCAGGAGACGTTTCGGCATATATCCCTACAAACGTAATTTCCATTACAGACGGACAGATCTTCCTTGAATCCGAATTGTTCTTCACAGGACAGAGACCGGCTGTAAATGCAGGTATCTCCGTATCTCGTGTAGGAGGAAATGCTCAGATTAAGGCAATGAAGAAGGTAGCAAGTAAGATTAAGCTGGAGTTGGCTCAGTATAGAGAATTAGCAAGCTTCTCCCAGTTCGGATCGGACGTAGATAAGGATACAAAAGCGCGATTGGATCACGGTTTGATTCTGATGGAAATCCTAAAACAAGGTCAGTACAAGCCAGTTGATGTAACGCATCAGGTTATGATTATTTATGCAGCCATCAATCACTATCTTGCAGATGTACCTGTTGAAAAGATAAAAGCGTTTGAAGCTCATTTCTATAATTTCATGGATACGCACTATCCACAGGTTGGAAAGAATATCAAAGCAAGCGGGAATCTTGATGAAGCCTCTGAGGAACTTTTAAAAGAAGCAATTCTTAAGTTTAAAGAAATCAAGGAATATGAATAGATTGCGTTAGCTTAGCAAGAAGAGGAGGAAAATATGGCTTCAAGTAATATGCAGGACATTAAGCGCCGTATGAAGAGCGTAACCAGCATTGAGCACGTTACCAATGCAATGAAGCTGGTTTCTGCGGCAAAGCTTAGGAAAGCAAAGGCCACCTTCGAGAAAACTACTGAATATTTTCATTATATAACGGATTCGATTGATGAGATCTTTAATAACACAAAATCGGTTCCAAAGCAGTATTTGAGAGGAAGCAGAGAAATCAAAAAGACTTGTTATATCATTATAACAAGCTGCAGAGGATTTTGCGGAGGCTTCAACTCCAATATTATCAAGCGTTCAGAAGCGGAAATGGGCGGTGACCGTGAAAAAGCGGTGATCGTTGCTATAGGATCTAGAGGAAACGAATATTTCGGAAAAAGAGGATACAATATTCTGAGTGAATATTGTGCACCACCGGAGGATATTTCCTTTTTAGAAACGAGAGAGATCAGTGATTCTATCATCGATTTGTATAACGCCGGAGAAATCGACGAAGTGGTATTGATTTATACTACTTTTATCAATTCGCTGCAGCAAGAAGCGAAAACGGTTACCTTGCTGCCGATTGACCCTCGAGAAGACCGGGAAATAATGAAAAATAGCAAGCAAGTTGAATACGAACCGTCAGTAGAAGAAGTATTCAATTATTTAATCCCTAAATATGTGGAAATCATGGTTTACGGTGCAATAGTTGAATCAGCTACCTGTGAACATGCGGCAAGACGTATGGCTATGGAAAATGCTACTGATAACGCAAGGGATATGCTTGGTAAGCTGTCCTTGTACTATAACAGGGCAAGACAGTCGGCAATTACCAATGAAATTATTGAAATTGTGGCAGGGTCTGAAGCCCAGCAGTAATAGGAGGTGGAATGGTTGAATAAAGGTAAAATACACCAGATTATTGGACCAGTAATAGATATAAAGTTTATGCCCGAGCAAATGCCAGAGCTTTTAAACGAAATTATTATCGAGCTTGAAGGCAGAAAAATCGTAGCAGAAGTAGCACAGCACACCGGTGATGACATTGTTAGATGTGTTGCATTATCTTCTACAGATGGTTTAACTCGTGGGATGGAAGCAGCAGATACAGGCTCTCCAATTCAGGTACCGGTTGGAAAAGAAGTACTTGGAAGACTGTTTAATGTAATTGGAGAAACCATTGATGAAAAAGGTCCTGTTAATACAGAATTAAGAAGTTCGATTCATAGGGAGGCTCCTCCTTTTGAAGAACAGGATACCAACTCAACGATATTTGAAACAGGTATCAAGGTTATAGACCTTATTGCCCCATATACAAGAGGTGGTAAGGTAGGACTTTTCGGTGGAGCCGGCGTAGGCAAAACCGTTCTTATTCAGGAACTTATCAGTAATATCGCCAGAGAACACGGGGGTATCTCCGTATTTGCAGGCGTAGGTGAACGTACAAGAGAAGGAAATGACCTTTACTATGAAATGATCGAATCCGGCGTTATCGAGAAGACTGCCATGGTATTCGGTCAGATGAACGAACCTCCCGGAGCTAGAATGAGAGTAGCTCTAACCGGTTTGACAATGGCAGAATACTTTAGAGATCAAGAAGGACAGGATGTACTTCTGTTCATCGATAATATCTTTAGATTTACACAAGCAGGGTCTGAAGTATCTGCGCTGTTAGGTCGTGTACCGTCAGCGGTAGGTTATCAGCCTACACTTGCTACAGAAATGGGTGCACTTCAGGAAAGAATTACTTCTACAAAGAAGGGTTCCATTACATCGGTTCAGGCGATTTATGTACCTGCCGATGACTTGACTGACCCAGCTCCGGCTACTGCCTTTGCGCATTTGGATGCGACAACGGTATTATCTCGTGCAATTACAGAATTAGGTATTTATCCGGCGGTTGACCCGCTTGAATCGACTTCAAGAGTTATGGATCCAAATATTGTTGGAGAAGAGCACTATGAAACAGCAAGAGGAGTACAGGAAGTTCTTCAGAGATATAAGGATTTACAAGATATCATCGCTATCCTTGGTATGGATGAATTGTCTGACTCCGATAAACTTCTTGTTGCAAGAGCAAGAAAAATACAGCGGTTCTTATCGCAGCCATTTAGCGTAGCAGAACAGTTCACTGGCATGGAAGGTAAATATTTGCCATTAAAAGAAACCGTAAGAAGTTTCAAAGAAATACTGGAAGGAAAGCATGATGAAATTCCAGAGCATATGTTCTTGATGGCAGGCGGCATCGATGAAGTTGTAGAAAGGTTTAAGAAAAATGGCTAAGAGTGTGCAACTTGAGGTTATAACACCTTCAGAACTGTTTTATAAAAATGATGTTGAAATGGTTATCGTTCGAACCTTGGGCGGAGACGAAGGCTTTATGGCCGATCACGCTTGGTGTTGTAAGCTCTTAGGGGTCGGTGAGCTATGGATTCAGGAAGCAGGATCAAAGGATTTCAGAGTTGCTGCTATTTGCGGAGGGTATATTGACGTTAAAGATAAATTTGTCGTTTATACAGATGCCGCGGAATGGCCTGAAGAGATAGATAAAGACCGAGCTCAAAGAAGAAAGGCAACGGTAGAGGATTGGCTGATTCATCACGATTTAACAAATACTTCTCCGGATGAGATTACTAGAGCGAAAATCAGCATTGCAAAGCAGATTACCAGAATGAACGTGGCAGAAGGCGGAGCAAGGCGAAAGCGATAAAAATAAAGTCAGACATAAATCGATATGAAACAGCTTTTCCGATAGGAAAGCTGTTTTTTATCATGTATGTATAAGGATTAAATGGGGGAACGCTCATGACTGAAATGAAGCAAGCATTGGAAAATATAATGGATCATTTATCCAAGGGATTGGTTTATGTCGATTCAAACGGCCGTATACAGGCTTGCAATCAAAAGGCGAAGACGATTACCGGTATCATATTTGAACAGCCGGCCACTCATGAGTCAGGGCAGCTGAAAGAAGGAGATATTATCATCATCGCCGATAATAAACTCGGTGAAGATGACGGAGAACTTGACCCGGCGGATTTATCATGGCTTAATATCCATGATAAAAATATAAAAAAGGGAGATATGCTGATCGGGATTGGTGTATATAAGAATAGCGAAATAGAACCGATCTATAAGTATCTGAGAGAGCATCAGCTTCGGAACCCATTTAAATTAGATGTAAATTATCTGGGTTTTCATATCAGCGCTATGATTGACACGGCTAACCATGAGATAAGCATTTCTATTAATGGATTTGAATTTACGCTGCCTTATTTCTCTTCTATAGGGCATATGGTGGCGATTGATGGCTCACGCGGTCATATTAAGTTCTTTCAAGCAAAAGGATATAGTGTTCGTAAAGAGACCATTGGGAACTTATTGCGTGGAGGTTCCTTTATGCCGAAGCTCCCTCAATCAGGAGGCATGGATCAACTGTCTGTAATTGGAGTGCAATTTCTTGATTTATTTGAGGAATCCGATTTATCCCGTAAAATCTTTCGCATTTTAGAGGGGAAAGAGCAGCCTGTTCAAAATGTACTGTATGAAATTAATAAAAGACTGGTAGTATGTACGATTTTTCCTTCTGTCAGCAGCACGGATGAACGGGAAACAGAAGGTGTTTATCTATTGATTGAAGATGCGTCTGCACTGGAAGAGCTTCTCGAAGACCGTAACAGCCTTATAGAAGAAATTGAAAAGAAACACAAACAGCATCTTGAGCATCAAAAGGAATTCCCCGAAGAGGTATTTCAAAACTTCGTGGGAGCCAGTTCAAAGACGAGAGAAACGAAGTATCTGGCCTATAAAGCAGCCCATACCAAATTCAATGTGTTAATAACGGGTGAAAGCGGCACCGGAAAATCTAAATTGGCTAGAGAAATTCATGATATCAAGAATCCCAAAGCACCTTTTGTAGAGGTGAACTGCAACGCTATTGCACCTACTCTTTTTGAAAGTGAACTCTTTGGTTATGTAGGCGGAGCCTTCACTGGGGCCAGCAGTTCCGGTAAGGCCGGATTCTTTGAGGCTGCTGACGGAGGAACTTTATTTTTAGATGAAATCGGAGACTTGCCGTTAGAAATACAAGTAAAACTGCTTCATGTTTTGCAGAATAAAATGATCTATCGGGTAGGTTCTTCAAAACCTGTTCAGGTAGATGTACGAATTATCGCCGCAACGAATAAAAACCTTCAAGAGGAAGTTCGAAAGGGAGGATTCCGGCAGGACTTATTCTATCGCATTAACGTATTCCCTATAGAAATACCCCCGCTCCGAGAACGAAAGGGAGATTTATATTTGCTAATCAATCAAATTATGCGCAATGTATGTGCATACTACGGAATGGATATTAAACAGTTTTCAGGAGAAGCATTAAGAAAAATGCTTTCCTATCATTGGCCCGGCAATGTTCGAGAGCTAGAAAATGTAATCGAAAGAGCAATTACTTTATGCGAAACAAATCTGATTTATCCGGAACATATCAGCATTTCTCAGGAGGTGCATCCCAAAACCTTAAAAGAGCTAGTGGAACGGGAAGAGGCACGAATTTTAGAAAATGCTCTTTTCGCTTTCAATGGGGATAAGCGGGTAATGATGCAAGAATTGGATATCTCCAAAACAGCATTTTATGAAAAGATAAAGAAGTATGGACTGAAATTTTCTCGTTAGACTATGACGCGGACAAAATAGATTGTGAAGAGGATATCGGAAAATGATTTATGTAAGATCATTTTCCGATATCCTTTTTGTTTTAGATAAAAAGACGAGGCAATTACGTAAAAACGATAGGTCGTTTGTATCATTAATGAGAATTAAATCTAAGAAATGATACAAATAGTAGCGTGGAATTGTCTGAAAATTATAGAAAAGGTGCTGGCATCATTAAATTTAAATAAAAAAATTAATCATGGGAAAGGGTTGAAATCCAAGGAAGCTTTACGGGATCAGAAACATTGCGGAAGAGAATAATTTTTAGAGTTGGCATGCAACTTGTATATTATGTAGACGTAATAGAAAAAAATATTTCTGCTGTGAAATTCGGCAGGGCAATTTCGGAGGTAATTGTTATGATAAGCAATAACAAAGCAAAGGCTTTAGAAGAAGCGAAACGAATCGTTAGCTATATTGAAAGTTCAGAGCTGACCAAGGAAGAAAAAGACACAATTGTAAAGGAATCCATTTTAAATTTCAATGAACACGTAAATCCTGGCTGGCTGGAATACAGAAAATCTGTATCCAACGATGCTGCTATTGTGGAATGGTCGGACTCAGAGGAGCACTTCTATGATCTGTATGGTACAGAATTCATTGATTGTTTAGGTGGATTTGGCATATATACTTGCGGTCACAGAAATCCTGAAATTTTAAAAACTGTAAAGGCACAGCTGGATAAATATGCATTGCATAGTCAAGAGTTGCTGGATCCTTTAAGGGGGTACTTAGCCCGTTTGATGGCGATGATTACGCCGGGAGACTTATGCTATTCCTTTTTTACCAACGGGGGAGCCGAAGCTGTGGAAATGGCATTAAAACTGGCTCGTCTGGCTACCGGCGGGCGATGGTATATTTCGACGGTTGGCGCATTCCACGGCAAATCACTTGGCGCAATTTCGATGGGAGGAAAAGGCACGTATCGAGAAGACTATCTCCCCATGATTCAACAGGTACAACACGTGAAATACGGAGATGCCGCAGCGATGGAAACGGCTATCGTCAATCTGAAAGCGGTGGGGGAAAAAGTTGCTGCGGTAATCATTGAGCCGATTCAGGGAGAAGCGGGTGTCCAAATTCCGCCAAAAGGATATTTGAAAGAAGTAAGAGAAATTTGTGATCGACATCATGTCGCTATGATTGTGGATGAAATCCAAACCGGAATGGGCCGGACTGGAACCCTGTGGCGATGCGAAGTGGAAAATATCTGCCCGGACATCATGACCTATGGAAAGGCGTTTGGCGGCGGGATTATGCCGATTACAGGTATTATTGCAAGACCCAACATGTGGGTGCAGAAACTGAGAGATAATCCGTGGCTGCTCGGCTCGCCGACTTTTGGAGGCAATCCCCTAGCTTGTGCAGCGGCGATTTCCACTATAAAATATATGCTTGAGCACGATATCCCTTCCATGTCAAAGGAAAAAGGGGAATACTATATGAAAAAGTTGAACGAATTACAGAGCAAGTATCCAACGGTTTTAAAAGAAGTAAGAGGAGCAGGTTTACTGATATGTTTGGAATTTCCTAAGGCTGAAGTGGGATATGAAGTAACAAAAGAACTGTTTTCGAGAAGAGTCATGACAGCAGGAACCCTTGTGAATGCTAAAACAGTGAGGATTGAACCACCTGCAGTGCAGACTTATGAAACAATTGATACGGTTATTGCGAAGCTGGATGAATCCTTGGCAGCGGTACAAAAAAAGTTTACCGTTGAAGATGAAACAATGGCGTCGTAAAAATGCAATAAAAAACCGCATGGTGAATGCGGTTTTTTTATGTCACAAATCTTCACAACTATCTATAAAAGTGAAAAAATGAGATAAATATGTACTAATTTGTTGCCAAATAAGCGTAATGGAGGCATTATTATGCAGTGAAATTTGATCTAATTTTTATCATATTTTTAGGTAAAAATGTAATAATATTACTTGAATAAAAAGTAAACAATGACCAAAAAATGGAAAGCATATTAATCATTTTTACAGCAAAACCCAATGAAAAATTAGAAAACATATAAGCTGAAAGCGTTGAAAAATAAAGAAGTTAGCTAAAGGTTCCGCAAGTTACAATTTTCTGAATATGAGCAAAAAGGTATACTTTTTGGAAAACCATGTTATAATAATAAAGTCTTAGCGAATAAGACATAGAGAAAGAGAGGATAAACGAGGTATGGCAAAGAAGCTTATATCTGTGTGGCTTTCATTGACCATTGTGCTATTCTCATCAATTTCTATATATGCTGAAGAAAACGTTCAAGGAGATTTTTTTAACAAGGAAGTCGTTATAAATGGGAGTCAGGTTGTAAACTACAACCTACAGTATCCGTTCTTCCTTTATAAAGACACGACTTACATTCCATTGACCCCAGAGATGGGAAAGATCTGTGGATTTGACGCAGAAATGGACTGGGAAAGCCGCACATTAAAACTTCTAAAGACGGAGGAGACTCAGACTGGTCTCAGCAAGAATTGGGCTAAAAATAATGGCTACGATTTTAACTTAGAGATTCTTTCGGGAGTCAGCGTAACAGCTTACGAAGAACTTTTGGATGATAAAGACGCAGTAACTTTAAATGAAACGACAACAACGGGCGCATTAGAATCGGAAACGATAGAAGCCCCTGACATGCTAGTCGAAGAAGTTGATTTAGGAGGGTTGCCTGTACTGGCAATCGGTAAGTATGTATTCATTCCCCTAAAAGCTATGAAAGACAGTAAAGTCTTTAAGTGGGATACGTATTTTGATGCATATTATGGATTGTGTATTAGTACCAATGCAGGTGTACCCGCAAAGAATTTCTGGAGTGAAGCAACATCCAGATACAACAAAGGGTTAGTAAACTATATTTTAAATTATAATGGTAGCATTTCTACCAGCTATGCGCAAGAACTCGTATTTATGTTCAAACGGGCTGCCACAGTAAATCGTGTGGATGAAAAATTACTCATGGCCATTGCGCAAAAGGAAAGCACCTTTAACCCTTTAGCCGTCTCCACAGGCGGAGCTAGAGGCTTGATGCAGATTATGCCGGCTACCGGTGCAAATTTCGGCTTAAATGCCGATCAATTGCTGGATGCACGCTCTAACATCGCGGTTGGGGCTTATATGATCAGCAACGGTCTTACTAACTACGGAGGAGACACCACAAGGGCCTTATCCGCATATAATCAAGGCTCGGCAAGAGTTAGCCGAGGCACTTACTCTACAGCTTATGCAACGAGAATTATGTCTGCATATTCTGGAGTACAAAATTTTCTTTCTGCAAACGGATATGTGAATTAGTTCGAGTTTAATCAAGCAGAGAGAGAAATAAAAAAATCACGACCACAAAAAAGCATATAAAATAGAAAAATAAAAATCCGAAGACTTCAGTTCTTCGGATTTTTATTTTGCAAGCATTTATGATATAATGAAGGCAAATATTGAAACGGCATTGCCTTTTTACCCCAAGCTTGCTTGGCTAGGCAAAACGGACAGCAGGGAGCGGAGCGAGTCGGAGCCGAAAGCGTTGCCGCAGGGAAGCCTTCATTGAATCATACGGCGACGTAGCTTGTATGATATAATGAACACAATTGTTTGAATCCGGCATCCTCTAAGGAAGCATTCAAAGAAAGCAAATGAATAGGGGGGCGTATGGCATTATTTATAGCACCGATAAAATATGAAAATGGGCGGTTATATCTTCTTGATCAGACCTTGCTGCCCGGTCAAGAGACCTATCAGGAAATTACAACAAAAGAAGATTTGTGGGATTCCATCTACAAGCTGAAGGTAAGGGGAGCACCTGCCATTGGGGTGGCTGCTGCATATGGGATGGCCGTATGCAGCCGAGCAATTCAAGCAAATGATTTAGGTGAATTTGCAGAAAAATTTTATGAATTGAAAGAACATATTGCCAGTTCAAGACCTACGGCGGTTAATCTGTTCTGGGCATTGAACAGGATGGAGAGCCGGCTGCTGTCTCTGGAAGCTCAGATTGCCGGCATTTCTTCGTGGAAAGAGCAGTTCGCATTCATCCAGCTAATGTTATTGGATGAAGCGGAACAAATTCGAAAAGAAGATGAAGAGGCTTGCTATGCGATGGGCGAGCATGGACTTTCTCTTCTGAAAAAAGGAATGGGCATTTTAACACATTGCAATGCAGGAACCATTGCCACGGCGAAATACGGAACGTGCCTGGCGCCGCTTTACTTGGGTCAGGAAAGGAACTTTGATTTCAGGGTTTTTGCAGATGAAACAAGACCGCTGCTTCAGGGTGCGAGATTGACGGCATGGGAACTTCATAAAGCCGGGATTGATGTGACCTTGATATGTGATAACATGGCTTCTATCGTGATGAAAAACGGTTGGGTAGATGCGGTGGTGGTGGGCTGTGACCGAATGGCAGCCAATGGAGACGGAGCCAACAAAATAGGGACCTCAGGTTTGGCTATTCTTGCGAAGGAATACGGAATTCCCTTTTATATGTTCGTACCCACGTCTACCATTGACTTAAATACCTCAACAGGAAAAGACATTCATATCGAGGAAAGAAAGGGCGAAGAAATTTATAAGATGTGGTATGAGAAACCGATGGCACCGGAAGGAATAAAGACCTATAACCCCGCTTTCGATGTAACTGATGCGAAGTATATCACCGCTGTAGTAACCGAAAAAGGGGTGGTATATCCACCGTATGATCTTAATTTGCCGAAGTTGTTTTCGCATTCGTTATAAAGGAGGACTGCCTGTAAGATGCTGAGTTATAGGTGGTATATTTGATTTAGGGGAAAGACAAATGAATATTTTTCAAAGAAATGTGAACAAAGTGGTAGTGATGGCGGTCATAGCGGCCTCATTTTCCTCCATTTTTGTCCGATTGACGGAGGCACCGCCTATAGCGATTGGGTTTTATAGGCTGACTTTTGCGTGGCCTATTTTTGCCATCATCACTTTCGGATGGCATCGAGCGGAGCTGACCGGGCTGAGCCGAAAGAAAGTGGCAGGCTGTGCGTTGGCAGGTATTTTTCTCGCGGGGCATTTTTTTTCATGGTTTACAGGAGTAGGACATACGAGTGTAGCCAGTGCGACGGTATTGGCGATGATGCATCCGTTGATTATTTTGATTCTATCCGTATTACTGTGGAGAGAGAGAACGAATAAAAAAGCCATTTTTGGTGTGGTGATTGCCTTCGTTGGCGGTGTGATTGTGTCCGGCGGAGATTACAGCATTTCGTTATCCGCTTTGTTTGGAGATCTGATGAGCTTCCTGGCGGCCTTTTTTATGGCACTTTACTTGATTACGGGAAATAAGTTCAGGACGGGCATTTCGGCAGCGGTGTATGTGTTTTTAGTGTTTTCCTTTTGCTGGGTAGCTTTTGGTGCGGGTATGTTGATTACGTCGACTCCTTTTACGGGCTATAGTTTCCAAGATATTTTCTGGATTTTTATGATGTCTATGGTATGCCAGATTGGTGCACATGCTGTGTTTAATTGGTGTCTGGGGTATACGACTGCCTTATATGTGGCGACTTGCGAAAACTTAGAGACCTTTATCGCTACTGCGATGGCGGCTTTGTTGTTTGTCGAGATTCCGACGGTTAGCCAGGCCATAGGCGGTCTGATTATTGTGGCAGGGGTGATGTATTATACAAGGCATGAGCAAATTAACGCAAACGTTGACGAATCATGAAGTGCGGCAGTAGCTTGTTACAGAGGACAAACTATGTTAAAATACTCCATATTACATAAAAGGAGAAACAAAATGTATGTCCTATAAGGTTAAAATAGATATATTTGAGGGCCCGTTTGATTTGCTGGTCTACCTCATTGAAAATGCGGAAATGAATATCTATGATATTCAGGTATCCGAAATTACAAAACAATATTTAGAGTATGTGGAGCGGATGAGAGATACGGATGTAGGCATTGCAACCGAATTTATGGTGCTTGCTGCAGCGTTGATCGAGATCAAATCCAAAATGCTTCTTCCGAGGACCACGAACATGGAAGATGGTGTGGTGGAAGAGGATCCAAGAACCGAACTGGTGGAAAAGATTCTGGAATACAAGAAATTCAAGGCGGCGGCGGAAGCACTGGAACAGAAAGAAGAACTCAGAATGCAGTGTTTTGAAAAACCGAAAGAAGACTTGACGCCATATACCAACGAGACAGACGAATTCTTATGTCTTGATATCAAACAGTTTGTCGCTTCTTTTAATTTATTTCTAAGGAAGAAACAGCGAATTGAAGAAGTTCGAAAACACTATACCAGAGTGGAAAGACAGAAATTGAGCATCGAGACGAAAATCGAACATATTGTAGGTTTCTTTCGAAACCGCGGCTTGAAAAGGATGCTCTTTAAGGAGCTGCTAACAAAAGAAAGTGATACATACGATGTAGTGATTACCTTTGCCTCCATGCTGGAGATGATCCGGCAGCGGCTGATTAAAGTAGAGCAGAAGGCTGCTTTTGATGAGATAGAAATTGAGATGGGAGAAGCTGCAAATGACCACTAAAAAGACCATAAAATCTGCCTTTGAATCCATGATGTTTGTTTGGGGCGAACCATTGGATGTGAAAACAGCAGCAGAGGTTTTTAATATAAACTGGAAAGAGGCTTATGATTACTTTCTGGAGCTTAAGGAAGAGTATGAGCAAGAAGGACGAGGGATTCGAGTTGTTGAAGTAAATAAAAGCTTTCAATTTGTTACGGATGCAGAGAATGCCATTTATATCGAACGGCTATGTACACCGATAAAAGAAAAGAGACTTTCTCAGTCGGCTCTTGAAGTACTTGCGATTATTGCCTACAAACAACCGATTACAAAGGGTGAGATTGACTCTATTCGCGGAATCAAGAGTGATCGCGTGATTGAGGGCTTGATGAAAAAGGATCTGATTCAAGAAGGCGGAAGATCGACTGCTATCGGACGTCCGATATTATATAAAACGACGGATGCTTTTTTGAAGCATTTTGGCTTTGAAACGCTAAAGGATTTGCCGGATATTGAAAATATTGAAAGTGCAGTGGTGGCAGAGGAGCTGGAAGACGAAGTAGATGCACAGCAAATTGCCATTGATTTTTCAGCCCCCCAAGAAGAACAGGAATAAAAAAACAGTCATATCTCTTTAGAAACACAGTAAACTTGTTTCTGAGGGGATTTTTTCATGCCCAAATTGCCTAAAGGTTCCATGAAAATTCCGATCAAAATAGAGTCAAATGGGAGCAATGCCTCCCGGAATAGGATTTTATGATGGGCAAAAAAAACTTAAAGATTCCGCTGTCGATATGGGATATTGTATGCGGAATTTTAATCATTGCGGCAGTTTCCATGCTTGTTCTAACGGTAGCGGAGGTGCCGGGGAAGATCGCGGCGACAATGAATAGAACAGTACCGTCGATCTCCGCAAATCAGGCGGTTCTAATGGATGGAACATCCGGAGAAATACTTTACGAAAAGAATGCCGAAACAAAAGCTTACCCGGCCAGCACGACAAAAATTATGACGGCACTGCTTACAATAGAGCGTGTAGAAGAACTTCACAGTGACTTGACACAGAAGGTAAAAATCCCAGCAGATGCAGTTGGAGTAGAAGGTTCTTCTATATACTTAGCACCGGGAGAAGCTGTCAGCATAGAAGATTTGTTATACGGTTTGATGCTTCGATCCGGTAATGATGCTGCAGTCGCTTTGGCGGATATCATCGGAGGAAATCAGGAGCATTTTGCGGAAATGATGAACGAGAGAGCCCAAGAACTGGGCTGCAAAGGTACAAATTTCCTCAATCCAAATGGGCTGTATGATGATAACCATTATACGACAGCCTATGATATGGCTTTAATTGCAAAAGAAGCGATGAAGAACGAGACATTTAGACGTATCTCTGCCGCTGAAAGCTGGGAAGCAAGCAGAGAACCGGATAAATACAACTATTTCTATAATAAAAATAAAGTAGTACATCAATATGAAGGCGGTAATGGTGTCAAAATTGGGTATACAAAAGCCTCTGGGCGCACCCTGGTGGCCTCTGCAGAGAGGGATGGCCGTCTGATGATCTGTGTAGTCATGGGAGCTCCGGACTGGTTTAATGATGCGTACGCGCTCATGAATTACGGATTTGAGGCAGATGAAAGTTTTTAATTGCGAAAGAAGTAGAGAACCTTTCTCCTTGTACGAAAATATAATGAGTAATCAGGGAATAACGCAATCCCATCAATTTGATATACAGGAAAATGAAACAGATTGAAGGCGGTAGCGCTCTAAATAAATGGGGGGAAGGCCATGAACTATAGTAATATTGATTGTGTTGACAGCGGCACCGAGAATTGCCCTTGCTATTTGGCAGAAACGGGTGATTGTCTGGTGTGCAGCAGGCTTCAGGGAAAGGAATATTGCGACTGCCTGTGGAAAGGTGTTTGCATTTATAATGAATACATCCAAAGCGGCAAGCGGGTGAATAATCCAAGAAAGGATTTCACCGCTCGCATTGTATTAAAAAAACAGTACTTAGAGGATTTATATGTAATCGGGCTGGATGTAGGACGAGGATTTGCCTTGAAAGCAGCTAAACCGGGTACTTTTGTGTTCGTAAAATCGGTGGGAGATGAGCTCTATTACGATGCACCTATATCGGTAATGAAAGCGGATACAGACAGAGGCGTTATTTATTTATTAGTTAAATCCATTTCAATAAAGACAAAGTTGATTGCAGGGGAAGACGAAAAGCTGGTCGTGAGGGGAGTCTATAGGAGCGGACTTGAAGGATTATCAAAAATTATCGGCAAGTTCGGTAGAATTCAAGACCATCAAAAGATTCTGGTTTTAGCTAAAGGGGTAGGGTTCGCACCTGCAGTTAACCTCTTGGAATGGGCCGGACAAGAGACTCGGATTGACTTTATGATTGATGTAGATAAAATCTGCAAAGAGATTGTTTGGGATTATATCAAGTCTGATCTGAATGGAGAGGTTCACTTTATTGAGTTTCCAAGTCTTTATGCGAACCAAGAAGGTGGAATCCAGCGGTTGGTTGAAGAGAGCGGATACAGCGTAGTGGTACTGTTGGGCTCCGATTACTATATAGAAGAAGCAAAGAAGTTAGAATGGGGAGATACGGTTCTTGTCCATAGCAACAATAGTCATATCTGCTGCGGAGAAGGAATCTGCGGTGCGTGTACGCGCGTTGATGAAAACGGTAAGGTATATAAGATGTGCAAGTGCAACTTGGCACAGCGGTAAGAACGTATTTTAAGGTTGAATTTTATTCCTGTGTGTGATATCATATTTTGGTACATTTAAATGTTTTATTTTGAAAGAGGTTACGATATGAAAAGAATACAGACTATTGAAACAAGAAATCTCGCTGATTCTGCTAAAAAGGGCGGATGTGGTGAATGCCAGACTTCTTGCCAGTCAGCAAGCAAAACATCATGCAGCGTTGCAAATCAGCAATGTGAGCAGATAAAGAAGAATTAATTTGAAATCGCTGCAAGATTGATTTTGCAGCGATTTTTATATAAAGGAAATTAAAAAGAGAGGTCTTATGAAAGATGGTTCATACATATAAAAGCAATGGATACAACATCGTTTTAGATGTAAACAGCGGAGCGGTTCATGTGGTAGATGAGGTCGCTTATGACGTGATCGAAATGCTTGAAGCCGGAATAGATAAAAAATCAATTGTTTTGGATGTTTTAGAAAAGTATAAAGATAACTCAGAAGTTACGAAAGAAGAAATTGCTGAAATTTTTGACGATATAAAGAAACTGGAGAAACAAGGGAAACTTTTTTCGGAGGATATTTTTGGACAGGTATCCCTTGATTTTAAAAACCGCCAATCGGTGGTGAAGGCACTGTGCCTCCATGTAGCACACGATTGCAACTTAAGCTGCAAATACTGTTTCGCTGAAGAGGGCGGTTATCAAGGGAAACGAGGACTGATGAGCCTGGAAGTAGGTAAAAGAGCACTTGATTTTCTGGTAGCGAACTCACAGGGAAGAAAAAATTTAGAAGTGGATTTTTTTGGCGGGGAACCGTTAATGAATTTTGAAGTGGTGAAGCAGTTGACGGCCTATGGACGTGAACTGGAAAAAGAACATAATAAGAATTTCCGATTTACCCTTACAACAAATGGGGTCTTACTTGACGAGGAAGTTATTGAGTTTGCCAACCGTGAAATGAGCAATGTGGTGCTGAGTTTGGATGGACGAAAAGAGGTTCACGACCGGCTTCGCGTAACCTGTGACGGATGCGGCAGTTATGATGCGGTTTTGCCGATGTTCAAAAAGCTGGCGGAAAGCAGAAATCATGAAAATTATTATATCCGAGGAACGTATACACATTATAATACGGACTTCACCAAAGACCTTCTTCATATGGCTGATCTGGGATTTAAAGAGCTTTCGATTGAACCTGTAGTGGCACCAAAAGACATGCCGTATGCTTTAACGGAGGAAGATTTGCCGAAACTGTTTGAGGAATATGACAAGCTGGCGGATGAAATGTTAAGACGGAACCGAGAAGGAAACGGCTTTAAATTCTATCACTATACCATTGATTTAACCGGCGGGCCATGTGTGGTGAAACGCATATCCGGCTGTGGAGTCGGAACGGAATACTTGGCAGTAACACCGGAAGGGGACTTATATCCCTGTCATCAGTTTGTCGGCGATGAGAACTATCTGCTGGGGGATGTATTTGGTGGAATTGCTAACAAGGCGGCATGTGACGAGTTTAAGAAATGCAACATTTACTCTCATGCGGAATGTACGGATTGCTTTGCCCGAATGTATTGCAGCGGCGGCTGCGCGGCGAATGCATATCATGAGACGGGAAGCATTGAGGGAACATATGCTTTCGGATGTGAACTTCACCGTAAGCGTGTGGAATGCGCGATTATGCTGCAAGTAGCCCAACTGATGCCAGCTCAATAGAAATTTAGACCCGGAGACTTCCGGGTCTTTTTTAGATTCGAATGAAATGAAAGCAGAAATTCAAACAACAAATTTTCAAATATTTTGTTGACAATAACAAAAATAATCCATATAATAAGTTTAAAATCACAAAATAATAGAACGAAACCGATGATTAAGAATAGTAAGCCTTGAAACGAATTCACAGAGAGCCGCCGATGGTGAGAGTGCGGTAAGGAGAACAAGACTGAATGGACTTAGGAGGGTAGGACGAAAGGCAGGAAACCATATATGGAAGGTTTGCGCCGAGTAGCACCTAACGGGAGCTCCGCCTGTGACAAAGGGAGTGGGTATCAAGCTGTACTCAATAATTGGAGCTTGCTTTTGGCAACGCTCGGGTGGCATAGCAAAGACGTAGGTTTTTGTCCCAATTTAGCGGGATAAAAACCTTTTTTTATGGCATAGAAAATGTCAATGCAGTTATGCTCCATCATCGTCTGGTTTTAATTGTTATCAGGGAAAGTGGCTAATCTTTGGCCTGAATGTATTTGTAAAGGAGAAATCAAATGAGTACGAAAAAGATTCCGCACAGATTATATTTAACAGAGGAACAAATGCCGAAGCAATGGTACAACTTGCGAGCTGATATGAAAGAGCAGCCGGATCCGATCATTAATCCGGCTACGGGAAAACCGGCGGCAGTGGAAGATTTGTATCCGGTATTTTGTGAAGAGCTGGCTAAACAGGAAATGGATGACACAACGAGATATATTGATATTCCGGAAGAAGTTCAGGAAATGTACAAAATCTACCGGCCATCTCCGCTATGCAGAGCATACAATCTTGAAAAAGCATTGGGAACGCCGGCAAAGATTTATTATAAATTTGAAGGAAATAACACCTCCGGGAGTCATAAGCTGAATTCTGCCATTGCGCAGGCTTATTATGCAAAACAGCAAGGAATCACGAACTTGACGACTGAAACAGGAGCTGGCCAGTGGGGAACGGCTTTGTCTGAGGCGTGCTCTTACTTCGGGATCAATCTGGATATCTTTATGGTCAAGGTATCGTATAACCAAAAACCTTTCAGAAAAGCGATCATGGAGACCTTTGGCGGCAAAGTCATTGCCAGCCCAAGTGATACGACCAATGCTGGGAGAGCCATTCTTGCAGAAGACCCTGACAACAGCGGCAGTCTTGGCTGTGCGATCTCAGAAGCCGTTGAAAAAGCAGTGACGACGGAAAATTGCAAGTATGTGTTGGGGTCCGTGTTGAATCAAGTCCTTTTGCATCAATCCATCATCGGGCTTGAAGCAAAACAGGCGATGGAACAGCTTGGCGAATATCCGGATGTGGTGATCGGCTGCGCAGGCGGAGGCTCCAATCTAGGAGGGCTCATTGCGCCGTTTATACAAGATAAATTGACGGGTAAAGCAAATCCGGTGATCCGTGCCATTGAGCCGGCATCTTGCCCATCTTTTACAAGGGGAAAATACGCGTACGATTTTTGTGATACCGGAAAAATCACGCCGATGGCTAAAATGTATACCCTTGGATGCACTTTCAAGCCGTCTGCAAGCCATGCAGGCGGATTACGATACCATGGAATGTCTCCGATTCTCTCCAAACTTTATCATGACGGGTATATGGAAGCTGAGGCTGTGGAGCAGACAAAAGTGTTTGAAGCAGCTACGATGTTTGCGAAGTTAGAAACCATTCTGCCAGCACCGGAATCGGCTCATGCGATTCGAGGAGCCATTGATGAAGCGCTCCGATGCAAGGAAACCGGAGAAGAAAAGACGATTCTATTCGGCTTAACCGGAACGGGCTATTTTGACATGACGGCTTATATGGCGTTTAACGAAGGAAAGATGGCGGACTATATTCCTACCGATGAGGATTTGGCCCCTGGTTTCGCAGCACTCCCTAAGATTCCCGGAATTCAAGAATAAGTAGAAGAATAAGTAACCCCTGTTTGGAAACGATTTCGTCCTCTCAGGGGTTTTTCAGTTGGTATCTATTGATAATTGTAAGGCATGAAGGGAATAATGAGGTGAGAATATAGAATGAAATAGGATCGTTATCAAAATAACGAACTTATATTAAAATATAAACTTGAATTGTTCGTATATTTTTTAAAACTTTCTTTGAAATTCTAGTCAAAACCTTGTGTTGCGTAAAAATATATGCTAACATGAACGCATACAAAAGAATGAAAGCTAAAAACACGAACAATTACCCGAAATAAATTGGTAATTATACGGAGAAAGGGACGCGTGATGGTAAAACGTATATATGTAGAGAAGAAGCAAGGGTTCAATATAGAGGCAAAAGGCTTATACGAGGATCTGAAGCAGAATCTTCATTTAGAAGGATTGACGAACGTTCGAGTTATTAATAGATATGACGTAGAAGGTGTGGATGAAACCACTTATGAAAACTCAAAATACACTGTTTTCGCAGAACCGGCGATCGATGTGGTGTATGAAGAAGAACTCCCAAACGGATTGGGAGAGAACCTGTTTGCGGTCGGATATCTGCCCGGACAATACGACCAACGAGCGGATTCTGCCGCGCAGTGCATCAAGATGATGAATGCAGAAGTCAACGCGGTGGTAAAGTTCACTCGAATCATTGCTCTTGAAGGGGAGGTAAGCACGGAGCAATTTGCGGCTGTTAAGCATTATTGCATCAATCCGGTGGACTCGCAGGAAACGAGCATGGAGAAACCTGAGAATTTAAAGTTGGAAAGCGTTGTACCTGACGATGTCACCCTTGTAAAAGGCTTTATCAATATGGCGGAAGAAAAGCTGGAAGCCTTCCGAAAAGAGATGGGCTTTGCGATGAGTGCAAAAGACATTTTGTTTATTCAGGAGTATTTTAAAAAAGAGGAAAAACGAGATCCAAGTATTACTGAACTCAGAGTGGTAGATACCTATTGGTCTGATCATTGCAGACATACGACGTTTATGACCAAGCTGACGGATATTCGATTTGAAGAAGGTGAGTATACACAGGTCATACAGGAGGCCTTTGAAGAATATTTGGAAATGCGTCAGGAAGTGTACGGAGAAAGAGCACAGAAATCTTCCGAAGAAGGCGGCAAGGATATCTGCCTGATGGATTTGGCTTGCATCGGCGCAAAGTATCTGAAGAAAAAAGGCTTGGTGGAAGACCTCGATGAATCGGAAGAAATCAACGCATGCAGTATTAAGGTGAAGGCGAAGATCGACGGTCGTGAAGAAGATTGGCTGGTCATGTTTAAGAACGAGACGCATAACCACCCAACTGAGATTGAACCGTTTGGCGGTGCAGCTACTTGTCTTGGCGGAGCCATCCGAGATCCTCTTTCAGGCAGAGTGTATGTATATCAGGCGATGAGAGTGACAGGCTCTGCTGATCCGAGAACCCCGATTGAAGAAACCCTTCCGGGCAAATTACCGCAGCGGAAAATTACACAGGGTGCGGCGGCCGGATACAGTTCCTACGGAAATCAGATTGGCTTGGCGACAGGCCAGGTCGTTGAAATATATGATAAGGACTATGTTGCAAAACGGATGGAGATCGGAGCGGTAATCGGAGCAGCCCCGGCTTCCCATGTTCGAAGAGAATCCCCCATAGAAAGCGATTGCATTGTATTGGTAGGAGGAAGAACAGGCAGAGACGGATGCGGCGGCGCAACCGGTTCCTCCAAAGAGCATACGGAAGATTCTATTTTGACTTGCGGTGCGGAAGTTCAGAAAGGAAATCCTCCTGTTGAAAGGAATATTCAACGTCTTTTCAGGAGAAAAGAAGTTTCTACTTTAATCAAGAGATGCAATGATTTCGGCGCCGGCGGCGTTTCTGTTGCCATCGGAGAGTTGGCTGACAGCTTAGATGTGAACCTTGATTTAGTTCTTAAAAAATATGACGGATTGGACGGAACGGAACTGGCTATTTCCGAATCTCAGGAAAGAATGGCTGTCGTAGTAGACAAGGCAGACGCAGAACAGTTTATTGCGTATGCCCAACAGGAAAATCTGGAAGCTGTGGTGGTAGCGAAAGTAACCGATACAGGACGTTTCAGGATGTACTGGCGGGAAAAATGCATCTTAGATTTAAGCAGAGCTTTCTTAAATACCAACGGTGCAACACAGGAAGCCACGGTATTCGTAAAAAATAATGTAGATATTACTACCTTAGATGATGGAAGTATTAAGAAAATAACCAGACATTTAGAGGATTTAAATTGTTGCAGTCAAAAGGGCTTAGTCGAACGCTTTGACAGTACCATCGGTGCGGCGACTGTGCTAATGCCTCTCGGAGGAAAGCATCAGCTTTCTCCGGCTGCGGGTATGGCGGCAAAGCTTCCGGTGACAGAAGGTGAAACTACTACTGCCACGCTGATGACCTACGGCTTCGACCCTCAGATTGCTAAATTCTCCCCTTATCATGGAGCGATGTATGCGGTGATTGATTCAGTGACGAAGATCGTGGCTATGGGAGGAGATTATACGAAGGTTCGATTGTCATTCCAAGAATACTTTGAACGAATGACAGAAAACCCGGAAAGCTGGAGTAAACCGTTCTCTGCGCTGCTCGGTGCATTGAAGGTTCAGAAGGAGCTCAACATTCCGGCTATCGGAGGAAAAGACAGCATGTCCGGCACATTCATGGACATCAATGTACCGCCGACTCTGGTTTCTTTTGCAGTATCTGTTGCAGATGCGGAAGAGGTGGTTTCCACCGAACTGAAACGCAAGGACAGTCAGCTGGTATTTTTAGCACCAAAATGGAATAAAGATAAAATTATCGATTTTGACATGTACCGAAAGAGCATGGCAAGGGTACGTGAATTAACTGCCCAGAAAAAGATTCTTTCTGCTAATACGGTGGGAAGAGGCGGAATCTTTATTTCTTTAGTGAAGATGGCAGTCGGCAATAAAGTCGGCGTGGGTCTGGATTATGTCAGTGAGCGGGAACTGCATGAGCAGTACTATGGTGCTCTAATTTTAGAAATTTCAAAAGACGAAAATGCGGAAGAGTTGTTTGATGGATTGAGACATAAGGTCATCGGCCATACGGATGACCGAGAAGAAATCGCTATCCAGATTACCGATGATAACAAAAAGCCGATTGGCGTAGCCCTTGGCCTCTCTATCGACGAACTTATAAGACAGTGGTCTGCACCGCTGGAAAGTATATTTCCGGTTCGCACTGCGGATTGGAAGACAACGATCGATCAGACGGTTGTCCCGACGATTTCGTACGAAGGAAAGTGTACCTATACGCCTGCGATAAAGATCGCAAAGCCGAGAGTGCTGATTCCGACCTTCCCCGGGACAAACTGTGAGGTGGATTCGAAGCGTGCATTTGAAAGAGCTGGAGCGGAGACGGATATCCAACTTATCCGAAACATGACGCAGCATCAGCTGATTGACTCCATCAACGAATTGGAGCAGAAAATCAGACAAAGTCAAATCATCTTTATCCCCGGTGGTTTTTCGGGCGGTGATGAGCCGGACGGTTCGGCAAAATTTATCACAGCGGTATTCAGAAATCCAGCGATCAAAGAAGCCGTAACGGACTTACTGGAAAACAGGGACGGCTTAATGTTCGGTATCTGTAATGGATTCCAAGCGTTGATTAAACTCGGTTTGGTACCATGCGGAAAAATACTGGATTTGGATGAAAAAGCGCCGACGCTGACGTATAACAAAATCGGCCGCCACGCATCGTGTTTGGTCAGAACAAGAATATCCTCCGTGAAGTCTCCATGGCTCGCGGGAACACAAGTAGGTGAACTTCATACCGTGGCAATTTCCCATGGCGAAGGACGTTTTATTGCGAATGAAGAGGTGCTGAATCAGCTCATCGCGGGAGGTCAGGTAGCAACCCAATACGTTGGATTTAACGGAACCCCATCCATGGACATCAAATTCAATCCGAATTACTCCACCATGGCAATTGAGGGGATTACTTCTCCGGACGGTCGTGTATTCGGCAAGATGGGACATTCCGAGCGAATCGGACAATATGTGTATAAGAATATACAAGGAAACACGGATCAGAAAATTTTTGAATCCGGTGTGAAATATTTTAAATAGATAAAATCGTATGACGAAAGTCGCTTGATGAAAAAAGGAGAGTTGTTTTATGAAAGTTGCGATTGTAATGGGCAGCAAATCGGATTATCCGGTGGTTCAAAAAACCGAAGACATTTTAAAGGAGTTCAACGTAGAAACAGAAACCAGAATTATTTCCGCACACAGAACGCCGAGGGTGGCTGAAGAGTTTGCTAAAACAGCAGAAGAAAAAGGCATTGAAGTGATTATTGCGGCAGCAGGAAAGGCGGCTCATTTGGCAGGAGTACTTGCCGCTACCACGCCGCTACCTATCATCGGGATTCCGATGAAGTCCAGCACGTTAGACGGATTGGATTCTCTTCTTTCCGTTGTACAGATGCCGAAAGGGGTGCCGGTGGCAACCGTAGCGATTGACGGAGCGGAGAATGCAGGGCTGCTCGCGGTGCAGATGCTTAGTATCAAATATCCTGAACTTCGAGAAAAAATGAAAGCGTATAAAGTTAAAATGGAAGAAGATATTATTGCCATTGATTCAGAATTTAGTAACAAGTAAGAAATGAGACAGTCCTTTTCGCCTAGGGGCCCAGAGGATAAACGATTATGAATTATGAATCGTAAAATGAAGAAAATATAGGAGGATTGAAAGATGGAGAAGTTAGAAATGATTTATGAAGGAAAAGCAAAGAAAGTCTTTAAAACAGATGATCCAAAGCTATTTATTGTTGATTATAAAGATGATGCCACAGCGTTCAATGGGCTAAAGAAGGGACAGATCGGCGGGAAGGGTATCGTAAACAATACAATGGCTAACATTATTTTTGAGATGCTTGAAAAGAGAGGTATTCCTACACATTTGGTGAAGCAGCTAAGCGAACGAGAGACCTTGGTAAAGGCTGTTCAAATTCTTCCGCTTGAAGTCATCATCCGAAATGTGTCTGCCGGTTCGTTCTCCAAAAGATATGGCGTAGAAGAAGGCATTCTGTTTAAGAAGCCGGTTCTGGAATTTTCCTATAAGAACGATGATCTAGGGGACCCTCTTATCAATGATGACCATATTCTAGCACTTGAATTGACTACAGAAGAACACCTTGCTGATGTGAAGAAGTATGCGTATGAAGTGAATGAGGCGCTAAAAGAGTTTTTCCTTGAACGGGATTTAAAACTGATTGACTTTAAAATTGAATTCGGCTTACATGACGGACAGGTGATTCTTGCAGATGAAATCTCGCCTGACACGTGTCGGCTTTGGGATGTAAATACCAATGAAAAAATGGACAAGGACCGATTCAGAAGAGACCTTGGAAATGTGGAAGAGACTTATCAGGAAGTATTTAACAGAATAAAGAAATAAGGACAATGGAGACAACAATGTTTGATATTAACCAGGAACTGAGAGAGTTCGAAGAAGAAAAATTCCATGATGAATGCGGGGTAGTCGGCGTGTATGCTCCCGGGAAAAAAGATATTGCCAGATCGGTGTACTTTGGATTGCATTCGCTGCAGCATCGGGGCCAGGAGAGTGCCGGTATTGCAGCCAATTATGGAGGAAAGATTCAATACTACAAAGAAATGGGCCTGGTGCAGGAGATCTTTAATGATGAAATTATTGAACGCTTGCAGGGAGACATTGCCATCGGCCATGTGCGCTATTCGACTGCCGGGGAAAGCCATGCGATCAATGCCATGCCGCTGGTTGTCTACTATAAAGGCGGTGCCTTGGCACTGGCCCATAACGGAAATCTGGTGAATGCAAGAATCCTAAGGGAAGAGATGCAGGACAACGGTGTTATTTTCCAAACGACGATTGATTCTGAAGTGATTGCGGCACTCATTGCAAGGCATATCAAGGATCATACCATTGAAGAGGCGATTACCAAGACCCTTGAAGTGGTGAAAGGCGCGTATGCGCTTGTCATTACTTGCGGAGATAAATTAATCGGTGTACGGGACCCGAACGGAATCAGGCCTTTATGCATCGGAAAAACGCCGGATGGCTTTGTTCTTTCTTCTGAGAGCTGCATTTTTCCGCTTCTTGGTGCGAAGCTGATTCGAGATGTGGAAGCGGGAGAAATGGTGGTGATCGAAAATCATGAAATCAAATCCTTCCCTTACGCGAAAAAATGCAGCAAGGCTTCTTGCGCGTTTGAATACGTATATTTTGCAAGACCGGACAGCGATATAGACGGTCGGAATGTATACACAGCCAGAAATCTTTGCGGACGAATTCTCGCAAAAGAACATCCGGTGGATGCGGATGTGGTGATTTCCGTGCCGGATTCGGGAACGGTTGCAGCTATTGGCTATGCAAAAGAATCTGGGATTCCTTACGGGGAAGGTTTTATAAAAAACAGATATGTGGGAAGAACCTTTATACAGCCTGATCAGCGAATGAGGGAACTGAGCGTACGATTAAAGCTGAATGTGCTCAGAGAAAATGTGGAAGGCAAACGGATTATCATGATCGACGATTCGATCGTACGGGGAACGACTAGTGTAAAAATTGTAAAGATGCTGAAAGATGCGGGAGCAAAAGAGGTTCATGTCCGAGTAGCCTCTCCTCCTGTTACGGATCCCTGCTTCTTTGGTATCGACACACCAAACAAAAATAAGTTAATCGCGGCAACACATACCATAGAAGAAATTTGTGAAGGTATGGGAGCGGACTCCTTAGGGTATGTAAGTGTAGAAGGAATGCTGGAAGCCATTGCGCTAGGCAGTGACAAGATCTGCAAAGCTTGCTTTACGGGAGATTATCCGATGGAACTGCCGGAAGTAAGCATGAAATGGGAGGAATAAAAATGGATGAACAATTAACCTATAAGGATGCCGGCGTTGATACAAAAGAAGGCGAACGAGCTGTCAACTTAATGAAGCCCCACGTGAAAAAAACCTTTAACGAGAATGTCCTTACAGGGCTCGGCGGATTCGGCAGCCTTTTTAAACTGGATGTTGCAGGACTGACGGAACCGGTGCTTGTATCCGGAACAGATGGCGTAGGAACCAAATTAAAGATTGCCTTCCTGATGGACAAACACGATACGGTTGGTATCGATTGCGTGGCTATGTGCGTCAATGATGTTCTTTGCCAAGGAGCAAAGCCTTTGTTCTTCCTGGATTATATTGCAACAGGCAGCGTAAAAGCGGAAAAAATTGCAGCTATCGTGAAAGGGATTGCGGATGGATGTGTTCAGGCAGGGAGTGCTTTGGTCGGCGGTGAAACAGCGGAGATGCCGGACTTTTATTCCGAAGGTGAATATGACATGGCCGGATTTTCGGTAGGGATAGTTGATAGAAGTAAAATGATTACCGGAGAGAAGATTGCAGAAGGAAATCAGGTTATTGGAATTGCTTCCAGCGGCATTCACAGCAATGGCTATTCCTTAGTACGAAAGGTATTTTTTGAAAAACTCCAAATGAACGTAGAAGATCATGTAGAAGAACTTGGAATGACTTTAGGGGAGGCATTGCTGACACCAACTAAAATCTATGCCAATGCGTGCAATGCTGTTTTAGGCAAGCATGAAGTGAACGGCATCATCCATATTACCGGGGGCGGATTCTTTGAAAATATTCCGAGAATTATTCCAAAAGGACTTGGTGTGAAAATTAATGTAGGCAGCTGGCAGGTTCCGCCGATTTTTTCGTACATCAGCAAGTGCGGCAATGTAGAGGAAAAAGAAATGTTTTCGACCTATAACATGGGCGTCGGCATGATGATGATCGTAGCGAAAGAAGAGGCACAAGCAGTGTTAGAAACCCTTCGAAACGCCGGAGAAACGGTCGATCTAATCGGAGAAATCATTTCGGGTGAAGGAGTATCGTTATGCTAAGGATAACGGTTTTGGTATCCGGGGGAGGAACCAATCTGCAAGCGATTATCGATTCCATCGAGTCGGGGAGAATACAGGGAGCCCAAATCGGTTGTATCATATCCAGCAATCCGAATGCGTATGCCCTTGAAAGAGCGAAAAAGCATCGGATTAGGGCACGTGTGATCAGTAAAAACGAATACCCCGACATGGCAGCCAGAACCGAAGCACTTTTGGCAACACTCAAGCAAGAAGAAACCGACTTGATTGTTCTCGCAGGATATATGAGTGTATTACAGCCGAAACTGGTACAAGCCTATCAGGGACGAATCATCAATATTCATCCTTCTTTGATTCCGAAATTCTGCGGTGCGGGATTTTATGGAAAAAAAGTACATCAGGCGGTGCTTGATGCCGGTGAAACCGAAAGCGGTGCGACGGTTCATTATGTAGATGAAGGCGTTGATACCGGTGAAATCATTGTACAGAAAAAAGTTCCCGTTCTGGAAGGAGATACGGCAGACACATTGGCAGCCAGAGTCCTTGAAGAGGAACATCAACTATTGACACAGGCAATTAATACGGTGATAGAAAAAATGAATCACTAGCAGTTCTTGAGACAGAGTCTGCTAGACGTAAAATGAAGGAGGAAAAATGGGCGGCTTATTTGGAGCAGTATCGAAGAACGATATTGTAATGGACTTATTCTTTGGTACGGACTATCATTCCCACCTTGGGACGAAAACAGGCGGAATGTGTGTTTTCGGTGAGAACGGTTTTAGCAGGGCCATTCACAGCATTGAAAACGGGGCTTTCAGAAATAAATTCGAAAGAGAAATCGGTGAAATGAAAGGGTCGATGGGAATCGGAAGCATCAGTGACGGTGAGCCGCAACCTTTAACGGCATACAGTCAGCGAGGTCATTATGCCGTTGGAACGGTAGGCAGAATCAACAACAAGGAGCAGCTTGTCCGGGAGCTTTTAAACAATGGATGCAATCAGTTTATGGCTATGAGCGGTGGTCAGATCAACAATACGGAATTGGTAGCGTCGTTGATTTCTACCGGACGTACTATTGCAGAAGGGATTCGAACGGCGCAGAAAAAAATCGATGGTTCTTGTACCATGTTGGTGCTGACCCCGGATGGACTGTATGCCGCAAGAGATAAATTCGGAAGGACGCCGCTTATTATCGGACAGAAAGAAGATGGCTATTGTGTTGCTTCCGAATCGTTCTCCTTTATTAATATAGGGTATAAAAAGATAAGAGAAGTAGGGCCGGGCGAAATTGTTCTCATTACGCCTGAACTTATAGAAACAGTGGGTGAAGCGCAGGAAGAAATGCGGATTTGTACGTTTCTATGGACTTATTTCGGCTATCCTACCGCGGTATATGAAGGTGAAAATGTGGAAAAAGCACGTCATCGAAACGGTGCATTGCTGGCAGAAAAGGACGGCGATCTGGATGTAGATTATGTGGCAGGGGTGCCGGACAGCGGTGTTGCTCACGCACTCGGTTATGCGAATAAATCCGGAATTCCATACGCCAGACCGCTTATCAAGTATACGCCTACTTGGCCGAGAAGCTTTATGCCGCAGAACCAAAAAGCCAGAAATCTGATTGCTAAAATGAAGCTGGTTCCGGTGTTTGAGATTATTCACGATAAAAAGTTTGTACTGGTGGATGATTCCATCGTGAGAGGAACGCAGCTTTCCGAAACCGTAACGTATCTGCATGAGAACGGTGCAAAGGAAATCCATGTGCGATCAGCCTGTCCCCCTATTATGTATGGCTGTAAGTACTTGAATTTTTCCCGTTCGGTAAGTGAGATGGATTTAATTGCACGCCGTGTGATTTGTGAACTGGAAAACTTGAGTCCGGAAGAAGTAACCGGGGAGCTGGTTGCCGAATATGCATCTTCAAAGACACAGAAGCATGCGGATATGGTGGAGAGGATCAGAGAAAAATTAAATTTCAATAGTTTGAGATACCAGGATTTAGAGGATACGTTAGAGGCTATCGGTATTGACAGATGTAAGCTTTGTACCTATTGCTGGAACGGAAAGGAGTAAATATAAATGAGAGCATTAATAAGTGTATCGGACAAAACCGGTGTGGTGGCTTTCGCAGAAGCATTGCAAGAACTTGGTGTAGAAATTATTTCAACAGGCGGAACCCATCAGCGGCTTGCAGATAATGGCATAAGAGTAAAAGGAATTTCAGAGGTGACCGAATTTCCTGAATGCTTGGATGGCAGAGTAAAGACGCTTCATCCGGCAGTTCACGGCGGCATCCTTGCTAGGAGAGATAAGCCGGAGCATATGCAGCAGCTGGAAGATTTACATATCGAAACCATCGATATCGTGGCAATCAATTTATATCCATTCAAAGAGACGATTAAGAAGCCGGGGGTGGCGCTTGAGGAAGCGATTGAAAATATTGATATCGGCGGCCCAACGATGCTTCGTTCCGCAGCGAAAAACCACCGAGACGTAGTGGTCCTTTGCGATCCTGCCGATTATGAAAAGGTTATTGCAGAATTAAAGGAAAATAAAACCGTTTCACTCGATACGAAATATAGGCTTGCATTGAAAGTATTCCAGCATACGGCTGCTTATGATGCCATGATTTCAGAATACTTGAGAAAACAAATCGGTGAAGAACTCCCTGATAATCTTACATTGACTTTCGAAAAGATTCAGGACTTACGATACGGGGAAAATCCTCATCAAAAGGCAGTTTATTATAAAGAGATACAGCCTGCAAACGGTTCTCTGGTAAATGCCGTTCAGCTTCACGGAAAAGAACTTTCTTTCAATAATATTAATGACACACAGGGAGCACTGGCAACGTTAAAAGAATTCAGTGAACCGACAATTGTGGCGGTAAAGCATGCGAACCCTTGCGGTGTAGGAAGCGGTTTTGACATTCTTTCTGCTTATCAGAAAGCGTACGAAGTGGACCCGGTTTCCATCTATGGAGGTATTGTTGCAGCAAACAGGCCGATTGATGGACCGACGGCAGAAGAGATCAGCAAAATTTTTGTTGAAATCATCGTCGCACCGGAATTTACACAGGAAGCAATGGAAATTTTGACTCAGAAGAAAAACATCCGGCTGTTAAAACTGGATCAGATTGAAGCGAAAGGACCGCAGGGCCAACTGGATGTCAAGAAAGTTTCGGGTGGGTTGCTTGTTCAAGATACCGATGAGATCTTGTTTGCAGAAGAGGATTTAAAGATTGTATCCGACCGGATTCCTACAGAGCGTGAAATGGAGGATATGCGTTTCGCGATGAAAGTGGTGAAGCATATTAAATCCAACGGCATTGTTATTGCGAAGGATTTGAAAACATTAGGAATCGGGCCGGGACAGGTCAACCGAATTTGGGCCGTAGAGAATGCAATCAAACAATCCTTATTTGATTTGAAGAGCTCTGTTCTTGCCTCCGATGCCTTCTTCCCGTTTGATGACTGTGTGACGGCAGCTGCGGCAGCAGGTGTGACGGCGATTATCCAGCCGGGAGGCTCCATCCGGGACGAAGAGTCCATCAAAAAGGCGAATGAACTTGGTCTTGCGATGGTATTTACGGGTGTGAGACATTTTAAACATTAATGGAAAAGTGAGGTACGTATGAAGGTATTAATTGTGGGCGGCGGAGGCAGAGAACACGCGATTGCTTGGAAACTGGCGCAGAGCCCAAACGTAGATAAAATATACTGTGCCCCCGGAAATGCAGGAATTGCGAACGTGGCAGAATGCATAGCGGTCAAGGCGGAGGATATAAAAGGTATTTGCCGTTTGGCAGCGGAGAAAGAAATTGATCTGGCAGTCATCGGCCCTGAAGTACCTCTTGCGCTTGGTATTGTAGATGAATTGGAGGATATTGGCGTAAGAACCTTCGGACCGAATAAAAAATGCGCTCAGCTTGAGGCAAGCAAAGCGTTTACAAAGGCATTTTTGGCAAGACATAACATTCCTACGGCAGGATATAAAGAGTTTACCGATAAAAACGAGCTTCTTGAGGAGGTCGGTCTATACGGCTATCCTATGGTCATTAAAGCAGATGGACTTGCAGCCGGTAAGGGGGTCGTGATTGCGGAAACAAAAGAGGATGCTGTACATGCCATTGAAGAAATGATGGGCGAGCGGGTTTTTGGTGATGCCGGAGATAAGATCGTTGTAGAAGAATACCTGACCGGCGTAGAAGCCTCCATGCTTTGCTTTGTGGATGAACATACCATTGTTCCGATGGAATCCGCGCAGGACTATAAGCGAATCTTTGATGGCGATAAAGGGCCGAACACAGGCGGAATGGGCACGTATTCTCCAAGCTTGGTGTTTAATAAGGAATTGGAAGAACGAATCCGAACCGAAATTTTAGAGCCTACCTTAGCTGGTTTCCAAAAGGACGGACTGGATTTTAGGGGTGTTCTTTTCGTCGGGCTGATGATCAGCGAAAACGGACCGAAGGTCATCGAGTTTAACAATCGGTTTGGTGATCCGGAAACTCAATCCGTGCTGCTAAGGTTGGAGACAGATCTTTATGAGATTTTTGATGCGGTGGTGGATAATCGTTTAGCAGACATAAACATTCAATGGAGTGACAAGAAGGCGGTTTGTGTGGTACTGGCTTCCGGCGGATATCCCGGAGATTATGAACGAGGTAAAGTAATTACCGGGCTGGAAGAAGTGGACGAAGATGCAGTAGTGTTCCATGCAGGGACAAAAGCATTGAATACGAGTAAACTGGCAGGCGACAGCGGCTGTGGGATTGAGCGCGTGGAAACGGTGGATATTGTAACCGACGGAGGCCGGGTTTTAGGGGTTGCCGTTCTTGGCAATACACACGATGAAGCCAGAATGAAAGCTTTTGAGAATGTGAAAAGAATCCATTTTGAAGGGCTGCAATATAGAAATGACATTGGTTTAATCTTAAAGAAATAAAAAAAGCGTTGTCTAAATTAAGGAAGTAACGTTATTTAGACAGGCAATGTTTCAGGATGAATCTTTTTATAAATTTCATTTACGAAATTTGAAAAGATAAACATTTCAAAACATCCATCAATATTGCCTGTCTAAATGATTCCTCTTTTATTTTGGGACAGCGGGGAGCGAGGACGTTGGGTTCCCTAGTAGGGTGGGTGAAACCATCTTTTTTATTGTAAAGAAATATGGTATACTAATACGAGTAAATTCGATTAGGAGAATATAACATGAGATTAAACAAATACATCGCACAAGCCGGTATAGCCAGCAGGCGAAAGGCAGATGAACTGATACAAAACGGAAATGTTAAAATAAATAGGATGACTGTAAAAGAAATGGGTACCGAAGTCCAAGAAGGGGATGTAGTCGAGGTGAATGGCAGAGAGATAGAAGCGGTTGCTAAGAAACCGGTCTATATCATGCTCAACAAGCCTTTAGGCTATATCACTTCCGTATCCGATGAAAAAGGCAGACCCACCGTGCTGGATTTAGTAGCGGATGTGGATGCCCGGTTATTTCCGATAGGAAGACTGGATTACAATACGTCAGGACTGTTGCTGCTGACCAATGATGGAGATATGGCATATCGGCTGACGCATCCCAAGCATCAGATTTATAAGACCTATCGAGCGCGGGTTTCCGGCGTATTGTCGAGAGAGCGGATCAATAGATTGCAAAACGGGGTGGATATTGGTGGTTTTGTTACGTCTAAAGCGAAAGTAAAAGTGATTAAGCAAGGGGAACGTTCTGCCATTGTGGAACTTCAGATTACAGAAGGAAAAAATCGTCAAGTGCGAAAAATGTTTGCTGCGGTCGGCAATAAAGTACAGGAATTGGAAAGAACCGCAGTCGGAGAATTATATCTTGGACGTCTCATGGTAGGTCACTATCGAAAACTGACTCCGAAAGAAATTGAATATCTTAAGGATTGCTAAAAAAGAAAAGCGCTGTTACCTATTTTTGATGGTAAACAGCGCTTTTAATAGTTCATTACTGAAGGAAACCTAAAATTAAATGATTTCCCGTTCCACTCTAGTGACCTCAGCTTCATTAGTATCTTCTATATAGTTCAAGACATTTTGTAAGATGCTATCACAATGTGCAGTTTCGTCACTGACGCAGGCCAACCCTATTACAATAAATTGATGGACATCTTGTTTGTCTACCTCTGCTATGGAGATATTAAATTTATTGCTGGCTTTTGCGCAGATACTTTTTACAATCATACGCTTCTCTTTTAATGAATGTACCCATGGTGCATGGAGTTCTAAAAGCATTGTTCCGACGAACATGGAATCACCTCTTTATTGTGTATAATATAGTCTATTATACCACAAAATCAATAGTATTAATATTCAATGTTTTTCTGATGATCTAAGGCATTTTTTGCCTTGGAATAGATACTTTAAAAATTATTATCGGCAAACAAAAAAAGCCTCTGCGAGGCGCTCGTAGTTTGTATTCGCTCGCGTTTAGTCGTAGCTTTTTATGATATTTCGTCTATATTGCAAGCGATATTTCCTACGTAATAAATAACGGCAGTACAAGTACTGCCGTTATTTATCGCTGTATTTATTTTGTGCTTAATAAGACCTTTAAAAGGCATTAAGTTTAACTAATGATAGCAGCCAATATAAGCAGTTGGAGATGCTTCTGCCGGTTCCACGGTAACCTGCCCATTTTCTAAACTCAAGCTGAGCGATGTTTCTTCTTCGTTAAATTCTTTCTCCATCACGATATTGCCTAGATCGTCTTTAATGATAATTTTCATAAAGGACCCCCTTCTAAAAGATGTATGTAAAAGATACTTTTTATATTTTGTTTTATACATTAATATAATAAAGCGATAAATCGATTAAGTCAAGTGCTTTTGATAAAGTTTGCTGTTTTTTTTCGGCAGTTGTTGTATACTAAGAAATAAGAAATTTGAGCAATACAATAGGGGAAAGATGATGACGAAACAAATGCAAAAAAAAATATTGATTCTTGCATTGTTTGCAGGCGAAACGATGATGAAAAGCGGGGCTGAAATCTATCGGGTAGAAGATACGGTTGAACGGATCTGTAAAGCGGCGGATATGCCGTATGTGGAGGTCTTTGCGATTCCTACGGGGATATTTGTTTCAATAGATCAAGGTGAAGATAACCGTGAGATGTTTACGTATATAAAAAGAATACGAGGGACAGGTATTGACCTTGGGCGGATTTCTGAACTGAACCAATTTTCAAGAGATTTTGCCAGTAAAGATTTAACCGTGGATAGCGGGATGAACTGGGTAAAGCAAATCTCGAAAACAAAACCGTATCGGCTGCCGTTAAGGCTTTTGGGAGCATCATTGGTATCTTCTTTTTTTTGTCTGATGTTTGGCGGGGATTTAAAAGACTATTTTTGTGCTTTTTTTATCGGTGCGATAAGCTATTTGCTTTCTATTTTATTTGACGAAATAGAGACGAATTTTTTTATCAAAGGTTTCTGCTGCTGTGCATTAGCCACGATTTTGGCACTTGTTTGCTCTTCGTTAGGACTTGGTTCGTCTTCCAGTGCGATTATCATAGGAGCACTGATGCTTTTTGTACCCGGAGTGGCCATCACCAATGGGATACGGGATATGTTGGCGGGGGACATGCTGGCAGGAGTGGTGCGGATTGCAGAGGCCTTCTGTATTGCCATTTCGTTAGCAGCAGGGGCCGGTGTCGTACTTCGTGCATGGGTGGCTTTCGGAGGTGCGATTCTATGAATATTTTTTTGCAGTTCATCTTTGGCCTTTTAGCGACGATTGGATTTTGCATCTTATTTCATGTGCCGACAAAGAAAATTATAGGGGCAGGATTCGTTGGTGCGGCTGGTTGGGCAACGTATATGTATTCCATTCAGGACGGACAGAGCAAATTGCTGGCGTGTTTTTTCGGTGCGTGTATAGTGGGTCTGTTTGCAGATATCTTATCAAGAGTTTGTAAAGAGGCAGCTATTATTTATATTATACCGGGGATCATTCCATTGGTGCCGGGTGCCGGTATGTATTACACTACTTTATACTTAATAAACGGGGATCTTTCGGCTTCCGCGGCGAAGGGAACTGAAACGTTGCTGATGGCAGGCAGCATTTCGGTAGGATTGCTGGTTGTAGGTTCTATATTGAGGATACGCCATGTCGTGTCATCTAAATTTCAGAAGCGGATAACGAAAAAGAATACTATGAGAGGTACAGAATGAAGTTTATAACGTGGAATGTAAATGGCCTAAGGGCTTGTATGGGAAAAGGATTTTTAGAGTTTGTACAATTGGAGTCTCCTGATTTTATCTGTCTGCAAGAAACGAAGATGCAAGAAGGGCAGGCAGAGGTGAAGCTGGAAGGGTATCGACAGTTTTGGAACAGTGCACAAAAGAAAGGCTATTCAGGAACGGCGATTTTTGCTAAAGAAGCGCCGCTGTCTGTTTCTTATGATATTGGAGCAGAAGGGCATGATATGGAAGGCCGTTCTATCACGCTAGAGTATCCCGAATTTTATTTAATAACGGAGTATACGCCAAATGCTCAGGATAAACTGGCTCGCATTGATTATAGACTGGAATGGGAAGCCGCTAGGAGAAACTATCTGAAAGAGCTGGATCAGAAAAAACCTATTATCCTGTGCGGAGATTTGAATGTAGCGCATCAGGAAATTGATTTGAAAAATCCGAAGTCGAATCGGGGAAATGCAGGCTTTTCAGACGAGGAGCGGGATGCCTTCGAACAGCTGCTGGGAATTGGATTGGTGGACAGCTACCGATACTTATATCCGGATACCACAGGCCAATATACGTGGTGGTCTTATCGTTTTAATGCCAGAGCCAACAACGCAGGTTGGAGAATTGACTATTTTCTGCTGTCTGAACGGATGAAAGACAGGATACAGGAGGTTCAGCTCCGAAATGATATCTTTGGAAGCGATCATTGTCCGGTCGTCTTAGAATTGAAATAAAGAACTTATAAAACTATAACTCACCAAACCCCTTTGACTCGAATATTCTAATATGTGATATTTTAGAGCTTCGAATCGAGGGGGATTTTTTATGTATAAAGTGGTAATTATCGGCGGGGGCTGGAGCGGATGCGCTGCTGCCGTGTCAGCTCGAAAAGCAGGTGCGGAAGTAGTGCTTTTAGAAAAGACGGACTTGCTTTTGGGACTAGGCAATGTCGGGGGAATTATGCGTAATAACGGCAGGTTTACAGCGGCAGAGGAAAATATTGCATTGGGGGCCAAAGAGCTATTTGGAATAACCGACCAGTGCTCACGACATGTAAATGTTGATTTTCCCGGTCATAAACATGCCAGCTTGTATGATGTGATGAGGGTGGAACCTCAGGTCAGAAGGTTGCTTTTAGAAATGGGTGTTGAAATTCATCTGATGGCAAGGGCTATCGATGTAGAAATGGAAACGATTGAACTGCCCGGAGAACAACCTCGCAAGTACTTAAAATCAATTATTTTGGCAGACGGCAGCGGCGTAGCTGTCGGCAAAAAGACGGGAGAATTTAAGATAGAGGGGGATGTTTTCGTTGAATGTACAGGATCTACAGGACCTATGGGGAATTGCCTGGCTTACGGGAATGGATGCTGCATGTGTATTCTCCGATGCCCTGCTTTCGGCCCTAGAGTCAGTATTTCGCAAAAAGCAGGTGTAAATGATATCATGGGCATGAGGAAAGACGGCGCTTGGGGGGCATTCAGCGGTTCAGGAAAACTCGAAAAAGATTCTCTTTCGGAGGAAATACAGCGAGTGCTCAATGATACCGGAGTTGCTGTTATACCTCTTGAGAAAAAAGACATCGTAAAGGAAAAATTGAATCTGAAAGTTTGCCAGCAATATGCGCTTGATGAATATGCTGAAAATATCGTCTTATTGGATACCGGATATGCTAAAATTATGACTCCATTTTTCCCATTGGAGAAATTGAGACAGGTGGAAGGTTTCGAAAATGCAAGATATGCAGACCCATACGCAGGAGGAAAGGGAAATTCCATCCGATACTTATCGGTGACGGAACGGGAAGACAATATGAAAGTCGCCGGTATAGAAAACTTGCTTTGCGGAGGTGAAAAATCAGGACTTTTTGTAGGGCATACGGAAGCAATTACAACCGGAAGCCTGGCAGGATATAATGCAGCAAGATATCTAAAAGGATTGAAACCGATGGAATTGCCTCGTCAGCTGGCAACAGGGGATCTGATCGCGTATGCCAACGAACGGCTTAAAACCAGCGAAGGACTGATGACCCGATATACGTTTGCCGGAGCAGAATATTTTAAGAGAATGCAGGAACGGGAATTGTATTCAATCAATCCGGAAGAAGTCACTAATCGCGTGGCACGCAGCGGACTCAAGGGCATCTATAGTGAAAAAATGATTTAAGGGGTAGTAAATAGAAATTTTATTCCACTGTTAAGAAAAAAATTTCTCGGACTATTTTCACTCATTGGCAGACCTGTTAAATGAATAAAGATATCAAAAAAGAGGTGAATGGATCAAAAAGTTCACGCTCTTTTTTTATGGTAAAGAATATAATTTGCCATAAATAAAAAAATAAAGAAAAATTTTTGAGCTGGTAAATATAATAGGTGTCGGTGCTTGAAAAATACAAGAATTTAAGTATAGAAATTCACATGTTTATTTGTTTTCTACTATTATTTGTGGTAAAATAGAAATAGCTGTAAAACGTTATTGGTGGAATAGAAAGCGATGTAAAGAAAATGGATTTTAATATTCTTATAGTAGATGATGAACAGGATTATTGCGAAGTATTAAAAATGATTTTTACGTCTAAGGGGTATCATGTAGATACTTGCATAGATGGCTTTGCTGCGCTTAAGATGCTGGAAGAAAAGCAATTTGATTTGGTCGTTACGGACTTAATCATGCCGGAGATGGATGGAAATGAATTGCTTGCCAAAATAAAGGAAAAATACCCCAATGTAAACGTGATTGTTTCTACTGCGTACGGGACGGTTGAAAAAGCGGTAGAAAGTATGAAAAATGGAGCATACACCTGTGTTACAAAAGGTGACAGCCCCGAGAGCTTGCTCATCGAAATAGAAGGGCTTTATGCGGAAACGTTAGAACGGGCGGAAGAAAAACAAAAAAATGGAAAGCCGGTTCATGAAGCAGATGATATTCTAGGGGAGTTTATGCTCATTACAAGAAATCCTGCTTATGCAAAGACTTTAGCGATGGCAGAAAAAGCAGCGAAAAGCAATGCCAATATTTTAATACTGGGAGAGTCCGGCTCGGGGAAAGACGTGTTGACCAGATACATCCATTCAAAGAGTAATAGAAGAAATAACGTTTTTATGGATCTTAACTGTCATGCAATAGCTGAGAATGTGTTAGAATCAGAACTTTTTGGTCACGAAAAAGGATCGTTTACAGGAGCCGCGGCAAAAAGAGTAGGACGCTTCGAAGCGGCAGATCACGGAACTTTATTTCTGGATGAAATCGGAGACATCTCATTGACTATGCAGGCAAAGCTGTTAAAAGTTCTTGAGAACAAAACCATTTGCAGGATGGGAAGCAATGAAGAAACGAAGGTAGATTTTAGATTAATTACGGCGACAAACAAAAACTTGGAAGAAGAAATTGCGTCAGGGAGATTCAGAGAAGATTTGTTTTACCGCTTAAGCACGATTATTATTACTGTGCCTCCGCTCAGGGAACGTAAGGAAGACTTACCGTTGCTGATTGATTATTTTGTCAGTATGATTGGAAGAGAGATGGAGGTTGAAAAGCTTGCTATAAGCTCTGACGTAATGGCATCGTTGCTGGAATATAATTATCCAGGGAATATCAGGGAGTTAAAAAATAAGATTGAACGATTGGTTGTTTTTGCAGAGGATGGAGTTATTCGCGCGGAAGGCGAGAAACTTCAGGTAAAACCGGAGGACTATATCACTCTTCCTCATTCTAATTTGACTTCTGAGCCTAAATTGGACAGAACACTGAAAGAACTGCGGAAGGAATTGGAGAGCAAATATATCAAGAGTGTTTTAGATGAATGCCGACATGATATGAACCGTGCTTCAGAAATTCTTGGAATAACCAGAAGACAACTTCTGAATAAAATAACGGAATACGGACTTCGATAACCTAGTGAAGATGAAAAACGTATTCTATAATAATTAAAAGATAAGAAATAAAATCAGGTGCGAAAAAAAATTCGCACCTGATTTCTTATTTTAAGGAGGTTTAGAAAAAAATTTCGCAAAAAATACGATAATATGGCAAAAATAAACAAATAATTGCAAACGATTAATAGAAATATTATTTATTTTTAAAAATATTTTATTTAATAAAACATTCAAAAATAAACATATTTTCATGAAAATATGTACAATTTTATACAATAATAAAAACCTATCACTCCCATAAGCAAAAGTTGGCATGTGGATTGCGTTATATAAGCATGTCGGAATTATTTATCTTATGTTAAGACAAAATTATTTAAGGAGGAACAAATAATGAGTCAAGAACAAAAACTCGTTAAGAGCTTTAGCACTAAAGATATTTTAGCTATGGCTTTTGGTACGATGATCGGATGGGGCTGGATCATGCTCTCCGGAAAATGGGCTGCTGACGCAGGTATGATGGGTGCCATCGGCGCATACCTAGTTGGTTCTATATTATGTATTTTTATCGGTTTGGCATATGCAGAGTTAACGCCTGCTATTCCATTCACAGGCGGTTCCGTAGTATTCTCGTATAAGTCAATGGGTTACTGGGCCGCAGTAGTGGCAGGTCTTGGTACCGGTTTGGCTTACTTAGGAGTAGCTGCATGGGAAGGTCCTGCTTTTGCAACAGCGATTGACTATGTATTCCCTATTCCAAAAATTGGTTACCTATGGACGATCCAAGGCTATGATGTATATGGATCATGGGCTGCTGTAGCCATCGTTGCATCTATTGTCATCACAGGGCTGAACTATCGTGGAGCGAAGGAATTTGCGTTATTCCAGAACATCGCTACCGTTGGTCTGATTGTAGTTGGTGTTATCTTCTTAGGCGGCGGTCTTGCTATGGGTGATATGGCCAATGCACAGCCTATGGTTACAAACTTCGCTGGATTTGCATCCGTACTATTGATGGTACCTGCTATGTTCGTAGGATTTGACGTTATTCCCCAGTCCGCTGGAGAAATGAACGTGCCTCTAAAGAAGATTCCTAGCTTGCTGATTATGTCCATCTTAGCAGCTGCTGCTTGGTATATCTTGATGATTTTATCCACTTGTCTATCCGCGCCTACAGAAATCCGTGTAAACGGAACAATTCCTGTAGCGGATGCTATGGCATACAACTTCGGTGGTGCAGTTTGGGGCAAGGTTTGTATCGTTGGTGCAATCTGTGGTATCTTAACAAGCTGGAACGGATTCCTTTACGGAGGTGCCCGTGTAATCTACTCCTTAGCAAACGCTAAGATGCTACCGGTTTGGCTTGGATATATCCATCCTAAGTTTGGTACACCTACACATGCGGTATTAGTATGCGGTATCATTTCAACTTTATCTTGCTTCCTTGGCAAGGGTGCTCTTGTTTGGTTCGTAGATGCAGCTTCTTTCGGAGTTGTAATCATGTACGGCATGGTGACATTATCCTTCATCGTATTAAGAATCAAACAGCCTGAGTTACATAGACCATACAAAGTACCTGCATTCGGATTTGTTGCAGTAATGTCTATATTTGTAACATTATTTTTCTTATACCTATACTTACCAATGGGTCCTGCTCCGCTTCTTCCAGTAGAATGGTTAGTAGTTCTTGGTTGGTTCGGCATAACATTTTTATTAGCAATCTATGCGAGAGTTAAGTATAAGGACGTTACTCCAAGAGAAAGAGAAATCTTGATGTTCGGAGAAGAATACGTTAACCAGAAATAATGACAACGATGGTAATTTCGGGATGAGTTCTAAAATCAAAATTATTATAGAGAATAGCTTATCCATTTGTTATGCAGATTGATGACAACCTTATTGCAAGGAAATCACAAATCGCCGATTTGTAGATATATATTGTTAGGTGATGAGGTCTTGTCATATAGATTAATAAATATTCCAAAATAAAAGGACTGCTCAAGAAGCAGTTCTTTTATTTTTTGTTCCAAAGAAATAAATGGGGTCTAAAATGCGAAAAAACTTTCGCATTTATTGTGTTAATACCTAAGATCAGAAAAAAAATTCTCAAAAAAATCGACAAAAATCAATGATAAGCAGCGTATGAAAATTTAAAATTATTAGTTTTTTTGAAAATTTAATCTAATTAAACATTCAAAAATGAACATATTTTACAGAAAATAAATTCAATTATAAAAACCTATTAAAACCATAAGCAATAATTGGCATGCGGATTGCGTAATATAAGCATGTCGGAATTATTAATCTTATGTTAAGACAAAATTATTAAGGAGGAACAAATAATGAGTCAAGAACAAAAACTCGTTAAGAGCTTTAGCACAAAAGATATTTTAGCTATGGCTTTTGGAACGATGATCGGATGGGGCTGGATCATGCTCTCCGGAAAATGGGCTGCTGACGCAGGTATGATGGGTGCCATCGGCGCATACCTAGTTGGTGCGGTATTATGTGTTTTTATCGGTTTGGCATATGCAGAGTTAACGCCTGCTATTCCATTCACAGGCGGTTCCGTAGTATTCTCGTATAAGTCAATGGGTTACTGGGCTGCAGTAGTGGCAGGTCTTGGTACCGGTTTGGCTTACTTAGGAGTAGCTGCTTGGGAAGGTCCTGCTTTCGCAACAGCGATTGACTATGTATTCCCTATTCCAAAAATTGGATATTTATGGACAATCCAAGGATTTGAAGTATATGGCTCATGGGCTGCTGTAGCTGTTGTTGGATCCATCATTCTTACCACTCTAAACTATCGTGGAGCGAAGGAATTTGCATTATTCCAGAACATCGCTACCGTTGGTCTGATCGCAGTTGGAATTATCTTCTTAGGCGGCGGTCTTGCTATGGGTGATTTCGCCAATGCACAGCCTATGGTTACAAACTTCGCTGGATTTGCATCCGTACTATTGATGGTACCGGCTATGTTCGTAGGATTTGACGTTATTCCTCAGTCCGCTGGAGAAATGAACGTACCTCTAAAGAAGATTCCTAGCTTGTTGATTATGTCCATTTTAGCTGCGGCTGCTTGGTATATCTTGATGATTTTATCTACTTGTCTGTCCGCTCCTACAGAAATCCGTGTAAACGGAACAATTCCTGTAGCGGATGCTATGGCATACAACTTCGGTGGTGCAGCTTGGGGTAAGGTTTGTATCGTTGGTGCAATCTGCGGTATCGTAACAAGTTGGAACGGATTCCTTTACGGAGCTGCTCGTGTAATCTACTCCTTAGCAAATGCTAAGATGTTACCGGTTTGGCTTGGATACATCCATCCTAAGTTCGGTACTCCTACACATGCAGTACTAGTATGCGGTATTATTTCAACTTTATCTTGCTTCCTTGGTAAGGGTGCTCTTGTTTGGTTCGTAGATGCAGCTTCTTTCGGAGTTGTAATCATGTACGGTATGGTAACATTATCCTTCATCGTATTAAGAATTAAGCAGCCAGAGTTGCACAGACCTTATAAGGTTCCTGCATTCGGATTGGTTGCAGTGATGTCTGTATTTGTAACATTATTCTTCTTATACCTATACTTACCAATGGGTCCTGCTCCGCTTCTTCCAGTTGAATGGTTAGTAGTTCTTGGTTGGTTCGGTGTATCATTCTTATTAGCAATCTATGCGAAGGTTAAGTATAAGGACGTTACTCCAAGAGAAAGAGAAATCTTGATGTTCGGAGAAGAATACGTTAACCAGAAATAATGACGACATCGGTAAAGTTGCTTTTATTTAAAAAGTGAGCTTACCAAATATAAGGAAATAAACCTTATTAATAATGAATTGAAAAATATTCCAAAAAGAAAGGACTGCTGAAAAGCAGTCCTTTTTGCGTACCTATTATTCTACGCCACGGCCCTTATATTATTGTAGTAATAATATATTTTTTAGAGTATTTAAAATAATTGAAACAAAACAGATAAAATACACAAAAAAGATTACAATTAGAGGAGTATTTTCCCATATACAGGGACAAACGAGAAATTTTTTTCTCAAATAGTTTATTAACGAGTAATATGAGAAAAAAAATTCGCGCAAAGATTCGCAAAAGTTCGACAAATACAAGCTATGAACATCATATGAAAATTACAAATTGTTAGATTTTTTAAAATAATCAAGGTGATGAACTATTGAAAAATGAACAAATTTCTCTTGAGAAGACTATCAATAGTAAAAATCTATTGTTCCATAAATAATAGTTGGCATAAGGATTGCGTTATATAGGCAATGTCGGAATTATTAATCTTATGTTAAGGCAAAATTATTTAAAGGAGGAACAAATAATGAGTCAAGAAACAAAAATGGTCAAAAGCTTTAGTACAAAAGACATTTTAGCTATGGCTTTTGGTACAATGATCGGATGGGGCTGGATCATGCTCTCCGGAAAATGGGCTGCTGACGCAGGCATGATGGGAGCCATCGGTGCATACCTAGTTGGTTCGGTATTATGTATTTTTATCGGTTTGGCATATGCAGAGTTAACTCCTGCTGTTCCATTTACAGGCGGTTCCGTAGTATTCTCGTATAAGTCAATGGGTTACTGGGCTGCAGTAGTAGCTGGTCTTGGTACCGGCTTGGCTTACTTAGGAGTAGCTGCTTGGGAAGGTCCTGCTTTCGCAACAGCAATCGACTACGTATTCCCTATTCCAAAAGCTGGATTCTTATGGACAATTCAAGGATTTGAGGTATACGCTTCATGGGCAATGGTTGGGGTAGTTGGAGCTATCTTCCTTACATGGCTAAACTATCGTGGAGCGAAAGAATTCGCTTTATTCCAAAACATCGCTACACTTGGTCTGATCTTAGTTGGCATTATCTTCTTAGGCGGCGGTCTTGCTATGGGTGATATGGCAAATGCTGCTCCTATGACTACAAACTTCGCTGGATTCGCATCCGTACTATTGATGGTACCGGCTATGTTCGTAGGATTTGACGTTATTCCTCAGTCCGCTGGAGAAATGAACGTACCTCTAAAGAAGATTCCTAGCTTGTTGATTATGTCCATCTTAGCTGCGGCTGCTTGGTATATCTTGATGATCTTAGCCACTTGTTTGTCCGCTCCTATCGAAATTCGTGTAGACGGAAAAATTCCGGTAGCTGACTCCATGGCATACAACTTCGGTGGTGCAGTTTGGGGTAAGGTTTGTATCGTTGGTGCTATTTGCGGTATCGTAACAAGCTGGAATGGATTCCTTTACGGAGCTGCTCGTGTAATCTACTCCTTAGCAAATGCTAAGATGTTACCGGTTTGGCTTGGTAAGATTCATCCTAAATTCGGTACACCTGGTAATGCTGTATTGGTTTGCGGTATCATCTCCGTATTATCTTGCTTCTTAGGAAAAGGAGCTCTTGTTTGGTTCGTAGATGCAGCTTCTTTCGGAGTTGTAATCATGTACGGTATGGTAACATTATCCTTTATCGTATTGAGAATTAAGCAGCCTGAGTTACACAGACCATACAAAGTACCTGCATTCGGATTTGTTGCAGTAATGTCTGTATTTGTAACATTATTCTTCTTATACTTGTACTTACCAATGGGTCCTGCTCCACTTCTTCCAGTAGAATGGGTAGTAGTTCTTGGTTGGTTCGGCGTATCCGGTCTATTAGCAGTTTATGCAAAGGTTAAATACAAGGATGTTACTCCAAGAGAAAGAGAAATCTTGATGTTCGGAGAAGACTACGTTAATCAGAAATAATGACGACGCCGGTAAAGTTGCTTTTATTTGAAAAGTGAGCTTACTACATATAAGGAAACAAACCTTATTAATAATGGGATTAATAAATATTCCAGAACAAAAGGACTGCTGAAAAGCAGTCCTTTTCTTAACATAGGAAATTAATTTCTAGGCATAAGTTGAAAATTTATAAATTAAAATAATAGCTGATAGCCTAAAAGCACGTGGATATATAGAACAATCTTCTGCATCTTAATGAAAATTTTTATGAAAAGAAATAAGCGAACGCCTTTGAAACAAAGGGGTTCGCTTAAATCATGTAAAGAAGATGATAAAGGAGACTCGGTCGAGGAAGACCGGTCTATAGTGGTTTTGTTGAGTGTGTATGAGAAAAAATATTACATCCTAAAGGATAGCGTATAACGATGTTTCTTATTTTCGTTTCGCTTCTTTAGGAGTTACACAAACGCCTTTTGCCTTGCAAACGATAATAGGCTCTTCCAAAAAATCTGCGGCGGAAGGGCTGATATCCGGTCTGGCTGCAACTACTTTTTTCGCAACAAATTCCATTGTCCTTGAAGTGTTGCCCATCTTGGTAATCTCACCGTAAGCTTCAATATAATCGCCGGCATATGTCGGTGCTAGAAATTCAACTTCATCATATCTTAAGAAAAGTCCTTCGTCTCCATCGCACTTAATTAATAATTCTGTCGCAACATCTCCAAATAGATGAACCATATGAGCCCCATCAACAAGACTTCCACCGTAGTGGGCATCCTTGTGTGACATTCTTAATCTGACTGTAGATGTAATCTTTTCCATTCGCTTTTTCTCCTTTTTGTTTTTGGTGATACTCCTCCCCTGTTCACGAGTTAAGAGCAATAGTGGAAACGTGAGCAGAGGGATGAAGGAATTCACCTGAGTAATTTTGGTATAAATTGATATAAATATTAATTGCAAGTGTCATGCCAATAGTTTATGATTGAAAATAGGTAATATGTGAACCGATTTTGGTTCGGACGTTTTTGAATTTAGAGGAAAAAAATTTCTAAAGAGAGAAACGATTTTAAATGAACAGCATAGAGGAGAGGAGCAATCAATGTTAGAAAACTATGGCACAAATCGTGTTTTAGAACCGAAATACGTACTTCCTACTTCGGCTTGGAAAGTCGACAATTCGAGAGAAATATATCCGAATGAGATGCGCATCCTGTTGAAAACCTTGCATATCGAGACTACCAGCTTTAAACAAATCTGTTTAGAAGCCAATAATAGTGAGGCGCAAATCAAGGAGAAAATATTAGATATTATAATGAAAAGAGGCAAACTCCATAATCCTGTAACGGATACGGGCGGTCTTCTCTATGGCGTGGTGGACGAAATCGGAAGCGAATATGTGAATGAGAAAGAGCTTAAAAAAGGGGATGAAATTTTATGCAATACCTCCCTTTCCGGTGTACCGCTCTATTTAAATCGGATAACGGCTATTGATAGGGCCTATACACAGATCGAGGTCGAAGGGTATGCTATCGTATTTCAAAAAATTCCTATTGTAAGGAAACCGGAAGGGGTGCCCTTGAACCTGCTTTTACTTACTTTCAATGAGTCGGGGACTTTATACCGAGTCAGTCGGGAAGTCTGTAAGAAAGGAGAAGGCAAAGGAAGATATTTGGTGGTAGGGAATAACATCTTGATGAATTTGTTGTTTGGATATGTTATTCGTAAGATTGCAGGAGCTCAGGTACAGATCATGTGCATGCTTGATAAGAGAACGGATCTGGTTTTGGTTGGAAAATCAATTGATAAGCTGTTATCTAAGGTGTTTAATGACATTCATTATGTGAATATTTTAAGGCCTATGGAGTGTTTGGAAAAACTCAACATTGAATCTCAATTTGACTTGACGGTTAATTGCGCGGACCTTCAGGGAGCCGAAACCATTAACATTTTAGCAACGAAATCCGGAGGAACGGTCGTATTCGCTAATTTAATAAACAATTACAATATTGCTCTTTACATAACGGAATCGGTTTCAAAAGATTTAGATATCAAATGTGCCGATGGATATTTAGAAAAATACGATGAATTTGACATTGAAGTTGTAAAAGAATTAGCACCTTATATGAAAGATATGGTGAGCTCTGTAACAAGTTTGCAGGAAGATTTAGCGTATCCGTTGGTAAGGGAAGATCGACTGATTTCCAGTGAAGGATACCGGCGAAGCTTAGCGGAGAATTTTATATGTGAGAGCCGCGCGATGGCCATGGTGTTAGAGGAAATCTTAAGTGTGTCAAAGTATGATTGCAATGTATTAATCACAGGAGAAACCGGTGTCGGCAAGGATAAAATTGCGAATATCATACAAAAAAACAGCACACGAAATATGCAGCCGTTCATCAAAATAAACTGTGCTGCCATCGCACCCAACTTAATGGAATCCGAATTTTTTGGTTATGAAAAAGGTGCCTTCACCGGGGCAAACTCAACCGGGAAAAAGGGGTATTTTGAGGCAGCAGATAACGGTATTATTTTTCTGGATGAAGTGGGTGAATTACCGTTAGACATACAGGCTAAACTGCTTCGAGTAACGCAAGACGGTGAAATATACAGAGTAGGGGGTACTACTCCGATTAAAACCAACGTGCGAATCATTTCTGCTACAAATAGAAATTTAATGGATCAAATTGAGAAAAAGCTGTTCAGACAAGACTTATATTATAGGCTGAATGTGTTTCCGATTAAAGTCCCTTCTTTAAATGAAAGGAAAGCTGAAATCCCGGCACTGGTAAGGCATTTCGTACGAACTTACAATGGAAAATACGGCATCAATCGAGGCATTGATGAAGAAGCAATCGAATATTTAAAAGAACGGCAATGGGTGGGTAATATTCGAGAATTGGAAAATTCAATACAACGTATCATGATCAGTGCAAAGGGCGAGAACATCACATTAATAGACGTTATAAAGTGTCTGCATGATAAAATTTTCGATCAAGTGGAGCTTACAACCGAAGAAGGTTTGCTGAATGCGATCGAAAATGAAGTACCTTTAGAGGATATGATAGAGAGCTTTGAAAAAGCGATACTTCGTTATGCGTGCGAGAAATATGGATCAACCAGAAAGGCAGCAAAAGCGATCCAAATCAGCCAGACTCAATTAGTGCGAAAAAAGAAAAAATATAATATTTAAATATACAGAAAAAGGGGTGAACCGAAAAGAGTTCGCCTCTTTTTCTGTATTGAACCCTTTTCGGTTCTGATATGAGCAAGATAGTACGGATTTTAGGCATAAAACCCCTCAAATTAAGCACTGCCTTGAAATTATTATAGGATAATAGGTAAATCTTAACGTAAATTGGGCAACATGATAGGTATGGCACAGATGTTGCTATACATGTAAAGTGAAAAGTTAATAGCGAACCGGATGACAAAGTTTTGATACAACCGGGATAAGCATTAAGAAAAAAAGAATAAGAAACAGTTATTTATTTAGAGGAGGATTGCTATGAAAAAAGGATGCCCATATGGGACCCACCGAGTTATTTCACCGAAGGGAGTTTTACCACAGCCTGCAGACGTGATTGATAACACAATGGAAATTTATGATAACGAAGTACTTATTGATGTGAAAACATTAAATGTTGACTCCGCATCTTTTACCCAAATAGAGAGACAGGCAAATCATGATATCGAAGAAATCAAGAAAATTATGATGGGCATTGTTGCTAAGGCTGGTAAGCACAAGAATCCAGTAACAGGATCCGGCGGTATGCTTCTTGGTACTGTAAAAGAAGTTGGTGAAAATTATGTAGGAGATTTAAAGCCTGGTGATAAAATTGCTACACTTGTATCTCTTTCTTTAACACCACTTGTAATAGAAGAAATTCTTGAAGTTAGACCGGACATCGATCAGGTAGACATTAAGGGTCAGGCTATTTTATTCCAGAGCGGCATTTATGCTAAGATTCCGACAGACATGCCTGAAGGATTAGCATTATCTGCATTAGACGTAGCTGGAGCTCCTGCTCAGACAGCTAAATTAGTAAAGCCTGGTGACACAGTTGTTATCATCGGCGGTGGCGGTAAGTCTGGATTACTATGCTTATATGAAGCAAAGAAGAGAGCAGGCGTAACCGGTAAAGTTATTTGTATCGGTGGTTCTGAAAAGTCAACTGATAGAGCTAGAAAGCTTAACTTAGCAGATGTATATTTTGCTGCAGATGCAACAAACGCTGTAGAAATTTACAACAAAGTTATGGAACATACAGATGGCAAATTAGCAGATGTTGTTATTAACTGTGTAAACATCGAAAATACTGAAATGGGTTCTATCTTAGCTTGTAAGGATGATGGAATCGTATACTTCTTCTCCATGGCAACTAGCTTTACAAAAGCTGCATTAGGAGCTGAAGGTGTAGGCAAAGACGTAAATATGATCATCGGTAATGGATACTGTAAGGGCCATGCCGAAATTACGCTTCAAGTTCTTAGAGAGTGCGAGCCTTTACGTAAACTGTTCCAAGAGATGTATGCTTAGGCAACAGCTTATTTCAATAGAAATAAGTACGGACTTATTTCACGTAAGAGGATCATCTTGTGCAAGGTGATTGATTAAAATAGTTTTTAAATTTTGCTGATTTAGAAATATATATCGGGAAGGTCTGTGAGGTCAACAGAGCAGCTTGCAGGCCTTAGCCTGATAGCATGTTGCTATCAAATACTCCAAATAATAGATGGATTAAAGGAGAGAGAAAATGGCTGAAAGAAGGAATTGGAAGGATATTTCCCTTTGGAAAGATGTGACAGAAGAGCAGTGGAATGATTGGCGTTGGCAAATATCAAACCGGCTGACTTCCGTTGAAGATATCAGAAAAGTAGTAAATTTAACTCCGGAAGAGGAAGAAGATATCAGAAAAGTAATGGACGGGTTCCGCGTAGGAGTCACTCCGTACTATGCATCCTTAATGGATCCGGATGATGTACGATGTCCAGTAAGAATGCAGGCGGTTCCTGTGCTATCTGAAACGCACAGAAGCGATGCAGATATGCTGGATCCTTTACATGAAGATGAAGATTCCCCGGCGCCTGGTCTGACACACCGATACCCGGATAGAGTATTGTTTTTAATAACAGATCAATGTTCGATGTATTGCAGACATTGTACGAGAAGAAGACTTGCGGGAGAGAAGGACGGAGCCAGAGGCAGAGAGGATATTGATGCATGTATTGCATACATAAAGAAGACTCCTGTTATAAGAGACGTACTTCTTTCAGGCGGAGACTGCTTATGTGTGGCAGACGAAACGCTGGAATATATCATCAGTGAATTAAGAAAGATTCCTCATGTTGAAATCGTGAGATTGGGATCGAGAACGCCGGTGGTTATGCCACAGCGAATTACGGATGACTTGGTTAATATGTTGAAGAAGTATCATCCGATTTGGTTGAATACCCACTTTAACCATCCGAAAGAAATGACGCCGGAGGCAATGGAAGCTTTGAGAAAGCTTGCAGATGCAGGTATTCCTTTAGGAAATCAGTCAGTTCTTCTTCGAGGTGTAAATGATTGTCCTCATATTATGAGAGAACTTATGCACCTTTTGGTAAAAAATAGAGTAAGACCGTACTACATTTATCAGTGCGATTTATCTCTTGGTATTGAACATTTCAGAACCCCTGTTTCTAAGGGTATTGAAATTATAGAAGGATTAAGAGGTCACACCTCCGGTTATGCAGTACCTACTTTTGTAGTAGATGCACCGGGAGGCGGCGGGAAGATTCCGGTAATGCCTCAGTATTTGATTTCTCAGTCGCCTGATCGAGTTGTTCTGAGAAATTATGAGGGTGTTATCACCACTTATACCGAGCCAAAAAATCAACATGAATTAGAATGTACCTGTGATTACTGTACCGGTAAAAAGACCTATCATTATGAAGGCGTTGCCGGACTGGAACAGGGAGAAAGATTGTCGTTGGAACCGCAGGATCTGCTGCGTCATAAACGAAATAAATAATCAACTGAAAATAATGATTAAAATGATATAAATGTGTGCACCGAGCTGATGAATAAGCAGCAAGGTGCATATGTTTCTACGCTGAATGAAGTAAACGGCTTTTATGAGCTATGCAGAAAATGAAAAGAGATAAGTATTTTCAACGGCTGATTATAGAGTAAAGGAAATAAGAATGGGATTACTGGAACAATTAAAAGACGAATATAAAATCCTTTCTATAGTTGGGATGGCTAAAAATGCCGGAAAAACAACGGTACTGAATTATCTGATTGAAGAGGCAATGGACGAAGGCATTGTTTTAGGCATTACTTCTACAGGAAGAGATGGGGAAAGCGTGGATCTTGTAACCGGCACGGCTAAGCCGAAGATATTTTTGGATGCCGGTACGATTGTTTCTATTCCGAAGCAGCTATACGAGTTTGCGGACGCAGGGCTTGAAATCCTTCGCATCAGTAGATACAGCACCGCTATGGGACCCATCTTGTTATGCCGGGTAGTTCAAAGCGGAAATGTCCAGATTGCAGGGCCGGTCAGCACGGCAGATCATAAAGAGATGTGCAAAGAAATGCTGGCGCTGGGGGCGGAGAAAATTCTGATTGACGGTGCAATTGATCGAAAATCGATAGCGGCACCGGAAACGTCCGATGCGATTATCCTTGCAACAGGAGCAGTCCTTTCCAGAAGCTTACATAAGATTGTGGAAGAAACCGTTTATACAATCGAACTTTATACGTTACCTGTTTTAGAAAATCAATTCATACAGCAGGTAATTGAGGCTCAAGAAAATAGGAACAGAGTGGTTGTTTTCTCGGATGATAACTTTGAACTGTTGGATTTAAAAACGGGACTCGGTGCAAGTAAGCTGATCGATGAGGCGATAAGTGAGAAAATCACTCATGTATACATTCCGGGAGCGATGACGGGCAGTGTCATAGCGGATATCCATCCTAAAAAGTTCAAAAGGGTAAAATTTGTACTGAAAGATCCTACGAAAATATTTATGGACTATTTCACTTGGGGAAGGCTGAAAAAGCAGGGGTTTTGCGTAGAAGTGATACAGAATATTAACATTGCAGCGGTGACGGTAAATCCGGTCTCCCCATTTGGTTATTGTTTTGAGCACAGAGTGCTGATAGATGCGATGACCGCAGCGATTAAAAATATTCCGGTTATCGACGTCAAATATAGATTCGATTAGGCTGTGCGACAGAGGAGGTGCATTCGGTGAGGTTAGCAAATGAAAAAACAAGAAGAGAAACCGGACTTTCTTATGTAATGCAGAGTGTATACACGGCGACACCTTTTGGTGTCAAGCTTATGAAAGAATTAGTGCCTTTTATGCCGGGGCAAGAGGAACAATTAAAGGAAGAGTTCCTGCGAATGGAACGAATATCCATGTTGATGAATCAACATCCTAAAACGGCAGATATTCTTTATGAATGTTTCATGGAAGTCAAGGACTGTACCTTTACCGTGGAACGAAGCGGCAAAACGGCTTTATCCGTTGTAGAACTATTTGAATTAAAAAGCTTATTAATTCTGATGGAAAAGGTTCGGAAGATTCTTTTGGAAAATAAAGAATACATTCCGGAAGAATTTTTCCTGGAGGATATAGAACCCGCTCTGGACATATTGGATCCGGCAAAGCAAAGAATGAATACGTTTTATATTTATGATGAGTTTTCAGAAAGGCTGGGACCCCTGAGAAAGCAGAAGCGGGAATTGGAAGTTGCCATACGAAAGGAACAGAAAAAAACAAAACTATATATAGAAGAAAAGTATGGTTTGGAAATCAGTCCTAAATTTGAATATGTGGTTTCAAAATCTATGGTACATTTGCTGGCCACTATTTCTCAGATTCCCGAACTTTGTATAAAAGATGAAGACTACATGAATACCACTTTCCAAATCAAACCTTCCGCAGAAGTTCGAGATTGGATGCAGAAGATTGAGGAGCTGAACCAAGAATCGGAGGAAGAAGAAATTCTCGTACGATCCCGGTTATCCAAAGAAGTCTCCGTCTATAAAAAAGAGATCTTACAGAACTGTGGAAAGCTTGGGAAGCTTGATTTTACAATGGGAAAGGTAGTCTATGCTCAAAAGCATCAATGTATCAAGCCGGAAATAGTAAAACAACATCTCATTGAATTTGCAGAGGGACGGCAGCTGGAGGTAGAGGACATTTTACTCTCAAAGGGAAAGGCGTACTGTCCGGTAGGGATATCCCTTTCAGATGGAGTGACCTGTATTACAGGAGCGAACATGGGGGGGAAAACGGTCAGCCTCAAGCTGGTCGGATTGATTCAATTGCTGGCTCAGTACGGATTTTATGTACCTTGCAGTCAAGCACGTCTGGGGCTTTGCAATTTTATTCAGATCTTAATCGGAGACAGTCAGAGCTTAGAGCGAGGCTTATCCAGCTTTGGCAGTGAAATGGAGGAACTAAAAGAGATCCTGGATCACAGCACTTCTCAATCGTTGATTCTAATTGATGAAATAGCCAGCGGGACGAATCCTATCGAAGGGCTGGCATTAACAAAAAGCCTCATTGACTACTTGAGAGAGAAACCTTATATCACGTTGATCACCACTCATTTTGATGATGTGGCAGGACGGAATAAAGTGAAGAATATGCAGGTAATCGGTTTGGAAAATGCAGATTTTGAACGGCTTGATAAGGAAATAAAATATGCCAACAGAAAAGAACGAATTAACATTATCGCAAAATACATGGATTATCGATTAAAACTCGTTGAAAGCGGGGAGGAAATCCCTAAGGATGCGCTGAATATCGCAAAAATACTAGGATTGAATGCGGAAATTATAAATAAAGCTAAAGAATATTTAAACTAGGAAACATTCAAGCTATTTAAGAGCAAGAAGAGGAGGAAAGGAAATGGCAAGCAAACTGAACTTAGATCCAAAAATTATTGACGGCGCACGGTCATGCGCTGCTCGGATTGCACATAGTATGCAAGAATTTATTGATCGGCATACAACGGTTAGTACAGAAAGAACGATATTGCGTTTATTAGGGGTTGACGGAGTTGACGAAGTGGATACCCCGCTGCCTAATGTTGTGGTGGATCAGATCAAAGAGGCTGGAGGACTTCCGAGAGGCGTTGCCTATTGGATAGGAAATGCAATGATTCAGACCGGTTTGACTCCGCAGGAAATTGCAGAAAAGATGGCGGCAGGGCAGCTTGAAATAACAAAACTGCCAACAGCTCCGGCAGAGGAAGCTGAAGAAAAAATTATGCCGGTTGTGCTTGGTGCTTTAGAAAAAATTAAAGCGCAAACTGCTAAACGAAATAACTACTTGGCTACATTGGGAGAAGGAAGAAAACCCTATTTATATGTAATTGTTGCCACCGGAAATATCTATGAAGATGTAATCCAGGCGCAGGCTGCTGCCAGACAAGGGGCAGATATTATTGCCGTAATCCGGACCACTGCACAGAGCTTGCTGGATTATGTTCCTTATGGACCAACGACGGAAGGCTTCGGCGGAACCTATGCAACGCAGGAAAACTTCAGAATCATGAGAAAAGCATTGGATGAAGTGGGCGAAGAGATCGGAAAGTACATTCGGTTATGCAACTATTCCTCCGGAATGTGTATGCCTGAGATCGCGGCTATGGGTGCCATTGAACGATTGGATGTAATGCTGAATGATGCGATTTACGGTATTTTATTCCGGGATATTAACATGCAAAGAACGCTGGTAGACCAATTTTTCTCCAGAGTAATTATCGGATATTGTGATATCATTTTTAACTCCGGTGAAGACAATTACTTGACGACCGACGATGCTTATGAAGCAGCTCATACGGTTCTTGCTTCCCAGTTTATCAATGAACAATTTGCAGTAATTGCCAATGTAAAGGAAGAGCAAATGGGTCTGGGTCATGCTTTTGAAATGGACCCAGAGATTGAAAATGGTTTTCTATATGAATTATCACAGGCTGTTATGGCGAGAGAAATATTCCCTAAAGCACCGCTAAAGTACATGCCTCCTACAAAATTTATGACCGGAAACATTTTCAAAGGACATATTCAGGATGCGTTGTTTAATTTGGTATCTGTTTGGACGGATCAGTCTCTTCAATTGCTTGGCATGCTGACAGAAGCCATTCACACTCCTCATATGCATGACCGATATTTATCTATTGAAAACGCTTCGTATATTTTTAATAATGCAAGAGATATCGGGCAGGAAGTCGAATTTAAAAAGGATGGAATTATTCAAAAGAGAGCGCAGAATGTATTGGACGATGCCAATAAGCTTCTCCATGATATAGAAAAAGAAGGCCTGTTCTCTACTATCGAACAGGGTAAGTTCGGAGGAATCAAGCGTTCCAGAGAAGGGGGCAAAGGTCTCGAGGGCGTGTGCGTGAAGGGAGAAGGATATTTTAATCCATTTATTCCGCTCATGATGGGAGGTGCGAAATAATGACCGCGATAAATAATGCTGCAAGTACGCAAGTTGATTTAACCAAGGTGAAACCATATGGCGATACCATGAACGACGGGATGATGGAATTTGCATTTACTCTTCCGGTTCCATACGGTGAAGAGGCTAGTGAAGCCGCAAAAGCCCTTGTTAAGAAAATGGGCGTGGATGAGCCGAGTTGTGTTTATTCAAAAGACATGGGCGGGGGATTCACCTTTTTCGTTGTATACGGAAAATGCCAGCATACCGTTGATTTTACCACTATAAAAGTTCCTAAAGTGGATGTGGAAATTATGGATCGAGTGGAATGCGGAAAATATATTGAAGACAATATTAAACGAGAAGTGATTATTGTCGGAGCCAGCACCGGATCGGATGCGCATACGGTGGGAATTGATGCGATCATGAATATGAAAGGATTCCACGGGCATTTTGGTCTGGAAAGATACAAGGGCGTTCGGGCTATTAATATGGGAAGTCAGGTTCCGAACGAGGTGCTGATAGCGAAGGCGATTGAGGTAAAAGCAGATGCTATTTTAGTGTCTCAGACCGTTACGCAAAAGGATATTCACATTCAAAACTTAACCAACATGGTCGAACTGCTTGAAGCGGAAGGATTAAGAAACAAAGTGATCCTTGTCTGCGGAGGTCCTAGAATCTCTCATGAACTTGCACAGGAACTAGGTTATGATGCAGGCTTTGGCAGTCATACGTATGCAGAACATGTCGCTTCTTTCGTATTGACAGAAATTTCGAGAAGAGGCATGGCATAAAACGTCAAGGCAAAAGTTAGAAGAGTTAATCTTTAGAATGAAAAAATGATAGAAAGGTAGGGGCTTAGATGATTGATAAAATCAGAACAGCTGAAGAAGCAATCGCTGATATTCAAGACGGTGCGACGATTATGGTGGGCGGCTTTATGGCATGCGGAACACCAGAAATTTTGATTGATGCCCTTGTAGAGAAGGGCGTAAAAGGTTTAACGATTATCTGCAACGATGCGGGAGTTCCTGGGAGAGGAGTAGGAAAGCTTCTTTCCAATGGACAGATTAAGACACTTATTGCCTCCCATGTAGGACTAAATCCTGAAGTGGCACAGAGAATGAATACGGACGTTGCAGAGGATAAACTAGAATGTATATTAGTTCCGCAAGGGACTCTCGCAGAGAGAATTCGAGCAGGTGGAGCTGGCCTTGGTGGATTTCTAACACCGACAGGAGTAGGAACCATTGTAGCGGAAGGCAAGCAGATAATCCGCGTAGGAGAGAAAGCGTTTCTCCTAGAGGAACCGTTAAAAGCGGATTTCGCCTTAATCAGAGGATCTCAAACCGATAAATTTGGAAACACCACCTATAATGGCACAACAAGAACCTTTAATCCAATGATGGCGACAGCTGCAAACTATGTAATCGTGGGTGCTTGCGAGCTTGTAGAAGTAGGAGAAATAGATCCAAATAACGTGGTTACATCAGGAATCTTTGTTGATGCAATAGTAGGAGGTGAAAAACCATGGCAGATATAAAAGTAAGAATTGCAACAAGAGTAGCTAAGGAATTAAAAGACGGAGATGTAGTGAATCTTGGAATTGGTCTGCCTACAATGGTAGCAAATCATCTTCCTGAGGGAATTGACATTGTATTACAATCTGAAAACGGCATGATGGGAATGGGATCGGCACCTGAACCGGGTAACGAGGATGTAGATGTAGTAAATGCAGGTGCCCAGTATGTATCGATCAATCCAGGCGGTCAATTTTTTGATAGTGCTACTTCCTTTGGAATCATTAGAGGCGGACATGTAGATGCAACTATTCTAGGTGCACTCGAAGTCGATCAAGAAGGAAATCTTGCGAACTGGATTGTCCCAGGAAAGATGGTTCCGGGAATGGGTGGAGCAATGGATCTTGTTGTGGGTGCAAAGAAAGTAATCGTAGCAATGCAACATACGCAAAAAGGAAAACATAAAATTTTAAATAAGTGTACATTGCCGTTTACAGCAGTAAAAGTAGTGGATATGATCATTACAGAAATGGGTGTAATGAAAGTAACAGACAAAGGCATTGTACTTACCGAGTTGCATCCGGACTATACACTTGATGAGATCAAAGCAGCGACGGGCTGCGAATTGACTGTTGACCCGAATTTAAAGGCAATGGAAGAAGAATAACGACAATTTCCATAGGCATGACAACGTAACAGCTAAGGCATTTCGCCTTAGCTTTTTTTTGCAAAAAAATAGTTGCAAAAGGTTACAAATTTTCAAACAAATTTACTGCCGGATTAAAGCCGGAACTTGCCTTAACCATGCAAAACGTGTAAAATAAGGTAATAATATTTTGCACCTTGTAGATAATTGTAGTATAATTACGGTATAGTAGATGCTTACATTAATTGGAAGTACAAACGGAGGGCCTTATGATAAAAAATGATATGGATAATGCGGAAAAATTATTGGATTCTGCCGCAGATGAATTGGAAATTTTGGTTTTTACAATAGATGATCAAGTGTTTGGTGTTAATGTATCTCAGGTCAGAGAAATTTTAATGCCTGAAGCTGTTGACAAGGTACCTCAGGGGCATCCTTCAGTGGAAGGCGTCTATATGCCGAGAGATATATTGATTACGGTTATTAATTTAGCAGATTACTTAGGAATTTATCTGCCGCCGGATCAAAGAACGCTATTCATCGTTTCCGATGTCAATAAACTCAACGCTGCTTTTAGAGTAAACAATGTATTGGGTATCGAAAGAATTTCAGATAAAAACATTGAGAAAGCGGAAGTGTCCTATGCAAAAGAAGGTGTACTGTTCGGTATTGTTCGTGTGAATAAACGATTGATTTCACTTGTAGATTTTGAAAAAGTTGTAGAGGATATAGCACCATAAGGAGGGCGAAACTATGGGCAGAGAAAAGAACACCATAGAAAATTCTGCGAAAGCGGGTGTGAAAAGAAAACGGCTTACTAATAAGATAGCGCTATTTATTATGTCGAGTATGGCACTCAGCGCAGCAATAATGATTGGTTTGGCCTATATCATTTTAAATGGACTTACCAAAGGTAATTTCACTATGAATCAAAGCCTTGTTTTAATGATCGCAGCAGGCGTTTTGGTGTGTGTATTTGCCACGCTGATAGTAAGTGGGTTTATCAGACGCGTACTAAAACCGATTCTCGATATTGCTCAAGAAGTTCAATTGCTTTACAAAGGCGACTTTTCCAGCAATGTTGAAATTCACGCCGATGATACTGAAGTTGGAGAAATGGCAGAACATATTGAGCTGATGAGAAGTTCATTTAAAGAGGTCATAGAGGACATTACCCATTGCTGCAAGGAATTAGCGCAAGGGAACTTCACCGTTGAAACCACCGCTGAATATGCAGGGGAACTGGGAAAAGTGAAAGAGGCTTTATCGAATACGATTTCTACCCTCAGAGAACTTGTCAGCCAAGTAGGTTCATCCGCGGAGAAAGTTGCGGTTGGGTCAGGGCAAGTATCGCTTGGTGCGCAATCCGTATCTCAAGGAACGATGCAGCAGGCTAGTGCGATCCAGCAGCTTTCCGCAAGTATTCTTGAAGTGTCTGAGAGTGTTAAGAATACGGCAAGCGGCGCAACTATTGCAGAACAATTGACGAATAAGGTCGGTCAGGAAATGAACATCAGTGACCAAAATATGAAAGAAATGATTGTTGCGATGCAAGAGATCAGTAGCTCGTCCACCGAAATCGGCAAAATTATCAAGGCTATTGAAGATATTGCATTCCAGACGAATATTCTTGCTTTAAATGCCGCGGTTGAGGCTGCGAGGGCAGGAACAGCCGGTAAAGGTTTCGCGGTAGTAGCGGATGAAGTAAGGAATCTAGCGACAAAGAGTGCAGAGGCTGCAAAAGATACCACTTCGTTAATTGAACATTCTATTTCTGCAGTTGAAAATGGAACGACAATCGCCAATACAACCGCGGCTTCGCTGCAAGGCGTTATAGAGGGCGCGAAAGACTTGATTGTTCAAATTGATTTGATTGCGAAAGGTGCAAAAGAAGAAGCGGCAGCTGTGCGGGAAATCACAGAGGGTATTGACCAAGTGTCTGCAGTGATACAAACGAATTCTGCAACGGCTGAGGAAAGTGCTGCAACAAGTGAAGAATTATCCGAGCAGGCTAATATGCTGAGAGAAATGGTAAGCAAATTCCGACTAGCAAAATCAACGAAAGTTGTAAGTGAACGAACAAAGGAATCCGCTATCATAAAGCCTAAGATGAGTCCGGTCACCATGGAAGAAAAGAAGCCGGCAGTGACAGAAAACAGATCGGTAAGGCAGGCTATCAGCCCGGTCAAGGAAGCGCCTAAGCAGATAGCAGCAGAAAATAAACCGATCGTTCAGCAATCGTTGAAAATAGAGGAAGAACCGCCACAGGAAAAACCGGTACAGCGTACACCGTTTATTGCAAAAAAAGAAGAGAAACCGAAGCCTTCTGCAACCGCAAGACCGGAAAAGCCTCCGGCAAGAAAACCAAAGGAAGAAGAACGGGCAGCAACGCTGACTGGTAAGACCATTAATGATTATTCGGATAAATATTAGTTCATATAAATAGGAGAACGTAAGATGAAGTTTCAAATTGTTGATGCTTTTTCAGACAAATTATTTGGAGGAAACCCTGCCGGTGTCGTTTTAATCGACAACGGTCAGGAGTTTCCTCTTGACGTTACAATGCAAAAAACAGCTGCAGAGTTGCGTTATTCTGAAACGGCCTTTGTAAAGAAAATGAATGAAAATGAATTTACTATAAGATATTTTACACCGGCTTCCGAAGTTGAACTTTGCGGGCATGCGACGATAGGCTCTTTCGGAGCGCTACTGGAAACGGGCGTAGTCCGAGACGGCAGTTCGTATATCTTACATACTTTAGCGGGAACGTTGCAGGTTGAAATAAAAGATGGACTTATATGGATGGATATGGCATTGCCACAGGTTGTGAATACATTGTCTAGAAGTGAACAAAGACAAGAACTGGCAAATGTGATGGGAATTCATGAGGACGACTTATATTTAGAGCCGCAAATTGTTTCAACAGGGCTTCCGGATATTTTGATGGGTGTGCGTTCTTTAGCAGTGCTAAACAATATACAACCTGATTTTCCGGCTTTATCCAAGTTATCGGAACAGTATGGCGTTACAGGAGTTCATGCATTTTCATTGGGAACGGATAAAGTCACTGCGAATTGTCGGAATTTTGCTCCGCTGTATGCCATTGATGAAGAAGCGGCAACCGGTACGTCTAACGGAGCCTTAACCTTTTATTTGTATCAGCAAGGATTCATCAAAGAAGAGCAGGAGAATTTATTTATTCAAGGGGAATCGATGGGAAGACCTTCTAAGATCATGAGCCGATTGCAGACCGTGAATGAAATCGTAAAAATACAGGTGGGCGGAGTTTACAAAAGATTAGCGCAAGGGGAGATTTATATTTAAAATAAAAATGAGCGAATTAAAAACGGGGGCTATCTAAAATTCAAACTTTTTAGATAGCCTCTTTTTTGGTGGATTTTATCGCAAATGCTTGTCCAGCAGATCAATAAATGTATCTAACGATTCTGCTTTTGAAAATAACGCCCGTGCGTTGGTATTGTTCCCGCCGCCTTTGCCTTGATAAATGGAAGCGTTCTCTTTTACAAGCTTTCCGCAATCAATATTTCCGTTTGAGAATAATAGTAAAGTGTGATCGGATTCGGAAACAATAAGCAAAAGAGTCTTTAGTTCCGGTATGAGAGGTCTTCCGATGTTTAATAAATCATCGACTTTCAGATCAGTATAACGCTTAACCAGTATCTTGGAGCCTCTTTCCGGAAGAAGCTCTGCTTTGATAGAAGCCGTTCTGTCGGATATAACCGATTGCTTTAATACATGAAGCTCGCTTTTAAGCATTTTTGTTTTTTCTTCTTGTACGGCCATCTTTTCAAGTAAATCGCTGCTGCTCGCGGAGTATCTGTTGTTTAATTTCATCATCATTTCGTGATACTGATTAAAAAGAGTGAACGCCCTTTCTCCGGCTTCGCAGTATACACGAAACATGCCTTTATAATTTTCCACTTTTAGAATCTTGATGAGGCCTACCTGACCGGCACTGGAAGGATGCGTGCCGCAGCAAGCTACACAATCCGCAGCATTATCGATATCGCCGACACATACAATAGAAATGTCTTCATCTAATGCCAAGGCCTTCCGAAGAGGTAATTTTTCAGCCTCTTTCCGTGTTTCAAACCTTCTTACAGAAACGGGGGCATCTGACCAAACCACCTGATTGGCTAAGTGCTCAGCTTTCATCGCCATCTCCCAAGTGAGTGACTTAAATTCAGGCTTCTCTTCCAAGCTGATGTCAATCGTCATGTACTCTTCGCCCATGTGGAAGCCTCTATTTATTCCGCCGTATTCACGATAAAATATACCGGATAGAATATGTTCGCCGCAATGCCGCTGCATATTGAGGAAACGATGAGCCCAATCCAATTCACAGAAAACATCTTCTCCTTTATTCCACACGATATTACTGCCACTGCATTGTATGGTGTGGTAGATAATTCCATCCCGCTCAGAAACATCAATAACCTCGAAATTGTTTATCTTGCCTTTATCGCAACTTTGCCCGCCGCCGGTGGGAAAGAAAATAGTTGCATCCATTACTAAAACAAAACCTTCTTTGTATGGAGTGGCTTCCAGAAGTTTTGAAGTGGTAGACTTTAGATAGGGATCTTGTTGAAATAATTTAACCGTATCCATAAAATTCTCCTTAAAATAATTAAAATAATTATAGCACAAATTAGGCATCTTGTTATATAATAAATTTAAACCTGTACTAATTTGCTCTTATCGATTTCATGTGTAGTATAGGACAACTCATAGACCGCATATACTCTGTGTAAATGGAGGCTTGTAACTATGAAGAATGTAACATGGAATAAATTAAGATTGACATTGTGTCTCATATCTATTGCTGTTATAGTCGCTTCAGTACCAACTTATCGTGAGGTGCTGCGAAACGTTGAGAAAATAACATCTACGGACTGGATTGTCATAGATGCGGGACATGGCGGTTTTGATGGAGGCGCATCGAGTGCGAATGGTGTTCCGGAAAAGGATATTAACCTTGCCATTGCGAAAAAAGTGGAAAAAATGGCTTTAGCCGATGGCTGGAATGTGACGATGACTAGAAGTGAGGATGTCAGCCTGAATAAAAGTGAAAAGGGTGCCATACGAAGCAAGAAAACGAGTGACTTGCTGGAACGAAAGAGAATCATTTCAGAAGTTGCGCCCATAGCTACCGTCAGCATTCATTTAAATAGCTTTACAGCGGACCGCTCCGTTCATGGGGCGCAGGTATTTTTTCCTTCCGGTTCTGAAAACAATTCAGTGATTTCCGAAAGTAAGCGATTAGCCGAGATCGTCCAGGAACAACTGATTAATGAGATTAATGATGGCACGGAACGAACCGCTTTAAGTAAAAATGGTGTTTTGATTTTGAAAAATCCAAAAACTCCCATCGTGATTGTGGAGTGTGGATTTTTGTCGAATTATGAAGAAGCAAAAATGCTGCAAAGCAGTGAATACCAGGAAAAATTAGCGAAAAGTATCTATAATGGGATTATGATTTTTGCTGATAAAGAAGGAAAAAGCAAGTTGAAACTCATTGACAGCCAGTCTGGGAACATGGGTTTATAATGGAGAAAATAAATCTGTGGATAACTTGAAAAGTTATTGCACATCTAATCATAAAACTATTGAAAAATACAGGGCTAAGAAGAATAAAGATATCCACAGTGACAAGTGGAACAAATTGTATACAAACCGAAAAAAGAATGTGGAAAACTTGATTGACAGGCTAAATATCACACGCTAAGGCCTGTTGAAAAATGTTTCGAACAAACCATAAAAGGTTTACATAATATACGGATTGGATTACAAGATGAAACGATATGGAGGGACAAATGTTAAAGGAAAAAAGCTACTTTAAAGAAGAACTGCCAATAAATGTTACCACGGCTCATATTGAAGATTACCCTATCCACTTTCATGATGATATAGAAGTCGTATATGTGCTGGAAGGTTCTATTGCTCTTAAAAATGGCTATTATAATTATATTTTAAAACAAGGTGATATTTTTATCCTGAATGATAGAGAAATTCATAGCTTTACCAAAACAAACGAAGGCAATATGGTCATGATGCTACAATTGGATTTATCCTATTTCTCCAACTATTATGGCAATTTAAAGAATAATTTTTTTGTGACAGATATGCAGGATGATGACGAAAGCCTTGATATTTTAAGAAATATTTTAGGCAGAATCATGATGGAGATTTTGGAAAAAGGATATGGCTATGAACATAAGGTTATTGAAAGTACACATAATTTACTGGCGTGCCTATTAGCAGACTTTCAATATTTCCTCATGGAAGACGGCAAATTTATCAATGAAACAAAAAATAAAGGCAACAAAGTGTTAGCAGGCCGTTTGAGAAGGATCACCGGATACATGTATGAAAATTATACAAGAAAGCTGACCTTAAATGAAATTGCCGATAAAGAACACCTAAGCATCTACTATTTATCTCATGTGATTAAAGAAGCTACGGGCTTAAGTTTTCAGGATTTACTCAGCTTTATCCGAGTGGAAGAATCCGAGAAACTGCTTCTCGGAACCAATAAAAAAGTCGGAGCTATTTCGGAAGAAATGGGTTTTTCAGCAGTTCGTTACTATATAAAACACTTTAAAACTTGGTTCGGAATGCATCCGCTTGAATACCGAAAAAAATTTACCGATAAAGTAAGCAGTCGGGAAACGGCAGCAAAATATATTCGATGCTCCCCTCAGGAGATTGAAGAAGCAATACGTAAGCAAGTAAAGGGTGTTTACACAGAATATATTAAAGGTAAGAAGCCGAATCCGGTCATTGTGGAACTCGACATTATGGCGGCACTGCAGGAAGAATCGGCAGAGAACAATTTCATCGGAACGCTGCTTGAAAGAGACAATATGAAGCCTATCGCAAGGCCTTACAATCTGATGGTCAGCTTAAAAGAGCGGTTGCTGGCATCTGGTATTAACTATATGATTACAACGAGCTGCAATGGTACGGCAGAGATAAACAGTATAAGCATCCTTGTTTATAATATCAACGATTTCATTAAAAACGATCTTCAGCATGCGGAAAACAGAGAAAAGATTTATGAAATTGCTTCTCAATATGATGAGGAAGGTGAATTTCTGATTAAATGCCAAGGCTTGTCCGGCGAGTTTAACGTAAGCCGATACAAGATTTCACAGAAGAATATTGTGACAGCCTATCAGGAAGGCTTGAGAGCGCCTGGAGTGGCCAGCAAAAGAGAAACCCTTATAAGCAGCTGGTCAACGCTGCCGGATGTGGAGTTCAGTGCGATTACAACCTCTGAAGCCCTAAGTATCCGTTCTACAATGAGAGGAATCAGTGCCGAGATCATATTGATTGATCGTCAACAGCAGTCCAATCATTCTAAAGCGAAGCAGCTTCTTCGTTAATGGACAACCTATATTCAACTATGTGGCGAGGTGCAACAAAAGAAAAGGCACGATCGCTTGGTAATAAGAGATAAAAAAGAAGATAGACTTTCAATTTGAAGTGCGCCCCAAAGGTTAGACAAAAACGTCTAATATTTGGTGGTGTACTTTTTCGTATGGGACTTGGGGATTACAAAGATTATTATAACAACAAAAGAATTAAGTGCAAACTAAAAGGACTGAACCCGGTACAGTACCGAATTCAGTCCCTAAAAATTTCTTCATTATACTGCCCAACATTTTGAGTGCAGTTCATAATTGGCATCTTTTTTCTTATGAAAATAACATATTCTTTTATAAGTAAGTCTCTTCTTTCACAGCCTTCTTAAGATGAACATCCGGTTCAGCCGGAAGTTTAAATAATGGAATAAATCGATCCAAGCCGGTGAAAGTTAAGATTATAATGGAAAAGACAGCAGTCATAGCCATGAAATTGTATTTGATGATATCCATAGCTACAAATTGATGCAATGGATAAATAGCGGTAGCGATACCTATATAGAATCCAATGTATACATGCCAAGGTATTAGTTGAGAACCAAATACGCCTAAAGCATCTCCGAACGTTGCATTTCTAAGCTTTAATGTGTACATATCTTTTTCATTAGCTTCTACGTTCTCTTCCACTAAACCTTTTATGATAGGACCCACGGTTACAATCTGAGCCATTTCATCTGCAAGGCAAGCATTTCCGATTAAAGATAAGAGTGCATTGCAGGTCATTAAATGTCTTACTTTTCTGGATATCTTAAGAACGAAAACAGAGAGCGGCTCAAAAGCATGAATTCTGCCCATTATTCCTCCAAATGCAGCTACCCACATCATCATTACAATTACCCATGAACCTGCATCGGAGAAACCATCCTGCATCAGCTGAATATACTCTCCAATGGACGTAACTGTTCCGGCAAAGCTCCCGCAAATATAAGCAGAAACAATACCAGCGCCTAAGCAGACAAATGTAGATAATCCTTTAATGGCAAACGCTATAACAAGAATCAAAGGAATAATCATATAAATGGGAACACCTTCTTTGACCTGCATTAATAAATCAACAGCAGCAGGTCTTTCTGCTTGTAGAATATCCCAAACCTCATTTGGGATAGCTGCGATAGCAGTAGCGCCATCTGTTGAAACTGAAGGGAGTCCGGAGGTATAACCAACGACCAAAAATAAAATAGCTGTAGCAGCCAAGCAAAGAATGGACCAGACACCTTGATGCCTGATTCTATCGATAATTTCCACTCCTTGAATACCGGAACTTACAACTGTAGTATCTGAAATAAGACCAATATTATCACCGAAGCAAGCACCACCCGCAATAGCTGCGGTGGTAAGTAATAAATCACCTTGAACAATGTGATTTAGCCATAAGAAAATTGGTGCACAGGCAGCAAACGTTCCCCATGAAGTGCCTGTCGCAACGGAAAGGACACAAGTTACAAGGAATCCTACAAAAGCAACTGTTTTTGCAGTAATACCAAGTCCAAGAGAGATATTTACAATAGCTGCACCTACACCAGTTGACATAAATGAGCTTGCCATTGCATAAGCAAACATAAGAATAAACAATGCCACTATAATTTTGCTTACACTTTCAACTGCTGGATCCAGCAGTTCTTGAAACGATAACTTTTCTGTAATCATCGCAACAGCAAATGCTGTAAACGTTGCGATTGGGGCTGCAGTAAGAGCATCCACCCCACTAATCATCAGTCCGGCCATGACCAGCACTGGGACAAATTTAATTGCCGCTTTTAATCCTTTCATGATACCTCCAAATAAATTTTTTTTTCAGCAAAATGATGCGTTTAGCCATCGAAGTCTATAAATTTGTAACTTCTCAACATAAATCTGTCGGATTATTTATTTATAAATTAGACAGGCCTATGAATGGTGCATCGACTTTGATTGTATCTCATCAAGAGAAAACTTGTCAACATAAATAGACCGATTTTGACAAAATAGTTTGAAAAATCAATTTAAAACAAAAATATAAAAAAATAAAAAAAATGGAAATATTGAGACACATTGTTACAAGATGTATTTATAGATAAAAATAAAAGCCTTGTTCTGCGATAATCTTCACAGAGCAAGGCTGAGATTGAGAGCTGAATTAGTATGGGACCGCTAAAAAATTATTCAAAGATTTCTTTTGCTTTCTGCATAATTTCAGATACCGGTAATCCTTGTGGACAATGGCTCTGACAGGCATTACAGGAGGTACAGACCGAAGGTCTGGCTTTTGGTGAAACCCACATATTGAAATCAGCTTTAATTTTGGGATTGCCATTATATAAATGCCATTCATTATACAGGTTAATCACCGCAGGAATTTCAATTCTTTGCGGACATGGCATACAGTAACGGCATGCTGTACAGGAATATTTAATGAGATTATTGTATTCGTCAGATACTTTAGCAATGATCTTGTGTTCTTTTTCTGTAAGGCTATTTGGCTCTGCTTGGCTAAGAATACGAATATTTTCTTGCAGCTGTTCCATTGTGGTCATACCACTTAAGATGGTGAGAACTTCCGGAAAATCAGCCACCCAACGAAGTGCCCATTCTGCAGGAGTACGTTTCACATCCGCCTCAGCCCAATATTTTTCGATGGATTCCGGGAGCAGATCGGTTAGCTTGCCACCTTTAAGCGGTTCCATAATGATGACTGGAATACCTCTTGCAGCTGCATATTTTAATCCTTCTAATCCAGCTTGAAAGTTCACATCCATATAATTGAGTTGAATTTGGCAAAAATCCCATGGGTACGCATCTACGACTTCTTTAAAGCATTCAAAATCATCGTGGAAAGAAAATCCTATGTGCTTGATTTTGCCTTCTGCACGCTTTTGTTCTAGAAATTCTAGCGTATTGAATTGCAGTACCCGTTTCCAAATCTGCTTTGTTATATTATGAACAAGGTACATATCAATCACTTGATCATCTAATCTTTCTAGCTGATTGGTGAAGATTTGCTTCATGCCTTTTTCATCTCGGGCCATCCATACTGGCATCTTATCAGCTAATAGAACTTTCTTTCTATAGCCGTCTTTTAATGCTTTTCCGGTAACCACTTCACTTTCACCATTGTGATACATATACGCAGTATCTACATAGTTAATGCCGCTGTCAATGGCGGTGCGTATCATTCGAATGGCTTCCTGTTCATTAATTTTTCCATTTTCTAAGGTTGGAAAACGCATGGTTCCAAAACCCAATAAAGAGACTTTTTCACCAGTTTTAGGAAATGTTCTGTATTGCATTTAGTTCCTCCATATATTCATATATTGCACGCTGATCTTCAACTGATTCAACGTTTTTCGCTTCAGCGATTGATTAAGTAAAATAGACTAAGATCTTAATATATTTTACCATAAAGTAAAAAAATACGATATACTAATTTTGACAGTGACAATGACGTTCAATCGGAGGGGAAAATATGCTAGCCGAAAAGCTAAATAATTATATAGAAGAAGCACTTTTTTATCATGATATAGCCGGTCTGGCGATCGGGGTGACCGTGGGCAGCAACAGCCCTCTTCCCTGTCGAGGACTGCACTATGAGAAGACCGCAGGCTATCAGGATTTTACCGATAAAAAAACCTTGAAAATCGATCAATATTTTCATGTGGCTTCTGTCACCAAACTGTTCGTAGGAACCGCTATTTTATTGCTTTGGGAGAAGGGAAGCCTTTGTCTAGATGCTGAAGTATCTGAAATTCTGCCTTGGTTTTCTATTGATGATAAACGCTATAAAACGATAACCGTCCGACATTTATTGACCCATACTTCGGGGTTAACGGATGTAACGGATTATGGATGGGATAAACCGCAGCTGGATGAAGGTGCCTTGCAGCGGTATTGTGAGTCCGATGAAATAAGAAAATCCAAATTGCTTTGGGCTCCTGAAGAAAATCGATTCCAATACAGCAATATGGCCTATGAACTGCTTGGTGCTGTAATCGCTCATGTTTCCGGTATGTCTTTTGAGACGTTTGTCGCAGAAAATATACTGAAGCCACTGGATATGAAAGATACCACTCTTTTAACCTTTGAGCGTACAAAGAAACTAGGTATTCAAGGGGAGTTAACGGATCCTTTCTATGTGAAGGAAAGTTTATCGTTGGAAAATTTGGCTAAAGTGAATATGGCGATGCCCCACACGAAAAATGAGCGGAAATTCATCCTACTGGAGGAACAATATCCTTATAGCAGGGCCCATGGACCGAGCTCAACAATAACGACAAATTTAAAGGACTTAGAGCGATGGGCAAGAGGGCATATAGAGAAAAAAGTTCTTCGGAAAGAAACGTACGATTTGATGTGGAGAAAATATGCACTGGTTTCAAACAATGAGGAGCATATTGGCTTGAGCTGGTTTATTCGAGAGCAGAATGGCTTTACACTATATGGACATGAAGGCAACGATGACGGATTTCGTGCTAGCTTTTGGCTTTGCCCGGAGTTGGATTTGCATATTGCTGTATTAGCCAATTTGTCGCAAGCACCAGTGAAAAAGATCAACAAAAACATATTGGAACTGATTCTGAAAGAAAACAACAAGGAGGAATGGGATGAAAAATTATGAGAAACTAAAAGAAGCCGCCTATGAGCGATTGGGGGAATACGAGGCGGTTTGCCGGCTGATCAATGATGATTTAGCAGACCATCCTGAAGTGTCAGGAAAAGAGTACGAATCCTCCCGAAAAATAGTGAAATTGTTAAACAAAGAAGGGTATCAAACGGAAGCCCCTTATGCCGGATATGATACGGCCTTTAAGGCGGTATACGGAGACAATAACCATTCACGAAAAATTGCTCTTTTGACGGAATATGATGCGCTGCCCGGGATTGGACATGCCTGCGGACATTGCACCAGTGCTGCGATCAGCTTATTGACGGGGTTATCTTTGAAAGAATTGCAAGAAGAATTAGATGCCGATATCCATATTATAGGTACTCCGGTGGAGGAGACAGATGGCGCAAAATGCACGATGGTGAAAAACGGGGTTTTTGATGAATATGATATGGCGTTAATGGTGCATTTATACGATGAAAACATCCTGGCACCTAAATTGCAAGCATTGAATTCTTATCTTTATACTTTCCACGGAAAACCAGCGCATGCGTCAGCGGCTCCGTGGGATGGGAACAATGCATTAAATGGTGTGCAGTTGATGTTTCATGCCTTGGATATGCTTCGGCAGCATGTCAAACCGGATGTGCGGATTCACGGGGTCATACGGGATGGCGGCTTAGCACCCAATATCGTTCCGGAATCGGCTTCGGCAGAATTTTATATTCGTTCCATGGATCGGCATTATTTGACTGAACTGCTGAGGAAAGTGGAGGATTGCGCCAAAGGAGCAGCTATTGCGACTCAAACAAGCTACCAGAAAAAGCTGACTGCAGAGTCTTATGATAACCTGAAGGCGAATCCGACGGGAGAAGGTGTCCTGTCAGAAACGTATGCGGAGCTAGGGTTGGAGCTTGGCAATCCGGATCGAATATTCGGTTCCTCGGATGCCGGAAACGTGAGCATGATTTGCCCTACCTTTCATCCGACCCTTCAAATTGTGGAACCGGGAGTGGCCATTCATACGAGAGAATTCGCAGAGGCAGTCAAATCATCTCGAGCACATCGGGCGATTGCAGACGGGGCTAAAATACTGACGCTTCAAATATTAAAAATCTTCACAGACTCAAAAAAATTTGAAGCAATGAAGGAAGATTTTAACCAATGAATAAAGGCCATGCCTTGCAGGGAATTGAAACTCCCTGTTAATGCATGGCCTTGATTTTTAGTTGTTAACGTAAATGGAAATAACGTATTTCGTAAGTTGCCTATTTATTCTTTTATAAATTCTAAGAAGTCTTCAAAATCTTCAAAATCACTTTGTATAAATTCATATAGGATCGGTTCTTTAAATTCATATTTTGCCGTCATCACCAGATATTGATCAAAGGAACTCCTTCTTAAATCTGCTTCAAGGGCGTGGATTCCCTGGATGCTGTAGCTGGCTACGATCATCTGCCCGTAATCGGTCACGTAGTACATGCCGTAGATATCTTCGTTTAATCGAAATACCTGTTTGTTTACGTGATTATTATTTTTATTAAATACTAGAAATAGCTTTCCGTTTTCATGCAGAGTAAGCATCGCGTTGGAAGTGACTTCCGATATTTTACTATCGAAAACTTCCTCGTTATCGATCAGGATATCATATACGGTGATGAATTCAGGTCTTGAAAGCATCATCGCTGCTTCTGCGGCACTAACCTTAAAGCCGGAGCGTCGTTTAAAGCCGGAGATTAGAAGGGCGTCTACTTGAATTTCAGAAATGATAATGTGATATGTCCCGTTATATTCAATAAGGGATTCACATAGATAAGCATTGGTTTCTTCATCGCAAATATCTATAGTATTTTTACAGAGGGTGGATATAGGGTAATCATCATAAAGACGGATATCTATTCTTCCGTTCGTCAAATACTTCGCGGCATAATAGTCCCGCCCAAAGCAGCGCATCAGGAAGTAATTGATGACCTGATGAACGGAGTGGACCTCATCGCACATTTTTTTCATTAAATCACTTCGCTGGCGAAGGGTTAATGAAATAGGCTTATCCAAGATAAACTGATATTCTTCTTTTCCATCCGGCAGGGGCAAGGACAACTCTTCGTTTGCTCTCACATAATCCTGCACGAGAAAACGAGCCTCCTCTTCCGAAAGATCTACTTTTTTACCGCCTAATCCTCCTAAAAGAGCGGATTCAATTAACGAAATTTCAGCTACATCATTCCCAACGATGCTTTTATACGTTTCAAATCCATATTCTTCTGCATCAAAATAGTAAAATTGGTGAAAATCTGTAGCAAGATCAGCATCTACTAAATGCCAGTGAATATAAAGACCGGTCACACCCATCAGTCGCGTATCTGTGACATATGCGGACACGAATTCTTTTGTACCGTGTAAAGGAGCATCTAAGCCTCCTTTTATTACTCTAAAATTTCTATCAGTCAAATCTCTCTCCCTTTTTTTCTATCGCACGAAACCATAAGTTAAACCATATTAAAGTATAGTGTGCAATAGATATTATTACCGAGTATAATAAATTAGTATACCTCAAAAGGTTACATATTGACAATATGCTTTTATGGGATATAATATAATAAAGTCTTTAACAATAGAAAGACTTTTATAACTAAAAATTAAATAACCCTTATCAAGAGAGGCGGAGGGATTAGGCCCTGCGATGCCCGGCAACCTATGTGTTTTATGGTGAAGTATAAAATATAAAAGGTGCCAATTCCTACAGATTGGTTGAAATCTGAGAGATGAGGAAGGATGATGAAACAATATCTAACCTCTTTCTTTGAAGAGGTTATTTTTTTTAGCTGTTTTTTATTTTAGAATTTTGAGACGAATTGATTCGCCCAAAAAGGAGGTACACATGAAAAAATTATTTACATCAGAATCTGTAACAGAAGGGCATCCTGACAAAATATGCGACCAGATTTCAGATGCCATTTTAGATGCTATTTATACACAGGATCCGTATGGAAGAGTGGCGGCAGAAACTACTACTACAACCGGATATGCAATGGTAATGGGTGAAATCACTACAAAATGCTATATTGATATTCCTAAAATTGTAAGAGGAGTTATTTGCGATATTGGATACGATAAGAGCGAATATGGTTTTGACGGAAATACTTGCGCTGTTCTGACAGCTATAGATGAGCAATCCGGCGATATCGCAATGGGCGTAGACAAGGCGTTAGAGTATAAAGAAGGTTCCCTGAACGATCAGATTGAAGAAACCGGAGCAGGAGATCAAGGGATCATGTTTGGGTTTGCGTGCAATGAAACACCTGAGTTAATGCCCATGCCGATCTCTCTTGCCCATAAGCTTGCACTACAGCTTACAAAGGTGAGAAAAGACGGAACCTTAAAGTATTTAAGACCGGATGGAAAGACCCAGGTAACGGTTGAATACGATGGCGATAAGGTAAAAAGAGTAGATACTGTTCTTATTTCAACGCAGCATGATCCGGAGGCTACCCAAGAACAGATTAGAGCAGATCTGATTGAAAAAGTTATTAAGCCAATCGTACCGGCTGAACTGTTAGACAGTGAAACAAAATATTTTGTAAACCCAACCGGACGATTTGTAATCGGCGGACCGCATGGAGATTCGGGACTGACCGGCAGAAAAATTATCGTTGACACGTACGGCGGCTATGCAAGACACGGCGGCGGTGCATTCAGCGGCAAAGACCCTACAAAAGTAGACCGTTCTGCTACGTATGCAGCAAGATACGTTGCGAAGAATATTGTTGCAGCAGGTCTTGCCGATAAGTGCGAAATTGAGCTCGCTTATGCAATTGGTGTTGCAAAACCAGTATCCATTATGGTGGACACGTACGGAACAGGAAAAATATCAGATGAAAAGATGGTTGAATTGATTCAAACACATTTTGATTTAAGACCGGCAGCCATCATCAGAGAGTTGGATTTAAGAAGACCAATTTACAGACAGGTAGCTGCTTATGGTCATTTTGGAAGAACTGATATCGATATTCCATGGGAAAAGACGGATAAAGCGGAAATTCTTGCGAGGGATGCTGGAATTTAAGACTTTAGAAGAATAAAGCGATGATGAATTAAAATGAGATCACCTTGGAATGTTAAAAATAGTCAAGGTGGTCTTTTTTTGGTTATTTTATTGCGTTAGGCTTGGCATTTATATATAATGTACTATTATGCTTATGCTTTAATAAATAATCATTCATGTACCTATTGTGCATTTAGAACATATTACAAGAATAGCGCAGATAAATTGCGGAAATAAGGAGGTAATTCCAGTGGGAATTAAAGTAGCAAAGTTTGGTGGTTCATCCGTTGCAGATGCTATACAGCTGACAAAGACAAAGGAAATCATTGAAGCCGATAAGGAACGACGGTATGTCGTCGTATCGGCTCCCGGAAAAAGATATACCGAAGATAATAAGATCACAGATCTTTTATACCTTTGCAAGACGCATATCGACCATAATCTGCCGTATGAGCAGGTATTTCAGGTGATTTGTGACCGATATATGGCGATGGTCATTAATCTGGGCATCAATCTTGATTTAATGGTTGAGTTCGATGAAATTAAGAAAAACCTTCAGGAAGGTGCTTCTGCGGACTATATTGCCAGCAGAGGAGAGTATTTAAATGCAAAGATTACTGCGTCTGTACTTGGTTATGATTTTGTTGATACGGCAGATTTTGTCCTGTTTGACGAAAAAGGCCGCTTTCTTGCGGAAGAGACCAACCGGGTACTCGGCGAAGAATTAAAAAAACATGAACGGGCTGTTCTTCCCGGTTTTTATGGCTCGTATCCGAATGGCAAGATCAAGACCTTCTCCAGAGGAGGTTCAGACATCACCGGAGCTATCGTTGCAAGAGCGGTTAAAGCGGATGTTTATGAAAACTGGACGGACGTTTCAGGTTTCCTTATGGCAGACCCTAGAATCGTATCCAATCCAAAACCAATCAGCAAAATTTCTTACAAAGAATTAAGGGAACTTTCCTACATGGGCGCATCCGTACTTCATGAGGATGCAATCTACCCTGCAAGAATCGAGAATATTCCAATCAATATTCGAAATACCAACATTCCTACTGATCCGGGAACGATGATTAATGCGGAAGTGACGGTGGAAAAAGACCGGATCATCACGGGAATTGCAGGAAGCAAGGATTTTACTGTAATTGCTATTTATAAGAATATGATGAGTCAGGAGATCGGCTTTATCAGACGTATCAGCGGAATCCTTGAGGATTATGACATTGCCATTGAGCATCTTCCTTCCGGGATTGACACCGTTTCGGTTGTTATTGCAAATAAAAACCTAGACGGCAGACTGGGAGAAGTTCTTGATGACTTAAAGAAAAAGTTGAATCCGGACTCCCTTGATGTATTTGAGGATATGGCCCTCATTGCAACAGTAGGGGCAGGCATGTCCAGAAGACCGGGCGTATCTGCAAAATTGTTTACTGCGTTGGCGGAAGCAGGCGTAAATATCCGAATGATCGATCAAGGCTCCAGTGAAATGAATATTATTATTGGCGTTGAAAATAAAGATTTTAATACTTCCATTAAGGCAATTTACAATGCATTTATAAGTTAAAAAATGAAACAGATAAAAACGTCCCACAAGCAGGGACGTTTTGTTATAGGGGGAGCGTATGGAGATTAGCAAAAGGGATCATCTGGTATTCATCGTGTGTATAGCAGCAATTGCGGCAGCTGCGCTTGCGGCAATCGGATACATTCAATGGAGCAAGCTCGATGAACCGGTATTTACAGAGTCTTTTCTGGAGATTGGTTTACCTGAAGTAAAGATGTATGACAGTGAGACGGATGCGGAAGTGGAATTGAAACAGGATGGCCTGTATTATCCCCTTGAGACGGGCGGGGAAGAGAGGCCCGAAATAGGAATCCAGCCCGGAAGTGACCGGTTAATGGAAAGGTTTAGAGAAGACTGTGAATTTCAATTAAAATGTATAACCAATATAGATGATCCGATAGAGATCGTGGGGATTGCCTTTGATGAGGCACCGGAGTTAGCCGCGCGTATTTCAGGCGAACCGAATGTGGGCTCGGCAGGTGTATGGGTGTATTCCGGAGGAAATCAGAGCAAATCAGGGGTACCGTATGGGCGTTTTACCATAAAGACCATGTACATCACTTTAGGCGACGAGAATAAAGAGGTATTTATGGATTTAATCAAAAACAATAAGACGTTAGAATTAAATCACGCAACGATTTATGCGTATGCAAATAATAATAATCTTACCTTCAAACATGTGAATATCGGGAGAATCTTACTGACACCGATCAAAAAGGAAGAAGCTGTCTTAGATCGGATTGCAGGCACCGGAATCGGTGATAATGAAGGCATAGAAAACACAGACACCTATATTGCAAAAAAAGATGTTCACCTTGTATCTGTGCAAAGCCCCTTAATGGAGGAATTGCAAAATTCTATACAAATAGAGATCGGAAAGACTTCTTATAAAGATGCAGCTGGACTGCAATGGAATAAAGGTGACAAGATCTCTATCAAAAGCCGGGCAAAGCCCCCAGGAGCCAAGGCTCCGGGGTACTTTGGCTATCAGCTGTTACCTGTAGTTACTTTGGAAGACGAGGACGGAAATCAATATCAGATGCAGATTTCACCGATGAGTTATTCTAATGGGGATTTCGGATATACAACGGCAGAGCTTCGACAATACTTAAGAGAAAGGGGCGTTATCTAAATGCAACGAAACAGAGGATACCGATTTGTATTTTGGGGACTTGTACTGTCCATTTTGCATATTAATATAGGGGAGATGGAGATTTTACCGAACTTTATCGCTGTGCTGATCATCGCAAAGGGGATTTCCATTGTACTCGAAGATAATGGGAATAAATATTTGCTGCGTGCCCGTATGTTGTGCCGCATATACGCCGGTGTCCAAGGGGCAGCGTTTGTGATGGAAATGGTAAAAGAAGGACTTCTTCTCAACAATATAGATGCTGTTTTGAATGAAACATTGACCCTATTGTTGTTCGCGTCAAATTCGATTCTAAATATAGCATTTCTGTTTTACTTGTTTATGGGGTCTGAGCTATTGCTCTTTGAAAGCAGAAGAGATTGCTTTACGCTGGGTAGGGAGATCGATGAATACTTCACCCCGGAAAGAAATCTGCGGAAAGTGGCCACCAAGTTTGCTGTATTATATACCATTGGCACCGTGCTGATGATGGGTGGATTAGTTTTTCGCAATGACTTCGGAATACTGGCTGTAATAGGTGCAATAGCTGCTTTTGCCGGAACCGTTTGGGTGGCATCCAACATCGCTTATATCCGGAGACAGTATCCGGAATACAGATAAATTTGATCTTGGAGAGGGCAAATAACTTGTCCTCTTTTATTTTTCTGTGAAATATGGTACAATATAATGCTATAATGGTTATTTATATTTTACACAAGCCATTTAGCTTTATAAAAGCGCCTAAATAAGTTCATATTTTGATACGTTGTTGGACAATTTCAAAAGGGAGATCGAATGAATGGAAGGGAATATCACCATATCAGTACTTGCTCTTATACTATTGATTATATTTTCAGCATACTTTTCAGCAACCGAGACGGCATTTACATCCTTAAATCGAATGAGGATAAAACATCTTGCAAATGATGGTGATAAAAAGGCTAAACTTGTTTTAGACTTAGAAGAAAATGTTGATAAGCTGCTGACTACTCTATTAATTGGGAATAATATAGTCAAGATTGCGATGACTGCTATCGCGACGGTTCTTTTTGTAAATTTATACGGAGAACTCGGTGTTATACTCTCGACAGTCGGTATTACCATAGTTATATTGTTTTTCTGTGAAATTTCACCGAAGAGCATTTCAAAAGAAGATCCAGAAAAATTTTCAATGTTTTCAGCTCCGCTTCTCTGCGTTTTCATTTTTCTATTGACCCCCTTGAACTATCTTTTTTCCGGGTGGAAAATCTTCATTGCTAAAGCCTTTAAACGAGATTACAGCAGAGGTATCACAGAAGATGAATTGCTGAGCATTGTAGAAGAAGCTGAAACAGACGGCAGTTTAGATGAAGAGCAAAGTGAATTGATTCAGAATGCAATAGAATTTAATGACTTAGAAGCGTGGGATGTGCTGACGCCTCGTGTAGATGTGGAAGCCATCGAAATCAAACAGTCCAAGCAGGAGGTGGGAAACTTATTCCTGCAAACCGGTTTTTCCAGATTGCCGGTCTATGAAGAAAATATGGATCGAATTGTTGGTGTGTTGAACCAGAAGGACTTTCACAATTATGTAATCGGTCAGCATAAAGAAATTGTAGATTATGTGACGCCGGTTGTATTTGTGGCAGGGTCTATTCGAATTGCTAATCTGTTGAAACGAATGCAGGTGGCTAAAACGCACATTGCGATCGTCGTGGATGAATACGGCGGAACAGAAGGCATTGTTACGATGGAGGATATTATTGAAGAACTTGTCGGTGAAATTTGGGATGAACACGATGCCGTGACATCGCAAGAAATTCTGCAAATTTATGACGGCAGTTTCAGAGTACTCTGCAGTACCAATGTAGAAAAAATGTTTGACTATTTTAATTTGAAATATGAGGAGATGGATGTAACTACTGTAAATGGCTGGGTTGTCGTACAACTCGACAAACTCCCAAGCGTAGGTGACTCCTTTGAATATGAAAACCTAAAGGTAAGAGTCACTAAGGCCGATGGCAAGAGGGCCTTAGAAGTAAATATTGTTGTTAAACCAAAAAAAGAGGAACAACCAGAAGGGGAAAAGAGGTAAAAAATGGGTTTTATGGAGAAAATCTTTGGAGATTTAAATGTAAAAGAGGTTAAAAAAATTGAAAAAATTGTGGATAAGGTAGAATCTTTTGATTCCGCAATGCAAGCACTAAGCGATGAAGAGCTAAAAGCAAAAACGACAGAATTTAAACAACGGGTAGCGAAAGGTGAAACCCTGGATGACCTTTTGCCTGAAGCATTTGCCGTTTGCCGAGAAGGTGCGGTAAGAAGTTTGGGGATGAAGCATTTCAGGGTGCAGCTGATCGGTGGTGTGGCGCTGCATCAAGGGCGTATCGCTGAAATGAAAACCGGTGAAGGTAAGACGTTAGTGGCAACGTTGGCAGCCTACCTAAATGCATTGAGCGGAGAGGGAGTTCATGTGGTAACCGTCAATGATTACCTCGCTAAGCGTGACATGGAATGGATGGGGAAATTGTACTCTTTCTTGGGCCTGTCAGTCGGCTGCGTAATACATGGTGTCACCGGAGCGCAGAGAAAAGCTGCGTATCAAGCGGATATTACCTATGGAACAAACAACGAATTCGGTTTTGACTATTTAAGAGATAACATGGTAACGTACCGTGAGGAAATGTCTCAGCGTGAAGAATTGAACTTTGCTATTGTCGATGAAGTAGACTCTATCTTGATTGATGAAGCAAGAACTCCTTTGATTATATCCGGACAAGGAGCTAAATCTACTGATTTATACAGTGTGGCAGATAAGTTTGTCATGACGTTGCGTAATGAAGAGGATTTTACGATAGAAGAAAAAGATAAAACGGTTGCCTTGACGGAAGAAGGGGTAAGCAAGTGTGAAAAAGCATTTAATATTGAAAACTTCTCCGATCCGGAGAATATGGAAATTAACCATCACGTACTGCAAGCCTTAAAAGCCAGAAATTTAATGAAGCGTGATGTGGATTATATCGTAAAAGACGGAGAGATTGTTATCGTCGATGAATTTACGGGACGTTTGATGTTCGGCAGAAGATACAGCGACGGATTACATCAGGCAATTGAAGCGAAAGAAGGCGTATTGGTTCGCTCCGAATCCAAAACCCTTGCGACGATTACCTTGCAGAATTATTTCAGAATGTATAAGAAGTTAGCCGGTATGACCGGTACTGCTAAAACGGAAGAAGACGAATTCCGTGATATCTACAACATGGATGTAGTCGTGATTCCAACCAATAGACAAATTGCCAGACAAGACCTTCAAGACTCCATTTATGCGACGGAAAAAGGGAAATTCAAAGCGATCGCAGAGCGTATTGCGGAGGTATATGAAACCGGACAGCCGATTTTAGTAGGTACGATTTCCATTGAGCGTTCCGAGCTCATCAGCGATATGCTTCGCAAAAGAGGAGTCAAGCACAACGTGTTGAATGCAAAGCAGCATGAGAAAGAAGCGGAAATCGTAGCAGAAGCAGGTCGTCTGGGAGCGGTTACCATCGCAACCAACATGGCTGGTCGTGGTACCGATATCTTGCTGGGCGGTAACCCAGAATTTGAAGCTAAGAGAGAGATGAAGAAACAGGGTTTCACGGATGAGGCACTCTCCTTTGCAACTTCTTTTGTATCAACCAACGATCCGGAGCTGCTGAATGCCAGAAAGGTATTTCAGGAGTTAAGCGACAAGTTTAAGAATGAAAGATTGGAAGAACAGCAAAAAGTACGGGAACTTGGCGGACTTTGCATTATCGGTACAGAGCGTCATGAATCTCGAAGAATCGATAATCAGTTAAGAGGCCGTGCAGGACGTCAGGGCGATCCCGGAACTACTCAATTCTTCTTATCTCTTGAAGATGAACTGATGCGGTTATTCGGCGGAGAGAAGATACAGAATCTGGTTGGAAAATTAGGCGTGGATGAAGATGAAGCCATTGAAGCGGGTATGCTGACCAAGCGTATCGAAGCCGCGCAGAAACGTGTGGAAGCAAAGAATTTCCACATCAGAAAATATGTATTGCAGTATGACAATGTAATGAATAAGCAGCGTCAGATTATCTATGAAGAACGGCGTAAGGTTTTGTTTGGGGAAGATTTGAGAGAACACATTCGTAACATGACCTGTGAGCTGGTTGATGAGTTAGTTGCGCCGATTGTAGTCGCTTCCCGATATGCAGAAGAATGGGATTTAGACACGTTAAACGGTCATTTAAACAAACTTTGTCCGAGATTTACGGATTTTTCCTATACGGATGAAGAGATACAAAATTTAAGTCAAGAAAAATTAAAAGAAGATATTCATAAACAGTTTGAGAAGCTATACGAAGAAAAAGAAAATGAAATTGGTATCGAGCGAATGCGTGAACTGGAGCGAATGATTCTGATTCGAGTAGTGGATAACAAGTGGATGGATCACATTGACGACATGGATCAGCTCCGAAGCGGTATCAATTTGAGAGCCATCGGTCAGCAAGATCCTGCAGCGGCTTATGGAAACGAAGGCTTCGATATGTTCGAATTAATGATACAGGCGATCAAAGAGGATACGGTGAAATTCTGCTATAATGTAACCCTTCAAACGAATGCGGAGAGAAAGAAGGTCATCGAGATCGGAGAAGGGCGAAAGGAAGATTATAGAGAAGATGCAAGCTCCATCCAAAGTGGTGACATGCCGGATCAGGCACCTGTGCCGAACCGGGAAGAACACCGGGAACCGATTCGCAGAACGGAAGAAAAGATCGGCAGAAACGATCCTTGCCCGTGCGGAAGCGGCAAGAAATATAAGAACTGCTGTATGAATAAAGACGAAGTAACAATGGAATAGAGAAGGGGGATTATATGGTTGAGTTAGATCAGATAAAATATGAGATACCTGCCGCAAAGGTAAATTTGATAGAGGTAGGTGAGTCTCTTTGACCTCGCTAATCTGGAAAAACGATTAGAGGATATAGAGCAAGAGTCCCGAATCGATGGATTTTGGGAAGATCACGAAGCGGCGCAGAAACTGTTAAAAGAGAAAAAAGCGTTGGAAAACAAAGTGGGCGCTTTTCACCATCTTCAAATCGCATTGGAAGAAGTTGAACTTCTAATCGACATGGCGGAAGAAGAGGATGATACGTCGATGATCGAGGAGATCAAAGAGGCTTTCCATAAATGCAAAGAAGATATGGAAACGTTGCGGATTCAGACCTTATTGTCGGGCGAATATGACCGCAGCAATGCCATTCTATCCATCCATGCCGGAACAGGCGGAGTGGACGCGATGGATTGGGCAGAAATGCTCCTGCGAATGTATACAAGATGGGCGGAGAAAAAAGGATATAAATGCAGGATGCTCGATTTGCAGGATGATACGGAAGCAGGCATTAAAAGTGCTACGTTAATCGTTGAAGGTGAAAATGCATACGGATATTTGAAAAATGAACGGGGCGTTCACCGTCTCGTTCGAATTTCGCCTTTTAATTCGCAGGGAAAGAGGCAGACGTCGTTTGCTTCTGTAGAAGTAGTCCCTGAAATTGAAGATGACATCCACATTGAGATTGATCCGGAAGATTTACGTATCGATACGTACCGTTCCAGCGGAGCCGGAGGCCAGCACGTGAACAAAACCGATTCGGCTATTCGAATTACGCATTTACCGACTAATATTGTAGTAACCTGCCAAAATGAAAGAAGCCAGCATCAAAACAAAGAAATGGCAATGAAGATTTTAAAGTCCAAGCTGGTGGAACTGGCGCAGCAGGAACATAAAAATAACTTAAAGGAACTGAAAGGCGACTTCTCTCAAAACACATGGGGAAGCCAGATTCGTTCGTATGTATTTCAGCCCTATACGTTAGTGAAAGATCATCGAACCAATGCTGAAATAGGGAATGTCCAAGCAGTGATGGATGGTGATATCGACTATTTTATCAATGAAAAATTAAAATGTAAGGATTAGTGAAAATGAACATTATCGAAAAATTGGCCATGGAGTTTTCCATAAAAATTTCACAGGTAGAAAATACAGTTCAGCTTATTGATGAGGGCAATACCATTCCGTTTATCGCTCGTTACAGAAAGGAAGTAACGGGCGGTCTCTCAGATGTTATCTTGAGAGATCTGGAAGAACGGCTGAATTATTTAAAAAATTTGGAGACCAGAAAAGAAGAAGTCATCCGGATTATCGAAGAACAGGGAAAATTAACCGAAGAATTAAAAGTAGAGATAGAGAAAGCAGAAGTTCTGCAGCGGGTAGAAGATTTATACAAACCGTATAAGCAGAAGAAATCTACGAGAGCTTCAAAGGCAAAGGAAAAGGGTCTGGAACCGTTAGCTTTGCTTTTTTTTGCGCAGGAGATCGAAGCAGGGAGTATGGAAGAACTGGCCTACCCTTATGTAAGTGAAGAAAAAGGTGTAGAGACGGTTGAGGAGGCAATCCAAGGAGCAATGGACATCATTGCCGAAAAGATTGCGGACGATCCGGAGCTTACCGCGCTGGTTCGAGAAAAAACCCAGAAAGCAGGGTTGATCTCCACGGAAGCGGCAGATGAAGAGGAAAAAACAGTCTATGAAATGTATTATGGACATCAAGAAGGCATTGATAAGATTCCGAATCATCGCGTGTTAGCTGTCAACCGCGGCGAAAAGGAAAAGAAACTAAAGGTAAAGGTGATTGCACCGATCGAAGAACTGCAGGCGATATTAGAAAAACAAGTTGTGATCAATGAGAAATCAATATTTACGGAGCTGCTGAAAGATACCATTACGGATGCTTACAAACGATTAATCGCTCCTTCCATTGAACGGGAAATGCGAAATAATCTAACAGAACGTGCAGAACTGGAAGCCGTAAAAGTTTTTGCGAAAAATACGGAGAAACTATTGATGGTTCCGCCGGTGAAAGGTGCCAGAATTATCAGCATTGACCCCGGTTATCGGACCGGATGTAAAGTGGCGGTATTAAATGAGACCGGAAAATTACTGGCATATACAACGGTTTATCCCACTGAACCGAAAAGGGATATCGCGGGAACAGAAGCCACGTTAAAAAAGTTAGTGGAAAAGTTTAAAATAAATACGATCGTAATCGGAAATGGAACCGCTTCCAGAGAAACAGAGGAAGTGGTTGAGAATTTCATCAAAAAGAACGGTTACGATGTAAACTATACCATTGTGAATGAAGCAGGGGCCTCTGTTTATTCCGCTTCCAAACTGGCGACAGAGGAATATCCGGATTTGGATGTAACGACTCGAGGGGCGATGTCCCTTGGCAGGAGACTTCAAGACCCTCTCGCTGAATTAGTAAAAATATCTCCTAAGAGTATCGGGGTGGGCCAGTACCAGCATGATATTGACCAGAATCTGTTAAACGGTGCGTTAACCAATGTGGTAGAGGATTGCGTAAACCGTGTGGGTGTAGACCTGAATACGGCTTCTCCATCCCTTCTTTCGTATATCGCGGGGATTAATATGGGCATTGCTAAAAACATTGTGGCATACCGGGAAGAAGTGGGACAGTTTACCGCTCGAAAAGAACTTTTGAAGGTGGCGAAACTGGGTGAAAAAACGTACAAGCAGTGTGCCGGATTTATGCGAATCGCAGATGGAAAGAATCCGTTGGATGCGACTTCTGTTCACCCGGAATCCTATGCCGCGGCGGATACGATGCTGTTAAAACTGGGAATTGATAAAGAAATGATTCGTCAAGGCGGAGCGAAGGATATTGAAGAACGAATTTGTGAAACATATCCTGCATTAAAAAAAGCAATTATACCGAATGGCAAAAAAGGGCTGGAAGCATTGGCTGTCCTGAAAGAGACCAAAGAAGATCCGAAAAAAGGGTTGGGCAAAAGTATTGAAAAGCTGGCGGACGATATCGGTATCGGTGCAATGACGCTGAAGGATATCATTGAGGAAATAAAGAAACCGGGACGAGATCCGAGAGAAGATACCCCTGCGGTGGTATTTCGAAATGATGTGAGAAGCTTCGAGGATTTAAAGGTAGATATGGAATTGATGGGAACGGTTCGAAATGTAGTGGACTTCGGAGCCTTTGTCGATATCGGTGTGAAGAATGACGGATTGGTGCATATCTCACAAATCAGCAATAAATTTATCAAGCATCCGATGGATGCGGTGGCCGTCGGTGATACGGTCAAGGTGAAGATTCTAAGTATCGACCACGATCGACACAAGATCGCATTAACAATGAAATTTTAACGATGTTACTAGTTACAAGTATACTGTATACCTCAAACTGGTTTATTGTATTGGACAAAATGTGTGTGATACGATCTCCTTGGGCAGCCCCTAAAATGGCTTGACTACATAGAAAAGGAGAGTAGCGTGACATGTTATTACAAACCGTACAATCGTTTATTGGTGATACCGGCATAGCAAACCTAGACTACAAAAGTGCTATTATGATTGTAGTTTCACTGTTTTTGCTGTATCTGGCCATAAAAAAAGGCTTTGAGCCTTTGCTGTTAATACCGATTGCATTCGGTATGCTGTTATCAAATTTACCACTCTCAGGCGTATTTGTAACAGATATAGATGTTACATCATCGTCTCAACTATCAGAAGCTGGCTTGTTGACTTCGTTCTATTTATTGAAGCCAATCCTGCCGTCGATGATATTCCTTGGAGTCGGTGCGATGACGGACTTTGGTCCGCTTATTGCAAATCCCAAGTCATTACTGTTAGGTGCAGCAGCCCAACTTGGTATTTTCGTTGCTTTTTTTGCCGCAATATTTTTGGGCTTTACTGCACAGGAGGCTTCGTCTATAGGAATCATTGGAGGAGCTGATGGCCCAACTGCCATTTATCTGACTCAGAAGTTGGCTCCGGCCCTTCTTGGCGCAGTTGCAGTTGCCGCGTATTCCTATATGGCCTTGGTTCCGGTTATTCAGCCGCCTATCATGAAATTATTGACGACTAAAAAGGAACGCATGATTAAGATGGATCAACTGAGGCATGTATCCCAACGAGAAAAGATTTTATTTCCGATAGCGGTGACCGTTATTGTTGTCTTATTGCTTCCTGCAGCAGCGCCGCTGATCGGATTCCTTATGCTGGGCAATTTGTTTAAGGAGTGCGGAAAAACCTTTCGGCTATCGGATACAGCTGCCAATGCCATGATCAACATCGTGACAATCATGCTTGGATTGGCTGTCGGTGCTTCCGCACAAGGCCCTAGCTTTTTAGTGGCAGACACCATCAAAATTGTTATTTTAGGTGTTTTCGCTTTTGCCTTTGGTACGGCGGGAGGTGTCCTTTTGGCAAAGGTGATGAATGTTGCGAGCGGTGGAAAAATCAATCCTCTGATAGGCTCTGCAGGCGTATCGGCAGTTCCGATGGCAGCCCGTGTTTCGCAGAAGGTCGGGCAGGCTGATAATCCTTCCAATTTTCTATTGATGCATGCGATGGGACCAAATGTGGCAGGTGTAATCGGTTCTGCGGTTGCGGCGGCTGTTATGTTAAATATGTTTGGCGGATATTGATTAAATGGAATATTAAAATAATAGCACGGCGCAGCCTCTCAGACTGTGCCGTGCTATTATTTGCAAAAGATTCTGAAAAGGTTTATACTGATGCGTATAGACATATAGTCTCGACCATGTTAAAATAATAACAATAATTGCTAATAAATGAGACTGAAGAGAACCTAAACAGGAGAAAAAAAATGAGTAAAATTAACACGGTATTATTTGATTTTGACGGCACATTGATGAACACCAACGAATTGATTATTGGGTCATGGCAGCATACCTATGAAACGATAACCGGAACACCGGGAGAGCGAGAGTCCATCATCCGCACCTTCGGAGAAACGTTAAAAGTTTCTATGATAAAGGCATTCCCGGATTATCCAACCCATGAAGCGATTGAGATATACCGGAGTTATCAGCGAGGTAAATTCGGAGACTTTGTTTCCTTATTTCCCGGCATGCTGGAACTCCTTCAGCAACTGAAAAACAAAGTATATAAAACAGCTATCGTCACTTCCCGGTTACGGCCTACTACCACGGAGGGAATTGAGAAATTTGAGCTTCATCAATACCTGGATGCGGTGGTCACAATGGAAGATTGCACGAAACATAAACCGGATCCAGAACCCATATTGATCGCACTGGAAAAGCTGGGGGCAAAACCGGAAGAAAGCATCATGCTGGGGGACAGTATGTTTGACATAAAGTGCGCAAAGGCCGCCGGCGTTAAATCCGTTTTAGTAGGCTGGGCTATGGCGGTAACGGAAGAAGATAAATGCGGGCCGGATGCACCGGATTATATTATTGAGACAGCGGAAGAATTACTGGATATTTTGAATGCACGTGAGAGCAGTTCTAGTTAACCAAACCCTAAATTCATTAACAATTATAGTTTGTATCATACTTAATACTACATTTGAAGAAGGAACGGAAGGAAGTGTAAAACATGAACCAGGGTAGTGTTCAATGGAACCATAAGCTAAGTGTCAGGATACCGCTAATTAATAGTATTATCATTCTTATAGTAATTCTTGTGATGTGTACAACCCTTAGTGTGTTAACTGGAATGACGGTAACGAATTTAACGAAAGAAGAAATTGCCTCTATCGCAGATTCGAACTCACAGGAAGTGATCTCTTACTTCAACAACATGCTGATTTTCTCAGAGGCTTTATCCTACGACGTAGAGCGGTATCAAAGCTTGGATCAAGCTTCGGCCGATAAAATGCTTCGACAATCTCTCCAAGATGCGTTGAAGAACGATAAGATTTTTTCTGCTTATTATGCTTTTGAACCAAATGCCTATTTCCCGGATACGCCGAAAGGCTTATCCTACTATGCATTTAAAGACGGAAACTCCATTTTGATGGATGTCTATAATGATTATGATGTTTATTCCACCGGCGATTATTATGCGCCGGCAAAAGAAATGCTGAAGACCCATGTGACAGCACCTTATTCGTATGAACTTTCGACAGGGGAAACCGTATGGATGGTGACGTTAAGCACCCCTATTTTAAATGAGGGCGGCAAGTTTATCGGAGTTGCCAATTGTGATATTTTAACCAATTCTTTTGGGGGGTTAAATTATGATACAGGCGGATACAAGAGCTCTTGCAGCTATATTGTAACCCAGGACGGAACTTGTATCGCGAATACAGCGGATAAGGAGTCAATCGGTCAAATTTTAAAAGTTGTTTCCGATAACAAAGAGATTTCACAAGCCGTTGCAAATTCAAAAGAAATTTTGACAGAAAATGATAATCCGTATGATAAAGGGAAAAATGCGTGGATTTTTCATGAACCGCTGACCTTAAGCGGGACAGATCTTGCATGGTCCAGTGCCTTTGTTGTAAATAAGGGAGAAGCGTTAGCCGCAGTGACAAAAATAACAGTGGTGCTCACCGCTATTGGGATCGTGGGATTGATTGTCTTGGTTGCCTGCAGTGCTCTCTTCTTAAAAAAAGGATTGGCCCCTATCTCATCCGTTATGAAATTAGGCGAAAAGATGGGAAGATGCGACTTAAAGAGTGAAGCGTTTCAGATTCCTAAAACGAAGGATGAACTGGGACAGCTGGCCAATATCTTCCATGGAACCTCTTTGACACTAAGTGGATATATCAGCGATATTTCTAACTTGCTGAGAAATATATCAAACGGTAATTTGCAAGTGGAAGTGAAGAAAGATTATATCGGCGATTTTGAGGCCATTAAAGATGCTTTAAATCATATTTTAAGTTCACTAAACGATATATTTAAAGAAATGCAAACCGTTGCAGAGCAGGTATCAACAGGAGCAGATCAAGTCTCGGTCGGTGCACAGGAGCTAAGTCAAGGGGCTATTTTGCAAGCCAGTTCGATTGAAGAGCTATCCGCAAAGATCATGGAGATTTCGGATCAAGTCAAGCAGAGTACTGAAAATGCGGGTATTGCGAATGAGCGTGCAGAAACGGTGGGAACAGAGATTGAGACAAGCAATCAGCAGATGCATCAATTATTGGCAGCAATGGATGACATCACGCAAAAGTCCGGTGAAATCGGCAAGATCATCAAGACGATTGAAGACATTGCATTCCAAACAAACATTTTGGCTCTCAACGCGGCTGTTGAAGCAGCCAGAGCCGGCGAAGCGGGGAAAGGCTTTGCGGTTGTTGCGGATGAGGTAAGGAATTTGGCTTCTAAAAGTGCGGAAGCCGCTAAGGATACAACAGCTTTGATTGAGGGTTCCTTGCATTCCATAAATGAAGGGGCGAGAATCGCAGAAGTCACAGCAGCTTCCCTAGGAACGGTTGTCTTAGGAACAAAGGATATCGTGGAAAGTATCGGTGAGATTTCTGTGAAATCAAAAGATCAGTCTGTAGCTCTGGAAGAAGTAACATTAGGAATTGATCAAATTTCTTCTGTCGTACAGAATAATGCGGCGACTGCAGAAGAGAGTGCTGCTTCCAGTCAGGAATTATCCGCACAAGCTCAGCTGTTAAAGGACTTGATTGGCCGATTTAATTTAAAAAATTAAATATAAATGGAATAACAATACAACTTACATAAAAAACCCCCAAGATTCACCGGTTAAAGGTGTATTTTGGGGGTTCTAATGTTGCGTAGTTATAAGAATCCTTTAAAGCGTTAACGGTACATCCTCAGCATCGGAATCAAGCGGGCTCGAATAGAAGCATGCCCTTTAAAGTTTTTCAGGGCGTCTTGATAGACCTCTAAAACCCTTTTACCGAAAACCTCTTTGGAATATTTTTCAGCAGTTTGTTCCGCATTTTTGCAGAATTGAGCATATTCATCAGGCGTATTCAAGAGGTGGATTAGTTTTTGAATAAATTCCTCCGCATTATCATAGAAATAACCGTTCGTTCCTTCTACTAATACATTTTCGAGGCATTGGTCGTACTTACATAATAGAGGTATACCGCTGGCGAGGGCTTCAATATAAGTAAGCCCTTGTGCTTCGCTTTGTGAAGCGCAAACGAAAACTTTACCGATCTGGAAATATTCCGGCACCTCATCAGGAGAGATCATCCCGGTGAATAGGATATTGGTCTCAAGGCCAAGGCTGGCTACCCGCTCTCTTAACGTGTTTTCATAGGGACCTCCGCCTACAAGAATCAAGAAGATCTCCGGATGGGATTCTTTTAAGAGAATCATATCGTCGATCAGCTCATCAATGTTCTTTTCGTAAGCAAGCCTTCCGATACTTATGATAACCGTCTTGTCTTTCGGGATGCCTAAAGTATCTAAGAGTTCCAATCGTCTTGTTTCAGAAATACGTGGTCTGTATTTATTCAAATTGATTCCTGTCGGAATAGTAAAAATCGGATTCTCAATTCCATAGGAAAGCAATAAATTACGCGTTTTGATGGTAGGTGCAATGACATAGTCCATGGAATTTACAATGCGGTTCGTTCCGAATAGGACCAATTTCTTGGTAAGGCCGGTACCGTGCAATAAATAATGTGTATAATCCTCGTAGATAGTGTGATAGGTATGAACGATCGGAATGTTTAATTTAATGGCAATATACTTCGCGAATATAAATGAAAACCATTCGCATTGTGAGTGGATGATATCCGGGTGCCAATCCAATATATCCGGCAGAAAGACACTGTGGAAATTGTGAGTCGCTCTCGCTTGAGGATAGACTTTTACCCTAAAAGACTTTAAATAGTAAGTATCCTCTTCGTATTTTTGTTTGCCGTCAGGAGATAAAGTCAGCACTCTGACTTCGTGTCCCGCTTTTTCTAACTCGTCTTTTAAATTGATCACAGAGGTGACAACTCCGTTAATAACCGGTTTGTACCAATCTGTGGTGATTAATATTTTCATTTGAATCCCCTCTTTGTTTTATAGCTTCATTCATTAGTCATTAAATTTTAATAACTCATCCCAAGCACTATTTTTGCACAAAAGTTGATAAAAGTCTACTTAATAATTATTACAGTATTATTAATAATATTGATTGAATTTTGCAAATAGGTTCGTTAGAGGGTTTTCTAATGAATGAAGTTATTATATACTAATAGAAAATCGACCGGGTACATGTGCAGATGCTTTTGTTTGACGTCAACGTCACTGCCAAAAAAATAAATGGTGATAAATGCTTAGACCGCGACATTTATTTGTAGTGAATACTTAAATGGTAAGGATGCTTACCCAACAAGGAGAGTGTAGAAGGATGAACAGTCAAAAATATTATAGAAATTATATTAACGGTCAGTGGGTGGATGCCGTTTCAGGGGAAAAAAGAGAAGTAATTACACCGACTGACGGTGAAGTTCTTGCTGTAGTTGCCGACGGAAATCGGGAAGACGCACAGCTTGCAGTAAAAGCAGCAAAGAATGCTTTTTACAAAAGCGGAGAATGGAGGCGTATGGATGTACAGAAACGAGCCGATATTCTCTATAACATTGCAGAAGCGATACAGGACAGGCATGAAGAAATTGCAAGGATTGAGAGTTTAGATAACGGAAAACCATTAAGAGAAGCGGAAGAAGATATCAGTGATGCGGTAAGCTGCTTTAAATATTATGCAGGACTGGTCAATAAGCCTTATGGCAGTGTATACAATGTAAATGAAGGCTTCGGCAAGATGCATACCTATACGGTACATGAACCGGTTGGAGTCTGCGCCTTGATCACGCCTTGGAACTATCCGTTGCTAATGGCGGCATGGAAGATTGCTCCCGCGCTGGCTGCCGGAAATTGCATTGTCTTTAAACCAAGTTCGAATACACCGATTTCATCTGTACTTTTGTTTGAGATTTTAGACAAAATCGGATTGCCGCCGGGTACGGTTAATCTCGTCATGGGCGGTGGCGCCACAGTTGGTCAAGAACTTGCGGAAAATGCGGAAGTAGATATGGTAACCTTTACGGGCAGTACAAGTGTTGGCCAGGGCATTCTACGTGCCGCTGCCGGAAACCTGAAAAAAGTCGGGCTGGAACTTGGCGGAAAATCTCCGAATATTATTTTTGCGGACGCTGAGTTTGAAGGTGCTGTGGAATGGGCGATGATCGGGGTTTTCTTTAATCAGGGGGAAGTATGCTCCGCGGGATCAAGAATCCTCATTGAAGAGAGTTTAAAAGACCGCTTTGTGGCCAGATTGATTGAACGATTAAAATTATTAAAAATAGGACACCCGCTCTCTGATGTAGATATGGGGCCTTTGGTATCAAAAGAGCAGCTGGAAACCGTTCTTCGCTTTGTTGAAATAGGTAAAGCGGAAGGCGCGGAATGCGTCTATGGAGGAACTCAATATACGGAGGGTGAATGTGCAAAAGGCTATTATATGATGCCTACCATTTTTGACAATTGTACATCGGACATGAGGATTGTTCGGGAAGAGATCTTCGGTCCCGTGGTAACCATTCAAACCTTTAAAACGGAAGAAGAAGCCGTAGAAATGGCAAATGATACGGACTATGGATTAGCCGGTGCCGTGTTTACAACGGATGGGGCACGAGCTTTACGGGTGACCAAAGAAATTCGGGCCGGGATTACTTGGATCAATTGCTATAATCCAACCTTTAACGAAGCTCCTTGGGGCGGCTACAAAATGTCTGGGATCGGCAGGGAACTTGGCATTCATGGATTGCATGAATATCAGGAAATAAAACAAATCAATATCAATCTGCATCCGGGGCCGGTGGGTTGGTATCCGGTAGAATAAAAGTTCATATGTTACCCCAGAGGGGCTGTTTCAAAACAAGTTGCACCTTTATTTAAACAGCTAGCTCCCGCAGGATTCATTTCCAGAATGTATCTTTTGGTAAATTTCATTTGCTGCTTTCAGGTAGAAAAGCAAACTCGCTGCGCTCAGGCAGTGCTTTTCTTCGCATTGCATACTCGCTGAAAGCATTGCTCACGAAATTTGAAAAGATGAACATTCCTCAAAACATCCATCGGAGCTGGCTGCCCAAATGAAGGTGCATTTTTTTCAGATGGCCCTTTTTCCATGCATAGACTTGACTTTTCTTGGGAATAAAAATATAATATTATAAAACAGTTTGATTATCAAAATAAATTTCAATATAGCGAGGTGAAAATATATACTCGCTGAAACGCATAGAGGTAAGAAAAATTTCTATAGTCGAAATTTTTCTACTTAGGCGTTATAACAAGGAGGCAAAATTGGGAATTGCAATTAGGAATACAGGCAAAGCCTTACCGAAGCTTATTGTTAAAAATGATGATATCGCAAGATTTGTGGATACAAATGATGAATGGATCGTTTCCAGAACCGGCATCAAAGAACGAAATATATCCACGGAAGAATCTGCTTTGGATTTAGCGACCGCTGCGGCAAGAGTTGCCCTTGAGGGTGTAGACTACAATTCAATTGACTTAGTGATTGTAGCAACCGTTACTCCTGATAAAATCGTTCCTTCTATGGGCGCACTGGTAAAGAGAAAATTAGGTCTGCCGAATGCCGTTGCTTATGATATTAATACTGCTTGCAGCGGATTTATTTATGGCATGTGGATGGCAGAAGCGCTTATGCGAAACGGACGGGATGTTCAAAATGGGGGAACTCGCACCAATATCATTAACAGAGCTTTAGTAATCGGTGTAGAACGGTTAAGCAGGATTGTTGACTGGACAGATCGCTCCACTTGCATCATTTTTGGAGATGGGGCGGGCTGCGCCTTATTGGAGTATGATGAACATAAAACGGGGATTATTTCCTCATTTGTTAAGAACTATGATGATGTAACGGATTCATTGACCTGCGGGATGGAATACTTAAAGACTCCGTTTACAAACGAAGAAACGGATAATCCGGAGAAGCAAGCCTTATCGATGAATGGCAATCAGGTCTTTAAATTTGCGGTGAACGCGATTGGTGAGGTGATGGAAACGGCACTGGCGTATGCCGGATTGACGCCGGAGGACATCACGTATTATGTGCCGCATCAGGCAAATTTAAGAATTATCACGGCGGCTGCAAAGAAATTTAAGCAGCCAATGGAGAAATTCCAAGTGACGATTGGCGAAACCGGAAATGTTTCGGCGGCAAGTGTGCCGATGGCTCTTTATGATACCATGCAGTCAGGCGAAATCAAAAAGGGTGACAAGATCATGCTGATGGGATTTGGCGGAGGTCTTAGCGCAGGAGCTGTAATATTCGAAGTATAAATTAGGAGGACACTCAATGAACGAAATATGTCAGATCATAGAAACACAATATCCGATTATACAGGGCGCTATGGCAAGAATTGCCGAAAGCTCATTAGCGGTGGCAGTGAGCAACGGAGGCGGGCTTGGAATTATTGCAAGCGGAGGATATGATGCAGAATGGCTGAGAGAAGAAATAAAGAAAGTAAGAGAGAAAACAGATAAACCTTTCGGTGTGAATTTAATGTTGATGATGCCGAACATAGATGAATTGATTCAAGTGGTATGTGAAGAGAAGGTGCCGGTTGTCACAACAGGAGCAGGAAACCCGGGCAAATACATCAAAACTTTAAAAGAAGCAGGGATTAAAGTGATTCCGGTAGTCGCTTCCGTAGCACTTGCAATAAGAGTGGAACGGGCCGGGGCGGATGCAGTGATTGCGGAAGGGCAGGAAGCCGGAGGACATATCGGTGAAACGACGACGATGGCACTGATCCCTCAGATTGCGGATGCGGTAAACATTCCGGTCATTGCAGCAGGCGGAATTGCAGACGGCAGAGGAATTGCAGCGGCGTACATGCTTGGTGCGAAGGGTGTTCAAGTGGGAACAAGATTCGTTGTGGCATCCGAATGTATCGTTCACCAAAACTATAAAGATGCGATCATAAAAGCGAAGGATACGGACACTTGTGCAACCGGAAGAAGCACAGGACATCCAGTCCGTGTTATTAAAAATAGATTGGCGAAAGAAATTTTGGCATTGGAAAAAACCAATGAAGGGCAAGATGCCATTGATAAAGTCGGGATCGGAGCGTTGAGTGCGGCTGTATTCAAAGGGGATATGGAACGCGGCTCCGTCATGTCAGGACAGATCGCAGGGCTTGTAAAAAAACAACAGCCTGCAGCGGAGATGATTCAGGAAATGTTTGAGGAGGTAACGAGAATTTATGAAGATAGGGCTACTATTTGTGGGGCAGGGAGCTCAGTACACCGGAATGGGTAAAGAGTTATACGAACACTCCCCAAAAGCAAAAGAAATTATGGAACTTGCCGGTGATGAGATAAAAGCGTGGTGCTTTGAAGGTACCAAAGAAATGCTTCGGCAAACGCACATCACACAGCCTTGTATCTATACCGTAACAATGGCGGCGTATGAGGCTCTTTTTGAAGGAATGGCAAAGCATGATGCAGCACTTTTAGACTCGATTGAAATCGTTGGTATGGCAGGTTTTAGTCTGGGAGAATATGCGGCATTGACGGCGTCCGGCAGTATCTCCGATATCCGCAAAGGAATGGAGATTGTCACCAAACGCGGCAATTGGATGAATGAAGCAGGACTTGGGGAGGACGGCGAACCAAGAGGAGGCATGGTTGCTGCATTCGGTGACAGACAGTCGATTTTAGACTGTGTAGCCGCTGTGAAGGATGGAGAAATCTTGCAGGGAGTGAATTTCAATTCCCCTGTTCAGACGGTTGTAGCGGGAGAGAAGACAGCACTGGAACGATTCAAAGCAGAAGCAAAGATCAGAAAGATGAAGGCGATCCCGTTAAGTGTGGGAACAGCTTTCCACAGCGAGATGATGGCCCCCGCAGCAGAAAAATTGCAAAACTATTTGATGACTTGCAAGTTAAAGGCACCGACGTATAAGTTGTATTCCAACATAACCGCAGAGGATCTGATGGCGGGCTTATCGGAAAAGGATCAAGCTGACGAAGCAAAGGTTAGTGAGTACATCGCTGACAGGATGGGCCAACAAGCAATGAGTCCGGTATGCTGGCAGGATATCATAGAAAATATGGTGAAAGACGGCATTGAATGTGTCATTGAAATCGGACCGGGCAGTGCACTCAGCGGTATGGTCAAGAAGATTAAAGAAGACTTATTAACATTGCACGTGGAAGATATGGAAAGCTTAAAGCATACCATTGATTTGTTGGCAGAGCACGTGAATGCCTAAATGGGGCCTAGCGTTTTGGAGGGTAAAAGAATGTTAAATGAAAAGAGTGCAATTATAACGGGCGGGGTACGGGGCATCGGAAAAGCGATTGCAGAAGAATTTTGCAAGAATGGCGCAAATGTCCTGCTTTGTTATAGAAGCAATGAGGAAGCTGCGAAGCAAACAGCAGAGGAACTGAAGAAATATGGTACCAAGGTAGAACTTTTGAAGGGCGATGTGGCTGAACCAAATTTTGCAGCTCAAGCTGTTCAGAAGGCAAAAGAAGAATTTGGTAGAATAGATATTCTCGTCAATAATGCGGGAATTACAAAAGACAAACTGCTCATCAAAATGTCTGAAGAGGATTTTGACTCGGTAGTAGACACGAACTTAAAAGGAAGTTTCTACTTCTTGAAAGCAGTGTCCGCCGTCATGATTAAACAGAAATCCGGGAGTATCGTGAACCTCTCCTCTATCGTTGGGGTAAAGGGAAATCCGGGTCAGGTGAATTACAGTGCGTCCAAAGCAGGAGTGCTCGGAATGACCATGTCTGCAGCAAAGGAGCTGGGCCGCAGAGGAATCCGGGTAAATGCCATTGCACCGGGCTATATTGCAACAGACATGACCGGCATATTGACAGAGGAACAAACTGCTAAGATGAATGAAGCGATCAGCCTCGGCAGGATCGGAGCAGTAGAAGATATTGCGAAAACAGCTTTATTTTTGGCATCTGATATGTCGTCTTATATTACAGGGCAGACGATTTGTGTTGACGGTGGTATGAGCATGTAGTGCAGCGGATTTAAAACCAAGCGCTGAAATTAGGAGATGGAGGAATTTATGGATAAACGAGTTGTTATTACGGGACTGGGAGCAGTTGCTCCGGTAGGAAACAATGCAGACGACTTTTGGGAAGGTATAAGAAACGGTAAAAACGGCATCGATAAAATCACACTTTTTGACACAACCTATCAAAAAGCGATTATGGGCGGTGAAGTAAAAGGTTTTGAATACGAAGACAAGAGAGCGGCCAAGAGATTGGATCGACATTGTCAATTCGGGTTAACCGCTGCAAAAGAAGCAATCAAAGACAGTGGCATCGTAAGCGGTGAAAATGTGGATCCGTTTCGATTTGGCGTGATAGCAGGTACCGGTATCGGCGGTATTATGACGCTGGAAGCAGAAACGAGGAAGGCCGCACAAAAAGAAGAGGATAAGGCTTATTCAAGAGTATCCGCACTTTTGGTGCCGATGGTGATTCCGAACATATTGGCAGGAAATCTATCGATTGAATTCAATGCGAAGGCGACCAGCATTGGGCTTGTGACAGCCTGTGCGGCCGGCACACACAGCATTGGAGAAGCTTACAGAAGCATTAAGCATGGGTACACGGATGCGATGTTAGCGGGAGCAGCGGAAGCGGCCTTTGCGCCGGTATGTTTCGCAGGCTTTGCAAACATGACTGCTTTGTCCACAAGAACCGATAAGGACCGATGTTCTACTCCTTTCGATAAGGAAAGAGATGGCTTCGTCATGGGAGAAGGTTCCGGATTTTTAATTCTAGAGGAGCTGGAACATGCGCTTGCAAGAGGGGCGAAGATTTACGGCGAAATTGTCGGTTACGGCACAACGTGCGATGCGTATCATGTTACTTCTCCTTCTCCGTCAGGTGATGGTGCGGCGGCAGCTATGCAGATGGCGATTGCAGAGGCAGGAATTAAACCGGAGCAGGTGGACTACATCAATGCGCACGGTACAGGAACGCCGTACAATGATGCATTTGAAACCATTGCGATTAAATCCGTATTTGGCCCAGACACAAAGGTTCCGATCAGTTCCACAAAGAGCATGACCGGACACTTGCTGGGTGCGGCAGGAGCCATTGAAGCGGTTATTTGTACGAAAGCGTTGGGGGATGATTTTATCCCGCCGACGATTAACTATAAGGTTCCGGATGAGGAATTGGATTTGGATTATGTTCCGAATGTAGGAAAAAGTAAGGAATTGAATTACGTTTTATCCAATTCGCTTGGATTTGGCGGACATAACGGGACCATTCTTATAAAGAAATTTACCAAATAAAACGTTAACCGAAAATGGTTTTATGGAAAGGTGCGAATAATATGTTGATGAATAGAGAACAGATTATGGAAATTATTCCACATAGAGACCCATTTTTATTGATTGATGAAATTGAAGAAATGGAAATCGGAAAAAGCATCACTGCAATCAAGTATGTGAATGAAAAAGAATATTACTTTGAAGGGCATTTCCCTCAGGAGAAGGTGATGCCGGGCGTCCTGATTGTGGAAGCTTTGGCTCAGGCTGGAGCAGTTGCGATTTTGTCCATGCCTGAACACAAGGGCAAGATTGCCTATTTTGGTGGAATTAGTGAAGCGAAATTTCGTCAGAAAGTCCTACCTGGAGATACTTTACACCTTCATGTTGAGCTAGACCGTCTTCGCAGCAAAGCGGGTAAAGGATTGGCAACTGCCTCTATTGGTGATAAAGTAGCTTGTAAATGTGAAATTACCTTTGCAATTGGTTAAGAATAGGAGATTGTAGTGGATAAAATAACAAAGCTGAATGAAATACTAGTTGGACTCATGAACAGTGTGCTTAAAATTGAAGAACAGGCGTTAAAACAATCCAGCAATACGGATCTTTCCATCACTGAGATTCACACATTGGAGGCGATTGGTGTAGGGAAACTGAAAACCATGACCCAAGTCGCGGGCGCACTGAAAATCAGTGTAAGCACATTAACCGTTGCCATCAATAAGCTTGTAAAAAAGGGTTATGTTGGCAGAAGCAGAGTACCGGAAGATCGGCGAATTGTCAAAATAGAATTGACAGATTCCGGCGTAAAAGTAGTGGAAGAGCATCAAGCATTTCATCATGATATGATAGAAAATATTACTTCACATATGACGGAAGAGGAAATGAATGTACTCATCAAATCGCTGGAGGGTGTGCAGGAATTTTTCCACAGGCAGTTACTAACCCCGATTCAATCGGATGAGCCGATGGAATTGAAGCCGTTAAATATGGGGAACTTGTATGTTCCGATCCCTATTTTTCAAGGGGGCATGGGAATAGGCATTTCCATGTGGAAGCTCGCTGCGGCTGTCTCTAAATGCGGCGGGGTCGGCATTATCTCAGGCGCGCAGCCGGGTTATATGGAAGATGATTTTTATACAGACCCGCTGTCGGCCAATGTTCGGGCTATGAAAAGAGAAGTGGAACAAGCGATCAATGAAGTAAAGGACATTCCGGGGGCAGGTCCCATCGGAATTAACATGATGTGCGCCGCAAGAAATTATGATGAAATCGTAAAAGCAGCCGTTGAGGCTGGTGCGCAGATTATTATTTCAGGGGCAGGTTTGCCGACGTCTCTGCCGGGGCTGGTAAAAGATAAGGACGTAAAACTTGTTCCGATTGTTTCTTCAGCCAGAGCGGCTGCAGTCATTATTCGGAGCTGGGCGAAAAAATACAACCGCACACCGGATGCTATTGTGTTTGAAGGACCAAAGGCAGGCGGACACCTTGGGTTTAAAGAAGAGCAGCTTGATTTGGCAAGTGAGAATTTCTATAAAACCATTATGGAGATCAAACAAGAAATTTCTTCACTGCCGGATTGCCCGCTTATTGTCGGCGGCGGAATTTACACCAAAGAAGATGTGGAGAAAGCGCTGGCTTACGGAGCGGATGGGGTACAGGTGGGAACGCGCTTTGTCCCGACGGAAGAATGTGATGCCCCTCAAAGCTTTAAGGACGCTTATGTAAATTGCACAAAAGAGGATATTGTTATCATAAAAAGTCCTGTCGGCATGCCGGGCAGAGCGATCCGAAATAAGTTTATTACAACGGTTGCTCAGTCGGCCCAAAAGCTTCCGATTAAGCGCTGCAATGGCTGCTTGACGGCTTGCAATCCAAAAGAAGCCCTATATTGTATTACGGAAGCCCTTATCACAGCGGCTAAAGGGGATGCAGAAAATGGGCTGGTGTTCTGCGGAAGCAATGCACATTATGTCGATAAGATTGTAAAAGTGAAGGACATTTTCAGAGAATTGACAGGAAGATAAATAGCTTAAAAGAATAACACATAGGTATAAATTTAAAACACTCCGTTCATTGGGCAGAAATCCATGAACGGAGTGTTGTTGCTTGCGGCAATCTTCCGGTCCTATTATAATAGACCTTGACGAGCTTTCAAATGGACTGAAGCTATTTTCACCATAAATGACGAGCAGATCTACGGGTAGAGAATAGGAATGGGAATTATGGTATAATGAAGAAAAGAAATGCTTGATGGTAGGTGAGAGGAAACATGTTATACATATATTATGGAAGAGATAATTTAGATAAAGATCGGTTCATCTTCGATCGAGTAACCGGCAGAACCATTCTGTTAGTACCGGATCAATTTACCCTGCAGGCAGAGCGAAATGCTTTTGAATACTTAGGGGTAAAGGGCCTCATGGATTTGGAGGTGATCAGTCCGTCCAGACTTGGGATGCGGGTTCTTCGTGAAGTAGGAGGCGAAAAAACCGTTCGTATTGATAAATACGGCAGGCATATGCTGCTGTCCAAGATCATCGGGCAGCAGAAGGAATCTTTACAGGTTTTTCGTGGGATGGAAACGAGAACGTCGTTTATTGAACTGGTAAACAATTTAATCTCCGAAATGAAGCAGTTTAATACAAGCCCGGAAGAATTGCCTGCTATTTTAAGCAAGCTGAACGAAGACTCGATCCTATACCGCAAATTGACGGAGGTACATGCGATCTATGAAAAGTACGAGGAAAGCATTCAGGGTAAATATGTTGACACAGAAGATTATTTGCAGGAATATATCTCTAAAATAAAAGATTCCAAGCTGGTGAAAGAAAGTGAATGTTGGGTATATGGCTTTGATTATTTCACCCCCAAGAACTTGGATTTACTGCGAGAAATAATCGGTACGGCGAAGGATGTTCATGTAGTCATGACCTACTGTGAAAAAAGCCGAGATGAGGAAATCTTTGCGCTTACGGGGGATATCATTCGAAAATTAGAAAGGGTCTCTCAAGGCCTTGCTATGAAGTATCATATAGCGGAAATACCGACGGAATATACTATTTTGACGGCAATGAAGGGCGGCGAAAAATCTCCTGAAATTGCAGCCTTGGAATCGGAATTGTTTTCGATTCCGGTTCAAAGGTGGCGCAATGAATGGAAGCAGGAAAGGGAGAAAGATGACTTATCGGCGGTCACCTTAGTTCAGTCGGCTAATATGTACGCCGAAGTTGAAACTGCTGCCGCCTTCATCACCCGGTTGATTCGTGAAAAGAGATTTCGCTACAAAGACATTGCTGTCATTTGCAATGATTTAGAAGTGCGCGGCTCCATTATAAAACGAGTTTTTGAAGAGCATGAGTTTCCATTTTTCATGGATAAAAAGAGAAGTATATTGCATAATCCGGTGGTTGGGCTTCATTTATATCTGCTGCAGCTTGCCGGTGGAAAGTTATTGCCGGAAACGGTTATCGGGATGGCTAAAACGGGACTTTTGGATCTTTCTGCGGACAGTATCGAAGAATTGGAGAATTACGCGTATCGATACAAGATACGGGGAGGCCTCTGGAAAAATGATTTTAAAAGAGGAATAACCGAGTATGAGGAAGAGAGGTTTGCGGACATCAATCATTCGAGGGAATATATCTTTACGCTCATAGAAGATTTTGCGGCCCCTTTTAAAAAAGCAGAAACAGCAGGTGAAAAAATTGCGGTATTCTATTACTTTCTAAAAGACCGATTGAAGCTGCAGGAAAAATTGCAGGTATTAATGGAGGAGCAAAACAGGAACGGCTATTATGAAGTGGCATTCGAAACTGCTCAGATTTGGAAAATCATTGTTGAACTGTTCGATCAACTTGTAACCATATTGGGTGAAGAAAAGCTATCCATTCACGAATTAGAGACCATATTAAGGGCGGGTTTTGAATCCGTGGAAATCGGTTTGCTTCCTTCTACTATTGATGAAATGATCGTCGGAACCATGCAGCGTACCAGAATAGGAAAGGTAAAGGCGTTGGTTGTAATCGGAGCGAATGATGGGATACTGCCGTCAGCGGCCAGTGGAGACGGCATCTTAAATGATGACGAGAAGGCCGTTCTCTTTCAGCATGAAGCAGAAATATGCAAATTGGATGAACTGCGCTCCTTGGAAGAAAAATTGGCTATTTATAGAACCTTGACAAAACCGGAGGTCTATTTATGGATGAGCTATTCTATCTCGGATAATGATGGAAAGGAATTGAAACCTTCGATGATTTTCAATAAGTTGACTCAGATTTTTCCGGCATTAAAGCTGGAAGAGGATATTGTCAGCAAAGGCGATCCTTTAGCGCTGATGGCCTCCAAGAGGAATTCTATCAAGCATATGACGGCTGCTTTGCGCGAAGGATTGGAAGGACAGCTTCTGCGAGATGAGTGGAAAGCGGCATTGGCATGGTATAAGGCCTATGACTCACCGCTTGCAGAGTTGGTTCAAGAGGGAATATTTTTTAAAGTCAAGGAAGAAAAATTACGCAAGGAGCAGGCTGAGCTCTTATATAAACGGGAAGAATCAAGCGAGCTGTCAATCAGTCCTTCCAGACTGGAAAAGTTCGGACGCTGTCCCTTCGCCCATTTCGTGAATTACGGCCTGAGGCCGGAAGAAAAGAGGGTGTTTGAAATTGCAGGCAGAGAAATTGGTGATATTTATCATTTGTGCCTGATGAAGCTCTCTGAACATCTGACGAAAAAAGGGGTCCCTATAACCGATGAGAAGTCTCCTTGGATGAGCATTACCCCGGATGAATGTGCGCACTTTGTCGGTGAATTTATTGATAAGGAAGGGGCTGTTTATCAAGAAGGCCTCTTAACAGGCGGGAAAGAAGAGTCCTATAAGGCCTCTCGACTCAAAAGAGTATGCACGGATGCGGCACAAATACTGATTGAACATGTTCAGCAGGGACATATAGAAGAGGTTTTCTTTGAAGCAGAATTCGGAAAAGCATCAAAAAAGCATTTCCCTCCGATAGAAGTTTCTATAGGAGAAGAAAAAGTATTCATTGAGGGAAAGATTGACCGAGTAGATTTCTTACCGGAAGATTATGTGAAAATAATAGATTACAAATCAGGCAGTGAAAAGTTTGATGCGGAGGAAGCCAAAGCCGGGTGGAAGCTGCAACTGATGTTGTATTTAAAAGCGGCCACAGTGATTCAGCCACAGGCCCTGCAGGAAGAGAAAAAGACAGAAGTGATAGAGTCTGCTCGTAAGCCTGCGGGTGTTTTCTACTTCAAACTGGACGAACCGATGATTAACGCAAGCAATATAGAGCGGGCGGCTCTGACGGAGAAGGTAAAAGAAGAAGTGCGGAAATCCTTTAAGCTTGACGGAATCATGGTCAATGAGCCGAAGGTGATAGAAAGCATTGCAGGTGATTTCACCGGAAGCTCAGATATTGTATCGATTCGTCGAAACAAGGAGGGGGTAATTGTTGGAACCGGTAAGGATAAGCTGTTGTCTTCGGAAGAATTTTCAGAATTGCAGCAGTCCATCGATGTGAAGATCACACAGCTTTGTGCTGAACTTGCTGAAGGAAGTGTGGCAATAAAACCGAAGAAGGTGAAAGAGCAAACTGCATGCACCTACTGTTTATACCGAAGCATTTGCCACTTTGATCTTGCCTTTGAAGGGTGCAGTTACGAGGTAGTAAAATAGAAAACTATAAGAGTCAAGGGCAGTCTGCCTTCGATTGGATTGTTTTGAAAATCCATTGATGGCAGACTGCCCTTGTTGTTTTTATAGTTTAATTATAACCAGATCGCCTTCTGCGCTCTCCACATTCACCAACTCAAAGTTACGATATTTTCTCTTCATACGGATAAGTTCAGAAAAGAGTCGGTTAATATCTGCTGCGCCTAAAGGGTTGGCCTCAAGTTTCAACGCTTTTTGAATTGCGAAGGATACCATGTGAGCCGATATACGGTTGGCAATTAAACGCGTGGGCACCGGAATATACAATCGTCTTCCATTCTTATCTCGAATATAAATTCTCATATCTTATTCCACCATAACTTCTACAATATCGCCTTCCGCACTTTCCACCTCAACTAGCTTGCCAATGACGCCTTTTTCAACCATCATCAGTACTTGTTCAATATTAATGTTCTTCAATGTTTCGTTAATACCGGTATTCCCGGAGATCTGAGGGATCTGCATGCCCAATTCAAGAGCCATCTTCACTAGCGGCATGGGGAGATTTACTCGAACTTTATCTCCTTTTACAGAGTTCACGATCACCTTAAAGATCATATCATCTAAGCTTTTTCTCTGAGCTTCCGGCAGATATAGTGTTTCAGCCTTTGGCTTGGAGGACAAAATGGCATCTGTTGTAGTGTCAAATAATTCGGCTAACTGCGGCAAAAGCATAATATCAGGACAAGAGATATCGTTTTCCCATTTAGATACCGCTTGGGGTGATACACCGAGTTTTTCTGCTAATTCGTCCTGTGTAAATCCTTTTGATTTTCTAAGATTTGAAATATTCATTCCGATTGTATTGTTCATATATATAACTCCTTTTGATTTGATACTTTTATTATAGGGAAACGAATACATCTGCGGAAGATATCATCAGTTGATTTCGGCCTTCTTGTCTCAACCAAAGGTTTATTTGTCACTCAACCAATGGTTGAAAATCCCGTTTGACAAACATATTCTATCAGTATTTCCGGAAAAAGTGTATAATAAACTATTTTCCGCCCTGTATGCTAAAACAATATGCAAAAGCGCATCAACATAAAAAACAGATAGGCAAATTTGCATCATTAACGAGCGATTTATTAGAAAACAAGGGAAATATATCCATCCTTGTTGTATAATCGCTCGGTTTTTGTATGTTTACAGGATATATATTTGGCACAAAAGTTGCTTTATATAGTTATCGGGAATTAAATTCACAAGGAAAGGAGGAAAAAATGCGAAAATATAAAGTTGTTATCACAGATAGAGAATACGATAATATAGACAATGAGTTACGCATTCTGGAGGAGATAAATGCTGATGTGTATGATTATCAATTTCGTAATGAAGAAGATATTATCCGAGTGGCTCGTGATTGCGATGCATTAATTATTCAATATGCAAAGATTACCTCGGAAGTTATTGAACAGTTAGAGCATTGCAAAATTATTGCAAAATATGCGACAGGGATTGATGGAATTGATCTTAAGTCTGCGACAGAACGTGGCATTTATGTAACCAATGTAAATGATTATTGTGCAGATGAAGTTTCTACCCATACCCTTTCTTTATTGCTACAGCTTGCACGTCGGATTAAACCCCTTGACTTGTGGACCTCTGCCGGTAATTGGTACAATATGGGACAATCGATAGTCAGCCTGAGAAAAAGCGTCGTGGGAGTAATTAGCTTTGGCCGTATCGCCAGGATGTTTATTGATAAGTTAAAGCCATTGTGTAATGAAATATGGGTTTATGACCGGTTTGTTTCGAAGGAAGAAATCGAAAGATATGGGGTAAAGGCAAAAGACTTTGATGAATTAGTCTCTCAAGCCGACTTTATTTCCATTCATGCGCCATTGACAGAAGAAACCAAACATCTTTTTAATCGCGATGTATTTAAAATAATGAAATCTTCGGCATCCATTATTAATGTGGCAAGAGGCGGACTTGTATGTGAAGAAGATTTAATATGGGCACTGCAAAATGGGGAGATTGAATCAGCAGCATTAGATGTGCTGGAGACAGAACCACCGGATAAGAATAGTCCATTGCTTATCATGAAAAATGTAATTGTGACACCGCATATCGCATGGTACTCAGCTGAATCTCAGAAAAAACTTCAGTCCACAGTGGCAGAAGATGTCGCAAGGGTTCTAACCGGTAAAGCACCTGAAAATCTGGTCAATAAAGAGTTACTCAAGGTCGATTGAAGCTTTTCTGTAACTCAACATAATCACGTCCTATAATCAAAATATAACTAAAACATCTACCTCATGAAAACGCAGCGAAAAATCTTTTGCTGCGTTTTTAAATTAAAAATGAAATATACAAAGAGCTTGTATCATAAACTATTTTAAGACAGCTTGGCTAGAAATCGTTAGCAAGTCATTGACAGGAAAATAATAAAGATGCAGGAATGCATCTAAGAGTACCTATTTCTGCTATATGTTTTTGGCATAAAAATTGCTGAATATACAGGTATTGACGTTTGTTCTTGTTATGAGATGGCATTTGATGTAGAATAACCTCAACAAAAGGGGAAAGCTTAATTGAAGGGTGGCTGAATAAAATGGATGATGAAAAAAGGAAGCAAGATTTAGAAGAAATTTTGGAAGGATCTTTTGATGGAATATTGGTAACAGATGGAGACGGGAAGGTTTTATTTGTCAACAGCTCTTATGAGAGAGTCGCCGAGATTAAAAAGTGTGAAATAGAAGGCAAATACATGCGAGATCTAATCAATCCCGTATGGATGCCAAATTCGGTTGCTTATGTGGTTGCTGAGAAAAAAACGGTGGTCTCTAAACGGCAGGTTGTAAAATCAGGAAGACATATCATGGTAACCGGCAGACCTATTTTTGATGAAAATGGCGATATTAAAAAAATTGTTATCAATGCAAGAGATATCACTGAAATTTACAATTTATCCGAAGAGCTTCAAAAATCAAAACAAACCGAAAAAATGTACATGGATAGGCTTGCCGATTTATCTTCATTTGTCAGAAAGAACACCCCAATTTTAGCGGTAAGTAAACTGATGAAAGAGGTGCTGGCTCTGGCTGAAAAAGTGGCCAACTTTCATGCAACGGTTTTAATTTTAGGAGAGTCCGGTGTAGGCAAGGAAGAAGTTGCAAAATATATACATCAAAATAGTATGAGAAAAAACGGCCCTTTTGTTGCAATCAACTGCGGGGCTATCCCTGCAAATTTATTAGAATCTGAACTGTTCGGATACGAAAAAGGAGCCTTTACAGGTGCCATGCAATCCGGTAAAGAGGGTTTGTTGGAAGCGGCTAAAGGCGGCACGGTATTTTTAGATGAAATTGGTGAGATCACACTGGATTTTCAGGTGAAATTGTTAAGGTTCTTAGAGAGCAAAGAGGTTCGAAGAGTAGGCGCCGTAGATTCTAAAATAGTGGATGTTAGGGTAATTGCTGCGACGAATAGAGATTTACAGCAAATGATTGAAGAAGGAAAATTCAGAGAAGATTTATATTATAGATTAAATGTGGTGCAGATTGAAGTTCCGCCATTGAATAAGCGAATTGATGATATTATGCCATTAGCGACTTTTTTCTTACAAAAATATAACGTAAAGTATGATCAAGAGAAATTATTAACGTATGATGTGGTAAAGGAACTGGAAAATCGAAACTGGGTGGGTAACGTAAGAGAATTAAAAAACGTCATAGAAAATATGGTTATCATCAGCAACAACGAATACCTGCAAGTAGAAGATTTGCCTTGGTATAGAAAAGAATATGAGATGAAAAAGACAAGAGAACTCAATAAAATTAATACGGATGAGGAAATGTCTTTAATCGATGCGATGGATGAATTTGAAAGAAAACTCCTGATGAATGCAAAGGAGAGATATGGATCCACAAGAGAAATGGCGGTAAAGCTAAAGGTAAATCAATCGACAATTGTTCGAAAATTACAGAAATATAATTTGGTATAACTAAAACTGAGCAAATGGTTTGTTTCAATCATTTTGCTCAGCTCCTACTAATGTATTTAAATCATTTATACCAAAACCAAAGGGAGCAGGAGTGTCGGTAGAAGGAGATACACCAAAAGAAAAGGCTGCGAACTTAATGGTTAGTCTAAAAGAAAAGCACATTATTTAGGAGGAGTATAGAAATGGAGAATTTACAGGACTATAAAATTTTGTTAGTTGAAAGTGGCGTTCCTCCAATATGCCATAATTAATTCATATAAGTAACAGCAAAAAACGAAAGCCTAAATCAACGTTTAGGCTTTCGTTTTTTGCTGTTATTGGAATAGTTGTAGGCCGACAGATCTCAGCATTTAGGTGGATCTGCCGGAATGGGATGAGGGTTAGTGGGTTAAATTATAGAGTTACGCCGTCCTTTAAGATGCCCATCTGATAATACTCGTTCATTTCGTTTTTTGTTTTGTATTCTCCGTTAGCGGTGGCTAGGATGGAATCGTATAATTCTTTATTCAGTGCCTCGATTTGCTCCGAGGTTTTAGCAGATAGTAAGCGCCCTGCATCGTAGTCGATCCAAGACTTCTTTTTAGTTGCCAAAGCAGTGTTAGAGGATAACCTGAAGGTTGGGCCTGCAAACCCGCATGGCGTTCCTCTCCCTGTTGTAAAAATTGTCAATACTGCACCTGCAGCAATTTGGCCTGTTACTCCCGCAAGATCATTGCCTGGACCACTAATTAACACGAATCCATTTTTAGTGGTTCTGTCTCCATATTCCAGAACTTCAGTTACCGCGCAGTGACCGCCTTTCTGTATGCATCCCAAAGATTTTTCCTCTAAAGTAGTGAGCCCTCCTGCTTTGTTACCTTGTGTTGGGTTATCGGCAGCTTTTTCACCATATCGTGCAAAATAGGCATCATAATTATGCATCATAGAGACAATATCTCTAAAAACTGACTCATTTGCAGCCCTATTCATTAAAATGTGCTCTGCACCCATCATTTCTGGGACTTCTGTCATATTCATAGTGCTGCCTTCTTGAACAAGCGTATCACATAGGGTTCCAAGCAGAGTATTCGCTGTAATGCCAGAATAAGCGTCAGAACCCCCACAATTCATCGCTATATGCAATTTACTTAGGCTTATAGGTGTTCTCACATCGGTTTTTATAACTTCCATAATTTCATCAATTAAGGCCATTCCTGTTTCAAATTCATCTTCACAGTTTTGCAATGATAGTACTTTGATTCTTGATTTATTATAATTGCCAAGATAGGTTTCCAAGACTTCAGGAATAGCCATTTCACAGCCAAGACTGACAATGATTACTCCGCCAAAGTTGGCATTCTTTATAACACCGGCTAAAATCTTACAGGTGGTATCAAGGTCTTTACCCGTTTGACTGCATCCAAAATCCTGGGTCAGGGGCAGAATTCCATCAAAAAATGTAGTAGAGGGATATTTTGAATTTGCTAGTCTCGATAGTTTATGTAATGGGCCATTGGCGCAAAATACGGTGGAAATCAAAGCCACATGATTTCGAATTCCTGCAGAACCGTCTTCCCTGGCGTAGCCCATAAAAGTTTTATCAGAGAGCCTAGGGAAAATTGAAATATCGTTGAAATTATAGGTATATTCTTTTGATTTCCCAAGGCCTGTCACCTCATTATGAGAATGGACCCACTGCCCTGTTTTAATTGGAACGGAAGCATATCCTATAATATTATCGTATTTTCTGATACCCTCTCCCACTTCAAAATGTTTCAAAGCAATTTTGTGTGCGTTAGGAATATCATCAAGCAGAACAATGGATTGCCCATCAATTTCTATAGTTTCACCAGTTTTTAAATCAGTTGTAGCTAGGGCAACTGTATCGTTTGAATATAGTTTAATTGCACTCATTTGTAACTCCTTTTCGTTATAATAGTACCTAATATGCAAAATTTATGCCATCTGAGCTTATAGTCCGGATATGAATTGTAAAAATAGCAGATTGTAAATTTTATATTTAAGATGAAACAGAACCGCATGCGATTTTCTTTCCGCCACCTTAATTTTGCAATACTACCAAAGTTATTTCGGTGATATAATAAGACTTAAATTTTCGATAGGAATGTAATGGCATATTGAACTTGTGATACTTCTGTCTAATACATATTTTAATCTATTTAGAAGAGGAGCTTCCTACTTTGATGCCGATTTGATATTTGATGCGTAATAGCATCGACAATATTTCTTTGATGCGTAATAGCATCGACAACATTTCGCATGTTGTTGAAAGTTAGAGCTATCGATGGCAAGCTAAAAAATATAGAGTGATCCAAACCCATGAAATTTAATGAAAATAACTTGATTTTATTAATCATCAGAAAATTAGGTAAATTGGCACAAAGATTGCAGTATACATTAGCAGTGTGAGTGCACACAGATTATTAAATATTTTGAAAGAGAAGGAGTTTTGCGTATGAAAATCAAGAAAATTATAGTAAGTGCATTAGTGCTTGCTCTAGCATTCTCATTTACCGCCTGTGGAGGCGGTGAAGCAAAAGCGGCACCTGACACAAAAACAGAAGATAAGAAAGTGGTTCTTCATGTGGGTGCAACTGTTTCAACAACACATGCTTGGTATAAGGCAGCGCAACAAATGAAAGACGAAATTTATGAAAAATCAAACGGCAGTATTGAGTTGGTGCTCGACTTTGCTGGAGTTCATGGGGGAGACCGTGAAATCACAGAAGCAGTACAGAACGGAACATTAGGTATGGCTATCTGTGCAGATATCGGTTTTACGCAGGTAGTAACTGATGCTGGCTATGTCAACCTTCCTTACTTATTCCCGACCCTGGAGGACGTAGATAAGAATTATTATAATGGATGGATTGGTGAAGCGGTAAAAGGATCCATGGAGAAAAAGGGACTTGAAGTTCTTGGATTTACAGACAGTGACTTCCGTTATATCACGAATTCAAAACATCCAATCCAAAAGCCGGAAGATTTAAAGAATTTAAAACTGCGTGTTCCACCAAATCCAATGTATGTCAAATTCTTTGCAGAACTTGGAGCCCAGCCTACAGCCATGTCCATCGGTGAAGTTGCATCAGCATTACAGCAGAAAGCAATTGATGGACAAGACAATGGTCCTATTATTACATACACCTTTGGATTTCAACAGTTCCAACCATACTTGACAAGAACAAACCACGCTTTTGCGGGTGCAGCATTCTTTACTGGAAAGACAACCATGGACCAATTATCTCCTAACCAGCAGAAGCTGATGAGAGAGCTTGGTGAGAAGTATTCAGCGGTTGCTACGGAGCTGATCAGACAAGACACTGCTAAATATGAAGAAGAAATGGCAGCTACTACACAAATTTTAGACAATACGCCAGAACTTGACGCAGCATTTAAAGAAGCGGCTAAAAAGGTATGGAACGATACAGAAATAACAAAAGCTTTTGACCAGGAAGTAATGAAAAAATTATTATCACAACAGCAATAAATTAAAGAACATATTTGAGCTGCTTATAGCAGCTCAAATATGTTGAAATATTGAGAGGTAAACTATGGAAAGAAAAGCAAAGGTTGAAATCATTTCATCTGCTTTGGGAGTGGTTGAGACAAGATTTCTAGGAATATTCTTTTTTCTGATGCTGACTCTTTTATTTGTTCAGGTAGTTTGTAGATATTATCTTCATTTGCCGTTGGCTTGGGTAGAAGAATTAATACGATACCTATTTATAGGGGTTAGTTATTTAGGTTGCGCCGTAGCAATAAAAGACAGAGCGCATATTGAAATAAATATTTTGCCGGCAATTATTATGGCAGGAACAAAGTCAAAGGAAAAAACAGATAGAGTATTATACTTTGGTGATATTCTTCTAGGCATTATCAGTACAGTTTTTTTGGGGTACCTTCTTTATACGATGGTGCAGTATATGCTGGAGACAAAAGCATATGAACAGGTGTCTGTAGCAATGCAGATACCAATGTGGAGCATAGTAGCAATTATTGTGGTATCAAGTGCATTATCCCTGTTCCATTGCATCTGCAACCTGATCATGATGATCCGTAACAAAACCACAATAACATCTAAGGAAGAGGAGGAATTAAAGAATCTATGAGTAATTTAGCGATATTTTTAGTAATCTTTCTTGGACTGGCACTTTTGAGGCTTCCTGTTCCATTCAGCATGGGAATTGCATCCGTTATTGTTTTTGTAGTTGCGGGTCTACCCCTTGCCAGCGTAGCACCAGCTATGTTTTCCTCACTGGATTCCTTTACATTCCTGGCGATTCCTGCATTTATATTTGCGGGAGACATGATGGCGGTTGTCGGAATCTCCAGTGCGATCATTAACTTTGCCAATTCATTTATTGGCAGATTGAGAGGTGCGGTCGGAGCGGTTACAGTAATCACATCGTTATTGTTCGGAGCAATCACAGGATCCTCCCTTGCGACCATTACCGGTATCGGCGGAATGATGCTTCCTGAGATGGTGAAAAGAGGATACAGCAGGGAATACAGCACCGCATTGATCTCCTGCTGCGGATTTTTGGGAATATTGATACCGCCAAGTATCCCTGGAATCATATACGCGATGATGTCCGGCGCTAACCTGATGGATGTTTGGCTTTGTACTGTTACTCCTGGTATCATGCTTGGAATTGGATATATTGTCATTAACTACTTTACATATGGAAAAAAGCAAGAAAAGACGACAGAACCATTTAAGTTCGTACCATATGTAAACGGAATCAGGAAATCCTTTTGTCAATCAATTGTAGCCTTATTATGCCCGATTATTATTTTTTACGGAATCTACGGTGGGATTTTTACACCGACTGAGGCAGGAGCGGTGGCAGTATTCTATGGACTGGTAGTTGGATGGGTGTATTTACCGGTTATAAAAAAGACTTGGCCTGAAAAGAAATTCAGAACGCTTGTTGAAGACTCAGCGGTTTCCAGTGCCGCCATTTCCATGCTTATCGTTTTCGCGGCCATTGCCAGCAGAATGATCACTTTCACACGAATCCCGGAAATTTTAACGAATACACTTATGGGCATTACGGATTCAAAATTTGTATTTCTTCTGGTTCTTAACATATTGTTGATTATCGTAGGAATGTTCATGGAGACAAATACAAGTATTTTGCTGCTTGGACCGATCCTTATTCCGATTGCAACCTCCTTTGGTGTAGATCCTATTCACTTTGCAGCAATCATGCTGCTCAATCTGGAAATCGGTATGATCACTCCTCCTTTTGCAGCAAACTTATTCGTAGGTTGCAAGGTTGGAAAATGTACGATGGATCAGGTTCTTCCGCACATGATGCCATTCTTTATCGTGTGTATTATCGTGCTGATGATCATAACCTACGTACCATCAATCGTATTGTTTTTACCAGCTATGTTCTAAATCATGTTTCTCTTCATATAGTCAATATAAAAATAGCACGTACTTTTATGCAATAAAAGTGCGTGCTGTTTCCGAGTAATGGAGAATTCAATCACCATGTCATAAAGCTATTTCCTAATTTGCCTTGTTCTTCTAAAGTGGATACATAAATGGACAATAGTGCAACAAAACCAAAGTAAATGTCTAACATATAATAAAACTCTAAAAGGAGAAAGCTAAATGATTATTATATTTGCTAAAATTCTCAGCGTATTCAGCATATCGTTGATAGGATATGCCGCGAATAAACTCAAATGGATGCCAATCGAATCGAACAAATACTTTTCAGTCTTACTAATCAATATTTCCAGTCCGTGTCTTATTATTTACTCCATGAGCCAGCAGGAGATGAGCGAAGAGACGTTGACATCTGTAGTACAGACCGCTTCGCTTATGCTTTTAGCTTTAATTACCGCGACGGTAATTTCTATTTATATCGCCAAAGTCTTCAAATTTCCGCAGGAAGACCGTGGGGTCTATCGAGCATTGCTTGTTCTGACAAACAATGGGTTTATGGGATATCCGCTTTCTCTAGCCGTTTTTGGTGAAAAGGGATTATTTCTAATGATTGTTGCCAATGCAGTCTTTACAATATATCTTTATTCAGCTGGTGTTATGGTGTTGATATCAGGTAAAGGCGGAAAGCTGGATCTGAAAAGTGCGCTTAAATCAATTTTTTCCATTCCTGTAGTATCTAGCGTTATCGGTTTGTTGATTTTTATTTTCGGAATACAAATTCCGTCTCTTCTGGGAAATTTCTTAAATACTGTCGGGGCGATCACCATACCGCTTTCCATGCTAATCATTGGAATCCAGCTTGCAGAAAGCAAAGCTAGGGAGATTCTCGCAAACAAGCATCTTTTTATAACTCTCATTCTGAAATTGATCCTATTTCCGGTCCTTCTATTCGCATTATTAGTATGGTTGCCTTTCCGGCCGTTAGTATTTTGCATAGTAATTTTTGCAATGGCAATGCCGTCGGCAGCTGTTATACCGGTGCTTGCAGAAATTTACGGATCCAATGCGAAGCTGGCTGCACAGGTAGTTTTCATCACTACTATGTTTTCCCTGATAACTCTTCCGATTTTTGGAATCCTACTGACTTCATATATTGGAAAATAGAAACAGTTTAACAGAAAAATATGATGCAAAGCTGCATTACAAGAAAAATAAATTTACAGAAGCGCATCGATGTAAAATCGAAAAATGAGAAGAATATAGCATTTTTTTGCTGCAAATTTCGAAAATTATGGATTATATTGCAATATGGTTTTGGCACAAAAATTGCTTGATAAATAATTAATGGTAACGCGCTTTAAGCAAAAGGAGGAAAAATGAAAAAATATAAGGTTGTAATCACAGATAGGGAAATACGAAAATATAGAAAATGAATTACAGATTTTACAGAAAATAAATGCGGACGTGTATGACTATTGTAAGGACTCTGACTGGGAGGGTACCTGAAAATCTAGTAAACAAAGAATTGATTAAAAAGTACTGAATAAATGAAAGTAAGAAGGGAAAAAGAAATGATTTCTGTATTGACAACACCTGGCAAGTATTTTCAATGTAAAAATGCGTTGGCATATTTGCCCAAATATACAAATTACATGGGAGATACGTTTGCTATAATCTGTGATAAATTTGTTATGAAAATGCTAAGAGAGTTATTGATATCTGTTTTTGATAACAATATTACTTTGGAATTTTTTGAATTTAATGGGGAATCCACTTGGAAAGAAGCAAATCAATTAGTAGAACAAATTCAAAAGAAATCATGTGAAGTGGTTATTGGACTTGGCGGAGGAAAAACCATTGATACAGCAAAGTTGGTTTCAGATTTATGCGATCTGCCATTAGTTATTATCCCAACAGTGGCTTCATCGGATGCACCATGTAGTTCAATATCGGTAGTTTATAATGAAGATGGGAGCTTTAAAGAGGCAATAAAACTTGATCGTAACCCAGATATTGTTCTGGTTGATACAGAAATTATTTTAAATGCTCCGGTAAGAACGCTCATTGCAGGTATTGGCGATGCTTTTTCAACTTATTATGAAGCGAGGGCATGCAGACAATCAGGTGCGCTGAATTTTAGTGGAGGAGTGGCAACGGAAGCGGGGTTTGAACTTACCAGACTGTGCAGAGATATATTATTTGAATATGCAGAACAGGCAAAACATGCTGTAGAAAACAGATACTGGTGTGAAGAATTGGAGAAAGTCGTAGAGGCAAATATTTATTTGAGCGGGGTAGGATTCGAAAATAATGGTTGTGCGATAGCTCATGCAGTATACAATGGCTTAACTGCAATTATATCACCCTTTCCGGCACTGCATGGCGAAGCAGTAGCCTACGGGACTTATGTGCAACTATTAATGGAGGGTACAAGCAATGAAGAGATGGCGAAGATTACTGATTTCTATCACGCAACAGGAATGCCAACCTCTTTGAAGGAATTAGGCATATCAGATGTCAACCTAGATCTGTTAGAGCAAATCGCAATTGCAATTTGCAATACAAAACATGTAAAAAATATGCCATTTGAAGTTAAAATGGATCAGGTTAAATTAGTATTGCAGCAATTAGAAGGGATATAAAATGGATATTTTTGATTTGAAAGGTAAAAAAGCCATCATAACCGGTGCTAGCAGGGGCCTTGGCCGAGGAATGGCGGAAGGTTTATATCAGGTCGGCGCAGAACTTGTGATTATGGGAACTAGCGATAGTATAAAGGAAGTGGCAGATCAAATAGGGACGCCTAGAAGAAAAGTACATGGAGTAATTGCAGATTTTAAAGATAAAGAAGCAATTGTTAAGGCTTTTGAGGAGGCAATGAGCTATCTGGGGGATATAGATATTTTGATAAATAATGCAGGAATCCAGATACGCCATGCTTCAGAAGAGTTCCCAATAGATGACTGGGAGAAGGTTCTTATGGTAAATCTTACGGCTTCATTTATGATGAGCCAGTTAGCAGCAAAAGTTATGCTGGAAAAAGGATATGGGAAAATTATAAACATCGCATCCTTATTAAGCTTTTCCGGTGGCCTTACAGTACCTGCATATGCTGCAAGTAAAGGAGGCATTGCGCAAATGACAAAAGCATTATCCAATGAATGGGCAGCAAGAGGTATAAATGTAAATGCCATAGCGCCTGGATATATGGATACTGACAATATTGCGGCTTTGAAAAACGATCCACTTCGAAAGAGACAAATTTTGGACCGCATCCCTGCAGGTAGATTTGGAACACCAAATGATCTGCTAGGTGGAGTGATTTTCCTTGCATCTCAAGCATCAGATTATGTAAATGGCAGCATTTTAGTTATAGATGGAGGTTGGATGGGCCGATGAAGTAAAATGCATGTTAGACAAACGTTAATAGGCTTTTCTTTAATTTACTCTACGCAGAAAACAACCCCTTAAAAAGTGCTAAATATTTGATGCGGAAATGGATAATGATGCAAAAATGCATCTGATTATGATATAACAGAGATTTATAATTTGGCGGGAGAGCTTCAGAAATCGAAATAAACTGAAAAAATGTATATGGACAGACTTGCTAGAGGCCGCTAAAGGTGGAACCGTATGTTTAGACGAAAATATTTGAACCTGACCGCGGATAAAGACTGAGCCAAGTGATTTAATTCGAATCATTTAGGCTCTTTTTTGTTTGTCAAAATGAGATGCAAATCTGCATCTAAGGCAATTATGTATTAAAATGAAAAGTTATTTCAAGATGAAAAAGCATAGTAATAATAGCTAATTGAAAATAAAGTATAACCTAATAAACTTTGAAATTCAAACGTTTATCTGGATTCAAGAAGATTAAAAAAATTTTTTTAAAAAGTTGGCATGATTATTGTATTAAATTAAGAATGTTAAATAAGATGGCAGATAATGAGTTGATTATAGTGCTGTAGTTTTGAAAATAGAACGGAGGAAGTTTAATGGAATTTACTTATTCAAGAGAACAACAAATGCTCAAAAAGATGTTGAAGAAATTTGCTGAAACAGAAATCGCTCCTATTTCTTCAGAAATTGATGAAAAAGCAATCTATCCATATGAAACAGTAGCAAAGTTAGGAGAATTGGGCGTGATGGGCATGCCGTTTCCACAAGAATATGGCGGAGCCGGCACCGATTATTTAACATACATTATGGCTATTGAAGAAATTTCAAAAATTGATGCTTCACATGGTGTCATTGTTCAGACCCATAATGCGTTATGCTGCTGGCCAATTTTTACTTACGGAACGCAAGAACAGAAGCAGAAATACCTTCCAGCTTTATTATCAGGCAGGAAATTGGGTGCTTTTGGGCTTACTGAACCCAATGCCGGAACGGATGCGGCCGGCACTCAGACAAAAGCAGTTGATGCAGGAGATCATTGGATTCTGAATGGAAGTAAGATCTTTATTTCAGGCGGTGGAATTGCGGATGTTTACGTTATCATGGCTATGACAGACAAATCGAAAGGAACAAAAGGTATCAGCGCATTTATCGTTGAAAAAGGCACACCGGGATTTTCCTTCCCAAAACATGAAAATAAGATGGGCATTAGAGGTTCAATCGCAGCTGAATTAGTATTTGAAGATTGTAAAATACCGAAAGAAAATCTGTTAGGGCTAGAAGGAAAGGGTTTTAAGGTCGCCATGACCTCTCTTGATGTCGGCAGACTGGGAATTGCTGCACAAGCTTTGGGTATCGCACAAGGCGCTTTTGACCAAACCGTAACCTATATGAAGCAAAGAAAACAATTTGGAAGGACTCTTGATAAATTCCAGGCTCTTGCTTTTGAAATGGCATCCATGAAAACCAGAATCGATGGAGCGAGATATCTTTTATATGATGCATGCAATATTAGGGATAGAGGTTTGCCGGCTACTGTTTCTGCGGCAGAAGCCAAATTAGCATGCTCAGAAGCCGCTATGTATGTAACAACGAAAGCCGTTCAGTTCCATGGCGGATACGGTTACATAAAGGATTATCCAGTGGAGAGAATGATGCGAGATGCTAAAATTACTGAAATCTATGAGGGTACGTCAGAAGTGATGAAGATGGTTATGGCAGGAGACATTTTTAAATAAATTACGGAGGAATATTATAATGAAAATTATTGTTTGCGTAAAGCAAGTACCAGATACAAACGAGATTAAAATTAATCCTGAGACAGGCACACTAATTAGAGATGGTGTACCGTCCATTTTGAATCCAGATGATGCAAATGCGTTGGAACAGGCACTTCGAGTTAAAGATTTATATCCGGACACAACGGTTTCCGTTATTACCATGGGACCTCCTCAGGCTAATGAAATGCTTCAGGAGTGTATTGCTATGGGAGCAGATGATGCCATTCTTTTATCGGATCGAGCACTAGGAGGCTCCGATACTTGGGCCACATCAAATGCACTCTCTGCAGGAATAAAGAAAATTGGTGAATATGATATGATCTTTGCCGGCAGACAGGCTATTGATGGAGATACAGCTCAGGTTGGCCCTCAGATTGCTGAAAAACTGGGCGTTTCACAAGTAACATATGTGAAGGAATTTGAATTGATAAAGGATGGTATTTTAGTAAAAAGAGCTTTGGAAGATGGATACGAATTGCTTAAGGTTAAAACGCCATGTGTTTTAACAGCAATAAAGGAATTAAATAAGCCTAGATATATGTCTGTAAAAGGAATTTTAAAGGCAGGAAAACAAACAATTAAGATTTGGAATGCTGAGGATATTGGTGTTGACCTGACGACAGTAGGGTTAAAAGCATCCCCTACGAATGTATTTAAGTCATTTACACCAAAGCCAAAAGGAGCAGGAGTAATAGTGCAAGGCGATACACCAAAAGAAAAGGCTGCGAACTTAATGGCTACATTAAAAGAAAAGCACATTATATAGGAGGAGTATAGAAATGGTGAATTTACAGGACTATAAAAACGTATGGGTTTTTGCAGAACAACGGCATGGGAAGTTGATGAATGTTGCTCTTGAGCTGCTGGGTGAAGGATATAAATTGTCAAGAGAAATTGGCGGAGACACAAAAGTTTGTGCAGTTCTAGTAGGAAATAATGTGGATGGACTGGTGAATGAACTTTATGCATATGGTGCAGATGAGGTCTATGTAGCGCAGGATGCTTTACTTGAAAACTATACGACTGATGGATATACAAACGTACTAGTAGAGGCGATTATTGAACATAAGCCGGAAATTGTTTTGTTTGGTGCTACTCATATTGGCAGAGACCTTGCACCTAGAGCTGCAGCAAGATTGAATACAGGATTAACAGCAGATTGTACCAGACTTGATGTCAATGTCGCTAATTATATTAATTATCTTGAAAAAAATACGACAGCTGTTACAAATGGTCTTGATAGAAACGACACAAGCACTGGACTAAAACAAACAAGACCTGCATTTGGTGGTAACCTAATGGCTACAATTGTAACCCCTAGAACAAGACCTCAGATGGCAACTGTAAGACCAGGAGTTATGAGCAAGAGAGAAAAAGTGGAAGGCGTACAAGGCAATCGTGTTGAACTTGAAGTTAATCTGACAAAAGCAGACATAACGGTGGAAGTTTTAGAAGTGGTAAAGGCTGCTAAAGAAATTGTTTCACTGACAGATGCGGATATTATTTGCTCAGGAGGAAGAGGCCTTGGGAATGCATCAGGATTTGAATTGATGAATCAATTTGCAAAGAAAGTAGGCGGAGTTGTAGGTGCATCTCGTGCTGCTGTTGATGCGGGATGGATTGATCCAACGCATCAGGTAGGACAGACTGGTACAACCGTAAAACCAGCTATTTATTTTGCATGCGGAATATCGGGAGCCATTCAGCATTTGGCGGGCATGCAGAACTCGGATATCATCATTGCGATTAATAAAGATCCCGAGTGCCCAATGATGAAATTAGCTGATTATGCTATTGAAGGAGATTTGAAGAAGGTAATTCCTGAAATCATGGAATTATGGGATAGCGAAGAATAGATGCTATGGCAAGGAAGGATGAAAAGGAGAAAAAATGAGAGAAGTAGTAATTGTAGAGGGTATGCGCACAGCTTTTGGAAGAATGGGCGGAGGCTTTAAAAATTTAACATCTGTTCAGCTTGCGGGCATGACCATAAAGGGATTGTGTGAAAAGACCGGGATATTGGAGAAAGGTAAAGTAGATGCAGTATTTGCGGGGAGCGCATTTGGCGATGCCAATACCCCGAATTTTGCACGGTATGCCTCTCTTTATGCGGGATTACCTTACGAAACGTCCGCCACTTTTATTGAAATGCAGTGCGGTTCTGCAATCGCTTGCATTAACAATGCAGCAGTACAAATTCAAGCAGGAATAATTGATACAGCTATTGTTGGTGGCGGCGAGACCTATAGTCAGGCTTATCGGAAATTTTCCACCTACATTGAACCATACAAGGCCATACCGCCTGCGGCGGCACCAGTACGATTGTCTCCCATAGATGAAGATGACATCTCCATGATTGAAGTATCGGACTTCATGGCAAAGATTTGGGGAATCTCTCGTGAAGCGTGCGACGAATTTGCCCTGAGAAGTCAGAAAAGAGCCAGCGAAGCGATTCAAAAAGGATATTTCAAAGAAGAAATCTTGCCTATTACCGTAAAGTATGGCAAGAAGGATGCCGGAACCGTTATTGACACGGATGAACATCCCAGAGGGGATACCACTTTGGAAGGACTGGCAAAATTGAAACCGGTAAACCCTGATGGAGTGACTACCGCCGGAAATGCGTCAGGAAGAAATGACGGTGCCGCTTTTGTTCTGATGATGAGTGCGGAAAAAGCGAAAGAGTTAGGCTATAAGCCTATTGCGAAATGGATATATGGGGTAGATGTTGGGGTTGATCCTAAAATCATGGGAATCGGACCGGCTTATTCTAATTGTAAAATCCTAGATAAAATGGATTTGAAGATGAGCGATATTAATGTATTTGAGTGCAATGAGGCTTTTGCCGCCCAGAATTTAAGTGTAATCAAGCAGATGGAAGAACTAACCGGGGAAAAAATGAATATGGAAGATTGGAATCCAAATGGAGGAGCGATTGCATTCGGTCATCCAAATGGTGCCTCCGGTACAAGAGTTTGCATCTTTACCATGAAAGAATTACAGAGACGCGGGGCTAAATACGGCATGTTTTCCTCCTGCTGCGGCGGCGGAATCGGGGTATCGACGCTCATTGAAAACATCAGCGAATAAGGAATGCAAATCGTAAAGGAAGGAAACGAAGATGATGATAAATAAAGTTGGGGTTGTAGGTGCCGGCATGATGGGAGCGGAAATTGCGTTATGCTTTGCAAGAGCCGGGCTGGAGACCGTTTTAAGCGACACGACAGATGAACTTGCTATCCGTGGGAAAGAAAAGCAGGCGGCAATTTTAGATAAAAGCATAAAAAAAGGCAAAATTTCCGAAACCGACAAGGAGGCTACCCTTGCCCGGGTTTGTGCAACCGGCAGTATCGAAGACATGAGGGACTGTGATTTGGTCATAGAGGCAGCACTTGAAGTCCTGGAAGTAAAGAATAACATTTTTAAGCAGCTGGATGAAATATGCAAAAAAAGTACAATTCTAGCAAGCAATACTTCTTCTATTCCCATTACAAAATTGGCAGCTGCGGTTGGCAAAGAAAGAAAAGGCAAGTTCCTTGGAACCCACTTTAACTCTCCTGCAAGCGTGATGAAATTGGTGGAAGTTATTCCGGGTTTATTGACGGATACGGAAACAACCGATGCCGTGGTAGATCTACTAACAAAGATCGAAAAAGAACCGGTGAGAGTAAAAGATGTAGTTGGATTCGGTTTAAATCGAATTTTCCATTGTATGTATTTGGAAGCTTGCCGATTGGTAGAGGAAGGTGTGTGTACACCGGAGGATGTGGATAAAATCTGCAAATATGGTTTAGGACACCCGATGGGAATCTTTGCCCTTCTTGACATTACAAGCCATGACTTGAATCTAAACGTAGATAAAATTTTATTTGATGCGTATGGGGAGCGATTTAGACCGAGTCCGCAGATTGTCAGATTAGTTGATTCAGGAAGACTCGGAAGAAAGACTGGAGCAGGTTTCTACGATTACGAATAGGAGATTGAAAATGAGTCAAGTGAACTTAAAAAAAGAAGATGGCATAGCTGTAATAAGCATAGAAAAGCCGGAAGCTTTAAATGCACTCAGCAGAACAATTATAGATGAAATGGACGATTACATCGAAGCTATTAAAAACGATGATAATGTTAGATGTATTATTTTTTATAGCGAGAAAAATTTTGCAGCAGGTGCGGATATAAAAGATATGGCAGAATGCAGTGAAGAGGAAGCTAGAAAATTTTCTTTTTCTCCAACATATAACAAAATAGCGGAGGTTCCTATTCCAACGATTGCCGCCATTGAGGGCTATGCTCTGGGTGGCGGTATGGAACTCGCTATGGCAGCAGATATTCGGATTGCCGGTGAAAATGCAAAAATGGGATTTCCCGAAGTAACGCTAGGCATCTTCCCGGGAGGCGGAGGCACTATCAGAGTACCAAGAATTGTAGGAGAAGCCTTTGCAAAAGAATTAATTTTTACAGGGGATGTGGTAACGGCCGAAAGAGCTTTTCAAATGGGACTTGTAAATCGAGTAGTGAAAGAGGAACAGGTATATGATGAAGCAATAAAATTAGCAAAACGAATTGCCGCCCGAGGTCCTTTAGCCATTCGCATGGCAAAGGAAATAATTCGTCAGGGATTGGATGAGCCGGATCAGAATAAAGGAATTGACATCGAATCAGAACAATGGTGCAAGCTTTTTAATACATACGATCAGCGGGAAGGCATGCGTGCTTTTATTGAAAAAAGAAAGCCTGTTTTTAAGAATAGATAAGGAGGATTTGCAAAGTGGACGAAAAACAAATGACATCAAAAGATTTGCTAAATAGCTTAGTTGCAAAACATTATGAAGACGCCTTGCAAGCAAAAGCGGATGGAAAGCCTGTGGTATGGGCAACCTCTATTTCTCCTCAAGAGTTGCTTGAAACCATGGACTTAACGACGGTCTACCCGGAGAACCATGCGGCAGCAATAGGAGCACGCAAAGAAGCCTTGCACTTTATAGAACATTCCGAGGGGAAGGGATATTCTGCGGACATCTGTTCCTATGCAAGAGTGAATATGGGCTATGTGGAGTTAAAGCATGCGGAAGCACAGGATATACCCCAGCCGGATTTGATTTTCTGCTGCAGCAATATTTGCAATACGGTCATCAAGTGGTATGAGAACATAGCGAAGCAATTGAATATCCCTTTAATCATGTTTGACATGCCTTTCAATCATACCTATGATGTTCCGCAGCACAGCATTCAATACATGAGAGGGCAAATCGAATATGCCATTAAACGGTTAGAAGATTTTACCCAGAAAAAATTTGACTATGACAAGCTTGGGGAAGTGATGGAACTGTCCAATAAGACTTGTGAATGGTGGAAAAAAGCCACTGATTGGGCTAAATTTACGCCTTCTCCGTTAAATGGGTTCGACATGTTTAACTACATGGCGATGATTGTTTGCATGCGGGGAAACAAAGATGGAGAAACCTTATTTAAATTGTGGCATGACGAACTGGAAGCAAAGGCGAAAGCAGGAAAAGGGCCTTGGAACTCGGCGGAAGAACAATATAGAGTCATGTGGGATGGAATTGCCTGTTGGCCGCATTTATCCACTACATTTAAAACACTAAAGAAGTATGGGATCAATATGGTTACTTCTACTTACCCTGAATCATGGAATATACGGTATGAAAAGAATGACTTAAACGGTATGGCAAAGGCATATGCATCAAACTATGCCAACAGAAATTTGGAGTATGATACACAGAATGTCTCAAAATTGGTGGATGATTTCAGTTTGGACGGTATCATCTACCATTCAAATAGAAGCTGCAAACTAATGGATTTCAGACAATATGAGGTACAGCGTCGGGTGACGGAGATGACGGGTATTCCTTCCGTTGTTTTTGATGGCGACCAGACTGATCCTCGAAATTTTTCAGAGGCACAGTATGAAACCAGAGTGCAGGCATTAGTAGAAATGATGGAAGAAAATAAAGAGTTAAAGAGGAGAGGCTAAAAATGAGTTATAAAGAGATCATTCAAAAATTAGAAATAGCAGCTCTGCATCCATCCAAGACAGTGGCAGATACCATCAAAAATACGGGAAAACCTATGGTTGGGTGCTTCCCTATTCATACACCGGAAGAAATTATTTATGCTGCTGGTGCAATTCCTATCGGTATGTGGGGAGGCAACACAGAACTTCAATTGGCGGATAAATATTTGCAAAGTTTTTGCTGCTCCATTATGCGCTCCAATATGGAGTATGGCATGAAAGGCACCTATAGCATGCTAAAAGGTATTATACTTCCTACTTTTTGTGACACCTTAAAGTGTGTCTGTGAAAATTGGAAGGTTGCGGTTCCTCAAATTCCTATTATTCCTATCGTGTATCCGCAAAACCGAACCCTTGACTGTGGATTTGAATACTTGGTGAATGAATTTAATCGTGTGAAAGGCGAAGTGGAAAAGCTGCTGGAAATTCAACTATCAGACGACAAGTTGGAAAAAGCGTTTGATTTGTATGAAGACTATAGAGATACAATGCGGATGTTTACAGAAGTCGCGGCGGACCATCCTGAGATCATAGGAGCAAGAACCAGGCATCTGATTATTAAAGCCGGGCAATTCTTAGATAAGGCATCCTATAAAGAAGACATGAAAGCGATTATTGAAGGATTGAAACAGGAACCGATAAAGAAATTCAAAGGCATTAAAGTGATTCCTACGGGACTGATAGCGGAACCGGTTGAAATCCTGGAAATCTTTGAGGAAAATCACATTGCTTTTGTTGGAGACGACTTAGCGCAGGAATCCAGACAATGGAGGACTCCGTCGCGAAAGGAAGGCAGCGTGTTTGAAAAAATGGCCTATAGAATGGCAGACCAGCGGGGAGACACGTTTCTCTATGAAGAGCAGAAAACCAGAGGTCAGATGCTTATTGATATGAAAAAGGAAAAGAAAGCAGATGCCATCGTCGTATTTATGATGAAGTTTTGTGATCCGGAAGAATTTGACTACCCTATATACAAGGCTGAAATAGAAGCAGCGGGTATTCCGATGCTTTACCTTGAAATTGATCAGCAGATTACTTCTTTTGAACAGATCCGAACAAGAGTACAAAGCTTTACGGAAATGCTAATTTAATGGATAGGAGAATGAGAAATGTTTTTGGGAATTGATATAGGATCATCGTCGTCAAAGGTTGCCATTATTAATGATAACGGAGAACTGGCAGCTGTGTCCGTGATCAATTTAGGAACGGGTACGAATGCATATCAGACCGCTCTTGAGGATGCCCTGTCACAGGCAAAAATTACGTTAGAGGATATTCAGTTTACTGTGGCCACAGGGTATGGAAGGATGAACTTAAAAAACGCGGACCGACAGATTACTGAAATCACTTGCCATGCCAAAGGAGTCCATTACTTAGTTGGGAATGTAAGTACCATTGTTGATATCGGTGGACAGGATGCAAAAGTAATTAAGCTTGACAGCGAAGGCAAAGTGCAAAACTTTGTCATGAATGAAAAATGTGCCGCAGGGACAGGACGGTTTATGGAGGTAATGGCTAGAGTATTAGGCTGTGAATTAAGTGATCTGTCTGCGATGGCCGAGAAATCTACGAAAAACATTTCAATTAGCAATGTCTGTACCGTTTTTGCAGAGAGTGAAGTCATATCAAGACTTTCCGCAGGAGAGAAACTGGAGGACGTTGCAAGAGGTGCGCATGTGGCTATTGCAAAGAGGGTAACTGGTATGTGCAACAGAGTCGGTTATTCGCCCAAAGTGGTCATGACCGGCGGAGTGGCATTAAACGCCAATCTCGTTCAGGCGTTATCCGCGGAATTAGGGTGTGAAGTGGAAGTTGTACCGCATTCACAAGCGGCGGGAGCCATCGGTGCAGCTGTATTTGCGTATGAAATATTCAATAAAGAGGAGGACGACAATGCGTAACATAATCATGAACAAAGATGACATTAAAAAGGTTATTCCTCATAGAGACCCCATGCTTTTAATTGATGAAGTACTGGAGATGGAAACGGAAAAAAGTATTGTGGCTGCCTTTTATGTAGAGCCTTCACGAGAAATTTTTAAAGGGCATTTTCCGGAAGAAGCGGTGCTTCCCGGCGTATATACCGTAGAAATAATGGCTCAGGCATCCGATATTTTAATTTTGTCTTGTGAAAGATATGCCAATAAGATTCCGCTGTTTATAGGAATTGATAAAGTAAAATTTCTGAGCAAGATCAAACCGGGGGACACGGTAGAGGTCCATTCGGAAATATCATTTGAAAAAGCAGAAAAAGCAATCGTTACTTGCAGTGCAAAAGTATATAACGACGGTGTATTAGCCTGTCAAGGTGATGTGACTTTGGCAATGAGGTAGTTGCTGCTTGAATAAGAAAGGATTTATCAATCATGGAGTGGAAAGAAATATATGAGAGCAGAATTGTAACGGCGGAAGAGGCATTAAGCCAAATAAAAAACGGAGAAACGATTTTCCCTGCTCATGCGGCCGCAGAACCCCAATATTTGTTTAAGAAACTGGTGGAAATGAAAGAACAGTTTCAAGGCGTTAAGATTTGTCAGGGATTGAATATCGGGGATGCACCTTATGCCGCAGAAGATTGTTTTGGACATTTTGAGGTGAATACATTTTTTATAGGTAAAAATACCAGAAAATGCTGTCAAGAAGGCAGAGGTGAAATGATCCCGATTCATTTTTATGCACAGCCCATTGCCATCAGAGAGGGTAATATCCCCGTTGATGTCGCCTTCATTCAAGTGACGCCGCCGGATGAGGAAGGATATGTGAATATGGGGACTTCCTGCGACCAGACTCGAGTCATTACAGAGAAAGCGAGAATTTCGATTGCGCAGGTGAATAAAAAGATGCCGCACTTATGCGGTGAAACGAAAATTCACGTTTCTGAGATAGATTATTTTGTGGAATATGATGAAGACATTTATGAAATCCCTCTTATATCAAGTGAAGATGAGATTGCAGAAAAAATCGGCTATCATATTTCAACCTTGATTGAAGACGGTGCTACGCTTCAAATGGGCCAGGGAACCGTCCCTAACGCAATTTTAAAATTTTTAGAAGATAAAAAAGACTTGGGAATACATACGGAGGTTTTCTCCGATAATCTGATTCATCTGGTGGAAACAGGAGTTGTTAACGGAAGTCGAAAGAATATTGACAAGGGTAAAATTGTTGCAACCTTTGTTCAAGGGACAAAAGAACTTTATCAATATGTGGATTATAATCCGATGATTCAACTGATGCCGGTTGATTATACAAATGATGTGGGCGTAATAGCGCAAAATGATAATGTCATAGCGATTAATTCCGCAATCGAAGTGGACTTGATGGGACAGGTTGTGGCTGATTCTATCGGAAGTAAAATGTTTTCAGGAGTAGGAGGGCAGTTGGACTTTTTAAGAGGTGCGGAGCAGTCAAAGCATGGAAAGCCGATTATTGCATTGCCATCCACAGCCAAAGACGGAACCGTATCTCGAATTGTGGCTGTGCTGAAAACAGGGACTCCCGTAACCACAACCAGACAAGACGTACACTATGTGGTGACGGAATATGGTATTGCCGATTTGTTTGGCAAAAACCTCACCCAGCGGTGTGAGGCTTTGATCAATATTGCCCATCCGAAATTCAGGGAACAGCTGAAGCAAGAATTTGATGAATATAGAAGAAATGCAGGACAGATTTATATTAAGTAAACCGGAAGAAAAGTTGATTAGTTGAAAGTGGCAGCCGTTAAAGCAAAGCTGCAATGGATTAAATATACATAACAGCAAAAAACAATGCTTACATGGTTATTAAAGAATGAGTCAAGGTGTCTTAAAAAAGCACATTGACTCATTTTTATTGTACGTGCAGAATCTCCGGCAATGCCGGAGGATTTACATTTATTGGAGTTTAAAAAGAAATATACGTGGTATATATATCGAATGTTGATAAAATGCTAAAAATTTGGTATTATTAACTTAAATAGGAAATATTTAAGAGAATGCAGCTTTACTGCTGCATAAGAGAAAGGAAGGGCACAGTTATGACATTAAGAACCGGTAAAGAGTATATTGAAAGCCTACGTAAATTGAATTTGAACGTTTACATGTTTGGTGAAAAAGTGGAATGTCCAGTAGAGCACCCGATTATCGTACCATCTATGAATGCGGTTGCCTTAACCTATGACTTAGCTTTGGACCCGTTATATGAAGGTTTGATGACGGTAAAATCACATTTGACCGGAGAAAAAGTGAACTTGTATAATCATGTATTCCAAAGCACTTCTGACTTAGTTCAAAAAGTAAAGAGACAACGAATGTTAGGTCAAAAAACCGCTTGCTGCTTCCAACGATGCGTTGGACAAGATGCACTAAATGCTGTATATAGTACCGCTTATGAGGTAGACCAAAAATACGGCACTCATTACCTGGATAATGTAAAGGAATTTTTACTTTATGTGCAGAAAGAGGACTTGGTAACAGATGGTGCCATGACAGACACGAAGGGTGACAGAGGATTATCTCCTAGCAAGCAGAAAGACCCTGATTTATATTTACGTGTAGTTGAAAGACGTGAAGATGGTATTGTAGTCAATGGATGCAAGGCTCATCAAACGGGAATTGTGAATTCACATGAAGTATTGTGTATGCCCACCATTGCCATGTCTGAGGAAGATAAAGACTATGCGGTTTCCTTTTCTGTCCCTACGGATTCTCCGGGAATCACGATTATTTACGGACGTCAATCCTGTGATACCAGAAAACTGGAAGGCACTGAAATTGATTTAGGAAACAGTGAGTTTGGCGGACATGAAGCACTGGTTGTATTTGACCATGTCTTTGTTCCGAATAATCGTATTTTCTTAGACGGAGAAACAGAATTCGCTGGCATGATTGTAGAACGTTTTGCAGGACATCATAGACCAAGCTATGCTTGTAAAGTAGGAGTTGGCGACGTATTAATCGGAGCTGCTGCCTTATCTGCTGACTACAATGGTGTACAAAAAGCTTCTCACATTAAGGACAAGCTAATTGAAATGACGCATCTAAATGAAACCATTTTTTCATCCGCGTTGGCATGTTCCTATGAAGGCGTAAAAACTCCGTCAGGCGCTTATTTAATCGACTTAATGCTGGCAAACGTATGTAAGCAGAATGTAACGAGATTCCCTTATGAAATAGGACGTCTTGCACAAGATATTGCAGGAGGTATCATGGTTTCTCAGCCTTCCGAAAAGGATTTCAGAAGCAAAGAAATCGGGCATTACATAGAAAAGTATTTGAAGGGTGTGGATTCCGTACCTACAGAAAGCCGTATGCGCGTTATGAGATTAATTGAAAATCTAACTCTGGGAACAGGCGCGGTTGGCTATATTACTGAATCGATGCACGGAGCAGGTTCTCCTCAGGCACAGAGAATCATGATTGGACGATTAGGAAACTTTGAGCACAAGAAGGGCCTAGCAAAGAACATTGCGAAGATAAAAGAATAGAAGTGTATTGGCGAAATAAAGCCGGATAATCGAATAATCGTATAATTTAAAAACCTCTTGAGATAGGCTCAGCAACCCGTGAATCCGTCAAAAGAGGTTTTAAATCTATTAAACTAAAAATAATGAAAGAAAGTTGTTTAAATTTCCGATCACAGGATATCAATATTGCATAGGGAAAATGAACAAAAAGATTTTGTTTAGAAAGAAGGGAGAAAAAATGGGAAAAACGAAAATAGTAGCAATAGTCGGATCACTTAGAAAAGATTCCTATAACCGCCAGTTGGCTTTAGCTGCAAAGGCAGTTGTTGGAGACGAAGCTGAATTTGAACTGATTGAGTTTGGAGATATTCCATTGATGAATCAAGATATTGAATTTCCCGCACCGGAAGCTGTAAAACGTGTGAGAGAAAAGATAAAGGAAGCAGACGGTATTTGGTTTTTTACACCTGAATATAATCACTTCTTTTCCGGTGTGTTGAAAAATCTTTTGGATTGGCTATCGCGTCCGGTTAGTGAAAGTGAGCCACCGGTACTTATCGGCAAGCCCGCAGCAATAAGCGGTATTTCACCTGCCATGACTGGGACGGCAATGGCGCAGGATCATTTGGTGACACTGATAAGCTTTTTAAATATGAAGGTGATGAATTCTCCGCGCTTGACCATACCGAGTGCAATGCAGCAATTGAACCAAGAAGGGAAACTTGAACTGACGACCAGTGCTCCGTTTTTGGAGAAACAAGCAAAAGCATTTGTTGAATTTATTCAACAATAGCAGTGGGCTTTTTCAAAGATCGAAATGACAAAAATGGAAAAGATGTACACGTTATTCAAACGGGGTATTTAAATAAAAGTAGAAGAGAGCAGCAATGTTCTCTTTTTTTATTCAATTTTGTTTGTTTGAATTAAAATCAATGAAATATACAAGAAAAATAAAAAAGAACAAATGTTTGAATGTGGGACGCTCTTATGATAAACTGATTCCAGAGTATTTTGATAGATAGGAGCAGTTAGACCAGCATGATTTATTTAAGAGCTTTCAAACTTTCTGAACGGAAAATTCCCAATACAAATGTATATCCCTATAATATTTTTACAAAAAAAGAGTGTGACTGGCTGGTTTTTGAACCGATCAGCATTTTATACGGAAACAATGCCTCCGGTAAATCGACGCTTCTCAATATCATCGCTAACAAGCTGAAAATGACAGGAGCAGAGTGCGGAGCGGATATTAATCCTTGGTTTCAAATCTTTTTAGAGGAATGTGATTTCACCTTAGGAGAGAAGGAGAACGGCAAACCTCTTTTCGATTTGCCTAAGCACAGCCGCTATATCAAAAGTGAGGATGTAATGTATGTCGTTAAGAAGATACAGCAGGCGATGATTTTAAAGGAAAGCTATCTGTTTCAAAAAGCTTCGGAAGGCATGGAAGAAGATGCGGTGAAACGTTTTGCGAATTCCTATGAGTTAAAAAAGAAAATGGATATCATGCTATTTAATCAAGAAAAATATTCAAATGGAGAAACCACCCTGCAAGTGCTGGAGGATAGTATTTATCCAGACTGTCTATATTTGCTTGATGAGCCGGAGATGTCTTTGTCGCCTCAAAATCAAGTTTTACTGGCAGAAAAAATTAACGAAGCAACCAGGTATTTATCTTGTCAGTTTATCGTAGCAACGCATTCACCCTTCATGCTTGGAACCTTGCAAGGCAAAATTTTCAATTTGGATTCGAAAGAGTTGAGCGTAAGCCGTTGGAGTGATTTAGAGAATGTACGCTATTTTTATGACTTTTTCAAGAAAAATGAAGAAGCATTCAAATGAAGAAATGAATGACAGAATTCCTAAAATTAAATGAATAACCTCTACCGCTATTTCATAATTTTATAATACAGCAGATTGCACGGAATGGTAGTTTAGGGCGGTAACAAATAAAAACACAGAAGACATGACTTCTATTGCAGCTTTTTGAAATAGAAGTTTTTTTGTTACGTAAGAAACCTATAAGCAAAAACGAGAGAGTAAGGTTTATGAAGTACAGAAGCAAGGAGGATAATAAGAATGGGAAGTATAGCAAATCTTGTATTACTTATTGTAGGGTTTATCTTATTGATAAAAGGCGCCGATGCACTGGTAGATGGAAGCTCTTGTATGGCAAAAAAATTAAAAGTATCCGGTATGGTGATAGGGCTCACAATGGTTTCTATGGGAACGAGCGCACCGGAATTGGCCGTTAGTGTATCTGCCAGCTTGAAAGGTGCAAATGAAATGGCCATTAGTACTATTATTGGCTCAAATATTTTTAATGTGCTGGGTGTTCTTGGACTCTGCGCATTGTTAAGGCCTATACCGGTGCTCCCATCTGTCCGTGATAAAACCTTTCCTTATCAAACTCTTCTCGCGGTAATCCTATTGTTTTTTATTGCGGATAGTTATTTGCCTTGGTCTCCGTTATATGCAGGATTAGATACGTTTCATCCGTTAAATCAGAATATTGGAGTTCTTGACAGAACCGAAGCGGTCCTTTTGCTCTTCTTGTTTGCTGTTTTTATCTTTGAGACTGTAAGCAGTGAACCAAAAGGAAGAAAAAAATTTTCCACATCGGAGTATTCAAAGTCAGGCTATGCTGCCAATATTCTTTATATTGTGGGGGGCATTGCTGCTCTGGCGGTCGGAGGGAACCTTGCAGCGGACAATGCTTGTGCACTGGCCAAAGCTTTCGGAGTAAGCCAAACTTTGATCGGACTGATAATTGTTGGAATCGGAACTTCTTTGCCGGCATTGGCAACTTCAGTGGCTGCGGTCAGAAAAGGTGAGAATGAAATTGCCGTTGGAAATGTGATCGGATCAAATATTTTTAATATCCTTTTTATTTTAGGAATATCCGGTTTCCTGCATCCGATGGCGGTGACAATGGCGGCGTTTATTGATATAGGTGTTCTTATTATAATGAGTCTATATATTTTTGCTTACCTTTTGACCCGCCGAGCGATCAGTAAATTTGAAGGGTTTACGATGATATTAATCTATATTTTATATACCATCTACATTATAAAGAGATAGAACTTAACGTGTATGGCATCAGCGTATAATCCTAGGTGAAATTGCTATATAGCATAAAATGTTATTATATAAATAAGGAGGGAAAGAGATGGAGAATCGACCGCTTGATTGTATGGAAGGCAACTTATCACCAAAAGAAGTAGAGCTATATAATATATTAAGAAGACTCTGGATGGACCATGCAATATGGACACGGGGTTTCACAATTAGTACGGCATTTAATTCAGAGGATTTAGACGATGTGACGAAGAGGCTGCTGCGAAATCCAACGGATTTCGCTTACCTGCTAAGCATTTTTTTTGGCAACCAGTATGCGATGGAGTTTGAGGAACTACTGAGGGATCATTTGCTTATCGCTGGGCAGCTGGTTAATGCAGCAAAAGATGGAGATACCAAAACTGTGAATGAACAACGCGAGAAATGGTATCAAAATGCAACAGATATTGCTGTGCTATTAGGGGATATGAGCCCTTATTGGAATACACAGGCCTGGCAAGCTATGCTTAATGACCACTTGAAAATGGTTGAGAATCAAGCGACCCAAATACTTACAGGGAAGTACCAAGAAAGTATTGATCAATATGATAACATGCAAACTCAAATGTTGATGATGGCCGACCAGATGGCGTGCGGAATAATTAAACAATTCAACATTTAAGCGTTTTAAAGAAGAGCGCTTCATGAAAACAGTTATGTGGCGCCCTTTTTATAAATGAACTTAGGCATGAAGTCGTCAATTGCTGGACGATAATCCAGTATTGACAATTAAACAAGTCAGTGCTAAGATTTCATTATTGACTATTTGCTACTGTAGCTCATCTGGCAGAGCAGCACATTCGTAACGTGCAGGTAGTGGGTTCGAGTCCCACCAGTAGCTCCAAACTATTTCCGGGACGTGGCGCAGCTTGGTAGCGCGATTGCTTCGGGAGTAATAGGCCGCAGGTTCGAATCCTGTCGTCCCGACCATTAGAACGTTGAAATTTCAACGTTCTTTTTTTATTGTTAATGAAATCCACCTGCTATGCAGGTGAGAATAAAAAGCTTTAGCTATGGACAGGAAATAAAAACCTCCATTTGTTAAAATAGATTAGGTTCAGAAAGGAATTGAGATCATTGAAGCAGAATTATGCCCGGATCATGTACCTATGTTGGTAAGTATTCCGCCAAAGTATAGCGTAGCTCAATGACCGGGGATATTGATCAATAGAACATTCCTAATCTTATCTTAAGAGAATCTATTTTACCTTGAGTCACATAGATTCTTTCTTGTACCTCTTCCGGTGTAATCTTAAGATAAGGCCATCTACCTATGACTTTGAATTTATAAATTTCGTATTCATCTTCATCTAGCTCATTTTCAAGTTTCTGCAATTCTTTTCTGGCTTCAAAATCTGCCATTAGAATATCTCCTTTAATTTTAATATTTATGAGTTATATATACTTTAAAATAATTAGTAAAGGCCAAATTTTACTATAAAATTTATGCAGCTTTTTTATTGTTTTTAAATCTTACCTATAATGTAATATGTTGTAATATCTTAGAACTTGGAGTATGATAAAATTATAATATCTGTAAAGTTATACCAATGTATTTAGTAAAAGGAGAGCGTGAGACATGGAATTTAATGAAAAAATCAGACAGTTCATAGAACGTATTACAACCTTACAGGCTTCTATTTCCACAGAGGAGGCGACTAAAACATCTTTTGTTATGCCGTTTTTCCAGTTGCTAGGTTATGATGTTTTCAATCCTCTTGAATTTGTTCCTGAATATATAGCTGATGTAGGGATAAAAAAAGGAGAAAAAATTGATTATGCGATCATAGTTGATGAAAACCCTCTTATTTTTATTGAGTGTAAGTCTTGCAGTGAAAATTTAGAAAAACATGGAAATCAGCTTTTTAGATATTTTGGAACGACCACTGCTGCAAAGTTCGCGATCTTGACTAATGGTATTGTTTACAGATTTTATACTGATCTTGAAAATAAAAACAGAATGGATGATACCCCATTCTTAACTATCGACTTATTAAATATGAAAGATAGGGATTTTATAGAGCTTAAAAAGTTCACAAAAGATGCGCTTGATATAGATAGTATCCTAAATACGGCAGAAGAGTTAAAGTATAATCGGCTTATAAAAGAATGGTTCTCCAAAGAATTAGAAAACCCTTCTCCTGAATTTGCCAAAGTGATTTTAAATGAAGTATATAATGGAACAAAAAATCAAAAAGTCATGGATAAATTCACGCCGCTGATAAAGCGTGCACTTCAGCAACATATTAATGATTCTATGAATACTAAGATCAAGAGCGCTCTCAGTAAAGAAAATGACGAGGAAATTAAAACAGCTGAAGAAACGATTTTACAGGATAGTGCAGAGGAAGGCATCGTAAGGAAAATTGATACTACTATAGAAGAATTGGAAGCTTATGCTATTGTAAAATCTATACTTAGAACTACTGTGAATTGCGAACGGATAAATTACCGAGATACGGAAAGTTACTTCAGTATTCTCTTGGATGATAATAATAGAAAATGGGTATGCAGAATTCATTTGATGCAGTCCATAAAATACATTACTGTGGCCGATGAGAATAAAAAACCGGTTAGATATGATATTAATAGCATTGATGATATTTATAATTACGCTGATGAGATAACAGAATCGTGCAAGAGGTATCTATAAAGAGAAATTGTTGTAAATCTTCTCGTAAAATCCAAAATCAGCTAACATTTTCAAACATTAATTACCCTAAATAAAAAGGCTCAACGTATTGAAATAAACACGTTCGAGCCTTTAATAACATATTGCATCATTATTAAAATATTAAATTTGAATCCTGTCGTCTCGACCACGAAAAACAACCCCATTTTTATCATAAGGAAGAATGGGGTTGTTTTTGTGGTTATGAAATTAAGTTAATTAATTTTAATTTAACGCAAATAATTCTCTAGTAGATTGTACAATAACAATGTGAAACACGGGAAGTACATTTACACTTATATCTCCACGATCTTCGCCTAGAGCTGTATCTATGAAAATGACGCATTATCTTATACAATGAAACAATCCGCGATAGTGGATTCGAGAATTTTAATTGGAAAATATACGGATATAAAGGAACTCAATGCTAAGATTTTAAATGAACTTAGAACGAATTACAGTTCATGAAAAAAACAGAAAATCCAGAGGAAGCAAAAGCCAGCGAGTGGATATTTACTATGATTTTGTGGAGCCAATATCAATAACTCTGGTGTAGATTCAATTGCCGGCTGTTTTAACTAAAAGTAAAAGACTGTAGTGGCGAAGTTTATCAGCGGTATCTGAAAGGCGATGCTCTCCAAGATATGTCTGTTTTTGTATAAGTAAATAATTTATATAAATGTAATATAGAAGTACTAAATATAAAAAATGGTGTATAATGTAAAATATTATGTTATAATTTGTAGGAATAAAGGATAATATGTAATTATCGGTTGTTCGTTGATTTACTTTGAGCAAATGGAGAACACTATGAGTATTGATAAAAAACAGTTTATTCATCATTAT
>NZ_JAFJZZ010000019.1 GCF_017255415.1 Clostridium aminobutyricum | reverse complement strand
AAAATTTCGTCTCCTTAGAAAGGAGGTGATCCAGCCGCACCTTCCGATACGGCTACCTTGTTACGACTTCACCCCAGTCATTGATTTCGCCTTAGGTAACCTATTTATTGGCCAACTTCGGGCGCCCCCAACTTCCATGGTGTGACGGGCGGTGTGTACAAGACCCGGGAACGCATTCACCGCAGCATTCTGATCTGCGATTACTAGCAACTCCAACTTCATGTAGGCGAGTTGCAGCCTACAATCCGAACTGGGACTGGTTTTTGAGATTTGCTCCACGTCACCGTCTTGCGTCTCTTTGTACCAGCCATTGTAGCACGTGTGTAGCCCAGAACATAAGGGGCATGATGATTTGACGTCATCCCCACCTTCCTCCGTGTTATCCACGGCAGTCTCACTAGAGTGCCCATCTTACTGCTGGCAACTAATGACAAGGGTTGCGCTCGTTGCGGGACTTAACCCAACATCTCACGACACGAGCTGACGACAACCATGCACCACCTGTCTCCTCTGCCCGAAGGAGGGACCTGTTAAAGTCCTGTCAGAGGGATGTCAAGTCCTGGTAAGGTTCTTCGCGTTGCTTCGAATTAAACCACATGCTCCGCTGCTTGTGCGGGTCCCCGTCAATTCCTTTGAGTTTCACACTTGCGTGCGTACTCCCCAGGCGGAGCACTTAATGCGTTAACTGCGGCACCGAAGTCTTGCGACCCCGACACCTAGTGCTCATCGTTTACGGCGTGGACTACCAGGGTATCTAATCCTGTTTGCTCCCCACGCTTTCGTGCCTCAGTGTCAGTTACAGTCCAGAAAGTCGCCTTCGCCACTGGTGTTCCTCCTAATATCTACGCATTTCACCGCTACACTAGGAATTCCACTTTCCTCTCCTGCACTCAAGTCTGACAGTTCGCAAGGCTTACAATAGTTAAGCTATTGCCTTTCACCCCACGCTTACCAAACCACCTACGCACTCTTTACGCCCAATAATTCCGGATAACGCTTGCCCCCTACGTATTACCGCGGCTGCTGGCACGTAGTTAGCCGGGGCTTCCTCCAAGGGTACCGTCATTTTTTTCTTCCCCAAGGACAGAGCTTTACGACCCAAAGGCCTTCATCGCTCACGCGGCGTTGCTGCATCAGGCTTTCGCCCATTGTGCAATATTCCCCACTGCTGCCTCCCGTAGGAGTTTGGACCGTGTCTCAGTTCCAATGTGGCCGATTACCCTCTCAGGTCGGCTACTGATCGTTGCCTTGGTAAGCCGTTACCTTACCAACTAGCTAATCAGACGCAGGCCCATCCCATACCGATAAATCTTTGGCGAAAGACTCATGTGAATCTT
>NZ_JAFJZZ010000018.1 GCF_017255415.1 Clostridium aminobutyricum | reverse complement strand
AGTTTACTTTAAACTGCGTTGGGTTGCAGGGAAACAGTTACATACACTGGGTTTCTTTATATGCTGTGACGGAACTGGTGACGGCGAATGATTCCGCCTTCATATGCGTCATATGCAGCTCGTTCAGTTTATCCATTGCTATTTTTTTCTGTTCCATGAGAGAATGCGCATAAATATTGAGGGTAACGGAAACATTGGAATGTCCCAGTATTTCACTAAGTGTCTTAATATCAACTCCTAGTTCCAGTGCCCGAGTGGCAAAGGTATGCCGAATGGCATGAAACTTACGGTCTTTTACTCCTGCTTCCTCCAATATTTTCTTATATAGCTTTTGACAAGTTCGCGGATCAATAGGAATGTTATTCCTAGAGAGCACATAACCGTTTTCATTCGCAGAGAAACTCTTAAATTCCATAAACAACTGTATTAAAAAATCAGGCAGAGGAATTTTCCGGACTGATTTATGGCTTTTGGGTGTTCCGACCAATAGCATCGTTTTAGTCTCTTCCCGTTGAAAATTTTTTGTACGGGAAACCGTTCTCGCAACGGACATGGTTCCTGCTTCAAAATCAATGTCGCTCCATTTCAAGCCACAAAGCTCACCGAGGCGAATCCCTGTATAAAAGCACAGGAGTATTCCAAGCGTCCGCCGGTCCTCTGAATGAATTATTATACGTTCAATAAGTCTCTGCTCTTTGACGGAAAATACCTGGACCGCCGTACTTTCTACCCGTGGCAGCTTAACCGCTTCCGTTATAGAGGCATGTCCCTCAGCGCCTTTTAAAATCTCTTTCAGCGCTGTTTTAAAAATGGTAAGGATCTTCCTTTTATAAGAGTCCGAAATGGAATGGTCAAACTTGATTGATGCGACAAACCTAGCAACTGAGTACTCTGTGATTTGCTCGTTTTCTTTTTTTATAAAAAAAGGAATGACATACTTTTGCATACAATAGTAGTAGTTTTCATAGGTAGACGGTTTGACTTGGTCACGAACGCTGTTTTTTAACCAGCATTCAAATAATTCGGATGCATGTTGCGTGATACTTATTTTTTTTGTATCAAACGGTCTCAGCACACACTCCTGAAGTTTTAGCTTTTTTTCTTTTACGTCTGAGTAAGTCTTAGCATAGATATATCGATATTTTCCGTCTGGCTTGACAATACGTGCTTCCCATCGTCCATCTTTACGTTTATAAATATTTTCGCCTCTGCGTGACATCTGCAACACCCCTTCCCGATCCTGACGATAAAATGACGGCGAATAGCAGGAAACAGACCGATAAGGCTCCGATATTCACCAAAAAACATAGTGGGGAAGTAATTATCCATAAGCCATTTTTTGTGTTGCTAGATTTTTCCATATGAGATATAATCAAAATAAGTCGAAATAACTCAAAAAATGGTGCCGCAGTTTAAAGTAAACT
>NZ_JAFJZZ010000017.1 GCF_017255415.1 Clostridium aminobutyricum | reverse complement strand
TCAGACTGCTGACAAACCCTGCACAATTTTTTTGTGCAGGGTTTTCAAATACCATAAAAAATAGCAAAACTGACTGTTTTTGTGATATAATAATGTTAATAAAACATTGATATTTCAAGGAGTTTGTCATGATTACAGAAGGTTCAAACAGACAGTCAGAATTAGAGATTATCATGATCGAGGAATTAGTGCCTGCAGATCATCTTCTTAGAAAAATAGATCGGTATATTGATTTTTCTTTCATTAATAAAATCTGTGCACCCTATTACAGCAAAGATACTGGAAGACCTGCGGTAGAACCTGAAATTCTTTTTAAGATGCTTTTTTTAGGCTATCTTTACGGAATTAGAAGCGAAAGACGTCTTGTAGAGGAAGTAAATTTCAATATCGCATATCGTTGGTTTCTTGGGTATAGCTTGAAAGATAAAATTCCTGATGCTAGTGTAATTTGGCAAAATCGCCGAAGGCGATATCGTAATACTGATGTTCCCCAGCAGATATTTGATGAAATTGTAAGACAAGCTATGGATGCAGGATTAGTTGGTGGAAAAGTTCTTTACTCGGATAGTACCCATTTAAAGGCGAATGCAAATAAAAACAAGCATGCAAATGTAACGGTGGAAGTAACGCCAAAGGCCTATCTTAAGGAACTTGACAAGGCAGTAGCTGAAGACAGAAAAAAGCATGGAAAGAAGCCGCTTAAGAAAAAGGATGACGACGGAAACTCCGGTGGAACTGGTACGGACGGAAAAGAAGAAAAAGAAACCAAAGATATCAAACAGAGCAAAACAGATCCCCAGAGCGGATTTATGCACCGAGATGGAAAACCTAAAGGCTTTTTCTACCTAGATCATCGAACAGTAGACAAGAGAGCAAATATTATCACAGACACTTTTGTCACAGCAGGGAATATCAATGATGCAGAGCCATACATAAAGCGAATCAAAGAGCAGATTGAGAAATTTGGGTTTCAAACCAAAACTGTTGGTATAGATGCGGGTTACAATACTGCATACATTTGCAAAGCATTATGGGATATGGGAATCAACGCAGCAATAGGCTACAAAAGAAGCAACCGTCAAAAAGGCAGTTATGGAAAATTCCTGTTTCGATATATCCCTGAATGGGACACCTACATCTGTCCTGAAAGAAAGTACTTAGAATACAAGACAACAAATAGAGAAGGATATCGCGAATACAAAGCAAAAGAGATTCATTGTTGCTGTTGCCCCAGAAAGGAAGAATGCTTGAGAGAAAAACAAGGGTGTAAAAGCCTACAGCGCCATATTTGGGAAGATTACAAACAATGGCAGCGGCTCTATACACTAAGCGATTCAGGCAGAGAGATTTACAAACAAAGAAAAGAACATATAGAACGAAGTTTCGCAGATTCTAAAGAACTGCATGGACTTCGTTATTGTCGTTTGCGCGGAATCGACGGAGTCCGCGAACAATGTCTGCTGACAGCAGCGGTACAGAATATGAAAAGGATCGCTCTCCTACTAAGTAGGAGGGAATCTTCATTTAATCGTCTTTCTTCAATGTTTCAATTAACTATTTTTCATAAATTGGTAGTTTCTTAAAAATATGAGAGCATTTTAAAACGCAGCGAAAATTCTTTCGCTTCGTTTGTCAGCAGTCTGA
>NZ_JAFJZZ010000016.1 GCF_017255415.1 Clostridium aminobutyricum | reverse complement strand
AATAAAGGATAATATGTAATTATCGGTTGTTCGTTGATTTACTTTGAGCAAATGGAGAACACTATGAGTATTGATAAAAAACAGTTTATTCATCATTATGCGAAACGAGCCTGCGATGGTGAAACATCCCTTTTCTTGGGGGCTGGAGTTTCAGCTTCTGCTGGATATCCTTCATGGATGCACCTACTTAAACCATGTGCAAAAGAACTTGGAATTGAGATTGATGACAAAGTTGATTTATATCTACTCGCACAGTATTATGCAAATAGGTTCAGTTATAGTGCCTTAAAAAAAATTATAAATGAAAATGTTAATTTACTTAAATACGAAAGTACCTTGATTGATGAGCTCCTCAATTTAAACTTTAGAACAATATGGACTACCAACTATGATACTGTGTTGGAAAATAACCTCTTTAAGCGAAATGTATTAACGAATACAGTTAATAATGACCGTGACCTTTCGAACATTATAGGAAATAACCGAGTAAATATTTATAAGTTAAATGGTGATATAAAGAATCTTGATAATATTGTTATTACACAAAAAGATATAGAGCAGTATGAGCCGTCGCATGAATTATTGCTGACTTTTTTTAAACGTGAACTAGTTACGAATACTTTTTTATTTTTAGGTTATAGCTTTACAGATACTATTGTTTTAAATTGTTTAAATGCTATTAACAGGTGCTTAAAAGAATCTACAACTTGTCATTACGCTATTATGCTAAGAGGTAAAATACCTGATTTTGATTACTTTGTAAATGATTTAGAACAGCGATATCATGTTAACGTTCTAGTTATTGATGAGTATGAAGAGCTTCCAAATATTTTGAAAGAGCTTAACTACGAAATAAAAAGAAAAAATATTTTCTTCTCTGGTGTTTTTGATAAGTTGCCTTCTGATGAAGACGTTTTTGCAAATGATTTGTGCGGTAAAATTGCAGAAGCTTTATTGAAAGACAATTTCGCAATTTATACTGGTTATGGTAGAAATTTCGGAAATTATTTAGCCGGTAACAGCCTTCAATATATTCTTTATCATAACATGAATGTGAATAAACATTTGATAATGAGACCTTTTTTAAAGAATATGTCTTTTGAAGATAAAAGCACCCACCGAAAAATGCTTATTAATGATTGCCATGTTTCAATCTTCATGTTTGGTCAAGTGCCAACAGAAAACGGCTATGAAAATTCCAAAGGAATGATTGATGAATATGAAATAGCGAAGGAGCAGCGGCGAATCATTATTCCAATAGGCAGTACTGGGTATACTTCTTTTGAAATATGGAAAGATGTTAAAAAAAATATTATATTATATCCATATCTGGAAAGATATATAGATTCCTTAAATTCAAAAGATATAGAAATAATTGTTAACACTATTGTTCAAATTCTTTCGGAAGTTTGCTAAGAAATAAGCCCAACAATATTTCACTTATTTGTTCTAAAAGTCTGATTTCTTTAAAGTTGTATGGTAAATCAAGCTTTGTAGTGTTAAACAAATATTGAGCACTTTTATATAAAGAACTTATGTCATCTTTTAAAGATCCATTTAGATATAATATAAGACAAAAAAGGATGCTCATTTTACTGTTAAAATTTGAGGTTGATACACTACTGTAAAGTTCTAGTAACCTATTGATATATGTGGCGGCTGTGGCGGCTGGGTAACCAGATAAAACAGTTTTATAAACTTCCAAAGATGGATATTGATTTTTGTATATAATATCTTTATAGCACTTGCAAATAATTTGATTACATGCCAACAAGGTGCCAGAGGTATCATTTATCTCATTGTAGATCATATCGCATAGCCACTGATATTCACTGGATAGTTCTGACGCTTTGATATTATAAAAGATTGGGAATATATGTATCAAGCCTTTAAGATATCTCTCCTTTATCACTTCAAGCTCTTCAATAGCCCCTGGACTCTCTTGAAAGTACTTGCTGATTATCACAATTGCGTAATCACTTAAGCCTATGGCTTTTGTATATTTTTCAACCTTTTTATCTCCAAGTGTATATTGATGGTTATCATACCATATTTCGATGCCATGGTTTTCAAGGTGATACAGCATCGAGGTGGCTATTGTTAATCTCTCTCTTCCGGAAAAACACAAAAAAATCATATACCTCACCATTTCAATAAATTATCAATATTCTTTCTAATATGTTTTACCTCATTAATTAGATTATTAACTAATATAGAATTTATACCGTAGTATTTTAGATAAATGAAATGCTACCTATATAATTCAAAAAAATATTTATAAATCTACGGAAGTCTCTCTCCTCCAACAACCGATAATTACATATTATCCTTTATT
>NZ_JAFJZZ010000015.1 GCF_017255415.1 Clostridium aminobutyricum | reverse complement strand
CCCATCTCGAACACAGTAGTTAAGCTCTCTAGCGCCGATGATACTTGGCGGGCAGCTGCCTGGGAAAGTAGGACGTTGCCGGTTTTACAAAAAAGCACATTGCAAATTGCAGTGTGCTTTTTTATTGTGAAGTTACAAAGTCCTTCTTTTTTATATGGGGTTTGAGGCAAAACGGGACAGCGTGAGCGTAGGAGTGAAGCATAAAATGTTAAATAGCGTTGGCTTCATTAACGAGAATCGCTGACTTTTTTATAAAGCAAACAATAAAAAAGAGGAGCCTTTAAGCTCCTCCTATGACTAATATATATTTTTTAGGACGACTGTCTTTATTCTAGTCATTTCTTCAAAGGTAGACATAACTCCTTCTGTTCCTATACCACTAAGTTTCCAACCGCCAAAAGGCATTTCAAAGGATCGCAGGAAACCGGAACCATTTATAACAGCTTCTCCTGCTTCAATTGCTGAAGCTACCTTCATGGCTCTTTTGATATCCTTGGAAAATACACAGCTGGACAATCCATAGATAGATGAATTCGCTATTTCAATTGCTTCTAGATCGGATTCAAATTCTATAATAGGCACTACAGGGCCAAAGATTTCAAGATCTTTAGCGACATCTGCTGTTCTCGGCACATCAGTAATAATGGTTGGTTCATAGAACGCACCTTTTCGTGCACCGCCCAATATAATTTTTCCCCCTTGAGTAACAGTCAAATGGACCTCTTTTGCCACCTTTATAGCTGCTTTCTCACTAATAAGGCAGGCAATTTGAGTGTTTTCATTGTCCGGAAGCCCGATGTTCAATGCTTTTATCTGTTTGACCGCTTTTTCAGCAAATTCTTGTTTGAGAGAATGATGTATTAGAAATCGTTTACTGCCACAGCAAATTTGACCGGCATTATACATTCTTCCCCAAATCATTTCTTTAACAGCAAGGTCAATATCTGCATCATCTAAGACAATAAATGCATCATTACCGCCTAACTCCAAGGCTACACGCGTTAGATTTTGTGCAGCAAGTTTTGCTGTATTGATTCCGACTTCGGTACTCCCTGTTAATGTGATAAGACCAATTCTTGAATCTGTGATTGCAGCTGATTTTACATTACCTGGGGCCGTTAAACATTGAATGGCTCCTTTTGTAACGCCTGCCTCCACTAACATTTCTGTCACAGCCATAATTGTAAGCGGATTCTCTGAGGATGGAAGAACAATAGCTGCATTTCCCATCATTAAAGCAGGAGCAACCTTATGGTCGAAAAGATCACAAGGGAAATTAAAAGGTATAATACAAGTGATAATTCCAATAGGTTCTCTTGTTACTAATTGAAGATTTCCCACATGACCTTGTTCTGAGCCGGCAGGTATTATTGTTCCATAAAAATGCTTAGCTTGTTCAATGTAAGCGGAAAAAGCAATATGGATATTTTTTATTTCGTTTCTTGCTTCTTTAATGGGCTTTCCGTTTTCTTGACACAGAAGCTGAGCCAAAACTTCTTTATTTTTTTCAACCAAATCAAGAAAGTTGTATAAGATTTTAGCCCTTTTATATAATGGAACTTGTGCCCATTCTTTTTGACCTTTTTCAGCCGCAGCAATTGCCAGCTCAATGTCTTCTTCTGTGGCTCTAGGCACGGTATCTATTACATGCCCTGTAGCGGGTGCAGTTATTGGAAAAGTTAAGCCGCTTACACTATCGACTTTTTCACCGTTAATAATCATTTTCATAAATGTGTCCTCACTAATAATTCAGATAATCATAAGAAGTTTTCAGATAGTAGATAATATGATTTTGGAAAATAAACTTTACTTGTTAAAAGCAGTGTATGAAAGGATCAAGCCGCTTTAAATATCATTACTGTTATTTCTATACCCGCATTTTCCCAATGTAAACTCCTTAGAGTGCGTTCACCAACACGAATGATAATCCCACCAAACCTATCTTAGTAGGTGTGAAGTTTGGCAAATTTCCATTCAATGAACGCTTCCTTGCGACAACGCCTTCGTTTCCGAATCGCTCCGCTTCCTGCTGTCCGTTTTGCCCAGCCAAGCAAGCTTGGGACAAAAAGGCAAAGCTGTACCTCAATTATATCATATAACATTTTAAATTTAAGATAATTCTGAAAAATAGATCGAAAAAAGAGATAATCAAATAAGGGGCATCGTGTGATAATATTGAGGAATAAATTTGAGAAATTTGCTAAGTATAAAGTTTGTGAAAACCATTTCAGGAGCCATAAACCGCTTGTTTTCAACAAGTAGAGAGGGAATATAGAATTTTTCAAAAAAGGTGTTGACAGAGCAAGCAAAGTTTGGTAATCTATTAAAGCTGTCTCGTGAAACACGAACGTGAGCCTAACTTGTTAACCACAACAAATTGTA
>NZ_JAFJZZ010000014.1 GCF_017255415.1 Clostridium aminobutyricum | reverse complement strand
TGTTGTGGTTAACAAGTTAGGCTCACGTTCGTGTTTCACGAGACAGCTTTAATAGATTACCAAACTTTGCTTGCTCTGTCAACACCTTTTTTTGAAATTATTTTAGTATTTTATTATAAGGCATTAACCAAAGTTGTTTTGCCCAGTACGTATATTTTATATACCTATTTTTCTTAATTAATCCAAATCATGCTAATGAAGCTTCTTTAAACTAAATGAGGACCTATCAATTCTTTAATTGTTCATACTTCCTTTATGTCTTCTATCAATGTTGAGGTAACTAATTTCAATCTAATTCTTGATTATCGGTGATCTTAATATCTTAGTGGAACAGCAGACTGCCGAACAAACAATTTATTTGAATCTTCTAGGTTATCTTTCTTAGCAAGTTTGTAGCCTTGATTTCTCAAAAATTGTTTTAACCCTTTTTCTGCAATATCAATATTATTCTTAGGCCCTATAGTGATCGAATTAATAGGTAACCCCTTTGCATTATCCTCGGTATCAAAAACAACTTCAATATATGGAATAAACACACCATTCAGCTGTCTAAACTTCTTTACATCCAACCTGCTATTTACATCAAATATGATTCGATATTCCTCATCTTGTTTAAAGATAGGATTTTTAAACAGCTGAATTTTACTTATTAAAATTTGTATTGCCGATTTAAATGCTCTGTTAAAATTTTGGTCCAGATCGTCTAGCATTGCCTTATCCATATCCTTATCTTTCTTAATATGTGAATCATAGATTTTAATAATTTGTTCCAGAAAGATAAATATGTCTGAAATAATAGTCTCTTGTTCTCCTCTGTCGTAAATTACTTTTCCGGCAGACATCATGATAGATTTGTGCTGATCTTTTCTTTCTATAAAATATTTTTTTATTGTTCCGTCCTTAAGTGTCTTGTTCCCCGCTACATAGATTTCCCTATTCCACATTCTATTAAATATTTCTTGAAGGTTTAACCCAATGTTATAGCCTTCATAGTCTGAATAATTGGACCATAAATTCACTGAATCACTGTTTAGGGATGCACTGAATATAAAACTCCTAGCTAAATAGTGCTTAAATTCTCTATTTATTTCAGTAAAAACTTCTTTTTTTACTTTATACTTATTTCTGCTGAACACTTCGTTAATCAGGCCGATGGCATACATATATTCGGTTTTATCGTTTAAAAAATCACTTTTGGTTACTCTCAAGGTCCTGTCTCGAACTAAATTTTCTAAAGCTGTAGCACTGGTATAATGAAATATAGAGCCTCCCATATAACCTTCAAGGACATAGTATTTCATTAGTAATTTTTCAGTTTCACACTTTATATCCATCCACATTTCATCCATAGCTACCCCCTACAAAACTATTTTCTATCTATAATAAAAAAATTATACCATACTGCCATTTATTTACCAAAAATAAAATCCAGTGCTATCGAAAAAGTTAATATAAGCTTAAATTAATAAGGATTTTTTCACAGTGTTATGAGGTTGAATGAAATATTCTACTCATAGGCAGCCAAGTTCTGTGTTGAACAAATCAATTGATAGCAAGAACACTATTATTAAGACTTTTTAAAAGATAATTTTTGAATTACAATCATATGTATAAAAAAAGAATGTGATCTATAATCACATTCTTCTAATTTGGTGACTCCACCGGGAATCGAACCCGGGTTACCGCCGTGAGAGGGCGGTGTCTTGACCGCTTGACCATGGAGCCATTATTCAATTACACTTAGATTACTAATAGGATGTCTTTAAATGATACTTATCCATTATAGCATAAAAAATCAGAAAGTACAGTGATAAAATAAATTAAATAGAATTTAAATCTAATCTATTTTAAGTCAGTGCCTTCCTAATTGCAATGCTGCTAAAATCCAATGCTTTCATTTATATGAATAAGATTGTATGGTTAACTCTTATCTATGAAAAATTATTCGTCCTGATGACTCCATAAGCTAATTTAGAATTTTTGTCACTGGGTTCCACTATGAAATCCTCTAATTCGCCATCAATACTTATCTCACATCCAATTAAATCCGCTACTCTAAATCCGTTTATAAGTGTGGCATACCACGCCATACCGTTATTCGAAAAAACAGGAGGCAAATTTCCTATCATTTCACAATCCTTTTCTTGTATCACATCGTACTGGTTTTCTTTATAGAAAGTGATCCCCTCTGGGCTTATTGCGCGACTCTGTCCACTCAGTATATGTATATTAAATATGTTACGATTGTCATTTAACTCATCCGGAAGTCCTTTCACTTCAACCTCCAGGAAAACCCCTTCTTCCATTTGCCAGAAATATACCTTACCTGTTAATTTCGGATATTTTTTTATCCCAATAATCCAGGCAATCGCATCTGGTGCACAATATAAGATGTAGCGTGCTACATCTGCAGAAAAACCTTGTCTCATATCAATACCTCCTAAGAAAAAATATGTTACTGTGTCTATAAAAATAACATTTTTTAATGAGATATTTTTAGCGTGACCCTAAAAGCTTTATTTTAACATTTTTGCAGCAACTGTCTGGTAGGTGCCATACGGGAATTCCCCAGGTTGCGCACCTATCCTCATTTTCAAAGAAAATGTTTGGAAGATGTCATACAGAAATTGCCTAGCTTTAACTAGAGTGCAATTTTTCAGTTTAGCTGGATGGGATTCTTCCGTTCAAGTTCAATTCTTAGACATAAAAAAATGCACATCTGTTGATGTACATTCTCATGGTGCGCGATGAGGGACTTGAACCCCCACGGTCGCCCGCTAGATCCTAAGTCTAGTGCGTCTGCCAATTCCGCCAATCGCGCATATATTGGTGACTCC
>NZ_JAFJZZ010000013.1 GCF_017255415.1 Clostridium aminobutyricum | reverse complement strand
TGAGGTGTACCCTCAAAACTGAATAACATACTTTTATCATACTCTTAATAATCTTCAATTCTTGAAACCTTATTGGTCAAGCGTTCGACCTATTAGTATCGGTCAGCTGAATACATTACTGCACTTACACCTCCGACCTATCAACGTGATAGTCTCTCACGGGTCTTACCATTTCTGGAGGAAATCTTTTCTTGTGGGGGGCTTCGCACTTAGATGCTTTCAGCGCTTATCCCGTCCATACTTAGCTACCCAGCTATGCCCTTGGCAGAACAACTGGTGCACCAGAGGTATGTCCATCCCGGTCCTCTCGTACTAAGGACAGCTCCACTCAAATTTCCAACGCCCACAGCGGATAGGGACCGAACTGTCTCACGACGTTCTGAACCCAGCTCGCGTACCTCTTTAATGGGCGAACAGCCCAACCCTTGGGACCTACTTCAGCCCCAGGATGAGACGAGCCGACATCGAGGTGCCAAACACCGCCGTCGATGTGGACTCTTGGGCGGTATCAGCCTGTTATCCCCAGGGTAGCTTTTATCCGTTGAGCGATGGCCCTTCCACTCGGTACCACCGGATCACTAAGCCCGACTTTCGTCCCTGCTCGACTTGTTTGTCTCGCAGTCAAGCTCCCTTCTGCCTTTACACTCTTCGCGCGATTTCCGACCGCGCTGAGGGAACCTTTGGGCGCCTCCGTTACTCTTTAGGAGGCGACCGCCCCAGTCAAACTGCCCGCCTGACACTGTCCTCATACCGGTTTACGGTACAAAGTTAGAACTTCAACATTACAAGAGTGGTATCCCAACGGTGACTCCACTAATACTGGCGTACTAGCTTCGTAGTCTCCCACCTATCCTGTACATGCAATGCCGAAATCCAATATCAAGCTGCAGTAAAGCTCCATGGGGTCTTTCCGTCCTGCTGCGGGTAACCGGCATCTTTACCGGTACTACAATTTCACCGAGTCTATTGTTGAGACAGTGCCCAGATCGTTACGCCTTTCGTGCGGGTCGGAACTTACCCGACAAGGAATTTCGCTACCTTAGGACCGTTATAGTTACGGCCGCCGTTTACTGGGGCTTAAGTTCTGTGCTTCGGTTGCCCTAACACTTCCCCTTAACCTTCCAGCACCGGGCAGGCGTCAGCCCCTATACTTCAGCTTTCGCTTTAGCAGAGACCTGTGTTTTTGGTAAACAGTCGCCTGGGCCTTTTCACTGCGGCCTGCTTTCGCAGGCACCCCTTCTCCCGAAGTTACGGGGTTATTTTGCCGAGTTCCTTAACAATAGTTCTCTCGCTCACCTTAGGATTCTCTCCTCATCTACCTGTGTCGGTTTACGGTACGGGCACCTACATTCTCGCTAGCGGCTTTTCTTGACAGTGTGAAATCAGCTGCTTCGGTACTTTAATTTCCCTCCCCATCACACCTCGGAATTGAACAAACGGATTTGCCTATCTGTTCTCCCTTGATGCTTAGACGCACTCAACCAACGGTGCGCTCAGCTTATCCTTCTGTGTCCCCACATCGCTCAAACGAATTTCGGTGGTACTGGAATCTCAACCAGTTGTCCATCGCCTACAGCTTTCGCTCTCGGCTTAGGCCCCGACTAACCCTGAGTGGACGAACCTTCCTCAGGAAACCTTAGATTTTCGGTGGGCAGGATTCTCACCTGCCTTACGCTACTCATGCCAACATTCTCTCTCGTATACAGTCCACCATACCTTCCGGTACAGCTTCTGCCCGTATACGATGCTCCTCTACCAACTACATAAATGTAATTCCAAAGCTTCGGTAGTAAGTTTGAGCCCCGTTTATCTTCGGCGCAGAGCCACTCGACTAGTGAGCTATTACGCACTCTTTAAATGAGTGGCTGCTTCTAAGCCAACATCCTAGTTGTCTATGCAGCTCCACATCCTTTTCCACTTAACTTACATTTTGGGACCTTAGCTGTTGGTCTGGGCTGTTTCCCTTTCGACTATGAAACTTATCTCACATAGTCTGACTCCCAAGTATAATACTTCGGCATTCGGAGTTTGATAGTTTTCGGTAACCGGTGAAGGCCCCTAGAACATTCAGTGCTCTACCTCCGAGTATCTCAATCTTGAGGCTAGCCCTAAAGCTATTTCGAGGAGAACCAGCTATATCCGGGTTCGATTGGAATTTCACCGCTATCCACACGTCATCCCAGCCTTTTTCAACAGACATGAGTTCGGTCCTCCACGAGATTTTACTCTCGCTTCAACCTGCACATGGATAGGTCACCCGGTTTCGGGTCTACAGCATATAACTTGACGCCCTATTCAGACTCGCTTTCGCTACGGCTCCAGTGCTCCAGCACCTTAACCTTGCTACACACCATAACTCGTTGGCCCGTTCTACAAAAAGTACAAGGTCACTTGCGCTCCCTTTGCTTGTAAGCATAAGGTTTCAGGTTCTATTTCACTCCCCTCCCGGGGTTCTTTTCACCTTTCCCTCACGGTACTATTCTCTATCGGTCACTAGGTAGTATTTAGGCTTGGGGGGTGGGCCCCCCGGCTTCCCACCGGGTTTCACGTGTCCGGTGGTACTCTGGTGCCACTCTTTGATTAATTCATTTCACCTACGGGTCTTTTACCCTCTTCGGACTGCCTTTCCAGACAGGTTTGGTTATGAATACCTCAAGTTATGAGTGGTCCGCAACCCCATAGTAAACTATGGTTTGGCCTCTTTCCCTTTCGCTCGCCGCTACTTAGGAAATCGATGTTTCTTTCTCTTCCTCCGGGTACTTAGATGTTTCAGTTCCCCGGGTTACCTTCTCTATGACTATTTTATTCATCATAGGATACCTACGCATTACCATAGGTGGGTTCCCCCATTCGGACATCTGCGGGTTAACGGATGTTTGCTCCTCACCGCAGCTTATCGCAGCTTGCCACGTCCTTCTTCGGCTCCTAGTGCCAAGGCATTCACCTTATGCTCTTATTTGCTTGACCATTAAGCATTTTGCTTATCTAGCGTTAGATAAGACTTTATTTTTGATTACTTGTTATTGTTAATTAACTCGTAATTTTCTGGTTTCTCGGTTGAAATCGTAGTTATTTTACACCCGACATCATTCTTTCTTAGTCTTACGACTCGAAAAGACTTTGTCTTAGTTTTTATATATAACTGTTTGCTATCTATTTCTAGATAACCTCGATTTCGTTGTCAATTTGTATGAAGATATTAAATATTTCTAT
>NZ_JAFJZZ010000012.1 GCF_017255415.1 Clostridium aminobutyricum | reverse complement strand
TTGCCTTTTTGCCCCAAGCTTGCTTGGCAAGGCAAAACGGACAGCAGGGAGCGGAGCGAGTCGGAGCCGAAGGAGAGTAATTTCTCGAGTTCGGCGTTGTAAAACGAGATAAGATTTTAAAATAAAGCAATTTATGGTATAATGAACGCAATGATCAAGTTCGGCATGGCCGTCATAAGCTAATTTACAGAGGAGAAATGTATGCTGGGATATGTGGTTCCGGAAAAAGCGGAACTGAAAATGAGAGAGTATGAGGTATACAGTGCCTACTATTGCGGCATTTGCAAAAGCGTAGGCGAAAGATATGGACAACTGCCTCGATTTACACTCAATTATGACTTTGTATTTTTGGCATTACTTTTAGCGGCTACGGATGATGAAACTGATAAAATAAGTTCTGAACACTGCATCATACATCATATAAAGAAGAAAAACGTTCTAAAAGAAAATGCTGCCATGGATTATGCCGGGGATGTTATGCTTATTTTAGCGTATTATAAACTAATGGATGATTATGTCGATGATCACAGCTATCCTTCCAGAATGATGGCGATGATGTTATCTTCAACGGTGAAGAGACTAAGCAAATACCATTCATCTCTTTGCGAACTGGTTGAATCACAACTGAGGGAATTGTCTAAATTGGAGAAGGAACAATGTGCGGAGCTGGATCGTGCCGAGGAACCTTTCGCGCGAATTATGGAAGCCATTTTTACAAGCAGCGGCGAGAGCAATCCAGCATCTTTAAAAATATTGAAGCATATTGGGTATCACTTAGGCAAATGGATTTATTTGATGGATGCTTATGATGATATTGAAGAGAATATTACAAAGAATACGTATAATCCGCTCCTCTACCGGTTTCAGTATGAGGGAGAGTCAATAGAGGATTTTAAAGAAAAAATAAAGCCAACGGTGGAATTTAATCTGATGCATTATTTGGCAGAGATCAGTAATGCAATGTCCCTATTAGATTTGAAGAAAAATAAAGGGATATTAGAGAATATAGCATACTTCGGTTTGCTGAGAAAAACTGAAATTACATTGGAAAAAGGAGAAACGAATGAACAATCCGTATGAAGTATTAGGTGTCAGACAAAATGCAAGTGAAGAAGAAATTAAAGCAGCTTACAGAGAATTGGTAAAAAAGTATCATCCTGATAAGTATCAAAACAATCCCTTGTCCGATTTAGCAGAAGAAAAATTGCAGGAAGTAAACGAGGCTTATGAGGCTTTGATGAAAAATCAAGGAACATCAAATAATAACTACCATTATAATAACAACCAGGGAGCTACAAAGCAAAGCTCGCCGGAATACAACAGTATCAGAGGAAGCATTGATTCCGGCAATTTAGAGTTTGCAGAACAGAAGCTGAATCAGATGACAAATCGAGATGCAGAGTGGCACTTTTTAAGTGGGATGATATCCTATAAGCGAGGTTGGTATGATGATGCAGTGAACAAAATTCAGACCGCCGTTTCAATGAGCCCAAACAATTTTGAATATCAATCTGCATTGCGAACGATTTTAAATTCGGGGAGAATGTATCAGAATCAAGCCTATGGAAGAGGATATAATTCAAATGAGGATATGATGTGCAAAATGTGTCAGCTATACTTGTGTGCAGACTGTCTTTGTGATTGTATCTAATGAGCGGAAAGAGGAGACGGGAGTATGGATCATATCAAACAAAAAAATAACACGAAGATGATTGCAATCGGAGGAGTCCTCTTGGCCCTAACCTTAGTGTGCCTATATGCGGCATCGTTTGTTCCGGCGATGGAATTAAGCTTGTACGCGCTGAGTTCTATTTTTGTACCTGCGATGATGATTGAAACGAAGGGAAAGGGCGGATGGATTCTTTATATCGCATGCTCTATATTATCCCTTTTAATTTTACCGAATAAAATAGGAGCAATTCCGTATATATTCTTTTTTGGGATCTATGGGATTATAAAATATTATATCGAAAAGATACCGTCTCCTGTTGTTCAAGTGATTTTAAAGCTGACCGTTTTTACAGCGATTATGCTTGTTTTTTATAACTTTTTTTATAGCTTGTTCTTTGGCGTGATCAGCTTGCCGGACTTGCCGATTTTAGCGATATTGGCAGGGGGCGAGGTTTTATTTATTTTGTATGATGCACTTCTTACGCTGATCATAACCTACTATTACAATAGCATTCATGGGCGTATTTAAAATTTTGTGGTAAATATACAAAAAATAATGAACAAAAGCGATTTTTTTAGAAAAATGTACAAATAATACTTGCAAAAGTAAAAATTATCTAGTAAACTAAATTTATTAATGTTGATAGAGGCGCGAAGCAAAAGAAGTTTTGGGGAATCGGCAGGTGTTGATCCAAGACGGAGGTATCCTTCGCCGAACTTAAGCAATCAGGCATGAGGCTTAGGTGGGTCTGCAGTGAATAATTGCAGGACTGTCTACTGAAAAGTAGGTGAGCTATCCTTAATGACCGTTTAGAATAGTATTTCTATGTTAGTCTTTTAGGGTGGGTAAAGTATTTCTAGCATAGATACTTGCCAGACGCGTGAAAGAACATATGTATAGCTATTTATTGAAGTCAGTAAGGTGCGCCCTACTGGCTTTTTCTGTATTGTTCGAAAAGTATAATTGGAAAATATTTCAAGATATATTACAATCCTTATTAAGGAAGTCTACAGTTGAAAAGAGGATTAAAGAGGATAAGTCGGTAAGGGACGTTAATCGCCATAGAGGATTCCGGAAACTCTGTTGGATGGTACTAGAAAGTCAAGTAACAGCATCGCTTGTATAAAAAGCGAATAGGTACACATGAAAGGATGGGGAGTATGAACGTAGTACAAAAGTATGGCGGGACCAGCTTAGAGACCATAGAGAAGATACAGGCTGTGGCAAAACATATTGCGGATAATAAAAAGCCTGGAGAGGACATAGTAATAGTAGCAAGTGCCATGGGAAAAACAACAGATCAATTGATTTCCCTTGCAAAACAAATCACCGAAGATGTTCCTAAAAGAGAATTGGATGCACTTTTAGCTACAGGAGAACAACAAACGGTTGCCCTCTTGGCAATAGCTCTTCAAGAACTGGGTATTGATGCTGTATCCATGACCGGCTTCCAATCAGGATTTGTTACAACAGATTTCCATACAAAAGCAAGAATCAAGGAAATAAACACCGAACGGGTAGAGCAATTGATTGAAGAAGGAAAAGTTCCTGTTGTTGCCGGATTCCAAGGGATGAGTGAGAACGGAGACATCACAACGCTGGGGAGAGGCGGTTCCGACCTAACGGCCGTCGCTATAGCCGCTCACTTAGGATGGGACTGTGAGATTTACACGGATGTCGATTCCTTGCATACGACGGACCCAAGAGTATATCCGGAGGCAAAACAGCTTCACCGTATCACGTATGAGGAAATGATGGAAATGTCCTCATTAGGTGCCGAAATTCTGGAAACCAGAAGCGTGGAGCTGGCGAAAAAGTACAATGTGAAGTTATTTCTAGGGAGAACGTTGGAAAACGATAAGAGTAGAGGAACATATATTATGAGTAATAATAATTTATTAGTAGAAGATATGCCTGTAACAGGAATTAGTTTTCAAGATGATTGTACCATATTTAATATCAAGGGTGTTAAAAACGATGGGAAGACGGTTGCAGACTTGTTTAACCTGTTAGGAGAATTAAATATAAATGTAGATATGATTTCTCAGCAGATTACCGGTAAAAATGAGTGCTCCGTATCTTTCAGCTGTACCATCAGCCAGGGAAATGAATTGAGTTCTGCCATACAGACCAATTCGGTATTAAGCGGGTTAGCAATCGAAAAGCAGGACGGACTTGCAATGATTTCTTTGGTGGGTGTAGGGATGGCCACTCATTCCGGTGTTGCCAGCAAGGTATTTTCAATTCTTGCTACAGAACAGATTCCGTACTATCAAATTACGACTTCTGAGATATCCATTTCTGTTACAGTAGATTTGGAAAAGAAAGTAAAGGCAGTAATTGCTCTTTGTGAGGCTTTTGGTTTATAATATAAAATGACCCTTTGATATGCAGATTTTATTGGGCAGCTATTTATAGGGATATAAGGATAGAAAAATGATGATTAAATTTGCAAAGTACCACGGCTGTGGCAACGACTTTATAATGGTAGGCGAGGAAAGTGTAAAAGGCATGGACTTTAGTGAGTTAGCATTAAAGGTATGTCACCGATCAACAGGGATCGGTGCAGATGGACTCATTGTAGTTTGCACCCAGCCTGAACTGGAAATGATCTTCTATAATCAGGACGGAAGCCGCGCTCCGATGTGCGGAAACGGCATCCGCTGTTTTGCAAAGTATTGTTTTGACTATGGCATATGCAAGGAAAAAGAATATGATGTAAAGACTTTAGCGGGTGTGATGCAGGTTAAGGTAGTGAAGACCGGCAAAGAGACATACCCACATTTGGATCCGGAAAAAGCAGAACAAGGTGAATTTGTTGTGGAAATAGGTATGGGGAAACCTCTATTTGATCCAGCAACTTTTGGAGTTAATGCAACTTCTGACTTCCTAAATAAGGCGATCAATACAACTTTTGGGAAGGTCAATGTAAGCAGCTGCTTTATGGGAACGGTTCATACCGTTGTGCTAGTTGACAATTTGGATGCGGTAAATGTGGACGCTCTAGGCTCTGAAATTTCGAATCACCCGATTTATACTGAAAAAACAAATGTAAATTTTGTTGAAGTAATGGATAAAAACACGTTAAAAATTAAAACCTATGAGAGAGGCGTCGGACCGACCTACGCTTGCGGAACTGGTGCATGCGCCAGTCTTGTCATAGCAAACTTGGAGGGAAAATGTGATGATACCGTTGACGTAATACTGCCGCTTGGTACATTACATATCACAAAAACGAAAGAGGAAGAAATTCGGATGGCTGGACCAGCAGTAAAGATTGCTGAAGGAGTCTATTACTTAGGAGGACAGGAACAATGATTAAAGGTTCAATGGTAGCGCTGATTACACCGTTTCATGAAGATGGAAGTGTAAACTATGAGAAGTTAAGAGAATTAATTGAGTGGCATATTGAGGAAAAAACAGATGGTATTGTAGTGCTTGGAACAACTGCAGAAACACCAGCTCTTACCGTTACAGAAAGAGATGAAATCGTTCGATTATCCATTGAGGTTGCAGCCGGGAGAGTGCCTATTATCGTAGGGAGCGGTTCCAATAATACGTTAGTAGCAAAAGAACAAAGTATAAAGTACGAAAAAATGGGTGCGGATGCACTCTTAGTGATTACACCGTATTATAATAAGACGAACAAAGCCGGCATGATACAGCATTTTACAGAGGTAGCGAATGCCGTAAATATCCCTATATACATTTATAATGTTCCTGGAAGAACCGGGATGTCTATAACATATGATGTAGTAGAAGAAATCAGCAAGCATAGAAATATAGTAGCAATCAAAGAAGCCAGCGGGGATATTTCCTTTGTTGCTCAGATTTCCAGATTGATCAATGAACACTTTACGGTATATTCCGGTAATGATGATATGATTGTTCCGTTGATGTCCTTGGGAGGAGCCGGTGTTATTTCTGTTCTCGCCAATATTCTGCCTCGGCAGACACATGATATGGCGATGGCCTATCTGGAAGGGGATGTAGAACTGGCAAAAAAACTACAGCTGGACTATCTGGAATTTATCAATAATCTATTTATTGAGACAAATCCTATTCCAATTAAGGAAGCGATGAACCAAATGGGTATGAATGTAGGAGGGTACAGACTTCCGCTTTGCGAAATGGATCCATCCACAAAAGCTAAATTAATCGATTCCATGAAGAGAATTAATTTGTTAAAATAAGGTTGATGCCACTAGAACCAGATTGAACTGGCATCGATAGTTACTAGGAGGGCGAGTATGAATATAGCTATAGTAGGAACCGGAGCTATGGGCAAAGTTTTAGAGTCGTTAATAAACGATAAAGCGGGAATGCAATGCGTCGGGACTATTGAGCCGATGCAAGGAGGGCGTTTAACGGACATCCGGGAAAAAATAGACGCAGTGATTGACTTCAGTAACCCTGTAAATCTGGATATGATTGATGCTTATGCGAGAGAAAGCGGGTGCGGCGTCGTGATTGCCACGACAGGTTTTACACCAGAGCAAATTGAGCAGATTCAATCTTTATCAACCATCGTGCCGGTTGTGTATACCGCAAATTTCTCTCTAGGAATTACGGTAATGAGGAGGGTGCTTGCTGAAATCACTCCTATTTTAAAAGATAACTTTGACATGGAGATTATCGAAAAACATCACAACAAGAAATTGGATGCACCGAGTGGAACAGCAATAGCTTTGCTGGCTGCTATGAATCCAGAGCATGAGTATGATGAAGTTTTTGGCAGAGAAGGAAATCGAAAAAGAGGCAAGGAAATTGGCATCCATGCGATTCGAGGCGGCACGATAGTAGGAGAACATACGGCAATTTATGCCGGAGAAGATGAAATTATAGAAATTACACACATTGCAAATTCAAAGAAAATATTTGCAGTAGGAGCGATCAGGGCAGCAGAGTTTGTAGTAGGGAACAAAGCAGGATTATATGACATGGAACAAGTGCTGTTTTAAACATACACAAAAGTCACCGCTGAAACAGGAGGATAAAAATGGACGCAAGAGAGATCATTCAGTTTATTAAGGATTCGGAGAAAAAGACTCCGGTGAAGGTTTACGTAAAACAAAAGGGCAATTCAAAGGTTGATTTCCCTAATTGCCAAGTATTCGGAACAGGCGATGACAAAATTGTATTTGGAGATTGGAAGGTTATTGAACCGATTCTAAAAGCGAATAATGAAGAAATTTTAGATATGGTCATTGAAAACGATTGTAGAAATTCAGCGATTCCGCTGCTTAATATGAAGAATATTAACGCGAGAATTGAGCCGGGTGCGATCATTCGGGATCAGGTGGAAATCGGAGACAATGCGGTCATCATGATGGGAGCAATTATCAATATCGGTGCTGAGATAGGGTCCGGCACGATGATTGATATGGGCGCTATTTTGGGAGGCCGAGCGATCGTGGGCAAGAACTGTCACATTGGTGCCGGCACGGTACTCGCAGGCGTGATAGAACCGCCAAGTGCACAGCCGGTCATCGTAGAGGATGATGTGGTGATTGGTGCAAATGCTGTCGTTATCGAAGGCTGCCATATAGGAAAAGGTGCTGTTGTAGCGGCAGGTGCCGTTGTGATTCATGACGTACCTGAAAATGCTGTAGTCGCAGGTGTTCCCGCGAAGCTTGTTAAAATGAAAGATGCGAAGGCTACAGCAAAAACAGAAATTGTAGATGCATTAAGACAGCTATAAAAAGAATGTTTGTGCCATTGAAACTGGTTATTATCGGTTACAATGGCACTTTTGACTTGTATTTTTGTCGAAATAGTGGTATTATTTACTCTACATGATTTGAATAGATTGTGTACAAGCAATTTGCTGCGCATAATTCAGGGAGCTTAACACAATCGATTTGTATTGACAAAATCCATTATAAAAGCATTAGAAAGCAAAGGTACAATATGGAAATTGAAATGAAATACGGCATTGGGGACAAAGAAACTGCCGAAAACATTTGGGATGATGAGTATCTTTTAAGTATTGAAGAAGCGGATACAAGAGAAAAAGTATTCATGAAGGCCGCCTATTTTGACACGGAGGATTTTGTTCTTTCGAGAAATGACATTGCCCTTCGCGTGAGAATGGAAGGAACCAGAATAGTGGCTACTTTGAAATGGAGAGGCAAGAATGAAGGTGGACTTCACACGAGAGAGGAACTTAATGTTCCGGTAACGGACGAAGCTTGTTTCATTGCACCTGATCCGCAGCTATTTAAAGAAAGCGAGATCGGGCAAGAGGTTATTGCGTTGATCGGCTTTAAAAAGCTGCATAGTATTTTAGAAACAAATTTCTTGAGAAGCCGGTTTAGAATTGATTCAGGGGAAGGTATTATGGAGGTTTCTATCGATACAGGAGAAATCATTACGAGCAGGGGCACTGAACCAATTTGTGAATTGGAAATTGAGCTTTTTTCTGGAGAAGAAAGAGCATTGGAGGCTGTAACCCATAAAGTTGCTGAAAAATATGATCTAACACCAGAAACAAGAAGCAAATATGCCCGAGGACTTGCGCTGCTAGGGCTAAGATAATATTTTAAACATAAATTTAGCAAAAAAGGCTGCTTATAGTAGCCATTTTTTTTTACAGATACTTTTTTTATATTCCACAAGCTATTTTTGCTATATTTCTTTACTTTTGGGTGCATAAGCGATATAATAATGTGCATTATGTGTTAAATTTAACATAAAAGAGAACATTATTGGGTAATTTGCGCCTAATAAATTAAAAAGAGGCACATAATATAGCAGGGTTTATATTATTAGGAGGATTATATATAATGAAATCAACATTTATTTCAAAAGAAAAGAACGATGTTAAATTTACGATGGAATTTACTGCGGAGGAATTTGAGGCTGCAATTATTGCTGCTTATCAGGAAAATAAAGGTAAATTCAACATTGACGGCTTCAGAAAAGGCAAGGCACCAAGAAAGCTTATCGAAACGCACTATGGTGAAGATGTTTTCTTTGAAGATGCGATCAATAATTTATTTTCACAAAATTATTTCAAAGCGCTTGATGAATTAAATATTAATGTAATCGATAGACCGAACGCTGATTTCAGTGAAATCAAGAAAGGCGAAGGTTTCAATATTACAATTACAGTAACTGCTTACCCTGAATTTGAAGTAAAAGATTACAAGGGTGTAGAAGTAGATAAGGTAGAAATGTCCGTAACAGATGAAGACATAGATGCCGAAATTAACAACTTATTACAGAGAAATGCAAGAATGATCGTTGCTGACAGACCTGCAAAAGAAGGAGATACAGTCATTATTGATTATGCCGGATTTGTAGGAGAGAACCAGTTTGAAGGCGGTACTTCTGAAAATTATCCATTAAAATTAGGTTCAAACTCTTTCATCCCTGGATTTGAAGAGCAGTTGATCGGATGCGCGGCAGGGGACGAAAAGGATGTTGTCGTTACATTCCCTGAAGAATATCATGCACCTGATTTAGCTGGTGCTGAGGCTATATTCAAGTGCAAGGTTCACGAAGTAAAGGAAGAAGAACTTCCTGAATTAAACGATGAATTTGCGAAGGATGTAAGCGAATGCGATACACTGGAAGAATTAAAGCAGGATACGAAGGAACGGTTGCAAAAGTCTGCCGACGCAAAAGCCCAGGCTCAGATGAAGAACACTGTTATCGAAAAGATCTTCAATGCAAATGATATTGAAGTGCCAGCTGTTATGGTTGAAGAGGAAGTAGATAACATGCTGAATGAATTTGACCAGCAGTTAAGATATCAGGGCTTGAATCTTGAACAATATTTCCAATATGTTCAGAAAGATGCGGCTTCTTTCAGAGAAGAATTAAAAGACGAAGCACACAATAAAGTAAAGACAAGAATGATCGTTTCTGCCATTGCTGAAGTTGAAAAAATTGAAGCTACTGAAGAAGATGTAAACAAAGAACTTGAATTAATGGCTATACAGTACAATTTAGATGTAGATAAGATCAAAACAATGCTTGGCGCAGAAAATTTCGCAGCTCTTGACAAAGACATCAAGATGAAGAAGGCAGTAGATTTCGTATTTGACAACGCAAAAATCAAATAAGCATTGCTATTGATTTATGTAATGTAGAAAAGCTATACGGCGTATCTATTGTAAAAAGAAATAATGTAATATTAAATTTTTACATTTAACAAACAAAAATATTGTACAGCTGATTTAAAGTAGAATCAGCTGTACATAATCTCTGTGCACAAATGAAAGAATGTTTACAATTTCTTTGTGCAGGGTATATACAAAAAATAAGAAAATGTTACTTCGCTTAGAGGTTATCATCTCTTGAATAAGAGGTAGAGAAGTCAAGGAAGAATAGTAACACAAGGAGGATAGAGATTATGCCATTAGTACCATACGTCATAGAAAATACAGGAAAAGGTGAGCGTTCTTACGATATATATTCCAGACTATTAAAGGATAGAATTATATTTCTTGGAGAAGCTATTGATGAGCATGTTGCCAGCTTAATCGTTGCGCAGCTTTTGTTTCTTGAAGCAGAGGATGCAACGAAAGATATTAGTCTTTATATCAATAGTCCCGGAGGCTCTGTAACTGCCGGTATGGCGATTTATGATACTATGCAGTATATTAAGCCAAATGTTTCTACCATTTGTATTGGAATGGCAGCAAGCATGGGAGCCTTCTTATTATCCGCAGGGGCAAAGGGTAAGAGATATGCGCTTCCAAATGCAGAAATTATGATTCACCAACCGCTTGGCGGAGCTCAAGGTCAGGCTTCTGACATTAAGATTCACGCAGATTGGATATTGAAGACGAGAGAAAAGCTGAACAGGATATTAAGTGAAAATACCGGTAAGGATATCACTACAATTGAAAAAGATACAGACAGGGACAATTTCCTAAGTGCAATGCAGGCTGTAGAATATGGACTCATTGATAAGGTAATTGAATCAAGGGCCTAACTAGGGGGGAGTAGTATGACAAAATATGATGAAAGCAAACAATTAAAATGCTCGTTTTGCGGAAAACCTCAGGATCAGGTGAGAAGACTGATTGCTGGGCCTGGCGTATACATTTGTGATGAATGCATTGAGCTTTGCCAGGACATTATCACGGAAGAGTTTGCTGCCATGGACCAAGGGAAAAAACCGGATGAAGGTTTTAAATTGCCCAAACCAATGGAAATCTCCCAGACATTATCTGATTATGTGATTGATCAGGATGATGCAAAAAAGGCACTTGCGGTTGCGGTTTACAACCATTATAAGAGAATAAACTCTTTGAAAAGCAAGGACAATGATGGTATTGAAATACAAAAAAGCAATATCGTTATGATTGGCTCAACAGGTTCAGGGAAAACCTTGCTGGCGCAAACGTTAGCTAAAATATTGAACGTTCCTTTTGCCATTGCAGATGCAACTGCTTTGACAGAGGCTGGCTATGTGGGAGAAGATGTTGAAAATATTTTGCTGAAATTGATTCAAGCAGCGGATTACGATATAGAGAAAGCTCAGAGAGGCATCATCTATGTTGATGAAATAGACAAGATTGCTAGAAAATCAGATAATCCATCCATTACAAGGGATGTAAGCGGAGAAGGGGTTCAGCAGGCGCTGTTGAAGATTTTAGAGGGTACGATTGCTAGTGTACCACCTCAGGGCGGCAGAAAGCACCCGCATCAGGATTTTATACAATTTGATACGACAAATGTATTGTTCATTTGTGGTGGCGCCTTTGATGGACTTGACAAGGTCATTCAGCGGCGTATAGGCGAGAAAACAATAGGTTTTAACTCAGAGATTAATGATAAGAAGGTTGAATTGAAGGAATTACTAAAGCAGATTCAACCGGAAGATTTGATGAAATATGGGCTGATTCCTGAATTTATCGGACGGCTTCCAGTGATTGTAACGCTGGAAGAGCTATCCAAGGATGCTTTGATCCGTATTATTACAGAACCTAAAAATGCGTTATTAAAGCAGTATAAAAAGTTGTTCGCTATGGACAATGTAGAGCTTGAAATTGAACAGGATGCAGTAGAGCGTGTAGCAGAAAAAGCGATTGAAAGAAAGACCGGAGCAAGAGGTCTCAGAAGCATACTGGAACGTATTATGACAGATATTATGTATGAAATCCCATCAAGAAACGACGTACGTAAATGCATCATTACAAAGGGTACTATTGATAATGACATAATGCCGACATTGGTGCTTGTGGATTCCAAGAAAGAAAATGAAAACACAGAATCTGCATAATAACACAAATAACAGGCGGCGTTATGTCGCCTGATTTTTTATTCTAGGGAGTGGCGAGGCCACACTTTTTATCTAAAGCAAAGGAGGTTATGATATGACTGACGACAAAAAAAAGATCATTTTAAATAAATTAAAAGATGAGCTTGAAAAAGCATTGGATGATTCTGACCAGTTGTTCACTAATTTTGAAAAGTTTGAAGCAGAGGCGGAAAACGAAAATGCCGAATTAGAAGAAAAGGATGATGATGGAGCTCAAGTGCTTCCGATGATTCCGCTAAGGGGCCTTTCTATTTTCCCAAGCATGGTGCTTCATTTTGATATAGGAAGGGAAAAATCTATTAATGCGCTTGAAAAAGCCATGATTATGAATCAGAAGATTTTTCTTGCCACACAAAAGGATGAAAATACAGATTTGCCAACTATCCAAGATTTCTATCATGTTGGGACGATTGCCAAGATTAAGCAGATGCTTAAATTACCGGGTGATTCCATTCGGGTGTTGGTAGAAGGTGTATCCAGAGGGGAAATCAAAGATGTTGTTCTGGAGGTTCCGTATTTCAAATGTAAGGTAGTTAGCGTTGAGGAAGTAGAACCGGAGGAAAATACCCCGCATACCTCAGCACTTATGAGAGCAGCATTGTCTTCTTTTGATGAGTATTTGAAATTAAATCCTAAAATTTCAAAGGACTTATTTGCAACGATTGCATCCATCAATCAACCGGGAAGGCTGGCTGATTTGATTACTTCTCATCTGGATATAAAGACAGAAGAAAAGCAGATTATCCTGGAAACGTATGATTTTGATGAACGGCTGAAAAAAGTGAGCGAACTGTTAATTCGTGAAATCGAAATATTAAATATAGAGCAGGATATCAATGTTAAATTAAAGACAGCAATTAATAAGCATCAGAAAGAGTACTATTTAAGAGAACAGCTTCGTGTGATTCAGGATGAGCTTGGCCAGACTGAGGACGTTGAAGATGAGATGGAAAATTGGAATAAGCAGCTAAAGAAGCTAAAGATACCTGCTAAAACAGCAGAAAAAGTGAGCAAAGAAATCAAGCGTTTTAGCAAGCTTCCGCCATCTTCTTCCGAAAGCGGCATCATCAGAACGTATGTAGAAACTATATTGGCGCTTCCTTGGAATAAAGCTGCTAAGACAAATATGGAATTAAAAAAGGCGGAAAGAATTCTGAATGAAGATCATTACGGACTGGAGAAAGTAAAGGAACGAGTGCTGGAATATTTGGCGGTTGTACAGCTGTCCAATAGTATTAAAGGCCCTATTCTTTGCTTGGTAGGCCCTCCGGGAGTCGGTAAAACTTCTATTGCCCGTTCGGTAGCAAGGGCAACCAATCGTGACTTTGTTCGAATGTCTCTGGGCGGTGTCCGGGATGAAGCAGAGATCAGGGGTCATAGAAGGACGTATATCGGAGCTATTCCGGGCCGTGTTATCGCTTCCATTAAAGATGCTGGGACTCATAATCCGGTATTTCTGTTAGACGAAGTGGACAAGATCGGTGCAGATTTTAAGGGTGATCCGGCTTCTGCATTGCTTGAAGTATTGGATCCCGAACAAAATAAGGATTTTATGGATCATTATTTAGAGATTCCGTTTGATCTCTCCAAGGTCATGTTTATTACTACTGCGAATACAACGGATACCATTCCGAGACCTCTTTTAGATAGAATGGAAGTAATCAATGTTCCGGGATACACGGAAGAAGAGAAGGTTCATATAGCAGAAAAGTATTTGATTCCCAAGAAAGTCAAAGAGCATGGCTTAAAAACTACTGATATCACGATTTCAGAGACTACGGTGAGGGATTTAATTAATTATTATACAAGAGAATCCGGCGTTCGTAATTTGGAAAGAGAGATCGCAAACCTTTGCAGAAAGGTGGCCAGGAAGATTGTTACCAATAAGGAAAGAAGCTATCGAATCACACCGAAAAACCTTGAAAGTTATTTAGGCAAAAAGAAATACCGGTTTGATATAGTGGAAGGTGAGAATGAAGTTGGTGTAACGACCGGCTTGGCTTGGACGATTGTAGGAGGCGATACGCTCTTTATTGAGACCACCCTTGTTCCTGGAAGCGGAAAGCTTGTTCTGACCGGACAGCTTGGAGAGGTCATGCAAGAATCTGCCAAGGCAGGAATCAGCTATATTCGATCTGTTTCCGATAAATTGGGCGTAGCAGACGATTTTTATAAGGTTCAGGATTTGCATATTCATATTCCGGAAGGGGCGACACCAAAGGATGGACCGTCTGCCGGCGTGACGATGTGCACGGCGATTATCTCCACTCTCACGAACACCCCCGTTCGAAAAGATGTTGCCATGACAGGGGAAATCACGCTGAGAGGTAAAGTTCTTCCGGTAGGTGGGATCAGAGAGAAAGTACTGGCAGCGCATAGAGCCGGTATTAAAAAGGTATTGCTGCCGGCAGATAATGAACGGGATATTGATGATATTCCAGCGGCTGTTCGAAAGAAGCTAGAATTTGTTTTGATAAAGACCGTGGATGATGCATTGGAACATGCTCTGGTAAAATAACCTGGAAGTGAAGAAAAAGATTGTTGGCGCAATCTGAAAGCGTACCGCGTGAATTAGAATTGAAAGAAATAAGGAAAGATGATATGATAATAAAAAAGGCAGACATTGAGACAATCGCTGTTAAGACGAGCCAGTACCCTTCACAGGAATTTCCGGAAATTGCATTTGCGGGAAGATCAAATGTAGGAAAATCTTCTCTTTTAAATCTTCTGACAAACCGAAGAAATTTGGCGAGAACAAGCGGTAACCCGGGAAAGACACGTACCATAAATTTTTATCGAGTAAATGATGAATTTAGAATTGTGGATCTTCCAGGTTACGGCTATGCTAAGATATCGAAGTCCCAGTCCGAAGGCTGGGGTGCAATGATGGAGGAATATTTAGAGCATCGAGAAAATCTGGTAAAGGTGATACAATTGGTAGATATCAGACATGCTCCTTCCGTGCAAGATGTGCAGATGTATAACTATTTAAGGCATTTTGGATTGGATGGCATTGTGGTGGCTACGAAGGCTGATAAAGTCTCAACAAATGAAAAACAGAAGTGCATTAATGTCATAAGAGAGACTCTAGGTCTCTCTGGGGAAGATAAAGTAATTCCGGTTTCTGCGCTGAAAAGAACAGGATATGACGTGCTGCTCAATGAAATCGAAAGCTTAATTCAACGATAGCTTTCGTTCCTACTGAAAGGCAGGGGTGATATGTATCAATTTATTGGTTTTAATATCATTTTTAAACGAATAAAAGCCATCAAGTATATGATGAAGGATAAATCCGTACCGAAAAGAAAAAAAATACTTGTTATTTTCGGCATCATATACTTACTTTGGCCTGTGGATTTGATTCCGCCTATCTTGTTTCCGATCGCATGGGTGGATGATTTTATTTTGTGGGTGTGGATTCTTTGGCATCTGAAGGATGAGCTGGATAAATATTGGATCGGGGATTCGCCTGAAGATTTATCGAAGAAATATAAAGGGAAAACCATTATAGATGATGTTTCCTTTCAAGTAGAACCGGAAGAGAACGAGCAAGACACGAAGCCGTCAGATTGAATCAAGGAAATAATATTTTGACAAGGAGTCGAATAAATGGATAATAACTATACAGTTGGCACTGTAATGATTACACAGGAGCAGATTTATAAAAGAGCAGAGCAAATCGGAGCGCAGATTACACAAGATTTTCAAGGCGAAGCGGTATTGGTGGTTGGCATTTTGAAGGGCGCCGTACTCTGGATGGCGGATGTGATCAAACACATTCATCTGGATGATGTATCCATCGATTTTATGGCCTGTTCAAGCTACGGGGCCTCTACGAAAAGCTCCGGTGTAGTTCGGATCTTGAAGGATTTAGACAATTCAATAGAAGGAAAAAATGTAATCATCGTAGAAGACATAGTAGATTCAGGAATTACGTTGAATTACTTAAAACAGTATTTAGAAGGCAGACATCCAAAAAGCATTAAAGTTTGCTCTCTTTTAGACAAACCAGAAGGAAGAAGAACGGAATTGGAAGCGGATTATGTTGGATTTACCGTTGAAGATAAGTTCATTGTAGGGTATGGTTTGGACTATGACCAAAAGTATAGAAATCTTCCGTATATCAGCTATTTAGAGGGGTAATTGTTTGACATTTTAGCTGAGTTGAGGTAGGATAGTTTTTAGATGTTTTTGGAAAAGTAGGGTACATAAAGGAGAAATAACATGAGCTACACAGTAAAAATTGGATTGTCAAACAAGCATTTACATTTGAAGGATGCAGATATTGAAACTTTATTCGGACCAGGACATAAGCTGACTCCTACCAAGGATTTGGTTCAGCCGGGACAATTTGCTTGCGAAGAAAAGGTAGATATTGTAGGGCCTAAGGGCACATTAAAAGGAATCAGGGTTCTTGGACCTGCCAGACCGGAGACTCAGATTGAACTTGCTATGACGGATGCAAGATCAATCGGGATCAAGGCACCGGTAAGAGAATCCGGTAAGTTAGATGGCACACCAGGATGTAAGATCATCGGACCTGCAGGCGAAGTTGAGTTAGATCACGGTGTAATGGTTGCACTTAGACACGTTCATCTTTCACCAGCGCAGGCTGAAGAAGCGGGTGTAAAGGATAAGGATATCGTAAGTATTAAACTTGAAGGCGAAAGAGGACTGATTTTTGATAATGTTTTAGTTCGTGCAGGAGATGCTCACGAAAGGGAAATCCATTTGGATACAGACGAAGGAAATGCAGCAGGCTGCGGATCTGATGCGACCGCTATTATTATTAAATAAATAAGAAAACAACGGTTAAGTTTTTATAGAGTTTTTCGTAAGAAATTATGAAAAGCTCTTTTTTTATACCCTCGAATAACTGGGGTTTGTAGAAGAGTTCGGCCCATAATAAAGAAAATCATTGGCGTAAAAAGGCTTATTTATATAAAATAATTTTGACTAAACCGTTAAATTAAGGGTATATTAAAAACACGGATAAAAAAGTTCGGCGTATTTTATTTGTACGGATACATAGCGTATTAAAGTAGTTTTTTCAAAGGAGATCAAAATGGGAAAAAATATCGTAATCGTTGGCGCGGGGTATTCTGGAATACTGACAGCAAAGAAATTGGCGAAGAAATTCAAAAAGGATCAAGAAATTTCTATTACAATTATTGATAAAAATCCTTTCCATACTATGCTGACCGAATTGCATGAGGTCGCAGCAAACCGTGTAGATGAAGACAGCATCAAAATCAGTTTGAAAAAGGTATTTACAGGAAGAAAAGTACAGGTCAAGCTCGATACTGTAACTTCCATCGATTTCGATACAAAACAGGTACTGGGAACCGCCGAAACCTACAGTTATGATTATCTAGTATTGTGTGCAGGCTCCAAGCCTACATACTTTGGAACGGAAGGGGCTGAGGAGTATTCTTTCAAGCTTTGGTCCTATGATGATGCGGTATTATTGAAGGATCACATTCACAACATGTTCCGAAAAGCCGTCCGTGAAACGAATGAAGAAGAAAGAAAAAAGATGCTTACTTTCTACATCGTTGGCGCAGGCTTTACCGGTGCGGAAATGGCGGGAGAACTAGCCGAATACGCGCCGATTTTGTGTGAGAACTTTGAGATCGACCGCAAAGATGTGACAATCTGCAATGTGGATGTTTTAAGCAGAACCATTTCGAATCTTCCGGAAAAATTATCCGATAAGGTGGAGAGACGGATGGAAAAGATGGGCATTCGGGTAATGCTCAATACAAGCGTAGTAAAACTGGGCAAGGACTACGTAGAGACGAAGAATAATGATGTGATAACAAGAGAAGGAACCTATACGGTTATCTGGACTGCCGGTATAGAAAGCGCCGATATCACAGCTGCCTCCGCCAAAAAGCTTCAATCCGGCGGAAGAGGCCGTATCGCAACCGATGCATATCTTCGTTCATTGGATAATGAAAATGTTTACGTTATAGGCGACAATATGCTTTATACGCCTGAAGGAGAGGAAAGACCGGTTCCGCAGGTCGTTGAAAACTGCGAGCACAGCGCGGATATTGCTGCCCACAATATCGTTTGCGCCATCACAGAGCAGGGACAGATGGAGAAGTACAAGCCTTCCTTCCACGGCTTCATGGTCTGCATCGGCGGACGGTACGGTGTGGCAAGGGTCGGCCTGCCAAATACGATGTTTAATCTGCCGTCTTGGCTGGCAATGTTTTCAAAGCACTTTATCAATATTATCTATTTCATTCAGGTTCTAGGATGGAATAAGGTGTTCAGCTATATGCGCCACGAGTTTTTCACGATAAGAAATAGAAGAAGCTTTGTGGGCGGACACTTTTCAAACAGAACACCGAGTTTCCTGCTGGTACCTGTCAGAGTTTGGCTTGGTGCGGTGTGGCTGTTTGAAGGAGTAATGAAAATTGTGGAGGGTTGGCTCACCGAACCGAAACTGACCGGCTTTTTCGGCGGGGCTCAGTCTTGGTATGACAGTATTTTAAACAGCGACGGAGGTTCTACCGACGGCACCAGTTCTGCGATGGGAGCGGCAGCGGAATCTGCGGCGCAGACGGTTCAAGTAGCAGCAGACGCCGTTTCCTCAGTGAAGGGTACCATTGCCGAGACCACTGCACAGGCCATAAAAACGGCATCCGATGCGGTATCTTCCGCGACGGGCGGTGCAGGAGCTGCAACCGACGGAGCTGCGGCAGAGCAAGCAGGAAATGCAGCCGCTCATGTTGGCACGGTAATCTTTAATGTTGATTTCCTCGGACTGTTCCAAGCGATTTTCGTAAGCGGAAAGGAATTGGCGCACTCCACTTTAAGTGATCTGGCGTTTAAAGTAGATGTACCGGTGATGAACTGGTTTGTGGATCATTTCATTCTGTCAAGCGATACCATGCAGGTAGTGATGCAGGTATTTATCGTTATCGCTGAAATTTTAATCGGACTAGCGCTCATCGGCGGGTTGTTTACCTTCCCTGCATCCGCATTTTCACTGGTGCTGCAGTTCATGTTCGTGACGACCACAGGCTTGTACCTGGGTACTTTCTGGATGATCTTTGCCGCGATTGCGGTGCTGATAGGCGGCGGAAGAACTTTCGGACTGGACTATTACGCGATGCCTGCTCTTAAGAAGGCATGGAAAAAGGTGCCTTGGGCAAAGAAATCATATCTCTATAATGATTAAGGATGAAATCATGCAAAATAATGTAAACACAAACATCTTTGATACAGCTTTGGAGCAAGTGAGTCTTGAGGTGGATAGAATGCTGTCCGCCTCACCTTGGATTATTCGAAGCTACACCAGGCATCTTGCACGATCCACGGGTAAATTTATCCGGGCTGCATCGGTGATCGCTTGTGCACAGGATGAAGAGGGAAACATCCCCGACAGGGCTGTCAAGCTTGCCGTTGCCGTTGAGATACTCCATCTTGCCACTCTCGTTCACGATGACATCATCGACGATGCAGACCTTCGCAGAGGAGAGCTCACTCTTCAGAAGAAATACGGAAAGCGTACCGCAGTGATATGCGGTGATTATCTGCTCTGCATGGCATTGAAGCTTACGGCATCCCTATCGGAGCGTTCTGATGCGGATGAGTACATGGACCTGCAAATGCCGGACTATTTGAGCCGGGTTTGCCTTGGCGAACTGAATCAGCATGTCAATAACGGCAACATCGATTTGTCCGTGCATCAATACCTGAGAATTATCTCGGGTAAGACGGCGGCGCTTTTTGAAGCCTGCTTTTTTGCAGGAGCCGCTTTAGTGACAAAAGATCGTCAGACTTTAAGAAAATTTGCCAGGCTGGGAAGAAATATCGGCATGATATTCCAGCTTACCGATGATTGCATGGACTTTGAAGAAACCAAAGAAGCGGTAAAGAAACCCGTACAATCCGATTATGAACAGAATGTTATTACGCTGCCCTTGATTCATGCCTTTAATAATCTACCGGATTTCAGCTTGAAAGCGAAAGAGCAGAAGCTTTCCAGAGAGGAAATCAATGAAGCGGTAAGGAACACGGGAGGGCTTACCTATACCCGGTTTGTTGCAGGGAGATATTACAACAAGTCACTGGAGCTTATACGGACGCTGGACATAACGGCAGAGAAGGCAGACAGACTGAAAATGATACTGGACCGTTCGTACAGGCTGATTTCATAGTAGGAGAAAATAGTAAGGTGATTAAAGGATTTTTAAATTATGTTGAGATTATGACGAAGATAACCAGTACCTTTGCTTTTCTTCTGACCATTGTTTTTTTGTACTACCTGAAGCAGCCGATAAACTGGACCCTTACCGGCCTCTTTTTCGTTATCATGTTTCTATTCGATCTGACGACGACGGCAATCAATAATTATATCGATACAAAGCATAACGGAAAGACTCTTCCCTTCAGAAGGAGTGCGGCACTGGCCATTATTTTCGTATTGCTGGGAATCAGTGTCTTTCTTGGGTTATATCTTGCTTATCTGACGGATTTTATCGTACTGTTACTGGGCGGACTGTGCTTTTTATGCGGTATTTTTTATACCTTCGGTCCGCTGCCCATTTCACGTCAACCCTGGGGAGAGGTGCTGTCCGGCGTATTTTACGGATTTTTTATTCCGTTCTTACTGATGTATATCAATATGCCGGAAGGGAATTACTTCTCTCTTGAAGGCAATTTGAACACCATTACCTTGCAGCTGCAAGTGTTTCCCATTTTGACAGTGATCCTGCTCGCTGTGGTTCCTACTTGCACTACGGCAAACATTATGCTGGCAAACAACATTTGCGATCTGGAGCAGGATATTTTGGTAAAACGGTATACGCTTCCTTATTATCTGGGGAAAAAAATGTCCCTGTATTTGTTTGCAGCGCTGTACTATTGCACCTATTTGGCAGTCCTGTTCATGGTCCTAATGAAAATTTTGCCGCCAATCCTATTGATTTCACTGGTTTCAATCATTCCCGTACAGAAAAACATTAATCGATTTTTTGAAAAACAGATAAAAGAAGTTACCTTTATTACTTCCATCAAGAATTATATTACTATTATGAGTACAAATACTTTGCTTGTTTTTATTGCGGGGCTGATGCGTTAACGGGGGCAGTATGAAATTCTTTAAAAAAACTGATGTGTTTATCATTATCGCTATTTTAGTGGTCAGCGGAATCGGTTGGGGGGTGTATCACTATTTCTTTGGGCAGAGTCAGGCGAAGGCGGAGATTTATTCCTATTCCAAGCTGGTTAAAAGCGTCGATTTGACTGCCGGCGAGGATAAGAACTTTTCCATTCCGGAAAATACAAAGGTAGTATTTCATCTGTATAAGGACGGCAGTATTGCTTTTGTGGAATCCGATTGCCCGGATAAGGTTTGCATTCATGCGGGAAAGCTAAAAACAACCGGTCAGTTTGCGGCTTGTCTGCCGAATGGGATCGTCCTGAAAATCGTTCCTGCCAATAGGCGAAGTAATCAGGATGTGGATATTGTGGTGGGGAATTGAAAGGAAACAGGATAGGGCTTATGACGAATCTTCAGATCAAACATATCAATAAAACACAAAATATGGTTCTATCTGCATTGATCTTTGCTACAGCAATCGTACTTGCTATAGTGGAAAATATGCTGCCGCCGCTTCCCATAACGGTACCCGGAGTAAAATTCGGCTTGTCCAATATAGCCGTCATGTATGCGCTTTTTTTTCTCGGCAAAAAGCAGGCGTATACCATCGGTATACTAAAGTCTGGATTCGTGTTTATTACGAGAGGTGCTATTGCTTCGTTGCTGAGTCTGTTCGGAGGGATTTTGGCCATTACGGTCATGATATTGCTCATGGCTGTTTTCCGTAAGAAAATCACTTATCTGGTGATCAGTATTTTCGGTGCGGTTTTTCATAATATCGGCCAATTTATTATTATTTCCCTGATATATACGGGTATGAATCTATGGGCTTACTTTCCGGTCCTGCTCATCTCGGGTCTGGCCGCAGGAATTGTTACCGCAACCTTGCTGAAGTTTATTATGCCGGCTTTTAACAGGCTGGTTTAATATAATGGGGCTGCCGGACAAGTCCTAATCATATTTTGGAGGAAAAAAGTTTTGTTAAAAAAAGTTACTGCAGCATTAGTGGTTTTTATGCTGCTGATAAATTTAACGGCATGCAAAGATGGGGAGAAGAAACGATACGAAACGGAATTTCTCAATCTCTTTGATACGGTCACTCGAATCGTCGGATATGCGGACAGCGAAGAAGAATTTACAAAACAGGTGCAGATGATTCACGACGATCTTGAAGTATACCATCAGCTTTATGATATTTACAACGATTATCCGGGAGTCAGCAATATTAAAACCATCAACGATCAGGCAGGCCTTGCACCGGTAAAGGTGGATCAGAAAATCATTGATTTGCTTAAATTTTCACAGGAAGCATATAATATGTCGGATGGGAAGGTTAATGTAGCTATGGGGGCGGTGCTTAAAATTTGGCACGATCACCGTGAGGCGGGCACTGAGGATCCGGAGAAAGCTACACTTCCGTCCGTGGAGGAGCTTCAGGCAGCTTCCGAACATACCGATATCAATCAAATGTTCATTGATGAAAAAAATAATACCGTATTTCTTAAAGACCCGAAAATGAGCCTCGATGTAGGCGCCATAGCAAAAGGCTACGCTACGGAGATGGTCAGTAAATTCGCTGAGAAAAACGGAGTTACTTCTATGCTGCTTAGTGTGGGAGGCAATGTAAGATCGATTGGGAAAAGGGGAGACGGCGCGGAATGGAAAGTGGGCGTTCAGAATCCATATGATCAGAACGGCAAAAACATCAGCAAGGTTTCGCTGACGGAAAGCTCCCTTGTAACGAGCGGTATTTATGAACGATATTATAGGATAGATGGAAAAATTTATCATCATATCATTGATCCTGTGACATTGTTCCCCGCCAGTTACTTTGTCTCAGTGACGATTCTCTGTCCGGATTCGGGTATGGCGGATGCTTTATCCACAGCAGTATTCAATGTGCCATTTGAAGAGGGAAAGGCTCTGATCGAAAGACTGCCCGATACAGAAGCTTTATGGGCATTTGCAGATGGTACCATAAAATACAGCTCGCATTTTAAGGATTATGTGTCGGAGTAATTGATTTTTTAAGTATTTTCATAAAATTGTCGATATATTTGAATAGTAACAAAGACACAGCAGATACTATAAGAACAACATATATTTTTACAAGGAGAGATAAAGGATGAAAAGATTATTTACTTTTTTACTGATTTGTATCATGGCTATTTCAGTTTCAGGATGCGGAGATAAAAATACTGAAGATAATAAGACAGATGAGTCGACGACGTCCTATCAGGATGGCGTATATCATGCTGAATATGACCGAAAAGACGTCAGAAACTGGATCCCATATGTGGATGTTACCATTAAGGACGGCAAAATCACAAAGGCTTATTATGATTATACGAATGATGCCGGAGATACCAGAACCAACGATGAAAACTATACAAAGAATTTCAGCGCAGCAAACAATGGTATGACGCCGAGAGAAGCATTTGACAAGCTGGGTTCGCAGCTGGTCGACAAACAGGACATTCAAGACGTAGATGCGGTATCCGGTGCTACTCATTCGTCAAGGAACTTCACGGAGCTATCGACGGCCGCTTTACAGAATGCGGTAAAGGGAGATACGACAGCCGCCAAGATACCGCTGTATGATGACGGCGTATACAAGGTGGAAGCCGACGCCTTTGACGATCACGGCTGGAAACCATTCATAGAACTGACCATTAAAGATGACAAGATTACCAATGTTGTCTTTGATTATAAGGATGAATCGGGAAATCTGAAAACTGCCGATGCAGAATATAAGAAAAATATGGAAAAAGCTAACGGTACCTATCCAGAGAAATATTCCAAGGAACTTGTCCAGCAGCTTCTGGATAAACAGGTGATTTCTCAGGTGGATGCCGTTACCGGAGCAACCACATCTTCAAATAATTTTACAGCTCTTGTCGAATATGCTTTAGATGACATGGCAGAAGTTGGAGATACTCAACCTGCTATAATAAAGCTGGAAACCGAATAAGCGTAAAAAAGAAAAAGTGCATTATAAATCCCTTGCTTCTCGAAGCAGGGGATTTATTTTTATCCTTTAAACGGAGCTGTCACTCGGGTTTCTTATGTGGTAACTTCGTTTTATTATTTTTGTCAAAGCCGGATTGAAGGAAATTAAACAGTCACAAAAAAATAGAAAAAATTTCATAAAATTATCAAAAAAAGATTAATAATGTGACTATTTTGTGACCATCACATGTGATAATACAGCATAAGATAAATGGGAGGCGATAACAATGGGAACATTTCAGATAAATGGTTTAACGGATGATGTGAAAGCCGCAGAATCCACTTTTATTGTAAAAGTAGAATTTGGTGAAGATGGTAGCTGGAAAGGTAATGTGCAGTGGGTGGAAGGCGGAGAAGTCATGGTATTTAATAATGCGATGGATCTTATAAAAATAATAGACAATGCATATGAAGAGGGCTATTCGTTAAAGATTGAAGGGATATAGATTAATTCAGTCACAAAAAATAAAACAAGGGGTTTACAAAAAACCCTGTTATCTTTAAGACGGTTTTGTGACTAATATTTGTGATAATTGTGTTATACGATAGCTCATACTTAAGAGGATAGACAAGGAGCAGGAAGGGAAAGCGATATGACAGAATTTGTTGAAATTCCATTTTTACCGATTTATACACTATGCATAGATGGGGAACGCATGGGGACACTATATGGCAGATTATACTGCGGATATAAGCCTGAAGGTTTGGTTTTCAAAGACATTCATCAACTTGTTTTGATATTGGATGAAATAATGGATTTTATCAAGTGTCCGCAATCAGGCACTAATAGTAGAAGATATGGTAAGGATAAATTTATTTTTGAATATGACAGAAGTGAACAAAGGGAGGCACTAATGTCCATGCATAAGTTTGACAATGATATCAATAGAGGAGAAAAAGCAACCTTTATTTTGCAAGTTAAGTTCCGGCAGAATGCAAGTTGGCAGGGCACGGTGAAATGGGTAGAAAAAAAAGAAACATTGCATTTTAGAAGTGCTTTAGAGTTTATAAAGATTTTAGACAGTGCTCGAGAAGAAGGTCTCCAGGTTCATGTCGAGGGCCTGGGTAAAAAAGAAATCGTTTAGAGGGGAGAAATCAAAATGCTCAGAAAAAAATTTAGTACGACAATGCTTGCACTAGTAGTAGCGGCAGCTTTGCCAGGAAGTGCATTTGCGGCGGATGCTGTGAGTGAATCCACAGGATCGGTAAGTGTACCGACATCCGTATCAGCACCTGTAAGTAGTGATAATGGGATTGGGGGGAGCGAAGATGCAAGTCCTGCTGCAAATGAAAGTTCAGCTCCTGCAGAAAATTCTCAAGCTCCAGGGAGTATGAATACAGGAGCAACACCAGCCGAGGGAACAGAACCAGTATCGCCTGTTGATGTAACAGAACCAACAACAGAGGTTAGTGAGCCGACTGCAGAAGTGACAGAGCCTGCAACGGAGCCTCAAGTACCGGCAACAGAAGAACAACCTGCAGTTGAACCGCAGCCGACAGAAGAAGTGATAATACCGGAAATCCCTGCGGCTGAACCACAACCGATAGAAGATGAGGTAGTTCCGGCGGTTCCAGCAGTTGAACCTGTAGAAGTCCCTGATGAAACAATACTTCCGATAGAGGAGCCAGCCGTGATAGAACCGGCATTAGTAGAGGAAGAGCTAGTGACTGAACCGGCTATTGTAGTGGAACCTGCTGAGGCAACGGTGACCATCGTCCATAGGCTATATTTTGGTGACAAGGGTGAATACGATGATTATATAGAACATGTAGATGGCCTATCTGTTGGCGATGAACTTGATTTGAATTCTCGTATATTAAATGTAGAAAATGTAGAGTGTGTAACTTCTGATCAACAAATTGTGTTGGCCGAAGATAATGAGCTTTTATTAGAATATTGTTTGATTGAAGAATAAAGTGAAAAGCTTGGAGGGAAACCATGAAAAATCTTAAGAAACCATCAGCTATTCTGTTGGTGCTGGCCTTGTTGGTGACGATGGTTCCAACAACAGTATTTGCAACAGCAAGCTTAACTGACAAAACGGTGAGCATGAACGTAGATGACAGTTACACTCTTCCATATACGGATACAAGCAACTACAAATGCTCGATAGGAAATTCAACTATAGCTATTTTAAACGGATTTACCATAATAGCAAAAAAAGTTGGAAATACTACGGTTGAAGTCGAGAAGAAAAAAGAATATAAGGCTTTTGGAGTCGTAATTTGGACCGAATGGAAGCCAGAGGCTGACTATCAAGTATCTGTAAATGGTGATGTGACCGTAAGTTATGATGTAAACGGCGGCAACATTCCATCAACAGCTATGTCTGAAACACTTTATTGTTTAGGAAGCGGTCAGTCCTATCCTGTAAATAACTCCTTTACGGCAATAAGAGATAGGGACGATCACTATACGTATACTTTTAAAGGGTGGTCAACTGACAATAAAGCAACTAAAGCTTCTACAGTAGTGACTATTAAAGGAAACACTACTCTCTATGCAGTATGGGAGAAAGTGAATAATGTGGCTTTAGCTGATTGCTATGATTCAAAAGGCAATTTCTTAGAATCGAAACGAATTGTATTAGCTGCCGATGGAACCGAAGTTTCGATGGCAAGTGCAGCCCCGCAAATTGACGGAAAAGTGTTTTCTTATGCTAATGTCACTGTAGATTTAGACTTGTTAGGGGATATTACGTATAAAGTAGGAAGCCTAAAGCTTTATGATTATGGGATTACCAAGGGTAAGTTGTTCTCGTGTTACGCTATAATGGGACCTTTAAAAACATGGTTTCCTATATTCGGAGAACGTATTAATTGTTATTATACGGATGCACAGCTAGCGGATTATACGATTACAGCTACAGCAGAAACTTTAAACGGTAAAGTGATCGGAGAAATTTCCAGCCCTGGTGCAGTTACCGTTCAAGAAAAGAGTACACCAACCTATACGATTACGCCAAATACGGGATATCAAGTAGCTGACGTAAAGGTAGATGGAGCTAGTGTAGGTAATATGACAAGTTATACGTTTGAACCTGTACAAAGAGACCATACCATTACAGTAACCTTTGAAGCAATTCCTTACACAGTAACTTATGACTTAGCAGGAGGAATTGTAGCAGTAGAAAATCCAACAAGTTATACAGTAGAGGATCATTTCACCTTAAACAATCCGGCAAAGGCTGGACATGAATTTGCAGGCTGGATCGGAACAGGCTTAGATGAAGCAAGCACTGCTGTAACAGTAGCAGAAGGTTCAACAGGAGCTAGAGCATATACTGCAACTTGGACAGAGAATATGAATCTTACCGCAGAAGATGTAGTGGTAACCTATGATGGAGAAACCCATAGCATCCAAGTAGTTGGAGCACCAGAGGGAGCCACTATTGAGTATAGTGAGGACGAAAACGATATAAGCGGAACGAACCCGATTTATATTGATGTAACACCGGAAGCAAAAACGGTATACTACAAAGTAACAAAAGACGGATATACAACAACAACGGGCAGCGCAATTGTAAATATTTCTCCGGCTGCATTAACCATCACCGCGGACAGCGCAACCAAGAGATATGACGGAACAGCGCTTACGGACAGCGGTTGGGAAGATACTGCCCCTGGAGGTCTTGCAGATGATGACGCAATACTGTATGTACAGGTTACAGGCTCTGCAGTAAATGTTGGCACCGTATCCAATTCAGCTATCTATGCAGTAATCGGAAGACCGAACGGAGATCAACCGGAAATTTCTGAAGAGATATTAGCAGACCTTAGAAAAGAAATTGCAGAAGCAATAGCCGGATATAATGAGGAAGATTCTAATCCACCGGCTGTGTATATGGCAGCCATATCGGAGCAGAACCCACTAGACCTAATAATAGAGAATATTATTGGTCAATATTATCAGAATGTAACTTCGAATTATGATATTACCTATGTGGATGGATTGCTGACTATCACTTCAAGCAGTTCAGGTCACCATAATAGGAACAATAGTTCCACAACAATTCAGGATGAAAACGTTCCGTTAGCTGGCACACCAGAGCTTAATAAGGTTGACCATTTCAACTATATGAACGGATATCAGGATGGAACAATTAAGCCGTTGAACTATATTACCAGAGAAGAAGTGGCATCAATCTTCTATAGATTGTTAACGGATTCTTCAAGACAAATTTTCTTCACACAGGATGAAGATTTCAGTGATATCAATGCGGACAGATGGTCTGTGGATGCAATTGCAACTTTAGTAAACGGTGGAATTCTTACGGGAAATAGTGATGGAACATTTGGGGCTAGTAAGCCAATTACGAGAGCAGAATTTGCAGTGATCGCATCCAGATTTGATACCCTTGAAGAAGACACGGATGGAATAAACTTTAGTGATATTTCTGGTAACTGGGCTGAAAAGTATATCAAGTCGGCTGTTAAAAAAGGATGGATTACCGGATATAGTGATGAAACTTTCAAGCCAAATCAGTATATTACAAGAGCAGAAGCAATGGTATTAATCAATAGAGTTCTTGATAGAAGAGTAGATGAAGCCGGTCTAGTTGATGGATATAAAGTATTCTCAGATAACAATCCAACAGATTGGTTCTACTATCAAGTAATTGAAGCAACAAATAATCATAACTATGCAGAAAGAGCAAGCATATCTGATATGGAAACTTGGACCAAGATCATAGAAGATAAGACTTGGAACTAGTAGTTGTGAAATAAGAATTTAATAATTATAAGATAAAGCGGACAGGAACAAACTGCCCGCTTTTTTATATCATGATGAAGCATTAACGGTAAATTGAAAGTCACAAAAATAAAATAATTTGGTATTTTTTTTAGAAATTGTTACCTCTAAGACCATTTTGTGACCAACGTGTGTGATAATCGTGATATCAAATGGCTCATTAGTCATAAGGTATGAGTAGAGAACCGTCCTTAATCAATTGATAATAAAGGAAATGGTGTAAAGGTATTATTGTTTTTGACAGGACTGAAAAAGGGAGGCATTAAAATCCATGCGCAAATTTGACATTGATAGCTATAAAGGACAAAAAGCAACCTTTATTTTACAGGTTAAGTTTAGACAGAATGCAAGTTGGCAGGGCACAGTGAAGTGGTTAGAGAAAAAAGAAACATTACATTTTAGAAGTGCTTTAGAGTTTATAAAAATTATAGATAGTGCTCGAGAAGAAGGGCTTCAGGTTCGTGTCGAGGGCCTGGATAGGAAAGAAATCGTTTAGAGGGGAGAGATCAAAATGCTTAGAAAAAGATTTAGTACTACGCTACTCGCTTTAGTAGTAGCAGCGGCAATACCGGGAAGCGCATTTGCAGCAGATGTTGCGAGCAAATCAACAGGGCAGGTAAGTGCACCTGCAACTGTATTAGAACCCATAAGTAGTGATGTGGTTACTGATAGTGAACAAGAGGGGGATGCGGTGCAAGCTCCTGAAGGAGAGGCACCATCAGCGCCTACGGATGTGGCTGAACCTCCAACTGAGGTGACAGAACCCACAACGCCTGAAGAGGTCACTGAACCGGATATAGAGGTGACAGAGCCTGTAGCCGAACCTCAGATACCGGCTGTGGAAGAGCAGCCTGCGGTTGAACCACAACCAGAAGAAGAAGTGACGGTACCGGAAACTCCGGCTGTTGAACCGGAAATACTCGTTCCAACCGAAGAACAACTAGTGACAGCACCTGCAATTGTAGTGGAAGAGGTAGTAACGGAGCCTGCGATTGTAGTAGAGTCGGTATTGACAACACTAACAATAACTCATCTTTTAAAACTCGACTTTGGTGAATCAGTGTATACGGAAACAATAGAAGGTGTTGAACTTGGAACGGAGTTCGATATTACTCCGCTAATCGATAAGTCGGAAGATATAAAACTTTCTTCTGATATTAAGACGGTTCAAGTGGATGAATTGGATAAAAAAATTATTCTGGAATATGAAGTGATAAAAAAAGAAAAAAATGAAGAGTCACTGGAAGAGTAGAAAAATATTTATGGAGGTTAGATCATGAAAGCGAAACGAAGATTGGCACTATTGCTAGTAATGGTGATGTGTTTTACACTTTCTCCTCAAGTGGCTTTTGCGGACATCAGTCCTCAGTTGACGAAATCTGCAGCTTGGGATAATGTGAAAGAAGGAACCGCCACTATTACCTTACAAACAAAAGGTACGCCTATTACAGTAAATAATCCAGGTGCAGACGTGGTAGTCGTAATGGACTATTCCAAAAGCATGGACACAGCATCCGGTGTAAAAAAGATATGTGGCTCGACGAGTTTTACAAGAAAGGGAAACAGCAATAATAGGTATTATGAATGCGACACTTGTAAAGCTACGTACGCGGCACAACCTGCCAGCTGCATTAATCAAGTTGCTGTAAGCAGGTGGGATCTGGCTAAACAAGCTCTAGGTGTAGCGTTGGATACTATTATTCCGACCACGAGCAGCAGAAACAGCGTAGCCTTTGTTGCTTTTGCATCATCCGCACCTACAAGTTATCAACAAAACTTTACCAATAATAAAACTACGATCCTAAATAAAGTAAACAGTATTACCACTTTAGGATCAGGGACCAATTACACGGCAGGCCTTGGCGCTGCCGAGACGTACATTAACAATAAAAAGGTTGGCGGGCAATTACAACGGCCAATGTATGTGATTTTTCTGACGGACGGAGAGCCTCGGGATGGCACTGGTACGAATGAAATCGCTAGGATTAAAGCAACCGGGGCACTTGTATACACGGTTGGGTTAGGACTGACTGGTTCTGGAAATACCACTTTACAAGGATATGCTTCTGACCCTAAGTCAACATATCACAACAATGTAACGGATCCGAGTACGTTGTCAGGAGTGTTCAGCGATATCTCTAGAACGATTGCTTCCGGAGTAACGATTACGGACGTTGTTAATACAGATATCTTTGATATTATATCCGTTGGTACGCCAACAAGCGGGACGGCAACTCAAGCTGCAGGGGATCCGGCTACTGTCATATGGACTCTGAATAATTTTAAAGAAGCCGGAGATACTCTGGAAATTAAGATTAAATTGAATGCCGATAATATCAATAATTATGGAGATTTTATTACCAATACAAGCGCCGGTGGGAGTTATGTGGGGGCTGACGGGCAACCGAAAAGTTTAGCAGTAAGTGAGCTTGCTCCGAGCACTGAGAAACCGGTGGTCTCAAGACAGCAAGCTTTACCGATGAACATAACGGCAGCAGGCTATGCAGCCCCATATGACGGAATAGCTCACGGAATCACAGTAAACGGAGCGCCGGACGGAGCAACCATCGAGTACAGCTTAGATGGAACAACAAACTGGACGACAACCAATCCGACTTACACGGATGTGATGACAGCAACACCGGTATACTACAGAGTAAGCAAAGTAGGCTATGCAACAGTAACCGGAAACGAGACAGTAGAAATCACAGCGAAAGCAGTGACCATTACTGTAGATAATG
>NZ_JAFJZZ010000011.1 GCF_017255415.1 Clostridium aminobutyricum | reverse complement strand
GTTAATGTTGTCTTACCATGGTCAACGTGACCGATTGTTCCGATATTTACGTGTGGCTTATTTCTTTCAAACTTTTGCTTTGCCATTTTTAAATCCTCCTTGCATATTAATATTTTGAATCGTACAAAATTGTCTGCGCAACTGTGAGCGCATTACAATTTTAATTACTTGTTGATTTTTTCAATTAAGCTATCCGGTAGTTTTTCGAAGTGGTCCATCTGCATTACATATACACCACGCCCCTGAGTTCTGGAACGTAGGTCTGTTGCATAACCGAACATTTCGGACAGAGGAACCATTCCTCTTACAGCAGCCGCACCTAAGTTGATCTCAGAACCTTCGATTCTACCTCTTCTTGAACTGATATCTCCGATTACATCTCCCATGTATTCTTCTGGGACTGTAACTTCAACCTTAAAGATCGGTTCAAGCAGTACAGGTTTTGCCTTCTTTGCAGCTTCCCTGAATGCCATGGATGCAGCAATCTTAAATGCCATTTCGTTGGAGTCCACTTCATGGTAGGAACCGTCGTACAATTCAACACCAACGTCAACTACCTGATACCCTGCGAGAGGACCATTCTGCATTGCTTCTTTGATTCCTTCTTCAATCTTAGGAATGTATTCTCTCGGAATAGCACCACCCACGATTGCGTTCTTGAATTCAAAGCCAGCGCCAGGTTCTCTTGGCGTAACACGAATCTTGACATGTCCGTACTGACCGCGGCCACCGGACTGTTTTGCGTACTTGTTATCCACATCAGCAGGTGCAGTAAGCGTTTCCTTATAGGAAACCTGCGGCTTACCAACATTCGCTTCTACCTTAAATTCTCGCAGAAGTCTGTCTACGATAATTTCCAGATGAAGCTCGCCCATACCGGCGATGATAGTCTGCCCTGTTTCAATGTTTGTATAAGTCTTGAACGTAGGATCTTCTTCAGCAAGCTTTGCCAAAGCGATACCCATTTTTTCCTGACCGGCCTTTGTCTTAGGCTCAATAGCAATTTCAATTACCGGATCCGGGAACTCCATGGATTCAAGAATGATCTCATGCTTTTCATCACAGATGGTATCTCCAGTAGTAGTGTCCTTAAAGCCTACTGCCGCAGCAATATCTCCAGAGTAAACTACTTCGATATCTTCTCTCTTATTTGCATGCATCTGAAGAATTCGTCCGATTCTTTCCTTCTTGCCCTTTGTGGAGTTGTATACATAGGAACCGGATGTGATGGTTCCGGAATATACTCTGAAGAATGCAAGCTTACCTACGAATGGGTCTGCCATAATCTTAAATGCTAAAGCAGAGAATGGCGCATTATCATCTGCAGGTCTTTCATCAACTTCTTCCGTTCCAGGAATAACACCCTTAATTGCAGGGATATCAACCGGGGATGGCATATAATCAATAACAGCGTCAAGCATCATCTGAACACCCTTGTTTCTGTAGGCGGAACCACAAGTTACAGGCACCATAGCACCTCCGATTGTAGCTCTTCTTATCGCTTTCTTGATTTCATCCGTCGTTATCTCTTCTCCCTCAAGGAACTTCATTGTTAATTCTTCGTCAGTCTCAGCAACGGCTTCCACAAGCTTTTCTTTCCACTCATCAGCCAAATCCTGAAGATCTTCCGGAATATCAACAATATCATATTCCTTTCCAAGGTCATCCTTATATATCTCTGCTTTCATTTCTACTAGGTCGATAATTCCAACAAAACTATCTTCCGCACCAATTGGTAACTGAATAGGCACTGCATTGGCCTTCAGTCTATCCTTAACCATTTGAACAACTCTATAGAAGTTAGCTCCCAAAATATCCATCTTGTTGACGAAAATCATTCTAGGAACTCCATACTTATCAGCCTGTCTCCATACTGTTTCTGACTGAGGTTCTACTCCGCCCTTTGCACAAAGTACTGTTACTGCTCCGTCAAGAACTCTTAGAGATCTTTCTACTTCAACCGTAAAGTCCACGTGTCCGGGTGTGTCGATTATGTTAATTCTATGATTTTTCCATTGTGCTGTAGTAGCAGCAGAGGTAATAGTGATGCCTCTTTCCTGTTCCTGTTCCATCCAGTCCATTGTTGCTGCACCGGCATGCACTTCACCAATCTTGTGAGTTTTACCTGTGTAGAACAAAATTCTTTCTGTCGTTGTGGTCTTACCCGCATCAATATGCGCCATAATACCGATGTTTCTTGTCTTCTCTAACGAAAACGCTCTAGGCATAGTATTTTCCTCCCTTCTACCTTATTTCAAGTTCATCAATACTCATTCAGTAAACTACCATCTGTAATGTGCGAAAGCCTTGTTTGCTTCTGCCATCTTATGAGTATCTTCTTTTTTCTTAACAGCTGCTCCAGTGTTATTGGATGCGTCCATCAATTCCTTTGCAAGTCTTTCATACATTGTCTTTTCGCCTCTGGCTCTTGTGTACTTTGTAAGCCATCTTAAGCCTAAAGTCTGACGTCTGTCTGTTCTTACTTCTACTGGAACCTGGTAGTTCGCACCACCCACTCTTCTAGCTCTTACTTCTACAACAGGCATGATATTATTCATTGCCTTTTCAAATACTTCAACCGGTGTTTCGCCAGTCTGCTTTTCGATCATTTCGAAAGCATCATAAACGATGGATTGCGCTACACCCTTCTTACCATCCAGCATAATGCTGTTGATAAGCTTTGCCACGGCAACACTTCCGTAAACCGGATCTGGAAGTACTTCTCTCTTTGGTACATTACCTTTTCTTGGCACTTCTCTTCCCTCCTTGCTTGATAATTTTCCGCTCTGCGGCGTTACTTTCAGTCGCTGCGATACGCACGTACTTTTGTACGTTCCGTTTCTCGTTTCCTCAGCGCCTTGCATGACGAAAAATTTTCTGCGCAACTGATTGTCGAATTTCAAATCAGCTGCTGACTAATCTTCGCTTTTTCGCATTCTGCTTGAGATACCTCAAACAGATTCTACACAGGAATTCCAATTTACACGAATTCAGCTGTGTAAATTTCCTTGCAAAAAGTTACTCTGCCGCTATCCAAAAGCGTAGATAGGACAGTTTTGCTTTGTCGGTACTCGACATTCCTTGGAATGCCGCGGCGCACTTGATATATGTTTAAAAATAATTACATACTATTAACATCTATATCGTGGCCTTTAAACTCCGATTACTATTTCTTTCCTGCTTTAGGTCTCTTTGCACCGTACTTAGAACGGGCTTGATGTCTGTTAGCTACGCCAGCAGTATCAAGAGTTCCTCTAACGATGTGGTATCTTACACCCGGAAGGTCTTTTACTCTTCCGCCTCTGATAAGCACTACACTATGTTCCTGTAGGTTGTGTCCGATACCAGGAATATATGCAGTTACTTCGATACCGTTTGTTAGACGTACTCTGGCTACCTTTCTAAGTGCTGAGTTAGGCTTCTTAGGGGTAACTGTCTTCACGGAAGTACAAACGCCTCTCTTCTGAGGAGCTGCAACATCTGTAGGAACTCTCTTAATGGAGTTTAAACCTTTTAACAATGCTGGAGCAGTTGACTTCTTAACTGCAGACTGTCTGCCGTCACGTACTAATTGGTTAATAGTAGGCATTATTTTCTCCTTTCCTTAAACACTTTAAACTTGTGCATCCCAGTATCCTTACCAAAATGCACAAGTTTATTCGTAAGATATATATTCACAGCCTAAATTCTTACAATTTTATGTCGAAATTTAAGCTCAGAATCGTAAAATAGTTTATCATAATCACAGATTAATTGTCAAGCAAATTATTCAAGGTCCTCTAATGCAACAATATCCGCGCCTACAAAGTCTGTCTCAATGACGGAACCCATGTCAGCCAGTTCTTCAAAGTCGTCTTCTTCGTCCTCATCTACATTCACGGAGAAGGATTCCATCAATTCGGTATTTACACCATAATCCAAATCGATTTCTTTGTATCTTCTCATTCCGGTTCCGGCAGGTATCAGCTTACCGATAATAACATTTTCCTTAAGGCCAAGCAATCTGTCGTTCTTGCCCTTAATTGCTGCATCGGTAAGGACTCTTGTCGTTTCCTGGAAGGAAGCCGCCGATAAGAAGGAGTTTGTAGCAAGGGAAGCCTTGGTGATTCCCAGAAGTACTCTCTTTCCGTTAGCAACCTGCCCGCCGTTTGCAACCGCTTCCGCATTCGATTCGTCGATTTCAAAGACACTGTACAGTCCGCCCGGAAGAAGATTCGTATCGCCCGGTTCTTCAATCTTGCACTTGGACAGCATCTGACTCACGATTACTTCAACGTGCTTATCATTGATGTCTACCCCCTGCTGCTTATATACTCTCTGCACTTCTTTTAGAAGATACTGGTATACGCCTTCCACACCATTTAATCTTAATATATCATGAGGATTTAAAGGACCCTTTGTAATGGAGCCGCCTGCTAAGACGTAATCGCCTTCCTTTACGTTTAATCGAGCACCGTAAGGAATGATATAGACTCTTTCCTCTTCGCCTCTGACCTTGACCTCAGTCTTATTATCTTTTCTCATTTCAATGGAAACAACCGTACCGTCTGCTTCGCAGATTTCAGCAAGGCCCTTTGGCTTTCTTGCTTCGAACAGTTCTTCGACTCTCGGAAGACCCTGGGTGATATCGCTACCTGCTACACCGCCGGTATGGAACGTTCTCATGGTCAGCTGTGTACCCGGTTCACCGATGGACTGAGCAGCTGTAATCCCAACAGCTTCACCGATATTAACGGCTTCACCGGTTGCCAAGTTTCTTCCGTAGCACTTTGCACAGATACCGGATTTGCTGTGGCAGGTCATAACGGATCTTATTGCTACCGCTTCGATGCCGCACGCTTCAATATGCTCAGATGCTATTTCAGAAATTTCTTCATTCTGCTCCACAATCAATTCGCCAGTGTTTGGGTCATAAATATCTGTTAAGGAAGTTCTTCCTACGATACGAAGCTTCAATGCTTCGATAACTTCTTTCCCATCGGTAAATGCTCTTACTTCGATACCTTCGTCGGTTCCGCAGTCTACTTCTCTTACGATCACGTTATGAGAAACGTCAACCAATCTTCTTGTCAAGTAACCGGAGTCGGCTGTTCGAAGAGCGGTATCGGCAAGACCTTTTCTGGCTCCGTTTGTTGAAATGAAGTATTCCAATACGGATAAGCCTTCACGGAAATTCGCCTTAATCGGAATTTCGATTGTTTTACCGGATGCGTTTGCCATCAGACCACGCATACCACCAACCTGCTTAATCTGGTTTTTACTACCTCTCGCACCGGAATGCGCCATGATAAAGAGGTTGTTCAAACTTCCAAGGGAATTCATCAACGCATCTGCAATATCGTCGGTCGTCTTATTCCAAATGCTGATAACCTTTTCGTATCTTTCTTGCTCAGATACAAGGCCTGCTCTATATGCTTTTTCATACTTTTCCACTTGTTTTTCTGATTCAGCCAAGATAGCAGGCTTTTCCTTCGGTATTTCCATATCGGAAATACTGATGGTAACGGCCCCTATTGTTGAATAGTGAAAACCCATATCTTTAATGTGGTCAAGTAAAATAGCTGTTGTTGTATTGCCATGTACTCGATAGCACTTATCAATAATCTGACCTAATTTTTTCTTATCACATAAGAAGTCGACTTCTAATGAATATCTGTCAACCTTTCTATCTACGTAGCCAAGATCCTGCGGTATATTCTCGTTGAAAATAAATCGGCCGACAGTGGATTCAACAAGCTTGCCTCTCTTATCGTTTTCATCAAGATATAACCTTACCTTTACCTTTGCATGAAGACCTACGACACCATTTTGGTATGCCATCAGCATTTCATCAAAGTTGGTGAAAACTTTACCATCGCCCTTTTCCGCTACAGTATTTCTTTCCTCAAGCCCAGGATGAGTTAAATAGTAACTTCCTAAAATCATATCCTGAGTAGGCGTTGTAATTGGAGCACCATCCTTAGGGGCAAGAATGTTGTTTACAGACAACATTAGAAATCTTGCTTCGGCCTGTGCTTCCACTGAAAGCGGTACGTGAACGGCCATCTGGTCTCCGTCAAAGTCGGCATTGAACGCTGTACACACAAGCGGGTGAAGCTTGATCGCCTTCCCTTCTACAAGTACCGGCTCAAACGCCTGAATACCTAGTCTATGAAGAGTCGGGGCACGGTTCAGCATAACCGGATGTTCCTTAATAACGCTTTCTAACACATCCCACACTTCAGGCCGGATTTTTTCAACCATCCGCTTTGCGCTCTTAATGTTGTGTGCATGCCCGTTCTGCACGAGTTTCTTCATGATGAACGGTTTAAATAGTTCCAATGCCATCTTCTTTGGAAGACCGCACTGATAGAATCTCAATTCTGGTCCTACTACGATTACAGAACGTCCGGAGTAGTCTACACGCTTACCAAGAAGGTTCTGTCTGAATCGGCCCTGCTTACCCTTTAACATATCGGATAAGGATTTTAACGGTCTGGAACCAGGTCCTGTAACAGGACGGCCTCTTCTGCCGTTATCAATCAGCGCGTCTACCGCTTCCTGAAGCATTCTCTTTTCATTTCTTACAATGATATCAGGTGCTCCCAGCTCTAATAGCCGCTTTAATCGATTGTTTCTGTTGATTACTCTTCTATATAAATCATTTAAATCAGAAGTCGCGAATCTTCCGCCATCCAATTGAACCATTGGTCTTAAATCCGGCGGAATAACAGGAATTACTTCCAGAATCATCCATTCCGGTTTATTATCGGAAAGCCGTAGTGCTTCGATAACTTCCAGCCTTCGAACAATTCGGATTTTCTTCTGACCGGATGCATCTTTTAACTTCTTTCTTAAATCGTCCGATAGTGCTACAAGGTCAATGTGAGTTAACAGTTCACGAACTGCTTCTGCACCCATGCCAGCCTTAAAGTCATTGCCGTACTTATCTCTAGCTTCTCGATACTGCTGTTCTGTCAAAATCTCTTTATAACCAAAGCTTGTGTTGCCTGGATCTGTGATGATATAGGCTGCAAAGTATAAAACTTTTTCCAAATTTCTTGGAGAAATATCCAATACTAAGCCGATTCTGCTCGGTATGCCTTTAAAGTACCAGATATGGGATACCGGAGCCGCAAGCTCAATATGGCCCATTCTTTCTCTTCTCACTTTAGCCTTCGTCACCTCAACGCCGCAACGGTCGCAGACGATGCCTTTATATCGAATTCTCTTATACTTACCGCAGTGACATTCCCAGTCTTTTGTCGGTCCGAAAATCTTTTCACAGAACAGACCTTCTTTTTCAGGCTTTAACGTTCTATAGTTGATGGTCTCCGGTTTTCTAACCTCACCGTGTGACCAGCCTAAAATCTTTTCGGTAGATGCTAAGCTAATTTTTAAAGCTTCAAAATTGTTTAATTCATAGTTATTTTCGCTCAAGGAGTGCCTCCCCCTTTCTTTATAATAGCCGTCCGGCTATCTCAACATAAATTAACGAATAGGTAGAGGAAATCACAAATTCAGAAAGTTGCCTTTTTGCCCCAAGCTTGCTTGGAATGGCAAAACGGACAGCAGCGTAAGCTGGAGTTCTGAAAGAACGTTGTGATTTCTGTGCATAAGTCCGCCATCAAATCACTTGGTGATTTGGGCAGGCTAGTATGAGTACCCAAAATTTATGTTATAACTCATCATTGATATCATCAATTTTATCTAAATCAATTTCTAAATCCTCATCGTCATCAAGAGATTCTTCCATATCTTCTTCTATAAATTCTTCTTCCCCAAATACATCGTCCGTATCCTCCAACTCCGTATCTAGGTCAATAATGTTTTCAAGGCTTGCAATCCCTTCAAATTCAGTAGATTCCTTAATCTCAATCTCCCTGTCGTCTTCCGTCAGTACCTTTACATCCAATGCCAAGCTCTGCATTTCCTTGATCAGAACCTTAAAGGATTCAGGAATACCTGGTTCCGGAATATTTTCACCCTTCACAATGGCTTCATACGTTTTTACACGGCCTACCACGTCATCGGACTTCACGGTAAGAATTTCCTGTAATGTATGCGCTGCGCCATAGGCTTCCAATGCCCATACTTCCATTTCTCCGAAACGCTGTCCTCCGAATTGAGCCTTACCGCCAAGAGGCTGCTGAGTTACTAAGGAATAAGGGCCGGTACTTCTTGCATGAATCTTATCATCAACCAGATGATGGAGCTTTAGCATATACATATAGCCCACTGTAACCGGATTATCAAAAGCCATGCCCGTTCTTCCGTCACGCAATATCAGTTTACCTGTTTCCGGATACCCGCACTCACCCAGTAGCTTAATGATATCTTTTTCATTAGCCCCGTCAAATACAGGCGTTGAAATATACCAATCTTTATATTTAGCAGCCAGGCCTAAGTGGACCTCAAGCACCTGTCCAACGTTCATACGGGAAGGTACGCCCAGCGGATTCAACATGACCTGAAGCGGTTCACCGTTTTCCATAAACGGCATATCTTCTTCCGGTAATATTCTCGAAATAACACCCTTATTTCCGTGTCGTCCGGCCATCTTATCGCCGACGCTGATTTTTCTCTTGGTGATGATATAGCAACGAACCAACTTGTTTACACCCGGAGGTAACTCGTCGCCGTTCTCTCTGGAGAAAATCTTAACATCCACAACAATACCGGTTTCGCCATGTGGCACCTTAAGGGAAGTATCTCGAACTTCTCTCGCTTTTTCTCCGAAGATAGCACGAAGAAGCCGTTCCTCCGCCGTAAGCTCCGTTTCACCCTTAGGGGTCACTTTACCTACCAAGATGTCGGAAGGGTTCACCTCCGCACCGATTCGGATAATACCATTTTCATCTAAATCTTTCAGCGCTTCCTCACTTACGTTTGGAATATCTCTTGTGATTTCTTCAGGCCCTAGTTTTGTATCTCGCGCTTCTGCTTCATATTCTTCAATATGAAGAGTTGTCAAACGATCTTCCATTACTAAACGTTCGTTTAGAATGATCGCATCTTCGTAGTTGTATCCTTCCCATGTCATGAATCCGATTAGTAAGTTTTTACCTAATGCGATTTCACCCTTATCTGTAGAAGGTCCGTCAGCGATGACTTCATCCTTTTCAATGTGTTCACCATGGATTACAATTGGCCGCTGATTAATACAAGTACTCTGGTTTGCACGTTTAAACTTCAATAAGGAATATTCATCCAAGCCGTTTCCGTCGTCTCTTCTAATCTTTATCTTTGTTGCATCAACATACTCTACTGTACCTGCATTTCTCGCAAGAATAACAACGCCGGAGTCTTTTGCTGCTTTATATTCCATACCTGTACCAACGTATGGTGCATCCGGAATAAGTAGAGGTACCGCCTGACGCTGCATGTTGGATCCCATTAGCGCACGGTTCGCGTCATCGTTCTCAAGGAACGGAATCATCGCCGTTGCCACGGATACGACCTGCTTAGGAGATACGTCCATGTAATCGATTAATTCTCTTGGTACGAGGTCAATTTCACCGCCGGCACCTCTGGAAGCAACTTTGTAGTTTACAAACTTACCTTCTGTGTCAAGAGGTTCATTGGCCTGTGCGATGATCAACATTTCTTCTTCATCTGCGGTCAAATATTCCACATAATCAAGTACCCTTCCCGTTGCTTTATCAACAGGCCGGTAAGGAGCTTCGATGAAACCGTATTCATTAATTTTTCCATAAGTCGTCAACGAACCGATCAATCCGATGTTCGGACCTTCCGGTGTTTCAATCGGACACATTCTTCCATAGTGAGAATGGTGTACATCTCGAACTTCAAAGCCGGCTCTTTCTCTGGATAAACCGCCAGGTCCCAGGGCAGACAACCTTCTCTTGTGCGTCAATTCAGCAAGAGGATTGGTCTGGTCCATAAACTGGGATAGCTGAGAACTTCCGAAAAACTCCTTAATGGCTGCGGTGACAGGCCGAATGTTCATCAGGGCCTGAGGTGTCGTTACCTCGATATCCTGAATCGTCATTCTTTCCTTTACCACTCTTTCCATACGGGCAAGACCGATTCTGAACTGATTCTGCAATAATTCGCCAACCGTTCGGAGTCTTCTGTTGCCTAAATGGTCGATATCATCCACACTGCCGATGTCATGATTCAAGTTCAGAATATAACTTACGGAGGCAATAATATCGTCTATAATAATATGCTTTGGTGACAGTTCGTGTTTTCTTGCGGCCAAAGCTTCTTTAATTTCTTCTTCTGTTGTAAATTCGTCAAGAATTTCCTTAAGTACTGGATAGTAAACTTTTTCTGGAAGCTTAAGGTCTTTTACGTTAAATTCTACATAGTTGCTTAATTCAACGAAGCGATTACCGATTACCTTCGTCACATGAGAATCATCGTTTTTAGCACGAGCATAAATTTCCTTTACGCCTGCATTTTCAATTGCAAATCCTTCTTCTCTTGTGATCTTATGGCCTTTTTCCACTAAAATTTCCCCGGTATTCGGGTCAATTACATCCTCTGCCGCGACGGCACCGATGATTCGGTTGGATAAGCCTAGCTTCTTATTATATTTATATCTTCCGACCTTTGCCAGATCATATCTCTTCGGATCAAAGAACAGTGCATCTAAAAATGATTTTGCGTTCTCCACCGTAGGAGGTTCTCCCGGTCTTAGTTTCTTATAAATTTCCTTCAGACCGTCTTCATAGTTATCCGTTGGGTCCTTGTCCAAAGATTTCCTGAGTCTCGGATCTTCACCAAAAATATCAACTATCTGTTGGTCTGTTCCAAACCCTAACGCTCTCAATAAGGTTGTGACAGGCTGTTTTCTTGTTCGGTCAACTCTTACTGAAATAATTTCGTTGGAGTCTGTTTCATATTCAAGCCAGGCTCCTCTGTTCGGGATAATAGTCGTTGAGAACAGTTTGTTGTTTGACTTGTCTACGGTCACGTCATAATAAGGTCCAGGGGATCGTACCAATTGGGTTACTACGACTCTTTCTGCACCATTGTATATAAATGTTCCCTTCTCAGTCATCAGAGGGAAGTCTCCCATGAATACTTCCTGCTCCTTAACTTCTCCGGTTTCCTTATTTACTAATCTAACTTTTACTTTGAGTGGAGCTGCATATGTTACATCTCGTTCTTTGCATTCCTCTTGATCATACTTCGGAGGATCATTTAGAGAGTAATCGATAAATTCTAATACTAAATTTCCTGCATAATCCTTAATGGGTGAGATGTCTTCAAAGACTTCATAAAGACCTTCCTTGATGAACCAGTCATAAGATTCAGTCTGAATTTCGATGAGATTCGGCATTTCTGCTACTTCATTGATTTTAGAGAAGCTCATGCGCTTTTTTCTACCTACTGTAACGGGTGTTGGCATATTCATCACTCCTTATATAATAAAAAAGTCACTACAATAACGAGGATTCGTTATTGCACATAAAACTCTAAGCTAGCTTTTTTAAAACCACGTCCTAACAACGAGGCTAGAAAAAACCACTGCCATGACAGCCATCTGTCATGAAGCGCGATAAGTCTTAGACTTCTATGAGATACACGAAAGATCGCTTAATATGCTTTAGCAATATTTCCTATATTGTAAACAAATAACATTGTATGGCAGTCTATTATGATATCACAATTAGCACAACGAGTCAAGAATAATTTTCTATTTTTTTCAATAAAATTCAAACAATGTTAAATTAGAAAAAAGACGGCGAAGTTCGCCGTCTTAAATTGCATTTTTCGACACCAATTTTCGATCCATTTCTACAATTGGTGAAAAGAATATTTTCGCAACTATTTAACTTCTACAGCTGCTCCAACTTCTTCTAGCTGAGTCTTAATAGCCTCTGCTTCAGCCTTTTCGATGCCTTCCTTAACGTTTGAAGGAGCTCCATCTACTAATTCTTTAGCTTCCTTTAGACCTAGTCCAGTAAGTTCTCTTACAACCTTGATAACCTTGATCTTTTCAGCACCAGCAGCTGTAAGAACTACTGTAAATTCAGTTTGTTCTTCAACTTCTACAGCTGCCGCTGCACCTGCAACTGCCACTGGAGCTGCAGCTGATACGCCGAACTCTTCTTCACATGCTTTTACTAATTCATTTAATTCTAAAACTGTCATCGCTTTGATAGCTTCGATAATTTGATCCTTATTCATTTTCATTCTCCTTTATAATTTATACTTTCATCTAATTTAAAGTGATATAATTTTTTGCTCCATCCGGCCAAGCTTATTCAGCTTTTGCATCTGCGATAGCCTGGAATGTACGTACAGCCTTGGATACAGGGGACTGAATACTTCCCATGAACTTCGCAATAAGTTCTTCTCTTGAAGGAAGTGAAGCGACTGCCTGAATTCCATCTGCATTAAATAAAGTGCCTTCTACTACGCCAGCCTTAAACGCCATCTTCTTGTAGTCTTTGATGATTCCGTTTAAAAGTCTAGCCGGAGCTACTGCATCTTCGTAACCGAACGCTAATGCACTTGGTCCCTCCAATACTTCAGCAAGACCTTCATACTTTGTGCCTTCAATTGCTCTCTTTACAAGAGTATTCTTATAAACAGTGTAATCTACATTTGCATCACGAAGCTTTTTTCTCATCGAATCCGCTTCTGCAACGGTGATACCGATATAGTCAACGACAACTGCAGACTGCGCCTTTTCCAGCTTTCCTTTTATCTCGTCAATGATTAATTGTTTTTCTTTCTGTGCTTCTATTGACATGCTTTTCTCCTTTCCTTGCTGCCTAGTGCAGCAATTATTAGCGATGTCGGAAACATCTGTCGATGCTCCCAGCTCTTTCGAGCCATCTCGCGAAATGGTACATGGTACTCCATAAAAAAATCCTTGCCAATCATAGACCGACAAGGACAATATATTTATATTGTACCTCGGCGGGAAATTAAGCAGTGCCTGAATGTAACATTCTTGCACCTGGTGCACCCGCTGTCTACGGTGTAATTTACAATTTTATTTTCTGTTCTTCAAATTAGTTTGAAAGCTTCATTGGATTAAGCTTTATTCCAGGCCCCATTGTGGAAGTAACCGTTACACTTCTTAAATACTGGCCCTTTGCTGCTGCCGGCTTAGCCTTGATAACAGCTTCGATTAACGCATTGAAATTTTCTTCTAACTTTTGTGCTCCGAAAGAAGCCTTTCCGATTGGTGTATGGATAATATTTGTCTTGTCAAGACGGTATTCAACTTTACCAGCCTTGATATCTTCAAGAGCTCTGGCAATATCCATTGTTACTGTTCCTGACTTAGGGTTTGGCATTAAGCCCTTAGGCCCTAGCACCTTACCTAGTCTACCAACAACACCCATCATGTCCGGAGTTGCAACTACTACATCAAAGTCAAACCAGTTTTCAGTCTGAATCTTCTGCGCTAGTTCTTCCGCTCCAACATAGTCTGCTCCTGCAGCTTCAGCTTCCTGAGCTTTTGGTCCTTTAGCAAATACTAAAACTTTCTTTGTCTTACCGGTTCCGTGCGGAAGTACGATAGCACCTCTAACCTGCTGGTCAGCGTGTCTTCCGTCTACACCAAGCTTAATGTGAATTTCCACTGTTTCATCAAACTTAGCGGTAGCAGTTTTTACTGCTAAATCCATTGCTTCACCAGTTTCATATAAATTTGTTTTGTCAACAAGCTGTGCTGACTCTCTGTATTTCTTTCCTCTTTTAGGCATATTATCCTCCTTGTGGTAGTAACGACCTTACTCCGTATATTATTCTCCCCGCTGCGTTGCTTTCCTTTGCGGCACAAGGCCACCTTTACTTGTCAACATACAAGCAGAATAAATTCTGAGTCCCCAACTTTCTGTCGAGCGGCCTCCCAACTTTTAACCTTCAATTACAATTCCCATGCTTCTTGCAGTACCCTTAATCATTGATGCTGCTGTATCAAGATTTGCTGCATTTAAGTCTGGCATTTTTATTTTTGCTATTTCTCTAACCTGTTCTTCCGTTAAAGTAGCAACCTTTTTCTTATTTGGTTCTCCGGATGCTGCAGTTAAACCAGCTGCCTTTTTTAGCAGTACTGCTGCAGGAGGAGTCTTTGTAATAAATGTAAATGATCTGTCTGCATATACAGTAATCACAACTGGGATAATCATTCCAGGCTGATCCTGCGTTCTAGCATTGAACTGCTTACAGAAATCCATGATATTTACACCCTTCTGACCTAAAGCCGGACCTACTGGAGGTGCTGGAGTAGCATTACCTGCTGCGATCTGAAGTTTAATAAGTGCTTCAACTTTCTTTGCCATTTTGTCGTCTCCTTTCTTTCTTGCTCTTTAAATATTCATTTAAATTGCAAGGTTATATTTTATCTACTTGTCCGAATTCCAACTCTACCGGTGTATCTCTTCCGAACATGGAAATCTTTACCTTCAAGGTTTGTTTATCCATGTTTACTTCTTCTACGAGACCCATAAAGCTTTCAAACGGTCCATTGATAACCTTTATATTGTCGCCTACTTCCACGTCAATGTCGACGTATACCTTTTCAATTCCCATTCTTCTTACTTCTTCATTTGATAAAGGAATAGGCTCTGAGCCATGTCCAACGAAACCTGTAACACCCTGCGTATTTCTTACCAGATACCAAGACTCATTCGTTACAATCATTTTCACTAAAACGTAACCCGGGAAAATCTTTCTTGTCTTAACCTTACGCTGTCCATTTTTAATTTCAACAACATCTTCTGTAGGCACAACAATATCAAGAACGAGGTCTTGCATTCCTCTATTCTCAACTATTTTTTCAATATTTACTTTTACCTTGTTCTCATGCCCAGAATAAGTATGAACGACATACCACTTTGCAGGACTATCTGCATTCCCGGAATATCCGGTGTTTTCATCGTATGCAATCACAGAACTGGAAGAAGTTTCTATAGGAGTCTCTGTATCCTGAACTTCTGCTGCTTCTGATTTTTCAATACTTTCTAGTTCACTTTTATTTAGGTCTAAGTTATTTTCAAAATCTGACATCTTCTACCTCATCATAACATATCCGAATTCCATCGCTATAAGCATGTTGCCGGAATATGTTTCAATAAACTCTACCTTATGACATTCTACCCAGCATTTTAATGCTGCCGACAGAATTTAGGCTAGAAAATCATGAAGCTTTGATTCATAGATTTTCATCGTCCACTATACTGATTATAACCATCCGAAGAGTTTATTATAAAGAAATGCCTAAAATTGCCTTAAGCGCTGTTAACACACCCATATCAATTAACCAGAATCCTACTGCAAAGAATGCGCAAGTAATAAGCACAATAGCGGTATATGATCCAAGCTCTTTTTTTGTAGGCCATACTACCTTTTTGATTTCAAGTCTAATTCCTTTGAAATAGTCTTTAATGCTCATTCTCTCCTTTTTAGGAGCAGCTACGGGCTTTTTCTTAGCTTTTTCGTTATCCATATTACTCACTCCTTATTTTGTTTCCTTATGAAGAGTGTGCTTTTTACAGAATCTGCAATACTTATCCAATTCGATACGATCCGGATCGTTTTTCTTATTCTTCATAGTATTGTAGTTTCTCTGCTTGCACTCTGTACATGCTAATGTAACTTTCACTCTAGCTCCTGCTGCCATCGACTCCACCTCCTATATATTGTGCATTCAATGTAAATTCAGAGCACTCTTTCAGGCTCCGTATTTTTTCTTATATTTTGTAACGTAACCGAGCATATTTCCACATAATATACACGATTATAACATACTAAATATCATAAAGTCGCTTGTTAATGATATCACCCGAGTTTGTCTATGTCAAGTATTTTTAATTGAATGGCTATTTTTATGTACAACCTGTCTACAGTAAGAAAGTCTTACTTAAATTATCTCTTGATTTCCGGCAGGTCTATTTCTTTCGGATCGGCTTCTTCCTCCAGCAAATACCATTCCTTTTCCACAAAATCCCCTTCGGCGATTTTATCCACCGGCATTTTCATATATTTACCGGATGCTTCCACCGCAACACTCCCATCAGGAAGCAGCAGTTCTCCTGTTCCTTCAAATATCTTTCTGCTGTTTCGGGTCACTCTGGCCACCGCTGTCAAATTGGTTTCTGTGGGTACAGGTTTTTTATATTTAAGATTTAATTCCACCGTAACCCCCCAGCAGTCTGGTTCGTCAATGCACATGGCTCTGCCGATCAGCTCGTCTAATATAGCCGCCGCCATTCCTCCGTGGGTTCTTCCCGGATAACTTTGGTGCCAATCTTCGGTTCTGAAATTGCAAGCCAACTCACCATTTTCCAGTTCGTAAAAGCGGCTGTTTAAACTAAACTTATTATCCGTTCCGCAAACGATACATCTTGAACTGTTATTTTGTTTTCTTGTTACTTTATATCTCATTGCTCCACCTCAACTGATTTGTGAAACTTTCATTGCATTTTAAAATCTGCGGGTATATAGAGCCCGCAGATTTGATTTCATCTCTATTTTATTCTGCAAATCGCTGATAGTCAATAGATTCTTTGCAGGTCTTTGCAGATTTAAATAGAAGGTTTCGTCATTTTCCTTACATTTTTGATAAAAATACAAAATTTCTGTCATTCGTATACTGAACAATATTATATAGGATCAATAAGTCCGTTATATTTTCTTCCTTTATAAGCTTTGCCGGATTTTGTTTATAATATCTCATATCTACCGCAACAATCGTCTCAAAATCCTTCGTCAAAAAAGGAATAAAGCAATGGGCATAGGAATCTTTTATAACCAGAATTTTCTTTCCATTTTTTATGCCGGTATGAATCGTTGTTAATGCATTGTTCCCGCTTAAGAAATACGAATATTTATCTTTTTTATTCAAATACTGTTCATCGTACAATCCTTGCAAATTTCTCGTTTTTCCCTGTAGAGTAACTTGCATGGAGCAAGCATTATTTTCATCCTTATAATCAAAGCGCTCCATTGAATCCGGAATAAGGCCTGCGGACACTGCCTTTGAATAGCTTGTACCGTAAAAAGCGCCAGAAACTGTTTTAACGCGAAATTCGTTTAGCTGAGGAGGTTTTGTTCCAAGATGTTGTTGCCATGCCTTATACGCATAATACGCGCCCAACGTCGTCCAATGATGATCGGTTCGGTAGTAAACATACGTCTCTCTCTGCTCCTTTAAATCGGGCAGCACATTCACATAAGCTCTTAATTCGTTTTCTTTATCGGTGCTCAGAGGCTCATAAGAGATTCCCTGTAACCCCTTCTCCACTTGTTTCAACGCTTCTGCCTGGTCGAAAACCGGTGCATGGGCAGGCAATTTATCGTCCAGCACTGCTGTCGATGTAGGCGCAATCAAGACAGAAATTTTCAATGCAGGATTTTCGTTTCTCGCTAGTTCCAAAAAACTGTTCGTATATTGAATATTTTTAGCCAGCTGCACATCGTCTTCCGTCTCAATGGAAAAAAGATAGCCATCTTTACCGTAATATACACTTCCATTATCTTTCTTCCCGGAAGCGATATCCACATTGTTTTTAAATTCCGTCCAAGCGTCCCTTCCAACCATTTGATCGGAAACATAATTTTCGAAAGCCTTCATATAGCTGCCATCTACTATTCCGTTAATCGTCAAATGAGGCAGCGGCTGTAACGGACGATTTTCATTTTCAGAGACGCGTTTATCTGGAATCAGAATGCATAAAATCAGTATTAAAACTAAAATCAGCACAAAAACGATTGTAGTAATTCGGTTATTTATATTTTCTAGATTATATTTGTCTCCCATATTCTTGCCCTATCTCCTGATTTGAGTTTGTCTTTAAGCCTCTCTATTCTACCATAGTTGCAGGATAATGCGTCAAAAAAATATTTCCCATTTATTTGATTTTCATCCAACTCACTTCCCATGTAAAGTGATAGGGCTGTCTCGAAAGAGACAGCCCTATTGAGGAGTAGTTATTATGTTAAGTTTGGTATAAGGAGAACATTCAGAACTCAACAGATTTCTTCATGTTCTTGTAAGTAAGCAATAAGTTATTTTACGTCAGCTTTAGCTTCTTTTGAAGCAGGTAGAATGCTTTCTACTTCCGCATGTGGTCTTGGAATTACGTGTACGGAAATTAATTCTCCAACACGCTGTGCAGCAGCTGCACCAGCATCTGTAGCAGCCTTTACAGCTCCTACGTCTCCTCTTACCATTACTGTTACCAGTCCGCCGCCAACGTGTTCTTTACCAACTAGGTAAACGTTTGCAGCCTTTACCATGGCATCTGCTGCTTCGATAGATCCAACTAAACCCTTTGTTTCAATCATTCCTAATGCATCGTATTTCATTTTTAAATCCTCCTAAAATAATCTTTATTTTATAATTGTTATTTTTGACATTGAATTAATGCTCATTGCATTTCCTTCTTCGGTATCAATATGACACTCTAGGGCGGAAGCATCGTTTGCTCTTATCGCAACGTTGCTGTAAATACCTCCGCGCGAGCCTTCAAACTGTATGCAGACAATCTGTCCGTCATGTACGCCGAAGTGCTGTGCATCTTGCGGGGTCATGTGAATGTGTCTTTGTGCCACAATCAAGCCCTCTTTTGTCTGCACCGATCCTCTTGGACCGATGATCGTAATGCCAGGCGTTCCGACTAAATCGCCGGATAACTTTGCCACGGCTTTCGCTCCCATCTTGATGCAATCTCCTGTCAGCACTTCAACTTGCGTTTTGCTTCTGACAGGTCCTAAAATTCGAACCTTTTCAATCGCGCCTTTTGGTCCGCAGATCGTTACTGTTTCTTTACACGCATACTGTCCCGGCTGTGACAAATCTTTCATCTTTGTCATCTGGTAGCCTTCTCCGAACAATGTATCTAAATCAGCTTGGGAAAGATGAACGTGTCTGTTTGAGATTCCTACTTGAATTTCATTGGAATCGTCCTTCTTTTCTGCCGGTGCAGCGGACTGGACAGCTTCTAGTAAAAGCTTTAAGATCGCTTCACAATTATCCATTAGTTAGCCCCCTTCATAGCAGCTACAATATGATTTACTAGATCCATTAGATCTGCTTGATTCAGGCCTTGTTCTACAGGTGCAGTACATCCACCAGATAAGTTGTAGTTGAATGTTGGATCAGCAGAAGCTAATGTTGTGCAATCCTTTAATCCGTAGGCAACTCTCTTGATGTTGATTAGGTGCATTGGTGTTACGTTTTCGGATACTGAGCTTCCGCCCCATGTTCCGCATCCTAGTGTGAAGGAAGGCATTAAGCCAGTGCTTGCGCCTACTCCACCCATTGCGCTTCCTGTGTTTACAAGAATTCTGGATGCTGGCTTTGCTGCAAACTTCATCACCATTTCTCTGTCTTCTGTATGCAAGCTCATGGTATGTCCGATACCGTTCTGTAATAATTTAATGCTTAGATCGCATGCTTCATGCCAATCTTTTGCTGTGTAGAATGCTAATACTGTTGTTAACTTTTCGAAGGATAATGGATATCCATCACCTACTCCGCCCTGTTCTCCAACAAGTACCTTTGTTCCTTCCGGAACACTGAATCCTGCTGCTTCAGCAATTACAGTTGCAGCTCTTCCTACAAACTTTGCATTCATGTTGTGGCCATTCTTAAATAATAGCTTACAAACCTTTGCTGTTTCGTCAGCTGTCATGAAATATCCGCCTTGCTTTCTTAGCTCTGCGATTACTTCGTCTCTGTTGCATTCTTCACAGATTATGGACTGTTCGGATGCACAGATTGTACCGTTGTCAAATGTCTTACTTGCAATGATATTCTGGATAGCCTGATGAACGTTTGCAGTCTTTTCGATATATGCAGGTGAGTTTCCAGCTCCTACGCCTAGTGCCGGCTTTCCTGCACTGTACGCTGCCTTAACCATTCCTGGTCCACCTGTTGCTATAATTATAGCGACTTCTTTGCACTTCATCAACTCATTTGTTGCACCAATTGTTGGCATTGAGCTGCATCCGATAATATTTTCAGGTGCCCCTGCTGCTACTGCTGCATCAGCCATAAGTTGTGCTGCCTTCTGTGTGCATTTTGCTGCGGAAGGATGTGGTGAGAACACGATTGCATTTCTTGACTTTATTGCAATCATTGCCTTGAATATTGCTGTTGATGTTGGGTTTGTGGATGGGACAATTCCCATTACTAGTCCAACCGGTTCTGCAATTTCAATTACTCTCTGAGCTACATCTTCTTGAATCACACCAATAGTTTTCATGTTTTTAATAGCATCGTATAGAATAACGGAAGCCATATGGTTTTTGTAAATCTTATCTTCTACTTTACCAAAGCCTGTTTCCTCTACTGCCATCTGTGCCAAACAAACCGCATTTTCTTGTGCTACCTTTACCATATTGCGCAGAATTCTATCAATCTGTTCTTCTGTGTATGTTGCTATTTTTTCTGTGGCAATCTTTCCAAGGCGTGCAAGATCTCTTGCTTCTTGTACGGAACGTAAATCATAATCAAAGTTTTCCATCTTGTGATTCCTCCTTTCTCTTTTTAAAGATTATTGTCTTGCTGTCATGAATGAATCTGATAGTATTTCTTGAATTCTTCCATTAGTAAATTTCTATCTGCATTAGAAATTGCTCTACCGGTAATACCGAAGTCACCATATTCTCTTGCTAAAGCTCTTAGCTTCGTCACTTTCAAACTTTCTAATACTTTCAACACTTGGTCAAAGTCCCCATTTTTTACGAAAGCGTCCATTTCGTCTTTCAGCAACTCTTGATTGCTAAAGGCCTCACCTTCTGCCTCTTCTGTTTTTAGTTCTTCAGGCAATTCTTCCTCGTCGCTTATCGTTTCTGTTTCATCCTGAATACTTATTTCTTCGGTAACACGGTCTTCTACGTCGACTTCCATTTCTATCGTGTCTGAAGAAATTTCTGATTCCCGAACAATCATCTTACCCACATCTTCATGAGGTCTTGGAATCACATGTACAGAAATCACTTCGCCTACTCTCGCTGCTGCAGAAGATCCTGCATCGGTGGCTGCTTTTACTGCACCCACATCCCCTTCAATAATAATGGTAACCAGACCGCCTTTTACAAAAACTCGATCCACTAACCCTACGTTTGCTGCCTTGAGCATCGCATCCGCTGCTTCAATGGCTGCTATCAGTCCTTTGGTTTCAATAAATCCAAATGCCTGCATTTAAAACCACCTCCTATCGTTGAATGGTTGATTCATTGGTAGCATAAAATGCCTTCATCTGCTCTTTAGAACTTAAAGTCACCTTAGCACCCTTCGGAAAGAATACCGTATCGCCTTGCTGGGCTGTATAAGTTGTTTGATCAACCGCTACCGTTAGCGCTCCTTCAATGAGGTAAACCGTTTCTTCGCGGGGCCATTCTAAATCCAATGTGCTACCGCTTTCCATCGTTATAAAGCCGGCCATCATGGCGCTTTTATCGTTCTGGTTGATAAACTCTTGACAAAACACATTTCCAGATGTATTTCCGATTTCTAGAGGCTTATATTTTACCGTATTCCCTCTCACTATTTTTAATCCGGAAGGAGCTCGTTCTGCTTCATAGACTTCGTTGTTGAGCATTGCTTCAAATGCGCTGTTTAACAAGCCCTTGCCTACTAAACTTTTTAATAATGAATAAATCAATTCAGCTTGATCGCTATGCTCTACAGCCTTTGTTATAGCAGGTGATGTGATAACAGGACTTTCACAAACCGGTGTTGCTTGGGACCTTGAAAAGGTAATCCCATATTTTTTAGCCGAGTCCTTGGCAGCTGGAGTAATAAGAGCATTTTCTTCAACGACAATAGAGGTCTGCCCCATTTGAAACGCAACTTCTACTTCTTTTGAACAAATCAGCTGTTTCATTAAATAACTCCTTTACTTATCCCTGTTATGATTCAGTAACTATTTTTGATTTACCAATAAGGATAAACTGGTTTTAGAACAAAGATGCTACAAGCACTTCGGAAGGTGAAGGAATCACTTCGGCATTTACCAGTAATCCTTTTGCTTCTGCAATATTTGTTCCTGCTTGTACACCTGTTTCAACTGCAGCTACATCTCCTGTGAAGGTGAAGGTTGCTTTGCCGCCTAGTCCATTTCCTAATCTTAGTTCAATCGGTTGTAATTCAGCTGCCTTTAGTATGGCATCTGCTGCTATTACCATGGTGGATAATGAAAAGGATTCCATTATTCCTAACGCTTGAACTCTATCCGGCATCGTTGAGCCTGTAATTGCTGGGAATACCTGCGGGCTTACATTTGGGATGATTATAGAATCTACCCAAAACTCTCCTGCTTCTCTTTCCCCTACTCTTACTGAATCTTCTACGGATGCTACATCGCCATATACTATCGCTATGTATTTGCCAGGACATACGGAGCTTGCGGTTGCGATTTCTACTTCTGAAATCTTCACCATCTGATCTGCTGCATAAATACCACGTGCAATACTCGTAAATTCTACCATTCCTATTGCGTTCGCCATATTAAGCCCTCCTTATTGCAATATAATCATTTCCGCTTTCCACTACGGTTCCGGAAATGCTTGCATGTATCCCAGCTCCTAGGCTGTTTTCCGGAATTTTTCCTATAAGCTCTCCCTGCTGTACCTTTTGTCCTACGGTTACGATGGATTCTGCAGGTGCTCCCACATGCTGCCTTGTTGAAATAGTCACCACTTCTGGATTCATTTCCACTTCTGTCATCGGTGCTGGCTTATCAAAATCATGTAATCCTAACCTTGCGATTAATCGCTTGCTTGGTACTAAGCGGTAGCTTCGTGCCCCTCTTGCTTCAAAGGTTTCCTTCGTTCTCTGATACTTTAGTCCCTGTTCCATCATTTTTCCCTTGAAGTAAACGTTTGCTGATTTCGGATACAGATTGATCGGACATGAGAACAGTTCGCATAGGTTACACTGACAGCATAGCTGCGCTGTGGTCTGCCCTTCTGCACTTCCTGATTGATATTGCATTGCTCTCATCATCTTATGTGGCTGCATGTCATGACCTATTAGATATCTAGGACATAAGTCTGTACACATACGGCACTGTTCACAAGTTGCTCTGTTTATTCTCTTTGTTTGTTCTGGGGTTGCGGACTTCTTACGAATCAGTGGATGCTGTTTCTTTAAGATTACAAATCCCTTGTTTTTCTTCGTAATATATCCGTCTAAATTGCTCATTACAGGTCCCATCATCGGACCGCCATCGATTACGGTATAGTTTGTAAAGTTCTCAATACCGCTCAGCTTTAGCACATCCATTATTGGTGTTCCTACCGGTACCTTTAGGGTTAATCGGTTTGGTACATCTCCTGCAATGGTTAAGTACGTTTCTGTTACCGGTTTTCCTTGGGTCGCTTTGTAGATGTTTAACGCCGTTTCCGAGTTTACTACTACGCAGCCTACCTGAATTGGAATTCCTGTCTCTGGCACTACTCTGCCTGTTAGTTCATATACTAGAACTTGTTCATCTCCCGCTGGATAGATATCTGGAAGGTCTTTCACTTCTACAAAATCTCCTACGTTTAATGCTTCAATTCTTTCTCTCATAATCGCAATCACTTTTTTATGCTTTCCCTTAATTCCAATGATTGCTTTTTTAGCTTCTACAAACCTTCCGGCTAGTTCAAAGCCTTTTATGATTTCGTCCGGAACCATCTCCATCAGCTGTTGGTCCACTCGCAGAAGTGGTTCACATTCAGCTCCGTTCATGAGGATGTATTCTGCTTTTGACGCAAGTTTTGCGTGGGTGGGAAAGCCAGCACCTCCTGCGCCTATTATTCCGGCATCTTTTACCTGTTCAAGAAGACTCATCATTCCACCTCTCATTCTATTCAAAATCGCAGTCGTCGTCGATGATCCCTATTACTACTGCATCTACCGGTATGGAATCGTCGCCTAACATTTTTCGAGCGGATGAGCCCTGGGTGATAATTACTCTGTCTCCGATTCCCGCACTGATTGTATCTACAACGATGATTCTTTGTCCATCGCTGCTTCCGCCACCGATTAGCTCAGCCTGCATAAACTTCAATCCGTTTAGTGAATCAGCTTTCCTTGTTGCCCAAATATTATCAATCAGTCTTGCTGTTAACATAACTTTTTTCCTTCTTCCAGTTTGCGTTTGATTTCCTGAATAGCTGATTCGACAGAAGATGTGTCTCCAAAGATGGCAATCATAATCATATTCTGCGGACAGCTCCCTCGAACGTCTTCTACTGTGACGCCCACTGCTTTCTCAGCAATATCAGCAGCACATATCATTTCAATCATTCTCCCTTGTACAAGGCCTACGGCATCTGCGCCATCCATAGCTGATACAGCACTTGCTTTCATCCGTTGCTTCAGAATATCTAGCGTCCCTGCAGAAGGTGATTTTATAATTCTAAATTCCATCTTTGCACCTTTCTTTTACCTCAACCGTTCCTGCGTACAATTAAGCGCGATACCCAGTGGCGTAACAAACATCGGATTCCTCGGTTTATAGGTGGTGATGCCAGTCTGTTTTTCTACAATTTCTTCAATACCTGTTAAGCAGCAGGTTCCTCCTACTAATGCGATTTCCTGCACATCATATCCTTTGATATGCTGATTAACGATAGAAGCTACCTTTTCAACCACTGGTTTGAGAATTGGCAGAAGCTCTTTATGATTTTGTTCATTCCGTTTATATTCATCTGCTTCTTTGAAGTTCATGCCATACGCCCCGGAAATGACTAGCGAAAAATGAGTACCGCCTGTTGGCTCGTCTGCCACATAAATCACTTTACCATCCTTAAAAATGGAGATTCCGGTTGTTCCTCCGCCAACGTCTACTACCGCACCGTTTTGCATCTTAAGCACAGCATTTGCAGCTGTAGACTCATCTAGCAAATTGGTCATTTCGAACCCTGCTGCCTGTACGACATTTTTAACAGCTCCGCCATCCACACTTTCGGTTCCCGGTGGAATTGCTGCAGCGGCATAAATCAATTCTGTATTCAGTTTTTCTTCAAGATCTTGTTTCATTTTCCTAACAATATTAATTGCCCCGATATAGTCCACAACCATTCCGTCACGCACTACATCTGCATATTGATAGGCTCCTGCCACAGGTTTGAAGTTTTCATCTAATACCGCCACAACCACACATGCTGTTCCAAGGTCAACTCCTGTATAATATACAGAAGATTTACTTCTAATGGGGTTTTCCACAACGTGCTCAAACTGGCTGACAAAGTTATCACAATCTTCTAAGGTTATCGGTTTCTCTGACATTCTTTTCCTCCAACAATGCTGCAAATCATCTGGGATAGGCAGTTGATCACTTGATTTACTTGGCAAATGATTTCCTCGCATCTCAGATGCTCCTTATCATTTCCTTCGTAAACTTCTCTCACAATGGGTTCCACTTCCCGGATCGCACATCGGAGGTGATGTAATTTCAAAATTTCTCTGCCTTTTTCAAGTCTCATGTGAAGTTCCGTGATATCAAAGCAATCCTCTATATCGTTGTTACAGTTATCAAAGCAAATACCGCTGCATTCCTTGTGGAAAATTTGTTCAGCTTTGCCTTTTGATTGAATCTCCTGCCCGATGGTTGAAAATTGTTTGCCTAGCTTTAAGATATCCTGTGCTAAAAATACATCCCTTTCAATGGTTTCCTCACTGATTAATAGGAATAAACTGTCGATGGATTTCAACCTATTGATTAATTTCTTCATTTTCCAGCGGTTTCTGTCCGTTGACTTTGGGACCTCTTTTATCTGTCTAGAAGCCTCTTGGTCTCTAGCAACCACTGTTTTATCCGTTGAAATCCCTACCCCATATAAGTCTATTCCTCGATCGGTTAGAAATTGTCTTGCACCAGGGGTCAGCCTTGTTTCCGGTATTAATTCATAGTTGGTAAAAGGTTCTTTTTTGTAAATGTCCCGTAATTCTTCTTCGGTAATAAACTTCATTTGTGCCCCCTTACTCATAATGGTTTTTAAATAGAACTTTCTGCAAAGGCTCAAGACCAATTCCATTTGGAATACTTATTTTAAAATAAGGTTCCGGCACGCCCATCCGATTTAGCTGTTTGATACATACCTCTTCATTTTCCGGTTTCAAATCACATTTACTGATAATCCCCACCACAGGGCAATGAAAGATTTTAGCTAAACCCGGAGAGTATACTTCAATTGGTCTTGATTGATCCACTAGAATCAAAACATGGGATGCATCTTGTGCTGCAGCAATAACATGTTTGTACATCCACGCGTTTTCAATATAGGATGCAGGTACATCTATCGTTTTCGGACCATATATCATATCCGGTGTTTTCCGAAGGGGTCCTTTAAAGTTATTTAATGCATTCACCAAGGTCGTCTTTCCACAATTGGTGGGACCCATCACCATTACACGTTTTCGTCTCATGTTCGCGTAATCGGTGCTGTCATAAAGGCCAGCATATTTTTCAATGTATCTACTACAGCCTCTAGTGCTGTTTCAACACTTTGAACGTCGCCGACAATGACGACAGATCCGGTAAACCGATCTAAAAATCCGATTTCAACCTGAGCAGTTTTTGTTGCAATATCTGCGGCTATGATGGCCGTCTCATATGGGGATAGGGTTAATATACCAATCGCACCTTTATCGTCAATTCCCAAACGTTCATAAATATCGGGCGTAGGAGAGGCAATCACATGGGCAATAGTAACCTGTTTGCCAGGCACCGACTCTTCGATCACACGTTGTATTCCGTTTGTAGCAATTTCTCCCATATAGATGTCCCTTTCTTTTCATTCATCATCCACCGATTTGACAAGGCAAGCCGGTTCGCTTGGTGATTTCCAGCAGCTTATTCATGTCTTCCTGCGACATCGGCTCGATGGAATGGAATTCATAATTTCGTTCCAGTCCCTGATATTTGCTCTCTCCAAGTCTATGATAAGGCAATAAATGAATTTCCTTTACACCTTTCACACTGGCAACATAACGGGTAATGGACTCTATTTCCTCTGCCGTATGATTAAACGTAGGAATCACCGGGATTCGAACAATAAGAGGAACATTTCGTTCACTTAATTTCATTAAGTTGGATAGAATCAAGCTATTGGATTGTCCTGTAAAGATGCGGTGTTTCTCATCAGAAACATGCTTCACATCATATAGGAACAGGTTGACAAAAGGAATAAGTGGTTCGATTACTTCAAAGCTTGCAAATCCGCTTGTCTCTATTGCGGTATTTATGCCAGCAGTATTGCAAGCTTCCAGAATGGCCTTAGCAAAGCTTGGCTGTGCCAGAACCTCTCCTCCGGATAAGGTAATCCCTCCTCCAGATCGTCTGTAATAAATGCTGTCCTTTTTCACCTCGTCCATGACTTCCGCTACGGAAACAACCTTGCCTACCATTTTAGGCTGGCCTGCTTCTAAGATGGGCTGACTATCCATAACCTGTGTTTCCGGATTGCAGCACCACTTACATCTCAGCGGACACCCTTTCAAAAATACAATGGTTCGAATTCCAGGTCCGTCATGTACGGAGAATCGTTGTATTTCTGTGATGATTCCTTTTGTATTGTAAACCGCTTGGTTCATTAAAACACCTGCTCCGTTCTCGCAATAATATCATCCTGTAACGTTTTATCTAATGCTACGAAGTGAGCACTATATCCAGCAACTCGTACAACCAAGTTCTTATAAGCCTCTGGATTTTTCTGTGCTTCCAGTAACGTTTCTCTACCAACTACATTGTACTGAACATGCATACCCTTCTGGTCAAAGAATCCTCTTACCAATGCGGAAAGTTTTTCTAGACCAGACTGTCCACTTAATGCAGATGGATGGAATTTCTGGTTAAATAGCGTACCATTTGAAGCGATGGAATGGTCTAACATGGCTACAGAGTTTGCAGCAGCAGTCGGTCCGTTTACATCTCTTCCTGAAATAGGGGATACACCATCAGCCAATGGTTCACCAGCTTTTCTACCATCCGGTGTGGCACCAGTTTGGGAACCCATTGGAACATTTGCAGATACCGGATATAATCCTGGCTGGAAGGAACCGTTTCTTGGATTCTTATGCTTTTCAACTTCTTTGCAGTACGTTAAAGCAACTTCCTTTGCCATTAAGTCTACAGAAGTAATGTCATTACCAAACTTCGGTACAGCGTTAATATCGTTGATCAATCTTGCGCATTCTACACTTTCTCCTGTAGCACTTCCTACTTTTGATAGACCTTCCACTAAAGCAGTTAGCATGTTCGCCTGTTCAAGGGTAATCTTCTTGCCACCGTCAGTTAACTTACTTACGATATTTTCAACATCTGTTCTTGTAATACCACCCATTGGGCTTGCAGTTACAGTGCCTACACCTTCAAAGTTGCTGGACATAGCCGCCTTAATCTGTTGAATGGTATAAAGTTTCTTGTCGTATACTAATTCCTTTAATACTTCCATGGAATCGGCAACATTGGCAACACCAACGCCCTGAGGTCCTGTAAAGTTATAAATTGCGCCGCCTTCTTGTACAGACTTGCCTCTTCCGATGCAATCTTCTACCATGGAGGATAAGAAAGGTAACGGTGCTCTTTCACTGTGTGCTAAATCTACTGCATTATCTGCATTTGCTAATAGGGAAACGAAATATTCCATTTGTTCTTTATAAGCATTTAATAGTTGATCAAATGAGTTGAAGCTTGTTACATCTCCTGACTTAGGTCCAAGCTGTAATCCATTATCGCTTCCGTCGTTCAGCATGATTTCCATAACTCTAGCCAAATTGAAGAATGCTGCATCATGCCATCCTTCTGTTTTGCCGCCCTTTTGAGGTTCAACACAACCGATGATACCATAATCTCTTGCATCTTCAAGGGTTAAGCCTCTGCTAACAAGAGCCGGGATGATTACTTCATCGTTGTAGTATGCTGGCATACCTAGTCCAACTCTACTTACTTCTGCCGCTTTCATTAGGAATTCATCCGGTGACTTATTCCAAACACGGATCGAAATAGATGGCTGAGGTAGTTTTGTGTGTTCTGTAGCTTCTAAACAAGCAATGGATAATTCATTAGTTGCATCTAAACCAGTCTTGTCCTGACCACCAACGATTAGGTTCTGGAACATTGGATATCCACCAAATCCCTTTGTGGAGCCTTCGTCTCTTACTTTGTTAATATCGTTAAACTTGATCCATAGACAATCAAGCAATTCTTGTGCACTTTCTTTGGTCAATTTGTTACTCTTGATGTCTTCCATATAGTATGGGTACATGTATTGGTCAAATCGAAGTGGTGAAATGGAGTGACCATTGGATTCAATTTGAATAATAGCTTGTACAAACCAGAAGGACTGAATCGCTTCATAAAAATCCTTTGCAGGCTCTGCCGGTACGTTCTTACAATTCTGTGCGATTCTAAAAAGTTCCTGACTTCTAGCGCCTGTTGTCTGAGCTGCTAATATTTCCGCTAGTTCTGCAAAACGTTGTGCAAAACGAATGGCTGCTTTTGCAGTAATGATAACAGCTTCTAAGAAGTTTCTTTTCTTGATGAAATCAGGACAGTTCTTGTCTGACTTTTCCATCTCTTCTGTTGCTTCCTTGATAATGCCATTGAAACCTACCTTCAGCACTTTCGCATAATCTACACCGATATGACCTACGCCGTTAAAGTAGTAATTTCCTACTGTAAACACATTGTGTTCAATAGCAGTTCTGGTTTCCGGATACATGTATTGAGTCGCTAACTCATTAACGGTTTTACCATCCCAATAAGCAAATGCTTCTCTTAACTTACTCTTTGACTCTTCACTGATTTCAAAAACATCACCTTTTCTAAGCCCCAATGTTCCAAATTCATCTAAAAGCCACTTATAGGAGTATTCTGGGAAAGCTTGTGTTGAGAAAGGAGCTTTTGTCAAGTTTCCTACAACCAGTTCATTGTCTCTGATCACGATAGGAAGATTATGCAATACGTGCTCCAATGCCTTTGCTTTTCTCAAAACAGTCGGGAAATTTTCTGTAGCCTTATAGGACTCTGTCACTAAAGCTGCTCTTTCCCACTCAACCTGTGGTTTCCCTTTAAATAGTTCATCTATTAATCCCTGAATTCTTGGGCTTACACTTACATTTGATATATCTAAAGTTTTCATAATTTACCTCCAAATTAGATAAAACGTTTTCCGATAACGTTCTTATATAGAGCACCTGCTATTAGACCGCCAGCTATAGTGGCGAAGATCGGTACAATTAACCCATAATAATCTGTGCCTAAAGCCTGATCTCCCCATCCGCTCATTAAAAGGAATAATCTTGGACCAAAATCTCTTGCAGGGTTCATAGCAAAACCTGTTAGAGGGCCTAATGCGATACCGCCGAAAGTAACACTTGCACCGATCATAATAGCCGGAATGCCACCCGTAGGAGCTGCACTGTTATTGGAATCCGTAGTCGCAAATATTACTAATACTAATACAAAGGTTAAAAACATTTCGTTAATAAACGCTGTAAGCATACTTACCGATGGGCCTGCCTGAGTAACAAATATGCCCCCGCCGCCCAATCCTTCCGTTGTGCCTCTAATGATTCCATTCGCACTTTCGAACGATACTATGTTTGCTCTAAATAAGAAATATACCAATGCCGCTGCCGTTATGCCGCCAATAATCTGTGCTGCAACATACGGCAGAACTTTTTTCTTATCAAATCCACCAAATACTGCCAATGCTATCGTAACAGCCGGATTCAAATGTGCTCCGCTTATGCCGGCTACTATGTAAATTGCTAACGTAATGGCTACGCCCCAACAGGCAGCCATCCATGGATAATTGATATCACTTAATCCAAGAACTAAAACTGCTACAGAGCCAATCCCTATCGCCAAAAAGAAAAAGGTACCAAACCATTCCGCTAAACACTGAGCCCCTAAGGAATCTTTTTTCATCTCGAAGTCCCTCCCTTACCACGCAGGAGAAGTAACAGATACCGGATTTTGTCCCATACCTCTTAACACGCTTAAACCGACTTCTCTCGCTTCTAAGACCGCTTGTCTTACGGCGCCGGCATCACCAGTGAACGTGATGATAATTTCGCTAGAGAAGCACGTGCCTTGAGAAGGACTTGCATACGTTACGATATCAACATTTGCAGTCTTAAGTGCTATATCGGCCATCAGCATCCCTACTGCCGGAGGTGCTCCTACAGTGATGCCAAAGGCTTTTCCAACTGGCGCCGAAAAAGCTTTTTCCAATGCAAAGCTTGCTCTCGCCGTATAGTGCAACTCAATATGTCCAGCATCACAGCCATATACATTTCCAAAATTTTCATCCAACTCCCCAAGCATGATTTCAACTGCTCTCCTTGAGTCCGAAACGTCTTCCGAAGCAAAGATGATCGTACTGCCATGTCCGGCTCCGCCTTTTGTATCTCTTGCAAATTCTACTGAAGCGATAATGGAATTCGTAGCTTTTACAGCAGTATCCGCAGACATAACATGGGGAGCACCGCCGGTTCTTGAACTTACAATCCCAATGGATCGATACTTCGGGTCTAACTTAATCTTGTCGCGCAAGGTTGCATCTAGATTTGCAATAACCAGTCCAACTGTGTCACCAATGGCTGCCCCTACAAACTCGGTTAGCCCACACCCTTTCGAAGCCGCAGTCCCACTACTGCTAGCGGTCCTATTCGTACCGCTGTCATTTGCTTCAACAGCTTCCATAATCTTTTTTAAAAGATCTCCTTCCATACTTTTACCTCCACTTAAATTTCTAATTTTAGATTATCTAAAGTTTAGGCTTAGTTTACTCTTATATAAAAAAAGATTATTTCATATAATCCACCAAAAATAGAAATAATACCACTCAGGAAATAGTACTTTTTCCACCTCAAATTTTTCCAAAAGTCTGACTATTCCTTATTTTCAAGGTATTTCAAAGGGTTGCAAATAGAAAATTTACAATTGTAAATGCCTGTTCACTTGTTATATGATAGCAATATAGCAATATTTAATCGTTATGTAACTATACACGATCGGTATAGGAGGTATTCGTATGCAAGATTTCATCGGTAAATCTTTGGAAGATATTCTTGACAAAGATGAATTTATGGCTGTCCAAGACGAATTGTCTAATTTACTGCAATTTTCAGTAATTACAGTAAATACAGAAGGCGTTCCTATTGGACATTGGAATAATTTTACAGATTTTTGTCATCTGGTCCGCAGTTCGGAAAAGGGGTATGAAAACTGTATAGAGTGTGACCGAGTGGCCAGCCTTCGTGCTATTAAACTAGGGGTCCCTCAAAGTTATATATGTCACTGCGGCCTTCGAGACTGTGCTGCTCCCATCATTGTTGAAGGGCAATATCTGGGAAGTGTACTAGGAGGGCAAGTCCTCACGTCAGAAGAAGAAAGAAGCAAAATTGATGTGGACAAGCTGTCGGAGCAGTTTAATATTTCCAAGGAAGAATTGAATGCAACGATTGCTAAGTTGGAAGTAGTTTCCGAAGAATATTTGCAAAGATGTATGAAGTTTTACAGCTTTATGGCATCCTACCTGGCAGAAATAAGTATTAAAAAACTAACGCAAGAATCGTTAGCACAGGAAACCAATGAAAACTTTAAATTGCTTCAGTTAATTAAAGAGCAGGAACTCAAGCGCATGAAAGCTCAAATGAACCCACACTTTTTATTTAATGCTCTTAATTCGATTGCCAGAATGGCCTTGTTGGAAGAGGCTCCGAAAGCAGAACAATTAATATATGAATTATCCGATTATCTGAAATATACCATTAAAAATGTGGAGGAAATGCCATCTGTCAATTTTGAGCTCGATAATCTGCTGCATTATATCGCCATTCAGAAAACCCGATTTGGTGATCGTATTTCTTTCTCTATTGATATTGATCCTCACATTCTCGAATATAAGATCCCATCTATGATCCTTCAACCAATTGTGGAAAACGCTATTGTCCACGGAGTGGAGTTATTAAAAGAAGGTGGGGAAATTACCATTAAAGGCAAGAAAAAATCAAAAGACGCCAATATTTATTTTTCCATAATAGATAATGGTATTGGATTTCCAAGCCATATACTAAAACTATTTAATAGCAATGGCGATAAAAATGATAATACATTAGGTCTAGGCCTATTAAATACACACGCGAGAATTCAACATAAATTTGGGTCCGAATATGGGATCACCATTGAAAGTGAACCTTTGGTATCCAATTGTGTTACGATTAAGCTCCCCTGTATAAAGTAAATTGAATAAAAAGGATGGTATTCATGATGTATAAACTTTTAATTGCTGAAGATGAGGAATTAGAAAGAATAGCTCTAAAAAAAATCATTGAGTGTAATTTCTCCAATATTAACATCATTAATTCTGCTAAAAATGGTGAGGAGGCAGTTAGCCTTGCCCGCACCTACATGCCGGATATTCTTCTCATTGATATTCGTATGCCTGTAAAAAATGGGATTGAAGCACATAAGCAAATTATTAAATTTCATCCAACCATAAAAACCATTATTATTACTGCGCATAGCGAGTTTGTCTATGCCCAAGAAGCCATTAAATATAACGTTTATGATTTTTTATTAAAGCCTGTTTCTCCAACTGTAATATGTAGCTGTATTCAGTCTATTATTTCTTCTGCTGAAAAGATTCCCTCTACCAACTCCATTGAAACTCCTTTCAGTCAGGAAGTCATTAATCAATGTCTCAATATTATTGAATTAAATTATCTAAATGATTTAACGTTGTCTGATATAGCGAAACAAGTCCATTTAAGTGAAAAATATTTTAGCCGATATTTCAAAAGTAAAACAGGTCATACTTTTACTCAGTATATTCAGACGCTAAAAATTAATCGTGCTAAGAATCTGCTTTTGGATACTAATATACCGATATTTCGTATAGCTATGGACTTGAAGTTCTCTGATTCTGCCTATTTTACTAAAGTTTTTTTCAAACATGAAGGACTCACCCCGAGTCAATATCGCCAACAATATCAATCTAATAAGTTATAAGGTAGCTTATGGCCCTTAAAAGCTCAGATTTTTCAATTTCCATGCTTTCTTTATCTTCCAAAAATTAAATTTATAATCACATTTTATATCAAATTTTCGAGTCAATATATTGATTTATAACATAAAGTAATAGGGCTGTCTCTTTCGAGACAGCCCTATTGAGGAGTAGTTATTATGTTAAAGTTTGGTATAAGGAGAACATTCAGAACTCAACAGATTTCTTCATGTTCTTGTAAGTGAGCAGTAAGTTATTTTACGTCAGCCTTTGCTTCCTTTGAAGCAGGTAGAATGGCTTCTACTTCAGCATGTGGTCTTGGAATTACGTGTACGGAAATTAATTCTCCAACACGCTGTGCAGCAGCAGCACCAGCATCTGTAGCAGCCTTTACAGCTCCTACGTCTCCTCTTACCATTACTGTTACCAGTCCGCCACCAACGTGTTCTTTACCGATTAGGTATACGTTTGCAGCCTTTACCATAGCATCTGCTGCTTCGATAGATCCAACTAAACCCTTTGTTTCAATCATTCCTAATGCATCGTATTTCATTTTTAAATCCTCCTAAATATTTTTTATTTTATAATTGTTATTTTTGACGTGGAATTAATGCTCATTGCATTTCCTTCTTCGGTGTCGATATGACACTCTAGGGCGGAAGCATCGTTTGCTCTTATCGCAACGTTGCTGTAAACACCTCCGCGCGGGCCTTCAAACTGTATGCAGACAATCTGTCCGTCATGTACGCCGAAGTGCTGTGCATCTTGCGGTGTCATGTGAATGTGTCTTTGTGCTACAATCAAACCCTCTTTTGTTTGTACGGATCCTCTTGGACCGATGATCGTAATGCCAGGCGTTCCGACTAAATCGCCGGATAACTTTGCCACGGCTTTCGTTCCCATCTTGATGCAATCTCCTGTCAGCACTTCAACTTGCGTTTTGCTTCTGACAGGTCCTAAAATTCGAACCTTTTCAATCGCGCCTTTTGGTCCGCAGATCGTTACTGTTTCTTTACACGCATACTGTCCCGGCTGTGACAAATCTTTAATCTTTGTCATCTGATAGCCTTCTCCAAATAATGTATCTAAATCAGCCTGAGAAAGATGTACATGCCGGTTTGAAATTCCTACCGGTATTTCATTGGACTCATGTTTCTCTGCTGGTGCAGCGGACTGGACAGCTTCTAGTAAAAGCTTTAAGAGCGCCTCACAATTGTCCATTAGTTAGCCCCCTTCATAGCAGCTACAATCTGGTTCACTAGATCCATTAGATCCGCCTGATTGATTCCTTCTTCCTTTTCTGGGGTTGTGCAGCATCCACCGCTGTTCAATACCGCACCCATTGCAGCATATTGAGCCGGGCTGAATGCGCCAGGTCCTGTGCAGCATCCGCCGCCTGTCTGGGGTGCTGCCGTATATGCAGCTGCTGGCTGGGCACTGCAGCCACCGGAAAGATTGTAGTTGAATGTTGGATCAGCAGATGCTAATGTACTGCAGTCCTTTAATCCATAAGCAACTCTCTTGATATTTACAAGGTGCATTGGTGTCACATTTTCGGATACAGAGCTTCCGCCCCATGTTCCGCAGCCTAATGTGAAGGAAGGCATCAAGCCTGTACTTGCTCCTACACCACCTTGAGCACTGCCTGTGTTTACAAGGATACGGGATGCCGGCTTTGCCGCAAACTTCATCACCATATCTCGGTCTTCTGTATGCAAGCTCATCGTGTGTCCAATACCGTTCTGTAATAATTTAATGCTTAGATCGCATGCTTCATGCCAATCTTTTGCGGTATAGAAGGCTAGTACTGTGGTTAACTTTTCGAAGGATAACGGATATCCGTCACCTACTCCGCCCTGTTCACCTACTAGTACTTTTGTTCCTTCCGGAACACAGAAGCCTGCTGCTTGAGCAATTACTGTTGCTGCTCTTCCGACAAACTTGGCATTCATGTTGTGACCATTTTTAAATAATAGGTTGCAAACCTTTGCTGTTTCGTCAGCTGTCATAAAGTAGCCGCCCTGCTTCTTCAGCTCTGCAATTACTTCATCTCTGTTGCATTCTTCACAGATTATGGACTGTTCGGATGCACAGATTGTACCGTTGTCAAAAGTCTTACTAGCTAAGATATTCTTAATAGCCTGGGGTACATTGGCAGTCTTTTCGATATAAGCCGGAGAGTTTCCTGCTCCTACGCCTAGTGCCGGCTTTCCTGCACTGTACGCTGCCTTTACCATTCCCGGGCCGCCTGTAGCTATAATTATAGCTACTTCTTTGCTCTTCATCAACTCATTTGTTGCTCCAACTGTAGGCATGGTGATGCATCCGATGATATTTTCCGGTGCACCTGCCGCTACTGCTGCTTCATACATAAGCTGTGTTGCCTTCTGTGTGCATTTTGCTGCGGAAGGATGTGGGGAGAATACGATTGCATTTCTTGATTTTATTGCAATCATTGCCTTGAATATCGCAGTTGATGTTGGATTGGTGGAAGGGACAATTCCCATCACTAGTCCAACCGGTTCTGCAATTTCAATCACTCTCTGAGCTACATCTTCTCGAATCACACCGATCGTTTTCATGTCTTTGATGGCATCGTATAAGATAACGGAAGCCATATGGTTTTTGTAGGTCTTATCTTCCACCTTACCAAAGCCTGTTTCTTCTACAGCCATCTGTGCCAAACAAACCGCATTTTCTTGTGCGACTCTTACCATATTGCGCAGAATTTTATCGATTTGCTCTTCTGTGTACGTAGCAATTTTATCTGTCGCAATCTTTCCAAGTCGTGCAAGATCTCTTACTTCTTGTATGGAACGTAAATCATAATCAAAATTTTCCATCTTGTGATTCCTCCTTTCTCTTTCTCCTGAATCCTTTTTCTATCTAATTAGTTCGTCATTTTTCATTAGTGATGCTCATAATACGCTTTGAATTCCATCAACAATAAACTCTTATCTGCCTTAGAAATTAATCTTCCAGCAATGCCAAAGTCTTTATATTCACGAGCGAGATTTCTAAGCTTGGTTACTTTCAGCTTGCCCAAAGCTGCCAGAAGTTCTTCCATGCTGGATTGGGAAGCTAACTGATCAATAACATCTTTGTGTATGTCACTTAAGTCCGTTTCCAACGGAAACGTTGCTTCTTGCTCCTCTTCTTTCTCTTCCTCTGAAGTTTCTGTTTCTGAAATCATCCCTTCCTTTACTTCCTCTTGTTCAGATTCTGTCGCAGATTCTTCTATTTCAGATAGGGTAACTTCTTCAGATAGGGCAATTTCTTCTGACTGGGTTTCTTCTTCCACTTCAGTCTCAATCTCTATTGAAGACTTTTTATTTTCAGGCGGCGTTGAGGATACGATTGTACCGCTTAACTCCTCATGTGGACGTGGGATTACATGCTCTGAAACCAGAGAACCGCCATTCAAATGTCGTACAGCCGCAGAACCGGCATCCACAGCAGCTTTTACTGCTCCTACATCTCCGGTTACCACAACGGTCACCAATCCACCACCCGTATATGTTTTTTCCAAAAGGGTTACATCTGCTGCCTTGAGCATGGCATCTGCACTCTCAATAGCTGCAACGAGTCCTCTCGTTTCAATTAACCCAAGTGCCTGCATCTACATTCCTCCTCCACCTTGGTTAAACATTCTAATAAGTAGCATAGAATGCTTTCATCTTATTAGGTGAGCCAAAGGCTACTTTAGCTCCCTTAGGGAAGAATACGGAATCGCCAGGATTTGCTGTATATACTTTTCCATCTACAGTTACCGTTAATGTGCCTTCTACTACATGATAAAGTTCTTCACAAGCGCATTCCCATTCAAAGTTACAAGTCTCAATGGTAATAAATCCGGCATTCATGGAGCAACCATCTTCCGCATTGATAATCTCCTGATAAAATACCTTATCCGAAGGATTTCCTGTATCAAGTGCTTCATAACTTACTGAATTTCCGCGAACAATTTTTAATCCACACTTATCGCGTTCAGCAAAATATGGTTTGTCTGTCTGGTTGGAAAAACCATCTAGGATGCCTTTCAGCAATCCTTTATCTGCCATAGCTTTGAGTACTGAATAAATCATATCACTGTCAAGGCTAGTAGCTTCACAAGACTTTGCAGCCTCACAAGCAGCTGCAGGCTCACAAGCTTTCGTTTCACAAACTGCCGGTTCTTTACAAACAGGCGGCTCTGTTGAAAACTCGATACCATTCGCTTTTGCTGCATCTTTGGCTGATGGAGTTAAGATTGTATCTTCATCGATATAGAAGATCTTCTCTCCTTGCTTCATTAAGGCCTCAACCTCTTTTGCACAAATTAATTTTTTCATGGCTTCACACCCTTTCATTTAATAATAAAAAAATCGTCTTTGGCAACTTTTAGCTCCCATTCGGTCGCCTTTCAGTTGTAGATTTTTTTGATATTCCGTAAATATCGCAAGCGATATTTCCTTCATATTAAATTTACAAATCATCGATTTGAAAATCTCTTAAATAAGTTCGCCATCCATTTGCTTTACAAATGGGGTGATCCAGTGCTAGAACAAAGATGCCACCAGTAAGTCAGATGGGGAAGGTATGACTTCCGCATTAACCAACAAGCCTTTTTCCTCTGCAATAGCTTTTCCTGCTTCTACACCGGTTTCAACGGCAGCTACATCTCCTGTAAAGGTGAAGTACGCTTTGCCGCCTAATCCGTTTCCTAGCCTTAGTTCAAGCGGCTGTAATTCTGCAGCCTTTAAGATGGCATCCGCGGCAATAACCATTGTTGACAACGAGAAAGATTCCATTATTCCTAACGCTTGCACTTCATCCGGCATCGTTGCTCCTGTAATGGCCGGGAACACAAGCGGACTGACATTTGGGATCACTATAGAGTCTACCCAAAACTCTCCGGCTTCTCTTTCTCCGACACGTACTGAATCCTCTACCGATGCAACATCTCCATGCACAATCGCTATGTATTTACCTGGACATACGGAGCTGGCTGTCACAATTTCTACTTCCGAAATCTTTACCATCTGGTCTGCTGCATAAATACCACGTGCAATACTTGTAAATTCAACCATTCCTATTGCGTTCGCCATATTAAGCCCTCCTTATTGCAATATAATCATTTCCGCTTTCCACAACGGTTCCGGAAATGCTTGCATGAATTGCAGCTCCTAAACTGTCTTCCGGAATTTTACCTATTAGCTGTCCCTGCTGTACGGTCTGGCCTACAGTAACCACCGATGCTGCAGGTGCTCCCACATGCTGCCGGGTTGCGATATATACCACTTCCGGATTCATTTCCATATCTGTCATCGGAGCCGGCTTATCAAAATCGTGTAATCCCAATCTTGCGATCAAACGTTTGCTTGGCACTAAGCGGTGGCTTCGTACCGGTCTGGCTTCAAACTCATCCTTCGTCCGTTGATACCTTAGGTTTTGTTCTGCCATTTTACCTTTAAAGTACACGTTTGCCGATTTCGGATACAGATTCACAGGACATGAGAACAATTCGCATAAGTTGCACTGACAGCAAAGCTGTGCAGTCTGCTGTCCTTCTGCATCCTGTGGCTTATATTGCATAGCCCGCATCATTTTATGCGGCTGCATATCATGACCCAGAAGGTAACGAGGACATAGATCCGTACACATACGGCACTGTTCACACGTTGCTCTGTTTATTCTTTTTGCCTGATCTGCTGTGATGGATTTCTTACGAATCAGCGGATGCTGTTTCTTTAAGATAACAAATCCCTTGTTTTTCTTCGTAATATATCCGTCTAAGCTCGTCATGACTGGTCCCATCATCGGGCCACCGTCTATCACCGTATAATTAGCAAAGTTCTCTATACCGCTTAGTTTTAATACATCCATGATCGGCGTTCCTACCGGTACTTTGAGCGTAAGACGATTCGGTACATCCCCGGCAATGGTTAAGTAGGTTTCCGTAACCGATTTCCCTAGAGAGGCGTTGTAAATATTTAACGCCGTTTCGGAGTTTATTACTACGCAGCCTACTTGAATCGGAATTCCTGTTTCCGGAACTACTCTTCCGGTTAATTCATATACAAGAACCTGTTCGTCTCCTGCAGGATAGATATCCGGAAGTGCTTTCACTTCTACGAAATCTCCCACCTGGAGTGCTTCGATTCTTTCTCTCATAATCGCAATCACTTTTTTATGCTTTCCCTTGATTCCAATGATTGCTTTCTTTGCTTCAACAAACCTTCCGGCTTGTTCAAAGCCTTTTATTATTTCATCCGGATACAACTCCATGAGCTGCTGATCCACTCGCAGAAGCGGCTCGCATTCCGCTCCATTCATGAGTATGTATTCTGCTTTCGATGCCAGTTTTGCGTGGGTGGGAAAGCCAGCCCCTCCTGCGCCTATAATTCCGGCATCTTTTACCATATCAAGAAGACTCATCATTCACACCTCTAATCTATCCAAAATTGCAATCTTCATCAATGATTCCTATCACAACGGCATCAACTGGAACATTATCATCGCCCAGCATTCTACGAGCCGATGAACCCGTGCAAACGATTACTCTATCGCCGATACCTGCACTGATAATATCCACTACGATTAATCTCTCACCTTCACGGTTACCGCCGATTACTTCAGCGAGCATAAACTTGAAACCATTGAGTGATTCTGCTTTTCTAGTAGCCCATACATTATCAATCAGTTTTGCTGTTAACATCACTAATTCCCTTCTTCCATCTTGAATTTTATCTCTTGAATGGCTGATTCAACAGAGGATGTGTCTCCAAAGATGGCAATCATGATCATGTTCTGCGGACAGCTTCCTCGGACATCTTCGACTGTAACGCCAACTGCTTTTTCGGCAATATCAGCAGCACAAATCATCTCAATCATTCTCCCCTGTACAAGACCCACTGCCGGCACATTTTCAAAATCTGTGCTGCAGTTTGGTCCGACACGACGTTTAATAATATCTATCGTTCCCGACGAAGGGGTTTTAATTATTCGAAATTCCATTTAACCACCTTCCTTTTAATCCAAGCTCTCCTGTTTACAGCTAAGAGCTATACCCAGAGGAGTTACAAACATTGGATTCTGTGGTTTATGAGTAGGAACGCCTGTCTGTTTTTGAATAATACCTTCAATCCCAGTTAAGCAACACGTTCCTCCTACTAAAGCGATTTCTTGTACATCATACCCTTTGATATGCTGAGTAATAATAGAAGCAACTTTTTCAACAACTGGTTTTAATATCGGTAAAAGTTCTTTATGATTTTTATCGACACGCTTGTATTGATCTGCTTCCTGAAACTCCATGCCATATGCTCCCGAAATGACTAAAGAAAAATGGGTACCGCCCGTTGGTTCATCCGCTACATAAATAACTTTTCCGTCTTTCAGAATAGAGATACCTGTTGTACCTCCACCGATATCCACTACTGCACCATTTTGCATCTGAAGCACAGCATTTGCTGCTGTCGATTCATCCAGCAGGTTCGTCATTTCAAACCCTGCGGCTTGAACAACATTCTTGACGGCACCGCCATCTACACTTTCGGTTCCCGGCGGAATCGCGGCAGCGGCATAAATCAACTCTGTATCCAGTTTTTCTTCCAAATCCTGTTTCATCTTCCTAACAATATTAATTGCACCAATGTAGTCCACAACCATTCCGTCACGAACCACATCTGCATATTGATAGGCTCCTGCCACAGGCTTGAAGTTTTCATCTAAAACCGCAACAACAACACATGCTGTTCCAAGGTCGACCCCGGTATAATATACCGAAGATTTACTCTTAATCGGGTTTTCTATCACTTCTTCAAAATCCCTGACAAGTTGATCACAGTATTCAAAAGTCAATTTGTTCTCTGACATTCTTTTCCTCCAATAGCTGCGCAAATCATTTGCGATAGGCAATTAATAATTTGATTCACTTGGCCTATTATTTCTTCACACAGCACATTTTCACTTTCACTGCCTTCATATACTTCCATTACAACAGGTTCCACTTCGCGAAGCGCACAACGCAATTGATGCAATCTCAAAATTTCTTTGCTCTTTTCTAAGTGCAGGTGAAATTCGGTAATATCAAAGCAGTCATCAATATCTTTGCAAAAGTTCTCTGCATTCATTCCAGTACATTGTTTGCAGCAACCGTACTCAGCTAAAGCTTTCCCTTCTGCCGTATGTTTGATACTAGAAAATTGCTTTCCTAATTGAATCACATTCTGTGCTAACAAAACATCTCTGCTGATTAGGTCTTCTCCTGTTAGAAGGAATAGGGCTTCCATGGACTTCAGTTTGCAATGAAGTTTTTTCTTTCTCCAATCGCTCTTCTTTTCAACAGGTGCAGCCGTCGGTTTTGCAGTTATCGCAGTTGCAACGGGTTTCTTTACAACACAGGGATCGTCATCAAACATATGAATCCCTCTGTCTGCCAGAAACTGGCGTGCTCCAGGAGTCAATCTTGCTCCCGGTTCTATTTCATAGGTAGTAAAAGGCTCTTTTTTATACAAGTCTCGCAAATCTTCTTCAGTTATAAACTTCATATTTGCCCTCCTACTTCTCACTTTTTTGAAATAAATATTCTTTTAAAGCCTCTATACCAATCCCATTCGGAACACTAATTCTAAAGTAAGGCTCTGAAACTCCTATCTTTTTTAGCTGCCGCAAACAGTTTTCTTCATTTTCCGGCATTAAATCACATTTAGATATCACCCCTATGACAGGACATCTAAACGACTTTGCAAAACCAGGAGAATATACTTCAGTACGTTTGGATTGATCTACCAAAATCAAAACATGGGATGCATCCTGCGCTGCTGTAATAATGTGTTTATACATCCATGTGTTTTCGATATAAGAGCCCGGAACGTCTATGGTCTTTTCACCATAAATCATATCTTGTGTTTTCCGTAGTGGACCGTCATAATCATTTAATGCATTGACCAAGGTTGTCTTGCCGCAATAGGTGGGTCCGATTACCATTATCCGTTTTTTTCTCATGTTTTCGTAACAGGGACTGTTGTAAAGCCAAGCAAATTGCACAAGGTGTCGGTTACAGCATCCAAAGCGGTAGCTACACTTTGCACATCACCACTGATAACAACGGAGCCGGTAAAACGATCCAAGAATCCAATTTCCACATCCGCTGCCTTCGTCGCAATGTCCGCAGCTATGATAGCAGTCTCGTATGGAGACAAGGTAAGGATACCAATGGCACCTCGATCATCTATTCCTAATCGCTCATAGATATCCGATGTAGGTGAGGCAATCACGTGAGCAATAGTGACCTGTTTGCCAGGTACCGATTCCTGTATGATACGCTCTGTAGCTTGATTAATAACTGTTCCCATAAAACTCACCTTTCTATAATATTCGGATCATCCTTCACCATTAGTGACGTATAACGGATACAGGAAAATCAACTTTCTTAATCCAGCCTTCAATTCGGTCTAGATCTTCATTACTTAAACTAGGATCTCCCTGAAGTGGATATTCCATTCCAAGCTGTTTATATTTATTGACTCCCATCTTATGATAAGGAAGTAAATCAATGCCTTTAAAATTTTTATAATCACGGAAGGGTGTTAAAAATTCAATCACTTTTGCGATCTCGTCTTCGCAGTCATTGATGCACTTCAGCAAAGGCATTCGAATCTTCACATTATATCGCCTGTGCAGAAGTTCCTTTAGATTGCTTAGAATCAACTCATTTCGAACGCCTGTCAGCTCAAAGTGACGATCCGAATTGATATGTTTGATATCGAAAAGGAACAAATCGACAAACTCAGCAACCTTTAGGATCGCTTCTTGTTTGGCATAACCGCTGGTTTCAATGGCTGTATTAATACCCTCCTGCTTACAGGCCTGCAGCAGGCTGGCCGCCGCTTCAGGCTGCATCAATACCTCGCCGCCGCCCAACGTAACGCCGCCGCCGGAAATCTCATAAAAGGTTCTATCCTCTTCGATAATTTTCAAAAGTTCAGAAATCGTTTTGACTTCTCCCATGATGTTGAGTGCAGAGGCCGGGCAAGCCTCTACACATTTATTACAGCCAATACAATCAATGTCTCGTAATACCTCATGTTTTAGGCTCTCTTTTGAAATAGTATGGATCCCAACCGGGCAAACAGAAACACAGGCACCACAATCAATACAGGAGTTTTCTTTATACATCACTCTATATTTTCGTTCCAGTCCTTCGGGGTTTGAACACCACTTGCAACGAAGCGGACAGCCTTGAAAAAAGACAAGGGTTCTTACTCCCGGGCCATCATACATATTGTATTTTTGTACATTAAAGATGGTCGCTTTTCTTTCAATTACACCTACATTCGTATTGCTCATACTATTTAATCTCCTGTTTTGACTTATCTTGGATTTCAAGATTTCATCATTTATTAAAAATGTGTCAGCATTGTTCTGCTTATAATTTCATCTTGAACATCCTTGCATAATTCAACGAAGAATGCACTATAACCAGCTACACGAACGACTAGGTCACGATACTGTTCAGGGTGCTTCTGAGCTTCAACCAGCGTCTTGTTATCCAGGTAGTTGAACTGCATTTCTCCATTACCCATAGCGCATGATGCACGAAGTAATGCGATAATGCCAGCTTCACCTTCCGGTGTGTCAAGCAATCCGGACATTAACTTAAAGTTATGTACCATACCGATGTTCATGTTATCGCAAGATAATTTTGAAACGGATTTAATAATTGCAGTAGGCCCCTTGTAGTCAGCACCTTGGGTAGGGCTGATACCATCTGATAATGGAGACCAAGCTGCACGGCCGTTTGCAGATGCACCTAATAACTGTCCAAATGGTGTGTTGTTTGAAATGGATAATGTACCGTGGCTTAATACGGAGTACAATGTCTTGTATTTTCTGTGATCCATTTCAGTAAAGTTGATAAGGTCTGCTGCAATTAAGTCTGCGTAGTCATCGTCATTACCGTATTTTGGAGCAGCAAGGCAGTCTGCCTTCATCTTTTCATATCCAACGAAATCTACCTTTAAGCCTTCGTTTAGCTCTGCAAGCGTATATTTCTTATCATCAAAGACCACTTTCTTGATCGCTGCCATGGAGTCTGTGTAAGTAGCAAGGCCGGACCATACTACACCAGGTCCAAAGTTGTACATTGCTCCGCCAGCAGAAACATCCTTCGCCTTCTCCATACAGCCTTCAAACATGATTGACATTAGTGGCTTTGGCGCTAAGTCTTTGTGCACACGCTGTGAAATAACAGTTGCAACGCTAGTCCACTTTGTAACATACTGAATCATCTTCTTTACAGCTGCATCAAACTCTTCATACGTCTTGTACTGGCTGATGTCACCAAAATCCGGGCAAACCTGCTTGCCATACCAAAGCGGAACACCATGGTTTAAAACAAGTTCAATACAGATCGGCCACTGGGTATATGCTGTGGAAGTCCACTGATATAGACGACCGGATTTCTGCGGTTCAACACAACCCATTAGACAGTAGTCTCTTGCATCCTCAATAGAAACGCCCTTAGCAAGCATCATCTTGATGTGTGTATCATCAAAGTGGCAAGCCGGGAATCCCATACCGGAACGGATTACATCAACAATTTTCTTCATATACTTCTGTGGAGAAGATTTGTGAATACGGCAAGCTAACGATGGCTGATAAATTCTTACGTGTCTAACAGCATCCATTAATAAGTAAGTTAAATCATTTGTTGCATCCTGTCCGGCACGGTCAACACCGCCAACACACATGTTTACGAATGGCTGATATCCCGCGAAGAATTTGGAAGCGCCTTCACTTGTAACCCACATCATTTCGGATAACTTGATCAGCATACAACCGGCTAATTCAAATGCTTCGAAATCATTGATACGGCCGGATTCAACATCCGCCTTGTAGAATGGGTACATATACTGGTCCGCACGACCGATGGACATGCCTGTTTGATTTTCTTCTACTACTAGTAAAGATTCAATGGTAAACATGGACTGAATCGCTTCCCAGAATGTTTCTGGCTTGTGAGCCGGTACCTTTGCGTTTACTTCGGAAATCTTTAATAATTCAGCCTTACGCTTAGGATTTATTTCCTTTGTAGCCAGTTCAGCAGCATATGCGGACATACGCTTTGCATAAATCATGATACCTTCTGTTGTATCGATGATGGATTTATAGAAATAAATCTTTTCAATATCTTCAGGGTTTTCGTAATCTAATTTGGCTAAATTTTCCTGAGCTTCCTTTTGAATATCAAGCATCCCCTTCTTCATAAGGATTACATCATATCCAGGGTTGGAGTCTCCACCACCGTTTGTTGCGTGGTAGGAACAGTCAGAAACATAGGATTCAGCCGAAAGTTCCCATACTCCAGCTTCTCTGTATTGGTCTTCACAGTATTCGTCAACAGACTTTCCTGCCCAGAATGGGAATAATTCTTCACGCATGATCTTTTTATCTTCTTCTGATATGTAGAACGGATCCTGCGGACGAGTTCCGATTGTATCGATTTCATCTTGCATCCATCTCCATGCAATATCAGGAGAAAAAGCACCGGCACGAGGAGCGCCGCAAGGTGCACCAACGATTAATTCATTGTCCTGTATTACTAACGGTGCTGTTTCACAGCAGTATCTAAAGCACTTTGCACGAAGCATAATCTTCGGCATACCAGGATTTTCTTTGGCAATCTTGGTAACCGCTCTGGCACGATGTGTTGTGATAGTCGGTACCTGTGTTAAATAGTTTTCCTTTAGTTTCTTTAAACGTTCTGTAATTCCATTTGGAACCTCACCATCTGTGTTTGTATGAACTACGCCGCTATCAGCAGGTTCTACTTTAGTAATTTCATGTGAAACGCTTTCAAACATCTTCATTAAAGATGCGCGTTCTTCTGCAGACATATTCTTTGTTGCTTCCACAAATTTGTCTGAAAATTCACGAATATCCAACGTTCTTACCTCTCATTCCTATAAATTTTTGTATAATCAATTAGCCGATTTTCATAAACTGTAATTCTTTAACCTGTAAGGTATTCTTTTTGCCTCAACGCACAATTATTACTGTCGAAGCCCTTCAAGAGCTTTTTGTAAAATACGATGAAGCATTTGTATGTCTTCTGGATTATATGCTTCTTGCTGAGATACTCTATCCATTGTTGATGCTTTTTCTGCAATCGCGCCATTAACAATCTCTTCCGTCTTACGTACACCATATCCAACTTTACGAATATAAATTAAGTTCATTGGTGAAACATTGTCAGAAGTCATACCATCTCCGGCTGATCCGCTTCCTAAAGTCATTGCAGGAAATAAATTCGTTGTAGCACCCATGCTGCCAAATACGGCAGGGGTATTTACCAACATTCTTCCCACCGGCTTTTTCAAAGCAAACTGCCTGATTACTTCCTCATCTCTTGAATGAATTACAAGAGTATGTCCATGTCTTTCACTCAGCAAAAGCTCAATACACTTTTCACAAGCATGCATCCAGTCATCTTCAATATAATAAGCTAAGACCGGGCAAAGCTTCTCCTTAGAATAAGGATTGGTGTCGGAAACATATTTTTGTTCTGAAATTAATACAGTTGTACCATTCGGCACAATAATTCCAGCCTTCTTTGCTAACTGCTGTGCTGTTTTACCAACTATTTCCGGATCAGCACTTCCATCGGACAGATAGAATAGGGACCCCAGTTTATCCGCTTCCGCTTGCGTCATAAAATAAGCACCATTATGCTCCAGTTCCCGTTTTACTTCTGATGCAATGCAGCTGTCGACAACAATCGACTGTTCTGCTGCGGATACGATCCCATTGTCAAAGGTCTTACTGGCAATAATGTCTTGAACTGCTTGCTTTATGTCCGCCGTGCGTTCAATAAATGCAGGCCCGTTTCCGGTTCCTCCGTAAATAACAGGTTTGCCGGATTGATAGGCTGCTTTCAGCATTCCCGGAACGCCCGTATTCATAATTAAGGAAGTGGCTTTATGATTCATTAATTCAATTGTTCCGCTCGGGGTTACCGTATGTAAGTAGGCCATAGCGCCTTCCGGTAGGCCATACCCTTCCGCTGCTCGAATCAAGATGTCCAACGTTCTGCAAATGGTATTCTTTGCTCTCGGATGAGGAGAGAAAATAACAGCATTGCCAGACTTTATTGCAATTAAAGCCTTGTAAATAGTGGTGGAAACAGGGCTGGTTGCAGGACAGAGTGCAATAATCACACCCATCGGTACACCTACATCCATGGTCTTGTTCTGCTTGTCCTCATGAATGATTCCTACACAGCGCATTCCTCTAAGTCTAGTGCGCAAATATTTGCATGCAAAGCGGTTCTTAATCACTTTATCCTGCGCATTGCCATAGTCCGTTTCTTCACTGGACATCATGGCAAGTTCGCTGGCATGTTTTTCGATTTCTTCCGCCATGCGTTCAACAATCTCATCCAGTTTTTCCTGTGGAAAAGTTGCTAATGCCTTTTGAGCCTCACGTGCATTTTCCACAAGAATTCGAGATTCTTGGATGGAGAGCAAATCATTATCTATAATATTCATTTCTGACTCTCCCTTTCATTCGTTAAAATTTGAATTCCTATTAATACCTTTCACAGGTACGAGGAACTTGCTACACAGTTTAAGGAAGTAGCTTGTCCAGTGAATAACGAGAAATAATTTTTTCAAGATCTTGGTGAGGTCTTGCAATAACAACGTGACTGTAAAGGTTTCCGCCTTCCATCTCTTCCACTGCTTTTACACCCGCAGCAACTGCTGTTTTACATGCTCCTACATCGCCTCGAACTAAAACGGAAATATATCCTGATGCTACGTTTTCATATCCGATTAATTCAACATCTGCAGCCTTTACCATAGCATCTGCAGCTTCTAAAACGAAAACCAAGCCAAATGTTTCTATTAAGCCTATCGCTTCATAATTTGCCATCTGTACAGTTCCTTTCTTCATTAATTAATAATTTTTTACTAAGCATCAATGTCATGTACTGAAACAATGTCCCCAACAGCTTTAATCGGACGCGGCATAACATTTTGTGCGGTTAGCTTTCCGATTGCTGCTGCCGCTGCTGCTCCTGCTTCTACAGATGCTCTCACTGCAGCTACATCACCTTTAACCATAACGGTTACAAGCGTGGATCCTACGTTTTCATAAGAAATCAGTTCAACATCCGCTGCTTTCAACATTTTATCCGCAGCTTCAATCGCAGGAACCATTCCTAGTGTTTCAATAAGGCCTAACGCTTCTTCTCCATGATACCTCATTTGAGTTCCTCCTCTCCTGTTCTGGCAGAGTTGGTTCATTGCAACCAACTCTACAGAACCTCTAAACATTTTTGTTTTTTTCTTCTTTCAAATTGTTGATTTTATCTGATGTAGTTATTTATAGTATCAGCACCCTCTTTGTGTGCGTGATAATAAACTCTTAGTTCCCCTTGCGGGTCAAGATCGAATCTTGTTTCTTCCAGAAGTCCATTTGCTTCACCTGTCATAATTGCTTCAATTACAGCAGGCTTTCTTAAGGATTTGAAGTTGCCATACTCTCCCTTTAAAGCCTCAATCACATCATCAGCACAAGCCTCTTCAACCGTCGTAAAATACTTTAATATTGCATAATTAAGTGGTCTCATCGTCCTACGCCTCCTTCTTTTTGAATAAATCTAATGGGTTCATAGCAATTACTAAGATACCGATAATCATAACAATGGCAGCAACCCACGCAATTGGAGGTAACCCCCATCCTTCCTGCTTATCGAATAGTCCAAGAACGATCCAGCAGAAGAACGGACCCCAGAAAGAATACGCTCCGTTACAAGCCATACCAAGCGCTGCACCGCACATACTGTTTCCCTTATACCACAGGCTGTATGCATATACTGATGCAAATCCGCTGATGATAAAGAAAATCATGGACGGCATATCCGTTACTACATTCCCAATCAATTCTCCGGCAAGACCGATTCCTCCGCCGGCAAGAATGCCCCAAAGCGGTACTAAGATGATTAAGTTTGTAAGACCAGATGTGCATTGACGAATGGTAATACCGATTTCATAGTCAATCATGGAAGTACCATAACCAGCCACACAACCTTCAATACCCCAACCAAGAGCTGCAATAAAAGCAATAATAATACCTAACAATCTGCCCTCTGGAGCATCTCCGCCCATACTGGTTGAAGCAATCATCATACTAGCTGCAAAGCAGATCACGATACCGCCCATCATACGAGCATTTAGTTCCTGCTTAAATAATATTCGTCCTAAAATCGCACCGATTGCAGGGCAAAGAGCAGTAATCGGAATAATGATTGATCCGGCCATCTGTAAAGATACCACATAAGCGGTACTTGCAATCGGTCCGCCGATAAGTGCGGCAACAATCATAACTGCACCAGGCTTCGTCTTGAGAGTTCTAAAGAAGTCTCCTAACTTTCCTTTCGCAGCAGCAATAAGAACACACCAAACACCACTGATGGTATCATTTAGCGCGCTTCCTAAAGCACCCAGCATGTAGATCATAACAAACGCGGATAATACAGTTCCTCCTGCTGTAACACCTGCATATAAGTTATTGGCCCATACACCTCTTGACATCCCTAGCGTCATAAATGCAGAGTACATTCCGTAGCACATACCTGACAGGATTGCAACGGTAATACCTTTTTTAAAAAAACTAGAAGATAACTTTTTCTTCGCAGCCAATGCTTGCACACTTGCTGCTCCTGAAACTTCGTTCATAAAATAAACTCCTTTCAATTCAAACGATAATTCGTTCTTTTTAATGTATTATCATTAAATATAAATTTATAATGACCACAATTAAATTCGGAGAAATACCAGATATCTACCGAAGTCTAATAAAGGAACTACGTTCTCGGTTTATTTCTTATTATAATATTTTTTTCTCTATGAACGATGTAAATCCCATCGACTATCCTTTGCAAGATTCGTCATGGTTCTACACGTAGCAGTATCATTCGCCTATGTTAGGACTACGTTAAAATTATAACCCTTTCCCTAAGGGGGAATGTCAACAGATATTTTGATGGTATTTTTTTGTTGTCAAAACCCTTTGGTAACATACAAATGCGCCTAACCGTTGTTCATAATCTAATTTTGAAAGCTTTTTTTTAATAAAAAAATACGTAAACATTACCCTAAGAGGAACGTTTGCATATTACAAGATTTGTCAATTTCATTGCAGTTTCAATTATTCCCCGTTACTCTGATAAATATGAGATTTCAAGAAAAAAGTATTTTTTGTTTCTCAAAAAATAAAACATTCCCTTAAAGGGAATGTTTTGCTATATTTAAAATATTATTATTATATTTTACTCTCTGGTCACTTTAATCATGATTTCAGTAACAAACTGCCCACTGTTTCTGGTCGTCCAATAATCTGTTACGTACCGTTCATATGATTCTTCCGCACATTTATAACCATGCGCAGCTGCCCAATCACAGATCTTTTGATAGGTATCATTAATTGTCTCATGGGCTCCTATATGATAACAAGAAGCAACCATATAGCCTCCGAATTTCACGACTTCGTCCTCTTGACATGGCAAAATTGTTTTCTGCAGTAAGAGAATCCTCGTGCTTTTACCCTCCATTCTCTCTTTAAAAGAAGGGAAACTAATCATAACCGGACCAGTTATCTCATTATGAATACTTTCAATATAATTTGTAAAGTCAATATTCACTATGGATTCCATGTAATTATAATTAAAATCTTGCTCCATAAAACATAAATTCGAAGCATCAATATACTTAACCGCTACCTCTCGAACATTATTCTCGATAACCATTTCTGCTTCTAAAATAAGATCATACCAATCTTTTACAGAGGTATACATTTTAAAGATTTCACTTTCCATTTCTTTCAGATTATCTATCTTTTGCCGAAATGCCTTTTCTAACATCGAATAAGTTCCGCCTTCTAGGAAAGAGCGCATTTCTTCCAGCTTAAAGCCCATCTGTTTATAGTACTTTATGATGGGAACAGATAATAAAGTTTTTCTGTTATAGAAACGATAATTATTGTCATCACAAACTTTATCGGGAGATATGAGCCCAATCTTATCGTAAAATCTTACTGCTTTTTTTGATATGTTGCAAATCTTGCTTACTTCACCTACAGAGTAATATTCCTTATCTTCCATAAAAATCGCCTCCCTTGTTTTTTATTTCAAGTATTGGCGCATTATAAGTATCTATTTTTGGCAACGCCAAAGCCAAAATTGATAATAGCGTTCTTATTATAGCTTGACAATATTATAAGTGTCAACTGTCTATAATAAACAAGGAAAAAATTGAAAAGTCCCGCTTTAAAACCTAAAATACAAGAATGGATTATAGGTAGAAGATACAATATAAGCAATACTTGCCAAAAATAAAAGCAGGCCTGCCAGATCTTCAATCAATAAAACAGCTCCTGCATTTGGGCCGCATTTATTTTTAATTTTTAAAAACACCATTTTGGGTACAGGCGTCGCACAAACGGCCAGTAGAACGATAAGCGGAAAGTAATTTGCTAATAAATATAAACTCCTTCCATCAAAAGCAACGGCTGAGTTTAAACCGAACATACTTTGTATATAGTGCAGACCTTTTGACAAATCATCATTTGAAAAGATAACCCAACTGATGATAACGAAAAACATCGTATAAAAATGGCCTACTATCCCTGGGAACCGGTTCAAAAACTTTAGCAAAAAAGTTTTCTCCAGAATTAATAAAACAGCGAAGTAAACACCCCAAGCCACAAAATTCCAACTTGCTCCATGCCATAGTCCGGTAAGCATCCAAACAAGAAATATATTGATGAGCTGCCGCAGCAAACCTTTTCGATTTCCTCCTAAAGGGATATAGACATATTCCTTAAACCAAGTGCTTAATGAGATATGCCATCTGCTCCAAAATTCGGTTATAGATTTTGAGCGATACGGGTAATTGAAATTCATCCTGAATTCAAACCCGAACATTCTCCCCAGTCCGATGGCCATATCGGAATAACCGGAAAAATCATAGTAAATTTGCATTGTGAAAGCAATAGCCCCTAACCACGCGGTCAGCACGGAAACTTCGCCAGCATTTAAATTAGAAACAGAAGTCCAAAGAATTCCGATATTGTTAGCCAAAAGTACTTTCTTAGACAGTCCGATTATAAAACATCTTACACCGGAAGCAAATTTCTCCATCGTGACTTCTCGGTGTCTAAGCTGTTGTTCAATGGATTCAAACCGAACAATAGGTCCTGCGATCAACTGCGGGAACAGCGCTACATACGTGCCAAATGCAATGACATTTTTCTGAACCTGAACCTTTCCCCTATACAGATCTATAATATAAGACATCGCTTGAAACGTATAAAAAGAAATCCCGACGGGCAACGGAAGATTTAATAAAGGTAAATTTAAGTGAGCCAATGCATTGATATTATGAACCACGAAATCAGCGTACTTAAAGAACCCTAGAAGTGCAAGATTTCCAATTATATTAACCACCAGGATCAGCTTCTTGTTTTCCACAACAGCCAGTGTTCCTTTTGATATACTTGAATCATCGTTCGTCTTTGCCAATAATACACCGAAAGCATAATTAAAAAGAATCGAAAAAATCATAAGTAAAACATAAATCGGCTCGCCCCAGGCATAAAAGAACAGGCTCTCAACAAGTAAGACAAAATTCTTCATCCTCGTTGGAGCCATGTAATACAAACCCAATGAGATAGGTAAAAAATAAATCAAGAACGAGATGCTGCTAAATACCATTTACTCTGCACCCCTATACTTCTGTATTTGTATAATTATCGATTAACTCTTCCGCCTTATCACTGTCGTTGCAAACGACCAGCACAAAAGCATCTCCTACCTGTTTCATTACTGGAGTTTCCAGTTTAGTCAATTCCTCGGGTACATAGTTTTCAAAAGCTTGTTTTTGAGCTTCAACCCGCTGTTGACAGGATTTTCGAATGAGTTCCATACCTGTCTTGTCTGTTGCCGTAATCACCGCCACCTCTTCCGCTGTAGCACCTGTGCTTGCATACAGACTAGCATCTTTTACAACAGACTCATCTAAATTATATAAACTTAGAAAAATCTCCATATCAACCGGACTCATATCATCTGTAAACGTTGTATTTTCCACAAGATAGTCTGCCATCTTTTTCGCATCAATCTTACTATTTACATTACCGGATACAGAGGGTTCTGCTTTCTCACCGCATCCTGTAAATAGTGCGCCAGTCATCATAATAATCATTAAAATTACGCCTATCTTTTTCATTTCTCTGCCACCTTATCTATATCATATCCGCCATATAGGCTGCTAGTTTTTTACAATACTCTGAGTTTAAATGGATACCGTCCGTTGTTGCCTCGTCCAGTAAGAAGCCGTCTGCATCCACTACCGCCGGAGCCGGATTAAAATAAATGGCTCCTTTCGATTCAGCTAATTGGACAATGTTTGTATCATACCAATAAATCTGTGCATTATTATGGACCTTATCCGATGCATCCTTTCCCCTTGAAACAGGAAGCACCGCCTGCACATAAACCGTTGCATTGGGTTGTCTTTGTTTTATATTATCAATCAATTGCCCATATTCCTGTAAAAATGTTTCAATATGGTTCCATCCCAATTCGTTTAATCCCACCGAAATAATAACCTTATCATAGGCTCCATTTTCAAGTAAATCATATACGGATACATCCTGACCGCTCATTCGGATGGTTTTTCCATCTACAATGTCATCAACCGTCATTGCCTTTAAACAAAAATAGGATGCGTTATTTACACCGGAATAGAGACGAAAGCCTTCCGTTCTCGAATCTCCGATAAACAACGTGTTGTTGAATACAGCGAAAGGATTATCAGCATCTGTAGGGGCTGGTTTTTCTATAGGGACACCTCCCTTTTCTTCGCCCGAATCGGCCGGGTTATCGTCTACCGGTTTAGGTTTTGAAGGCTCCGTTGCTATGACTTCGGAGGAAGAATTTTGATTTTCCTCTCCGCCTCCTTGTTGATTTGCTTGGTTCTTATCCTCAGAATCCACTTCGTTGGATTGCCCGCTCTTAGGAGGTATAGCTTCCGAACTGGGGTTTTTGCCCATATGTAATAAAAAAAGCATCCCTGTCACTACTAGGATAGCTCCTGCGATTATGGCTAATTGAAAGCTTCTACGGTTTTTTATCTTGTCCAATCTTATCGTCCACCTATTCAAATCTATGTCAATTTTGATTGCTCTATCATCATTTTGAGAGGTACAGAAGTAGCTACCGACACCTCTCTATACATTCTAAATCCTACACAAAAAAAAGGCAACGGTCTTTTTACATTTGTAAAAATTACCTGATTTTTATTTTTTTCACTGCGGCTGAAGCCGCGAAAAAAAGGCAATGAACTTTCGCTCACTGCCTTTTTAGGTTTATATCATTTTTTTAATTATTCGATTACGGATGCTACTACTCCAGAACCTACTGTTCTTCCACCTTCTCTGATCGCGAATCGTAATCCTTCTTCGATTGCGATTGGATTGATTAGTGTAATTGTCATCTGGATGTTATCTCCA
>NZ_JAFJZZ010000010.1 GCF_017255415.1 Clostridium aminobutyricum | reverse complement strand
AACACCTTTACGGTGTTTTTTTGTGTCTGCTTTACGCTTCCTGTTCGTCGCGGAGGGCATCAATTTGCTTTAAATAGTGTAATAAAAGCAGATAGGAATCCGCTTTTCTCTGGGTGCTCTCCGTACGGACTCATCTGCCCTATTCATATTGAACACAATTTCGGCCTGCGGCTTTCGCTTTGTACATCATTTCATCCGCCTTTTGAATAATGGTTTCAACCGTATCCCCGACTGTAAATTCAACAATTCCAAAGCTAGCCGTCACTCGTCCCACTTCTTCGATCTCCAGTTTGCTTAAATTTTCTCTTAAATCTTCCGCTAAAATAATGGCATTGCTCATCGTCGTTCCGGGCAAAAGAAGGACAAATTCCTCGCCCCCCCAGCGCGCTAGTTTATCAATTCTTCGAATCCTGTTTTGAAGAACCTCTTGCGTGCATCTTTTTAATACCAAATCCCCTACATTATGCCCCAACGTATCATTGATTTCCTTGAAATGATCAATATCCAGCATGATTAAGGAAAACTTACCCTCTGCTCTATTGGCCCGTTCAATTTCTTCTTCCAGCCTTTGCACAAAATAGCGGCGATTATACGTATTCGTTAATTCATCCGTCACTGAAAGCTGAAAAAGCTTCTCTTCAATTTTCTTGTATTTTGTAATATTAGTTGCATAGTACAGGTACACGTCTTCACCAACAGGAATCCACCAAGTGTCCCACACCGAATCTTCCCATTGAACTTCCTTATTATTTGATTCCCCTATATCGAATGGCTCTTGGTAAAAGAAGCTTGCTTCCCCTAAAGAACTTTCATTCCTGCAATCGTCTCCGATTTTCTTTTTAAATAAGGCCATCGCCACATCATTTTGAGCTAAAATCCGGAAATCCTTTGAAATAAGCCAGGCAGGACTCGGGATCCCTTTCAGCATCCTGCGTTGCCGCTCTTGTTCATTGCGTTTTTCCTCTTCAAATTTTCTTTTCTCCGAAATATCTTCAATGATAATCTGTGCACCGATTACTGTACCGCGGTCAACACGCGGCTTAATATGAACGCGAAGCCAGACCCTCTTGTGCCATTTAGATTCATAGTCCATCTCATAGGAAACGGTTTTATCCATTTCTAAACAGTCCGTAAGGACTGTGGAAAATCCGGCATCTACCAATAACGGAAGTTCTCTTAAATTAATTTTTTTTGTTTCTTCTACACTAGGCGATCCGAGAATCTCCAGTGTTTTTTGATTGACGTAAACAATGTTGCCGTCTTCATCACAACTTATGATCCCCAATGGAGCATTTTCAGTGAGTTGTTCGTATTGCTTCCGACTGTTCTCCAGTTCAATCAACGTATTTTTTATATCAGTGGTATCACGAAAAATCCCCATCGCATACCGAGAATTTCCAATCTCCAAGAAAGAAAAGGAAAGATTCACCTCAATCTCTTTTCCTTCCTTTTGCTTTATTTTCAATTCTGTTCCTTTTCTAAAAAGCTTTTTCTCTTCATCCTCTTGAAAAGTTATAAAAGAATTTCGATAATGTTCATCAAATTTTTCGTCTGAGAGAACATAGTCACAAAGTTTTGTGCCTATCATTTCATCATGCGAATATCCGAAGAATTGTGCTGCTAACAAATTCAACGTAACGATCCTGCCAAGCCCATCCAAAATAACAATAGCATCCCGCACTGCATCCATAATGCTCCCTAACGGGACTTTTATGTCTCTTATTGCACGTTCATTGCTGTTATTTTTCAGGTTTTCTAAATTACTCTTTTCACGCAAGGCGGCATCACTTTTAAAATCGTTTGTCACCATTATCACCTCACTGCACTGATTCTTTTTTATGCTTAAGTATAACAGAAAAATAAAAAAGCACAAGAGAAAAGCAGACAGATTGCCCGCTGTCTGCTATCGTTCGTTCTCTCCTTTAAGCGAGTTCTGCCATTTTAGTCACTGCCACGTAAATATTTGAAATCTGATACCAAGTTCCAAAGTCAACAATCCCCGTTGCCGGTAAATTAAATATCCGTTGGAAAGTTTCCACGGCAGTTCTGGTTTGGTCTCCAAATACCCCATCTACTCTTATTTTATTAATGGCGGGATAATTATTTGAAATGGTATTTAGTTGTTCTTGTATCGTACGTACACTAGGCCCTGTAGATCCCATTTGAAGTGCCGTTCCCGGATAAGATATCGGTACACCCGCAACCTTTTCCGCCTGCATTAAGAAAATATCCTGCCCATAGTAATATCGGAGTATCCCTATCGCGTCATATCCTTGATCGGCAAGGGTTTTTGAGCCCCATTGTTCCATCATATTCGGGCATCTCACTCTCGAACCGTCGCAATACTGTGTTAATAAAGGCTGGCGGATATCCGGCCTGGTTATAAAATTGGTGAATAGCTCATCTACAATAAGCGATATTTCCTGGTAAATATTTCGTCCGTATGTAAACGCCTGATCAAAAGCAGTGGAATTTGTAATGGTAAAATCAAAACCCTTGCCTCGATACCACTCTGTATAGATCCTGTTGAGCGTAAAGGACAAAATAGCTAAAACATTTGCCCTTATGCTTGCTCCCGGCCAAGTGGAATAAATTTCACAGCTGGCTACATTTTTAATATAGTCTTTAAATGGTATCCATAAATTTCGTGCAGAAGTATTAGTGGGAACCCCCTCATGTACGATAACAAACTCGGGAATAACAGGCTGCGGCAATACAACAAATCCTACCGATTCGGGCAGTGGTTTGACTTCATCTTCGGGAATCTTTGGCGGGAAAATGCCCCATAAGGTATGTGGGTCAATAACAATATCTTGAGGCTGCACCTCATCCCTCACGATTGGCCTCAGATTGACATTTTGCAAAGCAGTTGTACTGGACAGAATCTGTACTCCATCCAATCTTACCGGCTCATACCCTTCTAAATTAACCGATACGTCATATTCTGAGTAAGGCTGTACTTCCGATTCCGGTTCTAAAGAGAAATCCACAGGGGGGGCCGATAAATCGATGATCGCGCTTTGCCCTGAAGAATCGGTCATCAGTTCATCTACTACTTCGTTTGTATCTCTTGACGTTATGACAACACTTGCATCACTGGCAGGCTTTCCTACATCAAGTGCAAATGCATTTACCTGAAGCCGCCCTTGATCGGATAATTGGCGTTTAAATCTAAAATGATTTCGCATATAACAAATCACCTCCTCCGCTAATATATGAATGGATCGATCGAATTAAGCCACTTGACCTCAACTTTTTACTTTTCTCTTAAGGAAATTAATCCTGATTTCCATTGAGTTTACAATATAAAAGTTATTTTAAATCGTAGCCTTCATATAATGTAAGCAGATTAATTACATCTCTTTCTCTAGTATTATCCTTGCATCGTATAAATAAACCTTAGCTTAGGAGGTGATACATATTGTTACTAAGCAAGTGACAGATGTGAATCAACTTATTCGTTTAGAACCCGGCATAGTTGATGAATTGGGCAGAGTAGAAATCATCGTAAAATATAACGGGGATATTGAAAGGGTAGGCGTTGAATTAAACGCAGAGGTTGAAATCTTAAACGAAAACTATGCCATTATTACTATTAACGTAGACAATATCGCTTCACTTCAAGCACAGAGGGAAGTAGAGTACATTGAACTTCCGAAAACTCTCGTTCTTTTTTTAAGGCAAAGTTTAAGCAAAGCCTGTATCAGTTCAGTGCAGAGTCCGGAGTCTTTCGGTCTAAGCGGCAATGGCGTCATTGTCGGCATTATTGATTCGGGAATCGATTTTACCCACCCGGATTTCAGAAACATAGACGGTACAAGTCGCATCCTCTATTTATGGGATCAATCCTTCCCCGGAGCCCCCCCGACTGGTTTTACCATTGGAACAGAATATACCAACAGTGAGATCAATGAAGCACTAAACTCTGAAATGCCCTATTCCGTTATACCGAGTTCTGATTTTCTCGGCCATGGAACCGCTGTAGCCGGCATTGCAGCCGGTAACGGCAGAGTGCAAAGAGGCGTCGCTCCGCAAGCTTCTCTCATCATCGTTAAACTTGGAGATGTTAGAAGTCAAACTACAGGGCGCAGTACCGATATCATGCGCGCTATTAAATACATCATTGATAGAGCGGAAGCTCTTAATATGCCTGTTTCCATTAATTTAAGTTATGGAACAAATAACGGGGCCCACGATGGTAATTCTTTATTTGAAACTTATATTGATGATATGGCGGAAAGATGGAAAACCGTTTTTTCAGTTGCCACCGGCAATGAAGGGTCTGCCGGGCATCATTTTGAGGTGAGACTTCAGCAAGGTGAAACTGTAGAGGTTGAAATCGCCACTACAGGCAATATCGATCAAGCATATATGACCTTATGGAAAAATTTTGTAGACACGATTACACTAGAACTTATCTCTCCCAGTGGCAGGTCCACCGGAATCATGAGTCCCATACAAAATGCCACTTATAAAACGCTTGACGGTGTTTTCGTCTCGGTTATATACGGTCAACCCACTCACTATACAACGAATCAAGAAGTCTATTTCTCTCTAAACGCTACGACGGGAACGATTCCTGCGGGCGTATGGCGCCTTATCATGAGGGGAGAAAATATTGTAGACGGCAGAGTGAATATTTGGCTTCCAACCATTGAGGATGTCACAAGAGATACCACATTCTTACGTCCCAGTGAAGAAACAACGCTTACCATTCCTTCCACCGCACAACGTGTCATTTCCGTTGGAGGCTATAATGCGCTTATCGAAATCAGCCCCAATTTTTCAGGTCGAGGCTATACGTTAAACGATGTGTTCGTTAAACCGGATTTAGTCGCACCGGCGGTCAATATCAACACCGCGAAAGTAGGCGGGGGCTACGATAGTTTTACCGGCACCAGTATGGCCGCCCCTTTTGTCGCAGGGTCCGCCGCATTAATGATGGAATGGGGAATCATTCGCGGGCACGATCCCTTTTTATACGGTCAACGCGTTAAAGCATTTCTTCAAAAAGGGGCTCAACGGCAATTTCCGATACCCTACCCGAATCCGATTTGGGGATATGGTACGCTCAGTTTATGTACCACAATGGACTATCTAGTAGAGTATACAAGTGGAGGAGGGATTACTTTTTGAATTCATATTCGAGCATAGAAGAATTTATCGATTCTCCTAATACAGTTGACTTTGTGGCTAGACGAACAGAATATTTCGAAGCCTTTGCAAAAGAAAATGCAAATATATTACTGACACAAACCATAGCGGGAAGATATGTCATTGGATACACCAACCGAGATAATTTTAATGCTGTCATTCAAAGCTTAGGAACAAGTTTTATTAGTTCCGCTTCCCTTATCCTAGGACTTTTGGATATCGCCAGTTTGGAAGCCTCCGGAATTACTCAGGTACAACAGCAGCCTTATCTTAATCTGACAGGCAGAGGCGTGATTATCGGTATGGTGGATACCGGTATTGACTACACCTTGGATGTATTTAAATATGAGGACGGCACCAGCAAAATACAATTCATCTTTGATCAAACGATTCGCGGCAATACACCTGCCGGATTTTATATCGGTACGGAGTATACCAATGCTCAAATTAACGAAGCATTAAATTCAGAGGATCCCTTCTCTGTGGTTCCTACGACAGATACCGATGGGCATGGTACCTTTTTAGCCTCCTTAGCTGCCGGTCGTGAAACACCTGAATTTATCGGAGCCGCTCCCGATGCTGAACTGATTGTAGTTAAACTTAAATCAGCAAGACCGTTTTATCGAGAGATGTTTCTAATTCCGCCGGAACAGGAAAATGCTTTTGAGTCCAGTGCCGTGATGCTTGGGATTGAATATATTCTTACAAAGGCCATAGAGTTGGATCGCCCCGTAGTCATCTGTCTCGGCATCGGAACAAGCTTCGGGAGTCATGATGGCTTCAGCATATTCGAAGAATATCTAACCGGAATCTCCAATTTGAGAGGCGTTTGTGTCTGTACTTCTGCCGGAAATGAAGCGCAGGCAAAACATCATACCCAAGGCCAAGTCCTTGCAACAGAAGCCACCGCTGCCATCGATTTAAAAGTAGGAGATAGTTCAGGCAGTGCTTTTATCTCCATATGGAACGGTATTTCTGATCGTTTTTCTGTAGCGATCCGCTCTCCGACAGGAGAACTCATTGACCGCGTTCCCGCCAGAACAGGAGCTCAGCTGGATACGAGGCTAATTCTCGAAGATTCACGAGTAACCGTCAATTATTATTTCCCTGTGGAGGGGAGCAGCGGTCAGCTTACCGTTGTCCGGATTATCGATGCTACACCCGGAATTTGGACGATTACACTCTATGGGGATATCATCTTGGACGGTACTTATCATGCATGGCTGCCCATCACAGGCTTTATCTCTCCGGACATAGAATTTCTTGCGGCAACGCCCTATTATACCGTACTAGTTCCATCCACTATGTTAGGTTCTATTGCCTGCGGTGCATACAACACCGCAAATAACAGTCTGTACGTCCGTTCTTCGTGGGGACCCACCAGAACAATGGCAATTGCGCCCGATTTAGTCGCACCCGGGGTCAATGTAGGCGGTTATTATCCAACCGGATACGGCGCCATGAGCGGGACCAGTGTATCCACCGCTATTACTGCAGGAGCCAGCGCACTTTTAATGCAATGGGGTATTGTGAATGGAAACGATCCGGCTCTAAGTACTTACCAAATAAAAGCATATCTGATACGAGGTTGTTCCCGCAGTGAGACACTCACTTATCCAAACAATCAATGGGGGTACGGAAGATTGAATCTGCTGCGCACTTTCACGTTGATGAGAAATGTATAATAAGCCGAGAGGAGGAATTATTGATTGAGGCAGTATAGTTCTGTTGAAGAGTTCATCGAAAGTCCCAATACCGTAGACTTTATTACTCGAAGAAGTGAATATTTTGATCAATTTGTCAAATCCAGTTCAGATATCGTATTAACACAAACTTTAGCGGGACGATATGTGATTGGATATATTGACCGCGCTAATTTTAATTCTCTGTTTCAGACCCTAGGTACAGGATTCATTAGTTCTGCATCTCTTATCTTAGGCCTTTTGGATATTGCTAATTTGGAAGCCTCCGGGATCATTCAAGTGCAGCAGCAGCCTTACCTTAATCTGACCGGCAGGGGAGTAATCGTAGGCATTGTAGATACAGGCATTGACTATACGCTGGATGTATTCAAATATGAAGACGGTACCAGTAAAATACAGTATATTTATGATCAAACCGGCAGGGGCGATAGTCCTCTTGGCTTTCTTATCGGTGCCGAATACACCAATGCACAGATCAATGAAGCACTGCAGTCAGAAAACCCTTACGACATTGTCCCCCAGAGGGATACGGTGGGCCACGGTACTTTCTTGGCTTCCTTAGCTGCGGGCAGAGAAACCACTGATTTTGTCGGGGCGGCACCGGACTCAGAGCTGATTGTCGTAAAACTGAGAGGCGCAAGACCGTTTTACCGCGAAATGTATCTGATTCCACCGGAACAAGAAAACGCCTATGAATCCAGTGCGGTTATGGTGGGAATCGACTATATATTAACCAGAGCCAGAGAATTAGATCGGCCTGTAGTCATCTGTCTCGGTCTCGGGACCAACTTCGGCAGCCATGACGGCTATAGCGTCTTTGAAGAATATCTCTCGGGGATTTCCAGTCTAAGAGGCGTTTGCGTTTGTACTGCGGCCGGTAATGAAGCGCAGTCCAGGCACCATATCGAAGGCAAAGTTTCCGCAACGGAAACAACATCAACGATTGAATTGAAAGTAGGTGATACGTCGGGTGATGCGTTTATTTCCATATGGAATAATATATCGGATCGTCTTTCCGTTTCTATACGATCTCCGACCGGAGAATTAATTGAGCGCGTCCCTGCAAAATCCGGCTCTGTACTGGACACAAAACTGATTCTTGAAAATTCACGTGTAACGGTAAATTACTATTTCCCTGTGGAAGGAAGCGGAGGTCAACTTACCGCCGTCCGGATTATCGACGCTACCCCCGGTATTTGGAATATTACGCTGCATGGAGACATTATTTTGGACGGCACTTATCATGCATGGCTACCTATCACAGGTTTTATTGCACCGGATATTGAATTTCTCGAATCCTCTCCTTATTATACGGTGGTGGTTCCCTCGACCATGATGGCTTCTATTTCTTGCGGTGCCTACAACACGGCCAATAACAGCCTCTATGTACGGTCCTCATGGGGCCCCACCAGAGCAATGGTCAACGCACCGGATTTAGTTGCGCCCGGCGTAAACGTAGGAGCTTATTACCCGACCGGCTACGGTTCCATGACCGGAACCAGTGTTGCAACAGCCATCGTTGCCGGAGCCAGTGCTCTTCTCATGCAATGGGGCATCGTGGATGGAAATGACTCCTCTATAAGCACCTATCAGATTAAAGCTTACTTGATACGGGGCTGTACGCGTACGGAAACATTATCTTATCCCAATAATCAATGGGGTTATGGCAGGCTCAATTTATTACGTACTTTTACATTCATGCGGGACGTTTAAATAGAGAGTTTTAGAGGAAGGGGGTATCTGACGTTGAATTCATATTCAAGTCTGGAAGAGTTTATAGACGATCCGGATACAGTGGATTTTGTTGTTAGAAGAACTGAATATTTTGATGCATTCGCCCAATCTAACCCGAACGTATTAATGACACAAACATTATCGGGGAGATATGTAATCGGATATGCGAATCCAGAAAATTATGAACTTGTGCGAAGCAGGTTGGGAGCAAGTGCCGCCAGTTCCACTGCAATCCCACTTGGGCTTTTAGATGCTCCTAATCTAGAAGCTGCCGGAATCATCCAACTGCATCAACCAAACTTTCTGAACTTGACAGGCAGAGGGGTTTTAATCGGCATTGTGGATACAGGTATTGATTACACTTTAGATGTCTTTAGACGGGAAGACGGCACCAGCAAAATACAATATATATTTGATCAGACCACAAGAGGCAATGCGCCGGCTGGATTTTATATCGGTACGGAATATACGAATGCACAAATCAATGAAGCATTAAATTCAGAAAATCCTTATGAGATTGTACCTCAGACAGACACCGTCGGGCATGGTACATTTTTGGCTTCTGTAGCTGCAGGTAGCAAAACCGCGGATTACATCGGAGCTGCGCCTGATGCGGATTTGATTGTCGTTAAACTGAAAGGGGCAAGGCCTTATTACCGTGAACGGTTTTTGATACCGCCGGATCAGCCAAATGCCTTTGAGGCCACGGCAGTGATGATAGGTGTAGAATATGTATTAATAAAAGCCAGAGAACTGAACCTTCCGGTAGTCATTTGCCTTGGTATCGGTACTAGCTTTGGAACCCATGACGGCTTCAGCATATTTGAAGAATATTTAACGGATGTTTCCAGTATAAGAGGCGTGTGCGTTTGCACCGCAGCCGGAAATGAAGCGCAAGCGAAGCATCATACACAGGGGCAAATCGCTCAAACCGGGGCCACCTCTGATATTGATTTACAGGTTGGTGACAGTTCCGGAAGTTTTTGCCTCTCGCTGGTAACCGGGATTTCCGATCGGGTCTCTATATCCCTTCGTTCTCCTACCGGTGAATTAATTAATCGTATTCCTGCAAGAGCCGGCATACAATTTGACAATAAGTTGCTTCTTGAAAGAACACGCGTAACCGTGAACTATTTCTTCCCTTTTGAGGGAAACGGCGGTCAGCTCACATTTATAAGAATCATTGACCCGACACCCGGGGTTTGGACAATTACGGTATACGGAGATATTATATTGGATGGCACCTACCATGCATGGCTTCCAATAACAGGTTTTGTTTCTCCGGAAACCGAATTTCTTGCAGCAACCCCATATTATACTGCGGTACTCCCTTCCACTATGCCCTCTTCGCTTACTAGCGGTGCTTACAATACGACTAATAACAGCTTATACTTAAATTCATCTTGGGGGCCTTCGAGATCCATGATCATCACCCCTGACTTAGTCGCACCGGGAGTGAATGTAGGGGGCTATTATCCCAGCGGTTATGGGGCAATGACCGGAACAAGTGTCGCTGCAGCCATCACAGCGGGAGCCAGCGCTCTTCTAATGCAATGGGGCATCGGCAGAGGAAATGATCCGGCTTTAAGCACGTATCAGATTAAAGCGTATTTAATCAGAGGCTGCACACGCAACGAAACTCTGGTTTATCCGAATAATCAATGGGGATACGGCAGATTAAATCTTCTTCGGACATTTACCTTATTGCGAGATGTCTAACGTTAAAGTCAACCAAAAACGGTATACCCTGTAAAGGGATATACCGTTTTTATTTATCATTCTTTATACCGTCTTGTTACTAAACTCGCCTCCGAATTTATTCATAGATAATAACTCGGACTTGGCCGCCGGATGAAGACGACTTATCAATATAATATTCCACCTTTTCGCCGGACTGGTAAGCCGTTACCGCATCGCTTAGCGATTTGTAGGTATAAACACTGTCGTTGCGTTTATACACTTTAACATTTGCAGACACAATATAGTCTGTATCTGCTGCACTCAACGACATTCCTGTAAAGCCTAAAATCTTGTAAGATATCTTTGTCAGATTTTTAATGGTGTCAATACTGCCTCCATCGCCGTACATCATCGACGGCCCCCTGCTGATATTTAAATTGGTATTGGACAAGGTCAAGGTCTTGCTGGTTCCGTTGATATCGTATACATAGGTATTGCTTCCGCTGCTGTTTGAGGTAGCTGAGGTAACCACACCGTATTGCTTGGCATCCCCGGTGACATCATTTAAAATCAGATTTGTAATCGTTCCATCTTCAATCGCCGCATAAAGTGCTTTTCCGCTGGCAATAGTCAGTCCGCTTAGTCGGCTCATGGAAGTTACCGTATAGCTGCCTTCATACGTATCTATAATCTTAGCCGTCGGGGAGACACTATAGTTTCCTATCGTCCCATTTGCCGCGCTGGCTTTACCCGATACAACAGCGGAAGAAATACTGCTGATATTCATATCGCCGTTTGTCGTAAAGCTTATTTTTATCATATCTCCCGGATCGTAGATCGTATTCTTATCCACCTTATAGCTTACCGTGGAACCGGAAGGAGTCACCCCTGTAATCGATGTTGTATCCGATTCCGTAACATATAAATACGTGTCATTCTTGAAGTTTGAAATGGAAATGGCATCCGCCACTTCTCCATTCTTTCCGAGTAACAATACGATGGCATCCCCGATCCTCAGGTTTCCGCTGGAAGATAGTGCCGTAAAGGCACTCGTTGATCCTAACGTATAAGTCGTGCCGGAAACCGTTACACTGGTAACCGCATCCTGACTTGGCGAGGCGGAATCATAAACACCGGTAATTTTATCATCGTATGCCCAAACGGTTGTTTTTGCATCATTGTAATAGATGATGTCATATGTTTTTACGTTGGAGACGCTTACCTTACTTCCATTTTTATAAACAGATGCGCTTGCGCTGATACCAAAGGTATCATACCAATTGGAAGAAGTCACGGTATACGGTCCGTTCATGTTGTCATTGACCACGGTTGCATAATCCACTTCCCCGTTCGAATTCAAGGTATACCCTAAACTTTGTGCATAGGTAGTCGTCGCATCTTTTACATCCGCTTTCAGTGTATTATAAAGAAGTTGTACGGCCATCCCCTTTGTCATAAGGGTTCCGATTCCACCATTTATTCCGGAGGAAAGTCCAAGGGAAGAAAACATGTTCATCTGAATATAGGGAAAAGACCCCTTAAAATCACTCTGGGTATAACCCAGCAGAATCAACGCACTGTTGACACCTTGCTCAAGGGTTATCGGATTATTCGGCCGGAAAGTACCGTCACTGTATCCGGATAACATGTTATTTTGTGCTGCCAGCTTTATATAAGGAGTCGCCCAATTGCTGGTATTTACATCTTTAAAAGGAGAGGAATAGGCGGAGCTTGCCACCTGATCCTTATATTTGGACACCATTACCAGCATTTTCGCATATTGTGCCCTGGTCAGCGTTGTATTTAAATCATAACTCCCTGTACTGTCTGCCGATATCACCCCTATGGCTTCCAGCATCATTGCGGCGCTTGACGATTCTTCCGTTGCCGCAGATACGTCGCTCACAGACAAGATATTTGAAGTTGCAAGCATTGCTATCACAAGCAAGACAGATAGGATACGCCTGCCCGGTCGGGCTTTCCTCGGTGGTATAAAACTATTCATATAATTTCCTCCTGATATTTCAATAATGTTAGCAGATTTTAGTCGTATCGCAATGCATCGATAGGTCGCATCTTTGCTGCTTTATTGGCCGGGAAATACCCAAAGACCACGCCGATTCCAACAGAAACCGAGAAGGCGACAAGTACCGCACCGGCCGATATGATAACCGTCATATCCATGATTTTACCTGCCGCAAACGCCATGAATATACCAAAGAATATTCCGATGATTCCGCCCATGGCACTGGTCGTGGCTGCTTCTATAATAAATTGCTGCATAATATTTTTACGTCTGGCCCCTAATGCTTTCCGAATACCGATTTCGCGAGTACGCTCCGTTACGGAAACCAACATGATATTCATAATTCCGATACCGCCCACCACTAACGAAATGCCTGCGATACCGACCAATACGGCAGCAATGGATCCCGTCATTTCGTTGACCTGATCGATCATGGCTGTCATACTGGTGACGCGGTATGCATCTTCACTGCCGTATGCATCATATAGGGCATTTTTAATAATTGCTACCGTATAATCGATGTTGTCCGTATCGACAGCCGATACATAGTAGGTGCTAATCCGCCCATTAAAAGATAGCCTTGTCGCAACAGAGTAGGGTGCATAAATCACATCATCTCCCGAACTTTCTTCCGAATCAGCCGTTTCTTCCAAGACGCCGACGATGTTATAGGAAATTCCGTTAATCTTGAGAGTCTGCCCCACGGAATTGGTTCCTGCAAATAATTCATTTGCAATATAGCTGCCTATAATGCAGACATTTTGTCTCCTGGAGCAGTCGATATATTGAATAAACCGCCCCGCGGTCAATTCAATATTTTGCATCTCCTTATAGTACTCATTTACTCCTTTTACCGTGGTATTCACCGAATCCGTTCCGCTTTTTGCAGTAACGGAGGCTGTTACTAAAGGGCTGTAGTTTGACAGGTACGTCGGGTTCTCTTCTACTAGCTTTTCTACATCTTCTGCCTCAAAAGTCCGGTTTCCTCCGCGCCCAACCAGATTAATCGTAATGGTATTGGTTCCCATACTTTCAAATTGAGAAGTCATATCCGCGGAAAGTCCGTTCATCAGACTTACCAAGATGATAACGGAGGCTACCCCTATGATGATCCCCAGCATCGTGAGAAAGGCTCTCATTTTACTGGTTTTTAGACTTTTAAGCGCTAAGTGAAAGGATTGCTTAAAATTCAATTGGTACCACCTCCAATGACCGGAAGCTCAGAGACCATTCTATCCATAGTATTCGCCACAGCACTCTTCACAGGCGCTTTCTTTAACGGAGTCACAAAGGTTCTCTCTTCCGATACAGAATGGCCTGAATCCTCAATAATTTTTCCGTCCGAAACTCGAATAATTCGTTTGGCTTTTTCCGCAACTCCCATATCGTGAGTAATTAATATCACGGTATTCCCTTCTTCATTCAACTGCTGTAAGAATTCAAGCACTTCTCTGCTGGTTTTCGTGTCCAATGCTCCTGTCGGTTCATCGGCGAGGATGATGGAAGGGTCTCCCGCCAAGGCTCTTGCAATGGACACACGCTGCTGCTGTCCACCGGAAAGCTGGGAAGGCATATTTAAAATTTTTGTTTCTAAGCCTACTCTTTTTAAAGCCTTTATTGCCTGTTCTTTTCTCTCTTCTTCCCGAATCCCTTTATAAATTAACGGCAATTCAACATTTTCAAGAACATTTAGTTTGGGAATCAAGTTGTACTGCTGGAAAATAAAACCCAATGTTTTATTGCGAATATCAGCCTGCTCATCATCATTTAAGGTACTGACATCCATGCCGTTTAGATAGTACTTGCCACTCGTCGGTACATCAAGGCACCCGATGATATTCATACAGGTAGATTTTCCGGACCCTGATGTTCCGATGATGGCAGCCATCTCCCTCTCTCGAATTTCTAACGATATGCCATCCAAGGCGTGTACTTCGGTGTCACCCATCGCATAGATCTTATAGATTTCTTCTAGCTTAATCATCTCACTCACCTACATTCCCGGTGCGCCACCACCACCGGATCGTCCGCCGCCGGATGGTGGGGTACCGCCGCCTTGCATGCCTCCGCCTTGCATACCGCCGCCCATTGCGCTGCCTTGCATTTTTGTATTAGAGGAACTGTTATCAACCGTTAGTTTTGGAACAAGAATGACCATGCCTTCCGATAATCCTCCGGTAACTTCTATGTAGGAATCATTGTTCAAACCCAATGAAACTTTTACATATTTATACCCATCCGGTGCGTTATTTTGATGGGTCTCTTCACCGCCTGCACTTGGAGCATTAGTTGCTGAACCGGAAGATACACTTCCTGTTTCTTTTACCAGTACGGTATCACCTCTGTTTACCGCATCTACCGGGATCATCAATACATCCTCTGCTGAATCAACCACAATTTCACCGGTCACATTCATTCCCGGCCATAAGCCTTCCCCATCATTAATTACTATGGTTACAGGATAAGAGGTCACGCCATCCGTGGCTGTACCGAGCAATCCAATATTATCTACATAGCCCGTAAAGGTTTTATCCGCCAGTGCATCCGCTGTGATAGAAACTTCCTGCCCGACTTTCATGCTGGCAATATCAAGCTCATCTACACTCATTTCAAAGGTGATCGTAGACATATCGGCGATCACGCACATTTCGGTAGTCGTATCGGAATCAATCGTGTCTCCGGCTTTTGCCGTCTTCGAAATCACGGAACCGGAAATAGGCGCCGTAATGGTGTAGTTATCCAATTGTTTTTGCGTTGTGTTATAAGACAGCTGTGATTCTTGCAATGATAACTGACTGCTTTTCAGTTCGTCAGAAGCGTCGTCATTTTCTAAAACAGCAATTTGACCGCCTGTTTTCAAATAAGCGCCTTCAACGGATATTTTTGAAATAGTTCCGGAGGTTTTAGCAGTGACAATTTTCTCACTGCTCGCTTCCAACTCGCCCGGAGAATAGCATGCAATTCCGTTAGCAGTTGCTGACACATAGGTTCCGGTTTGTAAATATCCCGGATTGTTTACGGTCACATCCACATCCGTAACGGTTATGTAGCCATCCAGTACTCTCTTGGAGTTATAAATTCTGCTGATCTTTCCGGTTAGCTGTTCAAATGTATTTTCTACTGTAACCGTAACCGATTCTCCCACATATAGACTTTCGGCATCGTTTTCACTAAAAGGAATCTGAGCAGTCATGGTCGTGTTGTCTACAACCTTTGCGATTTTCGTTCCGCTCTGCACCGTATCGCCTTTTGCTACATACAGTTCATCGATCATACCGCTAATCGGAGAGGTGACCGCTAATCCGGCGTATGCTTCCAAACTGTTCTTGTAGCTCATTTGCTGCTTTTCCAGAGCGATATTTGCCTTCTGAAGACTGTTCTCCATCTCTTCCGCATCAACGACATAAAGCATATCACCTTTTTGAACCGTATCGCCTTCTTCAAACGTATCTGAAAGGACATCCCCTTCTACAAGACATCTCACCGTATATTGCTTAATCGGCGTAACGGTTCCGGTCCCGCTGATGGTATCTTCCACATTCCCCTTTTTTACGGTGTACTCCGTGTAGTTAAAACCCGATTCTTTGCTAAATGCAAAAGTGTTTAAAGCATAGGCTGCCGGGACTATAACGGCTAGTGCCAACGCAACGTATGCAGTGCGCTTTTTCTTTGTATTTAACTTCGTAATTTTTTTGATAACAGGGATCTTAGCCAGTAGAGTTTCTATTTTTAATCCCACTCTCTTTACTGTTGAAAAGAGTCTTCCTAACATCTTTTTCAATCGACCCAACTTATTGCTTTCTGTCACTGGTTTCTTACCTCTCTTTCGAACGTCACCATCCTTGTAACGCATTTTCTTCATCTTTCTTTACTCTAATAATATATAGACTAGGTGGAGAAATTTGGAAACCAATATGTTCTTTCTGTGAAAGTTTTGTGTAGTTTTCTTTAGATTTGCAGATAAAAAAAGGGGACTCCCTATACATTACCTGTACAGGAAATCCCATTGATATAATTGATATTATTTTCTGATGATGATATCATTTCTTCCAGGGCCATTCGAAACCATGGTAATCTGAACACCAATCTGTTTTTCGATTTCATTTACATAGTTCTGGCATTCGATTGGAAGCTTGTCAAATTCCCTGATTCCTCTGATATCGCACTTCCAGCCCGGTAACTTCTTTAGTACCGGCTTCGCCTTATAAAGCGCAGTTGTGTTCGGGAAGTCTGTCGTTATTTCACCGTCAAGTTCATAGCCGACACAAATCGGAATTTCATCCAAATAGCCAAGAGGATCCAGTACCGTAAGTGCCACTTCTGTAGCTCCCTGAATACGGCATCCGTACTTAGTCGCCACTGCATCAAACCAACCTACTCTTCTTGGACGGCCTGTTGTTGCCCCGTATTCGCCGCCGTCGCCGCCTCGTTTTCTCAGTTCTTCCGCTTCGTCACCAAATAACTCGCTGACAAAAGCACCTGCACCGACTGCACTGGAGTATGCCTTTACAACGGTAATGATGTCCTTAATTTCATAAGGAGCAATACCTGCACCGATTGCACCGAAAGCAGCCAATGTGGAAGAAGAAGTAACCATTGGATAAATGCCGTGGTCCGTATCCTTCAATGCACCCAGCTGACCTTCCAGCAGGATGGTCTTGCCTTCTTTGATTGCCTTGTATAGATAAGCAGAAACATTGCAAATATATGGAGCAACCATTTCTCTGTATTCTACCATCAGCTTATAAAGCTCGTCTTTATCAATCGGCGGTTTATGATATAAATGTTCTAAAATGATATTTTTCTGTTCGCAAACGTTGTCAATCTTCTCTCTTAAGGTTTCGTCGTCGAACAGTTCGTTGACTTGGAAACCGATTTTTGCATACTTATCGGAGTAGCAAGGTGCAATGCCGGACTTTGTGGAGCCGAAGGATTTTCCACCCAATCTTTCTTCTTCATACTGGTCGAATAAGATATGGTATGGCATCAAAATCTGTGCTCTGTCGGAAACCAGTACCTTTGGCTTTGGTACACCCTTTTCTACCAGTGAATTGATTTCATTTACCAGATATGGAATATTTAATGCTACACCATTTCCAATAACGCTTGTTGTATGGTCATAAAATACCCCGGATGGAAGAAGATGTAATGCGAACTTGCCATAATCATTTACGATTGTATGGCCTGCATTGCTTCCTCCTTGGAATCGAACAATAATGTCACATTCCTTTGCTAACATATCTGTGATTTTGCCTTTACCTTCGTCGCCCCAGTTGGCGCCTACGATTGCTTTTACCACTGTTACACCTTCTTTCTTAACATCTTTACGATAACTCATCATCTATGTTTAAACGGTTATTTCAGCTTTCACACCCAAGATATCTTTATTCTGCTCAATAATCGGCTGAATAATCTCTTGAATAAATTCTGCGGTCTGCTCCGGTGCTCTTCCCACAAAGTTGGAAGGGTCCATAATGCTTTCCAGCTGCTCAAGGCTCATATTGAATGCAGGGTCTTCTGCAATTCTCTTGAGCAGATCGTTTTCTTTTCCTTCTACCTTTACACGCTTGCCTGCCTCCATGGAATGCTCACGAATTCGTTCATGGAGTTCTTGTCTGTCTCCGCCGGCCTTTACCGCGTCCATCATGATGTTCTCAGTCGCCATAAACGGTAATTCCTGCATCAAACGGGCATGAATGACTTTCGGATACACGACAAGTCCGTCTACGATATTCAAGTAAAGTTCCAAGATGCCGTCTATCGCGAGGAATGCCTCCGGTATGCTGATTCTCTTATTGGCAGAGTCATCCAGTGTTCTTTCAAACCACTGGGTTGCCGCAGTGATAGCCGGATTGGTCGCATCGGCGATCACATAGTTTGCCAGTGCAGCAATTCGTTCGCTTCTCATCGGATTTCTCTTGTATGCCATCGCAGAAGAACCGATTTGATTCTTTTCGAAGGGCTCTTCAATTTCCTTCAAATGCTGAAGGAGCCGGATATCGTTGGAGAACTTATGGGCACTTTGTGCGATTCCGCTTAATACGTTCAGTGCACGGCTGTCAACTTTTCGGGAATAGGTCTGGCCTGAAACGGCATAGCAGCCGCTGTATCCCATCTTTTCCGCAATCAACTGATCCAGCTTCTTACACTTTTCATGGTCTCCGTCAAACAGTTCTAAAAAGCTTGCCTGTGTGCCTGTCGTGCCTTTTGAACCAAGCAGCTTCATCGTACCGATTAAGTGTTCAATATCTTCCAAGTCTAGTAGCAGTTCCTGCATCCAAAGAGTTGCACGCTTTCCTACAGTGGTCGGCTGAGCCGGTTGAAAATGCGTAAAACCAAGAGTCGGCAGGGATTTATATTCCACTGCGAATTTGGCAAGTTGTGCCAATACATTAATAATTTTATTTCGTATCAGTTTAAGGCCTTCCGTCATGATGATAAGATCGGTATTGTCTCCGACATAACAAGAGGTCGCGCCGAGGTGAATGATTCCCTTTGCTTTCGGGCACTGCTGTCCGTAAGCATAAACGTGAGACATCACATCATGCCGTACAATCGCTTCACGCTCTTTTGCCACGTCATAATTTATATTTAGTGCATTCGCCTTGAGTTCATCAATCTGTTCTTGCGTAATTTCTAATCCAAGTTCCTTTTCCGTTTCGGCTAAAGCGATCCAAAGACGGCGCCAAGTACGAAACTTCATCTCCGGTGAAAACAAGTACTTCATTTCCTTGCTAGGGTACCGTTCCGATAAAGGGCTAGTGTAATTATCATTCATCGTTTAATTTTCCTTTCTTCACTACGCTAAATTCCTTTAGAACCCATATATTTTATCATTTTCAGGGGTAAAACACAAGGATATTACTAGAAATCATCCCATCAGTTTTCTCAATCGCACTATTGAAAATCCTGAATTGAACTGTTATCGAAGGTTTCTCCAAAAGAAAGGCCCCACATTTGTGAGGCCTCTTCATTACATGTTATTTTATATTCTCTCGAGTCCGCAATCGCAAGCTCCACCCACATCATGCTTTACCCGATCTCTTTCTTCTGCCGTTTTCGCATCATTCCAATGATCCATTGTCCCTACTAAGTATCCGGTAATTCTTCTGATTCGGTCAAAAGAAACCTTTTCAAATTCAAATTTTAAATCGACAAAATCTCCGTCTACTTTAATATCCAGTGTTTCCAGCTTTCGTCCGTATTTGTTTTGTAAATAGTCCACATAGGCGTCCGCTTCTTTTTTATCAACGTCACCTGTTATCGCAATACCCATATCAACCCTCCTCGTTTTTTTGTTTTCAAACAGTTTTGCCTTGATGTTCATATCTTACCCATCAAAATAAAGCTTCAAACATCATCTAGTAATTATTTTATACCTAACCACTACATTTTGTATATGAATTCAAAGCAAAAAAACATAAAAAAACATTTTCTATACGCTTAACCACTTTTCGCTCTTGCGGATAGAGGCTTTTGCAGGATTGGTTATACCGCATTATTCTTGTACTTCGCAGGTGCGCATCGCTAAAATGGTCTCACTGATTAAATCATCCAATTCCCAGCCCATCATTTCTGCCCCTTGTTCGATGACATCTCTGGAGCAGCCCGCTGCAAATTTCTTATCTTTATATTTCTTTTTAACCGATTTCAATTCCATGTCTTGTACACTTTTGGAAGGACGCATTAAAGCAACAGCCCCAATCAATCCCGTTAATTCATCAACAGCAAACAACACCTTCTCCATCTCATGTTCCGGCTTCACATCCACAGTTATACCATATCCATGACTGACTACGGCATGGATAAGTTCCTCATCCAGCCCTCTGTCTTTCATAATTTCTTGAACCTTGATACAATGCTCTTCCGGATACATCTCGAAATCCAAATCGTGAAGAAGTCCAACGATTGCCCAAAAATCGGCTTCCTCTGTATAGCCCAGCTTTTCTGCAAAATATCGCATGCAGCCTTCTACTATCTGACTATGCTTTAAATGAAAATCCTCTTTGTTATATTCGGTCAGCAATGCCCATGCTTGCTCTCTATTTATCTTACTCAAATAAATGGCCTCCTTTGTTCTATTCTCTGACAAGTTTATACCCGCAATGCTTCAATAAATATTATTATCACCTGTTTTTCTTTTAAAATCAAGACTTAGATGGTAGAATTATTGTGGGAGCAGATTACTTGAATTTTACCATTGGTTAAAAATTATTGTAATAAAATCAGATTATTGAGGTCATTGGATAGAGAAAGGGAAATAATAAAACATATGAACACGCAAATTACAAAAGCATTTTTGGGATACGATACAGTTAACCGGTTCCAAGATTACTTTTTACCGCAATCCACGCAATTTCAGCAGTTAATGATGATGTATAACTGTGCCATAAAAGAAGTTAAAACAAAATTGGACATTCTGAACGAAGAATTGTCTATAACCACCAAGAGAACACCGATTGAATTCATCACGTATCGGATCAAGAAGCCTGAAAGCATCGCCAATAAACTGGAGAAGCTAGGCTATCCGATTACGGTGGACTCCATCGTAGAAAATTTGAATGATGTCGCAGGGGTTCGAGTGATCTGTCCTTTTATCGGAGATATTTATGATGTGGCAAAGATGCTGACCGCTCAGGATGACATTTTTTTAATCACTGAAAAAGATTACATCAAGCATCCCAAACCAAATGGGTACCGGAGTCTTCATTTAATTATTGAAACACCCGTATTCTTCTCAAACCATAAGAGAATGATGCGCGTTGAAGTACAAATCCGAACCATTGCAATGGACTTTTGGGCTAGTTTGGATAGCCAATTAAAGTATAAAAAGGAGTTGCAGAATGCGGAGGAAGTAGGCTTGGAGCTGAAAGAATGTGCAGATATTATTTCACAGACCGATGTCCGGATGCAGGAAATCAAAGAACGCATCTATAGCGATATTTAGAAGAAGTAACTTATTTGTCAAACTGAAAAATTGCACTCTAGTTAAAGCTAGGCAATTTCTGTATGGAACCTTCCAAACATTTTCTTTGAAAATGAGGATAGGTGCGCAAAAAGGGATAAGACCTTTCGACTATCGAAAGGTCTTATTTAGTGTGTGTGTATCTAATAAAAGAAGGAAACCTGTACCTTCGAAGGAAGATACAAAATTTCGGGGTCCCAATGCTCCCCTTCGACTATTAGTATAGCTATTAATTGTGAAGGTTATGTGTGCATCTTATGATAATTTAATTATTTTTTATTATAGCTGTTGAGCAGCCATTAAATCGTACCATTCCTGCAAGTTTTCTTCTTCTGCATCATAGACAACCTCACCGTTTAAAACCGTCATCGATGCCGACAACCTTTTAAACAAACCAGGTTCAATCAGTTCAAAAGGATTTTCGTCAAAAATAACTAGGTCCGCCAGCTTCCCTCTTTCTATAGAACCTAGCTTATCATTGATTCCTAACGCTATTGCGGCATCAATCGTTAACCGGTCAATGATTTCTTCTACATTTTTTGCCCCTTCCAAAGCTGCATACTCAAAATTCGGTTCACATAAAGTCGGCACCTGAAAGAATACATTATCACAATGCATATCTTCTAAATGAAATTCGCCATCTGAAGTATACACCTCCGGCTCGCAAGCGACGGTAAAACTGTTTTTTCTATAGCCGGCATTTCTCGTTTCAGAAATGGCTTTCATACATTCTTGAAATGCCATTTTCCCTTCCGCATCCACATGGATATTGAAGTTCCTATCTGACGCTTGACGCATCAGCTGCTTTAAAACAGAAGGGGATATCAAATACTTTTCTGCATCACTTTTTAGGATAAGTTTTAATACTTCACAGTTTATAAAACCATCCATTTCAGTAGCATTGGTTCGTTTTTGCATCAATCTTTGAATTACTCGTTCCGGCACAACATCTCTGACAACTTGAAAGCTGTCAAAGTTCCTTTGCTTTAAAACTCCCTGCTGGTACATAGCGGCCAACACTTGCTGATAGACTTCATTCATAAATTCCGGTGCCCCCGCATTAAAGATGCTTGTAAAACCCTTTTCACAATAGGCGGTAACAGTAGAAGCTACTTTCTTTAAAATTTCATCATATTCGATCGGAGCCACCACATGCATCAAATACGAGGTCGTAATCATTGCAACCCCATCTGCTTGCGCTGCGGCCCTCACAGCTTCAAAAGCACAGCTGTTCAGCCAGAGCTTTTCCTCCCCTGAACTTAGCACCACAACCGGTTTTTCATTATAGAGCTCGTCCAATAATTGTTTTGCCTCTTCTTCGCTCATACTGTCTAACAAATGCCCTGCAAAACCATAGCCGAAGTAGGATTCCCGATCCGGGTGCTCCAAAATATAGTCCGTCAACACTCCTTGAACTTCTTCTAAATCCAATCCCTCTGAAAAGGGAATATAGATATCCTCAAAAACGCGTAATGCCGGATGACTATGTGTATGAATCAAACCCGGAAACATAAATCCGCCTTTCATGTCAATAACGCAGGTCTCTGAGCCAACAATGCTCTCCGCATCTGTCCTGCTTCCGACATAAATAATTTTACTTCCTTTGCAAGCTATTGCCTCCGCCCATGGGAAATCGGGATTTTGCGTATAAACTCTTCCATTGACAAAAACTAAATCAGCATTTTCATCTTTTTTAAACAATCCAAAAATCATACGTTCTCCTTTTTATTTGCAATACACTTTCGGCAGTCTTTGTCCAAAAGCACAAACAATTTCATAATTTATCGTTCCGGTAGCATTCGCGATATCATCTGCTAAGATGGTATTTTTCCCATCGCTTCCCATGACAATAACTTCATCGCCTACTTTTACATCAGGTACGTCTGTCACATCGATCATGCATTGGTCCATACAGATATTTCCCGCGATAGGGGCCATGACTCCGTTTACAATCACTTTTGCGTGAGACGAATACGGTCTAGGGTAACCATCTGCATATCCTAAGGCAATGGTCGCAATGAAGCTCTCTCGTTCAGCGATGAATCTTCTTCCATAGCCTACTGAAAAACCGGTGCTTACTTTCTTTAAATGTACAATATTTGCTTTGACCGACATGACCGGTTTAATAAGCAGCTGATTTTTATCCACCTCGTCGGAAGGATAACACCCATATAAGATGATCCCCGGTCTTACCGCATCATAATAAACAGAGGGGATCTCCATGATGGAAGCACTGTTGGCAAAGGTTCGAAGAGGAACTATCACGCCCGCACGCACCAATTTTTCATGGAATTCGGTATACCGCTTCTCTTGTATTTTTGCAAAAGACTTATCCAATGCATCTGCCGTCGCAAAATGGGAAAATAAACCTTTTATTTTAAAATGTGAAAGCGCTGCGATCTTCTTTATATCCTCTATCGCCGAAGGATCTTCAGGCAAATACCCGATTCTGCCCATTCCCGTGTCTACTGCAACAAACCCATGCAAAATCTTGCCTTCTGCTTCCGCCGCATCTGAAATGGCCTTTGCATTTTCAACATCACAAACAACCGGCGTAAGGTTATACCGAACAAGAATATCCGCATACAGGTTCGGCGTAAGTCCCAGCATGATAATCTCTTCCGTTGCCCCTCCTTCCCGAAGGGTAATGGCTTCCTGCAACGTAGCTATCGCGAATGTTTTGACGCCATTTGCTCGTAGCACCTTAGCCACTTCAACCGATCCATGACCATAAGCATCTGCTTTGATCACTCCGATGACCTGCTTGTCAGCACCTACCTTTGCGATAATATTTTTAATGTTATAGTCTAAGTTCGAAAGATTAATCTCTGCCCACACAGGCCTAATAGCTTCTCGTATCATTTCTATCCGTTCCTTTCCAGCATTGCTGCTTCCCTGCTAAATTATATACTCGAAATCCCCTTTTTTCAACCCCCGGAGTACATCTTAAACCGGTACGAAATAAAAAAGCCTGGCATCTTCATGCACAAGCTTTTATCTTTTCCTATATATTATTATTCTTTTTTCCACGCGAAGTACCGTGTGAGAATATTAGTCTTGTTTATCTAGCATCTCTCGCATTTTTTCATAAGTTTCATCCGATAAATCATGTTCAATACGACAAGCATCCTTCAGTGCATTTTCCTCACTGACATCCAACACCTGCTCTAAAAAAGCCGCAATCAAGTTATGCCTTTCATAGATGGCTTCCGCCTTGCTTCTGCCCTTTTCCGTAAAAGTAATATGCCCTTTTTCGTCAATCAGGATATAGCCTGCTTTTTTTAGAATACCCATTGCCCGACTCACGCTTGGCTTTGAAAAATTCAATTCGGAGGCTACATCAATGGAGCGCACCGTACCGTTCCTTTTCTGAATTACCAATATAGTTTCTAAATAATCTTCACCTGACTCATAAATCGCCATAAAGCTTATTCCCTTCTTTCATTTATTGAATATATTATACCATATTCGTTAATTGCCTTTCAAGGATTCTACGCTAGAATTATACAATATGCCAAATTACCTGTGCACGGTTTTTGGAATTATCCAAATGGCGGGCAATCTTGTCTTTTGCTGAGTCAACATCTTTTGCTTTGATTGCTTTTAAGATCTCTTTATGCTCTATTGCGACAACCTCCAGGTTTTCTTCTTCCGATATGGTCGCTTTTCTCGCTTGCTGAACATATTGCCGATACGATTTCAAGATGTGTGCGAGAAATCTGCTTCTCGTCGCATTATAAATAAGTTCATGAAAGGAAACATTGATCTCCATAACCTTCTCACACTCTTTTCTCTTCGTGTAGAATTCCATCAATTCAACCTGCCGTTCCAATTCACGGACTTCCTTTTCTCCTATTCTTTCAATCGCCCATTCCACAGCCAGCTGTTCTAACGCCTTTCGAACCGCATAAATGTCTTCCATATCCTGTCTTGTAAAACCCTTTGCAAAGCTGCCTTTGTTTGGAATATAGTCAATCAGGCCTTCCTCTTCAAGCAGTTTAAAAGCATCTCGGATAGGGGTTCTGCTCACTTTAAACTCTGTAGCTATTTGATTTTCTATTAATTTTTCTCCGATGACATACTCTCCTTTTAAAATTCGATCTCGTAAAACATCCACGATTTCATCTGTCAAGGAGCCATTATTTGAAAAGTTTGTATCCATCGTCCTGCACCTCTCCATTTTTTATATATCATTATAATAGCACAATTTTTTTATAAAAACCACGAATCCGTCAAATTGCAGAAAAGTTCCATTGTCGGATATTTAAGGATGACCAAATGATTTTTAAAAGATTATTATACAAAAACTGCCCGTCGGCCATGAAGCACCGGGGCAGCCCCTGTTTGGTATTATAACAAGTGGTTTTCAATTACCTGTACAGCTGGGTTAAAATCTTCAATTTGAAGATAATATTCCGCTGTATCAAACAACGCATTCATCGGGCAAAGTCCTACAATCTCTGTTCCCACTACATGTACCCCATATCGAGCAGCTTCTGCTTTCACTAGTTCTACTACTCTATACAATGGCGTTTTTGTAAAATCGGTCATGTTGATGGAAACCTGTGCGATGTTTCTTTCTTCCAGCATAACGCCCATCGCTTTTACACAATCAAAACCGCCGCTTGACCGTCTGATAATTTTAGCGATATTATTTGCAACCGTTAAATCGGAGGTGCTTAAGTTAATATTGAAGGCAATCAGCGGCGGTCTTGCACCTACTGCCACCACGCCTCCGGTGGGATGAATCCGCTGTCCGCCGAAATCCGGAATCCACTGTTCCGCTTTCACCTTTTCCGCCATTCCTTCAAACTGTCCCTTACGAATTGACGCTAGATTTTCCCGGTGAGCTGCACTCGCAGATTGTTCATATAGAAATACCGGAAGGTCTGCTTCTTTTGCAATTCGTTCACCCACTCTCTTTGAGAGCTCCACGCAGTCTTCTGTGGTTGCCTCTTTAATCGGAATGAAAGGCATAACGTCCACGCAGCCCATTCTTGGATGTTCTCCCACGTGTTTGGTGAGGTCAATCAGCTCAACTGCTTTCTTAGCAAGCTTTACGCTGGCTTCTTCACAAGCTTCTGCACTTCCCATATAGGTGATAACGGTTCTGTTGTGGCTTGGGTCAGAGGTGTACTGCAATAAGGTACATCCTGCCGTCGTTCGAATCTGATCTACACAAGCCTCTATAATATCCTTGTTCTTTCCTTCACTGATATTCGGTACACTTTCAATAATCATTGCCATATTAGGGCCCTCCTCTATTTTCTTATTCTAATGATTTTGCGATTTCAAGATATAGCTCATCCGCAAGCTTTTCAGCATCCCGTACAAGGCTTTCGCCTTCCTCCTGAAAAACTCTTTTCTTTGCTTCATCCTTTACGCCGGGTAAATTTATTTTTACATTCAGCCAGGCCCCCTTGATGCAAGTCATCAGATTTAATACGGCTACCCCCAAATCACTGGCGGCATTCGTGTTGAATTTTCCCAAGATGTTCTTTACTTCTTGTAATCCTTCATAGGCCAGCGTCATTACGCTGTACGGCACTTCTGTAGCAACCAGCGTGCCTTCCGCAATAGCCTGGCTTCTTGCTCTTTTCTCCTCATCCGACCCTTTCGGCATTTTAAAGGCAGCCGAGACGAGATTAAAGGCTTCCGTATCCTTATCAATAGCCTCGGTTAATGCCTCCTGCAAGGCAGCTGCTTGTGTCTTTGCCTGGACACAGATTTCCTGATAGTCTGCGTATTTTTCCTTTCCGGTGGTCAAATCACACACCATCATCAACAACCCTGCTCCTTGCGCACCTGCCAACGCACTGACCGAACCGCCGCCGGGAGCCGGTGCATCGGACTTCAATACATCCAAGTATTCATTGACCGTCATCTCTACTAATTTCATTTTTTTCTCCCTTTATTTTTTATTGAATTCTCCTAAACCAATATACCTTTTTTGATGACTTGCATAGCTAAGTTCGAGCCGAACCGATAACAGAGCATCTCCATGTTCGGGGCATCCCAAATCACCAAATCGCCTTGTTTACCAACTTCTAATGTCCCCACACGCTCTCCCCGGCCGATTGCACAAGCCGGATTGATGGTAACGGCCGTTAAGATCTCTTCCGGTGTCAGCTTATATCGCAAATACCCCAAATTGATAGCAAATTGAAGGTTTAAGGAAGGGCATGACCCCGGATTGAAGTCTGAAGCAATGGCCACCGGAATACCGAGCTCAATCATCCTTCTGGCCGGTGCAAAGGTTTTCCCGAGATAAAACGACGTCGCAGGAAGCAGCATCGCTGTCGTTCCTCCTGCTGCCATAGAAGCCAATCCTTTTTCTCCCGCAGCAATTAAATGTTCCGCAGAAATGGCCCCTACCTCTCCTGCCAGCTCCGAACCGCCGATCTCTTCGATTTCATCCGCATGAATTTTTAAACCAAATCCCAGTTCCTTTGCCTTAAGCAAATACCTTTTGCTTTGTGCCACATCAAAAACAGAGTCTTCGCAGAAAATATCACAAAACTCTGCCAATCCTTGCTTTTTTACTTCCGGCATCATCTGATTGCACAGCAAATCAATAAATTCGTCGGCTCGGCCCTTGTATTCCTCCGGGATAGCATGTGCTCCCATAAAGGTAGGCACCATATCTACCGGATGGTTTCTATCAAGAGCCTTTACAACGTTCAACATTTTTAATTCTGTTTCCAGGTCTAAGCCATATCCGCTTTTCGCTTCACAGGTAGTCACACCTAAAGCCAGCATCTCATCCAAGAAAGCTTCACTCTTTTCATAGAGTTCTTCGAAAGAAGCTTCTCTCGTCTTGCGAACCGTATCCAATATACCTCCGCCTGCTTTTAATATATCAAGGTAGGTCGCTCCTGCCAGTTTCAGCGGGATTTCATTTTGCCGATACCCGCCAAAGACTAAATGCGTATGGCCTTCCACCAATCCCGGTGTAACCAAGTTGCCCTCGGCATCGATCACTGTATCCGCATTTTCTGCCCCTGACGGCAGCTGTCCGTTTTCGGTGATCTCTTTAATAATTCCATCTTCTATCAGGATCGCGGCATCGTTCATTTTAATATTTTCACCCTGTTTCTCCCCTCGATGGCTTTCACTTCCGATGGGGGTCTGCAAGATTCCTATATTTTTAATCAGCAATGTTTTGTTCATTTTGTGCGTATCATTCCTTTCTGCATAACCTGTGCCTTTTGCGGCTCCCTATTTTAGATACTCCGCAACCACCTTATTGACTAAGTCATCACTTGCCACGTACGGAATCGTAATATGACCCTGATCTGCATAATTCTGATTGTAAGCCACCGACGTCTCCAGCGCATGTTCATTTCTTGCCCAGCTTCTTCTTGCTACACCGCCCATAACGTCCCACATCATGGCCGATTTAATAATCGCATCGATTCGTTCGCTTCCGTCCAACACGAGACCGAATCCGCCGTTAATGGATTTTCCGATGCCAACGCCGCCGCCGTTATGCAAGGCGCATAAACTCATGCCTCTGGCTGCATTACCGGCAAAGCATTGAACTGCCATATCCGCCATGACATTGCTTCCGTCTTTGATGTTAGCTGTTTCTCTGAAAGGGGAATCGGTACCGCTTACATCATGATGGTCTCTCCCGATCATAACAGGTCCGATTTTTCCTTCTCTTACCAATTCATTGAACCGGAGAGCGATTTTTGTTCGGCCTTCCGCATCCTGATAGAGGATTCTGGCTTGGGTGCCGACCACTAATTTATTTTCTTTTGCATCTCTGATCCAAACCCAGTTATCTCTGTCTTGAAAACGCCGATTCGGATCAATGCAGTCCATAGCAGCCTGATCCGTTCTATCCAAATCCTGCGGCTTGCCGGATAAGCAAACCCAGCGGAACGGGCCGTACCCATAGTCAAACAACATCGGACCCATGATATCTTCTACATAAGACGGCCAAATAAATCCATCTTTTTCATCGTATCCGTTCTTTGAAATCTCTTTTACGCCTGCATCATACATGGCTTTCATAAAAGAGTTCCCATAGTCAAAGAAGTAGGTGCCGTTTTCGCTCAACGCTTTTATTGCTTTAAAATGTCTATGAAGAGATTCATCTACCTTCTTACAAAATATATCTCTGTTATCATGCAATAACGCCGTTCTTTCTTCAAAGGTCAACCCTGCCGGGCAATAGCCGCCGTTATATGCGTTGTGACAGGAAGTCTGATCCGATAATAAGTCAATTTTGAAGCCTGTTTCTACTGCCTTTTCAAGCAAATCGACGATATTTCCATGATAAGCGATGGAAACGGTTTCGCCTCCTTGCTGTTTTTCTTTTGCAAGCTTAAATACTTCGTTCAGATCATCCAGAATGACGTCTACCCAGCCTTGGTCCAATCTGGTTTGGATTCTGGAACGATCCACTTCCGCAAAGATGCCCACCGCTCTGGCGATATTGGCTGCCTTCGGCTGTGCTCCGCTCATACCTCCCAGTCCGGAAGATACGAAAGTATGTCCTGTCAGATCTCCCTGTTCCGGAACGCCTAGATATTTTCTTCCTGCATTCAGTATGGTATTAAACGTGCCGTGAACGATTCCCTGAGGGCCGATGTACATCCAGCCTCCGGCCGTCATCTGGCCGTAGTTTGCAACGCCCATTTCCTCCGCAATTTCCCAGTCGGCTGAATTGTCAAACATGCCGATCATCATGGCATTGGTAATAATCACCCGCGGAGCTTCCGGCTTTGATGGGAACAGACCCAAAGGATGCCCGGATTCCACAACGAGGGTTTGATTCACTGTCAATTCTTCTAAGTATTTTTTTATTAGTTGGTATTGCAGCCAGTTCTGGCATGGTTGACCGGTTTCTCCGTACGTAACCAGCTCATAGGGATAAAGGGCAATTTCAAAATCTAAATTGTTATCGATCATCACTTGAAAAGCTTTTCCTTCGATGCAGTTCCCCTTATATTCTTCAATCGGCTTTCCATAGATCCTGCCTGCCGGTCTGTAGCGGTACGCATAAATCCTGCCATAGGTTTTCAGCTCCTCCATGAATTCAGGAGCAAGAGTCTCATGCAGTTCCTCCGGAATATACCGAAGAGCATTCTTTAATGCCACCTTTGTTTGTTCCGGCGTTAGCCGGAACCCCCTGTCCGGAGCCCGTCTCTTTCCTTCTTCGAAAGCCGGATATTCAGGCAGCTCCTTCCCCAGCTTTATCGTCATCGCGTTCGAAATATCTGTATTGGTTAACATGTTGTTCCCTCCTTCTACCTTAACTTTCCGCAAACCTTTTCCGCAACGTCAGAAATCTTGTGCTGCTTAACCATCTCATCAAACTTCACTAATTCGTTATACATGACAACGTCTTGATCTATCGGATCGACGGTTTTTCTCACAAAATTGTAAACCGCTTGGGTGGTTGGTGAAAGATTCTTTTCTCCCCTCAGCCAGATGGCCTGTGTTGCTGCGAACAATTCAATTCCTAGAACTTTTTGCGAATTATCGATAATCAATGCGGCCGTTCTCGCCGCCGTTGTTCCCATGCTTACATGGTCTTCTTGGTTTCCCGATGAAGGAATGGAGTCCACACAAGCCGGATGCGCATAAATCTTATTTTCCGAAACCATAGAAGCTGCTGCATATTGTGCAATCATAAAGCCGGAACATACGCCGCCATGCTTTGTTAAAAATGGTTCCAAGCCTTCGGAAAGCTGCGGATTGATCAACCGTTCCGAACGTCTTTCCGATACATTTGCATATTCTGCAACGGCCATTTTCAAGAAATCAAACGCTAGAGCCATCGGCTGCCCATGGAAATTTCCGCCGGATATGACTTCATCTTCATCCGGGAAAATAATCGGATTATCCGTAACAGCGTTTATTTCTTTCGATACGGCTTCATAAACATATTGTATTGCATCTCTGGAAGCACCATGAATCTGCGGGATGCATCTCAGTGAATAAGGGTCCTGCACCTTTTTAGGATTTACAGGTTTCGTATTTTCACTGCCATTTAATATCTGTAACATATTGGCCGCTGACTCTTTTTGCCCCTGATGTCCTCTGACATCGTGCACCTTATGATCATATGCTTTTGTAATTCCATTCAGTGCCTCTGCTGTCATTGCAGCAACGATATCCGCTGTTTTTGCTAAGTCCATCGCATCCCACAGTACGTTAATCCCGATAGCGGTCATGATCTGAGTTCCGTTAATTAAGGCAAGCCCTTCTTTGGCAGCCAGCTGAACGAGAGGTATGCCTGCTTTTTCCATCGCTTCTTTACTTGGCAATAGCTCTCCTTTATATTCTGCCTCGCCTTCCCCGATCATGGTTAATACCATGTGTGACAGCGGTGCTAAATCTCCGCTTGCACCCAGTGACCCTTTCTCCGGAATGATCGGATGAACCCCTTTGTTTAACATGTCCAGCAAGGTATGCAACGTTTCAGGACGGATGCCCGAATGTCCTCTTGAAAGGGCATTGCAACGCAGAAGCATAGCTGCCCTTACCACTTCTTTTGGAAGTGCTTGACCCATCGCGCAAGTATGGCTGATGATCAGATTTCTCTGAAGATCTGCCGCTTCCTCAGTTGATATATAAGTATCGGCGAACTTTCCGAAACCAGTGGTGAGTCCGTAAATGACAGCACCCTCTTTCAGTTTTTTATCTACATACGCTCTGGCCTTTTTGACAGCCTCCTGCGCTTCAGGTGCAATCAAAACCTCTTCGCCATTTCTTGCGACACGGATGACTTCTTCAACCGTCAACTTCATTCCATTAATAATAATAGACATATTGTTATCCTCTCCCTTTTATAAAAGCTGTCTTTCCTAGCGTTCTTACTATTCGAAGGCAATCAGCAAAGCCCTCTTGGAATCCCGAATGAATAAATTTAAGTTTTTATGAATAAATATAAATATTTATTCATTGTTTATGAATTTTTATACATATTATCTATTCTATTTCTATCATCACGCATTATGACAAACTTGTCAATATCTTTGCAAAAATTATTTTTAAATTTTCTAAAAATTAATTCAATCCGTCCATATCGTCTTACCATATCAACGGTTTATAACTTTTTCTCTTTCTTTTTTCACAACAATATTATGTTGTCTCATTAATTATTTTTCGCTTTATTACGACATCGCTTTATCATGAATAATTATACCTCGTCATGAGCTTGATACATTAAAAATAACACCACAAACCGGACAATCTATGATGTACTTTATAGTATCTTTTCACTAAATGACAATATAATAGCATATGGTGTTTTTACACTTGTATTGTAAATTAAGAGTGTGATGTACTATACTATTTTGCGCCATTTTTGAAAGGAGTTTCTTCATGAGAGAAAAAAATATTGCGCTGTGCATTCTCTTTACAATTATAACGTTTGGTATTTACGGACTTTATTGGATCATTTGCCTCACCAATGATTCTTTGGAATTATCTTCAGAACGGGGTACCAACGGCGGCTGGGTGCTTATTTTTACCATTATAACGCTTGGTATTTACGGACTTTATTGGTCTTATATAATGGGAGACCGTATTTATAGGCTTCGGCAAAAACATGGCTTAGCAGGCGGTTCCGCAAATGGTGCCCTCTATTTAATCTTCTGCCTTATAGGCTTTTCCATTATTGCGTTAGCCCTCATGCAAAACGAAATAAACAGGTTTCTAGAACCGAATCCTAGCGCTTTCATGGTATAATTTAAATATATAATGTATGAATAAAAAGCTTTGAAATGTGCTATTTTCAAAGCTTTTTTATTGTTGTTGCAGGTCCTCCTTGTTGCTTTCGTTTGCATGGAACGAATGGGAAGTAAAAAACAGAAAAGCATAAACTTCGGTTATATATCTAGGCTTGTCTGAATATCTTTTTCGAAGGAGGTGGATTTAAATTATGTTAAACTCGGTACCTGTTCAACCAAATTCTATAATGGGACTTACTGCTGACGAAGTATCCATTTCGAGAGAAAAATATGGAGACAACCAATTAGGCCGCAGAAAAACGAAAACCTTTATTAGAAAATTTATTGAGAATTTTGATGATCCCATTATCAAAATTCTGCTTATAGTGCTTGCCGTTAATCTTATCCTATTATTTAAAAACTTTGAATGGTATGAATCGGCAGGTATTGCTGCTGCTATTTTTATAGCGACCTTTGTCTCTACTTTATCTGAATACGGCAGCGAATCTGCGTTTGAAAAGCTTCAGGAAGAAGCGGACAAGATGACATGCAGAGTAAAACGGGCCGAAGGGTTATTGGAATTGCCCATTCAGGAGATAGTCGTTGGGGATTACATCGTATTACAAGCGGGTGAAAAGATAGCCGCAGACGGAATCCTTCTATCCGGCGAGTTAAAAGTAGATCAATCCGCCTTAAACGGTGAATCAAAAGAAACCACGAAAATACCGTCAGGCGCCGCTTCCCTCGTTGGCTCCAATTTCATGCAGAAAAACAAACTTTTTCGGGGCAGCATCGTTTGCTCAGGGGAAGGAGTCCTAGAGGTAACACACGTCGGAAACAATACGTTCTACGGAAGAATTGCTCATGAAATACAGGATGAAACGCGAGACAGCCCGCTTAAATTCCGATTAAGAAAACTGGCTGAGACGATTAGCAATTTCGGCTACGTTGGGGCAATAATAGTGGCCGCAGCCGATCTGTTTAATTCTGTCGTACTCAGTCAGGGCTTCGATCCCGTTAAAATAATGGAAGTTGTTACAACACCCGCCATTATTGTCGGGGCTCTTCTGCATGCGTTGACCTTGGGAATTACAATCATCGTAGTTGCCGTTCCGGAGGGCCTCCCGATGATGATTACCGTTGTTTTGTCTTCTAATATGAAGCGGATGCTGAAGGATCATGTGCTGGTTCGAAAATTAGTCGGAATAGAGACTGCCGGCAGCCTGAACATCTTATTTACAGATAAAACCGGAACCATTACAAAAGGAAAGCTTGAAGTGACAGCCTTTATCACTGCCAATGGCATGGAATATAATTCTATGTCTGAACTGGCGGATTCACAAGAGCTTTGTCATTTATTTTACTTATCGGCGCTCTATAATACCAGCGCATCAATCAGTACGAAAGAAAATACGAGACAAGTTATTGGCGGAAATGCAACCGAAAGAGCTATCCTTGACTTTGTTTTAAACCATTCCTCTGCACCGAAAGGCGGTAAGGTACTCACTCGAATACCTTTTAACAGCACCGATAAATTTTCTGCGGCTGAGATCATCTCGGAGGATAAGCAACTGGTGTTTATTAAAGGTGCCCCTGAGTTGATCCTTGCAAATTGTACGAGCTATTACGATGAACAAGGTGTGGTTCGTCCGCTGTCCGGATTATCCGCTCTTCGCAAAACGATGGACAACATGTCTAATCGGTCAGTCCGGCTGCTCGCATTGGCAATAAGCGAATCTACGGTGAGAAAAGCCTCTGATTTAAACGAGTTGACTTTGGTAGGAATTATTTGCATTAAGGATGAGCTCCGGCGTGAAGCGGTGGAAGCCATCCACCAGGTTACGCATGCCGGCATTCAAGTCGTCATGATAACCGGTGACAATAGGGATACCGCAGCAGCAATTGCTAAAGAAGCGGGATTGATCCGGGACGGACAAGATCAGGCGATTATCACAAGCAGCGAATTATCTCAGCTGAGTGACGATGAATTAAAGGGGATTCTGCCAAACTTAAGGGTCATAGCAAGAGCTCTTCCCTCCGATAAAAGCAGGCTTATAAATGTATCTCAGGAAATGGGACTGGTTGCCGGAATGACCGGCGACGGGGTAAACGATGCACCTGCATTAAAAAAAGCAGATGTGGGATTTTCCATGGGCAGCGGCACGGAAATCGCAAAAGAGGCCAGTGACATTGTGGTATTGGATGATAATTTTCTCTCCATCTCCAAAGCAATTCTTTATGGCCGAACCATATTTAAAAGTATTCGTAAGTTTATCATATTTCAGCTGACGAATAATTTCTGTGCCGTTATTATCTCTATCATCGGCCCATTTATAGGGGTGGCCGCACCGATTACCGTCATCCAAATGTTATGGATCAACATGGTGATGGATACCTTAGCCGGACTTGCCTTTTCCGGAGAAATTGCACTGGAAGAGTACATGCATGAACCGCCTAAGCGCCGAGATACACCGATTATCAATTCATACATGTGGAATCAAATACTGTTTACAGGAATATACACCGCTTTTTTATGCTTGATTTTCTTAAAGCTGCCTATTTTCAGCGAATTATTCCGCGGTTCTGAAGGCCGTCACTATTTAATGACCGCTTTCTTCAGCCTATTTATCTTTGCTAGTATCTTTAATAGTTTTAATGCACGTACCTATCGATTAAATTTACTGGCCTATATCGGGAAGAATAAATTATTTTTATCTGTCGTATCCTTTATTTTTGTCGTACAGTTATTATTGATTTACTTAGGCGGTTCCGTTTTCCGAACAGCAGGGCTAACCTTCATTGAACTGCAAATCGTATTGCTGCTTGCCTTTACCGTTATTCCTGTTGACTTGACAAGAAAAATGCTTATACGAATGGCCGGACGCAAAGGAAGTATATAAATTGATTACAAAACTCTACGGTCAGGGCTTTTTTTTCAGCCTGTCATTGGTTATTTACGCGAGTTTCGTTAATCCCAATAGGATAATCGTTAAGCTTGCTGCTAACTTCAGCTTATTTTCAGAGATAAATCTTCCTGCTAATCTGCCCGCTAGCTCTCCGGCGATTAGAAAGGAAGAATTTATCACCGCTGACAACAGTAAAAACCCGAGCAGATTTATTTGGTAAGCGGCTAAAGATAAACCTACCGTTAAGGCATCTATCGAAAGTGCCGCGCCGATATAGGCCGCTTCTTTCATGTCTATAACCTCCGAATGATCCATATCCGCGGCGGAAGGTTCCCGCACTATGTTTACAATGAGATGGAGAGGTTTTATTCTGATTTTTTTAATAATAAACGCTTCGCTTTCTATCGGATAGCGGATGTTGATGATTGTTTGAACAAACAAAAAAAAGCCTAAGGCCATTAGCAGGAATGAGCTTATTATTTTGGATGCAAAAATTGAAATAAATGAAAATACAACATAGCCTGCTAAATAAGAAAGGGTAAGGGCCCCTAAGGAAATCATTATAATGGTCAATACGGCCGGAATACTTATTTTAATTTTTCTTAGCCCATAGTTTACTCCGATACTGAGGCTATCAATATTTAATGATAATGCAAGGAAAAATGCATACATGTCAAGACCCTCCAATTATTTAGTCACCGTAACAGTTTATGCAGCATTGAACAAATCGTCCCTGATTGCTGGATTTAGCGCACGGTTTACGACAAACAAAAAAACTCCTAAAACTTATTACAGTGTTTTAAGAGTTTCCTATTTTTGCTTGTCTTTAAGTCACTTTTTTAACCAGCAGTTTGCTTATCCTTTTTCTGTCGCATTCCAAAATAATAAATTCATAATCCCCATAGAAGGTTTTCTCACTGATTTGAGGATCCGATTCGAGTCTTGAATATAGCCATCCGCCTATCGTATCAATATGCTCTGCCTCGATGTTAATGTGCAGCAGATCGTTCACATCTTCAATCATAACCTTTCCATCCAGAATATAATTGCCGTCTTTATCCGTTGAGATCTCGTCCTCTTCCTCATCGAACTCATCCGTAAGATTCCCAACAATTTCTTCCAAAATATCTTCAACGGTTACTAATCCCGCAGTGCCTCCATATTCATCAATAACGATCGCTATTTGTGATTTTTCTTCTTTAAACATTTTTAGCAATTGATTGATTGAAAAGGATTCCGGGATAAAGTTAAGGCTGCGGATGATTCCTTCAAGGTTCTGAGTAGTGCCTTCAATTTTCATCTTATATAAGTCTTTAATGTGTATAAAACCAATCACATGATCTTTATTGCCATTACATACCGGATATCTTGTCAGCTGTTTTTCTAAGGCATACGATAATATATCTTCGAAAGAATGATCCAGATAAATGCATTCCATATCCGTACGCGGAATCATAATTTCTTTAACAGTTGTCTCTGAAAAATCAAAGATATTATCCACAAAGGTTAATTCCGTCTGGTCGATTAAACCATGCTTATAACTTTCCTCAACCAGCAGCTTGATTTCTTGATCGGTATGTGCCGCCTCATGTTCATTCACTTGAGACATATGAAACAATTTTAAAACCAGATTCGTGCTGTGATTAAAGGTCCACATGATGGGATACGTTATTTTATAAAAAAGGATGAGAGGCAGAGCTGTATGCATCGCAATCTTTTCGGCATTAATAATAGCCAGTGATTTAGGAACCAATTCTCCCAATACGATGTGGAACGCCGTTATAATGGAAAATGCCACGATAAAGGAAACGGAATGCAGAACACTTTCAGGGACATGAAACAAATTAAAAATCGGCATTAACATCCTCGAAACGGCAGGTTCTCCTACCCAACCTAGCCCTAAAGAGGCTAACGTTATGCCTAACTGACACGCTGATAGGTACGAATTCAAGTCATTCACCACTTTTAACGTATGTCTTGCGCTCTTATTTCCTTGCAGCACTAATGTTTCTATTCTGGATTTTCTTACTTTTACTACCGCAAACTCTGTAGCCACGAAAAAGCCATTCATGAAGACAAGCAAGAGCACAACGATAATATTCATTACTACGATCATTATTTATTTATTTTCCCCCTATATAATACCACTTTAGATAAATCTCCTTACCCTGCTTATACCAAATGGAAGCCTGCGCTTATCAACTCAGTCTTGATCTGCTGAACCTGTGCTTCATCCCTGGTTTCCATAACAATTCGAAGGAAACAGCTGTTAATGTCCATATTCGGATCACTGCTGTCATGATGAACGGCAATTACATTTCCGCCAAGATGACTGATTATTTCACTCACACCAAGAAGCTGGCCCGGTTTGTCCACTAAAGCAACCGTTAAGGTACTTCTTCTTCCGCTCATAATCAGACCTCTGGTGATCACTCTGTTTAAAATGTTTACATCAATATTTCCGCCGCTTACTAAACAAACAATTTTCTTTCCATGTAAATCAAACTTATTAAACATGGCAGCAGCGACAGAAACAGCGCCTGCACCCTCTGAAACCAGCTTTTGCTTTTCCATTAGTGCTAAGATAGCTGCCGCAATCTCATCATCAGAAACGGTTGCGATGTCATCTACGTATGTTGAAATCAATTCAAAGGTTTTATCCCCCGGACGTTTTACCGCGATTCCGTCTGCAAACGTATTAGCAGAATCCAGCGTAAGAAGTTCACCGCCTTTTACCGAGTTATACATACTGGCAGCCCCTGCTGCCTGAACACCATACACTTTACAATTCGGATTCAGGCTTTTAATGGCAAAAGAGACTCCGCTTATTAATCCGCCTCCGCCGATTGGAACGATAACCGCATCCGCATCGGCCAACTGGTCTAATATTTCAAGCCCAATCGTACCCTGCCCTGCGATGACATCATCATCATCAAACGGATGAATTAAGGTTTTGCCTTCTTCTTTCTGTATTTCGATTGCTTTCGCATACGCATCATCATACGTATCCTTTACCAGACAAACCTCTGCACCATATTGCTTTGTGGCTTCTACCTTGCTGATAGGGGCGCCGTCCGGCATGCAAATCAGGCAAGGAATATTACTTTTTTGAGAAGCCAGTGCCACCCCTTGTGCATGATTGCCCGCACTGCAGGCGATAATCCCTCGCTCTTTTTCCTCTTCCGTCAGCTGACTGATTTTGTAATACGACCCTCTCAGCTTAAAGCTTCCTGTCACTTGAAGATTTTCTGTTTTTAGATAGACCGTATTTTCTCCGCTCAAGGCGGGAGCTACGATTAAATCGGTTTTCCTTGCCACTTCTTTTAGGACAAAAGCGGCATGGTATATTTTATCTAACGTAAGCATAACAATTTACTCCTTTATTTAAATGTGGTATACTATGAATTTGAACATCACATAACTTTATTATAATTATTTTACCATTTTATCACAGATATACACTAATGTGAATAAGCACAATGACGGATTGCCTGAGAAAGTATCCGCAGCATGGCCATTCCTTTCCGCACGCTTTCAGCAATCATTATAATTGTGTTCCAAATAACCCAATTGTAAACAGGAGTACATTAAAATGAATAAACTATACAGCCTATCTACAAAGCTAAATACCCTCGTGATTTTTAGAAATTTATTAGAAAATCCTGTAATTAAATCCCTGCAAACTCTCGCAGGAGAAACCTATCATTTAAAATCTTCCGAGGAAATCATTAAGTCCTATGGCAGCTTTGTATCCGCGCTTTTTAACAACACCTGCTGCCTCAGCGACTATATTGTCGAGCTTGCTATGAACGATGAGAATTTTTATATCGTTGGAAAAGGCGCCGGAAAAGAATTTGACCCTGTTGTGGAGGACTGTCTCGAAAATGAACTTCATATTTTGAATCAGCTAGCCGCACTAACCGCCAAAGAAACAAAAACGACTATTCCATACGCGGATTATTTACCAGAATGGATCAATAAAGATATCGATATCCGCTCATTATATTACGAGCGAATTAAAAATTTACCGGTCACCGGCTACGGGATTTATGTGCGTTATGCCGCTTTTGTTCTGACAGAAGAAGGGATCATGCCTGTAAAATATCCGGATCCTCAATCCCTTTCACAGCTCCAAGGATATGAAAGAGAAAGAAACCTTGTCATTCAAAATACACTTTCGCTTCTCCATGGGACAGGTGCCAATAATGTGCTGCTTTATGGGGATGCAGGAACGGGTAAGAGCTCTACCATTAAAGCTATTTTAAACGAATTTAAAGATCAGGGGCTGCGGCTCATCGAAATAAAAAAAGATCAGTTGCTTCAACTGCCGAATCTCTTAGAAGAGCTGTCCGTTAACCCGCTAAAATTCATATTGTTTATTGACGATTTAAGTTTTAGCAGCAATGATGACAGTTTTTCCACGTTAAAAGCGGTGCTTGAAGGCAGTGTAGCTTCCCGAAGTCATAATGTCGCCATTTATGCAACCAGTAACCGACGTCACTTGGTGAAAGAAAATATGTCCGATAGAAATGGGGACGACCTTCACCTGAACGATACTTTACAGGAAACATTGAGCTTGTCTGCCCGTTTTGGCCTTAAAATCACATTTCAAGTACCGGATAAACAAGACTATCTGGATATCGTGCTTCATCTTGCGAAGGAAAGTGGTCTGACTTTGCCTCAGGACAGTTTGTTTGTAAAAGCAGAGGCCTTTGCCATTCGAAATGGCGGCAGAAGTCCAAGAACGGCGAAACAGTTTGTACAAACGCAGAGCATTTTACAGAAGAGTGAAGGGATTTTACAGCCCTAACGTTACATGATTAAAAAACCATAGAAGAAAGGAGACTCCTAATGAGACGAAAAATTTTATGTCTATCATTTGTTCTTTTACTGCTGATGACCTTGACCCGTTTTCCCCTCAGCCAAAATGAAGCTTTTGCAGCAAGCACACTGAGCAAAGATGTAACCATACTGGGCCCAAACGGTGAAGATACGACAATAGAAAAGGTGACCTATAGTGATTCCTTTTTTAGCGATGATTCCTCCAACTATGGGCAAGGACCTGCAGCATTATCCTTAGCTTTCAGCACTGCCGCTTACGGAAGTACGCCGTCATTTATAGAGAATGCGCTGTCGGCGTTTGGCTTCACCAATGACAGCATCTATGACAGTGACTCGTATCAGGCGAGCGCAAAAGAAGGCCATGATGCGGTAGGATATTCTTTTGCCAGTAAAAAAATAAAAGTAAACAATAAAGAATATACCCTCGTAGCCGTCGTGATCCGAGGTACCAGCGGAGATAACGAATGGATCAGTAACTTTAATATCAATAACTCAGGTGACAATCCTTTTGTACATGAAGGTTTCAGCCTAGCAGAAAAATCGCTGCTTGTTCATTTAAACCAATACGCAGAAAGCTTGCATTTGAACAGAGCCACGACAAAGTTTTTAATAACCGGACACAGCAGAGGAGCTGCCGTTGCCAACTTACTGGCGGCCGATTTGTCTGAAACAGAGCAGTTGGCGGATCAATCGAATATTTACGGTTATACCTTTGCAACGCCGAATGTTGCTAAAATAAACGAGAACAACTATCCAAACATCTTTAATGGGGTAAATCCGGCTGATATCATCACCCAGATTCCGTTAGAAAAATGGGGTTACAGCAAATATGGGGTTACTTATAGCTTACCGGAAGAGTCTAAGATTCAGGCAGAAAGCCTAGCGGCTTCTCAGAAGCTTTTATCGGATCTTGAGAGTATGGCCCCGACTATTCAGGATTTCTATAATGATAATCTGGCACTGATTCTTTTGCACGGTGATTTTATAAAGAAATCCGTTACTGAAATGCATTACCCTGCGACATATCTCTATTGGTTAGATCAGGCAGACCCGAACAAACTTTCCGAACAGATTTTAGAGATACAGCTGAAAATGATTCCGGATAAAACTTACGCCTAAACAGCCATTGAAAAACAGCATGATAAAAGGAGATAATGAGCTTAATTTTGAGCTAATCATCTCCTTTTTATTTTTATTCAGCCGTTCTTTTTATCAAAGAGAGTTCCTTCCTTTGTATAAAATCTTATAAATCCTGCTTCATGATGGCGCCTTTTGCGGCGGAATCCACCAATTTTGCATATCGTCCAAGCCAACCGCTTCTTACCTTTGGTTCAGGCGCAACATACGCAGCTTTTCTCTTCGCAAGCTCTTCATCGGAAACCTGCACATTGATCGCATATTCAGGAATATTAATCTCAATGATGTCGCCTTCCTCAATCAAGCCGATGCTTCCGCCGCTTGCAGCCTCCGGACAAACGTGTCCGATGGAAGCCCCTCTGCTTGCGCCGCTGAAACGTCCGTCTGTAATCAGTGCCACCGATTTATCCAGCTTCATGCCGGCTAAGGCACTGGTAGGACCGAGCATTTCTCTCATACCTGGTCCGCCTTTTGGTCCTTCGTAGCGAATCACCACAACATCGCCCTGCACAATCTTTCCGGCATAGATGGAAGCAATGGCTTCTTCTTCGGAGTTGAATACTCTTGCTGGTCCGGAATGCTTTAACATCTCCGGAGCAACCGCACTTCTTTTTACCACGCAGCCTTCCGGTGCTAAGTTACCAAATAAAATCGCAATGCCGCCTGTTTCACTGAATGGCGTTTCAATCGGTCGGATCGCTTCCGGATTCTTATTTCTGGCGCCCTCGATATTTTCACCAAGAGTTTTCCCTGTTGCGGTAATCACGCTCAAGTCCAACAGCCCCTTCTTCGCCAGTTCTGTCTGAACCGCCGGAATACCGCCTGCAATATTTAAATCCTGCATATGGGTATCTCCTGCAGGTGCCAAATGACAAAGGTTTGGCGTCTTCTCACTGGTCTGATTAAACATATTCAGATCAAGGGGCACTCCTGCTTCATTGGCAATCGCCAGTAAGTGAAGTACGCTGTTAGAAGAACATCCAAGTGCCATATCACATGTTAGGGCATTCTTGATCGATCTTTCATTAATGATGTCTCTTGCCTTGATGTCTTTTTCTACCAGTTGCATAATTGCTTGACCTGCCATCTTTGCAAGACGGATTCTCCCGTTGTGTACTGCCGGAATGGTTCCGTTACCTGGAAGAGCAATTCCTAACGCTTCACATAAACAATTCATGCTGTTTGCCGTATACATACCTGCGCAAGAACCACAGCCCGGACAGCAGCCCTGTTCAAATTCTTCTAACTTTGCATCGTCAATTAAATTTGCTTTTCTTGCTCCAACTGCTTCAAAGATTTTAGACAAGCTGATTTCTTCTTCATCTACAAGCCCTGCCATCATCGGCCCGCCGGAACATACGACCGCCGGAATATTCATTCTTACTGCGGCCATGACCATACCGGGAACGATTTTATCACAGTTTGGAACGAGTACCAATCCATCAAGGGCATGGGCCATCGTCATGGTTTCCACACTGTCCGCAATTAGCTCTCTGCTGGCTAAGCTGTATTTCATTCCGATATGGCCCATTGCAATTCCGTCACAGACACCGATGGAAGGAATCAGGATCGGCGTTCCGCCTGCCATTCTTACCCCTGCTTTTACGGCTTCTGCAATTTTATCCAAATGATAATGACCCGGTACGATTTCACTGTGTGCAGATACTACGCCGATCAGAGGTCTGTCTAATTCTTCTTTTGTGTAACCCATCGCATAGAACAAGCTTCTCATAGGAGCTTTCTCAATGCCTTGCGTTACGTTTGCACTTCTCAATGCCATCTCATTTACCTCCGTATATTCTTTATCTTTAATGGAGCATTTTTTATCCTATTAGATCTAGGCACCGCGCAGTTTATTGCACAATACCCTAATTTTAAAAGATGCAAAAAAGGTTGCATCAAGACGAAAGCTTAAGTGCACTACCGTTTTTTGATACAACCTATACTTACTCTATACGTTATTTCTTAAGCCAGCTCATCATCTTTCTTAATTCTCCGCCAACCTTTACAAGAAGATGTTCGGTTTCCTTTCTTCTTGTTGCTAAGAACTTCGCCTGACCGCCCGCGTTGAATTCTTGAATGAATTCACTTGCAAAAGTACCATCCTGGATTTCAGAAAGAACCTTTTTCATTTCCTTACGAGTTTCTTCCGTGATGATTCTCTTTCCTGTTCTGTAGTCGCCGTATTCAGCCGTGTTGGAGATGGAGTATCGCATCATTTCAAATCCACCGCTGTTGATTAAGTCAACAATCAGCTTCATTTCGTGAATACATTCAAAGTATGCCATTTCCGGTTCATATCCGGCTTCTACCAATGTATCAAACCCAGCCTTCATCAATTCCGTTACGCCACCGCAAAGTACCGCCTGTTCACCGAATAAGTCTGTTTCTGTTTCTTCCTTAAAGGACGTTTCAAGAATACCTGCACGGCCAGCACCGATTCCGGCAGCATAAGCGAGTGCAACATCCTTTGCCTTTCCTGTTGCATCCTGATGAACAGCGATCAAGCTCGGAACACCCTTTCCTTCCTGATACTGAGTTCTTACAGTATGTCCAGGTCCCTTTGGTGCAATCATGATAACATCGATGTTCGCAGCAGGCTTAACCTGATTGTAATGAATGTTAAAGCCATGAGCAAAGGCAAGCACATTGCCTTCTTTCATGTGCTGAGCAACCTGTGTCTTATAAATATTTGCAGCCATTTCATCCGGTACCAGCATCATAACAACATCTCCGGCTTCAGCAGCTTCTTCAATTTCCATTACCTTTAGTCCGGCCGCTTCCGCTTTTGCAGTGTGGGCTGAACCCTTTCTAAGGCCAACTACCACATTCACTCCACTGTCATGAAGATTCTGTGCATGCGCATGTCCCTGGCTACCAAAGCCAAGAATCGCAACGGTTTTTCCATCTAATAGTCCTAAATTGCAATCAGGTTCATAATACTTTTTAATCATTTCCTCTATCTCCTTTAAAATATACTTGGCAGTATTAAAAAACAATATAGTATAATAAACGCTACAAATCAAATCTGGTATTTCCGTAAGGTAGCGTTTATTGAATCACACGGCGATGCCGCTTGTGTGATATGACAAATTTAACGTGACCGGTGATCTTACCAGCCTGTGTACAAAAACGGGGGTGATGACTGTCTCTTAATCATCAGAACAAATACCGTCCTCCGTGCCTCTTTTTATGCCGGTGATACCCGTTCTGCACATTTCCACTACTTCATAGCAGTTAATCATGCGCATAAAGCCATCCAGCTTTTCAGGCGCACCTGTCAGCTCTACAATCATGCTGTTTTTAGACAAATCAATAATTTTACCTCTGTAAATTTCCACGATTTCTCGGAGTGCCGTTCGATTCGTCTTGTCTGATTTAATCTTAACAAGCAACAGCTCTCTGTACAAGCTGTTTTGTTCTTCCAGCATAAATATTTCTTTTACAACTTCCAATTTCTCAGTCTGAGTCAGAATTTGGTTCAAGGACTGGTCATTGCCGGTAAATACAATGGTGATCCTTGAAATAGCCGGATTATCTGTTGCAGATACAGTCAGGGAGTCGATATTGAAACCCCTTCTTCCAAATAGGCTCACCACTCTGGTAAGTACATTTGCCTGATTATCTACAAAAATACTGATTACTTCCTTCTTCATGGTCATGGCAATATGCTCCTTTCCTTAACCTATTATCATATCCTCAACCGTCCCGCCGTTTGGAATCATCGGCAGAACCCGTTCTTCCCGATCAATGATTGCATCAATCCAGACAGGACCGTTTTCCTTCAATGCTTTTGTAAATGCCTCTTCAAATTCTTGCGGTGTTCTGGCTCTGTATCCTTTTCCGCCGAAGCCTTCTATCACTTTTACAAAATCGGTGCATCGCTCCGGCGTCGTGGAAGAGAAACGTCTGCCATAGAAAGTCGTTTGCCATTGATATACCATTCCGAGAACGCTATTATTCATGATGACGGTTATAATCGGCAGCTTGTTGCTTACGGCTGTACACGCCTCTGTTAAATTCATATGGAAGGATCCGTCCCCGGTGAAGTGAATGACTCTTTTTTCAGGGCAGCCAATCTGTGCACCGATGGCGGCGCCATAGCCGAATCCCATCGTTCCAAGCCCGCCGCTGGTTAAAAAGCATTTTGTATTTTCATGTTTCAGATACTGAGCAGCCCACATCTGATGCTGTCCAACGTCCGTCACATAGATGGTTTCCTTGTCGGTTAACTCACAAACGGAAGAGATGATCTCACTTGGATGTAATTCCGCACCTTCTACCTTGCAATCCCCTTTCGTCTTTTTCCATTCGGAAACCTTTTCGATCCATTCGCTTCTATCGGCCTTTTCCACTAATGGAATCAGCTTCATTAACGCATCTTTTACGTCACTTACAACGCTGAGATCAACCAAAACATTCTTGTTAATTTCACTCTTATCAATGTCTATTTGAATGATCTTCGCGCCTTTCGCAAAGTTGCTCATATTCAAGGCTACACGGTCACTGAATCGGGTTCCAAGAGCAAGAACTAAATCGGCTCGGTCGACAGCCTTATTGGAAGCAATACTTCCATGCATACCGATCAGTCCCAGGTTCTTTTTATCATCATAGCCTAAGACGCCGGCTGCCATCATCGTATATGTACCCGGCATATCTGCCTTCTGTAATAATTCTGCCAATTCTTTGGATGCTCCGGAAGCTGCCACGCCCCCTCCAAAATAGGCAACAGGACGGTGCGCCTTATTGATAAGCCTTGCAATTTCTTCGATATCGCTCATTTCCGCCTTCGGAAGCTCCTTCACTATGAAAGGTGCCTTATTTACAAATTCAGCAAATCCGGCCGTAACATCCTTCGTAATATCTACTAAAACAGGTCCCTTTCTTCCGCTCTCAGCGATTCTGAAAGCGTTTCGCAGAGTGTCTGCCAAATCTTCTATCTTGTTCACAAAGTAATTATGCTTTGTAATAGGCATCGTAACTCCTGTAATGCAAATCTCCTGAAATGCGTCTCTGCCGATCAGCGTATCCGGTACATTACAAGTGATAGCCACCATCGGAATACTGTCCATAAATGCAGTCGCAATACCTGTTACAAGATTCGTCGCTCCCGGACCGCTTGTTGCAAATACAACACCTGTCTTTCCGGTCGCTCTGGCATAGCCGTCTGCAGCATGGGCCGCATGCTGTTCATGGGAAGCTAAGATGTGTTTAATTTTGTCCTGATAGTTGTAGAGCGTATCATAGACATTCAAAATAGTACCTCCCGGGTAACCAAATACAGTGTCAACGCCTTGTTCCAGCAATACTTCTGCTACAATCTCAGATCCTTTTCGTTTCATTTTCATCTCTTCCTTTTCTCAATACATTTCATTTCTGTCTGCCTAAATACTTTGCCCATTACTTTATAACCTTACACCGTTCATGAGATTTTTTTCAACCATGGAATGATACATTCCATACAATAGTCTCATCGCAAAAAATCGGTTAAATTGTGTCGGTTAAAATGATAATTAACTCTAATTATATAGTTATCACTTAAAAAGTCAACGCTTTTTTGTGATAATTCACAAAAAATGCAAAATAGTTGTTGACAAAGCCGTATCGTTCTATTATAGTAATAAATTAAGCAGACGTGTGCGGTCTATTTTTTAGGCCGTCACATACAATTAAATAGACTTGCGATGATAGGAATAAGCTGTTGTCTACGCATTATAGAGAGTGATTGGTCGGTGTGAAATCACATGCGTTCATATAGTGTCTCACCCTGGAGCAAGAACACTGATGAGTGGGTATTGATAGATACCAAGAAGAGTGGTACCGCGGAAGCTTTAATATTTCTATGTATTTAGCCTTCGTCTCTTGTAATATGCAATTGACGAAGGTTTTTTGTTTTTGTTTTAAAATTCGTCGAAGACGATTTTATAGATTTTTAAATTCAAGGAGAGGCAAGATTATGAAAAATTATGAAAAGTACAAGGTAGGCTATTATATGCCGCCGATCAACGAAATGAAATGGGTAAAAAAAGACCACGTTAAGAAACCGCCTGTTTGGTGCAGTGTGGATTTGCGTGACGGCAATCAGGCTCTTATCGTACCCATGAGTCTGGAAGAAAAAGTTGAGTATTTTCAGTTCCTCCTCAGCCTCGGATTTAAAGAAATAGAGGTTGGCTTCCCGGCCGCTTCTAAAACAGAGTATCGATTTTTACGAACATTGATTGAAAAGAATCTTATTCCGGATGATGTAACGATCCAGGTTCTGACTCAATCGAGAGAACATATTATCAAAAAGACCTTTGAGTCTTTAAAGGGTGTAAAGAAAGCGATTGTCCATCTATATAATTCTACTTCTTACGCTCAGCGTGAGCAGGTATTTAAAAAGTCGAAGGAAGAAATCATTGAGATCGCAACAATCGGAGCAAAACTGCTAAACAAGTACAAGGAAACGATGCCGGAAACCGATTTTTCTTTTGAATATTCACCGGAGAGCTTCACCGGTACGGAAATGGAGTTTGCACTGGACATTTGCAATGCCGTTATCGACATCTGGAAGCCAACCCCAAAAAACAAGGTGATTATTAACCTGCCGGCGACCGTATCCATGTCCATGCCGCACGTTTACGCAAGCCAGATTGAATATATGAGCGATCATTTACACGATCGAGACAATGTACTTATTTCTCTTCATCCTCACAACGACAGAGGTACTGCCGTTGCAGATGCTGAGCTTGGCCTGTTGGCAGGCGGTGATCGAGTGGAAGGAACCTTATTCGGAAACGGCGAACGAACAGGAAATGTAGATATCATTACGGTTGCGATGAATATGTTTGCACACGGTGTGGATCCGGGACTTGATTTCTCAAATATGCCGGAAGTCGTAGATAAATATGAACAGTATACCGATTTAAAAGTGCATCCAAGACAGCCTTACGGCGGGCAATTGGTATTTGCCGCATTTTCAGGGTCCCATCAGGATGCCATTGCCAAAGGTATGGATTGGCGGAATAAGAAAAATCTCATTGAATGGACGGTCCCTTACCTGCCAATCGATCCCCGGGATGTAGGCCGTGAATATGAAACCGACGTCATCCGGATCAACAGTCAGTCCGGTAAAGGCGGCATCGCTTACATCCTGGAACAGAGTTATGGCTATGAAATTCCTCAGAAAATGCGGGAAGAAGTCGGTTACTTCATCAAGAACGTTTCCGATCGTCAGCATAAAGAATTATCCCATGAGGAAATTCTGGAAGCCTTTAGAACAGAGTATATCAATGTATTTACGCCGGTGGACATCACGGATGCTACCTTTAGAAAAGCGTCCACGTACAAAAGCGATGATGGAATGATTGTTGATATCAAGGTCACCATAGACGGCGTTGACTACGATCTGACAGCCTCCGGAAACGGCCGATTGGATGCGGTAAGCAATGCGCTGAAAGAGAGCCCTTATGCTTTTGACTATACATTTGTAACGTATTCTGAGCATGCATTGGAAGCAAATTCAAGCTCCAGAGCCGTTGCTTATGTCGCCATTGCCGATAAGGACGGAAAAATCTTCTGGGGCGTAGGGATTCATGAAGATATTATTCTTGCTTCCATTAATGCACTGGTTAGTGCCATTAACCGCCAGAAAAAGGTTCAGCCCTTAACGGCAAAATAATAAAAGCAACAACCAATTGATAAGATATTTGTTGCGCAGAATTTTTTTCGTATTAGCCGGATTTATCGATTGAATGCGAAGGCGCGTACATAAGGTACGTAACTGAGCATGATATGAGATAAACCCGGCTAATACGGAAACAAAGGCAAGCAACAACAAAGGAGGAAATATGAATTATAGAATAGCCCTAATCCCCGGCGACGGAATAGGCCCGGAGGTTGTGACTGAAACAGTAAAAGTATTAGATAAAATCGCTGAAAAATATCAGCACCAATTTGACTATACAAAAGTATTGGCCGGCGGCTGCGCCATCGATGAAACCGGTGCTTGCCTGCCCCAGGAAACCATCGATACTTGTAAAGAAAGTGATGCCGTACTGCTTGGTGCCGTCGGCGGTTGGAAATGGGATACGCTTCCCGGTGACCAGAGGCCGGAAAGAGCCTTGCTCGGTCTTCGTAAAGAGCTCGGTTTATTTGCAAACCTCAGACCGGCCATCTTGTTTGATGAACTAGCTGACGCTTGCCCGCTTAAACCGGAGATTGTGGAGGGCGGACTTGACATTGTCGTAGTCAGAGAATTGACCGGAGGGATTTATTTCGGAGAAAAAGGCTTCAAACAAACCGATTTAGGTCTTGCTGCCTACGATGTAGAACAATATGCGGAAGAAGAAGTTCGCCGAATCGCTGTCGTTGCTTTTGACATGGCCATGAAGAGAAACAAGAAAGTGACCAGCGTCGATAAAGCCAATGTCTTGGAAAGCTCCAGACTTTGGAGACGAGTGGTTGCGGAAGTTGCAAAGGATTATCCGGAAGTGACGCTGGAAAACTTATATATCGATAATGCTACCATGCAGCTTGTAAAGAATCCGAAGCAGTTTGATGTCATCGTAACAAGCAATATCTTCGGGGATATCCTTTCCGATGAAGCCAGCATGATTACCGGTTCCATCGGTATGCTTCCTTCCGCAAGCTTAGCAAAAGGCAATTTCGGTATGTATGAGCCGGTTCACGGTTCCGCACCGGATATCGCAGGTCAAAACAAAGCAAATCCGATGGCTACTATATTATCCGCTGCCATGATGCTTCGTTATACGTTTGGGCTTTCTGCGGAAGCAGATGATATGGAAACTGCCGTAAAATCCGTTCTGGCAAAAGGATATCGTACACCCGATATCTTTACGGAGGGAATGAAAGCAATCGGCACAAGAGAAGCCGGAGATTTAATCGCAGCAGAAATCTAGCCTGCTTTTCGGGCAAAAAATTAATGCGCTGTTTGGCTTTGCCACTAGCGCTTTTTTTAAAATAGATAAAAAGGGACATATATAATAGTAGGAAAAATTTCATTTTTTATCCCAAAAATGGTTTTACTTTATTTCGGGTCTACTTATAAGGAGGTTTTTTCATGGGTAGTATTTTTAAATTCCACAATGATTTGGATACAGACCAGATTATTGCTTCACAATATTTGTTGTTGCCGACTATTGAAGAGATGAAGGCACATACCTTTGAATCCGTCGATCCGGATTTCTCAAAGAAGGTAAACCCCGGTGATTTTATCGTAGGCGGAGAAAATTTCGGCTGCGGTTCTTCCCGGGAGCAGGCACCCAGTGTACTGAAAGCCGTAGGGGTTCAGGCAGTCATCGCTAAATCCTTTGCCCGCATTTTTTACAGAAATGCCATCAACATAGGCCTTCCTGTTATCGTCTGCAAAGACCTTTACGACGATGTAAAGGATGGCGATGCCATGGAGCTTTCTCTGAGCGAAGGTCTTGCGACCTACGGAGGAAAGACCTATCCCTGTACAAAGCTACCGGAATATATGCAAAATATCCTGAACAACGGCGGATTGATCTCATTTTTGAATAAGGAGGAAGAGTAATCATGGGTATGACGATTGCAGAAAAAATAATCGCTGCAGCGGCAGGAGTGGAAAACGTCAAACCGGGCGATATTCACACTGTAACGCTTGACAGAATGATGAGTAACGACGGCACTACTCATTTAACCATCGATATGTACAATCAGCAGCTGAAACATCCGATGATTGCAGACAGTAAAAAACTTGTTTTTATCGTCGATCATAATGTGCCTGCTGACAACCCGAAGACGGCTGCTTCTCATAAAAAAATGCGTGATTTTGCACGGGAACACCATATTGATTTCTGGGAAGGCAAAGGGGTTTGTCACCAAATTATGATGGAGAACTACGTATGTCCGGGGGAATTGATTTTCGGCGCAGACAGCCATACTTGCACCTATGGTGCGCTTGGTGCTTTCGGAACGGGCGTTGGCTGTACCGACTTCTTATATGGCATGGTAACCGGAACGTCCTGGGTACTTGTTCCTGAAACCGTCAAATTTAACTTAACTGGAAAGCTCCGTGATGGGGTATATGCCAGAGACTTGATGCTCCACATCATCGGAAAGATCGGAGCAAACGGCGTCAATTATCAAGTGATGGAATTTACCGGAGAAGGCGCAAAGACATTGAGCGTCAACGACCGAATGGTGCTTTGCAATCTGGCGGTTGAAGCCGGTGCCAAGTCTGCTGTTTTCGAAGCGGATGAAATCGCACTTAAGTGGCTGGAAGAACGCGGACGTAAGCCGAAACATGTATTCCAAAGTGATCCGGATGCCGTTTATTTCAATGAATATACCTTTGACCTCTCTGAAGTGCAGCCGATCGTGGCAAAGCCTGATTTTGTAGATGATGTTATTCCGGCTTCAGAGGCTTGCGGGATTTCTATCGATGAAGCATTTTTAGGCTCTTGCAATAACGGCCGGATTGATGAAATGCGCGTCGCTGCAAGGTTGCTCAAAGGACGTAAAGTTCATCCGCATGTTCGTTTCCTGATCGTTCCGGCTAGTAACGAAGTGTATCTTCAAGCTCTCGAAGAAGGGCTGATAGAAACGTTCATGGAATCCGGCGCAATCGTGATGAATGCCAACTGCAGTGTTTGCTGGGGAAGCTGCCAAGGGGTCATCGGTGAAAATGAAGTGCTTATCAGTACCGGAACCCGAAACTTCAAGGGCCGCGCAGGACATCCAAGCTCCAAGGTTTATCTTGGTTCTGCGGCAACCGTAACAGCCTCTGCCATTAAAGGGGCCATTGCCACAGAGGATCAACTTTAGTAAGGAGCCTTAAAGGAATTACATTAGTTCATCAAAGCCTTCCGGATTTGTTTTTTGAATTCTATAAATATACTATAAAGGAGCTATACCATGGAAACTTTTAAAGGTAACGTATGGGTTTTGGGTGATGATATCGATACGGACATCATTATTCCCACCGACTATCTCGCCCTTAAAACCATTGATGATATGAAACAATATGCCTTCTCCCCCCTTCGACCGGAACTGGCCGGATTGATTCAAGACGGCGATATCATCGTTGCGGGGAAAAATTTTGGCTGCGGCTCCTCCCGGGAGCAGGCTCCTGAAATTATCAAGGCCCTCCACGTTAAATGCGTAATCGCTAAATCATTTGCGCGAATATTTTTTAGAAATGCCATCAACAATGGCCTTCTGCTTATTGAAAACCCTACCCTTCGCGATGCCGTAACAGAAGGGGATGAAATCGAAGTTCATGTGAACCATTCGATCAGCCATAAAGGCATCGATTATGAAATCACTTCCCTTCCGCAGAATCTGATGGATATCATCAATGCCGGCGGTCTGGTACAAGCGATGCGCAAGAAAAACGGTTTAGAATAGGAGGGGCGAAATGGGATATACATTTATTGAAAAGTTAGTAAAGAGAAATATACAGGCAGACTCCGTAAAAGCAGGAGATATCGTAACCGTTCAGGTAGACCGTGTCATGATTCACGATATTTTTATCCCTTTTGTAGCAGAGAAGTTTGAAGAAATGGGCTTTAGCAAGCTTTGGGATCCAGATCGGGTTGTTTTGATCTATGACCATCTGGTACCTGCCAGTCAAGTAGATGATGTCCGCCATTTTAAAATCGGTGATGCTTTCGCTGAAAAATATGGCTTGAAGAATGTTCATCGTTCTGACGGGATTTGCCATCAATTGATGACCGAAGCGCTTTATGTAAAACCCGGCAATGTAGTTTTCGGTACAGACAGCCATACGACAACATATGGCTGTGTGGGCGCATTTTCATCCGGAATCGGCTATACGGAAATGGCCAGCATCTTAGGTACCGGAACTATGTGGATTAAAGTTCCTGAAACCATAAAGGTAAATATTGAAGGGAACCTCCCTGCCAATGTATCTTCAAAAGATATTATCCTGCGTTTAATCGGTGATTTAGGAGCAGACGGAGCCACTTACAGAGCCCTCGAGTTTACCGGAAACACCGTTGAAAATATGAGCATTTCCAGCCGCATGACCATTGCCAATATGGCCATTGAAGCGGGTGCAAAATGTGCATTGTTCACACCGGATGAGAAGACCGCAGAATACTGTCAGATTTCTTTGACGGATGAAGACCGTGATTTAAAAAGCGATACGGATGCAACTTATTTTAAAGTAATGGAATATAAAGCGGAGGATTTTGTACCGGTGATGGCTTGTCCTTCTCAGGTTGACAATATCAAACCGGTAAGTGAACTTCAAGGCACGAAAATCGATCAAGTGTTTATCGGTTCCTGCACAAACGGCCGTTTAGAGGATTTAGCGGTTGCGGCAGAAATTTTAAAAGGTAAACAAGTTTCGCCTTTTGTAAAACTGATCGTAACCCCTGCCAGCCGTAAAGTATTCACCGAAGCTGCTCAGCAAGGTATTATTAAGACATTGACCGAAGCCGGAGCAATCGTAACGCATCCGGGCTGCGGACTTTGCTGCGGTCGCACCGGAGGTATTTTAAGTGACGGGGAGCGTGTGGTAGCAACAAATAACCGAAATTTCCTCGGCCGAATGGGGACTTCGAAAGTTGAAATCTATTTGGCTTCGCCTGCTTCCGCGGCAGCTGCGGCTGTAACAGGCGAAATCACCTTGCCTTATTAGGGAAAATACCAAAATATTATTGTTTTTTTGTGTAAAATTAAAAAAAATGCTTTACAACCGTTCTAGTTGGTGATAATATGAACTACAATAATAAAAAAACGAGAGGAAAAAACCCATGTTAAAGAATTTAATTTTGGCAGTAGAATATTTTTGGTTTAGCTTTACATTCTATTTTAGAAGTAAGGCTTATTTGAATTTCTCTGCAAATATGGGCACTCTGGTTAAGTAGGTTTATAAAACAATCAGGATGACGTTTAAGCTCCGCAGGTGAAATTCACTTGCGGGGCTTTTTTAATTACCTAGAAGATTTTAATAGTGGATCAGATGCAATTGCATCTTACAAAAGTAAGCACAATGTAGAGGAGAGAAAATTATGGTTATTATTTTGAAAAACAATCCAGACCAGAAACAGTTGGAGAACTTAATTTCATGGTTAAGAAGTATGGACCTTGACATTCATATGAGTCAGGGTGCTAGTACTACGATTATAGGGCTCATCGGAGACACTACGGCAGTGGATATGGAGCTGATCAATGCACTGGATATAGTAGAAGCCGTCAGACGTATTCAGGAACCCTACAAAAATGCCAACAGAAAATTCCATCCGGAAGACACCATTGTGGATATTGCCGGTGTAAAAATCGGCGGCGGACATTTTCAAATTATCGCAGGTCCTTGCTCCATTGAGTCCAGAGAGCAAGTTTGCCAGATTGCCTTAGATGTAAAGGCAGCCGGCGCAAGTCTATACCGAGGCGGCGCTTTCAAGCCAAGAACCTCTCCTTATGCATTCCAGGGCATGAGAGAAGAAGGAATCGAACTTCTTCTTGAAGCCAAAAAAGCTTCCGGATTACCTGTCGTAACGGAAGTTATGGATCTTTCTCACCTTCCACTTTTTGAAGACGTTGATGTTATTCAAGTAGGCGCAAGAAACATGCAGAACTTTGAGTTACTGAAGGAAGTCGGAAAATTAGATAAACCAATCCTTTTAAAGCGAGGGTTATCCAATACATTGCAGGAATTTCTGATGAGTGCGGAATACATCATGGCCGGCGGTAATGAACGGGTTATTCTTTGTGAAAGAGGTATCCGTACTTTTGAAACAGCTACCAGAAATACATTAGACTTAGCAAGTGTTCCTCTTCTCCGGTCCATGACACATCTTCCTATTATTGTAGATCCAAGTCATGCAACAGGAATTTCCAAACTCGTGAAGCCAATGTCTCTTGCAGCCACTGCTTGCGGCGCAGATGGTCTGATGATTGAAGTTCATAATGACCCCGCCCACGCCCTTTGCGACGGAGCGCAGTCCCTGACTCCGGCAGCATTTAAGGATGTCGCCGATGCCGTTCAGCAAATTTTGCCGTTCAGCTACAAAGGTTAATAGAGTAGGAGAATTTATATGAAAAATCTTGAAACGCCCATGAATATAGGAATTATCGGTCTTGGCCTTATCGGCGGTTCCATGGCGAAGGCATTGAAACAAAACACGCCCCATACAATATATGGCTATGACCTCCAGGAAACGGTTATCAAAAAGGCGATTTTAGTGGGGGCCATCGACGAACCGCTGACAGAAGAAATTCTCCCGGATTGTGATTTATTAATCATTGCATTATATCCACAGGCCACCATTGACTATGTTCATGCCCATTGTGACCAGATAAAAAAAGGGGCTATCGTAATGGATTGCAGCGGTGTAAAAGCAGTAGTATGCGCTTCATTAGAACCTCTTGCCAAAGAAAAAGGATTTCTTTTCATGGGCGGTCATCCGATGGCCGGGGTCGCTCACGGAGGGTTTACCCATTCCAAAAAAGCGCTGTTTAACAATGCTTCGATGATTCTCACTCCGGCAACCGGTACGCAAATTGAAGTGGTACAGAAAATTAAACTGCTTTGCATGCAGATTGGTTTTACCAATACCCAGATTGCCTCTCCTGAAGAACACGATCGAGTCATCGCTTTTACTTCTCAGCTCGCTCACGTAGTGTCCAGTGCCTATATCAAGAGCCCTTCCGCGTTGGAGCATAAGGGGTTCTCAGCAGGGAGCTACAAGGATATGACGAGGGTCGCAACGCTGAATGAAGACATGTGGACCGAATTGTTTCTCGACAACTCCGAATTCTTAGAAGAGGAAATTGATGGCATCATCAATCGATTGACGGAATACAGCAACGCTCTCAAATCAAAGGATGCGCCTTCCCTAAGAGAATTATTAAAGGAAGGTCGCGAAAGAAAAGCGTTAATCGACGGCGAAAAGTTCTAATCACAAACCGAAGGAGTAGATATGAAACACATACAAATTAATGCATCTCGAAACTACGAAGTACTCATCGGCAGGAATCTATTAAAAGATGCCGGAAAATGGATAGCAAACGTTCTAAAGCCTTGTAAACTGTGCATCATCACGGATGACACCGTGGCGAAGCTTTATGCCGAACCTTTGCACGCTTCCCTAAAGGAAGAGGGTTTTGAACTCTGCCAATATGTTTTTGCCCATGGAGAACTGTCAAAGAACGTGACGACTTATTCTCAGATTTTAGAGTATATGGCGAGTGAGAATCTGACCCGTACCGATGCCGTCGTTGCGCTTGGAGGCGGAGTGACAGGAGACATGGCGGGCTTTGCGGCCGCCAGCTATCTCAGAGGAATTCCGTTTATTCAGATTCCTACCACTTTACTCGCCGCGGTCGATTCGTCCGTAGGCGGTAAGACAGGAGTCAATCTGGAAAGCGGGAAAAACTTAGTCGGTGCCTTCTGGCAGCCCTCTTTGGTTCTCTGTGACTGCGATACGTTTAAAAGCCTCTCCTACGATTTGATGCTTGACGGTATTTCCGAAGCCATCAAATATGGCGCTATTGTTGATTCTGTTTTGTTTGATTTTATTGCGCAGGAAGACATTTTCTCCGATTCGGTCTTAGAGCAAATCACCGCTCACTGTGTTCGTATAAAAAGTGAGGTGGTAGAAGAAGATGAAAAAGAAACCGGTCGCAGGCAGCTCTTGAATTTTGGCCATACGGTCGGTCACGCGATTGAAAAATGCAGCCATTATACTATCTCGCATGGTCATGCGGTAGCGATCGGTATGCTGATTGCCGCAAGAGCCGCTTTTAAGCTTGGCTATTCCAAAGAAAACTGTGCCCCGGCAATCGAAGAAAGTTTAAAAAAATATCGCTATCCGCTTCACTGTCCGTATACGGCCAAAGAACTGGCCGCCGTTGCGCTCAACGACAAAAAGCGTTCCGGTCAAGAGATCACATTGGTGCTTCCTTCGGTCATAGGAGAATGTTATCTCCAAAAAACAAAGATATCGGAACTGGAACACTTTATTGCTCAAGGTTTATCTGAATAATAGGAATAGGGAAATAGTATGAATGTAAAAATAAATCCAAGGCCCTTATCCGGCACGATTCATTCCATCACCTCAAAATCCCATGCACATCGGCTTTTAATTGCGTCAGCTCTTTGTAAAGAGCCTTGCATGGTGCATATTAAAAATACCAATGAAGATTTGAAGGCCACATCAGACTGTTTATCGTCATTGAACGATGAAGTGCCGATTCTGAACTGCCAAGAGAGCGGTTCAACCTTGCGCTTTCTGCTGCCCATCGCAATGGTGCTGAAAGAAAAGGCTGTTTTCCTTGGGTCAGGCAGACTTCCGGAGCGTCCGCTTTCTCCGCTGAAAGAAGAAATGGAAGCACACGGCTGTACCTTTGAAAAGCAGATTATCTCACCTGCTTTTTCAGGTGAGAAAGAAACACGCGAAATCTATACCGTCAGCGGCAGGCTTCGAGGCGGTGAATTTAGATTAGCAGGAAATGTGAGTTCCCAATATATCACAGGCTTGTTATTCGCCCTGCCATTATTAGAAGAAGATAGTAAAATCATTATCACGTCCAAATTGGAATCCGTAGATTATGTGATTCTCACGTTAAAGGTTTTAGAGACCTTTGGCATTCACATTGATGTACAAATAAAGAAAGAACCTTCCATCGAAGATAAAAAAGCCTATACCTTTGACATCAGAGGGAATCAATCATACCGGGCCCCAAAAGAAGTAACGGCCGAGGGCGATTGGTCGAATGCAGCATTTTGGGTAGTCGCCGGTGCTCTAGGCGGTGCACTTCGGTGTGAAAATATAATTCAAGATTCGTTCCAGGGAGATAAGGCTGTTGTGGATATCGTAAAAAGCTATCACCATAAGGTAAAACTCGAGCCGACTGCTGTAACGACCGAAAAGAACCGTAGCATTTCAGACACCGAGGAGCACATCATCGATGCCTCTAATATTCCGGATTTGGTTCCGATCTTATCCGTATTAGCCGCTTCTCATAAGGGGACCACCCGCATTATCAATGCCGGCAGATTACGAATCAAAGAAAGTGACCGATTACTGGCTGTGGCAGATTGTTTGCAGATCCTTGGCGCGGATGTGACCGAACTGCCCGATGGATTAATTATCCGGGGGACAGGAACATTGAAAGGCGGCCGGGTGAGTGGTTACAACGATCATCGAATGGTGATGTCCATGGCGATCGCTTCCATCCTGTGCGAAGAACCGGTCATCATAAACGGTGCGGAAGCAGTGAACAAATCGTATCCGACATTTTTTGAAGATTTTGCATCTTTAGGAGGTGAATACCAACTTGTCTAATGTAAATCAGCACACCCATAGCGTTGCTTCCACTTTTGGCCGCAACCTCAGCGTGACGATATTCGGCGGCTCTCATGAGCCCTTTATAGGAGTGACCCTGCGGGGACTTCCGGCAGGTGTTGCTATAGATTTTAACAAAATGGAAGCATTTCTTGCGCGAAGAGCGCCTGGCAACAGCATCTATGCGACGCCTCGCAAGGAAGCGGATAAACCAATCGTTCAAGCGGGACTTGATGGCGGCAAAACCACCGGAGAGCCTCTGACCATTATTATAGAAAATACCAATACGAGATCACAAGATTACGGCAAGCATCGTGATATCCCCCGCCCGGCTCATGCAGATTATACCGCTTCGGTTAAATTCGGAAAGTCGGTCAATATGGCCGGCGGCGGTCCATTCTCGGCTAGGCTCACCGCCCCTCTTTGCATTGCAGGTGCGATTGCCTTGCAGCTTTTAGAGGAGCACGGAATACAAATTGGTGCTCACATTTCTTCCATTGAAAAGGTGCATGATACCCCTTTTGATCCGGTAAACATCGCCGTATCTTCTTTAAATGCGCTGAAAAACAGTGATTTCCCGGTATTAGATGAAATCCAAGGAGAGAAGATGAAAGAAGTTATCCAATCCGCTATGGCGGAAGGGGATTCTGTAGGCGGAGTCGTGGAATGCTGTGCTTTAGGCCTTCCTGTTGGAATCGGCGGTCCGATGTATGACGGCATCGAGGGATTTCTATCCTCCATTTATTTCGGCATTCCGGCTGTCAAAGGAGTCGAATTCGGTGCAGGATTTGAAAGCACAAAACTTCGCGGTTCTGTCAATAATGATGCATTTTATATGGATGGAAATACGGTTAAAACAAAAACCAATCACCATGGCGGCATCCTGGGCGGTATATCCTCCGGCATGCCGATTATCTGCAGATTGGCCTTTAAACCCACTCCTTCCATCTCAAAAAAACAAGATTCTGTAAGCTTAAGCAAGCGCACCGATGAACAACTGGAAATAGTAGGAAGACACGATCCTTGCGTTGTTCTTCGTGCAGTGCCTGTTGTAGAAGCAGCTACAGCGATCGGATTGCTGGATTTATTTTTGAATGGAACTCCGAAAGGGAGATGAATTCATAAATGCTAACATATCGTCACAAGAAAGGATTATTAAAAATGAATTTAGAAGAATTGAGAAAAGAAATTGATGCGATCGATACACAGGTGGTGGACTTATTCACTCAGCGAATGCAAGTAGTCAAGAAAATCGCAGAAGAAAAGTTGGGCTCTAATTCCGCTGTCTTGAATTCTGCAAGAGAAAAAGATATCCTCACCAGAGTTTCCGATCAGTCCGGCGAAGAGCTGGAAGGCTATGTCCGAATCCTATTTAACACCGTTTTTGATCTCAGCCGTTCCTATCAAACCAGATTCTTACATCCTGAAACGGAGTTGAAAAAGAGGATCGAAACTGCTCTGGCAGAAACGCCGAATCTATTTCCGAAAAAAGCGGTGGTTGCTTGTCAAGGCATTCCCGGCGCTTATTCTCAGATCGCAACCGACAAGCTGTTTGAGTTCCCCAGCATCATGTATTTTAACAGTTGGAAGGATGTGTTCAATGCAGTAGAAAAAGGACTTTGCCAGTATGGTGTTCTTCCTATTGAAAACAGTTCTTTCGGTTCGGTGGGTGAAGTCTATGATTTAATGAAAAATTACAATTTCCATATTGCCCGTGGTATCAAGCTTCGAATTTCTCATGCTCTCCTTGTAAAGCCCGGTACGAAACTTTCCGACATCAGGGAAATTTATTCTCACGAGCAGGCCATCGGTCAATGCGCTGAGTTTCTGAAGGGCTTAAAAGACGTAAAGGTCACAGTATGCGAAAATACAGCAATGGCTGCAGAACTAGTGGCCAACAGCCACCGCCACGATGTCGCTGCCATTTCTTCTAAGAACTGTGCGGGATTATATCAGCTTGATATCTTGACAGAAGACATTCAAATCAGTGATAACAACTATACTCGTTTTATCTGTATTTCCAAGAATCTTGAAATCTATCCGGGTTCCAATAAATTAAGTTTGATGTTATCTGTACCGCATCGTCCCTTATCGTTATACCATATGATCGCTAAATTTTCTGCTTTAGGTCTGAATTTAACGAAACTTGAATCCAGGCCGATTCCGGGAAGCGACTTCGAGTTCATGTTTTACTTCGACATGGAAGCGTCTTTATATTCGTCGGAGGTCATCAGTCTCCTTTGTGAACTGGAACAAGAACCGGAATTATTCGTATTCCTGGGAAGCTACATCGAGGTTTAACATCATGTTCGGATTAATCGGAGCGAAGCTGGGTCACAGCTATTCCAAAATAATACATGAAAAACTGAAAGCATATTCGTACGAACTGATTCCGCTAACCGTAGAAGAGTTAGATCGGTTTCTGAAAGAAAGAAAATTTGACGGGCTGAATGTAACAATTCCCTACAAGGAAACCGTTATTCCCTATTGCGACTATGTTTCTCCCCTTGCACAGGAGATCGGAGCAGTCAATACGTTGTACTTTGATCCGGAAGGCCGCCTTTGCGGTACCAATACGGATTATATCGGTTTTCTGCAGGCCGCAGCAATGGCACATATTACGTTTGAGGGCAAAAAAATATTAATTCTCGGTGACGGCGGAACCTGCAAAACGATTTTAAAAGCCGTTCTTGACAGCGGTGCAAAGGAAGTCATCATCGGATCGAGAAAAATCTCAGCCGATAAGAAAGATACCTTTATTGCAAGGGGTCAGGCGATTTCCTGCACTACCACCAACTACGAAAACTTATCCCTTCACAGGGATGTGGAAATCGTCATAAACACAACCCCCATCGGCATGTTTCCCAATGTGGGCGGTTCCTTGATTGATCTCAGAGACTTTCCTCTTTGCTCCGGCGTATTTGATGTCGTATACAATCCGTATTATACGACACTTCTAAAGCAGGCAAAAGATCTGGGAATTCCTCATGCAAACGGACTCTCCATGCTGGTTGCTCAAGCTACCGAAGCCGCAAAATACTTTACCGGACAGGATGGGTGGAGTACAAAGAACGAACAGATCATTGAGGAGCTTAGGGCCTCCTTATAAGCATTTGTAATCGCTACAGTTCATAAAGACGGCAGCCCATTGAAATTTACAGTTCATTTACACCACCAATGATTTATGGCTGTTTCATGGGTCTTCCGCTTTATTTCTGTTATAAAAAAAGACTAGCGACGATTGAATCGTGAACTGATCCCCAAAAGGTAGACCTAAAAATCTAACTTTTGGGAGGTCAGCTCAATGCTAGTCTTTTTATATTTATCCCTTTAATCGATTATGAATGATTTCCAGAACCTGCTTTAGCTCACTGACTTCCCACTGGCCGGGTGCAGAAGCTTTTTTCGCTGAACCAAACGTCAGTGCAGACCCGAAAATTTCTCCCACCATCCGGCTGATCGCTCCGTCATCTGCCATCGACATGGTAATGATCGGCCTGTCCGCATACTTTTCATGCATCTCTAAGGTGGCTGAAAGCAAAGTTAAAACATCTTGCTTACATTGAGGCATAACCGCTAGCTTCGGTAGATCTGCGCCTAACTCCTGCATTTTCCTTAGCCTGTTTATAATTTCTTCTTTAACGGGGGTCTTCTCAAAATCGTGATTCGATGCAACGACTTTCACCCCTTTTTCGTGAGCGAGTTTTATCAATGTTCTGACCGTCTCCTCTTCAAAGAAAGCCTCCACGTCGATCAGGTCGGCCAGCGTTGTTCCCGCCACCTTCCTGTTCAGGTCTAAATAGTCACTTGAAGAAATCTCTTTCTCCCCGCCTTCCTTTGCTGTCCTGAAAGTAAACAAAAGAGGAGTTTCCTCAAGAAGCTTTCTTAATGCACAAAGAACTTCGTGCACTGCTTCAGCGTCAAACACGCCGTCAAACCAATCTGCTCTCCATTCGATGATGTCTATGTCCAACTTTACGATTTCTTCCGCTTGCTGCAAGATTTCTTCTTTTGTACTCCCCACAATCGGCACACAAATCTTAGGCAACCCTTCACCAAGCTTGATATTTCTTACCTGTACTATGTTCATATTCATTCACACTCTCTTTATTGGATTTATTGTTTCTCCCTTTTAAAGGTTACACATGAAGCCACTTCACCATGCCGGCACCCATTGTCTCATTCGGCCGTTCCACAAATCCGAACTTACTGTAGAATTTTTCTCTACCCGGAACGGACATTAAATTGATCATTAAGATTTCTTCCTCTGAAATAGAACTTTCTAGGTGTTTCATGATTCTCTCCAGCATCTCCGTGCCGATCCCTTTTCGCTGATAGTCGGGAGCCACCATAACGTCCGCAATCAACGCCATATAGCCGCTATCACTGATTACCCTGGCAGACGCGATCGCCCTGTTTTCCTCATACGCAGCAATCAAATAAAAAGAATGTTGAAGGCTCCTTTCAGCCTGTTTCTCGTCCAATTTATGCCAGCCTACAGCCTCTCTTAATCTGCTGTATTCTTCCACTGTAATATGTTCCCGATAAGTTATCATGAAATCCTCCTATCCCTCAGTCCTCTTTCTCTTATTGTTCTATAATCCAACTGTTAACCTTCCAGCTCAGTCATTTTATCCATGATCTCCTGACAAATTTCAGGAATCGATTTGTCATCGGTTGTCACAACAAGGTCTGCTGCTCGTTCGTATTTCTCACGTCTTCTCTCAATTAGCTCGGAAATATGTTCTACACTCATATTGTCATTTAAAAGAGGACGTTCTGCCGTATTTTTTACCCTTTCATAAATAGTCTGCGGGGATGCGGTCAGCAAAACAACTCGTCCGTTTTGCTTCATGCTTTTTACATTGGCTTCTCTGAGTACGGCACCGCCGCCGCACGAGACAATGCGTTGCGTTACCCCTTCCAGGTCCATAATCAGCTTGCTCTCTTGATCTCTAAAATACTCTTCTCCGTATTGGGAAAAAATATCCGCAATGCTCAACCCTTCTTTTTCTGCAAGCAGCTCATCCAATTCAACCATATCCAAAACAAGCAAATCGCTTAGATAGGATGCCACTGTTGATTTCCCGCAGCCCATAAATCCAATCAGATAAATGCTGTGTGAAAATAAAGGTTTTATCTGCGCCTTTTTGTTGTTCTTTTTTTCTAGAATTTTCATTTCTTTCATTTTATCTGAATTCTCCTCGCTTATTAAAATATCCATCCCGGTCAATATGAATAGAAGCATTTCATCGATAAGACATCATTAACTGAAACGTTTTTCTTGAATCTTCCAGCCCTTCTTTATATAATGGAAAGTAGATAAACTTTTTATCTGCATTTTGCTTGTTTTTTATTTAAAAATTTATACAAGCTATAATATTGGGAGGAAATCGTAATGAGAAAGATTGTCAGTACAACAGCAGCTCCTGCTGCGATCGGGCCTTATTCACAGGGGAATATTTTCGGGAATTTAATTTTTACTTCAGGTCAGATTCCTTTACATCCTGCAACGGGTGAAATTGTTGGTACAACCATTGAGGAACAGACTGAACAAGTTTTTAAGAATATTCAAGCAATCCTTGAAGAAGCCGGAAGTTCCTTCGATAAAGTATTAAAAACAACCGTATTTATCAAAGATATGAATGACTTCGCCAAAATGAATGCCATCTATGCCAATTACTTTGGTGAAGGGGCTTATCCTTCCCGCTCCGCTGTAGAAGTTGCAAGACTTCCAAAGGATGTTCTTGTGGAAATCGAAACCATTGCATACGTATAGTGATTAAAGAAATAGTGGGCAACTGCCCACTATTTCACTTATAGTCTTCTTGTCTTCGATGCTTTGTGACTACCCATATCTGCGCATTGTTCGTCGTTTTCTCCAACGTAATTTTCTTCATTTTTACTTCTACGGCGGTTTTCTTATCTATCGCTGTTTCTCTATAAACAATAAAAAAAAGTTTTTCATCATCGCTGCCCCGCCATAAGCCCTTATCTGTAATATCCGCTGTACCGATTTCATGTATAATATAATTATGAAAAACTTGCCATGGGTCAAAAACATCCCTATGTTTTCCTAAATAAATCTCTCTGGCATATCGTTCAGTTAATTTATCCGAATAATCATAATTCACCCATTCGATGTCTTCGTCCACATATCCGTTTTGTTCCTCAAAGGATCTCTCATCAAAAGCGTCGGCGATCCAAATCTCACAGACTTTTTTCTCATCTACGAAAAAGGCAATATATCGAGCGGTTTGATCTCTGGGAATAAACCCATAACAAGGGCCCTTTTCCATAAACAATTCGCTGTAAGATAAAAACTTAGGGTATTTTTCTTTTAATTCATCCACCGAGCAGCCTACACAAATGCCCCTGAATGTGCTTGTCCTCGAGCTGGTTGTCTTCATGGAGTAGATCAGTTCTTTTTTACCCTCAAAAAATACCATGGACTGAATTTCTATGTCTTCTGTTTCCCAAGTATCTATATATTGTGCGGAATAACTCAGCGGAGGTGTCGTACGCTCCCGTATCTTCGACGCTTCCGAAAGCAAAGAAGTTGCTGCCAAGTTCTCCCACAATGAAAACTTATCATCTTCTATCAGAAACGAGTACTCTTCTTTAATCTCCCAATCTTTTATATGGGCATATCGGTTTTCTATGTACCCGACAAAGCCAGCCTCTGCGATTCTGCTGTCTGGCAGCACGGATATCTCAGAGATTTTGTTATTTACTTCAAAATAAAGCAATACAGGATTCCCGGCTAACCCCGCCTGTTCCAGTATTTCTTGAGAGTTTAGTACAATTCCTTGTTCATTTTCCACTGCATTCGTTGGAATAATACCGTATTCAAAGCTATAGTACCGGAAGACCCCATCTTCAAAAGGCACTTCCGACAGAAGCTTTAAATTTTCTATGCGTGATTCCTCTATTCCTATCCCAAGCGGTTTTACCACATCTTCCGCGAAAGATTTAAAGGCTGCCTGTAGTTCAGGAGAAATATCTGCTGATGGTTTCTTTTTATCTGATTTTGTCGCGCAAAAAAAGACGATTAACAGCAAAATCAAACCAACAATCAAAATCCATATTCCAGTCATTTTTTTCTCCTTTGTTCCGAATCGACTCTCTACTGCTTCTCAACAATTAAATCGGCCAATTCTGCATTGGCTGCTGACAATAAATCACTTACCGCCAGCTCCATCTGGAGTCCCACTTTCCCTGCACTGACGATAATTTGATCCATATTTTCCGCACTCTTATCGATAGCCGTTTTAAATTGCTTCTTCATACCGATTGGAGAACAGCCGCCTTTGATATATCCCGTCACAACAGTAATATCCTTCGCCGGAATCATTTCAATTTTCTTTTCTCCAAAGTGCTTGGCTGCTTTTTTTAAGTCCAATTCTTCGGCAACCGGTATTACACAAACATAGTGCTCTTTGCTGGTTCCTTGAGTCACTAAGGTCTTATACACTCGTTCCACCGGCATCCCGGTTGCTTTTGCTACGGAAACACCATCCAGAAATCCCTCAGGAGCTTCGTATTCGTATACTTGATGTTTTATTTTCTTCGCATCTAGCTTTCTTACGGCATTTGTTTTAATCGTTGCCACTGTGAACCTCCCTCACAAGATAGGTATTTATATACTTAAATTTTTTTGAACTGGTTATGCCTACAGCACGAAAACCAAGATTTTGATAATAATGAACTTGTTCTGTCGCATCGGTAAATAACATGAGAGGAAGATGAACTTTCTCCGAATATGAAATAATCTCTTCCAGCAGCATCTTCCCCCTGCCCTGCCTTTGATAAGGAGTTCTGACGGCTAAAAAATCAATATAAATAAAGTGGTCAGGAAAGCTCAAGTCCCGCTGCATTTCTTCCATTTCCCGAAAAAGTTCTGTTCGGCAAGCCTTTTCTTCTTCGGTTAATTGATGAATTAACGATCTGTATCTTGAAGAATTGCAGCCAGCCAGCAGTTCCCGAAGCTTTGAATGCTGCAATTTTTTAGAGTCTAACAGCAGCACAACTTCTTTACAACTGCTGTCTAAAGAATATGCCCTTCCATATCGCATATCATAAGAAGCATGATATCTTAACGAGGCTTCTGTCACCAGCTGCCTGCGATCTTTATCCGGAAAAACGCCGGATACTCTGGGATATCGTTCAAAGGCTTCCAGCAAGACAGAGAAAATTTTCTCTTTTTCTTTAATTCTCGTTAACCCTTCCACTTTTATTGGCATACAACCACAACCTTAATTATTTTGTTCTTCCCATTCGCTTCTTAAAAGCGAATAGCACTTAGAACTTCTAACGTTTCCATCATATATCAGATAACAATACCGCTCTGTCCCCTCATATTTAAATCCACATTTTTCAATCACTCTGGACGACCGGTCATTGAACGTTCCGGTGCAAATAGCGACGATGTCAAGCTGCATTTCTTCAAAAGCATACTGGATTACTCTCTTGGCTGCTTCGGTCATAATTCCTCTTCCCCAGTATTCTTCCGCCAACGAATAACCTAATTCCTTGCTGTTAATTCCCGGTCTTCTCTTATCGGCTTCTAAGCCGATACTTCCTATTAAGGTTCCCGTTTCTTTATCTACGATAGCCCACACTTGACTGGACAGGAACAGACCAACGATGATCCTTCTGGATTCTCTTGCATTTGCATGGGGTTTCCATCCCGCATGCGGTCCTACATTTGGGTTCTTTGCATAGGCAAATAACGCCTCTGCATCCTTTCTGCTAAAAGCCCTTAAAATTAGTCTTTCCGTCTCAAGTGTTTTCACCATATGAACTCCTATTCTGTTGTACTTAAAATTTCTTTGTTCTTTTCTACTTGGCTTACTTTCATTCTGCTTGCAGCAGAAGGGTCCACTTCTTCTTTTAAACCTAAAACCGAAGGCCCTAAGAAAATAGTCTTCAAGATTTTGCCGTCTAAAGAAATCTTACTATATTCTGTAAAGTTTTCACCCTTAATATAGAGGCTGTCTCCAACTCTCACTACTTCGTCTACCTTGATTGGTTTCACACCCATCTTCATGTCAATAGGTTCATACGGGTTCTTCTCGTTAAAAATATAATTCTTTCCGTAAAGCATATCGTATTGAATCATCTTCAATCCCCGTAAATAGGTCGGGCTGTCTTTATACTCCTGATGATATTTTGTGGTTACGCCCATGTGATAGCCCAACCGGTCAAATACTTCAGCAGATAATTGATAGGAGGACAGATCCTTGTTTTCCTGCTTCATCTTGTAGTTGCTCCAAATCACATATTGTGTCTGGAACAAAGAACCATCCTTCATCTCGTCTTCTGTCATTTCAAGGGCCGGTAAATGATCTCCGTAAATAACCAGAACCACTTTCTCGTCATAATTCTTAAGGATTTCCGTTAATTTTCCGATAAACTGATCCATTTCATATATTTGATTCACATAGTACTCATATTGCCACTTCAACTCTTGCGTCGGTGCGGAAAGAACTTGGACCGCAGGATCTTGGATCACCTGCTCCGTTGGATATTTTCCATGTCCCTGCACCGAACAAGTATAAATAAAGTCTTCGGATTTTGTTGAATTCAGTGCATCTAATATCTGTTCCGTCAATACGCTGTCTTTCGCCCAATTCTTTGGCGTTTTAACGACGTGATTCATATACTCTACAGAGGTAAAGGTATCAAATCCTAAATTCCTAAATACTACATTTCTTCCATAAAAAACGGCTCTGTGATTATGGATCGCATGAGTAGAGTAGCCGATACTCTTCAGATCATACGGTATACTCTCACAGGTTTCTTCGGTAAGAATGGATTTATAGGGATACTCTCCTGGGCCGAAAAATTTTACATTCATTCCCGTTAACACTTCAAACTCTGTATTGGCGGTTCCCGCACCTACAGCCGGTACCGTCAAATAACCGGACGAATAATTTTCCAATAAGTCTCTGAAATTCGGAATCGGATCCTGTGAATATGTATAATCCTTCACCATGGTTGGGTCAATAAAGGATTCCATCTGTAAATATATTACATTCGGATGTGTTTCTCCATCATCCTTCACGGTTGGCTGAGAATAATTATTCGGCCCCAATTCCCCTTTATTAAAGGTATTGAGCACATTCTGGTCCGAATAGCCCGGAGGTCTGCGAATCCCGGTATTGAGCCATGTATTAATAAAGCAATAAGGCACGCCATAGTCCCGATAAGCATACGCTAAGTTTCCAAAGAACGTATCCACTACTTTTGTCTTTACGGCTAAATCCGAAACACCCGCCAATCCTAGGCAGATGGCCAACAGCACGATTAAATTCTTCTTATAATTGATCGCTTCTTTTTTCCTTGGTGCAAACTTAAAAAGCAGGCTTACAACAATCATTACTAAAACAACTGCGCCAATGATTAAACCAATCTCAACTTTCGATAAATAGTTTGTCACGATGGATAAACCATCATCAAATACAGCGAGGTCTTTTGTGGTAAACGGTGTCATACGTTCTCTTAAAATGACCCCATTGACTACCCCCAGGGTTACCCACAAAATAGATACTATAATATACGTAAACACTCTGCGCTTAATGATCAATCCTATGGTTAACGTTGTAAATATAATCGACACATTGTACATAAACACTAATGGAGAATGCACAAAAAACAATAAACCGCCAGCCAAAGAATGTCTAGCAAACGATTCAATAAAAAGATTTAATACAAATGCTAGTACAATGCATAAAACCCCTGCATTATGCAAATATTTCTTATAAAATACTTTTAACTTTTCCACTACCTTTTCCTCTTCTTTTTCCCATTTTACCTTCTAAGCTGCCGCTTAGCCCCTTTGGTAATTGTAAATTTCGTTTGCCAATAATGCAAACTCTTCTATATTCATCGTCTCAGCCCTTCTCATTGAATCAATATGGATTGATTGCATTACCTGAGCGATTGCTTCCTTCGATAAACCACATACACCCGACAGCGAATTGAGCATCGTCTTTCGTCTTTGCCCAAACCCTGCTCTTACACACTCAAAAAAAACTCTTTCATCAAAAAGCTCCACCGGTTTGTCTTTTCGAATATCCAATCTTATTACAGAAGAATCCACCTTAGGCTGAGGAACAAATACTTCTTTCGGTACATTTGCAACGGATGCAACACTGCAGTAATATTGAACAGCCACCGAAAGCGCCCCATATGCCTTTTTGCCGGCTTCTGCCTTGATACGGTCCGCAACCTCTTTCTGCATCATAATGGTGATGCTATCCGCCTTTACACCCTCTTCAAGAATTTTCATGATAATGGGGGTGGTAATATAATACGGTAAATTTCCGATGATGCGTACGCTCTTTGTCTTTCTGCCATCTATTTCTGTATTGCTCTCAATGATTTGATTTAAATCCGTCTTCAAAATATCCTGATTCAAGATCTCTATGTTGTCATATTCCGTCAGCGTATCCTTCAAAATCGGGATAAGATTTCGATCGATCTCAATCGCAATCACTTTGCCTGCCACTTCTGCGGCGGCCGCTGTCAATACACCGATACCCGGGCCTATTTCAATCACCAAATCGTCCTCTCCGATGAAAGAATCCTCGATGATCTTATCTATAATATTTTTATCTGTCAGGAAATTCTGACCTAAACTTTTAGACAGCTTAAAATCATATTGTTCCTTAATTTGCTTAATGGTTGATGGTGCATATAATTTCATGCATTTCTCCTCTTTTATGCGTATTTAATACGGTTCTAAAGCCGTTGTGCCTTTTCTTCAAACTGTTCTCTTGAAATACCGTATTGATTTAATTTGTTCAAAAATGCAGCACCATTTCCGTATCCGATACCTAGTGCCTTGCCAAGCTTTGCCCTTTTTTCAGAGGAACCGCTTCCGCCGACCAAACCATAGCGTATTAAATCCGACATGTCAAATTCGATGAGTACTTGTCCCATCGTACATTGTGCTTTCTCCAGTGCTTCAATAATCGACTCAGGCCGAGCATTTTCAATTCCGATATCTCCATCCTTTGTGGCATCGGCACGGGATAGAAAGGCCTCTTTCGCATTTGGAAATTTCGCCTTTATTTTTTTTCGAATTTCTTCACCGGCAAAATCCGGATCCGTAAATATAATAATGCCCCGGGTGAGATAAGCTTTTTCGATCAGTTCCCATGTTGACTTTTTTATTCCATATCCATGGGTAGCGATGGTCTCCGTATCAAGTGCCCTTTTTATCGCTGCCTGATCATCCCTGCCCTCTACTACAATGACTTCTTTGATGCTTTCCATTTTTACCTCATGCTCTCCGGCAGCTCTGCTTACAGAATATCCTCTTCAGCCGGCACGGTGTTATCTTGAGTCGTTCCCCCGCCGCTGCCCGGCAGCGTATCGGTGACAGCAGGTTTTGTACTTACCGCAGCTCCTGTCGAATTCTCATCTGGGAGAATATACAAGACCTCACCCGGCTTGACCATTTTTAGCTGTTCCCTCGCTTGCTGCTCTATATACTCAAGATCATTTACTTTCCCTAATTCTTCGTTTAATTCAGTCCGTTTATCTTTCAGCTCTTTATTTTGAGCAACGATGTCTCTATATTCATTTTGCAGCGAAATGACATGAAAAGCAGAGACACCTATAACTGCGATAATGCCAAGCAATATCCCCATATAGATCAGTCTCTTTCGATTCCTTTTAACGATTTTTCTTTCGGAGAGTTCTTCCTTCTCATTTGGTCGATCTTTGCTTTGCCGCTTCTGAACAATTTCTTTTCTTCTGTTTCTTCTTTCTTCTCTGGCTTGCTCCAGATCGATTACTTTGTTTAAGTTCTTGAATTCCCTGCTTCTTCTCTTTTTCCTTTGTTTAAACATTTGCAGTCACCCTTTGATATTTTACCACAAAAGAAAAAAGTCCACAACAAAACTCCAACGATAAATGAACATATTACATGTACACTTAGCTCTCCGAAACTGCAGTAATACAAGAATTCGCTGGTAATGACACCAGCTGCAACCCAAAAGAGGATTTCAAAAAAGGCAGCCATCCATCTTCTCGTTATAATCAATAGTTTAAAGCGGCAAAAAAGCTGATAGAGCAACGCGATTGTCATCCCCGCACAAAGCATTATGCCGCTCTCAAGAACCTGAGACCGTATCAGGTCAGTCATCACAAATCCTGCGCTAATAGCGGATTCCGTCATTCTAAAATCCTTCTTAACAAGCTTTTTTCACTCTTATTCTTTTTCTCTGTATAGGATGCCGAATTGAACTCTCCGGTGATAATCACCTTTCCTTCTGCAAGATCGAGCTTTTGAATATGCAATTTTTGTCCTTTTACAACTAATCCCCCGTTTTTTAACGTAATTAAGATCGTGTCTTCATTGAAACTGTCTACGTCTGCGACTTCCGTTACCGTCAACCGCTCACGATTATCAATATTTAAAACATGGTTTTCCATACAATCGCCCCCTCTATTTTTATACTATTCAAAAAGAGAGGAAAATAGAACGATTACCTATCGTAAGCACAATTTCTCTCGGCAAGAGCAAAAGCTGCCTTTAAAGACAGCCTTGATTTTTCATATGGGATTTTTTACTCTATATTACGAACACCTTTTTTTAAGGAAAGCGGAAGGGCAATAGTAACCTTTGTTCCCTTGCCGTCTTTACTTTCCAGTTTGATGGTTCCTTGATGCGCTTCCACGATCTGCTTGGATATAGCGAGTCCCAAGCCGGTACCGCCAAGATCTCTGGAACGTGCTTTATCCACACGGAAAAACCGTTCAAATACTCTGGACTGTTCCGTTACCGGGATCCCGATTCCATTATCCGTAACAGTGACCACTGCATTTTTCCCCAGTTTCAACACATCAATATCGATTCTTCCGCCCTCTTTTGTGTATTTGATGGCATTGCTCAATATATTCAAAATCACTTGTTCAATCCGATCCTTATCCATGTCAACAGGAATTCGCTCCTCTAGATTGAACAAACAATTTAAGTGTTGTTTCTTATTGTTCGCTGTGATCTCAACCTTCTTCACTGCCGCTTTAATCAAGCTGACCAAATTAGTTTCTTTTCGATTGAGGATTTCTTGATTGTTATCCAGTCTGGAAAGCTGAAGCAAGTCTTTCACCAATCGATTCATTCGATCTGCTTCGGCATTGATAATTTCCAAGAAATTGCTTACGGTCTCTGCATCCTCCACACAGCCGTCCAATAACGTCTCCGTATAACTTTTTATGGTGGTCAACGGAGTTTTTAACTCATGAGAAACATTTGCGACAAAGTCCATCTGTATATTTTCCAGCTTCTGCCTCTGGGTAATATCCTGCAGGAGCAGGATAATGCCCATGTCATTCCCGCTTTCATCTTTAAACCAATCATATCGGGTGGCATAGGTAAATCCGCCTTTTTCAAATATCCCTGAAAGATCTCCTTCTGTACATTTTTTCATGAGCTGCTCTAACGTCAGTTCTTCACTTAATTCTTGAATCAAACTGTCATAGCTTCGCAGGTTCAGCTCTGCGGCCGTCGTCCGAAGCATATTTAATGCGGCCGGATTGGCATGAATAATCTGCCCGGAAAGGTTCACCGCAATCAAGCCATCGCCCATGTGCTGAAGAATCGTCTCCATTTTATTCTTTTCACTGGAAATTTCCGAAAGCGTCGCATCGAGCTGGGTTCGGAGCAGATTGAACATCTCTGCCAGTCGACCGATTTCATCATTTGATTTGACGCTGACCTCCTGCGAAAAGTCGCCTTTGGCCATTTTCTCCGCCTTTTCCGTCACATCGTTAATAGGCGTTGTGATGCTTCTTGCAATAAAAACCCCAAGCAATACGGTAATCACTAAGCCGATTGCCATCGCTTTTACAAAAATTAGTTTAGAGTATGTAATATTCTCATAAATACTGCTCATGTCTGCACGGATATAAATAACACCCGAAATAATATCTCCACGTTCTATAGGAAACGCCATATTCATGACGGGAATAGTTGAATTCTGACTCATGATATTGCCTTGAGACTGTGATACCTGTCCGTCTAAAGCCGTTAGAATTATTTTTGAATCCAGTACATCAATGGCACTTTGACCTTGATTGACATTGGTGGAAGCAACAATCATATAGTTATCATCTACCACGAAAATGTCCTCTTGCAGGGTCTTTTTCCACGCGTCGATATTGGACTGAATTTCCTGTTGATGCTGGCTCAAGTTTTTATAGCTCTTCAACGAAGTAATCAGCGTACCTTCTTTTACGGTATTCGTCAGATTGTTCTTTGTGGAATCAATATAATAGGCTTCCAGCTGATTAATAATAAAGACCCCAATAATGGTCATCGCAATAAAAACCAGTAAACAGTAGATCAATACGAGCTTCCAACGCATACTACGGCCGAAGTTTTTAACATCCATCAATTAAGGCCTCCTAAAGTAATATCCGATTCCTCGCTTTGTCATAATATACTTTGGATCGCTGGAATCGTCCTCCAGCTTTTCCCGGAGTCTTCTTACTGTTACATCTACCGTTCGAATGTCGCCGTAATACTCATAACCCCATACTTCTTCCAAAAGCTGCTCTCTCGAAAACACCTTATTTTCTCTCTCTGCCAAGTATCTTAACAGTTCAAATTCTCTTAAAGTCAATTCCAGAACCTGCTCGTTCTTTCTTACTTCATACCGGTTCATATCTATGGACAAATTAGCAAAGTCTTGAACATTGGAAGGTTCACCCTTTACACCAGCAGTCAAATCCGTTCTTCTTAGGTTGGCTTTGATTCGTGCGATCAATTCTCTCATACCAAAAGGCTTTGTTATGTAATCGTCTGCCCCCAGCTCCAGTCCCAAAACCTTATCGACTTCTTCTTCCTTGGCTGTCAGCATGATAATCGGTACAACACTGGACTCCCTTACACGCTTGCATACTTGAAATCCATCCATTAAAGGAAGCATGACATCCAATAAGATCAGATCCGGTTCCATTCTCACGGCCTTGTCTAACCCCTCTTGCCCATCATAAGCAGCCTCTACGTCAAATCCTTCTTTCGTCAGATTAAATCGGATGATATCTGAAATAGCCTTCTCATCTTCAATAATCAATACCTTTTTTGAGTCCATATAATGCGACCTCCCTTTATTCCCCAATACTAGATTGTCTGCGCAACCGACATAATTATATCAAATAAACGCCATTTCGTCAAAAAATACTGCGATCTCAACGGAAAGGAATTTCTTCCATTATAAACAAGATTTTCTTTTATGGGTATTTTTACTTCAAAAGCTTGGTCCGAATATGCTGCAATCGGTTTAATGCTTCGTTCAATGTATCCTCTTTTTTGGCAAAATGAAGCCGTATTAAGTGATGAATATCCTCTTTAAAGAAGCTTGACCCCGGAACGGCTCCAACCCCTACCTCCCGGGCAAGTACTTCACAAAACTCCAAATCGTTTGTATAGCCAAATTCAGATACGTCCAACAATATATAATACGCACCCTCCGGATTTGTATGTGTAATACCAATGGAGTCTAGTCCGCTGATAAGCAACTCTCTTTTCTGTGTATATTTCTTCTGTAAGTCAAGGTAATATTCCTCTCCGAATTTGAGCCCGACAATGGCCGCTTCTTGCAGCGGTGCAGCCGCACCGACGGTCAAAAAGTCATGTACCTTTTTAGCGACGTCAATAACGCGGGCCGGTGCAATAATATACCCAAGACGCCATCCGGTGATGGAGTATGTCTTTGACAAAGAGCTGCAGGAAATCGTTCGTTCAAACATACCCGGAAGAGAGGCAAAATACACGTGCTTGTGCGGCTCATAAATGATGTGCTCATACACCTCATCTGTAATCACAAACGTATCGTATTTTTCTGCGAAATCAGCAATGATTTTCAACTCATCATAGGTGAAAACTTTACCGCAAGGATTAGAGGGATTACACAAAATCAATGCTTTGGGACGCTGTTTAAAGGCCGCCTCCAATTCATCTACACGGAATTCAAAAGTAGGCGGGTGCAGGGAAACATAAATCGGTTCCGCTCCGGATAAAATCGTATCGGCTGTGTAGTTTTCATAAAACGGGGAAAAGACAATCACCTTATCCCCCGGATTCGTTACCGTAATCATCGCCGCCATCATCGCTTCCGTGCTTCCGCAGGTAACCACCATCTCACTGTTCGGGTCCAGTGGAATGCCCATCCGCGGGATTTGTTTTTCGGCAAGTGCTTCTCTGAAATTTTGTGCCCCCCAAGTCAGCGAATATTGATGCGGGCCATCCGGTGATAGCTCCGCCAGCCGCTCTAAAATCTCTCGGGGCGGTGCAAAATCCGGAAATCCTTGAGAAAGATTGACGGCATCGTATTGCAAGGAGATCCGAGTCATTCGCCGAATAACCGAATCGGTAAAATTTTTCGTTCTATCTGAAAGTTGTGGCATAGTCATTCCTCCTGATTAAATTAAAATTGAGAAAACTTACACGCGCTAAAAAGTCATTGAATTGAATCGTCATAGGACCATCTTACGATATTTTTACGGAAATCAAAAGGGGAATCAGAAAAATTTTATTACTGATCCCCCTTTTTCTTAGTCGATTATCAATTTACTTCCAAGCTGCAATGTATGCACCCTTGAATACATCCGCAAATACGGCCTTTACTTCTTCCGACTGGTATGCGTCTACCACTTTCTTATATACTTCATTGTCTGCATCTTCCGTTCTTGCAGCAATCAGATTGTTATAGCTGTTACCGGTATAAAAATTCACATCATCATGGAAAATCGAATCTTTTCCCGGATTTAATCCGCTGTCTAATGCATAGTTGCAATTAATAACGCCGGCAGCCACGTCCGGAAGTAAAGTATACACGTTGGCAGCGTCTACTTCTACGAACTCAAGGTTCAGCGGATTTTCGGTAATATCTGTTAATTCAGGGCTGTCGCCTGCGTTTGGATCCAATTTAATGAGTCCGGCCGATGCCACTACCTTTAGCGCTCTTCCTTCGTTGGATGCATCATTCGGTACGGCGATCTTATCCCCTTTCTTGATTTCGCTGATATCTTTAATATTCTTAGAATAGATATTCATCGCGGAGATGTACGTATCGCCGATTGAGGTAATTTTATACCCGTTATTTTGTACTTCACTATCCAGATACGCATGGTGCTGGAACGCATTCAGATCGATTTCACCATTGTCTAAGGCTTGGTTCGGTGTGGTGTAATCGGAAAAGCTTACCAGCTGAACGTCGATTCCTTCTTTGGCAAGGTTTTCAATGATCGGAGTCCACATCGCGTTGTCTTCTCCTACTACCCCTACCTTTACGGTTACCTTGTCAGCATTTTCTTCACTGTCTTTTGAACTCTTTCCGCAGGCTGCTACACTCACAGCTAACGTAAGCACTAAAGCTAGTGCCAATAATTTCTTAAGTTTCATTTTCATTTCCTCCTTTTTCTATATAAACATTTACTATTTATAGCGGCAGTTTTCGTCCGATTCCGGTTTCCAAGGCTCTGTCAAACAGCGACCGTACGACGAACATATCTTCAACCGCCATACCAACATTGTTGCACACAATGAGTTCATCTCCGCTCTCTCTGCCTTTCTTCGTTCCGCCGACCACTTCTCCGGTTTCCGCGTAAATCGCCGGAAGCCCGTCCGGATAATAACCATAGCCTTGCAATAATTGATGCTGTTCAATACTATCCACCAAATATTTATCCGCACGTTTAATGGTTTTGTCTTCATAGAGCGAGTGGCAATCGCACAATAGAAGGGTTTGCCCTGCGCCGATCCATTCATCTTTAATCTTAGGTTCCGGCTTTTCAGTGATAACCGTCGCCGAAGTCAGAACCTCTGAACTCTTCGCAATTTCTTCAAAGGACTTTGCCTTTATGATCTTTGCCTGAATCTCCGGTTGGAAGTCTTGAATGAGACGGTCGGCAGCTTCTTCCCAAATATCATAAATGATGATTTTCTCTAATTTTGGAAGTACGTCACTGATGTTTTTCACATGTTGTCTGCCTTCTACACCGCAGCCGATCATTCCGAAGGTCGTTGCATTGGAATCCGCCAATACTTTCGCAGAGGCATAGCTTACCGCCGCAGTTCGAATTTCCGTGACATAGATACAATCCAGAATAGAAAGGGGAACCCCCGATAAATGGTCGTTAAATAGGATTAAGCCGTTTGCCTGACTGTATCCATAGCGTTTTTTATTCTCCGGATAACAAGAGCCCCACTTAATCCCTGCCGCATAAGCTTCCGGAACGTAAGCCGGCATCGCATGGAAAAAGGTCTCCGGTAAAGGATGAATTCCTATTTTGGCAGGCATATCGGTCTTTTTTGCACTATAAGCAATTAGGGCCTTTTCGGTCAGTTCCAGCACCTCACTTGGTGAGAGGGGTATTTTCCGAACATCTTCTTGTGTCAGATATAACACTTCTTTTCCGATATCCAAATACTCAGATATCCAATTTCGATATTCTTCTTTGGTCATCTTATCTTCCTTTCCTATACAACATTTTATATTTATTCTAGTGCGTACTCTTTCTCTCAATGAAATTTCCTGTAATTTGAATCAACGTAACAAGGAGAACAAGCACCAGTACAGTGACATAGGTGACATCGATTTGGTTTCGTTGATGCCCAAATCTTATAGCGAAGTCTCCAAGCCCTCCAGCTCCCACAGCTCCTGCCATGGCCGTCAATCCAATCAAAAAAATCAACATGATTGTGGTTGCTCTGGTGATTGCTGCCACACTTTCCTTTAAATAAACGCGAAAGATAATTTCTATCGGACTTGATCCCATGGATTGAGCTGCTTCAATCAAACCATAATCCATTTCCGCCAGTGCACTTTCAATTTGTCTGGTAAAAAAGGGAACCGTTCCAAATACCAACGGAACAATAGCACCTTCAACACCTATGGCAGTTCCTGCAATCCATCTGGTCAAAGGAACCAACGCTGCCAGTAAAATAATGAAAGGAATGGAACGGAAAAAATTCGTTGTTTTATCGAGAATCTGATAAATAAACGCATTTTCTAAAACGCCGTCTTTCTTTGTCACTGTAATCGCCATCCCAAATAAAAGTCCTAAAAGGAAGGACATCGATCCGGACCAAACGAGCATGATTAGCGTTTGTTCAATACTCGCGTAAAACACCGGCAGCTTTGACATCACATTTGGAATAAGATTAAGTAAGAGTTCTTGCATCTAAAATCACCTCCACTCCAACATTTTTACTTTGCAGATAAGAAATCGCTTCGTCGATATTCTGCTTTTCACCGCTGATGATTGCTACTAAACCGCCCAGCGGCTCTTCGCCGATTAATTCAATGTTTCCAAAGATAATATTTGCATCTATATGAAACTGTCTTGATATTTGGGATATCAGCGCTTCCGAAACATTTCTCTCTAAATATTTCAGTTTTAAAATGCACTGCCCTGCCTTTAAGTTTGTTATAGGGGCTTCTTCCTCTATCAACGAATAAATTTTAGATAAATTAGACGTTGTATCAATAAAATCTTGAGTGATTTTTTGCTTTGCCGTTGCAAATACAGAAAAAACATCTCCCTTTTCTACAACACTTCCTTTTTCCATGACGGCTACTTTATCGCAAATTTCTTTTACGACCTGCATTTCATGCGTGATGATCACGATAGTCAGTCCCAGCTCCTGATTTAATTTTTTCAACAACTTTAAAATGGACAGTGTCGTCTGAGGGTCCAGTGCACTGGTCGCCTCATCACAAAGCAAGATCTGAGGATCGTTGGCAAGGGCACGGGCTATGGCGACTCTCTGTTTCTGACCGCCGGAAAGCTGAGAAGGATAGGCTGTTTCTTTATCCTTTAAATCCACCAAATCCAATAAGGAATACACCTTCGCTCGAATTTCGCTTTTCGTGAGTCCGCTGCTTTTCAGCGGGTAGGCAATATTTTGAAACACGGTTCTAGACGCGAAGAGGTTAAACTGCTGAAAGATCATACCAATTTTTTTTCGGGCCTTGCGCAGCTCTTTTTCAGACAACCCTGTCAACTCTGTATCATTTACGAAAACCTTTCCTGATGTGGGAACTTCAAGCAGATTGATACACCGAACCAAGGTTGATTTACCGGCTCCGGAAAAACCGATGATACCATAAATTTCACCTTGCTGAATGGTAAGAGAAACATTATTCACTGCATAAACGGTCTGTTTCTCAGTATCGAAAGTTTTGCTTATATTTTCTAGTACAATCATTCTGTTTCTCCCCTTCATTATCAAATTTGTAAGGTACTATTGCTTATTTATGTAATTTATTTTATTCGCTCGATCACGTTAAATATATAAAACGTATTTGTTTTATACGAATTAGACTATAACTGATTCCTTTTTGTTTGTCAATATGATTTTGTCTTTATCCTGTAAACCCCAACTAAAAAGCAATAGGCAGAATGATTCTTCCTGCCTCTTCTTGCTTTATCTTTTAATTAAACATGGCAATTTCAAAGTTTAAATAGGTGGCAAATAGTATCCATAACAAATAAGGAATCTGTAAGAACGCCGCCGTTTTGTTTACTCTATAAAAACGCTTTATCATTAGCACAATAGTAATTAACAACAGCAATAATACAAAAAAAGCCGGAAAATACATTTTTAAATTGAAAAAAATAATCGGCCATATAAAGTTTAGCATAAGCTGAAGAGCGTACATAAGTAAGGCCTTCTTTTTATAAGGTGAATTTGAAATAAAAACCAAATATGCAGAAATTCCCATCAATGTATATAGTATTGTCCACACAACCGGAAATACAAATCCTGGCGGTGCATATTTCGGTATAATCAGCTGATTATAAAGTTCCATCGAATTTCTGGTCAAAAATCCTGACAAGGCCCCTATTCCTAAACTGATCAGTAGACTTATCACGAAAGCTTTTACATTTTTCATTTTTTCCCTCCCGCTTTTTAATTAGGTATATGCAAAACCCCCAAAACTATTCTTTTCTTTGTTTTTATTAATCGTATATTTATTATATACATTTTAAAATTGTATCACTGTATTGGTATAGCCTTACTTTGATGTGGTATGAAATGATCTCTATTTTTATTATCTTTACCCGTAAACTTATTCACTAAACGTTCCCGCCAATCAATAAGCTGCGCTAACAGAATAGAATCTTTCTGCATACTATGATATATCCATTCCGATATGGAATGTTCAACAAGGAGGTTCCTTATGAAATCAGGCAAGGGCACAATGCCCGTGATTATATATTCAAAACGTACGATTGATTCTATAAGAGATTGTGTACTCGAGAATTACGGAACAATTAAATATGAATTACCTTTTATTAATGCACTCTGTGTTGAGGTCCCCGCTAAAAAACTTGGATATATAAAATGCAATGCGGACATTGCTCTGATATCCAAGGATGCGGTTGTCTCAAAGCTTCCGATTCCCGAAACCGATACAGAAACCGAGCTTTCCAGATTCGGTATTTCAAGCTTAAATAATAATTTATCAAAGCTTTTTAAAAAGCTTAACAGTTCCAAACCGAAAGCAACAAAATGCACGTTCAGCAATTCTTGCGGGGGAGACGGCGTTACGATTGCTATTATAGATACGGGATTAGCTCCTCATTATGATGTGATCAAGCCTACCAACAGAATCCTTGCTTTTAAAGATTTTGTCAATAATGCTTTTATTCCTTATGACGATGACGGACACGGAACGCATGTAGCCGGAATCGCGGCAGGAAGCGGCTATCTATTGGGCGGTCCGGATATTTTTGAATTGCTCAAAATGCTTTCACCGGAGCAAGTGTGTAACATCGCTTGCATGGGAACAGCCCCCAATGCAAAAATCGTGGCGTTAAAAGCTTTAGATCAAGAAGGCAATGGGAGTACTTCAGATATTTTAGCGGCTATGCAATGGGTTGCTGATAACCATCTTAAATACAATATTCGCGTTGTGAACCTTTCCTTAGGTATTGATGCGACCAGCTTTGACATAAACGGAGACGGCATTGACGATGTAGCGGATCCCTTAGTTTTAGGTGCAAATGCCCTTGTGAACAAAGGGATTACAGTGGTAACCGCTGCCGGAAACGGCGGGCCTGAGGGCGGGACGATCTCCTCACCGGGAACCAGCCCCTACGTGATCACGGTGGGCTCTGCAGCTTACGATAAAGGAAAAGACTCTGATTCTTGGAAATGGTCCATTCCGGAATTCTCAAGCAGGGGCCCCACCGCAAACGGAACGACCAAACCGGACATAGTTGCCCCCGGTGTAGAGATCCTTTCCCTGTCCGCAAATACCGGTAAACAGTATTTGAGACAGTCCGGCACCTCTATGTCTGCTCCCGCAGTTGCCGGTGCTGCTGCGTGCCTGCATGCAGCCTATCCAAAGCTATCACCGGCACAAGTTAAAAGAATCCTCATGTCCAGTGCCGTACCTTTAAGTGAAGTGCCAACAAATGCACAAGGTGCGGGTCTTTTAAATCTATAAGGTGACAGGGTTTTTCTCTAAAGACCCTTTTCCAAACATAAAAGGCTGACATCTTGATGTCAGCC
>NZ_JAFJZZ010000001.1 GCF_017255415.1 Clostridium aminobutyricum | reverse complement strand
ATACTAATAGGTCGAACGCTTGACCAATAAGGTTTCAAGAATTGAAGATTATTAAGAGTATGATAAAAGTATGTTATTCAGTTTTGAGGGTACACCTCAAAAGAAAAGAATATATCGATAGCGAAGGAAATTTTTTAGTAGCCAAGGCGCAAACTCGAAGAGGAGCGGAGTGTACAAAGGTACATGAGCACCGCATGAGAGAGCAGCAACGAAGGCTAGTGAAAAATTAACAAGCTAGAACGGAAGAATTCCGTACCAGCTAAAGCTGGGGAATTCCCGTATAGCACCTACCAACAATTTGTGAAACAAATTGGGTTAGGATGCGTAAATCCGGTGACTATAGCGGAGAGGATCCACCTGTTCCCATCTCGAACACAGTAGTTAAGCTCTCTAGCGCCGATGATACTTGGCGGGCAGCTGCCTGGGAAAGTAGGACGTTGCCGGTTTTGAGAGCAGCTCTTGTGAAAGCAAGAGCTTTGCTCAAAATCGAAGATACAATGCTTGAGCATTTGTAACCAGAAAAGAAAATATGGCTCCATGGTCAAGCGGTCAAGACACCGCCCTTTCACGGCGGTAACCCGGGTTCGATTCCCGGTGGAGTCACCAATATATGCGCGATTGGCGGAATTGGCAGACGCACTAGACTTAGGATCTAGCGGGCGACCGTGGGGGTTCAAGTCCCTCATCGCGCACCAAGGAAATTCTTATACTGTAAGGTGTAAGAATTTTTTTTATGTTTAAAAAGGACTTGAACCCGAAAGGGCAGAAGCGTAAAGTGAGAAAGTACAGCGTACTTTCGAATAGCGACTGGTTCAAGCTGAAATGAAATGAAAGCGAAGAACGGCAGACGAGCAGAGCGAGGCTGTGTGAGTCCCTCATCGCGCACCATGAGAATGTACATCAACAGATGTGCATTTTTTTATGTCTAAAAACTGATTCTTGCTATCTGACAAAATCACGCATTTTAGCCTTACTTGAATATTATGATAAAAGAAGGAGGAAGAATAAGATGTTTACAAAGATTAAAGATCCAAGAATACTGATTTATGATGGGGAGACGGATAGGCTTATCGGAATGGCTTCATTTGAATTAACCCCAGAGGCTGAAAAGGCGTTATTAGGGTTAGTTAATTATGGAATCAAACCCTCAACGATAACTTTATTAGATATAAATTTATACCAACCGGATAGAACTTATGTGCCGCCAACTCCGTTTGATGCATATAAGCGTGAAGGCACGATTTATGCATTATTTACAGATTCCAGTACTGGAGAAAATATTCCAGTCGAAATCCAAATGAAATATACAGCAAGAGCGAGAGGGAATATTTTTGAAACTTTATATCATTTTGACAGTGTTGAGTTCAGCGATATAGAAATTGAGTCGGTAAAGATAAATTATTGATGCAGCAATCCAATGGTCCTCTTTGTATTTTGAACTTAACATTCGAGCTTCAAGTCTGCATCAAATGAGCAAATGACACATAAAAGAACCTATACTTTATGGTATAGGTTTTTTAATTCTAAAAAAGTATCCAAGGCGATACTATTTATCTTGTTGGTTCTAATATCTTTCCCACATCTTGTGCAAGTTTACGCTTTGATTCTGTAAATATATGACCATAGGTATTGGCAATGGAGGAGATATACAACCTTTCCTAACAGTTCCTTTATATCAAGAAGAGTCCAACCAGCTTCTATTAGAAGACTAGCGGTTGTCTGCCGTAGAGAAGCTTGGACAATCTGTTTGAAAACAAATCTGTTTTTATTGAAACAGTCTGTTGAGTGCGTAATTTATCTGCTATAATAGTATTCATAAAAGTCTCTCGTTTCGTTGGTATTTGTGGATTTGTGGTTATCTCTAATATACCCAAAAACAAGACTTTTTTGTATAGACCACAGAAAAGAAACAGATAACTCAGAAATAGAATGTTCAGAAGAGGTAATTAATAAAGCTTTTCGGACGGTATAGGAGGGTGTTATGCAATACAAAGATGTCTGTCAGTTGGATTTTCTCTTGGAAATGTCAGAGCGTCAAATCTCAGCACGTGAATTCTTCAGTAATGTTTTGCTGAATTCTCTAGATAAAAATTTTGATTTGAAAAATGTACTGATCTTGTGCTTTGATAAGGATAATAATTTTCTTTCGTGGACAGACCGGAACGGCATTCTGATCGACTGTGAAGAACATCCATACAGAAAATTTGCCGCGAACGATGTGATCGGGCATATAGCCTATCAGGATGCGCGCCGTGACCACCTGACTTATTTCAATGTCATTCCCAGGCTCTATAAATCCACAGATATAATCGATCCCATCGATTATGATCATTCCGCATATGTTCGCTTTATGGAAGAAAACTTCCACGCACATTACAGTGTGACTATGGCTTTCGGTATCAATGCTTACATTCAGATTATCTTTTTTAAATATCTGGAGGAGGGGGATTTTACCGATGAGGAAATCGAGGAGCTGAATAAAATCTATATTTATGTGGCCAATTCTTATAAAAACTTCAAAAAGCATGAACAGGCAAAGATCCTCTCCAACATTCAGGATGAAATAATTTCCTCAGGTGAAAAGGCTTATCTGGTGACTGACGACTTTATGCACATCATGAGCTATAACAAGACAGCGCTGAATTATCTGGAAGACATTCTGGGATCTTCCATTGCTGATCAGATGAGCAGCACAAAACCCTGTACCTGGCTGCCTTTCCTGCTGGGAGGCGAGGAGGATATCATCACCACATATCGTGTTCAGACCAGTGTCATCAAAAACTATATTTTTAAAATATACACCTATGATCAGTGCTATTCGCACGGCATCATAGACAGGTATCATTGGATTACCATTTCCAAGAACGAGACAGGAAAGACTCCTGATCATCCCGGGACGAAACTGCCTTTGACACAGGCGGAGCGGAGAGTGGCGGAGCTTTTGTACGACGGTCTGACTTATCAGGCCATCGCCGACGAACTGGTGATTAGCTATCATACCGTCAAGAATCATGTGCAGAATATCTATACCAAGTGCGGAGTAAAAAGCCGTTTTCAATTATGCAAATTGCTCAAAAATGCCGAGCAATAATTATCATCATCATAGGTGGCCATTCTCACTATTTTAAATAGGGAATATTCCCTATTTAAAATAGTGAGAATGGCCACTTCTTTTTTTATATTGGTTTTGATATACTGAATATCTAATATATCAATATAAAGAAATAACAGTACTTGTTATTTGGCGGAGGGAATCAATTGTCACGGCAAGGAATTATATTCAATATTCAGCGTTTTACGATCCACGACGGACCGGGCATCCGTACGGAGTTGTTTTTGAAGGGGTGTCCTCTGAGATGCGATTGGTGCAGCAATCCCGAGAGTCAGATGGCTTCTATACAGCTGGGCGTGTACAAAAGCAAATGTATTTCACGCAAAAAATGCGGCGCGTGTGAGAAAGCCTGCCCCGAGGAGGGCATACTGAATTTTACGCGCGGCAAACTTACTTCCATAGATCGCAGTAAATGTACCAATTGCCTTGCCTGCTATAATGCCTGTCCTTCGGACGCTATCAAGCAGTGGGGTAAGCCCATGTCCGTGGAAGAATGTTTGAAAGAGATACGCAAGGACAAGGGATATTATGATCGCTCCGGTGGCGGTGTTACGATTTCCGGCGGCGAACCTTTGATCCAAAGCGACTTTGTGGCAGAGCTTTTTAAAGCTTGCAAAGACGAAGGCATTCATACTTGTTTGGAGTCCACCTTCTATGCCGACTGGGAAGAAATCGAAAAGATCCTGCCCTATACGGATATTATAATTTCGGATATAAAACATATGGATATAAATATCCATAAAAAGTATACTGGAGTACACAATACTAGAATTCTGGAAAACCTGAAACGACTGACGACTGAAGAATGCGAACTCATTCTGCGGGTTCCGATTATTCCGAATGTAAATGATGATATGGATAATATAAAAGCTACGGCTGATTTTATCCTTGACGAGCTTGGCGGTCATGTCAGAGTACTACAACTTCTGAGCTTTATGCGTCTGGGCGAAGAGAAATACCTTTCGCTGGGCATGCCCTACAAGATGGAAGATGTCAGGGTCAATAGGAGATCATTTCAGAAGCGTATCAATGAACTAGCGGACTATTTCAACAGCCGTGGCATCCACTGCCAGGTCGGTACGAAAGAAAAACAATAAAGTAATTTATGAGGAGGTATTTTGTAATGAGTTTTACTATAAATACATGTAAAAAACCGTGTGGAACAGAGCCTTTTGACCAACCTTACAGTCTGGGCTATCAGGTTCACCATGAAGATTGGTCGCCGTTTCCGCGTGTAAACCATCTTAGACAGACATTCCTGGATAGACCGTATGACGTTGACGTGGAGAGATTAAGGCTGGTTACCGAGGCCTATAAGAAACATGAGGGATGTACACCCAAGCTTCGGTGCGCTTATGCTTTTGAGAATATCCTGCTCCATGCAAATCTGGACATCTATGATGAAGATATCATCCTGGGCGAGATTGCTGCACCGGCAAAGGCATCACCGATATATCCGGAGTTCTCTGTGAACTGGATCATTGATGAAGTGCAGCATTTCCCCTTTGAGGAGCGTGCACATGACCAGTTTTACATCAGAAACGACGAAGACAAGAAAGAAATCGTAGAGCTTTGCCAATACTGGGTAGGCAAGACAGTTGATGATCTTATCAATTCAAGACTGGAAGAGGATCAACTCAAGGGCTCTGAGGTAGGTAAGAAGATTTTCCAGACCAATTTGTACCATTATGCAGGTGTCGGCCATCTGGTTCTGGACTACGAAAAGCTGATGAGGGTCGGCTTCAATGGCCTGATTGAAGAAGCCAAGTTGGCTTTTACACAGCTGACCAAGAAAGATCCGGACTATGCAGATAAGAGAGACTTCTACGAGGCGATGATGATCTCCCTTAAAGCTGCTAAAAAGTACATTGAGCGTTATCTGGAGCTGGCTGAAGAGCGCGCCGCAGCAGAAAAGGATCCCAAGAGGAAGCAAGAACTTGAAACCATGGCAGAAAACTGTCATCAGATAGCAGGCGGTCCGGCAAAGACTTTCTGGCAGGCACTGCAGCTGTTCAATTTCGCAACGACCCTTACTCAGATCGAAGGCAATGGACATTCGATTTCCTACGGTCGTATGGATCAGTGGCTGCATCCCTATTATGAGGCTGATATAAAGAATGGCACCCTTACCAAGGAATTCGCTCTTGAGCTTATCGAGGTTCAGTATGTTAAGATGAACAATCCCACCAAGCTGAAGGATAAGGGTACCGTAATAGTCCGTAATGGTCGTGGCTTCGGTGGTGAATGTCTGACCATCGGTGGCGTAGATCGCGATGGCAATGACATGACCAACGATCTGACCATGTTGATGTTGGAAGCTTCTGCACATACACGTATGATGAACCCGTGGCTCTTAGTACGGTTGCATGAAAATACACCTTATGAATTAAAGGTAAAGACTGTTGAGTGTATCCGTGCAGGGTACGGACATCCGAAGATTTTCAATGACGGCCCCACTATCAAGGCTATGATGAGGAAGGGAATGACACTTGAAGAGGCAAGAGACTATGCGGTTGTAGGTTGCGTTGAGCCCGATCTTCCCGGTAAGGAATACGGCTGGCATGATGCCGCGTATGTGAATGCAGCGAAGATGATGGAAATGGTGATCAATGGCGGACGCTGCCTGGATTGCGGTCCTCATTGTGCAAGATGGGAGAACTGCGGAGCTATCGGTGGACACCTTGGCCCGGATACTGGCAGCCTGGATACATACAAGAACTTCGAAGAGGTTCTTGAAAGCGTCGACAAACAGTTCGCTTACTGGTGCGATCAGATGTGCAGCAGCCTGAATATCATCGACAAAGCACATAGAGCACGTAAGCCTCTTCCCTTTGTTTCCGCATTTTTCGAGGACTGCATCGGTACTGGCAATGATCTGACAGAGGGCGGAGCTAAGTATAACGGCATCGGGCCGCAGGCCAGCGGCATCGGCACTTGTGCAGATACGTTGGCTGCTATCAAGCAGTTGGTGTTCGATGAGAAGCGCTACACCGGTGCTGAACTGCTTCAGGCAGTAAAGGACAACTGGAAAGGCCATGAGGCACTCTATGCGCTCGTCAATAGCTCAAAAGTTCATCATTACGGCAATGATGACGATTATGCAGATGACCTGTTCAAATATATGTTCGAATGCTACTGCAGACATATCGCAGGACGGAAGACGCCAAGGGGCGGCGAGTTCAGTCCGGGCGTATACTCCGTCAATGCAAATGTAGGGATGGGGTTGAATACCAACGCTTCTCTGGATGGTCGTAAAGCAGGTGAGGCAATCTCAGACAACATGGGCCCGGTGCATACGGAAGGAGGCTCTCACGACATTTACGGGCCGACGGCAATTGCAAACTCTGTAACTAAGGTTGATCATAGCCTTGCCACCAATGGCACGCTGCTGAACCTTAGATTTCCACAGGAGGCTATTGCAGGTACAGAAGGAAGAGACAACCTGGTAAGCTTCATCGATGAGTATATCGCTAAGCAGGCAATGCATGTTCAGTTCAATGTGATGAGTGCTGCAACGATGAGAGCTGCACAGAAGAAACCTGAAGATTACAAAGACATGTTGGTACGTGTTGCCGGATATAGCGCTTACTTTGTAGAGCTTGGCAAGCCGTTACAGAAAGATTTGATTCAGCGTACAGAGCTTCATTTCTAATATTTTATTAGAACACGAATATTTAGTAAATAAAAGATGGCTTGTTTTTTTAGTAGAAATGAATACAAAACGTTGAAATCACAGCATATAAAACAAACACAAACCCGTGTAAAACCTTGATTTACGCGGGTTTTCTTATGCTCATTTTGTAGTGCTCTAATGGTGCCCGGAACTGCTAAAAACATATGCAAGAGGGAATGTATTTGAAACCTTATATCATTTTGACAGTGTAGAATTCAGTGATATTGAAATGGAGTCGGTAAAAATAAATTATTGATAAATTAAGCAGCAAAATAGTTTTGCATTGGCGCAAAATAGCTTTGCTGCTTTTAATATTATATAAGGGATAATAGAAAAAGAGTATACGTTTGATAGCAATATTAGTACAATTATAGATATGTGGTATGATTATTGCTTTATTAAGTTAGTAAAGACATTAAATATAGAATGGGGAGGGAATACAATTGAATAAAGATACGATTTTATGTAAAGATCCGAGGGGAATAAAAAGCGTTATATTAGGCAAGGGAGATATAACAATTGAAGAATTTGTATCAGTTGCCAGATACGGCGCAGAAGTACAATTCTCTGATGAATATTGTGAAAAAGTAAAGCATTCTAAATCCCTATTGGAAAAGTTTTTAGCAGAAAACCGGATCATTTATGGCGTAACTACCGGATTTGGTGATAACGTAATCAATGTGATTTCGCCAAGCGATTCTGTAAAACTTCAAACCAATATCATTCGTTCACATGCCTGTGCAGTAGGGGCACCCTTGGAAGAAGAACTGGTGCGTGGCATACAATTGATACAGCTACTTAACACAGGACTTGGTTATTCGGGTGTTTCGTTGAAGATGCTCGAATTAATTAAAAATCTTCTGAACAAAAGAGTTATCCCGTTTGCGCCGGGTGAAGGTTCCGTTGGCTATTTGGGTGTGGAAGCACAGCTGTCGTTAGTACTGTTAGGTGAAGGAAAGGCCTGGTATAAAGGAGAATTGCTCGAAGGCGGCGAGGCACTAGAAAGAGCAGGATTGGAACCTATCGTTATAGAATGTAAAGAAGGGTTATCCCTATTAAATGGAACTACCTCAGTAACTGCTATTGCTGTTTTGACCATATATAATGCCATTCAAGCAACAAAAGCTGCCGATATAGCAGGTGCACTGGCGTATGAGGCAATGCAAGGAACACTGAAAGCCTGCGACAAAAGGCTAATCGATCGAAAAAAGCACATTGAACAAAGCAGAACGGCAGAAAATCTTCTTTCTATACTGAAAGACAGCGAAATAGCAAAAGCCAGCATGAATTTAAGAGTACAGGATTCTCTTACTATTAGGCCCCTTCCGCAGATTCATGGGGCAGTCAAAAGAACCCTGAGGGAAGCGGCGACTTCTGTTGTCGAGGAAATGAATTCTTGCAGTGACAATCCGATTATTTTTCCGGAGGATGGAGATGGAATTGCACTAATGGGAGGTAATTTCGATGGTGCTTATGTCGGGATTCATATGGACGCCGCGTGTATTGCTATGGCGAATTTGGCGAAATTATCAGAAGCAAAAGTGGATCGGCTTGTAAATAGACATTTAAGCGGTTATCCGGCATTTTTAGTAAAAAATCCGGGATTAAACAACGGATATATGATTCCACAATATACGGCAGCAGGATTGGTTGGTGAAATAAGAGTACTATCCCATCCTTCTACCATTGATAATGTCCCAACTTGCGCCAGTCAGGAAGATCCGGTATCCATGGCTTATTATGCTTCAAAGAAAGCCTATGAAGTATCAAAAAAATTGGAATATATACTGGCAATAGAGATTATGACTGAACTTCAAGCATTGGATTTTATAAATGACTTGAAGCTTTCCACAGCTACTCAGGCTGTCTATGATTTAGTGAGGAAGGAAGTACCTACCGTAGAAGAGGATCGATATTTTTATCCTGATATGGAGTACATAAAAGCGCTTATACACGACGGAGCACTGGTAAAATGCGTAGAAAGCATTACTGGAAATTTGAAATTTTAATAAAGCATTCCCATAGAAACTGACTTGATAAATTTGGTTATGAAGTATAAAATCAATATAATAATTAATCAAAGAAATGAGACCAAAGGAGAATACTCTATGGGCTATTATAATGTAATATGTTTTTTGGATGATAATAATATAGTTAAGCATTTTGACTATTGCCATATTAGCAGTGTTGACAAAACGTTTGACTGGAATAAGTATATTGGCCAAGAAATCACTAATTTTTTAAATATAGACCTAAATAATAATAGTGGATATTTTACTTTAAATAGTTTGTTTTTTTGGTATTTAAAAGTGAACAATGCCATGGGGAAGGGTTCTATTCTTTATATAACCAAGGGGAATGACAACAGCAGAATCTATGAAGAAGTACTAGACTGTATTCCGGATGCGGTTCAGATATTTGACCAAAATGGGTATCTTTTATTTTGTAATAAGGCGAGTGAGAAAATAGAAAAAACAAATCGATTGAATATTGTTGGGAAACATTTAATGGATATTTATGATTTAAATGAGGACTACAGCACGATTCTTACCACAATCAAAACCCAGAAGCCAGTTGTTAACCGCTGTGATCATTTTAAAGCGAAAAATGGGGAGTTCATCACAACGATGAATACCGGGAAGCCGCTTTTCATTGAGAATAATTTAGTCGGTGCAGTCGGGCTATGTCAGGATTCATCGGTTTTTGAACTTCGTAAAGAAGGAAACGAAATATTTGAGAAATATCTATCGGAGAAAAACATACAAAATATTTCCAATAAAAAAAAGTACTACAAATTTAGATTCTATAAATTTGATGACTTAATCGGCGAGGATGTAAATTATCAAGAATCAATCAGCTTGGCACGTCATGTAGCTGAGCGCGATTGCTCCGTCTTAATTTATGGAGAAACCGGAACAGGAAAGGAATTATTTGCCCAAAGTATTCATTCTGCTAGCGATCGAAAGGATAAAGAGTTTGTTGCCATTAATTGTGCGGCTATTCCGGAAAATTTAATTGAAGGCATTTTGTTCGGCACAGAAAAAGGCTCTTTTACCGGAAGTACCGATCGAATGGGATTATTTGAGCAGGCCGATGGCGGCACTTTATTTTTGGACGAAATTAACTCAATGGATATACATATGCAATCAAAACTGCTTCGTGTTTTACAGGAGAAGAAATTTAAGCGTGTGGGCGGGTTAAATGATATTTATTGTGATACCAGAATTATTTCTTCTACCAACGAAGAACCACTTTTTGCAGTCGGCAACAATAAGATTAGAAAAGACTTATTTTACAGACTGAGCACAGTGACGATTACGATCCCGCCGTTAAGGGAACGAAAAGGAGACATTGATATTTTAACCAAATATTTTACAAAGAAGTTATCTTGGAATTATTTAAAGCAGGATACGGAAGTTTCGGATGAAGTTTTCAGTCTATTTAAACGGTACGATTGGCCCGGAAATATTAGAGAATTATTGCATGTTTTAGAGTATTGTTTTAATACCATGACAGGAAATGTAATCCAAGTAAATCATTTGCCAAAGTATTTATACGGGGATCATGTTATCTATAAAGAACTCATCCCTAAAATGGAATTGAAGGACATTATGGATCAATATGAAAAAGAAGTCATTCGCAGAGCCATGAAGCGTTGCAATAACAATGTTACAAATGCCGCAGATGAATTAGGTATCATGAGACAGAGTTTGCAATACAGGATAAAAAAATACAATTTATAAACAATTAATTTTCGGAAGCGGTTTAATACGGCTTCCGTTTTTATATATCAAAAGGCTCATTTAACAGTTGGAAGAGTTCTGAATGACAAAGGTGGCATAGATATTGCGAGTATTTAGGGTGTATAGATGTATAAATGAAAAGTCAAATAACATAGAATTGCATGTGACTGCAAAAACATTTTGCAGTTTTCAAAAATAAAAATAAGTTAGGAGGGACAGAAATGGATATTCGATCATTTCAAATAAAAATAGATAAAAAAGAAGCCGAGCACATGGCTTTAGATAAAGGCGGGTTCCTTTGGAATGCTGTGTTTTCAGACAGAAATTTGACAAAGATGAAAAGACACTTTATTGAGTTTAAGTTGATGACATTTGAGGCCACTTATCAGCCAACATGGATTGAACGATATTTTAAACATAAAACAGGGACGAGGAAACAATTGATTACCATGTTGGCCAATGGATCTACCGGTTCAGTGGCATGGGTGGACAGCTTACCGGAAGTAGTTACGATTGAAGATGTAGAGGATGATGACATTCAACTGTCGGACCAAGAGGAAGATCTGTTAATTAAACGAGGAAAGAAAATAGCAACCCAAGTGATTCATCGGCATATCGGCGGGGTGCCTAATCTGGAATTGATGGAGATAGAAAGTGTTTTCAGACCTTATTGGATCGCCTTTTATGGAGAGGTCATTGTAGGGAATAAAGTACGATACAAACCGATAGCCGCTGACGGGTGCGGTACTTTTAGAACCAGATAGTAAAAATTATTAGTTGCAAAAATTGTGCTATATCAGCGCAAAATCTCTTTGCATATATGCAAAGAGATTTTGCGCTGATGGCATATATAAAACCTGCGAAAAGTTGTGAGTAGATGAAAAATACACGAATTTTCAGGGTGAAAACTTATTTTTATAATTACCTTAAAGTGGCATGGTATTTGCCCTTATGTAATACAGCTATACATCATTCTTTACTAGTTTAATACTAAAATTTAGGAAAGAGGTGGTTATCGATGCTGTTATCGAGTCTTGATAACGCAATTATTGTTCTTTTTGTAATTTTTATTGTATACGTAGGAGTACATTTTTCCAACGCAGTGAAAGATATGGAAACGTTTTATCTGGGGAATAGAACGCTGCCATGGTCTCTAACGGTTGGAGCTCTTGTAGCCACATGGTACGGCGGAGTTGGAACGATAGGTACAGTTGAATACTCTGCGATGTATGGGTTGTCCATATGGGCCATATGGTGCGTAACCGCACACGCAGGACGTATGCCGCTGGCCTTGTGGGTAGGACCGAAAATACATGTTCGAACTGATGTAACCGTTCCGGATTTATTAAACGGAATATATGGGAAAGGCGTAGCTATTATAGGGGCTATTTTAATGCTGATTTACTGCACGCAGTTTTCCCAGATAACGGCAATGGGTGAAATCGGCATCGCATGGGGTATCACACCATTTACTGCAGGCGCCATATTAATCGTTCTTGTTATTATCGTAGCGGTATCCGGCGGACTGATGGGTGTAGCGGTTACAGATATGGTTCTTTTCTGGTGTATGTGTTTTGGATTGACCATGGTACTGCCAGGACAGTGGAGTGCTATCGGCGGTTGGGATGGTCTTACACAGGCATTAAGCAGCAAGCCGGAACTGATGGATCCATGGGGAGGATTAACGCCAATGAAAGCTTTTATGCTATGTGTTTTAGCTTTTGGTGTGTATGCAGATCCGACGTTCTATCAACGATTTTCGGCGGCAGATTCTCCTAAATCAGGCAGACGTGCCATGCTGTCCTGTTTTATAATTTGGATTTTATTCGATATCGTGCTGACGGTTACCGGACTTATTGTAGCCGCTAAATATCCGGAAATGCAGCCGGGCGAAGGCTACATTAAACTGGTATTGACTACGTTACCGGCAGGAATAAGAGCTCTCTTCATCGTAGGACTTGCGGGATCTATCATATCCGCACTGGATGGATATTATCTATCGGGGGCAGCAACCCTTTCCAATGATATAGTAGGTAGAATTAAGGGTGAAGTTACTCAGAAAGAACTGGTTCGAATGACAAGAATCTGCATCCCTGTTCTTGCCGTAATAGGCCTTACGGTTGCTTTTAAGTTCCCAACAGCGCAAGATGCATTTATATTTATGGCAAGTTTATGGATGTCAGCAGGATTTGTTCCAATTGTTGGCGGGCTTTTATATCCAGGGAAGAAAACCCCAATGGGCGGCTATCTTTCATTAATTACAGGTGCAGGCGCATTTGCTTACATCTCCATTTTCCCACCATCATCTTTTAGTCTTGAACCATTGATTGGTGCTCTTCCGCTATCCTTTATTGCATGGATTATAGGGAACCGCATAGGCAAATCGGTTGAAGTAGATGCAATAAGAATTGAAACGGATGAACTAAAGGAGGTAATCTAATGTCAACGTTAAAAAAGAAAAACAATCTGGAAATATCTTGGCTCGGTATGGATGGTTTTTTGGTAGCTATGTACTTTGTCGTTGTAGGTATCATTCTTTGGACCATACTGGCTAAAAATGACTTAATGATGGGAACGATTATTCCTTTCGGGTTGATGATCGGAGTTACCTTGATATTTTTTAATTACATATCTCATGTTTTCAAATTTGCTAAACCTAAGAATCAAAAAGGAATTCCTGAAGCAAGCAGCGGCGAACCGATTCAGAATCAAGAAGAATAGCGCAGCAATTGAGATGATATGAATATTTTCTTCATAACATAAATAAAGGAAGTGGCATAAATGAACCCAAGACAGATTAAGACTATTACTTTAGATATACAGAACATGACATTGGAGGAATTTGTAGCAATATCCAGATATGAAGCAAAGGTTGAATTGTCTCCGGCATATTGTAAAAGGGTTGTAAAATCAAGAAGATTAGTAGAGAAGTTTCTCGACGAGAGAAGAATAATCTACGGCGTTACAACAGGGTTTGGAGATAACTACAATAAAATTATTCTTCCGGAGCAAGCAGTTACTTTACAAAAAAATATTCTTCGCTCTCATGCATGCTCTTTGGGGGAGCCTCTTGAAAAAGAAGTGGTACGGGGCATTTTACTGATGATGCTGCAAAATTTGGGGCAAGGTTATTCAGGCGTACAGATTAGCACCTTGGAGTGCATAGTAAATCTATTAAATGGTGGAATTACTCCATTTGCACCACGACGTGGTTCAGTGGGATACCTTGCGGTGGAAGCACATATTTGTCTGGTGCTGTTAGGAGAAGGAAAAGCATGGTATCGAGGAGAGCTTTTAAATGGATCAGATGCATTAGCCGCAGCAGGAATAAGGCCTATCCAGTTAGGCTGTAAAGAAGGCTTGGCTTTGGTTTCAGGAACGACATCGGTTACCGCAATAGCTGCACTTGCCTTGTTCGATGCAATAAAAGCGGCAAAGACGGCGGATATTGCCGGAGCTATGAGTTTAGAAGCATTAAGGGGAACCATTAAAGCGTTTGATCCAAGGATACAGTCAGTGAGGCCGCATGAAGAGCAGTCTATGACAGCAAGAAATGTTTTAAGAATTTTGAATAACAGTGAGATTGCCGATAAATATAAGGATTACAGATTGCAGGATGCACTTTCTTTAAGGTGCATCCCTCAGCTTCATGGAGCAGCCAAGAAGACGTTCAAAGATGCAGCAAAGACAATAGGGGTCGAAATGAATTCGTGCTGCGATAATCCAATCATCTATCCTGAAGAGGACGATGGAATCGCATTAATGGGATGCAATGCGGACAGCGCTTATGTAGGAATAGAAGCAGATTCCATGTGCATCGCTTTAACGAATATTGCAAAGATGTCAGAACGAAGAATTGATCGGCTGATTAACCATCATGTAAGCGAATTACCGCCATTCCTGATTGAGAATTCAGGGTTAAACAGTGGATTTATGATTCCGCAGTATACCGCAGTAGGACTCTTAGGTGAAATGCGTCTGTTGTCAACAGCTTCGACAATTGATAATACTTCAACTTGCGCCAACCAGGAAGATTATATTGGCATGGGGTACAATGCTTCCAGAAAGGCATATCAGTCCGTTCAGTTCTTGGAAAATATAATGGCAATTGAATTTTTAAATGCCGCACAGGCTTTAGAGTTTTTGAAACCATTGAATCCATCTCCAGCAACAAAGACTGTATATGATCTGATTCGAAAAGAAGTTCCAAAAGTGGAGGATGATCAACAGCTATATCCATTTCTTGAGTATATAAGTGAACAGATACATCAGGGAGAAATTATCGCGGTAGTGGAAGAAGTAATCGGCGAATTGGAATTCTAATTATTTAGAAGAAAAATACTGGAAGTTAAAAAAATGAATGTAAATTAACAACATATATAATAATCTTTCTTAACCTATGAAATCAAGTGATGAAATTTAACTCATCACTTGATTTTTTGTTGTTTAAACTGTGTTTAGCAAGTTGTATGTAAAAATCTTATGAGCCATTTACTATGAGCCAGTTAATCAAATTACATTACAATGCTAGATAAATACTGAACCTATAGCAAATGAGTGATAATTAGTAGAACTGTTTCAATCAAAGATAAGTCGATAATTGGTATTGTATTTTATTTTTATTGAAAGAAAGTAAATTTTATAGTAAAATTTAGTTAAACGTTTTAGTTAAACGTTTAACTAAGCAAAAGGATATAAAATGATATGATAAAGTCAGTAACAATTAAAGAAATCGCCAAGGAAGCAGAAGTATCAACGGCAACTGTTTCTATGATTTTAAATAATAAAGATAAAAATATCAGTGAGGCAACCAGGAATAAAGTATTAAAGATCGCCAAAAGGAGAAACTATATCCCCAATACGATGGCGCGAAGTCTTGTGACGAAGCAAACTAGGACGATTGGTTTGATTTTACCGGACATTGTGAACCCGTTTTTTCCTGAAATCGCTAGGGGTGCAGAAGACAGAGCGAGCCTATCAAGATATAGTGTCATTTATTGCAATACAGACGATAATTTAAAACGCGAAGAAGCGTATGTAGATATATTAACGGAGAAAATGGTGGATGGTATCATCTTCACTCATTCAGCTGATCCGGAAGGCAGTGCAGAGGGCTTCAACCGATGCAGAGTACCGATTGTTCTCATCGATAGAGACTACGATATTCCGAACGTTATCGGAAAGATTCTTGTCGATAATACAACGGCTTCCTATATGGGGGTGAACTATCTTCTCGATAATGGTTATAAAAAAATTGCTTATATTGCGGGTCCTGTTCATACGCAGACTGCCAGAGACCGTTTAGACGGATACAAAAAAGCGTTGGCTGACAGGCAGATTGAGTGCAAGGAAGAATATATAAAAGTCGGTGAATATAAAAGCCAATGGGGAACAGAAGCTATAAAGCAGTTTCTCGATGAGAGGATATCTTTTGATGCCGTATTTTGTGGGAATGACCTTATTGCAATCGGTGCAATAAAGGCTCTAAAAGAAGCAGGATATAAGGTGCCAAAAGACGTTGGTGTGATGGGTTTTGATGATATCTATATGGCCAGTATGGTTGAACCGGCCTTGACCACGATAAAACAACCAAATTATGAAATGGGCTATCGTGCAGCAGAATTGCTGATTCATGCGATTGAAAACAAAAACTCAGACGAAGAAGATCAGGCGTTAAAAGTAGAGACGATTATTTTAAATACAGAGTTAACTGTAAGGAAGTCAACATGAAAGGAGTAAAGCAATGATTACCGTTGTAGGCAGTTTGAATATGGATTTAGTAGTCTTCACAGATAAGATACCTCGCCCAGGTGAAACTGTTTTGGGTAAAAATTTTCAGCAAGTACCGGGAGGGAAAGGAGCAAATCAAGCGGATGCAGCAGCAAAGCTTGGGGCATCTGTCCATATGGTCGGCTGTGTGGGTGATGATTCTTTTGGGTCTACATTGAAAGATTGTCTATATGCTGATGGAGTTCACGTGGATTATGTGCTGACAAAACCGAATATATCAACAGGGGTTGCCGTTATACTTGTAGAAGCTTCCGGTGACAATTGCATTACAGTTGCACCCGGAGCAAACTTTTCGATGAGCCATGACAACATCCTTCAAGCGAAAGAGGTTATAAAAGATTCAGAAGTTCTGTTATTACAGCTTGAGATTCCGTTGGAGATTGTAAAAACGGCAATATTGACCGCAAAAGAAGCGGGGAAAAAAGTCATTTTGAATCCGGCACCTGCGCAGGAATTGGATGAAGAAATATTGGATCATATAGATCTATTGACTCCGAATGAAACGGAACTGGAATTATTAAGCGGGCATAAAACAGATACGTTAGAAAATATAGAACTTGCAGGGAAAATTCTTTTAAATAGAGGTGTAAAAGAACTGGTCATTACGCTGGGTTCCAGTGGCTGTTTACACATGACTAAAAAAGCGACCGTGCACTATGAGGCCTATAAGGTTCAGGCGGTGGATACGACGGCTGCCGGAGACAGTTTCAATGCAGCGTTGGCGGTTCACATAAGTGCAGGTAAAACCATGGAAGAAGCGATAACATTTGCAATGAAAGTGGGGGCATTAACTGTCACGAAAGAAGGAGCGCAGACCTCGTTACCCCTTCTTCGCGAAGTAGAATCTTTTGAAGAATGGATGAAGGGCCGGGCGCAAGGATAAGGAGAAAGTCAGAATGAAAAAAAATGCATTATTAAATTCAGAAATTTCTTATGTGATAGCAAATATGAGACATACGGATATGCTTGTCATTGGTGATTCGGGACTGCCTGTTCCGCCTGGAGTACCGCAGATTGATTTGGCTGTAACGAAAGGTATCCCTGATTTTCTCTCGGTATTAAAGGCAACGCTATCCGAACTACGGGTGGAAAAAGTCATTTTAGCGGAAGAAATCTCCCAGGCAAGCAGTAAACTTCACGAGGAGATTACGGAACTTTTTCACCATATTGAAAAGCAGGAGCAGATTAACATTGAAATTCAATATGTTACTCATGAAGATTTTAAAGCAAAGACGATAGGCAGTAAGGCGGTTGTGAGAACGGGTGAATGTACGCCTTATGCAAACATCATTCTGGTTTCAGGGGTAGTATTCTAAACGGAACGATATGACCAATGTGGAGGGTTTATTTATGCCTGAAAAAATAATTTCTATGAAAAATATAAGAAAAGAGTTTTCTGGTGTACCGGTTTTGAAGGATGTGGATTTCAACATCTATGACGGCAAAATAATGGCTCTTATCGGCGAAAACGGTGCTGGGAAATCTACCTTAATGAAAATATTAACCGGTGTTTATGCGAAGACTTCGGGCGAAATTATCATGAACGGGAAAGAAGTTAATTTCACGAGTACCAAAGATTCGCAGGATAACCAAATTGCTATCATACATCAGGAACTGAATTTGATTCAGCATTTATCCATTAGTGAGAACATTTTTTTGGGTAGGGAACCTATCACGAAGCGTAAGAACATTAAATGGAGCCAACTTTACGCGGAATCAAAAAAATGGCTGGATAAGCTGGGATTAAACGAGGATCCAAGAGAACTCGTAAAAAATGTCAGCGTTGGAAAGCAGCAGCTTGTTGAAATAGCCAAAGCTCTCTCGCTGAATGCCAAAGTGATTATTATGGATGAACCAACAGGAGCCCTTACTGTTTCCGAAACAGAGAAATTATTTAGTGTAATCAAGGAGTTAAAACAGCAAGGCCACAGCATTGTCTACATTTCTCACAGGTTGAAGGAGATTTTCGAGCTTTGCGATGATGTGACCGTTTTGAGAGACGGGGAACTGATCGGGGAGAAAAGCATCGATGAACTGGATGAGGATAAAATTATTGAGATGATGGTTGGGAGAAAGCTGAGTGATCAATATCCTCGAATTTCTTTCGAGGCCGGCAATGTGGTGTTGGAAGTCAAAGGGCTTACCAATCAATTTGTTAAGGATGTCTCTTTTGAACTGCATCACGGAGAAATCCTTGGAATCGCGGGATTGATGGGGGCGGGAAGAACAGAGCTGGCTAGAACCTTGTACGGCATTTATACAAAGAATAAAGGCACGATTCTCCTCAATAAGAAAGAAATTCGATTAAGGGAACCGGCGGATGCTTTGAAGCAAGGGATCGCCTATGTTTCAGAGGATAGAAAGGCAAACGGAATTGTATTGGGATTGAGTGTCCGGGAAAATATTACGTTAGCCTCATTGAAACGTTACAGCGGGAAAGTCGGGAATATTCTGAAGAAGAAAGAAGAGGAAACAACTCAGAAATATATGCGGAGTATGTCTATTAAAACATCAAGCTCCAAGCAACTTTTGAAATACCTCAGCGGTGGAAATCAGCAGAAGGTTTCGATTGCAAAGAATTTGGATTCGAATCCTAAAATATTAATTTTAGATGAACCGACAAGAGGCGTGGATGTAGGAGCAAAAAAGGAAATTTATGAATTGATCAACCAATTTAAACAGGAAGGCATGAGTATCATCATGATTTCTTCGGAGATTCCGGAAATTTTAGGGATGAGTGATCGAATCTTGGTGATGCACGAGGGTAAAGTGATGGGAACGTTAAATCGTGACGAGGCTACACAGGAAAAAATCATGAGTTTGGCAGTAGGAAAGGAAGTAGGATAAATGATAAAAGTATCGCTCAACGCAAAATCATTTACAGGAATGATACAAAGAAATAAGCCGATGGTCGTATTGCTCATTTTGTGCATCCTGATGTCTATTTTAAATGATCGCTTTTGGACTTGGGGAAATATCATAACCGTATTGAGACAGACTTCTATCAATGCTGTTATAGCAACAGGTATGACTTTCGCCATTTTGATCGGTGGTATTGACCTTTCCGTGGGTTCTGTTTTGGCGATCTGCGGAGCAATTGCCGCGACCCTGATCTCTTCCGGTATGGATGCCCTTCTTGTTGTTTTATTGACTTTACTGTTAGGTTTAGGTATTGGATTGATAAACGGCTTGTTGATCAGTAAAGGAAGATTGCAGCCTTTTATTGCAACCCTTGGGACCATGACGTTATTGAGAGGTCTTACGTTGGTTTACACGCAGGGGAGACCAATCAGTGCCAGGGGAGCTGAGCATTCGTTAGCTTTTTCGAAGATCGGAACGGGATATATACTACAGATACCGATTCCGATTTATATCATGATTATAGTCTTTATCATCGCCTACTATATTTTAAGGCATCTGAGGATGGGCCGGTATATTTATGCACTCGGCTCGAATGAAGAGGCTACCATGTATTCGGCTATTAAGACCGATAATGTAAAACTGTATGTGTACGGAGCAGCAGGATTTCTGGCTGCCTTGGCAGGCATTTTGGTGACAGCGAGATTAGGTTCCGCACAGCCTACAGCCGGTTCCGGTTATGAATTAGATGCCATAGCGGCGGTAGTGTTGGGAGGTACCAGTATGTCCGGCGGTGTGGGAACGATTCAGGGAACCGTAATCGGAGCGCTGATTATTGGCCTTCTGAACAACGCATTGAATTTGTTACAAGTCCCTTCCTATTATCAGGATGTGGCAAAAGGTGTGGTGATTCTTATTGCAGTTCTGCTCGACAGGAAACAAAAATCTTCCCGATAGTGAATTTGACCCGCTTGGGTTGGAGATATAATTTTTTATTACAAGATATAAGGAGGAGAAAAAAATGAAAAAAGTATTTGCATTGTTGCTTGTACTGCTGATGATGATCGCTACGGTTGGATGTGGTAATTCTAAATCAGAAGATTCCGCAACAGAAAAAGGCCCAACAATCGGTTTGGTTGTATCAACATTAAACAATCCGTTCTTTGTGGATTTGAGAGACGGGGCACAGGCGAAAGCGGATGAACTCGGCGCGACTCTTGTAGTGCTTGACTCACAGGATGACTCCGCTACAGAAATGTCAAATGTTGAAGATTTGATCACTCAAAAAGTGGATCTAATCTTGATCAATCCTACTGATTCTGATGCTGTAGGAAATGCTGTGGCAGCTGCAAACGAAGCGAAAATTCCAGTAATTACCCTTGACAGATCCGCAAACTCCGGTGAAGTGGTAGCTCACATTGCTTCTGACAATGTAGCAGGCGGTAAGATGGCCGGAGAATTTATCATTGAACAGTTAGACGGAAAAGGAAAGCTTGTTGAATTGGAAGGAATCCCTGGAGCTTCTGCAACTAGAGACAGAGGCGAAGGCTTTAACACCGCAATCTCCGGCAGCAGTATCGAAGTAGTTGCAAGACAGACAGCAAATTTCGATAGAGCACAGGGTTTATCCGTAATGGAAAATATTCTTCAGGCAAAGCCGGAAATTAACGCAGTATTTGCACATAATGATGAAATGGCGTTAGGAGCATTGGAGGCTATTAAAGCATCCGGAAGAGATATTTTAGTAGTTGGATTTGATGCAACCGATGATGCTGTGAAAGCAGTGAAAGCCGGAGATATGGCTGCAACTGTACAACAGCTTCCAAAAGAAATTGGTGGTAAGGGTGTTGATACCGCAATGAAAGTACTGGACGGAGAAACCGTAGACTCCTATATCCCAGTAGATCTTCAACTTGTAACGGAATAAGGAATGAAAAATTAAATGATCGAGATACGAAAGATACCGGCAGAAGCAGTTTCTGCCGGTATCTTTTTATCTGTTCAATAAAAATTTATATCATTTTACACTATTATATTACCATAAAATCGCTGAAATTTCAAGAGTTGTAATGATTATTCCCCGGGAGTAGAATCAATTATTAAGAGAAAGGGGGATTTTCTATGAAAGAAGAATTACTTCAAATCATGTTGGCCGGTAAGCAGAAACAGGAACTGGAGAAGATCATTTCTTCGAATCAATTATCAAGTCAGTTTGGTGTGACCTTGTCAGAAGAAAATGCATCGATGTTAATGAAGAGCAGGAGGGAGACATTAAAAGAAACTGAGCGCATTGAATTTGGTGAAGGCATCCTTTCAAAATTAATTTACCATTTTTGTGATTCACCTTATATTTATCAGGAAAATTATGCCGATACCTTGGCCGTATTGCAGGACATATTTTATCAATATAAAAATGAGTGTTTAGATGAGATTAGTGATGATGAGCTTTTAGAATTCATGAAGCATCATTTTGACGGCTCGTGTCAAGGATCATTAGAGTACTTGGAAGAAACTTGTCTGGACGAATTAGCAAGAAGCATTCGTGCCGGTGAAAGTAGAGAGGAAATATACGATGATGAACGGGATAAATTATAACATGGAGGAGCTCCTTCCGCTCGTTGAAAAACTGACTATCCAATATACATCCAATGAGAGCTCGTCCATAACTTATGAAACTGCGAAAATGCTGTTGTCGGCGATAGTGTATTGTATTCGAGAGGATGCTCAGGCTCGTGAGCATGGAGATGCTGATCTCGATCCGGAAGAGGTTCATCGGAAGAAACTAAATTTAAGGATGAGTGGAAATAACAAATCCGCAAAAGACGCCTATGAAGAGGGATATGGACTGGTAATTAAAAAAGTTAAAAAGGCTTTAGTATTATATAATCACATCATGGAGGATTTTAGAGCCTACGAGAATATCGCGTATTATGATACCGTCGTAAAAGGAATGCCTGCTTTTTTTCAGTATTACGATGCAAAGTTCAATCCCGAAAACCATATTTTAACGTTGGATTATCCGACCATAAAATCAGTACACCATTTATCCGGAATCGATGCTATTTATCAATATCTAGAGTATATTTTTTTAGAACAACTCTTTCTGAAAGCCTTTTCAGAAGATGTTATCATCCGTTTGCTGAAACGATTTGATGAGAATTACAATGAACTGTTTATAAATGCTGCCAGCATTGTTTTAGAGAACGCCGCAGGCTGCTTCCTTGCACAGAAACAAATTTCATCATTAAAAATAGAGAAAGAGGATTTGACCGTTATCAAAGAGTTTGTTCAAGGAAAGAATAAGGCCGAATTGAAAGAGAAAATCAACGAGATCATTCATACGATCATAAAGCATGTTTATGGCGGCAACACAGCTCTCTATAAATATTTATCGGCAGATGCAGACGACTTCTCCGTGAGACTATTAACTGCGGCGGAAAACAATTGTTTGGATTCCCTTTTTCCTGTTGAAAGTATGAAATAAGCCAAATACCATGAATTGTATTTATAACAAGTAATGGTGAAGGTGCTGAATGGTGGTTTTACATTTGCAATAATAGACGGAGAAAAGTATAATTGTAAAAAAGGAGTTTGAAGGAACTCATGAAAGCTGCGTTAAAAGAGGAAATGAATAAAATACGGTTGTATAGATAGGGAGAACATGATGGCAGAACAAAAGCGAATGGAAGAATTCTTAAAATTTTCCGTTGAAGAAACGTATAACGAACAAAAAAATATAACCAATGGGCTTTTACAGGTGCGAGGAAAGAGTTGTTCTTTTGAAGAATCTTCGATGACATTTGAATTTCCGGTTTTACCATGGGAAGAAAACCGAGTTGGCTTTATGCATGGAGGAGTCATGTGCACTGCCTTTGACTTTTCAATGGGCGTACTATCCAGATTCTACGCAGGAAGTAATTGGGCCCCGACGGTAAGTATAGAAGTAAAATACATTCGCCCGGTGGACATGGGAGATGTATTCGTCGTAAAATGCATTGCAACTGCTACAGGTAAAAGAATCATCCAGCTAAGGGGAGAAGCGTACAGCGGGAAGACGGGCAAACTCGTTGCTACGGCAGCAGCGGTTTATATGTCTATTGATACAACAACAGAAAAAAGGGGATAATCCCCTTTTTTTAAGTTCAGACTCTTCAACGAATCATTAAAATCGGTCACTATAGTTTAAAAGTCCTCTAATGTAGCCCCCTTGCACTTTTTGGGGCTTATTTTTTTGAATAGACGAATAATAAACAATGGAGCCTGTCAATCCCTCTGGAGAGGTGTGAACGATGGCGTAAGAGCCTTGTGTACCGTCAGAAGGCAAGGATAAGCTGCCGGGGTTTATTAAATGAATGCCGTTGACTTCTTCGAACACCGGCTTATGCGTATGTCCGAATAGGGCGGCAATGCAGCCGCATTCTTCTGCACGATAATAGATATTTTGGTAGGTTGCCTTTACATTTTCCATATGCCCATGAGCCAGATAAAGCTTGCCGCATTCGGTTTCCAGAATTTTATAATCGGAAGGACTGTAGGAACCGTCCATATTTCCTTTGACGGAAAGAACGTCAATACCCAAAACTTTTTCGAGTTCCTCTGCATCTTTGCTGCAGTCGCCGAGATGGAGGATAAGGTCGACAGCGGTGAGCTTTTTACAGACCTCCAATACTTTATCCAACTTCCCATGGGTATCACTTATTACAAATAGTTTCAATGTTTTCTCCTAAATAATGAAAGCAAATACATTCTGCTTATCCTCAATAATTAAAATTAAGCTTTAAATAGCCATTGTCACATTCTACATAGTTTAGCTCTAAGTTAGAAGGAACTTTTTGAGCTAATTCAAATCGATCTAAATCAATCATAATACGGTTTCCGTCTACAAATATAAAATCGCAATTTGTAAAGCGCAAGGCCTTTTGAAGACAAGTGCTATTGGAGCAGGCCGCTTTTAAAGCCATTGCCTGCAACATATTCCCCAAGGACTTGACTTCCTCTTGGAAGGTGCCGTAAATTCGCCGGCAATCATCGGAAAATCTAAAATCTGTTATTCCAATCAGGTATTTTGCTTCTATCGGTCCAATCTGTTTTAGGTGCAGTTTTAGATGCAGATAGATCCGATTATTTTCAAAGGCAATTCGATAGTCATCTACATAATCTTGCAAATGATCCATTATTCTCATCTTCAGACCGGAATTGATGAACGATTCAGGAATGGTAAGAATGCCATTTTCTATATCACGTGGATCGAAATAATCCAATAATGTGCCGATTTCAGTTTTATTGCGCATGATGAAAGCAATCCAGCTTTTTAATTTTGCATCTGATATGTTCAAGCGTTTACTCCTTTGACTTCCCTAAAATTTTTTCCGAAGAACTCTACTAGATGAAAAAAGATGGCTTCTCCATTTAAATTAGAACTCATCAACAATATATTAACCTCAATAGCATAACAAGTCTAGTAATTTCATAATATTTGTAAAGTTAATTTTTGGACGCGCGTTCAATAAAAGAGGTTAAATCCGTTTTGTTTAATATATTACTATTAGAATAATTGACTTATAATCATAAAAAATGGTAGAATAAAAAAGTTAGATAATAAAAATTTTAGCGAATACAAATAAATGGAGGAACAAATGAAGGACAGTTTTGGAAGAGACATGAATTATATGAAAATATCTGTAACAGATGAAAATAATTTTGATTATAAGTACAGCTCAGCTAAAAAAGATGCTTCAGATATTGACCAGAGTAATATATTGAACTTCGAAGAAATCGAAAGGATTGCACAGGCGGCAGTAAAATTAGGCATTACGAAATTTAGGCTGGCCGGCGGCGAACCTCTTCTGAGAAAAGGCATTGTTAAGCTTGTGAAAATGCTGACCGGTATGGAAGGCGTGCAGGAAGTGGAAATGACTACAAACGGTTCGTTGCTGACCGATTATGTGAAGGACTTGAAAGAGGCAGGCTTAAGCAAAGTAAATATCAGTTTGGACTCGATGAGAAATAGTCGATTTACGGAAATGACCGGCGGCGGAGATATGGATGAAGTCATAGCAGGAATTAATGCAGCTACAGGAGCAAAATTGAAACCGGTAAGTATTCACACGGTTGTTATGAAAGGATTTAATGAGGATGAAATTTTAGATTTTGTTCAGTTAACCTTCCAACACGAGGTAGGCATTCGGTTTATCGAAATGACACCGAAGGGTAACTATGCAGAAGTAACTCAAGAAGCTTATATTTCTAACGATGAAATTAAAGCTAAGCTGCCTTCCTTAAGAAAGGTGGGAACAGAGGAAGAGACGGAAGAACTATTTAAATACCCGGGTGCAAGGGGTACGATCAGTTTTGTCAGTCCTGTCAGCAGTTCGTCCTACGAACCATTTGATCAGATTGAATTAACCCCGGATGGGAAACTACAATGCGGTCCTCATGCAAATCAAGTCGTTGATTTGAAACTTGCACTTGCGGCAAACGATGAAGAAGAGCTGATGGAGGCTTTAAAACAGGCCCTATCAAACAAAGAAGAAAAGACTCCTATTGCTGAAAATTAGGAGTGATTGCAAGGACAATTTTTTACCGTAAAGAGGTAATGCGGAATAAAAGGTTAAACTGCTTTAAAAGAAAAGAGCTAGCTCATGCAAGGATGTTTCGAGGGAATAGCGTTCCCTTGTAAGTAACAACGGCATGTTGATGATGGAATATTTTTATAGATGTCGTACAAAATAGAAAAAGGTATCACACTTAATAAGATCTAATGGTAACGGAATCACAGATAATTTTATTCTGCTATAGTTTTTGACAATATAGCATCTGCTTTTATTGGAAGTTTAAATACTATGGGAGGTTAATAATGGCAAAAGTAAAGATAACGGAAACCGTCTTAAGAGATGGTCATCAGTCGCTCATCGCAACAAGAATGAAGACTGATGAGATGCTGCCGATATTGGAAGTCATGGATAGTGTCGGCTATAATGCTCTTGAGATGTGGGGAGGCGCAACCTATGACGCGTGTCTCAGATTTCTGGATGAAGACCCATGGGAAAGGCTAAGAGCGATTCGGGAAAGGGTTAAAAAGACAAAGCTGCAAATGCTATTAAGAGGGCAGAATTTGCTTGGTTATAAACATTATGCAGACGATGTTGTTGATAAGTTTGTAGAAAGAGCAATTGCTAACGGGATTGATATAATAAGAATTTTTGATGCGCTCAATGATACTAGAAATCTTCAAAGAGCCATTGAAGCAACAAAACGATTCGGAGGGCATGCACAAGGAACTATTTCTTATACACGAAGTCCGGTTCACACCAATGAAGTGTTTATCAGCCTCGCTAAGGAAATAGAACAAATGGGTGCAGATTCTTTATGCATTAAAGATATGGCTGGCTTATTGGATCCTTACAATACCTATGAATTAGTGAAGCGGTTAAAAAGTGAGATTTCTATTCCGATCGAGCTTCATACGCATGCTACGAGCGGATTCGGAAGTATGACGTATATGAAGGCCGTTGAGGCCGGAGTTGATATTATTGATACAGCCATATCTCCATTTGCGGAGGGAACTTCACAGCCGCCGACTGAGCCTTTGGTGGCGGCATTCCAAGGAACGGAATACGATACCGGATTAGACCTGAATTTACTGAATCAAATTGCGGAGCATTTCAGGCCGATTCGAGAAAAATATATTGCTTCCGGACTGATGGATCCAAAGCTGATGGGGGTAGACATCAAGACCTTGATGTACCAGGTTCCGGGCGGAATGCTTTCAAACTTGGTTTCTCAACTGAAACAATCCAATGCGATGGATAAATTTGAAGAAGTATTAAAGGAAGTCCCGAGAGTTCGTGAAGATCTTGGCTATCCGCCGCTGGTTACGCCAACCAGTCAGATTGTGGGAACTCAAGCGGTCATGAATGTTGTAATGGGTGAACGGTATAAAATGGTTCCCAATGAAGTCCGGATGTTGGTAAAAGGAATGTACGGGAAGACGACTTTGCCGATAAAAGAAGAGATCGTAAAGAAAATTATCGGAGAGGAAGAGCAGATTACATGCAGACCTGCGGATTTAATAGAACCTGAATTGGAGGCCGTAAAACGTGACTGCGCAAGGTATATGGAGCAGGAAGAAGATGTGCTCACAAAAGCGATGTTCCCAAAACCGGCAGAGGATTTCTTTAAGAAAAGAGAAGTACAGCAGTATAAGATTGATTCAAATTTGTTAAATGAAGAGGATATGGTTTATCCGGTATAAACATAGAAAGCAGGCTCCCAAAGGCAGCCTGCTTTTTTTAGACCTCATCGATTATAAATACACCCTGGTAAGTATAGAACTCTTCTACAATATCATTGTGGTCTATATCTTTTGGTGTCTTCATGAAAATATAAAATGCGATCCCGCTTCTTAAAATGGGATCTGAACTGCTGATGTGGGCGTCAAAAACTTGATAACCCTGCTGCTTCACCTGAGCGACAAAGGCTTTAAAGCTTGCAATAGAATCCACTTCAACATATAAATTCAGAAATCTGGAATGCTTTAAAAAGTGGTTTTCTACTTTTGGAAACAGGGCAAGGCTGACAAATATAAGTATCCCGGCTATGATGGCACCGGAATAAAAACCGATTCCAATGGCAAGGCCCAAACATGCCGACGCCCAAAGGCCTGCTGCCGTGGTGAGACCTTTGATTCGATGTCGTCCTGTTACAAAGATGGTGCCAACCCCTAAAAAGCCGACGCCTGTAATCACTTGAGCACCCAATCTGGCAGGGTCTGCGATCGGTGTTAAAAATTGAAAGATATATTGGTCGGTCAGCATCGCTAAAGTAGAGCCTACACAGACCAAGATATGAGTCCTAAAACCAGCAGGATGATTGGCCGCTCCTCGCTCTAATCCGATGATTCCACCTAAAATGACCGCTAGAAGCAACCGGGTAAAGATGGATGCAATGTTTACATCATAAAGTGAAAGTGAAGTGATGTCATAAAAACTTGATGGCATATAAAAAAACCTCCTCGGTTTATTGTTAAATATATATATGTAATTATACCATATTGTGTTAAAATGTACAAAAGTAGATTCATGGTAGGAGGTGTCAAATGTATCAGGAAATTCTTAGTAAGAAAAAAAATCTGGACAGCAGAAAACCATACGCCCCGCAGATGAAAGAACAGATTAAAAAATCAGAACTATGTGAGATGATATACACTTTGCTGCGGCTTGACGGCAGCAATATTACTAAAGAGCAGGTGGTCCGCATTTTGGAGGGGGAATTTATAGTCGAAGCTACGGTAAGTGATCATTTTATTATTAAAAAGTATATCCAATGCCTATTGTTTATGGATGATCTACTGGCCATGGACAGTGAAATCAGCTATAAAATTCTGGAACAATTTTATGAAATCCTGAGCGAAGGAGAAGGTACTGTTCTTCGCATGTCCAACCCAACATTATACACCTTGGATTATAATCCTCCGCATTGGAAGGACATTGAACATCTTTTAAAAGAATTTATTAAATGGAGCTATGAAGAGGCTGCGGAAAGAAATCCACTATTGAGAGCGGCCTATTTACATAATAAGTTGTTTGAAATCTATCCGTTTGAGTTGTATTCGGAAGCGGTAGCGAGGCTGGTGATGTATTATAGCTTACTGCGGGACGGATATCCGATTTTTGAACTGCGATTAAGTGAGCGCGAATACAATACAGCAGTGATGAAGTACTTGAACGCAGGAGATATCCAGCCTTTTTACGGCGCTTTAGAAAGAAGCATATACAATAGACTGGACATACTGCTTCAGATGACTGCTGAAGATTAAATAAGAAACGCATGAAAATACCGCCGATAAGAAAAACTTCTTGCCGGCGGCTCTATTATTTTTTGATTTGATTCAGTTGTTCCTTTACGCTTTCAAAAGAAGTGGAGCCTTTTGACTTCTTTGCGGCAATGCAAGCTCTGATATCAATACTTTCGTAAATATCCTGATCAAACAAATCAGAAAATCCTTTTAACTCTTCTAATGACAGCTCTTCGATTGCTTTGCCTGCATGAATGCAGTACAGAACGATCTTGCCGATCACCTCGTGACAGTCTCTGAACGGAAGGCCTTTCGCCACCAAATAGTCCGCTGCATCTGTAGCGTTCATAAAACCTGATTTAACGGCTTTTTCCATCTTTTCAATGTTTACCTTCATCGTCGAAATCATCTCGGTGAAAATGGAAAGGGAAGCCTTCAGCGTATCGACCGCATCAAAGAGTGGAAGCTTATCTTCCTGCATATCTTTATTATAAGCAAGAGGCAGACCCTTCATGATCGTAAGGAGGGTCATCAAATCCCCGTAAACGCGGCCGGTTTTTCCTCGAATCAGTTCGGCCATATCCGGATTTTTTTTCTGCGGCATGATGCTGCTTCCCGTACTGAATGCATCGTCCATTTCAATAAAGTTGAATTCTGTTGTGCTCCATAGGATTAATTCTTCGCAGAATCTGGATAAGTGCATCATGCAAATGGAAGAGCAGCTTAAAAACTCAACCGCAAAATCCCGATCACTGACAGCGTCCATGGAATTCGGGCAAACATTGGCAAATCCCAGCTCTTGCGCCAGAAAATCCCGGTCGGTATGGTAGGTCGTACCTGCTAAAGCACCGGAACCAAGCGGCAGAGAATCTGTTCTCTTTAAACAATCTGAAAACCGTTCCTCATCTCTTTTAAACATCTGATAATACGCGAGCAAATGATGAGCAAGCGTAACCGGTTGAGCGCGTTGAAGATGCGTATAACCGGGCATGACGGTATCCTGATTATTTTTTGCTAAGGTATATAAGGTATCCTTTAACGCTTCAAGGAGCTTACCGATTTCGTTTATTTCATCTTTTAAGTATAAACGAATATCTACAGCAACCTGATCGTTTCGGCTTCGTGCTGTATGAAGCCGTTTGCCGGGCTGACCGATTCGCTGGGTTAGGATACTTTCAATATTCATGTGAATATCTTCTTGCTCAATGGTAAAGGTGATTTTTCCGTCCTCGATTTCCTTTAATATGTCAAGCATCGTTTTTTCGATTAATTGCGCATCACTTGAATCCAGTATTCCTTGTTTTGCAAGCATCTTTGCATGGGCAATGCTCCCGGTGATATCTTGCTTATACAGCCTCTGGTCGAATTCAATTGACGCATTGAATTCATTAGCGGATGAAGTCGCCTCCTTTGAGAATCTTCCTTTCCAAAGCTTCATTTTCTTGTGCCCCTCCTTGTTTTGATTGTTTCTGAATCGCTCTAATCTTAAGAGGCAATGAGAATAGGTTGATGAAACCTTCTGCATCACTCTGATTATATACTTCATCCTTACTGAATGTAGCGAATTCTTCACTGTATAGTGAGTTTGGTGACTTGGAAGCTACTGAAACGGCATTACCTTTGTAAAGCTTCATTCTTACCGTACCGGTTACTAATTCCTGCGTAACATCGACAAAGGCGGCAATAGCTTCTCTTAATGGTGTAAACCATAAGCCATCATAAACTAACTGAGAATATTTCTGTGCTACTATATTCTTATACTGCATCGTATCTCTGTCAAGTATTAATTTTTCTAAAGCTCCATGCGCTTTATATAAAATAGTTCCGCCAGGCGTTTCATAAACACCTCTGGATTTCATTCCTACCAGACGGTTTTCGATGATATCAATCGTTCCTACGCCGTTTGCACTTCCTAGCTTATTTAACGTAGTCAGAAGCGTTATTGCATCCATTTTTTCTCCGTTTACAGCAACAGGAATACCTTCTTCAAAGTCGATTTCAACATAGGTTGCCTGATCAGGGGCTTTTTCGATAGGAAGGCTTAGTACGTGAATATCATCCTTGTGCTCATTCCATGGACTTTCCAAGTTACCGCCTTCATGGCTGATGTGCCAGATGTTTTCGTCACGGCTGTAAATCTTTTCAGTTGTTTGTGCGATAGGAATATTATGTGCTTTCGCATATTCAATACAATCTTCACGGGAAGTGAGATCCCACGTTCTCCAAGGAGCGATAATTTTGATCGCAGGATTCAATGCTTTGATGGTTGTTTCAAAACGAACCTGGTCATTTCCTTTTCCGGTACAACCGTGGGCAATGATATAGGCACCTTCTGCTTCTGCAATGTCAACCAGCTTTTGTGCCATAAGCGGTCTTGCCATGGAAGTACCTAAAAGGTAATCATTTTCGTAAATCGCGCCTGCTTTTAAAGTAGGCCAGATAAATTCTGTGATGAACTCTTCTTTAATATCCAGTATGTAAGCTTTTGATGCGCCTGTTGCATATGCCTTCTTTTCAACTGCCGCATAATCCTCGCCTTGACCTGCATCACAGCAAACGGCTATTACTTCGCAATCATAATTTTCTTTTAACCAAGTTAAAATAACTGAAGTGTCTAATCCGCCCGAATAAGCTAATACAATTTTTTCTTTTGCCATTTCCTTTGCCTCCTAACGATTTATGCTCTATGATAAATCTTTTAAAATTAATAAGTTTATTTTATCAAAGCAATCTTGAATAATTTCATTGTCGAAATGTATAAAATTATTCGCTGTGCTTATATTTTAAAAACGATTATACACTGATTATATATGAATTGCAAGATAAAATTCTATAAATATACATGAAATATTATATATACTCAAATATGATGTATGAATATACAGAAGTGATTCCTGCTTGAATAAAAGAAGGAGGGGTATAATAACAATAAGATAGTATGTAAAATTAGCCATTAAAAGCATATATTAAGTGTGGCAGACAGAAAAATATGATATAATTCATAAATATACAACGTATATAATGCTGTATCTTGTGTGTAAAAATAACAACAATAGGGATACTTAATAATAAGCGATAAAAATACTATAAAAGAATCTGTGGAAACAGTAAACATAAAGGCAATAAAAGATGAATGGGGAGGAAACCGCTGAATGAAAATAGAGGCAGCTGTGAGCATGGCAGATTTATGCGATGAACTGCTTAAAATATTAAAGAAAGAACATGTTATAAAAAATGCAGATATGAAAAAATATACCTCATTTAAAGCAGGCGGAAAAGCCGCACTTCTTGTAATCCCTCAGACAATAGAGGAACTGATGGTTACAATGGAAGCTTTAAGGAAGTCTGAAATCCAATCCTTTTTTCTGGGAAATGGAACCAACGTTTTAGTAAAGGATAGCGGTTATCAAGGAGTAATCATAAAATTGGGGGACTGTTTTTCGAACATTGAAGTGAAGGGAGAAACCTTGACGGCATACGCTGGAGCAAGGATTTCTGCAGTTGCAAAGGAAGCCTTGGAATACAGTTTGACAGGCCTTGAATTTGCCAGTGGGATTCCCGGCAGTGTTGGAGGAGCCGTCTTTATGAATGCGGGGGCTTATGAAAAAGAGATTGCGGATGTGATTGAATCCGTGGAGGCGATCCGCGTAGATGGGCAGAAAAAATATCATTTAGATAAAAGTGAGTGTCAATTATCGTATCGGCATAGCATTTTTCATGAGACAGAAGATATTATTTTAAGTGCCACATTTAAGCTGAAAAAAGGCAATAGAGATGAAATCGCTGCTAAAATGAAAGAATTAATGGAAAAGCGAAATACGAAACAACCGGTTAATTTGCCTAGTGCAGGAAGCTTTTTTAAAAGACCGACGGGAAATTTTGCGGGAAAGTTGATTCAGGAAGCCGGATTAAAAGGACTCAGCGTAGGGGGAGCACAGGTTTCACCTTTGCATGCAGGTTTTGTCGTTAATACAGGAGATGCTACCGCTGCAGATATTCTAGAGCTGATGAAGTTGGTTCAGAATACGGTGCTAGATAAATTTGGTGTACAACTTGAACCAGAGGTTCGTATATTAGGGGATTAGGAGGCTGATTCATTATGTCAGAAGGCGTAACTGTAAAGGATGAGGTAATTGTATATAAAGGGTACCGTATGTTGTATGATTTGCATACCCACACAACTTTTTCTCATGGGAAAGGGAGTATTAAGGATAATGTGGAAGCGGCACTAAAAAAAGGTCTTGTAAAAATCGCAATAACAGACCACGGACCGGGGCATTTAACATATGGGATCAAGCGCAGTGCCATACCGGAGATGAGAAGAGAAATTGAAGAGCTCAAGAAGATTTATCCTCATATTGAAATCAGCTTAAGTGTAGAGGCCAATATTGTAAAGAGCGGCAAAGGACTTGATATTAAACCGGATGAATTTGCTCAGTATGATTTCGTTATCGGCGGGTATCACTATGGCGTCTTAAACGGATATTGTATTGAAAATTATTTACAAAAACATGTACCTCATAGAAAGGGAGGGAAGCTCGATTCAAGAGGTATAAGAAGGTTGCGAATGAAAAATACCGAGATGATGGTGAGAGCGATCTATGAAAACAACTTAAAGATCTTAACACATCCCGGAGATAAAGGGCCTTTTGATATTTTAGCTATCGCAAAAGCGTGTGAAGCACAAGGAACTTTAATGGAGATCAGCACGTGGCACAAGCATTTGACCGTAGAGGAGATTAAAACGGCAGCTCTGACGGATGTACGGTTTATTATCAGCAGCGATGCTCATGTTCCTTCTAGAATCGGAGATTTCCAAGGAGGATTGGACCGAGCGATAGAGGCTGGAATTGATTTGGACAGGATTGTAAATATAGAAAGGGTATGATAAGCAGATGGAAGCAGTAATTGTGACAGGCTTATCTGGTGCAGGAAAATCGCAAGCAGCAAATTGCTTAGAGGATCTGGGATATTATTGTATCGATAATATGCCGCCGGCGTTAATTAAAAATTTTATGACGTTGGCTATTAACCAGAAAAGCTCTATAGAGAAAGCCGCTTTTGTTATAGACATACGCGGAGGAGAGTTCTTTGATGAAATAAACCCGTGTCTGCAAGATCTGAAATTGATGGGTCTTGAGTATAAAATACTATTCTTAGAGGCATCGGATGAAGTGCTTATTCGACGCTTTAATGAAACTCGCAGACAGCATCCGCTTTCTGATGGGGGAGAAACGCTTACCGGAATCAACAGAGAGCGAGAAGTGTTGGCAAGTATTCGAGGCATCTCGGATTTTGTCATTGATACCTCCAATATGAAAGCGGCGAAGCTGAGAGAAGAAATAAAGGCTTTGTTCGGAAAAGGAGAAGATGCCAGCTTTGTACTAAATATCTTTTCCTTTGGATTTAAACATGGTATTCCGCTGGAAGCGGACATGGTTCTTGACGTACGCTTTATTCCCAATCCGTATTATATCACCAGTTTAAAAAAACTGACCGGTAACAGTAAGAAAATACAGGATTACGTTTTAAAGTTTCCCGAATCACAAAGCTTTATCACGAATGTGGAGAAGATGCTGAAAGATATGATCCCCTGTTACATAAGGGAAGGAAAATATCATTTGAATTTGGCATTTGGGTGCACTGGCGGGCAGCACCGCTCTGTTACAATGGCGAATGTCTTTGCGGAAAAATTTAAAAAAGAAGGAATAAGGATCACTATCGATCATCGAGACCTTTGAACGCTTGATTAAAGGGCAATCTTTATGATATAATGAATGCAATTATTGATACGGCGGCGTTGCCGTAAGGAGGCATTCATTGAATCATCCTGCGACGTGGCTTGTATGATATAATTTAAGTCAGTTAAATTTATGCTGAAAATTTGACTGCTGCTGATTATTTTTTATTTATTGTGTAGTCAATATCGTTTCCACGATATTGAAGTAAAGGGGAAAACATATGGAAAAGCTAATTATTGCTGCCGCAATATGCGGTGCGGAAGTTACAAAAGAACATAATCCTGCAGTGCCTTATACAGTTGAAGAAATTGTACGTGAGGCAAAATCTGCTTATGATGCCGGTGCGGCTATCATTCATCTTCATGTAAGAAAAGATGACGGTACACCGACCCAAAGTAAAGAACGTTTTCAAGAGTGCGTAGATGCGATCTTGAAAGTTTGCCCGGATGTGATTATTCAACCGTCAACGGGAGGAGCTGTAGGAATGACTGATCTCGAGAGATTACAGTCAACGGAAATTGAACCGACACCTGAATTTGCTACGCTGGATTGCGGAACATGCAACTTCGGTGGAGATGAAATTTTTATTAATACGGATAATACAATTTTTAATTTTGCTAAGATCATGAAAGAAAGAGGCATTAAACCTGAGCTGGAATGCTTTGATAAGGGGATGCTCGATATTGCCTTAAAAGCAGACCGAAAGGGACTTCTTGAACACCCTTTGCATTTTGACTTTGTGCTGGGCGTTCAGATGACAGCAACTATCCGCGATCTTGCATTTTGTGTTGACAGTTTGCCGGCTGGAGCAACTTGGACCGGAACCGGAATAGGCAGAGCTGAATTTGATATGGCGGCAGCTTCCATTATTATGGGCGGTCATGTTCGTGTCGGCTTTGAAGATAATCTTTACCTTGAAAAGGGTGTTCTGGCAAAGAGCAATGGAGAGCTGGTTGAAAAAGCTGTTAAACTTGCAAAATTGCTGGGAAGAGAAATTGCTACTCCTGATGAAGCGAGAGAAATATTAAGCATTAAGAAAAAATAGTGATGTTTGGTGTTTGATGATTGAGGTTGTCTCTGGTTTTGAGACAACCTCCTTTTTTATCTGCTGGGAAATACCGTTTGCGATATGATGGAGTATCATAAAAATCTATGATTAAAACGCGAGCGAATGCGAGCTAAAAGCGCCTCGCAGAGGCTTTTTTATATGGAGGAACTACTGGAATGTCATTTTCAATAGATACAAAAAATGAGCTAGCACATCTAAGTCAAGAAAAGAAATGCTGCATGATTGCTGAAATAGCAGGGTTTATAAGAATGTGCGGCAGTATTCGGTTGGCCGGAGGAGGTAAAATTAAAATCGTCCTTTCGACGGATAACCTGGCTGTGGCGAGACATTATAAAATTTTAATAAAGGAATACTTTGGGGTAGATGCGAAGTCCGACGAAGAACAGGGAATGACTAGAAAAAAAGGAGATCCTTATCTGCTTATTATCGGAGCTGAGGAAATGAGTGAACAAATCTTGCGTGAAACTGGCATATTGATGATCCGAGAGGGAATGAACTACATCAGCGATGGTATTTATGAAGGATTGATTAAAACAAAATGCTGTAGAAAAGCCTATCTTAGAGGTGTATTTTTAGGGGCGGGGACCATAAGTGACCCGAAAAAAGGATATCACATGGAGATCGTATGCAGCTCGCAGGTTTTAGCCAACGATGTAAAAAAATTAATTAACAGTTTTGTCGGACTTCATGCGAAACAAGTGCAGCGAAAGAAAAATTATGTGGTATATGTGAAAGAATCCGAACAAATTATAGACATTTTGAATATATTAAAAGCTCATGGACAACTTTTAAAATTTGAGGATGTGCGCATTATGAAGGAAATGCGAAACAAAGCAAACCGAATCAACAATTGTGATAGTGCTAATTTAGATAAAACCTTGAATGCCGCACAGAAACAGTTGGAGGCTATACAGAAAATCGAACAGAAAAAAGGATTGAGCTTCCTCCCTGAGAAACTCCATCAAGTGGCCGTATTGCGGTTGGAAAATCCGGATGCCAGTTTGCAGGAAATGGCCGATATGATGGAACCCCCATTAAAAAAATCAGGAATGAATCATCGGCTTAAGAAGATTGAAGAGATAGCGAATAAATTGTCAGTTTGATTTATAAATTGAAACAAATGAGTTGACAAGATGGTTATGCAAACGACAATTTTGTACAGGATGTTTTATCAATTTACTTGTCAAGTTTTTTTGAAAAAACATGCCGTGCAAAACGTTGTAAACCTGTGGATAAATTTAGCTTGACAAGTTTTAAACAATGAAAAACTATTGAAATATGAAGGGTATGAGCGTGTAAAGTTATACACAGCCCGCTTGGGATAAAATTGTATACAATTTTATTTTAATTTGTGGAAAACTGCTATACTATTGAAAAATTAGGCATTGTAGGGCTGTGGAAAAGACATTGAAAATATCGCATAAGGTTTACATAATTCTTTATAAATAATCATTTCGTATTACATTTTTTAAATGAAAAGAATAGCAAAATATAATAGAAATTTGGAGGAAGGCATAGATGTTTGGAGTGATCGTAAATACTATTGCAGTAGTGGTTGGAAGTTCGGTTGGCCTTCTGCTTAAAAAAGGGATACCTGACAATATGAAGGATATCATTATGAAGGGAATCGCACTTTGCACCATTTACATAGGGATAACGGGGAGTTTAAAGGGACAAAATGCATTAATACTTATTCTTTCGATTGTTATTGGAGCCATTATCGGACAAGGTGTTGATTTAGATAAACGGTTGAATCATTTTGCCAGTAAGCTTGAAAAAAGATTTAAAAAAGAGGGCGAAAAAACTTCTATAGCCGAAGGATTCACTACCGCCAGTTTGCTTTTTTGCGTAGGAGCAATGACGATTGTAGGATCTCTTCAAGCCGGATTGACTGGAGATAATGAAATGCTGTTTACGAAATCCATGCTGGATTTGATTTCATCCTGTATTTTTGCTTCTGCTTTAGGGATCGGAGTTTTGTTTGCTGCAGGCTTTGTATTTGCGTTTCAGGGAATCATCGTTGTGTTAGCGCAATATATTTCGCCGTTTTTAGGGGATGATGTAATAGCGGAAATGACCTGTTCTGGTTCTCTTTTGATTATTGCCTTAGGTTTGAACATTATTGGTGTCACGCAGTTTAAAGTAATGAATTATCTGCCCGCCATTTTTTTACCGATTTTGTTATGCAATGTAATGGGATATCTACCTTTATAAAACGAGAATTTTTTAGATATAAAATCAAATTTTACTATATCGTTAAAGATAAAAGGTAAATACAGAATAACAAAAAAGGGTGTCTCATAGGAGGCACCCTTCTATTTTTTTATTAGTTCTTTAAGCTTTGAAGCGGAGCAGGAATTCTGCCGCCTCGATTGATCATTTTCGCAGGAGATTTTGTATTGAGTTTCATAACAGGCCCCATTCCGAGAAGCCCTCCGAAATCCAATTCTTCTCCTTCCTCTAGGCCGATTGCAGGAATCACTCTGACAGCTGTTGTTTTGGAGTTTACCATACCGATGGCCGCTTCATCTGCTATGATAGCGGAAATTACCTCAGGCGGTGTCTCACCCGGTATAACAATCATGTCCAAACCGACGGAGCAAACTGCGGTCATGGCTTCGAGTTTTTCGATGGTTAAAACACCTGCGCGTGCCGCCGCGATCATCCCGGCATCTTCTGTTACAGGGATAAAGGCACCGGATAGTCCGCCGACATTAGAAGAAGCCATAACGCCGCCTTTTTTCACAGCATCATTTAACATCGCAAGTGCTGCCGTGGTGCCGTGGGCACCGCATTGTTCCAGTCCGATTTCTTCAAGAATATGGGCTACTGAATCGCCGATAGCCGGAGTCGGTGCAAGAGATAGGTCAATGATACCAAAGGGAACACCGAGACGTTTGGAGGCTTCTGAGCCAACCAGCTGACCCATACGGGTGATCTTGAAAGCAGTCTTCTTAATCATATCTGCAATTTCAGTTAAATCAGCATCATCAGGCATTTTCGCAAGTGCAGCTCGTACGACTCCCGGTCCCGAAACACCGACATTAATAATGCAATCCGGTTCTCCAGGCCCATGGAATGCACCTGCCATGAATGGATTGTCTTCCGGTGCATTGCAGAAAACGACTAACTTTGCCGCACCGATACATTGATTATCTTTTGTCTTTTCAGCGGCTTCTTTGACGATTTTCCCCATCAGTTTAACGGCATCCATATTGATACCGGCTTTGGTAGAACCGATGTTAATAGAAGAACATACAAACTCTGTTTCAGCCAAGGCGCTTGGAATGGATTCGATTAACTCTTTATCTCCAGGAGAGAATCCTTTGTGAACCAGTGCGGAGAAACCGCCGATAAAGTTGATACCGATATCTTTAGCAACCTTGTCCAAGGTCTTAGCATATTGGATGGGGTCGCCGCCGGAAGCACCCACTAACATAGCGATAGGGGTAACGGCTATTCTCTTATTGACAATCGGAATACCGTACATCTTTTCGATGTCTTCGCCGGTCTTTACCAAATCTTTGGCATAGCTGTAGATTTTGTTGTATACTTTTTCACAGGACTTATCGATATCACTGTCACAGCAGTCCAGTAAAGAAATTCCCATTGTAATGGTACGGATATCTAAGTTCTCATCTTGTATCATGGTGATTGTTTCCATGATATCTGTCATATTCAGCATTCTGTTTTCCTCCCCGTAATTAAATTCTGTGCATTGAATTGAAAATATCCTCATGCATTACGTGGATAGTCATATCCGCTACATTCTTATGCAGATTTTCTTTTAAGGTGTCAAGTTCACAGTTCATTTTAGATATGTCGATCAACATAACCATCGCGAAGTATTCTTGAAGAACAGATTGCGTTACTTCAATAACATTTGCGTTTGCCTCTGCACAGGTGGTACTTACTTTTGCTAAGATACCTACCATATCTTTTCCGATCACTGTAATGACTGCTTTCATTTAATCGTCCTCCTTTAGGGTGTTGTTAAAACTTACAAAAAATTGCGGGGTAAATTGTTCTAATATATTAAATCAATAAATTATATTTTAATATAATTTACTATTGTATCACAATATATTGATGGTCTGCAAGGAAACTATTTGTTTTATATACAATTTTTATATGCGGGTATTTGCTGGCAAAATATTCTTTATTGCTGCGTTTATTTCCAATCATATTGGAGAAACATTTTTGATTGCTCTCGAAAGAAAGTACCAATGGATCGGAGAGAGAGTTGTTTTGAAGGTTGGTAAGCTGGTTTTCTAACATTTCCTTTGCAATTTCGGATTCCACGAGCTGCCGGAAGGCAGGGTGGTAGGTACCGCCTGAGATCACCCCGTTTTCTTGAATCAAATCCGTGCTTTTGAGGCCTATGCGAATAATCCGAATGCCTGCCTGGTTAAGGATTTGAACCATTTCTTTTGTGGTATCAATGGCTTCCTCTTGAGAGAGCGGTTGGTAGCTGCCATGACAATACATCTCGTATAGCTCTGTATCCTCTATAACGATGGTAGGATAAAGCCTAGCGATAGAAGGCCCGATTTTTACGGTTTCTTTTGCGGAATAGATGGATTTTTCATGGGTATCACCCGGCAAGCCAATCATAAGCTGAATGCCCAACTCAAATCCAAATCCTTTGATTAACCGGCAGCTCTCGTAAACGATGGTACTGTCATGTCCTCTGTTGGATTGCTTTAGGACTTCTTCGTCAAAAGATTGTACACCAAGTTCAATGATATCAACTCCATAGTTTTTGAGATTTGTCAGAATTTCTTCATTGATATAATCCGGCCTGGTAGACAGGTGAATTTTATCGATTTGCCCATTCTCTTTATAGGCTTTTGCTACCGCAAGATAACTGCTTTGCTTTTCAATGGAAAGTCCCGTAAAACTTCCGCCGAAAAAAGCCACCTCTATGGTTTCAAGTCCCCGGCCTGCAAGGGTCGTTAAATACTGTTCAATAATATCCTTTACATCGCTTGCCTCGACAGGTTGCTGCCGTGCAGTTATTTTTTTCTGATTGCAGAAAACACAGTCGTTCGGACAGCCTTCATGAGGAATAAAAATAGGTATAATGGCATGTTTTTTCATGTTTCTTCCTTTACCATTTTGTCCGGCATTGTTAATACCGTTGATCGATTTTCATCGTCTTAATATATAAATAGAATCACTTGAGTTTATCAATAATAGCCGAAAGAGTCGTTTGAGTCCGTTTCGATGATGGAACCGATATCCTCCAGCTCATATTCTCGAAAGTAGTGAACAGAAAGGCCTCGAGATTCAATAAATTCGCAGATTCGTTTACAGTCAGGATGCTGCTCCAGGTTGCCGTTGAAAACGATCTGATTACCTACTCGACCGGAGGCGCCTCCTAAAAAACCATACGGCAATCCCGGCAGATTTACATAGCCGCTTTGAATCAGTAATATCTCCATATGGAATGGATTTAAAGCTTTTACAATCCCCGCATCAGATGTGATGATGGCGTTTTCATCTACGACAACCGTATTGCATTTCGTATAACCTTGCTTCACGTGGATAAATGTCATTCCTTGATTTCTTGCCGTCTCCATAAGTTCCGGAGAAGTGTATTTTAAGTTATGAATAAAATAATGCCCCATGCATACAGCATTAAACCCGATATTTTGAGGGTACTCGAAACCAAGCTGAGTTTTATCTCCTATAAATACGGAGGCCCTTTTATCTGCCCCCATTTTACATAGATAGATGTCAGGGTGAGCAGACACTGCGTCATAGACTAAATCCGTAGAACGGATAAAAATCAAATGATGGCCTAAGCTTTTTAGATAGTCAATTAATATATAATTTGCATGTTCGGATAAATAAATCGTACTCATAGTGCTAGTATACAATAAATTTGTATTTTTGAGGGAAACATTATATAATTTATAGTAAATTTGACAAGATAAATAAGAGAAGGGGAAAAAGGAATATGGTTCATTTAGGAAATGAGTGGGATGAAATTTTAGAAGATGAATTTAAAAAGGACTATTATTTGAAGTTAAGAGCTTTTTTGAAAGAAGAGTATACAAATGAAATAATCTATCCGCATGTAAACAATATTTTTTCCGCTTTAAAACATACTTCTTATAATGATGTGAAAGCGGTTATTTTGGGACAGGACCCATACCATGAACCGGGACAAGCTCATGGTCTTTGTTTTTCCGTGAAAAAAGGTGTGCCCAAACCGCCTTCGCTTCAAAATATTTTTAAGGAGCTAAAAAGTGATCTGGGTATAGACCCTCCGGAGCACGGCTGTCTGGAAGATTGGGCAGATCATGGCGTAATGCTCTTGAACACCGTTTTAACAGTTCGAAAAGGTCAAGCTAATTCACACCAAGGAAAAGGGTGGGAAATCTTTACCGATAAAGTAATTCAGTTACTGAATGAACGCGAAAAGCCGATGGTATTTATCCTTTGGGGCAGACCGGCCAGAGCAAAGAAAGCATTGATTACGAATCCGAATCATTTGATTTTGGAAGGTGCCCATCCAAGTCCTTTGTCTGCGCATAACGGTTTTTGGGGCGGCAGATATTTTTCGAAGACGAATGAATTTTTAAGCAAACAGGATGAATTTATTGATTGGAGTATTAAATAGAGGGAAAATAGAATGATATCTAGTGTACATAATAGGAAAAATGGAGGATAAAAATGGAGATTATTATTTTAATGGTGGTGGCTGCTATCATAGCGATTTGGTTTGCTGCAGGATATAATGGATTTATAAAGTTAAAAAACAGCGTAGAAGAAGCTTTTTCTACGATGGATGTTTATCTGAAAAAGCGATATGATTTGATTCCGAATCTAGTGGAGACCGTGAAAGGTTATGCGGCACATGAAGCAGGAACCTTAGAAAAGGTCATTTCTGCGAGAAATAAAGCACAGAGTGCGACTACCGTAGAAGATAAGCTGACCAATGAAAATATTTTATCGGGGACCTTAAAGAATTTATTTGCATTGGCAGAATCTTATCCTGATTTGAAAGCAAATACAAATTTTCTGGACTTGCAGCAACAGCTGCAAAGGGTGGAAGAGGATATTGCCAACTCCAGAAAGTATTATAATGCGGTAGTTCGGACCTTTAATACAAAATGTGAAAGCTTTCCGAGCCTTATTATAGCAAAGGTTTTTAATTTTGTTAGAAAGCCAATGTTTGAAGTAGAGGATGAAACAGAAAGAAAAGTTGTGAAGGTGCAATTCTAATGAAGAAAAGGTGGAAAAGATTTACGGCAATAGGGTTTATTGCCGTATTATTCATTGGGCTGTCTATGCCGCTCTTTGCCGAACCTGTTTATGGGTCGGGAGGGTTTGCAACAAATGAATATGATACGAATCTTACAGTGGAAGAAAATAATACGATTTATGTGACAGAGACTATAAAAGTTAATTTTTCGGAAGAACGCCATGGGATTTATCGCTATATTCCGTATAAAGGAAAGACGAAAGTTCAGATGAACGATAAAGTCGTAGAAATAAATCAGAAAATGAAGATAGACCAAGTGGATATCAAATTAAATGGAGTTTCTTGTGATTATAGCACTTCCCGTGAAAACGACAACTTGGTATTGAAAATCGGTTCGGAATCCAAAACGGTTTACGGCCCGCAGGAATATACCATCTCCTATCGCTGTCGATTATATGATGACGGTATCCAGGACTTTGATGTGCTTTATTGGGATTTAATTCCCACAGGATGGGAGAGTCCGATTGGCAAATCTGCGATGAGCATACAGATGCCAAAATCGTTCAATGCAGCAAATGCAGAATTTACTTCAGGCATTTACGGCAGTATAAGTTCGGATAAGATGTCTTGGTTTGTTTCGGATGGCATGACACTTACGGCTCAGGTACAAGATCTTGCATTAGGTGAAGGTGTAACGCTTATTTTGGAATTGCCGAATGATTATTTCCAAGGAGAAATAACCAATGATTGGGCATTTTTGATCATGTTCATTTTCATGATCGTACCGCCTATAGTGATCGCAGGGCTATGGTTTATATTCGGAAGAGACCCTCAAATTGTAAAAACAGTGGAATTCTACCCGCCGGCAGGGATGACGCCTGCAGAGGTCGGATATATTGTGGATGGTGTGGTTGATAAGAAGGACATTATTTCCATGATCATCTACTTTGCCGACAAGGGATATTTGAGAATTGAAGAGCAGGGCGCAGACCAATTTACTTTATATAAGGAAAAGGAATTTCCGGCAGATGCGAAGATATTTGAACAGACCTTGTTTGAAGGTATTTTCAAAAATAGAGAGCAAGTAAACCTACAGGAATTAGGCGAAGATTTCTATGCGAACTATAAGGCTTCTATTACTCAATTGCAAGGGTATTACAATAAAGATCGTGATAAAAGGGTATACACGTTAGGTTCTACTTTAGCGAGAGTGTTCAGCTTCCTGTTTATGCTAGTGCCCATCATAGGAGGATATGTCTTCGGAGCGATCGGAACGATGAAAGATGAATTTATTTTGGTTGGTGTTGTTATTACAAATATTGTATTTCTAGGCGCCATCATGCTGATCATTGCTTATGATAGGAAGGATGCGATGAAAGCGTCCAGCCGACGGATTCTTGTGGTTTCAGGGCTTATCGCTACTGGGATAGGGTTCTTTTCAGAATTTTACGGCATGTGGAAAGCAGCCGGATTGCTCCCAGCTGTGATCATGACTGCCAGCACCTTACTTTCAGTGGTCTTTACTATATTCATGAAAAAAAGAACGAATCACAGTGCAAAATTAATGGGTAAATTGCTGGGGTTTAAGGAGTTTATTGACGTGGCAGAGCTGGATCGAATTAAACGTTTAGTGGAACAAAATCCGAGTTACTTCTATAACGTGCTTCCGTATGCCTATGTGTTTGGACTAAGTGATAAATGGGCCAAAAAATTTGAGCAAATCAACATAGAACCGCCAACTTGGTATACAGGCAGTGTTACCGGCAATATGTTTAATACGTGGATTTTTATGAGTATGATGAACAATTATACGAGAACGTTTAGCGACCATATCGTGATTCCATCCAGCGAGGGCAGCGGCAGCGGAATGGGAGGATTCTCCGGTGGCGGAGGCTTTACCGGCGGCGGATTTGGCGGAGGCGGAGGCGGTTCCTGGTAATTGGGTTTCAAGTAAAATAATCTTCGTGTAAAAAAATCTATTTGGATTTCTTGTCGATTCCTGATAAAATAGTGCTTGCTGTAAAAAATATTTTGTGAATGGGGAGAGACAAGAAATGAAAAAAAACAGAGGTTTAGCGTTGCTGCCTTTTGCCGTATTTATCGTACTGTTTGCAGGCGTTGGAATCATAAGCGGAGACTTTTATGGAATGCCGGCATTATTGGCATTTTTAACGGCCTTATTTGTAGGCATGCTGCAAAATAGAGAACTATCCTTTAATGATAAAATGGCGGTTATATCAAAAGGAGCCGGAGATATAAACATTATTACTATGGTATTGATCTTTCTTCTTGCCGGAGCTTTTTCAGGAGTTGTATCAGCAGCCGGCGGAGTGACGAGTGCTGTTAATTTTGGACTATCGATTGTTCCGAGTCAGTTTTTGGTTGTAGGACTATTCGTCATAGGGTGTTTTATTTCTCTTTCAATGGGAACTTCCATGGGTACCATCGCAGCGCTTGCACCGATTGCACTAGGAATCGCGGAGAAAACCGGATTTTCGGCTGCTGCCTGCGCAGGAGCTGTTGTATGCGGAGCTATGTTTGGGGATAATCTTTCCATGATTTCAGATACAACGATTGCTGCAGTTCGAACACAAGGTTGTGAGATGAAGGATAAATTCAAGCAGAACTTTTTCATTGTGCTGCCTGCTGCGATTCTTACCGTATTCCTTTTCTATGCAAACAGCAAGGGACATACCACTCAATTAACTGGAGAATATACGTATGATGTGATTCAGATTATTCCCTATTTTGTGGTACTTATCGGTGCATTAATCGGATTTAACGTGTTTTCTGTCTTGATTGTGGGAATAGTGCTTTCATCGGCAGTGGGTGTTGCACAAGGAACGTTTACCTTAATTGAAAGCTTTAAAGCAATCGGAACGGGAATGACTGGATTGTTTGAAATATCTATTATTTCTATTATTGTAGCTTGTATCGTAGCGTTGGTAAAAGAAAACGGTGGTATTGACTTAATCATTGAATCGATTAAGAAAAATCTGAAAGGAAAGAGAGGGGCAGAATTCGGCATCGCTCTTTTGATTTTTCTAGTAGACCTTTGTACGGCAAATAACACGATTGCTATTGTAATGGCGGGGCCTATTGCAAAGGAAATCGGAGATGAGTTCGGCGTAGAGCCAAAAAGGGTTGCCTCTATTTTGGACATTTTCGCTTCTGTTGGACAAGGACTGATTCCTTATGGTGCTCAGTTACTGACGGCGGCTGCATTATTAAGTATATCACCCATAGAAATTATGCCTTACTTGTATTATCAACCATTGATGGCCGTAAGTGTGATTCTGTTTATACTGTTCAGACCGCAGAAAGTTCGACGCTAATCTTGACACTTATGAAATACGAATGTTATAATTTGAAATATAATAGGAAAGACAGTTTATTTGTACCATCCTGTCTATAAACAAAACTAGGGCTAATATTTAATGATTATATAAGACAATGTGAATTTTCGCATTTATTTAGGTAATGATATAAATAGGCATAGTTGGTATGCCTATTTTTTTTATCTAATAAGAAATTTTATGGGAAGGATATCTCTTATGTATATTTTGAAAACAGAACATAGTTTTGATTCAGCACATTTTTTAGCTGGATATAAGGGGAATTGCAGCAACATCCACGGTCACAGATGGCGGGTTGTCATTGAAGTGGAAAGTCCAACATTACAAACGAATCATCAGCTGAACGGAATGGTTGTTGACTTTGGTGAGTTGAAGCAAGAGATAAAAGCAGAAGTGGATTTATTGGATCATGCGTTCATTATTGAGAAGGGTACGCTGAAGTCAAAAACCATAGAGGCATTAACAGAGGAAGGGTTTCAAATTATTGTAATGGAGTTTCGTCCAACTGCAGAAAATTTTGCAAAATATTTTTATGATAGAATGAAAGAAAGAGGTTATCAGGTGAAATCGGCTACGGTTTATGAAACGCCGAACAATTGTGCCTCCTACGAGGAGCATTAAATGGCACAATATAAAGTAGTTGAAAAATTCGTGAGCATAAACGGAGAAGGCGTTTGTGCAGGACAATTAGCGGTATTTATTCGATTTCAAGGCTGCAATCTATCCTGTTCCTATTGCGATACCGCATGGGCCAATGAAGAGCATGCGCCTTTTGCTTGGATGACAGAGCAGCAAATTTATGAGTATATAAAGGAAACCGGCATCAAGAATATAACCCTTACTGGCGGAGAACCTTTGCTTGTTCCGAATATAATGCAATTGCTGCAATTACTTGCGGCAGACCCGCTTTTGCGAGTAGAAATTGAAACCAACGGCAGTATTGATTTATTGTCTTTTACGGGTATTAGTAATCCGCCTGCGTTTACGATGGACTATAAGCTTCCAGGGAGTTTGATGGAATCAAACATGCTCGTCTCAAACTTTAAACGGCTTACCCGTCAGGATACAGTAAAGTTTGTAGTAGGTGATATGAATGATTTAAACCGTGCGGCGGATATTATAAGGACACATGATCTGACATCAACATGTCACGTCTATATCAGTCCGGTATTCGGTCGAATAGAGTTGGAAGAAATAGTGGACTATTTAATACAAAACCGGTTGAATGATGTAACGATGCAGTTGCAGATGCACAAAGTGATTTGGGAGCCGGATAGACGAGGGGTTTAATGGAAGATATAGGAACAAGGATAGAAAAGAGGTAAAGAGATGGCAATAGATATAGCCGCTATACAAGAACATATTAGGGGTATTATCGTGGCGCTGGGGGATAATCCTGATCGTGAAGGCCTAAAAGATACGCCTAAGCGAGTAGCCCGTATGTATGAAGAAGTGTTTGAAGGAATGAATTACAGCAATCATGACATTGCTCAACTGTTTGGCAAAACCTTTGAAGAAGATTTAGAATTTGTTCAAGACAACCGAGATTTGATTGTGGTGAGAGATATTGATATTTTCAGTCATTGTGAGCATCATTTAGCGTTGATGTATGATATGAAAGCGTCGGTAGCTTACGTACCCAATGGAAAAATAATAGGGTTAAGTAAAATTGCACGGATTGCAGAAATGGCTGCCAAGCGATTACAACTTCAAGAGAGAATTGGTTCTGATATTGCAGAAATCATTCAAGAAGTGACCGGTTCGGAAGATGTGGCGGTCGTGATAGAGGGATATCACAGTTGTATGAGTGCCAGGGGAATTAAGAAAAATTCTGCAAAAACTCTTACGTTAACTTTAAGGGGACGTTTCCAGACAGATGCAAATTTGCAGATGCATTTAAAATAGAAAAACAGGAGAGTAGATATGAAAGCATTAGTCTTATCCAGCGGAGGAGTAGACAGTACCACCTGCCTTGCCTTAGCTATCGATCAATATGGGAAAGAAAATGTGATCGCTTTATCCATTTCTTATGGACAAAAGCATGCAAAAGAAATAGAGGTTTCTCGAAGAATCGCATCGTATTATCAAGTGGAATTGATTTATTTAGATTTAGCCAAGATCTTTGAATACAGTGAATGTTCTCTTCTGGCCCATTCAAGGAACGAAATTCCAAAAGGTGATTATTCGAAACAAATTCAAAGCACCGAGGGCAAACCGGTATCCACTTATGTTCCGTTTCGAAATGGATTGTTTCTGTCTTCGGCGGCTAGTATCGCCTTATCCAAGGGTTGCAATATCATATATTATGGAGCACATAGCGATGATGCGGCGGGAAATGCTTATCCGGATTGCAGCATTGAATTCAATACTGCAATGAACAAAGCCATCTATGAAGGAAGCGGAAAGCAGTTACAAATCGAAGCCCCTTTTGTATCCTGGACCAAAGCAGAGGTTGTAAAAAAGGGAATGGAACTGAAAGTCCCATACGAATTAACGTGGAGTTGTTATGAAGGCGGAGATGAGCCTTGCGGAACCTGTGCGACCTGCATTGACCGACGGAAGGCATTTGAAATAAATGGATTAAATGATCCTGCAATGTAAAGAAAGAGAAGGAAATGATGAGCGGAAGAAACGATGAAGAAACAAAGGGAATTACTTTATTAGGTAATCAGAACACAACGTATGAAATGAATTATGATCCGGGTATATTAGAAACTTTTGTGAATAAGCATCCGGATAATGATTATTTTGTAAAATTTAATTGTCCTGAATTTACGAGCCTTTGTCCTATAACAGGACAGCCTGATTTTGCAACCATTACCATATCCTATGTACCAAATGTTAAGATGGTGGAAAGCAAGTCGTTAAAGCTATATTTATTTTCTTTCCGTAATCATGGTGATTTTCACGAAGATTGTGTGAACGTGATTATGAAAGATTTGATTAAGCTAATGGACCCGAAATACATTGAGGTATGGGGCAAATTTACGCCTCGTGGAGGGATTTCCATCGATCCGTTCTGCAATTATGGGCAAGCGGATACGAAATGGGAACAAATTGCTTTTAATCGGCTTGCAAATCATGATCTGTATCCGGAAAAAGTAGACAATAGATAATTTGACGATTACTAAATCGGAGAACTATAAAAGGAAATAAAATAGCAAGCACAGACTAACGAGTTCGTTAATGTTGCTTGCTTTTCTTTTTTTCTTTATTTATCCGCTTTGCTTATACTTTCATTATTTATTCAATAGATCAATGGTAGGGTTTACCTGATAGTATTCTTTCAATGCCTGGTATTCTGCTTCGGCGCGCTGAACCGCTGATGCCTTTGGAGAAGAATCCAATACCGCCCGAAGCATAATATTTTTTGCCGTATGCTCTAAGCTTGTGAATTCGATCAAGGATACTTCATATCCGCAGGCTTCTAACTTTAATGCACGCAGTCCGTCTGTCAGCAATTCTGTAAATCGGTCTTTTAAAATACCATGCTTATACATCGGTTGATGCAGCTCATTTTTTATTTGACTGAACAGTTCGTGCTGACAGCAGGGAACGGAAAGAATGACTTTTGATTTCCATTTTACCGCATTGATGAGAGCATAATCAGTAGCGGTATCACAGGCATGCAACGTGACAACCATGTCGGCATGGTCACTCGTGTAATCTGCAATATCGCCTAATAAAAACGTTAAGCCGTCATATCCTAAGTCCTGAGCTGTCTTATTACAGAAAGCGATCACATCCTCTTTTAAATCAAGACCTATGATTTCTATAGCGTGACCTTTCAGTAATTTTAAATAATAGTAGAGGGCAAAGGTCAGATACGATTTCCCGCAGCCAAAATCGATGATTTTAAAAGGCTTTGCTTGCTCTTTCGGCAAGTATTCCATTACATCATCGACAATTTCAAGAAACCGATTGATTTGGCGAAATTTCGCATAATGTTTTTGAAAGACCGTTCCGTCATCGCTCATCACGCCAAGTTTAATCAAGAAATCGCAAGGCTTTTTATCCGGGATGATATATTTTTTTTCTTGGTTGTGTTCCAGCTTAACCGGATCTCGACCCGTTACCGGTTTTCGTGTTATTTTGGGAGTTTCCGGTTTAGCAGCCAACACTTGAATATCTTCATGGGCTGTTTGTATATTAATTTGCTTAAAATCTTCCTGTATCAATTGCTGAGCCAGTTCGTTTGCTTCAAACCAATCCAGATTCTTTTGGATTACCTTTTTTTCATAGTGATATTCTGCTTGAAATAAGGGTTTTCCCTGAAGCAGGATAGGCCGAATGGTTACCTTTTTATATAGAGTTGACTTTTTGCGTAAGTTTCCGAAGATCATTTTGTTCAGAAGTTCCGCCCGGTCATCATCAAATATTTCATCCAATAATTCCGTTAATTTGTTCATTTTACACCACTTTCAATCTACAGATTTATAGTGGTAGTGTATCATAAGAACTTCCTATAAAGCAAGAAATTCCATTAGGCATAAGGGATGATGAAAGGAATCCCAAAATACTGTGTAAGAGACAGTACCAGATTGCGCGCAGTCGGATCAATGCTTTCTGCTATCCAAGTGGCGTCTTGATAGTTGTCGTGATAAGCTAGCTCTAACAGTATTGCCGTTGCTCTTGCTCGTCGCAACTCGGCCAAAGTGGTGTTCGGTATGACGGTTACTAAATCCGGATGCGGATAGATGCTCGTCAGATTTTTGGCAAAAATATTGGCTGCTTTTTCGCCTTCAGTACTGTAAGCATAATAATACACATCAGGCCCCTGCAGAATCCCGGAGATGTTTTCCGGAGAAGAATTGGTATGAAGGGCAACGTGCAAATCGTAATCTCCTACATTTGATTGATCGATAACCTGAGATAACGAATCATTCGGATTATTTCGAGTAAAAGCGATATTGCTAGCTCTTAGATAAGGAACCATGGCATCCGCTATAAGATTCATATAATATTCTTCGCTTCCGCCGATAATATATTCGTTATAGTCTTGGACGGAAGGACTTAAATATACACTAGGACTTTTTTCCATTGTTATCCTCCTTGCAGATTTTTCCCCAATACGGAAATTTACTGAGAAACAAAAGAGTTGTTAGTCATTAAACATAATATTTATAATATGTAACAAAAGAGGAACTGGTGAAAAGTTCAATAGGATATGGGTTATGGCAGGAGCATCTATTTCATAGCGTATCAAAAATAAATAGTTACTTTATGCTATTTATATGATATAATATTACGGTTCGAATTTTGGACATAACATTTATGGAAAACCGCCAGCAAAGTGATACATTTTATACCAACGGCGGGCTTTTTCATTGACCAATAATGATTACCGACAGAACATGTGTCTCCGCCTTGAAAAGGAGAAGGACACACTAAGGATCGGTTCCATATAGAAAGTAGGATAGAAAAATGGCAAAGAAACAAAAGATTATTAACATTGCGGTTATCGCCCATGTTGACGCAGGAAAGTCCACGCTGGTGGATGCATTCTTAAATCAAAGCGGCGTATTTCGTGCAAATGAAGAAGTGGTAGATTGTGTAATGGACAGTGATGATATCGAAAGAGAAAGAGGTATTACGATTTATTCTAAGAACTGTTCGGTTATGCATGATGATGTAAAAATTAATATAGTGGATACACCGGGACATGCAGACTTTTCGTCAGAAGTAGAGCGGATTATGAAAACGGTGGATACCGTTATACTGTTGGTAGACTCTTCGGAGGGGCCTATGCCTCAGACAAGATTTGTATTAAACAAATCGTTAGAGAAGGGACTGAATCCTATTCTTTTGATTAATAAAATCGATAAAAAGGATGCGCGAATCGATGAAGTTGTAGATGAAGTGTACGAACTGTTTATGGATTTGAATGCAAATGATAAGCAGCTTGATTTCCCGATACTCTACGGAATTGCCAGACAGGGGATCGTTGTATATGATCCTGCGGATGTAGCGGACATTGAAGTGGAAACCGGAGACCAGAAGGTAGAGAAGAATCCACAGGGTGGAAAAGGAAAAGATATTACGCCGTTATTTGAAACGATTATCAAGCATTGTGAGGCTTATCCGGATCTTACAGAAGAGCCGCTCCAGTTGCAGGTTTCTACTTTAGGATATGATGATTACATCGGAAGATTAGGAATTGGGCGTATCACCAAGGGAACCATAAAAACCGGACAAGCGGTTGCTGTTGCGAAAGCAGATGGAAGCCTGGTTCAGCGCAAGATTAATCAAGTCTTTGTGTATAGAGGACTGAAGAGAATTCCTGTGGAAGAAGCGGAATGCGGCGATATTGTAGTAGTAGCAGGTATTGCCGATATCTCCATTGGTGAAACAATAACGGTTAGCAATGACCCGCAGCCGATGGAAATGATCCATATTGAACCGCCTACGCTTTCCATGAACTTTATGGTTAATAAGTCACCTTTCGCCGGTAAAGTCGGGAAATATGTGACTTCCAGACATATTAAGGAACGATTGGAGAAGGAACTGGAGGTAAACGTTGGACTTGTTGTAGAAGAAACGGATTCCACGGATGTTTTCAAGGTTTCGGGCAGAGGCGAATTACATCTTTCCATCCTAATTGAAAATATGAGACGTGAGGGATATGAATTAGCGGTTTCAAAGCCGGAAGTTATCATGCACCGTAATGAGCACGGCAAGAAGCTTGAGCCGATGGAAGAGGTCATTATTTCGGTTCCGGATGAATATAGCGGCAGTGTTATAGCAAAGTTGAACATACGAAAAGGGATCATGAAGGAAATGTCCGGCGATAACGGGTACTCAAAGCTGGTTTATTTGGTTCCGACCAGAGGCCTCCTAGGCTATCGAAGTGAATTTATTAATGACACACGAGGGGAAGGAACGATGGTTCGTCGTTTCGACAGCTTTGATGAATATAAGGGTGAGATTCCGCAGCGAATCAATGGTGTAGCGATTGCTCAGGAGGCAGGAATAGCAACGGGATACGCACTGTTCAATATCCAAGAACGTGTTCAGATGTTCCTTGAACCCGGAACAAAAGTGTACGAAGGCATGATTGTAGGGATGAACAGCCGAAATGATGATATGGTAGTGAATCCTTGCAAAGCAAAGAAAGCGACCAATATGCGTGCATCGGGCAATGACGATGCGATTAAACTATCTCCTCCTAGAGAATTTACGCTTGAGGAAGCGCTTGAATTTGTCAATGATGATGAACTGGTTGAAGTGGTTCCGGATGATATACGGCTTCGAAAGAAGGTCTTAAACGAGCTGGAACGACGTCGCTCCGGCCGATAAGGCAAGAGAATTATAAAAAATAGAAAGAACAAGAGAGTAGCTCTATCAGGAGTTAAACCTTGTTCTTTTTTCTGCAATTATTTAGGTTTAATATTCTTGTATAATATTATATAATAAAACAAGATATAAAAATAAGTTAGTAAGGCTTGATATTATATACTTACATAAGGGGAGCATCATTTTGAAAGATAGGATTGGGGTAAGATTTGTTAAAGGCTTTATTATTGGGGCATCCATGCTGATACCTGGAGTTAGCGGAGGCACCATGGCCATTATACTTGGAATATATGATGATTTAATACACGCAGTCAGTTCACTAAAACAGGACCTAAAAGCAAATGGATTGCTATTGCTGCAATTTGGATTAGCAGGGGCAGCGGGTATTGTTGTTTTATCAGGGCTCATGCTTGATGCGGTTACCGCTTGGCATAAACCGATGATGTACTTATTTCTAGGTGCAATTATCGGCAGCATTCCGCCTTTATATAAGAAAGCCACTATTGATAGAGTGAAGCCCCTTAATGTTGGTGCAGTGGCTGTGGGCTCCGGAATTGCCTATTTTATTACGATGTTCCCTGAAAATATGCTGCAATTAGCGACAGGCGCCTATTGGATTCATTTCCTTGTGCTTTTTATTGCAGGAATAATTATCGCAATAGCCTTAGTGTTACCGGGAATCAGTGCATCTTACGTACTTTTAATGCTGGGGATGTATGACTTGACGCTGAAAGCAATAAGAATTTTCGACTTGAAATATTTGATACCTCTGGCAATCGGTGTAGTAGTAGGAACTTTCTTGACTGCCGGAGTGATAGAACGGGAGATGAAGAGGCATCCTCAGTTTACCTATATGTTAATCATCGGCTTTATGTTGGGTTCCTTGCTGGAGGTCTTTCCGGGCGTACCAAATCGATCGGAACTGTTAACCTGCATCACTACCTTTATGCTTGGATCTGGTGTGATTTTATGGATCGGGAAGGGCAAATGAGCTTTTGTATAAACGGATTGCAAAAAGTGAGACCGCCTTTTCAACTGTAGGCGGTTTTGTTATAGATGGATGTTCAATAGGCAGTATAGGGTATAGATATGGACATAAATAGTTTATTTTCAGCATTTTCATTAATGGCGGTATGTATTTATATGTATATCGGCATTTTTACATATAGACAGGCCATCGGGTCTACTATCCATGAGGTGTTTCTTTTGTTATGCACAAGCTATGCTATTTGGTCATTTGCTTATGCTTTTGCGTATGTTTCAACCGATAAATATGTCTTTTGCTTCTGGAACAAAATATCTGCAATCGGATGGTGCAGCTTCAGTGCTCTTATATTGTTTTTGACCTTGTTAATTACAGAAAATAATATCTTGAAAAAAAGAGGGATTAAAAGCCTGTTATTCTTTCCTGCTTTTGTATTTTTCTTTATGGCAGTTTTTTTGTTCGGTGAAGGCATTCATACGCCACGCCTTCTATCAAACCTATTTTATATCGGGAATTTTTTATATAATTTTATTTATCTCCTAGCAAGTATTTATTTATTTTTTATTTGGGGACGGAAAACAGACAGTCTAAGAATAAAAAAGCAATCTAATATACTCGTTTTATCGAGTATCATTCCATTTACACTGAATTTATTGACACAAGACATTCTTCCAAGGTTTGGCATAGACAATGTACCACTGATGGGGCAATTATATTCGGTGATTATGATCTTCGGCACTTATATTGTCATAACAAAATATAATTTTTTAAAGCTTCCGGAAAAATTTATTCTAGAAGAGGTCACAAAAGAAATACTGGATATGGTAATCATTGCGGATCATAAGGGGACGATTATTCGAGTTTCCCAGCATACGCTGAATATGATGGGGTATGAAGAAAGTGATCTGTTAAAACAAAATATTGAACAAATCTTTGATGGTGAGAATAAGAAAATTACCATCGATCAAATGAAACAACGAGATGATAAATATGATCAAATTAATTTATTAAAGAAAAACGGAGAAAAGATTCCGGTAAACATTTCTTGCAAACGAATTTTCAATAGTAATGTACGAGAACTGCTAGGGTTTATTTTAGTAGTACAGGATATTAGTTTACTTTATGAACTTCAACAGAATAATCAAAAACTAAAGAAATCGGAGGAGAACCTTCGCAGCATTATAGATAATAATCCTATGTCCATACAAATAATAGATGGCGAAGGACATACCAAGAAGGTGAATGATGCATTCATAAAACTTTTTGGTTCTATTCCACATCCAGATTATTCTGTTTTTGATGATATGCAAATAAAACAACAGGGACTCCAAGAGTTGATGGACAGGGCTAAAAGCGGGGGAGTTGTATATTTTCCGGATTTTTTTTATAACGCACATTTAGAAAGAATAGAATTTCGAGATACGCCTATCTGGATTCGGGCTATTATCTTCCCTATCTTCAAAAATGGTCTTCAGACGGAACAATATGTGGTGATGCATGAAAACGTGACGGAACGCAAAAGGATGGAAAAACAAATATTTAGTGAAAAGGAACGTTTGAAAGCTACTTTATTATCTGTGTACGATGGTGTTATATCAACGGATAAGAATGGAACGATTGAGTTAATGAATGGAGCCGGAGAAAAGATCACAGGATGGCGCCAAGAGGAAACCATAGGAAAGTCGCTGGAAGAAGTTTTTCACATAGTAGACGAGGTGACAGGACAACGGTGCGAGAATCCGGTTCTTCATGCCTTAAAAACGGGAAAGGTCATGGAGATCGATAGCAGTAAGATGTTAATTTCGAAAAATGGTGTTAAAAAATCGATTGAAGATAGCGTTGCTCCTATTAAAGATGAGAACGGCAACATCAGCGGAGCAGTATTAGTTTTTAGAGATTATACGGAAAAAAAAGAACGGCAAAATCAAATCGAATATCTGAGTTACCACGATCAACTTACAGGCTTATATAATAGAAGATTTTTAGAGGAGGAATTAAACCGCCTGGATGAGGAAAGAAACTTCCCTCTTTCAGTGGTTATGGCTGATGTCAATGGATTAAAGCTGATTAATGACTCGTTTGGTCACCATATGGGTGATGAACTATTAAAGAAAGTCGCAGAAATTATAAGAAACGGATGCCGGAAGGAGGATATCATAGCCAGACTTGGCGGGGATGAGTTTATCGTACTTTTGCCTAAGACAGATACGCTTGAAACGGAGAAGATTATTAAAAAGATTAAAATCTTAGCAGATAAAGAGAAAATAGAGGGGATTGATATTTCTATTTCTTTTGGCTACGAAATAAAACGAGATAAAAATACGAAGATGCAGGAAGCTCTCAAAAAAGCGGAAGATCAGATGTATAAAAAGAAATTATTTGAGAGCCCAAGCATAAGGGGGAAGACCGTACAAACTATTATCAATACGTTACATGAAAAAAATAAAAGAGAAGAACAGCATTCCCATAGAGTCTCCGCGTTATGTAAAAGCATGGGCGCAGCACTACAGCTATCTGAAAATGAGATAGAAGAATTGAAAACAGTCGGATTACTGCATGATATCGGCAAAATTGCTATAGAAGAAAACATATTGAATAAGCCCGGAGGCCTTTCAGAAGACGAACGGAAACAAATGATGCGGCATCCGGAGATCGGCTACCGAATTCTTAGTACCGTTCATGATATGTCTGACATAGCAACCTATGTATTATACCACCATGAAAGAATAGACGGAAAAGGATATCCCAAAGGATTGACAGGAGATCAAATTCCTCTTGAATCCAGAATTATCAGTATTGCAGATTCCTATGATGCAATGACCAGTGACAGAAGTTATCAAAAGGCATTGAGCAAAGGAGAAGCGATAATGGAATTGCAAAAAAATGCAGGAACACAATTCGATTCGGAGCTTGTCAATCTATTTATTGAAAAGGTTTTGAAAGAAGAGATCGGATAAGCCTATGTGAATGACTTTGCCAATATTTGCGCATACTAACTTCAATATATATCGAGGTGATGGTGTGATGATGGACAATGTAATAAACTTTAAAACCGCTGAAGGAATAAGGCAGGACCTGCAAGAAAAAATAGATCATTTAACGTATGAGCAGGAGATCCCCAAATTTAAGAGAATACCTAGGCATGTCGGGGTCATTCCGGATGGAAATCGACGGTGGGCTCTAAATTGCGGACTTCAAAAAAAGGATGGATATAAGTATGGACTTGATCCAGGGTTTCACTTGTATGAACTCTGCAAAGATCTCGGTGTAGAGGAACTGACCTTGTACGGGTTTACGGTCGATAACACGAAACGACCCGCAGATCAAAAGGTCGCTTTTCAGCAGGCTTGTGTAGATGCGGTATTACAGCTTACGGATAAAGATGCAGAACTTTTGGTGGTGGGTAATGCGGAATCGCCCTGCTTTCCTGAGGAATTAAAACCATTTTTAACAAGGACTAAATTTGGGTCGGGAGGAATAAAGGTCAATTTCTTAGTAAACTATGGCTGGGATTGGGACTTAATGCATGAGGATGGCTTAGCCTCTAAGGATATTTCAAGAATGGACATCATCATGCGCTGGGGAGGGCATCGCAGATTAAGCGGATTTTTACCGGTTCAGTCTGTATATGCTGACATTTTTGTGTTGGAAGAATATTGGCCTGAGTTCACCCCGGAACAATTTTTTAGAGGATTGAAGTGGTATCAGGACTTGGATCAGACCTTAGGAGGATGAGACTATTTGCTAGGGAAGACGATGCCATGGTTTTCCATTTTTTCTAGTTGATTTTACCATTTAATAATGCTATTCTACAGATATACACGTCCAATTCATATGTATATACACGTGAATTGGACTTATTGTTGAAATGCATTTTGCATTTAGGCATTTAGGAGGAAGAAAGAATGAGATTCAAGAAGTTATTAGTGATTGCATTGACTCTTTCACTAACGTTGTCCATGGCGGCTTGCGGTTCGAGCCAATCTTCGGAAGAAAAGAAGACGGACGGTGAAAAAACAAAACTTTATGTTGTAAACTGGAAGGACTACGGCTCCGATGATAAGGAATTTATCCAAGCCTTCGAAGAAAAGTATAACTGTGAGATTGTAAACACGTATATGTCCAGTGAAGAAGAGCTTTTAACAAAGCTTCGAACTGCCAAAGAAGGTGAAATAGATGTATGTCTGCCAAATTGTACGATTTTACCGGCAGCAATCAAAGAAGGTCTTTTGACTCAAATCGACACAGCCAAGCTTGAAAACTTTGACGGAATGTTTGATCGATTTAAGACTCAGAAAGAATGCTTCGATGGTGACAAGATGTATGCGGTTCCGTTTGTATGGGGATCAACCGCCATTGCATATAACACAGAAGCTATTAAAGAAGCACCTAAAACTCTTGCGGCATTGTTTGATAAAAAATATGCTGGAAAGATAGCGTTCAGAGATGACTACAATGATGCAGTGATGGCAGCAGCTATCGTTTTAGGACAAGATCCTAACAATCCGTCTGATTTAGAGGCCATCAAGTCAAAGCTGATTGATCAGAAACCATTGAATCGGACTTACTGGAAGACCGGCGATGAGTTCTCCAAGTTATTTGCCGGTAAACAGATTTCAATCGGATTAATGTGGTCCGGACAGGCTGCATCGATGAAGCAAGCAGGAGAACCAATTGCATTTGTTGTACCGGAAGATGGCGCAATCGGATGGGTAGACAATTGGGCGATTGCAAAAGGAAGTAAAAATCAAGAGCTCGCTTATCAATTTGTTGATTGGATGATCAGTAAAGACTTCCAATATAATTGGGCTTCAAAGGGTGGTCCTGCCCCTGTAAGCCAGGCTGCTGCAGAATCCATTGATCCGGCATATGCCGCATCCGCTGCAATGGATGAAGCATCTTTGAATCGTTTATACTTCATGGAATATAGAAGCGATGAAGTGAAAAACACATGGAATGAACTATGGACTGAGGTAAAGGCGCAATAACATTTAATAGGAATATTGGAAGAGGGTGACTGAAATTTTAAGCACCCTCTTTTCTTGCAATTATGGTATACTGTCTTTTATAAAAGAAACTTCTTTTGCTATTAAAAGATATTCAGGACATACCGGAGGAAGGAAATTTGAAAAGAAATAATAAAAAATTACTGACATTGCCCAGCATGGCCGTTCTATTGATTTTTGCAATCTTTCCGTTGTTTATCATGTTGGCCTATAGCTTTCAGAGTGATACTGGAATCGGCTTGACCTTAGAAAATTACACTCGTTTTTTTACGAAGACGTTTTATTTAACGCTAACAGGCAGGACGATTTTTAACAGTGTGATGGTGACGGCAATCAGTTTGATTATCGCGTATCCATTGGCGTATATCATGGCAAAGCATTTAAAAGGTCTGAAAAATATCGTCATGATACTGCTTATTATCCCCTTTTTTACAAATCAGCTCGTTCGTGTATATAGTTGGTTGATTTTTTTACAAGATGGCGGCGTTTTTGAACGTTTTTTAAATTCGATAGGACTTATTGATGGCACGCTTGGATTGCTCTATACAAGAGCTGCGGTCATTATCGGACTAATTCATGCGTTCTTTCCGTATATGGTCATCACGATTTATATGGCGCTGGAGCGATTAGATAATTCATTGCTAGAGGCCAGCAGCTCGCTGGGTGCTTCTAAGCTTACTACCTTCAGAAAAATCATTTTTCCGATGTCGATGCCGGGAGTGGTGACCGGAATTATGATCGTATTCGTGCCTTGTTTAGGAACTTTCGTGGAACCTCGAATTTTAGGCGGGGTGAACGGGACGGTAATCGGGACGGTGATCGAGGATCAATTTTTTGAAATTTACGGCTGGAATTTCGGTGCTGCAATAGCCTTCCTATTATTGGCTATGGTATTAATCAGCATGGCAGGAATCAGCAGTTTAGGCAGGAGGGTTGATTCTTAATGAAAAAAAATATTTTTATAAAATTATATGTATTGCTTACCATCCTGTTTTTATATACGCCGATAGCGGTACTGATGGTGATGGGCTTTAATCAAAGCCGATACAATTCACTTCCTTTCCGGTTTAGCTTAGAATGGTATAAAGCGTTGGCACAAAATACAACACTGCTGAATGCTGCGACCAATTCTTTTTACCTTGCTGTTACAACAGGATTGATTTGCGTGATATTAGCTACACTGTTTATCCTGGGTATGAAGTCGCTGTCTCATAAGACGGAAGGATTGTTTCGAAATATGATGATGATGCCGATGAGCATTCCTTGGCTCATTATGGGTTTGTCGATGCTATTGATGATCCGTTTTCTGGATATGGAAAAGAGTCTGTTTTTTGTGGTGATTGGTCATGTCGTGATATCTTTGCCGTATGCGATGCTGGTCTTACAGGCCCGAATCCAAGCGATGGACCCGGCCTTGGAAGAAATGAGTGCATCCTTAGGGGCCTCGACGATAACAACGTTCGGCAGAATTATTTTTCCGCAGTTGGCACCGGCAATGGTGGCAGGAGGTTTCCTTTCATTCATGATTAGTTTTGATAATTTTGCAATCAGCTATTTCTTGATGCCTGCAGGAATTTCATCACTGCCGATCGAGATTCAATCATCGATTAAATTTGGATTTACCCCGGAAATCAATGCGATTTCAACCATTATTATCGGCATATCGTTGATCTGTCTTGCAGTAGTGGGAATCATCATGGGCTCCAGCTTGAAAAGTGTATTGGGAGGTAATAAATAATCATGGCAAAAGTTACGATAAAAGGACTGACAAAAATATATGGCGAAAATACGGTAGTCAACCGTATTAATTTAGAAATTCCGAACGGAATGTTGGTTTCCATCCTCGGACCTTCCGGATGCGGAAAAACCACGACGCTTCGAATGATTGCGGGCTTTGAGCAACCGGAAGAAGGAGAAATTTATTTCGATGAGGAACGAATTACCGATATAGGCGTCAATAAAAGAAATATCGGAATGGTTTTCCAAAGCTATGCTTTATTTCCACATATGACGGTGGCTCAGAATATTGCCTATGGCTTGGAACAACGAAAATTTTCGAAGGAAAAGATTCATGAAAAAGTGCAAGCTGTCCTTAAGCTTGTTCACATGGAGCCCTATGCAGATCGAAAGCCAAAGCAGCTTTCAGGAGGACAACAGCAGCGAGTGGCTCTGGCAAGAGCCTTGGTGATTGAACCGAGGGTGCTGCTGTTGGATGAATGCTTAAGTGCGCTGGATAAAAAACTTCGTGTAGAAATGCAGGCAGAGCTCCGTAAGATTCTCGAAGAGACCGGCGTTACAACTTTCTTTGTTACCCATGATCAGGAGGAGGCGATGACCCTTTCGGATTATATTGTGGTCATGAATAATGGACTTATTGAGCAGATCGGAACTCCTTTTGAGGTTTACGAAAGGCCCAAAAATCAGTTTGTCGCGAGCTTCCTTGGAAAAGCAAATTTCTTTAAAAAAGAGAGGCATTTTGACAACGGGGAAACTGACCTTGCTGAAATTTTTGCTGTGCGGCCTGAAAAGATAACCGTATCTAAGGAAAAGAACGAAAAAAGCTTAAAAGTTGGAAAAGTGGACTTCATCACATACTCGGGGAATATTACGACCTATGCTATAGAAGTAGAGGGAAGTCAAGTTTTAGCAGAGATACAGAATGCTTCTGCAAATGAAGAAATCGTAAAAGGGGATATGGTGCATATCGGATGGGAACAAGGGGCACAAATACCATTGGAAGTATAATCGGAATATGACCATAAATCAAATGAACAGTGACGGAGACTTGTATGATAGAATGTGTAATATTTGGCGGACTGCTTTTAGATAAGTATTATGAGATCGAAGCTTTGCCTGAAAGAGGACAAGATGGCTTCATAACGAATGAATTTGATTGTGTAGGCGGCTGTTCCGTCAACATGGCAGCTACTTTTAATAATTTAGGCGGAAATGCACATATTGTTTCCTATATAGGGAGCGATGCCACCGGAATGGCTATCCTAGACTATTTGCAAGAAAACCATTTTTCGACTCGCTATGTGGTTCAAAAAAACGGTCAGACGGGTTATTCTATGGTATTTTTAGAACCGAACGGAGAACGGACTTTTTTGACGAAGGCAGGGTTAGAACTGGACTTTACCCGGGAAATAATAGCCGATCGGTTACATGGAATACAGTTTGCAGCCGTAACCGGATATTTTTTGTTAAATCCGGCTGCTTCGGTGATTTTAGATGTACTCGAAGAATTCCATGCTGCCGGCGGAACAATTCTCTTTGATCCAAGTCCTATGGCACATGCGATTGATGCGGAAATATGCCGGAGAATACTGCATATCAGCCGTATTATAACGCCGAATACCAGTGAAATCGGCTGGCTGGCAGCTTCTGTAAATCCAACGGGAAATAGTCCTTCGGAAGAAGCGGTACAGGCTTGGCTGGATGAATTCATTGATGCGGGAAATACAGTTGTCCTGAAAAGAGGTTCACAAGGCGGCTCTGTTTATGACAAGAGCGGTGCTTTCGATTATGAAGCGCAAAAAGTGAAAACAGTCGATACTACCGGCGCAGGAGACAGTTTTGCGGCAGGGTTGATATATGGAATTGCAGAAGGCCGAGAGCTGCGGGAAGTGATACGTTTAGCGGTTCGGTGCGCGGCGGTTACAGTCGGAATCAATCGTCCGCATGGATTTTGGAAATTGGAGGAAAAATAAATGATAGATCGAGCATACGGTGCTTTAGTAGGAGGCGCAATCGGCGATGCAATGGGCATGCCGGCATCCTTTTTTACGAGAGATAAAATGAAAAAGACGTATGGGTACATTCATGACTTTGTGACACCGGAAGCAGAAGAACAACGCTACCACGGAAACTTACAGGCAGGGGAAGTGACGGATGATACCATGGAAAGTGTTATTATCAGTGATATCTTAATCCAACATAAGGCGTTTTCGAAAGAAGCGTTCAATGAGGCGATGCGAACGTGGGCAATCGAACAGAAGATGCTGGAGACTACCGTAATCGGACCTTCCACCAGAAGATATTTGACAGCGCTTATGGAAGGAAAGAATCCGGAAGAAGGCTCTGGATTAAGCCAAACCAACGGAAGTGCAATGAGAGTTGCCCCAATAGGTGTAAGGTATTGGAATGACTTTGAAAGCTGCATGAAAGCCGCGGCAGAATCTTCATTGCCAAGCCATGGAAGCCGGCCTTGTGTTGCCGGGGCCTGTGCGGTAGCGGCAGCAGTGGCAGCCGGTGTGCATGGAGGCTTTACTCCTGCGCAAGTGATGGAGAAAGCCTATGAGGCTGCTGTATATGGCGAACATATAGGAAACGATATACCTGCGCCGATGGTTTCCAAAAGAATTCTCTTGGCAAAGAGAATCGTAGACGAAAACAAGCCGAGGGGGATCGAAATGGTTCTGGATGAGCTGGTCGGTATAATTGGTGCCGGTATGTTTGTTCATGAATCCGTACCGCTTTCTCTAGGTGTATTTTATGCGGTGGAAGGCAATCCGGAGAAAGGAATCCCTGCCACCGTCAATTGCGGTGATGATGCGGATACAAACGGCGCTATCTGCGGGAATATCTGCGGCGCTTATGCAGGTGCACGTGCGATTCCAGCGGTTTGGAAGGAAAGAGTACAAAAAGTCAGCGGAATTGACTTTTATCATACGGCGGAGAAATTAATCTCCTTAAAATAGTAGATAAAGATGGAGGAGATTATGTCAGAAAAAGCAATGAACAACCTGATGGACATGGGAGTGAAATTCGGCGAAGCCCTGCTTGTTCTAATCATAGGTTATATCTTGATTAAGATAGCATTGGCTGTGACAAGGCGCGCGCTGAGCAAGACGCCTTTGGATGAAGCATTGCATACTTTTATCCAAAATTCTATAAAAGTTATTTTGTGGGGACTTCTTTTATTAACAGTTTTAAGTGCCTTAGACGTGAAGATATCGGCATTTATAGCAGTACTCGGTGCAATGGGTGCTGCGGTTGCTTTAGCACTTAAAGACAGCTTGGGAAATATTGCCGGGGGAATTATTATTTTAGTGACGAAACCGTTTAAAAAAGGTGACTTTATTGATATTACAGAAGTGGCCGGTATGGTAGAGGAAATCGACTTACTGTATACGATGCTTAAGACTGCTGACAATAAGGTTATCAGTGTGCCAAACGGTAAAATTACAACTGCTGTGATGATCAACTATTCCACGGAAGAGCTTAGAAGGGTAGATTGTCAATTTAACATTGGGTATAAAGATGATATGGCTCATGCGAAGGATGTGTTGCTGGCGGTGGCGAAATCCAATGGGGACATTCTCTCGGAACCGGAATCTTTCGTAGGCGTGGCAGGGCAGACAGAAAGCGGAGTTCGGATAGATTTAAGGGTATGGTGTAAAAATGAAAAATATTGGGATGTTAAATATTTTTTGGAGGAGAATGTAAAATCGGCCTTTGATGAAGCCGGCATCTCCATTCCACAATCGCTCTATCTGGTTACAAAAAATAACTAAATTGAAATTTTCTTTAATAGATGATAAAATAAAATTATCATATTAATGAAGGAAGGGGACTGCATGCGCTTAGACCTCATAAAAGTCATCATAGGCTTCTGGGCTTTTATCCTGGGAGCTATGGTTATGGCCAAAGTCTTGGGTCTAGCGGGAGATAACAAAGCCTTGATTATTCTTGTTTTTGCAGCAGCTCTAATCTACATAATGGTTCAAGCATTAAAATCAAAGAAGAAGGGCTCTCGTTAGTCCATAGGGGTCAGATAGAAAAGGTCTGATCCTTATTTATGGTTTTTGTATTCGTGATAAGTGGCTTATTAATGAAGGATTTGAACACTCCTGAAGTGATTGCAAGTCTAATATGGCGATATTTAAGTAGGTTACTTTATAGGACGAGTATTAAAATAAAAGAAGATTTATATAAAGAAATTCTTAAAAAGTAATTTTTGCAAATTTAAGGGTAAAATATCTGTTGTCATATCATAGAAAATAATTATAGCAATATACACAAAAACGATAAGGCTATTCATAAATATACATTGACAAAGGAATATTTTATTCCTTATAATTAGATACAATAAGTGCATATATTGTGTAAAAACACAAAAGCGGTACGTAAATTCAGGGATAAAGTTAGCGCTATTGTGATAAAACACAAAATCATTTTCAAAAAAATGAAATGGAATATTATAGATAAAATCTATAATAACCCGTTGATACAATATTAAATAAAAGAAGTAAAAAAGTTATTGAGTTGTTTGTTATAAGGAGAATTATGATGCAGCAAAAGTTTAAAAGAGTCTTGGTTGCAAATAGAGGTGAAATAGCAATCAGAGTGTTCAGAGCCTGTAAAGAACTGGGTATCCGAACAGTAGCAATTTATTCAGAAGAGGATAAAAATTCGTTGTTCCGAACAAAAGCAGATGAAGCATATCAGGTAGGAAAAGGCAAATCACCTGTCGATGCTTACCTCAGCATAAATGAAATTATTGAATTAGCTAAAGCGAAAGGTGTGGAAGCCATTCACCCAGGCTATGGATTCCTTTCTGAAAATGTAGAATTTGCAAGAAAGTGTGAAGAAGCGGGGATCATATTTATTGGACCTACTCATGAGATGATGGATCGTCTTGGCGATAAAATAAAGTCCAAGATCGTAGCGCATGAAGTGGGTGTACCGACGATTCCTGGCGTTGAAAAGGCTATTGCAAGCGAAGAAGAAGCGCAGAAGTTTGCCGATGACTGCGGCTACCCTGTCATGCTCAAAGCAGCAGCCGGCGGTGGTGGAAGAGGTATGCGTATCGTTCGAACTGCAGGCGAATTAATTAATGAATATAGAAGTGCCAAGAGCGAAGCCAAAAAAGCGTTTGGTATTGATGACATCTTTATTGAAAAATATCTGGAAAATCCGAAGCATATCGAAGTACAGGTATTTGGCGATAACTATGGAAACCTTATACACTTATATGAAAGAGACTGTTCCATTCAGAGAAGACACCAAAAGGTAATTGAATTTACTCCGGCTATCAGTATTACAAAGGAGCAGCGTGAAAATATTTGTCAGGATGCACTTCGAATTGCCAGAGCGGTAAATTACAGAAGTGCAGGTACGGTAGAATTCCTTGTAGATAAAAGTGGAAACCATTACTTTATAGAAATGAACCCAAGAATCCAGGTAGAACATACGGTAACAGAAATGGTGACAGGTGTTGACCTTGTTCAGTCACAGATTTTGGCTGCCGAAGGGTATGCCTTGGATTCTGATAAGCTGAATATTAAGAGCCAAGCGGATATTAAGCCAAGAGGTTTTGCCATTCAGTGCAGAATCACAACCGAAGATCCGGCGAATGGTTTTGCACCGGACAACGGCGTAATCGATGTGTATCGTACCGGTTCCGGATTCGGTATTCGTTTGGACGGCGGCAATGGTTATACCGGAGCTCAGATTACACCTTACTATGACAGCTTGCTTGTAAAGGTGACTTCATGGGCCAGAACCTTTGACGATGCCATTGCAAAGTCTATCAGAGCGCTTGATGAAGTAAAGATTAAGGGTGTAAAGACCAATATTGGATTTATCCTAAATGTGTTAAATCACGAGACGTTTAGAAAAGGATTATGCGATACAGGATTCATCAGCAACCATCCGGATTTATTAGATATTGTACATGGTCCGGATACAGAATTGAAGATTCTTACATTCCTTGGAAATAAGATTGTCAATGAAACAAAGGGTGAAAAACCGCAGTTTGACGTTCCTATATTCCCTCGAATCAAACCGGAAGAAATCAGCAGTTTAAGAGGAACAAAGCAGATTCTGGATGAAGAAGGTCCTGAAAAATTAGCGCATTGGATCAATACGCAGAAGAAACTTTTGCTGACGGACACAACGATGAGAGATGCGCAGCAGTCCTTGATGGCGACCAGAGTCCGAACAATCGACATGGAAAAGATTGCACCGGCTGTTGCTCTTTATGGAAAGGACTTGTTCTCACTGGAAATGTGGGGGGGAGCTACGTTCGATACCTCTTACAGATTCTTAAAGGAATCTCCATGGGAAAGACTTGCTACGCTAAGAGAGAAGATTCCGAATATCTTATTCCAGATGCTGATCAGAGGTGCCAATGCGGTTGGCTACAAGAACTATCCTGATAACGTTATTCGTGAATTCGTTAAAGAATCTGCACAATCCGGCATTGACGTATTCCGTATTTTTGACTCTCTAAACTGGATTCAAGGTATGGAAGTTGCCATGGATGAGGTCATCAAGCAAGGAAAAGTTGCAGAAGCTTGTATCTGTTATACAGGTGACATCCTAGATGAATCAAGAGAAAAATATAACTTAAATTACTATATTAATATGGCCAAGGAGCTTGAAAAGAGAGGTGCTCATATCTTAGGTATTAAGGATATGTCCGGTCTCCTTAAGCCAATGGCTGCGAAGAAGCTGATTGAAAATCTAAAGAATGAAATCAGTATTCCGGTTCACCTTCATACGCACGATACAAGCGGAAACGGAGGTGCAACGAACTTAATGGCGGCACTTGCAGGTGTTGACATTGTAGATACCTCCTTCAACAGTATGGCTGGATTAACCAGTCAGCCTGCGTTAAATTCCGTCGTTGCTGCTATGGAAAATACCGGCAGAGAAACAGGAATTGAGTTAGACGGTATCCAAAAGATTTCGACTTATTGGAATGCAGTAAGACCGGTATATGAAGGCTTTGAATCGGACTTAAAGGTAAGTACTGCTGAAATTTATAAATATGAAATCCCTGGCGGGCAATATTCAAATCTTAAGCCGCAGGTTGAGAGCTTCGGCCTTGGCCACAAGTTTGAGGAAGTTAAGGAAATGTACAAAACCGTAAATGACATGCTTGGTGATATCGTAAAGGTAACGCCGTCTTCAAAGGCTGTAGGTGATATGGCAATCTTTATGGTACAAAACGGATTAACTCCTGAAAACATCTATGAGAAGGCAGCAGATATTGACTTCCCGGATTCAATCGTATCTTACTTTGAAGGTATGATGGGCCAGCCGCAGGGTGGCTTCCCTGAAAAGCTTCAGAAGCTTGTGTTAAAAGGTAAGGAGCCTATCATTTGCAGACCAGGTGAATTATTACCACCGGAAGATTTCGAGGAAATAAAGAAGACGTTAAAAAGCAAATTTGGCTTAGAAGGTACTATGCAAGAAGCCTTGAGCTATGCCCTATACCCTAAAGTATTCGAGGACTACTTAAAGAGCCTTAAAGCTGAGGGAGACTTTAGATTGATGGGCAGTGACATATTCTTCCACGGTCTTGCAGAAGGAGAAACTTGCGAAGTAAAGATTGCCGCAGGTAAAGAACTGATCATTAAGCTGGTTGAAGTAAAGTCTGCTGATTTAGAAGGACTAAGGGAATGTGTATTCGAAGTGAACGGAAACAGACGATCCGTTCGAATCAAGGATAAGGATCTACAACTAATGGGCAGTTTCAGAGAATCCATTGCAATGGCTGACCCTGATGATCCGAGTGATATCGGTGCAAACATTCCGGGAAATATCTTAAAAGTTCTTGTAAAAGAAGGGGATACCGTAGAGGAAAAGCAGCCGGTTGCAGTTGTTGAAGCAATGAAAATGGAAACCAACATCTTAGCTCCTGTAAAAGGCGTGGTTGAAAAAATTCACGTCAAAGAAGGAGAACAAGTGAAGGCCGGACAATTGATTGTAAAGCTAAAACAGTAGTTTGACAATCACACAGCCATAAATAGGTATTCCATGATAATCTTTAATAAAAACTTATAATAAATAACTTTGAGAGAAGACTCGCCTTTCGGTGAGTTTTTCTCTTGCAATAAAAGGAGAGACTTGTTATGGATCAAAACAGAACCCCAATTTTTGAAGCGATAACAAAATATATCGAAAAGAACCCTGCCTATTTTCGTATTCCAGGACATCGATTTGAGCGCGGGATAAACAAGCGATGGAAAGATGCAGTGGGGGAGAATATTTTTAAATATGATCTGACGGAAGCTTCTATGCTGGATGATCTGCACAATCCGGAAGGTACAATAAAAGAAGCTCAGGATTTGGCGAGTGAGGTATTTGGCGCAGAACATAGCTATTTTTTGGTCAATGGAACAACCTGCGGAAACGAAGCGATGATTATGACGACAGCTTTTCAGGGAGATCAAATAGCAATACCCAGAAATGCACATAAGTCTGCGCTGATGGGGTTGATCATCGGAGGAGCAGAACCGTTATATATTATGCCGGAGCTTTCAGAAGAATGGGGGATTCAAGGCGGAATAAGACCGGAAAAAGTGGAAGAACTATTTCAGAAGAATCCAAATTGCAAAGGAATACTGGTGGTCAATCCAACTTACTATGGAATTTGCAGTGATCTGGAAGGTATCGCAGCCGTTTGCCACAAATACGGGGCGACGTTACTCGTGGATGAAGCGCATGGTGCACATCTTTATTTTTCGGAGCAATTGCCCAAGGGGGCTATAGAGCAAGGGGCGGATATGTGCGCCCAGAGTATTCACAAAGTAACCGGATCTTTGACGCAAAGTTCCATGCTACACGTAAAGTCAAAGCTGGTGGATGTTGAAAAGCTCGAAGCCAATCTTCACATTGTTCAAAGTACGAGTCCTTCTTATTTATTAATGACTTCATTGGATATGGCAAGACAAGATCTAGCTATCAATGGACGTAACATGATCGATCATGCGGTGAACCTTGCGGAATATGCCCGAACAGAAATCAATAAAATCGATGGAATGGTTTGCTTGGGCAAAGAGGTAATCGGTTCCAACGGAATCAAGGATGTTGATTTGACCCGGCTTATTATCAGCGGCAAAAGCTTAGGCATTACCGGATTTGAATTAGCTCAGTTACTTGAAGATGAATACAATGTGGATATGGAGTTATCTGATTACATCAACGTTCTTGCTATTGTAACCTATGCCAATACAATGGAAGATATGGAACGGCTTGTTGAAGCCTTAAGAAAGATCGCGGCAAAAAGAAAGAACGGAGTAGTTATTTCAAACGAAATCTTTTTACCCGAACAGCCGGACTATGTAATTTCACCAAGGCAAGCTTATTTTTCTAAAAGTAAAATAGTTTCTTGGGAAGAAGCGAAAGGAAAAATCGCAGCAGAAATGATTGCACCCTATCCGCCGGGAATTCCTGTTATTTATCCGGGAGAGCGAATGACAAATCAAGTGTGGGAATATGTTGAGAGCTATCGTATTCGAAAAAGACATCTTCATGGTCCTGCCGATAAAGAATTAAAGACCTTTAAAATAATAGAGGAATAAAAATAGACTGTCTCAGTAAACTTATTTAAGCCAGCCAATGCTCACAGGTTCGTTTTCAGAATGAATCTTTTAATAAATTTCGTTCTCTGCTTTCAGATAGAAGAGCAAACTCGCTATTTTTTAAAAGTGGCAAATAAATAGAGCGTATCAAATGATACGCTCTATTTTTAAAATCTAAAGATTTATTATTTAGTTTATACTAAACCCTGTTCCATCATAGCCTGAGCAACCTTTTCGAAACCAGCGATGTTAGCGCCAGCAACTAGGTCATACTTGCCATAGTATTTCTTGGAAGCATCAGCACAAGCCTGGTGGATATGAACCATGATGCCGTGAAGCTGTTCATAAACCTGTTCAGCTGTTAATACAGTGTGACCTGCATTCTGTCCCATTTCGATACAAGAAGTAGCAACGCCACCAGCGTTAGCAGCCTTAGAAGGTCCAACGATGATTCCGCCTTCCTGCATGATCTTGATAGCTTCGTTTGTGGAAGACATGTTTGAACCTTCGCAAACGAACTTAACTTTTCTTTCTACGAAAGATCTTGCATCATCTTCTCTGATTTCATTCTGAGTAGCGCAAGGGATATATAAGTCAGCAGTAACTTCCCAAGGCTTCTTGCCAGCGAAGAACTTAGCTCCAGGGAACTTGTCTGCATAAGGTGCGCAGATGTTCTTTCCGGAAGATCTTAAATCAAGAAGGAAAGCAATCTTTTCATCTGTGTTGATTCCATCTTCATCAAGGATGTATCCGTCTGGACCGGAGATAGTGATTAACTTAGCCCCTAAATCTCTTAATTTGATAGCTGTACCCCAAGATACGTTACCGAAACCGGAGATAGAAACAACTTTACCCTTCATGGATTCGCCGTTAGCCTTTAACATTTCTTCAGCATACCAGGAGATACCGAAGCCAGTAGCTTCTGCTCTACCTAAGCAACCACCGAAAGTTAGACCCTTACCAGTTAAAACGCCTTCATATCTGTCTACGATTCTCTTGTACTGTCCGAAAAGGAAACCGATTTCTCTTCCGCCAACACCGATATCTCCAGCAGGAACGTCAGTGTTAGGTCCGATATGTCTATATAATTCAGTCATAAATGCCTGACAGAATCTCATAACTTCAGCATCTGACTTTCCGTTAGGATCAAAGTCAGAACCACCCTTACCGCCACCGATAGGAAGTCCAGTTAAGCTGTTCTTGAAAATCTGTTCAAATCCTAAGAATTTAACGATTCCAGGGTATACGTTTGCAGCAAATCTTAAACCACCTTTGTAAGGTCCGATTGCACTGTTAAACTGATATCTGTAACCTTTGTTAACCTGTACTTTACCAGCATCGTCAACCCATACTACTCTGAAAGTAACGCCTCTTTCAGGCTCAGTTAATCTTTCAAGAAGGGCAGCTTCTTCGTATTCAGGGTGCTGCTCAATTACAGGTGTTAAAGAATGTAATACTTCTTCAACTGTCTGATGGAATTCAACTTCGCCAGGGTTCTTTTGCTTGCATAATTCTATGCATCTCTCAACATAATTTGACATTTTTTTCTCCTCTTTCATATTATAATGTTTACAATAATATAAGCACTCAACTTAGTTTCAATATAGCACTTTGTAAAAATCTAGTCAACAAAATAAAGGACAAAATAGAAAGTTATAATATTCAGAAAAAACATATAATTTGAGAATATTCAACCTTCTGAAAGCCTTGTATTATCTAACATTGCGTATATTCGCCGATTTATAAAATGCGACACAGCTTTTCGCAGAATGACCAATCGTTTACTGTAGAATTTGCGCAAAATCAGTCTATATACAACTGGTATTAATTTGTTGGATAAATGGCCTTCTCGAACAACAAACTAATACCAGTTGTTGTATATACATATAATAAGTAGAAATCAGTATAAAAAAGTGATAAAATATTTATTATGAATATTTATTAAAAACTATGTATAGAGACAAGGGGTGAAGCAATGCCTAAAAAAGTTATCAAATTCATATATAAAGAACTGGAACAAGCACTGACAGACAAAGCGTTTCTGAAAGAATTGGGCATATCGAAAAAATTTATGACGGAATTGTTGTCCGTTAATGATTGGGAAGCAAACATAGCGTATTTATTAGATCTAGATGAAATAACATGTGTGGAACTTCTCAAGGTAAGTACCCAGACTATTCAAGCGATAGACACAGAGCCTCTTGAAGGCTGGCTGGAATATATAAAAAATTATACGATAGAAGCTTTATTCCCAGGAGGGAAAGTGATTATTCGAAAAAAGGGGATGCTGCTTTACCTGAAGATCTTGAGGGTTTTTATAGCGTTCCAACAGGAGCGACGTGCGTTTGATCCTACATTAAATATTAAGTTTTTAACGGGAGAGGAATTGCGTGAGTGCAAATCTAAGGCGGAGTATAAACTATTTCTTGAATTTTGGGATTCCAATTATATCTACGAATTCATGTTTATCTTTAAAGAACTCACTTCTTTTGATACCTTAGGACATATCAGCGGTGTTCATTTTACGGCAATGCATGTCGCAAGACAGTTGAAGCAATTAAATGTGCCAATTGATCTGGCGCTTGTTTCCGGTGCGGCAGCAGGACATGATCTGGGTAAGTTCGGTTGCAAACCAAACGAATACGCCAGAATTCCATATTTGCATTATTATTATACGGATCAACTTTTTAAGAATAATAATATGTTAACGATCGGGCATATTGCGACGAACCATTCAACGTGGGATTTGGAACTTGAAAACTTATCGGCGGAATCATTGATCTTGATTTATGCCGATTTTCGGGTGAAAAGCAGCCGCGACGAAAATAAAAAGGAAATTGTTAATTTTTATACGTTAAAAGAGTCGTTTGATGTGATCCTCAACAAACTGGATAATGTAGATGAAAAAAAACGCGAGCGGTATGTTCGAGTTTATTCAAAACTGAAAGACTTTGAAGATTATATGGAGAGTCTTGGTATATCGACTGATTTAGATTCGGAGCAAATAAGATTGGTTGAAAAACATCCTGTCAGTTTATTTAGTGTGCAGGAAGCGATTCAGCGCTTTAAGTATTTAGCTATTGAGCACAATATTGCTTTGATGAATAAATTTAATGATGAGACCTCTTTTGCTAATTTATTGGAAGCAGCCAGAAGTGAAAAACAATGGAAGAGTATTCGAGCTTATTTGAATATATTTAGCGAATATTCCACCTACATGACTCAAAAACAGAAACTTGTAACCTTAAATTTTCTTTATGAATTACTGATGCATCGAGAGGGAGATATTCGGCGGCAAGCAGGAACCTTGATGGCCAATATTATCGTGAAATATGATGAAGAATATAGAAAAGAATTACCTGAAAATGCCAAGGTTATTCCCCAGGAAATTACTTCAATGGATTTATGGTCGAAATTTTTAGGTGAAATCATATTTCCCGATTATAAGTTGACGGATCAACACCGCAGGTGGATTGGTTATAGCTTAATGACTATCCTGAATACCATCTTATCAAGATGTAAGGATGATACAGAAAAGCGTAAATATCTTAAGAATCTCTTCGAGTATTTTGAAGACACGACCGTTGATGATCTAACAGCATTTACCTTGCTGGGGGCGATATTAACGATTCCGCTTCATTTATGCAGTTGTTCAGAAATTGAAAATTTAATGAAATTTGCTTCTGAATTATCCAAGAGAGAACCGCTGGAAATCAAAATCGGGGCGTTAAGATTTGTCAAATATGTTGTAACCGACACAAGCTGTACGAAGTTGTTGGAAGAGATTAGAGGGCATGTACTGGAACTCATGAGTCATGTAAATGAAGACTTGGTAGGAGTGTCCTATTTAAAATATAAAATATTGATGAGTCTTGGCAGTTCAGAGGAAGAATGTGAAACGTATCATTCCATGTTGTATCAAACCAAGCAGATGGAATCCGATCTTTATTTGGAGAATTTAAAAGTGGGTACGCCTTGGGTAATCAAAGCAGTCAATATTGAATTCTTGCTGGATAAGCTGCGTCTGAAAATTTATGATGAAAAACTTCATATTGCAACGCATTTGTCTAATTTGATTAAAGTCAGTGAACGAGTAACCGTAAGGCATATTGCAGGGAATGGTCTGATTTCCATGATACAGCTGCTATCCCTTGATCAGCGAAATGAAATCGTGATTGAACTTACCAAAGGATTGGAAATAGGAGAATATCAGTTTTCAAAATATGTCCCGGAATATTTGGGGGAACTTGCGCTATACCTTCATCCAAGAGAACTGGATGAGTTTATTAAGGAGCTAAAGAATCTTCAGAACAGCACCAATAGCAAAGTCGGTTCAGTTACATTAGATACAATAGGAGTAATGATAAAAAAGTACTCTTCTTATCGGGGACGATTTGAAGAAAGCTTGGAAGGTTATGAAAAAAGAAGAGAAGTGATGCTGGGTATTCTTTTGAGAGGCCTTGCCAATTATGATGAAATCGTCAGTCAGGAAGCTTTTCTGGTAATCGGACAAAGTATTTTTGGATGCGATGAATTATCGTTAGAAGATAAGAAGGTTATTTTTGAAATTATCCATAAGAAGATGCTTACCTTGATCGCCGATCAAGGTGAAAATGAGCTGGCCTTTTTTAATAGTGCGGCAGCATTAAATCACCTTTATCGATTTATTTCGGATTATTTGATAAAAATGGGAACCTTTGATATAGAAGATAATCATAAAATTGCTTTCTTCCCGGGAACGTTTGACCCATTTTCATTGAGTCATAAGGGCATAGTGAGAGAGATTAAGAAACTTGGATTTGAAGTTTATTTAGCCATTGATGAATTTTCATGGTCAAAAAAGACACAGCCCAGATTGATTCGAAAGCAGATTGCGAGCATGTCAATTGCCAATGAAAGAGGTGTTTATATTTTTCCGGATGACATTCCGATTAATATTGCCAACAATAAAGATTTGAAGCGGTTGTCCGAAATTTTTGCAGGGAAAGAACTTTATATGGTAGTGGGAAGTGATGTGATTGTGAACGCTTCTTCCTATCGAAATCCGCTTTCTGAATATTCCATTCACCGCATGAATCATTTGGTTTTTATGCGGACGAGCGATGAGCAAGGGCAAATTGAAAGCAATGATTTAAGTTTTCGCTATAAAAATATAGTAGGAAATATTATTGAATTGAAACTTCCGATGCATTTGGAGGATATCAGTTCAACTCGAATTCGTGAGAATATAGACAGTGATCGAGATATTTCAAATTTGATTGATCCGATCGCTCAAAATTATATTTATGAAAACAGTTTATATTTGAGAGAACCACAATATAAGAGCGTGATGCAATCAAAATCTATTAATTTTTATGTGATTCCAAGAGCCAACGTGGGTTTATTTAATGATCTGAAGGATATTATCGGAAATACGCCGGAGCTGCTTACAAAACTAAAGAAGTATATATCGGAACGAAAAGTAAGCTCTATTATTATACGGGACGGCAGCAAAAATAACAAAGCTGTTGCCATTTCATTGTTTCATGAGATTGATACCGTAAATTTGTATGACGAATTTAAAAATATTGACTTGGCATCATATATTCGGGAAACAACTTCTGGTAAAATTATGGTATTGGGAGGGCTTTACGTAAGTGACAACACCAATTTAAGAGACTTATACCAAATCGTGTTGACGGAGACGCTTGCCTATTGTTTAAGCAAAGATTTTACCTATGCGATCTACCATGCTGTCTTACCACAGTTTAATTTGGAGCAATCTTTAGAAACCGATGATACGCTGAAAAGGCAAGGGTTTATTCAAATTAGTGAAACAGCTCAGGGCAATCCTGTTTACACCGTTGATATGAAACGGCCGATTGCCTTGTTTGAGAATATGGAAATGAGAATAAAAAGTCCCTTTAATACCAATGAAAAAATATTGAATGTCATCCATAAAGCGCATAGAGATATGCAAAAGTCGTTAACGGAATTATATAAAGGGACCCTTGTTTTATCCTTTAATTCCGGCGTGATGCATCATAAACTGGTTGAGATGATCACCAAGTCGAACGGCGTTCCACGGGAAGCAACGAGGGACCGAAAAATGGGGCCTTTTATGTGTGTCCCATTTGGAAAAATATTGGACGGTAAGGCTGTTCCGAATACAGTTACCAAAACACTTCATACCGAAAAAATATTTGATCCGATGATTCGGAAATTCAAAATTAAAGAATATCCTTACTATTCGCCTCTAGATAATCAAATCCGAACCATTCAATCGTTTGACAAGCCGATATTATTGGTGGATGACCTGCTTCATAAGGGATATCGAATAAAGGAGCTCGATCCGATTCTGAAAGAAAACGAAATTGAGGTGGAAAAAATCATTGTTGGCGTATTGTCCGGCAGAGGAAAAGATTTAATGTCGATTCAGAATCGACATGTAGATAGTGCTTATTTTATTCCAAATCTCAGAACATGGTTTGTGGACGAATCCATGTATCCCTTTATTGGTGGGGATGGTGTGGAACGGGAATATTATTCGAATGCGAATTTACTTCCTTCGATTAATTTGATTCTGCCCTATACGGCACCCACTTTCTTAAGTAATGAGGATCGAAAGGCAGTATTTAATTTTTCTCTTACATGTTTAAAGAACGCAAGAAATATATTGAAGGCACTGGAAGAGGAATTTCAGCAAACTTTTGAACGAAATCTGACGTTGAGCAGGCTTAGCGAAGCAATCATTTCTCCCCGCTATCCCGATAAAGGGCTTTGCGTAAGTTATGATGAGAATTTGGCTCCATCTGTATATATATCAAATGATATTGAAAAGTTAATGAGATTGAGAAATATGATTTAAAGACTATTGAATTCTTTTTAAGACAGCCTGATAAGGAGAAGAAGCAATGCATAAGTTAAGTGACTTGAGTGAAAAGTATAAATCGGAAGGATATCTACCTTTTAATATAAAAGGAAAAAAAAGAGTCAATCTGTTGGCTCTCGGTGATGTCGGGGGAATGCTTCTAACAGGATTGAAGCTCTTAGGAAGCGATGTGATTTCGGAAATAGGAATCTGTGATATCAACGAAAATGTGGCTATGCGGTATGAGATGGAGATGAATCAAATTGTCTTCCCCTTTGAACCGGAAAAATTACCGGATGTAAAAATGGTGAAGCCGGAAGCTTTATTTGATTGCGATGTATTTGTGTTTTGTGCTTCAAAAGGAGTTCCGGAAGTTGGCACGGAAGTTCGGGATGTAAGGATGATTCAGTTTGAAGGCAATAAAGCTATCGTGGAACAGTATGCCAGATTGGCAGCGGAGAAAAAGTTTAAAGGATTATTTGCGATTGTTTCGGACCCGGTGGACCCTTTGTGCAAAGCCGCATATTTGGCTTCCAATCGCGAAGAGCAGGGCCATTATCATTGGAATGGTCTTTGTGCGCAGCAATTCCAGGGCTATGGTCTGGGTGTCATGAACAGCAGAGCCATATATTTCGCTAAAAAAGAGGAACGGTATAAACAATACCTGAAAGAAGGAAGAGCGTTTGGTCCTCACGGAGAAGATTTAGTGATTGCCAACAGCATTGAACACTATAATCAAGAGCTTTCCGACGAATTAACGAAACTCACGGTGGAGTCCAATAGGGTAACCCGGCAGTTGGGATTTAAGCCTTATATTGCTCCTGCGCTGTCTTCCGGAGCCATTTCCATCCTGCTGACGATGAGAGGCGATTGGCATTACAGTTCCAATTATATCGGATTTCAAACAGAGGGAGCCTTTATGGGGGCCTTGAACAGGATGACCAAAGAAGGTCTGGAATGGGAAGATTTAAATTTGCCGGAGTCTTTGTTTTATCGAATAAAACGAGCCTATGACAGGTTGCAAGATATTATTTAAGGGAAAACGGAATAAAGATAATCAAAGACAGCTTTTGTATGCTTTGTTTGACGGGGGTGAGCACATGAGTGAGAATAGAGCTGAATTACTGTTGATCAAGCCGTATTGCAGGGAAAAAGCAAAAACAGGAAGGCTGACCGCTATTTTAGAAAAGAGTTTGGAAGGACACACTTTTGACACCATCAATACCGTAGAAGAATTTGAGGAATACGATTTAAAAAATAAACGGATTTTATTCGCCGTATCCCTCGGGCAATCCGGAATTAATTTGGAATGGTATGGGATCTTGAAGAAGATAAGAACCTCAGGGAGTTGCTTTGAGGGGAGTATCGGAGGTATTATCGTAGACGGAAACAGTGAGCTTTATACAAAAGCTTTTGCCAGGGAACTCGTTTTAAGTGCTAATATGTCAGGTTGTACCTTTGTCGGAAGGCCTCTTGTAGAAGGAACCCATTCTCTTGACAATTTTAATATTGTCGCAAAGAATTTATCCACGGACAATATGGGGGCCTATATTGAGTCAGGCAGACAATTAATAAAGAGAGTTATGGCATTTCAACCGGTTAAAAAGGAACAACCGTCTGTCTTGATGCTCCACGCGAGCAATTATGAAACGTCAAATACGTTGAGCCTATGGAATAATATCAAACAGAGATTGGAAGTTTCCTGCGATATTCATGAGATTTCTTTGAGGAATGGAGAAGTTTGGGACTGCATGGGGTGTCAATATAATACTTGTCTGCATTTCGGTGAAAAAGGGAGATGTTTTTATGGCGGAATTATTTCAGAGCAAGTCTACCCGGCTATTCTAGAGGCAGATGCCCTTCTTTTGGTCTGTCCTAATTATAATGATGCAGTCAGTGCGAACATTGCAGCATTTATTAACAGACTGACGGCACTTTTTAGAACAAGGCGCTTTTATGACAAAGCGTTGTTTGCGATCGTAGTATCCGGCTACAGCGGCAGTGACCTTGTTGCACAACAGCTCATCGGTTCGCTGAATATGAATAAATCTTTCTATTTGCCGGGCCGTTTTACCATGATGGAAACGGCAAATAATCCGGGTACGATATTAGAGGTGGAAAATATTGATATTCGAGCGAAAGCGTTTTCTAAAAATATTTTGGGCTATCTAAAAAAATAATAAGTCGAAAAGCGGTAAAGGGTTGCAATTAAACCTCTAAATGAGGTATAATTTATCAGTTATGAACAAAAAATATTGTAGATTGGAATCTTAATTTAACCACAAAAAATGAAAGAGGATGAAAGGAAGTGAAAACTGTGGAGAATGGTCCGAGTCCTATACGGAACAATAGTTACATGAGAATAATGCAGGTGAATTCACAGTTTTTGCTGATTGAGTAAAACTCATGATATAAACTTGGAATTCACCCAAAAAAGAAAAGAGGTGCTTTCCAATGGAACAAGAAAAGACATTCGGAGAAATGCTGGAAGAAATTTTGGCACTTCTTCAAGAAAAAAAGTATGGAAAGGCTAGAGATATTTTGCTTCAAAATAATGAAGTGGATATAGCCGAAATATTAGAAGAAATAATGGAAAATTTAGGAGTAGAAAAAACCGTTATCATTTTCAGAACTTTGCCTAAAAGCGTTTCTGTTGAGGTTTTTTCCTATCTCCCTATTGATGATCAATTAGAATTAATTCATGTTATTACCGATAAAGAAATCAAATTTATCATGGATGAGCTTGCTTTCGATGATATGATTGACGTATTGGAAGAATTGCCTGCTAATGTAGTGGACAAGATTCTGGAAAAGACATCGAAAGATGAAAGAAAGTTAATCAACACCTTTCTAAACTATCCGGATAACTGCGCAGGCAGTCTGATGACACCTGATTATATTAGTTTGCAGAAAAATATGACCGTCGCTGAGGCATTAGCCTATATTAAAAAAGAAGGAATGGATAGTGAGACGGTATATACCTGTTACGTAAAAGATAATGGACGGAAATTGCTTGGCATTGTTTCCTTAAGAAACCTTGTGATTTCTGAGGATAATCTTCAAATAGACGAATTGATGCATGAGGATTTTGTCAGTGTAAACGTGTATGATGACCGGGAAAAAGTTTCGGAAACATTTAGGAAGTACGGTTTCCTCGCTATACCGGTAGTCGATAAGGAAGAACGCCTGGTTGGCATCATTACGGTCGACGATATTTTGGACGTCATTGAAGAAGAAACAACCGAAGATATTGAAAGAATGGCCGGCGTTATTGACCATTCCGATAAAGAATATTTAGATATGAGCGTATTTCACCATGTGAAATCGAGAATTCCGTGGCTGTTCGTGCTAATGTGTTCCTATGTCATTACAGGCGGTATTATTGCCAGTTTTCAGGATATGCTGTCCAGCGTTATTAGTTTGGTAGCCTATATGCCAATGCTGATGGGTACCGGAGGAAACTCAGGCTCACAATCAGCGACCTTGATTATACGTGGAATGTCCGTGGATGAGCTGGAGCTATCTGATTTTGGACGCGTTTTATGGAAAGAGGTTCGTGTCAGTATTATTGTAGGAGTAATTTTAAGCTCGCTGAATTTTGCCAGAATCTGCTGGCTTGACGGTCAGGGGCCTTGGGTTGCTTTAACGGTATGCGGAGCTATGTTAGTCATTGTCATAGCGGCAAAGGTGATTGGAAGCATGCTCCCGATGTTGGCTAAAAAGATCGGTATTGACCCTGCGCTCATGGCAACACCGATGATATCCTCACTTACGGATATGGTTTCTGTTGTAACGTATTTCTTAATGGCGTCTGTTATTTTAGGAATTTAAATAAAAAAATGAAGAATCAAGGTTTAATTACAGAAGAATATGTAAATACTGTAATCAAGAGACGAAAAAGGGACATACATAAAGGCGATTGTGGTAAAGTTCTCTTGATTGCGGGGTCCTTTGGGATGGCAGGTGCTGCTGTTCTGTGCGGATGGGGGGCTCTTAGAAGCGGTGCCGGTCTGGTTCGAATAGCGGTACCCGAAGAGCTTTTTACAATCATTCAGGTTAGCGTACCTGAAGCTACCTGTATTCCAAGAACGTCTCTGAATATGGACTTGCGGCAATATGACGCGATTGCGGTGGGCCCGGGACTAGGGGAGGATTCGAATAATGCAGAGTTGATTAAAACCATATTGGCTGGATATGATAAAACGTTGGTATTGGATGCGGACGGGCTCAATCAAATTTCGCACAGTCATTTATTTGAACAATTGAAGAAGGCAGCTTGCAAGGTTATTATTACACCGCATATCGGTGAAGCAGCCCGACTCCTTCAAATAAGGCCATCTGAGGCAAAAAAGATGGAAAGACAGGAACTGGCGGAACATTTGGTTCAAGCAACGAATGCAATAGTAGTTTTAAAAGGGGAAGGTACTATTGTGGCAATGCCAAACAGTGATTCATATACTAATACTACAGGTAATCCAGGCATGGCAACCGGAGGCTCAGGAGATGTCCTTACAGGAATCATTACAGCCTTAGCGGGTCAGGGCCTCGAGCCTGAGGATGCAGCCAAGGCAGGCGTTTATATTCATGGCCTTGCAGGCGATTTAGGAACAGAAAGCTTTGGGGAATATGGCTTGGTTGCTAGGGATATAGCAAGCATGAGTGCTTTGGCTATTAAAAAAATAATGGGATAAAATGATAAAAGAGATTAACTGAATAATGATGGAGAGTGAGTGACTTGTTAGTTAAAAAAGGCGACATTTATTTCGCAGATCTAAGTCCGGTCATAGGCTCTGAACAGGGGGGTATAAGACCCGTTCTTGTCGTACAAAATGATGTGGGCAACAAATACAGTCCTACGATAATCGTAGCAGCTGTTACTTCACAGCTGAATAAAGCAAAGCTGCCTACACACGTTGAAATAGATGCTAAAGATAATGGATTAAGTAAGAAATCGGTGGTTTTACTCGAACAGCTCAGAACAATTGATAAAAAAAGACTGAAAGAGAGAATCGGAACCATAGATGAAGAACTTCTTCCTAATGTAAATGAGGCATTGACCGTTAGTTTAGGAATTGCGCAAAACCCTACTATGACTTAAGTGCGATAATTAAAATATAGATATCCGCCACGTTTTAACGTGGTGGATAGTTTTAAGAAATAAAATAAGAAGAAATCAGAAGTAGATACAAGAGACAAATCGGAGGTACATATGAAAAAAAGCATGATTTTAACTGTAGTAACCGTTTTGACATTGGTATTGGGAATCACAGTTGCCGTGGCTGCAACGAGTGACCCTGGTTCAGAAACGGACCCAATCGTGACAAAAAGCTACGTAGATAGTAAATCTTCCTATACCCCTATCAGTTTGACGCCGGGGCAAAAACTAATTGGCGGTGTCGGTACGGAAGTCATTTTACGAAGCGGAGAAGCAACGGCCATCGGAAATAGCTCCAATGGTGTTTCAGATATCACGGCGGGAACTGATTTAATGACCGGACAGGCGGTGGGATTAAATCATTTATTGTTGATTCCCCGTGAAGATGGGAGAGGAATCACAGCAACAACCGATATATGGGTAATGGTTAGAGGGGTATATAGCATACAGTAGTTTAAAGGAGTTACATATGAGGTTATTTTTTAGGGAAAACAAGTTCTTGATTATTGCACTTTGTATTTTTACACTTGTTTCAGGGGTTTCCATCGGCAATCGATTTGCCATTGAACAAAATAATAAAACGTACGATATCGTCGCAGATTATAATGAAATTAATTTGATGGCGGATCAGACCCATAAAGCGGTGTCTTATTGGCTGAAGCAATTTCGGGACCAGCTGAATATCACGAAGATAGGTGTTTTAGAGGAAAGTATTTCGAGCTTAATGGAAGACGACTCCAATATGCATGTCAGCGGTAAAGTGATGGATCAAGTGATGCAGGAAGCCAACTGGGAAAAGGATTATCCGCAAGCGTTTATTGATGCGTTGGACAAGCATGGATACGATAAATACGATGTACTTATTAAAATGGGAACACAGGAAGCTGTTGATTTTGTACTTCCTGCCATCCAACAGCGTTTCGAAAAAGATAAATATTTTACGATTGAGCTGAATGGAGAGGCCTATGCCGTGATCGACGGTAATTCGAAGAACGCCCTATATAAAGAACCTTATAAACTGATGGATTCAAGAAAAGGTGGATTTTCACAGAAAACAGAAGTGATCGGTTCTAAAATCATGTACATAAGTTTGGGTTTATTGCCGGAGAAAGTAGCGACGGTTCAAAACCTGGGTATGGAAGTCGTTCCAAGAACGTTGTGCTATGATGGATTTAATGGCGATAAATATGCAAAAGCAGTCGTGGCCGGCTATAAGCAATATGGTATTGTGCCGGAATATTTAATTGCAGGCGGCGATAGTGTCATTGGGCATGATGACGGAATCCAATTCGCTGAAAAATACATAAACGAAAACCATATTAAGCTTGGCTTAATTGAAAATACAACACAGCTTCAGAATATCCTACAGTATGGTGTAGAAGACATTGCAAAAGATAATGACTATAATGCGGTTCGTGTATTCTCGGTTTGGGATTATATTCAGTATCGATACCAATTTTACGGATATGAAGGCGCTAAAGAAATTGAAAATACTCTTTTCAGATCTGTTACAGAGAGAAACATAAGAGTTATTTATTACAAGCCTATTAAAGAAAATAAAGACTTGTTTACATATGTAACGGATATGGGTGAATACAAGGAAATGTTCCAGAATCTTGAGAAGCGGTTAGCCAATGAAGGATTCACTTATGGTTCGGCTTCTACTATGAAGAACTATGAAGTAAGTACTGTTCTGAAACTTTTGATGTCCTTCGGTTGTGTGGCAGGAACGCTATTGCTTCTTCGTGCCTTTACGCCAATAAGGAGAAGAGAAACACTGGTTCTTGGAGGATTAGGAGTACTAGGTGCACTGGCTGCATCCTATGTGATTCCCAATACGTTTGAAATCCTGTTGAGCTTCTCGGCAGCAGTGATTTTTGCCTGCTTAGCCGTCACCCTGTTCACCAGGTTAAGTAAAGAATTTAGCAATAGATTGAAACCGGATACGCCATTGCTTAAAATCGTTCAGTTAGCTGGACTAACCTTAATCGCATGCGTATTGGTAGCCATGATGGGGGCGATGATGACTGCAGCTCCTATTTCTTCTACAAAATACATGCTGGAAATTGATGTGTTTAGAGGAGTAAAGCTGGCACAATTGCTGCCAATCGCCTATTTCGGTGTAATTTATCTGGCATACTACGGATATAACTCGTCGAAGAAAACAGCCACGACTTTAGAAGTTCGGGATATAAGGGAACTGCTGAATACAACGATCAAAGTATGGATGCTTATCTTAGGAGCTATCATGGCAGGAGTGGGGTATTACTATATCGCAAGAACCGGACATGAGACAGCCGTTGAGGTATCCAGTATAGAAATGCTGTTTAGAAATTATTTGGAAGATACACTGATTGCGAGACCTCGCAATAAGGAATTTTTATTTGCGTTCCCCGCAATCATGATGATGGTCTATTCTTCTGTCAGAAAGTATCCATTATGGCCGGTTATTTTCGGATTGGCAGGTGTGATCGGCATGACTTCGGTTGTGAATACGTTTATGCATATCAGAACGCCGCTCTATTTAGGCTTTGCGAGAACAGGCTATTCGCTGGTATTTGGTCTGGTCGTGGGAATAGTAGGTATTTTGGTATTTGAAGGAATACATCATTTTTACATTAAACGGTGGGTTCCGTTTATACAAAGCTATGCAAAAAAGGAAGAGGCAGGTAATTAATGTATAGGATTCTAATTTCAGGATATTATGGTTTTAATAATATCGGGGATGAATCAATCCTGCGAGCAGTAGTCGATAATTTACAAGATCGGCTTGAAGATATTGACATCACAGTGCTTTCTCAAGATCCTGTATCGACTGGTGAAAAATATGGGGTCAAGTCTGTCAATAGAAAATCTGTGAAGAGTATTATTCGCGCCGTAAGGCAGTGTGATTTGCTGATAAGCGGCGGCGGAAGTTTGCTTCAGGATGTGACCAGCAAAAAGAGCATCATTTATTATTTGCTGATCATGTGGATGGCACAATTTTTTCGCAAAAATATTTTTATCTATAGTCAGGGCATCGGTCCGATTAACTCTGCAGTGAATAGAAAATTGACCGCAAGAACTCTATCGAATGTAAGCGGAATCGTTGTTCGGGATGAGGCCTCCAAGGAATTTCTTGCTGAAATCGGTCTTCCTCGAAATAAAATTGCGGTTACAGCAGATCCCGTTCTGAGAATTAAGCCTGCTCCATTGGAGATGGGAGAAAAAATATTATCAGAGGAAGGGATTGAGATCAGCAGAGAAAAATTAACGGTGGGGTTTGCGATACGTGAACGCAAGCAGGACAGTGAGTTTATTGATGAACTATGTATTGCTGTAGAGAGGCTCGTGGAAGAGTATGATGCGCAGATTGTTTTAATCCCGTTTCACTATTCAGAGGACGTAACGGTGATTGATGAATTGGAGCGCAGGCTGGGTAATATGGTATGTTCAATCAAACACAAATATCTTACCGATGAGATGCTGAGCATTATCGGCAACATGGATGTACTTATCGGAGTACGCCTGCATGCATTAATTCATGCTGCTATTATGGATGTGCCGATGATCGCTATTTCTTATGATCCAAAAATTAATTCTTTTATGAAATCTATAGGGATGAAAGCCATGTGCTCCATCTACGATTTTAACAATGAAGATTTTATGGATGAATTTAATAAAACAATGATCAATAAAGAAGTGCTAAAAAAAAGGGTACAAGAAAAAGTAGGCCTGTTGAATCAAGCACTGGATACAAATGAACAGATGATAAAAGAACTAATGGTGAAGTAATGGGACAGAATAAAAGAATCAGGATTTTAGATGTGCCTGTGGATATGGTAAATAATAAACAGGCAATGGAAATATTTGAAGGGTTGATGGAACTTCCGGGCTGCAGCTTAATTGTTACACCAAATTCGGAAATTATTATGAATGCAACGAAGGATACCGAGCTGAAAATGTTAATTGAAGAAGCCGGTTTGATTATTCCGGATGGAATCGGACTTGTGTATGCATCCAAAATCATAAAAGAACCTTTAAGTGAAAGAGTGACGGGGGTAGATTTCTTAAACAGTATTTTAGCTTATCTGGAGAAGACCGGAAAATCGATTTATCTGCTCGGCAGCAAACCGGCCAACGCAGAAAGCGCTTCTGTAGCGGAACTGGCAGCTCAAAATATGCAAATCAAGTATCCGAACCTCAAGATCGCCGGAACACATGACGGTTATTTTAAAAAAGAGGAAGAGGCCGCATTGGTGGACGAGATCAATGAATCCGGCGCAGAGTTTTTGTGCGTTGCCCTTGGTGCGCCAAAACAGGAAAAGTTTATTTATGAACATAGAGATGAATTCAAACATGTTTGCGCCGGCATAGGTGTTGGCGGAAGCCTTGACGTATGGGCAGGAACAGTAAAGCGGGCACCAAAATTTTATCAGGATCATGGATTGGAATGGCTGTACCGCTTTGTAAAGGAACCAAGCAGATATAAGAGAATGGCGCAATTGCCATTGTTTATGGTAAAAGTCTTAACAACGGCTAAGAATAGCAGTGTATAGAAAAGCTTAAGGAATAAGGAGGAATTGAAAATGGCATATCCAGAATTAGAACAGATGGCAAATAATATCAGAATTGATATCATAAGAGCTGTCCATGCTGCAGGCTCGGGGCATCCGGGCGGATCATTATCAGCAACAGATATCGTTACCGCATTATATTTTCGTGAAATGAATATAGATCCTGAAAACCCGAAGATGGGTCAACGAGATAAATTTATCCTTTCAAAGGGCCATGCAGGTCCTGTACTGTATTCAGCATTAGCAGAAAAGGGGTTTTTCCCGAAAGAAGATTTATTGACATTTCGAAAACTTGGCTCCAAGCTTCAAGGACATCCGGACATGAAAAAAGTGCCGGGGGTAGAGATGTCAACCGGTTCCCTTGGACAGGGATTTTCTGTTGCAGTCGGTATGGCTCTTGCAAACCGATTGGATGAAAGCGAAGGAAGAATTTATGTATTGCTTGGAGACGGAGAACTTCAAGAGGGTATTGTGTGGGAAGCAACAATGGCTGCAGCTCACTATGGACTGGATAATCTGACTGCGATCGTTGACTGGAACGGACTTCAGATTGATGGTAAGAATGATGATGTAATCACCGTTTCTCCGGTAGATGAGAAATTTAAGAGCTTTGGATGGAATGTGATCTGCATCGATGGGCATAATTTTGAAGAGATTATCAGTGCATTCAATAAAGCGCGAAACTTCAGCGGCAAGCCTACGGTAATTATCGCAAAGACGATCAAGGGCAAAGGTGTTTCTTTTATGGAAGATATTGCCGGGTGGCATGGAAAAGCACCAAGTGATGAAGAAGCAAAGAACGCAGTAAAAGAATTGGGAGGTGTATGGTAATGGCAGATAAGATTGCAACTAGGCAGGCGTATGGTCAGGTTCTTATAGAACTGGGAGAGAAATATGACAATTTAGTAGTAATGGATGCAGACCTTTCAAAATCTACGATGACAGCAGACTTTGGGAAGACGTTTCCGGAACGATTTTTTAATATGGGTATTGCAGAACAGAATCTTTATGGCACGGCAACAGGTTTTGCGATGTCGGGAAAGATTGTTTGTGCCAGTACTTTTGCGATGTTTGCGGCTGGGAGGGCGTTTGAAATTATCCGTAATTCCATCGGTTATCCCCATGCTAACGTAAAAGTTTGTGCAACCCATGCAGGGATTACGGTCGGTGAAGACGGGGCATCCCATCAGACTTTTGAAGATATCGCTTTGATGAGAACCATTCCGGGAATGACCGTTATCAATCCGGGAGATGCTGTGTCTGCAAAAGAGCTGATAAGACAGGCTGTTGCGTTCCAAGGACCAGCATATATCCGATTGGGGAGAGCTGCTGTTCCGGTGCTTTATGATGAAAATTCTACGATAGAAATCGGAAAAGGCAACTGTGTACGACAAGGTAAGGATTATACCATCATCGCAACCGGCATATTATTGAATGAGGCGATGATGGCAGCAGAAACTTTAGCATCGGAAGGTTTTGACGTGAGAGTCATTGACATGCATACCATCAAACCGATTGATAAGGATATCATCATTAAAGCAGCTACGGAAACAAAAGGAATTGTCACTGCAGAAGAACATTCTGTGATCGGCGGGTTAGGAGCTGCGGTTGCAGAAGTCGTTTGCCAGCATGCTCCTGTGAAGATGGCGATGGTCGGACAAAAAGATACCTTTGGCGAGTCAGGAAAACCGGATGAACTGAAGAAAAAGTATGGAATGACGGCAGAGGATATTGTTGCTGCTGTGAAAAGCCTGTAGGCTTTGTCTAAAAATATAATATTTACATGCATATTTAACTCCCTTCGAGAATAAATTTCTATATCATATGAGATTTACGGGCGAAGGGAGTTTTGATTGTGAGCGAGAGAAATATTTTAAAGAAGCTGCATAGGCCGAGCAAAAAGGGTTGGATAATAATTGCCCTTATCATAGTAATTTTGTTAATGGCTATGTTAGCGGTGCACCAGTTCAGAGGTGATGAGGCTGTGGATTTTAAGGTACTGGGTGATAAAGATATACCACAGGACATTGTTGGGCAGGTTATTCCTGAGTATAGGGATTTAGAAAGGGCACTTGCCTGTGTCGTTGGCGATAAAGTATATGTGTTAGTGTCGAGAGGTGAGAAACCTACCTCCGGATTTGACGTAAGAATTGAAAAAATGGTAATTGAGGAACAAGACGGAGTATCCAATCTTGCCGTTTATGCTAATTTTTCAGATCCTGAACCGGGAACGGCTCTTACCCAAATTTTGACTTATCCTCTACAGGTTGCAGAGACTTCATTGAAAGAGTTGCCCGATCAAATAGAACTACGAGTTCAATATAAACAATAGCAGAGGCAAAACCGAAAAAGTCTTGTGATAGTATTTGATCTGACAAAACATTTGTTGATTTTAAACAAATAACCATAAAAAAGTTATGAATATTTACAAAAAACTATTGACGGTTACCTTATTATTGTGTATGATAACAACTAAATAAAAGTAAATATTGAAAACCGTTGAAGCGGAGATAAAAATAAATCGTGCACTTACAGAGAGCTTGGGCAGCTGGAATCCAGGCAGAACGCAGTTTATTAAATGGACCGCTGAGGGCGCAGTCAAAAGCAATGATTATTGCTGAGTATTCTGCGACGTGAAGGCATCCGTCAGTTGCCGGGAATATGTTAGTATTCTGCAAAGTGTGTGGTTCGCTGCAAAGCAAGGTGGTACCGCGGGTTGATTGGTTCGCTCGTCCTTGATGTTATTTATAACGTCATGGGCGAGTTTTTTTATTGTATTTGCCTTCGCCTACAGAAATAAAGGAGGATTGTATGAATTTTAAACCAACATTAGAAGAAGCCAGAGAAATAGCAGGAAACGGTGAGTATAAGGTGATTCCTGTTAGCTGTGAGATTTATTCGGATAGCTGCACCCCTATCGAATTACTGAAAAAGCTAAAAAAGATCAGCAAGCACTGCTATATGCTGGAAAGTGTGGAAGATACGCAAAAATGGGGGAGGTATACGTTTCTTGGATTTAATCCAACGCTGGAACTAACTTGTACGAACGGGGCGTTACAAATCAATTCAGGGACAACCTTTACTGTTCAAACTGATAGACCGGGAGACTATATCAAAAATATCATCGATGAAAATAAGAGCCCAAAGATGGATTATCTGCCGTCCTTTACCGGTGGATTAGTAGGATATTTCTCATACGACTATATCAAATATGCAGAGCCATCCCTTACACTGGATGCAAGGGATGAAGAAAACTTCAAAGATGTAGACTTAATGCTGTTTGATAAGGTCATCGCTTTCGATCATTTTAAGCAGAAGATTATTTTGATTGCGAATGCAAAATTAGTGGAATTAGAGACGGAATACAACAGAGCTGTCATGGAATTGAAAAATTTAATGCAGCTGATTCAATCAGGAGAAGCGATGCTGACGCCAAAACCAGTTTTAAAATCTGAATTAAAACCACTCTTTACGAAAGAAGAATTTTGCCAGATGGTGGAACGCGCGAAGCATTATATAAAAGAGGGCGATATTTTTCAAGTGGTGCTATCCAATCGTTTGGAAGCGGAATTCGAAGGAAGTCTGCTGGATGTATACCGCGTATTGAGAACGACAAATCCTTCGCCTTATATGTTTTTCTTCTCCAGCGATGACATTGAGATTGCAGGCGCATCACCGGAGACACTAGTAAAATTAGAAAACGGCATTTTAAATACGTTTCCCCTAGCAGGAAGCAGACCTCGAGGAAAAACGGAAGAAGAAGATTTACAGCTGGAGCGTGAACTGCTGGCTGACCAAAAGGAATTGGCTGAACATAATATGTTGGTCGACTTGGGCAGAAATGATGTGGGCAAAATCAGCAAGTTCGGCAGTGTAAAGGTTAACCAGTACCTTTCTGTTGAACGATTCTCCCATGTGATGCATATCGGTTCTACCATAGAGGGAGAAATCCAAGAGGATAAAAGCGCTATCGATGCGGTGGATGCCATATTGCCTGCCGGAACACTTTCAGGAGCACCGAAAATAAGAGCGTGTGAAATTATCAATGAATTGGAAAATAATAAAAGGGGAATTTATGGCGGAGCCATTGGCTATATCGATTTTACAGGAAATTTGGATACTTGTATCGCCATTCGATTGGCTTTCAAAAAGAACGGGAAAATATTTATTCGATCCGGGGCCGGAATTGTGGCGGATAGCATTCCGGAATCGGAGCATCAGGAATGTTTAAATAAAGCGCAAGCCGTTATACATGCCATTGGGATTGCCAGAGAGGGGTTGGAATAATGATTGTACTGATTGATAACTATGATAGCTTTTCTTATAATCTGTATCAACTGATCGGTTCCATTCATGAAAATATCGAGGTAATTCGAAATGATGAACGGACTGTTGAAGAAATTCAAGCATTAAATCCAGAGGCCATTGTACTTTCTCCCGGCCCCGGAAGGCCTGCGGAAGCAGGAATCTGCATAGAGGTAATCCGAGCATTGGGAGGGAGCATTCCAATTTTGGGCGTATGCCTGGGGCATCAGGCGATTTGTGAAGCGTACGGCGGAGTGGTGTCATATGCAAAGCAATTAATGCATGGTAAACAATCGTTGATACAAATAGATAACGATACAGCAATTTTTAAAGGTTTGCCGGAGGAAATAAAAGTGGCCAGATATCACTCTTTAGCCGCGGTAGAAGAAGCGATGCCGCCGGCATTGCAGATTATTGCCAGAAGTGAAGACGGAGAAGTGATGGCGATACGGCATAAGGAATATAAGGTATGTGGTCTGCAATTTCATCCGGAATCTATTTTGACTCCGGACGGAAAGAAAATAATAGAAAATTTTTTATCGCTAAGTAAACAAGATTGAAAATGAAGCTTGATATAAAGGGTGTAAAGGTAGCGATGAGATAGCCGTATTTTTAATAGAGAGAGAGGTACTTATGATTAAGGAAGCAATCGTAAAATTAACGAATAAAGAGAATTTGGACTATAAAATGGCTGAGATTGTCATGGATGAAATCATGAGTGGTCAGGCCACCGATATACAAAAAAGTGCTTATTTAGTGGCACTTAGCATGAAGGGAGAGACCATAGACGAAATCACAGCTTCCGCTGCCGGCATGAGAAAGCACTGCATCAAATTGCTGCATGAAATGGATGTTCTCGAGATTGTTGGAACGGGAGGGGATAAGTCCAATTCCTTTAACATCTCCACCACCTCTGCGCTGATAATTTCTGCGGCAGGTGTGGCCGTGGCTAAGCATGGAAACAGGGCAGCTTCCAGTAAATGCGGGGCCGCGGATGTGTTGGAAGCGCTCGGCGTAAACATTATGATTTCACCGGAGCAGAGCACTAGCCTATTACAGGAAATAGGTATTTGTTTCTTATTTGCTCAAAACTATCATATTGCTATGAAACATGTGGGCCCTGTCAGAAGAGAACTTGGAATTCGAACGGTATTTAACATATTAGGTCCTCTTTCTAATCCGGCAGGCGCTAAAATGCAGCTGATGGGTGTGTATGATGAAGCTTTGGTAGAACCTCTGGCAAAAGTGCTTTTAAATTTAGGCGTTCAACATGCCATGGTGGTGTACGGAAATGACGGATTGGATGAAATCTCTATGAGCGCACCAACCACAGTGTGTGAGATTAAAGATGGAGAACTCCATTCCTACAAAATTGTTCCGGAGGATTTTGGTCTCCGTCGTTGTTCAAAAGGGGATTTGGTGGGAGGAATGCCGGAGGAAAATGCCGGGATTACAAGACGAATACTAGACGGAGAACAAGGCCCGAAGAGAGATGCCGTGTTAATAAACTCAGCAGCGGCATTGTATATAGCCAAGAAAGTGGATTCGATTCAGGAAGGAATCCGATTGGCGGAAGAAATCATTGACAGCGGAAAAGCGAAAGAGCAGCTTGAACAGTTTGTTCGAATGTCCAATAGTTAATGTCCATAGTAGAAGGGGTGAGATAGGATGATTTTAGAACGCATAGCTGACAGCACCAGAAAGAGGGTAGAACAGCTAAAGGAAAGCAAACCGATAAAAATCGTAAAAGCAGAAGCTGAGGCATATCCTTCCGATACCGGATTTCCTTTTGAAAAGGCTTTGCAGTCAGAAGGAATATCTTTTATTTGCGAAATTAAAAAAGCTTCTCCTTCAAAAGGGATGATCGATGAAGAGTTCCCGTATTTGAGTATTGCAAAGGAATATGAAGATGCCGGAGCTTCCTGTATATCGGTCTTAACGGAACCAAAATACTTTTTAGGCAGCGATCACTATTTGAAGGAAGTCAGTGAAATTGTCACGATTCCGATCCTGCGAAAGGACTTCACCGTTGACCCCTATCAAATTTATGAAGCAAAAATACTAGGAGCCTCTGCTGTTTTACTCATTTGTGCATTGCTTGATACGGATACATTGAAAGAATATATTGAAATTGCAGACCGTTTGGGGCTTTCTGCTCTTGTAGAGGCGCATACGGAAGAGGAAGTAAAAAGTGCTTTAGCAGCCGGTGCAAGAATCATTGGTGTCAATAACAGAGACTTAAAAACCTTTGAAGTGGAGCTTCAGACAAGCATCCGGCTGAGAGAGTTGGTTCCGTCCAATAAGATTTTTGTATCGGAAAGCGGTATAACAACCGCCGGAGATATTGCGCTCCTACGAAAAAACAGTGTGAACGCGGTGCTGATTGGTGAAACGTTGATGAGAAGTTCCGATAAAAAAATACGGCTGCAGGAGCTCAGGGGGATGAAAGGATGACGAAGGTAAAGATTTGCGGACTGTCCAGAATGTGTGATATCGATTTTGTGAACGAGGCAGAACCGGATTTTATCGGATTTATTTTTGCAAAAAGTAAAAGAAAAGTAACGGCGGAGCAAGCAAAGGAGCTACGAAAAAAATTGAATCCGAAGATACAAGCGGTAGGGGTATTTGTCAATGAACCACTGGAACAAATTATATCAATAATGGATGCGGGAATCATTGACATGGTGCAGCTTCATGGGCAGGAAAGTGAAGATTATATCAAAACTTTAAAAGATAAGATTCATGTGCCGATTATCAAAGCCGTTCAAGTAAACAGCCGCGAGGATATTGTAGAGGCGCAGGAAAGTGCCGCAGATTATTTGCTGTTGGATCATGGGAGCGGAGGAACCGGACACCATTTCGACTGGAGCTTGATCGGAAATTTAGAAAAAGCCTTTTTTCTGGCAGGAGGACTTCGTTGTGAGAATGTAGAAGAGGCAATCAGAACTGCAAATCCATTTGCTGTCGATACGAGCAGCGGAGTGGAAAGTGACGGGAAAAAGGATCAACATAAAATAGAAGAGTTTATAAGGAGGGTAAGAGATGTCTAAAGGACGATATGGTGTTCATGGCGGACAATACATTCCCGAAACGTTGATGAATGAAATCATTCATTTAGAGGAATGTTACGAAAAATATAAGTACAATGAAGAATTTAATGATGAATTGAATAAACTTCTTAAGGAATATGCGGGCAGACCGTCTTTACTGTACTATGCTGAAAAGCTGACAACCGATTTAGGAGGAGCCAGGATTTACTTAAAGCGCGAAGACTTAAATCATACAGGCTCCCATAAGATTAACAATGTATTGGGACAGGCTTTGTTGGCTAAAAAAATGGGTAAAACGCGTATTATAGCGGAAACCGGAGCCGGTCAGCATGGTGTAGCAACTGCAACAGCCGCCGCGTTGCTTGGCTTGGAATGTGAGATTTTTATGGGCAAGGAGGATACGGAGCGACAGGCACTCAATGTGTATCGCATGGAGCTTCTGGGTGCAAAAGTGCATCCGGTAACCAGCGGCACCATGACCCTGAAGGATGCCGTCAATGAAACGTTTCGAGAATGGACGACACGGGTGGAAGATACGGCGTATGTATTGGGATCCGTTATGGGGCCTCATCCGTTCCCGATGATGGTTCGAGATTTTCAGAGTGTTATCAGCAAAGAAGCGAGAGAACAAATCTTGGAACGGGAGGGTAAACTGCCGGCCGCGGTCATTGCTTGCGTAGGCGGAGGCAGCAATGCAATGGGTATGTTCTATAATTTTATAAACGATGAGGGAGTAAGACTGATCGGTTGTGAAGCAGCTGGACATGGCGTAAATACCGACATGAATGCAGCGACTATTGCAAACGGCAGACTGGGTATCTTCCATGGCATGAAATCGTATTTCTGCCAAGATGATTTTGGACAGATTGCACCGGTTTACTCCATTTCTGCTGGCCTGGATTATCCGGGAATCGGACCGGAGCATGCGCACTTGCATGACATCGGTCGGGCAGAATATGTACCGGTAACGGATGAAGAGGCAGTAAGAGCATTTGAATATCTAGCCAGAACGGAGGGGATCATAGCGGCCATTGAGAGTGCACATGCCGTTGCCCATGTGATGAAGCTGGCACCAACTATGAGCAAAGGGGATAGTATCATTCTGTGCTTATCCGGAAGAGGGGATAAGGATGTGGCCGCAATTGCCAGATATAGGGGGGTGGAGATCGTTGAGTAAGATTCAACGTGCATTTGCACATAAAGAGGGAAAAGGAAAAGCGTTTATCGGATTTCTAACAGCAGGAGATCCGACGATAGAGCAAAGCAAAGACTTTATTCTGGAAATGGAACGGGCGGGGGCAGATTTAATCGAAATCGGTATTCCTTTTTCCGATCCGATAGCAGAGGGCCCTGTGATTCAGGAAGCAAATATTCGTGCTTTGTCGGCAGGAGCCAATACGGATAAGGTATTTGATCTTGTTGCATTGGTGAGAAAGGAGAGTGATATTCCGCTTGTCTTTTTGACTTACCTCAATCCGATTTTCAGTTATGGATATGAAAAATTCTTTGAAAAATGCAAGGCTGTAGGAGTGGATGGTATGATTATTCCGGATCTTCCGTTTGAAGAACGAGGCGAAATGACCGAATTGGCAAAACAGCAAGGGATTGATATCATTTCCTTGATTGCACCGACCTCCGAAGAACGAATCAAGATGATTGCCAAGGAATCAACCGGATTTGTCTATATTGTTTCGTCCATGGGCGTTACCGGGATGCGAAGTGAAATCAAAACAGATTTGACCGCTATTTTAAACGCCGTGAAGGAGGCGACCGATACTCCTTGTGCAGTAGGCTTTGGAATCAATACCCCCGATCAGGCGAAAGCCATTTCGAAGGATGCGGATGGTGTCATCGTCGGGAGTGCAATTGTGAAGATTATCGAAAAATATGGGGCCGATGCAGGCCCGCATTTATATCACTATGTTAGAGAAATGAAAGAAGCTTGTAAATAAGATTTATAATAGGAGAGTAGAGACTGTTTCGAGAAGAAGCAGTCTTTTATATTATGCAGGACATATCGCTTGCTGTAACTAGGGGATAAATCAGAAGAATTTTATTTACATATAATGTAAATTATGTTTAAATAATACTTACAAATAAGAAGGAGGGATGTATGTGAATCGAATATTTGTAAGGGAAGAGGCAGAGGAGCTTTATGCTGCAAAGAAAAGCAGACAAAAAATCGGAATAGTAGGGATGAGTGCAGGTGCAGGGACAAGTTTTATTTCGTCTTCTTTAGCAAAACACCTTTCAAAAGAAAAGGGCCAGCGTGTCGCTTTCGTTGAGGCGTGCACAGATAGCTCCAGTGAACGCTATATATATGACAGTCTTGGGATGGACAAACGGTTTGCAGGCCGTGCTTTCTATGATTTTTATCATGAAATGAAGGAAGGACGTTCCGTTAGCGGATTGGTAAATCTGGATGAAAAAATAAATTGGGCGCTGCGTGTCCCTTCCATGACGGGTCAGTATAGAGACAACATAAAGATTGAGCCGATTGAGATGTGCAGGATTATTAATAATATTACTGCGGACATCATCGTTTGCGATCTAACGACCTCTCATGATACAGAAGAGATTATCCGGGAAATGGATTTGATTATTTTTGTAATTGACCCGCTCCCCTCCAAACTTATTTCTGGATATCCTTCTTTATGCCAGATGAAAAATCTTGAGATGAAAGGACAAAAAATAATATGGCTTGTCAATAAGTATAATGAAGGGGTTAATAAAAGGGAGTTCAATACTTTTATTAAAGTAAAAAATTATATTATCGTTCCGATGGTTCAACAGCAATCCTTTTATTTAGCGGAATATAATTGTCGAATCCCGTATTCGGTAAAATCCATTGCTGAAGTGATGACAGAGCCTTTGGAAAAAATCAAGCTTCAGATTGAATTTTAAAGGTTCTGAAGCACTGGAGTATCAATGGATTAGACCTCTGTCCGCGAATGTAATAGTATTGTAATAATTGGAACTATTTAAATAGTTGTCGTTTCATAGTATAATAATATGTAGTTTTGTGTAAAAAAGACGCAAATCTAATAAATTTATTGCAGCTAGGGAGGTTTCCTCTATGATAGTTTTTCAAAACGTTTGTAAGCAATATAAGACAAATATTGGCTTAGACAATGTAAACGTTAAAATAAATAAAGGTGATTTTGTTTTTTTAGTTGGTCCGAGCGGAGCCGGCAAATCCACTTTCATCAAGTTGATTTTAAAAGAAATAGAAGCGGATTCAGGAAGCATTAAAGTAAACGGAAATGAGATTACGAACCTTTCCAATAGAAAGATTCCGAAATTACGAAGAAGCACTGGAATCGTATTTCAGGATTTCAGATTGCTTCCGAAGATGACCGTATATGAAAATGTAGCTTTTGCGATGGAGATTATACATATGAGTTCCAGAGCGATTCGAAGACAGGTGCCACAGGTGCTTAGTCTTGTCGGAATAAGCAATAAGGCAAATAAATATCCGGATGAACTGTCGGCTGGAGAACAGCAAAGAGTAGCAATTGCGAGAGCTATTGTCAATAATCCGACGGTTCTTATCGCGGACGAGCCTACCGGAAACTTGGACCCGGATACGGCATGGGAAATTATGCGTCTGTTGGAACAGATCAATCTGAGAGGTACCACGATTGTAATGGTAACCCATGCGAAAGATATCGTAGATCGAATGGGGAAAAGAGTTATTGTCATTGAAAAGGGGAAAATTGTCAGAGATGACGTGGGTGCTTACGGCCTATCGGAAGAGCCTCTAAAGCATACGGGTATGTACAAAGGGGGGATTTTCGAAAATCATGTTTAACAGCATAAAATATTCAATGAAACAAGCTTTCATACAAGTCTTTAGAAATAGAACCATGAGTTTGGCTTCGGTTTTTTCTATCACTGCTATGCTTCTAATATTGGGTTTATTCTTTGTCTTAATTGTTAATATCAATATGGCAGCGGAGACCGCCAAAAAAGATTTCGATACCGTACAGGTTTATTTATTAGATGAAACTACTCAGGATCAGGTCGATATTATGATCGATGAGATAAAGAGTATACGTGGAGTTTCCGATGCAGGTTATCTTTCTAAGGAAGAGGCATTGGCAGATTGGCGTTCCGATTGGGGTGACAAAGCCTATTTATTGGATTCCTTGACAAGCAATCCGCTCCCTAACGCAATCGTAGTGACAGTAGAGAGCTTAGAAACGTCGGATTCTGTCGTAAACGCCTTAAAAAACTTTGAAGGGATTGAAGGCGTTAAATATTATAAAGAGACCGTTGAAAAATTAATACGAATTACAAACTTCATACAAATTGCAGCGTTGATTATTATGGTATTTTTAGTTGTTGTCTCGGTAATTGTCGTTTCAAATACGATCAAGTTAACTGTTTTGGCAAGATCAAGAGAAATCCGTATCATGAAATATGTTGGAGCGACAAATTGGTTTATCCGAGGCCCTTTCTTAATAGAAGGTATCCTCATAGGGCTGATATCTGCCGGACTGTCTGTTGGGATCGTTGCTTTTGTTTACGCAAAGATTATAGAATTGATCGGTCAGGATTTGTTTTTGATTCTTTCCACGCCGATGGTGCCTACCAGCTTTTTAACGACAAATTTGATTTTGATCTTTTTATCCATCGGTATCAGCATCGGTGCTTGCGGCAGTATTATTTCGATGAGAAGATTTCTTGACACATAAGGAACCGGTTAGGATTAGAGAAGTAAAGAGGGAGAAACGTACATATGAAAAAAGTAATATCATATACTTTAATATTTGTGCTTGTATTATCTTTCGGCGCATTGGGATTAACATACGGAGCAAATTCTCAAGATAAGCTGAACGATCTCAATAGCCAGATCACAGATACAAAAGGTCAGCTGAACAACGGCAAAAAAATGGAAAACTCGCTGAATAATGAGATTAAAAACCTTGAAAGTAAAATTAATTCTACTCAGGCCCAAATTGATGCATTAGATGGTGATATTGATGCAACACAAGCAAAAATTAGTCAGGCATTGGCTGACTTAGAGAAGCTTGAAGCGGATATGAACACGCAGAATGACAATCTGAATAAAAGACTTCGTACGATGTATAAGAATGGCTCTGTAGGATTTATTGATGTCTTGCTTGGCTCAAGCGGTATCAGCGACTTAATGACAAATATGGATCGAGTGCAGAGGATTTATGACAATGATAAAGAGGTCTTGGAAGTACTGAAAGAACAGCATCAAATCATTGATGCTCAAAAGCAGTATTTGCTGGGATTGCAGGCTGACCTGAAACAAAAACAATCGAATCAGGAAGCGCAGAAACAATCTTTAAGCGCGAGTAAATCAGAAGTGACGGAAAAGAAATCAGAAGTTGCGAAGGATAATAAGGCATTAGAAGAACAGCTGAACAATTTGAATGCCGAAGCAAATCGAATCAAAGCGGAAATTTTGGCCCTGCAGAGCAAAGGCACAACGTATAACGGCGGCATTATGGCATGGCCTGTACCGGGAGTGACTCGAATTAGTTCTGAATTTGGCTATCGACTTCATCCGATATTGGGCTATAAGAAATTACATACAGGTATGGATATTGCGGCACCTACCGGTACGACTGTTGTCGCATCGAATCCGGGAACAGTCATCAAAGCGGCCTATAACAACAGTTATGGGTATATGGTCATGATTGACCATGGCGGTGGAATTGTTACTTTATACGCTCATAACAGCAAGCTGCTTGTGAGTACAGGCGATGTAGTTTCGAGAGGTCAGGCGATTTCAAAATCAGGCTCTACAGGTGATTCGACCGGACCGCATGTGCATTTTGAAGTTCGTGTAAATGGTGAATATAAGAATCCAAGAGATTGGTTATAATTGCCCTTGACGAGCTTTTAAATGGGCTGAGGCTATTTCACCATAAATGACCACGCGAAGTTTATGGGCAAAAGATATAAACGAGATTTATGGTATAATTGCCCTTGACGAGCTTTTAAATGGGCTGAGGCGATTTCACCATAAATGACCACGTGAAGTTTATGGGCAAAAGATATAAACGGGATTTATGGTATAATGAACGCATTAATTAGAAATTCGGCGTTGCCGAAAGGAAGCGTTCATTGAATCATACGGCGACGTTGCTTGTATGGTATAATAGAAACTTGGGTATGGAGAAAAATGAATAAAATTAGTCCGATAATAGTGGAATTACTGAGAAAAAGAAGTGTAACAGAAGAATCTGAAATACTGGAGTTTTTGTCGGATAAACCTCAAAAAACATATGATCCATTCCTGCTTCGGGATTTAGAAGCGGGAGTGGATTTAATATTGTCCTGTATTCGACAGAACAGGAAAATATGTATTTACGGGGACTATGATGCCGATGGAGTTACTTCAATTAGTATTTTGATGCAATTTTTATCGAATTTTAATGCAGATGTATTTTATTACATTCCTTCTCGATTTGACGAAGGGTATGGATTAAACAGGGAAGCCATAACGGTTATCAAGGAGCTGGGTACTGATCTGATTTTAACGGTGGATTGCGGAAGTGTCTCTTACGATGAGGTAGAGTATGCAAAAAATTTAGGAATGCAGGTGATTGTAACAGACCATCATAGTATTACCGATAAAAAAGCAGATTGCCTGTTGATAAACCCTAAACAGGCAGATTGCGATTATCCCTTTAAATTTTTGGCCGGATGCGGTGTGGCTTTTAAATTGGCCCAAGGAATCCAAAAAAAAGCGGGACTGCCCAGGAAAACCGTGACAGATTTGCTGGACTTAGTGGCAATAGGCACCATTGGTGATATCGTACCTTTAGTAGATGAAAATCGAACGCTTGTGAAATACGGCATGCAGCGGATAAAAGAAGGATGCAGACCGGGATTGGAAAAGCTGATCGATGATATTTCGTTGAAAAAAGAACAGATAAAAAGCGATCACATTGCTTTTGGTATTGTGCCTCATTTGAACGCTGCCGGTCGTATGTTAGATGCAAAAATCGGCGTGGAATTAATGACGGAAAGGCAGCCTAAAACCATTTCAACAATTGTTTTGCAGCTCATTGAGAATAACAGGGCAAGGAAAAGAGTTCAAGAAGAGACGTTTGAAGAGTGCGAAAAGATCGTGAGGGAAAGTCATTTGGAAGATTTATTTTTTATCATCCATTGCCCCGCCGCGCACGAGGGAATTTCTGGGATTGTGGCAGGAAAAATAAAGGATAAATATCATAAGCCGACGATTATTTTGACCCCTTCGGGAGACGGATATTTAAAAGGAACCGGCAGAAGTATAAAAAATATTAATTTGTATACTATTCTAAAGGAGCAGGAGGATTTATTTGAAAAATTCGGCGGTCATGCCGGAGCATGCGGGTTGTTGATGAAAGAGGAGAATCTCACAATTTTTAGAGAGGTTATATCGAATTACATTCGCAAAATGTTTGAAGAAGATGGCTCCATCTTCGAGGACGAAACAGAGGTGGATCTTTTTCTGGAAGGAAGAGAAATTACCATGGAATTGATTTGTGAATTAAACCGGTTAGCTCCTTTTGGAAATTCCAACGAAAAACCTCTTATAGGTCTTAAAAATGTTAAATTAATGTACTCTCAATGGATGGGAACCGATAAAAATCATGTTCGTTTTTCGGCAGTATGTACGGATGGTTCTGTTCTGCCTTGCGTGTTTTTTAATCGAGCAAAAGAATATTTCAGTTTAATTATGGGAGATAATCCTGTATTATTAATGGGGAGTCTGGACATTCAGGAGTGGAACGGACAACGAAAAATACAGTTTATTGTGAATGATATCCGATGTGATTTAGCGGAGGGGATAAATGATTCAAATTAGTAAGAAAAATTTTATCATATTGATAATAATAACGGCTTTGATCGGAACCAGTATCGGCGCAGGCGGGTACTTTGTAGTAAACAACGTGATACTCGATAAAAATGTGACATTATCGGCCAATGATTACAGCTACTATCAAACTTTATCGGCACGATATGGTAAGTTAGATTCGTTATATAACACCCTTAGCAAATACTATTATAAGGATTTGGATGAGGAAAAGTTAAAACAAGGCATGTACTCCGGTTTGTTTTGGGGTACAGGGGATCCTTATACAAACTATATGACAAAAGAAGAATACGATAACTTAGTCATAAAGACCACCGGTAAGTTGCAAGGAATCGGTGTGACGATGGGGATCGATAAAAACGGCTATATTGTTGTTGTATCGGTCATTAAGGATAGTCCGGCTGAACATGCGGGGATGAAAGCAGGCGATCTGATTTTAGCAGTAGACGGTGTGGAATATGCAGGCAGTAATTTGGATACCGCTGTTGCCAATATGCGAGGCGATGCGGGCACGAAAGTAAACGTAACCTATTCTCGAAACGGCGAAAATAAAGATGTTGTGATAACGAGAGCAAATATAACCTTAGATTCTGTTTATGCAAAGACTTTAGAGAATAATATTGGATATATCTACATCAATAGTTTTGAAACGGGAACCGCTGATGACTTTGAAAAGGAATTACGCAATCTTGAGATGAAAGGTGTAGATGGATTAATTATTGACTTAAGAAATAACGGCGGCGGAGTTGTAGAAAGCGGCGTGAAAATAGCGGATATGTTATTGGATGAAGGGGTGATCGCGTATACGGAAGGAAAAACAGAAGAACGATCCTACATGAAATCAACAACAGGAAAAACGAATCTTCCTTATGTATTGTTGATTAACGGAGGAACAGCAAGTACTTCAGAAATCGTAGCAGCAAGTATTAAGGATGAGAAGGGCGGCAAAATAGTTGGAACTACTTCTTTCGGCAAAGGTGTGATTCAGTCCATGGCACCTTTGAAAGAAGGAGATGCGGTGAAGATAACGATTGCTCAATATTTTTCACCGAACGGGAATGTCATCCAAGGGGTTGGTGTAAAACCGGATTATGTGGTAGAAATGACGGAGAATGATAAAACCGATACCCAGCTGGAAAAAGCAATTGAATTACTGCGAAAATAATTTCATTGATAAGGCGCCACATGGAACTGCAAAATTTGTAATTGACTATAAAAGCCATGTGGTGCTATAATCGTACTGCGAAGTGTTAAAGTGTTCGAAAGGAGCAATACAATGGCATATGAATCAAAGTTTAAACGTGAGGATATCGATGAGCTTTTTAAGGCAATATTAACATTACAGGATGAAGAGGATTGTTATAGATTTTTTGAGGATATCTGTACAATTAATGAAATCCATGCCATTGCCCAACGATTGCAGGTGGCTAAATTGTTATCCGAAAAGAAAACTTACAGTGAGATTGAAGAAATCACGAAAGCTAGTACAGCTACCATCAGCAGAATTAATAAATGTTTAGTTTATGGAGCAGATGGGTATCAGCGAATTTTAGCCAGATTAGAGGAGCAGAAATAAGGTCTATTTTATTCGATATACATAGAAAAAACCTCCTATTTAAATGAAGTGTGGAGGCAAAGCTCAAATAAGCAGAAGAAAAGGTGCCAGCTATTCATGAGAATAGATGGCGCTTTTTGTTTTGGTTTGATAAAATAAAAGAATATCAAAATAGAGAGGATATCATATGATCTTGTATTACTGTCAAGAAGAAAAACATAAAAATAAAGAAGGGGAACGGTTAATTGGCCGGGCCTTAAACGACTATCTGAAAATCGGCAATCCCCAACCGATAGATGAAAAGGTGCAAATGGATATTGCCGATACGGTGATCTTGAGAGGACACAAAGGCAAACCGTTTTTTAAGGAATATAATGTAGAATTTTCCGTAAGCCACACAGAACAGTTATGGGTTTGTCTGATGGCAGATTATCCGGTTGGTGTGGATGTGCAAAAGAGAAGAACCGTAAACCGTCATGCTGTAGCAAAGCGTTTTTTTACAAAGCTTGAACAGGAATATATTCATGAATTTGGAGAAATCGGATTTTTTGACGTGTGGTGCCGAAAGGAAGCTTATGTAAAATATACGGGGAAAGGATTCGCAGACCAAGGATTTTCAACTTTTTCCGTTGTGGATGAGCAATTGAAATTGACGGAACACATTGATGGGATTTGGGTACATTCGCTTGATTTTTCCAAAGAATCAGCAATAGGTACTCAAATAGCAGGTGCTTTTTGTACGCAAAAGAAGGAAGAATTATGGATAAAGAGGCTTTAAAAGTATATGGCATTGCCATTTTATTTTCCACGTTAGTGGGATTTTCTTTTATAGGAGTAAAGACAGCGATACAAGTTTCAACGACTCTTCAGTTATTGACTTTTCGATATAATTTTGCATTTTTAGGAGCACTGGTTATTCTAGCCTTTGGATGGTCAAAGGTGACTATTCGCGGAAAAGCAAAAAAGAATATCTTAATTACTTCAGGTTTTTACATAGCGTTTATGATTTTTCAAACAGTAGGACTTATATTTGTTTCTACCATTGAAAGCGGGATTATTTTTGCGATTGTTCCTATCCTTGTGAAAATCATTGCTGCCGGAGTATTAAAGGAAAAATCGACCGCACTACAAAATTTCTTCGTATGTCTTTGTGTAGGTGCGCTGATTCTTATGATTGTAATGGGTGCAGGTGAAATCAATGCCAATGTTGTCGGTATTTTATTATTGCTGATTTCGAGTTTAAGTATGGCAATCAGTAATGTCTATATGAGATACGTCAGAAGTCAATATACGCCAATAGAAATTTCATTTATGATTACACTTGGCGGTTGTCTGGTTTTTAATTTGGCGACTATCGTATCAGGGATTAAAAACGAAAATCTCAGTGAATATTTTGCACCTTTATCTCATGGCAGCTTTGTACTGGCCACTGCCTATTTAGGCATTGCTTGTACAACGGTTACGGCACTTTTTATGAGTTATATGTTAGCGAATATGCCGGCAGTGAAGGCAACGATATTTGGGAATCTATCTACTGCCATTTCCATTGTAGCAGGAGTCGTAGTACTGAATGAATCGTTGAAAGTATATCACGTGATTTGTACGATTCTAATCATAATAGGGGTAATCGGCGTGAGCTTAACGGGAGAAAAGGAGGAGGAAAATGGATGAAGATTGCGTTAAAAAGAAAAAAGATGCCATTGATGCAGCATTAAAATATTTGGCTCACAGGGATAGAACCTGCCAGGAGATCCGATTGCATTTATCGGAAAAGGGATACGATAAAGAAGAAATCGAAAAAGCGGTCACCTATTTATTCGATATGAAGTACTTAGACGATGCTGCTTATGTGGAAAAGTATATGGAATATGCGGTTTCAAAAGGAAAGGGCCGTGCAAAAATAAAGCATGAGCTGAAGGAAAAGGGGATTGATAAAGACCTATTAGAGGATTTGCTGTGCAGCTCTGAAAGCTTAACGGGACAAAATGAAAGAAAACGTGCTTATGCTGAAGCTGTAAAGATATTGGGCAATACGAAATTAAAATTTTCAACGGATTGCGATGATGACCTGGATAATGACTTTAATAAGAAAATGCTAAAATATAAAGAAATGCAAAAAGTGAAAGCAAAGGTTGGCAGAAGATTGGAAAGCTTGGGATATTCCAGAGATGTGATTTTTACTACTATTGAAGAGATCTTTTCTGGTAATCCTCAATAATCCGGTATTTAGCGAACAGGGTGGAGTTTGCCGAACTGGAAGTAAAACTTAATTAGGCATCTATATTTTGAGACTCTCCGATGTTGATGAAACATTGAAGGGTCTTTTGTTTGCCGTCATTTTTCATAAAATACAGAAACGAATGATGTTTGAAGCAGATTGTTTAGAACCTTCAATAGTTGCGGTATTGAAAGAATTACTTTGCGGTAAGTCTCAAAAAAGAATAAAAATTAAACAAAAATCTACAAAATATGACAGAAATAAGGACAAATAAGTCGAATATAGTGTTAAATTATGGACATTTTTGTAAATAGTTGTATAATTGTAAATAGGATGTTAATGTAACTATTTATAGAAAAGAGGGTAGGGGTATGAGTTTTAGAAGTATTAAAACAAAAATATTAGTTGTCGTTTTAGCTGTATTACTTTTGTCACTCGGAACAGTATCAGCTGTATTTGGGATTTTAAGTATCAAAGGTACTGAATCAACCGTAAGGGCAATCTTAGAAGAAACTTCTAAGACCGCTGCTCTGGCAATGCAGAATAGAATGAATGTATCAAAAAACATCCTCAATGAGATTGGAACAAATATTTTATTTACCGATATGAATGCTACCTATGAAGAAAAGAGACAAATTTTGGACAGTAAGGCGGAGAAGTATAAAGCAGTAAGATTTTCTGTTGTTAATTTTTCCGGAGTAGATCTGGAAGGAAAATATGTAGGAGATAAAGAATTTTTTAAGAAGTCTCTGGACGGTGAAACCTTTTATTCATCTCCTGAACTAAAAGAAGACGGTTCGGGAACGATGATGTATGTTTCGGCACCGCTCTGGGATAAAGGGGTCTTTAATTCCCGTGTTGTCGGTGTAGTTTATGTGATTCTGGACGGACAATTTTTATCGGATATTACAGGCACTATTTCTGTCGGGGAGACAGGAGATTCTTATATCATCGATAAAAACAGTACATTCCTTGCCCATCAAGATGAATCGCTGGTAAACTCAGCCTCAAATATTATAAATATGAGTAAGTCCGATAGTACGCTTAGTGATTTAGCCGGCTTAGCAGAACAAGCGATGAAAGGAAAAGCTTGCTTTGGGGAATATATTTTCCAAGGAGCGGATAAGCTTGCTGCTTTCTGTCCTATTGAAGGAACGGATGGCTGGTCTATTTGTGTCAATGTAGAAAAATCCGAATTTATGAAATATTCTTATGAGGCCCTTGCAGTTTGCGTTGGCATTGCGTTGGCTGCATTACTCGCAGCAGCTTTTATTATGATGGTTTTAGCCGGAAAAATTACAAAGCCTATCCGAGAAGTAGAGGCAGCAGCCAAAGAGCTTGCAGAAGGAAACTTCGACTATGAAATAACCTATTCCAGTCAAGATGAAATCGGAAATCTGGCGGACAGCATGAGGACCATGATAATGAGAACGAAGGATGTCATCACGGATACGTCAAGGGCCTTAGACGAAATGTCAAAAGGCAACTTTGATTTGAACTCAACAGCTGAATATGTAGGTATATTTAAACAAATAGAGACCTCTATGATGAACATTGTTTTGAAATTAAGCCAGACCTTACATACGATTAAAACATCTGCGGATCAAGTGGATATAGGAGCAGAGCAAGTTTCTACAGGGTCACAGGCTCTTGCTCAGGGAGCCATTGAACAGGCAAGCTCTATTGAGGAGCTTGCAGCCGCAGTAAATCAAATAGCGGAAAAAGTGAAAGCGAATGCCGAACATGCTATTACAGCAAATAAAAAAACAACACGAGTTGGGGAAGATTTGCAGCAAAGTAATGAGCAAATGAACCATATGATGACGGCCATGGAGGATATTTCTAACAAGTCGAAGGAAATCAGCAAGATCATTAAGTCCATTGAGGATATCGCTTTTCAAACCAATATCCTTGCATTGAATGCTGCTGTAGAAGCAGCCAGAGCAGGAACCGCGGGCAAAGGATTTGCTGTAGTAGCAGATGAAGTGCGAAATTTGGCCGGAAAATCAGCAGAAGCTGCAAAGAATACAACGATGTTGATTGAAGAAACGGTAAGAGCAGTTTCGGAAGGAAGTCTTATCGCAGAACAGACTGCAATCGCCATTAAATCTGTGGTTGAAAATGCCGGAGATGTCATCACGGTCATTGATGACATCTCCAACGCATTCAAAGAACAAGCGGATTCGATTAATCAAATCACGATCGGATTGGACCAAGTGTCGTCTGTTGTTCAATCCAATTCTGCAACGGCAGAAGAAAGTGCTGCGGCAAGTGAGGAATTATCGGGGCAAGCTTCTACGCTCAAGGAAGAAGTGAATCGGTTCACGCTAAAAAATCGTGAATATTTTTAAACAGAAAACAACAATAATACCTTGACATTAATAATTTAAGTGTATAGAATTAAAAAGGATATGCAGTATATTGCGTATCCTTTTTAACAACCAATTCTTAAGTAGAAAGAAGCGATTTACTAATTAATTTAACTTTCCATTATAAGTTGGTTAAAAATGTAAATTTAATATTTATAGGCCATGATGGAACCCAGTAGAACTGTGTAAATATCCTTACAGAGAGGTGAATAAAGCTGAGAATTCACCGGTGAAGCAGATTTGAATATCACTCCGGAGCCTAATCACACATGAAGAGGCAGAGAACCGATGTATTGTAAACAGTTCTTTGCAAATAGGGTGGTACCGCGGTTATAATGATCGTCCCTAATTCGCTGCTGCGAATTGGGGATTTTTTTATCTGTTAGGGGAGATTGGTAGACTTTCCTAACGGAGTGGCGAAGCCACTTTTTATGTAGAAAGGAAATCAGTAGTATGTTTGAAAATTTATCTGAAAAACCAATTGCTGAACTGCAAAAAGATCAAGCGAAAGCTTGGGAAGAAGAAAATTTGCTTGAGAAGTGCGTTACTACAAGAGAAGGTATGCCTTCCTTTGTATTTTATGAAGGACCTCCAACTGCAAACGGAAGACCCGGAATACATCATGTTATTGCCAGAACGTTAAAGGATTCTGTTTGCCGTTACAAAACCATGCAGGGCTATGCCGTAAAAAGAAAGGCCGGATGGGATACGCACGGACTTCCTGTTGAAATTGAAGTAGAAAAGCAGCTTCATATGTCAGGAAAGCAAGATATTGAAAAATATGGTATCAAAGAGTTTAACGAAAAGTGCAGAGAATCCGTATTCACGTACGAAGGTATGTGGAGAGAGATGACGGAAAGAATGGGATATCTGATCGATTTAGATCATCCTTATATTACGCTGGACAATAATTTTATCGAAACCGGATGGTGGATTTTAAGAGAGTTCTTTAAAGCCGGTATGATTTATGAAGGCCATAAGATTTTGCCTTATTGCCCGCGCTGCGGAACCGGACTGGCTTCTCATGAAGTAGCTCAAGGCTATAAAGAAGTAAAAGTTGCGACGATTACCGCTAAGTTTAAGAGAGTAGATGCAAATGAGTATTTTCTTGCATGGACTACTACTCCTTGGACTTTGGCCTCCAACGTTGCATTGACAGTAGGACCGAATGTAGATTATGTGAAGGTTAAGATGCATGAGGATGTCTCGGAAGCAGGCAGCGTCTTTTATCTGGCAAAGTCTCTTGCAGATAAGGTTTTAGGTGCAGAAACGTATGACGTTCTGGAAGAAATGAAGGGCAAATCTCTTGAGTTCCTTGAATACGAACAATTAATGCCGTTTATTCAGCCGGACAAAAAAGCATTTTTCGTAACTTGTGCAGATTATGTAACCATCGAAGATGGTACCGGTATCGTTCATACTGCGCCTGCATTTGGTGAAGATGACTATCAGACCGGCAGGAGATATAATCTTCCGGTTATCAATCCGGTGGATGAACAGGGCAAATATACGGAGACCCCTTGGGCTGGACGTTTCGTCATGGAAGACGGATTGGACATTGATATTATTAAGTGGCTTGCCGCTGAAGACAAGATTTTTGCAAAGGAAAAGATGGAGCATAACTATCCGCATTGCTGGAGATGCAGTACTCCGTTGATTTATTATGCAAAGCCAAGCTGGTATATTCAAATGACTAAATTGAAGGACGAGCTAGTTGAGAATAATAAGACCGTGAATTGGTTCCCTGATTTTGTAGGGGAAAAGAGATTTGGAAACTGGCTTGAGAATGTAAATGACTGGGCAATTTCCAGAAATCGGTATTGGGGTACGCCAATTCCTATTTGGCGATGCGAATGCGGTCACCTGGAGTGCATCGGCAGCAGAAAAGAGCTGGTTGAAAAGGCGCAAGAAGATATTACCATGGAAATAGAGTTGCACAGACCTTATGTAGATGATGTGCATTTGACTTGTCCGCATTGCGGAAAGACCATGTCAAGAATTCCTGAAGTAATGGACTGCTGGTTTGACTCAGGAGCGATGCCGTTTGCACAGCACCATTATCCGTTTGAAAATAAAGAAAAGTTTGATACGGAGTTATTTCCGGCAGACTTTATCTGTGAAGGAATTGATCAGACCAGAGGCTGGTTCTACTCCTTACTTGCGATTTCTACGTTCATTAAGGGAAAGGCACCTTACAGAAATGTACTGGTAAATGACCTGATCCTTGATAAAGAAGGAAAGAAAATGAGTAAGTCCAAAGGAAATACAGTCGATCCTTTTGCCCTGTTTGATAAATATGGTGCGGATGCGACCAGATGGTACCTGCTTTATGTGTCGCCGGCTTGGTCGCCTACAAAGTTTGACGAGGATGGTCTGATCGAGGTTGTAAGTAAATTCTTTGGAACATTGAAAAACGTATATAACTTCTTTGTATTATATTCCAATCAAGACCAAATCAATCCTAGTGAATTGACGGTGGACTATGCAAAGAGACCGGAACTCGACCGATGGATTATTTCTAAATACAATCAATTAGTGCTGGATGTGACGGAAGAAATGAATCGCTATGACCATATGAAGACGGTTCGAAAGATTCAGGATTTTGTATCCGAAGATTTATCCAATTGGTATATCCGACGTGCCAGAAGAAGATTCTGGGGCGACGAGATGACAGAAGATAAGAAAAGTGTATACGCTACGACGTATGAAGTATTGGTTGGCGTTTCACAGCTTATCGCACCGTTTGCACCATTTATTGCAGACGAAATTTATACAAAGCTTACCGGAAAAGAATCCGTTCATATTTCATTCTTCCCGAACGCAAATGAAGCGTTGATAGACAGAAATGTAGAGGAAAGAATGGATCTTGTAAGAACCTTGGTAGCTCTCGGAAGAGGAACAAGAGAAAAGGAAAAGCTAAAGGTAAGACAGCCCCTTAGCGAGATCCTTGTGGATGGTAAATATGAGGCACTAATCGGAGATTTAACGCCGTTAATCATGGAAGAACTGAACGTAAAGAAGGTTGTCTTTGAAACCGCTTTAGAGAAGTTCATGGATTATAGCTTAAAACCAAACTTTAAGGTGGCAGGTCCGATATTGGGCGGTAAGATCAAAGCGTTCGGTGGTGCTCTGGCACAGGAGAATCCGGCAGAATTGGTTGCTAAGCTAGAATCTGCGGGAGAAGCTGTCATTAAACTGGACGGTGAAGATTTCACGGTAACAAAGGATTTGGTAGAGATTAAAATCAGTGCGAAAGAGGGCTTCTCCGTAGCGATGGAAAATAACATCTTTACTATTTTAGACACGACCATCAATCAGGAATTAATTGATGAAGGTCTGGCAAGAGAGTTGATTTCAAAGGTTCAGCAGCTTAGAAAACAGAAAGACTTTGAAATGATGGACAATATCCGAATCTATATCAGTGCCGATGATGCGGTTCAAACAGCGGTATCTGCTCATAAAGATTACATCATGAGCGAAACCTTAGCGGTAGAGCTGGCAGAAAAAGACGGCTTAACAGAATATGATTTAAACGGTCATAAAACAGGTATAGATGTAGAAAAAATCTAAAAAACGAAGCATGGTTCTTTTGGCGATCAGTGAAAGGGACCATGCTTTATACGTTTAATCGATGGAGAATGAAATGACAAATAAAACGAATTTAAAAAATTGTACCTTAAAGGAACTGGAAAACTATTTGGAAAGCCTTGGTGAAAAGAAATTCAGAGCCAAGCAAATCTATCAGTGGATTTATCGGGGTGTTTGCAGTTTTCAAGACATGACGGATTTGTCCAAAGGACTACGGGAGAAACTGGAGGAATCTGCAACCATCGAATGCTTGGAGTTATTGCAGGTACAGCATTCCAAAACGGATGAGACCAAAAAGTATTTATTTGGGCTGCAAGATGGAAATAAAATCGAAAGCGTGTTTATGAAATATAAATTCGGCAATTCGATTTGTCTTTCTTCTCAAGCCGGATGCCGAATGGGCTGTGAGTTCTGCGCATCGACTATAGGAGGACTAAAGAGAAATCTGACAGCGGGAGAAATTATGGACCAGATTCTTTGCGTGCAGCGGGATACAGGCGAAAAAATCAGCCATATCGTCGTGATGGGAACTGGGGAGCCTTTTGACAATTACGAAAATTTATCGAAGTTTATTTATTTGGTAAACAGCAAAGAAGGACTAAATATAGGAATGCGCAATATCACGGTTTCCACCTGTGGAATCTTACCGAAGATCGCTGATTTTGCCGCGGATTTCCCACAGGTTAATCTAGCGATTTCGTTGCATGCACCGAATGATGAAATCAGAAATCAAACCATGCCGGTCAATAAAACCTATAATACTTCCATGTTATTGGAGGCTTGCCGCGATTACACGAAGAAAACAGGGAGAAGAGTCACCTTTGAATATGCACTGGTCTCCGGTGTCAACGACCAATCCAAACATGCGGAAGAACTGGCAAAAATGTTGAAAGGCATGCTTTGCCATGTCAATTTGATCCCGTTAAACAACGTACAGGAAACGGGATTGAAAGGATCTTCAAGAAAAGAAGCCCAGCTGTTTAAAGACAGGCTGGAACAGCTTGGCATACCGACTACTGTAAGGCGGGAATTAGGCAGCGACATTAACGCAGCTTGCGGGCAATTGCGACTGACAAATTCCGAGGATTCCTTGTAGGAAATGACAATGATTTAGCTTGATTAAGCGTGACTAATAGTGTATAATGACAAAAACGAACTATAATAATAAGCTCCACTGATGAACTCTTTAGTTCATATGTAAACGGCTTTAGAGTTTATCGAAACATAGCCTATATATAGACTATGTCATAATCTAAGTTCTAGAGGATGCAGATATTGCATAGCGGAAAGAGGAGGCGGTTACGATGGTTAAGTTATTAATCGGTAAAAAGGGTGCAGGCAAAACAAAGTCAATGATTGACATGGCCAATGAAAAAGTGGAACAAAGCAATGGTAGTGTGATTTTTATCAATAAAAATCAACGATTGATGTATGACTTAAAGTATAGAATTAGAGTTGTATGTATGGAGGAATTTGAACACATTACAAATAGCGATGAATACATTGGGTTCCTGTATGGAATTATAAGTGCTGACCATGATATTGAGACAGTTTTCATTGACAGTATTCTAAAGCATGCAGATATCAGCGAAGAGAACATTCCGGAGTTTATTAAAAGATTGGATAGAATCTCAAAGAAATACAATATTGAGTTTATTGTCAGCTTAAGTGCTGAAAAAGAAGAATTAAAAGGTGTAGATTTTGATCAGTTTGAAACATTAAATTAATAGATTGACTTTTACATATGAAAAAAAAGCGGCGGTGCTTCACACCGTCGCTTTTCAAGTGTAGGCTGTGTATTGTGATTTTTCTGACAAATGGTAATACAGAGCATACAGGATAGAAATTAAAAAAGAGGGAATAAGAACATGAAGAAAGTAGCAGTTTATATTTTTTTAACGGCATTTTTGTTTGGCACCATGGAAGTTGCTTTAAAACTTGCAGGAGGAAACATGGACTCCTTCCAGCTGACCTTTCTGAGATTTATGATCGGAGGACTCCTGCTGCTTCCTTTTGCTATAAATGAGATGAAAAAGAACGATACCAAGTTAGATTTAAAGGATTTGGGGTATTTACTATACGTAGGCATCCTCTGCATCCCTGTCAGCATGTTGTTCTTCCAATTCGGCGTGATGCATTCCAATGCATCTACGGCTTCTGTGCTTATTTCGGCGAATCCTTTGTTTACTATCATATTTGCTCACTTTATGGCAAATGAACATTTTAACCGGAATAAACTGGTCGTATTGATCTTCGGATTACTGGGCATTGTCTTCATGATTCGGCCTTGGAGTTTGCAGGAAGGGAATACTCCTTTTGGAATCCTTATGATGATATTGGCGGCCGTAACATTTGGACTATATACCGTAGCAGGAAAAATCAGTGTAAAAAAGATCGGCATTATGGCTCAGACGAGCATCAGTTTTATTTTTGGATCCCTTGTTTTATTGGTGATTATGATCATAATGGGAAAACCTATTATTGCCGGAGTTGCCGACCATTTCTTAATGGTTCTGTATATCAGTATTTTCGTGACCGGAATGGGCTATTATTTCTATTTTGCAGCCATTAAAAATTCAGATGCAACCACAGGGTCCATCGCATTCTTTATTAAACCGGCTATATCGCCTTTTATAGCAGTTATTCTTTTGGGCGATAAAATATTGTGGAATACATATGTAGGGATTTTTCTGATCTTAATTGCTTCTTATCTTAATATTAGAAATAAAAAGAGAGAAGAAGCGTTACAGGTGAATGAAGGATAGAACAGAATTGATTTCTTTATATAAGGAGATAGAACGTGGAAAAATTGCAATTACAAGAAATCGAACAAATATTTCAAGAAAGAAAAGCGGGAGTTTGGGGTGATTATTCCTATTTTTCTGTGATGGCTCCCCTTGTAGAAAAGGACGGGGATCTATTTCTTCTCTACGAAGTAAGGTCGGCGGGATTAAGAAGACAGCCGGGTGAGGTATGCTTTCCGGGCGGTGCCGTAGAAAAAGGGGAAACAAAAAAACAGTGTGCCATTCGCGAGACTTGTGAAGAATTAGGCCTGAAAAGAAAGGATATCAAAATCATTTCGGAACTGGATGTTTTATATACGTATAGTAATTTTACCATGTATCCATTCTTAGGAACGATCCCTTATGAGCGTATTGATGAATCAAAATTCAGCAAAGATGAAGTACAAGAAATCTTTTATGTACCGTTGGAATTCTTTCTCGAAAATGAACCATATATCTATAAAATGGATGTACTGCCTGATATTAGGGAGGATTTCCCCTTTGAAATGTTAAAAGTTAACAATGGATATAATTGGAGAAAAGGGAAATCTCAAATCCCAATTTATCAATACGAAAATTGGGTAATATGGGGCTTAACCGCTATAATTACACATAATTTGGCTAATATTATAAGAAATAGCGGCAGGGTAAAATGATACCCTGCTTTTTTATTGGTAAATTTTATATAATGATTTTTGGGGACAACTGGCACTATACTTCTCATATGGGTAAACGCAAGACAAAATTACCCTGATTTTTGGAATAAGTGGAAAAGGAGGACAATAGTTATGAAAAAGAACTTTGTCAAAACTACGTTAACGTTATCACTACTGCTTATGGCTGCAGCACCGGCTCAAGCATTTGCAGGGACAAGTTGCGGAGGCAATGTCTCGGTTCCATTGAACCAACAAACGGTGGTTAAAGATTTAAGCAGCTGCCTATCAAACAACAATTGTATTAAGCTAAATTGTTCAAATCTTCAATCATTATGCAATCTAAACACTACAGCTGTAGATGCTGCACAGAGCAACGATTGCCAGCAGGTTCTTCTAAAGAATCTATCAAACCTAAAAAGCACATCTGGAAAGATTACTTTAAATGCAAAGGATGCTACAACAAAAAACACAGGCAAGAGTACCAATTGCCCGTTGACTGCTAATCAAACAAAAACAAATCAGCAGACTCCAACGAAGGATACTACTACTCCAACAAAGGACACTACTACTCCAACGAAGGACACTACTACTCCAACGAAGGACAACACTACAACAAATAATAATACAAACACTAGCACTTCGGATACTGCAGGAATCGGTTCATATGAACAACAGGTTGCGAATATTGTAAATCAGGAAAGAGCTGCAGCCGGGTTAGCTCCATTGACATTAAGCACTGAATTATCAAAGGCAGCAGAAGCAAAGGCTCAGGATATGCTGACTAACAATTATTTCTCACACACTTCACCAACTTATGGTTCACCATTTGATATGATGAAGCAGTTCGGTATTTCATATACGACTGCGGGAGAAAATATTGCGATGGGACAGCAGACACCTCAGAGTGTTATGGATGCATGGATGAACTCTTCCGGACATAAAGCAAACATTTTAAATTCCAAATACGGTAAAATTGGCGTAGGCTATGTAAAAGGTAGCAATGGAACTACTTATTGGGTTCAAGAATTTACAAACTAATGAGATAAGCTCATTTTTTAAATCACATAGTAAAAGTGATTCCATGTTTAATAAGTTACCCCTTCAGTGTTTTTAACTGAAACACTGTAAAATAGGTAGGAAATATCAAAACTGATATTTCCTGCCTATTTAATTTATCAAAATAATGGTATACTATCCATATGCCATATGGAAATCCTATTACAGAGGAGGATAGTATATGAATTTTAAAATTGCTTTGTGTCAGATGAAAGGATCATTTGATAAGAAAGAAAGTTTGGCAAAAGCGGAATCTATGATTCGAGAAGCTGCTTCCAAAGGTGCTGACGTAATCGCGCTTCCTGAAATGTGGAACTGCCCTTATGCCACTCAGTATTTTAAAGAATATGCCGAAGAAGAATCAGGAGAAACCGTGCATTTTATGTCTTCTTTGTCAAAAGAATTAAAGGTATATTTAGTGGCGGGAAGTATTCCCGAACTGGAACGTTTGAAAAATGGGGAAGAACGCGTATATAATACGAATTTTTCTTTCGATAAAAGCGGTGCACTCATTGGAAAGCATAGAAAAGCGCACTTATTTGATATTGATGTAAAAGGTGGTATACGATTTAAAGAATCGGATATCCTGACTTCCGGTCGGGAGGTGACGATTATTGATACGGAATACTGTAAGATCGGAATCGCTATTTGTTATGATGTACGGTTTCCTGAACTGTTCCGGAAAATGACGTTATCGGGTGTGAAAGCGGTTATTTTGCCTGCTGCTTTTAATATGACAACCGGACCGGCCCATTGGGAGATCACCATGAGGGCAAGAGCCTTGGACAATCAAATCTATTTTGCGGCGGTATCTCCGGCTCGAGATCAGCAGGCGCCCTACCAGGCTTACGGAAATTCCTGCTTAGTGAATCCGTGGGGGGAATTTTGCGCCAAAGCCGATTCCAGAGAGACCATCGTATACGGTACAGTAGACTTGGATTATTTAGATGAGATCAGAGAGCAGCTGCCTCTGTTAAAGCATAGAAAACCTGAATTATATGATTAAATACAAAGCCCGTTATCTGCCTTTTATTGTAGAAATAAGAGGCTTGATATTTTTCCTTATTATGCTAAAAAACACTTTTAAAATAAGCCTTTAAGACTTATAATAAATGTACGTTATACAATCAATCAACCGTATCAGGAGGGAGAAAATATATGAAGAAATTTTTAGCAATCTCACTTACTTTAGTGTTAGTGCTCGGATTAGCGGCTTGTGGCAATTCAGGCGAACCTGCTAAGGACACAAAAGATAACAAGACTTATGAAATCGCAATGATTACAGACATTGGCTCAATTGATGACAAGTCCTTTAACCAGGGGACTTGGGAAGGTGTTGTAGCTTATGCAGATAAAAACAAGGTTACATGTAAGTACTACAAACCAACCGAACAAACAACGGATGCTTATCTAGCAGCCATACAGCTTGCGGTACAGGGTGGAGCAAAAGTTGTTGTTACTCCTGGATTTTTGTTCGAAGTACCTATTTATCAGGCTCAGGACTTATACAAAGATGTAAACTTTATTCTAATTGACGGTTATCCGAATGATGGAGCGAAAGATAATCCAACTTATCGCACGGCAGAAAACGCTGTAGGCATTAAGTTCGCTGAAGAACAGTCCGGATACTTGGCTGGTTACGCAGCAGTTATGGAAGGCTACACAAAGCTTGGATTTATGGGTGGTATGGCTGTTCCTGCAGTAGTTCGTTATGGGTACGGATTTGCTCAAGGTGCTGAAGCTGCCGCTAAAGAATTAAAAATTAAAAATATTGATTTAAAATATCACTATACAGGTAATTTTGACGCAACGCCTGAAGCGCAGACTCTGGCATCTTCATGGTATGCGGAAGGTACGGAAGTTATCTTTGCAGCCGGCGGTGCTGTAGGAAATTCTGTCATGTCAGCTGCTGCCGCTGCAGGAAAGAAGGTTATCGGTGTTGACGTAGATCAGAGTTCTGAATCTCCAACCGTTATTACCTCTGCAATGAAGGATCTTTCTGCTGCAGTTGAGTCCACATTGGAACAGTACTATGCAGAAAAGTTCCCAGGCGGACAGTCCTTAACTCTTGGTGCTGCAGATAATGGGGTACAGCTTCCTATGGAGACTTCCAAGTTTGAAGCATTCGCTCAGGGCAACTATGATGCGGTTTATGCTGATCTAGCTGCAGGCAAGATCGTACTTCAGAAAGATGAAGTGAAATCTGCCGCAGATTTAGGTTTAAAGATTGTTAAGATTACTGTAGTTGAATAATATCGGCTTATTTAAATGTTACGGTTGATGAATAGTTCGATTTAAGTTGAGGTACGGCATGCTTTATGCCGTACTTTTCTATTTTCGCCGGGGTCTCTTAGGCCTTGATAATACACCCTGTAGTTGATTTTTTTGGTAAATTGGATATAATGTATGTATTATATTAAGAACGGAGAAGCTGTATGGAATATATCATAGAAATGCTGAACATTACTAAAGAATTTCCAGGTATTATTGCGAATGATGATATCACACTCCAACTTAAAAAAGGTGAAATACATGCTTTGCTCGGAGAAAACGGAGCGGGTAAGTCGACGCTGATGAGTGTTCTTTTCGGAATGTATCAACCGGAAAAGGGTGTCATAAAGAAAAACGGTGCAATCATCAGTATAAAGGACCCCAATGATGCAAATGCACTTGGGATTGGGATGGTGCATCAGCACTTTAAGCTGGTGCATAATTTTACCGTACTTCAAAATATCATATTAGGCGTTGAGACAACTAGGAGCGGACTGCTGAAAATGGAAGAGGCCAGACAAAAAGTAGTTGCCTTATCGGAAAAGTATGGACTGATGGTTGATCCGGATGCTATTGTGGAAGACATCACCGTTGGGATGCAGCAGCGTGTTGAGATTTTGAAGATGCTCTATAGAGATAATGAAATCTTGATTTTTGATGAACCAACGGCAGTTTTAACACCGCAAGAAATCGAAGAACTCATGAAAATCATGAAGGACCTTGTAACAGAAGGAAAATCGATTCTTTTCATTACACATAAATTAAATGAGATCAAAGCCGTGGCAAATCGATGTACTGTTCTTAGAAAAGGAAAATACATAGGAACCATTGATGTGGCGGCGACTTCGAAAGAAGAAATGTCTGAAATGATGGTTGGCAGAAAGGTTGATTTGTCGATTCACAAAAAACCGATGCCGCAGGAAGAGATCGTTTTAGAAGTAAACAAGCTGAGCATTAAATCAAAGAGCGGCAGTAAACATGCTGTGCATAACGTTTCCTTTAAGATTCGAAAAGGTGAAATAGTCTGTATTGCAGGTATTGACGGAAACGGTCAGTCCGAGCTCGTCTACGGTTTAACAGGACTGAGTCCGATGGAGTCAGGGCAAGTTCTAATCAACGGTACGGATGTAACGAAATGGAGCATTCGTAAAAAGAATATGGCAGGACTAAGTCATATTCCGGAAGACCGACATAAGGATGGACTGATATTGGATTATAATTTGAAAGAAAATTTGATGCTAAAGAAATATTTTATGCCGGCGCTTCAAAAACACGGCTTTATCAATTTCAAGAAAGCCAAAGCGTATGCTGAAAAGCTGATCGGTCAATTTGATATCCGAAGCGGACAAGGTGTGAACACGATAGTACGCAGTATGTCCGGAGGAAATCAGCAGAAAGCGATTGTGGCCAGAGAGTTGGATATGGACCCAGAAATCTTAATCGCCGTACAGCCTACCCGAGGTTTGGATGTAGGTGCAATTGAATATATTCATCGGCAGTTGGTTGAAAAACGAGATGAAGGAAAAGCAATTCTATTAGTATCTTTGGAACTGGATGAAGTAATGAATGTAAGCGATAGAATCTTAGTCATATATGAAGGCGAGATTGTAGCAGATGTGAAACCTGAAGAGGTTACAACTCAAGAACTGGGCCTCTATATGGCAGGCTCCAAGAGAAGTGAGGTGACGGCTTAGTATGAATAGGCTTAAAAATCTTCTTGAGAGCAACGGCTTCAATAATGCCATGTCTTCTATTTTTGCTATTCTAATCGGACTGATTTTTGGTTTTGTGATTTTATTAATAACGAACCCTTCAGAGGCAGCAGCCGGTTTTGTTATCATCTTAAAGGGCGGTTTCAGTACAGAAGCAAAAGGGTTAGGACAAGTACTCTATTTTGCGACACCGTTGATTTTAACCGGATTATCCGTTGGCTTTGCGTTTAAAACTGGTCTCTTTAATATCGGAGCATCCGGTCAGTTTATCATGGGCGCTTTTGCAGCTATTTATGTAGGCGTAAAATGGGATTTTCTCCCGGCACCGTTTCATTGGATTATTGCGTTGATTGCTGCCGCTTTTGTGGGAGGCTTATGGGCACTCATCCCCGGTCTGATGAAAGCCTATTTAAATGTGCATGAAGTGATTGCGACGATCATGATGAATTACATCGGCATGTACATGGCAAACTACTTGGTAAAGATGACCGTATATGACAGCAACAAAGCGTTATCAATGGACGTTGCATCAACTGCTGTATTACCGAAGGGTGGTTTGGATGATGTCTTCTATAATCCAATGGGAACGATGAAGGATTTATCTACGGTCAATAGCGGTATTTATATTGCGGTTATTATGGCGATAGTCATTTATATCCTTTTAAATAAAACCACGTTGGGTTACGAATTGAAAGCTTGCGGATACAACCAGAAGGCAAGCAAATACGCGGGTATTAATGAAAAGAGAAATATTGTATTAGCGATGGTGATTGCAGGAGCGCTTGCAGGCCTTGGCGGCGGACTGTTATATTTGTCCGGTGCAAGCGGCCGCCATATTAAGGTAGTAGATGTATTGGCAGCCGAAGGCTTTAACGGAATTCCAGTAGCATTATTGGGGTTATCCAACCCGATCGGAATCATCTTTGCGGCACTGTTCATCTCCTATATTACCCTTGGAGGTAATTATTTGCAGACATTAGATTTTGTTCCTGAAATTATTGATATCATTATTGCATGTATCATCTATTTCAGTGCATTTTCATTGATCTTCAGATCGATATTACCGAAGGTTATTAAGCATATTCACGAAAAGAAAGCAGTAAAAGATGCCGTGATTTCAGCAAATAACGAGGAGGGAGAAAAGTAATGGATATTTTGTATTTAGTTGCGCAGCAGACAATGTTTTTCTCCATACCTCTCTTGATCGTTGCGCTTGGCGGTATGTTTACGGAGCGAGGCGGAGTAACCAACATTGCGTTGGACGGCGTGATGATTATTGGGGCTTTTGCCGGAATTTTCTTTATCAATCAAATGGGGCAGACCATGAGCGGACAGCTTTTATTGATTCTGGCAATACTGATTTCCGTTTCGATAGGTATCGTTTTTTCACTGCTTTTGGCCTACTCCGCTATTAATTTGAAATCAGACCAAATTATCGGCGGGACTGCACTGAACATGCTGGCACCGGCTCTTGCTATTTATGTTGCCAGAACGATTCAGGAGAACGGCGTACAGCAAATTCAGTTCATCAACAGCTTTCGAATTTTCTCCGTACCTGTTTTGGGGGATATTCCGGTTATCGGAAATTTGTTTTTTAAGAATGCTTACCTGACTACTTATATTGGACTCGCTATCTTAGTGATTTCCGTAGTCATACTGTATAAGACGAAATTTGGCTTGCGTTTGCGTGCCTGCGGGGAACATCCGCATGCCGCTGACTCGGTTGGAATTAATGTGTATAAGATGCGATATGCAGGAGTTATGATTTCCGGCGGATTGGCTGGTTTGGGAGGCTTGGTGTTTATCATTCCTACTTCCACGAACTTCAATGCCACCGTATCCGGATATGGATTCCTTGCACTAGCCGTAATGATTTTCGGTCAGTGGAGACCGATTAAAATTTTACTTGCCGCTTTTTTCTTCGGTTTGATGAAGACTGTCGCTTCTGCATATTCGGTTATTCCGATATTGGCAACATCTGCTATACCGGGTGATGTATATAAAATGATTCCGTTTATTGCAACACTAATTGTATTAGCGTTTAGTTCGAAGTCTTCACAGGCTCCGAAGGCAGTTGCGATACCATATGATAAGGGAAGCAGATAAGTGAACAACTTGACTTTTACAACACAATAATATATAAAAATAACCGTAAAATTCTACAAAGTATAGATTTGTGAATTTTTACATGACGATATAATTGCGCAGGATTTTTTTCGTAGGACAAGGCGTGAATAGGCAAACGTAGCGGAGTGTACAAAAGCACTCGAGCAATGGTTTGACTGTTCATAACGCAGTAATATGAAAAAAAGACGAGCAAGGAAGGATTTGAATGAGTTTTTTACCCATAACAAAACAAGAATGTGAGCAACGAGGTTGGCCTCAGCCAGACTTTGTGTTAATTACAGGGGATGGATATATTGACCATCCTTCTTTTGGTACGGCGATAATAAGCAGAATTTTGGAAAGCAGAGGCTTTAAGGTGGCGATTTTAGCTCAGCCGGATTGGAACAGTAAAGATGATTTTATGCGATTTGGGAAGCCGCGGCTGGGATTTTTAATTAATGCCGGAAATGTAGATTCCATGGTAAATCACTATTCTGTTTTTAAGCATAAAAGAAGAACCGATGCATATACTCCAGGTGGTGCCATTGGCAAAAGGCCGAATCGAGCGGTGATTGTGTACAGCAATCGAGCACGAGAAGCCTATAAGGACGTACCGATCGTCATTGGCGGAATTGAGGCAAGTTTACGTCGTTTGGGGCATTATGACTATTGGGACGACAAGGTTCGCAAGTCCATTTTACTGGATTCAAAAGCGGACATCTTGATTTATGGGATGGGGGAACGCTCGATCGTTGAGATCGCCGAGGCTTTGGATTCAGGGATAGAAGCAAAAGATATCGGCTGGATTCGAGGAACCTGTGTAAAAGCAAAGGAAATTGAATTGGATGAGGAATCCATGTTGCTTCCGTCTTTTGAAGAGATTGTCAGTGATAAGAAGAAATACTGCGAAAGTTTTGCAATTCAATATGGAAACAATGATTTTATTACCGGTAAACGATTGATAGAGCCTTATGGCGGGGATGTATATGTGGTGCAAAATCCGCCTCAAGAACCTCTTTCCACACAGGAACTGGATGATGTATATGAATTGTCTTATGAAGGAACGTATCATCCTGTCTATGAAAAGGATGGGGGTATTCCGGCTATTAAGGAAGTCGAATATAGCATTGTGAGCAGCCGAGGTTGCTTTGGGGGCTGTAGTTTTTGTGCCTTAACCTATCATCAGGGCAGGCAGGTACGTGGGAGAAGCAAAGACTCGATTGTGAGAGAAGGGAAAAAATTGATTGCGCAACCGGGGTTTAAGGGATATATTCATGATGTAGGGGGACCGACGGCAAACTTTAGAGGACCTGCTTGTAAAAAACAGCTGACGAAAGGTGTCTGCAGTGAAAAGGACTGTCTTTATCCAAGCCCTTGCAGCCAAATTTCAGTAGATCATAAAGAATATTTGGAACTTTTACGATCTCTTCGAGGACTGCCGGGCGTGAAAAAGGTGTTTATACGTTCAGGAATACGATTTGACTATGTGATGGCAGATCAAAATGATGAATTTCTGCGTGAATTATGTAAATATCATGTGAGCGGTATTTTAAAGGTGGCACCCGAACACGTATCGGAAAGGGTTCTTTCCTATATGCGGAAACCTGAAAAGAAGATCTTTGAAGAATTCAGCAAAAAATATAAGCGTATTAATGAGCAATTGGGCCTCAAGCAATACTTGATTCCGTATTTGATATCTTCTCATCCGGGGAGTACGCTGGAGGATGCGATTGAACTAGCCTTGTTTTTAAAAGAAAATGGATTTATTCCCGATCAAGTACAGGATTTTTATCCCACACCGGGAACCCTTTCCACTTGCATGTATTACACTGAAATGGACCCTTTGACCATGAAGAAGGTGTTTGTACCGAAAACCATGGAAGAAAAGAAGATGCAGCGTGCATTAATCCATTTTAATAAACCGGAGAACCGAGAAACGGTAAAGGCGGCCTTAATCAAAGCCAGACGACCAGATTTAATCGGCGTTTTGCTCGGAAGAACCTTTAAGAATCAGGAGGGGGGCCCGGAGAAAGATTCGCGACCTCAAAAATCGCAGAATCAGCCTATACACAGAAATACAGGAAAGAATAAGAGGAGCAAATAATGGGCTTGATCTACAAGCTTGCACAAATATTAGAAGAGAGTAGAGCAGAATATTTACAGTCAAAAGCAGAAATTTATAGTGAGGTTGCATGCTTTGGTCACACGCAGCAGGATAAAAGAAATCTGTTGGCTTATGGCAATAATCTGCAATGGATGAATTATTTAAAGGATCACTTAGGGATGGAAGGAAATTTGCAATTGATTTATGTGGATCCTCCGTTTTATTCCAAGGCAGACTATTTTATGAGTGTAAAGATCGAATCCGAAAAGTTGGAAGAAGACTTTAAAATCAAACAGACGGTTTATACGGATACGTGGAATAAAGGCATTGAAGATTATTTGAAAATGATTGCTGTGAGACTATTTGTTATGAGGGATTTACTTAGCGACGAAGGATGTGTATGGATTCATTTGGATTGGCATGTCGCTCATTATGTGAAGCTTTTAATGGATGAAATCTTCGGCGAAAACAATTTTGTCAATGAAATTATCTGGACCTATAAATCCGGAGGCACCAGCAACCGTCGTTTTTCCAGAAAGCATGATACGCTTCTGTTCTATTCGAAGACTGACCGGTATTATTTTAATCCTCAGAAGGAGAAATCCTATAACAGGGGGTTTAAACCATACCGATTTAAAGGAGTCACAGAATACGAAGATGAGCAGGGCTGGTATACGATGGTGAACATGAAGGATGTTTGGCAGATTGATATGGTTGGACGGACTTCAGCAGAAAGAACCGGTTATGCGACGCAAAAACCGGAACTGCTATTGTCGAGAATATTAGAAAGCTGCACAAGAGAAGGAGATTTATGTGCAGACTTCTTTGGAGGTTCGGGAACGTTAGCTGCAGCCGCTTCGCGTATGAACCGGCGGTGGATAAGCTGTGATATAGGATTGTCCTCCATAGCAAATATTCAGAAAAGACTGCTGTCCAATGAAATGGATTTCAGCTTTTTTATACAAGATAATGAGTGTTTTGAGAACCCAGACGGAGAGATAGAGGTGAAATTTCAATCCTGTACGGATGATATGGTAGCTTCTTTGGAGCTGACGCTCCTGCATTATCAGCCGTCTGAAAAATGGTTGGAAGCATTGACTCCGAAGGATAAAACGTTGATAGAGGCCATATTGAAAGAAGATTCAATGAGTTTGATCGAATTTTGGAGTGTGGACACACAGTATAATGGCAAGGTGCATCAGCCTCAAGAAATTATATTCAAAACGAAAGGATGTCTTGAACGCAAGGTTGTGATTCATGATACGGCAGGAGTGATCCATATCATATGCGTGGATGTGTTCGGCAATCGCGTCGCCAAGACGATAAACGGGTAAGGGGGATTCTATAATGAAGAAAATTACCAAGGAGAGAGTAAAACAAGTTATCATTGACTTAGCCTTTATATTAATTGCTTGTTGCATCGGTGCGTTTGCAACGGTAAGTATTTTGATACCGAACGGATTGAGCAGCGGGGGAGTTACCGGAGCGGTTCGAATTTTACAAAACTATGTGTCGTTAGACTTTTCTATTATGTATTACATAGGAGCGTTAGTCATTCTTGTAATTTGTACCATCACCTTGGGAATGAAAGAAGGAAAGAAGATTTTATTGTTAACTATCATGTATCCTGCGGCTTTGATGGTATTTGAACAGTTTAATTTTCAATTGCTGGAGCAAAAAGATATCATTTTGGCCGCCATCTATTGCGGTATATTTTCTGGTATTTGTAACGGAATAGGTTTTTCAAGGGGCTATTCGTTTGGAGGAACGGATACGATTGCAAAGATCATACAGAAAAAGATACTGCCCCACGTAAGCTTAAGCAAAATTTTAATGGCCATCGATACTTGTGTAATCGTTGCTTCCGGTTTTGTTTTCGGTAGAAATATTGCTTTGTATGCGCTGATTACTACGATTATCATTTCAAAGATGACAGATTATGTTTTATTTGGATTTGAGACAAAAATTGTTCAGGTTGAGATCATCACAAGTGCCTCTAAAGAAATTGCCGACTATATCATGAACGACATTGAAAGAGGTGTATCCATCGAGCGGATCACAGGCGCCTATACCAGAAAGGAACGCGATAAATTACAGATTTTATGTTCCCCTAGAGAGGGCATATTGATTCGTCAGAAGGTTGCGAGACTCGACCCGAAAGCACTCGTTACCGTTATACATGTTGATTCTGTCTGGGGCAATGGCATCGGATTTAATGATATTGAGAAAGAATAGAAGATTAAAATGAGCATAAAATAATAAATAAATATAAAAATATTGTATTTTCAGAGATGTATTGTTATAATTAGAATATAAAAGTGCTACCGATAAGCGGTCAGCCTAGATTATAGTTAATTAAATAATCGCCTAGTTTTCCAGACAGGGGCGATTATTTCTTTTTTGTGATTCTATATGTAACATCGACAATAACGAATATTAAGCCAGTGAAGGCCATGAAAAACTTCATAGTTTGTACCAATAAAATCAAATAAGCGTTGATTTTCTAAATTAAATAGGGTATAATGATATCTGTTCGTTAGGAACACATAGTTAAATTTTGGGGCACTAGCTCAATGGATAGAGTCGCAGACTTCGAATCTGTCGGTTGGGGGTTCGAATCCCTCGTGCCTCACCAAATGATTTGACCTTCAAATTTTGAACAGTTTTTTGGGACTGAACAAAATTTGAAGGTCTTTTCTTTGCTCCAAAGCCTTGCATGATAAGGCCTTGGGGCTTCGTATTAATTAGTATCTTTAAGAATAAATCTCTTCGAATTTCGGATGTTCTAGTGTTGACAACCGGAGGTAATTATGGTATTTTTGTAAAAGATATGTTGACGTTAAGTCGCATGAAGGGGTACACCACCTTGGGTGTATTTTTTCTGCGGCTTTTTTTATTTTCAGGAGGTGGTTTTATGGTCCGAATTAATGGCGAGGAGGTTTCGGCGGACAACCGGATTTTACAGAATTATTTGGAGGATGCCGGTTATTCGCTGAAAAAAATTGCGGTGGAGGTGAACGGCTGGATTATCCCGAAAGCGCAGTACTCGGCCAAGGTTTTAATGCCGGGCGATTCGGTTGAAATTGTGCATTTTGTCGGTGGCGGCTGATTGTCTGTAAAATGAACGTGTCATTGAATTTTACAGTATTAATTCATACGAAGGAGAGAACTTATGAAGAAGAAAGATCCACTTGTTTTAGGAGGTCAAGAATTTTCCTCAAGATTTATTTTAGGTTCGGGAAAGTATTCGCTGAACCTCATAAAAGCGGCGATAGAATATGCCGAGGCGCAGATCATTACGCTGGCCGTACGCAGAACAAATACGAAAGAGAACGAGAATATCCTCGACTATATCCCCGAAGGGATAACCCTACTTCCCAATACGTCAGGAGCAAGAAATGCGGAGGAAGCCGTCCGGATCGCAAGGCTCGCAAAGGAGCTTGGCTGCGGAGATTTTGTGAAAGTGGAAATCATGGGGGACACGAAATATCTTCTGCCGGACAATGTAGAAACCGTTAAGGCGACTGAACTGCTGGCAAAGGAAGGGTTTATTGTTTTGGCCTATATGTACCCGGATTTATACACGGCGCGGGATCTGGTCAACGCAGGAGCCGCTTCTGTCATGCCGTTGGCGGCGCCCATCGGTTCCAATAAAGGACTTGCCACCAGAGAGTTCCTCCAGATTCTCATTGATGAAATAGATGTTCCGATTATCGTGGATGCCGGAATCGGCAAACCGTCGGAAGCCTGTGCGGCGATGGAGATGGGCGCCGCAGCGATCATGTCCAATACTGCTATTGCAACCTCGGGAGACATTCCCCGGATGGCGGCAGCCTTTAAAGATGCGATACAGGCGGGAAGAAGCGCCTATCTGGCTGGTCTTGGCAGAGTTTTGGGAAGAGGGGCATCGGCTTCCAATCCCCTTACGGGATTTTTAACCGATTGATGACGGCGTCAGTATCCATTTCTTAAATGGCGGGGGACAATCCCCGGCTGATGTTTATGGTTTTGAGTTATGGCAAATGAATCGCCGGAAGCCAAAACCTTTGTTTAACGAAGCAGAGAGGAAAAAATAATGCAAGATAATATTTTTTTTGTAGGCTCGGGACGATTAAGCCGGGCGGCGTCTGAGAAAAAACACCGTCTTGAAAACGACCCGGACAGCCGGAACAGTCATATGGAATATATGCCGGATATGGAGCAAATTTCATCCGATATTATGGCGAAGGTTATTGAAGCCATGAATGCCTATGATTACAGCCGCTATAGGCAGGAGGATGTCAGGAAGGCGCTGCTGCATGAAACCTGCAGCATAGAGGATTTTAAAGCACTGTTGTCCCCGGCTGCATTGCCCCATCTGGAAGAGATGGCGTCCCGTGCAAAGAGGGAAACCGGAAAACATTTCGGAAATACGGTTTATATGTTCACACCGTTGTATATCGCAAACGACTGCTCCAATTATTGCGTGTACTGCGGGTTTAACTGCTACAATGATATCGTCCGCAAAAAACTGACGACGCAGGAGATTGAGCATGAGATGAAAGTAATCAAGGCTTCCGGCATCGAAGAAATACTGATGCTTACCGGAGAAAACCGCAAGACAAGCAGTGTGGAATACATCGCCCAGGCCTGCAAACTGGGAAAGAAATATTTTCGTAATATCGGCCTTGAAATCTATCCGGTCAATGTCGGCGAATACCGGTATCTTCATGAATGCGGCGCGGATTATATAACGGTTTTCCAGGAAACCTACAACCCGGATCGCTACGAAAAGCTGCACCTTATGGGGCGTAAGAGGATTTACCCCTACCGTTTTGAAGCGCAGGAGCGCGCGATCATGGGTGGTATGCGTGGGGTCGGGCTGTCCGCATTGCTTGGGCTGGGAGATTTTCGCAAGGATGCATTTGCAACGGCGATGCATGTTTATTATCTTCAGAGGAAATATCCGCATGTAGAATATTCCTTGTCTTGCCCAAGACTAAGACCGATTATCAATAACGATGGAATTCGTCCGGTGGATGTGCATGAGAAGCAGTTGTGCCAGATATTGTGCGCTTACCGTATTTTCCTTCCCTATGTCGGCATCACTGTGTCCTCAAGGGAGAACATGAAATTTCGCAATGGAATCGTAAAGATTGCAGCAACAAAGGTTTCGGCAGGGGTATCCACCGGAATCGGAGATCATGAAAACAAATATATGAGAAAGGATAAAAAGGACGTTGGAGACGAGCAGTTTAAAATTGCGGATGAAAGGACGCTGGATAAAATGTACAGCGATATGAAATCGGAAGGTCTCCAGCCTGTCTTGAACGATTATATTTATGTCTGAAATCATGTGCATTACCCATCGCAAGCTGATCGGTGCAAGCTTTCTGCGGCAAATTGAAAAAATAGCGGCAGCCGGCCCCGACGCGATTGTGTTAAGAGAAAAGGACCTGCCTGAGGAAGAGTATGCGGGCCTGGCGGCGGAAGTATTGAAAATATGCCGGGAAAAGCGGGTAAGCTGTATTTTTCATACATGGCTTTCCGCAGCAAAGGATCAGAAAGCCGATGGAATTCACTTGCCACTGCCACTCCTGAGGGAATTTCATCAAGATGCGAAAAAACATTTTCTTATCGTCGGCTGCTCCACGCATTCGGTGGACGAAGCTTTGGAGGCCCAGGCTTTGGGGGCAACTTATATTACTGCGGGGCATGTCTTCCGGACCGATAGTAAAAAAGGGTATGCCCCTCGCGGAATTTCTTTTTTGGAGCAAGTCTGCGGCAGCGTTTCGATACCCGTGTACGCCCTGGGTGGCATCGGTATTTCCAACGCGGAACAATGCCTGAACACAGGGGTGGCAGGAGTATGTATGATGTCCGAATTTATGAAAAGTGCCGATCCGGATAAATTGGTCCGCGGGATTCGCGAAACCGGTACAAAAAAGCGACGCTTGTTTGCCCCCGAAGAAAATGGAAGAGACATTGCGTGGTCGCAGCTGAAACAATTGAACCAAAAGGATTACCGGATTGTGGATATACGCGACGGCGTCGCCTTTCAGCTTGGGAATATCCCGGGCTCCATCAACATTCCGTTTCCGCAGGAGGCGGTAAGGCTCTATGAAATTCCCAGGGAAAAAGCGGTGGTTGTTTGCTGCCAAAGAGGGGAAATCAGTCAGGAAATCGCAGAATTGCTGGTTGATGCTGAATACGAGGCATACAATCTGGCGGAGGGATTTCTGGGCTGGCTGAGAGCTTATATGGAAAATGACTGAGCCGCAAAGGCGTTATAGGTTAAAGAGCCAGGCCCATTGGACATACGGAGGTAATATGGGAGGATATTATGTTTTCAACAGAGGAAATTGAACGCTATTCCAGACATATTTTACTCAAGGGCGTGGGAACCAAAGGTCAGAAGGCCCTTTTGGAAAGCAAGGTTTTAATCATTGGTGCGGGAGGACTTGGTGCCCCTGCGGCCATGTATTTAGCTGCGGCAGGCGTCGGAACCATAGGAATTGTGGATGATGACAAAGTAGAGTTGTCCAATCTGCAAAGGCAAATCATCCATAAGACGGGAACGGTCGGACTGAATAAGGCGGATTCTGCCGGGCGGACAATACATGAAATTAATCCGGGGATATGTGTAAAGGCCTACCCTGTCCGGATTACGCCGGAAAATATCATGCCTGTCATTCAGGAATATGATTTTGTAATTGACGGCGTCGATAATTTCCCAACCAAATTTTTGATAAACGATGCCTGCGTAATTGCGGGTAAACCCTTTTCTCACGGCGGAATTTTACAGTTTGAAGGGCAGCTTATGACTTACGTTCCGCAAAAGGGACCCTGTTACCGGTGCATATTTGAGGGTATTCCCCCGGAGGATGCTGTGCCCAGCTGTTCGCAGGCCGGTGTATTGGGTGCGATGGCAGGCATTATCGGGAGCCTGCAGGCACTGGAAGCGCTTAAATATATATTGGAAATCGGCGACCTGCTGGTGGGGCGCATACTTGTGTTCGACGGATTGAAAATGACCTTCCGTACCGTAACTTATCGCTCGGCCAGCGAAGAATGCAAAGTCTGCGGAAGCTTGCCAGAGATAACGGACGTCATCAAAAATGCGGATCAATATACGCAAGCGGGCTGCGGTCTGTAAAAAAACGCATAGAGTCTATAGGAAGTATGCCAAGGAATTCTTTGAGGTATAGCGAAAATCGAAAATTCCGACTTGTTGATGAGATTATGAGCATAATGGTAATCTGAAAGAATTGTGATTACGAATAATACCACCCCGTACGCTCCTCTTCGGAACTTTCGGAAATATTGCCTTCCTCTTCCGATAAAGTGTTTTCAATGTATTTTACAACATCCCCAACTGTATGGAAGGTATGGATTTTTTCATCATGTATAGAAATTTTGAATTTTCTCTCACATTCAATGACTAGCTTTGCTATGTGAATATTCTCTATTTCAAATTCTGGTGTCAATTCTGTGTTCGAGGTAATCTCTTCCTCATCCAGATCTAAAATATCAGCCAGTATTCTGGCTACTTTACGAAAAACCAAATGAAACTCCTCCTTTAAATTTTTTAATACAATAGCGGGCTCTTTTCTCCTGTATAAAATAGACTGAGCCGATGAAGGGCTCTGGTACATCCAATATATAAAAGCTTTTTATCGTCTTCGGTAGAATAATGCTCTTTGTTAGTGTCACAGAGCAATACCGCATCAAATTCCAACCCTTTTGCCATATATAACGGCAAAACAAATACCCCTTTGATGTTTGTAATTGTGTCACTTCCAATAAAACGAATCGCTAATTGCTCTTTTAAGCGGTGATAGAGAGAGATAGCATCCTTTTCTGTTTTACACAGCAAACCAATTGACTGATATTCTGCCTCTTTACAAAACCGTATTTCTCTTATGACCAGTTCATCAAATTCTTCTTGATCTTGCGCTTCATAAATCTCGGGCACTTCACCCTTTCGGCTGAAACTTTCAATTTCCGAATCTTGCTGAAGAAACTTCTTGCTAAAATTCAGGATTTCGTTGGTACACCTGAAACTTTTGTTCATGGTTATCAGTGCAGACTTTTTCTTATCTAAAATTTTATTGATTCGATCAAAGAAGATTACCTCTTCTGGCTTTTCAATTGTTTGGTAAATATCGCCTAAAATCGTATACCGTGCTTGAGGAAACAATGTTTTTAAAAGTTCAAAGTGAAGGGGGTAATAATCTTGTGCTTCATCAATTACAACTTGTTTAATGGAATTACCATACTGAAAACCATATAATTTCAATTGTAAAAACGCCAATACCAATCCATCTTCAAAGGACAGCTGACCTCTTTTCATGTTTTCCTGAGTGAAGTTTAAAATATGATCAATGTCATCAGGCAGTTGGATTCCAGCTGCCAAACGGTGAAAATATTTGGGATCATGAAACAACTCTTTATATAAAGAAAGGATATCCAGTTTTGTAAACCGTTCAATTTTCTGAAGCAAAACAGTGCTTTCAGATATCGACAATAGCCTGGAGAATTCTTCAACTTCATAGATATGCTCTTTGTAATTTATTACAAAGTCTCTTAACTTTTTCATACGAACTTTTCGCATCTCATGTACTTTTTTAAAGATGGATTCCTCCAACTGCTTTAAACGCAAACCCAATGGTACCGCTTTTTTTCTATCTAAGATTTCCGCCTTTAATAAGGTGCGGCTTGCTATACATTTTCCGTCGTAATCAATGTCACTGAACTCAATCCATTTTCTTGGTATATCATCCATAAAACGGTCCAGGATTTCTTTGAACTCGGTCGATGCTTTAAATTCTAAACTTTTTTTCATCAATCTGGCGCTGTCTTCCGATTTACAAGTAAGTAGGCTTTCTAAAAACTGGTGCCTGTTTTGTATTGGCATGGAGGGGAGTATCGTTTTGAGCATATCATCAAAGTTAACAGAAACTACATTATCTTCCCCCAGTTCCGGCAGTACATTGGAAATGTATCGTTCAAATAGGGTATTGGGTGAGATAATCATAATATTATGAGCAGATAACTTGGAGGAAAGCCCTTGGTACATAAGATAAGCTACCCGATGAAGGGCGACTGAGGTTTTTCCGCTCCCTGCAACGCCCTGCACCATCATTAAATCATTTTCAATATCCCGGATTACAATATCTTGGTCTTTCTGTATGGTCTCAACAATTGCCTTCATTTTTGATGATGCATTTTGGGATAGAAGCTTTCTTAAGAATTCATCCATGATTTGTACATCAGCATCAAAAAAATACTCAAGTACTCCATGGTGAATCTCAAATTGGCGTTTAAGGCTGACTTCACCTGAAATTCTGCCGTTAGGTGCATCATAGAACGCTTTCCCAACCCCAAAACGATAGAAAACGCTGGCTAACGGTGATCGCCAGTCGTATACATAGATTTGGACATCTGTTTCATCTATGAGGGAAGTACGGCCAATGTATATTTGATCCACCTCGTTTTCACCTTCAAATTGGAAATCGATTCGAGCGAAATAGGGAGATTGAACCGTCTTTTCTAATGCCATCATTTTATTTGCACCCAGTTCCAACGTTGATAATTTGCTGGATACTGAGTTTGCATATTGGTTTAAGGCTATCAGTTCATAAAAACTATCCTTAGACCAGAGATTTGATATAGAGTGACTGGAATTTTCCCATAGTTCTTTCTTTGCTTCAATGATATCAGATTGCTGCCTGCTGCTGTTTTGCCGAATGACACTTAACTGCTTTTCTGCAATCGTAATAATATGTCTTAAATGTTTGACTTCAAAATCAAATTCAACTTCATAGTTTTCCATACAATTCCTCCTTTACTAGTTTGCCCAATTTTACGCACCTAACCACATTTGCACAAATGTCTGGTAGGTGCCATACGGGAATTCCACGGTTGGAACTCCTCCGCAAGTGTTGCTTGCTTACTTTCGGTACATATCAAAATAACATTATTATCATGTATAAACAAGGCTTATTCTTGTTAGATAATTATGTTATAATAGAAGTAGAAAAGAACAATTAAAACCTGAGGTGGCAATTCCGTCTCAGTTTTTTTCTTGCCGCAAACGAGGGACGAGAACCAAAAAGGAAATGAAGCGAGAAAAATGAACGAATAAAAAAGGGAATATATAGCAAGACTACTAAAGATTTAAACCGTTTCATGGTCTAAACAATTACTTAATAGTTAAGAAACTTTGGAGGAGTAAATGAAACCCACAATTATCATTATTTGTTTGATAGTATTCACAATTGGCATGACTGGATGTCAAAATCCAAGTAACAATGCATCAGATCAATCTGGAGAAACGATTCCTGTTGAAACTGAAAATCAATTATCACCTCAGCAGGAGCAGGCTTATGATGCCGACTTTGATAAAGCATACAAAGAATTTGTAGATGCTGTGCATAAAAAAGACTTACCCGCTTTAGATCGTTTTCTTGATGATAATATTTTAACAAGCTATGGTGGCGAACGCGGGAAAGATTATTTTTATAAATATTGGAATCTAAATACGAACCCCGCTCAGTCCGAATTATGGGCTGAGCTTGAGAAGATAATTAGTTTAGGAGGGTCCTATAGCAAGGAAGATAGGACTTTTACTGCGCCTTATACCTATAGCAGCTTCCCCGACGAGTTTGATGCTTTTGAGAATTTTGTAGTCATTAGCCAAAAAGTAAATGTATATGGAAAAAAAGATCTTGAGTCAAAAGTAATTGCTTATTTGAATTATAATATCATCAAGGTGGATGCAACGGAGAGTGATTATTGGAATAAATCAGATCAAGACCTTATAAAAATTGAGATGCCTTCAGGAAAGAAGGGTTACGTACAGAAACAATTCATTAGATCTCCGATCGATTATCGTCTATCAATCATATATAAAAATAATGATGAATGGAAATTAACTTTTATGGTTGCTGGAGACTAGAAGAAGCTGCGATTTATTCGTGTAAAAATGCACGTTTCTCATCAGAAAAAGACGTGCATTTTTCAATTTTAACCATTATTTCACTATTTCAATGTAAACGACTTTTTATTGAAATATTTTCCAGAATTTGATATACTGTCTATAGTGCTACCAAAGCTACGGTAGGCGGTTATGCCCTTTCAAGGGGGTGATACTATGAATATAACTTTAACGGACTTAATAGCCTTTACCGGCTTAATATTCGTTATTGTTGATGTTACATATAGAATCACAAAAAAGAAATAATCGCCCCGGTCTGGTCAACTAGGCGATTATTTTAATGTTCGTTTAATTTTCAGGCTAACCGCTTATCGGTAGCACCTTTTATATCTCAATTATACCAACACCGGACTGAAAAAACAACAACTATATTTTTATATAGAAGAAGTTGTTTATATGGTATACAGACAGAAATATTTTAATATACTCCCTTTCATATTAATTCATCATGGAACCATCGCTTGAATAGCATGAAAAGAGAAAGTGAATGGGGGTTAAGGGGATGGATTTAAAAATTACCTGCAATATCGATTTAGCGGAGGGAAAGGAGAACACCTATAAGGAAGAAACAATGTATCTGCATGACATCAGCGAAGAAAGCACCTTCTTTGAAATACTGAAAGAAAGTAAACTGAAATGTGATATCATTGGATTGGAAAAATATTATCCGAATAGCTGTGACTTCATGGACAATTGCCCGAATGTGTTGCCGTATTTAATGGTAGATGGAAAATATGCTTGGAATGTCCATACGCTTGATGCGAAACTGAAAGATTTTTGTGCGACCCATAGCATGGTAAAAGAAAAAGGGCTATTCCTTACTAATAAGCAGGTTTTTGGACTGGATAGCAACCCTGATTTTTTAGAATATATTGTGGAATTATGGGGTAATTACGGTGACAACATTTCAGCGGCACTCCTATTGACTGGAGAAATTATTTCTAAAAAAGAGCTTGTCAAAAGAATATCAAAGATGTTTAAGGAAAACAATTTGCCTGCCCCTTGTGCGGTAGAAGAAATCATCCTATCACGGGAAAAATGGAACCATTACGAGTTAGCTGAAAAACTGGATATTAGGCCTGATAGTGCTAAAATGTTATTAAGAGGCTTTGGTTATAAATGGTTAAACAATGAAAAGCTGTACTCGCGTTTAGAGGACGTTACTGTTACTTGAAGTCTGGTTTAAGAACTGTATCCCATCGTTTTGGATTTACAGATACGGACACGGAATAGACCCCGAATGACAGTGGGTTGATCCCGATGGTTTATTTGTTAAAGTAAAAAGTATCTTTCCTACAAATGCATAAACAGATGATATATAATTATTACAACGTAAATTCAATAAGGAAAGAGGTTTATCATGAACATGAAAATAAGAAAATATTTGGCGATCTTTGTAACAGCAGCGCTTGTCTGTTTTGTTTTATCTTTTATCAATGCTTTTATGGGCAATCCTATATCAAAAGCACTGGTGAATTATGCCGCTAAAAAATATATTGAACAACACTATTTTGGTTTAAACTTAACAATGGATAAAGCCTTTTATAACTTCAAGGACGGGAAATATCATGTGAATGTAAAATCAACAACGAGCATCGACACTCATTTTTCTATTTCATTTACCGGAACGGGCAAATTCATTTATGATGATTATAAAGATATGGTTCTTAGCAAATGGAATACTTTTCAAAGATTAGATACAGAATATCGTAATTTAACAGATATTGTATTAGAAAATGAGGATTTCCCTTATGAAAGTGATATAGCGTTTGGTGAAATAATGGATAAAAGCCAACCTTTTGACGAGCTCGAAATTGATAAGGAATACGACATTAAGGAGTTAGGGAAAAAGGAAGGACATATTGTGCTTTATGTCACCAGCAATATGCTAGACGCGGAAACGTTAGCACAAACTTTGGTCGAAGTAAAAAGCTTATTTGATCAGAAAAAAGTTCCTTTTTATTCTATTGATTTAACCTTGCAAACATCGCGTTCGGAAGATCAAAAAAGCAGGGAGAGCATACAAATTCAAGATTTTCTATACCAAGATATTTATGCGGGAAGATTGCAGGAGCGGGTTCAGGAAAACGTGGATTTAACAAGAGCATACTATGAGCAGAGGGATAAAGAGAAGGATTCACAAAGCAGCGAGCAATAAATAGCTTTATATGGGATTATAATGTCCGTTATCGTACATTTTGTCATTTCTGCTACTCTAAGCGCGAGCGGTATCAGTTGAATTAATTGGAATGTTTTGGTATACTTTAAGCAGTGCTACCAAGAGAATCGGTAGGCGGTTATGCCCTTTCGAGGGGGTGATGCTATGAGTATAACGTTAACTGATTTAATAGCCTTTACCGGCTTAATATTTGTCATTGTAGATGTTACATATAGAATCACAAAAAAGAAATAATCGCCCTGCTCTCGAAAACTAGGCGATTATTTATTCACTGTTCATTTTTGGGCTAGCCGCTTATCGGTAGCACTTTCTATATACTCATTATACTATACTTCCCAGAAAAAATGCAATAAATTATGCTTAAATAGAACAATTAACCAAATTTGGTAATACATATTTTCCCGATATAGAAAGGAGTATATTGGATTAGCAGGATAATAATACAGATTAGTAAGTAACAAAATAATTCTGTTTTGATTAATTTTACATTTAATTATATAATCTTCTCACAAGTATATTCTTATGATTTTAAAAGGAGAGACGCGTGGGAGATTGTAAAAAAATTATTATAGCCGGAGCAGGATTGATGGGAACCTCTATGGCACAGATCTTCGCTCATAGAGGGTATGACGTTATTATTTATGATGTGATTGATACCGCCCTTGAAAAAAGTAAAAATCTTATTCGAATCAATCAGGAAGGGCAAGTAAAGGCTGGAGAGATAGCTCAAGAAGAGTCAGAATTCCTTCAGAATAAATTAGCTCATACGTGTGACAAAACTTGTTTTGAGAATTGCGATTTAGTGGTGGAATCTATTGTTGAGAAAATGCCTATAAAACACAGTTTTTGGCGTGAAATCTCTCAGATAGTTCGAGAAGATACGATTCTCGCCTCCAATACGTCAGGTCTATCTATCACAAAAATAGCAGAAGTAATTAAAAAACCTGAACGATTTGCAGGGATGCATTGGTTTAATCCGGCGCATTTGATCCCACTGATTGAAATCATAAAGGGAGAGAGAACGTCAACAGAAACGATTGATTATTTATACAACTTATCGCTCCAAATAGGAAAGGAGCCAATTCGGGTAAATAAAGATGTCCCCGGATTTATAGGGAATAGAATTCAGTTGGCTATACTCCGCGAAGCACTTCATTTAGTGGAAAATGAAGTGGGAACGTATGAAGATATTGATCGATGTGTGAAGTATGCATTAGGGTTTCGATATTCTTGCTTAGGTCCTTTTGAAGTTTGTGATATGGGTGGTTTGGATACCTTTTATCATATTGCAGAATATTTATATCCAGACCTTTCAGATGTCAAAGAACCACAACGGATTTTAAAAGAACTTTATGAAGAAGGGTCTTATGGGGTAAAGGCAAAAAAAGGGTTTTATGATTATAGTCATGGTAAAGATGAAGAGGCTATTCGGAAACGTGATGATTTATATATAAAAGTGAGTAAGCTATTGCATGCAAAAGGGGAATTATGAGTTTAGAGAAAATCATTAAACGGGCAAATGAACAGGACCATGAAAGTCTGGATTTTGAACTGAAACAGACGGGTGTTTGCTTTGATAAAATGAATAATTTCACCGTAACTAAAATATTGGAATTGATTGTAGGAATTGCAAACAGAAAAGGCGGTCAGATCATCATCGGTATTAAAGATGACGGGCAACCGGAAGGGCTAGGCATTTTCAAGAAATTTGAGAGTGAGATGAAATCCGGCGTAGATAAATTCAAAGAGAAAGTTGTCAATGAATGCAATGACAATATCAGTCCGATTATCAATATAGAGATGAATCATTATCAAAATGACGAATATGAAGTGATGCAAATCCTTATTCCTAAAAAACGAAAAATTCCACATGCGATAATAAGAAAAAGAGGGGACAAAGTAGAAAGCAGAAAATACTATATCAAAACCAGTCATTCGAACGTCTTAGTTTCCGACACGCAGTTGGACTGGCTGTTTTCCGAAAAAAACAACGATGTTGAAGAGGCGCAGTTTACCGTTGAACTCACTACCTCCAGAGATCTAAAAGGGATGCCGATAAGCATTGGCAAGTTTGGTGACCGGTTTGTCATGCAGCCAAGCGCGACGGACTATTTATTCCATTATATTCGTGCCTTTTCGGATGATACGATAGAGCGATGTCAGTCGGATACCGGATATAAATATGAACTTATGACGGAAGCGTTGATGTACACGATAATCCAGTCGCTAGAAGGCAATGTGATCGGTGAAACGGCGGTGAGGCTGCCGCGTCCAAGCAAAGAATTTAGACTGTTTCAGGCTATCAAAGGGCAAGAACCGCACTTATTTGACTCGTTTGACCGAAAAGTTAATTTCCCTCCGAAGTCAAAATTGAAAATAACAAAGCCGGAGGATCAATTTAACAATATTATCTTTACAATTACGAATGATTATGTTTCTATTGATCTAGAGTTGCTATTTTATGGATGGAAAATCGGTGTTTTTTCTACTAATCCATATGCAAGTATATTGATAGAAAATAACGGCATGGAGGGTCAAAACTATTTTGAAGAACGATATGAATCTTACCGCTTTATATTGAAAACCAAGATAGAGCGTTTTTTTCCGGATACAATAACACAAGAGTATTATGATTCGTTCTTATTCGCAAATAATATTAACGAAAGAATAAAGCAACTGTGGGATATCAATTATTTTATGAAGGAATATCCGCATTACAAGAACTTGTATTCCATTGAATATAAAATTGATAAAAATTTAAATATGTTAGAAAATAAGATGAATGAGATTTTAAACTTGATGAATAACGGTTCATAAACATGGTCTATTTAAAAAATAAGTATAAATCATTTTATTTAAGGGGGAATCAAATTATGGCTGTAAATTTAAAAGGAAGAAGCTTTTTGACATTGATGGACTTCACACCGGAGGAAATCAGATATTTGCTGGATCTATCAAAAGATTTGAAGGCAAAAAAGAGAGCTGGTATCGAAGGAAATGCACTAAAAGGGAAAAACATTGTTTTGCTCTTTGAAAAGACTTCCACAAGAACTCGTTGTGCATTTGAAGTAGCTTGTGTAGATGAAGGAGGGCATGTAACTTTTCTGGATTCAAACAGCTCACAGTTCGGAAAAAAGGAATCTGTTGAAGATTCTGCAAAGGTATTCGGCAGATTTTATGATGGCATTGAGTACAGAGGCTATAAGCAGGAACTTGTAGAAAGTTTAGCCAAGCATGCAGGTGTACCGGTATGGAATGGGTTAACAGATGTAGATCATCCTACTCAGATTTTGGCAGATCTTCTTACTATTGAAGAACATATCGCTAAGCCTTTAAACAAGGTGAAGGTTGTGTTCTGCGGAGACATCAGAAACAATATGAGTTATGCTTGGATGATTGGCTGTGCAAAAATGGGGATGCATTATGTGGCATACGGCCCTGCAAAATTAGCGGAAGAAATTGATAAGGATTTTCTGGAAAAAGTACAAGCTGTTGCAAAGGAAACCGGAGCAACCATCGAAATCAGCAGTACGCCGGAATGCTTAAAGAATGCGGATGTGCTTTATACCGATGTATGGGCATCCATGGGTGAAGAAGCTCAAATCCCGGAAAAGGTGGCAATGCTTACGCCTTATAAAGTGACAGCAGAAATGTTGTCTGCCACAGAAAACGATGACGTAATCTTCTTGCACTGTTTGCCAGCCTTCCATGATTTTGAAACAGCGATGGCTAAATCGCAGATGGAATTGGGGTATGACATCCGAGAAGTAACCGATGAAGTATTTAGAAGCAGACATTCAAAGGTATTTGACGAAGCAGAGAACCGCATGCATACGATAAAAGCCGTTATAGTAGCAACTATATCCTAATATAATTCGAGGATAGCAACCCAGAACAACATGATTAGTGAAGGGATGGTACATGTATGAAACTTGGAATGAACAATTATTCTGAGATTGGAAAGCTCAACAAGGTATTGCTTCATAAGTTGGGAGGCGAAATTGAAGGTCTCGTTCCTGACAATTTTGAACGGTTGTTGTTTGATGATATTCCCTATCTGAAAGTAGCTCAGCAGGAGCATGATTGCTTTGCGAAACTATTGCAGGAAAATGGAGTGGAAGTTGTATATTATGTGGATGAAACGGCAAAAGCATTGCAAGATGCAGCGGTAAGAAAAGAATTTATTCATAAATTCATTGAAGAAAGTGAGATTTATTCGCAAGGAGTGAAAGAAGCGTTAGCGGATTATTTGATTCAGATGCCGCCTGAAAAAATGGTGGAAACGGTGATTTCAGGGATAAAAAAGGAGGATATCGGCACGGTTCATTCTCAATCCCTTGCAGATTATATAACGTCGGGGTATCCGTATTATACGGACCCTATGCCGAATCTCTATTTTACGAGAGACCCGGGAGCCTGTGTCGGAAACGGCATTAACATCCATCATATGAGTACAAAGGCGAGAAGACGTGAGGCATTGTTGCTAAAGTATATGTTCCTGCACAACAAGGACTTTGCACCGGAGGGAACAAACCTTTGGTATGATTATGATCAGGAGTACTCGATAGAAGGCGGAGACGTTTTGGTGCTCTCAAAAGAAATTGTAGCCATCGGATTAAGCCAGAGAACAACAGTGCCGGCAATCGAACGTTTCGCAGAAAATATGCTTAACAAGTCTTCGTTTACAAAGGTTTTGGTCTTTGATATTCCTAAATGCCGTGCGTTTATGCATCTGGATACCGTATTTACTATGGTGGATGTTGACAAATTCACCATTCATCCCGAAATAGAAGGACCGCTGCAAATTTTTGAGATCACACTCGACAAAGACGGAAAATCACATTTTTCCAGCATGCAGGAACAGCTGGTCCATATTTTGAAAGCAGAGTTGAAGTTACCGGCAGTCGAATTAATCCGTTGTGGAGGAACCGATAAAATGGCAGCGCAGCGTGAGCAATGGAATGACGGCTCCAATACGCTGGCGATTGCTCCGGGAACGGTTGTAACGTACGAAAGAAACTATGTAACCAACGATTTGTTGGATCAAAAAGGAATAAAGGTATTAACAATCCCATCTTCTGAATTGTCAAGAGGAAGAGGGGGCCCAAGATGTATGTCGTGTCCGATTAATCGTGATGATTTTTAATTTTTAAATATACTGACCTTACTATAGGATAGGAGATAAGATAAAATGATAAAAGCAGAACGACCTAAAAAAATAGTAATTGCGCTGGGCGGTAATGCCTTACAATCGGGGAATGGGGCCGCTACGGCAGACGCTCAACTGGAAGTAGTTCGTAAAACCAGTGAATATATTGCAGAAATCAGTACAAAAGGATATGAAATCGCGGTGGTGCATGGAAACGGTCCGCAGGTAGGCAGAATTTTGCTTGCTTCCGAAACGGCAAAGGATGTAACGCCGGTCATGCCGTTTGACGTTTGCGGCGCTATGTCACAGGGATATATCGGCTATCACCTTCAGCAATCGCTGAAGTATGCACTCAATAAAAGAAATCGCAATATCCCTGTTGTAACGGTTGCAACACAGATGATTGTAGAGGAAGAGGACCCTGCTTTCCGAAACCCAACTAAGCCGATCGGGCCCTTTTACACGGAAGAAGAAGCCAGAACTCTTGAAAAGGAGAAGGGCTTTACCATGAAAGAAGATGCAGGAAGAGGATGGCGCAGAGTAGTAGCTTCTCCGATACCTCGAAAAATCGTTGAAATATCAGCTGTGAAGCAGCTATGGGACTCTACGGTTGTGATTACGTGCGGTGGAGGAGGGATCCCTGTCATTGAAAAAGATAATGGCGTACTAAAAGGAGTTGCAGCAGTTATCGATAAAGATTTTGCTGCAGAACTGCTCGCGGAACAAGTGGAAGCCGATATTTTGATGATATTAACAGAAGTTGAAATGGTGGCTATTAATTTTAATAAACCAAATCAGCAAAATCTGTCCAAAATGGATTTGAATGAAGCCTCCAGATATGTGGAAGAGGGACAATTTGCACCGGGAAGCATGCTTCCTAAAGTGCAGGCAGCCATGAAGTTTGTCCGCGCAAATCCAACGAAAAAGGCGATCATTACTTCTCTGGATAACGCAGTTGAAGCTCTGGAAAATGACAAAGGTACAGTCATTACATTTGCTTAGTAAAGTCGCTTAGAAAAAAATTGATTAGGGATGTCTTAAAATGATATATTCATTTGAAGCATCCCTTTTTGCAATGATTATATTTCAGATTTCCCTTGAGCATTCGTATCCTGTTTTTGTAGCCTTTGATCAAAAAGTTCATTGATCCTATCCAGTGTGTCATAACAAACCGAAGGAAGTTTTCCCGCTCCCCCGAATAATTTTTCTACTTGATTAAATCCCTCTTTTACCGAATCTCTAAGCGTTGATAACAATTCATCGTTATCGCCTGCAAGGGAAACCGCAAAATCAAAAATTCGGTTGGCTGTTTGTTCTGCTCCCCAATAATCATCTTCCCCAAAACCGGACAGGGAATCAGAAGTCTGTGTGTTTGAAGAACTGTACTGAATATCGAGGTTTACGCCAAAAGAAAAATTAAAATGAGTTTCAGTTACACCTCCGTTTATGGTACTTTGTTGCGCAATCATCTTTCGGAGCATGTCTTTGAAATCCTTTACTTGCCTGTCATACTCAGATTTCAGCGTCTCAATGTTTTGTGTATAGGTTGAATTGGATTGATCCGTCAGCTTATATGCGTTTTTCCCTTCATTCACCTGATTGGCAGAAATTTCGATAGTATCCTTGTTTCCACTGGTTATTTTCGTTTCAAGCTGTTCCGATTTCTCCGCCCCTGAAGTTGCAGAACTATTTTGGAATGTTTGCTTGTAATAAGAATTTACTCCATTAATATTCATTATAAAAACCTCCCTGTTTCTTTATATTTTATTATATCGACCGTATTTTCTGAAAACTTGATAAGCCAAGCAAAAATAAATAAAAAATCAACTTTTAATAGTAAAAAAATTGAAAAAATTGTGATTATGTAATATAATTAATAATATTAATAGTGAGGTAAAATAATTAACTTACAAATCACCTCAGCCATCCGGTCTATGGGAGGAAGGAATTGCTAAATTCATAATAAATTAACATATATACATATCACTCTTCTATACTCTGTAAAAGGCATCTTTGGATGCCTTTTTTAGTGAATTCAATGAAAAAACAGACAGCTGGGAACGAAGCGATTCGGAGGCGAATAAAATGACTTTTGTCCTATAAAGGATAAAAATTCTTTGAAATCTCTTCAAAGTTTGAGCGAAAAGGTTTCAGATAATAACGGTATGTAATAACTTCGCTGTTCATATACTGGATAAGGTGATTAATATCAGTATATGAGGGAGGAAGTTTTTGTGGTTAATAAGATACTAAGTGAAGATTACTTGGATTTATTGCTCGAAAATTCAAAGATAAACTTTAAGAAAGAAGGAGACAATGTCACTCCCGTAAATACAAGACATTCTATCATGCATGTTCAAAATCCATACACGGATAGATGCGCATTTAAAAATTATCCCTATTATGCGTTTCAATCTCTGTTTTTTCCTGAATCAATTATTAGTTTGAGGAAAATTGACGTTCTTCATTATTTAACGCGCCTCGATTTTGATTATTCAGGTCAAGATGTTTTGGTTGGAATTGTTGATAGCGGAATAGAATATCAGCATCAGGCATTTTTAAATATAGATAATACCTCTCGAATCATTTCTATATGGGATCAAACCATAAATGATGGCGGAAATCCACCGGAAGGATATAATTATGGTACGGAATACACAAAGCAAATGCTGAATCTTGCATTGCAAGATCCATATCCTCTATCCGTTGTTCCTACTACGGATGAATTGGGGTATGGCACAATGTTAGCAGGTATTATTGCAGGAAATGAGAATCCTAAAGAAAATTTTTGCGGCGTTGTGCCGAAGGCAGAATTGGTTGTCGTAAAGTTAAAACAAGCAAAACAATTGAATCGAGACGTTTTTTTAGTCCCGCCGGATGAAGTTTGTTACCAAGATTCCGATATCATGCTTGGCATAAGTTATGCGATATCGGTTGCTGAAAAATTAAAACGTCCATTGGTACTATGTGTTGCGCTTGGAAGCAATAAAGGAGGGCATGACGGACACGGGGCATTAAGTACCTATCTTACCCTCATCACTCAAAGACCCCGAATGGCGGTTGTAATATCTGCGGGAAATGAAGGAAATCAAAGACGTCATTACCAGGGAAATATAATGGAAAACCAAGGATTTACGAGATTTAATCTGAAAGTTAGTGAACAGGACAAGGGATTCAGTATAGAGTTATGGACAACAGCTCCGGGTCAAGTGGCTATTGATATTACTTCCCCTACCGGAGAATATATATCGGAGCTTAGTATGGGAATCATGCAATGTGCGGAGCATACCCTTGATGAAAAAACGGTAGTATGGATCAATAATCTCATGGCGGACGGAGAGACGGGAGATCAAGTCATATGGGTGCGTTTTTTGAACCCTCGGGAAGGAAACTGGAAATTCAGAGTATATAACAAAATGTATATACAAACTAGGTTCAATGTATGGCTGCCGGGAGATCATTTTATTTCGAATGAGACTTATTTCTTAAATTCTTGTCCGAATGTAACGATTACCTCTCCGGGAAATTCGCAGGAGCCTATGACGATAACCGCATATGACCCCGACAGTGGAGAGCTTGCAGATTTTTCAAGCTTAGGGTATAGCAGGACAAATTTTGTGAAACCGGATTTAGCGGCACCGGGAGTCAACATGATTTGCCCGACTTTAGGGAATAGTTATGGCTCTGCTTCCGGAACAGGAGCAGCCGCTGCATATGCATCAGGGGTGGTGGCTATGGTATTGGAGTGGGCGGTCATAAAAGGACACAATACCGATATAAAAGGATATGATATAAAAAAATTGTTGATTCAGTCAGCACAAAGAAATATGTATATGAAGTATCCAAATCCAAAATGGGGGTATGGGAAGATAGATTTAATGGGGTTACATCGATTATTAAAATAAAGAAAATAGGAAATTTTAGGTAAATAAAAAAAGAAAAAGGACGGTTTATCAAAGAAAGAAGGCATTTCCTAATGCCTTCTTTTTACATGAAATCATGTTCAATAAAATGGAATCTGAAAAAAAAATTGCTATCACCCCATATAAAATAGTATAATATAAATTAGTCGAGTAGTGACATAATATGGTACTAAATAGCAAAAAGGGGGACAATATGAAAAAAATCATAGGAATATTGATGATGGTGATAGTACTGATCGCAATGGCTTCGGGGTTAGCCTATGCTGGAACAAAAATTACACAGTCGGATATAGATGAGGGTTTGAATTTTTGTCAAGAGTACCCGGTTAGGCTAGCTCTTGATGGCACGGAGATCACTTTTGGGGAAAAAGATGTACCGCCGGTCATTATCAAAGAAAGAACTCTTATTCCGGCCAGAGCATTGTTTGAAGCCATGGGAGGGATTGTTGCCTGGGACAATAATACCCAAAGTGTTAATATAAAATTGGACAATACAGTCGTACAGCTGGTTATCGGTTCGGATGTGGCAGTTGTGAACGGAGTAGATCAGCCATTGGATGTTCCGGCTATGATACTGGATCCGGATGGAGATTACTATGGCAGTACGATGATTCCTGTGCGGTTTACGGCGGAAGCTCTTGGCTGCGAAGTAAGCTGGGAAGATTCTACTCGAAGCGTGCTGGCGACCTCTCCAAAGACAGAGGAACCTGTAATCGAACCAAACGAACCTTCAACGGAACCGACCGATGGAAATACGGATACCCCGACTGATGACGATTCGGGGATGCTTGATATGATTCATACTGCGGCAAAGGACAAGCTGGTGGTTATTGATATAGGACACGGTGGCAAGGATTGCGGAAGCATTGGACATCAAGGTCAGACGGATCAACTATATGAAAAAGATCTGAATCTACCGATTGGGCTAAAATTAAATGAATACTTGAAAAGTGCCGGTGTGAAAACTCTTTTGACCAGAGATCAAGATGTTTATCTCACTTTGGACGAAAGAACAACGATAGCAAATAACAACGGAGCAACGCTCTTTGTGTCCGTACATAATAATTCCAATGAAAGCTCAACTCCTCACGGTACAGAAGTATTGTATAACAGCAAAGTAAATGCGGAAGGAAAAACAGAGAATGATCTTTATGGAATTGCAAGCAAAACGATAGCCGCTAATGTTCAAGATGAAATGGTCAGCATTTGCGGAACCTATGACAGAGGTGAAAGAAGCAGCCCAAGCCTGTATGTGTTAAAACATACGGTGATGCCGGCGATTATTGTAGAAGGTGCATTTCTTTCAAATGAAAGTGATTTGAAAATGCTGCGAACAAGTGAATTTATCGACAATTATGCATATGCTGTAGCAAAAGGGATTATTAAATCCCTTAATGATGCGTATAAATAAATAGTAATGGAAAGAGAGTGTAACATTTGCGTCTATTAATATTATATTTAAGCATGGCTTTCATAGGCTATATAGTAGGAGCAAAGTATACAGATAAGGAGAAATCATATAGCTGGACGAGCAAAGTGACAACAGGCTGCTTGATTGTGCTTATTTTTACGATGGGTGCAAGAATCGGTTCGAATGAAGAAGTCATTCAATCCCTTCAAACGATAGGATTCAAAGCAGCAGTCATTTCCGTTTTTGCTTTTGCTGGAAGTATTCTGGCATGTTTTTTGGTTCGAAAACTCTTTCGAATAGACAGAAAGGGAGTGAAAGCCGATGACTAAGATTATCATTTCCTTTGTAACGTTGGGAATGCTCTCGGGATACTTTTTTATTCCGGACTATTTTATCGATGTTATTTCGGGAAACTTATTAATTGTAGGACTTTGCGTAATGTTGTTCTTTGTGGGATTGGATTTGGGACGCGCAGGGACAGTAGTTGAACACTTTAAGCGGGTTGGGATTCGAATATTGGCTTTTCCAATCGCTTCTATCATCGGATGCCTTGCTTTTGCAGCAATCGCATCTTTAATTTTGCCAATGACAGCGAGAGAAACCATGGCGGTTGCCTCCGGTTTTGGGTGGTATACCTTAGCACCTGTTATTTTGTCTCAGTATTCTGCTGAAATCAGTGCCGTTTCATTTTTGCATAACGTAATACGAGAGATGCTCGGAATCATCATCATTCCAATTGTAGCAAAAAGAATCGGTTATATTGAAGCATGCAGTGTGCCCGGTGCTGCGGCAATGGATGTCTGTCTCCCGATCATTGAAAAAACAACGAATAGTGAGACAGCAGTATATGCATTTGTAATGGGAACCGTATTGAGTATAGCTGTTCCTATTTTGGTGCCGTTGCTTATTGGTTTATAAAAGTGAAAATCATTTAAAACATCAAAGGAGAATAGTTTGAATGGCTGATAAAATGAAGAGATTTACAGGCAGTGACGATTATGTCGTAACAAAAGAATTAATGAATGCGGTCAATGTAGCGATCGCATTGCAAAAACCACTTTTGATAAAAGGGGAACCCGGAACGGGTAAAACGATGCTGGCGGAAGCGATTGCAAAAGCACTGAATATGCAACTGATTATTTGGGGTATTAAATCAACCACCAAAGCGCAGGAAGGCTTATATGTTTACGATACGGTTCAGCGATTATATGACAGCCAGTTTGGTGAGGGAGACGTTGCTGATATCAAGCAATACATTAAACTCGGAAAATTGGGGGAGGCTTTTGTATCAGAAGAACAAGTCGTTCTGCTGATTGACGAAATCGATAAGGCAGACCTTGAATTTCCAAATGACTTATTGTGGGAACTGGATAAAATGGAATTTTATATTAATGAAACGAAGGAAACCATCAAAACAAAGACTAGGCCGATTGTTATCATCACTTCTAATGCAGAGAAAGAATTACCGGATGCTTTCCTAAGAAGATGCATATTCCACTATATCGAATTCCCAGATCAAGATAGGATGGAAGAGATCGTAAAAGTTCACTTCAATGATATCAACGGTAAGCTGGTGGCGCAGGCGATGGAGGCTTTCTATTCTATTCGAGAGATGAAGGAACTCCAAAAGAAACCAAGTACTTCCGAACTGTTAGACTGGTTACAGGCATTAATGATAAGCGGAATTGACCTGGAGCGAATCAAAAAGGAAATTCCTTTTGTGGGCGTGTTATTAAAAAAGAATCAAGATATTGATACCATGTGTGAAGTAAAGCAAAAAGGCTATTCCTTTAAAAGGTGGTAGTTAGATGTTTTTAGAATTTTTCTATTTGTTGAGGGCGAAGGGTTTAACTGTTTCGCTAAATGAATGGCTTGCATTGATTGAAGCGTTGGATAAAGGTTTGGCGGAGTCCAGTCTTCTTGGCTTTTACCATTTATGCAGAAATGTGTTAATCAAGAGCGAAGCGGATTATGATAAATTTGATGCTGTATTTGCCGAATATTTTAAAGGAATTGAAACGCCTGAAGATTTGCCGGAAGAGTTTTGGAAATGGCTGAACGACAATCCGAGAGAACGGGGTCTCTATGATAGACCAATGCCGGATGAGGCGATGCTGGAGCTGGAAGAATTACTGAAACGGTTCAGGGAAAGAATTGAGGAACAAAAAGAAAAGCATGACGGCGGGAATTATTGGATCGGTACCGGCGGAACTTCCAAAATGGGTTATGGCGGATATAATAACCAAGGAATTCGAACCGGCGGACAGGGAAGACATAAATCGGCGGTTCAGATCGCAGGGGAAAGGAATTTTAAAGATTTCAGACAAGACAATATTCTCGATATAAGGCAATTCCAGATGGCCTTCAGAAAACTAAGACAGTATTCCGCAAGAGTAGAAGGTGCAAAGACCGAGCTGAATATGGAAGAGACTATCGATGAAACGTGTAACAATGCAGGAAACCTCAAGCTGGTTTTTGATAAACCTAGAAAGAATACGATAAAGCTGCTGCTATTGTTTGATTCCGATGGCTCTATGATGCCGTATAGCCGATTATGCAGCAGACTGTTTCAGGCAGTAAGTAAATCCAGCCACTTTAAAGACTTAAAAGTATATTACTTTCATAATTGCATTTATGAACATTTATATACAACTCCATACTGCCGGAGAGGTGAGTGGATTAATACAGATTGGGTGCTTTCCAATCTGGACAGTGAATATAAAGTAATTTTCATCGGTGACGGCACAATGGCTCCCTATGAACTGATGCGGCCTGGCGGAAATTCTTATATTGGACTCTACAACGAAGAACCGGGTATTGAATGGCTCAACAAGTTTAAACGACGTTATAAAAAGCTGATATGGTTAAATCCGATACGAAAAGTGGATTGGGATTATATCTATGGAAGCTATACCTTACAGCAAATTAAAGAGGTGTTTCCGATGTTTGAACTGACAATAGACGGATTGGAAGCCGGAATTAAAAAATTATTGGTGCGTTAGCAGTAAATAAAAGAGGATGTTTCAAAAGTGAATGCAACATCGATTGCATGTTCTTCTGATCATCCTCTATTTTATACTTTTTAAAAATATCGAAAGACGCCTTTCACTTTGCCTAAGATTTTGACATCTTTGACAATGATAGGACTCATGCTGGAATTCTCAGGCTGAAGGCGTATATGGTCGGCCTCTCTATAGAATGTTTTAACGGTCGCTTCACTTTCAAAACCGTCAATCATGGCAACAACAATCTCCCCATTAATTGCGGTGTTTTGTTGTTCGACTAAAATATAGTCCCCATCAAAAATTCCTGCCTCTATCATACTTTCACCGGACACTGTTAACATAAAAGTGGTATTTTTCCCTACAAATCGAGCAGGAATAGGAAATGTATCCTCTACATTTTGTTCCGCTAAAATAGGAGTCCCGGCAGCAATTCTGCCAACAAGAGGAATATCAACGACGTCCGCACGTTCGGCGTTTCCATAAGAAGCGGTGCCTTTTTCGGTTGCGGATGAGTTGTCATGAGCTTCGGGATCAACAATCATCAGCGCACGCGGTTTGGACGGATCTTTCTTTAAATAACCTTTTAGCTCCAAATTTTCGATATCCTTGTGTACTGTTGAAGTGGACTTGATATTCAATGCGGAGCAGATTTCGCGTACGGTCGGAGGATAGCCTTTCTGGCTGATTTCTTTTTTCATATACTGCAATATTTTATTTTCTCGGTCTTTTAACTGTTCCATAAATCCTCCCTATTAATAAAGTCTATATTTAATAAAATTATTTTACCATATTTCAAGAGGGTTGTAAACACATGTTCTGAAATTATGTTCGGATTATAATTATCTTAAAATGTTCAATAGAAGCTGCCCAATATATCGGACAGCTTCTATTGCTTTGGGAGTTTCTTTTATGATAATTTACTGTCTTTTAAAATATTAACCAAGTACAGTTCTACTGATGATTTCATCTTGGACTTCCTTGCAAAGTTCTACAAAGAATGCGCAATATCCTGCAACACGTACAATCAAGTCCCTGTGTAGTTCCGGATGAACTTGAGCATCAATTAAAGTTGCATTATCCACACAGTTAAATTGCATTTGTCCATTGCCCATTATCGAAGCTGTTCGGAGCAGCGTAATAATCGCATTTCTACCTTCAACCCCATCAAGGAATCCATTACTTACTTTAAAGTTATGAGCCATGCCTAAACTCATGGACTCCACGTTTAACTTGGATACGGATTTTATGACAGCGGTTGGACCTTTTTTATCTGCACCTTGTGATGGGCTCATCGCATCTGAAAGAGGGGCATAAGCAGCTCTTCCGTCTGGTGTAGCTCCAACCATTCCCCCTAGGGGAGTGTTGAACGATTGTGATAATGTCCCATGAATCTGTCTTGCATAAAGGGATGTATAAGAATTCATCTTTTGCTCTGTATAATCAATAATTTCCTTTGCAATCATATCTGCATAGTCATCATCATTGCCATACTTAGGCGCATTTAAACAATCTTTATGAATATGCTCATATCCTTCCCAATTTGCATCCATTGCTTCTTTTATTTGTGCAAGCGTATATTTTTTGTCTTCATAAACTAATTTTTTAATAGCAGTCATGCTGTCAACATAGGTAGCTAGACCAGCAAAGATTGTCCCAGGGCCTTCATACATCACTGCGCCCCCAGCCATGACATCTTTACCTTTTTCCATACAACCATCCATAAATAGTGACATATACGGCGAAGGGGTCACATCTCTGAATACTTTTTCAATGATGACAGTTCCTCTACAGTTGATATCAATCAAATAGTCGAGCTGTTTCTTTACGGCACCTTCAAAATTCTCATATGTTTTAAACTCATTGATATCGCCTGTATCTAACCATTGCTTATCGCCATAAGACTTTAAAACACCCCTATTCATAGCCATCTCTATCGTAATAGGCCACTGGGTAAAGCCTCCTGCCGTCCACTGGTGTACTTTTCCGCTTTTCTGCGGTTCAACACAACCCATAAGGCTGTAATCTCTTGCATCTTCAAAGCTATATCCCTTTCTGAGCATCATTTTGATATGGGCATCATCAAAATGGCACGCAGGCATACCGCCACCGGCTTTAATTAAATCAACAACTTTTTCAAGATACTTTTGCGGAGAAAGGTTGTGAATACGACAAGCAAGGGTTGGTTGATAAACTTTGACCTGTCTTACGGCTTCCATTACTAAATAAGTTAAATCGTTCGTTCCATCTCCGCCATCACGTTTTACACCACCAACACACATATTGATGAAAGGCATATATCCTGCAAAATATTTAGCTGTAGCACCTGGGGTATACCAAATTATTTCCGAGCATTTTATCATAAAGCAACCCATTAATTCAAAAGCTTGTTCTTCAGTAAGGTTGCCGCTTTTTATATCGTTTTCGTAACAAGGAAGCATATACTGATCTAAACGACCAAGCGAGGTACTACATTGATTTTCTTCCAGTAAAAATAATGATTGTATCGTCCAAAGGGATTGTAACGCCTCATGGAATGTTTCTGGTGGGTTTGCAGGTACTCGTGAATTTACATCAGCAATTTTAATAAGTTCTGCTTTTCTTATCGGATTGCTCTCTTTTTCAGCAAGCTCTGAAGCATATTTCGATAGACGGCTTGCATAAGTTAAAATGCCTTCACATATTTCAATGGAGGATTGATAGAAGATGCTTTTTTCATTTACTTCTTCCCGGTTACCTTCTAGAGTTGCAAGACCTTCCTCTGCTTCAGCTTTGATTCCCAAAATGCCTTTTTCAAACAAAATAATATCGTATCCCGGGCTGGAATCTCCACCCCCGCTCGTTACATGATACGTTAGATCTGTAATAGCGGCTTCAGCGCCATACTCCCAAATTCCTTCTTTTCTAAGTTCAGCTTCACAGGCTTCAGCAAGAGACTTTCCCTCCCAGAAAGGGAAAAGTTCTTCTCTCATAACCTTTTTGTCTTCTTCACTTATAAAATAAGGGTCTTGAGGTCTTGTACTAATCTCGGCCAACTCCTCTTTTACCCAACTCCATGCCGTATCAGGGGAAAAGGCTCCTGCACGTGGCTGACCGCAAGGATGTCCAACAATAAGCTCATTTTCTTGAATTAGCATAGGCGCTGTTTCACAAGCTCGCCTAAATCCCTTTGCTCTTCTAAGACTTACCGGAATATCAGGATATTCTTTTGCCACCTCCGTATATGCAATCGCTCTATGGATTGTGATGCTTGGAATTACTTTCAGATAAGCTTCTTTAAGTTGGTTTAGTCGTTCGGTCATTACAAATTCCTTGTTATCCATTATAGTTAAGTCCTTTCACTTATTATCAATAAAGTTATTATTATAAGTTTTTCTGATTGAATTATAGCTGTTCCCCTATAGAGGAATGTCAAGAAAATTTATTAAATTATTTTTTTACTAATATTTGATTCCCTGCCCTTGAAAATCCAAAAACAAAAGGGAAGTCTCAATCGATGATTCAGATGGAACAGTGATAAGGGACATTCTGAGAATGACTCCTGTAGGCATTGGCTGTTCCATATAAATTCTTTTGAGACTCCCCGGTTATTATGTAGGAGATAAAATACTATTGAATCATATTGTCTACGGAATCGAGAACTTTATCCAGCATCTTCATTGCAGTTCTTAATTCTTCTTCCGTAATGATGAGCGGAGGTGCAATAATAATCATATTTTCATGTGAATAAGTTGCGAAGCCTTCTGCTTTTAGCATTCCAATAATCTTATTCATTAATCCGTCAGGATCATAATTGAATGCAACAAGAGGTTCTTTTGTTTCTTTACTCTTCACTAATTCGATAGCTGAGAATAATCCGATTTGCCTAGATTCGCCGATACAGGCGTGCTTTGCTTGGAGATTTGCTAGCAGTTCCCCGAGTACTTTTCCTTGAGCGGCAACGTTGTCTTCAATGTGTAGTCGTTTGTATTCTTTTAATGTGGCAACCGCAGCAGCACAGCCTATCGGATGAGCGCTGTAGGTCAAGCCGCACCACATTTTTTCATGGTCAAAGCTTTCTGCAATCTTCTTGGAAACGATAACTCCGCCGAGCGGAACGTAGCCGCATGTACTGCCTTTGGCAAAGGTAACAAGGTCAGGCTTTACGTTGAATTGCTGCCATGCAAAACAGGAACCTGTTCGGTACCATCCGGCCATGACTTCATCGCAAACCATTAAAATTCCGTATGTATCGCAAAGAGCCCTGATTCCTTCGAGATATCCTTTAGGAGGAATCAGAATTCCATTGGAACCAACTACAGTTTCGATAAAAATAGCGGCAATCTGATGAGGCCCTTCATACTGAATTTGATTCTCCAGTAATTCAAGATAGAAAGCAGAGATATCCTCTTCTGTTTTGAATTTGCACGCCTTAGGGGCTCTATAAGCGTAAGGGCCATCGTATTTAATAAATCCGGGCGCCCCTGGCTCATTAATAAATTTTCTTGGTTCACCCGTGAGCATACCTGCTCCGGCCGAAGAACCGTGATAGCATCGGTACATGGAGAATATTTTCCATCTGTCGGTATATTGTTTTGCGATCTTGATGGCGTTCTCATTTGATTCGGCTCCTGCATTAGTGAAGAAGACTTTTGAGTCTTCGAGACCGGAGGCTTCCACAATTGCTTTTGCAGCTTCTGATCTTACATCAAGCGCATAGCCTGGTCCGATAAAAGGAATTTTGTCAGCTTGATCCTTGATTGCTTCAACAATCGCTTTATTACCGTGTCCTAGGTTAGAGTTAACAAGCTGTGAGGACATATCATAATATTGGTTCCCATCTTCATCCCAGAAATAAATACCCTCCGCTTTGGTTACAACCGTAGGATTGATAGCCTTTTGAGCACTCCAGGAGTGCAGATTATATTTTAAACTCATTTCTTTAATGTCGGACATGATCATTCTCCTCTCATTAGAACTGGTTCTTGGGGTAGGACACATTCCTACCCCTTCTATATATATGGAGTAATTAACGCTGCTCAGCAGTGATTCTGTTGAACGGCTCATGTTAAGCATCCACTTTGGCTCGGATTTCCTCATCGAATAATTCTTCATCCGTAGGCTGGAAGGAAGGAATCGGTCTGGAAACGTAAGTGAAATTTAAAAGGTCTTTCCAGGTGGCGTTATGGGAAATGCTGTTGTGCCCCCAGGTACCGCAGCCTAACGTCATAGAAATAGGGAAGCCGCAGGTCCATGAACCTGAATTAGTCAGAGATTGAGGCTGATTCACACAAACTTTACATACAGGGATGACTTCACCCAGTTTGGTAACGCGTTCCTTGATACTGGTATGTATACCGCAGCTATGTCCTTTTCCCTGATAATTGAGGATATTCAGCATCTTTTCGATGGCATCATCAAAGTCTTTGGCTTTGCGAATACCCGAAACAGGAGACAATTTTTCACCCGTGAAAGGGAATTCATTGCCATATCCGTCGTTTTCTTCTGCCATAAGTAATTTGGTCCCTTCCGGAACGTCTATTCCGGCTGATTTTGCAATGAATTCAGCCGGCTGAGCTACGATATGTCTGTTTAAGTCATGATTTTCAGGAGATTGAGGCCATAAGCATTTCAATAGTTTTTCTTTTTCTTCGGACCCTTCTTTGATAAACACAGCGCCTGCACGCCCCATAGCCGCTATAAATTCATTATAGCAATCTTCCAATACGATAATATTGTTTTCCGTTGAACAGGATGTGGCATTGTCAAAGGTTTTGGATTTCACAATCATAGCAGCAACATCATCCAAGTTGGTCGTGCCGTCTACGATAGAAACGACATTGCCGGTCCCTACGCCGATCGCCGGATTTCCGGAAGAATAAGCCTGCCTGACCATCGGTGTACCGCCGGTTGCTAATATAAAGTCAACCTGCTTCATCAACGCAGCAGAAGCTTCAACGGAAACGTATTCCGGTTCGATCGCCTGAACCAGATCTGCCGGATAGCCTAATTTGGCGATGATTTCTCGAATCATCTCTGTTATGGCTAAATTGGTTTTCCTTGCTTTCGGATGAGGTGCAAGGATAATAGCGTTTCTTGTTTTAAGAGCCATAAGTGTTTTTACCACCGGAGTTGCTTCCCCATTTGTAACAGGGATGATGGCCCCGATCACACCGATCGGTCTGGCGTACTTTTCCATACCCATTTTTTCATCAACTTCTACAAGGCCTACTGATTTCTGACCCTTCATTTGGAAATAGGCACCTTTCACTTTTCCATACATTTTCAACTGTTTGTCGATAGGAATACCCATATTTGATTCTTCTGCTAGCATTTCACCAAACATGAAAGCAACTTTCGGTTTTGTCAGTGCATAAGCTACAGCACCGGTTAATTCGTCTACTTGTTCTTGTGTAAAATTCTCTGCAATGGCCTGAGCAGCTTTTGCCTTTGTTACTAACCCAGCAATGTATTCGCCGTAATTAATTGCCATATTGAACCTCCCCCTTAGATCACTAATAATCAACTCATAATTCATCTAACAAAAAGGATGAAAAGCAAGATTTGTGCCAGATTAGAACATATGCACTTAAAAATGAAACTAGTTTCGGAAAACAGCAGAAATCTCCTCAAAAATCAAATTTAATGAGATAAAAATAAGAAATAGAGAAGAGAGCGGCAGGAAAATTTTCAAGAGAATAACGGGTTTAAGATACAGGAAAGAAAAAGGTGATACAAAAATGTATCACCTAAATCATGACAATAAGAGTTTTTTGTTCCAATTATGTTGGAAAAGAAGGAAAAGCACTTGATTCAAAAATGTATCGGTGATTCAATTTTGTATCACTCCGCAGGTATTCCGTATTTCCTGAGCTTTCGAACGACGGAAGGCTGGCTGATGCCAAGTGATTTTGCAATCATACGGGTAGACCCATGTTTATGATAAGCAGAAGAGAGCAGTTCTTGTTCCGCTTTATCTAAAGCATCTTTCAAGGTAACCGGTTCTAGCGATTTGTTCCGATTGGAATGGGTGGTCTCATATATAAAGGAAGGCAGATTTTCCGGCATAATGATGTCTTCTTTCGTTGTAATGACTAAACGTTCGACGATATTTTCCAGTTCTCGTACATTGCCGGGCCAATCATACTTTAACAAAATCGCCATCGCATTAGAGTCAATCTGCTTATTGGCATGAATCTTTTTGTTGCATTCTCTAAGAGCATGCTGAATCAAAGGAATGATATCTTCATAGCGCTCCCGCAGGGGAGGAATATTAATAGGAACGACATTTAACCGATAGTATAAATCCGCACGAAACTTCTTCTCGTTTACTAACTCAAATAAGTCCTTATTGGTAGCAGAAATGATTCGCACATCAATGGGAATACTTTTTACACCGCCTACGCGAGTGATTTCTTTTTCCTGAATCACTTGGAGCAGTTTCACCTGAAGAGTTAAAGGCAGCTCGGAAATTTCGTCCAAGAAAATCGTTCCGTCTTGGGCTGTTTCAAACAGACCTTTTTTACCCTCTGCACGGGACCCTGTGAAGGCTCCTCGCTCATACCCAAATAATTCGGATTCAATAAGGGATTCTGGTATCGCTCCACAGTTTATTTTGATCAGAGGCTTTTCCTTACGCCGCCCGTTTCTATGTAACAGGTTCGCTATCACGCCTTTACCGACGCCGGATTCTCCCGTGATTAAAACGGTGGAATCTACATCAGACAGACGTTTGGCAAGCTGCAATACATGAAACATCTGATGGCTGTTTGCGACCATCCCGTCGCTGGAGAACTTCCCTAGAAGCTTAAAATCTTCAAGAGTATTTTGAACCGATTCCAATTGATGTTGCAAATTCACCAGTTCGGTTATATCCCGAGAGGTGGTAATAATTTTTGTCATATGGTTGTTGGAATCAAAAATCGGAATACCGGTGGAAAGAAGCCTTTTGCCGTCTTTATTTTCATGGACAATAGTGACTCCTTTTTTCTGTTCCATAACAAGGCATGCAACAGAAGGCGTAAAAACACCGCTTTTCTCCAAATCTGCTACATGTTTTCCGTAGATTTCTTCCGGTGATACTTTATAAAGTTCATAGCAAGCTTTATTGCACCATAATGCAATGCCATCTTTGCTGTCAATAAACACCGCATCACTGATGCTGTCTAAGATGGGCAGAAGCTCGTCTGAATGAAATGCATCTAAAAATTCCCTCATAATTCTTTACCTTTACACGAAACTGCTATTGAATGATTCATATTATTATGTATTTTACAAATGAATCTGATATAAGATAATATGAGTTTATGGGGAATTATATTAATAAGTAATTTAAAAGAAAAGAGCTTGACAACTAAGCAGAAGAAATGGTATAGTACTTAGGTAATAAAGAAGAAGTTATCCGCTTCTCACCTTAATAGCGACGCTTTTAGGGTTAATAAAGCAATTGTAACACACTTATGTGGTTTTGTGGAGCGGGTACAATGTACCCGCTCTTATTAATTTGCAGGAGGTGCAAGAACATTAGCAAGGAAAATCTGATCAACGAAGAAATTCGTGACAAGGAATTAAGAGTTATTGACAATGATGGTGCTCAGCTGGGTATTATGACGTTGGAAGACGCATTGGAGCTGGCAAATGAGAAGAAGCTTGACTTAGTAAATATTTCTCCAAATGCGAAGCCGCCGGTTTGCAAAATTCTTGATTACGGAAAATATCGTTACGAGCTTCAGAAGAGAGAAAAAGAAGCAAAGAAAAAGCAAAAAATCACTTCAGTAAAAGAAATTCGATTAAGTACGTTTATTGAGGCTCATGATATCCAAGTGAAGGCCAACACAGCGATAAAATTCTTAAAGGATGGAGATAGGCTAAAGGTTAGCTTACGATTCAAAGGCAGAGAAAAAGATTATGCCAGCAGAGGACTTGAAGTTATGAAGCAATTTGCTGAAGCAGTGTCTTCTGTAGGTGTAGTTGAGAAAAAGCCTGAATTTGAGGGCAGAAGTCTGATTATGATTGTTGCACCTAAAGCGGATAAGTAAGATGTATAGATAATTTTAACTTAGGAGGAAATATTTACTATGGCTAAGAATAAGATGAAGTCTCATAGAGGCGCTAGCAAGAGATTTAAGTTAACAGGTACTGGTAAAGTTAAGAGAAATAAGGCATACAAAAGCCATATTCTTACTAAAAAGTGCGCGAAGAGAAAGAGAGGCCTTAGAAAGGCTACTATTCTTGGAAGTGCTGATCACAAGAGAATTAAGGCTGTATTGGTTAAATAGAATTAGGAGGTACGAATAATGGCAAGAGTAAAAAAGGGCGTAAATGCTCATAAGAGACATAAGAAGATATTAAAATTAGCGAAGGGGTTTTACGGACAGAAGAGCAAGGTTTTCAGAGCTGCTAACCCTGCGGTAATGCGTGCGCTTCGTTCTGCATACGTAGGAAGAAAGAACAAGAAGAGAGAGTACAGAAGACTTTGGATCGCTAGAATCAATGCCGGTGCTAGAGTGAATGATATTTCATACAGCAGATTAATGGATGGCTTAAGAAAGTCAGGAATCGAAATCAACAGAAAGATGCTTGCTGAAATGGCTATTTTTGATACAGCAGCGTTTGCACAGCTTTGCGAAACAGCAAAGAAGGCAGTAAAATAGTAGTATTACGACATTAGAATACGACAAATTATACCCCCGCGGGTGGACTATAATCTTAAATGATGATAGCTGCCGAGGGGGTTTTTTATTATGGAAATTTATGCAGAATATCTATTTTTAGAAAATTTTCTGATTGGTATTGTGATACTGGTACTTTCGGCTAAAGTGGGGGGGATGAAGACCTGTAAGAAACGGATTGTACTGGGGGGATTGCTCTGTGGTTTCTTTGCTTTTATCATATTCATCCGTATGCCCGTTTTACTGAGTATTTTGATAAAGATATCTTTTGCTCTGTTGCTGTCATTCGCGGTTTTCCCTAAAAAATACATAAAAGCAACCGTCATGATTTACGTTGTTTCCGCCTTGATGGGGGGAATCACCATTATGCTTATGTATCTTTGGAGGATAAGGGGCATCACCAACAACGCCGTGGTCTATATCGGAGATGTAACTTACTTTAATGTGGTGGTCGGTGTTGCAGCTTCGTACATAATTTTAAGCGGCTTTTCAACTATTTTTAAAGAAAAGAGGTTACAGGAACGGGTTTTCACCGATATTTCAGTTGTGATCGGAGATGCTGTCATCAAGCATCGGGCGTTAATCGATTCAGGTAACTTTTTACGGGATCCAATCACAGGGAGACCGGTTATTATCTTATCCAAGTCTGCTGCGGCAGACTTGAAAAATTTAAGTAATATTGATTTAGACAGCAGGTATTGTATCGTACCTTATAAAGCAATAGGAATTGAAAACGGAATTCTTGAGGCTTATCGGGCCGACAATGCTTACATAAACGGATGTGCACTGGGACGCGTTGTAGTGGCAATCTATAATACGGAATTTTGCAATATAGGTGAAGAAGAAAAATATCAAGTACTGATTAGTAGAGATATTCTAAGAGAGGGGGTAGCATAGCAATGAGCATGCGAGTTAAACAGTGGATAGTCGAGAGGATTTTTCGATTTTTTTCCAAATTTAGGAAAAAAGAATCAGGAGAGATTTTTTATATAGGTGGAAGTGAGGTATTGCCTCCTCCGTTGAACAGTGAAGAAGAAAAAAAACTGCTGGATGAGTTTTCAAAAGGCAGCGAGGCAGCAAGGTCGATTTTAATTGAGCGGAATTTGAGATTGGTGGTCTATATCGCTAAAAAATTTGAAAGCTCAAAAATAAATATTGAAGATCTTATTTCAATAGGGACAATAGGACTGATCAAGGCGGTTAATACGTTCAATTCCGATAAAAATATTAAATTGGCAACCTATGCATCAAGATGCATTGAAAATGAAATACTAATGTACATAAGAAGAAATAATAAGACGAGAAGTGAAGTCTCTTTTGACGAGCCCTTAAATGTGGATTGGGACGGAAATGAGCTTCTTTTATCTGATATACTCGGCACGGAGACAGATGTGGTCTATGGACATATAGAAGAAGAGGTCAATCGCAACCTTCTGATCTATGCAATGAAAAAGCTGAATCACAGAGAAAAACAAATCATGGAAATGCGTTTTGGCTTATTAAGCGGACGAGAAATGACTCAGAAAGAAGTGGCTGATAAAATGGGGATTTCTCAATCTTATATATCCCGATTGGAAAAAAAGATTATTACTAGATTAAGGAGAGAAATAAAGAAATTAGGATAAAAACATGTTCCGCTTGCTTTTCGCTTTCTAGAGGAGTAATATGCTAATTATTAACGAGGTTTTATAAAAGAGTTTTAGAAAAGTGGTGGAACATGATAAATAGAATGGGCCTGAAAGGGAAAAATAGAAATAACGTTTATAAGTTAATTTATGATTCGGATGGTATTTCGAAACAGGATATTGCACAGATTTTGAATTTAAGTTTACCTACGGTAAGTCAAAATCTTACGGAACTGAAGGACAAAGGTCTGATCGGTGAATATGGGACATTTGAATCTACCGGAGGGCGAAAAGCAAGAGTTATTCGATCGATTAATAATGCAAAATTGGCATTGGGTCTGGACATTACCTCCAACCACATCAGTTTGGTTTTGGTTGATATGCAGGGGAAGGTATTGAATAGCATTCGATTGCGGTTTGAATACGGAGATACCGAAGAGTATTATCAAGGAATTGGACAAGTTATCGACACCTTTGTAGAGGACAGCAAAATTAACCCAGAGAATATCTTAGGGCTGGGAGTATCTCTGCCTGCTATTATCAGAGCGGATAGTAAAAGCATCAGCTATATCTGCGTCATTAAAGCGCCTGACAATCTATACGAACGAATGGGAAAATATATCCACTATCCTTTTGTATTTTTTAACGATGCCAATGCAGGCTGCTTCGCGGAATTTTGGCGCAGAGACACAGAAACACCTATCGTTTATGTCTCCTTAAGCAACAGTGTCGGCGGAGCAATTTTGTATTCTAAGAATGTATACCTGGGCGAAAATCAACGCAGCGGAGAATTTGGGCATATTACATTAGAAAAGGATGGAAGACAGTGTTACTGCGGACAAAAAGGCTGTGCGGATACATATTGCAATGCAAAAATATTATCGGATTTGACAGACGGAAATTTACAGCTGTTTTTTGAAAATGTCGATAAAGGAGATTCCGAATGTACCGCTGCATTTCAAGAGTATTTGAACTATTTGGCTTTGCTTGTGAACAATTTGAGAATGAGTTTTGATTGTGATGTGGTTCTAGGCGGTTACGTGGGCAGCCATATGGAAAATCATGTGAGTGCTTTAACCGAGATGGCTAATCTCAGAAATCCATTTGAGAAGGATGGAAACTATGTGAAAGTTTGTAATTATAAGTTTGAAGCATCTGCGGTGGGAGCAGCTCTTCACTATCTGGATGACTACATTAACAACATATAATGCGTATCATTATGAAGAGTATAAAAAGCAAATATGTAAGGTTTCTTGTGTTTAAGATGTATACATGAGAAATCTTCTTTTCAAACATTGACAGATAAAAACATTCAGTGTATACTCGTCGTAACTTATGTAAAGTAGATATATAAAAGTATTTAACATATTAAATTTGGAAAGGAGACTTTGCTATGAACGAGCAGATTAAATTAAGAGTCTCTCAAATTGAGAAATCATTTCCGGGGGTAAAAGCACTGGATAAAATTGATTTTTCCGTTAGAAAAGGAACCGTTCACGCCTTATGCGGGGAAAATGGTGCAGGAAAGTCAACCTTAATGAAAATAATTAATGGTATATATAAACCCGATGCAGGGCAAATCTTTCTGGATGAGAAGCCCGTGAAAATAAAAGATCCTATTCAGGCACGCAGTTTGGGGATCGCCATGATCGCTCAAGAATTGAACTATGTTCCGGAGATGTCTGTTCAGGAAAATCTCTTTTTAGGAAGATTGCCTGTGAACAGTATGGGGAAGGTGAAATGGCGCGAAGTAAGAGAAAAAACCCTTCAATTTTTAAAAGAGCAAGGATTGGCCTATAAACCTGAACAGAAATTAAAGACTTTGACTGTATCTGATATTCAAATGCTTGAAATTATTAAAGCCATTTCAAACGATGCGCAGGTGATCGTAATGGATGAACCTACTTCAGCCATTACGAATAAAGAAGTAGATTTACTATTTGAAAAGATTGCTGGATTAAAAGAAAAAGGGGTAAGCATTATCTATATCTCCCACAAGCTGGATGAAGTGTTTCAGATTGCGGACGATATTACGGTATTCCGAGATGGTATGGTTGTTAAAAGCATGCGTGCAACGGATACAAATATTGACGAAGTCATTTCTCTGATGGTCGGAAGAAAAATGGATAATGTTTATCCAAAGCAGGAGATCAAGCTGGGAGAAACGCTGCTTGAGGTAAAAAACCTATGCAGTCATCAACTTTTTGAGGACGTCAATTTTTATGTAAAAAGAGGTGAGATTGTCGGTTTCGCAGGCTTAGTAGGTGCAGGAAGGACGGAAGTGATGCGTTCTTTATTCGGACTGGATAAGATTTCATCCGGAGAGGTTTATATTGCAGGAAAAAAGGTAAACCTAAAGAATGTAAAAGACAGTATTAAGAATGGCATGATTATGCTTTCAGAGGACAGAAGACGGTTTGGCATTATCCCGGTCAGAAGTGTTATGGAGAATACCAGTATTTCCGGTTTGGAACAGTTTATTTACGGTGGCTATGCGCACAAACATAAAGAGAAGAAAGTCGTTGGGGAATACTTTTCAAAAATGAATGTAAAAACGCCGACCTTGGAGACTAAAATCCAGTCCTTGAGCGGAGGAAATCAGCAAAAGGTATTATTAGCAAAGTGGATGCTTAAAAATCCGGATATTCTTATTTTAGATGAACCGACAAGAGGAATTGACGTTGGTGCAAAGTTTGAAATCTACAAACTGATGTCAGAGATGACAGCGTCAGGAAAAGCTGTAATCATGGTGTCCTCTGAACTGCCGGAGCTGATCGGAATGTGTGATCGGATCTACGTGATGTGTCAGGGAAGGATTTCAGGCGAACTTAAAAGAGAAGAGTTCTCACAGGAAGCGATCATGAAATTTGCAACAGGGACAGTGGAAATGGAGGATGCAATATAATGAGATTAAAAGATGGTGCAGGTCAGATGATGCAGAAGTATTCGATCTTCTTTGTATTATTTGTCATGATATTTTTATCAGCCGCAATGAATGAAAATTTCTTTAGTCAGGGAAATTTGACCAATATAGCCAGACAGCTAGCAGTGGCTACAATATTGGCTTATGGTGAAATGCTCTTGATTATCAGCGGTATGCTGGATTTATCAGTGGGCGCGGTACTGGCACTTTCCGGGGTCTTATCGGTTAATTTCTATAAGTCAACGGGTTCGCTGGTTGGAGCCATTATGGTTTCAATAGCAGTAGCGGTTGCCTGTAATTTAGTGAATGCGTTTTTCGTTGCCAATTGGAGAATGCCGGCGTTCATTGTTACTTTAGCTATGACTATGGTGGCGCGTGGAATTGCTCTTTTATACACGAAAGGACAAAATATTCTTCAAATTGGAGACTATAAGATAGTAGGACAGGGAAAAATCGGATTTATGCCGATTCCGGTTATTTTCTTAATTGTCATAACAGGGGTGATTTGGTACATACTGAATCATACCAGATTCGGACGATCTCTTTATGCCATCGGAGGGAATGAAGAAGCAGCTATTGCATCCGGCATCAATGTTATTCGCTCCAAATATATTGCGTTTATATTGAATGGTGTTTTAGTAGGAATTGCAGGAGTGCTCTTTATGTCCCGTGTCAATGCAGGACTTCCGAACGGTGCTGTAGGTTATGAAATGGAAGGCTTGACTGCTGCGATCGTAGGAGGCACAAGTTTCACCGGCGGCGTTGGTACGACGTTTGGAACGTTAGCCGGATCTTTTATTATAGGATGTCTAAACAACATTATGAACCTTCAAGGTATTGATTCTTATGTACAACAGATTGTAAAGGGTGGAATCATTACAGCAGCAGTATTATATGATATACGCTTTAAGAACAAGAAGAGTGTAAAGGTGATTTTAGGAAGTAAGTCTCAGGCTTCAAAGACTAAAAATCCGTTGGAAGAATAGAAACACTCTGAACATGACTCAATTTTATTTTTAAAATAGAGGGAAAGAAAGGAAGGGAAAAATTATGAAAAAGAAAATTTTAGCGATCCTAATGGTTTTAACACTTGTACTTGCAACATTTGTTGGTTGTGGCAACAGTGCTAAAGAAGAGGACAACAAAGATTCCAAAGATGCAACATACAAAGTAGCGTATATTGCAAGAGCACAGTCCGATTCCTTTGCAGCTTGGCTGGCAAACGAAATGAAAGCAGCAGCAGCAGAATATCCTGACATGAAATTGGATATCTTTGACGGGCAGGCAGACGATGAAAAAGAAAATGCAGCTATTGAAAACGCTATTGCTAACGGATACGATGCTATTATCGTACAGCCAAACAATGGAGAAGCGCAGCGTCCTTACGTAGAGCAGATTGTTGATGCCGGAATCATTGCTATCACTACTAACGCACGTATCGATGGTATTGAAGGAGCTTCCTCTGTCGATGCAAATCCTTACACACAGGCTGAAGTAAATGCAAAAGCGGCAATTGACCAAGTTCCTCAAAATGGCAGAGTCGTTGTTCTTAAGGGACCTTCTGGAAACTTCCATGCAGATGAAAGATTGAAAGCTTGGAAAGAAGTATTCTTTGCAGCAAGACCTGACGTAAAAATCGTTGGTGAAGACTTTGCAAACTGGAACAAAGATGAAGCGATGTCGTTAATGGAAGACTGGGTTACTTCTCAGGGTAAGATTGATGCGATCATTTCAATGAACGATAACATGGCAGCAGGTGCTTTAGAAGTTATCAAAGACAATTCCGCATATGCGAACACTCTTTCTTATGGTGTAGACGGTACGCCTGAAGCTTGTCTCTTGATTGAACAGGGTAAGATGACTTCAACTTGCCTACAGTCCGCTATTGACCTTGCTAAGTTGAACATGGAAAGCGTTCACAAGCTATTAACCGGTGAAGAAACTCAGATTAATACAGATATCGACGCTCCACTTATCACGAAGGATAACGCAAGCGAATATGTAAAGATTTACAAAGATAGAGGTCTAATTACTGAGTAAGACTTTGATTATAGAGGTGCCTTAAACTTTGCTTTATGGCACCTTTACTTTTACGCATGCTCATATCTATGATATGGCGCGCAAGGGCTATACGGAAATTGCCTAGCTTTAGCTAGAGTGCAATTTTTCCGTTCAGATGGAGGGGGAATTCTTCCGTTCAGGATAAACTGGATTTATAAAAGGTACGTAAAGAAAGGGATAAAGTTATGAAAAACAGAGCTGCTTATATGACAGGATTAAATAAAATGGAAATTCGTGAGATTCCGGTTCCGACAATTAAAGAAAAGGAAGTACTTGTGAAGCTTGAATATGTAGGAATATGTGGTTCTGATGTTCACTACTTCCATGATGGACGCTGCGGAGATTTTGTGGTAGAAGGGGAGTTTATACTGGGGCACGAATGTGCAGGAACCGTAGTAGAGATTGGCCCTGAAGTAAAGAATCTTTCGGTCGGAGACAAAGTGGCTTTAGAACCCGGAATTACTTGCGGACATTGTGAATTCTGTAAGACAGGACGCTATAATTTATGTCCGGATGTTCAATTTTTAGCGACACCTCCGGTTCAGGGATGCTATGAAAATTATATCGCTTTCCCTGAAAATATGTGCTTTAAATTACCTGAGAACATGTCAACCAAAGAAGGTGCATTGGTAGAGCCTCTTGCAGTTGGATTGCATGCAGCAGCACAGGGGAAAATAGGTCTTGGAGATCAGGTAATTATTTTGGGTGCCGGCTGTATCGGATTAATGACATTATTGTCTTGTAAGGCTTCAGGTGCTGCCGATATCACCGTGGTAGACGTGGTACCAAAGCGTCTGGAATATGCAAAAAAATTAGGAGCTACAAGAGTACTAAACGGGAAAGAAGTAAATGTAGTTGCCGAAATCGAAAAATTGACAAAAGGAGCAGGAATTGAAAAGGTATTTGAAACGGCCGGATCTCCTGTTACTATTGCACAGACACCTCACCTTGTAAAAAATGGCGGAACAATTATTTTAGTAGGACTTGCTGCGGAACCTGAGATCAAATTTGATTTTGGTAAAATCATGGCAAAAGAAGCAAGAATTGAATCCGTATTCAGATATCGAAACATTTATCCAAAGGCGATTGCGGCCATTGCAGACGGCATCATTGATATATCCGGAATCGTCACACACGAATTTGATTTTGACAACATTCAGGAAGCTTTTGAATGTGCAATCAATGATAAGGATAATGTGGTAAAAGCCGTAATCAAAATAACCGAATAACAGAGTGTTGGATAGTGGGAGGAGACGCTGGTGGAATATTTATTGGGAATTGATATAGGGACTTCAGGAACAAAAACAGTACTCTTTGACAGAGATGCCAATACCATTTGTTCTAAGACATTTGAATATCCAATGTATCAAGAACAAAACGGATGGGCCGAACAAGACCCTTTGGATTGGTGGAATGCAACAGTTGAAGGGATTTATTATGTGATTTTAACCTCAAAAATCGATTCGAAGCAGATCAAGGGAATCGGACTTTCCGGCCAGATGCATGGTCTTGTCATGCTGGACAGCAACGGGAAGCCACTCCGTAAATCCATCATTTGGTGTGATCAGAGAACCGGAAAAGAAGTGGAGGACATGAATCGAATTCTGACTCCGCAAAAAATCATCGATATCACGGCAAATCCGGCATTGACAGGATTCACGGCTGCCAAAATTCTTTGGGTAAAAAAGAATGAGCCGGAAATATACAATAAATGTGCCCATATCCTTCTTCCGAAAGACTATATTCGTTACATGTTGACAGGCGAATTTGCTACAGAAGTCTCGGATGCATCCGGCATGCAGCTGATGAACGTGGCCAAAAGAGATTGGTCTGATGAAATTTTAGAACCGTTGGGGATTGAGAGAAGTCTGCTCGGAAAAATGTATGAATCTCCGGAGGTGACCGGAGAAGTGCATAGCAAGGCAGCTCTTGCAACCGGTCTTGCAGTGGGAACAATTGTAGTCGGCGGAGCCGGAGACAATCCGGCCGCTGCTATTGGAACGGGAATTGTTTCAGAGGGAAGTGCTTTCACAACCATCGGTACTTCCGGCGTAGTATATGCCATTTCCGACAAAGTTGCAATCGATAAGAAGGGGCGGGTTCACACCTTATGTGCATCTGTACCTGGTAAATGGACTGTGATGAGCTGTACACAGGCGGCAGGCTTATCCCTTCAATGGCTCCGAAACAATGTGTGTACAGACGAAGTACAGCTGGCTAAAGAACAAGGGGTAGACCCTTACGAATTGATGACCGCCATGGCTAAAGAAGCACCTATCGGGGCAGATAAGCTGATTTATCTTCCTTATTTGATGGGAGAGCGTTCACCGCATCCCGATCCGGATTGCCGGGGAACCTTCTTTGGATTGTCTGCGATTCATCAGAAAAAGAATTTGATTCGAGCTGTCATGGAAGGCATTTCCTATTCACAACTGGAATGTGTAGATGTATTCCGAGAAATGGGCGTACCCATCGGCGATATGATGATCTGCGGAGGCGGAGCCAGAAGTGAATTTTGGCGGCAGATGTTTGCGGATCTGTACGGCTGCCCGGTAAGCACCATTCAGGCGGAACAAGGCGGCGCATTGGGCGTTGCGATTTTGGCCGGAGTCGGAGCAGGAATCTATAAGGATTTAGAGGAGACTTGCAGCAAATTGATTGTAAAGAATCAAACGCATCAGCCGATTTGTGAAAATAACGAAGCCTATAAAAAATATTACGAATTATATAAAGAGCTATATGTGACCTTAGTGGATCAGTTTAAAAAGCTATCGTCCTTATAGGTTAAACATTTCCTTTTAAATACCCGCTTAGCTGGAGCTTGTGAGGGGTATTTTAGCGAAGAGCGTTCACAAAACAGATTACAATCCGAACCTTTCATATAGAATGATTGAAATTAGTCGTAAAAAGTGTTATACTATTAACGGTAAACTTAAAAGAATGTCTTTACTATATAAAATCAATTGTAAAATTGTGATTAGCGAGATAATATATTGAAGAGCTTATTTCCATAGGCTCTTTTTTAGTGATAAAGAAAGGTAATAATATGATAAAGGTTGACAACTTATCCTACTCATTTCCGCAAAAGGATCTGTATAAGAATATTTCATTTACATTAGAGGAGGGTCAACATTGTGCTTTTATAGGAACAAGTGGCAGTGGAAAAAGTACACTGATAGATATAATTATGGACCCAGATCGATATATGTTTGATGGAAAGTTAGAAATAAACTCCAATTGTAGAATTGGGTATGTAAGTCAGTTCTCGGAGCTAGACAAAATAAAAGAAGTCACAGTTTTCGACTATATAGGGGAAAAATTTATTAAGCTGCAAAATGAATTGACCTCTATTTGTACTGAAATGGAAACTTCTTCGGATCTGGATCCCTTACTGGAAAAGTACCAACAGGCTTTAGATGCATTTGATGCCATTGGTGGAGATAATTATGAAAGCAACATTAATAAAAAATTAAATTTAGCGAACCTAATCAAGCATGAAAATCGAAGGGTATCTGAACTTAGTGGCGGAGAATTCAAACTTATTCAAGTGATTAAGGAAATGCTGATTAGTCCAGATCTAATGATTATGGATGAACCCGATGTGTTTTTAGACTTTGAAAACCTTAATTCTCTTAAAAATCTAATTAATTCACATAGAGGAACAATGTTAGTTATTACACACAACAGATATCTATTGAATCATTGTTTTGATAAAATTGTGCACCTTGAAAACATGGAGCTCCAAGAGTTTGATGGAAGATATATGGATTATAACTTCTTCTTACTCCAATGTAAAATTGAATTGCAAGAACTAGCTATTACTGATAATGAAGAAATTGAGAGAAATGAAATCTTAATCAATAAATTAAGAACCATCGCAACGAGCAATTCGGAGGCGGCTAGGGGAAAAGCACTAAATGCTAGAGTTAAAATTCAAGAAAGATTAGAAGCACGTAGAATTAAAGCACCATTTGTAGCTATTAAACAACCGGATATCTGCTTGGTTACAGCTAATGAAATCGAAGAAACCATCGCTTTAAAAGTAAAGGATTACAGTCTCGCCTTTGATGATATGCTTCTGGAAAATGTCACTTTTGAGATTAAATCTAGCGATAAAGTAGCCCTTATCGGGCCAAATGGTACAGGGAAAACGACTTTACTTCGAGACATCTTTGAAAATAATCATGAATCCATTGAGATACATGAAGACGTTGAAGTGACTTATTTATCTCAGCTCCAAGGGGAAGGGTTAAATGAGTCTAATACGATACTTGAAGAATTCCTCATTGCTGGATTTAATACTTCTCAAGAGGTTCAATCCTATATTTCAAACTATGGATTTGAGGGAGAAGTCATTAATCAAAAGATAGAAGCTTTATCGGGGGGAGAAAAAAATATACTTCAATTGGCTAAAGTTTCTGCGAGTAGAGCAAACCTGTTGCTTCTTGATGAACCGACAAGTCATTTAGACACCTATTCGCAAATAGCATTGGAGAAAGCCATAGAAAACTATAAAGGTGCGATTCTCATGATTTCTCATGATTTCTATACGATAGCGAATTGTATGGATTTTGTTTTAATCATTAAAGATAAGACAATTAGAAAAATGAGTATGCAAAAATTTAAAAAGATGATTTATGCCAGTCATTTTGATAGAGACTATTTAGAAATGGAACAAAAGAAAAAATCAATTGAAACGAAAATAGAATTGGCCTTAAAAGATACGGATTTTGTGCTTGCAAAAGTTTTATCTGAAGAGTTAGAGGAGCTGATTAAGTTACTTTAAATTGTTAATAAGTGAATGAACGAAGATTAATAAAAATATTGCAAGTAGTAGATTTGTATGATAAAATATATGTTTATATAATGAAATATATTTCAATAAAGCACAGGAGAAACTCCCTTGAAAAAACTGTTGTTAGTGACCAAAAATGGTAAGAGTACGGACGCTCTTATGGAGTATATGAATCAGATTGAAGAATATACAGCAGAAGCAGTATATTCCGCTAAAGAAGCTCAAACTAAACTGCTGGAGGGCTTATTTGACTTGGTCATCATCAATAGCCCCTTGGAGGAGGAAGTTGGTGATAATTTAGCAATTTGTGCCGTAAATCATTCATCGGCAGGAGTTATTGTCTTGTTAAAAAATGAAGATATTGAACGGGTAGCCGAAAAAATGGAGCAATATGGAATCATCATCGTAAACAAGCCTGTGGTGAAAGCCATGCTGAGTCAAGCGATTAAATTCGCACAGCTTGCAAAGAACAGAATTACAACGCTTCAAGAGGAAAATTTAAAATTACAGAGTAAAATTGATGAAATGAAGCTGGTCAATCGTGCAAAGTGGGTATTGGTACAATACTTAAGCATGTCAGAAGAGCAGGCCCATAAATATATCGAGCACCAAGCAATGAATAGAAGAGTTTCCAAGAAGAAAATCGCAGAAAAAATATTAAAAACATACGACCATTAAACTAAAGGGTGTGTCTCATTTCGAGGCACACCCTATTTTAGAGGTTAATATTATATTAATAGAACAACAATTCTCCGTATGTAGGCATAGGCCAGTATTTGGATGCCGTCATGGTTTCCAGTTCATCTGTCAATGCACGGATTTCATTCATTGCCGGTAAAATCTTATCGCAGAAGAATCTTGCCGCAAGTTGAGTCTTTTCAATATTATTTACTTCAAGAAGTAAGCTATCCAATGCAGAGGCTTTGCTGTATAAGCCATCACATATTGCGGACAGATTTGAAATTAAGTTTTTTTCCATCTCACAAGCAATCGTCTCAGAAACACTTTTCTTGTTGATGACTAGTTCGGCTAAATCGTTTACATAGCAAGATACAGCCGGAAGAATATCCTTATTAACCATATCCAGCATGGTTAATGCTTCGATATTTACGAGTTTGCAATATTCGTCAAATAAGATTTCTTTTCTTGCTGTCACTTCTACCTCTGAAAAGATGCCCTGTCTCTTAAAGAGGTCTAGGTTCTTTTCACTCGTGAAAAGCGGAAAGGCATCTACGGCAGCCTTTAGATTTAAAAGACCTCTTCGTTCTGCTTCCTGTACCCATTCTTCGGAATAATTGTTCCCGTTAAATACGATTCGCTGATGGTTGATATATGTTTCCTTAATCAGATTCTTGACTGCTGCTTCTATGTCGTCTGCTTGTTCCAGTACATCTGCAAATCCCATAAGTGTATCGGCAGTGATGGTGTTTAACATATAGGAAGGACAGGATACGGATGTTGTAGAACCAGCCATTCTGAATTCAAACCGACTTCCCGTAAAAGCAAACGGAGATGTTCTGTTTCTGTCTGTTGTATCCTTTTTAAAATCAGGAAGAATGGAAAGTCCGATATCCATCCTTCGATCCCGATAAGGAACTTCTGTCTTCCCGTCTGCAAGAGCATCCAATACTTCCTTTAAATCTTCTCCTAAGAAAATCGATATAATGGCAGGAGGTGCTTCATTTCCGCCAAGACGGTGATCGTTGCTTGGACCGGAAACTGAAATTCGAAGTAAATCCTGATACTGGTCAACCGCTTTGATCACTGCGCATAAGAACAGTAAGAACTGCATATTTTCAATTGGATTTTTGCCGGGTTTCAATAAATTTTCTCCGCTGTCCGTGGCCAGTGACCAGTTGATATGCTTTCCGCTTCCGTTAATGCCAGCAAACGGCTTTTCGTGCAATAAACATGCTAAATCATATTTATTAGCAATTTTTTTCATCAATTCCATCATAAGCTGATTGTGATCGGATGCGATGTTCGCCGTAGTAAAGATCGGAGCCAGTTCGTGCTGTGCAGGAGCCACTTCGTTATGTTCTGTGTTAGCAAGAACACCAAGCTTCCACAGTTCTTCATCCAATTCTGCCATGAATTCATTTACCTTTGGCTTAATTGCACCAAAGTAGTGATCCTCTAATTCCTGTCTTTTCGGCGGCTTTGCCCCTAATAAAGTACGTCCGCAGTAAATCAAATCTTTACGCTTTTCATAAAGCTCTTTGGAGATTAAGAAATATTCTTGTTCCGGGCCAACCGTAGTGATCACCTTTTTAGCCGGATTGCCAAGTAAATTTAATACTCTGACCGCCTGCTTGTTAATCGCCTCCATGGAATGAAGCAACGGTGTTTTTTTATCCAGAGCTTCTCCGCCGTAGGAGCAGAAAGCAGTAGGGATACATAACGTATTTTCTTTTATAAATGCATAGGAGCTTGGGTCCCAGTTGGTATATCCTCTGGCTTCAAAGGTAGCCCGGATACCGCCGGAAGGGAAACTGGAAGCATCCGGTTCACCTTTGATTAATTCTTTGCCAGAAAAGTTCATCACTACTTCTCCGCCTTCGGTTGGGGAGATAAAGCTGTCGTGCTTTTCTGCCGTAATACCGGTCATTGGCTGGAACCAATGGGTAAAATGTGTAGCGCCTTTTTCTATGGCCCAATCCTTCATGGCACTTGCAATGACATTGGCCACTTCTACTGTAAGGGGAGCACTATCGTTTATATGAGCTTGAAGTGCTTTATAAGTATCCTTAGGCAGTTTTTCTCTCATGACTGCATCGTTAAATACCATGCTGCCGAAAATTTCTGAAATCTTTTTCATCTTTTTACCTCCCGATTTTCTTTGTGATTTATAAACATTGAAATAAATATCGTTCTGTTAGCAGTGCCGTTTTTTCATTGTAGCTAAAGCTACGAAAAAAAGGCAACGCCTTCGGCTCCTTCGCTCACGTTGTTCGCTACGCTGTCCGTTTTGCCTAGCCAAGCAAGCTTGGGGCAAAAAGGCAACGCCTTCGGCTCCTTCACTCACGTTGTTCGCTACGCTGTCCGTTTTGCCTAGCCAAGCAAGCTTGGGGCAAAAAGGCAACGCCCTTCGGCTCCTTCGCTCACGTTGTTCGCTACGCTGTCCGTTTTGCCTAGTCAAGCAAGCTTGGGGCAAAACGGCAACGCCCTTCGGCTCCGACTCGCTTTGCTCCCTGCTGTCCGTTTTTTCATTGTAGCTAAAGCTACGAAAAAAAAGGCACTACGAGTATATACTCATAGCGCCTTTGCTATATAATGACGAAAGTATACTAAACAATTAATTCCGTGTCAATACCCATTTTTAAATTTTTATATAAGAAAATCAGCAATTTTTATAAGAACAAATAAGGGGAAAATGGGTATATTTTGGATTTTTATGGATAAAACATTTTAGTATACCTCCGTTACATCCTTTTAAGAAATAATAAAAAAGACAAGGACACTATGATTTTTATTCAAAGCGCCCTTGCTTATTACAAAGTATATGAAATAAAACTGGATTTGTCAACAAAAATAATATAAATTATTTGTTTAAAATAACAAATAAGGACGGGCCACATCCAAAAACCTTGCAAAATTAAGCAAAAAGTGGTATCCTATAGTACATGTTTTTATGCTTTTATCGCAAAATAAAGGTAGTTTTACACACAAAAACAATGAATTCATAGAAAGAGGTCACGTTTATGAACATAACTGATAGCCTGATTGATTATATCGGCGATTTATCTAGACTCGAGCTCGGTGAAGAAGAAAAACAGAGAGCGAAAAAAGACTTAACTGATATATTAAATTACATGGATAAGCTCAATGAACTGGATACGAAGGGCATGAAAGAAATGTCACACCCATTTGAAAATAAGAATTGTTTTAGAGAAGATAATGTGACTAATGGTGACAGACGTGGAGAAGTACTGCAAAATGCACCCGAAAGCAAAGGCGATTATTTTAAGGTGCACAAGACAGTAGAATAGACAGAATTTCTCCCTGAATATAACGAGGATAATATATCCCTCACCTCGTTGAACGCACAGATGAAAGAAAAATTTCTACAGTCGAAATTTTTCTACAGAGGCGTTATAGAAACAATTATATTTTAGAAAAGGAAGGTGATGGCATTGTCAACTCAACCGTTGAAGGACATGTCTGCCATTGAAATTGGCAAACGAATTAAGTCCAAGGAATTAAGCTGTAAAGAAGTAACCGAATACTATTTAGGTGAAATAAATAATAACAATACAGACGTAAATGCGGTTATTACCGTGACTGAACATGAAGCAATACAATCTGCGGAAGCAGTTCAAAAGAAAATAGATAAAGGAGAAGAACTTTCTCCGCTTGCTGGCGTACCTGTTATCATCAAGGATAACATTTGTACAAAAGGCATCCGAACCACGGCAGGTTCAAAAATGCTGGAAAACTTTGTTCCAATATACAATGCAGGTGTAATGGAAAAGCTTAACGCAGCAGGAGCTGTTGTCATCGGAAAAGCAAATATGGATGAATTCGCTATGGGAGGTTCCACTGAAACGTCCCATTTTGGTGTTACAAAAAATCCATGGAATAAGGAATATGTGCCGGGCGGTTCTTCCGGCGGTTCAGCTGCTGCAGTAGCAGCAAACATGTCTCCTTATGCGTTGGGTTCCGATACAGGAGGTTCTATCAGGCAGCCTTGTGCATTCTGTAATTTAACAGGAATTAAACCAACCTACGGCAGTGTGTCCAGATACGGTTTAATGGCCTATGCATCCTCTTTGGATCAGATTGGCCCAGTGGGAAAAACAGTAGAAGATTGTGCAGAGGTGTTGTCTCTTATCTCTGGGTCCGACCGCAGAGACAGTACCTCAATCATGGACAAACCGTTTGATTTTACTAATTCTTATACACAGGACTTGAAAGGCTTACGAATCGGTATTCCGAAGAACTATTTTGGAGACGGATTAAATGGCGAAGTGAGAGAGAAAGTTCTTGCTGCTTCTCAAGTGTTAAAATCATTAGGAGCAGAATTGCATGAATTTGAAATGCCAGGTATTGAATATGCGGTACCGGCTTACTATATCGTTGCCTGTGCCGAAGCAAGCTCAAACCTTTCTCGTTATGATGGTATTAAATATGGCTACAGTTCAGCAGAAGCAAACGATTTGTTGGCCACTTACTATAAATCCAGAAGCGAGGGCTTCGGTTCCGAAGTGAAGAGAAGAATCATGCTGGGTTCTTTCGTGCTAAGCTCCGGCTATTTTGATGCGTATTATAAGAAGGCGTTACAGGTTCGAGGCATGATAAAAGAGTCATTCGATCAGGCCTTCCAAAAGTTTGATATGATTTTGAGCCCTGTAAGCCCGAATACAGCTTATAAAATCGGCGAACAGATTGATGATCCGATTGCCATGTATATGGCGGATATTTATACGGTATCCATTAATTTAGCGGGTGTTCCGGCTGTTGCATTGCCATGCGGTATTTCAGCTGAAAATAATATGCCAATCGGCATGCAGCTAATCGGAAATACGTTCTCCGAACCGACTTTGGTGAAGGCTGCGTATGCGTACCAGCAGGTAACCGATCATCATACGAAGGGAGGAATTCTGTAATGAACTATGAAATTGTCATGGGTCTTGAAGTCCATGTTGAATTAGCAACTAAAACAAAGATATTCTGCGGATGCAGCACTGAATTCGGCGGGGAACCCAATTCGCATGTTTGCCCGGTTTGTATGGGCTTGCCAGGTAGTTTGCCGGTATTAAATAAGGACGTGGTAAATCGTGCAATCAAAGCCGGCCTTGCTTTGAATTGTAATATTCAAAGAGAAAATCGATTTGATAGAAAAAATTACTTTTATCCGGACCTTCCAAAGGATTATCAGATTTCTCAGTTATATCATCCGATTTGCCGAAACGGCTATATGGATATTGTGGTTGGCGGAGAAATAAGCCGAATCACTCTCTGCGAAATCCATATGGAAGAAGATGCGGGCAAGCTGGTGCATGATGTATCCGGTACCCTTGTAGACTATAACAGATGCGGTGTACCGCTTATCGAAATCGTTACAAATCCTGATTTCAGAACACCCGAACAAGTAGTGACTTTCCTTGAAAATCTTCAGCAGATGCTGCGGTATTTAGGTGTTTCCGACTGTAAGATGCAGGAAGGTTCCATGAGAGCAGACGTGAACTTGTCTATCAGGCCGGAAGGCGCTGAACAGTATGGAACAAGAACAGAAATGAAGAATCTAAACTCCTTCAAAGCCATTCACAGAGCGATCTTATTTGAAAGCAAAAGACAGATTGACTTAATTGAAGCGGGCGGTAAGGTTACTCAGGAAACCAGAAGATGGGATGATGAAATCGGTGAAAGTTATAGCATGCGTTCCAAGGAAAATGCGCAGGACTATCGATATTTCCCAGATCCGGATTTATTGCCGGTATCTATTGATGAACTTTGGATTTCTGGGTTACAAGAAAAAATGATAGAATTACCTCTTGCGAAAAGAGAACGATACCAGAAAGAATACGGCTTATCCGAAGATATTGCGAAGACGATTATTGCGACCCAAGAAGTGGCATTATTATTTGAAAATACAACAGCCTTATCAAAGGATGCAAAGCTTTCCGCGAACTTTGTTACGGGAGATATCTTAAGACTATTAAAGGAAAGAGATGTTGCACCGGAAGATATTCAGGTGGACGCACAAAAATTAGCGGATATTGTGAAATTAACAGCAGAAGGCAAAATCAATCGAGCTGTAGCAAAACAGGTTATTGAAGAATTATTTGATAATAATATTGATCCAGTAAAATATGTGGAAGAAAAGGGTTTACTTGCTATCGAAGATATGGCTTTAATTGAAAAAGCTGTAACTGAGGCGATTGACGAAAATCCTAAATCTATCGAAGATTATCAGGCCGGAAAAGATAAAGCCTTTGGCTTCTTAGTAGGCCAGGCGATGAGAAAGCTTGCAGGAAAGGCAAGTCCTCAGACTGTAAATAAGCTGATTAAAGAACAATTAGAAAACATCAGTGCAGGATCACAGGCAGAAGCGGAAGCGCAGCAAGAAGAGAGAAAAGCGGCTGAAGCGAAAAAGTACGATGTAAAGGCATGGGATATTGCTATCGATGATGACAGTGAATTTGACGGATGCTACCGAACTGTAAATTGCAACCAGTTAACCGCTGCTGATGTAGATAAAGAAATTAAGATTGCCGGATGGGTGAGCACAATCCGAAACCACGGCGGTATTGCTTTCGTTGATTTAAGAGACCATTACGGTGTGACGCAGATTGTAGTAACCGAAAACATGGTAGAAAAACTCAACAAAGAAGTGGTTATTTCTGTCAGCGGTATCGTGCTTAAGAGAGATGCCGATACGGTAAATCCGAAGCTTGCAACCGGAGAAATCGAAGTAAAGGCGCTAGCTGTTCGAATTCTTGGAATGGCGAACAATAATCTACCGTTTGAAATTGATTCTTCTACCGATACCAGAGAAGATGTTCGATTAAAGTATCGATTCTTGGATTTAAGAAATCCGAAGGTTCATGAAAAGATTATATTCCGTTCAAAGATTATCCGATTCTTACGTGCAAGAATGGAAGAACAGGGATTCATGGAAATACAGACGCCGATTTTGGCAAACTCTTCACCGGAAGGGGCAAGAGATTATTTGGTACCGAGCAGAAAGCATAAAGGCTGCTTCTATGCGCTGCCGCAGGCTCCGCAGCAGTTTAAGCAAATGCTGATGGCTTCCGGATTTGACCGATATTTCCAGATCGCTCCGTGCTTTAGAGACGAAGATGCGAGAGCAGACCGTTCACCGGGAGAATTCTATCAGTTAGATTTTGAAATGGCGTTCGCTACACAAGAAGATGTATTTGCGGTAGCTGAAAAAGTACTGTATGCGACCTTTAAGGAATTTTCGCAGCTAGAAGTTTCCAAGCCGCCGTTTAGAAAGATTACCTTTGAAGAATCCATGCTGAAATATGGGAACGATAAACCGGATTTAAGAAATCCTTTACTCATTACAGATTTGAGTGATTTCTTTGAAGACGTTGATTTCGCACCGTTTAAGGGTAAGATTGTCCGAGCAATCCGTGTGCCGGGAAAGGCAAAAATGCCGAAGTCTTTCTTTGAGAAGATGGAAAGTTTTGCGAAGGGAATTGGTATGAAAGGCCTTGGCTATATCACAGTTAATGAAGATATGTCTTATAAGGGTCCTATCGATAAGTTCTTTACCGATGAACAGAAGAAAGCACTAGCAGTTCGTGAAGGATTACAGGCGGAAGACATTCTATACTTCATCAGCGACGAAAAGAATGTGGTTGCAAAATATGCGGGCCAGATTCGAACAGAACTCGCAAATCGGTTAGACTTAATTGACAAGAGCAGATTTGAATTCTGTTATATTACCGACTTCCCGATGTTTGAGTTCAATGAAGATCTGAATAAGATTGACTTCACGCATAATCCATTTTCCATGCCGCAGGGCGAAATGAAAGCATTGCTGGAAATGGATCCACTGGAGATCAAGGCTTACCAGTATGATATTGTTGTAAACGGCGTGGAATTATCCTCTGGTGCCGTTCGAAACCATCGGCCGGACGTGATGGTTAAAGCGTTTGAAATCGCAGGATATACGGAAGAAGATGTAAAGACAAAATTCGGAGCTCTTTACAAAGCATTCCAATTTGGCGCACCTCCTCATGCAGGTATGGCTCCGGGAGTAGACCGAATGGTCATGCTTCTTGCAGGAGAAGAAAATATCCGGGAAATCATCGCATTCCCACTGTCTCCAAACGGTCAAGACTTATTGTTTAATTCACCAAGCACAGTAGAAGAAGTTCAGCTGAGAGACGTGCATATTAAAATAAGATAAATTAAAACCTAGTTCTTTAAGTCCAAAAATGCGGACTTGACGGAACTAGGTTTTTTGTCGTAGATTTCTGCCAAATAGTTTCATGCATAGAGTATAAAATAGTCTCATTCTGCGCATAAATAATATAGGTCACAAAGCGCTTTTAAAAGCGAAAAAAGATTGCTAAAGGGGAGCAATGAGAATTCGGAGGACCTTATTTATGGCAAACAAGGTAGAGATCTGTGGCGTAAACACCGCAAAATTACCAGTTTACAAAGATGCAGAGATGATGAGAATGATAGAGGCTGTTAAAGGGGGAGATAAAGAGGTTAGAGAAGAATTCATAAAGGGGAATCTCAGGTTGGTACTTAGTGTAATACAGAGGTTCAACAATAGAGGAGAAAATCCAGATGACTTATTTCAGGTAGGGTGTATTGGATTAATTAAGGCGTTGGAGAACTTTGATACTAGCCACGGTGTGAAGTTTTCAACGTATGCAGTACCAATGATTATAGGGGAAATCAGAAGGTATCTGAGAGATAATAATCCGATCAGGGTATCCAGATCGCTCCGGGATACGGCTTATAAGGCCCTTCAGGCACGAGAAAAGTTAGCGAAGGAGCTTCAACGGGAACCGACCATAGCAGAAATTGCAAAGGAAACGGAGATGGAGCGGGCAGATGTCGTACTGGCATTAGAATCAATCCAAGAGCCGATCTCGCTATTTGAACCTGTATTTCATGATGACGGAGATGCCATTTATGTAATGGATCAAGTCAAAGATATGAAGAATACAGATACGCGGTGGATTGAAAATCTATCGTTATCTGAAGCAATGAAAAAATTATCCCCAAGAGAACGTCATATTTTAAAAATGAGATTCTTTGAAGGAAAAACGCAGATGGAAGTTGCAGAAGAAATTTCAATCAGTCAGGCCCAGGTAAGCAGGCTAGAGAAAAACGCATTGAAATACATGCGAAAATATGTTTAGATTTCTAAGATTTTCGGCCAATTTGTGATAATCGTAGTTACCATATAAAGATTTGAAGAGCTCGGTGTAATTACCGAGCTTTTTTCTTTATTTAGTAAGCTTTTTATGGTATAATGAACGCAATGCATTGAATACAGTGTTGCTGTAGGGAAGCGTTCATTGAATCATACTGCGACGCTGTTTGTATGATATAATGCTAAGATGTAGGCCGATATCGGTTAATAACAAAGGGATGGAGAATGCGAAAAAATGATAAAAACGAATAAAAAAATAGTATCTTTTATAATGATTCTTTGCTTGACACTGTCACTTGCTGCGTGCGGAAGCAAGAGTGAGGATAAAGAACCATATGATTATGATTTATCAGAATATGTAACCCTTGGTGATTATACAGGCATAAAAGTAACGGAAGAAGCCATTTCTGTTTCCGGCGATGACGTTAAAGCCGAGATTCAAAATAGACTTCAACAAGCCAGTACAACCACTGAAGATAAAGAGGGAACCGCTGCAGCAGGACAAACAGTCAATATCGCTTATGTCGGTAAAATTGACGGGAAGGAATTTGAAGGCGGAAGTACCACAGGAACCAATATTACTTTAGGGAGCAGCGGCTATATTGACGGCTTTGATGATGGCGTAATCGGTATGAAGGTAGGAGAAACCAAGACTCTTAATTTACAATTTCCAGAAGATTATTGGGGGAAAGAAGTAGCCGGCAAGCCTGTAGATTTTACCGTAACATTGAATTCTATAACCGTTAGCAACGTTCCGGAATACAACATAGATTTTGTAAAGGCGAACAGTAAATCCACGACACTAGAGGAATATGAGAAATCCGTAAAGGAAGACTTGCTTGCTCAGAAAGAAGCCAACGCAAAGCAGCAGATGCAAAACAGTGTTTGGAATACAGTTGTTGATAATGCAAAAGTATTAAAATATCCGGATAAAGAATTGAAGGATATTAAGGAGACCATTAAAACGCAATACGAGCCGTATGCAGAACAGTATGGTATGGAATATGCAGACTTTATGGAGCAAATGTTAGGGATGACGGAAGATGAATATGCGAAGACGATCGTGCATCAAGAAATGGTTATCTACTCCATAGCAAGAAAAGAAGGTATTACGATCAATGACAGTGAATATGACAAGCTTCTAAAGGATTACATGAAGGAGCAGAATATTACGAGCGATAAAGAATTTAAAGCGCAGTATGGCGCATCCTTCGAAGAATATGTAGGAAAGGCCAATCTGATGAAGAGCTTTATGATGGAAAAGGTTCTTGATTTCGTTGTGGATCAGTCCGTGAAAGTACCCGCGGAAGAAAGTGCTAAGGCATAAAAAGAATAAAAAACAAATCATCAGAGGGCAATGGTATAATTCCATTGCCCTTTTAATATATTGTACCATAGGACAGCTTATAAAGCTGGCAATACATTTCATGTGGAAGGGGAAACATAAGATGACAAGTACAGAAGAAATTAAAAACAAAGAGGTTATCAATATTTTTGACGGAAAAAGCTTAGGCTATGTCAGTGATATAGAAATTAATCTTGAAGAAGGAAGAATAGAGGGACTTGTTATTCCGTCACCGAAAAATTTCTTTAATATTTTTGGAAGAAGTGATGGAGACTATGTGGTAAAGTGGGAAAATATACGGACTATAGGTGACGATGTTATTTTAGTGGAAATTGAGGGAATTAGTGTATAAAAAAAGCCATTTTACGAAGAATTTCTTTTCAAAACACACAATATATAGTAGAATCATTGTATAGCGAAAACAGATTAGTAGAAGAAAGAGTGTTATATAGAATTACGAAAGATAGTAGGAGGTGGCATTATGAGATGTCCATTTTGTGAAAATCCAGATACAAAGGTAATCGATTCAAGACCTACTGAGGAAGGACATGCTATACGAAGAAGACGAGAATGCGATCAATGCAATAAACGATTTACGACCTATGAAAAAGTAGAAGAAATGTTGCTTATGGTTGTGAAAAAGGACGGTAGACGCGAAGCTTTTGATCGAAATAAGATTTTGAACGGGATTATTAAAGCTTGCGAAAAAAGACCGGTTCCTATGATTGAAATAGAAAAAGTTGTGAATGAAATCGAAAGAGGACTGAACAACATGATGGAAAAAGAAGTCCAAAGTGAATTTATCGGTGAGCTGATTATGGAACAGTTAAAAAAGCTGGACGAAGTGGCCTATGTGCGCTTTGCTTCGGTGTACAGGCAGTTTACCGATGTCAATACTTTTGTTGCAGAAATAGAAAAACTATTAGACAATGGAAAGAAGAAGTAAGAACCGGAGTAGAATGATGAAAGAAGAACAAATTTTTCAAATCGCTATTGATGGACCCAGCGGTGCGGGAAAGAGTACAATCGCACAACAAGTCGCTAAATTGCTGGGCATTGATTATATTGATACGGGCGCTATGTATCGGGCGATTGGATATAAAATTCTGGAGAGAAAAATTAATTTAGATCATACGGAGGAAGTGATTGACTTACTGGGCAAGACGGATATAGACTTTAGTAAAGGTAATATCATTCTGGATGGTGAGATTGTAAATGACCAAATCAGAACGCCCGAAGTAACAAAGATGGCTTCTATGTGTTCCGCATTGCCTGAAGTAAGGGCAATGCTTGTTGCTTTGCAGCGAAAAATGGGACAAGCGAAAAGTGTTGTAATGGATGGAAGGGATATCGGAACGAATGTGTTGACTGATGCGAGATATAAATTCTTTATGACTGCCTCTGCACAGGAAAGAGCAGAGAGGCGGTATGAGGAACTGGTCGCAAAAGGACAAAACGTGAACTTTGACGCTGTCTTAGCGGATATTATCAAGCGGGATCACGATGATTCCACGCGGGCATTAAACCCTTTAAAAAGAGCAGAAGATGCGATTGAACTGGATACAACAGGAATGAGTATTACAGAAGTCACAGAAAAAATAATTAAGGAGATAAGAAAAAATGGCAATTGTTAGACCTTTCAAAGCAATACGTCCGGATAAAAAATATGCGGACAAAGTAATTTCATTACCCTACGATGTAATGAACAGAGAAGAAGCAGCATATATGGCAGATGGAAATCCTTACAGCTTTTTGCACATCTGCAGAGCAGAAATCGATATGCCTGAACAGAAAAATCCATATGAGAAATCGGTTCATGAAAGAGCGAAGCAAAACATTATTCAAAACATAGAAGACGGGGTTTTTGTTGTTGAAGAAAAACCGGTGATGTATTTGTATAAACAAGTGATGAATGGAAGAACACAGGTTGGTATCGTAGGCTGCGTTTCCGTTGACGACTATCAAAATAATGTCATTAAAAAACATGAATTTACAAGAGTGGAAAAAGAAATCGACCGAATTAATCATTTTGATATTTGTGATGCCAATACCGAGCCGGTATTTTTAACGTATAGAGACAATAAGAAAATCAGAAGCATTGTAGAAGGTTGGATATCCAGTCATGAAATACTGTTTGACATCACTACTGAGGATGGAATTCAGCATACCTTATGGACGGTAGACGATGATTCCGTGATTAAGAATCTTTCGGAATTATTCGGTGAAATTCCGGCTTTATACATTGCAGACGGACATCACCGAAGTGCTTCCGCATGCAAAGTCGGCTTGAAAAGAAGAGAAGAAAATCCCAATTATACCGGTGAAGAAGAATTCAATTTCTTTATGGCTGTTATTTTCCCGGATAATGATTTAAGAATATTTGACTATAACAGAGTGGTTAAAGATTTATATGGAAACACAGCAGAAGAATTTTTAAAGAAGGTGGAAACGGCAGGATTTGAAATAAACGAAAAGGGAAGCGATGTTTTTGCACCGACAGGAAAACATATATTCGGCATGTTCCTAAACGATAAATGGTATGAATTACAAGCGAAGCCTGAAATCATCCCGGATCATGTGATTGATTCACTGGATGTTTCCATCTTGCAGAACAATGTGTTAAAACCGATTTTGGGCATAGAAGATCCAAGAACGGATAAAAGAATAGACTTTGTGGGAGGGATCAGAGGCTTAAAAGAACTCGAAAGAAGGGTAAAGACGGATATGCAGGTTGCATTTGCGGTCTATCCCGTGGAGATAGCTGATTTATTGGCAGTATCCGATAACGATATGGTAATGCCTCCTAAGTCCACATGGTTTGAACCTAAGTTAGGCAGCGGTTTATTTATACATAAACTGTAAAACAATATCCTGAAAGTATAAACACTCTTTATAAGGGGAAAACTCCCATTATAAGGGGTGTTTTTTATGAAGAAAAGAATGATGTTCATATGCATCGTATATGTGCTGCTATCTTTAGGACTGGCAGGTCGGCTAACCTACATTCAAATTATAGGTGGAGAAGAATTAAGTACGGCAGCTATCCGGCAACAAAAGATAAGCTTGAACGGAATCGATTTCAGAGGGACCATTTATGATCGCAATATGTCTCCTTTGACCAGCCAAAGCAAAGAATATATGGTGCTGCTCTTAAAAGAAAAATATGATTCAAAGGTTGCTACTGTTTTAAGTAAAATGGAAGCCCATAAATTGAGTGTAGATAACAGTAAATACTATGTATATGCAATCGATCATTATGATCGAGAAGCTTGGCAGGTGCTGGAAGATAAGTATAATGCCTATTCGTTGGAAATCAACAAACGGTATGATAACAACCAATTGGCGTCCCATCTTATTGGGTATATTAATCAGAAAGACGGCAACGGTGTTTCAGGTCTTGAATTGCTGTATAACAAAAAATTAGAAAATAATGACAGCAATTATTTTGCTATGGCAGATGCAAAAGGGTATTTGTTGTCTGGTATCGGACTTTCGACGTCTGTTAATCAGAACTACGGGGTTGTTACGACATTAGATAAGGAAATCCAAAAAAGTGTAGAAGAAGCGTTAAATAACAGTGATTATAATGGAGCAGTGGTCGTTCAATCTGTAAAAGACGGAAGTATATTAGCCTGTGCCAGTACGCCTGCTTTTGATCCGAATGAGATGAAACAATATATTAACAGCGATAATAAAGAGCTGATTGATAAAGTTTTTCAGGGGGAATATCCTCCCGGCTCTATTTTTAAAATCGTTGTGGCTGCTGCTGCTTTAGAAAAAGGCATTAAACCGGACATTATTCTGCATTGTGACGGGAAGAGAGAGGTAAATGGTGTAATCTTCGGCTGCTCGACGGGAGGAGAGGAAGGCCACGGAGATATTTCATTCACCGATGCCTTTGCTTACTCATGCAATAGTGCCTTTATTGAGCTTGGGGAGATGGTAGGGGCAGAAGACATATTGAAAATGGCGGAGAAAATGGGGTTGGGTGAGAATCCGATTAATGGGTTTCCGAATATTAAAAACGGTAATCTTCCCGCATTAAAGAATTGTCAGGGTGCAGGCATCGGAAATCTTTCCATTGGACAAGGAGAAACCTTGGTAACTCCGCTTCAAGTTGCTAGAATGGTAAATATTATAGCAAACGGCGGTGTGGATAAAGAGGTGAAAATTGTAGAAGAAGTACTGGGAGACCCAAGCGAAGAAACACAAAAATCTGCGATACAAAAGAAATCGGATGACCAGGATCATAGGGTGATCTCGAAGCAGACAGCAAGTCAGCTCACGAAGATGATGAAGGCGACGATGAAGTACGGAACGGGAAATAATGTATCGACGGAAGAAGAAACGGCAGGAAAAACCGGATCAGCTGAAGCATCGGATGCCGGACGATATATCGTCCATGGATGGTTTACCGGATTTTATCCGGCTTCCAACCCTAAATATACGATTGTAGTTTTTGCAGAGAACGGGAAATCAGGGCGAAAGTCTGCTGTCCCTATTTTTGATGAACTGACCCAGAAACTACCGTGATGTTTTCTGCTTGGCTGGGTAAAACGGACGGCAGGGAGTGGAGCCACCTTTTCCAAGCTTGCAAGTATGCAGTTTATGGCTTATAATTTTTATAATGTAGGAAATATCGCTTGCGATATTAATGGAGTTTCATAAAAAGCTGTTCGGTGACTTTGTTACAGCACATAGAAAACAATAGTGATAAAATAAGGTCATATCATGAAAGGAGCAATAAAATGGATTTAAGAGAAACAATGAGGCAAAAAACGTTTGCTGTTGTTGGCGATACGTTAAATGAAGATAAGTATGCTTATAAAATTAAAAAGCAGATGGAGGGAGCAGGATATAAAGTCTATTGTGTAGGAAAAGAACTGCAATCCATTAATGATATTCCGGAGGATATTGATGTTATTGATTTATGCATTAATCCGGTAAAGGGGTTACAATTAATGAAAGAATGTGAAAAGAACTTTAATAATGTGGTGATCCAACCGGGGGCGGAAAGTCCGGAATTGCTTGATTATTTGCGCCAGAAGAATCTTCCTTTTATTGAAAGCTGTCTCCTCGTAGGGTTAAGTGTTTACATGTGTAACTAAATTTTATAATAGAATAAACCTTTAAAGAGAACTCTGTACTGTATTTTTATAATCAGTTTACAGGGTTTTTTTGTTGTCATGAAGAGTGATTGAGTCAAAGAGGTTATTTCCCAGAGGTAAAATCATTTAATTTACAAAGATTTTACGCTCTCTTAAAGAGATATTTCCGTGGAAATATTATAATGTAATCAGAAAATACATAGGAGGTAAAGAGGATGAAACGATTAAATCTGTGCATTGATATTGATGGCACGATTACAGAGCCCTATTATTGGATTTCCCGGGTAAATGAATATTTTAACACCCATCTCGAGCCGGAGGATGCCATTCACTATGAAATACATAAAATCCTAGGTGTAAATCCGGAGGCCTATAGTCAATTCTATAAGGAGTACGGTGAATTACTGCATAAAGAAGCAAAGATCAGATTTGGAGCGGCAATGGCGATAAAAGACCTGCATTCTATTCACCGAATACATTTTGTGACTGCCCGAGAAGAAAAAATGAAGCAAGTGACTTTGGACTGGCTGTCAGACCACAAGATACCGATGCATTCCTTATCGTTGCTCGGAAGTCATGACAAAATACATAAAGCGGAGGAGTTAAAATCAGATTTATTTATTGAGGATCGATATGAAAATGCCATACAGCTGTCGCAGGCAGGTTTTGAAGTGCTTCTGATTGATTGTAACTACAATAGAGGGGCGTTGCCTGCCAATGTGACACGCGTGAAACATTGGTTTCAAATTGGAGCGATAATAGAGCAATATGCACAGCAATATGATGAGTTAAAAGTAGCATTGTAACTACAATCGGTAGTTTATCATGCTGCTTTAGTTTTTTTATCTACTAGGAAATATCGTTAGCTCTTAGTAGAGTGGCGAAACTGCCCTAAGGAGGGAATTTGATTTGATTAAGAACTATATACTGGATACAAATGTATTGATCCATTTTCCTGGCTGTATTCATACTTTTGAAGACAATAACATCATTATCCCGTTAGTATGCTTGGAAGAGCTAGATAATCTAAAGAAAAAGGAAGGGATATTGGGCTACCAAGCGCGAGAGGCCATCCGGGAAATCAATCAAGTACGGCAATACGGCAATATTCATAATGGGGTAACGTTGCCAAATGGCGGGACGTTAAGAGTTGAATTAAATCATATGAATCCTGTTGAACTTCCTGATGCAATGGATTTAAATAAAAATGATAACAAAATTTTAACCGTTGCAATGAACATCATGAACGAGTCACAACCTATTCCGACGATCTTAGTGACGAAAGACCTTTGTGTTGCGATTAAAGCAGAATCCTTAAATTTATCTGTACAAGATTATCAAAACGATAAGATTGATGTAGACCAAAGCTTTAAAGGGTATAAAGAGATCACCTTAACTTCAGGGCAAATCGATAAAATCTATCAGGGAGGATTAAAGTTAACAAAGAAGACCGGATTAAATGCCTACCCAAACGAATTTTTCTGCATCAGAAGCAGCGATCGGGACTCCCACGAGACACTTGCCAAATTTGACGGACATAAAATTGTTCCTTTGAAATATGCCAATGATAAGGCTTGGGGCTTATCTCCTAAAAATAGAGAACAAAGAATGGCTTTTGAACTACTGATGGATGAAGAGCTTCATTTGGTCACATTAAGCGGAGGAGCCGGCACAGGGAAATCCATTCTTTCTGTAGCGGCCGCATTACAAAAGGTTCTGGAAAACAATGTGTATGATAAGATTATTCTTGTCAAGCCTGTGGTTTCTGCTGGAAATGCTATCGGTTATTTACCCGGAACGGAAGATGCAAAGCTAAAGCCTTTCATGGATTCCTTTGGTGATGCAATTGAGAGTTTAATGAGTGAGAGACAAAAAAAGAACGCTGCTGCAAAAAATGATAAACTGAGTAAAAACGCAAAGAAACGAATGGACTATACCGAGAAGCCAAACTTTTCGGTAGAAAGCTTTTTAGAACAATATAAAGACGCAGGGGTGATTGAAATGAAAACTTTTGCGTTCATGCGGGGCAGAACTTTATCGAATGCAATGGTTATTATAGATGAGGCGCAGGAAATGACACCGCATCTTGCAAAACTGATGCTGACCAGAGCCGGATTGAATTCAAAATTTATTATGATAGGGGATCCGTCAGACAATCAGATTGATAATACTCTCGTTGATTCCAAGTCAAACGGACTCGTTTACGTCATTGAAAAGATGAAACCGTATGAGATAACCGGACATGTCACTTTGGAAGAAGTGGAGCGAAGCCCATTAGCTAGAATAGCAGAGGAATGTTTGTAAGTAATTCAACCGCTCTTTGCCAATAATGCAGGGGGCGGATTTTTTATGTGCATTACTTGACGGATTATACAAATTTTTCAAATAACTTGTACAAAGCCTATTAAATTATGTATAATATGGATATAAAATGTGGAATAATGTAGCAGCTATCGAAGGTATCTATACATAAGTCTAACTTATTGTAACAATGACGATTGAAATTCAGTCAACCAATCTGGATCCTTATATTAAAGGAGGATTTTTGTAGTGAATGCACCAATGACATTTTCAATAGTGTTTTTATTTGTCTGTTTTTTTTACTTTTTTTTCGGAACTTATATTTTATATATTAATCCGAAAGAAAAGATTAATAGGATTTTTTTTATTACTTGTCTCTCTTTATTTATTTGGTCCTTCGGATTCTCGATAGCTATTTCTGCTCCGACAATGGAAAATTGCTTATTTTGGAGACGCATATCCGCTATCGGTTGGGGAACTTTTTTCTATGAATTATTAATTTATATTGCTATTTTAACCGGGGAAGAGCAGTTTCTAAAGAAAAGGTGGGTCTTTTTAACGTTGCCTCCTTTATTTATTCTCTATTTTTTTTCATTATCCAGTAATGCTTTCCGGCAGTATCATTTTATCTATTCTTCGTTTGGTTGGGTTAATTTCGCACCGAACAATTTTTATGATTTATTTTTTCATGTCTATGTTGTTGGCTATGTATGTCTTGGCCTTTTTCTGCTATGGAATTGGAAAAAGCATGAAACAGATAAGACAAGTAAAAATCAGGCCAATATTATTTTTTATTCTTTTGTTACAGCCTTTATTATAGCTTTGTTTACAGACATAATAGGAAATACTGTTTTGCCTTTTACTATACCTCAAATCGCTCCTATCATTATTTTGTTGCCCTGTATTGGAATCTTCTATTCGATCATTAAATACCGCTTCATGAATGAAAAAGTTTATTTAGATGACGAGTTTATTTTAAATGAGGCCAATCGTGTGAGGATTTATCGTCATTTGTCGACTGCATTTATAGCAGGAAGTTTTTTATGTTTTATTGCACAGTATATCGTCAGTGAACATGGCAATTTGTCTAAGATTTTAATGTCCAGTGCGGTATTGCTTCTTTTGGGTATAGCCGTAAAAGTCCTTCAGTATGTCAACTTAGAGGAAAATATAAAAAATATCATTATCACCATTAGTATGGTAGTGGCTATTCCAGCAATCACCATTCAATTTGTTGAGTTCGGCGGCGTAACGATTTGGGTTTTCCCCTTTATATTTGTCATCATTTCTCTTTTGCTGAATAAGTCCAATACGTTGGTTTTTATTGCAATTTCTGCAATTACTACACAAATTCTCGTGTGGTATATTAAACCACAGGCAATGGTTCTTATCGACAGCAGTGATTATATAGCTCGAATCGGAATCTTGGCCATTGGGATTTGGGTTGCATTTTTTGTGAATAAAATATATATATTACGGCTCAAAGAGAATGTGGAACAAGTAAGGTTTCAGACATTGATTTCGGATATCTCAGCGAATTTTGTAACCATCAATGTACTTAATTTCGACGAAAAAATAAATTATGCATTACGAAAATGCGGGGAGCATTTTGAAGTGGAAATTGCCAGTTTAGGCATTTTTGATATGGAAAACATGAAAATTAAGGCTACCCATAGGTGGTATCAATCTTCTAAAATAGAGCGAAGAAAATTTGAAGAGATGTATGTAGATCCGGATACTTGGTGGGTGAAACAGTTGCTGTTAAAAGAGATCGTAAATATATCAAAAAATACAGATCAATTAGGTCATGTATGTAAGGAAACTTTCTTTACAACGAGATTGATTCCTATTGTTGGGAATAATCAAGTGCTGGGGTTTCTGGAATTTAATTTAGCAAAATCGCAAGAACAGTGGCGTAAGGATCAGACGAGTCTATTAAAAATTATATCGAATGTATTTGCGGATGCCTTACTAAAAGTAAATGCCGAAAAAGAAATTAGTTATTTGGCGTATTACGATCAACTGACTAATTTACCGAACCGCGTTTTATTTAAAGACAGAGCCAATCAAGCTATTCATCTGGCTAATCGTACGGAGAAAATGCTGGGAATCGTTTTTTTGGATCTTGATTCTTTTAAAACGATCAATGATGCCATTGGACATGACGGAGGGGATGAGCTGTTAAAGCAGATGGCAGGACATTTATCGGCTGGTTTGCGTAAATCAGATACGATTTGCCGCTTTGGCGGAGATGAATTTTTGATCTTGCTGACTAATATTTCAAATCGCGAAGATATCATTACGGTTGTCAATAAGGTCATGGAACTGTTTAATCAAGTTTTCATACTGAAAGAGCAGGAGTTCTTTATCTCTGCCAGTGCCGGAATATCCATTTATCCGGAAGATGGAGCAGATACGGACTCCTTGATAAAGAATGCGAATATCGCATTGCATAAAGCCAAAGACACGGGTAAAAATCAATACCTGTTATGTTCTTCTGAAATGAAAGAAGAAATCCATACCAGAATACGGTTGACAAATAATTTATATCACGCCAAAGAAAGAGAGGAACTCTATCTCGAATATCAACCCCAAGTTTGTCTTGAGACAAATCAGATTACCGGTTTTGAAGCTTTACTAAGATGGAATCATCCAGAGCAAGGCGTGATTTCTCCAAACGTATTTATTCCTCTAGCGGAGCATACGGGCGCTATTAATTCCATTGGTGAATGGGCTTTGGAAACGGCTTGTATACAGAATAAATATTGGCAGAATTTAGGATTTCCTCCCGTACGAATGGCAGTTAATTTATCGGTGAATCAATTCAGAGATCCCAATTTAGTTTCTCAAGTTGATAACATCCTTAAGAAGACGGGCTTGGATCCGCAGTATCTTGAACTGGAGATTACAGAGAGCATCACGATTGCGGAAGAATATTACATAGTAGACGTATTAAATCAGCTCAAAAAATTAGGCGTTTCGATTTCAATTGATGATTTCGGTACGGAATATTCCTCATTGAGCAGGTTGAAAATTTTACCGATAGACCGAATTAAAATCGACATGCAATTTATTAATGGTATTGAAAACAATGATAAAGATCGAGTTATAACAGATAGTATCATTAATCTTGCAAAAAATTTAGGACTCCGTGTTATTGCTGAAGGGGTGGAGAATAAAGCACAGCTAGAGTTTTTACGTCAAAGAAAATGTAATGAAGTGCAAGGCTTTTACTTATATAGGCCAATCTCTCCATCCGAGGTTGAAAACATATTCAGAAAGATCAGCAATAATTAAATATTAAATCATATAGGGCTTCTTCAATAATAGTTTATAATGGGAAAAGGATAGGTGTAAGAATGAAAGATGTTAAAGTAGTTGTTGTGGACGATTCTCCTTTTTCGGTGGCAATGATCAGCAATATCCTAACGGAGAAAGGCTTTGAAGTCATCGGTAGTGCAAATTCTCTGTCGGAAGCAGTGGAAGCAGTTTCGAACCTAAAACCGGATCTGGTTACAATGGATATGACAATGCCGGAAGCGGACGGAATTGAATGCACAAAAGCTATTCACGAAATTGATCCGGAGCTGAAGGTCATTGTTATTAGTTCAATGATGGATGAAGAAATTATTCGAAAAGCAAGAAAAGCGAAAGTGTCTGGATACCTACAAAAACCGGTAGACGGAGAAGAACTTTCCTTATTGATTCGAAGAATTATGGCAGATCAAGAATTATTTGTTGAACTGGATCAACTGTATTACACCGCTTTTAAAGAAGCGTTGACAGATACATGCAATAAATTTTTTAAATCTGTTCCCCAATATGAAAATGAAACCACCGCAAACGATGAACAAATATCAAGAGGAATATCGGTTGTGATGGGGATCATCGGAAAATATTCCGGTAGAATGATCTTGGATATGTCTCATGAAACAGCTAAAAACATGGCAGCAGCTTTGTTTAAGAAAGAGGTGTTAACCGACGAACAGGTGATTAATGTAATGGGTGAAATTTCAAATATCATAGCGGGAAATGCTTGTTCTATGATTAATAAGAAGAACGAAATTTTTGGACTGCGTGTAGCGCCGCCTACTGTTATTTACGGAGAATCCATTAAGATTTCAAAACCAAAGTTAGATTCCGTTACTTCTGCTAAAGCAGAAACGGTTTTCGGTGAGGTATACATGAATGTTGGCTTTAATAGGAGCGAGTGCGATGAATAGAGAATTTGTAGCTGCATTTAGCGATGCGTTTTTAAATGTTATGCCAATGTTAGGCATAACAGATGTAAAACTCGAAAATCAAAAATATTTTGAGAAGCAAATTGATGCTTCCGGAGTGATCGGAATCGTAGGCATCATAGGAGAGCTGACCGGAAATGTTTTTTTCGCCATGGGAGAAGATTGCGCAAAGCAGATTGCTTCTTATATGATGTGCGGGATGGAAGTGACAGAATTTGGTGAGCTTGCTCAAAGTGCTATCTCCGAATTAAGTAATATGCTGGCAGCAAATGCAAGTATCAGCTTATCGGAGATGGGTACAACCATAGACATCTCTACCCCTACCTTAATGAATGGGGAATTTACGGTAAGTACAAGTTATTCAAAGGTTATCTGCCTTGAAATGCGTATGGAAGATAAGCCTTTTTATATTTATCTATCTCTGGAGGAAAAATAAAAGTTATAGGTAGGGTAGAAGGAGGTATTTTTGAGATGCCTCCTTTTATGTGTGACTTATTCATTAAAGGAAGGACAAAGAGGTATAATGACACCTATTTCTAGAAATCAAGACTTGACTATAAATGAAAAAAGGAACGAATTCAATAGTATGGAGATTAGAAATTTAAGAGCGGATTGTAAAAATTGTTTTGGTATGTGCTGTGTTGCACTTTATTTTTCAACTTCTGAAGGATTTCCGATCGACAAAGAACCCGGAACCCCTTGTCCAAATCTTCAATCGAATTTTACTTGCGGAGTTCATAGTCATTTAAGAGAACGAGGCTTAAAGGGGTGTGATGCTTTTGATTGCTTTGGTGCAGGGCCAAAGATTGCTCAAATTACTTTTAAAGGAGCAAATTGGCGGGAAAAACCGGAAGCAGCGAACAAAATGTATGAGTCGTTCTTAATCATGAGGCAACTGCAAGAAGTTCTTTGGTATTTGAATCAAGCGGCAAATATAAAATCAGATTTGCCCTACCGCCAGCATCTTGATACCGTGATCAAAAAAATCGAAAAATTAACTTATTTGGATGCAGATGATCTTTTGAAATTGGATATTGCAGTACATCGGGCAGAAGCAAACACGTACCTTTTACAAACCAGTGAATTGATAAGAGGGCAAATTCTGAAAGAAATAAGTTCCGAACAATATAAAAAAAAGAAGCTGAAACAAGGAAAAGAGTGGATGGGTAAAGATCTCAGAAACATGAATTTGAAAGGTGCTAATTTCAGAGGAGCTTACTTAATTGCTGCAAATCTGAAAGATACCGTTTTGAAGGGAGCTGATTTTATCGGGGCGGATTTGCGAGATGCCGATATAAGAGGGGCAGACCTTTCCGAAAGTCTCTTTTTAACGCAGGCCCAGATCAATGTTGCAAAAGGGGATAAGACTACAAAGTTACCTCCGGTACTGGCATGTCCGGCACATTGGCAAGGCTGAAGAAGGAGATAGGTTTAGGAATCGATTCCGGATTTACTCTGAATGTTCAGGTGTTTTACTGCTTTCACACAAAGAACGGTGAGCTGCAATAGTAGCTAATGTGTCTCCCAATTGGGTAAGTGTAGCTGCCAACAGGTCTAACTCGTCATCATCGGGTATATTTTTAGCGATTACGATGGCAAGAGAAGAAATGGCTGCGGTCAACTCACAATAATTCATATGAAATCACCTCCATTCAATTTATGCGCAACCGGTTTTTCGGTTACTTAAAGAGCATTTACAATATAACTATTTAAGTTTTAATTGGAACAAAAAGGAAGGGAAGTCCGTCTAAGAGATAATGAAAAAATAATGCAGAATATTTTTAATAAGGGGGAACAATGAAATGAATGAATGGAAAAACAGAATCGCAGCAAACGGTGCAGTGGCCATGATTATTGTGATCGGAATTATTATCTCATCGATTATTCTTACAAACGGCATCGTTGAAGTGAAAGGAAACGGAGATAAAATTGCTGTTACGGGATCGGCAAAACAGCAGATTACTTCGGATCTCGTCGTATGGAATGGGAGCTTTAGTGCGAAATCGGCAAATCTTCAAGAAGCGTATACCCAACTTGAAGCAGATAAAAATAAAGTATCTGATTATCTTATCAAACAGGGCGTAAAAAAGGACCAAATCGTATTTACTGCAATCAATACCAACATTTATTATGTAGTATTGCCAAATGGCCAGTATACGAGCGATATCGACTACTATGATTTATATCAAACAGTTACCATCAGCTCCGCCGACATCGATAGAGTGACGGAAATCTCCAGAAACGCTACAGAACTGATTAATGAAGGAGTTCAATTTCAGTCCAATGCGCCTCAGTATTTATATACTAAGATTGCCGATTTAAAGGTGACCATGTTAGCTGAGGCCACTAAGGATGCAAGAAAGAGAGCCGAGATGATTGCCGAGAATGCAGGAAGCAAACTGGGTGGTTTGAAATATGCAGATATGGGAGTTATACAAATCACGCCTCTTTATTCTAATGAGGTTTCGGATTACGGCATGAATGACACCTCTTCTTTAGAAAAAGAAATCACTGCCATTGTTCATTGTGAGTTTGAAATAAAATAAACGGAAGAAATAGGCGTAGGGCTACGTGTGGAGCGGAGTGAAGAACTATTTAATGGATTCGGAACAGGAATCAACATAAAAATGGCAATAAAAAACAGACAGGATCATTTAAAAAAATGTCCTGTCTGTTTTTGCAGGTATTATTTTTCGTTAAAATCTACCCAATCTTTTACTTCCTCTACACCATCGTCCGTTGGGATTGTTACATTGGAGTCCTTTTCTATAGTCGAAACGTCAGCCAGAGGAAAGGTACTAAATTCATTCATACTGCCTCCTTGGTTCTTGAATAAATCTAGTTTGTGTAATTTTTAGCGCAGATATTCAGTTTAAATCATCCTAAAGCCACATCTAAGATCATCATAATGATAAAACCTGCCATGACACCCATCGTGCCAATATCGGAGTGCTCTCCTAAATGAGCCTCAGGGATTAATTCTTCCACCACCACATACATCATGGCTCCTGCAGCAAAAGCTAAAAGCCACGGCATGTAAGGGAAAATGAGCCCGGCGATTAAAACGGTTGAAATCCCGAATATCGGTTCTACGATCCCGGACATACTTCCGAGAAAAAACGATTTTCGGACACTAAATCCTTCCTGCCGCAAAGGTAATGAAATCGCTGCGCCTTCCGGAAAGTTCTGAATGCCGATACCGATCGCAAGGGCCATGGCAGAAGCATAGGCTGAACTGTCACCTCCATGCTGTACGGCTAAAGCAAAGGACAAGCCAACAGCCATACCCTCCGGTATATTGTGTAGGGTAACGGCTAAAACCAATAGGGAAGTCCGTTTCATGGAAGAAGACATCCCTTCTTGCTGATTTGCTTGAGGGTGTAAATGTGGAATCATATGATCAAGCGTATATAAAAAGGCTATCCCGATGATGAAGCCTCCTGCGGCAGGAACCCAGCCTATTTGGCCGTTTTTTTCCGCCTCTTCTATAGCAGGGATTAAAAGACTCCATACAGAAGCGGCTATCATAACTCCGGCAGCAAATCCGAGAAATACCTTTTGAATCCCACCGCTCATTTCTTTTCGGAAGAGAAAGACCATCGCAGCACCTAAGGTGGTCATTAAAAATGTGAATCCGGTACCGCTCGCGGCCCATAGTATTGATTGTGCCATGTTTCACCTCTTTTCATAAGTTTGAGCACAAAAACTGAAATTATTCTATTGAAAATTATATCATGCAAGCAGCGCCGCCGCACGATTCAATGAATGCTTCCTTACGGCGATGCCATATTTAATCTTTGCGTTTATTATATCATAATATCATATTAAACTTTCAAAAAAAACCATTTTTCATTTAGAGCTTGTTCATGTATAATAACTATGTATGGTATTATAACAACTAATTAGGAGGAAAAGGTAAATGAAAAAAATTCTAAGTGTAGCACTTGTTTTGCTACTATCAATGAGCGTGCTTACTGCATGTGGCGGAGGAGCAGCTAAAGAAGATGCTCCAAAAGAAACGGTATATAAAATTGCAACGGATACAACTTTTGCACCATTTGAATTCCAGAATGATAAGGGTGAATATGTTGGAATTGACATTGAAATATTACAGGCAATTGCAGACGATCAGGGATTTGAGTATCAATTAAATCCACTTGGCTTCAGTGCCGCAGTGGCTGCGCTTGAATCCAATCAGGCAGATGCTGTTATCGCTGGTATGAGTATTAATGAAGATCGTCAAAAGAAGTACGACTTCTCAGAACCATATTATGATTCAGGTGTTGTAATGGCTGTTCGTTCAGCAAATGAAGATATCAAGTCTTATGATGATTTAAAGGGCAAGAAGGTTGCGATTAAAACAGGAACGGAAGGGGCTACATTTGCAGAATCCATTGCTCAGCAGTATGGTTTTGAAATGATTTACTTTGATGAGTCTTCTTTCATGTATGAAGCGGTGAAGACAGGAAATGCCGTAGCTTGTTTTGAAGACTATCCAGTAATGGGTTATGGAATTTCTCAGGGCAATGGCTTAAAGATGGTAACCGATATGGAAAAGGGTTCTTCTTACGGATTCGCAGTAATGAAGGGTAAGAATACAGAACTTCTTGACATGTTTAATGCAGGTCTTAAGAACATTAAAGAAAACGGAACTTATCAGAACATCATAGACAAATATATCGCAGCAGAATAACGGGGAACTGGAATGGAATTATTTAGAGTTTTAGGCGAAGTGTATCCTATGCTGTTAAGTGGCCTTTGGGTTACAATAGAAGTGACGATATTGTCACTTCTATTGGCTTTTATACTGGGTTTGATTTCCTGTCTAATGGCTATTTCTCAAAAGGCTCCGCTTCGCTTTATTTCAAAAATATATATAGGACTAATCAGAGGAACGCCTTTGCTGGTTCAAGTGTTTTACATTTTTTTTGCGATCCCACAATTACTTCAGCTAATGGGATTGGATGTAAGATTAGAACCTTTTACTGCGGGCTTAATTGCTTTGACTTTAAATGCAGGTGCTTACTTATCGGAAATCTTTAGAGGTGCCATAAACGCTGTTAATAAAGGGCAGATGGAAGCGGCAAGAAGTTTAGGACTCTCTCAGACACAAGGGATGAGAAAAGTGATCCTGCCGCAAGCTTTTCGTATTTGCTTACCATCTTTAGTGAACCAGTTTATTATTACCTTAAAGGATTCTTCTATCATCTCTGTTATTGCATTAGCAGAAATTACGTACCAGGCGAAAATTTATGTAGGCCGTACGTTGGAGTCCTTTTATACATATACTTGGGTCGCTATATTCTATTTGATACTTATTTCGCTTTTGACTCAAGTGGCTAAATACGTGGAGAGGAAGGTGAATACATGACATCTGCGCAGATAAAAGTAAAGGACTTGCACAAATCATACGGAAGCCTTCAAGTGTTAAAGGGCATTGATTTAGAAATTGCCAAGGGCGAAGTGGTCTGTGTTATCGGACCTTCCGGTTCCGGAAAGTCGACCTTCCTTCGATGCATTAATCGACTGGAAGAGTCAACCGGCGGAGAAATCATCGTAGATGATATTTCCATCACGAACCCTAAGACGGATATCAATAAAACGAGACGGCATATCGGAATGGTTTTTCAGCAATTTAATCTGTTTCCGCACCTCTCAGTGAAGCAGAATATTATGATGGCACCGCTTGAATTAAAACTAAAAAGCAAGAAAGAAATTGAAGATAAAGCCATCGAGCTTTTGGAAAGAGTTGGACTTTCCGAAAAAGCAGATGCCATGCCGAGACAGCTGTCCGGCGGACAACAACAGCGTGTGGCTATTGCCAGAGCTCTGGCGATGGAACCGGATATCATGTTGTTTGACGAGCCAACTTCCGCTTTAGACCCTGAAATGGTAGGGGAAGTATTAGCTGTTATGAAGGAATTGGCTGCAATGGGTATGACTATGGTCGTAGTGACACACGAAATGGGGTTTGCCCGGGATGTAGCGGACAGAGTCATCTTTATGGATCAGGGTATTATTATGGAAGAGGCAGAACCTTCTGAGATGTTTACGAATCCAAAAAATCCGAGAGCAAAGGAATTTTTAAACAAAGTATTATCCACTCATTAATGTAAATGCTTTAAAACGTGAAGAAAATAAATTAATAGAATAATTTTAAATCCTGTGAGATCTCTTACAGGATTATTTTTTGTAAAAAACACTTGATTTTATCTTGTATGCTGAAAATTTGTTTGATTGTGGTATAATCAGCACATATCAATGAATCGGTATAATTTATAGAAAAAATGTTAATAAAAGCTTTAAAATCAAGAGGAGGAAAGTATGGAAAGAACTTATGTAATGTTAAAGCCGGATGCGGTTAGAAGGAAACTAACAGGACGTATTATCGACAGAATAGAAGCCAAAGGATATCGAGTTGTTGAACTGAAAATTATGACTTTAGAAAAGGAAATATTACGGGAGCATTATGCTCATGTGGCGAACGAACCGTTTTATCCTGCTATGGAAGGATATATGACGTCAGGACCTGTATGGGCGATGATTGTTGAAGGAGAAAATGTAATCCAAGGAGTACGTATCCTAATGGGCGCAACAAAATTTGAAAATGCAGTTCCGGGCACGATTCGAGGAGACTTCGCCAGCTCTACCACGGAAAATCTGATACATGGTTCTGATTCTCCGGAAAATGCAGAGATAGAGATTAAGCGATTTTTTGGTTAATGTAAAAAGAATGAAACGTATACACAGAAAACAGCTCTTGAGGGCTGTTTTTTCGTGAGGAGCAAAATAGGATATTATCAAAAGTGTAAACCTGTGGATAACTTTCTGTTGACAAATTATATGAATGGCAGAACCATTGAAATAAAAGCCTTAAGGGATTCAAACTTGTCCACATGCTACTTGGGATAAAATTGTATACAATTTTTTAAAAAGATGTGGAAAAGTGTTTCAATGTCGAAAAATACGGGAATAGAAGGCTGTGGAAAAACAGATAGGGGTTAAACTAAAGTTTACATAATATACAAAATATAAAGAGCATGTAAAAGTTTTAATTTTCTGAAATATAAATAAGACGATATTCGTTTACATTTAAATTTACATTTGAAAACCTCCTGAACAAAGTATGAAATACGCATTCAGGAGGTTTATTTTTTAAGATACTATCCTTCAAATGAAGGTGAAGCGGAAATCCGTTCTACCTATATAAAAAATTATTGTAATTCTGTATTTGGTGTACGAGTTCCGTCTTCATGGTAGATATAGAATCCCTTACCGGTTTTACGGCCTAAATGTCCAGCGGCAACCATTCTGCGCAATAATACTGCCGGACGGTATTTTGGATCACCGATTTCGCTGTACAGCACTTCCATAACCGCCAGTTCAACGTCAATGCCGATCATATCTACAAGCTCCAATGGTCCCATAGGATGGTTCAGACCTAAACGCATTCCTAAGTCGATTTCTTCAATGCTTCCAACACCTCGTTCGATAAGTATAAATGCTTCATTTAACATTGGAAGCAGCATACGGTTCACGATAAAACCCGGTTCATCTTTTGAAAGGATACAAGTCTTTCCCAGCTGTTCTCCGAATGCCATAGAGCGATCCATCGTCTGCTGGCTGGTTTGTAAGCCTTTTACTACTTCCAATAGATCGAGTAGAGGAACAGGACTGAAAAAGTGCATTCCAATAAATCGTGAAGGATCTTTCAGGTGGCTGGCCAGTGTAGTGATAGAAATTGAAGAAGTGTTACTGGATATGATGGCATCAGTCTTTGCGTACTTGTCCACTTCTTCCATAATAGCAATTTTAACTTTTTCGTTTTCTGAAGCTGCCTCAATGATAAAATCTGCATCGCTGCAATCGGAAATAACAGTAGTAAACGATAAATTTGATAGAGCATCGCTCATCTCGTTTTCTGTCATTTTACCTTTATTCACGTTTTTTTGCAGCATTTTTTCCAATGATTTACGGCCAGCCTCTAATCTTTTTTCACTGAGATCATTGACAGCTACTTGAATTCCACTGCATATGGAGATTTGAGCAATGCCCATTCCCATAAATCCTGCACCGATAATAAATAATTTGTTTACACCCATTATAAGTTTCCTTTCTCTATATACGCTACGATATCCACCGGATAGTAATATTATACCAAAATAATGAGAGAATCAAACACTTTATTGAGGATTAGTTAGCCATAAATAACTGAATGTCATCCTCTACATCACCAATCCCTGCAATACCGAACGTTTCAACAAGAACTTTTGCTACATTAGGTGATAAAAAGCCCGGTAGTGTAGGGCCAAGATGAATGTTCTTAACTCCTAAATATAGTAAAGCCAGCAGAACGATAACCGCTTTTTGCTCATACCAAGCGATATTAAAGGCGATCGGAAGCTGATTGATATCCTCCAGTTCAAATACTTCTTTAAGTTTCAAAGCGATGACTGCAAGGGAATAGGAATCGTTACACTGTCCGGCATCAAGAACTCTTGGAATGCCGCCGATGTCGCCGAGGTTCAGCTTGTTGTAACGGTATTTTGCACAACCTGCTGTCAGAATAACCGTATCCTTTGGAAGTTTTTCAGCAAATTCTGTGTAATATTCACGAGACTTCATTCGGCCATCGCAGCCGGCCATAACAAAGAATTTCTTGATAGCTCCGGATTTTACTGCATCAACAACCTTATCTGCTACTGCAAAAACTTGATTATGTGCAAATCCTCCCACGATATTTCCGCTCTCGATTTCTGTCGGCGGCTTACATGCCTTAGCCATTTCAATAATAGCAGAGAAATCCTTTTTGCCGTTTTTATCTGCTTCTATATGAGTACAGCCGGGATATCCTGATGCACCGGAAGTAAAGATTCTGGCACGAATTTCTTCACTCTTCGGAGGAACGATACAATTGGTTGTAAATAGGATAGGTCCGTTAAAGGTTTCGAATTCGGTTACTTGCTTCCACCATGACCCGCCGTAATTTCCAGCAAAATTATCGTACTTTTTAAATGCCGGATAGTAATGAGCCGGCAGCATTTCACTGTGGGTATAAACATCAATACCGGTTCCCTTTGTCTGTTCAAGCAATTGCTCCAAATCAGTAAGGTCATGACCGGAGATTAGAATACCAGGGTTGTTTCTTACACCGATATCAACCGTTGTAATTTCAGGGTTTCCATATCTTGACGTATTAGCTGCATCCAATAAGGCCATTGCAGTAACACCTAGTTCTCCTGTCTTCAGTGTAAGCGCTACCAGATCATCAGCCGTTAATGTATCCTCTAATGTAGCCGCTAGTCCCTCATAAATGAATTCATAGATAGCCGGATCCTCTTTCCCGATATTAAGTGCGTGATGGGTATAAGCCGCCATCCCTTTAATCCCATAAATAATCATTTCTCTTAATGAACGTACATCCTCATTCTCACAGGAAAGGACGCCTATTGCAGAGGCTTTCTCAAGCATGGAAGCCTTATCGTTTACTTCAAAGTTTGCTGCATCGCTGAATGGGATACCAGAAACCTGCTTTTTTAACTCGTTTCGTAGTTCAATCATTTTAGTAATCTGTTGAACGATTGCCCGGTCATCAAAATTCGCATTTGTGATGGTGATAAAAAGGCTTTTTAATACTTCATGATTTAATCCATTGTGTGCGGCTGCATCTAAATTACCTTTCGTCATAACTTCAGCTATGCCTTTGGTTGTATAGATCAGTAGATCCTGTAATTTTGCAACTTCTTCTGTTTTTCCGCAAACTCCTCTTACTTCACAACCTGTTCCTTTAGCGGTTTCTTGACATTGAAAACAAAACATACTCATAATTAAATTCCTCCTAAATTAATTTTACTCTTCAACTTCTTCAAAATCTTCTTTACCTACAAAACAAATGGGGCATGTCCAATCCTCCGGCAGGTCCTCAAAAGCAGTACCTGGCTTAATTTTATTATCAGGGTCACCTAGCTTAGGGTCATAAACATATCCACATGGGATGCAGCTGTACTTCACCATTTCTGTTTCCTCCTTTATCAATTGCAGATTTTAGATTTGATAGAACATAAAACATACTAGATTTAAACATCAAGTAGTGACTGTATGCTAATTTTAGGATATTTAATAGTTGATGTATGTTGTTTTTACAACTAAATTGAACTTTTTTAAAAATTATTATTTTTTGAAAGGAAACGAATATCAAAAAAATAAAATAACAATAGAAGAACTATTTATCGAGATGTCAAGACTTTTTCTTATTTTAATTCAGTAGTATAATTTTTGTTGTGGGTAAAAATGGAGGGAAAAAAATGATAAAATGTAAACACTGCCAACGATATTTTGTATTTGATTTAACGAATGCTGTGGAAAAAGAAGTGATAAGATGTCCGCATTGCGGAGGTATCATAGAGCTATAGAATTTCACATGGACTTCTATTACAGAGGAAGAGACGATGCAATCAGTTTATCCAAAAAAAGAAAATTGCTGTGGATGCGGTGCCTGCTCTGCTATTTGTGCGATGCAAGCCATCCATATGTTGCCTGATGAAGAAGGGTTTCTATATCCTAAAATAGACCCAACTCGATGTGTGAACTGCCGCAGATGCACGGGAATCTGTCCGATTCTACAGGAGGGAAATTATAAACAAAATGGTTTGCCTTCTGTTTGTGCGGCACGTCATAAGTCAAAGCAAGTATTGCAGAATTCCACGTCAGGCGGTGCGTTCACTGCTGTTTCTGACGCAATTTTAAGACAGGGCGGTATTATTTATGGGGCTGATTTTGATGAGTCTTTTCGTGTCATACATCGGAGAGCGGAGACGACTGAACAGCGAGATCGGATGAGGTTTTCTAAATATGTGCAGAGCGATATGGGCGATACCTATACCCGAATCAAAAAAGATTTAAAAGCAGGGCGAATTACTTTTTTCACCGGTACCCCTTGCCAGTGTGCAGGATTAAGGGGATTCATCGGGGAGTCATCCTTGACAGAAAATTTATATATGTGTGACTTGATTTGTTACAGTATACCAAGCCCCTTGGTTTGGGAAGACTATAAAAATTTATTGGAAGAAGAATATGGAGAAAAAATCACCGGCATACAATTTCGTTCGAAAAATTTAGGATGGAGTCGTGATAACAGTAAAAAGGGTTTTTTGTTTACAACAGATAAAAATCCAAACAAGCAGGAAGATAATCGCTTTTATCAATTATTCTTTAAGAGCGGCAGTATCACACGACCGTCTTGTTCGCAATGCCAATTTACAGATATTCATCGCGTTTCCGATCTGACTATTGCTGATTACTGGGGAATTGAAAAATACAGTCCCGATTTTTTTGATCCTCTTGGCGTTTCGTTAATTTTAATCAACTCGCCAAAGGGAGAAGATTTATTGAGACAGTGTCAACAAGATATGATTACAGAGAACCGTTCGCCGGAGGAAGCGTTGAACGAACAGAAACGACTAAGCGAGCCATTACCGCTGTCACAAAACCGAACCCAATTTTGGAAGGATTACAAACATTTCGGACTTCGGTATGTTTTAGAAAAATATTAAAAATGCTTATGGCGTTTTTGTTCAATTTGGACAAAAAGGAAGTACAGAGGTGCGGAAGCCTCTTTTTTTGTTGCAGTAAAGAGGAAAACAGCAAGGGTTTTAGAAGTAGTTGGAGGTAAAATCATGAACTATATAACACATTCTTTAGGCGGAGCAGCAGCAGGAGTCATGGTCATCAATGCTATGGGAGTCAATGAACCGACACAGCAATCAGCTATCCTGACCGGAGCTGTTCTGGGCTCATTATTTATCGATATTGACCATAAAAAAAGTTGGATTGCGCATAAAATTCCCCTACTAGCAAATGCAGCGTCGGGTTTGTTTAAGCACAGAGGTGTTATACATACTCCGGTATTTGTTGCGATTGTGAGCATCATTTTAGGAGTATTGGACTGGAGCTGGCTTCATGAGTGGAATGTCTTCGCTCCGTATTTTATTCGAGGGTTCATTCCGGGCATGATGTCCCACTTGGTTTTAGATACATTAAATGTTCAGGGAATCATGTGGCTTTGGCCGATTTCAAATAAACGGTTCCATCTTCTGCGCATTCGAACAAACAGTATGATGGAAATGGCAGTTTGCGTTGTCTTGGGTGCCTGTTTATATGGAAAGTACGGTTCGTTTTTTTAAAATAATCAAAATTGCCTATTGACCTTCACTCGGTGGTATACTTTATAATATGACATGAATACGCATTCGGAGGAAGAACATGAAATATTTAATCATCGGAGCCGGCGGTATCGGAGGAAGTATAGGAGCTCTTATGACAGAAGCAGGGAAGGACGTAACCGTGATTGCCAGAGGGAAGCATCTGACAGCCATTCAAGAAAATGGACTGCATATGGAAACGACCTGTAAGGGACACTATACGGTCTGCCCGATAACGGCTTTTGACATGGAGCATTATAACGATAAGCCGGATATCATATTTGTTTGTGTGAAATCTTATTCCTTAGAGGAAACGATTCCTTTTATAAAGCGGGTTGCTCATCAAGATACCATCGTTATTCCGTTGCTCAATGTATATGGCACAGGAGGAAAGATGCAAGAGCTGTTGCCGAATTTGTTAGTAACCGATGGCTGCATCTACATAGCGGCAGAAATCAAAGAACCGGGTACTATAGTACAGAAAGGGGATATTTTCAACGTTATATTTGGTGTAAGGAAGAATGGAGAATATCGTCCGGCTCTCGAGCAAGTAGCTCAGGATTTAAAGGAAAGCGGTATAACGGGTACTTTATCGGAAGATATCAAGCGCGATGCACTTCAAAAATTTTCCTACGTTTCGCCTATGGCTGCCTGTGGGGCTTATTATGATGTGGATGCAGGAGATGTGCAAAAGGACGGCATCGCAAGAGATACCTTTATCGCGCTCATGCAGGAAATAGAAAAGCTGGCTAACACGTTGGCTATCCATTTTACCGTGGATATTGTTAAAACAAATTTGGATATTTTAGCAGCACTAACCCCTACCGCGTCGACTTCCATGCAGCGAGACTTAAGGCAGGGTAAACGTTCTGAGATAGACGGACTTCTGTTTGAAGTGGTTCGTTTAGGCAGAAAACTCGGTGTATCCATTCCCGCTTACGAAAAGATTGCAGCCCAATTTGGCTTCACAGATTAAAGATAGGAATAAAAACAATGCCGTTTTGGATTATCCGAGACGGTATTTTTAGTGGGAAAGAAACAGCTGGTATAAGAGACAAGAGAACTACATTGTTAGAATATGTTATTTGTGGTAAAATATTAGGACTAAAATTAGGATAGGGGGATGAAAAATGGATGCACCAGGGGAAAAGATCGTTTCTATAAAAGACTTGAAAATGAGCTTTGGCGAGAAACAGGTCTTGAAAGGAATTGATCTGGAAATACAGGGAGGACAAATTATCGGCTATATAGGGCCAAACGGAGCAGGGAAAAGTACTACAGTAAAAATTTTGTTAGGAATCTTAGAAGGATATCAAGGGGAAGTAAAGGTTTTCGGCGAAGATATTTCTGCCGGGAGCATTGAATATAAGAAAAGAATCGGTTATGTCCCTGAAACGGCGGAACTGTATGATACACTTACTGCACAGGAATATCTTACGTTTATTGGCGAGATCTACGGAATAGATTATCAGACGGTTGACCGTAAAGCTCAAAAGCTGATGAAACTGCTCGGCATAGGCGAAGCTTATACCAACCGAATCTCTTCTTTTTCAAAAGGTATGAAACAAAAAGTACTGATTGTGGCCAGTTTGCTTCATAATCCTGATATTTTATTTTTTGATGAACCCTTGAGCGGATTAGATGCAAATAGTGTTATGGTTTTTAAAGAAATCATTTCCGAATTGGCCGTGCAAGGAAAAACAATTTTCTATTCTTCCCATATCATGGAGGTTGTCGAAAAAATAAGTGATCGAATCATTTTAATTCATAGCGGTCAAATTGTAGCGGACGGTACCTTCTTGCAGTTGCAGGAAAAATGCAGTGAAGGTTCACTGGAAGATATATTTAATCAGCTGACCGGATTCAATCAGCATAAGCAAATTGCTGATGAATTTATATCTGTGCTGAAAGAGGGTTAAAATGAAAGATTTTATGCTATTAAAATTATTGGATAAAATTAGTTTTATCTTTAAATCTGCGGGGATTGATTACCCCATTATGAGGAAAATTTTGCAGCTGAAATTTGTGATGGATGGGCGAAGAGTACCAACCATCATGAGGGATACTAAGAAATCCGAATCGAAAAGTTCCTTTCGCTCTTCATTGGCTATATACGCCTTTTTAGGACTGTTTATTGGAGCATTCGTGCTGATCCCTTTCCCTTTATTTTTAAAAATGAACATTGTCATTGGCATGCTGATCTTTATGATTATGACAACGATGGTCTCAGACTTTTCTTCTGTGCTTCTTGATCTGGATGATAAGAACATTCTTTTACCTAGACCGGTAGATGCTAAAACTTTAAGTACGGCAAAAATGATTCATATACTTGCCTATCTTTCCACCATAACCATAGCCCTATCGGGGGCTTCAATCATTTGCAGTCTCATCAAATATGGGGTTTTATTTGCTCTTGTTTTTCTGTTTGAACTGATACTGATCTGCGGTTTTGTGATCTTATTTACATCCATTTTTTACTATGCAATTCTCACAATTTTCAGCGGTGAAAAATTAAAAGATATCATCAACTATTGTCAGATTGTATTAACTGTCTTTATGATTTTAATGTATCAATTCATAGGAAGACTTTTTAATGTTTCAGATTTGAACATAAGCATCAGCCCGCATTGGTGGAATTTTTTCTTGCCGTCAACATGGTTTGCTGCGCCTTTTAATTTGCTAGTGGAGCATGACTTTAATCCGTACTATATTTTTCTAAGTTTCACCGGAATTATTGTTCCTATCATAACCATGACTTTATACGTGAAGGTGGTTGCACCTGGTTTTGAAAGAAATCTACAAAAGATGAAAAACAGCGACAATCCAAAACGAAAGAAAATGCCAGAAAATGCGTGGCAAAACAGAGTTGCTAACAGGATTTGCATCCACCCGCTTGAGAGGACCTTTTTTAGATTTACGTTGATCATGTTAGGAAATGAGCGAAAATTAAAATTGAGCATCTACCCAAATCTTGTTTTTTCGGTAATGATGCCTTTAATCTTCTTCTTTAGTTTTTATAGGGCAAATCAATCTTTTTCCGCTCTGTTTGAAGAAATAAGGAATGGAAGATACTACCTTTATTTGTATTTCTCAGTGGCTTTCCTTTCTTCGCTGTTTTCGATGATCAGTAAAAGTGAGGATTATAAAGGTGCTTGGATCTATAAGGCCTTGCCTATAGAACAGCCTGCATGGGTAATAAAAGGCGCATTGAAAGCCTTTCTATACCATTACATTGTTCCGACTTATTTCCTATTGAGCGTAATCTCCATCGCTATTTTTGGATTGAAGATCGTCTTAGACCTTGTTTTGATTTTTCTCAACATGTTGGTACTGATTTTAGTGATTTTTCATTTTTCAAAGAAAGAATTACCGTTTTACAAGAACTTCCAATATGCTCAGAATGGCAGTAATATCGGCATAGTATTTTTTTCATTTGCGTTATGCGCTTGCTTGGCGGGAGTTCATTATGTGTTTTTATCCTATATTTCTGCTGGCATCATTATAAATGCAGTAATATCGTTGTCTATTTTAATAGCACTGTGGCACTATGGTTTCAAATTTTCGTGGAAAGATATAGAGGGAGATGTTCAATAAAGACAGCATTCAGCTGCCTTTATTTTGTAAGAAGGAAAATATATGAAAATTTTGAATTTGGGTGTATAATGAAAATGTTTGTACAATTTTGTGAAGATAAAATTTTCAACCCTTATTTCAGATTATTAATCGAAAGGCTATCACTATGAACTATATTCATAATTTTTTTTCAAGTATTATAGTGAAGGAAAACACGAAAGAGTTTTATGAAAAAAAGTTTATGCATAATAATTTATGCATACTGATATTATCTATTTATTTGACTATAGAACAATTGTACTATGGATTCTATGTGACCACATCCGGATTGATACATATCATTCATTTTATCACGGCGTTTGTTATGGCCTTGTATGGTGTAATAAGCGGAACGATACAGGTGAAGAAGGTAAAAAATGTATCTTGGATTTTAAAAATATATGAGGTTAGCTTTGGATTTTTTGGGTTTGCGATTGCAATCGCCAGAACATTACTGGTACATAACCATCTATTTGTCTTGCCTACCATTTATTCTTCGGTGATTTACGGATTTGCTGTAGTTTTCTATTTTAGTCCAGCAGTCAATTTTTGCATTTATGGTACAACTAGCCTGTTGACCATATTTTTGTTACCGATATTTCAGCCTGATATTGTTCAAAGCAGCTTTATACCGGATATTCTGTCCAATAACATCATCGCATGGATTGTTTCCGTTATTAATTATAGGAGGTATGTGAAAGAGTTTAGAAATCAAAAAATTATATGTGATAAAAATAAACTGCTTCAAGCCAAAACCACTAAAATTGAAAAGATCAATGAGGCACTGCGTTATACCTCTTCGATGGACGAACTGACCAATATTTATAATCGCCGAAAATTAAACGAAATTTTAGAAATAGAGTACGGTCGGTGCAGAAGAGAAAATAAAAAAATTTCACTTATTTTACTGGATATTGATTTATTTAAGACAATAAATGATACCTACGGGCATAATGTCGGAGACATGGTACTTACAAAGATAGGAGAGCTTCTCAAAAATAATGTAGAGAAAAGTGAAAAAGTAGGCAGATGGGGCGGCGAAGAATTTTTAATAATCTGTCCCGAGACTGACTTTGAAAAAGCGGTGTATTTAGCTGAAAGAATAAGAAAAATAATTGAAGAATTTAATTTCCATTTGACAACTAAAGTAACTTGCAGTTTTGGAGTCGCAACCAATATCAAAATGGATACAATATCCAATTTATTGCTTCGAGCAGATATGGGGCTATATAAAGCCAAAGACAGCGGACGAAACCGAGTGGAAAATGGACAAGAGGCTTCTTTTAATTAATGTGTAAAAAACAGGAAATTATATCAACAGGGGATTGTGTATCAAAATAACAAGATAAGAGGAATAGGAGATAGGAAAAATGAGATTAAAGAAAAGCGGTAGAATGTTAATTCATGCAGCAATGATATTTGCTATGCTGACGGTTATGTTGCTTCCTGCTGTAAGCTTTGGAAGTGATAATAGCCAAGGAGATTCAGCCAATCAAACAGATGAATTTAAAGTGATCGGATACTATTGTGGGGAATGGTTCGATGTACCGATAGAAAAGCTACAGGCGGAAAATTTGACTCATGTCATCTATGGGTTTTTAATACCGAAAGAGGATGGTACGTGTAAGCCTTTTGAAGAACCGGAAGAATTAAAACAATTGATTGAAAAGTGCCATAATGCGGGAACGGAGGTATATGTTTCCGTAGGCGGATATGCCGAAAAAGACGGTACTCCGTTGTTCCCTGTATTTGAAAAAATTGGCGCAGATGATAACCTAAGAACGATTTTTGTGAATCATATCATAGACGTTGTGCAGCAATATGGATTTGATGGCGTTGAAATTGACTGGGAGTATCCTAAATATAGTACCAGTGCGGATTATGAAAAGACCATTGTTTTATTATCAGAACGATTGAAACCAATGAATAAAGGGCTCTCTACTGCATTACCTGGGACCGGGAGTACGGATGGTAAAAAAGTTTGGGAAGCCTTGGAGGGTGTTACGGATAAAACACTAGCCTGTTTCGACTTTATCAATTTAATGTGCTACGATTTAAAGACAGACCCAAACCATAGCCCGATATGGTATGCAAACACAACCATAAACTATTGGAAAACGTACAGAAATGTACCTGCAGAAAAATTGGTATTAGGTATGCCGCTTTATGCAAGACCAAGCTGGCAGCAATACCGGTTTTTAGTGGATATGAACAAGGAAAACGCCTATCAAGACTATTTGGCTACAGAGCCTCTGGAATCCACCTATAACGGGCTGAATACGCTTCGTGAAAAGACGATGATTGCCCTTCGGACGGCAGGAGGCGTGATGCTCTTTGATGTGAACGAAGATACCTATGACGAGACCAGTGTAGTGTCTATGATAGATGACACATTGACCACTATGGACGGACTGACCAAAGAGGAAATTAAGAATTATATCTGGGTAGTGATTGATAATAAACCGCTGGCTTTTACTTCAAAGGACGGAATGGGAAGTCCTTTTATTGATGAAAACAACCGAACGCTGGTTCCGGTGCGAAAACTGCTGGAAAGCATCGGTGCTGAGGTCAGCTATACAGCTGACACAGAAGGAAAAATCGTTTCAGTCGGTGCTGATCTCAATGGAACGCGACTTGATATCCATATCGGCAGCAATACGTATGTGGTAAATGGAAAAGAATTAACCATGGATACGGCTGCTGTCATCAAGGGCGAACGAACCTATCTGCCCGCCCGCCCAGTCCTTGAAACTTTCGGCTATCAGTTGTCTTATAGCGTAGCAGGCAAAACAGTGTATGCAAAGTCGAAATGATGGAGGAATGCTTGCTGTTTTTTGAGAGGAAGTGAACCAGTTGATAAATAAAGCTCTTAATAATGTATTGAATCTGTATGATGAAATTGATTGGATCATTATAGTGAATCGAGAGGGCATCGTTGAGTATAGCACCTTGTATGATACGAAAGTGAAGGAATTTAAGAATGAAAACACAACTGGAATGCACTTACTCGAGGTGTATCCTCAGCTAAAAGAAGAAGACAGCAGTATATTAAAAGTACTAAAAACGGGAAAACCGATATTTTATGAACAGCAAACATTATATGATTTTAGGGGCAATTTGCATCATATTATCAATAGTACTGTTCCCATTATCGACGGGAATGAAATAATAGGCGCAATAGAGGTATCAAAGTTTATTAAAATGCAGGAAGATAACTCTGTGAAAGTTGCAGAGAATAAAGGCTATTCTTTAAAAGATATGATTACAAAAGATCCGGCTATGCTTGAAATTAAAGAAAAGATTCTAAGGGTAGCAAAAACAGATTCTTCTGTGCTTATATCAGGAGAAACTGGAACGGGCAAAGAACTTGTTGCACAATCTATCCATTACCATAGTCGGAGAAATCAGATGCCGTTTGTGCCTCTGAATTGTGCGGCTGTACCGGAAAATTTACTGGAATCGGTCTTGTTTGGGACAGTGAAAGGTGCGTTTACCGGTGCAGAAAACACTCAAGGATTGATCTGGAAGGCGAACGGCGGGATATTGTTTTTAGATGAAATCCACAGGATGCCTTTAAACGTTCAGTCGAAATTGTTACGTTTTCTTGAAGATCACGTGATTCGCCGGCTCGGAGAAAATGAGGATAAATTTGTAAATGTGCGGATACTTTCTGCTATGAATCTCCCGCCGATGATTGCGATGGAGAAGAACCTAATCCGAGAAGATTTATTCTATCGGTTAAGTGTTGTTTCTATTCATATCCCACCTTTAAGAGAGCGGAAAGAGGATATTCCTCTTTTGGTTAATCATTTCATTGATTATTATAATGGAACGATGAATTGTTCTATTGACGGTGTCAGTGAACTTGTAATGAACTTGTTTAAAGAGTGTCGTTGGAAAGGAAATGTCAGAGAGTTACGGTATGTAATTGAAGGTACCTTTAATTTGGTGAAGGGCAATCAAATTACCTTAAAGGATTTGCCTGACTATATGGTTCATGCAGCTACTGCGGAAGATGCAACGAGTGAATATTTTATTGCCGATTCAAATGCAAATCTAGAGGAAAAGATGAAACAATATGAAAAGAATTTAATCACTAAAGCAATTGCCGAAAATAGTACTTATGCTGAAGCAGCAAGAAAACTCGGAATTACGCGGCAGAGCTTAAGATATAAAATTGAAAAATATAGTTTGAATAAAAAATAAAAGATATTGTAAAAATTATTTTACATAGTAAAAATTTCTTTACAGTTTACGCTATATAAGTACTAAATAGGTGGCTTTCCACCAATATTTTGTTGGCATGATATATGCAATATTAATCAATCAGGAATCGAACTTCTAATATTGTATGATGGAAAGGAAACTGAAAATGAAAACAAAGCATATGAACTTATTTTTCCCTCAATGGCAGGGAGCAGGCAGAAGTAAAGAAATTTTAAAGGGAGCACTGGAAATAAAAGATAACTATCTTCAGAATTATGATTTTTTTGAAGTACCGGTGGATGAAGAAGAGATTGATGAAATTACAAATAATATTTTAGGATATAAAAAAATCCTTCGACAATCAAAGCAGGCAAATTTACTTATTGCTAAAAAAGAGCCGGATAGCATTTTTACCATTGGGGGAGGATGTGATATTGAAATAGTACCTGTATCTTATTTAAATGATAAGTTGCAGGGGGATCTAACTGTGCTGTGGATAGATGCTCACGGCGATCTAAATACCCCTGAATCATCACCCAGCAAAAACTTTCATGGAATGCCTTTAAGAACACTGCTTGGAGATGGGGAGCATAAGATTTCTGCGACAATGTTCTCTACATTGCTGCCATCTCAAGTAATTCTGATAGGACAAAGAGATCTAGACGATCCGGAACGAGAATATATAAAAGAATTTGAAATAGATTTAATAAGTATAGAAGAAATACATTCAAGCGTTGATAGGGTTATTCAGGCTGTAAGATTAAAGGGTTCGAATAATATTTACATACACATTGATCTTGATGTTCTTGACAATGAGGAATTTCCTTATGTCATGGTACCTGTTCCAAATGGATTAAAAGGACAATTGTTACTGGATTTATTAACGCAATTGAAAGAAAGCTTTAACCTTGTCGGATTGAGTCTTTTAGAATATACTTCATCTGACGAAATAAACAATAAGATATTATCATATATCATACGGATGGGAGTCCAGTTGTAAAAAGCAATTTTCGGCGGGCTGTATGGGGCAAGAGCACATTAATATGTTTTTAATTATCATATATCTAAAAAATGGTGCCAAAAATGGCACCATTTTTTAGATATTAATGTAATCTCGCAGTTTTTCAACTGCTTTTTTTTCAATTCGACTGACATAGGAGCGGCTGATTCCAAGCTCTTTTGCCAATTCACGCTGAGTTTTAGGATCTTCTCCTGTGATGCCGTATCTTTTTATAATGACAGCTTGCTCTCTTCTGGTAAGAATTTTATAAATTGCACAGTAAAGGGCATTGACCTGCATTTTATAATGAATATCATCCAGGATGGCATCGGGATCTGAGCCAAGTATATCATTGAAGTTTATTTCATTTCCGTCTTTATCTGTTCCGATTGGTTCATTGAGTGAAATCTCAAGTTTCCTTTTTTTTTCGGAGCGGATGTTCATTAAAATTTCATTTTCGATGCATTTAGCAGCATAGGTGGCTAGTCTTGTACTTCGCTTGCTGCTATATGTATTGATGGCTTTTATCAATCCAATAGTTCCAATGGAAATCAGATCATCGCTGTTGGCCGTATTTCCGGCATACTTCTTGACGATATGAGCGACTAATCTAAGATTTCTAACTATTAGGATGTTTTTTGCTTCCGGATCTCCTTCTTCGAATTGCTTAAGATAATATTCCTCTTCCTTGCTAGTAAGTGGTTTTGGAAAGGAATTTCCCATTTATGTAACCCCCTCTGTAGACTTTTACTATATGCAACAGAAAGGGGCAAAGTGCATGACCTTAGAAAAAATACATGGACTTATTTTACTTCAAAGGATAGACAATCAGTACATTGATCCATCTTTGGATTGGCTTCATGTGTTCCAACACTAATACAATCTAAAGAACAAAAGTTCTTGCTGTTTGCGTGATGTCTGCACTGATTCACTGAACATTTGATGCTCTCATTAATAAAAGAATTCATAATTTACCTCCTAAATTTTTATTCCTTCATTAGTGTGGCTATAATTTCGAAAATTATTAGTAGAAGAATATTGTAACTCTTGTATAAGTACCTTTAAAATGTTAAAATATAAAATGCGAAAAAGATTGTCGAAATGTAGGATTGCATTTATTGACCTACGACAAATTTACTGTTATTTTGACATGAAGATTTTGCAAATTGGGGGATTATAGAAAAAATAGACGATGAAAATCTATAAATCAAGATTTATGATTTTCTAGCCTAAATTCTGTCAGCAGCATTAAAATGCTGGACAGAATGTTAAAGGAGGAGAGATGGTAGGTAGCATCGTTACGATGTGAGGGGGAACGACAAATTGATTATAAGGGAACTTCCACCGGATGAAAGACCGAGAGAGAAGCTAATGCTATACGGAATTGGAGCTTTATCCAATGCAGAACTGTTGGCGATTCTAATTAGAACAGGAACCAACAAAAAGTCAGCGTTGATTCTAGCAAATGAAATTCTTTCTTATGATAAAAATGGAGTTGCATTTTTAGCGGATTGTGTGCCTGAAGAGCTTTCTCAAATACAGGGTATCGGAAAAGCAAAAGCCTGTCAGATTATTGCAGCGATAGAATTAGGAAAACGCATTTCCAATAAACCAAAAGCATCAAAGATTCAAATAAATAATCCGGAAATAATTGCAAACCTTTTTATGGAAGAAATGAGATACTATAAAAAGGAGTTTTTTAATGTGGTTTTGCTAAATACAAAAGGCGAAATCCTTTCGGTAGAAAATGCAGCAATCGGTGACTTGAACAGTACCATTGTTCATCCAAGAGAAATTTTTTGTAATGCAGTTAGAAAGAGTGCTGCCGCAGTGGTTTTTGTCCATAACCATCCGAGCGGCAATCCCACACCGAGCAAAGAAGATATTGATATTACCCATCGGCTTTTGAGGGCAGGAGAAATTCTGGGCATTCAGGTATGGGATCATATCATTATTGGGGACGGCACTTTTTTTAGTTTGAAAAATAGAGGTTTTATGTAAACTAAACGGAGTATTAAAAAATAGATCCGTACATAGTAATGGACAAATTATTTGATACAGTGGAGGAATTAATATGTTTTTTAGAAACGATATGGGAATAGACTTAGGAACGGCGAATACTTTAATATATATGAGAGAAAAGGGCATAGTATTAAATGAGCCTTCTGTCATAGCGATGGACAAATTAAATAACAGCGTTATGGCGACCGGTATGGCAGCAAAAGAAATGATCGGTAAAGCCCCGTCTACTATTAAAGTTATCAGACCCTTGAAAGATGGTGTTATCTCCGATTTTGATATGACAGCCGAAATGATCCGAGTTTTTATTCGAAAAGCTCTCGGCAATAAAAATCCAGGAAATCTTCGGATTGCCGTAGGCGTACCAAGCGGGGTAACCGAAGTAGAGAAGCGTGCTGTTGAAGAAGTTGTGAGACAGATGGGCGCAAAAGAAGTATACATTTTGGAAGAACCAATGGCAGCTGCAATCGGTTCAAACTTGGCAATAGACGGTGCAGAAGGCTGTATGATAGCAGATATAGGCGGAGGTACAACGGACGTTGCTATTATTGCATTAGGCGGTATTGTGACGAGTATTTCATTGCGCTATGCAGGAGATAAACTCAATGAAGCGATTATTCAGTATATGCGAAAGAACTTTAATATTGCCATCGGTGATAAAACCGCTGAAGCTCTTAAGATTAATATCGGATGTGCCATGTTAGATACAGACGAAAATGGCAACGAAATTATTATAACGGATAAAGCCAGGGGAAGAGATATTATCTCAGGACTTCCTGCTACAGTAGAAGTAACCAATCGAGATATGCTGATTGCATTGGAAGAGTCGGTTGATATTATTATTGACGGTATTAAGTCAACTTTAGAAAAGGCACCGCCTGAAATCTCAGCTGATATCGTCATGAACGGATTAGTGCTATCGGGTGGCGGCGGAACTCTTACAAATTTAGACAAATTGATTGCAAAGAAGACCGGAATGACTGTTGCCGTTGAACAAAATGCTTTTGAAGCGGTTGCCTTGGGGACCGGTAAGAGCTTAGAAGATTTGGAAAAACTAAAGCGATACGCTCGAGTTTCAAGAAGATAGGGAAATACTTACTATGAGGTGGATAAGAGAACATAAAATGGTTAGCATCTTGATAGCGGTGGTAGTTGCCTTGTGCGTTATCATGCTTGTTTCTTATGAAACAGGGGGAAAAAGCGGGACGATAGGCAATGCAACTGAAACGGCCGTGACTAAGGCTCAAAGCCCGTTATCAAACATGGAAAAATCAATCAAGAATAGCTTAAGGGGAATTTTTAAATTTAAAAGTATAGTTTCTGAAAATGAAAAGCTGAAAGATCAAGTGAATGATTTACAACAGCAAGTGATAGACCTCACACTGAAAAAAAATGAGCTGCAGGAACTTCAACAACTATCGAATGCGTTAAATTATGAAAGTATTTCAGGGAATAAAAAGATTGTCGGTGCCAGTATTATATCGATGGATGGTTCCAATTGGTTCAACCAATTCACTATTGATAGGGGAACGGAAAGCGGCATTCAAAAAGATGATGTGGTAGTAAATGGAGATGGACTGGTTGGCAGAATTGCTGAAGCAGGAACGGGTTGGTCCAAAGTAATATCGATTATTGATGAATCGAATAACGTGAGCTTTATGGTATCAAGAGACTTAAGCTTGATCGGGATTGTTTCCGGAGATAGCAATGGATCTTTATCCGGCTTTATGATTGATAATAAAGCAGGGATCATTAAAGGGGATACGTTAGTTACTTCAAGCATGGGACTGTACCCGGAAGGAATAAAAATAGGCAAGGCTGTCTCCGTTGAATATGATAGTGATACGCAATTGAAAACCGTAAAAATAGAGCCAAGTGTATCCTTTAAAAGTTTACAGAAGGTGGCGGTTATATTATGAAAATAAGATATGCAGTCCTCCTGTTTTTACTTGCATTTTTGTTCCAAGGAACATTGCTCAATTTGTTCGCGATAAAAGGAGCTACTCCAAATTTAATTCTATGTCTTGTGTCGATTTTTTCATTTTTATATGAAGACAACAAGGGAATCGTAATGGGAGTAGTTTTTGGCCTGTTAAGTGACCTCTGCATGGGGCAGTATTTAGGAATTGCCGCAATGGGGTACTTGATTATCGGATTGACAGTAAGTTTTATGCGTGAAATGATTAATAAGGAAAATATTGCGTCTATTATTATTGTGACGATATGCTCGACGATTGGCTATAATCTTATTTATTATGTAATAAGCGTTTTTTTCTTTGGAAGTATATACAGCTTTATTTATTGGATGAAAATTCAGCCTCTTTATATTATAGAAAATATAATCGTTGTGCTGATTCTATATATAAATTTAATGAAAACAATTGTTAAATATAGAAATGACAGGTATTTGATATGGAAAAAATATTAAAATCTAGATATTATCAAATGATTCTTGTTATAGCCCTTGCTATGGTTTTTTTATTTTCTAACCTTTTTAATTTAACGGTCATTCAAAACGAAGATTGGAAAGAAAAAGCAACTAATATCAGTACCAAGAGCATCTATACGAAGGCTCCAAGGGGAGAGATATTGGATCGATACGGCCGAGTTATTGCGGGAAATACTCAAATATTTACGTTACAGATTAGTGCAGGTGATTTAGATAACAAAGAATTAAATCGAGTGTGTGGTGAAGTTATACAAATACTTGAAAAAAATAATGAAACGTATTTTGATAACCTACCCATTATCATCAATGGAAATCAATTTACTTATACGTACCAAAATGATATCAATGAATGGCTTGCAGGGCAAGAAATTCCTTTAAACTTTACGGCTCAAGAAGCCTTCAATGAGTTAAGAACCCGTTATGACATCGATGAAAGCTTAAGTAAATATGAAGCGCAGTCAGAACTGCAAAATGTCTATAAAGTATATCCTCCCATATCTGTAAAGAACATGAGGTTCTCCAAAGATTTGGACAAAGAGAGCTTTTTAGGAAGATATAAACTCGATAAGAAAACCCTGTTAGAAAAAGCAAAAAAGGAAGGGAAAAAAGAAGAGGACGTACATGAACTGTCGGCTGAAGAGGCATTTGCAGCCCTTAGGGGTTACTTTGAAATTGATGCATCTCTTTCCAATGAAGAAGCCAGGAAGATCATCGTGATACGGAATGAAATACAGTCGATGGGCTACAGAAAATATTTGCCTGCTGATATTGCTCGCGGCATTTCGGATTCAACTATTGTGGAAATAGAAGAAAGAAGTTCAGAACTTCCTCAGGTCGAAGTCATTTCTGAAACGAGAAGATTTTATCCGAATCAGGATATGGCGGCTCATATTTTAGGATATTTAGGACAAATATCTGAGCGAGATAAAGAATATTATGTAACAAAGCTAGGATATAATACCAATGACTTAGTAGGACAGGACGGCATCGAAAGTGCATATGAAACGACGTTAAAAGGAAAAGACGGCGTGAAGACGGTACAAGTAAATGCTGTGGGAGAATTGGTCCGGGTAATAGACGAGACGGAGCCTCAAAAGGGAAAAGATGTTTATTTGACGATTGATTCGGAATTGCAGAAAACGGTGGAAGATGCATTGCAGCAGGCAATCGAGCAAATTCAGGTGGGAGGAACCTTTCAAAGTCAATATGGCAATTACAAGTATGGCACTGCGTATAGAAATGCAAAGGTTGGGGCAGCAGTAGCCATTGAAGTGGAGACCGGAGATGTACTTGCTATGGCAAGTTATCCTGCTTTCGATCCGAATCTTTTTGCTTCCGGAATCAGTAAAACCGATTGGAATTCGCTCCAGAGTGTAAATCCGAGAGATCCAATGGCAGCAGCACCATTGTATAACGTGGCAACGATGACACCGGTACAGCCGGGCTCTATCTTTAAGATGGTTACCGCTACGGCGGCATTAGAATCTGGATTGGATCCCAATAAGAAACTTTATGACGGTGGTCACGTTATGATCGGAAACCGATCCTATGGATGCTTAATATGGAATAGATCTCGCGGCTCCCATGGTTATGTAAATTTAGCGGATGCTTTGGAAGTTTCCTGTAACTATTATTTTTATGATATTGCAACGAACCGAGATTTCTATAAAGGCGGCAGTTTGGGATATGTTACGCCGATTAGTATTGAAACCATTACTTCCTATGCGGAACAGTATGGCCTGGGTAAGCCGACCGGAATTGAAATCGCTGAACGAGTGACGGATGTTCCAAAGTCAGAAAATAAGATGATACAGACAAAGAAATCACTGAGGAGTGTTTTACTGAACAGTGCATCGAAATATTTTGAAAAAAAAGTAGTGAGCGATAAAGAGCTATTATCTGCAAAGATTGATACCATTGTCGGATGGGCCGAAGAAAATCCTTCTAGAGGAACAATTATTGACCGCTTGTCGTCTATGGATTTGGGTGTCAAGAAAGATATGGTAGACAAGGTGGCAGATCTATGCAAATACGACTATTTTAACCAAGCAGCATGGACACTTGGAGATGAATTGAACATTGCAATCGGTCAAGGTGAAAATGCTTATACGCCATTGCAAATAGCAAATTATATCGCGACAATCGGAAACAAAGGGGTGCATAACAAAGTTAGCTTGATTAAGGCAATAGAGGAGTCTGAGCCAATTCAAAAAGAAGAAGGTACAAAGATTAACATTAGTGACGACAAATATCTGGATGATATTATCAAGGGTATGAAGCAAGTAGTTAACGGACCGAAGGGTAGTTTGAAGGGAGTATTCGGAAACTTTCCGGTGCAAGTAGCAGGGAAAAGCGGCACTGCACAAAGAGAAGGAAAGATTCCACCGGTTGATGAAGTCGCATATATCAAGTCCCACTTAAAGCAAATTAATTACAAATTATCTTGGGATCAAGTGGAAACAGAAATGACTAAATTGATGAAAGAAGAACCTGATATCTACACGACGAGGGATAAGGCTGTCATTCAGGCTGTTCTGAATTTGAGCAATGGAACTGTCACAACAAAAAAAATAAATTCGTACTTGAGCGATTATGATAACTTTGCATGGGTTGTAACTATGGCGCCTGCCGACAATCCAAAGATTGCAGTTGCTGTTATGATTGTTCAGGGAGGTACGGCAGGTTATGCCGGACCGGTAGCTCGTGAAGTGATAGGTAAATACTTGCAGCTGGATAAGACTTATCAAGATTTTAGTTTAGATACAATGATACAATAGGAGGCAATAGAAATATGGGCAAGGTTATATTAGTAGCATCAGGAAAAGGCGGTGTTGGCAAGACTGTTTTTACGGCCAATGCCGGCGCAGCATTAGCACAAAAGGGCTATAAGGTTGTCCTGATTGATATGGATATGGGATTGCGAAATCTTGATTTATGCCTTGGCCTTGAGAATAAAGTTGTTTATGACGTAGCAGATGCGATGACAGGCTTGTGCCGTATTAAGCAAGCGTTAATAAGAGACAGGCGATTTGATGAGCTCTATTTAATTTCTGCAGCTCATCACAGGGATAAGGGAGATCTCACCCCGCTTCATATGAAAGTACTGTGCGAAAAGTTAAAAGAGAAGTTTGATTATATTCTCGTAGATTCGCCTGCCGGAATTGGAGATGGCTTAAAGTTAGCTGCCGCCGGTGCAGACAGTGCTGTAATAATCACGACGCCTGAACATGTTGCTGTCCGGGATGCGGATATGCTGGACAGGGTTTTAAATGAGCTAGGAATAAAGAACAAGTGCTATGTTGTAAATAAAGTGAAAGCAGAGATCATGGGGATGGGCATTGTACCTACCCTTAGAGAAATCGCGGAATTGCTGAAACCAAAGATGGCAGGAATTATTCAATATGATGATAATATCCATATAGCAGCAAATAGCGGTATCCCTGTAGTGATAAAAAAAGGAACGTACATAGAAGAGAATTTTAACAATATTGTAGATCGAATAATAACTTTATAAAGTCTATATAAAAAGCCTGATTCATTTGAATCAGGCTTTTTTCTTTATGGATACCTATCGTTAGAAATTGATGAGCTTGCTTCGGATTCCCACATTAAGGATGAATCCCAGCGCAATCATATTGGCTACCACAGAGGAACCCCCATAACTGATGAAAGGAAGGGTAATGCCGGTAACCGGCATGGCACCGAGGGTCATCGCAATATTTTCAAATACTTGGAAACCGAACATTCCGATAAAACCAATGGCTATAAGAGCGCCGTAATTTTCTTTCGCATTATAAGCAATTTTAAGGATCTTATAGAGAAAAACGGCATACAAGGCGATAACAAGTGCCCCTCCTATCATTCCTAATTCTTCTACAATGACCGAATAAATAAAGTCAGATTTTTGAACCGGAAGAAATTTTAATTCTTTTTGAGTCCCCTGAAATAATCCTTTTCCGAAGAATCCTCCGGAACCGATGGCTACCTTGGATTGCCATACTTGATAATTTCCGGCTAGACCTAAGTTGTCCGGATGCAGGAATGCATCAATTCTTTCTTTTTGGTGCGATGCCATAAATCGATAGACGATCGGCAATGCTACAACAAATACACAAGCAGATTTTCCTAAGATTTTATAATCAATCCCTGCGTAAAAAATCATCGCTAACCAAATGACGGACAGAACAATGGCACCGCCTAAATCTTCCTTCAAAACGATAACGATAAAAGGAGAAGCATATAATCCGGCGCGAAAGACTCCTTTATATGTTTTTAACGTATCATGATTTTTTGACAAATAAAGCGCCATTAGGATAACAAAGGTAATTTTTACAATTTCAGAAGGCTGAAAATCAACTACTTTTAAGTCTATCCATGAACGCGCACCGTAATGTTCTACTCCAAGCCCAGGGATGTAAACCGTAAGCAGGAGAAATATAGAACCGATATAGAGCGGACGCTCCCAGTTTTCAAACAGTTTATAATCGACTAAGAGTATGCAGGACATGGCGCAAAAACCTAATAGATAAGCTATAAATTGAATCTTTACGTCCTTTGCAAAAACAAATTCTCCTTGCGATGCGGTGCTGCTAATCATCACAATACTGATAAGCGCAAAGCATACAGGAAGAAATAGTAAAATTTTGTCTATATTTTTAAATAAATTCCAAAAATACTTCATCGTTTGCCTTTCATTAACTTGACATGGAGTCACAATAAACATTATAATAGTATTGTGTAATTATATCAATAATTAATTAAAGTAATGCAAAGAATTTGTCCGCTGTTGCTATGGCTGCAGCATATTTTATGTTTATGTACTATACAATATATATTGTAGGAGGAGGTGTTTTATATTACAGAGATACTAATTAGAGTATTAGTGGGAATTATTTCTATAGCTGTTGGGCTATTGGTTGGATATATAATCAGAAAAACTGTTGGCGAGAAAGCCATTGGGAGTGCTGAACAAAAAGCGAGGAATCTGATTCTTGACGCTGAGAACAAATCTGAAACCATCAAGAAGGAAATCACACTAGAGGCTAAAGAAGAGGCTCATAAAATGCGAAGCGAAATTGAACGTGAAATTCGCGAAAGAAGAGCCGAAATTCAACGATCTGAAAAAAGATTGATACAAAAAGAAGAAACTGTCGATAGAAAAATCGAAAACCTGGAAAAGAAAGAAGAAAGCATTACAAACAAAGAGCAATCATTAATTGATAAACAAAAAGAACTAGATGGATTTATTCAAAGGCAGTTAGAAGAACTTGAGAGAATATCAGGGTATACGGTAGAAGAAGCAAAGGCAGTCTTACTTTCGAATGTAGAGAAAGAAATAAGAGTGGAAGCTTCTTTGATGATCAAAGATATTGAATCAAAGGCTAAAGAAGAAGGGGACAAGAAGGCGAAGGAAATTATTATCGGAGCTATTCAACGATGTGCCGCTGATCATGTAGCAGAAAGTACTGTTTCTGTTGTTGCCCTGCCAAACGATGAAATGAAGGGAAGAATCATCGGACGAGAAGGGAGAAACATCAGAGCTATCGAAACTTTAACGGGAATCGATCTAATTATTGATGACACACCAGAAGCAGTTATTTTATCAGGATTTGACCCTGTTAAGAGAGAAATTGCGAGGCTAGCTTTAGAAAAGTTGATTGTAGACGGAAGAATACATCCTGCGAGAATTGAGGAAATGGTAGAGAAGTCTGAAAAAGAAGTAAACTCTATCATAAAAGAAGCAGGAGAGCAGGCAACTTTTGAAATTGGTATTCACAATTTCCATCCTGAATTAATAAAACTGTTAGGAAGATTGAAGTATAGAACTTCATATGGACAGAACGTATTGAATCATTCCATAGAAGTAGCTCATTTAGCAGGATTAATGGCGAGTGAGTTAGGTATGGATACAAAGCTGGCTAAGAGGGCTGGTTTGCTTCATGATATTGGAAAAGCCTTGGATCATGAGGTGGAAGGTACTCACGTGGACATAGGGATTGATGTACTTAGAAAATATAAAGAATCTGAAGCTGTTATTAACGGTATGGCAGCACATCATGGTGACTATGAACCAAAGAGCTTAGAAGCCGTGCTTATCGCTGCAGCAGATGCTTTATCCGCCGCTCGGCCTGGAGCCAGAAGAGAAACCCTGGAATCTTATATCAAGAGGCTTCAAAAGCTTGAAGAAATCGCTACAACTACTGTTGGCGTTGAGAAAGCGTATGCAATTCAAGCTGGAAGAGAAATCAGAATTATAGCAAAACCTGATGAAGTCAAAGATGAAGAACTTGTATTCTTAGCAAGAGAAATTTCAAAGAAAATCGAAAGCGAGCTTGAATATCCGGGACAGATTAAAGTAAATGTTTTGAGAGAGATGAGAGCCATTGATTTTGCTAAATAGCATAATCAAAAAGTATTTGCATTTTAATTAAAATTGTTAATTATCTAAGGAAGAGGGAGAAATTCCTCTTCCTTTTTATCCGATAGGATAACAGGGGAAGTGCAGAGGGGAGGAGCCTCTTTGCCGATAAAGGAGGGTGCTCAGCTCGCAAAGCGGGCGCCGAAGGGAACCATAGCCTTTTTGCCCCAAGCTTGCTTGGCAAGGCAAAACGGACAGCAGGGAGCGAAGTGAGTCGGAGGCGTAGCCGTTGGGTTCCTTAGCGGAATGGCGAAGCCATTTTTTTAAATCAATAATCAATAGGTAGAATAGGTAAAATGAAATGGTATATTTGGATAATAGTGCGACAACCAGACAATACGACTCTGTTACAGAGATAATGACGGAATATATGAAAAAGGATTTTGGAAATCCTTCTTCTCTGCATAGATTAGGGATTCAGGCCGAAAAGGGAATCAAAAATGCCAGAAAAGAGATTGCGTTAGCTTTAGGAGCGAAGTCGGAAGAGATTGTATTTACCTCTGGGGGTACAGAAGCGGATAATATGGCCTTACTCGGCACTGCATCTGCTCGGAAAAGAAGAGGAAATAAAATTATTACAACGGCTGTGGAGCATCCGGCTGTATTGGAAACGGTTAAAAGATTAGAAGGACAAGGTTATTATATCGTAGAATATATTGGCGTAGATGAAAAAGGCAATCTGGACGTAAAAGCATTACAGGAAGCTGTAGACGAGGCAACGATACTGATTTCTGTAATGGGTGTCAATAATGAAGTAGGAACGGTTGAACCTCTTGAAGAAATCATTCGGATAAAAAATGAGTACAATAAAGCAAAGGGGACGGACATCTTGTTTCATACCGATGCGGTTCAAGCCTTGGGTAAAATTCCGATGTCCTTTCAGGGCGTTGATTTAATCTCGGTAAGCGGTCATAAGATTCATGGACCGAAAGGCATTGGTGCCCTGTATATTCGAAAGGGATTAACGATTGAGCCTTATTTGATCGGTGGAGGCCAGGAAAAGAATATGCGGTCAGGCACAGAAAATGTACCTGCTATCGTAGGTTTTGGACATGCGGCAAAGCAGATTCGTGAAAATTTTGAGAAGAGAATTCTAGCCATGTCGGAGGCAAGAAATTATTTGCTGAAAGGCATAAAAGAAGAGATAAAGGATATCAAGGTGAATGGTGTAGAACAAGACACCTTGTCGGGTGAGAGCGGCTTGTGCAGCCCTTCGGTGCTGAATATTTCATTTTTGGGCACGAGGGGAGAAGTGATCCTGCATACGTTGGAACAGGCAGACATTTATGTTTCCATCGGCTCGGCATGTTCTTCTAATAAGAACGGGCAGAGTCATGTGCTGAAGGCAATGGGTTTAAACAGTAAAGAAATTGAATCAGCCATACGTTTCAGCTTTAATGAATTCAATACCATGGAGGAAATGGACTATGTATTGGAGCATGTAAAGTCTGCTGTAACGAAATTTAGGAAATTAGGCAGTTTTAGATAAATATCATGTAAATAAGCGGAGGGAATAATGGACGATAGAAAAGTATATATAGTAAGATGCGGCGAGGTTGCTTTAAAAGGATTAAATAAGCCTTACTTTGAACGAATGTTGGTTGAACGAATAAAAAAAATGCTGAAAAAATACGATCATGTTGAAGTGAAAAGACATGAGGGGCTTATTTTTGTTCGTGCCGATCAAAAGATCCCAGCAGAAGAAATTATCGGACAGATATCAAAGGTTTTTGGTGTCGCTTCCATCAGTCCGGCTGTGGAAGTGGAATCAGATATAGATCGGATCGGAGAAGCTGCTGTGGAGTATATGCTGAAGCTGATTGAAGAGAAAGGAATCCATACTTTTAAAGTAGAGGCAAAGCGTGCCGACAAGACCTTTCCGATTCAATCGCCCGATATTGGGAAAATAATCGGAGGTAAAGTACTCATCGGGTGTAAGGTGTTGAAAGTAGATGTTCACCATCCGGATTGTCTATTGTTTGTAGATGTCAGGAGAGATCAATCTTATATTTATGAACAGAAAATTTCGGGGTTCGGCGGCTTGCCGCTTGGAACAAACGGTAAAGGTTTGATTCTGCTTTCCGGCGGGATTGACAGCCCGGTTGCCGCTTGGATGATGGCAAAAAGAGGAATGCTGATTGAAGCGATCCATTTTCATTCCTATCCGTATACCAGTGAGCGAGCTCAGGAGAAGGTGGAGGAACTGGCAAGTATTGTAGCGAGCTATTGCGGACGGTTTAAAATGCATGTGATTAATCTGTTACCGATCCAAGAGGAGATTGTGCAGCATTGTCCGGAAGAAGAAACGACTATTCTTGTACGCCGGTTTATGATGCGAATTGCAGAACGAATTGCGCAGGAAAAAGATTGCACCATGCTGATTACCGGTGAAAATCTAGGGCAAGTTGCCAGTCAAACAGCCGAGGCACTTGTGGTAACGGATGCATCCGTGAAGATGCCTGTCATGAGACCTCTCATTGCAATGGACAAAGTGGATATTATGGACAAAGCAAAAGAGATAGGAACCTTTGAAACCTCCATTCAGCCTTATGAAGACTGCTGCACCGTCTTCTTGCCAAAACACCCGACGACAAAGCCAAAACTGGATAAGATTTTGAATTCGGAAAGTCGCTTGGATGCAGAAGGGTTAATCAATGCAGCGGTGGAATCCACGAAAACGATAACGATTTATCCGAGAGATTAGTGAATTTATCGAGGGATTTATTGGAACTTCGACAAAAATAGAATGAAAACCCCTTATTCTCTTAAGGACAAGCTTATTCATACGTACTATAATTATGAATGGAGTAGGCTTACAAAAGAGAAGGGGGTTTTTTTATGCAAACATATTTGGACTTTAAAATGAAAGATGATGTTTTGGTAGTGGATATTGCAGGGGACTTAGATCATCATCAAGCAGCTCAGGCCCGTGAGGAAATAGATAAAACCATTGATACCTTTAAAACGAAGCATTTAGTGATGGACTTTTCAAAAGTTGAATTTATGGATAGCTCCGGAATCGGGGTTGTTATGGGCAGATATAATAAAGTGAAAGAAAAAGGAGGAAATATTGTCCTAATCGGTTGCTCAAAGTATGTAACGCTGATATTAGAGATGGCAGGAATCTTTACGATCGTGTCCAGCCGTGACAGCTTGGATGAAGCATTTCAGGAATTGATAAGCACAAAGGATAATGATGAAGAATTGGAGGGTGCAGAGGATGGAAAATAAAATGAGGTTAGAATTTATGGCGTTATCCGCTAATGAGAGTTTTGCCAGAGCAGCAGTAGCGGCATTCTTTGCCGAAGTAGATCCCACCATTGAAGAAATTGCGGAAATTAAAACAGGGGTTTCTGAAGCGGTGAGCAATGCAATTATTCACGGATACAAAGGAATCAAAGACGGAATCGTTGTGGTTGAATGCAGAATCAATGAAGACCGAAAACTTTCTATTATAGTGGAAGACAAAGGCATAGGAATCGAAGATGTCAATAAAGCGAGGGAACCTTTATTTACGACCGGCAATCAAGAAGAACGCGCGGGCATGGGCTTTACCGTAATGGAAAGCTTTATGGATAAGGTTGAGGTAGAATCTGCATTAGGTTCTGGCACTAAAGTTTTAATGATAAAGAGTCTGGATGCTGGGTATGAGTTATAGTTATAATATTAACAAAGAGGATACCTATGCGTTGATAGAACGGGCCAAAAACGGGGATGAGGAAGCAAGAGAATTATTGGTTTCGCAAAATACCGGTCTGGTGAAAAGCCTTGCATTAAAATATTTAGGAACAGGATACGAACTGGAGGATTTGGTACAAATCGGGTATATGGGACTATTGAAATCCATTGAACGGTTTGATGCAAGCTACGATGTCATGTTCTCTACCTATGCGGTGCCGATGATATTAGGCGAGATAAAAAGGTACATAAGAGATGACGGCCGGATAAAGGTCAGCCGTCAAATGAAATTAGAAATTAAACAGATGAATCAAATCAGGGATGACTATTACAATCAGCATGGTGTTTATCCTAAATTGAGCGTTATTTCAAAAGAAATGGGCATCCCAAGTGAAAAAGTGCTTGAATTGATAGAGGCTGCCGATGCCTTATATAATGTAGCGAGTATTGACGATCCTGAAAGCTCCAAGCAATACAGCACAGGCAGCAGCGGGGAAGGATATCATGATGAAGAATCCAATTTAGTGGATGCCATTTACCTAAAGAATATTATCGGAAGACTTGCTGAGAAAGAGAGGAAAATTATTATATTACGGTATTTTAGGGATATGACTCAACAGCAAATTGCTGATTTGTTAGGCATATCACAAGTACAGGTGTCCAGGATTGAGAAAAGAGTTTTAGAAGGAATACGGACTGCTGCATCTGAATAAAAAAAGTATTGGAACAGAGCTAAAATAATTAGCTCTGTTTTTGTCTGATTTAGCCGCTAGGCGGAAGAATAAAAACGAAATATGAAAGAAGATTATTTAAAAATTGTGTGTCAAACACAAATTAAATAAATTACGTTTTTGTGAAAAAGGTAGCAAATTTATAAAGAACTTATTCCTCATGTTATAGAAAGAATCCGCCTAGAATTAATTAAAAATTCAATAAATTTTGTATTTTTACTCTGGATTAAATGCTATTAATCCGCTATTTTGCTGAATTGTTTGACTATTAACTAAAAACAAAATATTTTATTGAAACACTACGTAAAGTACTAAAAAAAGTCTTGCAAAACTGAAGAAAGTATTGTTAAATGTATAGTATATGCTGTTATATATTTAACTAACATAAGCTTATGAAATTAGATGAAATTTTGTCTGAATTTGTAAGCGAAACCAATTGCGGCCTTTATGGAGAACATGGCCGTTATTAATGATTTAAGGAGGCATTTACATGAACTTTCAACTAACGAAAGAACAAGAGTTTGTAAGAAAAATGGTAAGAGAGTTTGCTGTTAACGAAGTTGAGCCTATCGCTGCAGACATTGACAAAGAGCATAGGTTTCCGGTAGAAACAGTAGAGCAAATGAAGCGATATGGTTTGCTTGGAGTTCCGTTCTCAGAAGAGTACGGCGGTTCCGGCGGGGACTATATTTCTTATGCGATCACAGTTGAAGAATTATCAAGAGTATGCGCATCCACAGGTGTTATCTGCTCTGCACACACTTCTCTTTGTGCTTGGCCAATCTATGCATGGGGTACAAAAGAGCAGAAACAGAAATATCTGGTTCCGCTTGCAAAGGGTGAACATCTTGGTGCATTCGGTCTGACTGAACCAAATGCAGGAACTGACGCTGCAGGACAGCAAACAAGAGCCGTTGATATGGGCGACCATTGGCTTCTTAACGGTGCAAAAGTATTTATCACAAATGGTGGATATGCAGATACTTTTGTAGTTATGGCAATGACAGATAAATCCAAAGGAACAAAAGGCATCAGTGCATTTATTGTTGAAAAGGGCTTTGAAGGATTTTCTATTGGTAAGACAGAAGATAAGATGGGCATCTGCGCTTCTTCCACTACAGAGCTAGTATTCCAGAACTGTAAAGTTCCAAAAGAAAATTTACTTGGAGGACTTGGCGCAGGTTTTAAAGTTGCGATGTCCACTTTAGATGGAGGTCGTATTGGAATTGCTTCTCAGGCTCTTGGAATTGCACAGGGTGCATTTGATGTTACCGTAGAATACATGAAGTCAAGAAAACAGTTTGGCAAGAACCTTTCTCAGATGCAGGGCCTTCAGTTTGAAATTGCGGACATGAAAACAAGAATCGAAGCTGCAAGACTTTTGATCTATAGAGCAGCAGATATGAAGAATAAAGGCCTTCCATATGGACCGGAATCAGCAATGGCAAAATTGTTTGCTGCTGAAACAGCAATGCATGTGACAACCAAAGCTGTACAGTTACATGGTGGTTATGGTTATACAAAAGATTATCCGGTAGAAAGAATGATGAGAGATGCGAAGATCACTGAAATTTATGAAGGTACTTCAGAAGTTCAGAAAATCGTAATCGCTGCATCCGTGTTCAAGAAATAAGCTTGAAAGATAATTGAACAGCATAATTGTAGAATAAAAACTACTAAATGGGAGGAGTAATTTAATGAAAATAATAGTATGCGTAAAGCAAGTACCGAATACTAACGAAATTAAAATAAATCCAGAAACAGGTACGCTTATCAGAGATGGTGTACAAAGCATTCTAAATCCTGATGATGCAAATGCGCTGGAAGAAGCTCTAAAATTGAAAGATCAAAATCCTGATGCAACGGTTACCGTATTAACAATGGGACCTCCTCAGGCAACTGAAATGCTGAGAGAATGCCTTGCTATGGGTGCTGATGATGCAATCCTTCTTTCTGACAGAGCTCTTGGCGGTTCCGATACTTGGGCAACCTCTAATGCTTTGGTTGCAGGAATCAAGAAAATCGGTGAATTTGATATTATCTTTGCAGGAAGACAGGCAATCGACGGAGATACTGCACAGGTAGGTCCTCAGATCGCAGAAAAATTAGACGTAGCACAGGTAACTTATGTAAAAGAATTCGCAATTGACGGCGACGAAATTACAGTACACAGAGCTTTAGAAGATGGTTATGAAGTTCTAAAACTTAAGATGCCTTGTGTTTTGACGGCTATCAAAGAATTGAACAAACCTAGATATATGTCAATCAGCGGAATTTATAAAGCAATGCAGGCAGATGTAAAAATATGGTCCGCAGCAGATATCGGTGTAGATCTTACAATTGTAGGATTAAAAGCATCACCGACCAATGTATTCAGATCATTTACACCGAAGCCAAAAGGCAAAGGTTCGTTTGTTGCAGGGGATACAGAAAAAGAATTGGCAGTAAATCTCCTGACGGCTTTAAAAGCCAAGCACATTATTTAAAGGAGGGGATGAATCATGTCTAATATAGAATTTTCAGATTACAAAAACGTATGGGTATATGCAGAACAGAGAGCTGGCAAGCTAATGAATGTTGCTTTAGAACTTGTTGGAGAAGGCTATCGTCTATCTAGAGAAATTAGTGATACAACAAAGGTTTGTGCAGTTCTTATCGGAAATAAAGTAGATCATTTGGTTGATGAGCTATATGCTTATGGCGCAGATCAAGTTTATCTAATTGAAGATCCTTTACTTGAGAACTTTACAACAGATGGATATGCAAAAGTTTTAACAGATGCAATCAATGAGTATAAGCCAGAAATCGTGATTTTTGGTGCAACACACATCGGACGTGACCTTGCTCCAAGAGTTGCTGCAAGATTAGATACCGGTTTGACTGCGGACTGTACAAGACTGGACATCAACACTGGTAACTACAAAAATTACCTAGAATTAAATACGACTGCAAATACAGCAGGACTTGATCCTGAAGATGGAAACAAAGGCCTGAAGCAGACAAGACCTGCTTTCGGCGGTAACCTGATGGCTACCATCGTTTGCCCTAAGACTAGACCTCAGATGTCAACTGTAAGACCTGGCGTAATGCAGAAGAGAGAAAAGGTTGAAGGAGCTAAAGGCGAATTAATTAAAGTAGCATCTTCCATTTCTGATTCTGATATCAGAACAAAGGTTGTAGAAATCGTAAAATCTGCAAAAGAACTGGTTTCCTTAACGGATGCTGAGATTATCTGTTCTGGCGGTAGAGGACTTGGAGATTCTTCCGGTTTCTCTCTAATCAAGAACTTTGCTGATAAGGTTGGCGGTGTTGTTGGTTCTTCCAGAGCTGCTGTTGACGCTGGTTGGATTGATCACTCTCACCAAGTTGGACAGACCGGTACTACTGTAAAGCCTAAGATTTACTTTGCTTGCGGTATCTCCGGAGCTATTCAGCACTTAGCTGGTATGCAGACTTCTGACATCATTGTTGCAATCAACAAGGATCCGGATGCTCCAATCTTTGAAGTAGCTGACTACGGTATCGTTGGAGATCTTTATAAGATCGTTCCTCAGATCGTCGAAGAATGGGAAAATGCTGAAAAGCTTTTCGATGCAGCAAACAAATTATAATAAAATATAAAAATCCAATAATTAAAAACCTTGCAGAAAACTCTGCAAGGTTTTTTGTTGAGTATTGCTCTTTATTATGGAACAAATAGGTTTGAATCATATCAATGTATATTTCAATGGCAGCCTCGGATGCCTCTGGCATGAAAATTCCGCAACGTTTACCTTCTTCAATAAATTTCTATATTTCAATAAACTTCTTGATATATTTATTTACAAGGTCCGGCCTGTCCTGATTGGCATTATGACCCGCACCGTCGATGAAATACATATCACAGTGTGGCTCACTTTCGGCCCACGATTGTACTATTTTACGTATATTTCCCGATTTGTCCTCACTTCCGCACAACAGCAGTACAGGCACGCTGAAGCGAAAGCTGGGATCCTCGTGCAAACACGTCATCAGTGACATCATCACGTCCACGAAGGTACGTTTCTCCATGCGCCCAAAGCACTCACGTACATATTCACGCGTACTCATGGCCGTGCCGCAGGCATCCGCACTTAGACGAATCAGTGTCTTCCATGGATATAGCCCGAATATCAGGCGAGTGAATTTCAGTATCATATGCTCAGTCCATGTTAGACAGCCTGTGTTGCGTGTGCAGTCAATCAGCACTAACTTTTCCACTTTTTCCGGATGGCGGTGTGCAAGTTCTTGTGCCAGATTGCCGCCCATGGATTGCCCGATTAAAATCGCCTGCTCGATGCCGTGCACCTCGTACAACTTGAGTAAGTCACTCAGCATTTCGTCAAACAGAAACGGCTTTCCCATCTTTAAGGTCGAGCGCCCGTGCCCACGGGCATCCCACACGATAATGTGATGGTTCCCATCAAATAAAGGCAGTTGATGATCGAACATACGATGGTCGCATCCCGCCCCATGCAGAAGGAACACATAGCTGTTACGGTTCCCCTTGTGGTACCAGTAGTGAAGCTCACAGTCAAGGTGGGGAATGTATTTTTCAATCATGTCCAAGCTTCCTGGCCGCGGATAAAGTTTTTTCTTCTTGTTTTCTATTTCATTCAATAAAATCACCTCAAATTATAGGAACTTTATAAAACTATTGAAAGGGCACTCGAGTAATTCCTTTGCTGATCTTGAACTAGTAAAAATCTATCAGAAATATCATTTTTATTTTAGATTAACGAGTTCTCTTTGTATGCGATCCCAAGGGAATCCGATAACATTGTTTAAATCGCCTTCAATGCGATCAATATGTTGATTGAAAACTCCCTGAATAGCATAAGCACCGGCTTTATCATAAGGCTCATCCGTATCTAAATAGGCATTTAATTCTTCTAAAGAGAAGTCTTTGACGTATACCTTGGTAACTTCATAAAAAACCTTTCTAACAGGCATTCCTGCTCTTATGATAGCTACTCCTGTCGCGACATCATGGGATTTCCCTTTAAGATCAAGTAAAATGTTAAAAGCATCTTCTCGATCTTTTGGCTTTCCAATAATGCTATTTCTAAAAACCACGGTGTCAGCAGCGATAATCAATGGATTTTCCAGTAAAGTGCCGTTGACGACGGCTGTGCCTGATATTTTATTTTCAATAGAAGAGCCAAAACACTTTTCTTCTACGAATAAGGCTTTCTTAAGAGCGAGATACATCACTGCTTCTTCCATACTCAAGCCTTCAGGTATCGTTTCATCCACATCGGCGGGCACGATGATGGGTTCAATTCCGTTTTGGCGCATCATTGCAATTCTTCGAGGAGAAGAGGAAGCCAATATAATTTGATTTAAATTCATAAATGATAGTTCTCCTTACGTTAGATTGTTGTTTTTTACATGTATTATAGTCACTTTTCTATTTTAAGCTCGAAAAAATTCAGTTTCAAGTAAATATTACGCAAAAAGACTTCTTTTTGTATCATGCCTATTTTTGCATTGTGTATTATTTGTATTCTTGGAAATAATAGATTTTGGGTAAAAAGAAATTAAGAAAGGAAGTTTTGCGAGTGGATACAAAAGAAGAACAAAAGAAAAAAGTTGCTAAAGCTTATGAAAAATATGCGGATCAATTTACGCCAAAACCTAAATATTTTTCAAACTGTTTGAAAGCCTTTATTGTAGGTGGTCTGGTTTGTACCATTGCTTTGGCTATTCAAAATGGATTAATAGCTGATGGAATCAAAGAAGAGACAGCTAAAACATATGTAACCATGATATTGATATGCACCGCTCAGTTGTTAACGGGGCTTGGTTTTTTTGATACGATTGCAAAGTTTGCAGGTGCAGGAGTAATTGTACCGATTACAGGCTTTGCCAATTCTATGGTAGCCCCGGCAATAGAATATAAAAAGGAAGGTATCGTGCTGGGTGCAGGTGCGAAGCTATTTTCGCTGGCTGGTCCTGTTTTGGTTCTGGGTACTACGACGGCTACGATCATCGGAATTATATATTGGTTAATAGGAAAGGCTTGGTGAGCATAGTGACTAAAAATAAAATAGGAAAGCAAACATTAGTGTTTAATAATAAGCCGAAAATTATCAGTGCATGCTCTATCGTTGGGGTAAAAGAGGGGCAAGGCCCAATGAACACTTGGTTTGATAGGATATTGGAAGACGATACTTTTGGCGAAAAAACATGGGAAAAATCCGAAAGTAAGATGTTGAAAGAAGCAATCGTCACAGCTTTAAACAAATCCGGAAAAGAAAAAACACAGATTGATTCCATACTAAGCGGAGATTTACTTAATCAGTTGATGTCTTCTGCCTTTATGGCCAGAGATTTACAGATTCCTTTTATTGGATTGTATGGGGCATGCTCGACGATGGCAGAATCTCTTTTAATGGGCTCCGTATTTATTGATGGCGGCTACGGAAGCAATATTATAGCCGGCGCATCCAGTCATTATTGTACAGCAGAACGTCAATTTAGATTGCCGTTGGAACATGGGAACCAGAGACCTCCTTCAGCACAATGGACGGCAACAGCTGCAGGAGCTTTTGTACTGTCTGACGAAAAAAATTATGGAGAAGAACCCATGTTGATCGAAAGGCCTATGGGACATGAATTGAATCCGAAAAGTGTTATCAATGTAAAAAAAGACATTTGCGTTACCCATGGCACCTTAGGTAAAATCATTGACACAGGTCTAAAGGATGCAAACCAAATGGGTGCAGCTATGGCTCCTGCCTTTGTAGATACGGTGTTGAACCACTTAGAAGATACCAAGCGAAATATAACGGATTATGATTTGATTTTAAGTGGAGATTTAGGCAATATTGGAAAGCAGATTGCGATAGATTTATTGAAAGATGCCGGACTGAATCAAAAAGATTTAATTGATCGTTATGACGACTGCGGTTCAATGATGTATGAACAGGAGCAAGATGTTCATGCAGGAGGAAGCGGCTGCGGCTGTTCCGCAAGTATTTTTACGGGTTATGTTTATAAACGTATGAAAAAAGGTGAGATTAAAAGAGCGTTGCTGGTATCCACCGGTGCACTATTATCGACAATCAGTCCCTTCCAAGGGGAGTCTATCCCGGGAATCGCTCACGGCATATGTGTTGAAATCTGTTAGTCTGTTCGTTTATAAATATAAATGGAGTTGGAAAGGATAGCAATTATGGACTATGTATACTGTTTTTTAATAGGTGGAGTAATATGTGTAATCGGACAGATATTATTAGACACCACCAAGCTCACAGCACCACGGGTTTTAGTACTCTTTGTGGTATTAGGAGCTATATTACAAGGATTAAATTTATATCAGCCTCTTGTAGATTTGGCGGGAGACGGAGCAACGGTTCCTTTGCCCGGTTTTGGTTATGCTCTTGCTAAAGGGGCAATGGAAGGAGCAAAAGAAGGATTTCTGCCAGCAGTTATTGGCGGGATGAAAGCAACCGCCGCAGGGATCACTGTAGCGATTGTATTTGGATATATTGTGGCACTATTGTTTAATCCAAAATCAATTCGATAATAAAAAAACAGGCTGTCTGAAGGTTAATCAGACAGCCTGTTTGGATAATTGATCAATTTACACGAATCCAATCAGGGATCGTGCTGTTTCCATTTTCATCGGTGTTCCCGTCGTTCCCATTACCGTTTCCAGAATGATTTTGATCAGAGTTCCCGTTCGGATTTTGATTCTCATCCGGATTTTGCTCGGTATCACCTGGCGTTGCAGGAGGCTGTACCCCTTCGAAAGTATAAGATCCGTTGGCGTTTGGATCTATTGGATAAGCACCGGTATTCGTGTTATGAATATTACAATAATAATGAGGTACTTCGTAGGAGGAATCTCCAACCGCTCGGTTTATTCCATAAGGTCGTTTTACGCCCAGTACAGTTTTCGTTGAGTGGCATGCCGGGGTAGCTAGATAACCGGATTCAGTACATACCGTTACATAGGTGTGTACATTATCGGTTGTTTTCGGTTCCGTACCGGCAATAAAGTATTCATTGCGCACAGTTGATCTCGGGTCTAGATAACTCAACTCGGACGGAAGTTTACCGCTCTTCATATCTATTCCGACGCTTATGACATTACTTGGTGCTCCATGATAGGTTTCTTTCGGAGTTCTTGCACCGACTTGCCCCATAATTTTACCCCAAAGTTTTGCGGCAGACGCACTTCCTTGGCTCAATTCGATGTTTACATCGTTTCCGATCCATACAGATGCGGAATATTGTGGGGTGAAACCCACAAACCAAGCATCATAGTTATCAGTGGTCGTACCGGTTTTACCGCCTGCAGGCTGGGTGCTTATCGATGCTCCGGAACCCAGTCCGTGAGATACGACTCCTAATAAAATATCTCTCATGATGAAGGCAACACCCGGATCCATTACCTGAGTGGAGTTAGCATCATTTTCTAAAAGCAGTTCCCCTCTTTTATTGGTCACTTTTGTAAAGGATATTGGCTCTGTATATTTTCCGTCATTGACAAAGGCTCCATAGGCAGCAGACATTTCAAGAGGAGATATACCATGGGTCATTCCGCCAAGCGCAAGAGCTGCCGCATTCATATCATTGGAGTCTCCGGATTCTACTACACTGGTGACACCGAGCTTCTTCAAAAATGTTAAACTCCTTTGTACCCCAAGTTCTTGGAAGATACGTACGGCATTTACATTTACCGACTGCTCCACAGAAGTTCGGAGGGTGTAAAGACCTTTATATCCGGAATACCAGTTTTTAGGCCATAATTTCCCTTGTATGGTTAACGGGGTATCATCTATGACGCTTGCTGCTGTGAAGTAATCTCCGAATAATTTTGATACGCCGGAAGAATCTTTATAGTTTAATGTTGTTCCGCTATTTAAAGAATCTACAGAGTACTGCAGAGCCGGACCGTATACGGAAATCGGTTTGATCGACGAACCAGGCTGTCTTGTACTGGTAGCACGGTTAAACAGTAGTTTACCAACCGTATTTCGTCCGCCTACCATTGCTTTAATGGCTCCGGTATATGGATCTGTAATAACCATTGCAGACTGCGGCTGTACAACTTTTTGACGCAATGTATAATAGTCACTGCTCACGGTGATCCCATTACTAGAAGAATCTAAGACATTTGGCTTATCTTTAAAGAATTGGGCGGAAATCACTAAATTGCCGTCTGTATCCTTACTTTTGTATTCTTGAGGGATACTGATCACACCGCCTCCGATGCTGTAAAATATGCCATCGTCAATGGTATACATGTTTTTAAAATCAATGCTGTAATCCATTTTATTATTTGATTTAATATTGGAGAAAGTCAATCTCTTACCTTTATACAAAGTTAAGCTGTGATCGCTATTAAATTTATATTCGTCGTTATTGAGCACAAAGTTGCCGTTTTCATTGAAATAATTATTATAGCTGTACAACATGATATTACCGCTGTCGCTGATAACATTTCCGCTCTTATCTTTTTTTAAGTTTGCTACACCTGGAAAGTTGCTTTTATTGGAAAATTCTTTTTCCGCAATCTTCTGGATATCGGAGTTCAGTGTAGTGTGGATTTGAAGTCCGCTGCTATATACTCGCTGTGTTGCTTCCTCGTAGGAAATATTCATCTCGTCCATTAGACTTTGCGTTACTTGATCCAGTACATAATCTGCAAAGTACGATGAAATGTCGGAAGAAGCAGCGGCACTTGACTTTAAGTGATCTCTCAGGTTCTCTTTCAATGCATCGGATTCCTGTTCCTCTGTAATATATTCTTGTTCTTTCATGAATTTTAAGCATAATTCACGTCTGCTTTTGGAGATGTCGTTAAATACATAAGTAAAAACATCCCCCTTAAGTAAAATGTTATCACTTTCAGGATCTTCCACGTCTTCAGGATTCAGTTTCTTGATAAGTGCATAGGAATGAGGCGCCTGTGGAAGAGCCGCTAATGAAGCACTTTCAAGAAGATCTAAATCTTTTATATCTTTTGAAAAATAAGCTTCTGAAGCAGCTTGAACACCATAAGCACCGCCGCCTAAATAAATCGTGTTTAAGTAAGCTTCAATGATTTGCTTTTTTGTGAGGTGTTTTTCTAATAAAACCGTATAATATGCTTCTTTAATTTTTCGTTTCAGGGAATGCTCGGATTTAATATCCGTTAAGTAAATATTTCTTGCCAATTGCTGTGTAATCGTACTGGTTCCACTGATATTGTCACCGGACAAAATACCTTCTTTAATGGCGCCTAGAATACGGATAAAGTTGAATCCGTGATGTTTCCAGAATGTTTTATCTTCAAGTGCAACAAATGCATTGATTACATTATCCGGAATTTCATCATAAGTAACGTTGGTTCTGGCCCCTTCACCGGAGGCAAAAACATTTTCTATGACGTTGCCTTGATCATCATACAATACAGAACTTTCGTTCAATAAAGTGTAAATGTTGTCTGGGTTGACTTCTGGTGCCTCTGCAATAACAGATATAGTAAAGGCAACTAAAGTAATACCTCCAAGCACACAGGCACCAAACAAAAACAATAAGAATTTCTTAATGTTTAAGCGGTGTTTCTTTTTTCCCTTTTTGGTAGTTTTGCTGTTTTCCATTTGTTCGTTTGCCTCTTCTTCTTTTGAAGTCCTGGAACTAAAAACAGAACCAAGCTTTGTGAAAGGAGAATCATCTTTTTTAGATTTTTTCTCATTCAGCCTGTCCATTCTGGTTCTTCGTTGTTCAATTATAGCCTCTTTTTCAGCATGTTGCTTTTTTTCCATCTCATCAAATTTGGAAAGAAAGTCATCAATATCGGTATGGCTATCATTTTGTTTTTCTTCAAATTGGCTAAAAAAATCATCTATTTTTTTTAATTTATCCTGATTTTCTTTACTATCCTTATTAAATTCGTCTGACAAAATATCACCTGCCTCATAATAGAGATTATTAACGGAGTATACTGTTCTTAAACGATACTCAGTCATAGACTTTTCATAAATACTCGTATAAAGTCGATTTTTTATGAAAATTCATTTCATTATACCACACAAGCGTGTCGCAGTGTGATTCAATGAACGCTTCCTTGCGGCAACGCCGCGTTAATCAATGCGTTCATTATACCATAAAATACTTTGAAATTAAAACAGTTTCTGCTATTTCGGCCAATCTGAGTTGCAGATAAAGACCATAGCAAACCATAATCTTTCTTTTTTAGACAGGCTAAATTCTTGATTTGTTCCATCAAACAGAATATAATACCTCTATGATTATAATTCATACGCGGAAAATCAGCGGATTAGGAGGGAACTATTCTTATGTATGATAGTATAGATATAGCAAGAGCAGCCATTTCGTTAGCCATAACCCCCAATCGTTCAGAGGAGGAAAAGCTCATCGCTGAATTGACTGCAAAAAATATTCAGGCAACAGCTGTGGATGTAGGCGGAGATGTTATAAATGCAACACATATTGTGATTGAAAGAGCGATTTTTGTTGCACGGAAAGCAGGCATTATCCGCGAAGAGCATGCACAGGATGGTGCCGTTGCCGGAGCTGCAAGAGAAGCCCAAGCCCAGATTGTTGCAAAGGCAATCGGATTGAATGGCGGAGGGAAAATCGCTGTTTGCCGTAGTGGAGAACATATCAGTGTTTGCATTTTTATGAGCATTGGAATGATGTATTTAAATGAGGTTGTTGTCGGTTTAGGGCACCGAACGATTTCTTGCAGATAATAATCAGCCCCATTCAATGAAATGAAGGATGAATAAGAAGCATAGACCCTATTGAGAGAAAAATCGATAGGGTCTATTTTTAGTGCTTATATTTCTATATTTAGCTGAATGCTTGAAGAAAAAGAATGAATCTTGCAGCGTACATATAATGAAAAGTTTGCTAAAATTATTTTTGCGGTTTTTCTTGTCATTATTGGGGTAGTTTGCTATAATACATGTTGAGTTAGCTAATGCTAACTCAACATGTATTATAGCGTTCGCGCTTAAATAAATCATATACCTCAAAAACGGAAGGAGAAAAAATGGCTACAAAAAGATCCGCAAGATTTAAAGAATGCAGAAGATTGGGCGTCAATGTATATGGACATCCCAACGCAATGAAAAGAGCCGATTCACCTGCATTTAGACCGAAAAGAAAAGTATCCGAATATGCATTGCAGCTTACAGAGAAGCAAAAAGTAAAAGCTTATTACGGAATATTTGAAAGACAAATGGTTCGCTATTATAAAGAATCTCTCAAATCAAAAGAGAAAACCGGTGACGCTCTGCTGAAAAAATTGGAGTGCCGTCTGGACAATTTGGTATACCGCATCGGCTTTGCTAATTCCATACGCCTTGCAAGGCAGCAGGTTACCCACAGTCATATTCTGGTCAATGGAAAAAAAGTCAATATTCCTTCCTACACAGTCAAAGAAGGAGATATTATTTCTTTAAAAGAAAAATCAAGAGACATCGCTGCATTTAAAAGCAATTTCCTGGATTGGCAGGGTTTTGCGGTTCCTTATATTGAAAGAGATTTCGATCATTTCAGCGGTAAGCTGCTGAGAAGCCCTCAAAGGGAGGAAATTCCCATTGAAGTCAACGATCAGTTGGTCGTAGAATTTTATTCAAGGTAAACCGATGAAGCGTCGCAACAGCAAATACAATAAATCCTATTATTGGGAAGAGCTTCTCGGCCGAGAAGATGTATGGAAAGATATGCTGGTTCCGCCGGATAAAATGTCTGAGCCGGTCTTTATCAATGCTTGCCTCATTGATAAAGACAGCGGCCTGATTGATAATAATTGGGCCTGCTATCCGGATGCAAATGCTTTACTTGGGTTCATTAAGTATGTTTTTCTTCCTACTGTTTCCTACTATATGATCAACACAGAAAGGGAAGACATCTATACGCCTGTTTCTTCTTTTGAAGAGTTTTTGGATTATATAAAGGAAAGCTCATGGGAGGATAAGCATCAGATGGTTGATTTTGCATGGGAATTAGACGGGTTTTGGGATATGGAGCAACAAGAAAGCCTTCATTCTGTCCGGCAATTTTGTCGAAAATTCAATGCATTCTGGTCCGGCAAAGAAGTAGAGTGGAGCATTCAAATATTCTTTGATACGTATGAGGTGGGAGGATATATTAAAGAATTAATTTGGTGCGAGGAACTCTTCAAAGAAGATGTGGGTCTTTCCTTTCAGCAGTTGGATGATTTCTGCCGCCGCTTTTATCAAGAATCCGTTAACAAACATTTTTTTGTTCGGTTTCTCAATAATTGCATCGGTTGCTTGCTATAAAAAGAAGACATGAGAATTGACAAAATGTAAAAATATGGTAAAATAGAATGGGGTAGAAAAATTGGCAGGTCAAGAGGGATAAAATTTGAGAAGACCAGCCGCTGTTGCCTGTGGAACTTATATCCTTGGAATGGCAACGGAATTTTTTTTAGATATAAACGAAAAGAACCTTGTAATCGCTGCTATTTTTACATCGATTATTTTTGCATGGGCGCATCAGAAGAACAGACTATATTGGAAGAAAAATCGATATAGTCTGTTTTTAGTGGGTTTATTTATTTTCGGCTTATTGCAATTTAGCTTCGCGCAAAATCATCGGGAGATTTTATCGCAGCATGCCGGAGAGTATTTGACGGTATATGGCCGAATCGTTTCCATTGAACAAAAGGATGAAGCATATTACAGAGCGATTGTGAAAGTCTTTCAAATCGAGAGTATAGGGGAAATCAATCAGGAAAAAGTCCTTATTAATATTTATGGAGAATGTCCGGATTACTATGATTTTCAAGGAAAAAATGCTAGATTCTCAGGAACTCTTTCCTTACCGTCGCCTAAGCGGAATCCAAGATGTTTTGATTACCGTCAATATTTAAGTACAAAAAATATATTTGTAATCATGACGGTTAACGGAAGCAATTATGAACCGGAAGCGAAAGCTGCTAATTCGATTGCGCATTGGATTTCGGTAGTAAAATATGACTATAAACGTAATTTATATCAAATCTTTGATAAAGAGATTGCAGGTTTAATCTTGGGGATGGTTTTCGGAGACAGCAACGGATTGGAAGAAGACTTATATGATTCTTTTCAGAAGAATGGGATTTGTCATATTCTATCCGTTAGCGGTTTACATGTAGCAGCACTTTATGTTTGTGTGAATAAGTTGTTTGGCGGTCGAAGACATGTATGTTATAACTTGCTGACTTTATTTTTATTGTTGATTTACGCTGCCCTTTCTAACTTTTGTCCGCCAGTCATTCGTGCGGTAGTGATGATTTCCCTTCATATTTTTGCAAAATATATGTATTGCAAATACGATATGTTTACCGGCAGTGCAATCACCATGGCCGTGATGCTGTTTTTTAATCCACTTTCGTTGTTAAATCTCGGATTCCAATTGTCATTTCTGGCGATTTTTACGCTAGCTGTCATTTTACCGGCTGCGAATCGAATTTATGAAAGTACGATTACAGCTGCAATGGTAGCACAGGTAGGTATTGCACCGATATCGGCCTATGTATTTAACTATTTTTCCTTTAGTGCATTTGTGGCAAATATTCCGGTCATATTTATTTCCGGGATATTGATTCCAATCAGCATGTTTCTTTTGCTCTTATCCATACTTGGAGGATTCGGACTGTATTCCGTGCAGTTAGGTGATTTTTTTCAAATTGTCTCTGTCATGGCAGAATTTCTTTGCAAACTCCTGTTGTATGTGAACGACTTGGTTTATATTGAAAAAGTGTCATTTATTTATGTGGTCAGCCCAACCCTTTGGCAGCTGATTTTATATTATTCGTTTTTATTCTTCTGCTGCTCGGAATATTTCCGAATTTGTTTCCAACGAAAACAATACAAATGCATTGGGAAAATCCTGATTCTCTTAGTAGCAGTATCTTTTTTATTTGGAAATTGTTTTCTAGAACCTTTTGATAAAGCCCAGATGGTCTTTATAGATGTTGGTCAAGGGGATTGCCTCCACATAAAAACACCCGATGGAAAGAATATTTTGATTGACAGCGGGGGAAGTGCAACAAAAGATATAGGTAAGACAATTCTTTTGCCTTATTTTCTAAAAAACGGTGTCAAAAAGATTGATTTGGCATTCGTTACTCATTTACATACCGATCATTTTGGCGGACTTCAAACGCTGACCTCCTATATAGATGTAGAGAAACTATGTCTATATGAAGGAAACGAAGTTATTGAAAAAAATGTGGAAGAAATGATAGGAATCAGCAAAAATGAGTTTATCTATTTAGTGCAAGGTCAATCCATTAAAGTAGGCGACTGCGTGGAAATTCAAGTGCTGTATCCACCCGAGAAATCAATAGAAACCTATAAGGAGATGGCCGGACAAGAGGGAAATGAAAATGACAGCAGTTTAGTATTTAGAATCTTGTTCAATGGCGTATCAACGCTGATGACAGGCGACATAGATTGTGATGGTGAAATGCAGTTAATCCGTTCTAATACCGGGAAAATACCATTAAAGACAGATATTTTGAAAGTAGCACATCATGGGAGTAAATACAGCACCTCGGAAGAATTTGTGAAAACTGTTTCTGCGAAAATTGCTGTCATTCAGGTAGGAAAGAACAATTACGGTCACCCAAATGCAGATATTATTAAGCGATTGGAGCAAAACGGAACTTCTGTATTTCGCAATGATAAGAATGGCGCATTGGGGATTAAGGTGAAAAAGGACGGGAACATTGAAGTGATGCAAATGATATCAGAAGACCTATAGGAATAAAAGTGTAAAATGGTTATTTGATAAATGCTTACGAAATCAACAAAAAAATGATATAATGAACTTTATGGATTAAACTTCAGTGTTGCTGTATAGAGGAGAATAGTAAATGGCCTATCGTAAACAAACGGAGAAGGAGCATGCCTTTCAGACAATAAGTAAAGATTTAAAAGCGGATAAAATCGGACCAGTGGTAGCCCTTTTCGGCCGAGAGCAATATTTAGTTCATTGGGCAGCAGAACAAATTGTAGAAAAATATATAAATCCGGCTTGCAAGGAGATGGATCTATCCATATTGGAAGGGGAAAAGACTTCGTTGGACTCGATTAAAGAAAGTTGTGAGACTTTTACTATGATGTCAGCCAAACGAGTTGTATTGATAAAAAGTTTTTCTTTACTGGAAGGCTCTAAAATGAAAACCTTTTCGGAAGATGAAGAAGCGCAGTTGATTGAGTATATTAAAAAGGTACCAAGCGAATGCATGGTGATTTTGATAGCGAATACGGCAGACAAAAGAAAAAAGCTGTATAAAGCGATCAGTGAAAACGGACAGACCTATGAATTTAATTTGTTGAGTGAAAGAGATTTAATATCTTTTATTGAAAAACGTTTTCGCGCTTCGAAGAAAATGGCAAAGCCTTCTGTTATCCACGAGTTCGTGAATAACAGCGGTTATTTTCATAAAGAAGCAACGTACACCTTATATAATCTTGAAAACGATATAAAAAAAATGATCGCCTACAGTGAAGGGGAAGAAATTCTTTTATCGGATGTATTGGCTACCGTATCCGGGAATTTGGAAACTAGTGTCTTTGCGATGTTGGATGCCATCAGTGTAGGAAGAAAGAATGAAGCTTATATCCTGTTGAATTCCCTTTTAACTTCCGGCGAAAACTTATACATGATTCTTTCTTTAATCGCTTCTCAATTTGAAACGATATTAGAAGTGAAGGAATTGAAGGAAGAAGGAAAGAATCTTGCAGAAATTCAATCGATTTTGCAGATTCACGAATTCAGAATAAAAAAAGCGATGTCATTTGCCGATCGATACTCTATAAAAAGTCTGAAACGAATCTTGATAAAAGTGTATGAAATAGATAGAAGTATCAAAACCGGATTGTTGGAACAGTCCTTAGCATTAGAACTTTTTATTGCCCAGATTTAGGAGGATGAACTCTATGTCAAAACAATTAAGAGCAGACTTTATGCTGCTTTTAGTAACCCTTTTCTGGGGCGTATCGTATTTGTTGTTGAATTTATGTTTGACAGAAATGGGCCCCTTAACATTAAATGCCTATCGGTTTTTAATAGCATTTTTTGCGGCTCTGATTGTTGCCTTTCCTAAATTGAGAAATGTCAATAAAATAACCCTAAAATACAGTGCGCTTATTGGTTTTTCCTTGCTATTTGTTTACCTTGGCGTTACGTATGGGGTGCTCTATACCAGCTTATCCAATGCGGGTTTTCTATGTGCCTTAACGGTAATAATTACCCCTATTTTAACGTTTATTATGAAAAAGGAAAGACCCGGTAAAAAAATGCTTTTGGTGTTAGGCCTCTGTTTGATTGGAATAGGGATGATGACTTTAAATGAACAGTTAAAGCCTGCGCTTGGGGATTTGCTCTGTATTTTATGTGCTTTTGCTTACGCGATTGATTTATTAATTGTAGATTCTGCCGTACATAAAGAACATGTCGACGCATTTCAAGTGGGTGTTTACCAATTGGGATTTACGGGGCTATATATGTTCGTCATGTCTTTGGCTTTAGAAAAACCGGTATTACCGTCAACAACAGGTGTATGGATAGCCCTGTTATTTCTTGCTATTTTTTGTACTGGAATTGCCTTTATCGTACAGGTGGTAGCGCAGCAGTATACATCCGCCACTCATGTAGGGATTATATTTGCATTGGAACCGGTTTTCGCAGGCATCGTGGCGTTTTTCTTTGCCAACGAAAGATTGTATCCTCGAGCGTACGTTGGTGCATGTTTATTAATGGCAGGAATTTTGATTATGGAAATTAATTTTTCCGCATTTTTTTTAAAGAGAAAAACGCTGCCGGAGGACAAGGAAGAATTTGCTGTAGATGAGGAAGCGCAAAGGCTGAAAAATTAGTGAAATAATCTGAAAATATGGAAAATATAAACTTCGAAATATGCGGCATTTTGGCGATTCTTAGTATTGCCTCTTAAGAATCTTTTCAGTATAATAGTAGAGTATGTATAATTAAAGTAAGTGTAATTATACATCATTTACCTAGTGCGATGAGCGATAGGTTGGAGGGTTACTTAATATTGTAAAAATAATTTATATTATTTCACAATAAGAATAGTAGGAGGATTATTATGTGTGATAAGTGCGGTGGTCATGACCACGACCATACTATGGACTTTAAGGAGCTTGCTCCAGTTCTAGAAAAGTATGGAAAAGTGCCGGGAAGCTTGATTACAATCTTGCAGAAGGCTCAAGACATTTATGGATATTTATCCATGGATGCTATTAATTATATCTCTCAGCAGACGGGAATAAAGCCTGCTAAAATTTATGGTGTTGCTACATTTTATGCACAGTTTAGATTAAAGCCTATCGGTAAATATCTAATCATGTTATGTCAAGGTACAGCATGTCATGTAAACGGTTCAGAGATTATTGAAGAAGCGATCACAGAATTCTTAAATATCAATGATGGTGAAACAACAGAAGACGGTATTTTTACATTGAACAATGTAGCCTGTCTTGGCTGTTGCTCTCTTGCGCCTGTTATGATGGTTAAAAGTGCTGAAGGTGATGAAACTTATGGAAACCTTACTAAGGACAGCGTGAAGGAAATTCTTGCTGAAATTAGAGAAAGAGCATAGGAGGGGAGTAACAATGAAGGTAATAGTTGGACAAGGAAGCTGCGGTGTTGCAACCGGAGCTAAAAAAACAGCTGATGAATTCGTAAAGCAGATTGCTGACAAGAATTTAAATGTTGAAGTAGGCCTTACAGGATGTGTTGGTACTTGTTATCTTGAACCGATTGTTGACATTTATGCTGACAATGGGGAACTAACCAGATACGTAAAAGTACAGCCTGGTATGGTAGCTGAAATTGTTGAAAAGCATCTTGTTGGTGGACAAGCTGTTTCTACATCTTCGATTTCAGAGATAGATGAAAAATTTATTGAAAAGCAGCAGCGAGTAGTTCTTCGAAACTGCGGTCTAATTGACCCTGAAAACATTGAAGAATATATTGCTGTTGGTGGATATGAAGCAACGAAAAAAGTGGTTACTTCTATGACACCTGATGAAGTAATTGAAGAAATAAAGATTTCTGGACTTAGAGGAAGAGGCGGCGCTGGATTCCCTACATGGTTTAAGTGGAATGCTGCAAAATCAAATCCAGGAAAAGATAAATATATCGTATGTAATGCAGACGAAGGAGATCCAGGTGCATTCATGGATAGATCCGTTCTGGAAGGGGACCCCCATTCCTTAATCGAAGGTATGATTATCGGCGGTTTTGCTATGGGCGCAACCGAAGGCGTGATCTATGTTCGTGCGGAATACCCACTGGCCATCCATAGACTGGAAATTGCTATGGCTCAGGCTAGAGAAAAGGGTTATTTAGGAAAGAACGTTTTTGGAAGCGGCTACAACTTTGATTTAAGAATTAAAGCTGGTGCCGGTGCATTTGTATGTGGAGAAGAAACGGCTCTTATCGCTTCCCTTGAAGGTGAAAGAGGTATGCCTCGATTGAAGCCTCCTTTCCCAGCACAGAAGGGTTACTGGCAGATGCCTACAAACATTAACAATGTAGAAACCTTTGCAAATGTTGCATGGATTATTGTGAATGGCGGAGCTGCGTTTGGTGCAATGGGTACTGAACAGAGTAAAGGTACAAAGGTATTTGCGCTTGCTGGTAAGATTAAAAAGGGCGGACTTGTTGAAGTACCTATGGGTCTTCCGCTTAAAGATGTTATTTTTGGAATCGGTGACGGTATTAAGAATGACAAGAAATTCAAGGCTGTTCAGATGGGCGGACCTTCCGGCGGATGTATCCCTGCAGAATTAATTGATACTCCTGTAACGTATGAAGATATCAATAAGACTGGTGCTATCGTTGGTTCCGGCGGTATGATCGTTATGGACGAAGATACTTGTATGGTTGACATGGCAAGATACTTCCTTGACTTCACCAGAAAAGAATCTTGCGGTAAGTGTAACTACTGCCGTGTAGGTACAAAGAGAATGCTTGAAATTCTTGAAAGAATTACAAGAGGCGAAGGGAAGGACGGAGACATTGAACTTCTTGAAGAATTAGCTTACAAGATTAAGGATGGTTCCATGTGCGGACTTGGACAGACTGCTCCAAACCCAGTTCTTACAACGATTAAATATTTTAGAAATGAATATGAAGATCATATTTACAATAAAAAATGTACGGCTAAATCCTGCAAGCCACTTCTTACATTTACGATCACTGATAAGTGTGTTGGCTGTACTTTATGTTCGAGAAAATGTCCGGTGGAAGCAATTACTGGCACAGTGAAAAAACTACACGTAATTGACCAAGCTACCTGTATTAAGTGCGGAAAGTGCCTAGAAACTTGTAAGTTCGGCGCTATTGAGAAAAACTAAGAGAGGGGGAGAAAGATATGAAAAAGTTTAGACTAAACATTGACGGAAAAGAAGTTTATGCAGTTCCTGGACAGACTATTTTGGAAGTTGCAAAAGAAAATGATATTTTTATTCCAACTCTTTGTTTTGATGAGAGAACTGAAATATATGGTTCTTGCGGAATTTGCGTTTGTGAGGTTGAAGGAAATCCTAAGCTTGTAAAGGCTTGTGCTACTGAAATCGCTCCAAACATGGTAATTAAGACAAATACGGAAAGAGTATTGGAATCCAGAAAGACAAACTTAGAACTATTATTATCCAATCACATAGGAGATTGCAGACCTCCTTGCGTACTTGCATGCCCGGCTCAGACTGACTGTCAGGGATATGTAGGATTAATTGCAAATGGTGAATTTGAAGCTGCTATAGAAATGATAAAATCAAAGATTCCTCTACCTGGTGCAATCGGAAGAGTATGTCCTCATCCATGCGAAGAAAAATGCAGAAGAAAGCTAATCGATGGACAAGACGGTGCGATCTCCATCCAATGGTTAAAGCGGTTTGCTGCGGATCAAGATATGTTCGGAGAAGATCCGTTTATGCCGGATATCGAACCGGAGACAGGGAAGAATGTAGCTATCATCGGCGGAGGTCCTCTTGGATTATCAGCTGCTTATTTCTTAAGACAGAAAGGGCACGATGTAACCATTTTTGAAGCTATGCCTAAGCTAGGCGGTATGCTTCGCTACGGGATTCCTGAATATAGACTTCCTAAGGAAGTTTTAGACGAAGAAATCTTCTTAATTGAAAAAATGGGTGTTAAACTTCTGCCAAACACAAAGATTGGCGTAGACATCCAGTTCGAAACAATCAAAGCAGATTTTGATGCGGTGCTTATCGGTATCGGTGCTTGGGTTTCCACTGGTGTTGGATGCAAGGGCGAAGATGCGGAAGGTGTTATCGGCGGTATCGACTTCTTAAGAAAAGTGGTTCGAAACGAAGAAATCAAGCTTGGTAACAATGTGGCAATCGTTGGAGGCGGTAACACGGCTATGGACGCTTGCAGAACTGCCGTAAGACTTGGTGCAAGTAAAGTTTACAATATCTACAGACGTACAAAGGATGAAATGCCTGCTGACCAGATTGAAATCATTGAAGCAGACGAAGAAGGCGTAATCTTTAAGAACTTAACAAATCCAATCGAAATCATCTCAGGGGATGACGGACGTGTAAAGCAAATTCTTCTTCAGGTAATGGAATTAGGTGAACCGGATTCATCCGGAAGAAGAGCGCCAAAGCCAGTGGAAGGCAAGACTGAACTGCTTGATGTAGATACCGTTATTCTTGCGATCGGTCAGGCTGTAGACACTGCTGGATTTGAAGGTGTTGATAAGACAAGAAAGAATGGTATCGCTTATGATAAGGATACCTTCATGACAAGCATCCCTGGTGTATTTGCCGGCGGAGACTGCGGTAACGATAAAATTTCTATTGCGATTGAAGCGATTGCAGATGCGAAAAAGGCTTCCGCTATTATCAATGCTTATCTTGATGGAGAAGTAGTAAAGTATGAAAAGCCTTACGTAGTAGAAAGAGACGATATTAACGAGAAGACTTTCGAAGATAGAGAAAGACAGTGCAGGCCTGAAATGGAACATCTTCATGCCGATGAAAGAAAAGATAACTTTACTGAAGTTGTCCTCGGATACAGTGAAGAACAGGCTATTGCTGATGCTTCCAGATGTTTGGAATGCGGATGCCATGACTATTTCGAGTGTAAGTTGATTGATTTTGCTAACGAATACGGAGTAAAGCCTGCACGGTTTGCAGGAGATAAGAATAAGATTGAATTTGAAGATGATCATCCATTCATTCTTAGAGATCCAAACAAGTGTATTCTTTGCGGACTTTGCGTAAGAGTTTGTGACGAAGTAATGGGCGTTGGCGCATTGGGACTTGTTCACAGAGGTTTTGATACAGTAGTAAAACCTACTCTTGAAAAGCCATTGCTTGAATCCGGTTGTGTATCTTGTGGTCAGTGCGTAAGCGTGTGTCCAACTGGTGCAATTCAGGAAAGAGTAACCATGACAAAGGCTGTTCCACTTGATACAGAATGCACAGAAACTACTTGCTCATACTGCTCTGTTGGCTGTACTCTTGATCTTGAAACCTATGGAGACCTACTTGTTAAGGCGAACCCTGCAAAAGAAGGCATCGTAAATGAAGGTCTTGCTTGCGGTAAGGGTAAGTGGGGATTTGATTGCTCCATGCTTGAAGACAAGATCGTTGAGCCGATGATTAAGGACGGCGAAGGCTTCAGAACTACTGATTATCATGAAGCAATAGTTCTTATTGCAAAGAAGGCTCAATCTATTGCTGCAAGATATGGCAAGGATGCAGTAGCAGTAGCAATTTCCGACAGATATACGAATGAAGAAGCTTATGCGATTAAAAAGATGGCAGCAGAAATCGGAGCAAAGACTCTTTGCTTCAATAACCGAAAGAGCGGTATCGCTTCTGTTATTGGACAGGATGCTTCTCCAAATACCATTAACGAATTACTATCAACCGATGTGATTCTAGTAACAGGATTTAACACAGTATTAAATCCAGTAATTCAGCTTAAGATTAAACAGGCTGCAAAGAACGGCGCAAAAGTTATTCTTGTGAACCCTGTTGGATTTGAACAGCATTTTGAGTTTGCGACTAAGGTAGTATATACAGAAAATAGTACCTCTGTTCTTAAGGAAATCGCAAAGGCATTGCTTGATATGGGTAAGACTTCAAAAATTGAAGGCTTTGATGAATTTGCAGCAAGCTTAAAAGATGTAACGGTTGGCGCTGACGCAGCTCAGATTGCAGAACTGTATGCAAAGGCTAAGAAAGCTATGATCGTATTCCAGCAGAACTTTGCAACAACAGAAGCCGCTACCTTAATCGCTGATATCGCATTGCTTTCCGGCCATATCGGTACACCAAGAGACGGTATTCTTCAGGTGAAATCCAAGAATAACTCTCAGGGTATCATTGATCTTGGAATTAAAGCAGGCGCTGAAGCGATGGAAGGCGTAAAAGCACTTCTAGTATTCGGTGAAGATCCGGATGTTGATGTAAGCGGACTAGAATTCTTAATGGTAAGTGACATCTACATGACAAATACTGCTGCGAAGGCTGATGTGATCATCCCTGCTACAGGATTTGCAAGCGTAGACGGAACCTATACAAACACTGAAAGAAGATTACTGCCGGTAGCTGCTGCTATCTTCGAAGGTGTTGATTTAACAAACTGGGAAATCGCTGCTGAAATCGCTCATGTATACGAAGTAGAATTCGGTTATGATGATACATTTGATATTTCAGTTGAAATGGACGATGCTCTTCCAAGATACAAGTATGCCGAAGTAGGCGAAGTATTCGGCGGAACATTAGCTCCGGTTGATGCGAAGTTTGTAGTAGTTGGTGATACAGCATTTGTTGCACCGATGAAAAATACAGATGATTTAATGAACATCATTTCAGCAAGACTTCCAAAGGCAGTTGAAATCTAATAACGGTAAAATATAAAAATATGCTTTTCGTAAAAACCCCATCGGCGTTTGCCGGTGGGGTTTTTTATATCTGTACTTCATGAGCGGGAGGGTCTGATGTAGTGCTGAGATAAGATTATCGAATGATCCTATAATTTAAAACTATAGCAAATTAAACGAGCAAAATAATAGTTAAATAATAAATAAACATATTAAGTCTACCTGAAATAGAGGTAGAGCTTATATATTCTAAAAGTTAAAAATATAACGCTTGAAATATAAAAAGTCACCGAATAAAATAGAGGACAAATTGTTTTTATGTAGAATTGTTAATGAGATTAATAAGAAATCAGCAAGCAGTAAAGTGAAGGGGTGAAACAGATGAGTAGGCTAGATATTAAAACCCGTGACAGAGCACAAAGGGCAGTAGAGGGTCTTTATAAAGATCTTGAAAGAAGGATTATTGCGAGTCCTCCGGGACAATGTCCTGTAGATATGGCAGCATCTTTTTTAAAGCTATGTCATGCACAGTCATGTGGTAAATGCGTGCCATGCCGTGTAGGCTTGGGACAATTATTGAATCTTATTGACGAAGTTTTGGATTTAAGTGAAGATGTCTCACTTGATACGATTCCATTAATTCAGAGAACAGCGGAAGCGATTCGGGACTCTGCGGATTGTGCGATAGGCACAGAGGCCGCCAATATGGTACTTCGAGGTTTAATCGGATTTAGAGAAGATTATGAAGAACATATTGTAAGGCATAGATGTACTGAAAGCATTCAGAAACTAAAGCAGCCCGTTCCTTGTGTCGCTTTATGCCCGGCAGGAGTGGATGTGCCGGGATATGGAGCACTGGTATACGAGGGGAGATATGCGGATGCAGTTAAATTAATCAGAAAAGATAATCCTTTTCCAACGGTATGCGCTTTAATATGCGAGCATCCATGTGAAGCAAGATGCAAAAGAAATTTGATTGATGCTCCTGTTAATATCAGAGGCTTAAAAAGGTATGCAGTAGACCATTGCGGAACTGTTCCGGTTCCTGAAAAAATGGATGACACAGGCAAAAATGTTGCAATTATCGGAGGTGGACCAAGCGGCCTTTCTGCTGCCTATTATTTAGCTATAATGGGTCATAAGGTAACTGTTTATGAAAAAAGAAATCACCTGGGAGGCATGCTCCGATATGGTATCCCTAGTTACAGGCTTCCGAGAGAGCGTCTTCAATTTGATATTGATGCAATCCTGTCAGCAGGTGTTGCTATGGAAACAGGCTATGATATCAACGATGTTAAAAATATTACGGAACTGAGAGAAAAGCATGATGCCGTGTATATCTCGATTGGTGCACATACGCATAAAGAAATTGGAATTGAAGGAGAGTATTCCCGCGGTGTCTTATCTGCGGTAGAAATGCTTCGAAGTATCGGCGATGATACCATGCCTGACTTTCTTGGGAAAGCGGTTGTTGTCATAGGCGGCGGAAATGTAGCAATGGATGTTGCAAGAACGGCTAAAAGATTAGGAGCAAGCGAAGTCAGTATTGTGTACAGAAGAAGAAGAGACGATATGACGGCTCTTCCCGATGAGATCGAGGGAGCCATTGCGGAAGGCTGTCAATTATTGCAGCTAAAGGCACCGGCGAGAATAGAAAGTGACGAAGCCGGAGAGGTAAAAGCTTTATGGGTAAAGCCTCAGATTGCAGGCGAAGCAGACCCTTCTGGCAGACCAAAACCTGCGGATGCACAAGCCCAGCCGGAACGCATCCCATGTCACATTATCATTGCTGCTATCGGTCAGGGAATTGATGCAAAAAGCTTTGAAAAATATGGAATCCCTGTGAACAGGGGAAATATTAAAGCAGATGCTTCCAGCGGAATCGAGAATATTTTAGGTGTATTTGCGGGAGGAGATTGTGTAACAGGCCCGTCCACAGTAATTAATGCCATTGCTGCAGGGAAAGTAGCTGCTGCTAATATTGACACGTATCTTGGCTATCACCATGCAATAGAGTGTGATGTCGAAATCCCGGAGGCCGGAAGTCTGGATAAAAAACCTTGCGGAAGAGTAGAGCTTAAGATGCGATATGCAGGAGAAAGAGGCTCAGACTTTGAGGAAATAGAACAAGGGATGACCGAGGAAGAGGCAAAGCAGGAGGCCATGAGATGTCTGCGCTGTGATCACTTTGGCCTTGGTTCCTTTAAGGGAGGAAGAGAATTGCAATGGTAAAATTAATGATAGACGGACAGAAAATTTCTGTTCCGGCAGGAACGACAATATTGGAAGCAGCTCTCGAAGTAGGTATTCATATTCCGCATTTATGTTATTTGAAGGATCTAAATGATATCGGTGCCTGCAGAGTCTGTACTATTGAAATTGAAGGCATAGATAGGTTGGTTACAGCTTGCAATACAAAGGTTGAAGCAGGAATGACCATACATACAAACAGCCCAAAAGTAAGAGCCACCAGAAAGACCAATGTAGAACTGATTCTTTCTGATCATGACTGCAAGTGTGCAACGTGTGTTAGAAGCGGCAATTGCAGCCTTCAGAAAATTGCCAATGATTTAGGAATCCTAAGCGTTCCGTATAAAACGGTTCATGAAAAAAATCGGTGGAATAAAAACTATCCTCTTATTCGAGATGCTTCAAAATGCATTAAATGTATGAGATGCATACAGATATGTGATAAGACTCAAAATCTTCAGGTTTGGAATATATCGGGAAGCGGCTACAGAACGACTGTAAGTGTATCGGAGAATAAGAACATCAAAGAAGCAAATTGTGCTTTATGCGGTCAGTGTATCACTCACTGCCCGGTGGGGGCTCTGAGAGAGCGGGATGATACTTCCGATATGTTTGAAGCATTAGCGGATCCGAATAAGATTACAATGGTTCAGATTGCACCCGCTGTTCGAACGGCATGGGGCGAAGGTATCGGCTTATTTAAAGAAGAAAGCACCTTGGGAAGGCTTGTCAGTGCACTCCGAAGAATGGGGTTTGATTATATCTTTGATACGACCTATTCTGCGGATCTGACTATTATGGAAGAAGGCACTGAATTTCTTGAACGGTTCCAAAATGGAGATCAGCACAAATGGCCGATGTTTACGTCCTGCTGTCCAGGGTGGGTTCGATTTGTAAAATCTCAGTATCCGGAAATGGTTGACAACTTATCGACGGCAAAATCACCGCAGCAGATGTTCGGGGCGATGTCAAAAACGTATATCGCACAAAAACTAGGCATACCGGCGGAAAAGATTTTCTCTGTTTCCATTATGCCTTGCCTATCCAAAAAATATGAGAGAGGTGTTGAAATAATCAATGCCTCCGGTCATGGAGCAGATGTTGATTTAGTTCTTACTACAAGGGAAATTGATCGAATGATTCGAGCGGATCATATACAGCCGGATGATTTGAAGGAGGAGCCCTTTGATGAAATGTTCGGTGAAGGCTCTGGTGCCGGCGTCATATTCGGAGCGACAGGCGGAGTGATGGAGGCTGCCTTGCGAAGTGCCTATTTCCTGCTTACCAAGAAAAATCCGAATACCGAAAGCTTTCGGAAAGTGAGAGGGATGGAAGGCTGGAAAGAGGCTGTCTTTGAAATAGAGGGCATTGCTGTAAAAGTTGCTGTTGTAAGCGGGCTAGGCAATACTCGTAAGCTGATTGAAGCCATTAAAAAAGGGGAAGCTTCTTATGATTTCGTAGAAGTGATGGCCTGTCCCGGAGGATGTACCGGAGGGGGAGGTCAGCCAATTCACGATGGGGAAGAATTGGCTGAAGATCGAGGGAAAATTCTTTACGGTCTGGACAGCACATCGAATATACGATTTTCCCATGAAAATTCGGCAGTGCTAAAAACCTATGAAGAATTTTTAGAGAAACCAAATTCAAAAAGGGCGCATGAACTGCTGCATACAAGCTTAAGGGATTGGGACTTAGATGCATAATAAATGCTTAAACAGAGTGAAGCAAACCAAATAAAATAAAGCCTGATAAAAGGGGTTGTCTTGAAATAGATTGTGTATTTATCTGGACAACCCTTTTGCCATCGTTTAAAATAAATTTTATTTTAGGTCATGAGCGAGGTTACTAAATCGGCTACTATTTTTATAGCTTTTTCAAAATCAGCAGGAGAAGCATAGGCATAGGAAAGCCGTAAAGAATTGCTGGTTGCGAAATCATACACATTGCCCGGGTTTAGGAGAATCTTATTTTCCAGGGCTTTCTGAAACAACCGATCAATGGAAATCACTTTTCTAAAGCGCAGCCAAATATAAAATCCTCCGTTCGGAACGTTCCAATCTGCTAAATCGCTTAAATACCTGTTTAGAACATCAATCGCTAAATCTCGTCTTGATCGAAGTTCCTTCTTTAAATCCAGAATATAATCATCGTAATAACCGCTTTCAAAAAATTCCGTCAGTGCCCATTGAGAAACAGAACTGGCTCCATAATCCACTTGCATTTTTACATCACCAATCCGATCGACTACGGATTCGGGCCCAATGAGCCAACCGATCCGAAGACCGGGGGCAAAGGTCTTAGAGATGGTACCTAAATATAATATCATACCGTTTTTATCCATTGCTTTTATAGGTGCTGGAGGCTCTTGGTCAAACCATAACTCTCCATACGCGTTATCTTCAATCATGGGCAGCCGATTCACCCTGCAAAAATCAAATAAGCTTTTACGGCGTTCTTCCGGCATAACAATACCAGTCGGGTTTTGATGGGTAGGAATGGTATACAGCAAGGAACCATGCAAGACTTTTTTTATCTGCCAATACATTATCCCCTGACCATCCATCGGAACTCCTGAGAGCTTCATTCCGGCTGATTGAAATACTTGTAAAGATTTTAAATAAGTAGGTGCTTCCGTAAAGATGGTGGAACCGGGGTTTAACATGCACACAGAAATGAGCTGAAGTCCCTGTAAAGCACCGGAGGTAATTAATATAGTAGACGGAGGGGCATCAATACCTTGTTTTGCTAAACGTTTTGACAAACTGTTTCTCAACTCAGGCAGTCCAAGGGAACCCAGATAATTTAATGACGGAATTTTAGAAGGAAGCTTCCGAAAAACTTTATTCATCAGTTGATGCGGGAATAACTCCGGAGAAAGTTCTCCTGTCCCGATACGGATATAGCTGGATTCGAATTCCAACTTATTAATGGTCTGAATGGTAGGCAGGTTTGATTTGAAGGAGCCGGAATGAATATATTTATTCCAATCAGGAGGGGCAGCCATCAATATCGACCAAGTATTACTTGCGACTTTTGTACCCCCTCCAAATTCGCTTTCAAGCATGCCATAAGAAATTAATTCATCCATAGCCGCAACGATAGTACTGCGGTTTACCTTGAAGATCTCAGCCAGTTTTCTCTGAGAAGGCAATTTTTTACCGACAACCCAATCCCCTGAGGATACCTTACTGCTTATATACTCGATGATTTGCTTGTATATAGGCGTTGCTGCGGTTTTATCGGGCTGCCAGTCTATGTCAACAAAAGAATTTAATTCATTTAAGCCTGTCATAAGTTTTTTCCTTTCATCGTGATATATTTACTGTAAACTTGGTTGCATAAAATGTCAATGCTTGGATGGGTACAAATGCTCTAAACTCCCATATATTAATACTATAAAAAATAAACTTGGTTGGGATAAAAAGATGCTGGAAAGGGTAAAAAATGATTTATTATTTGCAAGGATTATCCATGGGGCTGGCTTACGTAGCACCTATCGGATTACAGAACTTATTTGTGATTAATACGGCGTTAACGCAAAGTAAAAATAGAACGCTGATGACAGCCTTTATTGTTATCTTCTTTGATGTGAGTTTAGCGCTGGCTTGTTATTTCGGAGTTGGTGCGGTCATGGAGCAGTCAAAGAGGCTGGAGATGCTGATACTTCTGATCGGAAGTATACTTGTCATTTATATAGGAATCGGTTTAATAAGAGCGAAATCTACATTCGGTGCAACTGCGAATGTGAATGTACCGCTGTATAAAGTAGTCTCAACCGCTTGTATTGTGACTTGGTTTAATCCGCAAGCGCTAATCGATGGCAGTATGATGCTCGGCGCCTTTAAAGCAACGTTACCGAACGGTCAAGATGGCAGTTTTATTTTTGGTGTGGCTTCTGCTTCATTTATATGGTTTCTAGGAATTGCGTTGATCATCTCCATATTTCGTGCACAAATAACGAATAGGGTTCTTCGGATGATTAATCTAACCTGCGGGATTGTAATCATTTTTTATGGGGCAAAGCTTGCTTGTAATTTCATAGGGCTGTTAATGGGCTAATGCTGATAATTGTAAATAGCTGTAAACCGTATTATAATAGATAGAATGAACGCATCATTGATAGATTTTTCTTGGAGGATTTTATGCTGAATTATTACGTACCGATTATTGTTGTTGTGGCCGCAAACACGCTGTATCATATTTGCGCAAAGGCAGTACCTCAAGGAGTAAATGCGTTTGCCAGTTTGATAGTAACATACTTGACGGCCGCTTTTATCTCTTTCATTATATTCTTAGTGACAAGTCAAAACAAAAATATTTTAATTGAAGTAAAAGAATTAAATTGGGCTTCTTTGCTGTTGGGATTTTCGATTGTTGGGCTGGAATTTGGATTTCTATTACTCTATAGAGTCGGATGGAATATCAGCATCGGTTCTCTGGTATGTAACATCGTCTTGGCCGTCGTGTTGATCATTGTAGGCGTGTTGGTATATAAAGAACATATCTCTATGAATCAGGTGATTGGAATCGCTCTTTGTATAGGTGGGCTTATATTTATCAATAAATAAGTTATCAGAAATAAAAGGAACTTGTAGAGGGTTCCTTTTATTGTTATTATATATTATATAGAAAATATCGTTTACGATATTGATTTCCATAAAAAGCGACGATTTAAACCGTGAGCGAATGGGGGCTATAAACGCCTCGCAGAGGTTTTGTGACAAAAAAAGGTGACTATCTGTAATATAAAGATAATATTTCCAATATTTATGTTTATGATATACTAAGAAGATGAAGTATCTTCGAAAGGGGGAAAGAAATGACAATAGTATCAATAGGAGATTTAATTACTTCATTCAATCCATCGATCGTGTGGGTAATTTTAGCTTTGATATTTGCGATTATTGAAGCGTTTACGATGGGACTGACGACGATTTGGTTTTGCGGAGGTGCTGTAGTAGCCTCCTTATTGGCTATGGTGAATGCACCTATCGGTGTACAAGTAGCAATGTTCCTTATCGTATCGTTTGTATTGCTATATTTTACCAGGCCAATTGCACAGAAAAAATTAAAAGTTGGCTCGGAAAAAACAAATGCAGAAGCCCTTATCGGGAAAATAGGGTTTGTTACACAGACAATTCAGCCGTTTTCAACCGGACAGGTTAAGTTGGAAGGGAAAGAATGGACAGCGATTGCAGAGGATAGGAGCATAACTATTGAAAAAGGGTCAAAAGTGGTTGCTGTAAAAATCGAAGGGGTTAAGCTGGTAGTTGTTCCGGAACAGTAAGAAGCGGAAAAGCACAGCACAAATGAGAGAGGAGAATAATTAGTATGTTTGAATTTATTTCAGGAATCATATTACTGTTAATTGTGATCGTTTTATTAGTAACAAATATTAGAGTCGTTCCTCAGGCGAGAGCGTACGTTGTTGAACGGCTTGGTGCATATAATGCAACATGGGAGGTAGGTCTTCACTTTAAGATTCCTCTAATTGATAAGATTTCAAAAAAGGTTTCTTTAAAGGAGCACGTTATTGACTTCCCACCGCAACCGGTTATCACAAAGGACAATGTTACTATGGAAATAGATACAGTTTTATATTTCCAGATCACAGATCCAAAGCTGTATACTTATGGAGCAGAAAATCCTATGGCGGCTATTGAAAATCTTACCGCTACAACACTTAGAAATATAATTGGTGAGTTGGAACTTGATGGGACGCTTACGAGCCGTGAACTTATAAATACAAAGATCCGAGTAGTTCTTGACGAAGCAACAGACGCTTGGGGTATCAAAATCAACAGAGTAGAGGTTAAGAATATTGTTCCGCCTAGAGACATTCAAGTGGCTATGGAAAAGCAAATGAGAGCAGAAAGAGAAAGAAGAGAGGCTATCATTAGAGCAGAGGGTGAAAAGAATTCCGCAATCCTTATTGCAGAAGGTCATAAGGAAGCAGTTATTCTTGAAGCTGAGGCGCAGAAACAGGCAGCTATCAGATCTGCAGAAGGTGAAGCAGAGGCTATCTTAATGGTTCAAAAGGCGACTGCTGATGGTATTAAGATGTTAGTTGAATCCCAGCCCAATAAAGAGGTTCTTGCGCTTAAGAGCATGGAAGCCTTTGCAGCAGCAGCAAATGGTAGGGCAACAAAGATTATCATTCCTTCTGAGATACAGGGAATTGCTGGTCTGGCGACATCCTTTGCCGAATTAGTAAAGGAAGATAAAATACCGGAACTGAAACCAATAGAAAAGAAAGCATAAAAAAAAGCCTAGTTCATGATTGAACTAGGCTTCTATTTTTTATAATGTAGGAAATATCGCTTGCGATATAGACGAAGGTAAGCTCTTATTTATTTTGGAAGTTTGGTGTTCTTTTTTCTAAGAATGCGCTCATTCCTTCTGTTTTATCCTGTGATGCGAAAGAAGCTGTGAATGCTTCTACTTCTAAAGCACTTCCGGCTCTCATGTCCATATTGTATCCGTTGTTGATGGTAGTCTTAGTGATAGCAATGGCAATAGGAGCTTTAGCCAAAATTGTCTTGGCAATTTTTTCAGCAGCGTCAATTAGTTCTTCTGCAGGAACTACTTTTTCGACAAGGCCAATTCTGTACGCTTCTTCAGCATTAATCATATCTGCTGTCATGATCAAATACTTAGCCATACTTTTACCTACTAATCTTGGCAGTCTTTGAGTACCGCCAAAACCTGGAATAATTCCTAAGTTTACCTCAGGTTGTCCAAACTTTGCTTTTTCGGAAGCTACTCGAATGTCACAAGCCATCGCAAGTTCACAGCCACCGCCTAAAGCAAATCCGTTGATAGCAGCAATAACCGGTTTTTCAATCGCTTCGATGTAGTTCATCACTTTATGGCCGGTTGCTATCATCGTTCTTCCGCCGATAGGGTCGATGGCATGCATTTGGGCAATATCTGCACCAGCTACGAATGCTTTTCCTTCACCGGTAACGATTGCAGCCCGGATTTCTCCATTCTTTTCTACTTCTGTAAATGCTTCATATAATTCGTTTAATACTTCAACATTCAAAGCATTCATTGCTTTTGGCCTGTTAATCGTAATATACGCTATGTTTTCCTTTACTTCAAATTTCAAATTCTCGTACATAATAACTCTCCCTTTAAATAAAATTTACTCTTTTAATAATAACACTATAACCTATTTATGGCAACATCAACAATAGAGATAATCCTTTTCCTACTAGAATGGAAAGTATTAAACTACTGAACCAAATGTTCATGGAAAATAAAAATTTCTCGTATTTGAAAAGGACAATCATGGAGGCCAGACATGGAACAAATAGCGTAAGCATTACGATACAAGTAAATATTTGGGCAGGAGTAAACACGCCATTTTCAAAAATAGCCAGCAGACTCGCAGCACCCAAATCTTTTTTGATAATACTAAGTATAAAAATAGTAGCGGCTTCTTCCGGCAAATGTAGAAAATTGCAAATGAGCGGTGAAGTCAGCTGACAAAGAGCCTTAATAAACCCAAAGAAACTTAGCACAGATATAATTACATTTCCTATAGCAAAAGGAATTGCTGTCTCCTTTAAAAAACGAACGCCTAACAAAAAAGAATTCTTTATCAGAAGAAACGTATTAGGGAATTGAAGACGAACACGTTTATGAAAGGACCGCTCTGCTTGTTTGCCGGGCATAAAAAGAAAATTGAGCAGCCAGCCTATCAATAGAGATAGAAAAAGGATCATCAGTATATAAACTAGGAGATAATGAGGACTTACTTTAAATACTAAGATCGTATTGATGACCAGCTGTGCAGAGCAAGGGATCGTGATGCACAAAAGTGCTTCGGCAATTCGTCGTTCCCTTTTTTGAAGCTTGACTAATTGAAGCGATCCTAATGCCACTGTAATGCAGCCAAATCCAAGAAAAAAAGAAAGAATAGAGTTGCTGGAGAGTCCGATTTTGCCAAGAGGTTTATCGAGACGGGAGGAAAGCATATCCAAGAAATTAGACTCTATTAAAAAAGCTTGTAACAGGTAGAAGGATGTTATAATCGGAAATAAGATTTTAAAGAGGAAAGACGGAACCGTTGTTAAAAGACCGAATTCTCCAAATAAGATATATTGGATCAGTGACATAGTGTCATAGCTTATACTCATTTTTATCTTTTTAAACTCCCATAAATTGTGCTATACTGAACACATCCGTTGAATCCGGCGTTGCCTTTTTGCCCCAAGCTTGCTTGGCAAGGCAAAACGGACAGCGTAGCAAGCGCAGCTTGCGTAGGAGTCCCTAAAAGGGACGTTGCCTTTTTGCCCCAAGCTTGCTTGGCAAGGCAAAACGGACAGCGTAGCAAGCGCAGCTTGCGTAGGAGTCCCTAAAAGGGACGTTGCCTTTTTGTCCCAAGCTTGCTTGGCAAGGCAAAACGGACAGCGTAGCAAGCGCAGCTTGCGTAGGAGTCCCTAAAAGGGACGTTGCTGTAAGGAAATGTTCATTGAATCATGCGGCGACGCAGCTTGTATGGTATAATTACCATGTTAAATATATGCAGAACAAAGACGTTACAGAATAGAGGAATAGATTTTATGGGAACAATAGAAACAATGCTTTTCATGCTGATTGTCATTTTAATAATAATCGCTTTGGGTTTGATTTTTTCATTGAAAAGGCAATTAAGTGATTTAAAAAGTCGTGGAAACGAAGACCTGATCGCGGAATTGAAAAACATTCAGAATCAAGAAATTCAACTTGCCATATCACTGGAGAAAGACGTTAAAGAAACGAAACAAGAACTAAATAATGAAATAAAATCTTCCCGACAGGAAACGCTTCAATTTGTTCAAACGAGTTTTGGTGCCTTGGGCGAAATGCTTGCCTCCAATCAGAAGGATTCCGCGGAGGTTCAAGATAAGAGACTCGCGGAATTAAACCGTCAATTTAATGATATGATGATGCAAAATGAACAAAAACTGGAACATATCCGGAAAACGATGGAGACCAGAATTTCGGCATTGCAGGAGGACAATAGCAAGCAGCTGGATCAAATGCGTCAGACAGTAGATGAAAAATTGCAAAAAACGTTGGAAGATCGAATCAGTCAATCTTTTAAACTGGTGAGTGAGAGACTGGAACAGGTTTATCGCGGGCTGGGCGAAATGCAAACACTTGCTTCAGGTGTTGGCGATCTGAAAAAAGTGCTGTCCAATGTTAAGACTAGAGGGATTTTGGGAGAAATACAACTTGGTGCTATTTTGGAACAGATCTTATCCCCTGAACAATATGCCGAAAATATTAACACAAAGCCGCATAGCGCGGAACGAGTAGAATTTGCAATCAAGCTTCCGGGAGATGATGATGGCGTCGTTTACCTTCCGATTGATGCTAAATTCCCAGGCGATACCTATTCGAAACTTGTTGATGCCTATGAAGCGGGCAATCCTACTGACATTGAAGAAGCAGTGAAGAACCTGGAAAAAGCCATTAAAAAGGCGGCCAAAGACATTCATGAAAAATATGTGGAACCACCAAACACGACGGACTTTGCGATTATGTTTTTGCCGTTTGAAGGCTTATATGCGGAAGTGGTTCGAAGAGGCTTAGTGGAAGTGCTGCAAAGAGAATTTAAGATTAATATTGCAGGACCTACGACAATGGCAGCCCTATTAAATAGTTTACAAATGGGTTTTAAGACGTTGGCTATTCAAAAACATTCCAGTGAAGTGTGGGATGTGCTTGGAGCCGTAAAGACGGAGTTTGATAAGTTTGGTGATGTGCTGGCAACTACGCAGCAGCGAATTACGCAGGCAAATGAGGCATTGGACAAGTTAATTGGAACCAGAACAAGAAGCATTCAGAGAAAGCTGCGAGGAGTAGCTACTTTACCGGAACCGGAAAGCAGAGAAATTTTAGAACTGGATGATTTTAAAATTACTGATTATGACATAAATGATGAGGAATAAATATACATGAGGATTTTTGCTATTGCAGATTTGCATTTGTCGTTTGGAGATACGGTTGAAAAGCCGATGGATATCTATGGGGATTTATGGCTGAACCATACGAGCCGATTAAAGGAATATTGGCAAAGTACCATTACGGAAGATGATTTGGTACTTATAGCGGGTGATATTTCATGGGCCTTAAAAATGGATGAGGCGATGGCAGATTTGACGTGGATACATAGTCTGCCGGGGAAGAAAATTATTTCAAAAGGGAATCATGACCTTTGGTGGGCCGGAATCGGTCGGCTGAATAAATTGTTTGAAGATATTACTTTTTTGCAAAATGATTATTATGCTGCGGGTGACATCGCCATTTGCGGGAGCAGAGGCTGGACTTGTCCGGGCAGTGATGACTTTGGCCCCCATGATAAAAAGATTTATGAAAGAGAGTTGCTTCGATTGGAATTTTCTCTTTCCGCTGCAAAAAAAGCGGGATTCGAGAAGATGATCGGGATGCTGCATTATCCGCCTACAAACGATAAACTCCAAGCCTCAGGGTTTACGGAGCTGTTCACAAAGTACGGTGTACAGACTGTAGTTTACGGACATCTTCATGGTCGAGATGGATTTAAAAACGGAATCAAATCAATATTCAATGGTGTACAATACCATTTGACATCATTGGATTATTTGGAATGCAAACCACTTCAGATTTTATAATATTTAAGGGGGATGAAAAAAATGAAAAGAGTAACATTGATCGTAATGGATAGTTTAGGAGTCGGAGAATTGGCGGATGCCGAAATTTATGGGGATCGTGGTGCAGATACCTTGGGGCACATTATAGACCGCATGGGAGAATTTCACATTCCTAATCTAAGAAAGTTGGGATTTGGTAATATTGTAGGAGCTGCAGGAGGCCGATTGATTACAGAAAATCCGATCGGCTCTTTTGGAAAATGTAAGGAAAAATCAAAGGGTAAGGATACCATCACCGGACATTGGGAAATAGCGGGATTGTACACCGAAATACCATTTAAAACATATCCGGATGGATTTCCTGTAGATTTTATGAAGGCTTACGAGGAAGCCATCGGGGTGGAGACTCTTGGAAATTATGCGGCTTCCGGAACCGAAATTATTGAGGAACTCGGACCGGAGCATGAAGCTACAGGTAAGCCGATTGTTTATACCTCTGCAGACAGTGTGTTTCAAATTGCTGCCAATACAGCCGTAATTCCGCTGGAGCGGTTGTATGAAATTTGTGAAATCGCACGAAAAATGTTAGTCGGAGATGTTGCTTGCGGAAGAGTGATCGCCAGACCATATGTTATGGAAAACGGAAAACGGGTTCGAACCTCCGAACGAAAAGATTATGCTGTCTCTCCAACCGGAAAAACAGTTTTGGATAAAGTTTCAGCAACCGGAAAAACGGTTTATGCGATCGGCAAAATCAGTGATATTTTTAACGGAAAAGGTGTAACGACTTCAGTGCATACAGATAATAACATGGATGGCGTGGATAAAACGATCGATGCCTTGAAACAAGATTTTGAAGGATTTATTTTCACAAACCTTGTGGATTTTGATTCCAAGTTCGGACATCGAAGAGACCCGATCGGATATGGAAAAGCCATTGAAGAATTTGACACAAGGCTTCCTGAAATGATGGATGCAATGAGCGATGAAGATGTGTTAATTCTATGTGCGGATCACGGGAACGATCCGACCCATTCCGGTTGGGATCATACGAGAGAACATATTCCTGTTGTGATTTTTGGCAAAGAAATTAAACAAGGAACAGATTTAGGCGTTCGAGAATCCTTTGCAGATATCGGCGCGACTATTGTTGACATATTGGGAGCTGAGAAAACAGAAATTGGAGAGAGCTTCCTAAAGGACATTCTAAAATCATAGTGCTATGATGAATTGGTCGAGCATGTAAGATAAAGGAGGAACAGCCTATGAATATGAACGATATCATCTATAAAAAAAGAGAAGGCGGAAAGCTAGCCAAAGAAGAAATCGACTATTTTGTAAAAGGATATACAGAAGGAAAAATTCCTGATTATCAAATGTCCGCACTGCTGATGGCCATCTTTTTTCAGAAAATGGATCAGGAAGAGACCTATCAGCTGACCAATGCGATGAAGCTCTCCGGTGATGTAGTAAATCTTTCTCAGATACAGGGGATAAAGGTCGATAAGCACAGTACCGGAGGCGTAGGCGATAAGACCACGTTGATAGTAGCGCCGATTGCGGCTGCGTGCGGCGTCCCGATTGCTAAGATGAGCGGCAGAGGACTGGGCTTTACGGGAGGTACTGTAGATAAGATGGAAGCCATACCGGGCTTTCAAACTACTATTGAGGCAGAGAAATTTATCAATTTAGTCAATAAGACAGGAATATCCGTCATCGGACAGACTGCACATATCGCACCGGCAGATAAAAAGATTTACGCTCTTCGTGATGTAACCTCTACAGTAGATAATATGAGCTTGATTTCTGCCAGCATCATGAGTAAGAAACTTGCCTCGGGCAGTGACGCAATCGTGTTAGACGTAAAATGCGGAGATGGAGCCTTTATGCAAACCTTTGAGGATGCTTGTGAGCTTGCACAATGGATGGTTGATCTCGGAAACGCAGATGGAAAGAAAACCATTGCAGTCGTTACCGATATGAACCAGCCGTTAGGAAAAGCGGTGGGCAACAGTCTGGAGGTCATTGAAGCCATTGAGACCTTAAAAGGAAACGGACCTGAAGATATCACAGAACTGTCCCTAACTTTAGCAGGAATAATGATTTTTGCAGGAGGCAAGGCGGTCAGCTGTGAAGAAGGTTATCAGATGGCGGAAAAAGTTCTTCAAAATGGTGAAGCTCTGGAAAAATTAATTCAATTCATTGAAGGTCAAGGCGGGGATTCAAAGGTAGTGAATGATTACAGCCTATTTCCGCAGTATACTTACAAACAGGACATTATCAGTGAACAAGACGGCTATGTGGATAAGATCGCAGCCAGAATAATTGGGCTTGCTTCACAGCATGCAGGAGCAGGAAGAGCAACAAAAGAAGATCAAATTGATTTGTCCGCCGGAATTTATCTGCATAAAAAGGTTGGGGATAAAGTGATAAAGGGGGAAGTTCTTGCCACGGTATATGGAACTGATTCCGAAAAAGTGGCACACAGCGTGGAAGAAGCGGAAAAAGCATTTGCGTTCAGTGCTGCTGAACCGGAAAAACTGCTCTTGATTAAAAAGATTATCCTATAAATCAACATTATTTGCTTTTGTTAGGATGAATCCATTTGGAGGAAGCAATTTGGAAGAAAAATACGAGAGATTAAAGGATTACTTAAGCGGACTAAAAAGTGCAGCAATTGCTTTCTCAGGAGGTGTAGATTCAACTTTCCTACTTTTTGCAGCAAAAGAAGCACTAGGGAACCGGGCAATTGCAATCACAGCAAATTCTGATTTATTTCCTGAAAGAGAGCATAAGGAAGCTCTTGATTTTGCTAAAAAATATCATATGAAACAGATCGTATTTGATGTGGATGAATTTGAGATTGAAGGATTTGCAAACAATCCCGAAAATCGCTGTTATCTTTGCAAGAAAACTATTTTTTCACAAATTAAGAAATTGGCAAAAGAAAATGGGGCACTATATGTAGCAGAAGGTTCCAATATGGATGACAACGGCGATTATCGTCCGGGAATGAAGGCGATTGCCGAATTGGAAATAAAAAGTCCATTACGGCAAGTTGGACTATATAAAGAAGAAATTCGCGAGTTATCCAAGAAATTAGGTTTGCCTACATGGGAAAAACCTTCTTTTGCCTGTTTGGCATCAAGATTTGTTTATGGGGAGAAGATCACCCGAGAAAAATTACAAATAGTAGGAAAGGCGGAGCAATTTTTACTTGATTTAGGATTTCGTCAGGTGAGGGTGAGGCTCCACCATAATATAGCTAGAATAGAAACAGATTCTTTTGAATTGGATCGATTTCTGAATAAAGAAATGCGGGAATTGGTCAATAATAGGTTAAAAGAATTGGGGTTTCAATATATATCTTTGGATTTACAAGGATATCGAACCGGAAGCATGAACGAAGTTATTATCGAATGAAAATCAAAAGGGGAAAATCATGCCGATTAATAAATTTGAGAGGGCTATTTTAAAAGCCATCTCTCATCCGAGCTATGATGTGAAGAAAAGATATCGACTGGAACGTTCTTTAAAAAAGTTAAAAGCACCTTTACTGACCCCTCTCTACAGAAGCTGGGATCAAAAAGTTTTTGAAGGAAAAAGAGAGATATTAACTCGGGTTTTTACTCCGAAAGAAGACATTCCAAAGCATACGATTGTATTTTTTCATGGCGGCGGATGGGTAACTGAAAATATTGATAGCTACAATAATATTTGCAAAAACTTATCGACATACACAAAGAGCAAATTGATTTCCGTTGAATACCGGCTTGCACCGGAACATCCTTTTCCGCAAGGCTTTGAGGATTGTTACGCCGTGGCAAAACAGGTACATCAAATTCAAGCGGAGATTGGAAATTTGCCAGGGAAGATTATTCTTATGGGAGACAGTGCAGGCGGAAATTTAGCAGCAGCTGTTGCCTTAAAAGCAAGAGACAAAGGGGAATTTAATGTGGAGGTACAAATATTGCTGTATCCGGCAACTTATTTTGACCATAGTCCATCCTCACCTTTTGATTCAATTAGGGAGAACGGAACCGGATACATTTTGACCGCCAAAAAGATATGCGATTATATGACGCTTTATAAAAGTACGGATAGAGATTTGTTCAATCCTTATTTTGCACCGTTAATGGCAGACGATTTCAGCAACCAGCCTAGAACCCTCATCATATCGGCGGAATTTGACCCATTGCGGGATGAGGGTGAAGAATACGGGAAGAAATTAATAGAGGCAGGGAATGAAGTAGAGATTTATCGAATGCAGGATGCTTTACATGGATATATGTATTTAGGACCTCGGTATGTACATGTGAAAAAAACGTATGATTTGATAAATCGTTTTTTAAATGAAAGTGAAGGACATGTATAAAGGACAGACTTTAGATTGGTTAAAACTGGATAATGCGGGTAAAATTTTTGCGGCTACAAGCGGAAAACGAAATACGAGTGTATTTCGTTTTTCTTGTGAATTATTTGAGCCGGTAGAAGCAGATACCCTTCAAAAAGCCTTAAATCTTACGATAGAAGAATTTCCACATTTTTTAAGTGTATTGAGAAGCGGCTTATTCTGGTATTATCTTGAAAGCAGTCCTTTAAGACCGACTGTACATAAAGAAAATAGAGGGATCTGCAGTCCGATTTATAATAGAAATATGCACGGATTACTTTTCGATGTCTCATTTTACGAAAATAGAATGAATCTTGAGGTATATCATGCTCTTTCAGACGGCACCGGCGTTTTACATTTTCTAAAGACTCTAATCTGTTATTATTTCAGCCTGTTACATCCTGAACTTGATAATGAAATTTTTTATGTAAAACCGTATAATGCTTCTTTTTCGGGTCGTACGGAAGATAGTTTCCGAAAATATTATGGTGTAGAGAAGCGTACTCGATCTTTAAAGCATTTAAAGGCCTACCGGATTAAAGGAGAAAAGACTTATAGCGGCAATTATCAGATGATAGAAGGCATCATGTCCTGTCAAGCGGTCTTAACACTCGCCAAAAAATATGATGCAACCCTAACTGTATTTTTAGCCGCCTTGTTAATAAAAGCGATTCATAAAGAAAGACACCGGTCGAAAGAAGACAAGCCTATTGTATTGACAGTGCCTGTAGACTTGAGAAAATATTTCCCGTCAGATACCGCCAGAAACTTCTTTGGAAATATCAGAGTGACCTATAATGTGTCCAAAGATGGAGATCAAATTGAAGATCTGATTAGAATGACTAAAATGGGTTTCGCGGAAGAATTGACTGAAAAGAAATTAAATCAGCGATTGAGCCGATTAATGGCTTACGAAAATCATAAAGCTTTAAGGCTTATTCCTTTATTTATGAAAGGATGGATTTTACGTATTGCTAGAAAATTGTCTGATTTAGAAGAGACTACGGTATATTCAAATGTCGGAAATGTCCGATTGCCGGAACCGTTAAAACCTTATGTTCGCCGCATTAATGTATTTGTTAGTACCGGAGGTTTGCAGCTGTGTACATGCTCGTATAGAGACAGTCTAAGTACTACGTTTTCTTCTGTTTTTTTAGATACCAATATACAGAAAAATTTTTACCGCAGCCTCACGGAAATGGGGGTTGAGGTAGAAATCAGAAGTAATGTCGAATATTAGAAGACGTTTCTTCATACTTGAAAAGGAGGCGGATCATTCTGTACTGTAAACATTGTAAAATTCACATTACCGGGTTTCATACGGTTTGTCCGTTATGCCAATGCAAACTGGAAGAAAAAACAGATCAAAAGCAAAGGAACTATCCCGTACTTGATGTGGATGAAAATTTGATGAAAACACTGTTGGATATTTCCATGCTGATATCAGCGATTACAGCGATAATTTGCGTAATAATCAATTATGCCGATTTCTCCGGGACTTGGTGGTCTATTTTTGTAGTAGCCGGAATTCTATGCGGCTGGATCATTATCGGCATAGGACTGCCAAGAAAAGCGAATATAATGAAAACTCTTCAGTGGGAATTATATATTACTTGCACACTTGCCATCCTATGGGATATCTTTACGGGTTGGCACAGATGGTCTATCGAATTCGTACTGCCTTATGCTTGCGGCATGACAATGATTTTAATGACTATATTATCCAGCGTTTTGAAAAAAACGCCAAGAGAATATATGATTTATTCCATTTTGGTACACGTTTTAGGATATGTTCCCATCCTGCTTATTGCACTAAACCTGGTAAAAATGGCTATACCATCCATCCTTTGCATAACGTGCAATATTATATTGACGTCGGGGATTGTATCCTTTAACAGAAATGCAGCGTATAGAGAAATGAAAAAGAAATTTCATTTGTAATATAATTATTTTGATTCACAAAAAAACTGCTTAAATTCAGAAGAATTAAGCAGTTTTTTTATCTGCTAGGAAATATCGTTACCGGAGACGTTTTGTATTGTCATAAACTATAAATAAGAGATAAAAAGAAAATATTGAACATAAATGAAAAAGCCAATGCACATAATTTAGAAAACATAAAATTAGTATTGACAGAAAATCGAGGTGATGTAAAAAACATGAAAAGATATTCTCTTGCTTTATTATTGATCGTTGTCTTATTAATTGGATTGCTTTCAGGCTGTGGAGGAGATAAAGAGACAATTAAGGCGACCCAGGCAGAAGCTAAAATTGGTCTCAATTTAGAATTGACAGGCCCGCTTGCTTATTACGGCGAAGGTACATTGAATGGAATGACGATGGCTGTTGATGAAATTAACCAAGCTGGCGGTATCAACGGAATGAAAATTAATTTGATTGTAACCGATAATAAATCAGATCCGGTTAGAGCGGCTTATCTACAAAATAGACTATTAACAAGAGATGGTGCAATTACTACTGTAGGACCCTCTACCTCCTTCAACTTTATAGAGACAATTCCTGCGGCCATGGAAAATAGAATTCCTACGATTGCAAGTCACTCTACTGCAGATGAAGTAACCGTAGATCGAAACGGAAACGTCTATGCATATGTTTTTCGTACGACTTTTAATGATTCTTTTCAAGGAACCACAATGGCGAACTTTGCTCTAAATAATCTCGGTGCCAGAAGAGCGGTCACTATTGAAGAACAAAATAATGTTTATTCCGAAGGCCTTGTGAGAAGCTTCACGAGAGCTTTTGAGGAAGGCGGAGGCACCATTGCTTCTAGTAAAATTTATCAAAAAGGAGATAAAGATTTTGAGTCTATGTTAAATGAAATTAAACAAGAAGAGTATGATGTGATATTCTTGCCGGCTTATTTCCAGGAGGCGGGACTTATCATCAAACAAGCTCGGGATGCCGGAATCACGCAGCCTATTCTTGCTACAGACGCGGTGGACACTCCGGTTTTATTGGAGATTGCAGGACCTTCAGCTTTAAACAACGTCTATTTGACAACGGACTTTTCGAGTCTGAATACCGATCCTAAGGTTCAAAATTTCATTGCAGATTTTAAGAAAAAATTTGGAACGGAACCGATCTCTTCCGATGCCCGAGGCTATGATACAGCCTATTTCATTGCAGATGCAATCGAACGTACCGGCTCACTTGATCCTCAAGTTCTGACCGATGCATACGCGACTACTGAAAATTTTAACGGAGTAACCGGCACGTTCAGTATGGGGCCAGAACATAATCCGATTAAATCAATTTTGGTAATAGGTCTCGTAAATGGAGTTCCTACTACCAGCGTTGAAGTACAACCACAACCACAACCTCAACCTCAACCTCAACAATAAAACAAATTAGGTGGTGTGAATATGAAAAAATATTCTTTTATAATATTGTTTATCGTTGTTGCAGCAGCGGGGTTATTTTGGGGAATAGGAAACTTTAAGAGTAATGTAGCAGCGGTAAATGATTCTGCCGAAGAAGTGAAGATTGGTATGAATTTAGAATTAACAGGCACATTTGAATATTATGGAATTTCAGTAGCAAATGGTGCTTTATTAGCATTCGAAGAAATTAATCAAGCTGGCGGATTCAACGGGATAAAAATTGTTCCATTGAAAGTGGATAATGTATCCGATCCGGTAAGAAGTGCATTTCTAGCAAATATATTAGCTCAAGAAGGGGTAGTTTCAGTGATAGGCCCATCTATATCCGATGACTTTATTCAAACAATTCCTGCCGCTATGCGATATAAGATTCCTGCTGTTTCGGCTACTGCTACTGCTGATGAAATTACCGTTGATAGAAGCGGTAATGCTTATGACTATGTGTTTCGTATTAATTTTAACAGCTCGTCTCAAGCAGATCAGATGGTAAAGTTTGCTTTAAATAATTTAGGAGCTAAAAATGCAGTTGTTGTTCGAAAGCTTAATAACATTTATTCAAATGGGCTTGCTCAAACTTTTATGAAAGTATTTAAAGAAAATGGAGGGAACATTGTTGATTTAATAAATTACACCAGTTATGAGACAAATTTTGAGCCGTACCTCAGAAGAATTCAAAGAGAAAACTTTGATATCATTTATTTACCTGGATATGATTCGGAAGCAGCAAATTTTATTAAACAGGCTCGTGAACTTGGTATAACACAACCGATTTTGGGTGGCGAGGCTTACGACACACCCGAACTTTTTGAAATAGCAGGGGCATCTGTTTTAAATGATGTATATTACACTACTGATTTTCTAAGATCAAATCCAGATCCAAAGGTTCAAAACTTTATTGCTGCGTATAAAGAAAAATACGGCGTGGAACCCTTTATGGATAGTGCCCGAGGATATGATAGTGCCTATTTTATTGTGGATGCTATGAAAAGGGCAGGTTCAGACGATCCGCAGGCGATTCGAGACGCCATGGCGTCCACTGAAAATTTCACTGGCGTGACCGGTACATTCAGCATGGACGAAGAACATAATCCGATTAAGACGATCTATATAATTGGTTTGGAAAACGGTATTCCAACTCAAAGAATAGTAGCAGAGTCTACACAATAACCAGTTATTTGGAAAAATCTATTAAATCAGTTATTAAGATTTTATTTCCATCACAAAGATTCAAAATTTTATTAGAGCGTGTAATAAACAATTTGGTGGTGTGAACATGAGAAAATATTCTCTTATAATATTATTTATCGTCGTCGCTGCGGCAGGCTTATTGTGGGGTTGCATAGAAAGTTTTAAGGAAGATAGACAAACGATAAATGGATCTGATGAGGAAGTACGAATCGGTCTTAATTTAGAACTGACTGGTCCGCTTGAATCCTATGGTATAGAGCAAGCAATGGGTGCGTTAATGGCTTTTGAAGAGATCAACCGAGCAGATGAACTAAGCGGAATAACAATTGTTCCATTTAGAGTTGATAATCAATCCGATGCGGTTCGATCTGCATTTTTATCAAATCTGTTAATGACACAAGAAGGGGTAGCCGCTGTTATTGGACCGGCTACATCGAATAACTTTATAGCGGCCATTCCTGCTGCCGTATATAATGAAATTCCTATTGTTTCCGCCACTGCTACTGCAGACACAATTACTATAGATAGATATGGAGATGCCTATGACTATGTATTTCGCATTACCTTTACGGATTCCGTACAGGGAAAGAGTATGGCAAACTTTGCAATCAATAATTTAGAGGCTAAAAATGCTGTCATTCTCCGAGATCTAAACAGCGTTTATTCGGAGGATCTTGTACAAAATTTTGTGAGAATTTTTAGAGAAAACGGAGGCACGATTGTAGATTTAATAAATTATACAGGCAATGGTAGAGATTTTGAACCTATCGTTAACAGAATTAAACGGGAAGATTTTGATGTGATCTATATGCCCGGATACTATCAAGATGCGGGGGATTTTATTAAACAGGCTCGTGAACTTGGTATTACAAAACCGATTTTGGGTGGAGATGCTTACGATTCACCGATGTTAGCTGAGCTGGCCGGGACATCTGCCTTAAATAATGTCTACTATACCAGCGGTTATTCACCTCTCGATCAAAATCCATTGACCCAAGATTTTATTGTTGACTATAGAGAGAAATATGGAAGGGACCCAAATGCATTCAGTGCATTTGGATATGATGCGGCTAGGTTTGTGGCCGATGCCATTCAGCGTGCAGGATCGGGAGATCCGGAGGCGATCAGAAATGCGATGGCTTCAACAGAGAATTTTCCAGGTGTAACCGGTATGTTTAGCATAGGCGAGGATCACAATTCGATAAAGCAGATTTATGTGATCAAATTAGAAAATGGTGTCCCTGCACAAAGCATAGTAGTCGAACCTATAGAATAGTCAATTATTTGAAAGTAACTATTAATCTTTATGAACCAGAGTGTTTTTTGTGTGACTATACAAAAAAATAAAAAAAACATTGGTTAATTAAAAAAAATGTTGCACATTATTTAAAAAAAACATAATATAGTATTTAAGTTATTTTAAATTAAATCAAGGTGGTGTACAAAAGATGAAAAAATGTTCTCTTATTTTATCGCTAGTCTTTGTCTTAGTAGCCGGATTATTCACTGGTTGCGGCAGCAAAGCTACGGAAGGCAGTGATACTGATGCGAAGGAAGTCAAGATCGGTCTTAACTATGAATTAACAGGAGGCGTAGCTTCCTATGGTGAAGCTTCCGCAAAAGGTATTATGATGGCTTTTGATGAAATCAATGCAGCCGGTGGTATCGACGGAATGAAAATCGTTCCGGTAAAGGTTGATAATAAGTCCGATGCAGCTGAAGCTACTTCCTTAGCTACCAGACTGATGACACAAGAAGGTGTTGTAGCTTGTCTTGGACCTGCAACATCAGGAAACTTTATGGCAACCATTCCGGTTGCAATGGGAAATAAGGTTCCTATCATTTCCGCTTCTGCAACTGCAGATGAAGGCGTTACGACAGATAAAAACGGAACGGTAAATGATTATGTGTTCCGTCTTTGCTTCAATGACTCTTTCCAGGGAGTTACAATGGCAAACTTCGCTTCTAACAATCTAGAGGCAAAGAAGGCTGTTATCATTCAGGATAAGTCTAGTGACTATGCCGAAGGTCTTGCTAAGAACTTTGTGAAGACATTTGAAGCTGCCGGTGGAACAATCGTTGCTAAGGTAGGCTATGTAACAAAGGATAAGGACTTCAACTCCATTCTTACTAGCATTAAGGGCAAAGATTTTGACGTAATCTTCCTTCCAGGATACTATCAGGAAGCTGGACTTGTAATCAAACAGGCTCGTGAACTTGGCATTGATGCTCCTATCTTAGGTGCAGACGGATTTGACTCTCCGGTTCTTCTTGAACTTGCAGGAACTTCCGCTTTAAACAATGTATACTTCTCCAACCATTATTCTTCACTTGATCAGGATCCAATGGTTCAGAACTTTATTAAAGCGTATAAGGAAAAGTACGGTGAAGAACCAAATGCATTCAACGCACTTGGATATGACCTTGGAAAATATATTGCAGATTCTATTCAGCGTGCTGGATCAACGGACCCTACAGCAATCAAGGAAGCCCTTGCTTCTACAGAAAACTTTGCGGGTGTAACTGGTTCTTTCAGCATGGGTAAGGATCATAACCCAATTAAGTCGATCGTAGTAATCGGACTAAAAGATGGTGTTCAGTCAACAAGTGTTAAGGTAGATCCTAAATAGGCGTGACCGTTTACATTAGTCAAAACTCATAACCTGTATAGGTATCGAGGATTATGACAAAAAAATTTCTAACGTAGTTAGATCAAGTGCCCAGTCGGAAATGGACAAGCTTTTATTGGCGGACATGTACGGCGAGGCACTTCTTTCCATTCAAATTAAATCAACGCTGTGATTTATATTTGTTTGATTTTTTAATTGGTATAAGATATAATAGTTAAGTTAGAGTATTTTTCTGCTCTAACTTAATTGTTGTTTAGTGCATTAAGTTTTTTTGGAGGTGCAAACCTTGGATCAATTTTTACAACAGATGGTAAATGGTATTTCTTTAGGCAGTATTTACGCATTGATTGCCTTAGGATATACAATGGTTTACGGAATTATTAAACTTATCAACTTTGCGCATGGAGACGTGTATATGATAGGTGCATATATAGGATTTGCAGCTACTACTTATGCGAATCTAGGGTTTTTACCAGCACTTATTATATCCATGTTAGCTTGTGCATTTTTAGGGGTTGTGATTGAAAAGATAGCGTATAAGCCGCTTCGACTTTCTTCTAGAATAGCCGTACTTATTACCGCTATCGGTGTGTCCTTACTTTTGGAATATGTAATGATGTTCTTCGTGGGAGCAGAGGTTCGTTCCTATCCGAAATTATTGTCGGATCAAAAATTCCATTTAGGTGGTGTTATTATCAACATGCAGCAGATTTATATCGTTTTAACTGCCGTTGCTCTAATGATATTACTTCAATTTATTGTACATAAAACTAAGACAGGCAAAGCCATGCGTGCGGTATCCATCGACCAGGATGCAGCTCAGTTAATGGGCATTAAGGTAGATAAAACGATTTCATTTACCTTTGCAATCGGTTCTGCTTTTGCAGGTGCAGCAGGTGTTTTAGTAGGAATATATTACAATTCAATCGACCCTCTTATGGGAATTATGCCGGGATTAAAAGCCTTTGTCGCAGCGGTATTCGGCGGCATTGGAAGTATTCCGGGTGCAATGATCGGCGGACTTTCCATTGGCGTTATGGAAACCCTTGTTTCTGGTTACGGTAATTCAATGTATCGAGATGCAGCAGTATTTGCGTTCTTAATTATTATTTTGATTCTAAAACCAGCAGGGCTTCTTGGCAAAAATACAAGAGAGAAGGTGTAATAAATGAGATCATTAACAAAAAAGAATCTACTCATTCTAGGTGCGATTTTATTGACCTTTGCTATTGTACAGGGCTTGCTGTCCGTAGGTATTTTAAACAGTTTTTATGAAATTACGATTGCATTAATTTGTATTAATATCATTTTAGCCGTAAGTTTAAACCTAGTAACCGGTTTTACCGGGCAATTTTCGCTAGGGCATGCAGGATTTATGTCCATTGGTGCCTATGTTTGTGCCATCATCAATATGCAGATGAATTCAACTGCAGGATTTTTGCTTGGCGTACTGGCAGGTGCTGTAGCAGCTGCTATTGTCGGTATTTTAATCGGCATTCCAACGCTTCGATTAAAAGGAGACTACTTGGCTATTGCTACATTGGGCATGGCTGAAATCATTCGTGTTGTTTTCCTAAATTTAGACATTACCAATGGAGCAGCCGGATTAAATGGTATTCCGAGATTTACAAACTGGCTATGGTTATACTTCTTTATGGTTGTGACGATTGTATTAATCAATAACTTTATTAAATCCTCTCATGGACGTGCATGCATTTCCATTCGAGAAGACGAAATTGCCGCAGAATCGATGGGTATCAACACAACAAAATATAAGGTTATGGCTTTTGCTATCGGTGCTTTTTTTGCAGGAGTGGCAGGTGCCCTTTATTCCTCTTACTTCTATTTCTTAAAGCCCGACCTATTTGGTTTCCTGAAGTCGATTGACATCTTAGTAATCGTTGTATTAGGAGGCATGGGAAGCATTACCGGTTCGGTGATTGCCGCCATAGCACTTGCTGTTTTAACGACTTTCTTACAGTCATTTACTGCGGTACGTATGATTGTTTATGCATTGCTTTTGGTTTTGATTATGATCTTTAGACCACAAGGTATCATGGGGACAAAAGAGATCAATGATCTTTTCAAATTCGGCAAAAAAAATAAAATAGGGTAAAGGAGGAGCCAATAATGTCATTACTTACAGTTGACAAATTAACAAAGTCCTTTGGCGGTCTTACAGCGGTATCCAATGTAAGTATGCATATCGAAAAAGGAGAATTGGTAGGACTTATCGGCCCGAATGGAGCAGGAAAAACCACCTTATTCAATCTTCTAACCGGAGTGTATGTACCGACATCAGGAACAATCAAAGCAGATATTGACGGACAAATTAAAGAAATCGGAGGACTAAAGGCATACAATGTAACAAAAGCAGGTTTTGCCAGAACGTTCCAAAACATTCGATTATTTAAAGATTTAACCGTATTAGATAATGTCCGTATTGCCATGCACCAAAATGTGAAATATGGACTTGCTTCTGCGTTCTTGCATTTGGATAAATTTCATAGCGAAGAGGATGAAATCGTTGTGGAAGCAGAAAAATTACTGGATATTTTTCATTTATCGCATAAAAAAAATGAACTGGCTAAAAATTTACCTTATGGAGAGCAGCGCCACTTAGAAATTGTGAGAGCGTTGGCTACAAAGCCATCTTTGCTGCTGCTCGATGAACCGGCAGCCGGTATGAACCCGAATGAAACCGCTGCACTGACGCAAACCATCGAATGGATTCGTAAGGAATTTAATATCGCTATTCTTTTGATTGAGCATGATATGTCCTTGGTTATGAAAATCTGTGAACGCATTTATGTATTGGATTACGGTATGATGATTGCTTCCGGAAGACCGGAAGAAATCAGAGCCAATAAAAAAGTTATTGAGGCGTACTTAGGGGAGGATGTAAACAATGCTTGAGATAAAAAATCTTAATGTACATTATGGCGTAATACATGCCCTGAAGGATGTTTCATTAACGGTAAACGCTGGCGAAATTGTTACACTTATCGGTGCAAACGGCGCCGGAAAAACAACTACATTGCGTACGATTTCAGGTTTAAATAAAGCAACCAGCGGGGAAATTCTGCTGGAAGGAAAAGATATCACCAAACTCACTGCGCCTGAAAGGGTAGTAATGGGTATTTCTCAAGTACCGGAGGGCAGAAGAATTTTCCCTCAAATGAGTGTACTGGAAAATTTAGAATTAGGCGCTTTTTTAAGAAATGATAAAGCGGAGATAAAAAAAGATATTGAAAACATCTATAAACGTTTTCCTATTTTAGGGAAACGTAAAAAACAGATGGCTGGAACCCTCTCCGGAGGAGAACAGCAGATGCTTGCAATGGGTCGAGCATTGATGTCAAGACCGAGAATTCTTTTACTGGATGAACCTTCTATGGGTCTTGCCCCACTATTAGTTCGAGAAATTTTTGAAATTATAAAAGATATCAATAGTACAGGAACTACGGTTTTGCTTGTAGAGCAGAATGCCAGTATGGCACTGTCTATTGCCCATAGAGCCTATGTTGTCGAAACCGGTTCTATTGTATTAAGCGGAACCGGTGAAGAGCTGGCTAAGAGCAATGAAATTCAAAAAGCTTATTTAGGAGGGGAATAGTATGTATGTAAAAAGCAAAATGACCGCAAATCCATACACCATCGCGTATAATGCACCGATTACGGAAGTCATTGAACTGATGCGTGAAAAGAACCTAAAAAGAGTCCCAGTTGTTGACGGGGAGAAAGTTGTTGGGATGCTCACTCACAGCGATATTCAGAAAGTGTCGCCGACAAAAGCCACTACTTTAAGCATTTATGAACTAAATTACTTGTTATCTAAAACGCTGGTAAAGGATGCCATGACGAAAAATGCAATCACCGTATCTCCGGATGCCCTCTTAGAAGAGGCCGCTGTACTCATGCGTGAAAACAGGATCAGTTCATTGGCAGTGGTTAAAGATAATCGGATTGTCGGTATTATCACCGAGAGCGATATTTTTGATTCTTTTATTGACCTGCTAGGATTTAAAGAAGTAGGAAGCAGAATTACCATTCAAGCTGCAGATGCACCAGGTGCCCTTGCAGATATTGCTGAAATCTTCCGATCTTTTGACTCCAATATTACTCGTATTGCAGTGTATAGAGGCTCCAATGGAAAGAGTGATGTAGTCATTCGTACGAATACAATTAACACCGATCAGATTGAAAAACAACTAAATGAGCGCGGATATACGGTGGAACATATTCTGAAAAATCAGGGATAAATCTATTGTTGATGATTTTCTAAACTATAAAAAAGAAGCGGTTTAACTTCCGCTTCTTTTTTTAAAAGGTAAAGCTGGTCAAACGAAAATCTTCATAGCAGGAACAAGCAAAAAGTGCTATAATAGGCAAATGGATTAAGAAACATTTTGAAGGTAAAGATTCCTCGAAGAGGACTTTTTTATTATGTAGGAAATATCGCTTCAGCGATATTGACGGAATATCAAAGAAAGCACCTTAACCGTTGTCGCCCTTGAGGCGACATGTGGAAATAGGAATCTTTGATTCCGTCATTTCCACTTTTTTTATTTGAAAATAAGGAGAAACGAATCAATAATGATAGATAAACATAATCTTTCAACCATTAGCGGTAAACGGTTTAACCCTACGAAAGCGAAAATAGGAGACATTTTTATAGAGGATATTGCTCATGCCCTGTCATTGATTTGCAGAGCGAACGGACATTTTAACCTCTTTTATTCCATCGCACAACATAGTATCAATTGTGCAAAAGAGGCAGAGGCTAGGGGTTATTCGAAGGAAGTTCAATTGGCTTGTCTGATGCATGACGCATCGGAAGCCTATATTGGAGATGTAATTAGTCCTTTAAAGAGACAGCTTTCCGATTATGTGGTTTATGAAAAAAATTTGCAAAACACCATTTTAAAGGCGTTGAAGCTTCCTGCGCTGACGCCGGCGGAAGAAAAATTGGTAAAAGAAATTGATGACTGCCTGCTTTATCATGAATTTAAAACGTTGCATGGAGATGAGCTTTTCGATTATGTACCGGATATTCATATCATGGTGGAAAACACGGAAGTTCATCATAGTGTCATTGAAGCGCAATTTTTGTATTTATATTATCACTATTTTTCTGCGCTTGGCTAAGATTGTGTGAATATTAACCCACCATTAAAAATATCATAATAATAGCATACCTGTAGCTGCTTAGCTAAAGCAGCAGCTGAGGGACGGGGAGGGGAATTATGAGTATTTTTAATAGAAGTGGTAATAAGAATAAAATAAAAAAAAGACTAACCAGATGGAAAAAAACAGCCATTGTGGCGAAAAGTCAATATAAGCTTCCTATCGTAAGATTTCTATCGATAGCGATGGTGGCAGTTTTGGTGGTAGGAGGCGGATTTATGGGTATTAGCTCTTTCATCCCGGAGGAGCGTTCGATCAATTTATCCGAAACACCGGCCATGGCTGCTGTTGATAGCGTGAGAGACAAGGCAGCAAGTGAAAGTGTGACGACTGCGAAGACGGAACAACCTTCGCAGAATCAAGATAATAGCAATAATGCAGCATCGAAAAGCGGCGATATTAATCCAAGCGGAATGACTGTGGACGCAAAATCCGCTGTTCTCATGGATGCTGACAGCGGTACGATTCTATTTTCGCAAAACGGAGATGATCCTTTGCCGCCTGCTTCTGTTACAAAAGTTATGACCATGCTTCTGGCTATGGAGGCTATCGATCAAGGTAGGGTCTCTTGCTCCGACATGATCACAATCTCTGAACGTGCAGCATCCATGGGAGGTTCTCAAATGTATATGGAACCGGGTGAGCAGCATTCTTTAGAAGAATTGATGGAAGGGATCTCCATGGTTTCCGCAAATGATGCCTGTGTTGCAGTGGCAGAGTATTTGTCCGGCAGTGTAGAAATTTTCGTTGAGAATATGAATGCAAGAGCAAGAGAGCTTGGTATGGAAAATACGCATTTTGTTAATACCAACGGATTGCCTGTCGCAGACCACTATACAAGCGCACATGATATAGCTATTATGTCAAGTGAACTGATTAAACATAAGAAAACACATGAATGGTTTACCAATTGGCAGGATACGCTGACCGTGGGATTACCGGGTAAACAGAAGGAATTTGGATTGACTAATACAAATAGACTAATCAAGCAATATTCCGGTGCCAATGGAATAAAAACAGGATTTACTCAAGAGGCAGGTTATTGTTTGTCCGGTTCTGCAACGAGAGACGATATGACTCTTATAGCCGTTGTTCTGGGTTGTCCGTCTTCAAAGATTCGATTTGCTGAAGCTGCAAAGCTTTTGGACTATGGATTTGCTACGTATGAGACGGTAAAATTAGCGGAAAAAGGGGAGCCGCATGGATTGGTTGAGATTCAAAAAGGTCAGCCGAACTATATTAATGCTGTAGCCGGCAGCGATATTTCCATTTTAGTAAAGAAAGGTGAAAAAGATTCCGTTACCTTTGAAGTAGAACAAGATAACAAGATAAAAGCCCCAATAAAGAAGGGCGCTAAGTTAGGAGAAATTGTTGCTTATCAAAACAAAAAAGAAATAGGCAGATATCCTCTGATAGCAGAAGAATCTTCAAAAGAAGCAACACTGGTGGATTTATATCAGAGAATTACAAAAAGCATGATTAATACAGAGAAGGAATAAGTTTAGAGGAATCCAATGGTAAATTCATTAGATACTGTACTTCGAGCTATGAATCAATATACAAGAAAATCAAGAGAGGCAGTGCATTGCAACCGCCTCTCTTTTTCATGCGAAATTCTTATAGTGCCGGTTCTGCAAGAGCCCAGTAAGTCTTACGTGAAATTTGGTTGATATTTCTTGTGCAATCTGTTTGATTTTTTTAACGGTGACATTAAGCCAATCAATAATAGCAGATAGTGTGTGCCTCGCATATTATATAATCATACCACATTGCAATCTCATAGGATGGGAGGCGCACTAAATGATAAATGAATATCTCATTACCTTTTCTTCTTTTTACAAGGCAAAATATGCACAAGAGAAAATAGTTGAGCTAGGGATAAGATGTACCGTTAAAAAGGCTCCGCCGGAACTTGTTAAATCCTGCGCGTATGCAATTTACTTGAGAACAAATGATATAACAAAATTGCAGGGCATTTTTGACGGTCAGATATTAGAACCGAAAGGGATTTTCTTGATCGACATGTCATCAGGAACTCTTCAATATAAGAGAATAACTCTATGATAAAATAATCTTGTAATTAGAAACAATGTATAGAATTAAAAGATTAAGAAGGAATACAATTTATTTTGGATATTAACACAAAATAAATAAATTTTTTTTGTAAAAAAGTATAAAAATAGTTGACAGTTAGATGGTATTAAGCTAAAATTCTATTATGCTGAAAAACAGCGGTAATTTAATATAGCTAAAAGACTGAGACGGAGACAGTAGATGTTTTTTGAAAGGTGCAGCGAGTCAAGGAGGGTGCAAGCTTGACACGAGTAAGAAAATAATCGAATATCACTCCCGAGTTGCAGGCCGAAATCTTTTGAAAGTAAGCTTTGACGGTTTTCCCCCGTGATAGGGAACGCGTATGATAGTATGTTGTATTGGGTGGTATAGCGAAATGCTTCTGGCTTTCGTCCTGTTACAAGGATGAAAGCCTTTTTTTACGCACCTAACCTCATTTGCGCAAGCAAAGGTCTGGCAGGTGCTATACGGGAATTCCCCAGGTTGCGCACCTATCCTCATTTTCAAAGAAAATGTTTGGAAGGTGTCATACAGAAATTGCCTGGCTTTAGCTAGAGCGCAATTTTTCAGTTCAACTGGAGCGGAATTCTTCCGTTTATAAAAACCAATCAACTATAGTAAAACGCAAGAAATGGAGGGTTAAAGTGGAAAAAAATACTGTTGAAATTCGTTGGCATGGTCGTGGAGGACAGGGGGCAAAAACAGCTTGCCTGCTGCTTGCAGATGTGGCCTTTCATTCAGGAAAACATGTACAGGGATTCCCTGAATACGGCCCTGAAAGAATGGGAGCACCTATCACTGCTTACAATCGTATTACCAGTGAAAGATGCACGGTACATTCTAATATATATACACCGGACTATGTGATCGTAGTAGATGAGACCTTACTTGCGAGTGTAGACGTAACCAATGGATTAAAAGAAGATGGTGCAATTATTGTAAACAGCGAAAAAGGACCGGATGAACTTCGTAAACTGCTAGGTGATTATAAAGGCAAAGTATATTCCATTGATGCCAGAAGAATTTCTGAAGAGACGTTAGGGAAAAATTTTCCCAATACACCAATGCTTGCAGCAGCAGTAAAAGTCAGCAAAGTGGTAGAGCAAGATCAATTTATTCGTGATATGGAAAACTCCTTGCGACATAAATTTGCCAATAAACCACATGTAGTAGAAGGAAATATGGCAGCTTTAAAGATGTCCATGGAGGAGGTAAAGGTAGGCTAATGAAGAAGGCAGCAGAGATTAATGAACGTACACCTTGGCAGGAATTGGCGCCGGGTGCTGAGATATATGAACCGGCTACTTCAAAACTGGTCAATACGGGGGATTGGAGAACGATGGTCCCCATTTTCTTGGATGAAAGATGTAAGCACTGTCTAATTTGCGTTCCCTATTGTCCGGACAGTTCCATTCCTGTGAAAGACGGGAAGCGCGGAGAGCTGGATTTAATGCATTGCAAAGGCTGTGGGATTTGCTATAAGGTATGTCCTTTCGAGGCAATCGAGTTTATAAAGGAGGACAAATAATGAGCATCAGAGACAGACTTTCCGGCAACGAAGCGGTAGCGATTGCTATGAAGCAAATCAACCCGGATGTAATGGGTGCGTTTCCGATTACTCCTTCTACGGAGATTCCTCAGTATTTTTCTTCTTATGTAGCAGACGGATTAGTGGATACCGAGTTTGTTGCCGTGGAATCAGAGCATAGCGCCATGTCCACTTGCATCGCTGCACAGGCGGCAGGTGCCAGAGCTGTCACCGCCACTTCTTCTTGCGGTATGGCTTTAATGTGGGAATTGCTTTATGTGGCGTCCTCTTGCAGACTGCCCGTTACGATGGCTCTCGTAAATCGAGCACTATCCGGGCCGATTAATATTAATAATGACCATTCTGATTCAATGGGAGCAAGAGATGCCGGATGGATTCAGATTTACTCTGAGACGAATCAGGAGGCGTACGATAATTTCATTCAGGCCATGCCGATCGGTGAACATAAAGACATACGGCTTCCGGTCATGGTTTGTCAGGATGGTTTCATTACCAGTCATGCAGTTGAAAATATGGAGCTTCTGGAAGATGAAAAAGTACAGGCGTTTGTAGGGGAATATAATCCGGACAATTACTTATTAAAGAAAGAAAATCCGATGGCGGTGGGCCCTTACGGAATATCCGCTTATTATATGGAATTTAAAATGCAGCAAGCCGATGCCATGAAAAAAGCCAAAAAGGTAATTTTAGAGGTCGCCGCTGAATTTGAAAAGTTAACTGGCAGGAAATATGGTTTATTTGAGGAGTACAGGATGGAGGATGCGGAAGCGGCAATCGTCATCATCGGATCAAGTGCCGGAACTTGCAAAGCAGCAGTTAATAAGATGAGAATAGAAGGAAAGAAGGTTGGTTTGATTAAAATTCGTGTATTCCGGCCCTTTCCGATGGAAGAACTGGCACAGGCATTAGCCCATGTAAAAGTAGTAGCGGTGATGGATAAGGCGGAAAGCTTTTCAGCCGCAGGCGGACCGCTGTTTGCGGAAACACGCTCTGCTTTATATGACCTTGTGAACCGACCGAAAACGATTAATTATGTATACGGACTGGGTGGTCGTGATATCACGACTGTTGATTTTGAATACATATACAGTGAACTATTTGAGATTGCCCGCACAGGTGAAACCGGAGAAGTGTATCGGCATATCGGACAAAGAGAGCAGGAGGTGCAGGCATAATGTCCTATAATTTTAAAAAGGAAATGGAAAAGCCGGAACGTTTGGCCGGCGGTCACCGGTTATGTGCCGGATGTGGTGCATCTATTGCCGTAAGAGGAGTGCTTCGAGCGGTAGAACCGGAGGATAAAGTCGTTGTGACCAATGCGACGAGCTGTCTGGAAGTATCTACTTATTTATATCCATACACTGCGTATGAAGACAGCTACATTCATAGTGCTTTTGAAAATGCAGGCGCGACTTGCGGCGGTGTGGAAGCGGCTTATCGTGCCCTCAAGAAAAGAGGTAAAATCAACGATAATTTTAAGTTTATAGCCTTTGGCGGAGACGGCGGAACGTACGATATTGGTTTGCAATCCCTTTCGGGTGCCATGGAAAGAGGTCATGACATGGTGTATGTATGCTATGACAACGAAGCGTACATGAACACCGGCATTCAGCGTTCCTCCTCTACACCGAGATTTGCGGATGCGACAACAACGCCTGTCGGTGACGTGATGCCGGGCAAAATTCAAAATAAAAAGAATTTGACGGAAATTATTGCCGCTCATAACGTACCATATGCGGCACAAACCACTTTTATCGGCAGCTTTAAAGATCTGCATCAAAAGGCACAGAAAGCAATTTATACAGAAGGCCCTTGCTTTTTAAATATCTTATCTCCATGCCCTAGAGGGTGGCGGTATGAAACGGAAGACCTGGCTGAAATATGCAAGCTGGCGGTGGATACTTGCGTTTGGCCTCTTTATGAAATTGAAGAGGGCGTATGGCGGTTGACCTATGAACCGAGCAAGAAACTTCCCGTAGAAGAATTTTTAAAGAAACAGGGTCGATTCAAGCACCTGTTTGAAAAGGGCAATGAATGGATGATTGAGGAAACGCAGCAGTATGTCGACAAACAGTGGGAAAAGCTGCTGGCAAAATGCAAATAAAGAAAAGTTGTTTTCTAGAGGCAGAGGGTACTTTGCCTCTAGTTTTTTCTTTTATTGTCTAGTATAATGAATCTGGTTTAAGAAGGATGCCTGAAAATAGGATTATTTTGATAGGCAATACTTCAGGATTTGTTTTCGGAATAACTCTTTTAATAAATTTCCTTCAGTATTGCGTACCAAAATTGCAACCTTATTTTCAGACATCCTTATAATAAAAGGGAAGGGGTAGAACATGAATTATATCGAAACAAAAATATACACCAGCGAAGTCGGCATTGAAATGGTATTAAATGCACTTTCTGAAATTGGCATTGACAATGCAGTAATAGAAGATCCTTCCGATGTGGAAGATTTAATGGATAAAAAGAATACGTATGACTGGGATTATGTCGATGCCAGTGTGATGGAACAAATTCACGAAGAACCGACGGTCATCATCTATAGTGAGGATACGGAAGAAGGAAAAAATCAAGTAGAACAAATTAGACTTGCGGTGAAAGATCTCAAAGAAAAAAAGGATGACATTCTTGAGGATGTGGATTTAGGCAGATTGGTTGTGGAATCCATCGTTGAATCAGACGAAGAATGGAAAGATAATTGGAAAGAATATTTTAAACCATCTAAAATTACCGACAGGATTATTGTAAAACCTACTTGGGAAGCTTATGAAAGGAAATCAGAAGATGAGTTGGTCCTCGAAATTGATCCGGGAATGGCTTTCGGAACAGGAACTCATGAAACTACCACATTGTGCGTAAAACTGCTTGAAAAGTATACACAAATAAATGATGCCGTTCTTGACGTGGGTTGCGGTTCCGGCATTTTATCCATTGCAGCCGGTTTGCTGGGTATTAAGAATATCCTGGGAATTGATATCGATCCCATTGCCGTTGAGGTATCCAAAGAAAATGTAGTGCTGAACAACCTGACTGATGTGATCCGAATCCAATACGGGGATTTGACCAAAGGCATTGATTTCAAGGCGGATGTAGTGGTTGCTAACTTGATGGCGGATTTAGTCATGATGCTTGCAGAAGATGTGGCAAAACACTTAAAAGGGAAGAGCATTTTTATTTCCTCCGGTATCTTAATTGAAAAACAAGGGATGGTTTCCGAAGCAATTCGGAAAAATGGGTTTGAAATCATTGACGTGTTAGAACAGGGAGAATGGTGTGCTATTGCAGCACAGTTAAAATAAAGGGGAATGTATGAGTCGATTTTTTACTTCCAGCGAAAATATCGGAGAGAAAAGTATAAGGATTACCGACAAAAATGATATTCATCATATAGCCAAGGTGCTGCGCCTAAAAATAGGGGACAAGATTGAACTGTCGGATTCGGTCAAATGGGAATATGAAACCGAAATATCTTTCATTGATAAGGACTATGTGGAAGCTGTCATTATTGATAAGCAAAAGTTTGCTAATGAACCGAAGACAAAAGTCACCTTATTTCAAGGTGTGCCAAAGCAGGGCAAGATGGAACTGATTATTCAAAAGAACGTTGAACTTGGCGTGTATGAAATTGTTCCGGTGTTTACGGACAGGACGGTGGTAACGGATAACGGCAAATTCTCGAAGAAGATTGAACGTTGGCAAAAGGTTTCAGATGAAGCAGTAAAACAATGCAAACGTGGCATTATCCCTATGGTGAGCGGAGATATCAGCTTTAAGGAAATGCTGGAACGTTTAGGCGGATTTGAATTGGTTCTTTTTCCCTATGAAAATGAAGAGGACAGGACCATCAAAGATGCATTGCGAAATCTCGAAAAAATACCGGAAACCGTGGCGATCATCATCGGACCCGAAGGCGGCTTCTCAGAGCAGGAAGCACAGCGCTTAAGGGCTTGCAATGCGGAATGTGTGACGCTTGGAAAAACTACGTTAAGAACCGAAACGGCCGGCATAGCGGCACTGGCCATGACGATGTATGAATTGGAATTATAATTATAATGAAAATAAAAGCTCCTTTCAGAGGATATTCCCTCCGGAGGAGCTTTTGAAATCTACGATTTTAGAATATCTTTAAAGAATGCAGCACTGCTTTCATCAGGAGGTCTTAAGAACCGGCCGAGCTTATATAAAGAGTCTTTATCTTTAGAGATATAGTTGATCTTTTCAGCACAAGTCAATGAAGATTTAAATCCCATGCCTTTAATGACTTCTTCTGTTTCTTTCGAATAGTAGCCAAACGGATAAACCATGGTGTTTGGAGTAGTTCCGGTAAAATCAGTGATACGCTGCTGGAGGCGTTCCAAATCCTCCGTTAATGCTTTTTGATATTCTTCGAAACTTTCGGAGCTTTTTTTGGCACAGCCTTTTCTGTCTCCCTTGATGCTATGCATATTGTAGGTATGGTTTTGTATTTCAACATGACCGGACATGATCATTTCGTTTATCTGCCCCCAGCTTAAATTAGAATAGTAAGGGTCCATTATTTTAATTAAACTATACTTATCGGTATGTATGCCAATAATCGCAATGACCGCTTTTTGATCATACTGTTTTAATAAAGGGAAGGCGTAATAATAGTTGTTATAATTGCCATCATCAAAGGTTAGAATGATTGGATTCTCAGGAAGAGGTGCATCATTATAGACGTAATTAATCAGTTCGGTCATTGTAATGGTATGATATCCATTATTTTTTAGATATTTTAAATCACCTTCTAAGAGATCCGGAGCAATACAATATTGATTTTGAGCGCATTGATCCTTGATCAAGCCATGATACATGATGATTGGCAGTGCTATTTTATCGCTTGGAAGAATGCTGTCTAAAGATGCGGTCACACGAGGAGTTGTGAAATGAATAAGAAAAGCGGAGATAGATAAAAAAAAGCAGCATAGTATCAGGCCATTTATTAAAAAGAATTTAATCCATTTCGGTTTATGCATGTTAGCCTCCAATAGGTATTATCATTTAATATATGATTGGAAGAGGCTAAATATGATTTCAGTGAGAACGAAAAAGCAAAGGCGATATATGTGATTGGAACGCAGAGACTTTTTTAGATACAAGAAAATAGCCAGCTCCATGGGGCCTGGCTATCTGTTCTTTTTATAATGGGTATGAATGGTGATTAAACAGCGATGTTTCCATTCATATCAGAGGTTTTGAAAGCGGCAATGATCCCTTCAATAACGCCTAGAAATCCAGGGATGCAAGTCCAACAAAATACTAAATATACTATCCCTAGCCCTATTCTGCCGGAATAAAATTTATGCGCACCCAGCGAACCTAAAAATATGGCCAGTAAAATATATGCTATTTTGTTGACCATTTTTCGCCCTACGTTCATATCAGTATAATTGATATTATTATTTGAAGCACTAGAGGCATTTTCATTGACGATATTGATGTTAATCCCTTTCTTTTCGAATTCACTTTCCGATGATTTTAATTGTTCGCTGGCTTTTACGATGATGGTATCCGTTCCGTTAGTAAATATATTTACAATATCACCTACTGAAGGCTCGAAATCTATATTTTCACGATTGGCTTCAATAATGCCGCCGCCTTCTGTTCCGATGATAATTTTTTCTTCGGTAATTTTAACTATTCGATCCATCTTAATCCTCCATAAGTACAAAATTAATAATCTGGTAAATATTACAATAATATTCTATCATATAGAATGATCCAGAGCAAGAATTATGGATAAAAACTACCTTTTATGTAAAAAAAAGTCGTCAAAAAATAAAATTACAAATAACTGCATTTTTATTAAGTTTAAAAACTATTTTTTTTATATTATAATAGATGAAAATAAGGAATTAGGAGATTGGAATTGACAAAGGAAAAACAGTGTATCAATGGAATTGAGATAGAAGAGACCTATAGCCGTTTTGCTATTGATTTTATTAAGACACATGGACGGAAAAATAGTATTGCCACCAAGACATTAGGGTGTAAAGTAAATCAGTATGAAACAGAAGCCATTAAAGAAAAATTTATCCATAGAGGATATGAGATCGTAAATGAAGAAGACTTCGCAGATGTCTACATTATTAATACATGTACGGTGACAAGCTTGGCTGATAAAAAGTCAAGACAGTATATCCGAAGAATGAAGAAGATGAATGAAGCGAGTATTGTTGCTGTTACAGGCTGTTACGCTCAGATCAGTCCGGAAGAGGTGTCTCAGATTGAAGGCGTCAATATCGTAACGGGTACCAATCAAAAGGGCAGGCTGGTAGAATTGGTCGAACAGCACCTTGAATCGAAAAAGGAAAACGAATGCTATATTCAGGACTATGAACTGATTAATGAATATGAAGAGACGGGCATTATTACCTCCATGGAATCCCGCACAAGAGCGTATATCAAAATTCAAGAGGGATGTAATCGATTTTGCTCTTATTGCATCATTCCTTATGCCAGAGGAAACGTGCGAAGCCGGGCAGCTCAAGATATCATCGATGAAGCAAAAAATCTGATAGAAAAGGGATTTAAAGAGATCATCCTGACCGGAATCAATACAGCGTTATACGGTATGGAAGCAGAATTTAACCATTCGAGCGACAATAGATCATTGATCGGAATTGAAATCATATTAAATGAATTGGAAAAAATGGAAGGTGATTTCAGAATCCGTTTAAGTTCTCTGGAGCCTACCGTTATCAATGCAGCATATGTTCAGAGCCTACTTCAATATAAACGGCTTTGCCCGCATTTGCATCTTTCTATTCAAAGCGGAAGTGATAATATACTGAAAGCAATGAATCGAAGATACAATCGGGCGGAGTATTTGGACATTGTGAATACTTTACGGAAGTTTAATCCGTATTATGGAATTACGACCGATATTATTGTAGGCTTTCCGGGAGAAAGTGAAGAAGATTTCCGAGATAGTCTTGACATCGTGGACAAGGTTGGATTTTGTAAGGTGCATGTTTTTAAATATTCCAAGCGGCAAGGTACCAAAGCGGCGGATATGAAAGGACATGTTGCACCGGAAGTAAAAAACCGAAGAAGTGATGAATTGATCCAAGCCGGAAAGCAAAGTGCTGATTCGTTTTTTCAATTGAATATTGGCAGCGAAAAAACAGTTTTAGTAGAAGAATATCTGCAGGATAGAGGATGCTTTACCGGTTATACGGAAAACTATATGAAGGCCTATATCAAAGACGAGCAAGACATTCTAAACAGGGAAGAATTTTTAAATAAATTTGTTCAGGTGAAGGTAGAAAAATTATATCTAGATGGTATTTTATGTAAAATAATTTGAAGGTAACTTGAAATCCACTAAGAATAAGATTATAATAATATAATGAATGCAAGAGATTAAGATACGGATAAGATTTTTTAAAACCAGACAAAATAAATGGAAGAGAAAATCATTAAACGAAAGAAAAGGAGAAAAATATGGCAGACTGTATTTTTTGTATGATTGCAAATAAAGAAATTCCGTCAAAGCTTGTCTATGAAGATGATAAGATTATTTGTTTCCACGATTTGGAACCGCAAGCTCCTGTGCATGTGCTGATTGTTCCTAAAAAACACATTGCATCCTTGGACGACGTGACTGCTGAAGATCAGGAATTACTAGGATATATTATGATTAAAGTAAAGGACATTGCCAAACAACTGGAACTTGAGAACGGATATAGATTGGTAAACAATTGCGGAGAAGACGGATTCCAAACCGTAAAGCATATTCACTTCCATTTGCTGGGGAAGCGAAAGATGACATGGCCTCCAGGCTGATTGAAACGGCCATTGTTCCATTAATTTGAAATAAAAAGGATTTTGAGGACAAAAAATTCTTGCCTAATAGACAAATTGATAGTATAATACTTACGTTGTAGGCAAAACCGTTTGGACCAGCGTTTCGTTAGTTCATAATAGGTCAGGAGGTGAATTGGATACATGGCACAGGTAGTTGTAAGAGAAAACGAAAGTTTAGAGAGCGCTCTTAAAAGATTTAAGCGTTCTTGCGCAAGAGACGGAGTAATGTCAGAATTAAGAAAAAGAGAACATTACGAAAAGCCAAGCGTAAAGAGAAAGAAGAAGTCTGAAGCTGCAAGAAAAAAGGCTAAGAAGTTTTAATTAGCCCTTTCTGTAGAGATAGATTAGAGGTGTTATCATTGACCTTAAAGGAAAGATTAACAAATGACTTCAAAGAAGCTATGAAGGCAAGAGATGAAGTCAGAAAAAATACGGTAAACTTTGTTCGTGCTGCTATTAAGCAATCTGAAGTAGATAATAGAGTCGAACTTGACGATGAAGGTGTTTTGGCTATTTTAATAAAACAAGTAAAAATGAGAAAAGACGCCCTCGCTGATTTTGAGAAAGCCGGTAGAACGGATTTACTGGAATCCTACAACAAAGAAATAGAAATTTTGATGTCCTATTTACCAAAACAGCTCACTCCGGAAGAAATTTTGGACATAGTGAAGGCCACTGCTGCTGAACTTGGATTAGAAGGCGGGAAGCAAAACATGGGCAAGCTCATGGGTGCAGTGATGCCGAAAGTGAAAGGTGTTGCAGATGGTGCAATAGTTAAAAAGACAATTGAAGAATTTCTAGCATAATCTATGAATGTAATTTAACAACCCGATAAAATCGGGTTGTTTTTTCTTTTTATCTATCAAAATGAACTTAAAAAGATGAATGGATAGCATGCGGGAGGTTTTTACTTGGAGTGAATATAAATTTGATTTCCTATTAATGTTATGTTATATTCGTTCATATAACATAAAGGAAGGTGCAAGCGATGAAAGTTTCTACCAAAGGAAGATATTCCTTAAGATTACTGATAGATTTGGCAGAACATAACACCGGGGAGTATATTCCGCTGAAAGAGATTTCGGAACGTCAAAATATCTCTGTCAAATATCTGGAGCAGATTGTAAACCAATTGGGAAAAGCAGGATATTTAAACAGCGTCAGAGGACCCCAAGGAGGATACAAACTGTCAAAGGCTCCTAAAGAATATATCATCGGAGACATTTTAAGAATAATGGAAGGTTCTTTTGCACCGATATCTTGTTTGCAGGATACGAAAAATCAATGCGAACGCTATAACGAGTGTGCTACGATTTCATTTTGGGAAGGCTTATATGAAGTGATTGACGACTATATTAATCAATTTACCTTACAGGATTTAGTGGATAAACATACGGAAAAGCGTAAATGGGACTATACGATCTAGACCATAAGAAATAACAAAAAATAGTAAAAAAACCCTTATTCCCTATTGACAAAGTAGGGAATAACATTTATACTCAATTCATACTAAAAATATATGAAAACAGGTAAAGCAAAAGGAGGAAAAAATGAACATTATATTTAAAATGTTAAGAAGAAATTTCAGAAATGGCCGAATGCAACCTTTGTGTTGCAATTGTTGAACATCTTTTCCTTCGATAGCGATGAACTTACAGAGTAATATTATAAATTAATAAAAATAGATTTTTGAGAGATATTAATGAAAGAATGAGGTAATAAAATGAGTGATAGAAATTATAGATTTGAGACATTACAGCTGCACGTTGGACAAGAAACGCCGGATCCGGTAACCGATGCAAGAGCGGTACCTATTTATCAGACCACTTCCTATGTATTTAGAAACAGCGATCATGCAGCAGCAAGATTTGGACTTGCAGATGCAGGCAATATTTACGGAAGATTGACAAATCCAACACAGGATATTTTTGAAAGAAGAATTGCAGCATTAGAAGGCGGCGTGGCTGCATTGGCAGTAGCTTCCGGTGCGGCAGCTGTTACTTACACGATTCAAAACCTTGCACAGGCAGGAGACCATATTGTATCCGCAAAAACTATTTATGGAGGCACATATAATTTGCTGGCTCATACGCTTCCGCAGTATGGCATTACAACCACTTTCATAGATCCCGATGAAGAAGGCAGCTTTGAAAAAGCCATTCAGGAAAACACAAAAGCAATCTTTATTGAAACATTGGGAAATCCAAATTCAAGCTTGATTGATATTGAAGCGGTTGCGAAGATTGCCCATGAACACAAGATTCCGCTTGTAGTGGACAGTACATTTGCGACTCCATATCTATTAAGACCAATCGAATATGGTGCAGATATCGTCGTTCACTCCGCTACTAAATTCATTGGCGGACATGGAACAGCAATCGGAGGCGTTATCGTCGACAGCGGCAAGTTTGATTGGGAAGCGAGCGGTAAGTTTGCATCCTTGGTTGATCCGAACCCTAGCTACCACGGCATAAGCTTTACAAAGGCGGTTGGTGCGGCAGCGTTTGTAACGAAAATCAGAGCAACTTTGCTTAGAGATACCGGTGCAACGTTAGCACCATTGCATGCGTTCTTATTCCTACAGGGTCTTGAAACATTATCCTTACGAGTGGAAAGACATGTGGAAAATGCACTGAAAGTAGTAGACTATTTAAGCAAGCATCCGCAAGTAGAGAATGTAAACCACCCAGCTTTGGAAAACAATAAATACCATGATTTGTATAAGAGGTATTTTTCAAAAGGAGCAGGATCTATCTTTACTTTTGAAATCAAGGGCGGAGCAGAGGAAGCAAAGAAATTTATTGACAATCTAAAGATTTTCTCCTTGCTTGCCAATGTTGCAGATGTGAAGTCTCTTGTTATCCATCCGGCTAGCACTACTCATTCACAGCTAAATGAGGAGGAGCTAAAGGAACAGGGCATCAAGCCAAATACGATTAGACTGTCCATTGGAACAGAGCATATTGATGATATTATTGAAGATTTGGAACAGGCGTTTGGCGCATAAAGGTTTACAAACCTTCATAAAGAATATATTATAGTCATATAGTATTAATTGGAGGGATAATATGGCAAAGATTTATAATAGTGTGACAGAGTTAATTGGCAATACACCGCTTTTAGTGTTGAAAAACTATAATGGCAAAAGAGGACTCAAAGCTGAAATTGTTGCAAAGCTTGAATACTTTAATCCTGCAGGAAGCGTAAAAGACCGAGTGGCGCTTTCTATGATTCAGGATGCCGAAGAGAGAGGTATTTTAAAAGCAGGAAGTGTAATTATTGAGCCTACCAGTGGAAATACAGGGATAGGGCTTGCCTCTGTGGCCTCTGCAAGAGGTTATCGGGCTATTTTAACGATGCCGGATACAATGAGTATTGAACGCAGGAATTTGCTGAAGGCTTACGGAGCTGAAATTGTTTTAACGGATGGCACAAAAGGCATGAAGGGTGCGATTGAAAAGGCGGAAGAACTGGCAAAGGAAATACCGGACAGTTTTATTCCGGGGCAGTTTATCAATCCTGCCAATCCTGAAATCCATAGAAAAACGACAGGAGTGGAGATTTGGGAAGATACAGAAGGAAAAGTGGATATCCTTATATCTGCAGTCGGCACAGGCGGAACGTTGACCGGTACCGGAGAATATTTGAAATCTCAGAATCCAGACCTGAAGGTCATTGCAGTAGAACCGGCAAGTTCACCGGTTTTATCCGGCGGGCAGCCTGGACCTCACAAAATTCAAGGGATTGGTGCAGGATTTATTCCGGACGTACTCAATACAAAGTTGTATGATGAAATTATACAGGTACAGAACGAAGATGCCTTTGATACAGCCAGAGCTGTTGCAAGGGAAGAAGGTTTGCTGGTAGGCATCTCCTCCGGAGCCGCTTTGTGGGCAGCTACAGAAGTTGCGAAGAAGGCTGAAAATCAAGGGAAAAGAATCGTTGTTATTCTTCCTGATACAGGAGAACGGTATTTATCCACTCCAAATTTTATTGACTAATCGTATTCATTAATAAAGCGATATTTTCTATATGATAAAAAATGACCGAATCCGGTCATTTTTTTTATGCTTTTATAATACATTGTTATGATAGACCCCAAAGCAATAAATGGGAGGGAATATGGATATTAAGAATGAATTAATATATGATTTCAGCCTAAACCTGCCAAGAGTTCTAGTTAGCGGAAAAACGGGTATCCTAGATAATGTGAAGCGAATTGTGATGGTATCGGAAAAAACCATTATCATCGATAACGGACAGCGGTTTACGGCTTTAAATGGGGAAGGTCTTACTATAAATAGGATTGAAGATGAAAGGATGCTGATTGTGGGTGAAATCAAATCAATCGAGTTTTTTGGAGCATTACCTGCTGATAAAGGTTGAAGGTTTTAAACAGCAAGAGCTTCTTACAGAATGTATAAAGAAAAATATCTGTTTGAAAAATGTAAAAGTACATAATAATATTGAATTAACATTAAAAGTAAAAGGCGATGATTTTGCAAGGATAAAAGGTATAACAAAAAATAAGTATAGGATCACAGTACTGAAGGAAAGCGGATATATCCCCATTTTGTCGGCTATGTTAAGTAATAAAGCGAGGATATGCGGCTTCATTTTATTTTTAGCAATCATCTATTTTCAGACGTTGTTTATATCGGAAATTAGAGTAGAAGGATATGAAGCGTTTACCGAAAGAGAAGTGCGTCAGGCCCTTAAAGAAGCGGGGATGGTAGAAGGATGCAGTAAAAATTTAGATTTGGATAAAGTGAGGTTGGAGCTCTATGATAAGCTTGGAAATGTCTCTTGGGTAGGAATAAGACAGAAAGGCAGTATGGCTGTCGTGCAGATTTCGGAAGGGACGATTAATCCAACATTTGTTGATAAGTCTAAACCGTGTAATATTATTGCAAATAAAGAAGGCTATATTTATAATATCATACCGATAGAAGGCATTCGTATCTTAGATACGGGCCATTATGTCAATGTTGGAGATATTGTGATATCCGGATTAGTCCCGATTAAATCCACCGCATACGGTCAGCCGGAAAGTGCACTTACGGAGCGGCTTGTGCATGCAGAAGGAAAAGTTGTGGCGCGGGTCCCGTATCGGTTTGTATTTAATCAAAGCCCTGTCGAAATCATGAAAACACACACTGGAAAAGCATTTTATGGTATAGAATTGCAGGTTGGGAAGAAAGCTATGAATACCTTGGAAATTTATAATCCTTATGAAGTTTCCGAGGTAAAGCAGATAAAATCTATTAACACACTCAGGCCGTTCCCAATCCAAATTTCTCTGTCAAAGGTATCAGAAGTTACACTTTCTTCCAGAGAAAGGACAAAAGAGGAAATCGAAAAAGAAGTCAATAAGCTGGTGCGCAAAGAAATAAAAGAAAAACTACCAGAAAATGCACAAATATTAAATAAAAGTTTGTATTTTACAAAGGAAAAAAATATAATAGAAGTATCAGTAATGATTGAGTCATTACAAGAAATAGGGATAGAACAGGAGATTGTTTTTGGAAATCAAACAGAGTGAAGAATTAAAGATGCAAATTGATGAAACGATTGACAGGGGCGAGCTTTTTGGAAGTTTGGATTCTAATTTAAAAATCATCGAGGAACATTTTGGTATTACGATTATACAAAGGGATAATGAGCTGATATTAAAAGGCGAAAAATCCCTTGAGGCTCAGAAAGTATTGGCTGAATTAATGTCTATCATTAGCTCACAGGAGAAGCTTGATTCACAGAAAATCAATTATGTCATTAACTTATGTGAAAATGGAATGTCCTATAAAGAAAGTAAGATCAATAAGGACATCATCTGCTTTACGCATAAGGGAAAACCGCTGAAGCCTAAAACACTTGGACAGAAGGACTATGTTCGCAGTATTCGTGAAAAGGATATTGTGTTCGGAGTCGGGCCCGCCGGAACCGGTAAAACCTATATCGCGGTAGCGATGGCAATCAATTCATTTAAAAATAAAGAAGTGCAAAAAATTATTTTGGCAAGACCTGCGGTAGAAGCGGGAGAGCGGCTCGGCTTTTTACCGGGAGACTTGCAGGAAAAGGTGGATCCATACCTGAGACCACTGTACGATGCACTTTATGATATTTTAGGCAGAGAAGCAGCTCTTCGATTAAAAGAAAAAGAAGTCATCGAGGTGGTTCCTTTGGCCTATATGAGAGGAAGAACCTTAGACAATTCCTTCATCATATTGGATGAAGCGCAAAATACAACCAGAGAACAAATGAAGATGTTTTTGACGAGACTGGGATTTGGCTCAAAGGCGGTTATCACCGGTGACATTACACAGATTGACCTGCCAAGAGGAAAACGATCCGGCTTGGTGGATGCTATAAAAGTACTTAATGGGGTAAAAGATATTGACTTTTGTTATTTAAAGGATGTGGATGTAGTACGACACGAATTGGTTAAAAAGATCATCAATGCGTATGAAAAATATTATAGGGACAATCCGGAGCCGGAAGAAGGTTACTAGGTCAAGGAGAACTCTCTTGAAACACATGGAGGAAGAGGTGATAGAATATGAATATTATTTTTAGTGAAGAAAGAATGCCGGGACAAGCAGTCGTGGACAAGATGATTATCGCTGGGGCGCTATGTGTTGAAGAAGAAGGGATCAATCCCGAAAATGTAGTGGTAAGTGTGACTTTTGTGGATGAGGAAGAGATTCACAGTTTAAATAAGCAGTACAGAGGTGTAGACAAAGTAACGGATGTACTTTCCTTTCCTCAATTTAATGATTTAAATGACTTGCCGGAGGACGGGGAGATTTGCCTTGGAGACGTTGTCATATGTCCGGAACAGGCACTTCTTCAAGCGGATGATTTTGGACATACTCCGGAACGTGAATTAATCTATTTATTTGTGCACAGTGTTTTTCACTTGCTTGGATACGACCATATGGACGAGGAAGAAAAAGTGGAAATGCGTGCGAAGGAAGAACTCATTATGAGTAAAATCGGGGTAGAAAGGTAGGCTGGACGTGGATTATAAGGAATTATACAGGATCGCTATAAAAGCGGCAGAAAATTCATATGCACCTTTTTCTAAGTTCAGGGTAGGTGCGGCTTTGTTGACGAAAGACGGAGAAGTTTTTACGGGGGTAAACGTGGAAAATTCATCGTATGGGGCAACCATTTGCGCAGAACGGACTACTTTTACGAAAGCAATATCGGAAGGAAAAAGAGAATTTACCGCTATTGCGATCACCGGAAACGGAAAAACTGCATGGCCATGCGGCATCTGCAGACAGTTTATGTATGAGTTTGGATCGGATTTAGTTGTCATTACCGGAGAAGATGAAGCACACTTGGAAATCATGAAATTAAGTGAACTGCTCCCCCATGGCTTTACATTATAACTAAATTAAGATGTTTTCCGCCTCTTAAGGCGGCGGGCGCCGCTTAATTTTTTCAGTGGGAGTACGATCTCCCACTAAAGACGTTGAATGACGGGCAAAGCCCTTATCTAAGGAGAAATATGAAATCAGGATTTATTGGAATAATAGGTAGACCAAACGTAGGAAAATCAACATTACTTAACGCTATTTTAGGAGAAAAAATTTCAATTACAACAGACAAACCTCAAACAACTAGAAATAGTATAAGAGGCATTTATACCCATAGGGCAGAAAATGAAAATCAAGAGGATGTGCAGATGATTTTTATCGATACGCCCGGTATTCATAAGCCAAAGAATAAACTTGGGAGTTATATGACCGGAATGGCCATTAATACGTTTAAAGAAGTAGAAGTAATCATACTCATTGTGGATGACGAACTATCGGCAGGAACCGGAGACCGATATATTTTGGATCTTCTGGAAGGGATTGATACGCCGAAAATTTTGGTTATTAATAAGATTGACAAGCTTGATCCGGACAAATATCGTCGTATATACGAAGAATACAATGCCTTAGGGATGTTCCATGCCATATTCGGTGCTTCCGCACTGGAAGGAAAGAATGTGGACGTCATTCTGAAAGAAGTAGAAAGTTTACTTGGAGAAGGACCGATGTATTTTCCGGAAGATATGGTGACGGATCATCCGGAACGATTTATAGTAAGTGAAATTATAAGAGAAAAGACGCTGATGTATTTAGACAAGGAAGTTCCTCATGGTATTGCGATAGAAATTGAAAGCTATAAGGAATCAGATACGCTGACGAAGATTGGTGTTGTCATTCACTGTGAAAAGAAATCACACAAAGGGATCATTATCGGAAAAGAAGGAAAGAAGCTGAAAGGCATCGGTAAGAGCTCCCGAATGGAAATCGAAGCACTTTTAGGAACAAAGGTATTTCTTGAATTGTGGGTTAAGGTCAAAGAAAATTGGAGAGACAGCGATTTCGCACTTTCCAACTTCGGTTATGACAATAAGGAATAACTATGTATACGGATACGGAAGGGTTAGTTTTAAAGCACATAAAACTTGCAGGCGGCAGAAAAATACTCGTATTGTTTTCCCTAAAGTATGGAAAGATAAGCGCAGGGACAAATATCAATGAAAAAGGCAGAAGCAAAGCAACACTGGCTTTAAGACCTTTTACTTATAGTAAGTTTGAAATCTATAAAAGCAGAGACAACTATAATGTGAACAGTGCCGATGTAATCAAGAGTTTTTACAAGATCGGGGAAGATGTGGATAAATATATGCATGCTTCATACATTCTTGAATTTACCGATAAGATTACGGCTGAAAATGAAAGGGCGCCTCAACTTTTCGATTTATTGATCGAGTATTTGAGTGTTTTAGAAAAAAGGACAAAAAAATATTCCACATTGGATTTGGCTTTTCAAATGAAAGCGCTTTCTTATATTGGTTGTATGCCGGAATTAAAACATTGTGTGAGCTGCGGCTGTGAAGCTGAATGGGTTTCCTTTTGCATTGAAGAAGGGGGCGTTATTTGTCAAAACTGTGTAAAGAAACTGAAAAGTAATATGAAGGAATTATTGATTTATGATGTAGATTTTGGTATTATTAGAGTGATAAACTATATATTGTGCAATCCGTTGAAGAGTTTTGAAAATCTGGCTCTAACTGATGATACCCAAAAACAGCTTAAATTGATTATTCGTGATTATATCGGATATCATTTAGATATTAGGGAATTAAAAAGCGAAAGTTTTTTAATGGATTAAATTTAAGGAGGTAAGGTTATGGAGATTACATTAGAAAAAATTGAATTAGTCAAAGATAGAACAGGTGTAAGCTATAAAGAGGCGAAAGAAGCTTTAGAAGCTGCAGATGGAAGTGTCGTGGACGCCATTATTGACATCGAAGAAGCAATCGATGAAAAAGGAAAGACTAAAATAGGGGAAGGCGGTTCACAGCTTATCAATAAAATTAAGGAAACAGTAAAGAAGGGGAATGTTTCCAAAATTATTGTTAGAAAAGATGAAGAAGTACTGTTAAACCTGCCTGTTAATATCGGAATTCTTGGTACGGTTCTTGCCCCTTGGGCTATGATTGCTGGATTAGTTGCAGCATTTGGTACAAAATGCGTCATCGAATTAGTAAAAGATGATGGTGCGATTATTGACATTAGTGAAATGGCTAATGATACGATTGAAGATATCGTGGAAAAGAGCTCTGTCCTTGCCGATGAGGTAAAAGTAAAGAGTGCAGATGTTTATAACAACGTAAGAGCAAAAACTTCGGACGCATTAAACAAAGTGAAGAAAGAAGAAGATTGCGAATGTGAAGACGATTGTGGTTGTAACGATGATACTTGTTATGCTGAAGCAGATTGCAACAGTGAAGGGTGCAATTGTGAAGAAGGTTCTCAGACCTCTGAAGAATCTGCAAGTGAATCTGACGCTACCGGGGACATCGAAATCAAATAAAACAAAAATGAATACAATAATAGTTAAGAAAATCCAAGAAACGAGCAATGCTCGTTTTTTGGTGTTAACATATTAAAAAGATCAAAACTAGGAATGGTAGGTAATTATGAGTAGAGAAATCACTATGGAAAAAATTACAGCGTTGGCAAAAGGCAGAGGCTTTGTTTACCCGGGTTCTGAAATTTATGGTGGGCTGGCAAATACTTGGGATTACGGCCCGATCGGTGTAGAACTGAAGAACAATGTCAAAAAAGCCTGGTGGAAAAAATTTGTTCAGCAGTCAAAATACAATGTGGGCCTTGATGCTGCTATTTTGATGAACCCAAAAACATGGGTTGCATCCGGACATGTCGGTGGATTTGCTGATCCGCTTATCGATTGCAAAAGCTGTAAAGCAAGGTTTAGAGCCGATAAACTGATTGAAGATTATTTAAAAGAACAAAACCTTACCGATATAGCAGTGGACGGTTGGTCCAATGAAAAACTGGAGGCCTTCATTAAGGAAAAAGACATTGCTTGTCCAGAGTGCAGCAAGAGTGATTTTACAGGAATCAGACAATTCAACTTAATGTTTAAAACCTTCCAGGGAGTAACGGAAGACTCCAAGGCTGAAATCTTTTTAAGACCTGAAACAGCGCAAGGTATTTTCGTTAACTTTAAAAATGTACAGAGAACTTCCAGAAAGAAGATTCCGTTTGGTATTGCTCAAATAGGAAAATCTTTCAGAAATGAAATTACACCTGGTAATTTCACATTCAGAACCAGAGAATTTGAACAGATGGAATTGGAGTTTTTCTGCAAACCCGGAACAGACTTAGAATGGTTTGTATATTGGAAAGACTATTGTGTAAACTTCCTGAAGTCATTAAATATGAGAGAAGAACATATCAAACTTAGAGATCATGAAAAGGAAGAACTATCTCATTACAGCAATGCGACGACAGACATTGAGTACTTATTCCCATTTGGCTGGGGTGAACTATGGGGAATTGCAGATAGAACGGACTTTGACTTGAAGCAGCACATTGAACACTCCGGACAGGAAATGAACTACGTCGACCCTGAAACGAACGAAAAGTATGTTCCATACTGTATCGAGCCATCCTTAGGAGCAGACCGAGTGACGTTAGCCTTCTTAGTGGATGCGTATGATGAAGAAGTTCTGACCGATGCAAACGGTAAAGAGGATATTCGAGTTGTATTACGATTCCATCCTGCATTGGCACCTTTTAAGGCTGCCGTCCTTCCTCTTGCGAAAAAGCTTGCTCCGATTGCACAGCCGATTTATGAAGAACTGACGAAGTACTTCATGGTTGATTATGATGAAGCAGGTTCTATCGGTAAGAGATACAGAAGAGAAGATGAGATTGGTACACCGTTCAGCATTTGTGTTGACTTTGATACAGAAGTAGACGGATGTGTTACAATCCGTGACAGAGATACGATGGAACAAGTAAGAATTCCTGTAACTGAAGTTAGAAAGTATATTGAAGAAAGATTGGAATTTTAATTTTTCTATACCTTTTCTATGGTTGTTGTTAGTTTATAGTACAGTGCCAATATGTTAAGGCACGATCAAAAAAATCTATACCTGAGTGCAAGCGACGACTTGTTCAAGAGGATTTTTTGAAGGAGAAGAAAAATGGGAAAATTTGTTTATTCATTTAATGAAGGCTCCAAAGATATGAGGCATTTATTAGGCGGTAAAGGTGCAAACCTCGCTGAAATGACAAAAATTGGCCTTCCTGTTCCTTTTGGTTTTACCGTTACTACGGAAGCTTGTAATCGATATTACAGTGAAGACTGTATTATTGCGGAAGATACTGAGGAAGAAATCTTTCAGAAGCTTACGGAGCTAGAAAACGTTACCGGCAAGAGTTTTGGAGATGTTTCAAATCCACTTCTTGTATCTGTTCGATCCGGTGCGGTATTTTCTATGCCTGGTATGATGGATACCATTTTGAATTTAGGATTAAATGATGAAACTGTAGAAGGGTTAGCAAAACTGACAGAAAATGATCGATTTGCTTACGACAGCTATAGAAGATTTATTCAAATGTTTGGAGATGTTGTTTTGGAAATCTCCAAATCCAAATTTGATGCGATATTTGACGCAAAGAAAGAGGAAAAAGGCTGTAAATTTGATGTAGATTTAGAGACAGATGATTTAAAAGCGATTATTGTAGACTATAAGGCATTGGTTCAATCGGAAATAGGCAGAGCATTTCCGCAGGAGCCCAAAGAACAATTGATGGAAGCTGTGATGGCTGTATTCCGTTCTTGGAATAACGAGAGAGCGATTTTGTATAGACAGTTAAACAATATTCCGTCCGATTTAGGAACTGCTGTAAATGTTCAGTCTATGGTATTCGGTAACATGGGTGATACATCCGGAACCGGCGTTGCGTTCACGAGAAATCCAGCCAACGGGGAACCAAAGCTGTTTGGAGAATTTCTAGTCAATGCACAGGGTGAAGATGTTGTGGCGGGGATTCGAACACCACAGCCAATTTCTGAGATGGAAATTGCTTTCCCGGAAGTGTATAAAGAGTTTGTGAGAATTGCTGAATTACTTGAAAATCATTACACGGATATGCAGGATATGGAGTTTACGGTAGAACGAAATAAACTCTTTATGCTTCAGACAAGAAACGGCAAGAGAACAGCGGCGGCTGCGGTAAAAATTGCTGTAGATATGGAACAAGACGGGCTCATTGACAAGAAAACGGCGGTGACTAGGCTGGAGCCTGCTCAAATCGATCAGCTTCTCCATCCGATGTTTGATGCGGAAGAATTAAAGAAAGCACAAACCCTTGCAAAAGGTCTTCCGGCTTCTCCGGGAGCAGCAACAGGAAAAATCTATTTCCACGCTTCCGATGCGGTGGATGCCGTTGCAAATGGTGAAAAAGCAGTACTTGTCAGAATTGAAACTTCACCGGAAGATTTAGCCGGAATGGTTGTTGCGGAAGGTATTTTAACTGCCAGAGGCGGTATGACTTCCCATGCAGCCGTAGTAGCAAGAGGGATGGGAAAGTGCTGTGTTGCCGGCTGTTCGGAAATAAAGGTAAATGAAGAAGAAAAGACGCTTGTTATCGGCGATGAAAAATTTGTAGAAGGAGATTATATCTCCATTGACGGCACGGCGGGAGAAGTATTTAAGGGCAAGATTAAAACGGTTGCTCCTGAATTATCCGGTGACTTTGGATTAATCATGAAATGGGCGGATGAAATCAGAACATTAAAGGTTCGTACCAATGCAGATAATCCTAGAGATGCGAAACAGGCCGTTGATTTTGGTGCGGAAGGTATCGGACTTTGCAGAACAGAGCACATGTTCTTTGAAGAAGAAAGAATCCCTGCTGTAAGAAGAATGATTGTTGCGGACACGGAAGAGGAAAGAAGAGCGGCTTTAATACAGCTTCTTCCATTCCAAAAGAGTGACTTTAAGGGCATTTACGAAGTGATGGAAGACCGGCCGGTTACGATCAGACTGTTAGATCCTCCTCTGCACGAATTTTTACCGCATACGGATGAAGAAATTAAATTATTGTCCGAACAGATTCATGTTCCTTATGAAAAATTAGCAAAGAAAGTAGAAGACCTTCACGAGTTTAATCCGATGCTGGGTCACAGAGGTTGCCGACTTGCTGTTACATATCCTGAAATTGCTGAAATGCAGGCAGAGGCTATTATTATGGCTGCGATCGAGCTAAAGAAGGAAAAAAATATGGATATCGTTCCTGAAATCATGATTCCGTTAGTGGGGCTTGAGAAAGAACTTGCTTATGTGAAGAAGACGGTTGTGGAAACAATTGAAAAGTGCTTTGAAAGGGAAGGCATCCGTTTGAATTACTTAATAGGAACGATGATCGAAGTGCCGAGAGCTGCTTTAACAGCAGATGAAATTGCCAAAGAAGCGGAATTCTTCTCATTTGGTACAAATGATCTGACGCAGATGACCTTTGGCTTCTCTAGAGATGATACGGGTAAAATTATTAAAGAATATAGAGACAAGCTCGTATTTGAGGAAGATCCATTCCAAACATTAGATCAAGTTGGTGTAGGCAAATTGGTTAAGATGGCCGTTGAACTGGGAAGAGCAACAAGAGCAAATATCAAGCTTGGCATTTGCGGAGAACATGGAGGCGATCCTAAGACGATAGAATTCTGTCACAGTATTGGATTAAATTATGTTTCTTGCTCACCGTTCCGCGTTCCTATTGCAAGGCTGGCTGCTGCTCAGGCTGTTGTTCGAAGCGAACAGGACAAATAGATCATAAAAAATAACCATAACAGAGAGAAACGGATTTAGTTCGTTTCTCTCTTTGTTTAAGAAATATGAATCTAAAATCATTTCGACTGAAGGACTGGAATGTTGAAATGATTAATCGAAAAGTTTAGAAGCATTTAATGCAGATTGTTGTTAATCCAATAACGTATTTGTTGCATTAAATGCTTTTTTGTTGTAATCACCAAATAACACCTAAAAAATATCAAAAAATACTCAAAAAATGATGTTAATTAATTGTCAATTAAAAAATATTTAGAAAAATATGAATAAACCAATTATAAAAAACAAATAAAAATTGATTCGTTTTTTTTGTCATTTTTTTTACCTGTTTTTACATATTAAAAAATTAAAGCCAATAAATGTTGAAAAACAAACATAATTCAAGAAAAAGCGACAAAAAATTGTACATTGTATGCAAAAATAGGTTGCAAAAATAGAGCAAAAAGCGTAGAATTATTGTGTTAAGAAAATAACAAATCCTTGCTGTCTTGAGCATGGATTATTTTGCTGAAACAAAAAATGTATGTGAAATAAAAGTCAGGAGGAACGTTATATATGGTTGAAGATTTATTATATAAGAAAATCGATGAAATTGTAGCAATGCATGCAGGAGAAAAACCGCCTATCGTTGCTATTCTACAAGATATTCAGGAAGAATATCGATATTTACCTAGAGAATCTTTCCCTTACTTGGCAAAGAAGCTTAAGGTGAGCAGTGCGAAAATCTATGGGGTAGCTACCTTTTATGAAAACTTTTCATTGGAGCCAAAAGGAAAATATGTCATCAAAATATGTGATGGAACAGCCTGTCACGTGAGAAAGTCGATTCCTATTTTAAATGAGCTAAGAAAAGAACTGGGTCTATCGGCTGAGAAGCATACAACGGACGATTTGTTATTTACAGTGGAGACCGTATCATGTCTCGGTGCCTGTGGACTTGCTCCGGTTATTACAGTCAATGAAAAGGTTCATGCGGCTATGACTCCTGAGAAGGCAAAAGATTTGCTTGGAGACCTAAGAAAGGAGATCGTAAATGATAAATAAGAATACGGCAGTTACTCATTCAGAAAAGATATTGACCAGACAAGAATTAATTTATAAAAGAGAAGAATATGCGCAGCGACTGGACCAGCAGAAGAAAAAGATTTATGTATGCGGAGGAACAGGCTGTGTAGCCGGAGGCTCCACTTTAATATATGAAAAGTTAAAGCAGATCATGAAAGAGCGAGACATCCCGTGTGAAGTGGAGCTGGAGCATGAAACTGAAGGAGAAGGGCGTCATGTGGGTTTAAAATACAGTGGTTGTCATGGATTTTGTGAAATGGGACCGCTGTTAAGGATAGAGCCTGCGAACCTTTTGTATTTAAAAGTTTCGATTGATGACTGCGAAGAAATTGTCGAACAGTCGATTGTCAGTGATGAAATTATCGACAGACTCATCTATAAAAAGGAAGGGAAAGGTTATCCTATTCAGGAGGAAATTCCGTTTTATAAAAATCAAACCAGAGTGGTATTGAAAGACTGCGGACAGATTGATGCGGAATCCATAGAAGAGTATATCGCTTACGGTGGTTACAGTGCGTTGGAGAAATGTCTGTTCGAACTGGTCGATGAGGACATTATCCGAATGATCTACGATTCCAATTTAAGAGGAAGAGGCGGCGGCGGTTTTCCTGCAGGAAGAAAATGGTCCCAGGTGAAGGTTCAGAAGGAACTGATTAAATATGTCGTTTGCAACGGAGATGAAGGCGATCCGGGAGCATTTATGGACCGAAGCATCATGGAGGGAGATCCTCATAAAATGTTGGAAGGTATGATGATGGCCGGAGTAGCTTCCGGTGCGCAGGAAGGCTATATTTATGTGAGAGCTGAATATCCATTGGCCGTAAAGCGGCTGAAGATTGCCATTGAGCAAGCGGAGCGAGTGGGACTGCTTGGAAATAACATATTGGGAAGCGGTTTTAATTTTAAAATAAAGATCGTGAAGGGTGCAGGTGCTTTTGTTTGCGGAGAAGGCAGTGCGCTGACGACTTCCATTGAAGGGGAAAGAGGTATGCCAAGGGTAAAGCCGCCTAGAACAGTGGAGCAGGGATTGTATGGCAAACCGACTTTATTGAACAATGTAGAAACCTTTGCCAATGTACCGATGATTATTACGAAAGGTACAGAATGGTATAAATCCATAGGACCGGAAAAAAGCCCAGGAACCAAAGCGTTTGCGTTAACAGGAAATATCGCCAATACGGGATTGATTGAAGTACCGATGGGAACGACTCTGAGCAAAGTAATCTTTGATATCGGCGGCGGTGTAAGAGATGGCAAGGCATTTAAAGCGGTTCAGATCGGCGGACCTTCCGGCGGGTGTTTGACCAGTGAGCATTTGGACTTACCCCTTGATTTTGACAGTTTGAAAAAAGTAGGAGCGATGATCGGCTCCGGCGGCCTTGTAGTAATGGATGAAGATACTTGCATGGTTGAAGTAGCTCGATTCTTCATGAACTTCACTCAAAACGAATCCTGTGGGAAATGTGTACCTTGCAGAGAAGGTACGAGAAGAGTCCTTGAAATATTAGAGAGAATTGTTGCCGGAAAGGGCGAACTATCAGATTTAGACTTATTGGAAGAATTATCGGATATGATTTCTTCCACGGCTTTATGCGGACTCGGAAAGACGGCTTGCAGCCCGGTGGTCTCAACCCTGAAGTATTTCAAAGATGAATATATAGAACATATTGTAAACAAAAAATGTCCGACGAAGACATGTCAAGCACTCAAGATGATCTATATTGAAAAAGAACTCTGCAAAGGATGCAGTAAGTGTGCCAGAGTTTGTCCGGTTTCTGCGATTGAAGGCAAAATAAAAGAACCGTTTATCATCGATCAGCAAAAGTGCATCAAGTGCGGTGCTTGTATTGAAAGCTGTAACTTCAAGGCAATTAAGGAGGATTAACCATGAACAGTATGAACACAAAAAAATTTATGACGATTGATGGGATTCCGGTTGCTATTGAGGGTGAAAAAAATATATTGGATTTAATCCGAAAAGTGGGAATTGATTTGCCTACGTTTTGCTATTACTCTTTTTTATCAACCTACGGAGCCTGTCGAATGTGTGTAGTGGAGGATAAAAACGGAAGCATTACGGCTTCCTGCTCTACTCCACCGAGATCCGGAATGGAAATCAAAACGAATACGCCAAGATTGCAAAAATACCGTAAGAATATTTTGGAGCTGATGTTGGCCGATCATTGCAGGGATTGTACGACCTGTGATAAAAATTATAATTGTAAATTGCAAGAAATGGCGAAGCGTTATGGAGTGAGAGAAGTACGGTATGAACGCTATACCCCAATCTTACCGATAGATGATTCCTCAAAAGCCATTATTAAAGATAGAAACAAATGTATTCTTTGCGGTGACTGTGTTCGAATGTGCTCTGAAATTCAGCGGGTAGGAGCTATTGACTTTGCTCATAGAGGTTCAAAAGTTGCTATTGAAACGGCATTTAGCGCCCCTTTATCAGAGACCAACTGTGTGAGCTGCGGACAATGTGCAGCGATCTGTCCGACTGCCGCTATTACGATTAAAGATGATACAAAGGGTGTTTGGGAAGACTTATATAACGATGATGTGATTATGGTGGCTCAGATCGCACCGGCCGTTCGAGTGGCGTTGGGGGATGAATTCGGTTTTCCGAAAGGTACCAACGTGATGGGTAAGATTGTCGCTGTACTGAAAAGAATGGGCTTTGATGAAGTTTATGATACTGCAACAGGTGCAGACCTTACCATTATAGAAGAAGCAAATGAACTGCTGAATCGGTTGAAGACAGAGCAGGATATGCCTTTATTTACTTCCTGCTGTCCGGCATGGTTTAGCTATGCGGAGATCAATCATCCGGATTTAATGGAGCATGTTTCCAGCTGTAAATCTCCAATGGAAATGTTTGGAGCTGTTTTAAAAGAGAATGCCAAAGTAAAGGGAACAGGGAAAAAGGCTAAGAAAACAAAGATGGTAGCGATTATGCCATGTACGGCAAAGAAGGCTGAAATTGCCAGAGAAGAATTTACATCGGACGGAGAACCTACTATAGATTATTCCATTACTACTATTGAACTGGCTAAAATGATAAAAGAATCCGGAATCCGTTTTGACGAAGTGCTTCCCGAAGCCGTGGATATGCCATTTGGTATCGCCAGCGGAGCCGGCGTCATTTTCGGTGCGACCGGTGGAGTGACCGAGGCCGTTATTCGATATATTTTAGGACCAAACGCCAAACAGCAACTCAGAGAAATTGCCTTTACCGGCGTTCGCGGTTTTGATGACCTCAAAGAGGTAACGATACCTTTAAACGATAGGCAAATAAATATTGCGATTGTAAGCGGATTGGCAAGTGCGGAAGCCTTAATCGAAAAAATAAAATCAGGCGAGGCGAAGTATGATTTTGTTGAAGTAATGGCATGCAGAGGCGGTTGTATCGCCGGAGCAGGTCAGCCGTTTGTACCGGGCAGAGCAAAAAAGGAACGGTCAGAAGGTATTTACGAAACCGATAGAATGTCCAATGTAAAAATAACCATAGATAATCCGGTTACGGATAATCTTTATCATACGATATTAAGCGGACACAAAGCACATGAATTGCTTCATTACAAATAAGCAGTCTAATGTGCATCGCCTGTAATGCGAGATAGATTATGCATTCAAAAATCAAAATAGAATGCATTCTATACATTCACACATAACATAATGACTTACAGGAATAATGGTCGGTTTAACAATTAAAACTGACCATTATTTCTTTTTTGTCCAAAGTTATTACATTACATGGCAGATTCAAAGATGATAATATCTTCTCCGATTTTAACAATTGAATTCCATGGCAGATGCATATAGTCATGATTTGAAAGAAATCCCATTTTGGTTTGTACGTTCGGAACAAGAATTGATTTGATTTGTCCGGTCTCTTTTTCAAATAACATTTCTGCATCCCAAAGCTGACCATGTCTACTGCCATTTCGCAAGTCAACGATTTCCTTGTCACCAATTTCACTTAATAGCATAATGAACCTCCAAACAGTAAATAATACTAATAATATTTATGTAAGGAGTGTAATATGAGTAATTTTCAAAATAATAACGTTGAGCAGGATGAGCCGATTGAAAATGCGGACACAAATGGAGATACAAATGAAAATATCAAAGAATTAGGAGTCGTTAATTCGGTCGGAGAATTTAAGAGTGATATTTTATGTTTGCCGATTATAGGAATCATTGAAGGGCATACTTTTGGTTCACCTAACGAGAAGACAACGAAGTATGAACATATTATCCCTCAATTGACTTCCGTGGAACAAAATGATGATATAAAAGGCCTGTTAATTATTTTAAATACGGTTGGAGGGGATGTAGAGGCAGGTTTGGCCATAGCAGAGTTAATTGCGACTTTGTCAAAGCCTACCGTTTCTCTGGTTCTGGGAGGAGGACACAGCATAGGAATTCCGTTAGCCACAGCCGCAAATTATTCTTTTATTGCGGAGAGCGCTACGATGATCCTTCATCCGATTCGAATGACCGGTATGATTATCGGCGCAGAGCCTACCTATGAATATTTTAGAAGGATGCAGGACAGAATCATCGATTTCATTATTCGGACTTCCAATGCGGATCGAGATAATATTTTACGATTAATGAACTGCACCGATAACATGTCGAATGATGTCGGAACCGTTCTTTTCAGCAAAGACGCTGTAAAAGCAGGGTTGATGCATGAAATCGGAGGTTTAAATAAATCGTTGGCCAAATTGTATGAGATGATTAACGAAAGAAATAAAAAATAAAATTGACAATTATTTCCATATATTATACGATAAAAATAAAAATAGGTATAGGAGTTAATAATGGAAATAATTACAATTATGTTGGTTTCTAAGGATTTAGATTATGCTTACACCTTTGCCAAATGCATGTCGGCAAAAAATAATCGTTTCTTATTTACGGTAGTAGATACACTTTCATTTCACCAGGATACAAATTTCAAAAAATATGATGTGCTGTTGCTGGATGGGGAGCATCAAGCTGCTCCAAAACCATTTATTCAGCTTGTGGAAAAAAGAGTGACAACTCCTATTGCTGAAGAGCAACAGCTCTATTTATATAAATATGAAAATACAAACTATTTTGAGTCTCAAATACTATTCTTCTATGGAATGATAACCGGAAGAAAAGAAATGCATTTGCCGAAAGAAAACACTAAAATTTTAACCTTTCATGGTTCTTGTGGAGGAAGCGGGAAGACGTCGGTATCCTTGGGACTTGCACAGGAATTAAAGCGCTTTCACGATAAAAAGATATTATACATCAATTATGAGGAGATCGAATCTACGCCTCTTTATTTTAGATGCGAGGATAGATATAAAACCATTTCCGATTATCTTTACTATATAAACAGCGGTAAGAATATAGGTTCTTCTATCAGTAGTTTCACGATAAAGGATGAATATGGGGTAGAAACGTTTGCTCCTTCAAAAGGCAGAAACGAATTAAAAGCATTAAATAATGAGGAGTTATCTGCGTTTTTTAAACAACTTTTAGAGTGTGGTTTATATGATTTTATTCTAGTTGATAGTGATGGTTCGTTAACGGATGAAAGTTTGTGGATTCTATCAGTCAGCGACCAGATCATTGTAGTAGAACGGTATGGGGAGGAAAGTAAACAGCATAAGTTCAGAAATTATTTGGAGTTTTGCTTAGGGAGCATTCTGGTCGAGAAGGTAGTGTCAGTGGTTAATTTTTGTGAAGGAATAGAAAATGAGGAGCATGCAGATTTGTTTATTGATGCTGATTCGGTAAGTTTAAAAAGCATTCGAGAAGGAAATTTTATATATAAAACGATTAATATAGACAAAGATTTTGGAGTAGGGATTAAAGAATTATACGCGAAGTTAACATTAATTTTACAATAGCTTAACATTTGTTCTCTTTCAACAAAACCGAAATGCTTGTAAAATATAAGTAAAAGTAATTTGCGTTTTGCTAAGAGGATAATTAAGATGGAATTTAATATTCTAAAAGACATCATCATATCGCTTGGAGGTTTGGCGATATTTATATACGGAATGAATTTGATGAGTGATGGACTGCAAAAGACAGCAGGTGAAAAAATGAAAAAACTGCTGGCTCTGTTGACGCAAAATCCTCTTCTAGGCGTTCTCATGGGTACGCTGACAACTGCCGTTTTACAAAGCAGCAGCGCAACTACGATTATGGTTATCGGCTTTGTCGGTGCCGGTCTTATGAATTTACCTCAGGCGATCAGTGTTGTTTTGGGAGCCAATATCGGTACAACCATAACAGCCCAGATTGTAGCTTTTAAGCTGGGGAATTATGCATGGGTGCTTGTTCTGGCAGGGTTTATTTTATATTACTTTCTAAAGAAAGAAGCGGTTATGAACTTCGGGCAAGCTATATTTGGATTTGGCTTGTTGTTTGTGGGCATGAATACAATGAGTGAGGCTATGGAATCCATCGCGGCGTCTGTTCAGACGGCAGAATTATTGGCTCATATCAATCAGATTCCTGTCCTTGGTGTTTTAATAGGTACTTTATTTGCTGCGGTCTTGCAGAGTAGTTCTGCAACGATTGCTGTTCTTCAAAATTTAGCTTCTCAGGCAGGACCGGATGGGGTTACCAGCGTAATCGGACTGGCCGGAGCGATTCCTCTTTTATTGGGAGCCAATATAGGAACAACCATTTCGGCTGCACTCGCTTCTAAGAAGGCTTCTGTTAATGCAAAAAGGACTGCCGCGGCACATTTTATTTTTAATGCTGTTGGGACCGTCTTATTTCTGTTTTTTATACCGGAATTCATGAAACTGATCCAAGCTATTTCGCCGGATGGCGCAGAAGTCGATATTCTGTCAAGAGAAATTGCGAATGCACATATGTGCTTTAATATTATAAATACCTTAATCTTTCTGCCGTTTCTATGGTTATTGGTAAAAGCAGTCATCAAACTTATTCCGGGTAATGATTGTGAAAGACATATTTCAGAGCCGCTGTACTTGGATTATAATATTATTGAGCAGCCGGTTTTTGCCATTCACATGGCCACAAAAGAGCTTTCAAGAATTGCCAATCTAACATCACAAATGCTGACAAATGCTAAAAAAGCTTTTCTGGGTAATGACAAAGAAGCAGTACATGCAGTATTCGAGACAGAAAATATTGTCAATAAGCTACAAGATGAAACAGTCAAATATCTGGCAACCATTTTTGCAACGGACACGTTAACTGAGCACCAGGGAGCCATGGTATCGGGATTGATACATACTGCGTCGGATATTGAACATATCGGTGATCATTGCAACAATATAGCCGAATTTTCCAATGAAAAGATTAAATATGGCTATGAGTTTTCAGACTCTGCTTGTGCAGAAATTTATGAGTGTTTTGATCATGTGGCCCGTATGGTAAGAGACTCCATTAAAGCCCTTGAAAATGGGGATATTCTTCTTGCGAAAGACGTTTTGATTCAGGAAGAGCAGATGAACAGGATGGAAGAGAGATTAAAGAAAGAACACATCAAGAGACTCTATGAAAAAGTATGTTCACCGGAGTTTACAGTCATGTATACAGATATTATTCATAATATTGAAAAGATAGGGGATTGCTGCCAAAATGTAGCAGAGGCTGTATTAAACGATGTAAATTTCAAAGAGAGTAACCTGCAAAGTAAAGAGCTTTAAGATGGTATGGCATTAAAAATTGATAGACAACTGTTAAAGAAAGCTGATATACTTTTATCAATGGGACTTGTAAATATAGTAGCTTTTATACAATAAGAAGAAAAAGCATTCAATTAAGGCGAAAGGTATTATGAAAAAAATATTAATTATAGAAGATGAACCAAATATTATTGAATTGGTGGCATATAACCTAAAAAATAACGGGTATGAGTATATTAGTGCAGAAGATGGGGTTATGGGCATCACGCTTGTTCATCGAGAAAAACCGGATCTAATTTTATTGGACATCATGCTTCCGGGTAAAAATGGGTATGATATTTGTCGAGAATTGCGAGAAGAAGGAAATAAAACACCAATCATCATGCTTACCGCTAAAAATGATGAAGTAGATAAAGTTCTTGGACTTGAATTCGGTGCAGATGATTATATTACCAAACCCTTTAGTGTGCGTGAACTGATGGCTCGTATTAAAGCTGTTCTGCGCAGATATGAAGAAAACAATCCGGCAGAAACGAACGATTATATCATTCGAATCGGTGATATTGAAATCAATACGGATCGGCATGAAGTGAAAGTGGCAGGAAATATAGTGATGCTTACGCTAAAGGAATTTGAACTGCTTTGCTTGCTGACGGAAAACAGAGGCCATGTTTTTTCCAGAGATCAGATTTTAGATAAAGTGTGGGGTATTGATTTTGTAGGGGAAAGCAGAACGGTTGATGTTCATATCCGATATTTAAGAAAAAAATTAGGCCAAGATGATAATGAAGAAAAATATATACAGACCATTCGAGGGAAAGGGTATAAAATGCAATGAGAAACAGATTCCTTTTGGCCTCTGCGGCAATCACCTTCATTAATCTTCTTTTAGTTCTGTTAGTGTTATCTTATTTTATTACAGCAGGAACAAATGATATGGACAGCGCATTCTTGTTTTTATTGAAGAATAGAGCTTTTTATATCGCCATTATCACTTGTGTTGCCGTATCTTGTATCTTTTCGTTTGCCATGTACAATCAAATTATGAAGCCGGTGCATGATATGCATGAAAAACTTGCTAAAATGACCGAAGAAAGCAAACGTGTCGAACAAATTCGGAGTGAATTTGTAGCCAATGTTACACATGAATTAAAAACACCTCTTACATCCATTTCCGGGTTCATAGAAACCTTGCAGGACGGTGCAGCGGAAAATCCTGAAATACGCAATAAGTTTATCGACATTATTGCGATTGAAACCTCTCGATTAGAACGTCTTATTGAAGATCTTTTAGTACTTTCTGAAATTGAAAATAAAAAAATTACCCCAAATATTGGAATAATTGATACCAAAGAATGCTTGTTAAAGATGATTACTGCTATAGAACCCATTGCAAGCGGTAAGAATATCATCATACAAACATCTTTAGTAGATAAATGTTATATTGAAGGGAATGTGGATCGATTCACTCAAATGATGGTTAATTTGATTGAAAATGCGATTAAATATTCCAACGAAAACAGCAGCGTTTTCATCTCATCTAGACAAGAAGGGGGGAAGATTATTATTGACGTAACCGATAAAGGGATCGGCATAGCTGAAGAACATTTCAGCAGGCTATTTGAACGTTTTTACAGAGTTGATAAATCAAGAACCAAGAAAGCCGGGGGAACCGGTTTGGGCTTGTCTATTGTAAAACATATAGCATATTTGTTGAATGCAGAAGTTAAAGTAAAAAGTAAGTTGGGAGAAGGCTCCACTTTTACAGTAATTTTTAACAGAAAAGAGGTATAGATGGAGAGACTTGATGTATTAATTAGTGATTTGGCTTTGATCTTAGTCGTAGCCGGAATCACCACCGTTATATTTAAAAGAATAAAGCAGCCTTTGGTACTGGGATATGTGTTAGCGGGTTTTTTGACCAGCACTCACTTTTCTGTGCTTCCAAGTATTGCAGATGCAGAAAATATTCACATGTGGGCAGATCTTGGTGTTATCTTTATCATGTTTGCCTTAGGTCTTGAGTTCAGTTTTCATAAGATTGCCAATATTGGTGGCAGTGCGATCGTAACCGCAGTGACCTTAATTACTGCCATGGTTTTTGTCGGTTACGGTGTAGGTCAGGCGATGGGATGGAGCCAAATGGATAGTATTTTCCTGGGTGGAATGATATCCCTGTCTTCTACGATGATTATACTGAAGGCCTATGAAGAGCTGGGGCTGAAAAATAAGAAATATGCACAGCTTGTTCTGGGTACGTTGATTTTGGAAGATGTCGTTGCTATCTTTATGATGATTATTTTATCCACCATTTCCATTAGTCAAAATGTATCCGGATTTGATTTGATTCAACAGTTAGGCACGTTAATTCTGTATTTGGTATTGTGGCTGGTATTGGGCATTTATTTGATTCCTACGGGCTTAAAAAAGGCAGATAAATACCTGAATGATGAAACCTTATTGATTGTATCCTTGGGGCTATGCCTTGCGATGGTAGTCATCGCGAATTATATGGGCTTTTCCTCCGCGTTAGGCGCATTTTTGGCGGGCTCTATATTAGCCGGAACCGTGAAGGCGGAACGAATTGAGGGGCTTGTTAACCCGATAAAAGACTTATTTGGAGCCGTCTTTTTTGTTTCGGTAGGGATGTTGGTAAATCCGGATATGATTCTAAAATACTTAGTACCGATTCTTATTCTAACCGTAGTGACCATATTGGGACAGATGACTTTTGCCATGTTAGGTGTATTGCTTTCAGGAAATTCATTGCATACGGCGGTGGGAGCAGGATTAAGTATGGTACAGATCGGTGAATTTTCATTCATTATAGCCTCCCTGGGAACGACCTTGGGGGTGACCAGTGACTTCTTATATCCGATTGTAGTATCGGTATCGGTTATTACTACTTTTACTACGCCGATGTTTATTAAACGAATCGAACCGGCCTACGTCAAACTGGCTAAAATCCTTCCGAAGCAGACGTTAAAGACACTAAAAACCTACACTTCTGAGCGGCAGACAGAAAATGAAAAAGATGCAGATTGGAAGGCATATTTAGGTCAATATATTCCGAGAACGATCATTACTTCTATCATACTTTTTTCGATTTATGTTGTTGTAATACATGTCATCATGCCGTTTCTGCTAAAAATGGAGATCTCTGTGCTTACGTCCAAAATAATTGCTTGCACGATTGCCGTTATGGCAATGGCACCGATTATCAACCTGATGTCTTATAAAAGAAAAACCATCTATATGAAGCTTTGGCTGAAGAAAAAAACCAATAGACCTCCTTTGCTGGCATTTAGAGTGGTAAGAATTCTCCTATCGATTTTCTTTGTGATGATTACCATAAGAGAACTTACTTCTATCCCTGCATGGATATTATGGTGGATTTCTGTTATTATCGTAATTTTCTCTATGAAGTCAGATTTCATGATGAGCAATTCAATCAAAATGGAAACTCGATTTATGGCGAACTTTAATGAGAGAATTTTGTCCTCAAACAAAAAGAAGAGAGGAATCAGCGGGCACCATAGGTGGCTTGATGAAACGTTATTGGTAGGCAAATACGAAGTGAAAAAGTTGCTTGTTGATAATTCGGAAAGAATCTTCTTTGCAAGACGTTTGCTTGGCGTTCACATTGTAAAAATTATCCGCGGTGAAATTCACATTAATAATCCCGATATGGAAACAGGCATCCAAGCAGGAGATATCATTGTGGCATTAGGAAAGCAATATAATCTTGATTCTTACAGTTTAGCAATCGATAAAGTGGCTGAGGTGTTGAAACTTGACGAATATTTGACTTTAAGAAATTATAGTTACGGTCAGATTTTTACTTCTACAGACGTAGAAAATCATTTGCTTTGCATAGCGATAAATGTCACGAAAGACTGTGAGTTCTGCAAAAAAACGATACAGATGTCAAGGATCAGAGAAAAATATTTCGGGTTTGTAATCGGTATAGAGAGAGATATGCTATCCATTGTCGGTCCGAATAAAAATATGATTATTGCAGAAGGAGACTTGCTTTGGGTACTGGGGGGGCAGGATACCCTGAATCTGTTCTTACAGGAAGGCATCTTGACGAATTAATGAAATCATCCTAAGTCCAATTGAATATTTGTCGAATAATGTCGAGTTAAAACAGTTGTAAATTTTTTACAGCTGTTTTATTATGTGCATATAAGGTAAAAAAAGGAAATTAAGTATAAAAATGGATAAAAAAGAGATGATTTTAATGATTGATGAAATACGCAGAATCGTAAGCAGACAAGAAAATTCAACGGATGAGGAAATCAAAGCGGAGATTGAGAACTTTATATTGAAAGATGCGCGAACCGTGATGCTCGGATTTAAAGAGAAGAGGAAGCTTGTCAATCAAATTTACTACTCTATAAGAAAAGATTTAAGTATTTTATATCCGTATTCGGTTGATCATGATGTGACGGAGATCATGGTGAATGGAGCAGACAACATTTTTATAGAGCGTTTCGGTGATATTGAAAAGGTTGATTCTGCCTTTATTTCCACGGAGGAATTGGAGGAGGTGATTCGAAGAATTGCGGCAAGGGTGCACCGTGAAATTAATGAATTAAATCCGATTGTCGATGCAAGACTTCCGGATGGATCAAGAGTGAATGCCGTTTATAAAAATATTGCGCTGAATGGACCTATTCTAACTATCCGAAAGTTCCCGGAAAAGGCAATAACAATGGAGGACCTGATTCGATTCGGAACGATTTCACGAGAGGCGGCTGAATTTCTTCAAAAAATGATTCTGGCAGGACAGAATACGTTCATCAGCGGTTCAACCGGCTCCGGCAAAACGACTTTGCTCAATGTTTTATCGAACTACATTCCAAATGAAGAGCGTGTCATTGTGATCGAAGATTCTGCAGAACTTCAGATCAAAACGGTAGAAAACATTGTGAGAATGGAATGCAGAAACGCAAATGTTCAAGGGAAGGGGATGATTGATATGCAGCAGCTTATAAAAACCAGCTTGAGAATGAGGCCGAATCGAATTATCGTAGGAGAAGTCAGAGGAAAAGAAGTCTTGGACATGGTGCAAGCAATGAATACCGGACATGACGGTTCCCTGTCTACAGGTCACGGCAATTCAGTGGAAGGCATGCTGAAAAGACTGGAAACCATGTTTCTGCAAGCCGTAAATTTCCCTGTCGATGCCATAAGAAGTCAGTTGGCAGAAGGAATCGATATCATGGTTCATCTGGGAAGACTTCCGGATCGAAGCAGAAGGGTATTGGAAATCTCAGAAATTAACGGCTATGAAAACAATAAGTTTCAAATCAACCGATTATTTAAATTTGACAATGAAAAAGGACTTATCAAAACAGGAAACAGTTTGACGAAGATGGATAAGCTTCAGATAAGAGGGGTTCATTTATAGTGGAAAATTATATTTACGAAATTATAAATTATGACAACTACGAAATGACTAATAAAGAAAAAAAGCAATATTATATGTTGGGATTTTTATTTCTCTTTCTATGTGCATTTGTATTTTACAACAGCGTATTTCTTTCCATATTGGTCGGAATATTAGTACTGCCTTTGCGAAGGTTCTATTTAAAACGAAAGATCATACAAAGACGAGAACAGCTGTGCCTCCAATTCCGAGACTTATTATATTCATTATCCGCTTCTTTTTCAGCCGGAAGACAAATGAACGAAGCGTTAAAAGAAGGAATCGAAAATTTGAAGTTACTATATGACGAACGAGCACCAATCATTATCGAATTAAAACACATTACAAAGAGTGTTGACGGAAGCAGGGCAAATGAGGATCAGCTCTTAAAAGATTTTGCCTATAGAAGTGGGATTGAAGAAATCATCAACTTTGCAGATGTATATGCCATTTGCAGGACAACAGGGGGAGATGTAGGGCAAGTTGTTTTAAAAGCCTCGGAAATATTAATGGACAAGATGTCTATAGAGAAGGATATGCGAACGTTGACTTCCCAGAAAAAATTTGAAGCAAAAATTATCACTTTAATGCCTTTTATTTTAATTATTTTTTTAAATCTTGTATCCCCCGATTATTTAGAGAGCATGTATCAGACGTTAGCAGGACGAATCATTATGACAGCGGCTTTGTTGGGTATCGCCATATCTTATTATATTATGAATATTATAACTGAGGTTAAGATATGAAAAAAAGTAATAATTTTTTAAGGCGCATAATCGAGAGCTGTATTGATAAAATTTTTGTTAAATTGCCGGATCGGATCACCGGTAAACAAATAAATTTTGAAAAAGAGTTTTTTAGGATTTATGGATTAAAAAATGTGGGCAATGAAATTGAAGCAATAAAGAAAGAAAATTTAAAACGATATGTAGGCATCTTATGTTGTTTTCTTCTTTTGATTTTCCTGTCCTGTTTTGAACTCCTTGGAAATGATCAGAAGATCCTTTTAACCGATGAAAAAGGGAGGCTCTATATTGAGAGACCAACAAAGGGAAATCAAAGCATACCATTAATGGTATATGGAAAGGTGGATGGCAACCAGTGGAATAAGGCAGTGACTTTAACCGTAAGAGCTGAAGGCAGCAATAAAATGATTGAAACGGAGAAGAAAGAGCCCGAAACATCCGAAGAGGAAGCGAATGTCAGTGTGGAACAGTTTTTACGTACTGTAAACAAAAGTGATTCGGAAAAAATAGTATATCTGCCGGATGAACTGTCCGGTGTACAGAGCCTCTCATGGGAGAAAAAACAATCGAATACATTGCCGATTATCATTTTTGCAGCAATATTAGCGTTATTGTTTACATACTTGAGTCGTTATGACGCCACAAAGAAGTTAGCAGCTAAATGTGAGGAATCCATTAGTCAGGAGCTGCCTGAATTTCTCAACAAAATTGTTTTGCTCATGAATGCCGGGCTTGTTTTAACCGCTGCTTTTGAAAGAATTGTACGGGATTATGGAGAACGGAAATTCGGAAACCAATCTTATTTTTATAATCAATTAGAGGAAATACACACGAAAACTGCCCAGGTAAATTCTCCTTTAATTGTTGAATTAAAGTTGTTTGCAGAACGGAGCCGTAACCGTGAATTCATGAGATTAACGAATGTTATGGCGGACAACTTAGATAAAGGAACAGAATTGGTAAGTAAACTTCAGGCAGAAAGTTCCTTTCTATGGTTTGAAAGAAAGAAGAAGGCAGAAGAAAAAGGCAAGCTGGCTGAAACAAAGTTAACGATACCATTGGCCATACAGCTGTTAGTATTAATTATGATAACCGTTGCGCCTGCAATGATGGAAATGTAGGATTTAACACAAAAAGGAGGACATGTTATGAAAAAGATATTGGTAAACAAAAAAGGAATGGAAATGGTACAAGTCGGTATTTTAATTGCTCTGGCCGTTGGAATTGGGTTGATTTTCAAAACACAAATTACCACCTTCATCAATAATACCTTTTCGACTTTAATGAACAGTGGATTTTAATAGAAGGTCGTATAAGAAAATGACTGTTCGACATCTTTTATTCAATAAAAAGGGATCCACTATGATAGAGGCCGCATTGATTTATCCGATGATACTGGCGGCAATGATGGCTGTTATCTATATTCTCATTTCAATGTACAGTGCAACTTCCGTTAAAGCCAATCTACATACTTGTCTGAGAGAAGAGATTCTTACTAGGACTGAGACAGGAGAGCGGATTGAACTTGAACATTCCTTTATGCCTTCAGATAAATATAGCATGGCTGCTTTCAATCGAAAAATCACGGTAATGGAGGAAGAAAAAATAATGTACTCTATTCTTAGCGGAAGCATGAGCCACACGTACAAAGGAAATGCGTTATTAAAAGGAGTAGATAAATTTCAAGAGGGAAACCTGTATCAAATTGATGAGAAGGACTATATCAGAAAGGTTGACTTAATCAGACTATGAAGCTATTTAATCGTAACAAAAAAGGGTCAGCTGCGGTGCTATTGGCTATGTTATTTATATGCTTGATGATGGTGGCTGTTTTATTGATTCAAGCTTCGGCGTCGGTTGCAGCTTATTCATACAGCGATGCTGTTCTTTTATCGGCCGGAAAGTCTATTTTATCGGAATATCATCTCGCACTTAAAGAATCTTATGGGATCATGGCTTTTAAAAGCTATGAAAAAGAAGTCGATTCAAAACTAGGTTTTTATATCCATTCAAGCTTTGAGCGAAAATTGCCGGGACAAGTTTTACCAAGCCATGAAAGCCTCACTTATTTACAGCCGTCAGCATCGGATATTTCCTGTGATTTAAAAGAATATGCTTTGGCCGATATAGATGTTTTTGAGACTCAGATTGAAGATGTGATGAAATACAATGTTGTGAATCTAGGTATCGATTATATGTCTCAGTCGGGAAACAAAGGGACAGGCAATGGAAAAAAAGTGAATACCGAATGGGACGGTAAAAATTTCGCTGAAGCACAAGGGACCGATTATGGGAATAGAAAGTTGATAAATCAGAAAATTACTAACAGTTTGCCTTCAAAAGGCTTGAATGACAATGGTATTTCTATTACTGCGATGGTTGCTGAAGGACTGTCTTCATGGAAACAATTATACGAAAAGGAAAATGCTAAATTTTATGTTAATGAATATGCTCTGAATTATTTTAATCAGAGATATGAGAATATCAGTGAGCAGAATAGCTTTTTTAAAAATGAGGTGGAGTATATTCTTTACGGTAAGCTAAGTGATCAAGAAAATGCGGAGGAATTTATGGAGGACTTTAAAGCGTTGCATTTTCTTTTAAACTCAATACATGTTGGGACCGATCCCCAGAAACGTCAAGAAGTCCTGAGTTTGGCAGAAATCATGACACCAGGACCCGAAGCAGCAATCACAGCGGGAATTTTGGCGGAAACTTGGGCTTATGCTGAAACCGTTAATGATATGAAATTATTAGAATCAGGCCAAAAGGTTGCATTAATCAAATCGAAATCAACTTGGGCCTTAACTCTTACGGCAGCCTTGAGAGGATCAAACGGCAAAAGCTATATATCACCGAAATCCGATCAAGGGTATTCCTATAGAGACTATTTAAAACTATTCTTATATTTTCAGAATAGAGAAACAAAATTATTAAGAATCATGGACCTAATTCAGATTAACTTAAAGATGAATGCAGATCAATCTTTTGCTATTAAGGATTGTTATGTCGGTCTAAAATATGAAGCTAGTGTAAATGGGCAGAGGTATTGTTATGTTCAGATATACTAAAAAAGGTACACTTACCGTTGAAGCCTCCATTCTTTTACCGTTGGTTATCCTCGGCATTCTAACGGTAGGCTATTTGATTAAGGTACATTGTATCAATGAAAATGTAATGAATACAGCTTTGGACGAAACAAGGTTACTGGCTATTGAATCTTACACCGATGTAGGCAAAACTAAAATTGTTGAATTTTCTAATAAATTAGAAGAAAGGATTTGCGATGAAAATAAAGCGATTAATCAGGTTCAGATAAAGGACCTAAAGTATTTGTATTCGTTTGGGAATCTAGATAAACTAATTTATTTTAATGTCGTTTACAATATAAATATAGGTTTTCCAATTAATTTCTATGGGGATATTCCCGGAAATGAGACCATTGTATGCAGGGCTTTTGTTGGTTCGGATCATTATGATGAGAAAATGAATGCTCAAGAAATGCAGAAGGAAGAAGAGTCTGAATTAGTTTGGATTTTCCCGAACGAAGGGAAGAAATATCACCAGAAAAATTGTTCCTATATAGCGGTTGCAGCTACTCAAACTGTATTAACCTCCGGAATAAAAAGAACCTATCAACCCTGCAAAATTTGCAAACCAAATAGTTTGGAAAATGGCAGTCTGGTATATTGTTTCAAAAATAGCGGGCAAGTCTATCACCGAGGAAATTGTTACATCGTAGACCGATACGTGGTTGAAATAGAAAAATCGGAAGCCATACAGCGTCATTATTCTGCATGTCTGAAATGCGGAGGATAAAAAGATGGAAAAAATTTTTGTCAAAAATAGAATCAAAAACTTTGAAATAAAAATATTTTCGGAAGGTCAATGCAGTGCTTTCTTACCTATGTCTTTTATAGAAAAAGAGGATAAATGGTATGTGACGTATTTTTCGGAGGATTATATTCCTATGGTTCATTTGAATTTAAATAATCCTTATGAATTGCTGCATATGATAGAAAAATTATTATTGAGCATCAAGGATGCAGAAAATCATTTGATTCTTTTTAACCGTTATACTCTTCTTAAAGAAGAGATATTCTTCTCTAAAAAATTTGATCAGGTACGTTTGATGTTTGACCCTGTAGTGGATGATCAAGAAATGGAAGCTTTCTCTGCCAAAATGGTGAATATTTTAATCGAAATAAAAAAATTGGTTCTTGAAAAAAGGGCTTGTGAATATCTTGAAATGATAATATATAAGCTAGATTATTCCAATATAAGCAGAGAGGGGCTTATTAATTATATAGGAGAATTAAAGAGAGAAGTACATATTTGTGGTTGGTAAAAAAAGCAGATAAATAACTAAAAACCCCAATAATGTCTTCAAAAAGTAAAAAAAGTTAATTTTGTGAAAATACAAAAAGTAGTAGACATTTGCTCTTATTCACTATATAATAAACTCATTAAATATTTAAAATAACTTTGGCTCGATATGAACATAGAAAATTCTTTTCTTGGAAACTAATGTCCCTAGCATCTGTTAAGAAAAAACTTCTGACCTCAATCGTTTACCATAATGATATTTTAGATATTTAGATAACTTTTTTTATTAACATGGAGGAAATATTATTATGGAAGACAGAACACTTATTTGTCAGGATTGCGGAAGCGAGTTTGTATTTACTGTTGGAGAACAGGAATTCTACAAGGAAAAGGGTTTTGACAACGAACCGAAGAGATGTAAGGAATGCAGGGACAAGAAAAAGCAAGAAAGACGTAGAGATAGATAATCAGATATCAAGCGATCTTACATGGAACAAAAGCCGAGTTTATCTCGGCTTTTTATATATTAGGAAATATCGTTTGATTTTTCTAATACATAAGCAATGACACAAATGCATAAATTGGGCTTAAAAAGAACAAGCTTAATAGTAAAGAGAGGAAAAAGATATGAAGAATTTTTTTGCGAATTGGAACTATAAGAAACATGCTAAATTTGTGACAGCAATCTATGCGGTGCTCTATGCCATTGACATGACCTTCACGTATTGTCTAATTAAAAAATTGAACAAAAATGATTGGAAATTAAAATGTAATTGTAAAAAACAAGCGGAATAACTGAACTTGTTCAATTTTTAAATCATAATGATGTGAAATACTCGATTCTTTAAGGAGTCGGGTATTTTTTTGACTTAGAATCATAGAATTAGATAAGGATTTTATGAGGAGGAAAAAGTCAATATGGGATGGAATAACAGAAAAAGAAGAAGACCTATTGGTGGAAGAAAAACAAGGGTGGATTTTAGAACAATAATTGTTATAATAGGAGTGGCAGCATTACTCGGTTATGGTACTGCTAAATTTATCATTTATCCGTTATTTGATGATTCACGGCCACACTTTCAAATAAGCAAGATATTGGCGCAATTTTTGAATGGTAAAGAGACTGAAGGGAATCAGAATGATGCCGATACAGACAGCCAAAATAAGAATGGGGTTGTTGAGGACCAGCTTAATGTTACCAAGCAACCAGGTATAACAGACAGCAGTATCCTATCGGGAAGCGCTGTTGCCTCTCAGCCTGTTACAACGCCGAATACAACACCAGCACCAACTACCCAAGGGGGCTATTGTATACAGTTCGGAAGCTTTTCAACCCGAGTAGGCGCTGAAAATTTATTGAAAGAGCTAGGCAATAGCGGCATAACGGCAGAAATCGTCGAAAAAGACGGAACCTTCAAAGTGGTAAGCCAGCTGTTTGAACAAAAAGAAAAGGCACTGGAATCGATGGCTACTATACAAAGCCAATATACCGACGTATTTGTAATTCAAAGGTAACTATAATAAATATTATGAAAACAAATAAAATATATCTACTATTCCTATTCAATATATTCTAAGAGAAAGAGACGAGACATGATACCTTTATCCACAAGAATGAGGCCGGATAGCCTTGACAATTTCATAGGACAGAAGCACTTTATGTATAAAGATTCCTTGTTTTATAATTCGATACGAAATAAGACATTTGATTCTGCTATTTTTTACGGGCCTTCCGGAACGGGGAAAACCACTTTGGCAAGAATTATTGCCAAGGAAATGGATGGAGAATTCTATGAGCTGAATGCGTCTACTACAGGAACGAAGGAACTAAAAGAAATTATCGAAAAGGCTCAATTGAAATTTTTTGGACTTCAAAAGCAGACAACTTATGTCTATGTGGATGAAGTTCATCGCTGGAATAAATTACAGCAGGACTCCCTTTTAAAGGCAATTGAAGAAGGAGTTATTCACTTTATCGGAAGCACGACGGAGAATCCGTATTTTTCGATCAACAATGCTATCTTGAGCAGGGTTCGGAATATCTATGAATTTAAACAACATACGACTGAAGATTTAATAGAAATCTTAACCTATACTTTACAGGATACGGCCAGAGGATTGGGCAGCCTCCATATCAAATACGAAACAGAGGTGCTTAAGGTGCTTGCTGAAATGAGCAACGGAGATGCCAGAGTTGCTTTGGATACATTGGGCTTTATCTTAGATAATCTGAATACCGATATGGAGCTGACAACGGCTTTGGTCGGAGAAGCGATGCAACGAAAGACCACTTTCTATGATCGAAGTGAAGACCGGTACAACCTCTTATCTGCGCTTCAAAAATCCATCCGGGGCAGTGACCCCGATGCGGCCGTTCACTATTTAGCGCGACTTCTGAATGGAGGAGCGGATATTCAGATGATCGGAAGGCGGTTACTCGTGATGGCGAGTGAGGATATCGGCATGGCTTATCCAACCGCTATCACCATTGTAAATTCCTGCGTTCAAGCCGCCTTGATGGTGGGTTTACCGGAAGCTCAAATTAACTTAGCACAGGCCGTTGTCTTATTGGCCTCTTCTCCGAAGTCCAATGCATCTTGTATGGCTTTGGATAAGGCGCTGCAGGACATTCGTACCAAGCAGATCGATGATGTGCCGCTGCATTTGAAAGATTCCCACTATGGAGGGGCAAAAAAGCGAGGCATCGGTATAGATTATAAATACCCGCATGCTTATGGTGGGTATGTAAAGCAGCAGTATTTGCCGGACAACCTCTATCAGGCAGGTGTTCGATATTATGAACCGACCGAGAACGGCAATGAAGCCGCTTTTAAGAAATTTTTAGAGGGAGTACGAAAAATTAATGGCAGAGATTAAATTAGCGGAGCATTCCGGGTTTTGTTTTGGTGTGAAGAGAGCCATCGAGCTGACTGAGAATACCGTAGAAACGAATAAGGGAGAAAAACGGGTTTTTACTTGCGGCCCGTTGATCCATAATAAGATCGTTACCGATGAGCTGGCAGAAAAGGGAGTTCGAATGATTACCAAGCCAGAGGAGGCTGCTAAAGAGGATGTGGTGATTATTCGTTCGCACGGAGAACCCGAAGCCTTTTATAAAACGGCTGAGCGCATTGGCCTTGAAATCGTAGATGCGACTTGCCCCTTTGTAACAAAAATTCATGAGTATGTAAAAGAAGCGCATGAAAAGGGAAAACAAATTTTAATCGTAGGAGATGCCTCTCATCCCGAAGTCATCGGAATAAACGGCTGGTGCGAAAACAGTGCGGTGATTATCCATTCGCAAGAAGAAGCAAATGACGTCGAAACAGGCCCCTATTTTGTAGTTGCACAGACTACGATACAGAAGTCGAATTTTGACGAAATAATAAATATGCTAAAGTCGAAAGGATGCGAACTGGAGATACGAAATACCATCTGCAATGCAACAAAATTGAGGCAGGAGAGTTGTGAGAGTTTATCGAAAATAATGGATGTAATGGTTATAATTGGTGGGAAAGAAAGCTCAAATTCACGCAAATTGTATGACTTATCAAAAAAAAATTGCAAAAAAGTTTATTTTATTGAAAATATCAGAGATTTACCATTGAAACATCTTGCATTATGTAATAAAATAGGAGTTGCGGCAGGTGCCTCTACACCTGAACGTATTATTAAGGAGGTTATTGCTAACATGGGTGAATTTATCACTGAAAACAATGAAGACAATTTAATGCACGACTTAATGGAGGAAATCGAAAAATCATTAAGGTTACCAAGAAGCGGTGAAATCGTAGACGGGACTGTAATTCAGGTTACTGACAGAGAAGTTGTCGTTAATCTTGGGTGCAAGAAAGATGGTATCATACCAAAGGACGAATTAACACTGGAAGGAGACCAAAAGCTTACTGATTTATTTAAAGAAGGCGATGATATTCAGGCTAAGGTATTAAAGACTGATGATGGCGACGGAAATATTCTACTTTCTAAGAAAAAATTAGAAGTTAATGAGCATTGGGATGAAATCAATGGTGCTCTTGAAGATAAATCATTCGTTAACGCTAAAGTAATTAAGGAAGTAAAGGGCGGAGTTATTGCTGCTTACAAAGAAGTATTCGGATTTATCCCTCTTTCCCAGCTTTCGGACAAGTTTGTTGATAAAGCAGAAGAATTTATCGGAAAGACTCTTCCTGTTCGAGTTACTCGCGTTGACCAGAAAAAAGGAAAGGCTGTATTCTCTCACAAGGCTTACTTAACAGAAGAAAGACAGAAGAGAATCGACGAAGTTTGGGGCGGTCTAACAGAAGGCGATGTTGTAGAAGGTACTGTTATGAGATTTACTGATTACGGTGCATTCGTTGATATCGGCGGAATTGATGGATTACTTCACATTTCAGAAATTTCATGGGGCAAGTTAAAGCATCCGCAAGAAATCCTATCCATTGGACAGAAGGTAGAAGTTAAAGTACTTTCTATGAACAATGAAAAGGGTAAGATTTCACTAGGATTAAAGCAAACTCAGCCGGAACCATGGTCAATTATTGATGAAAAATATCAAGTTGGACAGGTTATCTCAGGGAAAATTGTTCAGATTAAAGAATATGGTGCATTCGTTGAATTGGAACCAGGTCTTGATGGTCTTGTACATATTTCAGAGATTGCACACAAGCGTGTTACTAACATTGCGGATGAAATCTCTGTTGGACAAGAAGTATCAGCTAAGATTCTTGAAATCGACAAAGAAAGAAAGAGAATTAGCTTAAGCATCAAGGAAACTCTTGAAGCACCGGAAGCAGAAGCAGAAACAGAAATAGAAGCAGAAGAAGCTCCGGCGGCAGAAGAAGCAGCTGAATAGTTTTAAATGAATCAAATCTAGCAGGGTATAAAGCCCTGCTATTTTTTTAAAATTCAAATGCAAGGAGGGGCAAGGATTTGGAAAATATCATATTAATAGGCATGCCGGCATGTGGTAAAAGTACAATAGGTGTAGTACTTGCAAAGACAATGGGCATGCGGTTCTTAGATACAGATTTATTGATTCAGGAAAAAGAAGGTATTTTGCTGCAAGATTTAATCAACACAAAAGGAAATGACTATTTTAAGAAAGTGGAAGAATACGTGCTCCGCAGCATCAATGTAGAAAATACGATTATTTCAACCGGGGGAAGTGCTGTTTATTACCCAAAAGCAGTAGAGCATTTCAAGAAAAACGGTAAAATCGTATATATTAAGGTTTCCTATGAGACGATAAAGAACCGGCTCCAAAATATTACGACGAGAGGTATTACGATGGCTCCCGGTGAGACTTTAAAGGATTTGTATGATAAACGAATACCGCTTTATGAAGCAAGTGCAGATATTGTAGTAGAGGCAGACGGATTGACAGTAGAGCAGACGATTGAGGAAATTATAAAATTGATTTAAATAAAAGAAGAGGCTCTTTTACAAATGGATAGAATCCATTGGAAAGGAACCTCTTTGTTTTCTGATTGGTTTATGATCTATGAAAAATGAGCGGACTTTCTATCTGGATGCGGCAATTAAATCTTGAGCACTTTTGATGGTGGCTTCCGTAATATTTAAACCGCCCAACAGCCTAGCAATCTCTTCCACCTTTTCCTGTTCTGAGAGAGGTACTACAGTTGTATAAGTGCTTTCTTCATCCGAGTTCTTTACAATTTTAAAATTATACTGTCCGCAAGCGGTGATCTGAGGAAGATGTGTGATACAGATAATCTGGTGTTTCTGCGCAATTTCCTTTAATTTTTTCCCAACTACGCTTGCGGCCACACCGCTGATACCGGCATCGATTTCATCAAATATCATCGTAGGGATATTGTCATAATCACCGATAATTTTCTTAAAGGCAAGCATAATACGAGACATTTCACCGCCGGAAGCAATTTTAGCAAGAGGTTTAAGGGGTTCTCCCTTATTCGTGCTGATAAGGAATTCCACCAAGTCGATTCCGTTCGCTGTATAGCCCGATGGCTGTTCCGAAAAATCGATTTTAAATTCCGCACTATTGAAGCTGAGTTCAAGCAGCTGTTCTTTGAGCTTGTCTTCAAACTCGATAGCCGCTTCCTTTCTGAGTTTAGAAAGTCTCATGCAAGCCAGCTGAAGCTGCTCTTCATAAACGGAAATTTCATGTGAATATTTTTCTTTTGCTTCATCGATATTTTCAATAACCGATAAATCTTCTTCCAGTTTAGTTTGGTATTCCAATATTTTGTCGACGGAACCGCCGTATTTCAATTTGAGCTTATTGATGAGATCTATGCGAGATATTGCAGTGTCTAACTCTTCTTCCGAAAAGGTGATGTCATCTCTGATAGTGCGCACCTCATGGCAAATATCTTCCAGTTTATAATACACATCATTAAAATCAGAAAGCAATGCGGAAACGGCACTTGAAAAAGTCGCAATTTCTTGCAGCTTGTGATGAGCTTTGGATAGATTTTCTAAAACAGAAGGAGATTCCTCATAAACAGAGGTGTAAATGGCATTTAGATTGCTGTAAATTCGTTCGCTGTTTTGCAGAATCAAGAGTTGTGATTCAAGTTCTGCATCTTCCCCCGGAATCAGGCTGGCTTCCTTTATTTCTTTCAACTCAAAGGACATAAAGTCTCGTTTTCGTTGATATTCTGCCGCATTTGAAAGCAAGGTATGAAGTTTAGACGTCAATTCCTTATATTCCGCATATAGTTTTTCGACAAGCTCTTTAACGGGCAGAATCTCAGAACGATGATATAAATCCAATAAATTGATATGCAACTCCGGATCAAGCAAAGACTGATGATCATATTGCCCATGGATATCCGCCAGATGTTTGCACAAAGAATTTAAAAAAGAAACGGACACAATCTGATTATTGACTCTGCAAACACTTTTTCCTGTGGCCGAGATTTCACGCTTGATAACAATTTGATGCTCATCCACAGGGATATCATTTTCATTTAGCAAGTTCGCTGCTTTTTCTGAGCAATCTTCTATAACAAGCTGTATAATGGCCTTTTCTTTCCCAGAACGAACAAAAGCAGTATCTGCCCTGCTGCCGAGAGCAAGGCTTACTGCTTCAATAACGATTGATTTACCAGCACCGGTTTCGCCGGTAATAATATTTAATCCGTGATAAAAATCTACATCCATTTCATTAATAATGGCGAAGTCTTTTACTGTTAAATGAGAAATCATAAAAACCCTCACTTCAATCTTTCTATGCTAATAATTCAGTGAATTTTTCGACAAGAATAGGAACGTTTTCTAAATCATCTACAACAATCATAAGGGTATTGTCCCCTGCGATGGAACCAACCACATGCGGGAAGTTAAGCGAATCAATGGCTTCACCTGCCGCATTTGCACAGCCTGACAATGTTTTTATGATAATAAGGTTGTGGGAATAAGCAACACTTCTGATGGTTTCTTTAAAGATTTTTATAAATCGATCAGAAATCGGAGTTTCAATAGAATTGCCTAAGGCATACTTATATTTCCCTGTACTAGATAAAACTTTAATAAGTTGAAGTTCTTTGATATCCCGTGAAATTGTCGCCTGCGTGACATCAAAACCGCTGTCTTTTAATAAAGATGCAAGTTTTTCTTGAGTTTCGACTTCATATGTGCTGATAAGTTCAAGAATTTTGTTTTGCCTTGAATAACGCATATATTGTACCTCCGCGTATATTTATAGCTGTATTTAATACATTGTATGAATAATTATACCATATTATTTTGGATTATCAATAAGTATTTGTTAATATATATACAAATTTTACACGATTTTTACATAGAAAACGAGATAAGTATAAGGGCGAATACTTCCTGCCGTGCTACTTGGAAGCCAAAGTGGACAAACGTGTGTTTGTATGGTAAAATACTATATAATTATGGTAAAATAGTAGTGAATTGGAGAAACCATGCGGATATTAGGAATTGACCCAGGCTATGCCATCTTAGGGTATGGAATCGTTGAATTAAAAGGAAATCATTTTGAAGTTTGCGGATATGGTGCCATTACGACCGATGCGAAAATGGACATGACCGACCGGCTGAAATGTTTATATCATTCCCTTAGTGAGATCATCGCCCAGTATGAGCCGGACGAAGCCTCGATTGAAGAGCTGTTTTTCAACACCAATGTAAAAACAGCTATCATGGTAGGTCAGGCCAGAGGCGTTGCGATTCTTGCTTGTGCCAATTCAGGAATGAAAATATCCGAATATACGCCGTTACAGATTAAACAGGCCCTTGTCGGGTATGGACGAGCGGAAAAAAAGCAGATGCAAAGTATGGTAAAGACCATATTAAATTTGCAGCAAGTACCTAAGCCGGACGATACCGCCGATGCACTTGCAGCGGCCATTTGTCACGGACATTCGGCAAATGCCAGAAGAAGACTGGATAAAATTAAGAAATAGAGAAAATAGATACATAAGAAAATAAGTATCATATGAATGATATAGAATGACCGAAAACTAGGAGGACAATATGCTTCATTTTATAAAAGGAAAGCTGGCGATGCATTTTACCGGCGGCGTAGTGATTGAAACAGGTGGATTAGGTTACGAGGTTTATGTTCCTGACAATTCCTCCGTCTATTTAACCAAGGAAGGTGATGCCATCATGGTCTATACGGCGATGATTGTTCGGGAAGACGACATCAGCATCTACGGATTTGCGGACAAAGAAAGCTTAGGACTTTTTAGAAAGCTGATGACCGTAAACGGAGTAGGCGCAAAAGCAGCACTGTCCATTTTATCCGCATTGCCGGCAGGAGAACTTCAAAAAGCAATTATTTATGAAGATGCCGCTGCTTTAACAAAGGCCAATGGCATCGGAAAGAAGATCGCGCAGCGTATTGTTCTGGAATTGAAGGACAAGCTGGATGTTGCGGGTACTGTTACCGGAAGCGCAGCAGAAGTACAGACTGTGGGAAGTGTAAGTGAAAAGGGAGAAGCAGTCAATGCGCTTATGGCCTTGGGATACAGTAAAGGGGAAGCGGTAGAAGCTCTTGCAGGGGTTCCGGAAAATGATTTGAAGGTAGAAGAATATATAAAGAGAGCATTAAAGAGATTATCTTAGACATAGGAGCAGGTAAATGGAATTTATGGATTTTGATGAACGTGTGACATCAACCAATCAAAATAGAGACGATGAAGGGGTAGAATTGAGTTTACGGCCGAAAAAATTGGACGATTATATCGGCCAGAAAACGGCTACCGAAAACTTAAAGATATTCATTGAAGCGGCTCAGATGCGAAATGAACCGCTCGATCATGTGCTGTTCTACGGACCGCCCGGATTGGGAAAAACAACGCTGGCGGGTATCATTGCAAACGAACTTGGCGTTGATTTGCGGATCACTTCCGGCCCGGCCATTGAACGGGCAGGGGATTTAGCCGCAATCTTAACCAACCTCAATGAAAATGATGTTCTTTTTATCGATGAAATTCATCGGTTGAACCGTTCGGTTGAAGAAGTATTGTATTCGGCTATGGAAGATTATGCCTTGGATATTATCATCGGCAAAGGTCCTTCCGCCCGGTCGATCCGACTGGATTTGGCTAAATTTACGCTGATTGGAGCTACTACAAGAGCAGGGAACTTATCCGCTCCGCTTCGGGACCGTTTTGGTGTAGTAAGCAAATTTGAACTTTATACGATCGATGAATTAAAACAGATCATCAAGCGTTCTGCAAGCTTATTGAACATCAGCGTAGATGAAGCTTCTTTGGAAGAAATGGCAAAACGCTCAAGAGGTACGCCGAGAGTGTCTAACCGAATCTTAAAGCGAGTGCGTGATTTCAGCCAAGTCAAAGGCAGCGGAAGCATCGATTTAGAGATAACAAATGAAACGCTGGACTCTTTAGGCGTAGACGAATACGGTTTGGAGGGTTTGGATCGCGAGATTCTTCGAATGATTATTGAACGGTTTAAAGGGGGGCCGGTTGGTATTGATACCATCGCCGCTTCCATCGGTGAAGATCGAATTACCATAGAAGATGTGTATGAACCGTACTTGATACAATCCGGTTTTCTGCACCGGACACAAAAAGGCAGAATGGTTTCAGAACAGGCATACAAGCATTTAGGCATCGCACTTCCGGAATAGCCGGCTGCATCATTATAAGGTTAGGAATCTAGTTGTTTTAAATATTGAAGGAGTAAGAAATGAAATATACCGTAAAATATATTATGTCGACACTAGCTATACTTTTCGTCTTTGTATTCGTGTTTTCTGCCGCAAACATTCCATTTGCCCTGGCTGCTTCCTCCGATGAGCCGAACTATATTCGAATTGGATTAAAATATGGTTCTTCCTCTGCTGATACATATAATGTGACCTTTAAAGACGGTGTCATTTTAGGTTATGGAGATAACAACGGGTTTAATCAACAAGCTGTTTTTGATGACATTGTATTGGTATCTGTCAATCTTTCAGGCAGTCAAATCAGTCTGATCGGAACGAAAAACTCCGGAGAGAGTATCGATTTAATGGCTGGTCTAAGCGGAGTGAATTGTATCATGCCGACCGACTATGACGATGACGGAACGTTCGCTTTTTTAGGCAGTCAATATCGCGGAGGCATGGCTTTTAACATTACTTCAGGCAAGCTCACCATGATTAATCTCTTGCCGGTAGAAGAGTATTTATATGGTGTGATCAACGGCGAACTAAGCTGCTCCTATCCCATCGAAGCATTGAAGGCACAAGCCGTTGCTGCCAGAAGCTTTGCCATTGAGAAACTAGGGACTCATAACTCATATGGTTTTGATCTTTGCGATACGACTCACTGTCAAGTTTATAAGGGATATAATGACGAACATGATCAGACAACAGAAGCTGTAGACAAGACAAGAGGGGAAACCATAAAATATGAGGGTAAAACGGTTCCGGCCTTTTTCTACAAAAATAGCGGCGGATACACCCAAGACAGTGCAGATGTCTGGACTGGAGACGCCGGTTATTTAAAAGCGGTAAAGGATGAATACTCTCCGGTTTACTCCTGGTCTCAAACCTATACCGTTGATGAATTGGCAAGTAAGCTTACTTCTGCGGGATATGCGGTAGGAACGATTCAAAGTGTTGAAATCACGAAAAGAAATCAATCGGGAGCGGTTGACACGCTTCAGTTTACAGGCACATCGGGAACGGTGCAGCTGCAAAAAGAAAAAATAAGAACCGTGTTTGGTGCTTCTATAATAAAATCGAACATGTTTTCCTTCTCCGAATATCAAGCAGGTGCAAGTACCTCCAAGGAGGACTTTGAAGGCTATATTTGTCCGCAGAACAGTGCGAATATGATCAGTCTTTCTAAGAAAGCCTATGTGCTTGGAAAAGATGGCAAGATTACTTTAGTTGATACGGATAAACTGTATATTCATAATGGCAGTTCGACGACGAGAGTATCTGAGTTAGATAGTTCAGAACCTTCCGGCTCCGGTATGACAAAGGGGTTGGAAAGCGTATCTAGCGACAGCATAACGTTCTACGGATTAGGTTATGGTCATGGAGTAGGGTTGCCGCAGGACAGCGCAGTTGAAATGGCAAAAAGAGGTTTCACCTATGATGAAATCTTAAAATATTACTATACAGATATTACAATCGAATAAATTTTATGATATACTGTTAATTTGTCGTTCTGATGGAATAACAAATCATGGCCTTCCTGTTTTACGGGACAAAAGGCTGGGAAATGGAGATATTTAAATTCAATGCATATTACTGATTTTGATTATAATTTGCCGTCTGAGTTGATTGCTCAGAAACCAACGGATAAAAGAGATAATTCGAAGCTTTTGGTGGTTCACCGAGATACGGGAGAACTGGAACATAAACATTTTTATAATATATTAGAATACTTGAAACCAGGTGATTGCTTGGTATTAAACAATTCGAAGGTACTTCCTGCCAGACTTTTCGGAACGAAGGTAGGTACGGGGGCAAAAGTGGAATTTTTGCTTATTAAAAGACTGGAAGGGGATATTTGGGAGACGATGGTACGCCCCGGTAAGAGACTGAAGCCCGGTGATGTAGTCGACTTTGCAACCGAAGCAACCGCTAAGTTTCAAGCAGTTGTTGTAAATTATGGAGAAGAAGGAACCCGCCATGTTCGATTCGAATATGACGGAATTTTTCTGGAACGGCTGGAAGAATTAGGGAGTATGCCATTGCCTCCATACATCGAACGTGCCAGTGAAGAAGACGATAAGAACAGATATCAAACCGTGTATTGTAAGGAAGAAGGCTCTGTTGCGGCACCCACCGCGGGATTGCACTTTACAGATGAACTTCTGGAGAAAGCCCGAGCAATGGGCGTTCAATTGGCTTATGTGACGCTTCATGTAGGCATAGGAACGTTCCGGCCTGTTAAATGTGAAACTATTGAAGAGCATAAAATGCATTTTGAAGAGTATCATATAGATGAAGAAAATGCGCGCATTATTAATGAAACAAAAGCTTCTGGTCATCGGGTGATTTGTGTGGGGACCACTTCGTGCAGGACCATTGAAAGTGCTGCTGTGAAGGCGGCAGAAGGAAGCTCTGCAACATATGAACTAAAAGCAGGCGAAGGAAGTACGGGAATTTTTATCTATCCCGGCTATGAATTTAAAATAGTGGATTCCCTGATTACGAATTTTCATTTGCCTAAATCGACGCTGCTGATGCTGATTTCAGCGCTGTACGACCGAGAAAAAATTCTGAAGGTATATGCAACCGCAGTAGAAGAAAAATATCGATTTTTCAGCTATGGGGATGCGATGCTTATAATATGAGGAGAAATTTAAAGTATGAAACATGCAGTTACTTATGAACTGATAAAGACAGACAGTAAATCAAAAGCGAGAAGGGGACGGGTTCATACGCCGCACGGAACCATTGAAACGCCTGTATTCATGCCTGTAGGAACAGCGGCTACGGTAAAGGCGATGCGACCCGAAGAAGTCAAAGAAATGGGTGCACAGATTATTTTATCCAACACCTATCATCTCTATTTGAGACCGGGACATGAGATTGTCAAAGCTGCCGGCGGACTTCATAAATTCATGAATTGGGATAGAGCTATCTTGACAGACAGCGGCGGATTTCAGGTGTTCAGCTTAGGTGATCTCAGAAAGATTACAGAAGAAGGGGTAGAGTTCCGTTCTCATATTGACGGTTCGAAGCATATGCTTTCACCGGAAAAATCCATGGAAATACAAAATGCTCTTGGCTCCGATATCATGATGGCATTTGATGAATGCGCACCGTATCCGGCAGACAGAGCTTATGTGAAAAATTCCTTAGAAAGAACCACCAGATGGCTTCAGCGATGCAAAGACTATCATAAGGACATTGAACGGCAATCCTTGTTCGGCATCATGCAGGGCGGTATGTATCAGGACTTGCGCTACGAAAGTGCACAGCAGATTGTCGAGATGGATTTACCGGGCTATGCCATCGGTGGGTTAAGTGTTGGAGAACCGAAGCCTTTGATGCTGGAAGTATTGGATTATTGTGTAGATTATCTGCCGAAGGAAAAAGCGAGATATTTGATGGGGGTTGGAAGCCCGGACTATTTATTTGAAGGCGTAGAACGCGGTGTAGATATGTTTGACTGCGTACTCCCTACCAGAATCGCAAGGCACGGCATGGCGATGACTTCCCATGGCCGATTGAATATTAAAAATGCAAAATTTGAAAAGGACTTTACAACCCTTGATTCGGAATGTGATTGTTACACTTGCAGAAATTATTCCAGAGCCTATTTGAGACATCTATATAAAGCAGATGAAATTTTATCTTCCATGCTTTTGTCCAACCACAATTTGCATTTCCTTGTAAACATGATGGGTAATATTCGTAAGGCAATTGAAGAAGACCGATTCTTGGAATACAAAAAAGAATTCTACGATAAGTACGGCAGATTTTAGAGGGGAAAGAGGGATTCATGGAAATATGTAAGCATAATGATTATTGCGGAGGCTGTATTCATCAGGGTATTCCTTATGAAAAACAGGTGGAGATGAAGGGCAGAGAAGTCTTAAAATTGCTCACAGATAAGAAAATAGTCTGTAAAAACAATTTGGGAATCGTCGGCAGCCCGAAGCAATATGCCTATCGAAATAAGATGGAATACACCTTTGGGGACATGGTTAAAGACGGCGAAATGACCCTGGGCATGCACCAAAAGGGGCGGTTTATGTCCATCGTTACAGTAGATGAATGTCAGCTGGTTGATCCGGATTTTAATCTAATCTTAAGAGAAACCCTAGATTTTTGCAATGAAAAGGGTTATCGCTTTTACCATAAGAAATCCCATGAAGGGCTGATGAGGAATCTCATCATTCGAAAGGGAGAGAGAACAAATGAACTGTTAATTAACATCGTGACCTCTTCCCAGGAAGAGTTTGCTGAAGAAGCGTTCGTAGAGCGTATGCAAAGTCTGGAACTTTCCAACGAACTGGTGGGGATACTTCGAACCCTCAACGACGGACTGTCCGATGCTGTATACTGTGATGAACTGAAGACACTTTGGGGCAGAGACTCCTATATGGAAAAGATTATGGGGCTGGATTTCAAAGTCAGCGCATTTTCTTTCTTTCAGACCAACATCGAGGCGGTAGAACGGTTGTATACGGATGCTCTTAGTCTGATTGAGGATGTGGAAGGTAAGACGGTGTTCGACCTGTTCTGCGGAACCGGAACTATTACGCAGGCTCTTGCACTGCGAGCAAAGCTGGCTATTGGTGTGGAGCTGGTAGAAGAAGCAGTAGAAGCGGCGAAAGTCAATGCACAGCTAAACGGATTGGACAATTGCAAGTTTATCGCAGGTGATGTATTTGCGGTACTGGATAATATTGAAGAAAAACCGGATGTGATTGTGGTTGACCCGCCAAGAGTGGGAATCCAAAACAAGGCACTGGATAAAATCATCGCCTACGGTGTGAAACAGATTGTCTATGTATCTTGCAATCCGAAAACGCTGGCAATGAACTTGGAATATTTGCAGTTTTACGGATATGAAGTTAAATCATTGAAGGCGTATGATAATTTTCCGATGACGAAGCATACGGAATGTGTTTGCTTGTTGGAACGTTGAAAAATTAAGGTTCTGAGGATATTTTGTAATAAAAGTAACAGTTGATACCCTTGAGTATACGAAACAGATGACGAATTGTGTTTGATAATAAATAATAAATATTGACTACTGGATATTTTGGTTAGTAAAAATAGGGCAAAACCGATAAAAGTAAATATGGTTCTGCCCTTTTAAAATAGGCAAAAATATTGGGATTGTATATGCCGAAGTATTAGGTAGAGTGTTTACTTGTGAAATTTTAATTTAAATTATGAAGAATTTCAGAATAAAACCAAATGAACACTTGTTCGTTTGACTATTGTATGCTAAAATTATTGTGAATATTAAATTGAATTGGTTTGATGATGAATTATAAAATAGAAGGGATTGAGATTGTGAAAATGAAAAATGAAATTACAATTCGATCAAGTGCAGCAGAATATCTAACATATATTGCAGCAACAGGAGATGATCCTCAAAGTTTTGAAATGCGTTATGAAGATGAGAATATATGGGTTACTCAGAAGATGATGGCCGAATTATATAATGTAAATATCCGTACAATTAATGAGCATATTAAAAAGGTATATTTAGACAATGAGCTAGATGAAAGCTCAACTATCCGGAATTTCCGGATAGTTCAAATTGAAGGAAATAGAAATGTAACTAGAGAGTTAATGCATTATAGTCTGCAAATGATTATTGCGGTGGGATTTAAAGTGAATAATGAGAGAGCCATACAGTTCCGTAAATGGTCAAACCAAATCGTAAAGGATTACACCATAAAAGGCTTTGTAATGGACGATGAACGTTTGAGAAATGGCGGGTCTATTTTAACCGAACAGTATTTTGAAGAACAGCTTCAGCGAGTTCGTGAAATACGACTTAGCGAACGAAAATTCTATCAAAAGATTACTGATATATATGCGACCGCTGTTGATTACGATGTAAGCTCAAATGCTACAAAGCGTTTTTTTGCAACCGTTCAAAATAAGCTTCATTGGGCGATTCACGGTCAAACCGCATCAGAAATTATATATATACGAGCAGGCGCTGAAAAAACACATATGGGTCTAACTTCTTGGAAAGATGCACCAAATGGTAAAATTCAAAAATTTGATGTGTCTATTGCTAAAAATTATTTAACAGAATTTGAAATGTCACAACTTCAAAGGCTAGTTTCTGCATATTTGGATATTGCAGAGGATATGGCACTTAGACATATTCCAATGACAATGGAAGATTGGGAAATTAGATTGAATCGATTCATAGAAGCAACTGATAGGGAGGTCTTACAAGATGCTGGAAAGGTGACAGCTGAAATTGCCAAAGCCCATGCGGAAAGTGAATTTGAGAAATATCGTATTATTCAAGATAGGCTGTTTGAATCCGATTTTGATAGGCTAATAAATCAGAAAAATGATAAAGAATAGTTGCATTGTTTATGTAAGCAAAGCTTTTTAGAGGTAAGAATTATTTACCGCCAAGGAATCAATAGGATCTGCTAGCATCAATATTGAAACTTCACAGCATACGGAGTGTTGCTGCTTGCTTGAATGTACGTCAAGCGTTGAAAATAAAGGGGCTTAAGCACATTAGCAATAGCCATAAGTATTGAGACCCTTGATAATCGAATAAATAGTTGCATTATCCCACAACAAAACAGGACCTCCTGTCGTAATTACTATTCTACGATAGGAGGTCTTTTCGTCATTGTCCTTTTTTCTTGGATCTGTTCATTGTTCCGTAATTAAGCTTTCTACATCGTAAAGCCGTGGTGCCTTTATTCCGTACTTTCTGGCATCTGTAATAACTTCCTGTACGGCATAGCCAACTTTAAAGTGGTTATGCGCCACAAGCGCATAGGACATGCTTTTCGGAGAAAAAACAACGTGACTCATAAGAAAACTAACGACTTTCGGCGGCAGGCCGCACAACACTTTTGTCAAAAAATCAAGTTTTGAGCCCTTTGCTTTCAAAGCAGGGATCATTTCTTTCAAGTTCCGGCCTAATCCATCGAGCGCTTCGCGTGAAGAAATTACTTTTTCAAAACTGCCGCTTTTTAATACTTCTACTTCCATTGCAGCGTTGAACGCGAAGTGATTCCAGAGCCAACTTTTAACATCCTTTTGAACCATTATCTTAAAGCCTGCCCCAACAAAAAGCTTGCGGACCTCTAAATCTCTTTTGGTTGGCTCGGGTTCAAATGTTCCAAACTGAACTGTCTTGTAAAGCCCACCGTAAAGAGTGTTTCCTTCAAACCCGCCGCCGGCACCGGGGAAGCCATAAACAATTTGGCTACGCGGAATCGGCTGAACAGCCAATCGCGGGTCTTGCCAGAAGTTATTGAAAAAAAGGACTGTTGCATTTCCAACTCGCGGTGCTAGGTACTTCACCGCACTTGATACCTGTTCGGGGTTGACGCTCATAAAAATGAGGTCATAGTCGTGATTTTCCTTTATCTCTTCCTGCATAACAATAGGCCATTTTTCTTTGACCATCCGGTCTTTTTTGCTTTGCCTTGCATCCCATAGTTCTAAATTTATATAGGAGCCGTATTGTGCCTTCCTGCCTTCACGAACATAAAACTCAACGGTATGGCCAGCATTTTCAAACGCCCAGGCGTACTGTGTTCCTATGACACCGCGCCCAAAGAAAAGTATTTTCATAAAGCATCCTCCTAAATAAACACGTGTTGACTTTTCAACACGTGTTTAATATCCTTATCATACTGATTTGTGGAGAGAGTTTCAATAGTTATAGTTGCCCCAACTGTTGAGAACTCAACACATTGTGCTAATTTGTTGAATATCTGGAGGAAAACTTTATGGATAGAAGAATACAAAAAACAAGGCAGTTGATTATGAATACCTTCATCGGCCTTTTGGCTGAAAAAGGATTTGAGAAAATAACCATCAATGACATTGCCGAACGCGCCAACATAAACCGAGGGACTTTTTATCTACATTATGTGGATAAATTCGACTTGCTTGACAAATGCATAGAAACGTATGTCGAGCTGCTGCTGAATCACTGTGCCGATACTGCTGATACCACTCTAAACACAAGCGCCTTTCAAAGCATCTTTGAATATTTGGAGAAAAATTTTACGATATACAAGCTGCTTCTGAGCAATGAGTGCTTCGGACTTTTCAGCAGCCGTTTATATGCCGTCCTTGCGCAGACAGTCACCGAGGTGATCGGTATAAAGTCAGAAAACAACGCGTTTTTAAATGATGTTACCACTCATTTTTTGACGTCCGGGTTTATTGGTGTATTGGAATGGTGGATCAATAATTCTATGCCCTGTAATGTGCAGCAAATTACTACGCAGCTCCTGTTTTTGCTGGAACCATACACCAAGCACCTTGTAGCACGCTAAACTAATTTGCTGATAATATTTTTACTATTAACTTGAATTGTAATGCAAAAGTAGGCATCAAATCGACTAAAAAAGACCTATCCAGGCGACTCTATCCAAAATATAGGCTTCCGCCAAGGGGATACCAGACGTGTACGGCATCTTTTTTATATCCTCAAGGCATACAGAAGTTGTAGCCCTGTTGCAACGTTAAAATTGTTAATGGTTGAAAATGAGTAATAAACCTTGGAGCGTAAGAGCAATTTCGCTTTTACACTCTTTTTTCTTAGAGTAACTAAAAAATCTTAATAATGAGGAGGCTATTTTCATGAAAGGGATTATTAAAGAAATAAAATAAAGAATGAGATTCTTTAACTAAAGCTAAATAAATATTAAAGCTCATAGTATGCTGAAGGTTTTACTATTGCAGTTGCATTATAATAATCGAAATATATTCTGTAAATATATGTGTAAAATGGAGGTTTTATGTGGTAAATTGGCAGGAAAAGTTATACAATTAAAATCACAATGTTATTTATATCGTTATCTCGATTGGGAGGTATTCCAGTACCAATATAATTACCTCATCAAATTACGAACGATTTGGAGCTGGTGCTATTAATTATAAACATAATAAAGCTTTTCAAGAGGCATTAGACAGAATTTTGGATACTTATTTAAAACATAGAGAAACTTTACCTATATGTACATGAAGGTTTTTTATATGAGGAAACGAATCAGACATAAAGATGAGCCTATCGTGCCACGTGAAGTGAATAATAGGCATCTCTTTTTCTATGTTTTATGTCGAATGGTAAAGTTTGAATATGGATGAGATGAATACTAAATCAAATTGGGAGGAACATAAAAGTGGGTAAGAATAGTCTTGAGGAAAAAGTTTTAGATTACTGGTTTACATTAGAATTCCTGGGTCAAGACAAATACCCTCAAAAGGAATTAACAGATGCGTTAAATGGAGTAAAAAGCCTTAAGACAAAGCTTTCAAAAGGTGAAAAAGGATATAAATCAACGTTTGATTTCTTTGAACTTTGTCCACAAGATAATATTTACAAAGCTATGCGGCAAGAGGCAGAACAATGCCACATGAAAAAATGGGGTAATGTCACAATTTACATTGGAAAAGTGAAGCGTGAGTCGTGCATAGAATGTATTGCAAAAAAAATGCCTTTTGAAAACGGAAAGGATGATAGACCAGAAAAAAGTTTTGATGAAATTGCTTGTGTCAGTCTGCAACTTACACCTGAAGGCAAGTATATTGAACATTCGCTGTCGTTGTCTACAATTGTTTGGGCAATGAAACAGATGAAAAAATGCACTGGAAAGATCTCAGATTGCCTAGGTGAATCTGAGTATTCATCAGTGATTGAAGAAATGGAAAAGAAATTCTTCTCTGAGAAAAATACACAAAAACTTAAGGGGAGTGCTACCATTTCTGACGAAGAAACGGAAGAAGCTCCTGAGATTGACTCTAAGAAATCAATGCAAGAGTTTGATGCTGACGCAGTACAGATTACTGTTTTGGAGGAAATCTATAAGCATATTGAGAAAACATATTTCAATGAGACTGTCGAGCAGATTGACGGAGCAGATCCATATGAGTTGATCATCGGAATTTCTTTTCAAATGTTTGTCGATGAGGATACGAAAAATAAAGAGGATGAAGACAACTACTTAGGACTGAGCCATGACTATTTTTCAGATGATTTAAAGATGATTCTAAATAAAATTAGAGGTGGCGATAGGAGCATACCAAAATATTTGCTTGATTACATTTCTAGTACTCATGATGCAGTGAAAAACCCTAAGGAAAAGAAACGGATAGATCTTGTACATCCTTCTGATGAAGCTTTATTTGAGAGACAAGTGCAGGAAATATTGAATGTTAAGAATGCGCCAATAGGCAAGTGGCCATCTAAGTTTATGCCTGCATTTATGCAGCAGATAGCGATAAACCTTGCAATAAAAAAAGGTACTTCAGAACTTTTCCAAGAAAATGGTGAAATTTTTTCTGTAAATGGCCCCCCAGGGACTGGAAAAACTACACTGCTGAAAGAAATTGTAGTAAGCAACATAATTGAACGGGCACTTCTTATGTCTAAATTTGATAATCCAGAGGATGCTTTTATTGAGCATACATTTACACATGGATCAAAACAAAATAGAGCCTATTCGCAATATACACAACATTGGTATTCATTAAAGGATGATAGAATTAACGATTTCAGTGTATTGGTGACTTCATGCAATAATGCTGCTGTAGAAAATATATCAAAAGAACTTCCATTAGGAAGTGGGATCCTGAAGGATTTGAAAGCAACTGATGATGATTCTGATGAAGTGAAAGCAGTTCTTAGCGAAGTAAGTGATTTGTTCGATTTTTCCAAATCATTTGAAACCGAGTCTTATGAAAAGAATTCAGTTGAGTATCCAGAGGTTTATTTTACATATTATGCGCAAAAGCTACTAGATGAAAATGATGTTTGGGGACTTGTAGCAGCATCGCTTGGGAAGAAGAAAAATATACGTGACTTTTACAGGTCAGTTTTATCTCCTTTAAGATGGGATTTCTATCCCAAAAAGGACTCGGCGGCAAAAAGGCTTCCAAAATACAAAGCGGCTAAAGAGAAATTTATTGCCCAAGAAAAACTGGTACATGAGATTCAGGAGCAGATAGGTCATATCTGCAATCTGTCGATAGATCAATCTAAACTAAAACAAGAAATAGCACAGGCCGAAAATGATTACAGTCTGTATTTGTCGGTAAGTAGGACAAGGAAAGATGATATCAAAAGAGAAGTTGAAAAAGTACAGACTAAATTAACAGAAAAAGCAGAAGAAAGCAACGGTATTTCGGCTGAAAAGAAAATACTAGAAGAAAAGAAAGTGGAGTTGGAACATCAGAAGCAGGAAGGAGAGAAGAAGGTTACTGCTCTAAGGCTGGAGGCTTTTAAAGTTCTCAACTCTATCGGGAAAAGACCATTACTATTTCGTAAAGCTGAGTATGATCAGAAGCTTCAGTACGCACAGAAGGTAGCAGCAGATTATGATAAACAAGCGGAAAAACAGGCCTCAAAAAACGCGGAAATATCCGCTGATCTCCAGAGAATAGTAGTTGAATGGAAAGCTACCACATCTAAATTAATTACAGTTATAGAGGCACTGACCGGTCTAAAAACAGATATCCAAAAGCTGGATTCTGAGTCAGCTGAAATAGATACAACATTGGAATATAAACAACAGGTATTAGAAGGTACAAAAGAAGCATTTGAAAAAACTATCTCAGAATACAGTGCAGCACTTAAAGGTTTAAATGATGGAAAGGAATTGAATAAAGATTTTGTCAGAGAGTTGTTATCTGAAGACATTAATACTTCAACAGATGCGCAGATCACTAATCCTTGGTTTACACAAAGGTATAATCGCGAAAGAGAAAAGTTATTTTACTATGCAATGAAAACGAATAAGGAATTCATTCTGTCATCCAAGAAGTGCCGAGATAATTTCACTTCATTGGCCCACTATTGGGGATTACAGATGGGCGATGAAAAGGAGAAGATTGTGTTCCACAAAGAGGATCGAGAGGCATGTGTAGGTGCGTTATATCAGACACTTTTCCTTCTTGTGCCAGTGATTTCTACAACATTTGCATCTGTCGGAACATTCTTAAGAGATGTGAAGGGCAGTAAGGTAATAGGTACATTGATTGTGGATGAGGCCGGACAGGCGCAGCCACAGATGGCTGTAGGAGCGTTATATAGGAGTAGAAAGGCAGTCATTGTTGGGGATCCTAAGCAGGTGGAGCCTGTTGTGACGGATGACCTTAAACTTTTGAAAAAGGTTTTTGACGATGCCGATTTGAAACCGTATACATCAAGTAAAACTATTTCTGTTCAAAGCTGTGCGGATGAAATGAATGTATTTGGAACTTACTTGGATAATCCGGAACATCCTGATTTTCCTGATTGGGTAGGGTGTCCACTTCTTGTTCATAGAAGGTGCATTTCGCCAATGTATGAGATTTCAAACACTATCTCATATAACGGAATTATGAAACAGAAGACTGGTCAACCCAATGCTGAATTAATGGAATCCTTTATATACGAGAAGTCACAGTGGATCCAGATTGATGGAAAAGAAAAGGGAGACAAGAACCATTTTGTAGTAGCACAAGCAGACAAGGTTTGTGAAATGCTGGAGATAGCCTTTGAAAAGAAGGAGTTTCCAAGCTTGTATATTATTTCACCATTTACAACCGTGGTTTCTGGAATTCGTTTTTACATACGGACGTATAGAAAGAGTCATCCAACATCTAAGCTAGCGAAAAGCCAGATGTTTGATGAATGGCTCTTAAAAAATATCGGAACAGTACATACATTCCAGGGCAAAGAAGCCAATGAAGTGATTTTCTTGTTGGGTTGTGATGGAAGCAAGGACGCCGAGGGTGCCATTGGGTGGGTAAATAATAATATAGTAAATGTGGCTGCAACAAGGGCAAAATTCAGACTTTATATTATTGGAGATGCTATAATATGGTCTGGTAATGACAATCTTCGTACGGCAAAGAATATCATGGATACATTTGCCATTAAGGAAATACACTCCATCATGACTGATGAAGAGATGGATGACGCATCCAGGGAGAATGCATTAAATCACGCAATTAAAGGACTGCCATCGGTTTCAGCATTTCCAGCGGAAGAGACGCAAGGCGAGAATGGGATAACCGAATACAGTGTAAACACAGATGGCTTAATGGTTGGCTTGGAGACACACAGTTTTATGAAGGAGCCTTTTACACCAGAGCAGTTAATTAAATTTGGTTTTTCAAGCCAGGATGAGATCTCAAAGCTAAATCCTAAGGTTAGGAAGAACCTAGAACTGGGAATGAGATTGTTTTATTTCTTCCAACCAATATATGAGATTAACAAGGACTTTGATGCATCATGCTGTGCAATTCTTTTCTGTAAGGCGATGGAACTTCAAATGAAAGGGTGTTTTAAAGAGGGAATACAACATGCATTGCCGGATTACGAGATTAAAGGAAAAGGAAAAGGCAGAGAACGAGTTAAACTCAAGGACGCACAACCAAATGAGCTGACATTGGGTACGTTTCAGTATGTTATTAACAAAAACATTCCTGCACTTAGCCGGAAAATGAAAATGCTGGAGGCCTCTATATATGATGAGAAGTGGTGGAGCGAGTTTTATAAAAAACTGTCATCATGCACAGACAAGAGGAACAAATGCTGCCACGATGGTTTGTTCGAGTGGAAGCATTTATCTCAGTTACTGTCAGATATGTTCATGGAAAGTGGGAATTCGCCTAAAATAGCGGGTTTGATGTTTGAAAGTCAAATTGGGGAAAAGCTGAAATCTGCTCTCTGTATATCTGGTGACGGAAGCAAGGAGAAACCGTGGAAGAAAAATTAGATGTATGATAAAGAATGGCTGTTGAATAGCACCTGCAGAAAAGTTAAACTACCTAACAAATTTTCACGGTTTAGAAATACTATTCAAAAGAATATCCTGCCGCCAAGGCCCCACTAGGCTCAAACCACATCATTTTTGACTACCCAAGGCATACGGAGGTAGTTTGTTTGTTGGAATGTAGCAAAAGCATTGAAAAATAAAGGACTTGGTAGGATATTGGCGTAACCGAGATTTCGGATACCCTTGAGCAGATAAAAAGATGACAAAATGTGCTTCAGAGAAAGAAAAAAGAATGGTTTTACACTAGCGCTGAAGGCACAATTGAATATTGAATCAGTGAATAAATAAAAGGCAGAGTTTACAGTCAACTTAAATGATCTACAAACCCTGCCACTTTTCAGTATAGAAGTACAAGCAACAAAGCCATGATGATATTCATCTGTTTTCGATATTTATTAAATCGCAATAAAAAAATCGCAATCCAATATTGAAAAGGATTACGGTTTTGTATAGTATAGGTTATAAAATTTATGGTTAAAGTTACTTCCAACCTGATAGCAAACTTTTGTCATTTGCAATAGCAGATACTACTTCCTCCCCAGATTTGAAATCGTCAAAGGTTCCTTTGTTAATTTCGTTGATGGCTTTATTTAAAAGTTTTTCGTAATATCCTTCAGGTGTTAAATCGGTTGTGGATTGGATAAAATCCTCTTGGGATTCAGTAGAGGCTATTCGTGCATACTCGTCTTTTATTTGGTCTATGAGTTTATCACGGTTCATATAATTTACTCCTTTTCATAAAAAGTTTATTTTGTCGTTGGTAGGTTTATGGTGACTGCTGAACTTCTTCTTAATATTTTTACATCTATTTAGCTCTCAGCCATGGTAGAGCATCGATTGTTTTTCTCTTGCGAATGGGGTTTTTGATCAATTATTCCTTAATATTAATAGAGTTATTATTTGCTGATGAAAGAATTTTATTCAGATTGTATTAGACATGAACCTAGAATGTAATTTGGAGTTTGTTGTAAAAGTCTTCTCGAAGGAGTAAAATTAAAATGTTGTTTTAGATTGTTATTCTTGTGGGAGATGAGTGTTCTTTAGTGAGTAATAAAGATATTTAAAATATGGAGCTTCATAAAAGAAGGGGGGTCACGTTATGGCTAAAAACGATAATATGCTGGCAATTCTGTGGATGCTGAATTCAGGCGTAAAAATGACTGCAAAACAAATATCCGAAAAATTAGAAATAAATATAAGGACAGTTTATCGGTATATTGATGCACTATGCGCCAGTGGAGTGCCTATAATATCCGACACAGGTCATAATGGCGGGTATAGCTTGCTGAATAATTTTATCAGAGCACCTCTGCTATTTGATATGGAAGAAAAAAAGGCACTCCTTCATGCTGCTGTTTTTGCAAAAGAAGCTGGATACCCTTTGAGTGAGGCATTAGGCAATGCGACATCAAAGTTGAAAATGTATTCGAATCAGGAACAGGAAAGTATACTTAACCATCATTTAGCCGGATTTGAAGTTATGAACCGCATGGTAAACCCTTCCATTCAGCCGACATTGGCGGAATTGGAGCAGGCTGTAGAAAAGGAATTCTCTGTAGAAATTGATTATCTCACAAGCCGTGAAGAGCAACCAAAGAATAGGATGATAGACCCCTATGGAATGGTTTACTGGAACAACAAATGGTATACTGTTGCATTTTGCCACCTAAGGAATGAAATACGAAGCTTTCGGGTAGATCGGGTTTTACTAATCAAGCGTACTCAAATAATATTTAAGCGTCCCGAAGCTTTTTCAACCCGTGAATTTTTTATGAAAAACCTGTTACCTGATTTAGTGGGTAAGGAGGGGTTAATTTCTTTAATTATCGAAGGCAGGTCAGAGGCGCTTAATGAACTATGCATGCATTGGTTTTTAGGGCATCATCTGAAAGAGCGAACATCTAGTCAAGCCATCTTTTTATTTGAGGAAAAATCAATTCATCTTTATGTCCCTTATTTTCTCCTATCCTATGGTAAATCTATTCAAATAATCGAACCACTGAGTTTGAAAGAAAGACTTGTTGCTATTGCATCGGAGTTAATGGAATATTATCAGCTTTAATAGCTTCACTGACAGCGGATGTCAGTGAAGTTGTTTTATTATGTAGGAAATATCGTTTGCGATATTGACGTAATATCAAAAAAGTCCACTGATATTAGCCTGTCCAATCTCAGAAGGAGATTGTTGACAGACTTATGCAAGGAATTCACAAATCTATGATTTGTAGAATTCTACTGCTAAAATGTGACCGAATTGGAGCTAAGCCTTTTTGTCCCAAGCTTGCTTGGCTAGGCAAAACGGACAGCAGGGAGCGAAGCGAGTCGGAGGCGGAGCCGTTGAGCTCCTCGAAGAGGACTTTTTTATAATGAGGATAGTCACTGATTACCGATGGCCGGTATTCCTTGATGAATAAAATAAGGAGAAATTGCAAAATGAATAATACAGTATATCTTTATGTGTTTGACACAATGTCAGACTGGGAAATAGGTTACTTAACTGCCGAGCTGAACTCGGGAAGATATTATAAAAAGGGGCTGGCCCCATCAAAAATAGTGACTGTTGGAATTGAAAAGACGCCTGTAACAACAATGGGTGGATTGAAAATACTGCCTGACATCAAACTGGATGAGTGCAGTATTGAAAGCACAGATGCATTGATATTACCTGGTGGAGATACATGGACAGAAACAATGCACCAACCCATCTTAAAAATCGCCCAGAGGTGTTTAAAGGAAGGGTTATTGGTTGCAGCGATTTGTGGTGCTACAATGGGACTTGCTCAGACAGGATTGTTGAATTCACATTGGCATACAAGCAATGATCTGGAATACCTTAAAATGATCTGTCCCACTTACACGGGCGAAAAGTATTACAAAATGGAGTCTGCTGTAACTGATGGAAAATTGATCACCGCATCTGGAATAGCTCCGTTGGAATTTTCTGTACACGTCTTGAAATCTCTGGGTGTGTTTTCTTCAAAAACATTAGATGCCTGGTATAGTCTTAATAAGACTCATGAATCCAAATATTTCTATGAGTTGATGAATTCAATCCAATGAAGGTATAAGCATAAAATTGATAGGGTATGATCATTTAAAGGATTAAAGGATGTAATATTTGATGAAGAGCGATTTCGATATGGTCCGCCGAGTTACCTTGTCGCTTCTATGGATTTACCGATAGTTGCCGAAGTACTTGAGGCATCGACTGAAGTCCCAAACTCATGCAGAATCGAGTTTAATCAAAGTCAGATGTTGGAACGAGCTCAAGGTGAACTTCAGCTAACGAATGGCTTACGTGATAATAGGGGATCATAGTAACAGGGATTGATTGCTGTATCAAGTAAATTAAAAAGTTCTTGACATGTGCATGAGTGCACACGTATAATCTAATTGGTGATTAATATGAAAAAAGAAAACAATATAACAGAATGCGGGAGAAACCTTGAACAGAGCATTGATTTTGAATTTTATAAAACTCTGTTTGATCCTGTGAGAAGTGAAATCCTAAAGTTTCTTGCAGTACAAGGTAAAAAGAATATTACAGAAATTGCAGAAAACTTTTCGCAAGATAGGTCAGTCATTTCAAGACACTTGGAATTAATGAATCGATATGGAATATTAAGCAAAGAAAAACAAAATAGATCCGTTTTTTATGAAGTTAACAAGGAACTCATCATCGAAAAATTTGAAACAACCTCAATCGAATTAAAGAAGTTTATACAAGAATAATATACAAAGGAAAACAGGCAGCGATGTCTTTTTCTTTCAGTATAAATATGCATATATGCACACATAAGAACAATAATAGAATTATTTGAAAGGAATTGATTAAATGAATCTAATAACAGTAAGCAAAGAGAAGTGTATTAAATGTGAACAATGCATAAAAGAATGTCCGGTATCTGTTTTATGTATGGGAGAAGACGGACCGGAAGAAGTAGCAAACACTACTTGTATCGCTTGTGGACACTGCGTCGCTATATGCCCTAATGCTGCAATAGATAATAATAGAACACAGCTTGCAAAACAAATTGAAATGAAAGATATACCTAAGTTAAATGCACAGCAGGCGGAGTACTTCTTAAGATCTCGTCGTTCCATAAGAAATTACAAAGATGAGTCAGTATCAAGAGAAAAGTTAACAGAATTAGTTGACATTGCAAGACTTGCGCCAACTGCAAGCAATGGTCAGGGAATCTCCTTTGTAGTAGTTCAAAATAGACAATTGCTTGAACAAGCTATTGAGATTTCTATTCAGATGATAGAAAATTCACCATTAAGATATCTCGTTGAAGAAGCTGTTAAACGTTACCGAGAAGATAGAGTCGATACAATATTCCGTGGTGCCCCAAACTTAATCATAGCTATTTCTGATGATGATTTTCCAAATGGTAGAGAGAACGCTATTTCTTGTTTAACCTACCTGGAATTATATGCACCTTCATTAGGCCTTGGATCATGTTGGGCTGGTATTTTTGAACATTGTGCATCTGTTGATAATTCACCGCTGCCCAATTTATTTAATATTCCAAAAAGGAAAAAGATTGTCGGTGCGGTAATGGTTGGGTATCCTAAGTATAATTATAAGCGACTGGTCGACAGAAACCCACTAGATGCAACATTCATTGTTTAATATTAAGAATTCAAGTTTATGAAATTATAATTAAGGCATACGGAGTGTGTTTGTTTGTTGGAAAAGAGTGGTTCGGATAAAAGATAACAACGAAATATGAAACACAATATGTTGTGGATTTTAAGAGAAAATGGGGCAAAAATCGGACTAAAATAAGACGGTTTTTGCCCCTTATAATGAGCAGAAATACAGATGACATGGGATAATTTAATAAATCTGCCATCGGGCAAACAACCATGAGGTTATTTTTTTCGTTACTATGCAAAACCGTTATCCAATCACCTTTTTTACGAAGTCAGTAACAGCGGCAAGCTGTTTGTTGGTTAATTTGATAAAACCTTTATGGACAAAATAACCATGATTGCGCACACCGAGTGTCATAGGCAGAGTTTCGCCATGTACAGGTACCCCTTTCTCCTTAAGGATAGATGCTATTTTTATTGCTCCATCATAGCTCCGGCAGTGGAAAAAGCAGCCACGACTTTGACTGTTGCCGCATCAAGACAATCACTTATCGGAGTTTTTTGTGAACTTTATTGCCAAAAACCGATTGAGAAAATCACAGTACAAGAAATTGCAAACAAGTCTGGATATAACCGCAGTACCTTTTATCAGTATTTTACCGATGTTTACGATTTGCTTAGCTTCGTGGAAAACGATATATTGGATTATATCCGGGATAAGATGAAAAACAAAGAGCAAGCTGATCCACGGGATATACTTTTACTTTTCGAAGAAAAAGGATCATGCCTAAATGCTTTATTAGGTGATTACGGTAATATCCGTTTTATAGAAAAATTGAAAGGTGAATTTTTTTCTGATGCGCAGAAATCTTGTTTCCCTAAAGATAGTTCACTAACACCATATTTATTAGAGTTTCAAGTCTCAACTGCATTTTCACTGCTTCGTCTTTGGCAGCGCAGGCAAAAGGATTTGCCACCAGATGAATTATATAACTTGATAGATAGGCTATTTACTTCGGGAATATCGTCTGTTATATAAAACTGTTAGACTGCGCTTGCAGCAGGATCGTCGGAGTCAATAACAAATAGTATTACCAAGTATTAAGGACGTAAAAGTTAAATCTTTTACGTCCTTTCTATAAAGATATAAATGATGTGAGAGTTTATTATCTAAGGTCGTATCCTAGTCTTCATAATAACTCCATAGTACCTGTTGCATTAATATTAGTTTTCCACCTTTTACAACCAATAGAACGCTTGTTCTTGGTTCGGATATTTGATATAATCTACTAGTTAGAAGGCAAGCAGATTCTAATGCTTTAACATGGAGAACTAATTTTTAACAAATAAATTTTTTAGGAGGCGACCAGAGAACAAACATGAAGAACAGAATCTATTTCGCAATCGATTTAAAATCCTTCTATGCCTCGGTCGAGTGTATAGAACGAGGGCTTGATCCGCTGACCACAAACCTTGTTGTTGCTGATGCAAGCCGTACCGAAAAAACCATTTGTCTCGCCGTCTCTCCCTCTCTCAAAGCATACGGCATTTCCGGTAGACCGAGGCTGTTTGAGGTCGTGCAGAAGGTCAAAGAAGTAAATGCAACACGGCTATACAAGGCACCAGGACGAGTCTTTACCAGCGTTTCATTCAGCGATACTGAATTGAAATCCTCGTCGGGTATTGCGCTGGACTATATTATTGCTTCGCCGAGAATGGCGTTTTATGTAGCGTACAGCACCCGGATTTACGATATCTATTTGAAATACATTGCGCCCGAAGATATCCATGTCTACTCCATTGACGAGGTATTCATTGATGCTACCGATTATCTGAACACCTACAATCTTTCAGCTCGTGAACTTGCCACAAAAATGATTCTGGATGTTCTTAAAACAACCGGCATTACAGGGTCAGCGGGAATCGGCACAAACTTGTACCTTTGCAAGATCGCTATGGATATTCAGGCAAAGCATATTCCGGTGGATCAAAACGGTGTGCAGATTGCTGAATTGGACGAAATGAGCTATCGTCGCTTGCTGTGGTCACATCGGCCTTTAACCGAATTTTGGCGTGTTGGTAAAGGGTATGCCAAAAAGCTGGAGGAACAAGGTCTCTTTACTATGGGAGATATTGCAAGATGTTCTCTCGGTAATCCTAACGATTATTACAACGAGGATTTACTATACAAGCTATTCGGCATCAATGCGGAGCTGTTAATTGACCATGCATGGGGTTGGGAGCCATGCACAATTGTCGATATTAAAGCGTATAAGCCAAGTACGAACAGCATTGGATCGGGGCAGGTACTTCAATGCGCCTATACCTTTGACAAAGCGAAGCTGATTGTACGGGAAATGACCGATATGCTGGTACTTGATTTGGTGGATAAAAGGCTTGTAACCGATCAGTTCGTTTTAACGGTCGGATATGATATTGAAAATCTGACCGACCAGAAGATAAAGAAATTATATAGTGGACCAATTACGATAGACCATTACGGACGTTCTGTTCCGAAAGCTGCCCATGGCACGATAAATCTTGGCAGACAGACCTCCTCGACCAAGCTAATTATGGATGCCGTCATGGAGCTGTTTGAGCGCATCGTTGATAAAAATCTTCTGGTCAGGAGAGTGAATATCGCAGCGAATCATGTTGTTGATGAGAGAACTGTTCAAAAGAGGAACGGCGTTGAACAGCTTGACTTCTTTACCGATTATGCCGCTGTACAAGCGAAAAAAGAGGAAGAAGAAGCCGAGCTTGGACGAGAAAAAAAGATGCAAAAAGCTTTGCTGGAAATAAAGAAGAAATACGGCAAGAGCGCCATTTTAAAAGGTATGAATTTGGAGGAAGGCGCTACTACATTAGATCGGAACAAGCAGATCGGAGGGCACAAGGCATGACAAATACTTATGACGATATGATCCATCTGCCGCACCATGTCTCTGCCAAACATCCGCATATGGCGGTTAGTGACCGAGCAGCTCAATTTTCTCCCTTCGCCGCCTTGACTGGCTATGGTGCCGCAATCAAAGAAACGGCCAGACTGACTGATGGGAGAGTAGAGATGGACGAAACTATGAAAGAGGTTTTGAGCGATAAGTTACGGATCATATTAGCTCGAATTAAAGAGCATCCACAAATCACAATCACCTACTTTCAGCCAGATGAGAAGAAGAATGGCGGCTCCTATGTTACCGCTACTGGTACGGTTAAAAAGATAGATGAATATGAAAGGATTGTCGTTATGAACGGGGATATAGAGATCCCCATTGATGAGATAAGCAGCATAGATGGGTATATATTTGAAATTTTGTAGCAATGGAATTAGTTATGTTATGCTTGAATTGGGGTATATTAAAGTTAAGCTTAAATTAAAGGAGGAGTTATCTATGAACAAGTTTATTTTCAATGATTATTTTCATGAACCACAGGGAAAAATCGCCAAGCGTATGATTTATAAAAGTGATAATGTAATTGCCTTTGTTCTAAACATTGCAAAAGGGGAAATACTACCGGGACATACTCATCTAGAGTCAACTCTTTTGCTGCAGGTCATGGAGGGTAATGCCAAGGTTGTCACAGATGGCAATGAAACCTCGTTGCAGGTGGGTGAGTTAATGCAGATTGATGGGCAGGAAAGCTTGCAAGTTATAAACATCGGTGAAGATGTCTTGCGCCTTTACGTCACAATTTCACCAATGGGTTCAGAGGCTTTTGCAACAGATGCAAATGTTTAAGAGATATCGATTTCTGCTGAAAAATTGCTAAGGCTAAAATCCTCAGTACGCTGAGGGTTTTATTGTTGGCAGTAAAAATCAGCATTATCCGCTTTATAAAGTTGTAAAATCAAAGTAGCCAAGGAATATAACCACCTTGGCTACTTTTTGTTTATCACTATTTAAAAATATGTGATATTATATTGGGACAATTTTGAAATAAGAAAATTTTATGCATATTGAAACCTTTTCAAATTTTTCGTGTATATATCTTTAGCAAGCTATAAAAAAAGTTATATTGATTATTACCAGAGAGGGGGAAGGCTGATTTGACGGAGGATAAAAAGCTTTTGCTTAATTTGAAAAAGAGAAAGCGTGATGCATTAGATAAAGTAATGAAGGAGTATACACCCTATGTCAGTGTGATTGTTTATAATATCATTGGAAATATGATGACAAAGGAAGATGTGGAGGAGGTGACGGCAGATGTATTTGTGGGCCTTTGGAAGCATGCTGATTCCCTTGATAGCGAAAAGGGGACGGTCAAATCTTATCTAGGAGCGGCAGCACGAAACTGTGCAAAAAACAAGTTGCGTCAAGTTTCCGTTCATCAAGAATTAGATGAACGGATGACTACTGAAAATTCTGAACCTGTCGTTTATCTTGAACAGAAGGAGAAGAAAAAACAATTGGTTCATCTGATTTCTACACTGGGCGAGACGGACAGTGAACTTTTTATGCGGTATTATTATTATGATGAAAAAATCTCTAAAATTGCTAAGATTACAGGAATGAATGCTTCCACTATCAAAACAAGATTAGCGCGTGGTAGAAAGAAGCTTAAGGAGATGATGGATAATGAGGGGAGGAGACTATGATGAATAAACGACTTTCCAAATTGTGCTGTGAGTTGAAGATAGACAGCATAGACATAGAAGAAAAAGTCAATATAAAAGACATTATTGATAGAGTAAATGGTACATTGAATACAGATATGAATGAAAGGAAAGTTTATAGAAGGCAGAAATTAATAAAAACAATAGTTATTATCACTGCACTTCTGATTTTAGCGACAACAACAGTATTTGCAGCAGTTAAAGCAGATATTCTGAAGTTGAATTTTACGGGGGATACGGCTCCCTTTACTAATTTTATAGATACGAAAAAGCAGAGCGTGACGGATGGACAATATAGGCTGACGTTGGAACAGACATTAGTTTCGAAATATCAGGTATTTGTGGTTTATACGGTGGAGGGCCTGACCGATGAAGCGATTGCAAAGCTCATGAAAGAGGATTATTTTGGAATAGGATTAACGGAGATCTCCTTTGAGCCAAAATATCGTGACCGTGCAACCATTTCGAATCTTACCCAGAACGAAATAATAGAGTTAAAAACGAAAACATCGCGGACATTTCAATTATACAGCAGCAGTTTTCTCAATGAGGACGAAGTAGATTTTATTCTAAGATTTGCTTGCATGGAAGAAGGGAAGCAGATAGCTGTTCCGATGAAGTGTAATGTGGAATCAAAGGAATTTATTTTGGAAGGACAGCCTTATGGCAATGCAATCTTAAGATATAGTCCTCTTGGAATTTATTTTGAGAGAAATTATAAAACACAAAATGAGATGGATACGGAATTGTATTTTCGCATGAAAAACGGTAAAATCAAAACTTGTAATGATTTAGCCGATGTATTGCCTGGGGGAAGGATGAATTCTTATGACGTATTTGATGAACAGCTTAAACTTTGGCGTTATGGTAGCACAGGGCTTTTTTATGAAATAACAGAGCTATCTGCCTTTAAAAGTATCATTGTTGGTAATATAGAGTATGACATTAAGAATACCACTAAAACTAAACCTATTACCATTGATGAAACATTGCGTCCTTTTGAGTTGAAACCAGTAATCAAAGATGAAACAACTTGGATACCAGTTGAAGCACTTTGCAGTAAATTAGGAGCAAAATATCAATGGAATGAAAAGACCCGTTCGGCGAAAATCAACTACCATGATGAAATATATATTCTTAAAGATGGGAGCAGTATTCTTTTGAAAAATGGTGAGGAATTTGAGCTATTTAATACCGTATGTATACTTGAAGGGCAACTGATTGCGCCAGAATACTTAGCTTTTGGTATGCATTTTAAGGTGAAACCAAAAGAAGAACCTTGGGAGAGTAGCGAACGTCGTGTAGGCACATATGATATGAAGAATACAGTATGGGTTGTTACACCTTGACATAATATGTAATACATTACCAAAGCAAGTATCCTTTTTTCAAGGTACTTGCTTTTTTGATACTCTTAGATAATAAATATTGTAAAAAATAGGATAATTTGGATATGGATGTTGAAAATTATTAACTTAAGACATACAATTATATCAATGGTACTCGTAACAGAATTTTTATGAAACTTTATTGATAAAGAAAAAAATATCTTTATTCCTGTTTCAAAATTAGGAGGACAAAAATGAAAAAAAGAATAATTTCTTTATGTATGAGTATAGTCATTACGCTTTTTATGGTGGATGTGGTTTTTGCAAGTACGTCTACGGATTTAAAAAATGAAAGCAGTCAAATTAACAGTAAAACGGAACAGTTTTTATATGGCGATTGGAAGGCCAAATCTATTTTAGGGTCTCAAATGAATGCAAAGGATCCTATTGAGTATCATGAAGGAGACAAGATATTGGGAAAAGTTGTTGAAATTGCTCCCAATCTTTTTTCAACCAGTGATTTTGCTCCAGAATATGAAAATTGTGTAGTAAATATAAGTAATGTTCAATACAAAGTTAAAGATAGTCTTACAGGAAACGAATTTACATCTAAATATAAAGTTTCTGAAGAGATAATAAAGATAAAGGATGACGACCAAATAGAAGTGATACAGGTAGTATCCGAAGATAAAAATGATACAAATATCCAACTGATGCTGATTGTTGTAAATACTGAAAGGTTACTTATTTATCTTAATAATGAGTATTTTGAACTAGGAAAAAACTTCTGGTCTGAAAATGATATGAATGTAGCCATATATGATCCGTATGTTTCTGACGACGGCTTTTATCATGTTGAATATCTTAATAACGAAGCGGAACTGGTGTCGGAAGAAGACTCTATTCGGTTACTTATGATAAATGGGGGGTTTGTACCGTACCCGGATATGAAGGTTATAAACAACCGTATGTTAGTACCTTTAAAGGTCTTTTCTGAACAGATGGGAGCAAAAGTTGACTGGGATGAAGAGAATCAGACGATTAATATAACGGAAGAAAAAACTAAAATTAGACTTACTATAAATAATCACAAGGCAAGTATAAACAATAATATTAAAACGATTGAGGCAACACCTGTCATACTGGACGGGAAGATTTATGTACCAGTACGATTTGTGGCTGAAGCTCTTTCTGCGGATGTTGAATACATTTCTGAGTTTAGTAAGTATGAAGATAGGAAGAAAAAAACTGTAAATCATGTTTCTGTAGTCGCAATTGAGAAACCGAATAAGAAGGATAAGGTGTATTCCATAGAGGAAGGACTTATGAAAGTGAAAGAAACTTCCGTAGAAGAGTACAATGATCTACTTATTTTTTTAAAGGAAAGTAACCGCACTTTTGATGACATTTGTAAGGATTATGCTGCTCAAGATATTGTTTATACCAATCAGATAGTTGGGAGGTATTATGTTTATCGGCTAGAGGCATTCCCGGATTTCAACATTTATTTTAATAAGTATACGGGAGAAATTTATAGTGAGTGTAGTGGATTACCTTTTTTGTCCATTAGTAAGGAGTTTATCAATATTTCATGGATATACCAGTGAAAATAAATAATTTATAGTGTTAGGAAGTCGAATTGCAGGAAATATCTGTAGGCAAAACAATAACCTAATAGAAGGAGCCGATAACCACAGGATACACTCTCGTAGGTTATCGGCGCTGGGCCTATACGCCGTTATCTTATGCTAACATGTCCAATGGCGCCAACACAATGATTTGTGTTTTTTAGTGTTTATTTCTTCTCAACAGGAATCCAAATTTCACTATAGGCATAATCTTTTTTATGCTCATCCATTTTAGTAAAAGAAAAAGTAGGGGCATTGATTACTTTGTAATCGGAAGAAGGAAGCCATTCTGAATAAATTTTTGCCATTGTTTCTTGAAATGTAGAAGGAAATGATCCTTTGTTTGGAAATACTGCCCAAGTGTAGGCTTTGACTGGCACTTTTTCTAACAGATTACTTACTTTATTTTCAGTCGTTAAAATACCTATCAGATGAGTTAAATCTCCTTCTTCTTTTAAGAAATTTGCGTCAGCCTCGTAAGAAGCATTGATAATTTCATAAGGCTCAATATTTTGAAGAGAATGCATTTCTTCCTTTTGTTGCTCCGTTATGCTTTGTGCAAGCTTTACAATCTCGTTATTTACCCTTCAAATTGCATAGGGACACGTTTGCTTACACCGACTAAATTAAATGCTGGTTTGTCTTCAATTCTAAATTCCATAGAAATTCCTCCCTTAACGGTTATTATAAATGATAGTTTGGGAAATGATTGACTTATACCTTTTTTTTATTACATCTGAGGGCAAAACCCCACTCCATTTTTTAAATGCTCTAGTAAAGCCGTTCATTAACTGATAACCATATTTCAAAGCAACATCTGTTACTTTTTCTCCATGCAATAAATCTTTATTTGCTTCCGACAATTTTCTGTTCTTGATATATTCACTAAGGGTCAATCCTGAAAGATAAAAAAATCTTTCTAAAGTGATAGTCAGAAAACCCAGCATAGTCAGAAATTATTTTAAGAGATAGGTCATCATCGGTTAAATGTTCTTCAATATAGTTAATCACATGATTTAATTCGTTTAACATGATCTCCCTCTTTTCATATCTACATAATACCAAAGCTAATTTTACGATCTCGACTTTTTTAACACAAAAAATATCGAATCGTTATATAATTTCCCATATTACATCACCTTACAAACATGCATGCTTTTAGAATATGTATGGATAAGAAATAATTTAATAGATGAATCAGAGGACATGTGATTTGAGAGAGAATTTGAGGCAAAACCAGATGAAAAGTGCCCTTAAATGGGAGCAAAAGATCTACAGCCTTTACATTTTTATGGTCAGGCTTTCTTTATTATGAAGTACTTGAAATAGAGTTCAAATCTGGAATTGTAATACAACCGTGAATTCCAGATTTTGATTAAGACGGCAGCAAAAATGATTGCAAGAATCGGTCTATGTTGCCATTTGACCAGGTTCAGGTAACTCCGAATTTCATATTTAAATTTTATCAAATTTATTGTCTAAAAACATAAATACGCGTTGAAAAGTTATAGGAAAGGATATACAATTATAGTAACTATATCATTGTATCCCTCATTTTGATAGAATACAATTCTATCGCACCTCTTTTTTAATCTTTTAAGGATGAATACTTTACCCCATGAATTTTAGTTTTGAAATTAAATAAATAAACCTTCATTTTAACCTAATGGAGGCTTAAATGTATCATTCTTATATTATTGAAAGAAATAATGCAAAAGCGAATGAATATGGACAAAATTGTTACTTTATTTGTAATTTATAGGAAAGACAGTAATGAAATTGACAACTTTCTAATCGCAGCTATACTGTACAAAGATTCTGGTTGGAGGCAATTGAAAAATTGAAGAAAACAGTGATTGAGAGATAAATGATAACGTACATTTTAACGCTCTAAAAATTTATAACGAGAGGTAAATTATATCATGCAAGAAACCATCCGATCTCGATCGTTCAATCCAAACGAAGAGATATTGGAAAGCGTATCTGAGGAAACACAAACAGGTAGTGAATCATTACAAGATCCATCCCAAGAAATGCCCCTTAATCAGCCAGATGATTACCACCTGAATCATCCGGATATTAATGAAGCAAAAAGACTAGAGGAGTATTTTAAACTATTTGACATTTTCCGGGGGCGTAATCCTCAGATGATAACGCTTATTTTTGCCGGAGCAAAATCTATTGCTACCACCCTCGGACACTTTACCATGGAAGAAGCCAATAATATTCTTGGTTATATGAAGAAAAGTAATCGCGATAAAGTAATCCGAGAACTTTCTAAGAGCGGTTGGATCGTTTCTGATGGCTTTCATTATCGGATGCCAGGAAGAGTGAGGTCTTTACTTATACATATTTTTGCCTCTTTGGCCCGAGGGGAATTAACAACAGCTGAAGAGATTAAGCTTATCACTTTTGAAGCGGAAATGGCTGAGAACTATGGTCTCGATGAAGAACAAGCTGCATCCAATATAACCATGGCGTTTCGCCAGTTATCCTATTGGGATCAGGTGTTGGAACATATTATACAGAAAAGATCCCGTAGGGAAGTCGCTAAGATTGCTGAAGAGTCAAAAGACATACGAGATGCTATTCGTTTGATTAAAGAAGAAGTCAGTAAGAAGAAAAATGTCTTTGCCCAGACAGGCTATGATGACTTTTTTAATGTAACTAGTTTATTGACGGATCACTTTACCCAAATCCTTCAAATGGCTATTCAGTATTCCAGGGAAGATGGAAAAGCCATGGGAAAATATATATCCATGGAAATGATCGAGGAGACATTGCACGAAGCATCTTTGGAAGGATTGGCAAGTTTTACCTTTAAGAATTTTTCTGCATCCAAACAAGTTTTACAGCTTAGGGAAGAAACGCTGCAATCACGAACCATTGCCTTTTTTAATAATCAAAAAGAACTCATAATTGATACGCCTGCTCCGGAACCGGTAGACATTGTTGAGGAAGAACTTATCGTCGAAAATAAACAAAACCCTTTGGAGATTTTCTACCAAGAGGTTTTATTGAAAATGGAAGAAAGACTTCAGGTGCCTATGGAAGAAGTTATATTTGAACCTGCCCAAAATTATGGAGTTGCCATGTATAAGACGGGTCAGTTGATTAAACTTACCAGAGAACTAAAGGAGCTGGAAGAGGAGCTCCATAAAGAGGCCATGATACTGGAAGTAAGAGAAAACTTTAAAGAATTAGAATATGGCCCAGTAGAAACTGTCAGTGAGTGTTATGTAAGGAGGTTGGAAAATGAATCTCTCGGAGTTTAAACCAAATCCTGAAGCACAGCGAATCTGTTCCTTGTTTCATTACGGTTGGGTTTCCAAGAAAGAAGTTGGCAACCTAGAAACTGATATTCATCTTTACCGGGATGTACAACTTTATTTTTCTCTGATGGGTTATGAATTGCTAAATCCACCAGGGACTGAATGGTATATAATCAGACTTAAAAAAGAATTTGACAACAATGCTTTCGACTATTTTCAAAAGCGCAACAAAGTCCTGGATCGAAGGCATTTAGCCCTTTTAACCATTATATATGCCAAACTCATTATGCCAAAAAAATTAGGACATGTGGAAGAAGATGCGGTAATTCACTTAACAATTGATCAAATCGTCTTTAACTACGGTGAAAAATTCCGCAATGCCAAGCAGCACCCTCAGACAGCTATCCAACATCTGCTCCGTCCATTAAAAAAATATTATTATATTATGGTGGACAAAGACAAAATTTTCCCTGGGCCTGCTCTCTACATGCTCCATAATGATTTGCTGGTCGAGCTTTGTGAGTTTATAATTCAGGGAATAACCGACAATTTGAAAGCTCTATCCCAAATCAAAGAAGAAGAAATCGTTAAAGAGGATGAAGTAAATGATTAAAAATTTTTCTAGCATTTTTTGGGGCTATCTGCCACCGACTAAAGAACCCTATCCGGCTCATAACAAAGTAAATGCCTTTATCGGTCCTTCGGGTCATGGGAAAACAACGGCTTGGGATGGATTGCGTCTAATGCTCGGTGCGACTTCTTTTGAAAGTAAGAGACCCTTTTGGTTTTATGTGCACCCGGACAGCAATTGGGCTATATTAAGAGTTGATTTTTGGAATTTGCCGGTTAATCAGCAGAGGCCTTTTGAGGTGGAAGGTTATCGACAGGACGAAGTGACAGCTTGCTGCCAAATCTACAAAACAAAACAGGATTCTTGGACCAAGGACTATTATCTGTTCGACGGAGAGTTTAATGACTTGTCTGACTTGCATAAAAATCCTAAAGCTTATAGCCAGGCGCAGCTTACGGAAACCAATTACTTAGCTAAACTAAAAAACTGTTTGGGTATCACCAAAGAGTTCCGCAACTTGATGTCCATGAGTCCCGACACAGTTAGAGATGTGGTCAATTCCAGTTCTAATATGCTGTTTAATTTAATATTTGACCTGAAAGGAACCAAAGTATATAAAGAACGTTATGACCAAAGCAAAGCCCGGTTGGCTCAGGAAAGCATCAATCTTCAAAGAGCGCAAGAAGAATTGACGGAAGCAGAGCAAAAATATCAGGAAGCGCAAGTCAAGGCGGAACGATTTGCGAAATATCAAAGCAAAACCAAAGAAGTGGGACAGACCGAATTAAAATTAAGAAAACTGGAATATTACGAAACAGAATCTCAAATTGAAAAGAACAATCAAGAAATAAGACAAATCAAGGCACAAATACAAATCGAAAATGAAAAAGTAGCCAAACAAACCGCTGAGTTGACAATCCTAGATGAAAAAAGCACCTTAGCCAAAGAAGAATTGGGAAGATACGATGAATTGGAAAGAAAAATAAATTCAGAAATGGATACCTTCAATGTCCAAAAAGGGGAAATGACGACCACTTTAGAAAGTTTGAGAGTAGAAATTGAACAGCTGGAAAAAATTCGGCCGCAAGATATCAACGAATTGATTCAACTTCAAAAGGTACTAGTTTTGGACGTTGACGAGGCTAAACTAGCGCATTTAGTTAGAGCCAAAGAGCAAAAAGAGATTCAGGAAAGACTTGTAGAACTGAGTAAAAACAATATTCCTTACAAAACAGATGTGAAAGAATTCAGAAATGTTTTGCAACAGAACGCTATTCAATATCTTATGCTAGCCGATGCCATCAGTATTAAACCAGAAATGAAAAAGTGGCAGGAAGCGGTGGAAGCGATTTTAGGGAATAACCGCTATCGGATTGTCGTGGACGAAAAATATTACTTACCGGCTAAAAAGCTGCAGGAACAATATAAATATGGTGCAAGATTATGTCTTCCCAAAAAGGGAATGAAGATATTTAATGAACCTAAAACCAACTATCCTACGGTACGTTCTGTCCTCAATGTCTCCCATCCCGAAAAAATAGAAGGATACCTGAATCATTTGAACCATATCTACTTGGTCGATACGGTGGAAGAAGGAGATCAACTGCAAAAGAAAGGCTTTACCAGCATCACAGCCCGCGGTTTGCTTCAGGATAATGACGGATCTATCCATCTCAAATACCATAACTTATGCTGTGGAAAAATGGCCATTGAAGAAGAGTACACAAGAACCCAGAAACAGTATGAAGAAGTATCAAAGTCTGTCCAGAAGCTCTTTAACGACCTTACCAAGCTAACCTCCGACCTGAATAGTTTGGAAAAGGAAATTAACGAGCAAATAAAATTGGCAAAACTGCCTGAGCTTAAAGAAGATTTTAGTACCAAGACCTTGGCCTGGCGGGAAATTTTGAATAAAATTACTTCTGCTAAAGAACAGCGTGAGGAAGCTATAAATAGGAAAGTAGGGCTGAATGAGAGTTATACGGCTCTCGAAATCGAAAAAACCAACGCTACTAATACAAAAAATAATGCAGAAAATGAAATCAATAAATTAACAACCCATTATACCAACCTGCAGAATGGCTTGTGGTCTTTGCAGACTACGCTTGAAGATGCATGCAACAAGCTGAGAGAACTGCAAATAAGTGCTGAAGAAATTGAATTTATCTCCTGCGATGTTCAGACCTCTTCTTTCGCTGATGCTAAGGGGAATCGTTTTACTGCTAAATACCTCAGCGATAAGCTCCTTGCTTTGCAGAAAGAGCAAACGGACCTTCATAACCCCAGCGTCAATGAAAATATTGTGATGGTGGTTAAGGCCCAGGAAGGTCAGGTTGACAAACTGAGAGAACGCCTTAATCGTCTAGAAGAGGAAAGGGCAGAGTGGGACCGGGAATGTCGGGACCTGTTGGAGCAGCTGAAATCTCATATTAAAACAATTATGAGAGAGTATATCGCAGAATTTCAGACTTTGGCCGATTTGCTAAAAGCTAATGCCAAGGGGAAGCTGGAAGAAATCACACCGGAACCAGAAACCTGGCAGCTTCATTTAGCTATTGGCTTTGATGATAAAAAACCCAGTCCCATCGACGGGCCAGATTTAAGTTCCGGTCAGAAAGCCTGTACCAGCTTAATGATTTTACTGGCTGCGCTCAACAGTCAGAAAGAGGGAAATGTGTCTCCTATCATGTTTCTGGATGAACCCAAGGCCAGAGTAGATGATGACCGTGGTAATGAAATCGGTCAATTACTGCAAGTAACCGATATTCAATATTTCATTACTCACCAACAGGGCGAATCACTGAAAAGCATTGATTGGATTGACCACGCTTACTCCTGTAGCGCTAGGGAACGAGATAAACAATTTGCCAATCCGCTCATTTTTAAACGAGCAAGGAGAAACCTGTAATATCCGGTATTATTGTGGACATAAGGTATAACCAGGAGATTAATATCCTGTATTGAAAAATACAATAAATCAGTCTCTCGTTTATTTGCAGTTAGTGTCTATCAGATTAGTGAAGAAACCATTAATGGAGTGAGAAAACAATGATTCTAGAACATATTTTTACGATTGATGAACGTCTTGTTGGAATAAAGGTTAACAAAATATATAAGCCTGAGTACCGATTCCCTGTTGAAATGCTAGTAACTGGAGAAAAGTTTAATGATGTAGAGGTTACTTTAAATAAGCCTCATGGTAAGAGGTTGATTATGGAGTCTATCCTTAAACTGCTTAAAAAAGGCCCCAAACAATATAACACACTGGTTAACCAAGGGCTTCAGCAATTTTCTTGGACTGATTTAAATGACTCATTAGAAATTCTTTTATTAGACGGTATAATACAAATTACTTTCAAAAATAAAAACCCAAGAAAGGCAATTGATTGGTTACCCAAAATAGTTCAGCTTGATTCTAATGCGGCGGGATCCTTTTTAGAGGAAAAGCCGAGCATTGATTGCGAATTTGAAGAATTAAAGAATTCAGTAGCCAATTTGATAATTGATACTGAAAGTCCGCTGAAAAGGTATGTACTTAGATGGCTTGAAGAAAAAGCAATAGTAGAGCAATCAGGGATTGTAATTGCCGATTATACATCTTTTCGAAAATATAAGTCAATCGTTCTTATAGTTGCCCACTACATCAATTTAAAAGAGTATGGGGAAAAATTACCCTTGCGTTATTTGTCAAATCAAATTTGGGGTCAGCCCGGATTGCTAAGCACTTATAAAAATGAAATTATTCTTTCTGCAGATATAACATTAGATGAACTTGATGAAGTGCTCCTTCCAGACATCAATGCTACTTTATATACACCACTGATATTAATTTCTCCAGTAGAAGAATTAAAAAATTTGACTTCTAAATTTTTTGAACCGGAAAATTCCCAAGATATCTTATTATTTTCAGTCAATGAAATGAATTCGTATGTTCAAAAAATTATTGAAATCATTGGAAATTCTCAAAATGAGAGTTTAAATGCTTTTTTGAAAGATTATTACACTCTTAATAAAATATTTTCTGAGGACAATGACAAGGGATCCCAATTATCTGCCTTAAATAATTTCAATAATTCTATTAATGCATTAAAAAAAGAAATTTTAAAAACAGGGCAAATTAGATATCAGTTTGAAATGATCATTTTAGAAGAAATAGGAAGCGGCTCTTTTTCTAGAGTTTATAAAGTATTTGATTCCGAATCAAAAAAAATCGTAGCCTGTAAAGTCCTTTTTCCACGAAGTTATTTTAAACAAGTTTATGGAAATGATGGGGATGAATATATCCTGCGTTTTAAGCGTGAGGTCAGGTTACTGACCAAAGAACTACACCACAGAAACATTATTGATGTAGAGAAGATTCAACTTGAGGGATCTCCTTTTTGGTTTACTATGCCTTTAGCGAGTTTTTCTTTAGAAAAATGGATAAAGGATAATCGCCAAGCCTCTGAAGAACAGCGAATGGAGATTTTTAATCAAATTATATCGGGTGTTAAGTACTTGCATGAGCAAGATAAATATCATCGAGATTTATCTCCAAAGAATATTTTATTATATGAAATAAATAACCAGCTGGAAGTGAAAATTGCTGATTTTGGATTGGCAAAGGACCCCCAATCATTATCATTTTTTACAGGTTTATCAAAGAAAGGCTATGGACAAGTGAATTTTACTGATCCTGAACAGCTAAATAGTCTAGCAAGGTCCACGCATTTATCTGATATTTATTCACTTGGGGCATTACTGTACTATTTGTTAAGTGGCAAATTGCCAAAAAAAAGATTTTATGTTTCGGTTGTATGTCAAAGTGTAGTTATGAAAGCTATGGATATACGGAGTAAACGCTATCAAACGGTACATGATTTTGAGAATGATTTGAAAGGATGTATGGAATTGGTTAAAAAGACTAAGCTTTACGTTCCTCTGATTATATTAAATCTTCTCTTTGTATGGAGAGCCTGAAGTATTTTACTTCGGTTCAGGCACATAGAATACTTCATTTTTAATATTGCATTTAAGGTATCATACTCTCGCCAAGGGATTATTGGTTTCATCCGACATCTTTTTTGTATTTTCACGACATACGGAGTACGAGGTTCTGATATGTGGACAATGGACAGGAAGATACAAACCATTCACTCCCATTACCGCTTTCATTTTCATAAGTAAAAGTTAAACCGCTTACTGTTCGGGCAATCTGCAATCCGTAAAGGTATTCGGTGGCGGGCAGATATTTTGGGAGCAGAGATTTCAAATAGGAGTGATTTTCATGAGATATCATCGTACTCATTTTTTCAATGACCGTCTCTATGTCCATTCCATCAATATGCGTAATCTTTTTATATCGCAGAACTTCATCTTCTCTTGCCGTATTGACCGCATAAATGCCATCTGAAAACCGATAAGACTCAAGAGGGCATAGACGCGATTCTCCTTTTAGATAAATTATGCTTTGATAGCCCAGCGCAATTTGGCAGAACGCGCCCGCCCGTTGTTACTCCGTTCTTCTGCTGATGCACGGATCGGTTCCTCTGCAATTTCACGATAAACCCCGTCTCGAAACAGGCTCTGAAAAGATTTTTTAACGAGACGATCTTCCCCTGAATGGAAGGTGAGAATGGCAACCCGTCCGCCTTCGGCAAGTGCGGACGGAAGATTATCTAAAAATTTACGCAATACTCCAAATTCATTGTTGACATCAATTCGCAAGGCTTGGAAGCACCGCTGACAGGCTTTTTTGATCTCTTCATTGCTGTTGCTGCCAGGTATCGACTTTAACGTATTCTTGATTATCTGCTGGAGCTGTGTTGTAGTATCGACAGCGGTTCCCTTTCTGATTCCAGAAACAATTGCTCGGGCGATTGCTTTGGCATTCGGTTCGTCTGAGTTTTCTCTTAATATACATTCCAATTCGTCTTGCGAAATGGTTTTCAAACGATCTGCGGCGGATTTACCTTTTTTGGGATTCAGTCTTAAATCCAAAGGCCCTTCGGCTTTAAAGGTGAAGCCTCTTTCCGGATTGTCTATTTGCATAGAAGAGACACCCAAATCAGCCAGAATGAAATTCAAAGGCCCTGATTCAGCAACAATTTGATTGATACTGGAGAAGTTCATTTGCCGTATCGTCAAAATTTCCGGGCCGTATCCTAAACTTTCTAAACGGGCCTGTGTACGTGGCAATTCAATAGGGTCCACATCAACCGCATACAGATGCCCTTTGAAGTCCAAACACTTGAGCATTTCCCGCGTATGTCCGCCGTAACCCAGCGTTGCATCTAGTCCGATTTGTCCGGGAGTGATTTGCAAGAATTCTAATATTTCATCAACGCAAATAGAACGATGCATACCGGCTGGGGTACTTCCCTTTTGCATAACTTTTTCAACTGTATCGGCATATTTTTCGGGTTGAAGTTCTTTATACTTATCTTGATAAGCTTTAGGGTGAGTGCCCTTATATCGAACTCTTCGCTGGTGTTTTTCTTCGTGATTATCCATTGCATCCTCCGGCTCATTTTATCTTATTTTGCACTGATCTTTTAAATCATATCATAACAAATGCCAATCAAAAAAGCAAACTTGGGTGAATCCAAAATGGGGCGGAACTGGGTGCTGAGGAATTTTATGTTGAATTCATCGCAAAATTTAATACAATAATAGTAGCAAAGAAAGGTAGTGGACTTTCTGAGTTAGAAAGAAAAATTGGGGAATTACTTAATAGTAGGAGAAAAAACAATATTATTGGGAGGAAACGCAATGACTAAACATCGTATCTATACAATGAGCTTTGCCAGTGTATATCCCCTTCTTATTGCAAAGGCGGAGAAAAAAGGGCGTACTAAATCAGAAGTGGATGAAATCATTCGGTGGTTAACTGGATATACTCAGGATGAAATAGAGGAGCAATTAATAAAACAAACAGATTATGAGACATTCTTTAACGAGGCTCCATTCCTCAATCCAGCAAGAAAACTAATAAAGGGAGTAGTTTGCGGCGTTAGGGTAGAAGATATAGAAGAGCCTACCATGCAGGAAATAAGATATTTGGACAAACTGATTGATGAATTGGCAAAAGGCAAATCGATGGATAAAATACTTCGGGAGCAATAGGCTTGTATGCACTATTATAAATATAATCCAGAAAGGATTTTATATGAAAGAAGATCTAGAAAGAGTTAATAGATTGTATAAATACATTCAGAGACTTATGAATCAGGAAGATAGCAAACAGCTGTATGAAAGATATAAGAGTGACTTTGAGAAAGTTACACCTCAGGAGATCTTTGAGGTCTTTTACATGATACTTCAAAAAGGAATCGAACCGAAAGAAATACTTGTTATTCTGGATAAAGTCATCAATGTATTTTATAAGGGCTTGATTTCGTATCAATGGAATAGACCAGAGAAAGGTAGCTTTTTGGATTTCCTTATGATGGAGAACTGCGCACTACTAGAGAAACTTGAAGCAATTAAAGAAATACTGAACGAAAAAGATTTATTAGCAAAGAAAAAGAAATTAATTCCGAGAATAAATGAGCTTGTTCAATTTAACCAACATTATTTAAAAAAGGAAAATATCCTTTTCCCATATCTTGAGAAAAAGATGGAGAAGTTCAACGGGCTGACGATTATGTGGTCACTGCATGATATGGCAAGAACGCAAATTAAAAAAGTAATGGAGTATCTGGAATCTGAAACCTGTAAAGAGGCAGAGATTAATGAACAGATAGGGAGTTTGTTTTTTATCCTGCATGGAATTGTAAAAAAAGAAGAGCTCATTCTTTTTCCGGCTGCGAGTGAAGTCATAGAGAAAAACGAGTGGCGTGAAATGCAGAAGCAAAGTTTTGAGTATGAGTTTCCGTTCATACCACGGCCGAAACAGCAAGCTGAAAGTCTCCAAGAATCCAGAAGTAATGATAATATGAACGCAGACATTAATGGAAGGTATAAATTTAAAACGGAAACCGGTGAATTGGATTTCGAACAAATAGTGCTGCTGTTTAATGCATTGCCTGTTGACCTGACCTTTGTTGATGAAAATAACAGAGTAAGATATTTTACAAGACCGAAAGATCGAATTTTCCCTAGATCGCCGGCGATTATCGGAAGGGATGTTGATAAGTGTCATCCCCCTGAAAGTGTTCATGTTGTTCATAAAATAATGGATTCATTTCGATCTGGAAAGAAGGATACAGCCACATTCTGGATAAATATTAAGGGGAAAATAATCCTAATACAATATTTTGCTTTAAGAAATGCACAAGGTGAATATAAAGGTGTCCTGGAAGCTAGTCAGGATATAACAGAAATAAAAAATCTAGAAGGTGAAAAAAGATTGCTTGGATGGGAAGAATAGAGTCACATAAATTATATATAGGTAAAATTGTTAAGTTTTTTACCTATATTAAATTGACGTAGGTAAAAAAGTTGAAAGAGAGGCAAGAGAATATTTCTTGCCTCTCTTTACTTTTTGATACTATTCATCATTTCCCCCAGCTTGGCAAGGTCTTCTGTCCAAACGCCGAAAATTTCCAGAAGCTTTTCATATTTCTCGTTTGCTTCCTTGTTTGGATGGATTAGACTTTGCGACTTGTGAATACTCGGTATCCTGTCATAACCGTTCCAAACGCCACATGCATTTGCTGCAATAGCGGCAGCGCCTAAGGATGCGGCATTCTGATCAATATTGGTTTTAAGGATCGGTAAGTTATAGATATCTGCAAACATTCTCAGCCATACAGGACTTTTGCTTCCGCCGCCACAAATCAGCATATTACCATTTGCTGCAACGCTGTTCAGCAAAATGTCCAGTGTCTTTCTTAAAGCCATTGCAATCCCTTCCATGGTCGCTCGAACCATATCCTCTCTGGTGTTGCGCAAGGTGAGGCCTGCGAAGCTTCCTGCGAGGTAAGGGCTGGACTCTTGGGCACTACCTCCGGCAAGACTTGGATTAAAAAGGACGCCATTGCTCCCAATTGGGACGGACTCTGCCATTTTATTCATGAGCTCATAAGCATCGGTATCGCTCCCTAAATCCCGGCAGAGATGATCCCTGACCCAACGGTTGGAATTACCGGCGGAAAAAATAGAAACGGCAGAAGTATAGAAGCCCTTTTTTACATGTGCAAAAACAAAGGGTCTGGTTTTCACATCAATGATAGGCTTCTGAGAGGTGACGGCAATCCAACTGGAAGAACCCAATGAGGTGTAGAGAGTCCCTTGGGATAAACCGGTGGCACCTAAGGACATGCAGGTATTGTCTACAGCACCGCATGCAACCGGAGTACCTTGAATAAGACCTGATTCTACTGAAGCGGCCTCAGTGACATACCCGATAATGGAATCGCTAGGCTTGATGTCGGGAAATAGGTTGCGGTCAATGTCCGCAGCTTCGAAGAAGCGATCCTCATAATCCCATTTTTCCAGATTGAACACCCCAAAACCGGATGCGTAGGAAGGATCGGTGCACATAGTCCCGGTGAATTTATAGTTTACAAAATCTTTGGAACCAAGGATTTTATGTATTTTGCTGAAAAGAACGGGTTGATGTTCCTTAAGCCACATCAGTTTTAAAATCGTATAACACTCCGCAGGGTCGCCATTTCCAGTCGTCTCATACCAGTTTTCGTAAGAAAGCTTTTCAAAGAAGCGGCTGACTTGATCCTCGGCTCTCATGTCGCACCAGATCGGAACCTGATCGGCCAGAAGATTCCCGTTTATATCGAGGGGGACAGCTACCAGACTATGGCCGGAAAGTGCTACACAGGCGATGGAGCTTGGGTCGATGCCAGTTTTATTCAACAGCATTTTCGTTGCCTTGCAGACACTATCCCACCAGTCCATTGGTCTTTGCTCAATGAATTGATCAGCGGGGAAAAACGTTTCATATTCGATAAATAGGTCGGATAAAGAATAGCCGTTCTCATTGAAAAGAGACGCCTTGATGCCTCCGGTGCCTAAATCGTAAGCGATGAAATTCTTCATGCAAAATCCCCCTCTTTTAGGTAGTGTAAATCCGAATACCATGATCCAGATAATATTCTTTATATAAAGCAGGTACAGTATCATTCATAATGATATTCGGTACCGAGTCTAAATTGCCTACCTTCATAAATGCCCGAAAACCGAATTTTGAATGATCCACAGCAAAGAATGGCTGCTGACATCTAGAGGAAACAGCCTTAATAATTTCTAAAACATTCGTGTCCGACAAGGTGTAGCCGGCATCAATATCTGCACCGTCTATAGAAAAGAAGCATTTGCTGATATAGATATTATTCAGATCTTTATTAATATCATTCGGTATCGTATATAAGCCTTTGTTATCGATTCTTCCGCCCAGAAAATAAATCTGTATGGTCGAATTGTTGCTTAATACATTCGAAACCAGAAGATTATTGGTAAAGATCTTCAGGTTATTCCGGGATACCAAAGCCTTCGCAATATAATAGGACGTGGAACCGGGACCTAAAAAAACCCATTCTTCATCGGAGATTAAATGAGAGGCAATCATACCAAGTTCTTCCTTGGCTTTATCGTATTTTACGATATTACCAATAAGAGCGGAATTCACATCTTCCTCCAGACTGATTGCGGAATTCAACGATGCTCCGCCATGATATCTGGTGATGAATCCCTCTTGCTCCAATTCATCAAAATCCTTTCTTATCGTTGCTTCTGTCACATTCAGCAGCTTGCTTAGCACGGCGACCTCAATCTGCTTTCGTTCAAAAATAATCTCTTTAATTCTTCGTTTTCTCTCTGCTTTAAACATATATTTCATCCTCTTCTAGGTTTTTTATCTTGAATTATTATACTACGAAAAAACAAAAGTAAAAGCAATTTAACAAAAATAAAGAGAAAAAAACGAAAAAACAAAACGAAACGAAAGATTAAAGTGAATATAAATGAAAAAATAAGAAAACCAAACGTTGACAAACAAAAAACACGATGATATATTTAAAATACAAAAAAGCACTTGATTCCTGACGGAGACGACTAGACATTTTGTGTAATTATTTCATGATGGGAGAGGTAAAGGATGAAAATAGGTTTTTGCGTAGTAAACTATTCAGAAAAGCCGGTAGAAGAGGTTGTAAAAATAGCGGCGGAACATGGCTATGACTGTGTTGAACTGCCTACATACGAAGACAATGGGCAAATAGATGCAAAGGAAATGCTCAAAAACGGGAATGCGAAAAAGTTGAAAAAAATGGTTGAAGATCATGGACTGTTTATTTCATCACTCAGTAATCATGCGGATTCCCTATTGGTAATGGGGCCTTACGGCGCTGGAACAGATTCCATCTGTCCGGGCACCAAGGAAGAGAAGATTAAATTCGGAACGGAGAGCTTGATTCGCTCCGCCCAGCTTGCCAGTGAGCTGGAAGTGCCCGCTGTGGTGGCTTTCTCCGGAATAGAGAATTACGGTCACATTAACGATTGGCCGGAACCCAACGGCTGGAAATATGAAGAGGAACAATTTGTAGAAAAATATACGCCTATCCTTGACAAATACAGGGAATACGGCGTGAAACTGGCGTTTGAGCCGCATCCGAACAATATCATCTATGATACCCAGTCTGCGCTTAGATGCCTGGAGATCGTAGATCATCATCCGGCGTATGCAATCAATCTGGATCCAGCAAATATTTTATTTTCTGGGGTTAATATTCAAACCTTTGTGGATGAATTGCAAGGCCGTATTGCGGTAGTCCATGCAAAAGACTGTGAATTCGTCCATCATAATATGGCAAAGGGTGGACTGAATATGTATATGCAGGATGGCTGGGGGCGGTTGGATCGCTCTTTCCGGTTCAGAATCCCCGGTTGGGGGGATGTGGAATGGAAGCGGTTGATCAGTGAGCTTTTTATTACGGGTTACGATTATGTATTGAATTATGAGCATGAAGACGTCATCATGAGTCGTGGCGACGGTGTCAAGAAGACCATCGAATTCTTACGTCCGCTGATGATTGAGGCTCCGTATGAAGGTCGTTCCGATAAATTGTTTACAAAATAGGGAGAGGGGAGATTCTATGAAGACGATGAGAGCACAAGTGTTAACCGAACCATATCATTTTGAACTAAAGGAAGTTCCGATTCCGGAAATTTCTGATGACGAGGTATTGATTAAGATTAAGTACTGCGGAATTTGCGGCTCGGACTGGGGATCCTATACCGGGAAATATGCAGAAGAGGTAGCTTGTATTCCTTTAACCACCGGGCATGAGTTCTTTGGAACCATCGAAAAGTTGGGGGCAAATTCACTTGGATTAAAAATAGGGGACCGTGTTGCGGCAGATATTTGCAAACCTTGTGGTATCTGTTATCATTGCCGGATTGGGGAACCTCTACTTTGCAGTGATTTCAAACAAATTGGCATTCATCTGGATGGCGGATTTGCAGAGTATGTAAAAGTACCCTGGAAAAATGTTTACCTGGTACCGGATGAAGTATCGGATGAAAAGGCGGCCTTTATTGAACCGTTGACAGCTTGCCTGAATGCATCCAAGAAAATGGACTGTAAAATTGCAAGAAGCGTTGTTGTCATCGGAGCCGGACTTGGGATTATTCACGCAGCTTTGGCAAAAGCCCGGGGAGCAGTGCCGGTTATTGTCATTGATGCCAACCCCGACAGATTGGCGATGGCGAAGGAAATGGTGGCGGATTATACCATTAACATAAAGGAAGTCGATCCCGTGGAAGAAGTAATGAGACTGACCGATGGTGTAGGAGCAGATTATGTTCTGGAAGCGGTTGGCAACTCCAAGACGTATGAACAGGCCTTTAAAATGGTTCGAAAAGGCGGCAAGGTGGAAGCATTCGGTATCTGCGCGGATGATGATTTCGCAACGATTGCACCAGTCCAGTTTGTACTGGAGGAAAAGAAGGTCAGCGGCAGTTGTGCCGGGATCGGTTACGATTGGGCAGATGCAATCCAGTTACTGAAATATAATCGTGTTGATCCTACCCCTTTGATTTCCATGATTGTTCCGCTGGAAGAACTGGAGCAGGCGTTGAATGAAATCAGAGAGAATCCAAAGTTGATTAAGGTATTGGTCAGCCCTGAAGTCAAAGAAAGAGTTGTATTATACCGATAAAACGGAATTCAAGAGACTGAATTCGTGGAGGTTTAGCATGGATTACAAGGAAACACTATTACAACCAATTATGATTGGCAACAGAAAATGTGAAAACCGTTTTTTTGCACAGCCGATGGAATGCGTGGATGCCGACTTGGAGGGCAATCCAACAGAACTTACATACAGAAGATACGAGAATCTTTACAAAGGTAATTTTGGATTTGTTGATTTAGAAGCCATTACGGTTACCAATGAGAGCCGTGCCAGAAAAACTCAACTAGAGATTATGCCCAGAAATGAAAAAGCCCTTGAGAAATTCATCAGAAGATTAAAAGAAGTCAATCCGAATGTCTTAATCGTATTTCAATTAACGCATTCCGGAGAAATTAGTGAGCCTGAATTTTCAAGGAGAGTTACCGTAAAACAGATGCACGGGCTGGAAGGAGATTTGCTGACAGAAGAAGAAGTGGAACATATCATGGATCAGTTCGAGCTGGCTGCAAAGATCACACAAAATGTCGGTGCAGATGGAATAGACCTGAAATTCTGCCATGGCTATCTGGGTTCCCAGATATTAAGACCCTATAATGACCGTAAATGGAAGTATGGTGGTTCATGGGAAAATCGTTCCCGATTTGCTTATGATCTAATGGAACGGATTCAGAAAGCTACTGGTTATGATAAGAACTTCCTGATCGGCTCAAAGGTGTCCATGTGGGAAGGGTTCCCTGGTGGCTGTGGATCAGCGGGACCTGACTCGCCCCTGATGGATATGACCGAATCCATCGATCTGATAAAGGGTTTGGAAGAACGTGGAGCCCAATACTTTATTGAATCTTTGGGAAATGTTCATTCCAGTATGGCCTATATGGAAGCCATTCAGGATGAGCCCTATTTATCTTATCTGCATTTCTATTTTGCAAACCTAATGAAACAGAATTTGAAAAAGAAAACGGTGGTGATCGGTTCTCATTTCTCCTCTTTCAGAGGGAAGAAGAATAAGCTCCTTTCCGTGGCACCTGAGAAATCCTCCCTATTTGCCATGGGCAGCCGCTGCATCGAGGATGGCATGATGGATATGATCGGTCTGGGAAGACAATCCTTTGCGGATCCGTTGACTCCCCTCAAACTAAAAGAGGGTAGGGAAGATGAAATCAAATACTGCTTCCAGTGCATGAACTGTGAAGAATTGATGATTCGCCAGCAGCCGGTCGGTTGTGTTGCGTTTAATAAGCATTATATAGAGCTGTTCAAGGAAGTAAGAAAGACCTTCGGGAAACTGGAGGAATTACACACTTAAAACAAATAATGTTTAGAACCTATCATGAAAGGAAAGAAAGGTGACGATAAATGAAAGAGTACAGAAAACAGGTATTGACGGTAAAAGATATTGCTTATATGATGGATCCCAGCGTTTTGAAGCTGGATACTTCCTATGAAGATGTATATGCATTGGTAGACGCATGTAAAAAATATGATTTTGGGTCCTGCTTCGCATGGCCGGGGTACTACCCATTATTGAGCAGCCTTTTGAAGGATACCAATACTTCTTTCGGCACTTCCCTGAGTTTCCCTTCGGGCCAGGAGGCGACGCATACCAAGGTTCAGCAGGCAGAATGGTTTATGACGATGGATCCGGTGGAGGTCGATATGGTCATGAATGTGGGATGGCTAAAATCCAAACGGTATGACGAAGTTCTGGCGGATATCAAAGCCGTACGCGAAGCCACAAAGGGTGCATCCTTAAAGGTTATTATTGAAGCGATGGTCTTAACAGACGAAGAAATAGAGAAAGCCTGCGAATTATCAATCGAGGCTGGGGCGGATTATGTAAAGTCCGGTACGGGATTTTCGAGCGATCCTACAACCGTTCATCATGTTCAGGTTATGCATAAGGCAATCGCAGGAAGGGCGAAGCTAAAGGTTGCAGGGGGCGTACGATCACTGGATACTTTATTGAAGATGTACAAAGCAGGGGCAGACCGCTTTGGCATTGGCTTAATTTCGGCAGTCAGCATCATTGAAGAGGCTATTGCAATCGGGCATGATATCGATATGGACACGATTCAAGTGGATTAAGGCTTCTCTAATCAAATTATTTTATTACATACATAAAAGGAACACACTCCTGTATTTTGGGAATGCGTTCCTTTTAGTTATTTTTGTTTCATGTTTTAAATAAGGCGGACGCAGAGAGCTTGCTATACTCAGTTTACAATTCGTGCGCAAGTTGGCTATACTGTTGTTAGTAACTATTAAGTACAAAAAAAGATGTACTTAGTGAGGAGGGTTATTGCAGTATGCATATTAATGCATTATAATGTATACGGGCCATTTTGATTATAATCTTATCGATGAGGTGAGGGGGAATAATCTGGCTGTCTGCAAAATTATTTAGTAAAATTGGCTAAAAGCCTACTTTGATGGGAGCGACTATGCAAACTTCTGCCATACTATTAATTGCCTCAATCGGGGCTATTTCTGTTTTATTGATGTTGTATGTCTACATCTTTATGTTTGAACGCAGGCTTTTTCTTGGCCTGTGGTTTATTGGCTGGAGTATCATTGCGATTAATTATAGTTTGGATGCTTTTTTCCCTGACTTATTGAGGCAAAACCACCTGATTTTACTTCTTAGTCTAAGTTCATATTTCTATGCAAATCTTTTAATATCATGGGGTACTTTAATATTCCTGAAAATCAAATCTGGAATATCTCTATTTTTAAGCATAGGAATAATCTGGCTATTGTTTTTTGTCTTTTTCTCAAACCAGAATGGGTCGGATTTGCAGATAATTAAATACACCTATTTAGCGATATTTGCTCTATCCTTCTGGATCGGCGCGGCTATGATCATGTCGGCCAAAAGGTACGGAAATCTTGCTCTTTTTTTAGGTTTATTGAATATAGCTTGGGTCGGCAATACCGTTATTTTTTCTTATATTCTAAAAATACCTCAGATGGCTCCCTATATTGTTTCGCAAATACTCTTACTCTTCAACGCAATTGGACTTATTCAGCTTTTTTTTAAAGCGCAAAAGGATGAGATTGAGCGAGGAATGGCTCACATAACTTACCTCACTTTCTACGATGAATTGACCGGATTGTATAATAAGGCTTATTTTGATAAAAAAATGCAAGAACTGGAAAAAACCAATGACTGTCTGCCCATTTCCTTGCTCATTGGCGATATGAACGGGCTGAAATTCGTTAATGATGTTTTTGGTCATCAGGAGGGGGATAATTGGCTTAAAAGGATTGCCCTCATTATTCAACAATCTTGTCGTCAAAACGATATTATAGCAAGATGGGGCGGTGATGAATTCGCTATTATTCTACCAAACACAGACAAAGAAACAGCTCTCGATATTGTACATAAAATTAGCGAAGCCTGTAAAAGAAATCAAGAGGCAGGTATTCTTTTAAGTATCTCCTTGGGTGCAGCAACTAAAAGTGACAGTGAAGCAGATTTGTCCAAGGTCTTAAAAGAAGCTGAAGAATTAATGTATGAAATTAAGCTTATCGAAGGCAAGAAAGCCAGGTGCGCCATCGCTGAAACCTTAGATAAATTGCTGCAGGAAAAAAATTATGAAACCAAAGAACATGTTGAAAGATTGGAATCTCTCGCTAAAGAGTTTGCACAAATTCTTAATTTTTCCAAGGAAAACCTTAATAACCTTGTGCAGGCTACAAAGTTACATGACATCGGTAAAATCGGTATCCCTGAAGATATTGTTCTGAAGGAGACCCCTCTTAATGAATCAGAATGGTTTATTATGAGAAAGCATGTTGAAATTGGGTATCGAATTGCTCACGCGTCCGGAGAATTTGCCCATCTCGCCGATATCATTTTATATCACCATGAATGGTGGGACGGCCAAGGCTATCCCCAGGGACTTAAAGGAGAAGAGATTCCTCTTTTGTCACGTATCATATCCATTTTGGATTCCTTTGATGTCATGACCTGGCAACCTTATAAACCTGCAAAGACTATAAACGAAGCGCTACATGAACTTTATCTCAAGGCAGGAACCCAGCTGGATCCTACTTTAGTTCCAATCTTTATTAAGATGATGACCAATAAAAGCCTAAGCAATTAATATTGGTGATTTGTTAATGAAAATATAAAATGAAGAAATTGATGAGAATATCGCATTAACAAACATGGCACAGGACCATGATATAAAAATTTAAAGAGCAAAGGAGCTGATGAAGTGAAACTAAGAAAAAATTATACGTGTCCACTAGAATTAGTGCATGATATTGTGAAAGGGAAGTGGAAGACTATTCTTATTTTCCAACTCAGAAATGGAAAATGCTCTCTCTCAGAACTTCAACGAAACATTGATGGAATTAGTCAAAAAATGCTGATAGAGCAGTTGAGTGAGCTAAAAGAATTTGAATTGATTGATAAAAAATCATATGAGGGGTTTCCGCTTAAAGTAGAATACTTCTTAACTCCACGAGGAGAGAAAATGCTGGCATCTATTAAGATTATGCAGGAAATAGGGATTGAATATATGGTTGAACAAGGTATGACAAATTTCTTAGACAAGAAAGGAATTTGTTACTAACATTTCATACACACAAAAAAGTAAGTAATTTACTTGGCAATAATTATGCTATATCATTTTTTTTATATAGAAAGAAGGTATGAAAAATGAATAAAGCATTATTAATTATTGATGTTCAAAATGACTATTTTCCAAACGGAAAATGTGAACTACATCAACCTGAGCTGGCATTAAGCTCGATAAAAAAACTATTAAGATATTTTCGTGATAATAAACTTCCTGTTTACCATATCAAGCATTTATCAGAAAAAAACGCAGCTTTCTTTGTTCCAAATACAGATGGAGTGAATATCCATAAAGATATTATGCCGCTAGATTCTGAAAAAATCATTATAAAGCATTATCCAAATAGCTTTTTTGAAACTGATTTACAAGCTGAACTTTCAAAGGAGCGTATTTCAGATATAGTTATTTGCGGTATGATGACACACATGTGTGTTGATACAACTGTTAGAGCTGCAAAAGACTATGGATATAATATTACGCTTGTATCAGATGCCTGTGCCACAAAAGATTTAGAGTGGAATGGTTTAACTATTCCTGCTAATATCGTTCAAGATGTATATATGGCTTCTATAAATTCAAAGTTTGCAAATGTCATTACAAGTGAAAATATATTAGAATAATAGGATATTTCCATACCCTTTTGAGTTTATTCTTTATATTAGTATTGAGACCATACGATAAAAGGCTGCCGATTTGATATTGGCAGCCTTTATAAATATTAACTTTTTTCGGTTTATTTAGCTGTTTGAAACTTTGATTTCTCCCATTTAATGTATGCATCATACATTTTAAGTGCTTGCTTCATCTTTTTGTCTGTTACTTTTGATGGATCTTTTAGAATGCTTCCCATTTGTAAAAGTTGTGATTCTACAAATTTTAAGTTATTCATTCGGCTTTGAGGATCGACTTTCTTATTTTTTGATGCAACGACACTTTCTTTAAACATAAAAAGAAGAAAGCTATGTTTCTTTTGTTTCGGCACTTGTTTGGATGATTCAAAAACTTGCTCAAACATTTTATATAGTTGTTTTGTTCGGATACGTGAATAGACTATAAGACCTATATTAGCTAAGATAAAGATCCCTAAAATGATAACCCATGTCGGTATGTGCATGTTGTATACTCCTTTTATAAGTTTTATATGTATTTTACAACAAATTACTGCAAAATACACGATATTTCTGTATAAAAATGAACATCTCTTACCATACCAATATATTCAAATATACTGAGCATTAAACAATGGCGTCAGCAGAATGTAGCTGAAGCTCAATATTACTATCTTCGAAAATTGCGTTTGGCCGCCTCCATAGAATCTCCACATGCAGATAATATAATGACATAAACTTAATCAGCCTTCCGACGGCGAAATAAGAAAGGTTTGTGTAAAAAGTGGGCAGCAGACGAATTTGGGAAATAGATTTTTTAAGAGCAATTGCAGTAATACTGATGGTTACCTTTCATGTAATATTTGATTTAAAAGAGTTTGCAGGTATTGATATCAATTATCAAAGTGGATTTTGGTATTGGATAGGTAAAATTTCTGCGCTGATGTTCCTATTTGTTGCGGGAATAAGCAGCGGCTTTAGTAAGAATAATGTAAAAAGGGGAATTAAGATTCTCCTATTTGCAGTAACAATAACTTTTGTTACATACATATTTTTTAGAGAACAGTATATCCGGTTCGGTATCTTACATTTGCTGGGAGTAAGTATGATTCTTTTCCCATTACTCAAAAGAATGAATAATGTACTTCTTCTTATAAGTGCGGCAGTTATAGCGTTTACAGCAGTACTAACAAAAGGCACTTTGGCAGATACAAGCCTACTGCTTCCCTTCGGTATTTCATATAAAGGATTTGTATCTCTTGATTACTACCCTATAAGTCCGTATCTCTCAGTATTTATAATAGGTGTTCTGGCTTACAAAATGTACTACTATAAAAGGGAGAGTCTTTTTAAATTCAATTATAAAAATGAATATATATCCGCGATAAGTAAAAATTCACTTGGAATTTATCTGATTCATCAGCCGATTCTTGTTGGAGGGATTTTTTTGTTTAATTTTCTGTCAAATAAATAATCGTTTTTGACTGAATTACACCATTTAGCGCGAAGTTACATATGCTAACAGGAATACAAAATTTAAAGGAGGAGAATAGGGGATGTTCTCTCAATCAGAACTTTCAACAATTAGTAGTTCCAGCGATACAAGTAGCTTTTCCTTATTAAGCACACCAAACCAATTGGATATGGATTTTGAACGTCTCATGCAATTTATTAAAGAAAGAGATGTTTCTCAAATAACGGAGGCTGTTAAGCGAAATTTAAAATATTTCAGCACAACAAACAACCGGCAATATAATAACACTATAAGATTCATCAATCAATATAAGCTCTGGGGGACTTATTATCCGGAGAAGGAAGATTATGAACTTGCAGATAATAGAGCCCATGCCCTTGTGGAACACAGGGAAGACTTTGAATGGCTCTACAAAATTCTCAAAGATTATCGTTCAAAAAGAATACTCGTTAATATACTTTCTTACTGGCTTATGTCGGAACCAAAAAAAATAGAGCAAATATGTGACAAAACCTTTAACCAATATTTTGATCTTGATATTGTAAAATGCAACAAAAATGAGGTTTTTGTGGATATCGGTGGATATATAGGAGATAGCCTTGTCTATTATCATAAGTCTTTCGGAAGAAACTGCTATAAAAAGATGTATTGCTATGAAATAGTATCTGCAAATATAGAATATATAGAAAAAAATATCGAACTCTTTCATCTTGACAATGTAATTATAAGAAAAAAGGGTGCAAGTGATAGAAATGGCACGATGTATCTTTCTTCTGACGCTTTATCGTCCGTAAGTCAACTTTCTGAAAGCGGAGCTATTGCTATTCCTATAGTAAAAGTAGATGATGATATAGAGGAAGACGTAACCTTTATAAAAATGGATATAGAAGGCGGAGAAGAGGAAGCTCTTTTAGGCTGTTTAGAAAAAATAAAGAAAAATCATCCAAAGCTTGCGTTAAGCGTATATCATAACCATAAAGATCTGTGGAAACTGGCCCGCATTATTTATGAAGCGGACCCTTCCTATAATTTTTATATACGTTATTATGGATTGCCGGTTTTTCCTACCGAATATATTCTGTACGCGGTCTAGGAGTGCTTCTTCGGACAATCAGCAGTATGAATTTAAGGTGCAGCCAAGGGTGTATAGGCCTCTGGCGGCACCTTTTTGTATTCCCTACATGCAACGCGCTGCTAGATTCAGCTTATCCTTTGTTCTAAAATTGTATATTGTACGCTTACCACTATGAAGAAACAATAATCGGTGATAGTATAGGTATAGTATTTAAAAATGGTTCAATATATTTTAATTATAGCACATAGAATGTTAAGGAGGAAAAGTGAAATGACTCAGACACTGGATCCGAGCAAGGCTTATATCGCAGAGTATATCGACAGGGCGAAGAAGGCCCAGGCTGAATTTGAAAAGATGACTCAAGAACAGCTTGACCAAGCAGTAAGAACTATTGGGAAGGTTGTTTTTGATAATGCGGCATACTTAGCCGAAATTGCAGTGGAAGAAACAGGTATGGGGAATTATCAAGATAAGGTTATAAAGAATCAAATGAAGGCGAAGATTATTTGGAACAGCCTGAAAGGAAAGAAGTCCAAGGGAATCATCGAAAGAGATGAAGTGACAGGCATTACAAAGATTGCTAAGCCAGTTGGAATAGTTGGTGCTATTACCCCTTGCACAAACCCTATCGTAACACCGATGAGCAATGCGATGTTCGCCCTCAAAGGCGGCAATGCGATCATCATCACTCCTCATCATAAAGCCATTCGATGCAGTACGAAGACGGTTGAAATGATCAACGCAGAACTTGCTAAAATCGGGATGCCTGAAAACTTGATTCAGATCTTAGGAGAACAGTCAAGAGAAAACACGAGAAACTTGATTTCAGCTGTTGATGTTGTAATTGCAACCGGTGGCATGGGAATGGTTCATGCCGCATACAGCTCCGGAAGACCTGCTTTAGGGGTAGGCGCAGGCAATGTTCAGTGTATCATTGACAGAGGTGTAGACTATAAGGAAGCCGTTCCTAAAATTATTACGGGAAGAGCCTTTGATAACGGCATTATTTGCTCCGGTGAGCAGTCGGTTATCTGCCCTTCGGAAGACTTCGATGTGATTATGAAAGAATTCGAAGCAAATGGCGGCTTTGTTGTGAGGGATGCTCCTACGAAGGAAGCTTTAAGAAATGCTATTTTTGTCGATGGTGTAATGAACAGGCATGCCATTGGTCAGGATGTGCAAGCTGTTGCAAAGCTTGCGAAGATTGAAATTCCTAAAGAAATCAAGGTAATTGTTGTGGAAGCGGATGGAGCTGGTGAGTCAGATATACTGGCGAAGGAAAAAATGTGTCCGATAATCGCAGCCTATAAATATGACGATTTCAAGGAAGGTGTTGAAATCGCCAGAGAGAATCTGGAAAGAGAAGGAAAGGGACATAGCGTATCCCTCCATTCGAATAACAAAGAAAATATTGAATATGCCGGAGAAGAACTATGCGTTTCCAGATTTGTGATTAATCAGGTTTGTGCAAGCAGTGCAGGCGGAAGCTTCTATAATGGCCTTGCACCAACGAACACCTTAGGCTGCGGAACCTGGGGACACAACAGCATCTCTGAAAATCTGGATTACAAGCACTTAATCAACATATCAAGAATTGCATACTTTATGCCGGATAATCACATTCCTTCAGATGAAGAACTTTGGTCATTATAATAAATATATTTGTCAGGCAAGTTTTTCTTCCCATTCCAATATAATAGGAATGTTCCAAATGGTTATTTATGAGGTGAATTGTGACAGATATCAAATTTTCAAATACTACTTCTTTGACGGACGACATCGTAGACATTTTGCGAGACCGTATTTTAAAGGGAGAGTACGTGATCGGTGAAAAAATAATTGAGAACCAAATCGCGGCAGAGCTTTGTGTAAGCAGAACGCCGATTCGAGATGCCTTTAGGCAGCTAGAGTATGAAGGCCTTATTGATTACATACCGCACAGAGGCAGTTTCGCTAAAGGTTTTACGAGACAGGATATGGAAGACATTTATTCTGTGCGTAAAGCATTGGAACAGCTCGCTGTTGAGTGGGCGATTGAACGAATTGACGATGCAGAGATAGAAAAACTGCAGGAGCAAATGGAGCTGATGGAGTTCTATACAAAAAGAAAAGACTGCGAGAAGGTGATGGATATCAATGTTGCTTTTCACGAAATTATCTATAGTGCGGCGAGAAGCCGATTCCTTGCACAGATATTGAAATCCTATCAGGATTATGTGCAACAGGCAAGAAGGGCAACGGTTTCCGATGAAGAGAACTTACCGGTGATAGCTGCTGAGCATAAAGACATATTGCAAGCAATCATGCTTAAAGACGTTGAGGAAGCAAGAAACAGGATTGGGATACATTTAGATAACTCAAAGAATCGTGCCACAATCAAGTGGCATATTAAATAGAGCTTGCAAAAAGGTATAATGATACCTCTCCATTAGTACTTATTAAAAGGCGCGATATACAGCAAATTAGTGTATGATACTTTGCTGTATATTGCGTTTTTTAATTGTATACAGTAAATATGATGAATTGTGAGTGTCGCATCGAAGCGTTATATTACAATGAATCCAAACATTGTATACAATAATACTAAACACCTATTAAGTGCATAAAAACAATCGCAGAATGCTTGCTGTTCATCATATATTAATGGTACTATTACCCAAAGGAACCTAGTTAATTATTACGAAATGAGGGTTAGTATTATCATGGAAGTAAATGAAAAAGAAACTCGTAAGATGGTGCTGCAAGGCAATGAAGCCTGTGCTAAAGGTGCTATATATGCCGGATGCAGATTCTTTGCCGGATACCCAATCACACCATCAACCGAAATTATAGAATTACTTTCGAGCGAGATGCTAGAAGTTGGCGGAGCATTTATCCAAATGGAAGATGAAATCGGTTCCGCATGTGCGATTATGGGAGCACGTTGGGGCGGGAAAAAGGCGATGACGGCGACGTCAGGTCCTGGTTACACCTTGATGCAGGAAGCGATAGGATTTGCGGCAGTAACGGAAACGCCAGTGGTTATCGTAAATGTTCAACGGGGAGGTCCTTCCACAGGACAGCCAACGCTTTCCTCCCAGCAAGACATCTATCAGGCGCGCTATGGAAGCCATGGAGATTATGAAATTATAGCGTTAGCCCCATCCTCCGTACAGGAAATGTACGACTTTACAGTAAGAGCCTTTGAACTGTCGGAACAATTTAGAACACCGGTTATATTACTGGCTGACGAGGTTGTAGGCCATATGAGAGAAAAGATCATCGTAGAAGGCGGTTCCAAAAATATTAAGGGGGGCAAGAAATCCTATGTAGCATCCCCTCAATCCGATTTCTTTATGGGAGAGCATTCATTAGTAGAAGGTCAGCTTCATGATGAGAGCGGAAAAAGAATCGGACATATCGCTGATAAAAGCGGAAAATTTATTTATGACATTAGCAAAAAAATCAAAGATAATATCGATGAAATTACAGATATAGATACATTTAATATGGAGGATGCAGACATCGCTATTGTGGCCTATGGATCCGTTGCCAGACCGGCTATGAATGCCATCAAACTTGCAAGAGACCTAAACGAAGATCAAACCGGAACAGGTGCTAAGCTTAAGGTTGGTTTGGTTAAAATAAATACCGTGTGGCCATTTCCTGAGCAGGAGTTGCAGCGATTAACTGAAAATGTTGATTTAGTCATTGTTCCGGAAATGAATGTAGGCAAATATTCAAGAGAAATAGAAAGAGCTCTTAAAGATAAAAGAGTGGTACCTATGCCGAAGTGCGGCGGAGATATACATACGCCAACCGAGCTTGTAGAACAGATCCTAAAGGAGGTGGGCGTAAGTGAATAGGCTATATGAAGAATATATAAAAACGGATTTGCTGCCAACTTTGTTTTGCCCGGGTTGTGGAAATGGCATCGTGCAAATGGCGGCCATTCGGGCAATCGATTCATTAGGAATAAAAGAGGATGTTGCCTGTGTAAGCGGCATCGGATGTTCTTCTTGGATTCCATGTTACTTGAAGTTAGATGTGATGCATACGATGCATGGCAGAGCAATAGCTTGTGCAGAAGGATTAAAACTCGCCCGGCCTGACAAGAAAATCATGGTTTTCACCGGTGACGGTGACTGCCTTGCCATCGGAGGGAATCACTTTATACATGCCGCGAAGAGAAATATTGATCTAACGGTAATCATGGTCAACAACTACATCTATGGTATGACAGGGGGACAGAAGTCGCCGGCTACGCCTACGGGATCTGTTACGAAAACTTCTCCTTTCGGCGCTATTGATGAACCAATGGATGGCTGCAAAATGGCCATCGCTATGGGAGCAAGTTATGTGGCACGCTGGACTACAGCCCATCCGGTGCAGCTTGAAAAAGCGATAAAAGAAGGATTGGAACATAATGGATTTTCATTCATTGAAGTACTTACACAATGTCCGGTCCAGGCTGGTAAAAATGTATACGGAGAAAAAGATCCATCAGCCATCATGAAGATGTATAAGGAAAAAACTTATATTTATAAAGAAGGAATGGATGTTCCGGAGGATAAAACCAGAATTGGACTGTTAAAGCATGATAAAAATGCGAAAGAATATATTGAAAGAATCGAAGAAGCACTTGCGCGGCAAGGTGTAAAGAGAGGTTAAGACAATGGCAAAAGTTACAATTGACAAGGCATGTTGTAAGGGCTGTAATATATGCATTGCGGCCTGTCCTAAAGATATATTTATTCATTCCAAAAATAGAAACAACTATGGAACGAACATGCCGGAGGCTGTTAATGAGGAGCTATGTGGTCATTGCGGTATGTGTGAAAGAATGTGCCCGGATGGGGCTATTGATGTAATAGTGGAGGAATCATTATGAGATTAAATGTAAGATTTGCAGGAGCAGGCGGGCAGGGGGTTATATTGTCTGCGGTCATGTTAGCCAAAGCGTATGGTCTAGGAGAAGACTACTATATCTCTCAGACTCAGAGCTACGGACCGGAAGCAAGAGGCGGTGCCTGCAAGGCAGAGGTGGTAATATCCGACGAACCCATCGACTATATGAAGGTGGAAACGGCAGATGTATTTATTGCATTCAATCAGGTCGGTTATGATAAATATTGCAAGACAGTTAAGGAAGATGCAATCATCCTTGTAAATAGTACGTTGGTGGAAACAGAATCAGATAGACATTATCGAATTCCTGCAACAGAAATTGCAGAGGAAATGGGTAAACCATTTGTAGTCAATATGGTGATGCTCGGAGCCTTGACAAAATTACTTCCTAAGTTGTTCTATCCAACCGTTGAGGCTGAAATCCTGTCAAACTTTCCGGCAAGTATCGCCGGCGTGAACTTAGAGGCGTACGACAAGGCCTATCATTACATGGCTAATCAAGTTGCAGAACGTTTGACAAAATCTGCATAATGCCAATAAGTAAGTATGACTTTGAAATTTTAAAAATGCTTCCTTAATAACAAGGGGGCATTTTTTGAGATAAAGGAAGGAAGTGCGTGTTTTCTCAAGAATGTAATATACCCCTTGATTAACGAAACCAGATACGCTATACTACGAAAGTAAATGTAATAGCTGTACTTTATCAGACATCCCTATACTGTATTCAATTTACAGATAGGAGATGAAAAGGAAGAGTGTCGGCTTGATGTATATTGAATGGGCTTCGGAAGAAGTTATGCTAATAAGAAGATAAAAATATATAGTCTTGACCATGTGAACAGAAGCGGCAGGAACTAAAAATTATTCCGTTTTACTTTTTATAGAGTAGAGAATTGGATAAAGGTTTAATTTAGTTTAATATGGAGCGCTTGTTTGCAATACAATAGATGGTTCTATTCGTAAACGGTGCTCTATTTTTGTGCAGATAACGAGCCGAGACTAAGAGAGATGAAAGGAAGTTGAATCAATTATGAATCTTACTATGTTAAAAGGGAAAATACATCGTGCAAGAGTAGTACAGGCAGAACTGGATTATGTCGGAAGTATTACGGTAGATGAAGATCTGTTGGATGCTGCGGGCATTTTAGAATATGAAATGGTATCTATTGTGGATATTAATAATGGCCAACGTTTTGAAACCTATACCATTGCCGGAGAGCGGGGTTCCGGTTTAATCTGCCTGAATGGCGCAGCGGCAAGATGTGTACAGGTGAATGATCTGATTATTATAATGGCCTATGCTCAGCTTACACCGGAAGAAGCCAAAGAACATCGGCCAAGTGTTGTATTTGTAGATGACCATAACCACATTATTCGAAAAACCAATTATGAAAAGCACGGATTGCTGGAGGATTTAAAATAAAAAACGTAAATTTTCGGGTAAAAATCGGACGAAAAAAGGATGGTTTTTGCTCTCTAAAAATTTTTAAAAAAGACTAGTTTAAATTGATAAAACAATTTGATATAATAGCAAACAGAAACAACCACCAAGGCAATGAAGCCAAGGCATGAGAGTGACTTGACTTTGTTGCTTTTTATCGTAATAGGATTAGTCGCCCATCTTAGAAAGGATCGCCATGAATAATAATACTTCAGAAAATATTATTGAAATAAAAGGTATCAAAAAAAGCTATGACGGATTTGCTGCTGTTGAAGATTTCAACCTTGAAGTGAAAAAAGGAGAGTTTGTAACATTTTTGGGTCCATCGGGGTGTGGAAAGACAACAACGTTACGAATGATAGCGGGATTTGAACTCCCTACGGAAGGTCATATATTGCTGAATGGAAAGGATATCAGTGTTCTTCCTCCCAATAAAAGACCGATTAATACGGTATTTCAACGATATGCCTTGTTTCCGCATCTGAATATTTTTGACAATATTGCCTTTGGGTTAAAAATGAAAACCATAGATGTAACTTATAAAAATAAAGACGGAGAAACGCTTGTACGAAAAGAAAAATTATCTCGGACAGAAATTCGGGAAAAAGTGAAGCATGCTTTAGAAATAGTGGACTTAGAAGGGTTTGAAAAGCGCGATATTTCTACCCTTTCCGGTGGGCAGCAGCAGAGAATTGCTATTGCAAGAGCCATCGTAAACGAACCGGAGATTTTATTGTTAGATGAGCCTTTGGGTGCATTGGATTTAAAGATGCGTAAGGAAATGCAATTGGAACTAAAATCCATGCACGAAAAACTCGGCATTACTTTTATCTATGTCACCCATGATCAGGAAGAAGCTCTTACCATGTCGGACAAGGTTGTTGTCATGTCCGATGGGATGATTCAGCAGATCGGAACACCGGAAGAGATTTATAACGAACCGAATACCGTATTTGTTGCAGATTTTATCGGGGAAAGCAATATCTTTAACGGAAAAATGTGCGGCAATAAAAAGGTTCGTTTTTGCGGGGTTGAATTCACCTGTCTGGATGATCTGCCGGTTGGCTCCGATGTGGATGTGGTTGTCCGGCCGGAGGACGTAGAAATGACAACGACCGAAAAAGGACAGATAAAAGGAACGGTGCAATCTGTTATTTTTAAGGGAATGCATTATGAAATTGCCGTTGAATCAGGCGATAATGAGATTTTAATTAAAAGTACAAAAATTGCGGGTATCGGAGACTTGCTCGGTCTGAATATTGAGCCGGACGGAATTCATGTTATCCATGCAGAAACCAATATTAATATGTATGACGGGGTTATTACGGACATCGATAAAGTGGCCTTTGCAGACGGAGAATTCGATTGCAATATCACCCAATTATATCCGGGGTCTTGGATTGAGAATAATTCTCTATTTGGTAAAGATGGAGATAAGATCAATGTAGTTGGAGCTTCTGTAGCGGTTAAAGTACCTGTCGCAGCTCCTTCCATGAGCGATGACATTGACGCGGGAGGAACCAACGGAAACATCATTTCGCTTATTTACAAAGGAGATCATTATCATTATATTGCCCGTACAAAAAGCGGAGAAGATATTCACCTGCATGATCAGAGCCTTTGGAATGAAAATGATTATGTCAGTATCATTATACCAAAAGAAAGTATTGAGTTGTCATTGAAAGCAGTGGAGGCGTAGGTCATATGAATATTCATTTTTCACGGAAGCAGCTTTGTATTCCCTATGCAGTGTTTCTGGTCTGTTTTGTTATTGCACCGCTTCTGGTTGTATTGTACTATGCCTTTACAAACGGAGAGGGCCGGTTTACCATAGCCAATTTAATCGGCTTTTTCAGCAGTCACAACACAATTGGAACGCTGTTTTACAGTCTCTTGATTGCGGTGACAACCACCTGCGTGTGTTTGCTGATCTCGTATCCTGTAGCGTACATACTTGCACAAAGCAAAATGAAGAAAAAAACAATTTTGCTGGCCATATTTATCGTTCCGATGTGGATTAACTTTACCTTGAGAATCTTAGCGTTAAAGGAAGTGCTCACCATGCTGGAAGGAAATTTGGCTTTCCATCCATTTTTGAATACAATCATAGGGATGACATATGACTTTTTACCCTTTATGATTTTACCGTTATACACCACTTTAATGAAGCTGGACAACCAGCTTTTAGAAGCGGCCTATGATCTTGGCGCAAGCAAGGTGACCGCATTTTCCAAGATTACGCTGCCCCTTTCCATCCCCGGAATTATAAGCGGTATTATGATGGTATTTCTGCCGGCGATGACCAATTATGTCATTCTTGACATGCTGTACAACAGTACGTATATTATGGGAAGTTTAATCGGAAGTTATTTCAATGCCTACGACTGGCATAGCGGTTCCATGATATCCATCGTGCTGCTGATGATCATATTTATCATCATCTGGGCAACGAAAGGCTTTACCGAAAAGGAATCAGAGAAGGAGGCAATGCTATGATGAAGAAAATATGTAGTTCGGCGTGGCTTGGAATGGTATTGCTTTTTATCTATTTCCCGATTTTGATTCTGGCGGTCTATAGCTTTTTGGATACGCCGACGATTGGCGCATCGGGCCATTTTTCCCTTCAAAATTATGTGACGCTTTTTACTACACCAGAGTTACATGAAATGATTCTGGGAACCTTGTCCCTGGCGTTGAAATGTGCAATCATTTCTACCATTCTGGGAACCATGGGGGCTATCGGTACTTTTTATTCAAAAAAAGGAATGAAAGGATTTGTGGCAACATCCAATCAGATTCCTGTTGTGAATGCAGATGTAGTAACCGGATTTTCTATCTGTGTATTACTGATTGTTGTTTTTGGCATGGATAAAGACACTTTTATCCCGTTGATCATCGGTCATGTGGTGATGGCTTCTCCATTTGTTTATCTTTCTGTTGTACCGAAACTGAAACAAATGGATCATAATCTTTACGAAGCTGCACTGGATTTAGGTGCAAGTGCAACACAGGCTTTAATAAAAATAGTAATTCCACAGATTATTCCGGGGATTATTGCCGGATTTTTATTGGCTGTAACACTTTCTTTGGATGATTATTTCATTACGACTTATACCAAGCCTGCAACCTTTGATACCATCAGTACCTATGTGGTCAATGCGACAAGAGGCTCTCATACCGAGTTAAAAACCGCACTTTGGGCATTGTCTACAGTCATTTTTGCGGTCATTCTCTTTGCCGTACTGATAAGCAACATTACTACCGACAGAAAGGCAGGTGCGAAGAATGGCAGAAATGAAATGTAAAGCCAAAACCAGAAAGCATCCTTTGCTGCTTCTGGGATTGATTTCCCTGGCAATACTATTATCTCTTCCAGCTCAGCTATCTGAGGCGTGTGCAGCGAGTGACAAACCCATCGTTTTAAAAATCGGCAACTGGGAGGAATATATCGATCAAGGCGACTGGGGAGATGATGAAGCGATTGATCTCGACAGCGAGACGATTACCAGTAAAAATGGCCTGATTTCGGATTTTGAAGACTGGTATTATGATACCTATGGGAAACAGGTGAAAGTGGAATATTCCACTTTTGGTACCAATGAGGATTTATACAGTAAGATTATTCTCGGAGAAACCTATGATCTTGTCTGTCCGTCTGAATATATGTTCTCAAAATTGTTGAAAGAGAACATGCTTCAGCCACTGTCGACGGATTTTTTTGACACAGCGAATCAGTATAATTATTATGCAAAAGGCGTATCGCCGTATATTAAAGAAATTTTTAACCGCAATAAGATTGACGGAAAAACATGGAGTTCTTATGCGGCGGGATACATGTGGGGAACCATTGGAATCGTATATAATCCAGAAAAGGTCAGCGAGGAAGATGCCTCCACTTGGTCGATTCTCGCCAATCCTACTTATGCAAAACGAGTAACCATAAAAGACAGTGCAAGGGAATCGTATTTCCCTGCGCTGGCTATCTTAAATAAGAATTTATTGCTCAGCAAAGAATTTAGAAGCAGTGCGGATTACTCCGCAAATTTAGCGAAGGTTCTGAACGATACGAGTCCGCAAACCATTGAAAAGGCGGAAGATTTATTGCAGGAAATCAGACAAAATGTATATGCTTTTGAAACTGACAGCGGAAAATCGGATATGGTTACCGGAAAAATTGTGGCCAATTTACAGTGGTCCGGAGACGGCGTATATGCGATGGATCAAGCGGAAGAAGAAGGTTTATCCTTGAATTATTCTGTTCCGGAGGAATGTACGAACCTATGGCTGGATGGTTGGGTCATGCTGAAGTCGGGAATAAAAGGCAATCCGGAGAAGCAGAAAGCGGCAGAAGCGTTTATCAATTTTATATCCAGACCGGATAATGTAATCAGAAATATGTATTATATCGGCTATACATCCAGTATCTCGGGCGGAGATGATTCGTTGATTTATGAATATGTCAAATGGAACTATGAATCGGAAGATGAAAACGATACGATAGAATATCCGATGGGGTATTTCTTTAGTGGGGATAATAAGGATTCCCGATATACACTTACGGCATCGGCGGATCAGGAAAAACGACAGCTATTTGCTCAATATCCTCCGAAAGAGATTGTTGACCGGAGCGCGGTAATGGGGTATTTTCCGGATGATATCAATGCGAAACTGAATCAGATGTGGATTAATGTAAGATGCTTTAATTTTGATCAGGTACCACAGGCAACCTGGCTGAAAGCATTTGCTATGATTTGTCTGGCGTTAATGTTGATTTTTGCTTTTATTTATCGTTATAAAATATTCAGGAAACCGATAAAACCGGGATATCTCAGAGCAACGAATGGTTTGAAGGAGAAATAGATGAAACATAAACCATTGTATTAAATGATAACAAATTATGATTTGAGAATGAATTTGGGCAGGAAATGAGCGTAAAAAAGTCGTTTTTTGCCCCTTTAAATTGGGGTGAAGTATAGCTTGGTAAAGAGCCACAGAACGCTCCAGTGTAAAACAAATAAAATCATTTAGAAGAATATCTAAATAACACTTGACGGGATAATTAGAAATGCATATAATTTATTTAGACGTTTAGAAAAATATCTAAATATAAAAAGATATAATTGGTGTGATTAGGGAAAGAGTTATAGTAATTAAAATGAAAAAGTTGAGGTATTAAAGTGGGATTTCAAGAAAGTTTTAAAGCATTATCTGATTCTACTAGAAGAGAAATTTTACAATTGCTTAAATCGGGCAGCCTATCTGCTGGGGAAATAGTGGAACACTTTAATATGACTGGAGCTACTATTTCTCATCATTTAACCATTTTAAAGAATGCCGGATTAATAGTAGACAGAAAAGTAGGCAAATATATCTATTATGAATTGAATTTATCTGTAGTAGAAGAAGTAATGTCTTGGGTTGCAGGACTGAAAGAATAGTATAAAAAATAAAAAGAGAGGAAGGGCGTTAGGATGAAATATTTATTTTGCAGATACAATTTAAAAACATGGGTACTGTTCGCCATAGCTACTATAGTAGCATGCATCGCATTACCTGTTTTACCGGAACAAATACCGATGCACTTTAATGTAGCGGGAGAGATCGATGATTACGGCAGTAAATATACGATATTTTTAGCACCTGCAGTGATTTTCATTTTTCAGATTATTGCAGAAGTCTGCCGACGGATTGATCCTAAAAGAGACAATTATGAGAGCTTTAAGAACTATTACTATCAGATCATATTTATAGTCGGACTTATTATGTTTGTAATCGAAGTCATAACCATTGCTGCGGCTTTTGGCAAAGATGTTCATATGGCCACCATAATGCCTGTTATGATGGGGGCATTGTTTGTATTCCTAGGGAACATGATGCCCAAATTCAAGCACAATTACATGGTTGGAATCAAAACCAGTTGGACATTAGCCAGTGAACAGGTATGGTATGAAACCCATAGATTTGCCGGTAAGATTTGGGTAATAGGCGGTTTAGTAATGGTATTAACGGCATTTCTTCCTGATTTTTGGAAATTCATTGCATTTTTGACTGTAACACTATTGATGGTGATCATACCGGTTGTATTTTCTTATATGCGATATAAAAATAGATAATATAGTTTATCGTTTAGAAAACCATTATTCAGGAAATTGTTGCCTTTTTGGAGCATAAATGGATGTTTTGGAGTAGAAGGAATGAAAAAATATTGATATACTTTTTCTTGGTTAGAATAAGCTAACTAAGAAAAAGGAGGATATTACGATATGAAGAAAACATTAGCGATCTTATTGATGGCAACCATGCTGGTCTTGAATCTATTTACAGGCTGTGTAAGCAATACCGATAAACAGAACAGTGATGCAGAAAAGGTATCGGTAACGGAAAGTGCACAAAAGCATGACAAAGAAGAAGCCGAACAGCTCCTGAAGAATCTTTCGGGTACCTATGGACAACTATGGGATAAAGCCTTAGCGGCGGAATACGATCAGGATTGGCTGGATAGCTGCGCTGCAATAGTCGGAAAAGAAAAAGCGCAGGATGCAGTGAATACGTTGAAAGCCAGTGTTTCCGGAACGGTATATGGTCAGGAGGCTGTTGATAAATATAAAGATTCGGATCGTTTTTCGTTTAATTGTGACTTCACTCAGAATGTTCAGCAAGTGACTTTTGACGGTGATAAAATCAGTGGTATCGATGCAAATGGCAACGAAGTATTTTCTCATAGCTATCATTATATTGGTTATGATGAAAATATGGGATTTTATCAATTTCAGAGTGCCGATGAAGCATCCGGTGAATTTACATATATGATGCTGGCACCGGATACGCCGGCTACAACTTATCATATTGAATTCCGATATGGAAGTGATCTCGAAGCATTGACTAAGTATGATGCCGGTAACTACGCATATTGGATGGCAGCTGGGATACCCGTTAACGCCGATGCGACAATGGTTAACAAGGCAATTGAGTTATTCTGCACAGAAAATCTGGAGCAAGAGTCATAGGTGTCCATGCTATTATCTTTTAAAAAAGTTTTTAATAAACTCAATTTAGAGAGTTAAATTTGGGGGAACAAATGAGCATTAAAATGCCTTTTGTTCCCCCTTTAAAACAGGATGAAAATATAGAAAAAATCCACCAGCAAGACATATAAGTTATGTGGTTTATTGAAAAAAGTTGAATTGAAATGCTATAAATGCTATAGTTAAATATAATATGACATATTTATGTAGAAAAAGATAAATTATCCTTCAGGAGGCGAAGTTGAATGAAAAAACACAAATTTTGGACATGGGTTATGGTATTTTCTTTAATGATGACGATTTATACAGGGTATAAACATAAATAATATATATTGTGTTCATTCTTCAATTTACTGATATGTCCTCGCTTGGATGTATTCTGAATTTAGTTAATTAATTCTATATATTTAATTTTGTAAAAAATCTCATAATAATTATAGTCATAATGTTATCGTTTAATATTGGATTAAATGAACATATGTATAACCGTAAGGGTATTGGTAATAAGGGAGGTCTAAGATATGCAGGATGAGAGTTACAAAGTAGCGATATTAATTGATGCGGAAAATGTTTCTCATAAATATATAGATACTATTATAAGGGAAGCTTCTGCGGTCGGTGTAATTAAGTATAAGCGTATTTATGGGAATTTTGCTTCACCAGTTCTATCTTCATGGAAAAGTGTTATTATAGAAAATGCGATGGTACCTGTTCATCAATATAATAATACTACAGGTAAAAATTCTTCCGATTCAGCACTTATAATAGACGCAATGGATTTATTATATAATGGGAATATAGACTCATTTTGTCTCGTGACTTCTGATAGTGACTTTACAAGACTAGCAACAAGATTGAGAGAATCTGAAATATTTGTATTTGGAATGGGTGAGCAAAAGACAGCGAAAGCTTTTATTAATGCTTGTAATAAATTTATATATTTAGATTTGTTATATGAACATGAGAGAGAAGAAGTTAATAACGTTGAGAGTATTCCCGAAACAGTTGAGAAAAGGATGAAAGAAGAGAAGAAGAAAAATAATAATGACGTTGAAATTGAGCAAGATTCTAGCGAAAAAAATGTTCAGGTCGAATTGTTAATGAGTGAGAAAGAAAATTCTGGTGCTAATGTTGATGCGGTGAAAAATGCCATTGTGTCATTAATTAATGAAAAGTCTGCTGATGATGGGTGGCTTTTTTTAGGCTTCTTAGGAAGTTTGCTTAATCAAAGATTCCCAGATTTTGATGTCAGAAATTTCGGCTACAAAAAATTTGTACCTTTTATAGAATCCTTATATGTTTTTGAGATCGAAAAAAGGGTATCTAATGAAGATAAAAATGTGGAACATGTATATATAAGGAATAAAGAAAAGGTTCTCTAAATGGTACAAGTATTAATGAATGATTTATCAATTTGGTATGATATAAATAAGATGAAAATAACACATGAATCAAAGGGCGTGAGAACGATTAATTCACGTCTTTTTTTAGTCTCAGAAGGCGAGAAAACTGGGAAAACTAAGCATTCTTTAAGATATTAACCTAAATGGCTGAGAATTAAATAAATAATAATTGTGCAAGTCCATAAATATGTGATATTATAAAAAACATAGTCAAAACTTGTCGAATAAAAGGAGGAAATATGGAACTTACTACACTACTTGGCATTATCGTCGGCATTGTTTCTGTAGTTGGAGCTATGATTTTTAAACATATTAGCTTTTCTGTTTTTTTAAATCCTGCTGCTCTCTTTGTAATCTTTGTCGGTACAGCTGCTACTATTTTAAATTCATACCCTGGGAAAAATCTTAAATGCTTAGGAAAGTTATTTAAAATTCTTTTTACACAACAAAAGAGAATGTCTGAAGCAGATCTTATTGAATTAATGGTTAATTTATCGAGATCAGCCAGACAAGAAGGACTGTTGTCATTAGAGAGTAAGGTGGAAGATATTCCAGATCCTTTTATAAAAAAAGGTATTCGTATGGTTGTTGACGGTATGGGAGAAGACATTATTGAAGAAATTCTTGAATCTGAAATAGAGGCAATGGAAAAGCGGCATGAGGTAAATGCGAGCATATTTTCATCGGCTGGAATGTATGCTCCAACGCTAGGTGTTTTGGGAGCTGTGTTTGGTTTGATAGCCGCCATGTCCCATATAGATGATACAGAAAAAATGGCTGAAGCAATTGCAGCTGCATTTATAGCAACGATTCTCGGTATATTTACCGGTTATGTTTTATGGAATCCATTTGCAAAAAAATTGAAAGTTAAAAGCCAAGAAGAAGTTATGCAGAAAAACATGATTGTGCAGGGCTTATTATCCATACAAAAAGGGGATTCCCCTTTTATACTGAAGGAAAAATTGCTTGCTACGCTGTCACCAGCGATGCAAAAGAAACTCTCTGAGCAGGAAAAGCAGGAATAAGGAGGTGAAAGTATGTCAAAAAAGAAGAAACATAAACCTCATGAAGAAGAAGGTGGGGAAGCGTGGTTGCTTCCATATTCCGATTTAATGACTTTACTGTTAGCCGTTTTCATCGTTCTTTTTGCTGTTAGTCAGGTAGATCAAGCAAAAGCACAGCAAATGTCTGAAGAATTTACGGAGCAGATGATGAGCAAAAGCTCAGCGATGTCCTCCTTTCCCAATACTGAAGTGACGCAGGGAACAACTTCCGTAACGAGTGTGTCCGATGCGGCGATACAGAGTTTCATGGGAGAGGAAGAACTAGAGAGTCTGGAAAAATTGAAGGCTCAAATTGATGCGAAGATAGAAAGTGAAGGGATGACTAGTTCTGTAAAAACAAAGATTGATATGCGTGGTTTGGTTATTAGTTTTAATAATGCTATTCTGTTTGATCCGGGAAGTGCACGAATCAAACCGGAGAAGAAGGACGCTTTGATAGCGGTAGCTAGTATGATGACTACAATCAATCATTATATCCGTATTGAAGGTCATACAGACAATGTGCCGATGAGCTCCGAGCAATATCCTTCGAATTGGGAATTATCTACAGCAAGAGCGACCAGTGTCGTAAAACTGTTTGTTGATAAATGTAATTTTTCGCCAGGGAAACTGATGGCGGTGGGATATGGAGAATATAGGCCAATTGCGGATAATTCGACGGCAGAAGGAAAGTCGAAAAACAGGCGTATTGATATTATTGTTCTAAGTGATAAGTATAATAATCTGGAAAATCAGGTGGTAAGTCAATAATGGACGTATGATTCTCTTTCTAAATTCAGTGCTTTTCAATAGAGTCATAATCGGCTGGAGGAATGTATGCGAGGGGCGAAAAAAGAAAAACCAAAAAAAGAAAAAAAACCAAAGAAAGAAAAGACTAAGAAGGAAAAGAAACCGAGAAAAGAAAAAGAACCCAAAAAGGAAAAAACAGGGAAACTGGGGAAAAGCAAAAAAAAGTTGATCATAATCGCTGTTTTGGTTATTGTACTTCTTGGTACCGGATTTGCAGCGTATACATTCTTTTTCAAGGGCGGAAGCCATGAAGATACGAAGAAGAGCGCTCATACGAAAACAGAACAGAATGCAGATTCAGAAAAGGAAGAGAGCTCTCATTCCAAATCACCCGAAGGTACTACGGACTCTGCCGTTGAAGAGAACCCCATAGGTGAAGTTTCCTACGTAAATTATTTAAGAATTAGTATTGGTGACAGTTATAAGAATGTTGTAACTTTACTTGGAGAAGAAGGAAAAGAAATCTCTTCTACCGAAGTGGATGGGCTTTCCATGAAGGAATACAACTGGGGTGAATCAAACGAAATCAGTGTTGCGTTTGTAAACGATCAGATGGTCAATAAAACTGAAACAGGGCTAAAGAAAGAGCCGGTGGCCTCGAAACAAACGGAGCAAAAGAAAGAATAGGGAACAAGATGTGTGCTAAGTTATAGTGAAGACGTGAAAGAGATACCTTTCACGTTTTTTTATCATGAAAAAGTCGACATATTTTATGAAGAGAGAAGATTCTTGAACAATTAATGTGATTTACAAAGGAATAACAATATGAAAAAAAATTCTAACCGTAGCTTTTGGGATCGCTTTGCGGGTCTGTACGATGCATTTATTCGAAAAGATAAGAACGCTTACATTGAAATCTTCCGGTTGATTCGTGCAAGGGTAACTAGCAATATGCATGTTTTAGAGCTGGCCACTGGCACCGGATTGATTTCTATCGCAATTGCCGATAAAGTCAATAGTATTGAGGCAACTGACTTTTCACCGCAGATGATTGCAGAGGCAAAAAAGAAGAAAAGTCCCAATAATGTGAATTTTTCAGTGCAGGATGCCTGCCACTTAACCTATGAAGATGGCAGCTTTGATGCCGTTATTATTTCAAACGCGTTGCATATTATGCCCAATCCTGAACTGGCATTACAAAATATCAGTCGTGTGTTAAAAAAGGATGGGGTATTGATTGCACCGACGTTTACTCATGCAAGCAATGATAGAAGAGGCAAGCTGAAAGTAAAGCTTATGGAACTGGTGGGGTTTAAGGCATATAACAAATGGACGACAGAACAATATTGTGCATTCCTTGTCCATAACGGATTTATTATAGAACAGAAACGTGTACTGACAGCAAGCTTTCCACTGACCTATGTGGAGGCAACAAAAGGTTTTTAAAGAGAAAAAGCCTTGTATTTTTTTGCGGCCGAAAAACGTGAAATGCAATGTACAAACTGGATTTTACGAGTATTCGTGAAAGAACTTGACCGAAACTTCTTACATAGAATGAGATAAGATAAAATAAAACATATGAAAAACCCCCGCAGATATTGCGAGGGTTTTTGTTTATATAGATGAAATATAAGTACTATTATTTGTCATTTGTCCAGTTGAGCTTATCAAAGATAAAGAACAGCAGTGACAAGATCATACCAACGATGCAAGCAAGCACCATTCCTCTAAGAGTAACTTCACCGATTTGCACCGCAACACCGGATAATCCTGTTACAAATACAACGGATGTTAACGTTAAGTTACGGCTCTTGCTGTAGTCTACCTGTCCGTCAACCATAACACGGATACCGGAAGCTCCGATCATACCATACAGTAAGAAGGAGATACCCCCGATAACAGCACCTGGAATCGTCTGAATCAGCGCGGAAAGCGGACCTACAAAAGCGGAAATAATAGAAAGGATAGCTGCCCCGCCAATTACTCGTACGGAATATACCTTTGTCATAGCCATAACGCCGATGTTTTCACCATAAGTAGTCGTTGGTACAGAACCTACAAAACCGGAGAGCATAGTGGAGATACCGTCAGCCAGTATGGAACGATGTAAACCGGGATCTTTTAAGAGGTCACGATCAACGATTTTACTGGTCACGATCTGGTGACCGATATGTTCGGAGGCTAGTACCAAAATAACCGGTAAAATCATAATGATTGCCTGCAGATTGAAATGTGGCAGTTGAAAGTTCGGCATCACAAAGAAGTCGGTATGTACTGCCTTTGAAAGGGTTTCCGGTGTAATCACATCAGTGATTACTGCAGTGATATAGCCGGCAATTATGGCGATCAATACGGGAATAACGGCAAAGAATTTACGGAACAGAACGTTTCCGAATACCGCGAAGGCTAGAGTTACAACGAATACGATGACGTTGTTTGAATCAATAGGTGTAGTGTCGCTAGATAAAAGTCCTGCTGTATTTGCAGCAGTCCCTGCTAATTCCAGACCGATAAGGGCAACTACAGGACCCATAGCTGCTGCTGGAAGGACTATATCAATCCATTTGATGCCGAACTTGTAAACGATTAACGATAGGATACACAATCCGAAACCAACCGCAATAAAGCCGCCAAGTGCATCGGCATAGCCCCATTGAGCGATTACAATAAAAGTGGGCGAAAGAAAAGCAAAGCTTGAACCGAGATACGCGGGGGCTTTGCCTTTCGTAATAAAAATAAATAATAATGTGCCTATGCCGTTCATAAGCAGTACGACCGATGGGTTAATATTGAATAAGAACGGTACCAATACAGATGCACCAAACATAGCAAACATGTGCTGAATGGATAGGGGTGCAAATAGACTTAGTGGAACTCTATCTTCCACTTGAATGATTTTTTGATTTTCCAACAGACCTTCCTCCTACATAATTATCTGAAAAAGTATAACACAACCTTAGACAGATTTCTACAAAATTTTTTATAGTTTTAAAAATTTCTTGTTATTACTTCATACAATTAATAACAAAATTTTTTTAGTTCCTGTAAAAACTCTTGTATAGAATAAGGGAGATTGAATTTGGATATCGTATCAATAGAGTAAAGTTTTATTCAATATTTAATGCTTTTAATGTCGATTGTTTTTAAGGCTTTCAAAATAGTTTTTATTAGATAGCACGGAAGGGCAATCCGGTTTGAATTCTGCAGCTTTATTGTTGAATTTCTCTGCTAATTCATGATTCCCCAATCTATCATAACAGACTGCACATTCAATACTAGGGATATATCCCCAACAGTCATTTTGAATAAAGCCCCAGCCATCCATCGGTTTTTTCAGATTCAGTGCTTGTTCAAACCAAAATATTGCCTTATCATATTCATTCTTTGATTTGAAAAAATATGCGATCTGGCAACAGGTTTCTGCACGCGGATTATCATAATAAAAACTTCTAAACATGGAAAGTAAGGCATTTTTCTCGTCGCCTAAAGCCTTATAACATTTTGCCATTTCTTGACATGCTACAATATTATCTTCTACCCAGCCGTTTCCGGTGTTTAAAAATTGTTCGAACTGTTTGATTGCTTCTTCATGTCGTCCATGATCTTTTAATTCTTTTGAATAGTAGTACATACCTCTTATAGAGAGTGGTTTTCCATTTTCCAATTGCTTTTCATATATCTGAATATTTCGATTGCTCACTCTCGTTTCCGGTTTTGCATGGGTTACAGCAATATCGGAATTTATGATCTTGCCATTCATTTGAATATATTCATGCACAGGCTCTTTCCACAAAAAATGGGAAATTCTTTTTACAAGGCGTTCTCTTTTATATGAGAAAGTAGGTCGCCCTTGCTTATCAAAAACTGTATTATACTGCATCATTACTACATCAACGTCAGAGGAAAGGGTCTGTTTTAAATGTTTAAATTTCTCGATATCTTCTGGCAAAAGGATATCGTCTGCATCTAACCAAAGGATATATTCTTTGGCCGCCTTACTAAAAGATTCATTTCGTGCTGCTGAAAAATCGTCAATCCATTGAAAGTCAAAAATTTTATCTGTAAATTCAGAAGCAATTTTTTTTGTCAGGTCTACTGAGCCTGTATCAACGATAATGATTTCATCAACGATTTCCTGTACCGAATTTAAACATCTTGCTAGAGTTTCTTCTTCGTTTTTCACAATCATGCATAAACTAATTGTGATCATATATTCACCTCCGTAAACTGATATTTAAATAATATGCTTTGAAACAATGGGATGTTCCGTTGCCTGTTTCGAATAAGAGGCTATCGCGCTAAATTATTACATAATTTATTACATAATCAAACCGAATCAAGGAACCTATTGCAACATCATGACGTATTCTAGTAATAAGATATAATCTAATACGTTAGGTATAAAATTATATTTGTAAAAAGATTACGGAGTTGATTTTATGAAATATATTAATAATAATTGCTGCAACTGCTGGAACTGGGATAAATGGAACTGCTGTTGCCTATCTGAGGTGTGCTGTGTGAACGGCCCAACAGGAGCAACCGGAGCAACAGGTCCAACGGGTCCAACGGGGGCAACAGGCACAGGAACGACCGGCCCAACGGGTCCAACAGGTCCAACGGGTCCAACAGGTACAGGAGTAGGAGTAACGGGTCCGACAGGTCCACAAGGACCACAGGGTCCACAGGGTCCGATAGGCCCACAAGGCCCGATAGGTCCACAAGGTCCACAAGGTTCGATAGGCCCACAAGGCCCACAAGGCCCGCAAGGTATCATCGGTCCGACAGGTCCAACAGGAGCAACAGGGGCAACCGGCGCAACCGGTGCAACAGGGCCACAGGGTCCGCAAGGTATCATCGGTCCAACAGGGGCAACCGGCGCAACAGGAGCAAATGGAGCAACAGGAGCAAATGGAGCAACAGGAGCAACCGGCCCAACGGGTCCAACAGGCGCAACAGGAGCCGATGGAGCAACAGGCGCAACAGGTCCAACGGGAGCAATCGGTCCAACAGGAGCAAATGGAGCAACAGGTCCAACAGGTCCAACGGGAGCAACAGGCCCAACAGGAGCTGATGGAGCAATAGGACCGACAGGTCCAACAGGAGCCGATGGAGCAACAGGTCCAACAGGCGCAACAGGAGCAACCGGACCGACAGGTGCAACGGGAGCCGACGGAGCAATAGGACCGACAGGTCCAACGGGAGCAACAGGTCCAACAGGCGCAACAGGTCCAACAGGTCCGACAGGTGCAACAGGAGCCGATGGAGCAATAGGACCGACAGGTCCAACGGGAGCCGATGGAGCAACAGGTCCAACAGGCGCAACAGGTCCGACAGGCGTAACAGGAGCCGATGGAGCAATAGGTCCGACAGGTCCAACAGGAGCCGATGGAGCAACAGGCCCAACAGGCGCAACAGGTCCAACAGGAGCCGATGGAGCAATAGGTCCGACAGGTCCAACAGGAGCCGATGGAGCAATAGGTCCGACAGGTCCAACAGGAGCCGATGGAGCAATAGGTCCGACAGGTCCAACAGGAGCCGATGGAGCAATAGGTCCGACAGGTCCAACGGGAGCGACTGGCCCAACCGGCCCAACAGGTCCTGCGACCACTAGCGACAGCATGTCGGCGGCCAACACATCTTCGGCGCTTATCGCCGTTATACTTGGTGGCACTGACATACCTCTGCCAAACAATCAGAACCTAAACACCTTCACCGTAGACGGTACGAACACTGAATTTACCGTACCAGTAACGGGGCAATATCTGATCGACTATTCCGTAGCCATAACGTTAGGCTTGCTGGTTTCTTCACGGGTCTTGCAGAACGGCGCACCAATAGCAGCTTCGGTAATTACCCCTGGCGTTTCGGTAACCAATCTGTCTACGACCTTTATTGTTCCTCTAACAGCAGGCGATACGCTGACGCTGCAGTTGTTTGGCGTACTTGGAGCAGCCACCCTTCTTGGTGGTGCAAGCACGTATATGACGGTTGTGCGACTAACATGATGTTCTCTTGCCAGACAATAATTATCCCCCGGCCTAGCCGGGGGTTTTTCTTTAACGGGCGTATTTTTTGCCGGTTATAAATGGGCCCGTACGATAGGATGTTCCGTTGCCTGTTTCGAATAATAGGCTATCGTGCTAAATTGTAATAAAATTTATTACATAATCAAACCAAATCAAGGAACCTATTGCAGTATAATGGCGTATTTTAGTAATGGAGTATAATTCAATACGTTAGGTATTAAATTATATTTGTAAAAAGATTGCGGAGTTGATTTTATGAAATATATTAATAGTAATTGCTGTAATTGCTGGAACTGGGATAAATGGAACTGCTGTTGTCTATCTGAGGTGTGCTGCGTAAACGGCCCAACAGGAGCAACCGGAGCAACAGGTCCAACAGGAGCAACAGGAGCAACAGGCCCGACAGGAGCAACGGGGGCAACAGGTTCAGGAACGACCGGTCCGACAGGCCCAACAGGTCCAACGGGTCCGGGTGTAGGAGCAACTGGCCCAACAGGAGCAACCGGAGCAACAGGTCCAACAGGAGCGACAGGCCCAACAGGAGCAACCGGTCCAACTGGCGCAGCAGGACCAATAGGTCCAACGGGTCCAACCGGTGCAAATGGAGCAACAGGTCCAACAGGAGCAACCGGCCCGACGGGTGCAAATGGAGCAACAGGTCCAACAGGAGCAACCGGTCCAACAGGTCCAACAGGAGCAACAGGTCCAACAGGAGCGACAGGCCCAACCGGTGCAAATGGAGCAACCGGAGCCACCGGCCCAACAGGCCCAACCGGTCCGACAGGTCCAACTGGTGCAACAGGTCCAACGGGAGCCGATGGAGCCACCGGTCCAACTGGAGCGACAGGCCCAACGGGAGCTGATGGAGCAACAGGTCCAACAGGAGCGACAGGCCCAACCGGAGCCGATGGAGCCACGGGTCCAACCGGCCCAACCGGTCCAACTGGCACATTTGCCCCTGGTGGAACGCTATTTAATGTAATAGGCCCAGAAGGATCTGCTACGGTAGGTTTTGGCGAAAACTTGATCTTCCAGACAAGTACGCTTGATATAACAGTGACAGAAGGATCTGCTATTGTAACCATCGATGATTTTGGAGGAGTAACAGGTCCAACAGGAGCAACCGGCCCGACAGGGCCAACGGGAGCAACAGGCCCAACAGGTCCGACAGGAGCCGATGGAGCAACAGGCCCAACAGGAGCCACAGGAGCCACAGGTCCAACCGGCTCAGATGGAGCAACAGGCCCAACAGGTCCGACAGGTCCAACAGGAGCCGATGGAGCAACAGGTCCGACAGGTCCGACAGGCCCGACAGGTCCAACAGGAGCCGATGGAGTCGATGGAGCAACAGGTCCGACAGGCCCGACAGGTCCAACAGGAGCCGATGGAGTCGATGGAGCAACAGGTCCGACAGGCCCGACAGGTCCAACGGGAGCCGATGGAGCCGATGGAGCAACAGGTCCGACAGGCCCGACAGGCCCAACGGGAGCCGATGGAATCGATGGAGCAACAGGTCCGACAGGCCCGACAGGTCCAACGGGAGCCGATGGAATCGATGGAGCAACAGGCCCGACAGGTCCAACAGGTCCAACAGGAGCCGATGGAGTCGATGGAGCAACAGGTCCGACAGGCCCGACAGGTCCAACGGGAGCCGATGGAATCGATGGAGCAACAGGTCCGACAGGCCCGACAGGTCCAACGGGAGCCGATGGAATCGATGGAGCAACAGGTCCGACAGGCCCGACAGGTCCAACAGGAGCCGATGGAGTCGATGGAGCAACAGGCCCGACAGGTCCAACAGGTCCAACGGGAGCCGATGGAATCGATGGAGCAACCGGTCCGACAGGCCCGACAGGTCCAACAGGAGCCGATGGAGTCGATGGAGCAACAGGCCCGACAGGTCCAACAGGTCCAACAGGAGCCGATGGAGTCGATGGAGCAACAGGCCCGACAGGTCCAACAGGTCCAACGGGAGCCGATGGAATCGATGGAGCAACAGGTCCGACTGGTCCAACAGGTCCAACGGGTGCGAGTGCCATTATTCCGTTTGCATCGGGCGGAGTTACAACGCTAACCACTGTTCTTGGTGGTCTAGCCGGAACACAAGCCTTAATCGGATTTGGTGCTAATGATATTGCCTTAATCGTTGGAGGAGTTATCGATACCACAGCATCTTCAAGCTTAGCTTTCTCCATGCCGCGTGATGGCATGATCACTTCAATGGCTGCGTATTACAGTGTGGCAGTAGCTGCAACTCTAATCGGATCCACGGTTACCATTACCGCGCAGCTATACAGCTCTACGGCGCCAGATGAAACGTTTTCACCTATTCCAGGTGCTACTGTAACACTAGCTCCGCCTCTGTCAGGTCTTGTTACTGTCGGAACAACATCAAGTGGTTTAGCTACGGGGTTATCAATACCAGTAACTGCTGGTACTAGATTGCTATTCGTATTTTCTGCAAACGTGACAGCCGGTGTTGATATTGCAACGATTTTAACGGGATTAGCAAGTGGTGGTCTTAGTATAGACTAAATCTGAAATTCAACTATCACACTAAACAACCATTAATAAATAGCCGAAGCATTTGCTTCGGCTATTTCGTTTGCTGATGATTTTAAACTTGTTGAGTGTGTAAAGTACGTAAAATAGCAAACACCGCTATGATGACAAATTGTAACGTAATAGATAATTTTATACTTGTCAAATAAGAGAACGTGGTATATAATTTGCCATATAAGTTAGCCAGTGCTAACTTAATTTGATGTTCAGAAAGGAGCCTAAAATGCCTTTGTTATTAGGCGAACCCGGAACTGTATATACGGTTCGGCGTGTTAGCGGAAATGAAAAAGACCGGCATTATTTAGAAAGCCTTGGCTTTATTGTCGGAGCCGAAGTTACAATCATATCAAAATTTAGCGGTTATGTTCTTGTAAATATAAAAGGAGCACGAATAGGAATCAGTGGACACATGGCTAAGAGGATTATTATATAGATAAAAGGAGATCAGATGAAGAATAAATATACTATTTTTTTACTTTATTTGTGTGCGGGCACGATCTTAATTACTTGTTTCATCCAAATCTATGACTTGTCACAATATCCGTTTGAATCTCATATGGACATGGGAAGTGAAGTTTACTTCCATTTCAGGTTCAGTCAGACTATTACGCTATTTCTGTCCATTGCAGGGGTTTCGATTCTCTTCGCAAGAGAAGGGATCAATCGGGAGTTGAAGCTGAAAGCTTATACAGACGTTACAGGAATCAAGAATAAACATGCTTGCTTAGAGGAAATGAGTATTTTAGAATGCAATGACAATACGTTAAATATTGGATTTGCTATCTTTGATTTAAACAACCTAAAAAAAGTCAATGATTTTTATGGGCATGAAAAAGGGGATGAGCTGATCCAAACCTTTGCCCATCTGCTGAAGTTGGCTGCGGATAAAAAATACTTTCTAGGCCGTTTCGGCGGAGATGAGTTTGTTGCTATTATTCAGAATTGTACAGAGGAAATCATGGAAAAATATATTCAAGATGTGAAACAATTGGCGGATAAGTATAATAAAAGTGCTTCCGTATTACTTAGTTTTGCCAGCGGTTATGCTATTAGCACAAGAAATCATTATTACTTGATGGAAGAACTTCTTAAAGAGGCTGACAAAAAAATGTACGGGAATAAGAAAAAAATGAAATATGAAAACATGGTAGAAAACCCACAGCTTAGCAAAATTCTTGATGACGACAGGATCAATTCGATAGGGCGTGATGACTTAACCGGACTATTAAATTATGAAGCCTTTCTTTCAGTGGTAAAAAAGGTCATTAATCTTTCCTTGGAAGACCATGATCTGGCCATTCTTTGCTCCGATATTTCCAATTTCAGATATATTAATGATACTTTTGGCCATAAAGAGGGAAATAACATTTTAAGGCAGTTTGCTCAAGAATTGAAAAAACAATCTTTTTGCTTATGTGCATCGAGAATTTTTTCCGATAATTTTTCTTGCCTTATTGATGTATCGGGCATGTCAACGGATGAAGTCACTGCACTTATTGAAAAATTTAATTCGCACTTTTCCTCTATAATCAACAATGAGTATAAAGGAAGCAGACTCATTTTGAGCAGCGGCATTTACTTTGTTCCGAGCAAAGATGAAACCATTGACAACATGTTGAATTATGCAAATACAGCAAGGAAATATACCAAAACATCCTATCAGAATATTCTTGTTTATCGTGATGATATCGATCAGCTTGAAAAGAAGAAAGCCAGCATCATCAATTCATTTCAGACTTCACTGCAAAATGGAGAATTTAAAGTGTATCTTCAAGCTAAAGTTCGCTGCTCCGATAAAAGCATTTGCAGCGCAGAGGCCTTGATTCGCTGGCAGATGAAGGATGGTACCTTTTATTACCCTGATGAATTTATTCCATTTCTGGAGCAGACGGGGGATATTATTGATATGGACTTTTATGTGTATGAGCAGATCTTTTCTTATCTGCATGACAGACAGCTTGCTCAGAAGGTGATTATACCCATATCACTCAATATATCCAGAGCTCACCTAATAAAACCTCTGGTATTTCTTGAGAGGATAACGAATCTGCTCGGTACTTATCCTATACCTACTGATTTGATCACTTTCGAATTGACTGAAAGCACATACATACAGGACATGCAGTCCGCAGCCTTTTTTATAGATGAGTTACATAAATTAAATTTTAAGGTTTCCATGGACGATTTTGGCAGCGGATATTCTTCTTTAAAAGTGTTAAAAAATATGCCTTTTGATGAGATTAAATTTGATAAGGAATTTTTATTGGAATTGACCGACGAAAACAGCCGGAAAATCCTGCTGCAAATGATGAGTCTGGTGAAGAGCTTAGATAAGGTCATCGTGTGTGAGGGCGTAGAAAATGCGATGAATGTTAACTTCTTAGAACAATCAGATTGCGATATTATGCAGGGATACTATTATCACAGACCTGTTCCGATGGCAGAATTAGTATATTAATAAAACAAAAGAGGGGATTTCCCCAACATTTATATGGAGCAGCCCATGTCCGCAGAATGAATCCTGCGGACATGGGCTGTTCTATGCGCACTCTTTTTTATCCGTTGACGGTACGCACCATTTACGGAAAAGATGCGTATGATTATAGAGTATATTAAAATCATTCGAGGTGATTACTATTTTATATTCTATGAGCTTACATAAAAATGATAAATTTATTAAACGATGGATTTTTGCCATCACCGGTATGGCAAATTTGAGCGTTTGTTTTGCGATAAACAGTCTGAATCTAGCACTTCCAACGCTTGCCGCAGAATTTGGAGTCTCTCAGGGAGACGTCAGTTGGCTGGCTCTTGTATATTCCTTAATTCCGTGCTGTATGTTGTTAATCTGCGGGAAAATGGCCGATTTATATGGCTACAAACGGCAATACGAAGTCGGTTTCTGTTTTTTTGCCTTTGCATCTTTGTTTGCACCCCTCTTATCCCATAACTTAGTAACATTGATTTTTTTCAGAGCGTTGCAAGGACTGGGATACAGTATCTTAATTTCCATCACTCAGGCGACTATCTCCAGAACTTTTGACGATCATGAACGAGGAAAAGCTCTTGGGATCAATTCTATTTTTGTATCTGTAGGACTTGCATCAGGCCCTACAATAGGGGGGATGCTGATCACGCATTTTTCGTGGCATGCTATTTTTTATTCCTCGATTCCATTTTGTTTGGTTGGACTGGTTGCAACAATTCTTGTGATGCCGGAAGATAACAGAAAAACACCAAGCAATATAAAGTTGGATTGGTTAGGCGGCCTTTTTTTTGCGTCATCTATCGGGACACTTGCTATTAGTTTGAATTTTAGTGACGATTGGGGGGTAACCTCTTTTCCGTTTCTTTTTTGTATGGGAATATTTCTTCTAACATTAGGCCTCTTCATACGAAGAGAGAAAAAGATATCAGTGCCGTTGATGCCGCTGGAGCTATTCAAAAATAGAACCTTTTCTCTTGCCAATGCAACCTGCGCCTTATCCTATATGACCCAACAGCTGACAATATATGTTTTTCCTTTTTTCCTGATCAATACGCTGCTTCTCCCTTCCGATAAATCCGGTTTGATATTGCTGGCTTCTCCTGCTGCCATGATGATTGCCTCCCCTTTGGGAGGAAGCCTTTCCGATCGTTACGGTACACGCCGTCCGGCAGTTATAGGGTTGTTGCTAATAGCAATGAACTGCATCTTGGTTGGATTCTTTAAGGAAAACATGAGCATTTTCTTTATAATCCTTGTACTGCTAATGGTGGGAGCCGGAAACGGACTGAGTGTATCCGCCATCAATTCCGCTATTCTTGGTTCCGTTCCCAAAGAGCATTCGGGTGTTGCTTCCGGGATGCTTGCGACTATGAGAAATATCGGCAATACGTTTGGTACGGCGATTGCCAGTGTTATACTGATTATACGTCAAACGCACTACGCCATCGATCCCGGATTAAGTAAAAATGCAGGTTACTTGCTCGCTCAAAGAGATACTTTTTTAGTGGGATTTGGGCTTGTCTTATTGGCTGTATTGCTGATCATGCGTATACCGGATAATAGCCAAAAGCAATAGAAATGAAGGACTATTCTGTAGGGAAAAGTGACGATTTTCCTACAGTTTTTTTGTGTTAAGCTTGCATGCTGAATAGGATGCTCAAACACAGATTCAGATAAGGCGGCATACAATAGAAGTGATTATAAATGAAGCAAAGGGGGGAAGCGATTTGGCAGTGCTTGAGGTTCATAAAATTGAAGAAAAGTATCAAGCAAAGAACGGCGAAATAATAGCCCTAAAGGAGATCAATTTTTGTGTAGAAAAAGGAGAATTTATTAGTATTGTCGGGCCGAGCGGATGTGGTAAGTCCACGTTGCTTTCTATCATCGCGGGAGTGATGAAGCCAACCGCAGGGGTGGTTTTGGTAAACGGAGAAAAGATTGAAGGAATTTCACCTCATATCGGGTATATGCTGCAAAAAGATAATTTATTGGAATGGAGAACCATCTACAACAATGTGATATTGGGGTTAGAGATACAAAATAATAAGACACCTGAAAATATAGAACGGGTGATTCAGCTGTTAAAGACTTACGATCTTTATGATTTTAAAGATAAATATCCGTCACAACTATCAGGAGGAATGAGGCAGCGGGTTGCCTTAATCAGAACACTAGCGATCAATCCGGATATTTTGCTGCTGGATGAGGCTTTCTCGGCTTTGGATTATCAAACCAGATTAATGGTTACCAATGACGTGTATCAAATTTTAAAGAAAGAACAAATCACGACATTGATGGTTACTCATGATATTCCGGAAGGAATCAGTATGGGAGATAAGATTATTATCCTAAGCCATCGACCGGCAATCGTGAAAGAAGTATTGTCTATTGATTTTGAGGAAGAACAGAGAACTCCGTTAAACTGTAGAAAAAATCCTAAGTTTAGTATGTACTTTAATTATATTTGGAAGGAGTTGGGCTCAGATGGATAATCAGCAGCTTTCCAAAGAAAGAGTGACTTATTTAAAAAAAGAAAAACACCGAAAACAAATGATTCATATTTGGCAAATAGGAATCTTATTTGGGTTTATGGCTATTTGGGAGATTGCGGCAGACCTCGGATGGATTGACAGCTTTATTTTGAGTCAGCCTTCCCGTATATGGAATACTTGTGTTAATATGGCTCAAAACGGATTGCTGGTTCATATTGGCGTGACTGTTTATGAAACATTGGCGGGCTTTATATTGGGTGTTATCACCGGAACTGCATTAGCCATCATACTTTGGTGGAGCAGTTTTATTTCAAAGGTAAGTGAACCCTATCTTGTTGTATTAAACAGCCTGCCGAAGATTGCGCTGGGTCCTGTGATTATTATTATCGTTGGCGCAGGGACGGAGGCTATTATCTTCATGGCATTAGCCATATCTCTGATTGTTACGGTTCTGGAAATGTTAAACGGTTTTCAACATACCGATCAAGAATATATAAAAATGGCAACAACATTTGGGGCCACTAAATTTCAAATCTTTAAAAAGATTGTGTTTCCGTATAATATCTCTACTTTATTCAATTCGTTGAAAATTAACATTGGTCTTTCACTGGTTGGCGTGATTGCAGGAGAATTTCTTGTTTCTAAAGCCGGTTTGGGGTATCTCATCGTATATGGCGGTCAAGTGTTTCAATTGGATTTGGTTATGGCCAGTGTGATTATTTTAGCTATTGTTGCGGCGTTGATGTATGAGACAGTTGTGCTTCTGCAACGGTTCGTCATGAAATGGTATGGACATTAACATGGTTTCAATCATTTTTTAATAGGGAAGGGTTATAGATACTTTCTATGAATCTAAATCTAAAATAGGAGGAGAACAAAAAAATGAAAAAATACTTAAAATTTATTTGCATTGCTTTAAGTTTATTATTAGTTATTCCTGTCTTGTCTGGATGCGGAGCAAAAGAAAAGGAGGAAACAGATGTGGTTACTGTGTGCGAAGTTACCCATTCCATCTTTTATGCACCGCAGTATGCAGCAATCAATTTAGGCTTTTTTGAAGAGGAGGGCATCCAAATCGAATTGTCCAATGGGCAGGGAGCCGATAAGGTTATGGCCGCTGTACTTTCCAATAATGTAGATATCGGGTTTGCAGGCCCGGAAGCTTCCATCTACGTGTATAATGAAGGAAAAGAAGATTATACGCAGGTATTTGCCCAATTAACACAGTGTGATGGGTCTTTCCTTGTAGCACGAGAGCCGGATCCGGAGTTCACTTGGGAAAAGATACGAAACAAGACGGTACTTCCGGGAAGAAAAGGTGGCGTACCTTATATGACATTGGAATATGTGATCCGTCAGAACGGCTTAAACCCGGCAACGGATACAACTCTTGACAATAGCATTCAGTTCGCCTTGATGGCAGGGGCGTTTACAAGCGGAACAGGCGATTATGTTACATTATTTGAACCGACTGCATCGATGCTGGAACAAGAGGGGAAGGGGTACATCGTAGCCTCCATCGGTAAAGAAAGCGGCAAAATTCCATATACGGCATACTTTACTAAGAAGAGTTTTATTGAGCAAAATCAAGATTTGATTGAACGATTTACCAGAGCGATCTATAGAGGACAAAAATGGGTGGAAGCTACTAATGCTGAAAAAATAGCGGAAGTAATCGCTCCTTCTTTCCCTGATACTGACGTGAAATTATTGACGGCATCCGTACAGCGATATAAAGATATTGATGCATGGGGCACCGATCCGATTTTAAAAGAACAATCGTTTGCGTTATTGCAGGAAGTTATGACACAAGCGGGAGAACTAACGCAGAAGGCTCCGTATGACAAGATTGTAAATAATACGTTTGCGGAGAAAGTTTCGAATAAGTAAGCTGCGGTTAGACAAGAACTTAAGTCAAGAACGGATGTATAGATAATACAGAGAATCAAAAATGGCTGTCTCAATTGAGGCAGCCGTATTCCTTAAGTCTATTCACTTTATATAGTAACTTCCGTCTTGGATTTTGCCACTTCCCAATGAATGTCACGGATGTACGTATTCAGCTCAGCGGTTTTCTGTTCACGGAAAAGCCGAAGTATCTCTTTGTGCTCATTGTTTGTTTCGTATAAAACGGATTTTGCATCCTCCATTTTAGAGATATCATAGTGCTTGGTCATAAATTTATTTTTAAGTTTTACAAGTGTATCAATTAAGGTGCTGTTTCCGCATTCGAAAAGATAGAGCTGATGAAAAATTTCCTGTTGTTTATAATACATTTCATAATTTTCAGAGGTGATCGCCAAATCCATGCTATTAATATAGAAATCCATATCCTTTAAAATTTTTTCAGTTAAATTAGGACAGGCCAGAACTGCGGCGTAGCCGTCAAGTACGCCAACTACTTCATAAAGCTCAGCAGCCTCTTTCGAATTTAGAGAACGTAGCATAAATCCTTTCCTCGGCACGTTTTCCAATACGTCTTCACTGGAAAGCTGTATCAACGCTTCTCGGACCGGAGTACGGCTGATATTTAATTCCTGACAAATTTTATTTTCATTAATTTTTTCATTTGGCAGTAAGTTGCCTTTCAATATTTGATCGGCAATATAGTCGTATACGTGATCTTTTAATGATTGAAATTTATACATAAATAAACCTTTCTTATGCTAGAATGTGTACAAAATTTAATATTAATCATATCATTCCCTCTTATCAAAATCAAGGCAGATAAAGAGAATATATTATTGACAATATATAATATACAATATATTATATACATAAAGTGAATAATTTAAAATCTTATGAAGTTATGGAGGTAAAAAATGTTTAAGAATTGTATCGTAAGAAGACCGTGCAAAGCAATGGTAGAGGGTATCACATCTGCTCCTGAGTTAGGTAAACCCAATTATGAATTAGCATTAAAACAGCATGATACATATATCGAAGCACTAAAACAGTGTGGTGTTGAAGTTCTTGTATTGGATGCGCTGGATGAATATCCGGATTCTTGTTTTGTAGAAGATCCTGCGGTTATTACAAGCAAGTGCGCTATTATAACCAATCCGGGTGCAGCGTCGAGAAATGGTGAAAAAGCTGAAATTTTACCTGCTATCAAAAAGTTCTTTAATGATGATCAGATTGAATATATACAAACGCCGGGAACTTTAGAAGGCGGAGATGTTATGATGGTGGGTGACCATTTCTACGTTGGGCGTTCCGCAAGAACAAATGAAGAGGGAATCAAGCAGTTCATTGCAATCTTAGAAAAGCATGGCTTAACCGGTTCCGAAGTACCTTTAGAAAAGGTTCTTCATTTAAAAACAGGCGTTAACTACATTGAGAATAACAACATGCTTGTTTCTGGTGAATTTATTGATAAGCCGGAATTTGCAAAGTATAACAAACTTATTATTCCGGAAGAAGAAGCCTATGCAGCGAACTGTATTTGGATGAACGGAAAGGTGATTGTACCTGAAGGATATCCTGCTGTTGAGAAAGCTGTGAAAGATGCCGGTTATGAAATTATTCTGGTAGATACTTCAGAATACAGAAAACTTGACGGTGGACTGAGCTGCTTGTCTCTAAGATTCTAATTTTTATTTGCGGCAATAAAATAAGTCTATAAGTAGTATAGTTTGTATGGTAAACTATAGGGGAATCTGGGAAACATTTCCTATAAGTTTATCTATATTCAAGAAGGGGGAATTATTCTATGGATAATAATTCTTTAGATCAGACTAGAAATCTTGGGACTATAAAATTAACCATGTTTGCTATAGGTACGACCTTAGCAAGCGGAGTATTCAGTTTATCCGGTGATTTTGCTGCCGGAGGGGCCCATACCTTGGCTGTATTAATAGGATGGCTTATCAGCGGTATAGGAATGTTTGGCCTTTGTATGTGCTTCTTTAAACTGAGTTATCTAAAACCTGAATTGACAAGCGGTATCTATAGTTATGCCAAAAGTGGATTCGGCGAATATATAGGGTTTAATGCGGCGTGGGGATATTGGTTAAGTGCTATTTTAGCGCAAATTTCTTTTGTAACTTTATTTTTCTCTGCATTAAGCTATTTCGTTCCGGCTTTGGGCTCAGGGAGCAGTTTGTTATCAATAACTTGCGGCTCTATACTGATATGGGCAATCACCTTATTGATTTTAAGAGGTGTCAATCAAGCCGTATCGATCAATGTTGCCGTTGTTTGTGCAAAAATACTTCCGATCATTGTTATGGTTGTTGCTATTGTTTTAGCAAGAGCTTTTGATCCGGCGATTTTTATGGAAAACTTTAGAGGCGCTGATAGTGGAATGAGTCTTCTTGAACAAGTAAAATCAACCGTTTATGTTACCGTATGGGTATTTATCGGTATTGAAGGTGCTGTCGTTCTTTCAGGAAGAGCGAAAACCACCGCGATTGCAGGCCGTGCAACGGCGATATCCTTTTTATCTTTATTGGTATTGTATGTTGTTATATCGGTGTTGAGCATGGGCGTACTCTCCCATGAGGAATTAGCTGCTCTTGGAAATCCTCCAATGGCAGGAGTACTGGAAGCGGTTGTTGGACCTTGGGGTGCAGCCTTTGTAAATATTGCAGTAATCATATCACTGGGCGGTGCAATGTTTACCTATTCCATCCTTAGCATTGACAGTGCTTATGGACCTGCGACACAAAAATGCTTCCCTCAATTATTTACAAAACTAAACAAAAACAATTCACCGTATGTATCGGTGCTTATTACCACAATTATTGTGCAGATATTTTTAATCATCGTATTTTTTAATGAGTCTTCCTATCAAGTTTGTTACACGTTGTCAACCAGTGCGATTATGTTCCCTTACATATTCTCCGCGCTGTTCTTCTTGCAGGTAACAATAAGGGGTGAAGGACTTGGAAAGTCTGGCGGCGGTGAAAAATTAACGTCATGGATATTCGCTATAATCGGTTCCGTTTATGGCGCATGGCTGCTCTACGCCAGCGGTGTTACTTATATCTTAATCTCTGCATTGCTGTATGGACCAGGCACGCTGCTTTATATGTATACCAGAAAAGAGCAGGGGAATGCGTTTCTTCCGAAAGCAATCGATAAAATTACTTTTGTGGTAATGATAGCCGCTTTTATACTTTCAATTATAATGCTTGCAAACGGTACCATTAAACCGTTTTAACTTTTATTTCGTGGTGTTTAACAAAAAAGGCGATTCACTTAGTGAATCGCCTTTTTTGTTTGCTTTTTATGTCCTGTACTGAAACGAAATAGGAGTCCTGTTACCTTTCTTTAAGCAACTTTAAATCCATCCTTTGGATTTCCAATAAATCTTATCGGGCTCAGAGTCGGCATAGCTTTTTATTAATCTTGCAAACATCAAATGTAATATTTTACTTAAACAACTAGCCCTTATTGTATGTCTGTTTTTCGTTAAATGAAAAAATTTCGCTGCTTTTTTCCTAAGGCGTTTTTCAATAGTTAACCGCCTTTTCTCTCCCATCTCATCCCAGTTCATGGCCCACATATTTGCTCTGCATTTTACGGTTCTCTTTATTCCCCAAAATAGCATATTCCGGCTGATAACACGAATCACGTTTCCGGTACCGGCACCGGCTGCAGTGGATACAGCAAAGCCTATTTTATCAAACATTTCTTCATTAGGCCGATGGTTTATATAAGTGCAGGCGAAGTGGTCCAATAAAGCTTTTACTTGAGCAGATTCTGCAAGAGCATAAGAGGGAGAGGCGAAAATAATTCCGTCCGACTCCAGAAATGATTTTAAGATAGGGTGAGTATACTGTTTGTGCGGACAATGTTGGCCGGCATATTCTCCGGTCCGAAGACAGGCAAAGCAACCCTCACAAAAGGATGGCAAATCTCTTGGCAAATAAATATCAGTATATATAATTTCATCTAATTGATTTAATGTTTGCTTGATAATATCTATACTTTTATCCGTATTCCCTTTTCTATTACTCCCATGAATAACACATATTTTCATATAAATATGAATCCTTCCTTATTTCCATCATTTATTATTCTTCATTTTTATTTTGTAAACAGTATATCACAAAATCCCTTCATTAAATAATTTAACGTTTAAGCCAAAATATGTTAAAATAAGACAGTCTGGTGAATTCGGACAGAAAGGGGATCCTTATGGCTACAAGTGTAGATTTTATGGAATATGTTTGCGAACAAATCCGAGGGGTGGGCGCGGTACGATACAGAAAGATGTTTGGAGAATATATGGTTTATGTCAATGATAAGCCAATTTTGTTAGTGTGCGATAATATTGTTTATGTAAAGCAGCTGGAATGCATTGCGGATGAAATGCAAGATGCAGACAAGGGATACCCCTATGAGGGGGCGAAAGAACATTATATCTTAGATATTGATAATGCGGATTTCAGCAGGCAAATTATTGATTTACTGGAACCGGTGATACCGATTCCTAAACCGAAGAAAAAGAAAGCAAATAAGGAGTAGGGAAAAATGATAGTAAGAGGGAATGTGTTTTCCAAAACACTGGAAATGGATACAGGCATAACCATCGTGACGCCGAATGAATTCAAACCGGAAGGCGGCTATAAGGTGGCCTATTTACTGCATGGGATATGCGGAAACAATGGAACTTGGTCGGATTATACGATGCTTCCATTTTATGCTTCTCATGGCAAAACCATTTATATATTGCCGGAGGTGGGAAGAAGTTTTTATGCGGATATGAAATATGGATTTAAATATTTTACCTACGTAACAGAAGAATTGCCTGCTATTTGTAAAAGTGTGTTCAATATTTCGGCCAAGCGTGAACATACGGCTGTGATTGGCGGTTCCATGGGGGGTTACGGTGCGTTGAAATGTGCGCTAGCCAAACCGGAGCAGTATGGATTATGCGGAGCTTTTTCTTCCGCATGCTTATTTATAAAAGAAGACATAGACGAGCACAAGAAAAACGGCAGCGAACCTTGGTTTGTAGAAATGTACGGCGAAAAGACTATTGAAGATTTCCTTCTGGCGTTTGGCATGGAGTTGGAATGGAACCCGAAGGATGATATCTTAGAGCTGGCGAAAGGCATTCAAGATCATGGGGTACAACCGATGATCTATACTGCCTGCGGAACAGAGGACTATTTTCATAAAGACAATTTGCGGTTCAGCGAAGAAATGAAACAGATGAATTTTAATATTACTTATGAAGAATGGCAAGGAAAACATGATTTTCCGTTTTTTAACGAAGCACTCCGAAGAGTCATTGAAAAATTTGAAGCTGAAGAATAAATAAAAATAGTAAAAAAACTCTTGGTTGTTATAGGAGCATTCCACCAAGAGTTTTTTTATGACTCTACGGATGGATAGCGCTCTCCTTTTCAAAATCTCCACAAAAACTCCACAATAGATTGATAGGATACAAAATATAAATGAACAGTATTTTTATAGAGTGTGTATAAAAAGAATATGCACAGAGAACAAAAAGGAGAGATGTATTATGTCAATCGTAACAACAAAATTAAATGTAAATGGAATGTCTTGCAGTCATTGTGAAAAAGCAGTCAAAAATGCACTGAATGAGTTGGAAGGGGTATCCGGCACCGAAGTCCTTTTAAATGAAAAAATGGTCATTGTTCAATATGATGAAGATGTAGTAACAGAGAAAAGTTTAACAGCGGCTATTGAAGATGCGGGTTATGATGTCGTGTAAAACACTGATAAAATGTCTAAAGAAGGAGAGAGCAATATGCAGAAAGAAAATCTTCAAATTGTGGGTATGACGTGTGCAGCCTGTGCGAATCGAATCGAAAAAGTTGTTTCCAAATTGGACGGAGTTTCTGTGGCTTCTGTAAATTTTGCATCGGAAAAGCTCGTTGCTCATTATGATCCACAAAAGGTTACCTTAGCAGATATTAAAAATGCTATCACAAAGGCAGGGTATGAAGCCTTTGAACCCAAAAAAATAGCGGCCGTCGATGAGGATAAAGTTCGGAAAGAAAAGGAAATAAAAACGTTATGGACAAAGTTTGTTATTTCAGCAGCGTGTTGTATCCCGCTGCTTTATTTAGCCATGGGTGCCATGTTAGGATTTCCGATGCCTGCGTTTTTAGAACCGATGCATTATACGTTCAATTTTGCCATCACACAGATTGTATTATTACTGCCTATATTAATTGCCGGAAATAAGTTCTATTCCGTTGGCTTTAAGGCTATCTTAAGCAGAAGCCCTAATATGGATTCTTTAATTGCGATGGGTACAACGGCAGCGGTTTCATATAGCTTGTATTCGACCTATCGGATTTCGATCGGTGACATGGCGTATATGGAAGACTTATATTTCGAAACGGCAGGAGTCATTATCACGTTAATATTGTTAGGCAAATCTCTTGAAGCGGTTTCGAAAGGGAAAACCTCGGAAGCTATCAAAAAGCTGATGGGGCTCGCTCCCAAAACGGCGCTGGTAATACAGGATGGAAAAGAAGTCGTTCTTCCTATAGAGGAAGTTCAAGCAGATGATATTATCCTGGTCAAACCCGGTGAAAAAATTCCTGTAGACGGAATTGTCATACAAGGTCACACCTCCATCGATGAATCCATGCTGACCGGTGAGAGCATACCGATAGAGAAAAAAGGAGGGGATCCGGTTTTTGCCGCCAGCTTGAATATCAACGGCTCTATTCAATTTAAAGCGACAAAAGTCGGAAGCGATACGGCGTTAGCACAAATTATAAAATTGGTAGAAGAGGCACAAGGTTCGAAAGCTCCTATTGCAAAAATGGCTGACATTGTTTCGGGATATTTTGTTCCTATTGTATTTGCCATCGCGGCCGTTACATCCGTCGCCTGGCTGATCAGCGGGCAAACGCCCGTATTTGCTTTAACGATATTTATTTCCGTTTTGGTTATCGCTTGTCCGTGTGCTCTCGGCCTCGCTACCCCTACCGCTATCATGGTTGCGACAGGAAAAGGGGCAGAGTATGGAATCTTAATCAAAGGCGGAGAAGCGCTTGAGGCTACTCATAAAATCAATACGATTGTGTTTGATAAAACAGGAACGATAACAGAAGGAAAGCCGGAAGTAACAGATATAGTAACGGCAGGTGAAATAAGAAAGCAAAGATTGCTGCAAATTGCTGCATCCGCAGAAAAAGGATCGGAGCACCCGTTGGGTGAGGCAATCGTCCGCGGTGCAGAAAAAGAAAATCTTGACTTTCTTACCCTAGACCGCTTTGAAGCGATACCGGGATATGGCATTGAAGTTTTTTTGGATGGAATGAAAGTGCTTTTAGGGAATGATAAGTTGATGTTGGATAGAGGGATTTCCTTAAGCCAATCAGGGGAGGAATCCGACCGACTGGCATCAGAGGGGAAAACGCCTATGTATATTGCCGTAGATAATGAGTTTGCAGGAATAATTGCAGTTGCTGATGTGGTAAAGGAAAGCAGTGCCAAGGCTATTCAAAAGCTTCATGAGATGGGCATTGAAGTAGCCATGATTACAGGGGATAACAGAAGAACGGCAGAGACCATTGCCAAACAGGTAGGGATTGATCGGGTATTAGCGGAAGTGCTGCCGCAGGATAAATCAAATGAAGTAAAAAAATTGCAGGAAGAAGGCAAAATTGTATCCATGGTAGGGGACGGCATCAACGATGCGCCGGCATTAGCACAAGCGGATATCGGGATAGCAATCGGTTCAGGAACAGACGTAGCCATGGAATCAGCAGATATAGTGCTCATGAAAAGTGATTTAATGGACGTCCCGACCGCCATTCAGCTAAGCAAAAGTACAATTAGAAATATTAAACAAAACTTATTTTGGGCATTCGGTTACAATGTACTTGGGATTCCGGTGGCCGCAGGACTTTTGTATGTATTCGGAGGACCGACATTAAATCCGATCTTTGCAGCGGCGGCTATGTCATTGAGTTCCGTATCCGTCCTGACAAATGCACTTCGATTGAAAGGTTTTAAACCCTATCAATAAAAAGGGGACTTATAGCAATGAGTAAAAATTTGATAAAGAGAATATTGAAAGTAGATGGATTGACTTGCACGGCTTGTGAAAGTAAAATTGAAAATAAATTAATAAAAATGGAAGGTATTCAGGGGGTTGAAGCAAGTTACGCAAGGGAAACGGTTATTGTGATCTATAATCCGCAGAAAATTCAACTGGAAAATATCATTAAAATCATTGAGAAGCTGGGTTATGATGTGAAGCGGTCAGCCAATCAAGTATCCCGTAACACCGAAGCGGGTTCCGATAACCAGCTGATTGTGATGGGGATCATTATCTTTGGTATTTATCTGATTATAAAGAATACAATAGGATTTAATTTTATACCCGAAGTTAGCCAAAATATGGGGTATGGTATCCTCTTCGTTGTAGGTCTGTTATCTTCGATTCATTGCGTGGCTATGTGCGGCGGTATTAACCTTTCTGTATGTGTATCCCATCAATTTGATCAAGCCGATAACAGTAATTTTGCAAAAGTATTACCGAGTTTATTATACAATACAGGAAGGGTCGTGTCGTACACCATCATAGGTGGACTTGTGGGTGCACTGGGTTCTGTTTTCACCCTGTCCAATATGGGCAGTGCGTTTATTACCATCGTGGCCGGTACTTTTATGGTCATTATGGGACTGAACATGCTCAACATATTTCCTGCACTGAGAAAATTAAATCCACATATGCCTAAAGTCTTTGCAAACAAAATATATAGCGCAAAGACGAATAAAGGGCCGTTCGTGGTGGGATTGCTAAACGGTTTGATGCCTTGCGGACCTCTTCAAGCCATGCAGTTATATGCACTGGGCACAGGCAGCTTTATAGCTGGAGCCACGTCCATGTTTCTATTTAGTTTAGGAACGGTTCCGCTGCTCTTCGTTTTCGGAGCACTGGGTTCCATGCTGAGCTCTAAATTTACAAAGAATCTGATGAAATGCAGTGCCATTCTCGTTATTGCATTGGGATTTGCCATGTTAAGCCGAGGGATGGCATTCACCGGAGTGACGTTTCCTTCTTTTGCTGCCAGCACAAATAATGCCGGTGTAAATGTAAGCACGATTGTCGGTGAAGAGCAGGAAATAACGACCTCGTTAGACGGGGGAAGATACTCGCCGATCGCAGTACAAGAAGGAGTCCCGGTAAAGTGGACCATCTATGCAGAGGCAGAGGATTTAAATGGCTGTAATCGTACGATGACGATTCCGGAGTATAATATTCAGAAACAGTTAGAGGTGGGTGAAAACGTGATTACTTTTACGCCGACGAAAACCGGTACCTTTGGATATAGCTGCTGGATGGGGATGATTCGAAGCAGTATTACGGTGGTTGATGATATCCGGAATATTGACGCAAATAAGGTTGCAGAAGATTCCGCCGGTATAACAAATAATGCCGGTAGCTGTTGTAGCCCATAACCTATAAATAAAGATCATTTTATGTTATATTGTTTATAGAGGAGAGGATGGCATGAGCGAAGGAAAGAAAAAAATATTGGTTGTGGATGATGAACCTAAAATAGTGGAAGCGGTAGCCGCTTATCTGGAGAAGAGCGGGTATGAGTCCTTTGTGGCGTATGATGGAGAAAAAGCGCTGACCTTATTTCAAAATGTCAGCCCGGATCTGGTGGTTCTGGATTTGATGCTGCCGAAAGTGTCAGGAGAGGACGTGTGCAGGCATATCCGAAAAAATTCCAGAGTACCGATTATCATGCTGACAGCTAAGGTCAGTGAAGAGGAGAAGATAACGGGATTGAATATCGGAGCGGATGATTATGTGACAAAGCCGTTTAGTCCGAGAGAATTAATGGCTCGTATCAATAGTTTACTCCGGCGGGCAGATGAAGGTGTCTCTCCGCTGTTTCATGTCATGAGTTGGAACAATAACGACTTGGAAATCGACTTAAATGCTTATACCGTAAAAAAAGCGGGTAAAGAGGTCAGTCTGACCAAAATCGAATTTAAATTGCTATGTGCCCTGCTGAAATATCCGAAGAAAACATTTACCAGAGAAGAACTGATTGAAATTGCTTTAGGATCAGATTACGATGGTTTCGAACGCACCATTGACTCTCACGTCAAAAATTTAAGAAGTAAAATTGAGGATGATACCACAGAACCGAAATATATTTTGACGATTCGCGGAATCGGATATAAATTTGGGGAAAACCTGTAATCGGTCCAATAGAAAGAGGTTCACGATGAATGTCAGCTTAAAAGTTAAATTAACCATTTCCTATGTGCTGCTTTCCTTATTTTTAGTAGGGTCTCTTTTGGTAGTCTCCAATCACTTGTTGGAAAAGAAGTTTCAATGCTATGTGATTCATAATCAGGAAAAGAAAAATCAAAATATCGTTCACCTGGTGTCAGAGCAATTCGGCGAGAATGGTGAATTTCCCAATATGGATATGCTGGAAAACATCGGGAATACGGCTTTATCTCAGGGGCTGATTTTGATGGTTGATGATTGGAAGAACAATCAACTTTTTTGTATGAGTACGCTTGACAGTCAGGTGTGTGATAACATGTTGGACAGTATGCGTTCCAATATGGTTAAGGTCTATCCTCATTTTAACGGACAATATGTGGAGAAAGATTATGATGTGACAAAAAACGGCAGCAAGGTGGCAACCGTTACGTTAGGCTATTACGGACCCTATTTCTATAATGATGAGGACATCGAGTTTATAGGAGTTTTAAATCAGGTATTGATTGGCGTAGGCGCATTGTCTCTGATTATTGCAGCCTTGTTGGGATTTTATATGGCGAATCGGATATCCAAGCCGATAAAAAAAGTAATTGATCAAACAAGGCAGATTGAAGAGGGGAATTATACGGAACGGTTAGATTTGGTTTCAAAGACGAAGGAAACCAATCAATTAATTCAAAGTGTGAATCGATTGGCGAATACGTTGCAACGACAGCAGAATTTGCAAAAACGGATGGCCAGAGATTATGCACACGAAATTAGAACACCGCTTGCCGCCCTGCAATCCAATTTAGAGGCGATGATTGACGGGGTATTGGATGTTACACCGGAACGATTGGAAAGTTGCAGGGTAGAGATTTTAAGGCTCACCAAGATGATTTCGGACATTGACAAAATCGTTCAGATTGAAAACGACAGTGTAAAGCTGGAAAAGACACAATTTGATTTATTAGAGGCGATTCATCAAGTAGTCTCAAATTTTCAGCAGGAATTAACAGGTCAGCAGATTCGAATAGAAGTAAGTACAAATCCATGTGAGATTTATGCAGATCGGGATAAAATGATTCAAGTAATCATAAACCTGCTGTCCAATGCCATTAAATATACGGATAATGGCGGTAAAATACAGATTATTGCGAATACCTTTGCAAATAAGACGGAATTTATCGTATCAGATACCGGTGTAGGAATAGAAGAGGAAGATTTGCCAAATATCTTTGAACATCTGTACCGAACGGACAAATCACGTGACCGCAGTTCAGGCGGTTCAGGCATCGGTCTATCGGTTGTGAAAGCGATTATTGACGCACATGGCGGTCATATTGAAGTGAAAAGTCAAGTCGGAAAGGGAAGTCAATTTATCGTTACGCTTCCGTCATAAGTGAATGGAATAATAAAACAGTAGTCCTTACGTTCAATACGTAAGGACTATTTTTATGAGTTAGGAAATAGTACTTATGCTAGTAAGCAATACCATAAAGGCCTCAATATAAACTTAACTGAAGGGTAGTAAGATTATTCGAAGAGCTATTTCCTATTTCAAGCGATCATAGAGAGCATTTAAAAGCTCTTGATTACAGTCTTGGCTGAGTTCCCAAATCATTGCGCCGCCTAATCCTTTCGATTGAATATAGTCTGTTTTTAAACCGATGGACTGTGCATTATCATAGCTTATAAAAACAGAACCGTTGAAGAGCCAGGGGACCATGGATTGTGCATGATAACATTGGGTATAATCGGGTGAATCTAAGTAATCGTTTACGATGGTGTGATAACTGAGTGAATTTGCACCGGAGAATGGTTGATAAAGCCCGTTATTTGTGTCATGAACCGAAGAATAGATATATCCGTAAAAAGGAATACCCATCACCAGTTTTTCCGCAGGGAAGGACGCATCTAACCATGCGTTAACGCTGGAATCCACGCTTGTTTTATATTGAGGGGAGGAATCCATGTTATTGTATAGCGGAGCGTTAAAATCGGTATAGGAATCCCATGTACCGTGCAGATCATAGGTCATGATTGATGCGTAGTCTATGTATTGCTGGAGCTTAGAAAGTTCCGTGTTTCCGGTATACCCGCTGCCTGCTCCTCCTGCGATGGTAAGCAAGTAATGTTTTTGATCGATGGCTCCGCGTGCATCTAATTTTTCACGTATTTTTTGAAGTAAAAGCGTAAAGTTTTGTTTGTCTTCAGCACGTTTTACATTGGAGTTTAATCCTCCGCTGACCGGGTATTCCCAATCGATATCCACTCCGTCAAAACCGTATTGAACAATGAAGTCAACACTACTGTCAGCAAAGGCTGTACGAGATTGGTCTGTTAATGCGACATCGGAAAATCTTCCTGACCAAGTCCAGCCGCCTACGGAAATCAGTGTTTTTAAATGAGGATTTCTTTGCTTTAGCGCGTTCAGCTGTTTGAAATTATGTAGGTCAATATCCGGATCCCCTAAGGTGATTTTTAAATCCGAACCAATGTTCGCAAAAGCATAGTGGATGTGAGTCAGTTTGGCAGCATCAATTTTATCTGCCGTATAGCCATTATAACCGGACCATGCCGTATAGTAGCCGACTACTTTTTTCGTAGGGAGCTGGGTTGCGGACGGTGCAGAGGACACCGTTTTATCCGGTTTAGCAGCAAATGCAAAATGATCTGCAGAACAGCCTAGGTAGAATAAAATGACGAGGAATAAAGTAAAACTTGTTGAAGGGATAAAACCTTTGTTTATCATAGTCCAATTAGCCTTTCTCTTAACCTGTAAGAAATACCGTTCTTGATCGATTTTGATGATGCCAGTATATCATAGATTAACTAATTTATGGATATGCAATATATGGAAAAACGGTACGGAAAGATAAGACCTCAGCAAAATCAAGGAATGACTGTATTGAGGTTTTTTATCCTATCCTTTTCGGTTATAAGATATGGCGAAAAAAATAAAAAATGCAATGAAATAGTGATATTTTTAAATAGAAAAAGTGGGTATATGAATTAAAATACAGAAGATTTTTTTATAATAAGTTATTGTTGACAGGCTTTCTTTTATTGAATATATTGGAAAAAAGAGGTGGTATGCGTAGAGCGGAGGTATTTTATGTCTAAATTAACCGAAAAATATGTACAGACAATGATGAGTGGCTCTAAAATAAAAGTTTTAAAATATGAAAGCATTAAAATCGCTGGTATCAATCTTGTTATCGGATTTTTATGGATTTATTTTTCTGACCGATTAGTAGACAATATGACTGCCAATAAGCATTTAATGCTGATAATGAATACATATAAGGGTTGGTTTTACGTTATTGTCACTTCAACGATTCTTTATTGTTTAATTCGAAATCTTTTAAAAAAGGTAGAAACTGCTGAAAATGAATTGAAAAGAAGTAATGAAGAATTATATCAGGCGAACGAGGAACTTCAGGCTTCCTTAGAACAATTGGCTGCTGCGGAAGAAGAACTGAGGGTACAATATGAACAAATTACTGAAAATGAAATAAAATTAATTGAAAGTGAAGCAAAAAACAGAGCAATTATTCAAGCGATGCCGGATTTGCTATTTTTGATTGATCGAGAAGGTACTTTTGTAGACTGCATAGCAAGTGATGAAACGCTTTTACTTATGCCAAGAAAAAGTTTTATCGGTAAAAAAATCAGTGATATCATACCACGTCACATTTCAAAAAGCGCTTATGAAAAAATAGAATCGGTTTTTCAAAATGGAAATATGGAAATAGTTGAATGTAACTTGCTTCTGTCTGAGGAAGAACAATACTTTGAGCTTAGAATGATGGCTTATAATCAAACAGAAATATTGGTCATGTCAAGGAACGTTACAAATGAAAGAAAAAGCCAAATTGAACTGAAGATAAGCGAAGCGAAGTACAAGACGTTGATTAAACAGCTGCAACTAGGCTTAGCCCTCTATGAAGGACCCCTATGCGAGAAGGTAAAAGAGTATCTGCTTGTGGAGACAAATGACAGTCATGAAAGGCTAACCGGATTAAAGACGGAAGACATACTGGGAAAAACCTTTGGTGAAATATTTCCGTTCATGGAAAGTGAAAATATAGAGAAATTGGAACATACTATTAGTACCGGAGAACCTACTTATTATGAACGTTATCAACCGAAGATAGACGTATATTATGAAATCATCGCCTATCGTCCAAAAGAATCACAGCTGGCGATTATCGTAAATGATATTACGCTAAGGAGACAAGCTGAAAAGGCGACTAGAATCAGTGAGAATAATTTCAAAAATATATTTGAAAATTCTTCGGATGCTATCCTTATGGTAAGAGAGGATAAAGTGATTGACTGCAACTCTGCGGCAATAAAATTATTGGGGTATCGTACGAAAGAGGAGCTGATCAGTAAATCACCGACCGAATTTTCACCTGAAAAACAGCCAAACGGAGCCTTATCGAAAGAACTTGTTGAGGAGATTTATCGTAAGTCTCATATTTACGGAAAATATAAATTTGAATGGTGGCACCGAAGAAATGACGGCGAACACTTTCCGGTTGAAGTGATGATGACGAACGTTTCCTATGACGGAAAAGAAGTAGCACATTGTTTATGCAGAGATATTAGCGAGCGAAAACAATTGGAAGACAACCTTAAATATTTAAGCATCCATGACCAATTGACCGGATTATATAACAGAAGGTTTTTTGAAGAGGAAATTGTGCGGTTGGATACGGAAAGTAGTTTGCCTTTTACGATTACAATGGCAGACATCAATGGGTTGAAGCTGGTCAATGATTCATTCGGGCATGCGATAGGAGATGAATTGCTGCGGAAAGTGACCAGCGTGTTGAAAAAGGGTTGCAGGGAACAGGATATTATATGCAGATTATCCGGTGATGAATTTGTCATCATGTCTCCGAATACAGACACTTTTGAAGCGGAATTGATCATAAAGAAGATTAAATCCATTGCTATGGGTGAAAAAGTGGGATTGGTGAATATCTCTATTTCTTTTGGATTTGAAACAAAAAGAAATAAGGATGAGCCTATTTATGAAATCCTTAAAAAAGCAGAAAACTATATGTATCGAAAAAAGCTATACGATAGTCCGAGTATGAGAGGAAAGACCATTCAGGCCATCATCAGTACTCTTCATGAAAAAAATAAACGGGAGGAACAGCATTCACGCCGAGTCTCTGAATTGTGTGAAAGCATGGGCAATGCGCTTCACATGCCAGAGGACAAGGTGAAGGAATTGAAAACGGTTGGCCTGCTGCATGATATCGGTAAAATTGCAATAGAGGAAAATATTTTAAATAAAAAGCACAAGCTAACGGAGGAAGAATGGGAAGAAATTAAAAAACATCCGGAAATCGGATACAGAATCCTTAGTACGGTGAACGATTTAGCAGAAATGGCTGAATATGTGCTGGCTCATCATGAACGTTGGGATGGAAAGGGATACCCCAAAGGCCTGCAAGGAACGGATATTCCGCTTCAATCTTGTATCATTAGTATTGTTGATGCGTACGACGCCATGATCAGTGAAAGGAGCTATCGAAATGCATTACCTAAAGAAGTTGCTATCCAAGAACTAAGAGCAAATGCAGGATTACAATTTAATCCTGAACTGGTAGAGGTGTTTATTGATCAAGTTCTTGAAGACGAACTTTAACTTTTTTGGTTTATGTTGTCAGATGGTTTTTTAAAGAGTATAATTAAAATAAGCAATGGAAATTAGAATCCTACGGAGGTAAAAATTATGGATGCAATAACCTGTATTAAAGAAAGACGAAGTGTAAGAAAATTTGAAGAGAAGAAGATTCCTCATGAGGTGATGGAAGAACTTGTAGAGGTTGCTTCTTATGCTCCATCTTGGAAAAATACACAAATTGTTCGCTATATCGTGCTGGAAGATAAAGAAAAAATTGAACGAATTGCTCAGGATTGTGTTTTGGGCTTTGAATATAATACAAAAACAATGAAAAATGCAGCTGCTTTAGTCCTTGTTACTATGGTAAAAGGCCGCTGCGGATATGAAAAAGATGGTTCTTTCTCTACTCCTAAAGAGGATCGATGGGAAATGTTCGATGCCGGCATTGCAACGCAGACTTTCTGCTTGGCAGCTCATGAAAAAGGTATCGGATCAGTAATCATAGGTGTTTTTGATGAATCGAAGGTAGAAGAAGTGGTATTCATTCCGGAAGGACAACAGTTAGCTGCTATTATTGCTGTCGGTTATCCTTCCGTTATCCCTGATATCCCAAAACGTAAGTCGGTAGAAGACTTGGTTTCATTTAAATAAAAGGTTAAGATCAGCAGCAAAGTATTCAAAAACAGCAGTTCGTTTTGATTTATATGGTGTTGGATTTCTAGGAGGCATATATTATGTTTGCAATGAAACAGATGAATGATTTACTTAAAACCTTTTGCTCCGCAGACAAGTTGTTTGATTCTTATCAACTGGTAGAACCTCAGACCCATGAGGTCTTTGACTATGATTCAAACGACAATTTAATCAAAACCGAGAAATACTGCTATACTACTTGCGGCCGGTTTGTACCTTGTGAAAATTGTACGTCAAAACGTACCTGCAATGATCAAAACCAATATATGAAATTAGAATATGTAAATGATCGAGTGCTATTATTTCTATCTCGTCCGGTTCGCGTAGAGAATAAATTGTTTTCCTTAGAACTTATAAAGAACGTTACGGACAGCCTATCCATACCGAGTTATTATCATACGGAAAAACGAGATGTCGAAAAGGTGATTCAACAATTGAATGACTTATCGATACATGATGCGTTTACCGGTATGTATAACAAGGTATATATCAAAAATGAGATTGATAATTTTGTTCAACAAATGGAAAAAACGGATGATAAGCTGATCGGTATTGCGATCGATATAGACGATTATACACAGGTCAATATGATGTACGGACATGGAGTAGGAAATCAAGTATTATACTATATTGCTTCAGCAGTAAAGCAAGTGGCCGGTTTGTATAGAGGCTGGACCGGAAGGCTGGGGCCCGATGAATTTGGGTTGTTCTTTAAAAATATGTCTATGAGCGAAATAGAAACCATTTGTATAAAGCTTGATGAAATGATCTCTCAGCATTTGTTTGAAGCAAAAGGAAAAGAGTTTAAAATGACCTTTAGTTATGGGGTTGCTGAATTAGAACAGACGGAAGATGCTGATGATTATATTGACAGACTGTATTTTAGGTTGCGCGCAGCGCAAGGTTCTAAAAAAGAAGCAGATCAGGAATAAGAAAATCCTCTGTCATATCGCAAGCGATATTTCCTACATTATAAAAAATCCGCTAAGAGTTTTTCTTAGCGGTTATTTTTCATTTAGGATTCTTTTGTGGTTTGTGTTGCCTTGATATTCTCGAGGAATTGATACAATGCTTCGATTTCGGTAAGGTCGTTTTCAAAATTGATACTCATAGAAAGAATATTAAGCTTTTCATTTTTTTGTTTAAAGATCGCACATTCTGTTCTTTCAAAAGTATTTTGACATTCAATTTTCTTATTATAATCCTTCTCAAATAAATCGGTTAATCTGGTCAATAGCGGATTGGATTTCTCCACATTCCAAATCGGGAAACCATCTAATACGTCGTTATTAACGTCATTTAATCCACAGATGACCCCAAAGGTCGCTGCCATTTCATTCAATATACTTTGATCTAGACTCCTTGAACAAATAGACACATCAAGATTACCGGTGGTCGTACGAATCGTACCGATATTGGAAGCGGCAATGACTTCTCCATCGTCTGATTTAAAATAGATTCCGTTAATCATTGTATATAGTAAACTCAATACTTTTGTACTGTCATCCTTTGAAATAACCATCGGTGGGGAAGGAATCGGAGTCAATGTATATGTATAATTTTCTTCGCTGTTTTGATATTTATCTGCAAATTTGGAAGCAGCAGTATCAAAGTACTTTTGAAATCTGGCTACATCGCTATCATTGATTAAAACCACAGCGGTTGCTTCGATCGGATATTCTTCAACGGATTGGCCTCCATTAAATCCACCCAATTCTATTAAAACGCCGTTGCTTTTGGAAGAAGCAAGGAAATCACCGATAATTTTTATCGGATTCGGATGCTTTCCTAAAAGTATGCCGGAGCTGCCGCCGTTTAAGTTTCTGATAGATATTTCATACGCATGCGGATAGGTTGGCGCTTGCCAGTTCAATTGTTTTGAAAAATCATATTGAGATGTACCCGCGCTTCCTATTGTAAATGAGGTTTTCCCTGCGTGAGTTAAATTAATCAGGTTATCTGCATTTAAATAGTTTTTGCTTAAGTCTTCTGCACCTTTCATATCATTATTTTGATTTGCTGTAAAAAGTACACGAATAAATCCATGTTTTTCTACCTTATCGATGAGATACAATGCGGAAGCAATCGCTTGATACTGTTCTTCTGCTATTCCTTGCCCGATAGCACATTGAAGGATTGTGGATTCAGCATCTTCATAACTTTCTGTGGCTTTCTTGGACATAATGATGTTTTGATGTTCATCGTAGGAAACGGGAATATTATGATCAATTGCCCAAGACTGCAGATAGGCATTCATTGCCTTTATATCGGTAGGATCAGGTACTTTTTGAAGAAGCTGGTTGTAGATTGCTGTTGTGTCTGCAGTAAGTACTTTTTCAAATTCGCTTTGTTTATCTTTAAAGAAACAGCCGGTAAAAGAAGTCATAATCAATAGAATAGTTAAACTAAAAGCAATTATTTTTTTCATTTTTTTCTCCTGTAAGATAATATAGATAACATCCTGTCCGATCGTTTCATACTGCTGACAGGATTTAGGCTGGAACATCATCAATCGTGGATTGATAGACTTCCATCGTATTAACGTAAACCAAATGTTCGTACCGTTTAAGTCTACGATAATTAAATTATTACAAACAATAAGTGGTGTAATATATTACAATCAATTAGTATTTTAAAAGATTTATATTTATGATACAATGATAATATGCCTCAATATAATATCATAATGTGCGATAAAATTGTAGGGGTTTAAGAAAATCTTCATAATTTTATTAATGAGAAACGAGGCTGTAAATGGTTGTAAGAGGCTATCAGTTGCAAAAGGGGGGAAACCAATGGAATCAAAAAATATCATTATACGAAAAACTGTATTTGAAGATTGTTACCTATTTGCAGAGTGGGAAATCATGTCTGAAGTGACAGAATTTTTTAGCATGAATTCAGATAGATGTTATGAAGATGTGGTTCGGGAGTTTGTGCGGCGTGAATTGGACAAAACTAAACTTCAATTTACCATTTGTGAAAAAAATGAACTACCCATCGGTCGAATCTATATCAGCAAAGTGGATCGAGATAATGATTCATTGGATATTACGAGAATATATATTGCAGACGGTGAAAATCGAAGAAAAGGATTTGGAGAAGAAGCGTTGCGATTGATACTTGAATATTGTTTCATGAATTTACATACAGAAAGAGTCACGTTATCTTATTTTGAAGGAAATAAGGTTGCCTCCGGTCTATGTGAAAAATTGGGATTTAAACATGAAGGCTTAGCTCGAAACGCCTGCAAAAAGAATGGGAAGTATCATGATCTTCATTTGCTTTCCTTGCTTCGGGCAGAATATTATGTGAAGATTCACGATCGATAAATCATGGAACCAGAACGGTTCATTTAAGCTGAAAACTTATATTTTTGATATTTAAGGCACACAAGGTACATGTTGTGTCTTTTATATTGACATGAATTAGCAACTGCTGTAATCTATATCACGGCGTAAAATTCGGCGGGTTACACCTATTATGTATTAAAATTTAAACATAAAAAAAAGAACGAATAGATCAAAATAGGATTGACTTTCATCAATATAACGGTATAATTTTTATTGGGAATAAATACTAGATATAGTATTCAAAAGCACAATAAAGGGTGAAAAAACAATAAATATTGTAAATGCTGCAATTTCAATGGTTTGCACATTTTTTCATTTGCACGGTTAAAAATGGAGGGAATTAGTATGGATGAAATTAGATGGATTAAAAAAAGAGATGGCCGTACGGCAGACTTTGATATAAATAAAATAGCAGATGCTATTTATAAAGCAGCACAGGTGCTTGGCGGAAATGATTATGAAATGGCCCGGTATTTGGCAAAGCAGGTGGAGTTGTATTTAATTGAGGTAAAACACAATGATGCTCCGACGGTGGAACAAATTCAAGATGCTGTTGAAAAGATATTAATAGAAAATGGACATGCCCGTACCGCTAAAGAATTTATTTTGTATCGTGCGGAACGAACGCGGATTCGAGAGATGAATACCAGGTTAATGAAAATTTATGAAGATTTAACCTTTAAGGAAGCAAGTGAAAATGATATAAAGCGTGAAAATGCAAATATTGACGGTGATACTGCCATGGGTACCATGCTGAAATATGGCTCGGAAGGTGCGAAACAGTTCTATGAAATGTATGTGTTGAATCCGGCTCATTCAAAGGCTCATATGGAAGGGGATATCCATATTCACGATTTAGACTTTTTAACCCTGACGACAACTTGTTGTCAGATTGACATTGAAAATTTATTTAAAGGAGGATTCTCTACAGGCCACGGTTTCTTGAGGGAACCAAATGATATACAGAGTTATGCTGCGTTGGCCTGCATTGCCATACAGTCAAACCAAAATGATCAACACGGCGGACAGAGTATTCCGAATTTTGATTATGGCATGTCCAATGGAGTTCGTAAAACCTATAAAAACCTGTATTGGACCAATCTAGGCAAAGTGATGAATATCCTTTATGATATTGATAATGGAGTGGAAAAGGCAAAAGAGACCGGGAAAGGGATTGAAAAAGAATTTAATCTTTGTCCGAATATGCTTGACGATAGTGAGTATAAAGAAAAAGAGGCGGAATTCCTCGCAGAGATCATCAATCCGGAAGACATTCAGAAACTGCAGCAAAGGGCTAAAAAATATGCGGATAAAGAAATCAGGCGGGCAACATATCAGGCAATGGAAGCATTTGTTCACAATTTAAATACGATGCATTCCAGAGCAGGCGCCCAAATACCGTTCAGTTCGATTAATTATGGTACGGATACTTCTCCGGAGGGCAGGCTTGTCATCGAAAATATATTATTGGCAACGGAAGCGGGCCTTGGAAATGGTGAAACGGCGATATTCCCCATTCACATTTTTAAGGTAAAAGAAGGAATCAACTATAATCCGGGTGAGCCGAATTATGATTTGTTCAAACTGGCTTGCAAAGTATCCGCAAAGAGACTATTCCCTAATTTCTCGTTTATTGATGCGCCGTATAACTTGAAATATTACAAACAGGGAGATGTCAATACAGAAGTCGCTTACATGGGATGCCGTACAAGAGTAATCGGTAATATTTACGATCCAACCAGAGAAGTAGTCGGTGGCAGAGGCAATCTGAGCTTTACGTCTATTAATCTGCCAAGAATAGCCATCAAAGCAAACGGCAATTTAGACATTTTCTTTGAAGATTTGGATCGAAAGCTCCAGCTGGTCATTGATCAATTGATGGAACGATATAAGATTCAGGCCGATAAAAAGGTAAAGAATTATCCGTTTCTAATGGGTCAGGGCATCTGGCTGGATTCTGAAAAATTAAAGCCAAATGATTCGGTGGGAGAAATTTTAAAACATGGTACGTTAACCATTGGATTTATCGGTCTTGCCGAATGCTTAAAAGCGTTAATCGGCTCACATCATGGTGAATCCAAGGAAGCTCAGAATTTAGGTCTGGATATCATCGGTTATATGAGAAAAAAGGCAGATGATGAGGCAGCAAAAACAGGCTTTAATTATACGCTGATAGCCACCCCGGCAGAAGGCTTATCCGGACGTTTTGTTCGTATGGACAGGGCAAGATATGGTGTTATCGAAGGCGTTACCGACCGAGAATATTATACAAACTCTTTCCATATTCCTGTTTACTATACTATTTCGGCATTTGATAAGATTAAATTAGAGGCGCCATACCATTCCCTTACCAATGCAGGACACATTTCTTATGTAGAATTGGATGGCGATCCTTGCAAGAACCTTGACGCTTTTGAACAAGTGGTACGGTGTATGAAGGAAAGCGGCATCGGATACGGTTCCATCAATCATCCGGTCGATCGAGATCCTGTTTGCGGTTATACAGGAATCATCGATAATGAATGCCCGCTTTGCCATAGAAAAGAAGAAGACAGCGATGAAGGTTTTGAACGAATCAGAAGAATTACCGGCTATTTGGTAGGTACGGTAGATCGTTTCAATAACGCTAAAAAATCAGAAGAAAAGGATCGAGTGAAACATGATGTCTCAGGACAAATGGAACAAATCTGATGAGGCGGAGCAGTGGAAAGAGAATAAACCGGAGAGCATTCGAATTGCCGGAGTGGTAAGGGAGTCTATTGTAGACGGACCCGGCATACGGTTTGTGGTTTTCGGTCAAGGTTGTCCTCACCATTGTGAAGGTTGTCACAATCCGAATACACATGATTTTGATGGCGGGTATGACTGCTCCATTGAAAAAATCCTCACAGAAATGGATAAAAATCCGTTACTATCAGGAATTACCTTTAGCGGAGGAGAACCCATGTGTCAACCGGAGGCTTTTTTAGCTCTGGCTGAAGAAATAAAGAAAAGAAAGCTTGATATTGTGGTATATTCGGGTTATACTCTTGAAGAGTTGACGAAAATGGGTCAGGATAGAACGGCTATTCAATCGTTATTGGATAAGATTGATTATTTAATTGACGGGCGATTTGTTTTATCGGAAAGAGATTTACAGTTGAACTTTAGAGGCAGCAGGAATCAACGTTATATTGACATGGCAGCTACTAGACAGAATGGAAAAATAATTTTAGTGCAATCGTGATCAATCTATAATCGCTCAAGGCAACGTGTTGCATTTAAAGGTAAAACAGATAATTTAATGAAATTTACAGGATTTTGTAAAAAAAGTATTGTACAAGTGATATTCGTTATGATATAATATCGTTTGTTCGAGTCGAATCGAAGAATGTAAAAATGCTTAAAAGCTTAAGATATTTAAAGGAGGTGCGGCAGATGTCAAGAAAGTGTGAAATTTGTGGTAAGGGTCAGGTTTCTGGAAATAATGTATCCCACTCAAACAGACATACAAAAAGAAAATGGAATGCTAATATTCAGACAGTTAGAATCAGTGATAACGGAACTGTTAGAAGAGCTAACGTATGTACAAGATGCATCCGATCAAACAAAATTAACCGTGCCATCTAATTACAAAACCAAACAAATTAGACCTGCTGTCATAGCAGGTCTTTTTTATGTAAAATATCAAAGATGATATTAACAAAATAATTCATTTTTAAGACGAGTGCATCTTATACCCGCAATAAACGAGAAGACAGCTGAGCAGTACAATCCAAAATCGAACCGGAAAGAAGAAGGCGCAGATAGAAACCGTTCCAAACACAATCATAATAAAGGCTAAGCCTTTTATGTCGCTTTTCTTACCGCATCTTTTTCTATTCGGCTTGCAGTAGCCGTATTGCTTGTTCCCCATAATTCCCCACCCTATATAGAGTATGCGCTGCAATAGAAAATGGTGCAAAATTTTATATATTGTGATAAACTACCAATGAGAATGATTCGAAACAATGGCTGGCATAAATAGTCCTATAAACCTTACTGATTTTGGAAGCGCTATACTGGAGGGTGTTGATTTGCTATATAAAGAAGAAAATGAAAAAGGCAGTATTATCATTGAAAAAGCGGTTATCGCTAGAATTATCATGGAAGTTGTTTCACAATTTAACGGAAAGGTTTTTATTTCAAATTATAAAAATAAAGCCACAACTTTTTATGCTAAAATCGGTGTAACAGATGAAATAAATAGTATGGATATTACGATGGGAGATCAAGGCTTAGATATTAAAATTTACATTGTAGTTAAATTTGGTACAAGTATCAAGATGGTAACCAATAAATTAATCACGGATATTAATAATAAAATAATCGAATTTACGATGATGAAACCGAATAGTGTTTCTGTTGTTGTAACGGGAATGATTTCCAAGAATATCGCAAAAAGAAATATTGAGGTGAAAAGATAAAATGAATCTGAATGATCCGATCAGCTCTATTAAAGGAATAGGAAGTAAAAAAGCTGACGTATTAAAAAGTATGGGAATTGAAACGATTGAAGATTTTTTTTACGTATATCCCAGGGATTATCAAGATCGAAGAGAACTGAAAAAGGTAAATGAATTGCTGGATGGTTCGGTTTCTTTAGTAAAAGGGAAAATCGTATTAAAAGTGAAAAACGGCTCTCCTTATAGCAGAAAACAGACATTAAAAGTTCTTGTCACCGACGAAACCGGAGGAATGGAGGTCGTATTCTTCAATCCTAAATTTATTGTCAATCGCTTAGAGATGGATGCAGAATATGTTTTTTATGGAAGAGTCTCCATTGAATTCGGTAAAATTAAAATGATTCATCCGGAATTTGTGAAAAGCGGAGCGAATAACACGCAAGGCATTATTCCTATTTATCCATTAAAAGCTGGGATTTCTCAATCGGAAATGCAAAAATGGCAACATATAGCCGCTGGTTTGTTGGAAGAACTGAAAGAGCCCTTAACCAAGGCCATTATCGATAAAAATAACCTCTGTGATATTCAATATGCGATTCGTCACATTCATCGTCCACAGGATAAAAACACGTTAAAGGCAGCAAAATATAGATTGATATTTGATGAGCTCTTATTTTTACAAATAGGGCTTTTTTCCATCAAAAACAAAGTATTATCTAATCAAGCGGGAATCTGTTTTGATAAAAATGTACAAGAAAAAATTTTTATGGAACAATTGCCGTATACATTAACCGGTGCACAGCAGCGTGTTATCGCTGAAATCATGCGGGATATGGAATCGGAAAAAGGAATGAACCGTTTAGTGCAAGGTGATGTAGGTTCAGGGAAAACAGCCATTGCGGAAATTGCGCTGTATAAAGCCGTAAAAAGCGGTTTTCAGGGTGTAATGATGGCTCCTACGGAATTGCTTGCTAAGCAGCATTTTGAGGGGTTTGTGCATGAATTTGACAAGCATGGTATCACCGTTGGCTTTTTATCAGGAAGCATGAGTGCGAAAGAAAAACATCAAACCCTTGAAAAGCTTGCAGAAGGTTCCATTGATATTTTAGTAGGAACCCATGCATTGATCCAGCCGAATGTGGTATTTAAAAATTTAGGTCTGGTTATTACCGATGAACAACATCGTTTTGGTGTGAATCAACGAAATCTTTTAGCCGAAAAGGGACAGACACCGGATATTCTAATTATGACCGCTACACCGATTCCAAGAACGTTAGCCGTCATACTCTACGGCGATTTAGACATTTCTGTCATTGATGAACTTCCGCCGGGAAGACAGCAAATCATTACTAGAGCTGCTGAATCAAGCGGTCGGGAGAAAGCGTACGCATTTATCAGAAATGAAATTGAAAATGGTCGGCAGGCTTATGTGGTTGCTCCGTTGATTAGTGAATCGGAATCTTTAGAGAATGTTATTTCTGCTGAAGAGTTGTATCAGGAACTTAAAAAGAAATTTAATACTATAGAAGTATCTTTGCTTCACGGAGAAATGAAGCAAGCAGAAAAAGATGAGATCATGACTCGTTTTTATAATAATGAAATAAAAATCTTGGTTTCTACCGTTGTGATTGAGGTGGGAATCAATGTGCCGAATGCAACGATTATGCTGATTGAAAATGCCGAACGGTTCGGTTTAGCTCAATTGCATCAATTAAGAGGAAGAGTAGGCAGAGGCAAACATCAGTCGTATTGTTTGCTTATTTCAAACGGTAAAAATCCGATTGCAAAAGAACGAATTCATACGATGGTTTCTACTTCGGATGGTTTTATCATTGCAGAAAAAGATTTAGAATTGAGAGGACCGGGAGAATTTTTCGGAACCAAACAGCATGGTTTGCCGGATTTAAAGCTGGCTGATTTAGTGAAACATGCAAAGATATTACACCGTGCCAGAGAAGAAGCAAAAACGATTTTAGAAGAGGATCCTCAAATTTCATTGTCAGAGCATGCTTGCCTTCGGGAAAAAACGTTAAAGCTTTTTTCGGAAGAATCGATTTTAAGCATTTAAAATGACTTTCCAAAACCAGCCATGACAAGAAATTATTACATAGAATATAATCATTTCCTTGGGTTAAATTAATAACGTAAACAGGAGGTGATTTACAATGACATTACAAGACAAAATGAACAAAAGTTATAAGCCAGCATTAAACAACATGAAGACAGAAGTTGCTTCAGAACTTGGATTAGCTAACTATGATAGCATGGATAAGGGAAACCTTACAGCAAGACAGAATGGTTATGTAGGTGGCTATATGACAAAGAAGCTTGTAGATATGGCTGAACAGCAGTTAGCAGGAAGATAAGCTAATTATCTATAAGCAAATCTAGAAAACATTTTAATACAAAAGAGAAATATCTACTGAATCGCAGTAGATATTTCTTTTTGTAAATGATACAATAAACAGCGTATTTAAATGAATATTGATAAACTATGAAGTTGAAAATTTAAGAAATTTAAAGTGAGGAAAACTATTTGCGTATTATAGCAGGAGATTTAAAAGGAAGAAAATTAATATCACCGAAGGATGATAAAGTAAGGCCGACATCTGATAAGGTGAAAGAAGCCATATTCAGTATGATAGCCGATACCTATTATGATGAGGTGGTGATCGATTTGTTTGCCGGTACAGGGAACCTTGGTATAGAAGCGATTAGCAGGGGAGCAAAACGCTGCTATTTTGGTGACCGCTCCAGAGAAAGCCTTGTCTTAATAAAGGAAAATATTACGAAGTGCAATGTTCAGGACCAGTCGGTTATCATAGCGGGCGATTATGAAATGATATTAAAAAGGATTTCGGAAAAAGCTCAAATTATTTTTTTAGATCCGCCCTATAAAGACGGTCTGATGATCGGCTGCATTGAACTAATTGATCAACTGGATCTTTTAAAAGAAGACGGTTATATCATCGCGGAACATAGTTTAACGGAAAATTTACCGGAACAAATTGGGCATTTCGAAAAAATAAAAGAAAAGAAATACGGAAAGATTGTAGTTTCGATATATGGCTAAAATATTGTTTTTGTTGAAAGGTTCATATAATCTATGATACAATATTTAGTGACAAATTGACTCGAAAAGGCTTTGTTTAAGCATAAAATAAAGAGCAGAAGATAAACGGGAGAAACAAACAGATGAAACAAAAAGCGCTGTATGCAGGCTCTTTCGATCCGATTACAAATGGTCATTTGGATTTGATAAGCAGAGCTTCCAAGCTTTATGATAAACTGGTGGTAGGGGTTATCGCAAACCCTTCAAAAAATCCGCTTTTTACGGTGGAAGAGCGGAAGGCATTGATTAAAGAGGCAACAACCCATTTAGAAAATGTGGAAGTGGATGATTTTACAGGATTGTTAGCAGAATATGTAAACGAGAAGCAGTTTAATGTGGTGGTAAGAGGGTTAAGAGCCACAACGGATTTTGAAAGTGAAATGCAGATGGCACAGATGAATGCGAGGTTGTATGATGAAAAGGTAGAAACCATTTTTCTGATGACCAGCCCGGATTTTTCTTTTGTAAGTTCCAGCATGATAAAAGAAGTTTTTATGTTGAACGGCAGTATTGAGGGTCTGGTTCCGCCGCAGATTTTGGATTATATGAAAAAGAAATTTAGATAATTTAAAATAAGATCACAGGGAGGTTAATTCAATGAAGGTATTGGAATTATTGGATGAGATAGAAGAAATTGTTGATACGAGTACAAGCTTTCCGCTAACCGGTAAGATTATGGTGGATGCGGAAGAAATATTAGAGATTGTAAAAGAAATTAGAGTTGAACTCCCAGATGAAATCCAACAGGCTCAATGGATAAAAGATGAGCGTCAGAGAATTTTAGAGGAAGCCAAAAAAGAGTATGAAACCATTATTACAGATGCTAAAAGGCAAGCGGAAGTATTGGTTGAGAATGATGATATCGTAGTGAAATCCAAGATGAGAGCAGATGAAATCATGCGCATCGCGGAGGAAAATGTGAAACAGCTCAAGCTAAATACATTCGATTATATTGACAGTATTCTTTTTAATTTTCAAGATAAGATGGAAGAGATGCATGTTACATATTTTGGGGATATGTTTAATAAATTGGAGACTACATTCCAAAGCGTGAATGCAACGCTTTCCTCAAACAGAAGTGAAATTAAGGATTTAGCCTACAAGACTCAAATGGACAAAGAAGATTAAAACATGACGGTTGACTGATGGCTGAAGAACGATAACCGATTGATATAACAACGTATATTATCCATGGTGAATTCATATTATTTACCATGGATATTAAATTTTTTGGCTTACGGGCCCTACAATATAAATACAGATATATACTAGCTGTTGCTGCAGCTAGCTTTGCGTGTCTTTTTATGGTATTTTTCCCATCGGTCTCGTTGCTTTCCGCTCAAAAAGGAATCGCCTTGTGGGCAAATAATGTCCTTCCGGCCATGCTTCCTTTTTTTATCTGTGCTAATTTTATGAATTACATCGGGATTACCAAGTATTTGAAACCAAGTTATTTTGCTTTTGCAATGAGTGCTTTATCCGGGTATCCGATGGGGGCAAAGGTTATCGGAGATATGGGCCGCCGTGGCTATATTTCGAAGAAAGAATGCAGCCGGTTGATCAGTTTTTGCAGTACTTCGGGTCCTGCTTTTATCGTAGGCGCCGTGGGAGCAGCGATGATAGGAAATAATTTGGCAGGCGGTATTATAGCTGTTTCTCACTTTGGAGGAGCTTTGCTCAATGGTGTATTGTTTACATTTTTGCTGAAGTTTCGGGACTTTAAACCAAACAGGAATAGCCAGGAACATAAAATAAAAGCATTTAAGGACTATCAAGCTAAATCTCAACGGGGCAGCGGACATGAAACAGAAAACAACTATTTGGATATTTTTACGGAAGCGATTGTTTCCTCCTTTAAATCATTAGGTATTATTCTGGCCTACATTGTCATGTTCATGATGATTACAGACATCATGGAATACATGGGGATGTTTAAAATGATACATTCAATCTACATGGAAGGACTTCTAAAAGGTATTCTGGAAATGACGTTGGGCTGTGCCAGCATAACGAGTACGATGATGATCCCGTTATCCTATAAAATAGTTGGCTGCAGTATGCTGATCTCATTTGGCGGATTATCGATCATAGGGCAATCCATGAGCATGCTTGCCGGAACCAAGATCAGTATCTGGTATTTACTTTTAGTAAAAATATGCCATGGTGCCATTGCGGCAGGATTAGCAATTTTATTGGTAAAAATACTCTTTTAGTGGTAAAATACATTCATGAGAGTATTAGGAATAATAGCAGAATATAATCCGTTTCATAACGGGCATCTCTATCAACTAAAGGAATCGATAGAGCAAACGAATGCCGATTTTGTCGTGGCCGTAATGAGCGGAAATTTTACTCAAAGGGGAGAACTGGCGGTCTTGTCCAAGTGGTCAAGAGCGGAGATGGCTGTAGAATGCGGTATCGATTTAGTGCTAGAGAATCCCTTTGTTTTTGCATGCAATAATGCAGAATACTTCGCCAAAGGAGCGGTTGCTATTTTGAACGGGCTCGGATGTGTGACGCATCTTTCGTTCGGCAGCGAATCCGGTGACCTGGAAAGCTTAAAAAAAGTTGCGGATTTTTTGACCAATGAGGGACAAGCTTATCAGCAAGCTCTGAAAAAGAATTTAGATAAAGGCTTTTCTTATCCAAAGGCACGTTCGGAGGCGGTCTCTGAATGTGTGGGACAAGAGGCTGCTGCATTGCTCCGTGATCCGAATAATATTCTCGCCATAGAATATTTAAAACAATTGAAATTGACAAATAGTGACATAATTCCTGTTACAGTAAAACGAAAAGGAGCCGGATACCACGATATCCTTCCGATTGGAACTATTGCTTCTGCATCTGCTATCCGAAAGATGCTGGAAGATAAAAAAACGGGAGAGACTATCACTGAATTTCTTCCTATAGAAGTACAGGAGATTTTTAATACAGCATTTCACAAGCAATATGAGGGAATCTCATTTGAACGGATAGAACAAGATTATTATAAATTAATGGTTGCCAAAATACTGACGATGCCAGAGACGGAGCTCAGCACTATTTTCTCGGTTCGAGAAGGATTGGAAAACAAATTAAAAAGTGCAGTCAGAACAGCTGAAAACTTAGAAGTCTTCAAGCAAACAATCCTCTCAAAACGATACACCGCTACGCGTATCAGTCGAATTTTGGTACACTTACTGATTGGATTAAACAGAGAAGATTTTCAAGATATCATACGGAATTTAGATTTGTATGCAAGAGTCTTAGGATTTAACAAAAAAGGCACGGAGCTATTAAAACAGATGAAGAAATCGGAGAAAGCATGTTTACCTTGCATCACAAATGTCAATAAACAAGTATATGGCATCGAACAGTATCGAAAATTATTAAGTTATGATTTTATTGCAAGTGATTTATACAATTTGCTTCTGAATCAAAACCTTTATGATTATTCGGATTATGTAAAGATGCCATACAGGAAATTATAAAAAAGTCCTTTGAGGATTTTTTAGCTCTATTCGGTCGCATTTAATCAGTGGACTTTTTTGATAATCCGTCAATATCGTAAGAGATATTGCCTTCATAATAAAATAAAACTATCAAATAATCACATTAAATTATGACGATAAATGGCGAAATCTCTTGAAAAATCCGGCAATTGTTTTATAATGTAATGTGTTGCTTTTATAGTGAACAGTTATAGGTCTGACTGTTTTATTTCATGAGAGATATCATTTTTAGGAGGGAGAACTTCTGAAAAATGATAGCTATAAAATAGACAGATTATGCTGGATAGAGGTCGTCTCTGGGAACCAAGGGTACCCTGGAAGAGTGACAGAGATATTCAAAAAATGATATATACAAAATGGAGGATTAAAAATGAAAGTATTAGTTATCAACTGTGGTAGTTCATCATTGAAATATCAGGTTCTAGATATGACTACTGAAGCTTTATTAGCTAAGGGTCTTGTTGAAAGAATTGGTATGGACGGATCTGTAATTACGCACGAAAAAATCGGAATGGACAAGTTTATCCTTACAGTACCTATGAAAGATCATCAGGATGCAATCGGACATGTGCTGGAAGCTATTCAAGATGCTGATCACGGTGTGGTGGCTTCAATGGATGAAATCGGTGCAGTGGGACACAGAGTGGTACATGCAGGAGAAAAGTATTCTAAATCCGTACTGGTTACACCAGCCGTTCTTCGAGGGCTTGAAGAATGCTGCGAATTAGCTCCTCTTCACAATCCGCCTAACCTTTTGGGTATTGCAGCTTGTCAGGCATTAATGCCAAACACTCCGATGGTTACGGTATTTGACACAGCTTTTCACCAGACTATGCCTCCTGAATCATACATTTATGCTATTCCATATGAATACTATCAGAAGCATGGTATCAGAAGATATGGTTTCCACGGAACAAGCCATAAGTATGTAGCAGAAAGAACGGCGGACATCTTAAACGTTGCTCTTGATGATTTAAAGATTATCACTTGCCACTTAGGAAACGGAGCGTCTGTATCTGCTATTAAAAGAGGAAAGTGTATCGATACATCCATGGGATTCACTCCGCTTGAAGGACTTGTAATGGGTACTCGTTCCGGCGATATCGACCCGGCGATTGTTACGTTCATCAGAGAGAAAGAAAAGCTTGAACAGGGTGTTGCAAATGATATCCTAAATAAAAAGTCCGGTGTACTCGGTATTTCCGGCGTATCCAGTGACTTTAGAGATATTGAAGCTGCTGCGGAAGAAGGAAACGAAAGAGCTCAGCTTGCGCTTAAGGTGTTCGCTCACAAGGTTCGTTTCTATATCGGCGCTTATATTGCAGAAATGAACGGTGTTGATGCCATCGTATTTACTGCCGGTGTTGGTGAAAACGACATCGAAATGAGAGACATTATCTGTAATGATCTTGGTAACTTAGGAATCAAGCTTGACCTTGTTAAGAATAAGGTAAGAGGGAAAGAAACGATCATCAGCAGAGATGATTCAAAAGTAAAGATTATTCTTATCCCAACGAATGAAGAATTAATGATTGCAAGAGACACGTATAATATTGTTAAGAAAATAAAATAATTATTGACAGACTTGTCTTGTGAATATATAATTTAGAAGTTGCATTTCATTAGTTTATCTAATTTGTAAAAAAATACCGATAAATTAGTAGAATTCGTAATTTATTGAATTTTATAGAAATCGTTGGATTATCATTATTTTTCAATGAGATATAAAAGATACATGAGCAAAAGGAGGTGTAGAAAATGGCAGTTCCAAAGAGGAAAACATCTAAAGCTAGAAGAGACAAGAGAAGATCACCTAATATGAAGAAGGCATTACCTGGACTTTCAATTTGTCCTCAGTGCCACGAGCCAAAGCTTCCACATAGAGTTTGCCCGAATTGTAATTACTACGATGGACAGGAAGTAGTTGCTTCTGAAGCATAAGCAAGTAACTGATAAGAAAATATTAACACCGGCTGTAACAGTCGGTGTTATTTTTCTTTTTTTATCTATTAGGAAACATCGCGGAGTAGCGAAGCTACTTTTTATCTATTATTTGATGCTTGACAAACCATAATTTTTTATTTCACTTGAAATTTTAAACAACGTTTTGTTATCGGGTTCACAGAGAGGTAATCGGTATTCTCGTTCAATGAAACCCATTATATTCAAAGCAGCTTTAACCGGGATCGGATTGACTTCGATGAACATCGCATCAATAAGAGATTTCATAGAAAGCTGCATTTTCATCGCTTTCTTTACATCTCCGGATAAGTAAGATTGAATCATATCATGTGTATCTTTCGGCGCGATATTGGCTACGGTGGAAATAGCGCCTACGCTGCCGACGGAAAGCAAAGGCACAATGATATCATCATTTCCGGAATAAAGGGCAAAATCATCCGAAACGTATTTAGCAATTTCAACGACCTGCGACATGTTTCCGCTGGCTTCTTTGATTCCGACGATATTTGGATGTTTCGATAACTCTGCTACGGTAGCAGGAGTAATATTGACCCCTGTTCTGCCGGCAACCGAATATAAAATACAAGGAATATTGACCGAGTCTGCAATCATAATATAGTGTTGAATGAGCCCTTTTTGCGTACATTTATTATAATACGGCGTAACAAGAAGCAAACCGTCTGCCCCTGCAGCTTCAAGTTCTTTGGACATCCAGACCGCGTGATCGGTATCGTTACTGCCGGCACCGGCTATGACCGGAACCTTGCCTTGTGAACGTTCTACAGTAAACCGGACTGTCTCAATATGCTCCTCATCTTTCAACGTAGAAGCTTCTCCAGTAGTTCCACAACTTACGATAGCATCAATACCTTGATCAATCTGCCAATCGATCAGCTCACCTAAACGGTCATAATCGACAAGTCCATCCTTAAAAGGTGTAACCAGTGCAACTCCGGCACCTGAGAATAAAGTCATATAGTAATCATCCTTTCATTATGTAGTATTTTGGAATCCCCGATATTACATGATATGCAGCAAGGAATAAAAGGTTTTTATAAGGGGATTATAGGAATAAGGAAAAACTATTGTATTATTATAAAAAACGTCGAAAAAAACAATTGAATTGCCCAAAAAATTGTGATAAAATAACAAATTAAAGGCTATATTTAGTGTCATTTCATAAAATGTTTTATATAATATAAAAAGCGAATAGGAGAGTAAAGAAATGGAAAAGAAGTTGAAAGTCGGAATCCTAGGCGGAACTGGGATGGTAGGGCAACGTTTTATTTCTCTATTGGAACATCATCCATGGTATGACGTTGTTACAATTGCAGCAAGTGAACGAAGTGCAGGCAAAACTTATGAGGAAGCTGTAGGAAATAGATGGAAGATGACAACCCCTATGCCGGATGCAGTTAAAAATATAGTAGTAATGAATGTAAATGAAGTAGAAAAAGTAGCAGCAACCGTTGATTTTGTATTCAGTGCGGTGGATATGACAAAAGAAGAGATCAAGGCTATTGAAGAAGCTTATGCACAAACGGAAACGCCTGTTGTATCGAACAACAGTGCACATAGATGGACACCGGATGTTCCAATGGTTATTCCTGAAATCAACCCAGAGCATTTTGAAGTGATCGAACATCAAAAAAAGAGATTAGGCACAACTAGAGGCTTTATCGCAGTAAAGCCGAATTGCTCGATTCAGAGTTATGTTCCGGCTTTAAATGCTTGGAAAGAATTTGAACCGTATGAAGTCGTTGCGACTACGTATCAGGCAATTTCCGGAGCAGGCAAGACATTTACTGAATGGCCTGAAATGATCGAAAATATTATTCCTTATATCGGAGGCGAAGAAGAAAAGAGCGAACAGGAACCGCTTCGTGTATGGGGTAAAATCGTGGATGGCGTTATTGAAAAGGCGGCCGAACCTGTGATCACCTGTCAATGCGTGCGTGTACCTGTGTTAAACGGACATACAGCTGCCGCATTTGTAAAGTTCAGAAAGAAGCCGACGAAAGAACAGCTTATTGAAAAACTAAACAATTATAAAGGATTACCGCAAGAATTGACCTTGCCTAGTGCTCCAAGACAATTTATTAAGTATATGGAAGAAGATAATCGTCCTCAAGTGAAAGCAGACGTTGATTACGAAAATGGAATGGGCGTTACGATCGGACGTATTCGTGAAGACAATGTCTATGACTTTAAGTTTATCGGCTTGTCCCACAATACAGTCCGCGGTGCAGCGGGCGGTGCGGTACTTTGTGCGGAAACATTGACCGCTCAAGGATATATAAAGGCTAAATAATCTATTTTAAATAAACCCATAGCGAAAAAAGGTGATTCTTTTCAGGATCACCTTTTTTCTGCCTGTGACTGGTTTTATATTGAATAGGAAATAATAATTTCCTATTCAATATAAAAGGAAGTGCAGAGGGGCGGAAGCCCCTTTGCCTATAAAGGAGGGTGCTCAGCGAACAAAGTGAGCGCCGAAGGGAACCAAAGGGTTCCCTAGCGGAGTGGCGAAGCTACATTTTTTATGTTATTTTGACCAATCTTATGGTATAATATAGAATGAATTATTATGTATAAAAGGGAAGGGTTTATGGCAGAAGAAAAAAGAAAACCCGGAAGACCTCCGGGGTCAAAAAATAAGACAACCTCTTCTAGAAGCAGAGGAAAAAGTACTTCTAAGACAACTTCATCTTCATCACAGGCAGCGAAAAATGTGACCGGCAGCAGGGTAAAAGATGAAATTTGGTCCATTATCATCATGGCGATTGGTGTATTTTTTATCATATCTATGCAAACCAAAGCGGCAGGTGAGCTTGGAATCATGATAAGAAATTTTTTTATGGGATGCTTTGGTCAGGTAGCAATCGTGTTACCGTACTATTTGATAGCCTATGGATTGCTACTGCTTCTAAAAAAAGCGACTCATATAAACGGACGTTCTGCAATTTTATTATTGATAACATTCTTGATGATCTCTATAATTTTCAGTGCGCGCTACATAGAAGTTCAAAAAATTTCATTTGCTTATATTGACATGGCGGGCTGGTTTCAAACCGGCATAAAGGCTACCAACGGCGGATGCGTAGGAATGTTGTTGAGCTTGCTTGTTATGGTTGCTGTCGGCAAGACAGGACTATATATTTTCGCGGGAGTGGTCATCATCATTTGTTTGATGCTGATTATAAATACCCCTATTTCACAGTTCTTTGAAGATTTTAAGTTAAAAAAGGAAATCAAGAGACAGCTTGCGGAAGAAGCGGCGGAGGCCGAGGCGGAAGAATTGTCGGAAAGACAAAAACAGATGGAGCTGGATTTAAAGAAAGCCTATTCTGAACATGGAAAATCAGCTGCCAACTTGACGGTGTCATTGAATGGAGAGGATGATATCGGCACAGTCGCAAACAGTGCGAAAGCAAACGAACGAAAAAAGAATATTTTAGGCTATATGAAAGATGATAAACTGTTTAAACAAGGATTGCATGAGTTAGAGGAAAAAGCAGCTGAAAAAATCAGTGAGCCGGAAGTAAAAATCAGTTACGGTCTGGAAGAAGCCAAGCCTATTCCGGAAGGTTTTGGATTGACGGATGAACCGGTGATCCCTATTCCGGTGCAGAAAACGCAAGTGGATTTATCCGGTCTTAAAATAAAAGCATTCGAGCCGGAACCTCCGATAGAAGACCAACAGGTGATGGAAATAGTGGAAACGCTGGCTCCAAAGCCGGAAGAAGACAGGCTGGAGTCTCCGGATGGGAAAAAGAATGAAAGGCATGAAATCAAACCTTCGAAACAAGAGGCCGCGGCTTCTGTATTGAATGCCAATGAATTCAATGTAAACAGCCAAGTAGATGCGATGGCAAATTACGAGTTCCCTTCGATCGAATTATTAAATAAAAATAGCAGCAATAAACATAATGCTGCTTTGGAAAATACGTTAAAAGCGAAAGCGGTGAAACTGGAAGAAACACTGCACAATTTTAATGTCAATGCAAAAGTAGTACAGGTTACACAGGGACCGGCTGTAACGAGATATGAAATTCAGCCGAATACAGGGGTAAAGGTAAGCAGCATTGTAAGGCTTGCGGATGATATCGCGTTAAATTTGGAGGCGAGAAGCATCCGAATTGAAGCCCCTATACCGGGCAAGGCTGCGGTAGGAATCGAAGTAGAAAATGAAAAGATCAACATGGTAACGGTTCGGGAAATCATTGATTCAAAAGAATTTAAAGAATCGAAGTCAAAAATCACCTTTGCTGTAGGAAAGGATATTGCGGGCAAGGCGATTGTAGCGGATCTCAAAACCATGCCGCATTTGCTGATTGCAGGCTCGACCGGATCCGGTAAGAGTGTATGCATCAACAGCATTATCGTCAGTATTTTATATAAAGCCAAGCCGGACGAAGTGAAATTTGTTTTAATTGACCCGAAGGTCGTTGAACTTGGAAACTATAACGGCATTCCTCATATGCTGATTCCCGTTGTGACAGAGCCTAGCAAGGCAGCCGCAGCATTAAACTGGGCGGTTGCGGAAATGACAGATCGATATAAGAAGTTTGCCGACGAAGGCGTAAGAGATTTGGCTTCATTTAATGAGGCTGTTAAAGAAAAAGGGGAAACAGACCGATTCATGCCACAGATTGTCATCATCATTGATGAACTGGCTGACCTGATGATGGCGGCACCTTCTCAAGTAGAAGAGTCCATTTGCAGACTGGCTCAGATGGCGAGAGCGGCGGGCATGCATTTGATTGTCGCTACACAAAGGCCGTCCGTGGATATTATTACGGGCGTTATTAAGGCCAATATTCCTTCCAGGGTGGCGTTTGCGGTATCTTCACAGTTTGACTCCAGAACGATTTTGGATATGGCCGGAGCAGAAAAACTGGTTGGTAAAGGCGATATGCTGTTTAACCCGCTTGGTTCGGGAAAACCGGTTCGAGTGCAGGGAAATTTTATTTCGGACTCGGAGGTACATAGTGTTATTGAACATTTAAAAAAATGGGCACCAAATACGGAGTATGCGCATGATGTGATTCACAGTATTGAAAAAGCTAATACCAACGAAGTGAGTGATGACGGAGACGAATTGCTGTCAGAAGCCATAGAAACGGTAGTGCGTGCGGAGCAAGCTTCTGTTTCCATGCTGCAAAGACGATTCCGAATCGGCTATAACAGAGCAGCAAGAATTGTTGATATGATGGAAGCTAGGGGCATCATCGGCCCTGCCGATGGAAGCAGACCCAGACAAGTTCTTCTGACCTTAGATGAACTGCTGGGCATACGCGAGGAGGGGCAGTCTGCATTGGAGGAAGGTGTCCCGGAAGAAATTTAGAATAAAGGAAGTATTGAATGAAAGTATATTTTGAAACATTAGGATGCCCGAAGAATGCAAACGACACAGAGATGGCCCAGGGTATTTTAGAGGACAGCGGGCATATTGTTGTAGACAATCCGATGGAAGCGGATGCTATTGTAGTAAACACCTGCGGATTTATTAATGATGCAAAGAAAGAATCAATAGATAAAATCTTTGAGATGGCAGACTATAAGGAGACAGAAGAACGAAAACGAACCCTGATCGTTTCAGGGTGTTTGTCAAAACGATATGGAGAAGAGCTGTTTGAGGAACTCCCTGAGGTTGACATTTTTCTGGGAGTCAATGAATACCATAAGCTGCCGGAGATCTTGGACAATTTTCATGCAGAGCGTGAAATGCATTTTTATGATGCGAACAAAGAATTTGTTGAGATTAAATCAAGAAGATTACTGGACAATCCGTACTCTGCAACGATCAAAATTGCAGAGGGCTGCAACAATGTCTGTGCTTATTGTATTATTCCGCACATACGCGGACATTATAGGAGCAGACGGATGGAGGATATTCTGCAAGAGGCACAGCAGCTTGCGGAAAGCGGCTGTGTGGAACTGATCTTAATTGCACAAGACGTAACCGCATACGGTCAGGATCTATACGGCAAATTTGCATTAGCCGAGCTGGTTCGTCAGCTTTGTAAAATCGAAAAGTTGAAATGGATCAGGCTGATGTACTGTTATGAAGACCGGATTACCGATGAATTGATTGAGGTCATGGCTACGGAAAGCAAGGTATGTCATTACATTGATATTCCGATCCAACATGCCAGCGATGCTATATTGCGTGGGATGAACAGAAGATCAACCCACAACAGTATTGTTTCTACGATTGGAAAGCTGAGAACAGCGATGCCGGACATTCATATTCGAACGACCTTAATCACAGGCTTCCCGGGTGAAAAAAAGCAGGAATTTGATGAACTTTACGATTTCGTTGAGGAAATGAGATTTGAACGTCTTGGTATTTTTGCCTACTCGAAGGAAGAAGGCACCCCTGCCGCAACGATGAAAGGACAGGTTCGAGCTGATGTAAAGGAAAAACGAAAAGATTCCATCATGCGGCTTCAACTGGAAATCTCCTTGGTGAAAAATCAAGAAAAAATCGGAAAAACGGTTGAAGTGCTTGTGGAAGAACAGGATGAAGAAGGTGTTTATATTGGACGAACCCAATACGATGCCCCTGAAATAGATAATTCGGTTGTATTTAAAACGAATAGAGTGTTAAAGCCGGGAGAGCTGGTGAACGTAAAAATTACCGATGCATTTGACTATGATTTAGTGGGAGTGGAGGAATAAAAAATGAATTTACCTAACAAACTAACAGTTGGCAGAATGATAGCCGTACCTATTTTTATCGTAGTTTTAATGTATGGCTACTATTATGCGGCGGCGATTATCTTTGTCTTAGCATCGTTGACCGATATGCTGGACGGACAAATTGCCAGAAAATATAACTTAGTGACTAACTTCGGCAAGATTATGGACCCATTGGCAGATAAACTTTTAGTTATCTCGGCATTGGTTTGCTTAGTAGAATTGGGAGACGTTCCTGCATGGATGGTGATTGTGGTATTAGCCAGAGAATTTACTGTAACAGGATTACGTACCGTTGCGGCATCTCAAGGAATTGTTATTGCGGCAGGAATGTCAGGAAAGATTAAAACTGTAACTCAAATGATTGCTGTCACGTTAATTCTTTTGAAAAACTGGCCGTTCGAATATCTTGGAATTCCGGTGGCAGACATCATGCTTTGGATTTCTGTCATCATGACGATTTACTCCGGCATTGAATATATTGTTCAAAACAAACAAGTTTTTTCGATGAAGGAATAATAAAGATTTTTACCCCGAGCTTTGCTTGGCAAGGTTAAACAGCAGGGAGTGACGCCGTTCCTTGTCACATATTTAATATGAGCTGGTTCCATGCTTGTGCCAGCTTCTGTTTATTATGTAGTGAATATCCTTGTGATATGGATCAGATATCAAAGAAAGCACATAAACAGCTGGCTGAATGATAAAACTATAATCGGCCAATAGGCGCAAATAGAAATCTTTGATTTCGTGATTTGTACTTTTTATAGAAAGAAGGTTATTATGAAAGCTGCAATATTATCTGTAGGAACAGAATTATTATTTGGAGAAATTACCAATACCAATTCAGTGTATTTGTCTCAGCAGTTAAATTTATTAGGTTGTGATGTTCTGTATCATTATTCCGTAGGAGATAATCCGATTCGGTTAAAAGAAACGATTCAGACAGCTTTTAAAGATTGCGATCTAATCATCACCTCAGGAGGACTGGGACCTACACAGGATGATTTGACGAAAGAAGTAGCCTGTGAAACTTTACATGATGAACTTGTTCTGAATGAGTCAACCATGAAAGCGTTAGAAGATGCTTTTAAAAGAATGAAAAAAACGATGACGGAAAACAATAAGAAGCAAGCATATGTGCCGTCCAGAGCAATTGTTTTTGATAATGATGCCGGGTCAGCCCCGGGGTTTGCATTGGAGGAAAACGGTAACACGATTATTTGTTTACCCGGTCCGCCTAGAGAAATGACCAGACTTTTCGAACGTAAGGTAAAACCTTATTTAGAATCAAAGATCGATGGAAAGATTTATCATCGAATGATTCGAACCATTGGCATAGGAGAATCTCAACTTGAAACAGAATTGCTCGATTTAATTGACAATCAAACCGATCCCACGCTGGCAACCTATGCAAAAGAGGGAGAATGCTGTCTTCGAATTGCTTCCAAGAGGGAAACGCTAGAAGAAGCAGAGCAAGCTGTCAATGATATGCTGGACCTGATAAAAGAAAGAATCGGTGAATACATCTACAGCAGTGACGATGAGGATTTGGTCGAAGTAGTTGCGAAACTTCTTATGGAAAACAATATTTCTATTTCTTGCGCTGAATCTTGTACAGGGGGACTGTTTGCGCAGACTTTAATCGATATACCCGGCATATCTGCCGTATTCGACAGAGGTTTTGTCACGTACAGCAATCAGGCGAAAATCGAAGAATTAGGCGTAAAAGAAGAAACGTTGGAACAATATGGAGCCGTGAGCTCTCAGACAGCAATGGAGATGGCTCAAGGGGTTCAAAAGGCATCCGGCAGCAGATTGTGTATTTCGGTAACGGGTATCGCCGGACCTGATGGAGGAAGTGAAGAAAAACCCGTGGGGCTTTCTTATGTAGGGGTTATTTTTGATGATAAACAAGTATGTGAAGAGATACAAACTCGAAATGTTAATCGAAAATGGAACAGGAATACGACCGCCTTATACATGCTTAATATCGTTCGAAAAATAATTTTAGATCCGGATTATCAATAAAAATTGACATGGAAAATATTGGATGATATATTTATATATAACAATATTTTCCATTTTATTTGTACAAAGAAATAATTGAAAGGTCAAGAAATGAATTTATTATGTGTGAACAGTTCTTGTAAATTTTAAAATCAATAAAAATATTTCTTGACCGTCCTGTTCGGATAGAGTATGATAATAAAATAAGAACAAATGTTCACTACTTTTAGGAGGTATACCATGGGTATTAATAACGAGGAAAAGGATAAAGCGTTGCAGGCGGCTATGGCACAGATTCAAAAGCAGTTTGGACAGGGCTCCATTATGAAGCTTGGTGATGACTCTGCAAAACTTAACATAGAAGCAATCTCAACAGGAGCTGTAAGTTTGGATATGGCATCCGGTATAGGAGGAGTTCCTAGAGGCAGAATTATTGAGGTATATGGTCCGGAGTCATCCGGCAAGACGACTTTGACTTTACATATTATTGCAGAAGCTCAGAGAAGCGGAGGTAAAGCGGGCTTTATCGACGCAGAACACGCGTTGGACCCGGATTATGCGAGAAATCTCGGTGTGGACATTGATGAGTTGATTGTTTCTCAGCCGGATACCGGTGAGCAGGCTTTGGAAATTTGTGAAATGCTCGTACGAAGTGGTGCGCTTGATGTGATTGTTGTCGACTCTGTTGCGGCACTCGTTCCCAGAGCAGAAATCCAAGGCGAAATGGGTGACAGCCACGTAGGACTTCAAGCAAGGCTCATGTCTCAAGCGTTGAGAAAGCTTGCCGGAGCAATTAATAAAACAAAAACCTGCGTTATTTTTATCAACCAGTTAAGAGAGAAAGTCGGGGTCATGTTTGGAAGTCCGGAAGTAACCACGGGCGGACGCGCATTAAAGTTCTACTCCTCCATGAGATTGGATGTTCGAAAAATAGAAAGCATCAAATCAGGAGATGAGGTTTTAGGAAACAGAACGCGGGTAAAAGTTGTCAAGAATAAGGTCGCTCCTCCGTTTAAACAAGCAGAGTTTGATATCATGTACGGGAAAGGGATTTCTAAAGAGGGCGATGTTCTGGATTGTGCAGTAGAGAGCAAAATTGTTGAAAAAGCAGGATCCTGGTATAGCTTTAACGGAGAACGTATCGGACAGGGAAGAGAAAATGTAAAACGGTTTTTGATGGAAAATCCTGAAACATTGAATAAAATGGAAGCCTTATTGCTGGAGTCTATAAAGCCTGTAAAGGCAGCAGTTGAAGAATCCCTTGAAGTAGATGAAGACGGAGTTATTATTGAATAGATTACATAGGATATTATATTGAAAAAATAAGCATTAAGCTGGAAAAAATGTTTGACACTATCAGGCTTGTATGATATCATATTTTATTGTAAGCCGCTCAGAATGGGTAGTTGTAAAACAAAAGGAATCTCCTATTTGTTACCTTAGATGGCGAGACTGGATAGAGGAGGTAAAAAACATATGTACGCAGTAATTGAAACAGGCGGAAAGCAGTATAGAGTACAGGAAGGTGATGTAATCACGGTTGAAAAGTTAGACGTTTCAGCAGGAGATAAGATTACTTTCGATAAGGTACTTTTAGTAAGTGATGGAGAAACAATCAAGGTTGGCGCTCCTTACGTAGAAAGCTGCAATGTAGCCGGAACTGTAGTTGAACATGGTAAAGGACAGAAGGTTATCATCTTCAAGTACAAGTCAAAGAAGGACTATAGAAAGAAACAGGGACACAGACAACCTTATACAATGATCAAAATTGAAAAGGTTTCTGCAAGAAAAGCAAGAAAGTCAGCGAAGTCAGCAGATGCTGAAACTGAAGCAGTTGAAGCAGCAGAATAATTTGTTGATAAGCTAACTTATAATATGAGCTATTTATTTAGCGAAGACAGCACAAGAAAAAAGGAGGTGTGGTCTATGGCAAGTAAAAAAGGAGTAGGAAGCTCCAAAAACGGACGAGATAGTGAGTCGAAACGTTTAGGCGTTAAAAGAGGCGATGGTCAGTACGTTAGTGCTGGTAGCATCTTAGTTAGACAGAGAGGAACAAAGTTCCACCCTGGCAATAACGTAGGAATTGGCGGAGACGATACTTTATTTGCTAAAATTGATGGAGCTGTAAAGTTCGAAAGATATGACAAAACAAGAAAGCAAGTAAGCGTTTATCCGAAAGAAGCTTAAATTGATTCATGAGCCCCTATTTTATAGGGGCTTTTTAATTCAATAGGAATATCCTTCCCTATTGAATTAAAACCGAGGTGTGCAGAGAGTTCTCCGGCGGAGTGACGAAGCCACTTTTTTAAATATTTTTTAGAAAGAAGAAAGATATATGGAGTTTTATGATTTTTTTGAACATCATATACAGTAGTACAAAAAAATCAGAAAGAGAGAGGGCTAATGTTTGTAGATAGAGCCAAAATAACAATTCGATCTGGAAAAGGCGGAGATGGCTGTGTTTCTTTTAGACGAGAACCATATGTGCCGGAAGGCGGACCGGATGGTGGCGACGGCGGAAAAGGCGGGGACGTCATTTTCATGGCCGATGCCAGCCTTAGAACTTTAATGGATTTTAGATATAAAAGAAAATATGAAGCTGAAGATGGACAGAACGGCATGAAAAAGAAAAGGTTCGGAAAACACGGAGAAAACCTTATCATTAAACTGCCGCCTGGAACTGTTGTAATAGATCAAGAAACAGGACTTGTCATGAAGGATTTGGTGAATCCGGGAGACCGTTTTGTTGCGGCAAAAGGCGGAAAAGGCGGAAGGGGAAATGTTCACTTTAAAAACTCTGTTCGTCAGGCACCCAATTTTGCTGAAGCGGGAGGAACTGCAAAAGAGCGTTCCATTCTGCTAGAAATGAAATTAATTGCTGATGTTGGATTAGTAGGGTTTCCTAATGTAGGAAAATCAACTCTTTTATCCGTTTCTACCAATTCAAATCCTAAAATTGCAAATTATCACTTTACGACAATCACTCCAAACTTAGGAGTAGTAGAGATTTTTGACAACGGATTTGTTATGGCAGATATCGCGGGCATCATTGAGGGGGCTCATACCGGGGCCGGACTGGGACATGAATTTTTAAAGCATATTGAACGAACCAAGCTGCTGATTCATGTAATTGATGCATCGGGTTCAGAAGGCCGTGACCCGATGGAGGATTTTGAAAAAATTAATAATGAATTAAAAATGTATAATGAAAAGCTTGCGCAGAAACCTCAGATTGTTGCTGCAAATAAAATGGACATGGTAGACGAAAACAGTTCAGAATTTCTACAATTTAAAGCATATATTGAGGCAAAAGGCATCAAGGTATTTCCTATTGCTGCACCGCTCAATGAAGGTACGTATGAGCTGCTTACAGAAGCCTATCATATGCTTGAGAAACTTGAGCTGGAAGCACCGGAAGAAGAGACTTATGAATTCTTCGATTTTGAAAAGGATGAAGTGGATGAAGACTATAGAGAAATTTATGCTTCTGTTGACGAGAGCGGTGTGTATGTGCTGAACGGAAAACAACTGAAGAAGATTTTTGACTCTACCAACTTCAACGATAGCGGTTCTTTAAGATATTTATACAAATATATTGAAAAGAATGGGGCTATTGAGCAATTAAAAGAAATAGGCCTTGATGAAGGCGATACCATCAAAATATTTGATTACGAATTTGAATACTGGGAAGAATTTTAATCAGTAGAATGTAATGATGCCGGTTCCAAAACCTCTTGGAGCCGGCAGCTTTTTGGTATAAAGAAGGATCAGTTTCAATATTAATAGATTAGAAAGAGGATAGTATCGTAATAAGGATCTATTAAGAAATGGAAGGTATCTTATGGTATTTATAAAACAAATTGCAGCTTGCTTGATCATAGCTGCTATTGCTATCGGTATCAATCAGATCGATAACAATAAGGTAAAATCTTGTTTGGTGAAGGCTCAGAGCATAGTGATGGAAGACTATTCTTATGAAGAAATTAAAACAATGGGAGTGACTACTGTTGAGACCATCGCCGGGTTAAAACAAAAAGCAGAGGCTGCAATAGCGTATACACAGGACACATTGGATTCCTATAGAGAACTTGAGGATTAGCTTTACTTTATGTTATACTGTCTGTTGAAAGGTTTGGTGGAAAGAGATGGGGCAAAAGCATTTAACAGTAGAGGAATGTGAGAACCTTCTAAAACAATATCATACTCCGACGCATGTGATACGGCATTGCCACGCAGTGGCATATGCTGCCATGACATTAGCGGAAGCATTGAATCGTGCAGGCAGTCATTTAGATATTCGATTAATTCAAGGTGCAGCTCTTATTCATGACATACTCCGAGTAGAGGACAAGCACTGGGAAAAAGGGGCTGAAATTGCCCGCAATCTGGGCTATGAAGCGGAAGCAAATATTATAGCTGTTCATATGACATATGAATTACCGAAAACGGTTGCAGAGCTTACGGAAACGGAGTTAGTATGCTTAGGAGACCGAGTTGTTAAAGAAGATCAATATGTCGGTTTTGAAGAGCGGATGCAATATATACTGGAAAAGGTTAGAGGAAATAAAGAAGCTGAAAGAAGAATTACGCAAAAAATAGCGGATACCAGAATTCTTTTGGCTGAGATTGAAGATACAATTGGCATGACAATAGATGAACTAATGAAAGAAAAAGAAAGGGTCGTTTGAATGAGCTTGAATTTAAATTTGGACAACATATTGAAAAGGGTGGAAAAGCCTGCCAGATATATTGGAGGGGAATTGAATTCCGTCTCGAAGGAACCGCAGGAGACGACTACCCGGTTTTGCTTCGCTTTTCCGGACACCTATGAGATCGGCATGTCTTATTTGGGCATGCAAATTCTATATCATATATTAAATAAAGAAGAACATATTTTTTGTGAGCGGGCGTACTGCCCCGGTCTCGATATGGAAGCCATATTAAGAGAAGAACACATTCCTCTGTTCACACTGGAATCTAAAACGCCGATAAAAGAAATGGATTTTGTCGGCTTTACCTTGCAGTATGAACTTTCCTTTACGAATATATTAAATATATTGGATTTAAGCGGTATTCCTTTTCTTCGTGAAGAGCGCGGAGATGCGTTCCCCATTGTAATAGCTGGGGGACCTTGTGCTTTTAATCCGGAACCTCTTGCGGATATCGTTGACATTTTTCTTATTGGAGACGGTGAAGAAATTCTCGTAACATTATTTAATGAATATCAGGCCTCAAAGGGCGCAGGGGAAACTCGAGAAGAATTTTATAAACGTGTGGTCAAGCTTCAAGGCGTATATATCCCTAAGTTTTATGAGCCGATGTACAATGAAGAAAACGGTCAAATTGAACGAATTGAAAAGTTGTATGACGACGCTCCGGATCGGGTGCTGCGATGTATTATTTCGGATATCAACGCGGTTGACTTTCCGACGAATCCGATTGTCCCTTTCATTGAAACGGTGCATGACCGTTCGGTAGTGGAGACGTTTAGAGGATGTACGAGAGGATGTCGTTTTTGTCAAGCCGGTATGATTTACCGGCCGGTCCGTGAAAGAAAAATGGAACTCATTGAGGAATTAGCAAGAAAACAACTTGAAAATACGGGACATGAAGAACTGTCTTTGCTGTCTTTATCGACGAGTGATTATTCAAGATTTGAAGAGCTTGCGATGAACTTAATGTCTATGTGCAAAAATAATAATGTTTCATTATCCTTGCCGTCTTTAAGACTGGATTCATTTTCTTTTAAAGTGTTGGAGCAGATACAGGGCTACAAAAAATCAGGACTGACTTTTGCGCCCGAGGCGGGCTCTCAACGGCTGCGAGATGTGATTAATAAGTGTATTACTGAAGAAAATATTTATAGTGCTGTTGAACAAGCTTTAGAACTAGGTTGGAAGAACATTAAGTTGTATTTTATGACTGGACTGCCAACGGAAAACGTGGAGGATTTAGATGGTATTTATGATATCGCGTACAATATCATTGAATTGAATCGAAAGATTAATGCGAAGTCAGGCCGTTTTAATGTGACAGTGAGTGCATCTAATTTTGTTCCCAAAGCGCATACGCCGTTCCAATGGATGGCTCAAGATTCCGCGCAGCAGTTCAGTGAAAAGCATAAGTATTTAAAAGACAAGTTAAGAACGATTAAAGGGGTAACGTTTAATTACCATGGTACAGACACGAGCGTTTTAGAAGCCGTATTTGCAAGAGGGGACCGAAGAGTAGGCAAGGTAATTATCAAGGCGTTTGAGCTGGGCTGTAAGTTTGACGGTTGGACAGAACACTTTAATTATCCGGCCTGGAAGCAAGCTTTTGAGGAAACTGGAGTGAATCCGGATTTTTATACCACAAGAGAAAGAAGCTATGAGGAAGTCTTGCCGTGGGATATTATTGATTCAGGTATCTCAAAGGACTTTCTGATCCGTGAAAACGAAAAGGCTAGGAAGGAAGAAACGACCCAAGATTGCAGAAATGGCTGCGTAGGTTGCGGAATGAATAACAATGTGAAGTGTGAAATGGAGGGTATCAATGGCTAAATATGTGTTGAAATTCTCTAAAGAAGGATTTTGTAAATATACGTCTCATCTGGATTTATTGCGTTTATTTAAACGGAGTTTTAAAAGAATCGGTGTGAAATTGCAGTATTCGCAGGGTTTCAATCCTCATCCGAAAATGGGATTCGCCCAGCCGCTGTCTCTTGGTTATTCCAGTATAGGAGAGATTCTTGAATTTGAGACGGCAATACCGGTTGATGCTGCTGACATCAAGGAAAAACTTCGCGCAATCATGCCGGAAGGGTTGGATATCTTAGAGTGTGTGGACTATACAAAGGAAAGCAAGACCCTTGCCGCTTTAACGGAAGCCGCTGAATATAGGATTAAGATCCCTGTCGGTAAGGAAAACTTATCTGCTGAGCAGCTATGCAATGAGTTTTTAGCACAAGAACACATTGTTGCGAAGAAAAAACAGAAAAAGACAAAAGAGCTGATGGAAGTAGACATTAAAAATAAGATAAGAGAATTAAAATTTACCGGTCAAAATGAAGGATTCCTGGTTTCTGTAACGCTGGATGCAGGCAGTGAATCAAACGCAAGTCCCGAATTGCTTATTGAAGCAATTTTGCAATTTCTCCGATTGGATATTTCAAGAGATTCCATCGAAGTAACTCGGCACAAATTAATTTTCAATAATGGATTTACCATATAATACCAAATAAGTTATTGACATCCACTCGATACTATTGTAAAATTAAGGAAATTAATTATAAGAGGGTATGGATGTTGAAGGAAATATTAAATAGGGATTATATTGAAAATTTTATTAAATATCATAAAAAAGCAATCGTAAAGGCATGTGCAGGAATATTATTTTTTGCAGCTGCCTTTTTTGTTTTTTGTATTCGAGGAGAAGATGATCAAACAACAAAATTTGAATTGGCGGAAAGTAACGCTCCAGTAATTAAAAATCAAACAGAAGAAGATGAGACTGAGACTGATTCAGCACAGGATGAACAGGAACAAGATCAAGATTCGGTCATTTTTGTTGATATCGGCGGAGCTGTAGAAAAACCTTATGTCTATGAAATGCCAAGCGGATCGAGAGTCTTTGAAGGCATCCAAAAGGCAGGCGGAATGACGGAAGATGCGGATACGAGTACATTAAATTTGGCGCAAGTATTACAAGATCAGGATAAAGTTGTCGTACCAACGAAATCAGATGTTCAATCAAACTCATCAAAAACAAATAACACTGGAATTATAAGAGGATCTACAGGGATAAGCAATGGGAATGAATATGCAGTAACAGGAAATAATAATGACAATCGAATCAATATTAACACAGCAACATCGGAGGAATTGCAGACTCTCTCCGGAATAGGGCCTGCTACAGCTGAAAAAATAATAGTATATAGGCAGGAACAAGGGAAATTTGAAAAAATTGAGGACATTACAAAGGTCAGCGGCATAGGAGAAAAGACCTTTCAAAAATTTAAAACAAAAATTATGGTTTAAAATAGAAAAAACAGTTAAAACTATCTTTAGAGGTGGTTTTATGTTTACAAGAAAAAAAAGCTTTATAAAAAGAAAAGGGTTCTATATTGTGATAGCAGTAGTGCTTGCCCTGGGATATCTAGTAACAGACTGGGGAGGAAGTGTTTCTGAAAATCAAGAAATAAGCACGAATTTGGAAACTCCTACGGATCAACCTTCCACAAAAACAGATCAAGAAACAGTAAATAACGATACAAAACAAAATTTAGATAGTAATATGCAGAATGATGAGCAAAAAGATTCAAGTAGTGAATATTATTTAGTGAAGGAATCAGATGGACTCATAAAAGTTTTTCATTATGACAGCGAGGGAAAAGAAACCTTATTGCGTACAACAGATATACTATTCTCTTTATTGAGTGAAGAAGATCAACAGATGTTCGGAAAAGGTATCATTGTGAATAGTGAAGATGAGTTACTTGAATTATTACAAGATTTTGAAAGCTAGGAGTTATTTTGCATATGAATAATCAAAAAAATCATGCTATTGCGAAAGCGGTAAGTGTATTCTTACTATTGCTTATTGCTGTAACCGGCATTTCCATTGCTGTTAATGGCGGCACAAACACGGAACCGGCACCTGCAACAGTCAATGTACTGACAGAAAAAGTTCTTATTCCCGGAGGACATTCCATAGGGGTTAAGATGGATGTGAAAGGCGTATTGATCGTAGGACTTCAAGAGATCGAGACCATAACAGGTGAAGTTGTAAATCCCGGACTATTATCAGGACTTCAGATCGGTGATACCATTTTAGAGATAAACAGTAAAAAGGTATATAGAGCTTCTGAAGTTCAGGAACTGGTCAATAAGATAAAGGGGGAAGTCCTTCTTAAAATTCAGCGTAAGGATGAAATAATCAACATAACGCTTGATCCTGTTATAGCAAAAGATGATCATATGTATAAGCTGGGAATTTGGGTGAAGGATAAGACTGCAGGTATCGGTACGCTCACCTACTATGACCCAAGCAATAATACATTCGGTGCGTTAGGTCATGCCATTACAGATCCTGAAACAGGAGCCTTACTTCCTGTAGCAGAAGGTGAACTATTAAATTCAAAGGTAGAGTCCGTTAAACAAGGAAAGGTTGGCGATCCTGGAGAAATAAGAGGGATTTTTTATGAGGCAGATAAACCGTTAGGAACATTGGACACCAATACGGAATTTGGCATCTTCGGAAAGATGTATGAAAAAATTGAGAATCCTTTTTATAACCAACCATTGGTAGTAGGGTATCAGGACAGTGTGAAAGTCGGGCCGGCTTATATATTGACGACATTAGATGGTGATAAGATTGAAAGCTATGAAATTGAAATAGAGAAGGTAAACAGACAAAGCAAACCGGATACAAAATCAATGGTGATTCAAGTAACTGATCCTAGACTTTTGCAGAAAAGCGGTGGAATTGTTCAAGGTATGAGCGGCAGCCCAATTATCCAAAATGGCAGGATCATAGGAGCTGTAACCCATGTATTTGTAAAGAATCCACAGAAGGGATATGGCATATTCATCGAGTGGATGCTGCAAGAGGAGAAGTCGAATTCTGTCGAGCAATAGGGATAATTATTTAATATTTCTAATTATTTCTGTTGCATATCCTGCCTAAAAAGTATAAATTAGTATATATGTTAGAGTTTATGCATGAATATTGCTAAAGAATTAATAATCAAGCAGATTATTAGAAATTAAGGGGGATAAGTGATGACGAAAATAAGTGTAGGAATCGCAGATGACAATAAGGATTTTTGTGAAATTTTGAGCGATTACTTTGCTGAACAGGAAAATATTGATATCGCCTTCGTAGCAAATGATGGAATTCAGACTGTAGAAAACATTAAAAAATATTTGCCAGACGTCCTAATACTAGACATGATTATGCCGCATTTAGATGGATTAGGTGTTTTGGAGAACATTAACAGTTTAGAATTAGCTAAATATCCCAAAACCATTATGCTATCCGCTGTAGGGCAAGAATCGATTACCCAAAAAGCTATTAAATTAGGGGCCGTGTATTATGTGGTAAAGCCTTTCAACCTCGGCGTACTGACTAAAAGAATTAACGGACTTTTCGGAGAAGATGAAACGGAGGGAATAACAAAGCTTGCTGTAACAAGAACTGTAGTTAATAATTCCGAAAAGTCAAGCAATGATTTAGAAATTGACATCACAAATATCATTCATGAAGTAGGTGTTCCTGCACATATTAAGGGGTACCAATACTTGCGCGATGCAATTACCATGGTTGTTGATGATATGGATTTGCTTGGTGCAGTAACCAAAGAACTATATCCTGCAATAGCTAAACTGAACAATACCACCCCAAGCAGAGTCGAACGTGCGATCAGGCATGCTATCGAAGTTGCTTGGAATAGAGGAAAAATTGAAACCATTAATAGTTTATTCGGTTATACGGTTCATAACGATAAAGGCAAACCGACCAATTCTGAATTTATCGCAATTATAGCAGACAAACTGAGATTAGAACGAAAAATTTCTTAACTATTTCTTTTTCAGTATTTTTCACTAATAAAAACAATTTATATTATATGTTGGTCGGTATTATTACATAAATATATAATAAGTAACCTATAAGCTCCTTTTATTTATTGGATAACTCCACTAAATAAAAGGAGCTTTTTAATAGGAAACTTGTATATTAAAAAAAGAGCATAGATTGCATCTATGCTCTTGGAATACATATATTCAACTTCTTTTATTTTAGTGTAGTCTCTAATAAATTGTCCCTATAAACAGAGGTATAACCTTGTAAAATGTGAGCATGCGTATCTGTATCCGTGGTACATCTGTAAAAGTGGTAATGACCGCCCAGAACTTTATAGGCTGGGCTTGTTTGTACCGTATAGTGATGCGTATGACCATTACTAGATGACGTTATACCTTCTATATAATGAGAATGATTGGTCGTGTCTTTATCTATACTTGTTTTACCAGAGTATGCATGGTCATGCCTATTTACTAGTGTAGTTGATCCAGCGTAACTATGAGTGTGAAGTTTATTATTTGGCATTATATCACCTCTAATTATAGTATGAAATGATAAAATATCTGTGACATGGGCGAGAATAATGATACCGTTTAGGTACCATTTTGTATGGAGAAAAATGGAGGTTTTAATTTTTGCCGATTGTATAAAATAATACAATTGACAATTTATATCGAAATATTATATAATAAATCCTATCTTATGTGTCAAAACTTATACTCAAAAGTAAAAGAGGTTACTATATATGATTTATGGATATGCTAGCGTTTCCGCAAAAGGACAATTTGAGGCAAAATCTATTGAAGATCAAACGAAATTAATTAAACAGCGGTATCCCAGTGCCGAAATTTTGGTTGAAAAATATGACGATTTGAAAGAACGCCCCTTATTATGCGAATTGATTGACAAAATGTACGGTGGAGATACACTTGTCGTAGCGAAATTGGACCGGCTTTGCAGTACAATTAAAGATGGAATTCTGTTTATTGAGACTGCTATGGAGAGAAACATTCGAGTGAATGTCATAAACATGGGAATGATTGATGCGACCCATAACGGGAAAATGATACTCAATATATTATATGCTCTTGCCGAATTTGAAAAGGCAATGATTATAGAGCGAACTCAAGTGGGCAAAGCCATTGCAAAAACAAAGGAAGGTTTTAAAGAAGGCCGGCCGAAGAAATTTTCCCGAAGTGAAATTGATGAAGCATTAGATTTACTAAAATCGAACAGCTATAAAATAGTAGAAGAAAAAACGGGTATCAGCAAAAGTACGCTGATACGTGCAAAAAGGGCATAAGAAAGTGAATGATAAAATAGAGAGGAAAAACGAAGATGCTGTCAAAAGAAAAAATTGATCGAATTAATGAGCTTGCCCGAAAGTCAAAAGTGGTAGGATTATCAGAAGAAGAAAAAATAGAACAAAACAATCTTAGACAAGAATATTTAGCTAAGTTTAGAGAAAGCTTTAAAGCTCAGTTGGAAAACATTGAAATTGTTGATACCATTGAAGAAGATGTCGAAATTGACATCAAAGTGAATTAATTTAATTAAAAAAAACAGCGGGAAGTAACAAATTTCTCGCCGTTTTATTATTATAGTATTTCTTGTAAATTCAATTACTTACAATAAGGAGAAGAATTATGAAGAAATACAGCAGTCTGGTTGTGATAATGGCTTTATTGATTATCATAATCAGCGTTTTTTCGGGTTTTGCAGATCCATCTGTATCCGGTGACAGCAATGTAGAGCAATTATTGCAGCAGAGGACAAGCATCTTGCAGAAAGCTTTTTATAATCAGATCAGCAAGGAGAAAGCAGAAGAAGCATTAGAGAAGATTGAGACATATCCCTTAATTACCAAAGATATTGAAGAACTGAGAGATTGGGATAATACAGAAATAGATGTTGTAAATTCAATGAAATTTCTTGATATAAAGCAAGAGAAAAACTTATTAGAATATAGTACATATAAAGTCAAAATATTGTGGGAGATGAGCGGTCTGGATAAAGATTATACGATGGAAGGCAATTATAATATTGTCTTAAAGAAGAGTGACGGCTTGTATAAAATTTCTTGTCTAAATGCCATTTAGTCGCGCGTTATTGGCTGCTGATATATATATCATATTTATTTACTAGGTAATGTAAAAAAAATTGTTTATATTTTAAAAAATGTTGGTATAATATTATATCGGGTTTTTAATTTTATATATATAATATAGAAGGAGCTAATTATGCGACAGGTATATCTAGATTATTCAGCAACTACTCCTGTTAAGGAAGAAGTAATGCGAGAGATGATTCCATATTTTACGCAGATGTATGGAAACCCCTCTAGCTTATATACAATTGGTGCAGCTTCAAGAGAAGCGATTGACAAAGCAAGAGTTCAAGTTGCAGAGCTTATCAACGCTCAAGAAAAAGAGATCTTTTTTACATCCGGCGGTACGGAAGCCGACAATTGGGCCGTATTAGGAATAGCAGATTCCTTAAAAAACAAAGGAAATCATATCATCACTACAAAAATTGAACATCATGCGATGCTTCATTCTTGTGAATATCTTGAAAAACATGGCTATGAAGTCACTTATTTGGGTGTAGACTCCGACGGTAGAGTAAATCCGGAGGATTTAAAGAAAGCGATTACAGACAAAACGATTCTCATCAGCATTATGTTTGTTAATAATGAGATTGGAACTGTTCAACCAATTAAGGAACTAGCGGCTATTGCGAAAGAACATGGCATTATTTTTCATACGGATGCGGTACAAGCAATTGGAAATGTACCCATTGATGTGAAGGAGTTAGGTATTGACTTGATGTCCATGTCTGCCCATAAAATTTATGGACCGAAGGGTATCGGGGCTCTTTATATAAAAAAAAGCGTAAGACTGTCCAATTATATGCATGGCGGTGCGCAGGAAAGCAAGAAAAGAGCAGGTACTGAGAATCTACCGGGAATTGTTGGATTCGGTAAAGCTGCGGAATTCGCAAGAGTAAATCTTGATGAACATATCAAAAAAGTAAGTGAACTAAGAGATTATTTTATCAATCAAGTTATGGAAAAAATTGAACATGTAACGCTTAACGGAAGCAAAGAGCATAGACATCCTGGAAATGCAAACTTAACCTTTGAGTACATAGAAGGGGAAGCAATGCTGCTGTATTTAGACATGAAAGGCATATCCGTTTCGACTGGTTCTGCCTGCTCTTCAGCATCATTAGTACCATCTCATGTCCTCTCTGCTTTAGGGATTCCGGTAGAAAAAATCCACGGATCTTTAAGATTTACTATTGGAGAACCTACGACAAAAGAAGATATTGATTATGTAGTAGAAAACTTAGTAGAAGTTGTCAATAAATTGAGAAGCATTTCTTCAGTTTCAAGTGTGAAAGGTTGGTAATATAAACTATGGCAATGTATAATGATAAGGTAATGGATCATTTTATGAATCCACATAATGTCGGAGAATTAGACGATGCAGATGGCACTGGTACTTATGGCAGCCCGGTTTGCGGAGATATGATGCAAATTGGAATTAAAGTGGAAAACGATGTCATCATTGATGCAAGATTTAAAACATTTGGATGCGGATCAGCAATTGCATCCTCCAGCGTAGCAACAGACATGATTATTGGTAAGACAATTGATGAAGCTCTTGCTATTACTAACAAGCAGATTATTGATGAGCTTGGTGGCTTACCGGCAATAAAAATTCATTGCTCTGTTTTAGCAGACCATGCGATCAAGTCCGCTATTTATGATTATGCACAGAAAAACGGTAAAGAATATAAAGGCTTAGAAGGTTTTGATCCGAATGCCGAAGAAGACGAGCACGATCATTGTGGTGTAGAATAAATTCTTACTATTATATATAAAGCCGAAGGGGTTTTCCTTCGGCTTTTAAAATGGAAATGTTAAAATAGGATGATTGCTCTGACAGGACAGACAGGGGCGCAGTAGCCGCAGGTCAAGCAAGCCTTATAATCCATCTCTGCGAGACCGTCCGTATTAAACCGAAGAGCTTTATTGGGGCACCGCTGTATACAAGCTCCGCAGCCTTCACAGTCTCCTGCGTCAATGTGTATTTTTTTATCTTTTATATCAGGCGAGTAGTTTTTGTCAATGGTCCCTTCTACATATTCAATAATTCGGTCAATTTCGTGTTTGTAGCCAAATCCAATCATCATGGATGAAATTCCTTTTAAAGAAGTTACATAATCCAACGCTTCTAAATAGTGACCGGTAAGATTTCCTCCGCCAAAGACTTTCATCGCGAAGACCCCTTTCCCTTCATCGGCATTTTTCTTTATTGCGGCAGCCATGTCTTCCTTTGTCCCCGGATTGAAACCTCTTCGGATACCCATACTTCTAAAATTAATAATCGGGAAAAGGATATCACACTCAGGGATGTTGACCATTTTTTCCGCAACATCAACATGATGCGTAGAAATCCCTATGGCATTGACGAGTCCTTTTATTTTTGCTTCATTCAGATATTCCCATGCTCCCACGCGGTTACTAAAGTCCGGATCGTTACGTACTTCATGCATCAAGAAAATATCGATAACATCCCGATCTAATTCTCTGCGCGCTTCTTCTATAGCTTCTTTCATATCGCTATAAGAAGGACTTAAGCATTTAGAAGCAATGACAGGCTCAAAGTTAGTACCTTTCAACGCTTGCTTCATATAAGGGTATGTCTTATAATATTGTGCCGTATCTAAAAAGTTAATACCGCTTTCAAGCGCATAACGCAGAACCGATGCTCCCTCATTCAAGGATAGATTCAATTGAGTTTGTCCTACCGTTAGTACGCCTAAACCGACGGGCGTCACTTCTAATTTTGTATTTCCAAGAATATTTTTCTGCATAAAACCTCCGAAAAAACATCTTTTAACGTTTTTTTCTTTAATTGTAACATGGAATATGGTATAATATCAGGGTTATTTGTAAAAAAAGTTCAAATGACGAAATCAAAGATTGCTCTTTGCAGATGTTGACTATTAGCCAACAATTAAGGTGCTTTTTTTGATACTACGAAAATATCGGTTACGATATTTTCTACGGAATAAAATTATTTTCGGGAGGAAAATTATATATGGAAAAGTTAGGTCTGAATCAATTGAGAGAAATGTTTCTGAACTTTTATGAAAGCAAGGAACATTATAAGAAGAAGAGTTTTTCACTTGTTCCGGAAAAGGACAAGAGTTTACTGATTATAAATTCAGGAATGGCCCCATTAAAGCCATATTTTGCCGGGCTGGAAACGCCGCCAAGTAAAAGAATGACGACTTGTCAAAAATGTATCCGAACAGGCGATATCGAAAATGTTGGATACACATCGAGACACGGCACTTTTTTTGAAATGCTTGGAAGCTTTTCTTTTGGTGATTATTTTAAGACCGAATCCATCACATGGGGATGGGAGTTTATCACTCAGGTACTAAAAATGCCGGAAGATAAAATTTGGGCAACCATTTATGAAGAAGACGATGAGGCTTTTACTATTTGGAAAGAAGTTATCGGTATGCCAGTAGAAAGAATCGTCCGACTCGGCAAAGACGATAATTTCTGGGAAATTGGTACAGGCCCATGCGGACCTTGTTCTGAAATCTATTTTGACAGAGGTGAAAAATACGGCTGCGGCAGTGAAGATTGTAAACCCGGCTGTGACTGCGACCGATATATCGAGTTCTGGAATCATGTATTTACTCAGTTTAGTAAAGAAGAAGACGGAACCTATTCCAATTTGGCACATCCAAATATTGATACAGGTATGGGCCTCGAGCGTCTGGCTTGCATCATGCAGGGTGTAGACTCTATTTTTGACATTGATACGATCAAATATATTTTAGATGCAATTGTGGCTAAATCAGGCGTTCAGTACGGGGACGGTCAATTTCCTACGGATGTTTCCATTCGAATTATTACAGATCATATCCGTTCGGTAACCTTTATGATCGGAGACGGTATTATTCCAAGCAATGAGGGGAGAGGCTACGTATTAAGAAGACTGCTGCGAAGAGCCGCTCGGCATGGAAAGCTTTTAAATATTGAAGGTGCTTTCTTGGCAGAAATCTCGAAAAAAGTGATCGAAGCTTCCGGACAGGCATATCCTGAATTGGAAGAAAAGAAAGATTATATTTTTAAGATTATTACGATTGAAGAAGAAAAATTCAGTACAACTATTGATCAAGGTACGGCCATTATCGCTCAGTATGTAGAAGAATTAAAGGCAGAAGGACAGACCGTTTTATCTGGCGAGAAGGTATTTAAGCTGCATGATACGTATGGTTTCCCGCTGGAATTGACACAGGAAATTTTGGAGGAAAACGGGTGCAGTGTAGATATTGAAGAATTTGACGAGCACATGAACAAGCAGAAGGAAACGGCAAGAGCTGCAAGAAAATCTGCTGAAGAAGACGGTTGGGCTGAAGACAATCTAAGTGTGAGCATGGAAGGAACAACTGAATTTACCGGTTACGAAAAGGTGACAGATCAAGGAGTTGTAAAAGCGATTATTTCTGCTAAACCGAATGCAGCCTCTGTGGGAGAAGGGGAAGATGCTAAGATTTTCTTAGACAAGACTCCTTTCTATGCAGAAAGCGGCGGACAAATTTATGACTGCGGAACCATTTACAACGACGGCTTTATGGCGGAAGTGCTTGATGTCACCAAAGTACAAGGAAACTTTGCCCATAAAATTAAAGTGTTGAAGGGGCAGTTACATGTCGGTGATACCGTTACTGCGGCAATCTCTGTAACCAATAGAAACAGCATTGCAAGAAACCATACGGCTACGCATTTGCTGCAAAAAGCATTAAAAGAAGTAGTGGGAGATCATGTACATCAGGCAGGTTCCAGCGTGACGGCGGAGGGACTTCGTTTTGACTTTAGTCATTATGAGGCAGTAAGCAAAGAACAGCTTGCAGCAGTAGAAGAGCTGGTAAACGATAAGATCCTACATTTTTTACCTGTAAAAGTGGAAGAAATGTCTATGAAAGAAGCTGCAGACAGCGGAGCAACAGCATTGTTCGGTGAAAAATACGGGGATACAGTACGAGTTGTATCGGTCGGTGATTTCAGTAAAGAACTTTGCGGAGGAACGCATGTAAGCAACGCCGGATTGATCGGTGCGCTTCGGATTGTCAGCGAAACCGGAGTAGCAGCGGGTGTTCGAAGAATCGAAGCGGTGACCGGATTGGGTGTTCTTAAAAAAGTGGAGGAATCCGAGGAATTAATTCATGCTGCTTCGGATATACTAAAAACAAATAGGTCCGGTGTGTTAGCAAAGATTACCAACATCTCTGAAGAAGCGAAGTCTTTAAAGAAAGAACTGGAGGACTTAAAGAAGAGTGCAATCAGTTCTTCACTTGATTCCATTTTGGCGGAAGCAAAAGAAATCAAGAATGTAAAGCTTCTTACAAAAGCGTTTACAGATTATGATATCAATGATCTTCGTGCCATATCAGATGATATCAAGAAGAATAATAAAGGCGTTATCGTTGTGTTTGCTTCTCAGGTTGGCGAAAAAGTCACGTTCATGGTATCTGTAACAGATGATTTATTGGAAAAAGGTTACCATGCAGGAAATATGATTAAGCAAATTGCAGCAGCAGCAGGCGGCGGCGGCGGCGGAAAAGCGGATATGGCTCAAGCTGGTGCAAAAGATGCTTCTAAAATTATGGATGCATTTAAAGTGGCTGAATCGCTTATTTAGTTTTAAATATTACAACAATATTAAATAAATCGTTTTTAGTTGTTTTATGATTGGCAATTTGTGTATAATATATTATAAGAAAGAAGGTGAGTAGGATTGGATAGAAATACCATAATGTTTAACAGTTTAGAAAAAAGCGAACAAAAGACTACAGAAGATATATTGAAGACGGTATATGATGCTTTAGAAGAAAAAGGTTATAATGCAATTGACCAGATGGTGGGCTATATTCTTTCAGGAGATCCTTCCTACATAACTGGTCATAATAATGCTAGAAATATCATAAGGCACATTGAGAGAGATGACTTGGTAGAAGAACTATTAAGAGCATTTTTAAAGAAATAGCAGATTTCTTTAAAGAGGCTTACTCGAATTTATAGAAATATCGCTTGCGATTTTCTGCATATGAAGTGGTAAGGGCGGACGGTTAGTCCGCCTTATTTTTACTATAAGGATGAATAAAATGAGAAAACTTGCATTGGATGTTGGGGATAAGACGATAGGCGTTGCAGTAAGCGACGAATTATTGTTGACCGCAAATGGAGTTACTACTATAGAACGTGTCGGTATCCGGAAAGATGCCGGCAAAGTAATGGATTATATCCGAGAATACGATTGTGATACGGTGGTAGTAGGACTGCCGAAAAAATTGGATGGGTCGGACAGTATTCAAACGGAAAAAGTATATGAATTTAAAACCATGCTGGATAATAAACTGAAAAGTTCCGGTCTGGGTAAAATTGACGTTGTATTTCAGGATGAGCGTTTGACGACTGTTATGGCGGAAAAAGTTTTGATTGAAGCGGATGTCAGCAGAAAAAAAAGAAAACAAGTGATCGATAAGCAAGCGGCCATTTTAATTTTACAAGGATATTTAGACAGACTTGCTTATGAACGAAGAAATAGAGAGTAAACCATCGACTGTTTACTTAATAAAATTATGGTAAATTTAAGCGGCAATAAAAGCGCACTCTAGTAGGGTGCGTTTTTTTATTCAATAGGAAATATCGTTTTCTAGTGAATAAAAAAAGGAAGTGCGGAGTGGCGAAGCCACTTTTTTCATATTTTTTAGCATAAAATCTTGTCCCATTAATATAGTTGAATGGTAAGATACTGTATGGATAAGTAATGGGTGAGGTAAGAAGGATGAATAGTTTTAATATTGTATTGAAGAAACTTCCTCTTGAGCTTCAAGAAACGTTGATGGTGATGCCCGCAAATATACTGGAAAATTTAGAGGAGGTACGGCTGAGACAGGGCAGCCCGATAAGTATTATAGCAAGAAATAAAGAATATGTTTTAGATACTCAAAACAAATTAAGTATTGATTCAAAATATTTAGGGAACGTATTGAATTCTTTGGTAGACTATTCCTACTATGCGTATGAAGAAGAGCTTGCAAAGGGCTATATTACGGTAGAAGGCGGTCATCGAGTCGGTATATGCGGCAAAGCCGTACTGGATAATGGAAACGTAAAATTGATAAAAGATATTTCCTCTTTAAATTTACGAAGAAGCAAAGAGTTGATCGGCATTTCAAAGAAATGTTTGGATAAAATTATCGATCCACAGAGCGGATTCCTGTATAACACGTTAATTGTATCTCCCCCCAAATGCGGGAAAACAACTCTTTTAAGGGATATAGTAAGGCATCTGAGCACGAACGGGCTACGGGTAGGTCTGTGCGATGAAAGGTCGGAAATCGCCGGAATGCATCAAGGAAATGCTACTTTTGATGTAGGACCCAGAACGGACATATTGGATGGATGCCCCAAAAGTATCGGAATCCCGATGCTGATTCGTTCGATGGCTCCGGACATCATTGCAACGGATGAAATCGGGAAACAAGAAGATATAGGCGCCATTGAAACGGCTCTCTGCGCCGGGACGAAGCTATTAACGACAATACACGGCAATAGCTTTGAGGATATTTTGAATTCAAATATTGCAAAGGTGATAAAACAAGGAGCTTTTAAACGAATTATTTACCTGACCAATGTACCTTGCACCGGCACCATTAAAGGAGTACAACATGTTTGAAATTTTACTGTGTATATTCACATTTCTGTCTTGTTCTCTTTTGGGATATTTTATTGCATTGAATTATTCCCAAAGGGAGACGGATTTAAAAGAATTTCTTCAAGGAATGATTTCGTTAGAATCAGAAATGCAGTATCGTCGAGACACGATACAAGTTTGCTTGTATCGATTAAGTCAAAACAAAGAGAATACTGCGACTTTATTTTTTTCTGAACTGCAGCAGCGGCTGTCTGATTCAAAAGAAAATAATTTTTTCAAATCTTGGTGCCTTGCTGTAGATAACGCGTATAAGAATCGGAGCCTTACCGAGCAGGATATAAAGATCATCAAAGACATTGGCCTAGACTTAGGGAAAAGTGATCTCCAGAGTCAGGGACGGTTATTTTCCAGACAATATCAGCTTTTGGAAGCTCAAATTGAGCAGGCTCAGGAAAATTGCAAAACAAAGGGAAAGATGTATAGAAGCCTGGGAATATCGGTCGGGCTGGTGATTGTGATTATACTGATTTAAACAGACCTATCAAGGTCTGTTTTTTTTATCGCTAATTTTCCTTTGTGGACAAATTTTTATTCATATAATTTTGGACTGCTAATATACATGAAACATGGACAAAGTTAGGAGGAGTACGGATGATAATGGATGTTGATATTATTTTCAAGATTGCGGGAATTGGTATTGCAATTGCTGTGATCAATCAGATTTTAAACAAGGCGGGCAGGGAAGATTACGCACTGATGACAACGTTAGCCGGAATAGTGGTTGTTTTATTTTTCATCATACAAATGATCAGCGACTTTTTTGATACTGTCAAGACATTGTTCCAATTGTAGGTGATTTCATGGACATTATTAAGATCGCTGTCATAGCAATTGTCGGTGTTATCTGTGCATCTATAGTGAAAGGTTTTAAGCCTGAGTTTGCAATTTATGTAGTTTTAGCAACAGTCGTTATCATCTTTTCTATGGCCATTGAAAAACTAGTCGCTGTATTTGCCTTTTTAGAGTCAATTTATGATGAAATCACTTATGGCAAAACTTTTTTCCCTATTATCATGAAGGTATTGGTCGTGGCGTATATCGCTGATTTTACTTCACAGCTATGCAAAGATTCGGGCGAATCGGCTATTGCGGGAAAAGTAGAACTGGCGGGCAAAATTATTATCTTTTATCTCGCCACGCCGATTCTAATGGCTATCTTAGACTTAATCAACTCATTACTTTAGATAAGGAAGGTCAGTATGGATTACCAAAGTATTATAGCCGAGCAGCTTCAGCAATTGAATCTGGGCGAGCTTCAAGACATCATGAATGAGACGGCAAGGTCAAGCAATGGGATATTTTCCGGTATGTCTATTGAAGATGTCATTTATTCGGCTTTAAATGGCCAGCCGTTATTTAACTCGCAGGTCATTATCAGCAGTATGATGGATTTGTTTCTATATGAGATAAAAAGCAGCTTACTGCTGGGAGTCGAACTAATACTTATCTGTATAGTCACGGGGCTTTTAACGAATTTATCCAATTCATTTGGTGAAAAAACCGTATCCAATCTCGGAATCATCGTATGCAGCTGTTTTGTTATTGCCCTGTGTCTCAAGAATTTTTCCTACACATATGAACTGTGCGCGGATTCCCTTCATACCATGACGCTGACCATGCAATTACTTTTACCGATACTTATACCGTTGCTGATCAGTATGGGAGGATTTACAAGCGGGAGTATTTTAAATCCGGTCATTGTAGGCTCAATCACGATGTTTAACACTGTACTGCAAAAGTTTATCCTTCCGGCCATATTTATTTCATCCATCTTTATTCTGATTAACAGCATGACAGATCGAGATTACGTACATAAATTGGCTGTATTTATCAGAGGAATTGCCACTTTTGCTACAGGACTGTGTGTCACGTTCTTTGCCGGATTAACTGTTATACAGGGATTTGTATCCAAGTCTGCGGACGGTATTTTGATTAATACGGCAAGGTATTCGATCAACAATTTCGTACCGATAGTGGGAGGGTTTGCGGCAGACTCCATTGATATGGTGTTATCTTGTATGGGGATTATCAAAAATGGAATCAGTATTTTCGGTGTCATATTGATTATTGTGCTTCTTGCCATACCGCTGCTTAAGATTTTAGCCATTGCATTTTTGTATAAGGTAACCGCTATCATCATTGAACCAATCGGAAACAAACAGATTTCAAATTGCATCAATGAAATGGGCAATTCGGTCATATCAATGGCAGTCGTTATGTTTTTAGGGGCATTGATGTTCTTAATCTTTTTAACTATTATCATCGGAATAGGAGGGGGCAGTCTGATAAGGTAGCCGTATAAATTTATGGAAATTGTAAAAGAGTGGGTTCGAAACATTTTTATCATTGTAGTTGCTTTGTCTTTTATAGAAACCTTGCTTCCGTCTACAGAAATGCAAAAATACATCAAATTCGTTTTTTCATTAATCATCATGGCGACAATTTTATCACCACTGATCATATTTCTGGAATAATGAACCAACTCGAAAATATATATATAGTGGAGGATTTTCATGTGGGAAAAGTACAAAGGCGTTCTTAATGCCAAGGAAATGATATATAAGCTTATCACTGTGATTGTGGTAATCTCACTGGCATTACTGGTGTTTGAGGTAATGACAAATGATAAGGACGGAAGACAGCAAATTGTTGATGAGGACGGCGGTACAGAAGCAAGTCTATCAATGATTTTATCAGACATAAAAGGGGTTGGAGATGTTGATGTGATGATTACTTATGGTGATAAAGATGCCGTAACCGGTGTAATTGTCACCGCTAAGGGAGCCGGAAGTCCTGTAGTAAAAAGAGAACTGACGAATGCTGTATCAGCAATATTCAATATTCCAGTTTCCAATGTGATGGTCTTTGAAAAAGAGAATGGAGGAACTAGTAATGAATAAGTTATCAAAAAGAAAAAAAATTGTGCTGTTTAGTATGTTGGGATTGGTGTTATGTTTAGCAGTGGCAAATCAAGCACTCAATAATCAGCAGAGCTTGGTTACTTCAACGGAATACACGAATTATGAAGAGAAAGAAATGCAGAAACATGACGGAGATGTGCTGGTAGACAGCTTAAATATAAAAGAAATACCGGCGACAAATAGTGCGGTTCAATCGGAGGCCTCCGATTCGAAAGTGGTTACTTCCGACGACATATCTGATTTCAATGCAAATACATACTTTGAGGAAGTCAGAGCAACGATAGACCTAGATAGAAATCAAGTGATTTCGATGCTTACGGATGTATTGGAGGAAACCGACAGCACGGTTGAAAAAGAAAATGCAACCAAGCAAAAACTAAAGATCATCGGATACATGGAAAAAGAAAAAGTCATTGAAAATCTTATCTCAACCAAAGGTCTGCCGGAAACTTTAGTATTGATTACAGACAATGCGGTGAATGTAACGGTCAATAAGCAGCAATTGGAACAGACGGATGTCGCTAAAATTTGTGATATTGTTATCCGCGAAACAGGAAGACCTGCCAGTCAAATTGTTATACAAAGTAAAGTTTAGAAAGCCCCCGTCGCACGTCAGTGCGGCGGGGATTTTATTTCGCAGTTGTTGTGTATTTTTATGAATTCTGTTATAATAAATGGGAGGTGAATAAAATGAGTATGGAACAAGAAGAAAAATTGGGAGCTGTTAAAATCTCAGACGATGTGATTGCTATATGTGCGATTAACGCCGCGTTATCAACCAAAGGAATTGCAGGCTTAAGCGGTGGTTTGACAGATACCATTTCAAAAAATATTCTAGGTAAGGATCCTCTGAAAAAAGGTGTTAAGTTGTCTAAGGAAGACGATGAAATAACGATAGATATATATGCAATTGTGGAATACGGCAGGAAGATACCGGAAGTTGCTTGGGATGTTCAAAAAAATGTGAAGAACGAAATTATGAATATTATAGATATCCCGGTAAAAGCGGTGAACATACATGTTCAGGGCATCAACTTTCCGGAATAGGAGGAAGAAAAAATATGGTTCGCAGCGAAGCAAGAGAGCTGATGATGCAGCTTCTATTTCAAATGGAAGCACAGAATGAATATAATACGGAAATTAAAGACCGATTTCTATCGGATAAAGGAGAGTTCGGCAATCAACAAACCTATATGGATGAAGTGTTGAATGCGGTGAAAGAACATATTAGTCAAATCGATCAGATCCTTGAAGAGTCCAGTGAAAACTGGAAAATCAGCCGAATGGGCAAAGTAGACTTAGCCATCTCCAGACTGGCTGTATGTGAGATGCTTTATATTGAAAGTGTTCCGACTTCCGTGGCTATTAATGAAGCGATTAATCTGGCGAAGAAGTTTGGAACGGAAGAGTCCGGCAAGTTTATTAATGGCCTATTAGGTAAGGTTGCAAAGAAAGTGACTGAAGGATAAAATGGACAAAGGTTGTGTTCTCGGAATCGATACAAGTAATTATAAAACTTCGCTGGCTGTTGTCGATCGATCAGGGAAAATCATAAAAGATGCCAGAACCTTGCTGGCCGTAAAACAGGGAACAAGAGGCTTGAGACAATCAGAAGCCTTTTTTCAACATATTGAGAACTTTCCTAATTTAATCAATCAGGTTTTTGAAAAAACGCTCAGCAGTCAAATAGCTGCGGTAGCAGTTTCTGATAAACCCAGACCGATAGAGGGTTCTTACATGCCTTGTTTTAAAGCAGGAATTTCCTTTGCTCAATCCATTGCGAAAATATTGCAGGTACCTGTTTACTGCTTTTCACATCAGGAAGGTCATATAGAAGCGGTAAAAGCTTATAGCCATTTTAACAACGAAGATACGGTGTTGGCGTGGCATTTATCCGGTGGAACCTGTGAACTGTTAAAAGTAGACAACCACCTCATAGAAATCATTGGAGGCAGTAAAGATATTTCTTTTGGACAAGTGTTGGATCGAATCGGCGTATTGTACGGTTTGAATTTTCCGTGCGGAGAAGCGATGGATGTAAAAGTCTGTGGGTTACGTAATGAATTTATTGTCAATAGAGAACAAGAAAGACTGACTAAAATTAAGTTAGACGGCTTATCTTTCAACCTATCCGGAGTAGAAACCCAGTGTGCTCGATGGATCCAGTCAGAAAACGACCGAAGCGGTGAATTCATTCCGGATTGGAAGCTCATAAAAGAACTTTTTGATCAAATTGCCGATTGTATCATTTTAACCACGCAGAAAGCCAGTGAAAAAACAGGCATCCGAAATGTCATTTTTGCAGGAGGCGTATCAAGCAGTAAGTACATTAGTGAGAGAATAATAAAGGCCTTTGAAAATACAGCTGTTCAAATCGATTTTGGCAACCAAGAACTGGCAAGTGATAATGCAGTCGGGGTGGCCTTGTTGGGAGGTAAAAGCCTATGGCTATAAAGCCCGTAAAGGTTTCGCAACTGAATTCCTATATAAAGAGAGTGCTTCAATCCGATCCACTTTTAAACAGCGTATCGGTCATTGGTGAAATTTCAAACCTCAAATTTCACGGGACGGGGCACGTTTATTTTACGTTGAAAGATGAAAACAGTAAGATAAGCTGTTTTTTACCTTCGGAGCATTTTCAGCGGTTACGTTTCGAATTAGCGGATGGAATGGAGATTACTGCGGAGGGCTACATTTATCTGTATGAAAAAGGCGGCAGCTATTCTTTAAACATCCGAGATATTCAAGTGGCGGGCTTAGGCAATCTGAGTATCGCTTTTGAAAAATTAAAAGAAAAACTATTCAAAGAAGGCCTGTTTGACGAAAAATATAAAAAACCGATCCCGTCCTTTCCTGAAAGAATTGCGGTGATTACGTCTGAAACGGGAGCAGCCGTAAAAGATATCCTAAAAATTATAAAGAATAGAAATAACCTTGTAGATGTGTTAATCTATCCTGTTCTGGTACAGGGTCCGGGTGCGGCACCGGATATTGCGGAAGCGATCCGGCAAGTAAATTTACTTTTTCCTGAAACGGATACGATTATCGTTGGACGAGGCGGAGGATCGATTGAAGAATTATGGGCGTTTAACGAAGAAATGGTGGCGCGCAGTATCTTTGAGTCGAAGATTCCAATTATTTCCGCTGTCGGACATGAAATTGATTTTACCATTGCCGACTTTGTCGCCGATAAACGAGCGGAAACACCCACAGCTGCAGCTCAAATGGCAGTTCCCGATGTGTTTGCTCTGAAAGAATACGTGTCGCAGTTAGGGGACAAACTTCAGGTTCAGCTTCATCAGGTAATTCGGCATAAAGAACTGGAACTGCGGTATTATAATATAGAAGCGATGTCATTAAATTTAGAAAAAAGGATTCAGCTGCATCGAAAGCAGATAGAAAATCATCATAAAGAAGTGATGACGGCGATGAATCTGTTCCTAATCAACAGAAAAAATAAGTTGGATGCTGTATTAGCCGAATTGGAAGCGCTTAATCCCAGAAATATTATGAAAAGAGGATATAGCGCTATTATAGGCAGTGACGGCCGGCTGAAAAATTCGATTCATGATTTTAAGGCAGCGGATAAGCTTACCGCTGTTCTTGCCGATGGTAAGATGGATTGTACCGTTGAGAAGATCAGGAGGGAGGACTAATGGCTGAGAAGAAGAATCTTTCATTTGAAGAAGCTTTGGAAAAATTGGAAGCTTCTGCGGAATGTTTAAAAAGTGACCAGATATCATTGGAAGAGGCTTTAAAAAGCTTTGAAAAAGGTATCGAATATTATAATAAATGTAGTTCAATATTGAATAATGCGAAGCAAAAAATAGAAGTATATTCAAAAGAGTAGGAAAGAAGGAAATATACCATGGACAATATCTCATATTCTACGTACAAAAATCTTATTGATAATCACATTTTAGATTTTATTCCAGAGATTGATCATAAAAGTATTACTGTTTATGAGTCTATGAAATATAGTTTGACGGCAGGAGGCAAACGGATAAGACCCGTATTGCTGTTGGCAGCATGTGAATTTGTCGGCGGCAATTCAGCTGACGTAAAGGGTGCAATTACTTATGCTTGTGCTTTAGAATACATTCACACCTATTCATTAATTCATGATGACTTGCCGGCTATGGATGATGACGAGCTTCGCAGAGGAGTGCCGACAAATCATGTCGTATTCGGAGAAGCGATGGCGGTCCTTGCAGGGGATGGCTTACTGTCGACTGCATTTGAGGCAATGAATAAGGATATGCTGTTATACTTAGATGATCCTGTTAAACTGAAGAGAAGAATCCGGGCGATTTATGAAATTTCTAAAAGTGCAGGATGCCGTGGCATGATCGCAGGCCAGGTTGCGGATATCGAAGCAGAGAATAAGCAATGTTCGAAAGAAATGCTGGATTACATTCATTTAAATAAAACAGCGGCCTTAATTATAGGGGCCGTAAGAGCAGGCGCTTATTTAGGCGGAGCGAATGAACAACAATTGCGAGATTTGACCGGTTATGCGGAAAATCTTGGACTTGCTTTTCAAATTGCAGATGATATTTTAGATATCTGTGGAGATGAAGCAGAAATGGGCAAAAAAGCACATAACGATCAAAAGAAAAATAAGTCGACCTATCCTTGTCTATATGATTTAGAGGACTGTAAGGAATATTTGAGTGAGCTGACTGAAACAGCGGTTTCTTTCCTTGAATCCTATTATGATGAAGCGGAGTTTTTTACAAAGCTTGCTGAGGACATGGCTGTTCGTGTAAAATAACGTAAGCAAAGGGGCTCAAGATTGTAAATGGTATATAGAGCAAAACCAAATCTGTTAGGGGGAGACTACCCAGACGATTTAAAAAAAATGTCCAGTAATGAATTGGATTTACTATCGTATGAAATTCGAGATTTTTTAATAGATAATGTTTCAAAAACAGGCGGACATTTGGCCTCCAACCTAGGGGTAGTGGAGCTTACCATTGCGCTGCATACTGTATTTGAAAGTCCTAAAGATAAAATTATATGGGATGTAGGACATCAGTCCTATATTCATAAGATACTGACCGGGCGTATCGATGGATTTTCCAATTTACGTCAGTACGGTGGGATAAGCGGGTTTCCTAAAAGGGAAGAAAGCTCTCACGATTGTTTTGATACGGGGCACAGCAGTAATTCCATTTCTGCGGCAGCAGGAATAGCTGCGGCCAGAGATTTAGCCGGTGAACAATTTTCGGTGATTTCGGTGATCGGAGACGGCGCATTGACCGGAGGTCTGGCGTATGAAGCGCTGAACAATGTCGGCATATCCGGATCCAAAATCATCGTTGTCATTAATGATAATGGCATGTCGATTTCTAAAAATACCGGGGGTTTATCTCAGCATTTAGGAAAGCTGCGACTGTCACCTGCTTATCTGGATTTTAAGAAACAAGTCAAAAAGACCTTAAAAGGGATTCCGGGGGTCGGAGAAAATTTATATTCCGGCATTGAACATGTAAGGGATTCCGTAAAATATGCGATGTTTGACGGAGCACTTTTTGAAGAACTGGGATTTAAATATATGGGACCGTTTGACGGGCATAATATAAGAGATTTAATAGCTGCTTTTTCTCTTGCACAAAATTCAGAAGAATCGGTGGTATTACATGTTCTGACCAAAAAGGGCAAGGGATATAAAAATGCGGAAACCAGTCCCAATAAATTTCATGGAATCGGACCGTTTAATCCCACGACAGGCGTTCCTTTAAAATCGGCGGCGAATTTTACGTATTCGCAGGTTTTCGGCAGTAAAATGATACAACTGGCGGACAGAAACAAAAATGTAGTGGCGATCAGTGCAGCGATGATTGAAGCGACCGGACTCCATAAATTTTCGGAGCGGTTCAGCGATCGTATTTTCGATGTGGGAATTGCCGAAGGACATGCGGTTTCGTTTGCAGCCGGTCTTGCGGTATCCGGCTTCCGGCCGGTAGTCGCGATTTATTCCACTTTCTTGCAGCGAGCGTATGACCAGATGATGATTGATGTCTGTATGCAAAATCTTCCGGTTGTTTTTGCCATTGACAGGGCAGGAAATGTAGGGGCGGATGGAGAAACCCACCATGGCGTATTTGACTTATCTTATTTGAATCATATGCCGAACATGACTGTACTTGCACCAAGTGACGGAAGAGAATTGGCTGAAATGTTAGCCTCTGCTTTAACCTTGGAAGGTCCTTGTGCCATTCGATACCCACGGGGAGAGGCCATAGATTTATCCGGCGTATATGGCGGAGAGTATGGGAATATTTTAAAAAGCAAGGTTATTCAAACCGGCACTCAAGTTGAAATTTTAGCAGTCGGCAAGATGGTTTCTATCGCCATGGAAGCCTGTACGATGCTAAAATCATATGGCATAGATGCGGGGCTTATCAATGTACGTTCCGTGAAACCGTTGGATAAAGAGGCCATTTTAGAGGCAACAGAGCGGACCAATGCACTTGTGACATTGGAAGACAATGTAATCGAAGGCGGATTTGGACAACAAGTGCTTTCGTTATTATCCGATTCCAATATTCATCTTCCATGCAGGGTAATAGGATGGCCGGATTGTTTTGTGGAACACGGCGAAGATAAAGAGTTATTCAAAAAATACAGTTTGGATGCAACAGGAATTTATGAAAGGGTGCGTGACTTTATTGAAAGACAGGCTTGATGTAATACTAGTTGAAAAGGGATTATTCGCTTCCAGGGAAAAGGCAAAAGCCTCTATCATGGCAGGGATCGTTTATGTAGACGGACAGCGAATTGATAAAGCGGGCACACAGGTCAGTGATTCTTCTGACTTTTTAATCAAAGAGGATCTTTGTCCCTATGTAAGCCGCGGAGGTTTAAAGCTGGAAAAGGCTCTTGCGGAGTTCGAATTTCATTTAGACGGCGCAGTCGCAGTTGATATCGGCGCGTCAACAGGTGGATTTACCGATTGCATGCTAAAAAACAATGCATCGAAAGTTTTTGCCATTGATGTAGGGTACGGACAATTGGATTGGAAATTAAGAAACGATCCAAGAGTCGTGAATATGGAAAAAGTAAATATCCGATATCTTGATGTGGATATGATTGATAAAGATGTGGATTTTATCAGCGTTGATGTATCTTTCATATCGTTGAAGCTGGTTTTCCCGGTAGCAAGCAAGCTGCTCGCTGAAGGCGGGAGTATCGTTTGCCTGGTCAAGCCTCAATTTGAAGCAGGACGGGAACAGGTCGGCAAGAAAGGGATTGTTCGAGATATTCAGGTTCACCGAGAGGTGCTATATAAGGTGATTGGATATGCTGCAGCATCGGGACTTTATCCTCATGGACTGACATTTTCTCCGGTTACCGGAGCAAAAGGCAATATTGAATATTTGCTTTATCTGAAAAAGACAGAAAATGAGTTGTTTACCAATGTCTTAATCGAGCAGGTGGTAAACAGTTCACATAAAATGTTATAACGTTTAAGTAGAAAAATTTCGAATGTAGAAATTTTTCTTACCTCTGTACGTTTCAACGAGGAAGGTTATATCCACCTCGTTATAGCTGATTTTTAATTATTTCTTCAATAATAACCTAAAAATTACTATCATTTTAAGGTTATTCGAAAAAAAGAAAAAGGAGATTGTCTAAAGATGAAACTATCAAAAAGAATTCAGGAAATGCAACATTCGCCAATTAGAAAGTTCTACGTTTATTCAAACGAGGCGAAAAAACAAGGGAAAAAGGTGTATCAGTTAAATATTGGTCAGCCGGACATCAAAACACCAAAAGCTTTTATGGAAGCGGTGAGAGCCTATGATGAAAAAGTCCTTGCTTATGCACCGTCAGAGGGCATTCCTGAACTAATTGATGCCATTCGAGGATACTATGCAAGATATGGCATGAACTATGACAGAGGAAATGTTCTTATCACAAACGGCGGAAGTGAAGCCTTGACATTTATTATGACAGCGATATTAGACAGCGGTGATGAAGTGATCGTACCTGAACCATACTACACCAACTATACGACATTCATCGGTTTCTCAGATGGTAAAGTGGTTCCGTTAACGACTAAAGCAGAAGAGGGATACCATTATGCAAAAAAGGAAGCTATCGAAGCCTTAATTACACCTAGAACAAGAGCAATGGTATTTGTAAATCCAGGTAATCCGACAGGTTCTGTTCTTACAAGAGATGAAATGAGAATGATCTGTGATTTGGCCAAGAAACATGATTTCTTTATTATCGCAGATGAAGTATATAGAGAATTTATCTATGATAATGGCGAGATGACAAGCTTTGGTCAATATGAAGATGTGGCGGACAGAGTGATTATAGTAGACAGCGTGTCCAAACGTTTCAGTGCATGCGGAGCCAGAATCGGTTCCATCGTAACTAAAAATGAAGAACTGTATTCTAATTTGTTAAAGCTGGCCCAAGGAAGATTATGCTGCCCAACTATCGATCAAGTGGGTTCTGTTGCTTTATACAACTTGGATCCATCTTATTTTAATGAGATTAAAGCAGAATATGAACGAAGAAGAAATGTAGTATACGATGAACTTTGCAAAATTGAAGGATTGGTTTGTGAAAAACCGTCCGGTGCTTTCTATATCACAGCAAAGCTTCCTGTAGAAAATGCAGAAGAGTTCCTCATCTGGATGCTGACAGAATTTGATGATAACGGCGAGACTGTTATGTTCGCTCCTGCCGAAGGGTTTTACGGAACGCCTGGGCTTGGAAGAAGTGAAATGCGTATCGCCTATGTTTTAAATGAAAAAGACATGGTTCGAGGGGTAGAATTGATTCGATTAGGCCTCGAAGCATACAATAAGAGATAAATTGAGATTTAGTAAAGGGTAGGGGTAAGAGAAACTATGCAACTAACACCGATGATGCAGCAATATATGGAGATTAAAGAAAATTATCAGGATTGTATTCTGTTTTTTAGACTCGGGGACTTTTACGAAATGTTTTTTGACGATGCCATCGTCGCATCGAAGGAAATGGAAATTACCCTAACGGGTAAAAACTGCGGTCAAGAGGAGAGGGCCCCCATGTGCGGGGTTCCTTTTCATTCCGTCGATACGTACATTGCGAAATTGGTGGAAAAGGGATTCAAGGTAGCCATCTGTGAACAGGTGGAAGACCCTGCAACTGCAAAGGGCATCGTTAAGCGTGAAGTCATTCAGATCATTACGCCGGGTACGATTGTGAATCAGACGATGCTCAATGAGAAAGAAAATAACTATTTGGCATCTGTTTATCTGTCTGAGGAAGGCGCCGGAATTGCTTATACGGACATCTCTACCGGCGAATTATATACGACGGAATTTTTAGGCAACAATACCATAGAGAATCTGCTCAATGAATTGGTAAAGATCAAAGCGAAAGAAGTGCTGATGAACGAATCGGCTGAAGCCATCTTTTCTATTGAGGAAATGAAAAAAATCACGAATGCATATTTTAATATTTTAAATGAGCATTATTATAACCCGGCAACGGCTGAAATGACTATATTGAAACAATTTCAGACAAAATCGCTGGTCGGACTTGGACTAGCGGATTTGAAATTATCTACGGTGTCGCTGGGATCGCTGCTCAGCTACTTATTTGAAACCAGAAAGCATAATCTAAGCCATATTACAACGATCCAAGTGTATCAATTGGACGGTCATATGTCGTTAGACAAGGCGACCATTCGAAATTTGGAAATCACCGAAACCCTTTACGAAAAGAAAGTACAAGGCTCGTTGCTAGGCGTTTTAGATAAGACGCATACCGCGATGGGTTCACGAAAAATGAAACAGTGGCTTCGGGAGCCTTTAAACAACAGCAAAGAAGTAAACAGGCGGTTATCTGCCGTGGAAATATTGATGGATGAAATCATCATCCGAAATAATATCAAAGAAGCCTTGAAGGCGGTTTATGATTTGGAGCGTTTATCCGGTAGAATTGCCTGCGGTAACGCCAATGGGAAAGACTTGATTGCACTTCGCAATTCTTTATACATATTGCCTGAGATCAAAGCTGAATTAAAATCCTTGGATAATGAACTGCTTCATTCCTTGTGTGGGGAAATCGAAGATTCCCTGATGGAGGTCTATGACCTGATCGATGCTTCTATTGTGGAGGAAGCTCCTTTTACGATCAAAGAAGGTGGGTTAATAAAAGCGTCTTATTCCGAGGAATTGGATCATCTTCGTTTTTCCATTAAAGATGGACAGGCTTGGATCGCAGAGCTGGAGGGCAAAGAACGGGAAAGAACCGGCATCAAGAACTTAAAGGTTCGATTCAATAAAGTATTCGGGTATTATATCGAAATTACAAAATCCAACTTGGAAATGGCACCGGAGAACTATATTCGAAAACAAACACTGGTGAACTGTGAGCGTTTTATTACGCCGGAATTAAAGGAAATGGAAAGTCTGGTGTTAAATGCCGAATCCAAAATCAATCAAATGGAATATGATTTGTTTACAGAAATCCGAAATAAAATTCAGACGTATATCGGCTTGATTCAAAAGTCTTCATCGGCGATTGCAATTATTGACGTATTGGCTTCCTTTGCCCATGTATCGGCGGCTTTAGGCTATACGAAACCGGAAGTACATGACGGAAACAGCATTGCGATTACAAAAGGACGACATCCGGTTATTGAACAAATGATTAAGGACGGTATTTTTGTTTCAAATGATATTTATGTAGATGATAAGAATTCCAGTATGCTGCTGATTACAGGGCCGAATATGGCGGGAAAATCGACGTATATGCGTCAAACGGCGCTGATTGTGCTGATGGCGCAGGCAGGCTGCTTCGTCCCTTGTGAAACGGCCAATATCGGACTTGTGGATCGGATTTATACACGAATAGGTGCTTCTGACAACCTGGCACAGGGACAGAGTACCTTCTTTGTGGAAATGAGTGAATTAGCGTATATCCTAAATACGGCGACAGCTAAAAGCCTGATTATCTTGGATGAGATCGGTCGAGGGACCAGTACCTACGACGGTTTATCCATTGCATGGGCGGTTGTGGAGCATTTATGCAATGCAAAAAATAAGATCAGAACTTTATTTGCGACACATTATCATGAATTGACCGCTTTGGAGGAGGAGCTTCCGGGGGTTAAGAATTTAAATGTAGATGTGGCGGAAGAAAACGGGAATATCATCTTTTTACATAAGATTGTGGAAGGCAGTGCCAGCAGAAGTTACGGCATTCATGTAGCGAAATTGGCCGGCGTTCCGGAAGCAGTGCTCGAAGCTGCTGCGAATAAATTGACTGCGCTGGAATCCGGCGGTGCAGAAGAAGGACATACGCTGATTAAAACTAGTGAGGAAAAAGGGAGCAAATCTGCAGAAGCAAACGAGCAGCTTTCTTTCTTTGATTTTGCTCCAAACGCTGTTATAGAAAAATTAAAAAATATTGATCTAATGAAGCTTGCCCCTTGGGAAGCTCTTAAAGTATTGGAAGAATTACAGGTGGCTGCAAATGATTAAATTACTGAGCAAGTCTGTAGCGGATAAGATTGCGGCAGGTGAAGTCGTAGACAGACCCTTATCCATTGTAAAGGAATTGGTTGAAAATTCCATTGATGCAGGTGCAGATTCCATAACGGTAGAAATTCGAAACGGCGGAAAAAACTATATCCGTGTGACGGACAACGGATCCGGAATTTCTCAGGAAGAAGCGGAAATGGCTTTTTTGCGTCACGCTACCAGCAAGATTGCTACAGATGAGGATTTGAACAGCATTTTAACGTTGGGTTTCAGAGGAGAGGCTCTATCCAGCATTGCTGCTGTTTCCCGAGTAGAACTCATCACGAAAACGGCGGATGAAAAAACGGGGATTTCATTAAAAATAAACGGCGGAGAGGTTTTTGAAAAAAATTTAACCGGTTGCCCGGAAGGAACGACTATCATTGTTTCGGACCTATTTTATAATACGCCTGCTCGATTAAAATTTATGAAAACGGATTCGGCGGAAAGCAATCTCATTATTGATTTTATGTCAAAGATTGCGCTGGCTTATTCCGATATAAAAATCCGTTTAATCAATAATGGCAATATCTTATTTTCCACCAACGGAAAAGGGGATCGTTATACAAGTATTTTAACGGTTTATAGCCGGTCGGTCGGAGAAGGCTTAATGTATCTGAAAAGTGAAAATGAACGAATGAAGCTGGAAGGGTATATTTCAAGGCCGGACTATAGTAAAACAAATAAAAGACAACAAATTTTCTTTGTGAACGGACGCGTCATATCTAATAAAGTTATGGATATAGCCGTGCAGGAAGGGTATACGGAAAGGCTGTTCGAAGGCCGATATCCGATTGCATTTCTGTTCTTTACGATTCAGCCTAACTTAGTGGATGTAAACATCCATCCGAATAAGAAGGAAGTTCGCTTCCATGATGATATGGAAGTAAAGATCTTTATTTCGCAGTCTATCAAAAGAGCATTGCTTTCCAAAGAGGCTATTCCACCGATTCAGAAAAATTTCACGTCCGAAGCAACACTCTTTTCGGAAAAGCCGAAAACTGCGCTTTCGGAGCCGTTGGCTGAAAAAGGACCTTCTGATGTGTTTAGAGCGCAGACGGAAAAGGAAGAAGTTCAAGTACCAAATACAGCACCGATGTCTATAAAATCAGTGGCTCAGAAACAAGTAAATGTGCAGATTCAGGATAAGTTAAGCGAAAACAGGACAGAAATAAAGGCAGAAGAGAACAAACAAGAACAAGTTGACATAAAATTGATATTGTCAAGCCTAGCGAAAGAACGACAAGAAGCATATGATGGTACCGTAGGAACGCCGGTAAATATAGAAGTAGAACCGGAAGTAGTAGAGAAAAAGAAAGTTTCTTTTTTTGGAAGCTTACAGTTAACTGGTACGGTATTTCATACCTATATTACAGCTGTCGATGAAAACAGTTTTTATTTCATCGATCAACACGCGGCTCATGAACGTATTTTTTATGAGCAGCTATTGCATCAGTATAAAGCAGAAGAGAAATTGCAGCAGACGATCTTGATACCGATCGTGGCGGAAGCGAATTATGCCATCAAATCCAGCGAATCTTCTTGGGTACATTTGCTGCAAGCAATGGGATTTGATATTGAGGCATTCGGTACAAAATCGTATATCATCAAAGCCATTCCGATGTTTATGGAAATGGAGGAAGCGAATCAGTTTATCGATTATTTCCTGGAGAATATTGAAGAGAATGTGGACATAGAGAATGCCTCGAAAATCGATAAAATTATTATGAGAGCCTGCAAAAGTGCGGTGAAGGCACATGACGTTCTTTCGGATGAGGAATGCAGGCAGCTGATAGCAGATTTAGCCAAGTGTGAGAATCCTTATTCGTGCCCTCACGGCAGACCTACGTTTATAAAAATGACTCAATATGAACTGGAGAAAATGTTCAAACGTGTATAAGATGAAAAAAGAAATAATTATTGTTGCAGGACCTACTGCAGTTGGAAAAACAAAATATGCCATTGAGATTGCAAAAGCCATGAACGGTGAAATCGTATCGTGTGATTCGATGCAATTATATCGGTTTATGGATATCGGAAGTGCGAAACCGACCACCCAGGAACAGGCGGAGGTCAAGCACTATTTAGTAGATCAAATTGATCCGAGAGAGCCGTTTTCGGCAGCAGAATATCAAAAAAGAGCGAAGGCGGCGATTGTTGAAATTTTTGACAAAGGGAAAACACCGATTGTATCAGGCGGGACAGGCCTGTATGTAAATTCGTTACTCTATGATATGAACTTTTCAGCACCTCCGGTGGGAAATGCGTATCGTGAAAAGCTTGAAAAATTGGCAGAAGAACAGGGAAACGAAGCAGTTTATAATCGATTAAAAGAAGTGGACCCGAAAGCGGCGGAGCGCATCCATGTAAACAATTTAAAAAAGATGATTCGAGCCATTGAAGTGGCTGAAAATACAGAGAGCGGTATCAAGCCTTTTGAAGAATCTTTCGTGAAAACAAACGATTACAACTATACATTAATCGGTTTAAGCAGGGATCGTGAAGAACTGTATGACCGAATCAATCAGCGGGTGGATTTGCTTTTGGAAATGGGGTTAATCGAAGAAATCAGCTCTCTTTTATCCATGGGGCTGACTGAAGAAAATATTTCCATGAAAGGGATCGGCTATAAAGAAATCATCGGCTATCTAAAAGGTGAATATGATTTGGAACACGCGATCTATCTCGTAAAGCGAAATACAAGGCATTATGCCAAGAGGCAAATGACCTGGTTTAGAAGATATGAAGATATAACATGGTTTAACATTTCAAATTATCCAAGTGATGAAGATGTAATTGAGGAGATTATCACATGGCTGAGAGAAAAAAGATAAAATTTCAGAATAAAACAGGGAAGCCCGATAATATTATCAAAAAAGAACTGGAACTTTTTATGCAGTGTACGGCGATTGAAGAAGAGCTTCCTGCCTTTATGAGGGGTTTTTTTATCTATCTTCGAGGCAACGTGCTGCCGCTTACTCGATTGGCTTATCTCCGGGATGTACATTTCTTCTGTGGCTATTTGATGGAATCGGGAGCTGTTTCAGCCTCCGTTAGGCAAGATATAACGGTAGCCGATTTTGAAAAAATAAAGGCAAAAGATGTGAATGTATTTTTGGATTATGCCAGAAAATATCAAAAAGAAACCGAAAAAGCGGTAACCATATATGAAAACAGCAATAAATCATTAGCCAGAAAGAAATCATCCTTATCTGTGCTGTTTAAATACCTCTATCGCGATGAGATTTTGACACACAATATTACGGCAGGTCTTGATCCGATTCGGGTACCAAAACCCGGCGAACATGAAATTAAAGCGTTACAGGATGATGAAGTCATGCGTATGCTGGATATTGTTTCGACAGGAATAGGACTGACTAATAAGCAGAAGGAATTCTGGCAGAAAACCAAGAAGCGTGATAAAGCCATATTGATTCTATTTTTGACGTATGGACTTCGTTTGTCTGAATTGCAGCAGCTCAATGTATCTTCTTTCAATTTTGATCGGGGAGAATTTAAAATCTACCGAAAACGAGGCAAAGAATCCATCATGCCGATTAATCAATCGACAGAAATTGTCATCATGGAGTACTTGGAGGGAGAACGGCCGTCGCCGGATTCCATTTCGGAAGAAGATAAAGATGCGTTATTCTTATCTTTACAGGGCAAGCGAATGACCGAGCGCCAAATCAGGGAGCTTGTTAAAAAATATTCTGCATTCGGTCTGAAAACATCACAGAAAGCCGGATATAGCCCGCATAAATTAAGAGCAACCGCAGCAACCAGTTTAATCGGCCGCGGGGAAGATATCTATGACGTTCAAGCCCTTCTGGATCATGAACAGGTAACGACTACACAGCTTTATGCGAAACATAAACAGAATGTAAAACGAAATTTGGTCAATAATATGGAATGGGAATTGGAACGCAAAGATAACGATAGATAAGTGATGTAAACTTATAGACTTGAATGACTTAAACGATATACCGGAGGGAAACATGCAGAAAAATACATATGATTTATTAACAACAAAGATGGGGATTTCTCCTGAAATTATTGAGATTATTGATGAAGCGGAAGAACAGATCAAAAATACCTTTTTAGAACTGGACGATATCATGGCGTACAATCAATATAAGGTGTTGGAAGCATTTCAGAAGAATAAAATATCCGATATGCATTTCAGCTGGAATACCGGATATGGCTATGATGATCCGGGGCGTGAAGCGATCGAAAAAGTGTATTCCGATATTTTCCACACAGAGGCAGCATTGGTACGGCCTATTATCGTAAATGGTACCCACGCGTTGACGCTGACCCTTACCGGCATCTTAAGACCCGGCGATGAATTGATTTATTGTACGGGAGCCCCTTACGATACGTTGGAAGAAGTGATCGGAATCCGCGGAGAGGGAAAAGGTTCCCTGAAAGAATTCGGGATCACCTTCAAACAAGTGGAACTTACTGCGGATGGAAATATCGATTTTGAAGCTTTAAAAAGTGCCATTTCCCCTCAAACCAGAATGATAACCGTTCAGCGGGCAACGGGTTATGGCTGGCGAAAAGCGATTACGATACCGGAGATCGAAGAATGGGCGAAGTTTGTAAAAGCGATTAATCCGTCCATCATTTGCATGGTGGATAATTGCTATGGCGAGTTTTTGGATACCAAAGAGCCGACCGATGTCGGTGCCGATGTGATTGCGGGTTCTCTCATCAAAAATCCGGGAGGCGGTTTGGCTTTAACCGGAGGATATATTGCGGGAAGAGAAGATTTAATAAGAAACATTTCCTATCGGATGACCTCACCGGGAATCGGCGGCGAATGCGGCCTGATGTTCGGACAAACCAGAACCATGCTTCAAGGGTTATTCCTTGCGCCTAAAACGGTCAATGCAGCTGTTAAAGGGGCCATTTTATGCGCTCAGGCGTTTCAGAACTTAGGTTATGAGGTGTGTCCTACACCAACTGAAAAAAGAAGTGATATCATTGAAGCCGTGAAGCTGAACGATCCGGATGCTTTATGTGCGTTTGCGGAAGGCGTTCAAGCAGCGGCTCCGATTGATGCACACGTAAAACCGATTCCTTGGGACATGCCCGGTTATGAAAGCCAAGTGATTATGGCGGCAGGAGCATTTGTACAAGGATCTTCTATTGAGTTAAGTGCAGATGGTCCTCTTAGAGAACCTTACATTATCTATTTTCAAGGCGGCCTTACTTATGAGCATTCCAAATTTGGTGTCATAAAGGCCCTGCAAACTCTTTATGATAGGAAACTATTGAAGTCAAAATAGAAGGGGTGTTTGTGGCTGCATGAAGCAAGTTAATAAAAAAAGAAAAAAAGCGAAAGGAAGAATAAGAGTTTTACTAACGATTGTAAAATTTGCACTCTTGCTGCTCGTTATTGTTGGTATACCGATATATATTGTACTATTTCATGCAGACTTTATCAGCCAGTTTAAAACCTTAGACTCTGTCAATGCATACTTGGAGCAATACAAAACGGCAAGCATATTTGTCTATATCGCGCTTCAGATCGTACAAATTATCATTTGCATTATTCCCGGACAAGGCCTTCAGTTTACAGCGGGTTATGCCTATGGTTTTTGGTTAGGCTTTCTGTTTTCGCTCATTGGTGCTGCAGTAGGGGCAATCATTACCTTTTATTTAGCGAGATTTCTTGGAAGGGATGCGCTTCACCTCATCTTTGGAGAAGAGCGGATAAACAAATTTGTTAAACGTATCAATAGTAAACGCGGATTTACTATCGTGTTCGTCATTTTTTTGGTGCCCGGACTGCCAAAAGATTTGCTGAATTATGCAGCAGGTGTTTCAAATATGAGGTTAAAAGCCTTCCTGCTGATATCCCTGATAGGAAGAAGTCCGGCCATGATGTGCTCCATTATGATAGGAAGTATGTTCAACAAGGGAAGTTATGTAGGAATCGGTATCCTAGCATTCATAGCAGCCGTTTTATGTGTTCTTGGTATCAAATTTCATGAAAACCTCACCAAGTATATAGATCAATGCTATAATAAACTCATACGTATGTAATACGTTATTTAATGATAAATAAAGAGGAAACATCGGCGGTTCAACTGTCGGTGTTTTTTTATGCCGGAAGCATCGCTAAGTACGCGATTGAAATGGCGGAAAAAATGAAAGTTTAATCAATAAGTTAAACAGTAGTGCGGAACGAAAGTCCGCCTTTTTAATTTTATCGATTAAAAAAGAACAAATGTTTATATAATTATTGACAAAGAACATGTATTCGTATAATATGTGATTAAGAACATAAGTTCTGGATGGAAATGGGAGGAATGTATTATGAGAAGCGCAAAAAAATCCTATAGAATTAAGTCCAAGCTGAGATTTACCACATCTATTACGATAACCATTCTTTTATTTGTTTTTATGGTGAATAACGTTTTAGGCATAAATGACGCGAGCAGCTTAACAAAGAATCAGATGATTCAAATTCAAATTGAATCCGGAGATACCCTTTGGAATCTTGCAGCTGAATATGGGCCGGCTCATACCGATCCAAGAAAAACGGTTTATGAAATCTGCTCCTTAAATGGTATTTCTGCTGACAGCATTTATCCGGGACAGATCATATCCATTCCTTACTATAGTGAATAGACCTTTGGATATAATGAACAGCCCTACATAATTCGTCGTCAGACTATGATTCAAAGGTGACCTCAAGTTTCATATACAGGTTACAATACGGAGGGAGAAAGTTTCACAGGAACAATAAAAATCACTGTTGAATAAGAGATTATTCAATTAAGGGTTTCTAATCAAGCTAAAAAGGATACACTAAAACGATGTTATGTTTCATCGTTGATAGGTATCCTTTTGTTGGCTTTTGAATGTTCCGTGTATAATGTGTGTAAAATAAAAAAATAAATATCCATATAGACGGATAATTTGATAGAATAAACATTATTTAATCAACCTTCCATCACATGTTTCTGATAGGATATTTTATAAGAAAGAGGGGGTCATAAATTTGAAGCCAGTAATCATAGTTCCCGCGTTTAATCCAGATGATAAATTAATTACACTAGTAGAAGATTTGAAAAGACTAGATTTAGAGATCATTGTCGTAAATGATGGAAGTAAACAGGAATGCTCAAGCATTTTTGAAACGATAGAAGAAGAATTTCAATGTATGATATGTACACATTCGAAAAATATGGGCAAAGGTGCAGCCCTTAAAACAGGAATCTCTTATGTACTATCCCATTTCCCCAATTTGCCGGGCTTTGTTACAGCAGATGCGGATGGGCAGCATAGTCCCAAGGATATATACAAAGTTGCTGAATTTCTAGAAAATAATTCGTCCGGTTTAATTTTAGGGAAAAGAGATTTTAGCGGAAAGAATATTCCGTTAAAAAGCTACTTGGGAAACCGTATCACCTCGTTTGTCTTTTTATTGAGCACAGCAAAAAAATGCCCTGATACGCAAACGGGACTTCGCGGAATCCCTATGGCTTATTCGCAAAATTGCTTATCTGTAGAGGGGGACAGATATGAATTTGAAATGAACATGCTGTTTAAAATGGCACGTGAAGGTGTTCCTTTTATTTATGTGCCGATTGACACAATATATCTGGCTGATAATGCATCCTCTCACTTTCATCCGGTGAAAGACTCGGTACGTATCTATTTAAATATTTTTAAATATAGTTTTTCATCATTGCTTTCAGCCATGTTAGATCTTTCGCTTTTTACTATATTGGCGCATCTTGTTTTCGGAAGAGGAACGATCGGTTTATTGGCTGCTACTGTTATTGCTCGCTTGACATCAGGGAGTTTTAATTACTTAGTGAATAAGCACTGGGTTTTTAAAAGTAAAAACAAGTATGGCGGTGAAACGTTAACTTATTTTACGTTATTCTGTTCGCAGATGTTTTTAAGCTGGTTATTTGTTTCGCTGCTAAAGAATGTACCGTTAAATCTAACCTTTATTAAGATATTAGTAGACAGTATTTTATTTATACTGAGTTACAATATTCAAAAAAAATATATTTTCGTATCAAAAAGAAAGAAGTGGAAGACAGATGATAAGAAGATTTACAGGACCCTATAGCTGGGCTGTCCTATTTACTTTTTTATTGATTTTTTCCTTTACTTATGTATTGCTAGATACTTTTGTCATTCAAAAATCCCTTACAAAAGTCGAAGACAATTCCCCAAAATGGGCTCAATCTGAATCAAAAACCGAAGCTGTTGTTACAGATCGTTCTTATGAAGATGACTGGATCAAAATAACGATTGACACAGAGCAAAAATATAACTCGATCCTATATATTGCAGATATTTGGGTCTCTGATCCGAAATATTTAAAAACGGCACTGGCCAATAATACGTATGGCCGTAATATTAAAGATAAGACTTCGAATATAGCAGAAGAAAATCATGCTATTTTCGCTATCAATGGTGATTATTATGGGTTTAGAGAGGAGGGATATGTTTTACGTAATGGTGAAGTTTATAGGGAAACCGCTAGATCCGATAAAAGTGATGAAGATCTAGTCATTGATGAAAATGGGGATTTCTCCATTATTCATGAAAATCAAGTAAGTATAAACACCCTTTTAAACGATGACAACATATGGCAAATTTTATCCTTTGGACCTTCACTTGTAGAAAACGGTCAGCTGACGGTCAACGAAACCAGTGAAGTATCAAGAGCCAAAACAAGCAACCCAAGAACTGCCATTGGTCAAATTTCAGAAGGACATTACATAATTATCGTATCGGACGGAAGAACAGAAGAAAGTGCAGGCATTTCCCTCCTTGAATTAGCCCAAGAACTCAAAGAAAGAGGCTGCATTACGGCCTATAATTTAGATGGAGGAGGGTCTTCGACCATGTATTTTAATGGAAAAGTAATGAATCATCCTACAGATGGCAGAAGCATGAAAGAACGTGAGGTGAGTGACATTGTCTATATCGGATATTAAAGTTCGGTCCAATAGAAAAACGGTATTCGTTTATATAATCGCATCTATAGTGGCGCTAGTGGTGAATAGTGTTTACGGAATCTTCAGCCATGGTGTAAGTTCCGGTGCAATGACATGGATGTTTCTATATCCATTGCTGGGAGGAGCATTTTTTTATGTGGTGATGGGCGTGCTGATTCCGACCGCCAATAGAATCAACGGATATAGGAAATTCTATAATTTATACAATTCCGGAATTGCAACGCTGACAGTAGGCAGTTTTTTGAACGGAATACTGGAAATAGCGGGGACTTCTTCCCCCTATACAATCTTTTTTTATTTTGCAGGAGGTCTATTGATGGCGGTAGGTTCCATAGCCTTCTCCTTTAAATTACTAATGGCAGTAAGTACGAAAGAAATTAAATAGTATCTGAATAATTGTTTTGAAAGGAGAACGAGAATGAAAGTTTACATACTGATGGGAAGTCCGAGAAAAAGCGGAAACACAGCCGCATTATTGAAACCCTTTCTTGAGGAACTGGCGTCTCATGGAGATGAATACCAGGTAGTTTGGTTATATGATAAAAAGATCGCTCCATGTGTAGCCTGCAGAGTCTGTCAGGCAGATTGGTCGCAGTTTGGCTGTCAATTTGATGACGATGCACAGGAGATTTTTGATAAAATTATGGCGTGTGATACGCTTGTTTTGGCGACACCGATTTATTCATGGTATTGCACGCCGCCGATGAAAGCTATTCTGGACCGTTTGGTATATGGGATGAATAAATACTATGGAGATAAAATAGGACCGGCGCTTTGGGCAGGGAAGAGGGTTGCTTTAATCACCACCTGCGGTTATCGCCCGGAAAAAGGGGCTGATCTGTTTCAAACGGGGATAGAGCGGTATTGCAAGCATTCGCATTTACAATTTATCGGTGCACTTTCTGAACGCCATCTGGGATATCAGCATACTTTCATGGATGATGAAAAGGAAGCGCATGCTCGGGCGTTTGCACGAAACATGATTTTTTTAGAAAAGGAGTTATGAGAGAATTTGAAAAATGAATTGTCGGATAAGAAAATAAAAAGCTACAAGTAGCTTTTTATTTTTGTGTGGAGAAAAATGACCTGTTAATGAGAAGTTAACAGTAATTTTAAATGTAGTATTCGAACAAGAATAATAATTTATTCAGTAAATTTAAACTGGTAGAATAATAACTAATTTTTTGGAAATTTTATTTAATTATAGAGTAGGAGGTTTAAAATGGATAAAAAATTGAACAACACGTTAACTGGATTTGAAAATGAGAGACTCAATAGTGTGAGTGCGACAAACAGTGAATATACAGCAGCTTGGTCCAATGTAGATGAAATAAATAGAGCAACCAATTTAAGTATTACATCAGAGTATAGTGTCGAAAAGGCAAAGAATTGGGTTGATAATGGAAGCCAACTTTAAGGAAGCGGGGAAACGTTATGTCTACAATTAATTTAACTCTCGACGGTAACACTGCGGCAGCCTATGTATCCTATGCCTTTACAGAAGTGGCTGCGATTTATCCCATAACGCCATCGTCAGGAATGGCTGAGCTTACAGATGACTGGTCTGCGAAAGGAAGAAGAAATATCTTTAATCAAGAGGTCAGCATCGTTGAAATGCAGTCAGAAGCAGGTGCGGCGGGAGCCTTACACGGATCCTTGCAAGCAGGTGCATTGACAACAACCTTCACCTCGTCACAAGGGCTATTATTGATGATACCTAATTTATATAAGATGGCAGGAGAATTGTTACCCGGCGTCTTGCATGTCAGCGCAAGAGCGATTAGCACACATGCGCTCAGTATATTTGGGGATCATCAAGATGTGATGGCTGTGCGGCAGACAGGCTGTGCCTTATTAGCAAGCGGCTCCGTACAAGAGGTGATGGATTTGGCTCCGATTGCTCATTTATCGGCTATTAAAGGCCGAGTACCTTTTGTACATTTTTTCGATGGATTTCGAACCTCGCATGAAGTTCAGAAAGTCGAAGCTCTTGAATATTCCGATTATGCACAGATGGTTGATTACGATGCGGTCAATGATTTTAGAAATAGAGCCTTATCTCCAAATCATCCCGTCATTCGCGGCACGGCACAAAATCCGGATATCTATTTTCAAGGAAGAGAAGCAAGCAACCCTTTTTATAAAAATCTGATCTCTATCGTTGAAGAAAATTTAGGAATAGTAAGTAAAAGAACCGGAAGAAAATATGGTTTGTTTGATTATTATGGAGCGACTGATGCGGAATATATAATCATTGCAATGGGATCGGTTACACAAACCATAGAGGAGACCATTGATTATCACAATAAAAGAGGTGAGAAATATGGTTTGGTAAAGGTACATCTTTATCGTCCCTTTTCAATGATACATTTCTTAAATTGCATCCCAAGTACCGTTAAAAAAATCGCTGTACTGGATCGGACCAAGGAGCCCGGCTCTATCGGTGAGCCTTTATATCTGGATGTATGCACCAGTTACAGTAAGGTAGAAAAAGCACCGCTGATCATCGGTGGACGGTATGGTTTAGGTTCGAAAGATACAACACCAAGTGACATCACAGCAGTTTATGAAAATCTAAAGCAAGAAAATCCGAAGATGCATTTTACACTTGGAATTGTAGATGATGTGACAGATACTTCACTGGATATAAAAAATAAAGTGTTAACGGAACCTCAAAACCGTATCTCATGTAAAATATGGGGGTTGGGTTCCGATGGAACAGTTGGCTCCAATAAACAGGCAATTATGATCATTGGTAATAAGACCGATCATTATGTGCAGGCTTATTTTGATTATGATTCTAAAAAATCAGGAGGTTTAACGGTATCCCACCTTCGATTTGGCAAAACACCGATAAAATCCACTTACTTTATTGAAAATGCAGATTATGTTGCTTGTCACAATCAATCCTATATCAATAAATATCATATGTTAGAGGATCTTAAGCCTGGCGGTATCTTTGTACTCAATTGTCAATGGACAGAGGACGAATTGGAAGAGTATCTGCCTGCTGAATATAAAAATATAATTGCGAAAAAGAAAATAGAGTTTTATACGATTAATGCCGTTCAAATCGCCGAAGAAATCGGCTTGGGAAATCGCATTAATATGATTATGCAGGGGGCTTTTTTCAAGCTTATTAAAATTCTTCCCCAGGATGAGTTTATTAAAGAATTAAAAAAGTCGGTTACCTATTCCTATAACAATAAAGGGGAAAAGATCGTCCGAATGAATCAAGAAGCAATTGCAAAAGGGGTTGAATCAATTCATAAAGTACAGGTTCCGAAAGCGTGGATGGATGGTATTGCAACCGACAGATTAAATATGGAGGAAGAGCCGGAATTTATAAAAAATATTATGCGGCCGATGCAGGCACAGGAAGGGAATAAATTACCGGTGAGTGCCTTCAAAGACAGAGCAGACGGAACGTTTCCTTCCGGCACGAGTGCCTATGAGAAACGCGGAATAGCGTTAAATATACCGGAATGGATTGAAGAAAACTGTATCCAATGCAATCAATGCTCTTATATTTGCCCTCACGCCGTGCTTCGACCGTTTCTGCTTACTCAAGAGGAGTCAACCGAAGCGCCTTCTTCCTTTAAGATGATAGAAGCTTCCGGAAAAGCATTGGCAGGTTATCATTTCAGAATGCAGATCAGTCCGATGGATTGTACCGGATGCGGTAATTGCGCCGATATATGCCCGGCTAAGGAAAAAGCATTAGTCATGAAACCGGTGAACTCGCAGCTAGACGATCAAACAGAAAATTGGAAATTTGCACATGACAAAATCGGATATAAATCAAATTTGCCGCTGAGCAACTCCTTTAAGGATAGTCAATTTAAAGAACCTTTAATGGAATTTTCCGGCGCTTGCGGAGGCTGTGGAGAGACCCCTTATATTAAGTTGGTTACCCAATTATTTGGGGATCGGATGATGATTGCCAATGCAACAGGTTGTTCCTCTATTTGGGGAGCTAGTGGGGCCAGCACATCTTATTCAAGCAATCAAGAGGGGAAAGGTCCGGCATGGGCGAATTCCTTGTTTGAAGACAATGCAGAGTTTGGCTATGGTATGTATCTTGCTACCAAGCAGCTAAGAAAAAGTCTGGAAGACAACATGAAACAATTAGTAGAAACCAATATAGAAGATCATTTAAAGACTTTAATGGCAGAATGGTTAAAATATAAAGAAGATGGAGAAAAAACGAAAGAAATAAGTGAAAAGCTGATTCAAACCATGCAAAGCTATCAATCTTCAGATTCTACTATAAAACAACTGATTCACCAGATCCTTTTGCGTAAGGATTATCTGATGAAACGATCTCATTGGATTATTGGAGGAGACGGATGGGCGTATGATATTGGATTTGGAGGACTGGACCATGTGATGTCATCCGGAGAAGACATTAACGTATTAGTGTTTGATACGGAAGTTTATTCCAATACCGGCGGACAAGCATCAAAATCAACCCCAGCCGCTGCGGTGGCGAAGTTTGCTTCTTCCGGAAAGAAATTAGGTAAAAAGGATCTTGGCATGATGATGATGACATATGGTAATGTCTATGTGGCACAAGTAGGTATTCATGCCGATAACAGCCAACTAATAAAGGCTATCCGTGAGGCAGAAAACTATAAAGGACCATCTCTCATTATCGCCTATGCACCGTGTATCAACCATGGGATCAAAGAAGGAATGGGAAGAAGCATGGAGACCATTAGAAAGGCTGTAAAAGCAGGGTATTGGCATCTATACCGTTATAATCCGGAATTGAAAAAAGAGGGAAAGAATCCATTTATTCTGGACTCTAAGGAGCCTACTGAAAGTTTTCAGGATTTCCTGATGGGGCAAGTTCGATATAGTTCTTTACAACGATTGTTCCCGAATGAGGCAGATGATTTATTTGAAAAAGCTGAAGAGTATTCAAAACAACGTTATGAGACTTATAAAGCGTTATCATTAAACTAAAAGTCAAATAGATGATACAAGGTAAAAGAGAACTTTAATAGAATGCAATTAAGGTTCTTTTTTATTACAATAAAGTGAATAGCGTAACAAAAACAAGTTTTTAGTATATATTTTTAAATAATAGAAAAAATAGATAAGTAACTAATTTTGTACACTATTCCAAGGTAGCTCAATGGTGGAGCACTCGGCTGTTAACCGATAGGCTGTGGGTTCGAGCCCCACCCTTGGAGCCATAAAGAAAGGCATAGATTCCCCCTGGTGGAGGCTATGCCTTTCTTTATTTTGTAAATCGTGGTATTATGATTCAAGACTTATGCATACAGACAAACAGGAATTTGTCGAGCAATTTTTAACTGCGGATTATTTATATTATTGGAGGAAATTTAAATGAAATATCAAGGGGTTTGCATTGCAGTAAAAGATATAAGTCTTTCCAAAAAGTTTTATCAGGATTTATTTGAGCTGGAGGTATTTCAAGACTATGGCAGAAATGTCTCCTTTGGTGGATTGTTTTTACAGCAGGACTTTGACTGGCTGTTAGATATTCCAAAGAATAGCATATTAAAAGAATCTCACAATATGGAGTTGTACTTTGAGGAAGACAAATTTGATGACTTTATTGCGAAATTACAGCAACGCAATGATATTAGGTATATAGGGGATGGCGTTAAGGAAGCTGACTGGGGACAACGCTCCATACGTTTTTACGATTTAGATGGCCACATTATTGAAGTTGGCGAGAATATGAAGATGGTTGTAAAACGGTTCCTTGATTCTGGGTTATCAATGACGGAAACCTCCAAACGCATGGATGTGTCGGTATCGGATTTGGAAATACTTTTGAACAGTTAATTCCTGCGTGGTATGAGCATAACAGGAAACCATTGTTACATAATTCAATAAAAAATCCACTTTTAAAGTGGACTTTTTATTGGATTAATTATCTTGTGCTGCTATTAATATTGATTTTGCTCTGTGCAGTATTCTGATCTTCATGATTATTTTCATCAGACTGCTCTTTGCTGGAATTCGTTTGCTGCATGTTGTTGCTTGAATTAATATTATGAACTGCATTTCTATGATTCATATTGTTCATTTACTCACCTCCGTTATTTTTCTCATCTTTTATTCTTTTCCAATTTTAGAAAAAATATAGAATATAAATTTTAGCAGCTGCTATATGGTACAATAATAAAGTATACATAATAAAATTATTGTAAATAAAGGCTCATTTATTCCTTGCTTCATGAAATCTTCATATCTTTTGATTAAGATGAACCTATGAGTACTAATCGACTGAATAAGCACAAAATGATGAGTAGTTTGCTTAGAAAGTTGTTAGATTAAATAAATAGGATAGGTGAATTATCATGAACGAACAAATAAAGCTTGAAGAAATTTATGCTCCGGTATCCAATCATTTACGACTTTTAGAGGAACAATTAGACCATGTCATTCAAAATCTTTGCGGGACAAATAATAAAGAGGTGCTTGAACACGCCTTTAAGATTCCGGGCAAGCGAATGAGACCGGCTTTACTCTTATTGTCTGCAAGTGCTGTCAACCCAAAAATTTCTCTGGATATAAAGGCCCAGTTGATTCAATTATCCGCAGCCATAGAACTGATACATACGGCAAGTTTAATTCATGATGATGTGATTGACGAAGACAGTATACGCCGAGGGCAGAAAACGTTAAATAATGTATTTGGAAATAAGATAGCCGTATTAGCCGGCGATATTTTAAATTCCCGTGCTTTTTTAATTATATCGAGGCAATTGCCGGTTGTTTATCACGATCGATTGGCTCAAATGATAGAAACAATGGGTTTAGCTGAAATAGAGCAGCTCAAATCAACCGGAACGATTCCTACGAAAGAGGAATATTTAAAAATTATAAATGGGAAAACAGCAGTGTTTATAGGGAATAGCTGTCGATTTGGTGCCATGCTTGCCGGAGGCAGCGAAAAGGAAATAACCGCTCTAGAAAATTATGGGATGAATGTAGGTATGGCCTATCAATTGATCGATGATTTTATTGATCAAGAGATCGTTTCCATCCAATACGATGGATTGAAGGAAGCAGAAGAATACATCAAGGAAGCTAAAAATTCTTTGGGTGTTCTGGAAGACACTGTTTATAAACAAAAACTGCTCAATTTTTCAGAATATATTTTAGCCTATGCCTCTGTGTAGGGTATCTGAAAACAAGCCTACAGTTTTGCTAGTCAATACTGATGGATATTTTGAGGAATAATAATCTTTTCAAATTTTGTGAACAAGGCTTTCAGCGAGCATAAAATGCAAAGAAAAGCACTGTTTGAGCACAGCGAGTTTGCTTTTCTATCTGAAAGCCGAGAACGAAATTTACTAAAAGATTTATTCCGAAAATGAATCCTGAAGTGTTGACTAGCAAAATAAATTCGTTTTCAGATACCCTATAGGGAGGGATAGGCTATATTTTTATCTTCAATAATTTTTTATTTCTTTCCGTAATGGATGGATGCAACACCGAACGTTAACGATATATAATCCGTGTTTTGGAAACCGACCGCATCAAATTCTTGTTTCAGTTCATTCTTTTTCATAAAACCATTGACGGAGTTTCTAAGATAATAATAGGCTGTTCTATCCTGTGTTCCTACGTATCCTATTATGGGTAATAGGTGATTGAAATAAATAGCATAGATGTTTTTAATAATTGGCATTTCAGGCTTTGACAATTCTAAACAGATTACATTGCCGCCCGGTTTTACCACTCTGTACATTTCTGATAATACTTTTCGTTTATCTTTTATATTTCTTATTCCAAAAGCAATCGTAATACAATCAAAAGAATGATCTGAAAAGGGCAGTTCTAGTACATTACCTTTCATAATTTGATAGGTGTATCCCTTTAAGGGCTTTTTTAATTTCTTATGAGCCTCGTTAATCATTGCATCATTAAAGTCCAGACCTATCACCTGAGCATTTTTTCCTACAATTTTACAAGCATACTCGACCATTTGCCCGGTGCCGCAGCATAAATCCAATACCGTATCGCCTGCTTTCAGCTGACAAAGATTAATCGCTTTTTTTCGCCAACTTTTATCTATATTGAATGTTAAAATGGAATTCAATTGTTCATATTTACTCGCGATGGAAGTAAATATAGAATCAATCCCTGTAGTCGTTTCTATCATGAATGACACCTCCTTTTATTTGATCAATGGAAATAGTACGAAAATAGTGAAATCCCAAAGAGCATGTGAAATGATGACGGGAACAAGGCTTTTTTCTTTTTTGTACATAAAGCCCCAAAATGCACCGCATACCAGAGCTGCGATAATCAACATAAAGTTACCGGTGACGATATGCACTCCTGTATAGAAAAGCGTGGAGAGCAGGTACCCTTTCGTTTCGCCCAGTTTTGTAGCAAGGGATTGTTGTATAAATCCCCGCCAAAAGAGTTCTTCACCGGGGCCGATCAGCAGCAAAAGCAAGGAACCGATCAGAAGAGGACTTCCTTGTGATTTATTGCTATAAACAGATAAAACTTGTGCCTCTTTAAAAGGGAACAAATAACCTGATACAATATTTCCAACATAAAACACGGCATATAGGATGATCGCTGACAGTATTCCTATGATTATCGCCCGCCAAGTGATCTTACTCAATTGAAATAAATCTCTTTTTACCCAGTAGGATAAAGCTACTAGAATGGATATGGACAGGGACATTTCAATCCAAAAATTCATTGGCTTGATGATGAACATCAAAAACCATAAAACTGCGGAAATAAGCAAGGTAAAGGCTATGTAAAAATTGCTTGTCGTATTTTTTTTATCCAATTTCATTCCTCCTAACCTAGAAATGTATCAACGAAAGCAGCAAGGATAAAACAAAGAGGAATCCAAACTGAGCTTGCAGCCGGCCGGTTTCTTTATCAAGTGCAATAATTCCTGTTACATCTTGAGAAGATGCTCTTAATTTGCTCATCATTTTTATTGCAGCCGGGATTGTTGCGAAACATAATAAACTCCAATAAGGTATGATTTTACTTACTATCCCTAGCAGCAGGAAGCTGTAGGATAAAATGATTAAGCCATAATATACGATGATTGCCTTTCTTCGTCCTGCTAGAATGGACAGCGTTTTAATGCCCGCCTTTTTATCATGTTCTATATCCCTTATATCATTTGCATGCAGGATTGCCGTTGTAAGGAATCCAACCGGAATAGAAGCTAAAAATGCTGCGAAACTCATCGTTTGAGCTTGTACATAGTAGGAACCCAAAACCATTAACGGACCAAAGAGCAGAAAGACTAACGGAGCCCCGAATCCTTTATACTTAAGACCTAAGGGCTTGCCGGTATAACAATAGCCTCCCAGCGCACCAATGAGCCCCAGTAAAAGTACAACCCATCCTCGTTGATAAACAAGATACAATCCTATGAGAGAGCCTAACACCATCAGCGTTAATCCACCTTTATGTACTTCAGACGGTGCTAGTAAATTTTCAAAGATAACACCGCTGGAACCATAAGAATCTTTCGTATCCACTTTATTTACATAATCATCATAATCACTGAGCAAGTTGACACCTGCTTGAAGTAAAACAATAGCAATAACCGATAGAACAAAATAGTCCACATGGAAGGGAGCTTCTTTTATTGCCAATATGGCCCCTAATATGACCGGAACCACAGAGCCGCTGAGGGAAAATGGCCGAATTGCTTGCAGCCATTTCCCTGCTTTATTTTGTTTCATTCCCATCCTCCTTTTTTCAATAGATATAGAAAAATTCACATTTTTAAGGATTTAACTATGCTAACCGAAATTGAATACCGTAACCTCCGCGTGGGAAATTCCAGTCAATGTTATCATGAGGGCATGCAATTCGGCAGGCGCCACATTCCAGACAGCCCTCATAACTAACCATAATCTGTTCATCTTTCCATTCATAGACATGAGCAGGGCATAGAATCGTGCAAGATTTATCTTCGCATTTTTCGCACACTGCTTGATCTTTAATAGTTAAATGAGACATGGAATCTACTTTATAATTATTCATGAAGAGTTTGTTATCAATATTTCCTTTTTTGTTGTTATCTTTCATTATTTCATCGCCCCCAGTACTTTGATGCCATCGATTGCTACCCGCAGCAAGGAGCGCTCTTTGGTTATATGTTTCATGGCAAGTTTCTGCTTTTGCGATTTTGATATACCGTCCACCGTAAACATTTCGCTCATTACTTTGTTTGCCGCCGGGATATAATGGTTAAAGATTGCCGGATTTGTTTCCATCGTATGAGAAGCATTTTTGTATTTTTTTAAATCCTTAGCAATATAGCTTTGATAAATTAGATCTTTGTAATAGGAGAGGGCAGACTCATTAAAGCTACCCAATTTTTTAGCCCGAATAACCGTTTCCGCCGCATATCGGCCGGATGTCATCGCTAAATTTGAGCCTTCCCGATGAATCCCATTGACAAACTGAGCGGCATCTCCGACTACTATAACACCGTCCCCAACCAACTTCGGAATACTCTTGTAGCCACCTTCAGGAATCAAGTGAGCATAATATTCACAAGGCTCCGCACCGGCAATCAGAGGTTTTATCATAGGGTGCTGCTTTAAATAATCCAGTAATTCATACGGTTTCACTTGCTTTTTACTCATTTCTGAAAGCAACGTACCGCAGCCGATAGAAAGGTGCTCTTTATTGGTATAAATAAACGCAGTTCCCACCATTCCCAGGGTACCGTCTCCAAATATTTCAATGGTTGCCCCCATGCCTTTATCTAAATTAAACCGGTCTTCTATTTTTTGTGACGGCAGCTTTAATTCTTCCATCACAGCAAGAGCTACTTCATCTTTGCGCCATTCTCGATGATACCCAAGACTTTTTCCAAGCAGTGAATTCACGCCATCTGCAAGAATAACCACATCTGCATAAAGGTCTCCATCCGGTCGGTCTGTACGAACACCGATTACGTGGTTATTTTCAATAATACATTCTTTTATGGTGGTCTCACAGATAATCAGTGCACCGGCTTCCACGCATTTGCTGGCGAACCAATGATCGAATTTGCTTCTAAAAACGGTGAAGTTATTATAAGGAGGCTGACTCCATTCCATCCCCCGATAACCTGTTTGTACAACGGATTCCTTTGCCAGCATCCAGAAACGCTGTTCAACAATCGGACGCTCGATGGGTGCTTCTTTCCAAAAGTCAGGTATAATCTCGTCCATCATTTGACGGTATAGTACTCCGCCCATCACGTTTTTTGAACCGGGATGCTGACCTTTTTCAAGGACAATAACATGTAATCCTTCTTTGGCCATCGTATAGGCTGCCGCAAGACCTGCGACTCCGGCTCCGACGATGATTGCATCAAATTTCTCAGACAATGAACTCGCCTCCTTCTGCGTTTTGTACTCCTGTAATAGGACTGTCGGTGAATACCTTTATAAAACCCTCTATTAATTTCGGCACGATCTCAAAAGCATCGCCGACAATGCTGTAGGTAGCAAGCTTCATGATAGGGCAGTCGGGGTCTGTATTAATGGCAATAATGGTGTCGGAACCTTGTAAACCAACAATGTGTTGGATGGCACCTGAAATCCCGATAGCAAAATAGAGTCGAGGGGCTACCGTCGTACCGGTTTGACCAATTTGCCGTTTTGGATCAATCAGACCCTTTTCAACGGCGCCTCGGCTGCCTCCGACGACACCGCCTAAGACCTTAGCCAGTTGATGGAGCAGGGCAACCCCATGCTCATTTTGTATGCCTCGTCCGCCGCTGACAATAATAGCAGCGTCTTCAAGCTTCACCTGTTCAACCTGCTCTGTAACAATCTCAAGAACTTTGGTGCGTAAAGTTTCTTCTTCGATTTGTAAAGATTCTCTGATTAATTTTCCGGTTCCATTCATTTGAGAAATGCCTGCGGGCATAACCCTTGGACGAACCGTTGCCATTTGAGGCCGACGATCTTCGCATACAATGGTTGCCATAATATTTCCTCCAAAAGCAGGCCGGCTGGCTAATAAAATTCTTTTTTCCATATCAATATCCAGCGCGGTGCAATCTGCTGTTAAACCTGTTTGCAGGGAAGTAGCCACAGCTCCGGCTAAGTCTCTGCCCGTGGTGGTTGCACCCATTAATACAATTTCAGGATGATACTTGTTTACTAAGTGACAAAAGGCACTCGTGTAGGTTTCTGTTCTGTAATGATGGAATACGGCCGAGTCCACGAGGTATACGCTATCTGCACCGTGCCTATAGAGTGTTGAAACTAAAGGTTCTACCTTTTCTCCAATGAGTACCGCACCTACTTGAACATTCAATTGGGAGGCTAATTTTTTTGCGGAACCCAGCAGCTCCAGTGTAACGGAAGCAAACTGTCCCTCTAATTGTTCTGCAAACACCCAAACACCGCCATTATTTATTTCATTCTCTTTAGAGTTTTGGATTAAGACTGACACGAAAGTATTCCTCCTTTCAATTTATGAACCAAGGTATCCACGGCTTCGTCGATAGTACCTTGCAATAGCTCACCGCCTGGTCTTTGAGGAGGTGGGAAGACTTTGCGTACCAGAGTCGGGGAACCCTTCAGTCCCATTTTAGTTAAATCCGCTTCCAAATCACTGATATTCCACACGATTGGTTGATATCGTGCTGCGTTGATCATATTTTTTAAAGGAACATAAGTTAATTCATTGATGCTTTTTTCGATAGTCATCAAACAGGGGAGGTGGGCTTGCACCACTTCATAACCACGATCCATTTTACGGTGTATCACCACAACGTTTTTTTCGATATCAACGGAATTGATTTTCTCAACATAAGTTAATTGAGGGATTCCCAAACGGCAGGCAATGCCGGGTCCTACCTGAGCCGTATCACCGTCGATGGCTTGTTTCCCGCAAAATACCATGTCTACTGAATCCATTGCCATGATTTTTTTGATTCCCATGGAGAGGATATAACTGGTGGCTAACGTATCAGAGCCGGAAAAGGAACGATCTGAGAGAAGATAACCTTCCTCTGCTCCCATCTCAATACATTTCTTAATGACTTCCTGAGCTTGTAATGGGCCCATGGACAAAACAGATACTTTTCCGCCCAATTGATTTTTGATTTTAACAGCCTCCTCAACAGCGTGTGCATCATATGGATTCAGGATGGTAGGGGCGCTGGAACGATCCAGTGTATTTGTTTTGGGATTCATTTTTATTTCTGTGGTATCTGGTACTTGCTTTACGCAAACTAAAATATGCAAAATTAACAACTCCTTTTAATAATTCTTATTTACATTCTCATCTCCATCGGTACGGAGAATAGGTAAATGTTTATCACAGCAAACACAATCATTAAGACCGCAAACGGTATAAAAGTACGCAGGGTATTGTTTTCCTTATCCGGGTTGCTTTTTGTAAGCCGGTAAGCGGTATAGACCGAACCGATTGTTCCGAATGCTATTAAAATATACTGTAAAACTTGAATCGTCATATTATCTACGATAGCCATAGAGGGGTTTGCAGGCTCGATTCCGAATAAGCCGATCGCTGTATAGAAAATAGATTTTCCTTCTGCAAGCAAATGGAACAGATTGTGCGCAATATGACCGGCTACGTCAAGTGGTATGATACTATACCCGAACCGGGCAAAATTCTTTACCAAGGATTCTTTTTTGAAATTTCCTGCGATATAACCGGTCAGTGCCAGCATGGCAATCGGAATGGACATAGCGATAATAAATGTTATGGTAAACGTAACGAAATAATTATCGGTTCCCACCATGGCTTCAAGCTTACTTAACATACCATCCCAGATATCAATCATGGTAATATTTTGAACAAATACAATGCCCATAATGACTGCTGCTAAAAACGATTCTTCTATTTTTGCTCTGCCGATGAACCATAAACCTTTCGTTGGAATCCTTGGGGCTATCCGGATCGAATCATTCGGGCAGCTTTTTACACAATGTCCGCAGAGATTGCAATTTGCCACACTTTCCATGGTTCTTGGGAATTCAAACATGGGACAGCCGGGTGCTTTTTCATTGCCGTTATAACACGCTGCAACCTTACATTTTGAACACTTTTCAGGTGTTCCTTTCAGTTCCAGCATGCCGGCTCTGGAATAGTTTCCGGATACCCCTCCCAAGAAGCAAAGGTAACGGCACCAAGTTCTGCGTTCCCATAAGGCTCCTGAAACAACCACCCCTGTTGTGATCAGCAGTAAGACAACGGCGGAGCCTCTGGGGGATTCAACGATACCAAAGACGTGGTCACTCCACGTAATTAGGATAAAGGTCGCATCGATAATCCATATCCCGTATTTTTTAAGAAATTTGGGCACCGGTTTATTGCTGCCGACATATTTTTGAATGACATCGTTCAGCGTTCCGAAAGGGCATACGGCGCACCAGAATCGGCCAAACAGTAAAAAAATAATCGGTATGATCGGCCACCAAAGTATCCAAGTCATTGCCGTTCCGAAGTTATCGTGCGGCGATGACGGACCGGCCAACAACTCCACTATAATAAAGGTAAACACGATTGCGGTAGGGATTTGGAATACGAGTGGATACCACTTACTTTTTATAAATTTTTTCAAGAATTTATTTTTTAAAAAATCCGTTTCCTCTATTGGAAAGGAAGGACATTCTTGCGATTTTTTATCAGCATTTGACATGATCGGTCTCCTTTCTTTTTATGTGCGAATAGATTTTCTTTTTTTATTGATCGCTGCCAATACAATGATAAAGGTAATAACCCCTAGGAATCCGCCGATGATATACCAATTTGGCCCTCCTTCAGCTACCGCTATAGTAAAATCCGCCACACTTTCTTTTCCGTCAATGGTGATATAAGCTTTTATCATCCATTCCCCTGAATCAGTAAATTCGAGAGTCCCCATGTATTGTCCTGCCTCATGACTGGCTTCAAGATCTGTTTGCAGGGGTTCCGTATCCGACATATCCATATGATCGTCGGTTCTGTCCATATCTGCCAAAACACGAATAGTAGCGTTATCTACCGGCTTATCATTGTTGTCATGTAATTGAATCATTAGGTCATTGCTTCCTGTTACCACGTCATCTGACATAAAAGTAAGATTGACATTCATGCCATTCACTTGCTTTTCGATACCGGCATTTTCAGTACTGGCAAACGTTGTACTAAAAAGAAGCATGATGATAACCAAGCTGCCTAGGAATCCTTTTGAAATAATCTTTTTCATTTTTTATCCCCTTTCTTATGTGAGAGATCATTTCGTTAATGGGCGTAGTTTTTCTTTACAAATTTATAAAGAATGAAAACTTGCCTTTAACGAAAGGTTGTTGATACTATAAATAACAGGTACTTATGAAGAATTTATGTAGGGGTATCTCTGTGTTACATAAATTTAAGGCAGGATAATGAGCGGTCATCCCATTTCATTTCCCTGCCAAATTTTAATAAAATAAGATTGACAGGGAATTATATGGGTATTAATCTTTAAAAAGCGAGAACTTCTTACCATTTTTGAAGGAGGGGAAAAATGATCAATAAGACATTGAAAATAGAAGGAATGACCTGTGCATCCTGTGCAAAAGCGGTGGAAAGAGCTACAAAAAAAATAGATGGCGTAACAGAATCCAATGTAAACCTTGCGACAGAAAAATTAAGTATTCACTATGATGAATCCAAAGTTACCGTGGAAGAAATCCAAGCAGCTGTGGAAAAAGCAGGATATAAGGCTTTAAGCGATGCCGTTATAAAAACAATGAAAATAGAAGGGATGACTTGTGCATCCTGTGCAAAAGCAGTGGAAAGGGTAACGAGAAAATTGGACGGCGTGGCGGAATCCAATGTCAATTTGGCTACAGAAAAGCTAACCATTCGTTTTGAACCCGCCAAGTTAACGGTAACGGATATTAAAAAAGCTGTGGAAAAAGCAGGGTATAAGGCAATCGAAGAAGAAACTTCTATGGATACGGACAAGCAGAAAAAAGATCAGGAGATCCAATCTCTTTGGAGAAGGTTTTTAATTTCCGCTCTATTCACGGTTCCGGTGTTCTATATAGCCATGGGCCATATGGTGGGGCTTCCGCTCCCTCATTCCATTATGCCGATGACGAGCCCTAAAGCGTTTGCTTTCATACAGTTGATTCTGACTTTACCCGTAGTAATAGTCGGATACCGCTTTTATACAGTGGGGTATAAGACTTTATGGAGAAGGAGTCCCAATATGGATTCGCTCATAGCTTTAGGTACTTCTGCCGCAATCCTTTATGGAATCTTCGCCGTAGTACAAATTTTCCAGGGAAATACCCATTACGTCAATAATCTGTATTTTGAATCCGCAGGTGTCATTATAACCCTCATCACACTTGGCAAATATTTAGAAGCCGTTTCCAAAGGAAAAACCTCAGAAGCGATCAAAAAACTGATGGGACTTGCTCCTAAAACAGCCATTATTATAAAGGACGGCAAGGAAATTGAGAGGATCATTGAAGAAGTAGAGGTGGGAGATGTCATCGTTGTAAAACCGGGTGAAAAGATGCCGGTAGATGGCGAAGTGGTTGAGGGAAATACCTCTGTGGACGAATCCATGCTGACAGGTGAAAGTATTCCGGTAGAAAAAAGGATCGGCGATCCGATTATTGGCGCAAGCATCAATAAAAATGGTTCGATCAAGTATAAAGCAACAAAAGTGGGTAAGGATACCGCACTGGCTCAGATTATTAAGCTCGTAGAAGATGCGCAAGGCTCAAAAGCTCCCATTGCAAAGCTTGCGGATGTGATCGCCGGCTATTTTGTTCCCACTGTCATTGTCTTAGCCGTTATTTCCGGACTGGCATGGTATTTAACCGGACAAACCGCTATATTTGCATTAACCATTTTTATCTCGGTTCTTGTTATCGCGTGTCCTTGTGCCTTAGGATTGGCAACGCCAACCGCCATTATGGTAGGGACCGGAAAAGGGGCAGAATATGGTGTCTTGATAAAAAGTGGTGTAGCCCTTGAAACGGCGCATAAAATTCAAACCATTGTTTTTGATAAAACAGGCACGATCACCGAAGGAAAGCCAAAAGTAACCGATGTGGTGGTATCCACCGATATAGCCGAAGACGAATTGTTACAGTTGGCGGCTTCCGCAGAAAAAGGTTCCGAGCATCCGCTGGGAGAAGCCATTGTAAAAGGTGCGGAAGAAAAAGGGTTAGCCTTTAAGCAATTGGACTCTTTCAAGGCCATTCCGGGTCATGGAATAGAAGTAAAAATAGATGAAAAGGAAGTTTTGCTTGGCAATAGAAAATTGATGCGAGACAGAAATATCTCTTTAGGCCGCTTAGAAGAAACTTCAGACAAACTGGCGAGGGAAGGAAAAACCCCGATGTACATTGCAATCAATAATGAAATGGCAGGAATTATTGCAGTGGCAGATACGGTAAAAGAAAACAGTCAAAAGGCCATTGAACGGCTCCATGCAATGGGGCTTGAAGTAGCGATGATTACCGGTGATAATCAACGGACAGCGGAAGCGATAGCCAAACAAGTGGGAATCGACCGGGTATTAGCGGAAGTTTTACCGCAAGATAAAGCGAGTGAAGTGAAGAAGCTTCAGCAAGAAGGAAAACAAGTCGCTATGGTCGGAGACGGAATCAATGATGCGCCGGCGTTAGCACAAGCAGATATCGGGATTGCCATCGGATCCGGAACAGACGTTGCCATGGAATCCGCAGATATCGTCCTCATGAAAAGTGATTTAATGGACGTTCCGACGGCCATTGATTTAAGTAAGAAAACCATCCGAAACATCAAGCAGAATTTATTCTGGGCATTTGGATATAACATATTGGGGATACCGGTTGCAATGGGAATCCTACATCTCTTTGGAGGTCCTTTGCTCAATCCGATGATTGCGGCAGCAGCGATGAGTTTAAGCTCCGTATCGGTTTTGACCAATGCGCTGCGGTTAAAAAACTTCAAACCGTTATTTTAAAATAAGTTTAAAAGGAGAATAGAGAAATGAAGAAAAAAATATTTATTGAAGGCATGTCCTGTGAACATTGTGTAAAACATGTAAAGGACGCATTAAGCGAGGTAGTAGGGGTTGAAGGTGTCGACGTGAATCTAGCCGGTAATTATGCAATAGTTGAAACAAATGATGAAGTAAGTGATGAACAGCTTAAGGAGACAATTGAAGAAGTAGATTACAGTGTAACGAATATTGAGACGCTGTAAATTCCTTTTAACTACCATTTTCAAATAGTATAAATAAAAAATCTATCGCAATAAATATCCCCGTCAGTCTAAATCAAAGAGATGATTTTGACTGACGGGGATATTTTACTCCATAAAATCTACATATCTTTCTGCTTTAATTTTAAGAGAGTATGAAAAGAAGAAGGGAATGATGGAGGATGAAAAATGACAAAAAAAAGGTTCTGGTTGTTGATGATGAAACTAAAATTTTAGAGGTCATTCAATCCTTTTTAGAGAGCAAAGGGTTTATTGTTTTTACTGCAGAAAGCGGAAAAAAAGCTTTTTCTATCTTTGATCAAGAAAACATTTCATTAGTGATATTAGATCTCATGCTGCCTGATGTTTCGGGTGAAGATATTTGCAGATCACTTCGGCAGAAATCGAGAGTACCGATTATTATGCTGACTGCAAGAGTGAATGAGGAGGCGATCCTTGAGGGATTAGAAATCGGGGCAGATGACTACATTACCAAGCCTTTTAGTTTAAAACAATTGAATGCAAGAATGGAAGCAATCTTAAGAAGATCAACGGATGACTTGGTACCATTATATAAAAAAATTTCTTTTAATGAAGGGGATTTAGAGATCGACTTCGAGGGGCATTCTGTCAAAAAAAATCGAATGGAAGTAAATCTTACTGCAAATGAATTTAAGATATTGGCAGCTATGATAAAATTTCCGAACAAAGTATTTACACGGGAGGAATTAATAATAACAGCCCTTGGTGATGAGTTTGACGGATTTGACCGAACAGTAGATACTCATATTAAGAATATACGGCAAAAGATAGAAAGCGATTCTAAAAGACCAATATATGTTCAAACAATATATGGTGTAGGATATAAGTTTGGAGGGAAATAGTATGAGGTACGGTTTAAAGACGAAGCTCTCATTAGCTATTGCTCTGGTAGTTCTGCTTACTGTAGCATTAATCAGTTTGTTGGCCAATATTTTTATTGGGAACCAATTTAAAGGATATATTACGAACCAACAGCAAAAGAGCACCCAGGAAATTGTGAATAGAATAAGCCAGCAATATGATACACAATCAAAGAAATGGGATGTGGATTTCTTACATACGATAGGGATGTATGCCCTATACGATGGCTATATTGTCAAAGTGTATGATTTGGAACAACAGGTCATATGGGATGCCGAAACTTCCGATATGAAGTTATGTACTGAAGTGATGAATGATATATCGCACAGGATGATGATGGAATATCCGGAGATGAACGGGCAATTTACAACAAAGGAATTCTCTGCTATGCAAGAGACTGAGAAGGTGGGAACGGTACAGATCAGTTCTTTCGGACCATTTTTTCTAAGCAAAGATGATTTTCAGTTTTTAGATTCATTAAACAAGATTTTAATCAGTATCGGTCTCCTATCGCTTCTCATTTCTATCATAGTGGGATTCTTATTGGCTAAGCGTTTAAGTCAGCCGATTATGGAAACAGTGAGGTTAACAAAACAAATTTCCAATGGGGATTATGGGGTAAAGATCGAAGAAAAGACCAGTACAAAAGAAGTACAAGAATTAATCGAATCCATTAATCATTTGTCAGGAACCCTTGAAAGTCAAGAAAAGTTAAGACGACAGCTGACTACCGATGTGGCCCATGAGCTGCGAACCCCATTAACAACTGCCCAAACACACCTTGAAGCTATCATGGAAGGGGTGTGGGAGCCAACAATGGAACGGTTACAAAGCTGTTATGATGAAATGAGTCGAATCTGTGAGTTGGTAAGCGATTTAGAAAGTCTCGCAAAGGTAGAGAGCGATAATTTTAAGCTTGATAAAACATGGATAAGCCCCTTAGAACTTTCACAAAAAGTGCTGGAGAATTTTGAAACAGAGTTAAAAAATAAACATCAAAAGACTTCTGTTACGGGCAGCGCTTCGGAAATTTTTGCGGACAAAGCGAGGATAAGCCAAGTCTTAATCAACTTGATATCCAATGCCGTAAAATATTCGCCGGACGGCAGTGAAATGCAGGTTACTATTTCGGAAACGCAGAATACTGTAGTTTTCAGCATTAAAGACAATGGGATCGGTATCCCGGAGAATGAAATTCCTTTTATATTTGAACGTTTTTATCGAGCGGATAAATCTCGGAACCGTTTGATGGGAGGTTCCGGAATTGGGCTTGCAATCGTTAAATCAATTGTTACCGCACATGGGGGGAAGGTTGAGGTAGAAAGCCGTTTAAATGAGGGGAGTTGTTTTATTGTGACCCTACCTAAATTGAATGAAATAGATTTACCTAGTAAAAATAATTATTAAATTAATTGACAACTATTTGGAAACATAGTAGTATAATATAAAACATATAAGATTACTAGGAAACTACAGCTTCACATTAAACCCTCATCTAGAAAGGTGAGGGTAAAAATTTAAGCAATAACATAGTAAACATATATTAATACTTGTTAATATCCGCTTGATAATAAGATGTGTTAATGATATTTTTTTAAGTACTTATTACAAAAATGGTTAAAAGTTTCTAGGAATCCTTATTCGCTACAAAAATCTATTTTTAAATCATGGGAGGTTAGAAGATGAAAAGTAAAAAAAGCTTGTTTATTGCAGTGGGTTTAATGGTTACGATGGCAATGGGTATTTTTACAGGTTGTTCGTCTCAAAAACAAGGAGAAAAAGACGGTGATCAATTGACTATGAGAATTGCAAATTTTCCCAATATAACCCATTCTCAAGCCTTAGTTGGTGCGACGGAAGGGCAGTTTCAAAAAGCGTTAGGGGAGAATACTACCATCGAATGGAAAACCTTTAATGCGGGACCTGCTGAAATAGAAGCCTTTTTCGCAGGAGAAATTGATTTGGGTTATATCGGACCCGGTCCGGCAATCAACGGATACATAAAATCGAACGGTGATTTACAGATTATCGCAGGTGCGACGGAAGCAGGAGCTATTTTGGTTTCCCGTCAAGATGTAAAGATTAAAGGCTTAAAAGACCTGAGCGGTAAGAAAATAGCGGTGCCTCAGTTTGGAAACACGCAACATTTATCATTGCTTAACCTATTGCAGGAAAATGGATTAAAAGAGACAACCAAGGGCGGGACAGTCGAAGTGATTCAGGCGGATAACCCCGATATAAAGACATTATTGGACAGCGGAGAAATTGATGCTGCATTTGTTCCTGAGCCATGGGGTTCCAGATTGGTCAAAGAAGTGAATGCAAATGTCGTGTTGGATTATGATCAGGTTTGGAAAAACGGAGAATATTCAACGGCAGTCGTGGTGGCAAGAACGGAATTTATAGAAGAACATCCGGATGTTGTTGAAAATTTCTTAAAAGCTCATGTTGAATTGACCGATTATATCAATAACAATCCGGATCAGGCAAAGGCAACCGTCAATGCAAAAATCAAGGAACTAACTCAGAAAGAACTGCCTGCGGATGTGTTAGATGCAGCATTTGACCGGCTTAAGGTGACGTATGATCCTCGAACCGAATCTGTTGTAGGCTTTGCAAACTTATCGTATGAAGCAGGATTCCTGAAGGAAAAGCCAAACGTTGATCAGTTGTTTAATCTTGAGTTATTAAATAAGGTTTTAAAAGAGCAAGGAAAGCCGGAGATTCAATAGTTCAATGGAACGATCATGGAACTATTCAAAAATGGCAGCGAGGTTTAAATGAATATTTATAATGAATTAAATAGTTTGAATTATGATACGAAAAAAGTATTTAATCTTATTCATAAACAAGGACCCAAAACAAAAAATGAACTTTCGATGCTTACTGATATAAAACTGACGACTTTAAACCGTATCATAGAGCCTCTTGAGGAAAACCGCTATATCATGCAATCGACAATCGGAGAATCCACAGGAGGAAGAAGGCCTATCGTATACGATATTCATGCCGGAAAAGGTTATCTGGTGGGTGTTGATATTTCAAGAACCTATACGGAGATTATCATCACAAATTTGAAGATTGAGATTTTATATCAATATCGATTCAATATGAATAAATCCCATTCTCCGAGTAAAACGGTAGCAACTATTCTGGAAATTATCGACACTGGATTAAAAAGCCTTTCCGCCGATAAACAAAAATTAATGGCAATCGGTATAGGTACCGTAGGGCCGTTAGATATAGAAAAGGGAGTCCTCATTAACCCCGCTCATTTTGGAGCAGCCGGATGGCAGGATGTTCCTATGAAAGAACTGATGCAACGGAGTTTTGAATGCCCTGTTTTCGTCGATAATGGTGCAAATGCAGCGGTGTTAGCGGAAATGCTTTTCGGTGTCGGTAAAGGATATAAAAATCTGGTCTATTTTCACTGTGGAATCGGTATTCGAACAGGAACGATTTCTTCCGAGACCATTATTAGAACCGCAAATAACGCGGAAGATGCATTTGGGCATATGGTTATCGATGTAGATGGAGAACAATGCGCTTGCGGGAACTATGGTTGTATTGAGTGCTATTCTTCTATTCATGCTATCACACAAAAATATATTTCTGAGGTAAAGAAGGGGAGACGTTCAACCATTGTAAAAGACCTAAAGGATATTCACTATATGGACATTTGTCATGCTGTATCGGACGGTGACTCCTTGGCTATAGAAATTTTAACCCGTTCGGCAATGATCTTAGGAACCGGTCTGGCGAATTTTATCAATATTTTAAATCCCGGTTTGGTTATTTTAAGCGGCCCATTAATCAACAAATCACAGCTATTTTATAATGTATGCACAGAAACAGCCGAAAAAAGGTGTTACGGCAATAATGGATCTAAAGTTATTTTTATGAGAGGCGGTCATTTCAATGACCATGCGATTGCTGTGGGTTCTGCCGTGATGGGTCTGGAACATTGTCTAACCAGTAAGGTTGTCAAATAAATGGAAAGAATGAGAGGTGGTGAGACCGTGAATTTAAGAATCGAAAACGTCGGAAAAAGATTTATTACAGACCGTAACAAGACCCATACCCTAGACAATATTAATCTTGAAATAAACCAAGGTGAATTCATCAGCATATTGGGTCCTTCTGGCTGTGGGAAGTCAACCCTGTTAAATATCATCGCGGGATTGGAAAAAGCCTCTGAAGGTAAAGTCTTGTTAAATGGTAAGGAAATTAAGGGGGCCGGTCCTGACCGGGCAGTAATGTTTCAGGAATCTGCATTATTTCCTTGGTTAAGGGTTATTGATAATGTGGAATTCGGAATGAAAATGGCCGGAATAAATGCGGCAGACCGAAAAGAAAAAGCGCTGAAATATTTGAAAATGGTGCATCTAACAAAATTTCAACAGGCTTACGTTCATGAACTGTCAGGCGGAATGAAGCAGCGGGTGGCTTTAGCGAGAGCATTAACCTTAGACTCGGAAGTTTTATTAATGGATGAACCTTTTGCCGCATTGGATAGTCAGACGAAAAATATTTTACAGCTAGAGCTTCAACGGATATGGTTGGAGACCAGAAAGACGATCATCTTTGTTACGCACAATGTGGAAGAAGCGGTATTGCTTTCCGATCGAGTAGTCGTTATGGCAGCAAATCCCGGGAAGGTAAAAAAGGAATTTAAGATCGAATTGGCACGGCCAAGGCAGATCGAAAGCGGAGACGTAACATATATGGTTGCTAAAATTATGAAAGAGTTGAAAGAGGAGGTGGAGAAAGTTGCAAAAGCTGAGTATGACAATGACTGGTCTATTAAAAAAGATACTGTTTTATCTGATATTAATAACAATCTGGGAATTGATATATAGGGTAGGCGTAGAATCGTTGGAAATTTGGAAACCTTATACCTTTCCATCTCCCCTTGCAGTATTTCAAACGTTAATCGGATTAATATCGGATAATACCCTGGGGATAGCTATTCTGGCCAGCATGAAACGAATCCTGGTCGGATATTCCCTCTCGGTTCTGCTAGGCGTCATGGTTGGGTTGCTGATGACGAAATTCAAGTATTTAGATGAGAATCTAAGTCCATTAATTCTCGGAATGCAAACGCTTCCCAGTATTTGCTGGCTCCCATTTGCGATTTTATGGTATGGTTTAAATGAGAGTGCGATCATCTTTGTTATTGCCATTGGCTCGACCTTTGCGGTCAGTATTGCTATTGTATCGGGTATCAAAAATGTCAATCCTCTTTTTGTCAGAGCGGCCCGTACATTAGGGGCTAACGGGTTAAAAATCTATTGGAATGTTATCTTTCCGGCAGCCCTTCCCGGTGTGATTTCCGGAATGAAGCAGGGATGGTCCTTTGCTTGGAGAGCCTTGATGGCTGGTGAAATGTTAACGGCAACAAAGGGGTTAGGTCAAGTATTGATGATAGGAAGAGATTTGGCGGATATCAGTCAGGTCATGGCGGTTATGGTAGTCATTATCGTTCTTGGATTAACCGTAGATAAACTTCTCTTTGGCCGAATAGAAGATAATGTAAGACGACGATGGGGACTGGATCGAGCTTAAAAGAATGAAAGGAAAAAAAGATGGGACAGATGGACTATAAAGAACTAAAAAATAATTGTTTTATGAGACAGGCAGATAAAGACCGTTTTTCGCTCCGGCTTCGAATAGCAGGCGGAAAAGTAGGGGTTCAGGATTTAAAGAAGGTTTATGAACTGGCGGAAAAATATGGAGAAGGCTATATCCATCTTACTTCAAGACAGAGCATTGAAATCCCTTTTTTAAAATTTGAAGAGCTGGATGCCATTAAAAAGGAAATGCAGGAAGCTGGTCTTCGAGGAGGCTTTTGCGGAGCACGAGTCCGAACTATAACGGCCTGTCAGGGCTGCACCGTATGTCAGAGCGGTTTGATCGATTCGGCTGATTTGGCGCAGGAGTTTGATGCACTTTATTATGGAAGAGAAGTACCTCATAAATTTAAAATCGGTATTACAGGATGCCATAATAATTGCTTGAAAGCAGAAGAAAATGATCTGGGTATCAAAGGAGCGATGAAACCTGTTTGGAACAAAGAAACTTGTACGTATTGCGGATTGTGTGAAAGCAAATGCCGTCATGGAGCTATTCACGTGGATAAACAAAATAAGACATTGGTTCATGATGAATCGGCTTGCATTCTATGCGGAAAATGCGTCAAAGCCTGCCCTGTTCAAGCATGGACAGGAGAGCCTGGATTTAAGGTCTATATCGGAGGACTTTTCGGAAACAGTATACAGATAGGCAGGCAGGCTGTGCCGATCGTTTATTCAAAAGAGGAACTACACGCAATCATAGAAGCGACTATAGAATTTTTTAAGACCCATGGAAAAAAAGGAGAACGTCTGGGTAAAGCGTTAAATCGAATCGGTTGGGAACCTCTTTTTGACGAATTGAACGAAGTCGTTAAAAACCATAAAAAGGACTAATCTTTCAGGGAGGTGAAGCCGTGAAGCTTGTAACAGAAATACTGAAGACAGATTTACTCATTATCGGAGGAGGAACAGCCGGTTGTTTCGCAGCGCTGACTGCCGCAGAAAACTCGGACCGAAAGGTGATCATAGCAGAAAAAGCAAATATCAAACGAAGCGGATGCTTGGCGGCGGGTGTGAATGCGTTAAATGCTTACATTATACAAGGAGAAACCCCGGAGTCGTATTTGGATTATGTGATTCATGACGCGGAGGGGATTGTTCGGGAAGATTTAGTATTGACCATGGCAGAGAAGCTCAATCAGGTGACGCATAAGCTGGAACAGTTGGGACTCGTTATCCTGAAAGATGAAAAGGGCCACTATGTGTCAAGAGGAAAGAGAAATATTAAAATTAACGGTGAAAATATAAAACCTATTTTAGCTGATGCAGTAACAGAAAAGCAAAATATTACCGTATTGAATCAGGTTAACATAATTGATTATATTGTTAAGGATGAAAAAGTAATCGGAGCGTATGGTTTTTCGTTGGATTCCAATCTGTTTTACGTAATCCATGCCGAAGCCGTCATCTGTTCAACCGGTGGTGCGGCAGGCATTTATAGGCCGAATAACCCGGGATTTTCAAGACATAAAATGTGGTATTCACCGTTCAACACAGGAGCGGGGTATGCCATGGGGATCCGAGCAGGTGCAGAAATGACGACTTTTGAAATGCGGTTTATCGCACTCAGATGCAAGGATACCATTGCCCCTACGGGAACGATCGCACAGGGCGTCGGAGCGCAGCAAATCAATAGTGACGGCGAGGAATACGAAAAAAAATACGGTTCCTTTAAAACCTGCAACCGATTATATTCAACAGTGATGGAAAATGGGAAGGGCAAGGGACCCTGTTATTTAAACACGGTCGGCATCACGGAACAGCAGGAAAAGGACTTATATAAGGCCTATTTGAATATGGCACCGGCCCAAACGTTACGATGGATTGAGAAAGGGAAGGGACCTTCTTCTGAGAATGTTGAAATTGAAGGTACAGAGCCCTATATTGTAGGCGGGCATACCGCCAGCGGTTATTGGGTGGATACAAAAAGAGGCACCACCCTGGAAGGACTTTATGCCGCCGGAGATGTGGCCGGGGGATGTCCTCAGAAATATGTCACCGGTGCTTTGGTGGAAGGAGAGATTGCTGCTTTTTCTGCATTGGAATACGTAAAGCATAAAGCCGTAACAACACCGGATTTAGCAGAAACGGAATGGAAATTGAAATCCGTCAATCAATTGCTTGAGGGCAGTTCTGATTTTAGTATAGAAGATTTGGAAGAAGCCATGCAGAAAACAATGGATGATTATGCAGGCGGTCTTTCTACTCATTATATATATAACAAAGAAAAACTGAAAATAGCTTCAGCGCGTATCGATGAATTGATCCAATTAAGCCATTCTTTAAGAGCGAAGGATCAACATGAACTGATGTACATTTATGAATTGATGGATCGGCTCTATGTGGCAAAGGTTCTGATCAAGCACTTAGAAGGCAGGAAAGAAACGAGATGGCATAGCTTTCAAGAAAATGCCGATTATCCGCAAAAGGATGATATAAACTTTTTAAAGTATGTTAATAGCCGCCTTGAAAATGGTGAAATAAAGCTGATATACCGAGATTTAGTAAAGAGAGATGAGCATTATGAGCATAAGAATTGATCCCAACAAGTGTATCGGATGCGGCAAATGCTGCGAAGTATGTCCCGGAAGTTTGATTGTTAAAAATGAGGAAAATAAGAGTGATATCAAATATCCTCGTGATTGCTGGGGTTGTACTTCCTGTCTGAAAGAATGTCAGGCAGGAGCAATCCGTTACTATCTGGGAGCAGATATGGGCGGCAACGGGTCGTATTTATATACCAAAAAAGATCGTCATTTTTTACATTGGCATATTGTCAAAGAGAATACAGAAGAAATTATTACTATTAACCAACTGGAATCAAATAATTATTAGGAGGGCAGTGAAATGGATCATTTAGACCAATTAGAAGCACAAAGCATTTTTATTTTAAGAGAAGCCTATAAAAAATTTGGGAAATTAGGCATGCTATGGTCAATCGGAAAAGATTCAACCGTGCTGCTATGGCTGGCAAAGAAAGCTTTCTTCGGACATTGTCCGTTCCCTTTTATCCATGTGGATACAACCTATAAAATACCGGAGATGATCGAATACAGGGATAAAATCGCAAAAGAATATAATCTGGATTTAATTGTACATAAGAATGAAGAAGCGTTAAAGCAGGGGATGGGGCCGGACCATGGAAGGTTAGTTTGCTGCAAGGCTTTAAAATCAGATGGACTTCAGCAGGTAGTGACAAATTATGAATTTGAAGGATTGATTCTTGGAATCCGAAGAGACGAAGAGGGTTCTCGATCAAAAGAACGTGTGTTCAGTGAAAGAAACAAGGATTCGGAATGGGATTATACCAATCAGCCTCCTGAACTCTGGGATCAATTTAAGACAGATTTTCCAAAAGGAAATCATATTCGAGTTCATCCGATATTGCATTGGAACGAAATTGATATTTGGGCCTACATTAAAAGAGAAAATATTCCGCTCGTCGATCTCTATTTTGCAAAAGACGGCAAGCGGTATCGAAGTCTTGGCTGTGCTCCATGTACCGGAAAAATCGACTCTACAGCTATTACCATAGATGAAATCATTGAAGAATTAAAAAATACCAACACCAGTGAACGAGCAGGCAGGGCACAGGATCAGGAAGATGCGTATGCCATGCAAAAATTGCGAAAAGACGGATATATGTAGGAAAGAGGTTGACGAGGATGGAAAACAATAGAGAAATTTTAAAAATAGTTGTAGTAGGCCATGTCGATCATGGAAAATCCACTTTAATCGGCCGTTTGCTATATGATACAAAGTCTATTCCGGAAGGGGCTATCGAACGAGTGAAACGCATTTCGAAGGAAAAAGGAAAGCCCTTTGAATATGCGTATCTCTTAGATGCCTTTGAGGAAGAGCAGAAGCAGGGGATCACCATCGATACGACGCAATTGCAATTTCAAACGGAAAAAAGAGATTACGTGATTATTGATGCACCGGGACACAAGGAATTTCTTAAAAATATGATCTCCGGAGCGGCCAATGCGGAAGCTGCACTTCTCCTCATTGACGCAAATGAAGGAATACAGGAACAATCGAAGCGGCATGGATATATCCTTTCCTTATTGGGCATTCAGAAAATCTACGTCATTGTAAACAAGATGGATTTGATTGATTATTCCGAGCAGAAATTTGATCAAATCAAGTATGAAATGAACCAATTTTTGAATGATTTGGGTGTATATCCGTTAAAATATATTCCGATTTCGGCTTTCAACGGAGAAAACATGACCTTTTCATCGAATAAGATGCCTTGGTATAAAGGAGAATCTATCATTGAAGCCATGGATATTTTTGAAAAAGATAAGGGCTTAGAAGATAAACCGCTGCGATTTCCGATACAAGACGTTTATAAATTTGATAATCGACGGATTATCGTGGGAAGAATTGAAGCCGGAAAGCTGAATGTCGGTGACAAAATATTAATCAATCCGAGCAATAAAACGACTCGCGTTAAAACGATCGAATACTGGCAGGAAAAAGACAAGACGGATACGGTCAGTGCCGGAATGTCTGTCGGAATCACTGTTGAAGATGAATTCTTTAATAAAAGAGGGGAATTGATTTCCCATGAAATAGACTCCCCTAAGACCGGAAATGTGTTTAAAGCGAATCTGTTCTGGCTCGGCAAAACCAATTTGGCCAGAGGCAAAAAATATAAAATCAAGTTGGTTACACAGGAAGTGGAATGCCAAATTGAAACAATCAATAGAGTAATTGATGCGACTACCTTAGCGACCCTTGAAAATGCATCCGAGGTAAAACTGAACGATGTAGCGGAAGTTACGATTCGCACGAAAGAAACCATCAGTTTTGATGAATTTAAGAAAAATCATATTACCGGCCGGTTTGTTATTGTCGATGGATATGACGTAGCCGGAGGCGGCATTATTTCGTCCGGAGAGATCAAAACTCCATTTGTTAACTTATTGGTAGATGGCGAACAGGAAATACAGCTTGAATGCCTGGATGACTTTTACTTTGTTATCCCTGAAAATACGATCAAAAAAGCTGCGGCAAACGCAAATGTTTATTATGTCGGCGATAAAATCAACTTGACAGGGGATACATTCAGGTATCCGTTGGATATAGATATTGTCGACTTAAATAAAAAGACGGTGGCTCAAATCCGGGAAGAAAGCCTTATAAGAATTATCCCGCTGGATTCGTATGAGTATGAAAATATCGCCATTATAGATAGCAGAGGATTAGAACTCAAAATTAATTCAAAGGATGATTTAACGAAGTTTAAAAATGAATTCCAAAATGATGAGCAGTCTTTAAACCGGTGGTTGCATGTTACGGCTTATAAAAACATTAAGATTATCAATCAGGATTCTCATAATATGGAGTATTACTTATAGCGAGGAAAAGCTCTTAAGCTTAATTACAACAATTTAATAAAGTAGGAACGTTAAAATTTAAATGTTCCTACTTTATATTTACAAAAATGTATTATGTTGATATGATATGTAAAAGTTAGTGGAACACCACCCTCATAAATAAGAAACAAGGATAGGAATACATAAGCAAGTTTATTGATTTGAATTAGGGGAGACAAATGAGGAACAAGATATTATTAGTTTTATCGTCAATTGTAGTTATAATTGGTAGTGGGATATTAAATTTTAATGAATTCTTAATGGGAAGCCCTGCAAATATTAAAAATGTAATGGTGACTTTTTTATATATCATCTTTTGGATATTATTTCTTGTGATTGGTATAAAACTTAAAAGCAAAATTCTTTTAAAATATTCCTTAGCATTTTGGTTAATAACCTTATTTGCAGCTGGTATGGCAACATATGCTAATATAACGGATCATTCTCCAAGCATTGGATTACCTTTTGTAGCTTGTTTTTTAGGACAATGGTATGGTCTAGATTTTTCTATCAATAACTATACGGTTACTAATAGTATAATATTGTTGATCTCCCTATTAATGTCTGCAACTGTGATAGTATTTCTAATACGTATAGGAAATGAAATTCGATTGAAAGATACAGTTATTAGAAAATAGAAATAATCTTAATTCACCGTGACTATCCCAAGTTTTGTATAAACTCTAAAAATTGATGTAAGATATCAAAAATAGCAAAGGGTAGGAGGCTACCATTCAACCGGAAGATACTTAAATAAGGTAGTTGAATCATCCTCTTCTAATTGACCATTAACCTGTTGCATCCCGTCATCGATATATTCATTATTTTGAATTTCTTTAATGTTCGACAGAATGATAGCGGTTAGAAATCCGAAAATCGAAATATAAATGATTATTCTGCTTTTCATAATTACTTATCTCCAATCTGCTCTATTGTACTTATGTACTTATTATGCACTCTTCTCAAACTTTTTATCGCTATTTATAGAATATGGAATCTTAAAAAAGGACAGTATTGGTAATGATTTCATCGAGTTTATCTTTCAAACATTTAATACCGAATACTATTAGATAAAAAAATCTTTATTTCAAAAGATAAAGATGATTTTCCGTTCTCCGGATATAAAATGAGGTATGAAGAAATGTTCCTAGTTTTCATAATTGTCGAGAATATAAAAGATAATATATTATTATATGGCTAGAATCAATTAACAAGAATTTGTTCATTTGACAGTTCAGTTGACAGCAAATATCAATTAGTATAGTCAGATGACCTTAATCAGCCATAACTATTCCGAAAACTTAAATTTTAGGAATAGTTATGGCTGGTATGAAAGCACCCCTTTTGAGGTATTTTTATAGTTTTACTCATGTCCGATTATCTTTACTTTACTTTACTTTTATATTTGACCATTATTTAGTACTTTTTAAAAATATCTTATATCATTCTCTTAGCCTACAATTGTTTTTAAATAAAAAATCTGCTCAATTGTGAACAGATTTTTGCAGTCTATTTTATTTGACGCTTCTATGTATTATGTGATTACTTATTTCGTATAAGTTTTTAATAAACGCAGATAATGATTTGACTCTCTTAATACATGATCTCCTAATAGCGGTATAATTATTGATTTAACTTTACAATTCAGAAGTCCTTGAGTACCTTGCTCATTGAAATTACGGACATCTATTGTGGCCTTCAAACTATCGTTCGTTACCTGCGAAAAAGGCAATGTCTGATCCATAGCTTCTTTTGATTCCTCGTATAATTGATTGAATTCATTTCCAAAATTATTTGCCATAATGATTAATTCATTTTCTGTTGGATCGAGTAAACCACGTATAAAAAGTGAATGCTCAGCCATAATTCTATTCCAAAAAAGTTCCTGCTCTATTCCCTCTTGTTCCATGTTCATTTCTTCTTTTCCCTCAAGCCTTTGAATTAATAAATTATATAATTTTGCTTCACGTAAAATATGTTCTATTAAAAGTGGATAATTTACGGTAAACATATTACAAGTGATTACATCTCTTAAAACTCTTGTTTTAAACCGTATGAGCTCATCTAGTAGATCCATTACCCTGCAATTAAGCGTATGCACTCTTTGACCCAGCATATTCAAATTAGTTGGAGTCCCTTCTGACAGGTTTTCTTCCATCTTTGTAAGTTCAGTATTGATAGGTACCCCGGTATAATATGTGGAAACTTCTTCCGCTTTTAGTGTATAAGGTGTAATGACTTCTCCTGAATTAAGAAAGTCCGGATCGATTATTCCATCTGAAAGCGTAATAGCCTCTCTTAAAACTAAATCAAATGCTTTTCTAAAATTATCTGCGATTTCTATAAAATCGCTATTCTTCGGAGTAAATCCGATCTCCAAAAAAAATGAATGTTCCTTCATTATTCTAATAAAAAACAAATGCAACTCTAATGATCGCCGTACATATTCAATGGCAGCTAACATAAAAAACCTCCAATTTATATATTTATGTTATATACTACTAATTTTCTTTATAAAATGTTCCATATAAAGAAATTAGTCCCTACAGAATTCATACAATTGCTTTATCATTCTCGATTTTACGGATATAAGCCCTATTGAATTTTTTTTAACTATTAGTAAATAATACATTTATGTTGATTAAAAACTAATTGTATCCAATAAAAACATTATGTCAACTTTAAAATAAAGGAGTTTAAAAATAAATGAGCAAATCAGAAAAAACAAAAGGTGAAAAGATTCAGGAAAAGCTGGGATATAAGTATAAGAACGCATGGCTAAAAATGAATCAAAAAGAACAGGATCAGACCTTTAGATTCTGTCAGTCCTATATTCAGTTTTTAAATAGCGTCAAAACGGAACGAGAATCTGTTGAATGGGCTGAACGAGAAGCCATTAAAAATGGTTTTATTTCTTTGGATGAAATGGTTAGAAAAAATCAAAAGATTCGTCCGGGAGATAAGATCTATGCCATCAACAGAAATAAGAATATTATTTTCGCAGTGATCGGGAAAAAACCATTGGAAGAAGGAATCAACATTATTGGCGCACATATCGATTCCCCTAGAATTGACTTAAAACCCAACCCGCTTTATGAAGACGGAGAATTGGTCCTTTTGAAAACTCATTACTATGGGGGAATTAAAAAGTATCAGTGGGTTACCACTCCCCTTTCCCTTCATGGCGTGATTTTTAAATCAAATGGCGATAAAGTGACCTTAAATATCGGAGAAAATGACGACGATCCAAGGTTTTGTATATGCGATTTATTGCCCCATCTTGCACAGGAGCAAATGCAAAAAAAGATGGCAAACGGCATCGACGGCGAATCATTGACAGTTTTATTTGGGAGCATTCCATATGACGAAGAAGATTTAAAAAATAAAATTAAGACTAATATTTTAGAATTGTTGCAACAAAAATATGATTTACAGGAAGAGGATTTTCAAAGAGCAGAAATAGAGTTAGTACCTGCCATTAAAGCCTGCGATGTGGGACTGGATCGGAGCATGGTTGGTGGATACGGCCAAGATGATAAAGTGTGTGCGTATACGGCTTTCCAAGCTATTTTAGAGGCCAAAAAAATAGATAAAACCGCCCTATGCATCTGGATTGATAAAGAAGAAATCGGAAGTGAAGGAAACACTGGAATCAAGTCCCCTTTCTTCGAAAATACGGTTGCAAAATTATGCAACTTATCTTCCGATCATTACTCGGATATTCTTTTAAAAGACACGCTGAATCACTCAAAATGCCTTTCTGCAGATGTGACGGCATTATTTGATCCGAATTATGCCGATGTGGATGATAAAAGGAACACGGCTTACCTTGGAAATGGTGTCGTAATTATGAAATACAGTGGTGCTCGCGGCAAAGCAGACTCCAGTGAAGCCAATGCCGAATTTGTGGCTGAAGTGACCAATCTTTTCAATAAGAATGACGTGACTTGGCAGAGCGGAGAACTGGGAAAAGTCGATCTTGGCGGCGGCGGAACCATCGCTATGCATTTAACCAAATATGGGATGGATGTTTTAGATGTGGGCCCGGGACTGTTATCCATGCACTCCCCTTTTGAAATATGCAGTAAAGCCGATGTGTATATGTCCTATAAGGCATATAAGACGTTTTATAAGCAGTAATTGATCATAAAGCCGTAACAATGCATACTGTTACGGCTTTTAAATTATCTTTTATTCATTGAATTTTTATTTATCCATGACAAGAGGTCAACAATCATATATCTGGCCGAACTTATCGTTGAGATATTCTATAAAGTATTTTGCGCTCAGTTCTTCCCCTGTAATTTTCTTAATTAATTCAGCCGGTTTGAATATGGAACCATATTGATGTACATTTTCATTTAACCATTTAGTAATAGACGAAAAGTCTCCACTGTTGATTTTTTGATTCCAATCTGGAATTTCCTCTTTCAACTTATTGAAGATTTGTGATCCATATAAGTTTCCAAGGGCATAGGTTGGGAAATACCCAAAATCACCGCCAGACCAATGAACGTCTTGTAATATTCCTTCCGCATCGTTTTGTGGTTCCACACCCAAATATTCCTTATATTTTTCATTCCAAAGCTTTGGAACGTCATCAATGTCAATATCACTGTTTATCAGGAGCTTTTCCATTTCATAGCGAATGATGATATGGAGACTATAAGTCAATTCATCTGCATCAATTCTGATTAAAGATGGCTCAACGCAGTTAATTGCCTTATAAAATGATATCAAATCCACCCTTTCTAGTTCTTTATAGGTTTGTTGAAATTCGGGGTAAAAATAGCGCCAAAACGCCAGGCTTTTCCCAAGGATATTTTCATAAAACCGTGATTGGGATTCGTGCATACCCATTGATGCACCTGAAGCTAAAGAAGTACCTTCAAGTTCGTTCGGAATATTTTGTTCATAGATTCCATGGCCACCTTCGTGAATCAAAGAGAAGATGGCAGGTCTGAAATCAGAAGGTTCGTATTTTGTGGTTATTCTGACATCTTTATTCCCAAAGTTCGTTGTAAATGGATGCTCAGATACATCGATTCTTCCTTTCCTTTCATAGTCATAACCGATCTGTCCTAAAATGGCTTCTCCTAGTTTTCTCTGGCTTTCAACAGAGTAATTTCCTTTTAAAAAGGTATCAGACGTTTTCATATTTGAATTTTTAATTCTTTGAAGTAAATCAACAATAAATCCTTTCAATTCTCCAAATAAACCATCAAGCCTTTCTGTTGTCATACCAGGTTCATAGATATCTAAAAGACCATCATACTTATTGATAAAACCCCAGTATTCAGAGAACTTTTTATTAGTAGCGATCATTTTAGCAAGGTGCGGCTTAAAAATCGAGAAGTCATTTTTACTTTTCGCTTCCTCCCATGCACTTTGCGAAAGTGCTTTATCAATTTCAAATTGAACGTATTCTGCTTCAGGTATTTTCGTTGCCAAGTTATAGTCTTTCTCTATATTTTCTATCATAGCTTTGGTTAATTGATCTAAATCATCAATTCCATTAAAATAATCGATAAACTCTTTCATTTCTGCTGACGTAGTAAGCTTATAGCTCTCCCCTGTCAAGTATCCGATCATTTCGCTTCTGTATTCAATTGCCTCTTTCGGCATATAAACAAGGCTATCCCAATGCAATAATGAAATAGAACTACCCAGATACTCTATTTTTTTAAGATATTCTTTTAATTCCTCAATTTTCGCAATGGTTATTTCATTCATGTTAATCTCCTTTATTATTCCATACCCGTTTGATTTGGAATTAATTATCAAATTGCTATCATTTTACTACAGTCTGCTGCTGGTGTATACAATAACAATATTGCATAATCCCAATATTTAAAAGAAAGATTAAGTTTAGAAACACCCAAATATGAGGAACGAGGTATAGCATATATATTAAGTTACTTCCGTACGGGCCTGATATATTTAAAATACCGTTCCGGATTAAAATAAAAGTAAATAATTCTACCAGGAGACGTATCAAAGCAGTAACCAGTGTCTGTAAAATCAAAAGTTGCCATTGCCTTTTCAATCTTTTCTTCTACGCTGCGATTTTCCTGTTCATAATCAAACGGGCCATGTTCAAAAACAATATACTCTGCTTCAGGAACATCCATCATAAGCATCTGTGATGGTACTTCCCCTTCATAATCAAAAGGAAGCCGTACACCATGGCATTCTGTACGTGGTATACCCCAATCGCAGAGCCTGCCGTCAGGGTCATTGATGTAGGCCATAATTTGGCCGCTGCCACTGTTAGATTCACTCCCGCCATCGTCATCCAGCTTATCCTTGATACTATCCAGTAATCCGCAAATTGTTTCACAGTCCTGTCCCGGAATAAGACTTTGCTTTTGCCAGAAATCCCAATACCCATTACTTTCGTAGTTTCTTATATGCAAAAACTTATGCGCAGGGATGGTTACAAAATAAATATTAATATGACCTGTAGATTTTATCATTCCAATCTCTCCCAATCCTAAAAAGTAGCGGTCAAAAGGGTTGATTTTTGTACGAAGAACAACAGGCTTTGGATTTTTTCGATATTCACTTGGCGTAACACTATAGGCTGCCTTAAAAGCTCTTGTAAAAGCTTCATGTGATGAAAAGCCATAGTCAAAAGCAATCTCAATAAGACTTTTCTCACTATCCCGAACCTCTTTTAGTGCAAAGGCCAATTTTCTATGCCGCAAATAATCTCTAAATTGTATACCCGATATTTCTTTAAATTTTCTTGTTGTATAAAATTCAGAATAACCAAGTCTGCAAGATACAAAACTTAGTGTCAAAGCATCTTCGTTATGATCTTTAATACATTTGTCAATCTCATCAACGATTAGTTGGATTTGTTGCTGCCATTCGTACATTTCGTTCACCTCATTTCAGCCACCCTACCCTTATTTTAAAGACATAGAGAGATTATTGCTTGATTTTAGTTGCTAACCTTTTTGAAATCTATAATAAAACCGTAACAAATGATTTATGTTCGTTACGGCTTTTAAATCTCAAAAATATTAATCTATGATTTTATAAGTTTAATAACTGCTTCTTTTTTGCTTGAAACTCTTTCTCTGTAATAATACCTTTTTCTTTCAAATCAAAAAATTTACTTATTTCATCACTTGCGGAAATCCCATTATTTTTAATAGCCTGATTATTTATTTTGCTTAAAATGAAATCTCTCATGAGTGTCGCTTCATACATCATTGAAAGTGTATCTAAAACTTCAGATTTACCACCACCAATGGTTAGTTCAATCTTAGCAAATAATGAAGATGTAATGTTCACACCGGTTATTGAGGAAATAGAAAATCGTTTTTGTTCAAACATACCACCCAAATACAGTACTTCATTATTTGTAACAACTATAAATGGCGATGATTGTCCTAATATAGCTTCTATGGTATCATTTGGATTAAGAGAGAAATAAATATTTGCTGCATTAATTATTTTCTTAGCCTTTTTTTCATTAAGTTGTTCCTTGTTATAAAACTCGCTCATAATTATACTCCTAAAATCAACAATATTTTATTAAATTATACTCTTACCATGGGCTCTCAACAAGTATTATATGGAAACAATTCCCTTTTTATTTTATTTTTTAAATATTTACAATTAATGTTGTGTTTTAACAATCGGAATCTGAATCTCCGAAATATACTCATTCTCAGAATCCGAAAAATCATAATCCACGATATTCTTTTCAATAGAATCTCCTGCGATTTGATATCCATTTTCTTCAATCCATCGTACAAGTAGTTGATAATGCTTGACCATATCACTATAAGGTCCTAAAAATGTAATACAAACATACTCACCTTCAGGAATGACCTTTAATTGCTTAGAAAACTCCGAATCTATTGGCACAATTTCAATAAAATATCTAAATTGAGTGAAAATACCCTTGTCCATATCTTCCTTGGCCAATGAGGTATAAATCTGCCCTTCAATGAGCCAAGAACTTATTTTTAAATAATCTACATTTCTCTTTAAGGTTTGCTTCATTTCATAATCAGTTTTGAGATGATTCACATCGATGAACTCCCCTATTCTTCGGGGAATTTTCTTGACGATTATTTGATCCAGCTCGCCTTCTATATTTTCAAAAAACTCAAGTTTTGTTTGAATTTTCTTTTTCAAATTTACCAGCTTATTTATCTTTATATCAATCTCCTCTTCCTTCTTTTTTAGCAGGTTAAGTAGATTGTTTGTATTTTTGTTACCCATGTATTTTTTTATTTCACTCAATGAAATATCCAGATTTTTTAAGAAAAGAATTCTACTTAATTTAAAGAAATCCCGGATGCTATAGCAGCGATAATCGTTATGCACATCATATTCCGGTTTAACTAGATCGATTTTGTCATAATACCTTAGGGTGTCGGAACTAATATTAAATATTTTTGACAGCTCTCCAATTAAAAATTTATCTTTCATACTAATCTTCCTTCATTTTTCTTAGTATCCTGCGTAGGTAATGGCTATTATACAGGAGGAATACTGTATCGGCAATACGGAAGGGCCTTATTTCAGCTGAATGAAGAATTTAGACTGAATTATACAAAAAAATCTATTGACTTTGGAGTTAGTCAAAGGTTTATGATTCACTTAAATAAATTTTAAAGTTGAATAGGAGAATATTATCATGAGCAACTATAACGCAGTATTAGCAAGAAATACGGAAAATGCACCAAAAGGTATCGGTCCATATTCACAAACTGTAGCTTTTTCTCATTACAATAATCTTTCAGCTCAATTACCTATCGACCCCAAAACTGGTAAATTGGTAGCTGGTGGTATAAAAGAGCAGGCGCAGCAGTGCTTTGAAAATATCAAGGGCATTTTAGACAGCATTGATCATGTGATGAGCGATATTGTCAGAATTACTGTATTCGTTACGAATATCAAAGATGTTGACGCGGTAGACGAAGTATATAAAACATTCTTCCCAACCTATGTTCCTGCACGTACGACAGTGGCTGTTGCAGCTTTACCGATGGATGCCTTGGTGCAAATTGAAGCACTTGTAACAAACGGTGAAGGCACCATTCCAAATGCTCCGCAATCAGGCGACCTCATCAAGCTTACAAATAACACTGCAAATGCACCAACCTGTGCTCTATCCACACAAACGGTAGCGTTCTCTCATTACAATAATCTTTCAGCGCAATTACCGATCGATCCAAGAACGGGTAGATTGGTAGCTGGGGGTGTAAAAGAACAGGCTGGACAGTGCTTAAAGAATATCAAGGCCATTTTAGAAAGTATCGACGTCCCTTTTGACGACATCGTTAAAATTAATATCTTCCTTAAAAACCTTTCGGATATTGAAGTCGTAAACGAAGTATATACAACATTTTTCCCAGACTCAGCGATCGCTAGAGCTGTAGCTTATGTTCCCGCACAGACAGTAGTTGCAGCTTCCGCTTTACCGATGGATGCATTGGTACAAATTGAAGCTGTTGTGTCACACGGAGATGGTACACCTCCACAAGCGATTGAAGATAGACATGGAATCGTGATTAAGGCAAACAATACAGAAAATGCACCAAAGAGTTCTCTCTCCACACAGACGGTAGCTTTTTCGCACTACAATCACCTTTCAGCCCAATTACCATTGGACCCAAAAACGGGCGAGATGGTAGCCGGTGGCGTAAAAGAGCAGGCTGGACAGTGCTTAAAGAATATAAAAGCTATTGTAGAAAGTATCGATCATGCTATGGCGGATGTGGTTAAGGTAAATATCTTCCTGAAGAATATCGCAGATATAGATGCTGTAGACGAAGTTTACACAACTTTCTTCCCAGGTGGCGTACCTGCACGAAGAATCGTTGGCGTAGCCGCTTTACTTAAGGACGCTTTAATTCAAATCGATGTAGTGGTATCAAATGCTGAAGGAACATCTCCAAATGCATAATAGGCATTTATTTGTACATACAGGCATTCAATCTTAGTTCTAAATCATGTATTTTATCCGTAAGGAGGAGATACAGTATAGATGAGCCAACATCAACTACTATTGAGCTGGTGCTGGCTCATCTTAATTATGTGCTGTTTTCTTCGTTGCTTTAAAAGTATTCAAGAATTACGCCTTGCGCTTATACGCATTAAGTGTAAGCGGAATGAATACGATAAGTAACGCCAAAGTGCCGTGCATTTTACCTTTTTACATGTGTACCCTTATACAAAACCGGTATTGCAGCTGCTATAAGAATCATACCCATAAAAGCAGGTGCGGCATGTCCAAGTGATACATAGATTTGACCTCCAATGATAGGCCCAATTATTCTTGCTAACGCCTGAATCGATTGGCTTCCTCCTTGAATCCTTCCTTGTTCACTCGAATCAACAGACTTGGAGACCATTCCATTGAATGAAGGCCCGAAGATCGAATCACCAAAACCAAATATAAACATTCCAACGATAAGAAGTGGATAGAATGAGAATAAAGCCGATGCTGCAATGAGACTATAGCCTATAATCTCGGAAACCATTCCAAGAATTGCTATCTGTGAATCCTTAAGTTTCAGCAAAAGCTTTGGCATGATGAAACCTTGTGAAATGATATCTTGGATGCCCATAATTGAAAACATAAGTCCGATTAGTACAGGCGCCCAATTGAAAGTATCTATTGTAAATTGTGAAAAAACTGCCTGTAACGATCCGTTGGGTATCCAAAGTAAGAACGCTGAGACGAGCATCCTGTTTAAGTTTTTCATGGAAAGGATGTTCACAAGCTGTGTAAATGGATTCAGTCTTATAAAGGTAATCTTTTGCAGCCTATTATTCTTGTCAAGGCTCTCAGGCATAAAAAAGAATCCAAAAATAACATTCAATAGCGTTATTCCGGCTCCAAAATACAGAGGTGCAGAATAACCAAAATTGGCAATCAGTCCACCCAGAGCTGGGCCAATGGCGGAGCCTACACCTGCAACCGCACTCACCCACCCAAAGTATTTGGTTCGCTGTTCTTTGGGAGTGATGTCTGCAAAATAGGCGAGGATAGTGCTTATGCTCCCGCCTGTTATACCTTCTATTATGCGCCCAGCGAATAGTACCCATAGAGCGCCTCCCATGCCAAAAATGAAGTACCCGATTGCAGAACCAAAAAGGCATATTAAAAGCAATGGACGACGGCCATATCTATCGCTCAGAGCACCAAGTCCGGGTGCCGCAAAAAACACGCAAACGGCATAGACAGAGGTCAGGAGTGTAACAACTATAGCTTGATCTCCCGGATTGCTTATGTAAGGCTGTACTAAGAATGGAACGACAGGTGTTATAATACTGAAGCCTATTCCGCAAAGAAACACAGACATAAGACCGAATAGTAAAGCCTTTTTATCTACGGTTTGTTCTGTGTTCTGTTCATTGTGTGATCTAAATTTGAACATTTGAATTTTCCTCTCGAAAGTTAGTATTTTGTTTCCCTAGAAACATATTTATCCTATCATCTTTTTGTTTCTTTGTCAACAAAACAATGGAGACGGAAAAATTTCTGTTAATCGGAGATTGTGAAATTTCCGTATAGCGCCTGCCGACGTTTGCTTCACAAACGGAGCTAGTTGCATAAATAAAAAAGCAGCCTGTTCTCAATAGAATTGGGCTGCCTGTGGTTTTATTGTCCTTATTCAAATTTATTCCGATTTATTAATGTCTATATCTACCTTCTTTATTTCTGCATCTAAATGCCTGCTATATTTTTCCACAAACCTAAGCATACTGTCAAATTGTTCTTCGGTTACCTGCTCAAATACGGCTTTGTCCCGATCTTGAAATTCTTTATGCAGTTCCTCATGGACTTTATAAATTTTTTGCCCTTGTTCAGTAAGCCGGAAATAGATTTCTTTCTTATTATCTGGCTTCTGATAGCTTTCAATGATACCTTTTTTTATGAGTTTCTTGGTCATTTTGCTTATGGCTCCCCTAGTCATATAAAAGGTCTCCGCAAGTTTTGTCACGTTGAGATCACCATTTCTTCCAATGTATTCGATATAATGTACTTCGGAAGACTTATAACCTTTCAGACTTTCTGCCATCTTTAACTTATTAAGCCAAGCCATCTTGTTATTTAAGTCCCTGAAATTCGTTATGACCTGTTCTTCTTTGTTCATGGCCTGTCCTCCCATCCGTTTGTGCAGTAACAATATTAGCTTAATTATATTAAATCTTTGTTTCTATTTCAACAATATTTCACTCAATTGAATTCACTAAAATATTTATTTACAATCTTTTCAGATGTACGTGTCGCTAGCGCCTGAGTGGTCAGTGTAGGATTCGGTCCGCCCAACCCATTATATAACACACTATTATCTGCAATATATAACCTTTTAACTTGATGTGCTTCACAATTAGTATCCGTTACATATCCCATACGCATCGTACTTTGAATATGAATTAAGACATCAGGGGGCCAATTCGAACGTATAATTGTTTTTGCACCGGCTTTTCTTAAAATATCCGAAGCAATAGTAGCTAGTGTATCCCTTTTCTCCTGATCTTTCTCAGTTGGTTGATAGGATATAACCGGTATAAACCCGTTCTCATCTTTACGCTCCGTGTCAAGTGTAATTCCATTTCGTTGATTTACCTCATCATCCGTAAATATTAAAACACTTAATGTTCTTGGATAATCTCTCATAAATTCTTTCAGTTGATCTCCAACTACTAGTCCTTCCACATCCCAAGTTACTTTTGTATTCGATTGATTCAAGAAGTCATACCCTTTATTGCTGGTGGCGTATATCATGGAGGCATATAAACCGGGACTCATTCCAAAAGTCTCAATCACGCCAAGTCCGGGGTAATCAAACCTTGCCGCCGCATTCTGACCGACAAATGGTTTCACATCTGAAACGCCCAGCACATTCATCAATTCTTGTTCATCAAAAATACCTGCAACACAATCAAACCAGTGATTGATTAGTCCTTTTCCAATCCATCCGTTATCCGGTAATTGTGAATTTAACCACAAACGGGGAGTCTCTATACCGCCTGCAGCCATCACGACAACTTGAGCTCGTAATTCTCCCGTTTCCCCTGTCCATGTGTCTCTATACAATACACCAACGGCATGTAATCCTTTCATGCTATTATCTTCCGTCAACACCTTTGTTACAAATGTATTTGGCCTAACCTCTACATTCCCTGTACGAAGCGCACGTGGTACATAACTCACAAAAGTAGATCTCTTGGCAATCCCTTCTATAATTGGCCCTATATGACACCCATTCACACAATGTCCTCTTAAAGTGCATCCAACGGCTCGATTGCTTTGCAAATCATAATTAGGATCACTCAAGTTTGGATTTGGGCGTAATATGGCATTTGGCTGCGGCCTGAATCCGGGACTAGTGACATTTGGTGTTTCTAAAAGTTGCCAGCCGGCTTTTCCCGCACCATAGTAAAATAAGTCCTCCTTTGCCGTGGAGGGCGCAGTCGTAACGGGCAGGGTCGTTTCTACTTTTTCATAGTAAGGAATAAGCTCTTCATAGGAGATAGGCCAAATATTATCTACTGCTTGAGGGAAAGCTCGAGGTGAATTTCCAAAATAATGAAGAGTACTCCCTCCCACACCCGCATTTTGCCATGCAAATCCTCCTTGAGTAATATCTCTAGGCCATGGGCTTTGTTCTCTGTTTGCTGGTCCCCACCGAAATTTACCGGACACAAAATCATTCATATCATCTTCTAAATCGGTAAAACTTTTTTTCAGTATATCGATATTCAAATCATCATAACTTGAACTGCTCACAGCACCTTGTTCGGTGTTTGGGTTTGGCCATTTACTATTCCCATACCAGGGTCCAGCTTCTATCAGCAGCACTTTAACACCTTTCTCCCCAAGTTCCTTTGCAACAACTGCACCGCCGCCACCTGCACCAATTACGATTACATCTGCATCATTACTCATACACATCTCTCCTTATGTAGTATTTTCTATCGCTATGGGTTTCGTAAAGAACGATAACCAAGTGAAGGCCCGGGATATCCGACCTGTTTCCAGCTTAATGGAAAAAACTCCAATTTACGCTGATCGGGTGCATTTAAACGGGTAGAGCCATAGCCGGACCATTCAGAATAATATCCCATCATAGTAAATCTATTTAAATTACTTATGACAGAAAATAAATAGGCCGGATAATATTGAGATGGTGTCAATAAATCGATAAAATAGTCTTTGTTTTGTTCCAGCAGCATTAATGCACGGAATCGGTCACTGGGGATAAGTGCTGCAAATGTGCCTCCTTCCGGATACATGGAACTATTTCTGTCTAAAATTACTAATTGTTCAGAAACTATATCTAACACTTCCGCCACGGGTTTAGCTAACGGTATATAATGACTATTAAGTGATAAAATCATATACTCATCTGTATGTAAATCCAATGCGCCAAAATACTGTATTTTACCATATTTTTCGGCTAGTTTAGGTGACCTTGGAATAATTGCATCAACAAAAGCTTTAAACGTTTCTTGTGTATGTTGCGAAAAATCACTAATTTGAAAGTTTATTATTTTAGGATTATAGAATATTCCATACATTTCCCCACCTACCTTTTTAAAAATAGTATGACAGCAAATGTTTTTTATTACAGATTCACTCTATTAAAAGAAACGAAGAGCCTGAAAGCTTCAATTATTTTATACTTTTAGGCAGTTGGTTTTCATCAAAATATTTCTTCTTTAATAATAATGAGATATTTACCAATCCTATCATAACCGGCACTTCAATTAATGGACCGATGACAGCTGCAAAGGCCTGATCTGAAGCTATTCCAAAAACAGCTACCGCTACCGCAATGGCAAGCTCAAAGTTATTGCTGGCCGCCGTAAACGCAAGCGTTACCGTTCGGTCATATTTAAATCCGCCTCTATAAGACATAATGAAACTTACAGAGAACATAATGGTGAAATAGATCAGCAACGGTATAGCAATTCTAATGACATTAGCAGGATGCTGAATAATTTGCTCACCTTTCGTGATGAACATAATTATTATTGTGTAAAGCAATGCAATCAATGCCAAAGGCGAAATTTTAGGAATAAATAGGTTATCATACCACTCCCTATCCTTTATTTTGATTAAGCAAGACCTTGTGAAGAATCCGGCAGCAAACGGGATCCCTAAATAGGTGAGTACACTTTTTGCCACTTGCCCCATGGATATGTGAACATCTTGACCTCCCCATGAGAATCCAAGCCAATCAGGCAATAAAGTAATGAAAAAATAAATGTAGGCAGTATAAAGTAAAATCTGAAAAATAGAATTAACAGCAACTAACGCTGCGCAGTATTCGTTATCTCCTTTTGCAAGCGTATTCCATACAATGACCATAGCAATGCATCGGGCTAAACCAATGATGATTAATCCCATTGCAAAGCCTGATAAATCGGGTAAAAATAGGATTGCCAAAACAAACATCAGCACAGGGCCAATGATCCAATTTTGAATGAATGAGAAATAAAATACTTTTTTATCCTTTACAACATTTCCGATTTCTTCATACTTTACTTTTGCGAGCGGTGGATACATCATAACGATCAATCCAATCGCAATCGGCCAGGAAATAGTTCCTGTACTCATTTCTTCAAAAGTCCCCCCCAATTGCGGAAAAAGATAACCAAACAGGATTCCTATCGCCATGGCCATAAATATCCAAAGGGTAAGATATCGATCTAAAAATGATAGTTTAGATTTTCGTTTTGAATTCATTTTGTCTCCTATCTATTGCTTCAACCGTGCGACCAAATCTGCTACTTTAGTCTCAATCAGTGAAATAGTATATAAAAATTCCTCATCACTTTTCCCTGTGGGATCATCCAGGCCCCAGTCATAACGTTCTTCACATGGAAGATACGGACAGCTGACATTACAACCCATTGTAATAACAATATCAACGGTTGGAATAGCTGAGATCAATTTGGAATATTGAGTTTTCTCCATATCAATGCCGTATTTCTCTTTCATCAACCGTACAGCATCTTGATTGATTTTATCCTTCACTTCTGTACCTGCTGAGTAACTTTCAAACACATCTTTTCCATAAAATTTACTAAGAGCTTCGGCAAGCTGACTTCTGCAAGAGTTATGTACGCAAATAAAAGCTACTTTCTTCATTTTATATCTCCTTTCTCTAAGCTAACAATATTACTTTACAGAATCAAACCGTTCGAAATCCATTCTTTTTTTCTTTTGATTATCTGCATACTTGACAAGCTCCACTTTGATTTTCGTCTATTACCTCATTGACAGCCGTGATCTTAATTAACCATTGTTCGGCCTTTTTGCTTCCTTCTTCTGAAATGGAATAATGAGTCCACTTCCCTTCCCTTCTCGCTTTCACCACACCGCTTTCCACCAGTATTTTCATATGGTGCGAAAGAGTAGATTGCGAAATTGCAAGCTCTTCAAGCAAGATACAGGCGCATTTCTCCCCGCTTTGCAGCATGTGTAAAATGGTGATTCTATTTTCATCACAGAAAGCTTTAAATACTTTTGCAATATCAGCATTTTTGTTTTCCATTCTAATCCCCTCTCAAATCTATATTTATCGATATGATAGATTATATTGTTCATATCGATGAATGTCAATATGTTCTGCTGATTTTATTTGAATCATCCCTGTAATGCTGCTTGTATGACATCTATTTTAGCCCTGTCGGGAATACGGAATAATGGACAATGCAACCACGGCGGGATCAATGTCTTCCCTGAATTCGGATGTTTCTATTCCCTTTTTTATAATGTTGGTTAAAAGACTGATCAAATAAAAAAAGTACTGAACCTGACTTCCTCTACAATTACTACATAGTAAGGAAGTTTTGGTTCAGTACTTAAAACGAACTCATATAAATTTTTCTAGTTCTTGTTTTTCAATCCAGTTCCCGGCACTAAAGCACCAAGGAACCCACACACGATGGCCGGCACGATCCAAGGAAAATTATATTGGGAAAATGGAAGCCATGCAATGGAGAAATTTATTTTTCCGGCACTTTCCAGTATCTCCATTATATTTACAATCATTGCGGCTAAAACTGCAAATCGGTACACGTAAATATTCCGTATATAGTTATGAAAAAATGCAAGTATAATCAACACAATCGCTGCCGGATATACAATATTTAAGATCGGTCCAGCAAAAGAAATGATAAAGTCCAATCCACTATTTGTGATAATAGCACTAAAAATACAAATGATTACGATTAAAGTTTTATATCCGACTTTACCTTTTGAAAGGCTGGAAAAATACTCTGCAGTTGTACTAGTTAATGCTGCTCCTGTCGTTAAACAAGCTAAAAATACGACTATTCCTAACAGTATATTGCCGCCATTTCCCATCAGGTTTTGAATAATATTCGTTAATAGTTCTGCCCTTCCGATTTCTATTCCATAGAGAGTTGATGTTGTTGCCCCTAAATAAGCTAGTCCAAAAAATATGATAAACATGCCCGCTGCCGCTACTAAACTCGCAGAAGCAACAATCTTTCGTTTTTCACTATCTTTATGATAACCTTTTTGAGCGACTGTCTTTATAATGATGATACCAAAAGCTAATGCCGCCAGTACGTCCATTGTTTGATATCCAGCTGAAATTCCTTCTTTAATGACATCATTAATAAGAGGCTCCTGTGCAATGGGGCCTATTGGTGTGATAATACCTTTGATAATAACAGCCATCAAACCGATAAACAAAATCGGCGTGAGATATTTACCTATTATATCTACTACTGCTGATTCATGCAGCGTCATTAATAAAATGATACCAAAATAAACGATAGAAGTAATAACCGAAAGCGTTGTACTATCTCCGAAAAGTACCTTTACACTCATCTCGTAAGTCGTTGCACCTGTACGTGGAATGGCAAGCAGCGGTCCGATACACAAAATAATAGTTGATGTTAATAAGATGCCTGGGATCTTCCCCATTTTGCCCGTAATAAGTTCCACGTCTCCACCTGTTTTGAGTATAGCAAATAGTGCCAGTACTGCAAATCCAAAATCGGCAATAAAGTAAGCACTAAAAGATGAGAGCCAACTACTACCTGAAATCAACCCTAAATATGGCGGGAAGATGATACTTCCTGCACCAAAGAACATTGAGAACAATGCAAGCCCTAAAATAAAGATATCCTTATATATTCTATTTTCTTTAATCATTACTTCCTCCTTATGACACAAGATATAATTATAATTGAAATTGTTCGAATTGTCCAGACTGTATGATTATTTTATTATATAGGCAATATTGTTTACGATATTGACGGAATATCAAAAAAGTCCACTGATGAAATGCGACCGAATGGGAGCTAAAGGCTCCTCGAAGAGGACTTTTTTATAAAATTTGCTATATTTCAATATCTGAATGTTTGCTCTGGTAAAATCAAAGGGAAGAATGAATGGCATTGTACTAAATCATTTTTAGGATTACAATTATGTTAAAAAGTATTAATCATCAAGGAGAGTATGGAAAATGGAAATCAAGAAGATCTGGGCAGTATATTTTAGTCCTGTCGGTAATACGAAAAAAATCATTACCGCTATGGCAGAAACCATTGGAAGAACTTTAGAGGTGTCAGTGGAAACACTGGATTATACATTACCTGCTGCACGAACAAAAGAACATGCATTTACGAATACAGATTTGGTACTATGGGGAACCCCTGTGTATGCCGGCAGAATGCCAAATAAACTGTTGTCTTATGGACAGGATTGTTTTAAAGGAAATGGCGCTTTAGCCGTTCCAGTTGCCGTATTTGGCAACCGAAATTTTGATGATGCGTTAATTGAATTGCGAAACATGCTGGAGAATAACGGTTTTCATACTATTGCAGGAGCTGGATTTATTGCTCAGCATGCATTTTCACAAACGTTAGCCGCAGGTCGGCCTGATCAGGGCGATATGGAGAAGCTAAAACAGTTTTCTAACCAAATAGCTGAAAAAGTAAAGGAGTTGAAAACATATACGCCACCCATTGAGGTAAGAGGCACCAATCCGCCGGAGATTTATTATACCCCAAAAGGGCTAGACGGAAAACCGACAGTTTTCTTAAAAGCAAAACCGAAGACAGATCTGGCAAAATGCAATCAATGTGGTATTTGTGTTCAAGCCTGTCCAATGGGCGCTATTGCAGCAGAAAATCCTTCCGAAATCATTGGAACCTGTATCAAATGTCATGCCTGTATTAAAAAGTGTGAGAAAAAAGCCAAATATTTTGACGATGAAGCATTTTTATCGCACCAATTGATGCTGGAACGTGATTTCACACAGAGAGCGGAACCGGAATTATTTATATAGCAATCTCTTATTTCAATGAAGATAATGCTTGTAAAATTTAATTTGTCTTGTTTTTTCTATAATTTAGAATAATTTCACTAAAATAGTACATACTGCTATTGAGGTGAGGTGATAATATGGAAAATAATATGAACAACACTTATAATTCAAATCATGAGGATCAGAATAACGCTCAGAGTGCTGCAAGCAATAAGCCTCGTAAGGCTAATTCAGATGAATCCGATCATGAAGATCAGAATACTGCTCAGAGTGCAAACACAAACAATAGACAGAGATAAGACTAAGACTCTCCTATTAATGAATTAAATGAAGCAGTGAAAATAAAAAAGCTAATGTATTTCAAAACATTAGCTTTTTTATTTTTTGATATATGTCCTCTAATTTTGCTTAATTATTGCAATCTGATAAGAAATTAGATATATTATAATAGGATATGTAATATACATAATTTGTATATTATTTAATAATATGGTTCCTGATAAAAGTTGTAGTGTGTATTTAGATTTAGGAGGAAAAGATGAAAAAAATATTCTCGATTTTACTTGTTATGGTATTATGTATAGCGGCTGTAGGGTGTAAAAGTACCCCGTCTCCCACAGAAGTAGCGAATTCATATTTTAAAGCGCTTAAAGCGGATGACATCGAAACGATGTCAGGGCTATATGCCGGAACAACTGATATTGCAAGCCTTGGTATGAATACTGTAGAAACTGATGTTTTAAGTGATGATTTTTTAAATCTTATAAAGAGTAAGTTTTTAGAATTTGAATATACTGTTTCAAATGAAAAAATTGATGGAGATACTGCAACAGTGGATGTTACCATTAAAACTTATGATTTTCATACGGCTTTCAAAGATGCTATTGCCGACTATTTTACTCAAGCTTTTAGTATGATATTTTCTGATGTTTCGGAAGAAGAAATGAATTCTATGATGGAAGAAACGATGACCGAAAAGCTCAATGCAGCTACTTTTGATTATGAAAGTACGGCAACAATTAGTTTATCCCAAACGAAAGACGGATGGATCATGGACGATTATGAGGATAATGAAGAATTTATGAATGCGATATCCGGCGGTATGGTGGATTTTGCTAATGATATGGCAGATATAGGAGAGTCTTTTGATTCTATTGAGGCTGAATAAAAATATAGAGCTTACATTTATAACCAAAGCACATAAAAATACCATGGTGAGATGCCATGGTATTTTATTAATTTATTATGAAATTCTGGACAGCATTTTAAATAATTAACATTTGACTAAGTTACTGCCCAATTTTGCTTTTGCTCTTCTCTTCAGTTCTGCTGCAATTTCAGCCAGTTGAATATGATTATAGTAGATTCCTGGTTGATGGTTAACCAGTGCTAAACTTATCGTCATAATCGGATATTCTGTTCGCTTTCCTAAGGGATTTACTGTAATAATATATCCGGTTTCCAAATCCTCTTTGTTGTATAGTTCCGTAATCCTTTTGTCAAATTGAAAAATGACCTTCTTACATATGGATTCTGCTATATGAGGGCTTGTAATGAAAATAAAATCATCTCCTCCGATATGGCCGATAAAATCATCTTTATTTTCATGGGCTTGAATTCCATCCATTATGATATCCGCGGTTAATTTTATAGCCATATCCCCTTTTGCAAAACCATACGCATCGTTATATGCCTTAAAATTATCTAAATCCGCATAGACAGTTGCAAACGGAGTTTCTTTTTCAATCCTCGCGTTGATTTCTGCTTGGATTTCTAAATTTCCGGGCAACCCTGTTAAGGGGTTTGCTCCTCTGTTACGTTCAATTCGTTTCAGTGTATTTTTGACCCGGATGAGCAGTTCCCTATCGTTTAAAGGTTTTGTGATATAATCATCCGCACCCAATTCTAAACCAATCAATTTATCATCTTGATTGTCTTGAGAAGTCAATATAATAATAGGCATTAAATTATTACTTTCAGATTCCCTTAAAATACGGCATACTTCGAATCCATTCATATCCGGCATGACCAAGTCAAGCAGCACTAAGTCTGGCTTTTCGGTTCTGACCATCCTTAATCCTTCTTTTCCCATTTTGGCATGCATGACAGCATATCCTTCCGGAATGAGAATATCCATTATATATTTAGCAAAGAAATCGCTATCGTCTATGATTAGGATTTTTTTCTGAAACACGTTAGACACCCTTCCAATATTGAATTACTTAATTCTTTTGTATTTTGAGAAAAATTCTGAAATAGGTTATTGTCAGTTCTATTGTACTCTATATTTTTTTATCATTCAACTTTTTTACCGTTACAAGCGGTGATTTCTTTGCAAATTTCTGTATCAACTCATAACAAAACTCCTTCATGCATATCCTTTTATGATAATGATTAAAATGAGGAGCATATATTTTGAAAAAGAGAAAAAAGAGAAATAAGAAATGGCATAAATTTAAATGGATGTTTATTTACATAAGAAATGTTCGACTTGCTGTTTTGGGAGTACTTATTTTATTGATCACTTTTTCCTTTTTAATCTTCGATATATTACCCCCAAACCTCCCTACTCTTCAATCCAAAAATGAGGAAACTATTAAATGGGTCGATTTTGATGTACCTTACAGCGCGTTAGAAAAAGCGATGAATATGGATATGGATACCTATGGTAGTGAAAATCATCTGATTTGGACGGAACTTCTGGCTTATTTAGGAGCTAAATACGGCGGAGAGTTTGATCGTTATAAAGCAAAAGATTTAGATAACTTAGCGGAGAAATTAAATGACGGAGAAACAATAGAGCATGTAACAAAAGATATGAAATACTACAACTATTATAAAAAAGCCTATACCGCTGTTTTAGGCGGATTTTTAGGAGAATATAAAATACAGGTTCCTGTTTCTGAAAATACGGCTTCAGCGAATGAAGAAAATACGGAAAGTTCAATGAATCCCAAACTGGAATGGCAGACTAAATATGGACTGAAAGCCTTTTCCCCTGTTGCACAAGGATATTGGTATACGGATTATGATGATTTCGGAGCAGGCAGAACCTATGGCTATAATAGAAAGCATTTTGGGCATGATTTGATGATATCCACCGGTACACCTATCATTGCTATTGAAAGCGGCATCGTAGAAGCAATGGGATGGAATCAATATGGCGGCTGGCGTATTGGAATCAGAAGCTACGATAAGCAACGGTATTATTACTATGCGCATCTCAGAAAAGATCGCCCGTACAGTGCAACCTTAGCTGTTGGAAAAGAAGTAAAGGCGGGAGAGGTTATCGGGTATTCCGGCAGAACCGGATACAGTGTTAAAGAAAATGTCAATAATATTGATACACCGCATTTGCATGTTGGATTGCAGCTCATTTTTGATGAAAGCCTAAAAGACAGCCCAAACCAAATCTGGGTTGATATGTACAGCATTACCAGGCTGCTCTCAAAAAATAAAAGTCCTGTTTATAAAGAGGAGGATACAAAGGAATATTACAGAAAATATGATTTTATGGAAATCAATACGGCTAAGAAATAAATATTTCTATTGAGAGGATACCATGATAAAATATTCTTAAGCATCTCTAATTGCAAAAATTGTATTTAGATGAATCAATATAGGAGGTCTTATGCTTAAAGAATTTAAAGAATTTGCTGTTAAAGGCAATGTGATGGATCTGGCAGTAGCTGTTATTATAGGCGGTGCTTTTGGAAAAATTGTGACTTCACTGGTCAACGATGTCGTTATGCCGATATTGAGCATTCTCATCGGAGGAATCAATTTTGGAGAGTTAAAATGGGTTATCACACCTGCCAACGGCGATGTGGCAGAAGTAGCCATTCGATATGGCTCATTTATCCAATCAACAATTGACTTTTTTATTATTTCTTTTTCTATTTTTATTTTCATTAAATTAATCACTTCTTTCAAAAAAAAGGAACCAGCACCGGAGCCCTCCCCTTCTGCTCCGACAAAAGAAGTGCTGCTGCTGGAAGAAATACGTGACCTATTGAAAGAAAAACAACTATAAATAGTAGAATTCAAATGCGAAATGGTTCCAATGGGAGCCATTTTTTTATCTTTCTCCATATAAATAAAAAAATAACGGTTTTTTAGTATGACAAAATAATATTAACAAATAATAACTATAAATAAATTGAATGCTTGTAAAGTTTATGAGAAAGGAAAATTATTGTCATGACAATGAAAACCGGAAAAGAATATATTGATAGTTTGCGGAAATTAGATTTAAATGTTTACATGTTCGGAGAAAAGGTGAAGAATCCCGTAGATCACCCTATTATCAAACCTTCATTAAATGCAGTTGCTTTAACATATGATTTAGCTTTAGACCCTCTTTATGAGGATTTAATGACCACAAAATCACACCTTACAGGGGATAAGATTAACCGATTTAATCATATATTTCAAAGCAAAGAGGATCTAGTTACAAAAGTTAAAAGACAAAGAATGTTAGGACAGAAAACAGGCTCTTGCTTTCAGCGTTGTGTAGGACAAGACGCCTTTAATGCCGTTTATAGCACGGCTTATGAAGTTGACAAGAAACATGGTACTAATTACTTGGATAACTTCGTCAAATTCTTAGATTATGTTCAGGAGGAAGATTTAATTGTAGATGGAGCGATGACAGATACAAAGGGAGATCGTAGTTTATCACCAAGCCAGCAGATTGATCCGGATCTTTATATGCATGTCGTTGAACAAACAAAAGACGGCGTGTATGTTACTGGTTGTAAAGCACATCAAACAGGCGTAGTAAATTCCCATGAAATACTTTGTATGCCTACCATGGCCATGAAGCCGGAAGATAAAGACTATGCGATTTGTTTTTCAGTTCCAACAGACACAAAAGGCATAACCATTATCTATGGTCGTCAATCCTCTGACACGAGAAAGATGGAAGAAAATGATATTGATGTAGGGAACAGTCAATTTGGTGGCCATGAGGCCATTGTTGTTTTTGATCGCGTATTTGTTCCAAATGATCGTATATTCTTAAACGGTGAAACAGAATTCAGCGGCATGCTGGTAGAACGTTTTGGGGGGCATCATAGAGCAAGCTATGCTTGTAAAGTTGGCGTAGGTGATGTGCTAATCGGTGCCAGTGCATTGTCTGCTGATTATACTGGTACAGCAAAAGCTTCTCATATTAAAGATAAGCTGATTGAAATGACTCAATTAAATGAAACGATCTACTCCTCTGCGTTAGCTTGCGCCTATGAAGGTTCCCCTACACCTTCGGGTGCTTATTTGATCGATTTAATGCTGGCAAATGTATGCAAACAAAATGTAACGAGATTCCCTTATGAGATGGGGCGCCTTGCTCAAGATATTGCAGGAGGTATCATGGTATCTCAACCTTCAGCAAAGGATTTAAACAGTAAAGAGATTGGACATTATGTGGATAAATACTTGCGTGGAGTAAACTCGGTATGTACCGAAAATCGTATGCGAATTTTGCGTTTGATTGAAAACCTGACGCTGGGAACAGGTGCGGTTGGTTACTTGACCGAATCCATGCATGGTGCAGGTTCTCCTCAGGCCCAACGAATCATGATTTCTAGATTAGGAAATTTTGATCATAAAAAACAGTTAGCGAAGAATATTGCAAAGATAGATGATGAGAAAAATGAACAATGCACTGCAGAAAGTACAGAATCTAAAGATAAGAAGAAAGAAAAAAATAAGACAGCAGATGATAAAAAGAAAAAAATGAATTAAGAACGTTAAAATAAAAAGAGTGATTAGACAAAGATCTAAACACTCTTTTTTTATGTCTTTCCATTTATGAATCAGCTTTAAACTAAAAAAACGATGTACCGCGTCGTACCAATTCATTAAGTAATAATAAATCGACAAAATCTTGAAATAATCCTCGGCGTCTAAAAAGTCCCCCGTTCGATTGTATCTCTACATCATGTTCCAATGCCCGTATGGAATACTTTTGAGGTTGACAGCTATTCGCATATTCTTCTATATCGGGATGCATCACACATACATTTGTATAGATGTTTTCACCCACCTGATCCAATATTTTTTGATTGATACCATTTCCGCAATTCTGCATTTGATCACAAGCGAACATGACAAAAGGCTGAACTTTATAGTAAACCTCCGGGTAAACAAGATTACAAGTCATTGTGGATGGATTTGCTGTGGATTGGCTGTAGAAATACGGATCCATTTTCTGTATACTATAATTTGGCATAATTTCCTCCATTCTTAAGTTTTAATTTGATACTCCATTGTATGAAGTGTTAAATTAAAACGTGAAATGGAAGATTTATAAAAGGGAAAATATCAATTTTCTTTAAGGTTTTCTGTGTTTTCATCAGAAACCTCTTTTTGAGTCGGAATAATATATATTTTAACCTTTTCGATTCGCCGCTCTTTTACGGATTCAATTTTAAATATACAGTTTTCATATTCTATGATACGTTCCTCAGGCTCGTCTTCATCTGGGATTTCTCCGAGAATATCAATGATTAATCCACCTAATGTCTCACTGTTTTCTGACTGAAGATTTAAGTTTAATTCTTCGTCTAAGTCATCTAAATTAATCAAACCATCAACTATAAAAGTATTATCGTCTATCTTTTCAATCGGTAATTCTTCTTCGTCATATTCGTCATCAATGTCCCCCATTACTTCCTCGATGATATCTTCCATCGTAACAATACCTGAGAAACCACCGTATTCATCAATGAGAATAGCGATATGCTGTTTCGAACTTTGTAGATCAAAAAAGAGTGAATCAATATTTTTCGTTTCAGGAACAAAATATGGTTTTCTCAATATCGAACGTAAATCGACGTCCTCAAAACCATTTTCTCTTGCTTTTATTAAAAAATCCTTTATGTGTACAATGCCGATGATATTATCACGATCATCTTCACAAACAGGGATTCTGGAATATCTCATTTCCATCAGGTCATCCATATAATCTTCTGCGGAGCTGTTGATATCAATGTAGAATACATCTGTCCGCGGTGTCATAACTTCATAAGCAAGCTTATCGTCGAAGGCAAAAATACTATTGATCATCTTCTTGCCTTCTTCTTTTAGTACACCCGTTTCCTGACCTACCTCCAACATAGACATCACTTCGTCTTCGGAAAATTCTTCATCTTCAATAGCAGTCTTTTGTCGAGTTATGATAAGAGCTAAATGAACCATTTTAGATAAGATAAGCACAATTGGAGAAGCCGCAATCGTTATAAAAGTAATCGGCTTAGCCAAAGTCAGTGCCATTCCTTCTGAATGCTGCAGCGCAATTCTTTTTGGATAAAGAATGCCGAAAAGAAGATTGATCACCACTAAAAGAACGACAAAAACAGCAATAGACAGATAGTGTGCTTGAAAGGCTGATAAGCCAAGTGCAATAAATCGGTTATTTAACGTTCCGGAAAGCTCTGCAGCCCCTATTGCACCGACAATAAACGTAGAAGAAGTCACAAAAACCTCCGTAGTGGATAAGAATCGATGAGGCTCTTCCAATAAGCGGAGCAATAGTTTAGCTTTTTCATTTCCGTCAATAGCAAGCTGCTTGATTTTATTTTTATTGACGGAGACAATAGCAGTTTCTGCTGCCGTAAAAAAAGCATTGATTAGAATTAAAATGATTAAAAAAATGATTTGTGCCGCTAGCGGCAAACTGGGATCAGGGCCTGAAGCCATTTTCATTATCTCCTTTGTATTATTTTTATAGTAGATTATACCCTCTTCTTTATGTGGTATAATCCACTATTTTTATTATGTAGGAAATATCGCAAGCGATATTTCCGGAATATCAAAAAATTCTACTGATAAAATGCGAGCTCCTCAAAGAGGACTTTTTTATGTTATATGCTATGTGTTACCATAAAACTTTGTTAAAATAATATTATTTTTTGTATTTACGAATCATAAAACCTGCTTTTACGGGGTTTGACATCTTTATTTGCACGATTTGCTGTGGATGAGGAGCTGATTCGATGGCTTCCCCTTCTTCATTGAGCATCTCATCAATTTTCTGTGAGAAATAATCGGTATAAGGTCCAAACACTTCTATTTCTTCCCCTACACTCATTTTATTCCGCTGCTCTACGACAGCCAATCCTGTTTCCGAATCATACGCTTTTACCAGCCCCACAAACGAGTAATCTCTGGTATAGGCACTCGTTTGATAGTTCTGATCTTTATTCGTAGGCTTATCAAAATAAAAACCGGTTGTAAATTCTCGATGGCTTACTTTTTTTAATTCATTGAGCCATTCTTCATTAAAGTTATAATGCTGTGGGTCTTCATAGTATGCATCAATTGCCTTGCGATATGCACTGACGATCGTCGCCACATAGAAAATACTTTTCATTCGCCCTTCTATTTTAGCGGACAGGATACCGGATTCGATCAATTCGGGTATATGCTCAATCATGCATAAATCTCTTGAATTTAAAATATAGGTTCCTCTGTCATCTTCTTCAATGGGGAAATATTCCCCCGGACGCTGTTCCTCCACTAAATGGTATTTCCATCTGCAAGGATGGGCACACTGGCCCCTGTTGGCATCCCGTTCAATCATGAAATTGCTCAATAAACATCTTCCGGAATAGGAAATACACATGGCGCCTTGAACAAAAGCCTCCAACTCCATATCGTCCGGCATCACTTCATGCAGCTGCTTGATTTCCGAAAAAGTCATTTCTCTTGCCAATACGATACGCTTGATGCCCATTTTGTACCAGAACTCAGCTGTTTTATAGTTCGTCATGTTTGCCTGTGTACTTAAATGCAATTCCGCATTTGGTATGGCTTCTTTCAATAATAAAATGATTCCCGGATCAGAAACGATAAAAGCATCAATAGGAAGGTCCTTCATTTTATTTAAATATTCCTCAAACGGTTTGATATCTTCATTATGTGCAAAAATATTAACAGTTAAGTACGCTTTTTTGCCTTTGGAATGTGCATATTCAATTCCTTCACGAATTTCATCTACCGTTAAGTTTCCTGCACCTGCCCGAAGGCTGAACATTTCTCCGCCGAAATAAACGGCATCTGCACCGTAGTCGATCGCAATTTTTAATTTTTCTAAATCACCCGCAGGTGCTAGTAATTCAATTTTTTTCATTATAATCCTCAATTGTATTTTTTGCTAAAAGTGAATAATCCATTCTCGTTTTTTTACGTAGCAGCAAATATCGGTATTACTTACTTATGATACTGATTGCAAGACCATCTCCTGATGGAATGATAGAAGTTTTAGCATATTCTAAACTTAGGATATACGCCAAATAATCGCGCATGTTCCGAATATTTGTCTTATGCTTTCCCTTATAGTCGTATTCTTCTGAGACAGTCATACCCTTCATTAAGATATTGTCGGATACAATCAAGGCCTCATCGTTGCAAAGTTTTACTGCACCGTCCCAAAACCGTCTGTAATGACTTTTCGATGCATCAATAAAAACCATATCAAATCCGGCATTGCCCTGTTCATGAAATTGATCTAATATTTCTCCGCCATCGCCTAAATAAACTTTTATCTGATTATCGTATCCAAGCCGTTTGATGTTTTCTATAGCGGTATGATATGTCTCTTCATTATATTCGATCGTTGCAATCGTGCACGCAGGACACACCTGCGCAAAACAAGAAGACGAATATCCGACAGCTGTTCCGATTTCTAGTATTCGGGACGGTTTCTTCAGACGAATCAAATGGAGCAGCAATGTTTCCGTTTCCCTAAGAATGATCGGTACATGTTCTTCTTCCGATTTTACTCTTAACTCACTCAATTCTGAAGTTAACGGTTTGTAAAGGCCATCTATAAATTCGGTTATTTTTTCATTCGTAATGTTTTTCATAACTGTATCTCCAAAAGAAACATATTTTTGTCTATTGTCTATTAAAGCGCCTTAAGATAGGCTTTTTTATTCTTTAAAAATTCCTCATACGTATTCGAAAAATTATGTGCTCCGTTCATTTCCGGTTTGAGTACATAATAATAGTAGTTTGTTGTATCAGGATAAAGAGCCGCCTTAATGGAATCAATGCTTGGCGAACAAATTGGCCCCGGCGGCAGTCCTATGTGTTGATACGTATTATAAGGAGAATCAACTTCTGTATCATTGTAATCCAATCGTTCTTTGTGATTTCCTAACGCATATTGTACGGTTGCATCAATTTGCAGCGGCATATTGATTGCCATTCGATTATAGATCACACTGGCAACAGTCGCCCTTTCAGCGGAAACTCTGGTTTCCTTTTCAATTAAAGAAGCGATGGTAACGATATCGTACATATCATAGCCTAATTCGGCTGCTCTTGTATAGTACTCCTCTGTTACAAGTTTATCGAACTGAGAAAGCATGCGGATTAAAATATCTTCCTCGCTGGCATTTGTAAAAACATCATAGGTTTCAGGATATAAGAATCCTTCCAGACGGTTTGAGCCGTTCGGTAAAAGTGACATGAATTTATAATCAAAATTGCTGGATTCAGCTGCTTTCATAAACGCATCTGTATTAATTAAATTTTTGTCTGCAAGCCTATCAGCTGTTTCAGAAAGCGTTAATCCTTCCGGTATGGTAAACCGAGTGGTAGCTGAATTACCTGATATCAGTGAATCGACGATTTCTTGATAGGACATAGACGGTGATAAGGAATAGGAACCTGCTTTAAATTTTCCGTCATTTCCCTCAATTTTAGATAATAGTTTAAAATTAGAAGCACTATTGATTATCTTATTGGAGACTAAAATCTCCGCTATTGTTCCGGTTCCTGAACCGCTAGGGATGGATATTAAAACCGTATCGGTAGTGTCTGCGTTGAGCGGCTTTGCTGCTTTGCCTAAATACAAGCTGACAGCGCCGGAAATAATAACAATTAAAACGATAAGTACAATGCCTAGTTTTGCAAATACATTATTTTTTTTCGTGCTTTCTCTTTTTTTCCCCATAGTATTCCTCTTTTGTTAAGCTATGAAAAGGGACGTATAAATAACGTCCCCATTGATTATTCTTTATTCAGTTGGCACGTTGCAACGAGACGGGAGATATTTTCACCCCGTTATTTTGCTCTGCCTAAGTATTCTCCGGATCTTGTATCGATCTGAATTACTTCGCCTTCTTCAATGAAAATAGGAACCTGAATTGTTGCACCTGTTTCAACAATAGCCGCTTTTGTTACGTTTGTAGCTGTATCCCCTTTTACGCCCGGTTCTGTTTCAATAACCTTTAGGTTTACAAAGTTAGGAGCTTCTACTAAGAAAGCTGCATTGTTATAGAATTTGATGGTAGCCTCATCATTTTCTCTTAAGTACTTCATCGCCTCTTCTACCTGTTCTGCCATCAAAGGAACCTGTTCATAATTTTCCTGATCCATGAAGTAGTATAATTCACCATCATTATATAAATACTGCATTTGCTTTGTTTCAATGTGTGCTTTTGGGAACTTGTCATTTGGATTAAAAGCTTCTTCTCTGGTAGCTCCGGTAAGAATGTTCTTATATTTGGTTCGAACGAAAGCTGCTCCTTTACCTGGTTTTACATGCTGGAAATCCAAAATCACATGTGGTTCACCGTTTAATTGAAATGTCATGCCTTTTCTAAAGTCACTTGCGTATAACATACTTTACTCCTTTAATATTGTTTTCAAAATTAACTCAAAACCCTCAAATTTAGAGAATTATCAATTCTTTGGTTGATTTTACGGTATTTATTATACCAAAAGATGTCACAATTGCCAAGTCCTCAATTCGAACACCGAATTTGTCAGGAATATAAATACCGGGCTCAATGGTGACAGGCATATATTCTTCTAAAATTTCATCGGTTCTGGTATTGAGATACGGATTCTCGTGAACCTCGGTACCTACTCCATGTCCGGTGCCGTGAATGAAATATTCGCCATAGCCAGCCTCTTCGATGATATCTCTTGCAGCCTTATCCACGTCAAAGCACTTTGCACCTGCTTTGCAAGCATCAATAGCCGCAAGCTGTGCGGCTAAAACGATGTGATATACTTTTTTTTGTTCTGCTGACAGATGTCCGATCCCAATGGTTCTTGTCATATCTCCACAGTAACCGTTTACAATAGCTCCAAAGTCCATCGTTAAGAGATCGCCCTCTTCGATGATCTTATCAGAGGGTTCTCCATGAGGTAAAGTCGTGTTTATACCGGATACGCAAATGGTTGGGAAAGAAAGCCCTTCGGCTCCCAAGGATTTTAAAACCCGTTCGATTTCATCAGCAACCTGAAGCTCCGTCATGCCAGGGCGAACAAAACCAAGGATATGAGAAAAACATAGATCTCCTATGGCAGAAGCTTTCATAATATTCAAAATCTCTTCGGGTGTTTTGATCATTTTATTGCTGGTTTCCAAGACTAATCACTTCCCCCAATATTTTATATACATCATTCATCATCAGTGAAAATCTTAATTCAGCCTGTAAATATTGTGCCGCAAGCGGATCGGCCATCATGATTCCATAAAGCTGCTGGATTTGAGAAGTAAACTCTTCATCCATTTCCTGACCGAGCATTTGTCTTGTTTGCATCTCAATTTGTTTCGCCTGAAAATCATTCAGCATATCGGTCAATTCGCCATGTTGTGAAACTTGTGCCTTTATATCTTCGTACTGCTTTAATTCTTCTGAATTCTTAATCGCGGTTGCCAATTCTCTGGCAGCATCATATACGTTCATAGAGTCTCCTTTATGTTTATTATTTTTGCGAGTTTACTGTAATTATATTCAGTAAACTCGCGGTAATTAACTACTATTTATTAAACTTCTAGGAAAATCGGTAAAATAACAGGGCTTCTTTTTGTCTGTTTATAAATAAACCCTCTTAAATCATCTCGAACTGCTGTTTTTAATGCATTCCAATCTTTGATGTTTTCCTCACAGCACTTATCCAGCGTTTTTGCGGCGATTGCTCGTGCCTGATCAATTAAATTTTCATTTTCTCTTACATAGACGAATCCTCTTGAAATCAGATCCGGTCCGGAGCAAACTGTACCGCTTGCTTTATCAATGGCTGCCACAACAATGATCAGTCCCGATTCCGAAAGCAATTTTCTGTCTCGCAAAACAATATTGCCTACATCCCCTACGCCTAAGCCATCTACATAAATAGCTTGAGACGGAACTTCTTCCTTCAATATTTCTGCACTGTTTGAAGTAAGGCTTAACACATTTCCATTTTCAAGGATGAAAATATGAGAAGGATCATAGCCTAATTTTTCTGCAATATTGGAATGTTTCTTTAAATGCCGGTATTCACCGTGTACCGGTACAAAAAATTTCGGCTTTATGAGCGAATGCATCAACTTCAGCTCTTCTTCACACGCATGGCCGGATACGTGAATATCCGCTATGTCTGAATAGATTACATCGGCCCCTTTTTCAAATAACTTATTGACAACATTGGAAACCGTCTTTTCATTGCCCGGTACCGGACTGGACGATAAGATAACCATATCGCCTTTTTTGATGGTAACCGCTTTATGATCGTTGCTCGCCATTCGGGTTAGTGCAGACATTGGTTCTCCCTGACTTCCTGTTGTTATGATAACCAATTCCTTATCCGGAATATTTTTGGTTTTATTGATATCAACCAATACATTTGGCGGAACTTTCAAGTAACCCAGTTCCATCGCAATGGTTACAACATTGACCATACTTCTGCCGGATACGGCAACCTTTCGGTTAAACAGAACCGCCGTATCAATGATCTTCTGTACGCGATGCACATTGGACGAGAAAGTTGCGATAAGGATTCTCGCCTCCGAGCCTCTAAATATATTTTCAATAGCCACACCTACTGTTTGCTCTGAGGCCGAATAGCCTGGTTTTGTAGCATTTGTGCTGTCACACATCATAAGCAGCACACCTTTTGAGCCTAATTCGGCTAATTTTGCAAAATCAATAGGGGCACCGTCCACTGGGGTGTAATCGATCTTAAAGTCCCCTGTATGGAACACTCTTCCGACCGGTGTATCGATGGACAAACAAATCGAATCGGCAACCGAGTGGGTACTTCGAATCGCTTCTACATTAAAGCACCCAAGCTGAACCTTATCTCCTGAGGCGATTGTATTTAAATCGGCCTTAATCCCATGCTCTTTTAGTTTATTTTCAACTAAGCCGAGCGTTAAACGGGTTCCGTAAATCGGTACCCGAGTCGTATTCAACAAATAAGGGATCGCTCCGATATGGTCTTCATGACCATGTGTCAATACCATACCTTTTATTTTTTCCTTGTTCTTAATGATATAGCTAAAGTCTGGTATAACAATATCAATTCCGTACATTTCATCTTCGGGGAATGACATACCGCAATCTATGATTAGTATATCGTCATTATATTCCAAAAGCGTCATGTTTTTTCCGATCTCATTTAGTCCGCCTATAGGAATAACGCGTAGGCTGCCACCCTTCTTACTATTTCTTTTTCTCATTCTGTCTCCGTTCTAAAAGTTGCTATGGAGCTATTTAACGACAATGTTAAGCAGCTTGTTCGGCACTGCAATAATCTTAACAATCGTTTTGCCTGCTGTTAATGCTTTTACTTTATCGTTCTCCATAGCCATCTTTTCAAATGCTGCCTTATCTAAATTATTTGCAACATTCATCTTTTCTTTTACTTTTCCGTTTATTTGGATAACGATTTCCACAGTGTCTTTTACGAGAGCAGATTCATCATATTTTGGCCAGCTCGTCTTGTAAACAGACTCATTATGACCAAGGTTCTGCCACATTTCTTCACAAATGTGAGGAGTAAATGGGGAAAGGATTAGCACAAGATTATTGACAGCTGCTTTTAGCAATCCAAGGTTAATGTCGTCGTATTCTTTATATTTATACATTTCATTAACCATTTCCATGATCGAGCTGATTGCTGTATTGAAACTAAATCTTCCGCCTACGTCTTCCGAAACCTTTTTAATGGTTGTATTCATTTCGTATGCTAAAGACTTATCGGCCTCTGTTTCTAAAATATAAGATTCAGGGGCATCTTGAACCAAATCTCTCAATTCATAAACAAGTCTGTATACTCTGTTTATGAATCGGAAACTTCCTTCTACTCCGGCATCAGACCAGTCTAATTCTCTTTCCGGCGGTGCCGCAAATAATATAAACAATCTTGCTGTATCTGCTCCGTATTTTTTAATAATTTCTTCAGGGCTGACTACATTTCCGATGGATTTAGACATCTTTTTGCCGTCTTTTATAACCATACCCTGTGTTAACAAGTTTGCAAACGGTTCTTCATGACTCGTATAACCCAGATCATAAAGTGCCATCTGGAAGAATCGCGCATACATTAAGTGAAGAATTGCATGCTCAACGCCTCCGATATACTGGTCTACATTCATCCAGTATTTTTGTTTGTCCTTATTGAATGCTTCTTTGTCATTTTTCGCATCCGTGTATCGTAAGAAGTACCAAGAAGAGTCAAGGAAAGTATCCATGGTATCCATTTCTCTAGTTGCTTCTTTTCCACACGTAGGACAAGTTGTTTTTGCGAAAGTCTTGCTTGTTGTAAGCGGAGACTCTCCCTTTCCTGTAAATTCTACGTCTGTAGGTAACAATACCGGAAGATTTTCTTCCTTCTCCGGAACCCATCCGCAGTCTTCACAGTGAATCATCGGAATAGGAGTACCCCAATACCGCTGTCTTGAAATTAACCAATCTCTTAGACGATAGTTGATGGACTTTTTACCTATTCCTTTTTCTTCAAGGTAATCTATAATTTTAATGATTGCTTCCTTATTGTTCAACCCTGTGAACATTTCAGAATTAATCATTTTACCTTCCGCAACAAATGCTTCCTTCAGATTATTGATATCAATAGCTGGATCAGCAGATTCAACTACCGGTATAATCTCGCAGTCAAACTTCTTTGCAAATGCGAAGTCTCTTTCATCATGAGCAGGAACTGCCATGATAGCACCAGTACCATAATCCATCAATACATAGTCAGAGATAAAAATCGGAACTTTTTTCCCATTCAATGGATTAATAGAATATTTACCAATAAATACGCCAGTTTTTTCATTTGTGGTTGAAGTTCTTTCAATATCGGACATATGCTGAACTTTATCCAAATATTCTTCTACTGCCTCAGCATATTCTGTTCCTTCAACTAATTTTTTAACAAAAGGATGCTCTGGGGCAAGTACCATATAAGTCACGCCATATAACGTATCCGGCCTCGTTGTGAAAATCTTGAGTTTTTCAGGATATCCTTCAATGTCGAAGTCCACTTCGGCTCCGATGCTCTTCCCGATCCAGTTTTTCTGCATGGTCTTTACTTTTGCAGGCCAGCCTTCTAAGACTTCAAGATTATCCAGCAATCTATCTGCATAATCCGTAATCTTAAAATACCATTGAGATAATTCTTTTTTGCCTACTAACGATTTACATCGTTCACAGCAGCCATCCACAACCTGTTCATTGGCAAGTACGGTCTGACAGCTTGGACACCAGTTCACCGGATTTTCTTTTTTATAAGCCAATCCTTTGTTGTAAAATTGAATGAAAATCCATTGCATCCACTTGTAATAGTCAGGGCGGCAAGTAGCCACTTCTCTATCCCAATCATAGGAAAAGCCTAATTCTTTTAACTGCTCTGTCATTTCAGCAATATTTTGCGTCGTCCAGATAGCTGGTGCAATCCCATGTTTTATTGCCGCATTTTCAGCAGGCAGACCAAAGGAATCGTATCCCATTGGATGAAGAACATTAAAACCGGCCATCGTCTTATATCGTGCGATTACATCACCGATGGAATAATTTCTTACATGACCCATATGTAATTTCCCTGATGGATATGGGAACATCTCCAATACATAATATTTTTCTTTCCCTTCGACTTCAGAAGTGCGGAATATTTTTTCGTCTTCCCAGTATTTCTGCCATTTGCTTTCAATCTCGCCGAAATTGTACTTTTCTAACATCGATTAATCCTCCAAATCAAGTTCTAAAAATTCACAGTCTCCCCAAACCTTTTCAATATTGTACCGTTGACGCATTTCCACAGTAAGTAAATTTACTATGACATCACCAAAGTCCATCAGAATCCAGCCGGAGGACGGTTGTCCCTCTATCCCTTTTAAAGCAATATTTGCTTTAGCAAATTCTTCGTCAATATCATCTCGCAGTGCACTGATCTGTCGTTCGCTGCTGCCGGAAGCTAACACAAAATAATCTGCAAATGAAGATTTTACACTAATATCAATTACCACAATATCCTGTGCTTTCTTATTATCTAAAACCTTTACCGCCAATAGAGCAGCTTCTTTACTGTTGTTCATTCATGTTCTCCTTATTTTTTATTAAATCATCTTTCGCTTTTACCGTATCTTCATCCAAAAATAAACCTCTGCTTTTCACAAAATCGATGGTTCTGGATAAAGACAGGATACACGCATCATCAAGGTTTTGAAAGGCAAGCTTTCGAAGTTCATCCACACCCGGATAAGAACGGTTCGGTTCGATCGCATCCGCTAAATAGATAATCTTCTCCAGCGTAGACATCCCTGCTCTGCCAGTCGTGTGAAAAGAAACCGCATTTAAAAGTTCTTCATCTTGAATCGCATAATCCCGTTTCATGACACAAGCTGCAATCTTTCCGTGAGCAAGATTTTTGTTATTCAAATATTTGTCTGCAAGGCCGAACTCCTTTACATAATCATTCAACGTTTGTTCAGAAGCACCTCGAAACATGTCATGAAACAAGGCGGCTAATTCCGCTTTGTTTTCGTCTTCATGATAAAACCTTGCTAACCGGATAGCTGTATCCTTGACTCCATAAATATGGTGCTTTCTCTTGTATGAAAGATTAATTTCTATATAATTAGTGATACAATCCGTTATCATAAATATACCTTTCTACAGGCAAAGGCACTAGCGTATCTATTTCTTCACCGTTATAGAGCCGTTCTTTGATTTCAGTAGAGGAAATCGGAAGTAATTCATTGTTTAATAATACCACAGTAGTATTATAGACTTCTCTGATATGGTCTATACAAGATTTTAATTCTTCTTCTCTATATCCGGGCCGTGCGCCGATAGCATAAGAAAATTCACTTAGTAATGCCGGAGCATCATGCCATATTTCGATCTTTAAAAAGGAATCGGTACCCAAGATAAAGTATATCTCTGTATCTTGGTCAAATTGGCTGCGAATTTTTCTCAATGTATTTAACGTATAAGAGATTTCGTTTGATTCAAGTTCCGCATAGGAAATTTCGAGTTTTTCTTCTCCTTCGAGAGCGAGCTTGAGCATACGCACTCGATCTTCATCGGAGCTCATCAATTGGCCTAATTTAAAAGGTTGATTTTTTACAGGAACAAAAAGAAGTTTCTCTAAATTCAGTTCATCTCTTGCCTGTTTTGCTAATTCGATATGTCCTACGTGGATAGGATCGAAACTTCCTCCGTATACCCCTATCTTTTTCATTCTGTCTCCATTATCTAAGAAATTTTATTTTATATTTATTCCAAGTTCCTCAAGCTGTGTTTTTTCTACCGGTGCAGGTGCTTCGCATACCATGCATTGTGCTGCCTGATTCTTAGGAAAAGCAATGACTTCTCGGATGCTGTGCTGCCAGGAAAGCAACATAACCAATCGGTCTAAACCATAAGCTAATCCACCGTGAGGAGGCGTTCCATATCGGAATGCTTCCAATAGGAATCCGAACTTTTCATTGGCATCCTCATCAGAGACACCAAGAAGTTCAAACATTTTTGCCTGAAGATCTTTATCGTGAATTCGAATGCTTCCGCCGCCAAGTTCTACGCCATTCAATACGATATCATACGCTTTTGCCCGTACTTTGCCGGGATCTGTATCCAACAGGTGCAAATCTTCCATTTTAGGTGATGTGAACGGATGGTGCATAGCGGAATACGAATTGGTCTCTTCATCCTGTTCAAACAATGGGAAATCTACTACCCACAAGAAATTATATTGCGTGTCGTCCAACAGATTGAGTCTTCCGGCGATTTCTCTTCTTAAGAAGCCTAAGCTGTCAAACACAACTTTCGCTTTATCAGACACAATGAGAATCAAGTCGCCTGCCTTTGCTTCAAAAACAGCTGCGATTTCTTTTAATTGATCCTGATTAAAGAACTTGCTTACGGAAGAAGTGATTTCTTCTTCACCGATTCTCATCCAAACAAGCCCCTTTGCACCGTAATGTTTTGCCGCATCCTGCAGCTTGTCGATATCTTTTCTGCTGAACTTTTCGGAGCCTCCGTCAATGTTGATACCGCGAACGTCTCCGCCTTTCTCAAGGGCATCCGTAAATACCTTAAAATCACATCCTGCCACCACATCGTTCAGTTTTTTTAATTCGAAGCTAAATCTGGTGTCCGGCTTATCACTGCCGTAACGTTCCATCGCTTCGCTATAAGGGATTCTTGGAAAAGGAGTGACAACGTCAACATTCATGACGTCCTTCATTAACTTCTTTAAAAAACCCTCTTGAATCTCAATGACATCATCTTCATCTACGAAAGACATTTCAAGGTCAATCTGAGTAAATTCAGGCTGTCTGTCGGCTCTTAAATCTTCATCACGGAAACATTTTGCAATTTGAATATAACGATCGGTTCCGCCAACCATGAGCAGCTGCTTAAACATCTGCGGAGATTGAGGCAAAGCATAGAACTGACCGGGGTTTACTCTGCTTGGTACCAAATAGTCTCTTGCACCTTCCGGAGTAGACTTGATTAATATAGGGGTTTCTACTTCCGTAAATCCTTGACTATCAAAATATTCTCTGGCTATTTTAGCGATGTTATGCCGAAAGGTTAAATTCTTCTGCATCTTGACTTTTCTCAGATCCAAATACCTGTATTTTAATCGTAGGTTATCATCTACGTTATCATCGTCCTTAATATAAATCGGAGGAGTTTCCGCTTCCGAATAGATTACAAGATCATTTGCAAAAACTTCAATATCCCCGGTTGGCAGCTCCGGATTTTTGGATTGTCTTTCCTTTACGATTCCCTTTACGCCGACAACATATTCACTTCGCAGCGTATCTGCTTTTTCAAAAAGTTCTTGAGGGATTTTATCATCAAAAACGACTTGAACGATACCGGTCTTATCTCTTACATCACAGAAAATCAACCCGCCCAGATTCCTTCTCTTTTGAATCCATCCGTTTAATACAACGCTTTCATCGATATTGCTTGAATTTAAAATACCGCACATGTGTGTTCGTTTAAATACATTGCTCATAGTTATGCTCTCCTATTCTCTTCTTTTATCTATCGTTTTTTATTTTAATTCACTGATGATGTCGTTGATGTCGACTAGCTTCTGCTCAGAAGTTGCCATCGTTTTGATAGCAACCTTTCCTTCATTCAGCTCATTCTCTCCGATGACAATGGTATACTTTGCATTAATTCGATCCGCATACTTGAACTGTCCTTTGAAATTTCGTGCCAATAAATCCATTTCTGCCTTAATGCCCTCTAAGCGAAGCTTTCGAAGCAAGGATAGACCATAAGCTTTGGATTGTTCTCCCATAACGGCAATAAATACGTCTGTTGCATCCGGTTCCGGTATGTCAATACCATTTGCCTCTAAAATCAACAATAACCGTTCTTTTCCTAAACCAAAACCAACACCCGGAATATCCGGTCCTCCAAGCTGTTCAATCAGGTTATCGTAACGACCGCCGCCGCATACAGTACCTTGTGCACCAATCTTATTGGAAACAAATTCAAAAGCTGTTTTCGTGTAATAATCAAGACCTCTTACGATACCGGAGTCTACAATGAATTCAACACCCATTGCTGTCAAATCATTTTGTAATTCGTCAAATGCAGTGCTGCATTCCTCACATAAGTAGTCGAGCATGATAGGGGCTCCCTGAACGAGTTCCTGACAAATCTCGGACTTGCAGTCTAAAATTCGCATTGGATTTCGGTCAAATCGACTTTTGCAGGTACTGCAAAGCTGATCGTATTTAGGTTTTAAGAATTCTCTCAATGCCTGTCTGTGCTTTTCTCTGCACTTCGGACATCCGATGCTGTTGATCCTTAATTCCAAATCTTCAATTCCTAAAGAATTTAAAAAATCATTTGCCAGACTGATTACTTCTGCATCCGCCATCATATTATTTGTTCCAAAAACTTCCACACCAAATTGGTGGAATTCTCTTAATCGTCCTGATTGAGGTTTTTCATATCGGAAGCAAGGAATATCATAGTACATTTTAGTCGGCTGAACTTCTGCATACTGTTTATGTTCTACAAATGCACGAACGACGGAAGAAGTACCTTCCGGTTTTAAAGTGATCGGTCTTTTTGCATAGTCCTCAAAAGAATACATCTGTTTTTCTACGATATCCGTAGTATCGCCAACACCTCTTGCAAATAATTCAGTGTGTTCAAAAATTGGTGTTCGTACTTCTTTGTATCCATATTTTGCACATATTTCAGCAAAAGCTTTCTCAATAAAATGCCACTTGTACACCTGACTCGGCATAACATCTTTGGTCCCCTTTGGTGCAATGGTTAACATTCAAATTACCTCCTAAATAAATTGTCGTCTTTCCTTTTTATCATTTCGTTCAATCTGGTTACATAAATCTCATAATTAGACACATTTGGAATGCGCTCTAATCGATTTTCATCCGGATAATACACTTTTGTGATACCACCGGCTCCAAGTGCAATGATGGTCTGTCTTTCTTCCATAATGCGAATATTATAGATGCCTTCAAAACCCGGTCTTGAATAGCCCACATTCTCAAGACTACCGGCCATATGCTTCTGCCTATATAAGTAATAGGGTATATAGCCATGCTCCGATAATTTTTCTTTCGATAAGTCCAACATTTGATTGACAATTTGGGCCTGTTTATAGTGAAAATCACTGTCCAAATCAATCAGTTTTGATGCTCGTTTTACGGCCAACGTATGTATGGTTATATTTTCTGCCGAAAGACCGATCATGGCATCCAGCGTTTTTTCAAAATCACCTAGGTCTTCATCCGGAAGGCCCGCAATAATATCTGCGTTGATACTCGAAATGCCGACTTCTCGTGCGAGGTCAAAGGCATTCAAGATTTCATCGCTATTATGGGAACGTCCGATTAATTCTAGGGTCTGGTCATTCATAGACTGCGGATTGATGCTGATTCGTTTCACTCCGTTATTTTTAATGACTTCTAATTTTTCTCTGGTAATCGTATCCGGACGCCCTGCTTCAACCGTAAATTCACGTAATTTTGAACAATCAAAATGAGCATGGACCGCTTTTAGAAGCTTGTCCAGCTGTTCTGCCGTAATAGTGGTAGGCGTTCCTCCTCCGATATAAATGGATTCCGGAATCCATCCCTTTTCCGCCATCCCTTTTCCGACCTGTTCCATTTCTATATGAAGCGCATCCAAATAAGCTTGAATCAGCTGTTCGCCTACTTGATTGGACGTGAACGAACAATAGAGGCACCTAGTCGGACAAAACGGAATGCCGATATAGATTCCCACCGCATTGACATCCGATTCTCCAAGTATACCTTGCTGAACTGCATACGTATCACGAAGCAAAGCAATTTTTTCATCACTAAACAAGTAAAAATCTTTCAGATGCTCCGTTACCTGCTCCATAGAACCAAATTTCTTGTATAGTTCTCCGACCAGTTTAAGCGGTCGGACGCCGGTATGAATCCCCCATGTTGGTGTTTTGCCGGTTAGCTTTGAAAGACTTAAATAAATTTTTCGCAGGAGTACATTTTTTTCATTTTTGTCAAATACCAAGATCATTTCAAATTCCTTCTCGTCCTGCTCCGCACCCGTTTTCCCTTGTTCATCAGAAACGAAGTCCGAATCACAAACCAATTCATATTGATTGGGTTTTAAAAATACCTTGATGAGTTCATCATATTCATATTTATTTGTAATGCCATTTAATATTATTTTATACAAAAGGGTTATTCCTCTTTTCAAATCCTATGTTGGTGGAACCCATATGCCCCGGATAAACCGTCGTCTCGTCCGGAAGCACAAATAGTTTGTTATGAATAGAATTTTTTATAGCGGTAAATGAGCCGCCGGGAAAATCTGTTCTTCCGATCGATTGCTGGAATAATGTATCCCCGCTGAACAGAATGTTGTCAATTAAAATGCACATACCGCCTTCTGTATGACCAGGTGTATGAATGAATTTCAAAGACATCTCTCCAATTTGAAGAGTTTCACCGTCATCTACCCACAGATCAGCTTCTAGCGCCACTGCAGCACCGCCGCACTCTCTTGACATGTTTAAACGTGGATCTGCCAACAGTGCTTTTTCATGGATGCAAGCAACTAACTGAGCATTCGGAAATGCCTCCATATACTGCTGAACACCACCAATATGATCGCCGTGACCATGGGTTAAAATAATATATTGAATAGTGCAGTCATCCTGCTTAATAAGATTCAGCATATTGGGACTGAAACCACCCGGATCAAGAATAAATCCTTTATTTGTAATTTCATCTCTTACATAATACGTATTGACGCCTAATGCGCCGCTAGGTATACAATTAATTTGCATTCGCTCACCCTCACCCATTTTAAAATAATTTTTTACTGTCCAATAATATTGTTACCGGTCCGTCATTATAGATACGAACCAACATATCCGCTTGAAAGATTCCTTCTCCGACAGGAATACCCTTATTTTTCATTTGGTTCACAAATTCATCATAGAGTCCTTTTGCTTTTTCCGGACGTGCCGCTTTGGTAAAACTAGGACGCTTACCTTTTCGGACATCGCCAAGCAACGTAAACTGTGAGACCGCTAAAACCTGACCCCCTACATCTTGAAGGGAAAGGTTCATTTTTTCATCTTCATCTTCAAAGATTCGAAGGCCGGAAATTTTATCGACCATGTACTTGACATCGTTGATATCATCCTCCTCTTCCACTCCTAGGAGAACCACAAAGCCTCTTTCTATTGCTCCGGTAATTTCTTGTTCCACCTGAACGTCTGCGTTGATTACTCTTTGTACGACTGCCCTCATTTTTCCTCCACCAGTTCTGTGTTCAATATAAACGTACAGTTTAAATGTTTACAATAATTATATTTAGTAAACATGGTTTTTTTAGATAATCGCCCGATATACATCTGCTACGCCGGGTACATTGCGAAGGGATCTTAATACTTTCTGCATTTGATTGGTATTGGAGATGGAAAGTGTCATGGTAATATTGACAATTTCATCTTTGGCACTCTTCGCATTCACGCCGGTAATATGGACATCCATATCTTCACAGACCTTGGATAAGTCTGAGAACAGCCCTTTTCTGTCTTCCGATAAGATACAAATATCAACATTGTACGATTGATTCTCTTCATTTGCATCCCATTCAACCTCAATGAACCGGTTTCTCTCCTCCGCAGGAAGTGAAAGAACGTTCACGCAATCTTTTCGATGTACGGAAATCCCTCTGCCCTTTGTGATGAAGCCGATAATTTCATCTCCGGGAACCGGATTGCAACATCTGGAGAATCGGATCAACAGATTGTCTACCCCTTTTACGGATACACCTGCTTGGCTCCGATCTTTATTAACTTTCTTTTTTCTGTCGGTGATATTCAGATTTTTAATATCATTTTCACTTTTCTTCAGTTCTTCCTGCTTCTCTTCGTGATAATACCCGATCAGAGTAACCGCAGCTTTTGCTAAAAATGCACCGCCATAACTCGCCTGGGTATAGAAATCTTCCGCTGAAGAAATACCAAGATTTTTGGTCAGTTTATTGATGTGCGAATTTTTTAGAACATGCGTTGGATCATAGCCCTTTTTACGCACATATTTTTCCAGCAGTTCTTTTCCTTTTTCAGCAGAATCGGATTTATTCTCTTTCTTCAGCCAATTACGGATCTTACTCTTTGCGTGACTGCTCTGAGCAATTTTCAGCCAGTCTGCACTAGGTCCTTTTGAATTGGCAGAAGTAACAATCTCAACAATATTCCCATTTTCTAATTTATGATCTATAGGTACCATCTTGCCGTTTACTTTTGCTCCTACACATTTGTAACCTACGGCTGAATGGATCTTAAAAGCGAAATCCAATGGTGTGGAGCCCGCTGGAAGTTCAATAACATCTCCTCCCGGAGTAAATACAAATACTTGACTGGCAAATAAATCCACCTTCAGAGTTTCCATAAACTCTTTCGGATCATTCACTTCTTTTTGCCATTCAAGTGTTTGTCTTAACCAAGCTAATTTAACTTCTTCTTTATTAATTTCTTTTGATGCTATGCCCTCTTTATATTTCCAGTGTGCAGCGATACCGAGTTCTGCGATTTTGTGCATATCATAGGTCCGAATTTGAATTTCAAACGGATTTCCGTTATCCCCAATGACCGTTGTATGCAAAGATTGATACATATTCGGTTTCGGCATAGCGATATAGTCTTTAAATCGTCCGGGAATCGGTTTCCACATAGTATGAACAATACCTAAAACCGCATAACAGTCCCGAACCGTATCGACGATGATACGAATGGCAGTCAAATCGAATATCTCATCAATCTGTTTATTTTGGTACTTCATCTTTTTATAGATGCTGTAAAAATGCTTTGACCGCCCGGTGATATCATAATGAATTTTCAAGTCGTCTAAACTTTCTCGAATTTCAGTAATCACTTGATTGATCACGGCTTCTCGTTCATTTTTCTTTGCATTTACTGTTTTTACTAAATAGTAATAGGATTCACTGTCCAAGTATTTAAGAGCGATATCTTCCAGCTCAAACTTTAACGAGTAAATACCCAGTCTGCTGGCAAGCGGGGCGTAAATTTCAAGGGTTTCCTTACATTTATCAAGAATCTTGTTCTCGCTCATATAATTGATAGTTCTCAGATTGTGCAGTCTGTCCGCCAATTTGATAATTAAAACCCTTATATCTTTAGACATGGCCAAAAACATTTTTCGTAAGTTTTCGGCCTGTCTTTCTTCTTTGCTTTCAAAGACGATGGAACCCAGTTTCGTTACGCCGTCAACAAGCAGCATAATCTCTTCTCCGAATTCCTTCGCCAAATCTTCTTTTGGATATGGAGTATCTTCGACGACATCATGAAGCAATCCGGCTACAATGGTTTGTTCATCCATACCCAATTCTGCTAATATTTTGGCCACCGCTACAGGGTGAATCAGGTACGGTTCTCCGGATTTTCTCAATTGTCCTTCATGCATTTCTTCGGCCTTATGATAGGCCCTGCTAATTAATTCAATATCATATTTAGGATTAATTGCTAAAAGGTCGTCAATAAATTGTTCCATAATTAACATCTACATTTCCTTAATTCAAATTTTAACTTCATTTTAATTTGCTTTTTTTGATTTTATGCCCTTATATTTAGTGCCTCCTGACAATTGACATAAATCATAATAAATTGGGCTGCACATAAAAATGGATGACATTGTTCCGACAACAACACCTATGAAAAGCGGCAGCATAAATTCTCTGATCGTATTTGAGGTCAGAACAAAAAGAGGAATCATAACGACTAAAACGGTTGATGAAGTCATAATCGAACGTACAAGGGTTTCGTTAATACTTACATCCAGTAATTCTTCCAATTTATTCTTCTTCATAATGCCTAAATTTTCTCTGATTCTATCAAATATTACAATGGTATCATTTATAGAATAACCTAAAACGGTCAAAATACCTGCAATGAATGGATTATTTATCGTTACATGGAAAATACCATATAATGAAATAACGATCAAAACGTCGTGTAACACGCCTGCAACAGCGGCAATACCGAATTTCAATTCAAATCTGAGAATAATATAAATCAACATGCCTATGCAAGAAATTAATACCGACTTTAACGCATTCATCCGCAGATCTTTACCGACAGAAGGTCCGAACTGCTCCACAGACAATACATTTTTCTCCGTAATACCGAAGTCTTTATTAAACTCCGCTATAACCTGATTTCTTGCCTCATTATCTAAGGAATCCATCGTTCTGATGATGATCTCCGTATTATTTTTACCAGCATATACTAATTCAGATGCTTTAATACCAACTGCATTTAAAGTGTCATCTACCTTTGATAGTTCTACCTGTTTTCCCATGTCAAACTGCATCATCGTACCGCCGGTAAAGTCAATACCATAATTGTAGCCTCTTATCCCGCCGACAGCCAGTCCGCTAATGATGATTACTATTGAAATGATATAAAATATCTTTCTATGCTTGATAAACGAAAATTTTCTTTTCAGTTTAAACTTAGGGGTATTGTCCTCATTCATTCCATAGTATTTAAGAGCACTGAAATGTTTTGACTCGCAGAATATGTCTAGGAATAACTGTGTAACAACCGTTGCGGTCACAAGACTTGCAATGATACCAAGCATTAGTGTTAATGCAAATCCTTTAACAGGACCTGTTCCTAATTGATATAATACCAATGATGCAATGATTGTCGTAACGTGTGAGTCTATAATTGTATTTAGAGCTCTTTTAAAACCTGAATGTACAGAAACTCTTAAAGATTTCCCATGTTCAATTTCTTCTCTGATTCTTGTGAAAATGATAACATTTGCATCAACGGCCATACCTATCGAAAGAATGATACCGCCAATGCCCGGTAGCGTTAAAACACTGCCCAAAAGAACCATTGTCCAAAGAACCAGTATGATATAAAGCAGTAAGGCAATGTTTGCTGCGACACCCATGATTCCATAAAATGCAAGCATGATGATTATAATTAATGCAACTGCTATGATACCTGCAATGACACTCATTTCAAATGCATTATATCCAATGGTTGCAGTTCTGGTTGACGTATTCACTTCTTCTAATGCAACCGGCAAGGAGCCTCCGCGGATTAAAGCCGATAAATTCGTTGCTTCATCCTGTGAGAATCCGCCCGTTCCACTGGTTATGATCGCTTCTCCATTGGAAATTTTGTCTTTAACAGATGGAGCGGAAATGATTTGGTTGTCCAGTGTAATCGCAATCGCATTCGGAAGAACGCCATCTATTTTTGGCGTCACCGTACCGCTGAGGGCTTTTTCAGTTGCTTTAGCAAAAGCAGCTGTTCCTGCTGAATTAAATTTTAAAGAGATTGCATATCCCCCGTTTTGAGTATCCGATGTAATCCCTGCATCTTTTACCATACTGCCGTCCAATGCCACTGTACCGTCCGCCAGCATGAATTGCAATTGAGCTGTTTTACCTATTGTTTTAATGGCTTCATCAGAATCTTGAGCTCCCGGCAATTCAATTCTGATTCTTTTTTCCCCTTCAATGGTAACAATAGGCTCCGATAATCCCATTTGATTTACTCTTTGTTCGATAACCGCCTGCGTTTGTTCCATTAATTTTTTCAGTTTATCGCCGGTTAAATCAGTCTTAGCCTCCATAACTACATAAACGCCGCCTTCGATATCAAGACCTAACTTGATTTTTTCTTTTAAGGTTGGTATCGGCCCTGCGCCAAATATAGTTACCACCCATCCGAAGACGATGAAAATCAGTAAAACAGCAGCTAAAAATTTTCTCATTTGTACACTCATTTTTTTGTTCACCTCTATTAATAGCTTAAATTATATAATTACCTAAATGGGTACTTGTAATTAAATACTCAAAAAAGCACTTCTCATAATTATATTACTTTTTGAACATTTTCACAAGTAAAAATCCCGTTTGATTCGCTATTTTCTTAAGTTTACCCCAATTATTCCTCCTATTCCTCCCAACAAAACAGGAACCGCATACTTCACATCAAAAGATTGAGGGTTAATTGGCTTTGAATAGGCACAAAGTACGGCAAATAACACTAAAAACGTATATAAAAGTGAGAATGCTAAGGCAACCATTAAACCATGTTTACCTATTAAATTTCCCATATATAGTCCTAGGAAAATCGTAGACAAAGATAAGCCTGCAAGTAAATAAAGAGCCGCTTGTGACTCTGGAACTGCAGTAAATTTTATCAACAAAGTAATGAATACCGTAAATAAAAAGAAGATAAAAAAAGCCAGTAAATAGCCTTTTAAAATTTTAGCAAAATAGTTCATCCTATTTCCTCCTATCACAATATTTTAAATATTGCAATATAAATATATTGATTATTCCGGGAAATAAGAACTAAAAAAATCCCCGCAATTCTGCGGGGAAATACGCTTATTTATTTTTCTTCCGTGTTTTCTGATAGCACATCTTCGATCGGTTCCACAGCTTCTTCCGAATCAGCTTCCTCAGAACCAAGTCTCTTCATTCTCTTTGGCAGAGCTTTTTTCGAGGTGTCTTCATCTTCTGATAGTTCATCAGGTCTGGCTTTCTTAGAAGATACTCTAGATTCATTGCTGCTTACCACTTTAGAAATAGCCCATTTCATCATTTCAAATTTAAGTTTTTCAGCTCCAACTTGAATGACAATCGTTTCGTCTTTCACCTTAACAATTTTACCACAAAGGCCGCCAATTGTGATGACATCATCACCAACCTTTACGTTGTTTCTCATTTCATTAACAGCTTTTTCTTTTTTCTTCTGAGGCCTGATTAATAAAAAATACATGATAAATATTAAAAAAGCTAAAGGCGCTAACTGTATTAATGTACTGTTACTCATTAGTAATTTCCTCCCTATGTAATATCATAAACACGATTTCCATCCCAAAAAAATGGTGCCGGCGATGGGGGTCGAACCCATACGGTGTTGCCACCACGGGATTTTGAGTCCCGCACGTCTGCCAATTCCATCACGCCGGCGCATTAGCTAAATTCTAGCATAGGACGAACAGGATTTCAAGTCCATTTTTTATAAATTTAAAAATTATTTAACAAACCCCACTCAGCATCTTGTTGTATGGACTCCATTTATATCCATTATGTATACTATTTATAGTTTTTCCAATTTGTTCCTGTCCGCTAAAACAGCATAAACAATTCCACCGATTATCAGAATACTCCCAACAATAAAATTAAGATTTAATGCTTCATTTAGACAAATTACTCCTAAAACCGCTGAAGTGAGCGGCTGAAGCGGATAAAACAAGGAACAGGTGGAGGAATCTAACAATTCAAGCCCCTTATTCCAAAAAGTCAAAGCTCCTGCGGTACAAACTGTACCGATATATAAGATACACAATATTATAGGAAGAGAAAAACTGGATAGCGTGAGTCCTGCGCTTATATAAGAATAAAAGGCAAAAGGAATATCACAAATAAATCCAATGCCCATGGCATATATGGTAATTAAAATAGTATCATATTTCTGACATATTTCTCTGATATAGACCGACGCAATCGACCAAGTCACAACCGAGCCAAAAGAAAATAGGATTCCAATGGTTTCATTTCCTTCTCCGATATTTCCGATAATTACAACCGTGCCTATTAAAGCAATTATTACTGAAATAATCTGGTTTTTGGTAGGCTTTTCATTAATCATCAGAGCAGCACAAAGAATAATAAATACCGGATTCACCGAATTTATAATGGAAGCCATAGAAGCGGAACAGTAATTTGTTCCGATAAACTGAAAGGCAATGCCTAAAAAATAACCTACCACACCAATGGCCCCAATTTTTTTATAATCTTCTTTTGCAATCTTCGTTTTCGGCCTATTCCTATAGAAAAGCAGCAGCGTTGAAATACCAATCAAATAACGAAAAAATAAAAGAGTAAAGCTTGGCACAACCTCCAATACATATTTCCCCGCCACATATAGTGTGCCCCAACCTACCGTTGCTAATATAAGATATATATATGCTTTTGTTTTTCCCGTCATTTTATTTTCCTCTATCGAAAGAAAACGGCTGGATATCATCCAACCGTTTATTTTGTGGTGCGCCCGACCAGACTTGAACTGGTACGATTGCTCACACGCCCCTCAAACGTGCGCGTCTGCCGATTCCGCCACGGGCGCATACTCAAATTACCTTTACTAGAATAGCATACTCTCTAAAATAAGTAAAGATAAAATGAGAAAACTATTTTGCTCTCTTTAACGCGTTATACAGGCTCTTCTTCCGTGTCAGTCGAGTCTACTACTTGTGGTGTTTTAGTCACCACATATTTGCAGTACCACTTTTCACAGCCCCTGTACAAATTGTTAAAGGAGTATTCTTTTTCATTGCTTTGTAAGCATTTTGCCGTTAAAGCACCATAGGTTTTATAGATAATACAGTAATACGGCAGATCTTCCTCTAATATTTCCTTAAGGCTTTCCACTGTTTTTATTTGTTCTTCCGCAGAAATACCGGATTTTAATTTATCTAAAAGCGTATCCACCTTTTTGTTGGAATAACCAATCAAATTGGAATAATCGGAATGTAACAAAGGTCTTAGATCATACATTTCATTGATCTTCATTCCACCGATAAAAATATCATAGTTTTCACTGTTTAATTTAGCGTTATACTCATCCATACCGTTGGCATATACAATCCGGTTGAATATTTTTAATTTATCAAGAGAAGATTTTACCGCTTCCGCGGCAATCACCCTGTTTTGATCCTGGCTGTTTACCAAAATATCGATAGAAAGTTCTTTGTCATCTGCACCTTCCAAGTAACCATTTCCGTCTCTATCTGCGAAACCTGCAGAGACTAAAAGCTTGGCAGCAGTTTCAAGGTCAAATTTATAATGATCTCCTGTATTTTTTGTGCCCAAATAGCCCGGGTAATAAATGGTGTCCGAAAGCACGCCGTTTTTATAATAAGCATTTTCGTTAATGGCTTGATTATCTAAAGCATAGGCGATCGCTTGACGGAGTTTTTTATTGGCCATGTTTTCTTTGGCAAAATTAAAACCAATCACTTCCGCTTCATTGGACAGCAAATTCGTTTTGTTCAGTTTCTTGTCTGCAATTAAAGTATCTCGAGACATCTCATTTAAAAATCCGATCGAAATGTTATTGACCTCAATCAGCGGGATTACATCCTCTCTTTCCGGCAATACCGTAAAGCTTAAGTTATTTTTTATCTTTGTTCCATTATAGTTTTCATTGGCTACCAATTTAAGTTCTGAAATATCATTATAACTCTCCACCTTATAAGGCCCAGATCCTACCGGAATAAAGTTACTGGAAGTCGATTTAGCCGCAGAGCCTTTCTTAAAAAGATGCTCCGGCAAAATCGGGAACGTAAAATGATCCATCGCCACATTATTCGTATTCTTAAATTTAATTTTAACTAAATATCTATTACCTTTTTCTACAGATACCGATTTGATATTCGATACATAATCTTTATAAATCGTGTTATTGCTTGCGGCGGCATCCATATAACTTTCGATGGAAAACTTCACATCATCAGCTGTTAGATTGGTTCCGTCACTGAAATAAGAATTATTTTTTATAGTAATCGATACCGATAACTTATCCGCACTATAGACGTAGTCACTTGCTAAATTGTTGACTAAGGAAAGATTTTTATCAAAAGTAAACAAGCTTTCATAAATCAGTTTACTGATTTGAAATGTATCTTCATCTTTTGAAATAACCGGATTGAGACTTCTTGCTTTTTCCATTTGCAGATTAACCGTATTGGACTCGGTATAGGTAACCTTCTCTTCATCATTGCTTTTAAAGAAGTCGGCAGCATTTCGGCATGCCGAAAACGAAAATGCAATCGTCAAACATGCTATTATTGAAACTAATTTTTTTATCATTTTTGCTAAACCTTCATTCTAACTGTAAAAGTAAATTTTCAATTTGTTCATATAGCTTCTCTTTTGTGGTGGAATTATCTAAAACGATATCAGCCTTTTGATTTTTTTCTTCACGGCTCATCTGATTGTCAATTCTTGCCCGTACCATTGCCCGAGTCGTCTGGTCCCGTTCCACCACTCGGTTTATTCGAACCTCATCACTGGCATCTACGACCCACGTTTGTTCTACATATTGCTCCAATCCCACTTCAAACAGTAAAGGAGCATCAACAAATACGGCTTTGCCTTGACTCTTTGCTCTCGCATCATCAAGCCTTTTACGAATAATTCGTATGATCTCATGGTGCATGATTTCATCCAATTGTTTCTTTTTCTCAGGGTCGGAAAAAATGATATCTGCAAGAGCTTTTCGATTTAAACTGTTATCATTCAATAAAATATCTTTTCCAAAAGCAGTTTGAATTCGTTCAAGTGTTTCAGAATGAGGTGCCACCAGCTCTCTGGCGATCTGATCGGCATCCACTATTTCGTAGCCTTTGCTCATTAAATATTTGGAGACGGTGGATTTGCCGCTCCCAATTCCTCCGGTTAAACCAATTACTTTCATTACTGCCCCTTACTTTAATTCATACCAATTCTTTCCTTGATTTACTTCTACCGCGAGTTTGATCTTTAAAGACATAGCACTTTCCATACAAGCGGCTAATAATTCCTTTATTTCTTCTGCTTCATCCTGAGCCGTTTCTATAATCAATTCGTCATGAACCTGTAAAATCAATCGGGATTGCGTTCCTCTTTTGTTTAATTCACGGTAAACTTTTATCATCGCCAATTTTATGATATCTGCTGCACTGCCCTGTATCGGGCTGTTCATGGCTAATCTTTCTCCCAATTGACGCACCATATAATTGCTGGCATTGATTTCATGAATTGTCCTTTTTCTTCCCATTAAAGTCGTCACATACCCATTTTGTTTGCAAAATTCAATTTGGCTATCCATGAATTCTTTGACTTTCGGATTGGTCTTGAAATATTCATTGATATACTTTTCAGCTTCTTTTCGCGTAATATTCAATTCCTCTGACAGTCCGAATCCGCTCATGCCGTAAATAACGCCGAAATTAACCGCTTTAGCGTTGCTTCGCTGTAATAGGGTTACATCATCTTCAGGAATTCCGAATACTCTGGATGCTGTCGCCCTGTGAATATCTTCATGGTTGTTAAACGCATGGATTAAATGCTCTTCGTCCGACATGTGCGCTAAAATTCGAAGCTCAATCTGAGAATAGTCTGCCCCGATTAAAGTGAAATGTTCTTTGGGAACAAACGCTTTTCGCAATTTACGTCCCAGTTCTTGACGAATCGGGATGTTCTGCAGATTCGGCTCCGTACAGCTGAGCCTTCCGGTAGCCGCTACCGTCTGCTGGAAATGTGCATGAATACGCCCATCTTCGTGTACCAACGGCAATAACCCGTCAATATAGGTACTTTTTAATTTGGATAACATCCTATATTCCAAAATGAAAGGAATGATTTCATGTTCATCCTTGATTCTCTCTAAAATTTCGGCATTGGTTGAATACCCCGTCTTGGTTTTTTTGCCAGCCGGCAGTCCCATCTTTTCAAATAAAATAACGCCTAATTGAGAAGGAGAATTGATGTTGAATGTCTCTTCCCCTGCCAATTCATGAATTTTAGCCGTCAGTTCGTGGATTTGAAGGGCTATCGATTCTCCTGCTGTAATCAGCTCATGCTTATCCAGTTTAAACCCATAGACCTCCATAGACGCCATCGGTTCGATTAAAGGCAGTTCAATGGTATAATAAACTTCTTCCAAGTCCTCATGTTTCAGCCTATTCTGTTGAATAAACCGAATATCTTCAATAGCTTGTGCCCATTTTTCCGTATACGCCAAATAGCTTTCACTTGTATCAGCCAGTAAGCTCATCTGTCCGTTTGCCGATATGAATTCATCTTCATTTTCCATCTCGATATGAAGGGTTTCATATACAATGGTTTTTAAATCGTAGTTACTTTTGGATGGTTCCAAAACATATCCAGCAATGGCACAATCAAAAACCGTATTAAATACATACCCTTCCTTTGATGCCGTTACATGAAAACCGTCATGCAGACAATTGGACAGCAGCGCATAATAATCATAAATCAAATAATACCCGATGATCTTTAATTGTTTCTCCACGATAGTCCGGAGTAAAGTCGGAATAATCGCTTCATCCTGATTGCAGGTTACATAAATGACGAATTCTGTAGACGTAATTCCAATACCGTAAACCAATGGTATATTTCGATGATTCTTGTCCGAATAGACCTTTAGGAGTATTTCTTCTTGTTCTTTCAGTTTTGAGAGAACGTCAGCAAGCTCAGCTTCCGAACAGACAATCAAACTTTTCCGTTGATTTCTTGGGGATCCAGCAGCTTCGTCCTCGCCAGTCGCCTCTCCTTGATTTATTTTTTTCGCTTCATTTAAGTTTGTATTTTTCAGTTTCTTTAAAAAACTGTTGAATTCAAGTTTTGTATAGATTTCAATTAATTTTTCATAGTCTGGTTCTTCCGATAAATACTGGCTAAAATCCATATCAATCGGCACATTGGTATGGATGGTGGCAAGCATTTTGCTCATCGTAGCGAGCTGTGCGTTTTCTTCCACCTTCACTCTCAATTTTTCATTGCTGATTTGTTCCGTATTGGCAATTAAATTTTCAATCGAACCAAATTCCAAAATCAATTTCTGTGCTGTTTTTTCACCAACTCCGGGGAGTCCCGGAATATTATCGGATTGATCCCCCATCAAGCCTTTATAATCAATGAACTGTAACGGAGTAAAACCGTATTTTTCATGAAATGAATTCTCATCAAACAATTCGAATTCTGAAATCCCCTTCTTGGTGATCAGAACTTTCGTCTTATCCGTAGCCAGTTGCAGTGCATCCTTATCGCCGGTAATGATGAGAGGCTCCAAATCAGATCTTTCTGCTTCCTTTGCGATGGTGCCGATCAGATCATCCGCTTCAAAACCTTCCAATTCAACCATCTTGATGTTTAATGCATCTAAAGCATCTTTTAAAATCGGCATTTGCATCGCCAATTCGGTTGGCATCTGTTTTCGCCCTGCCTTATAGGCGTCAAATTCCAAATGTCTAAAAGTAGGTGCTTTTTTATCAAAAGCGACTACAATATAGCCTGGTTCATAATCATTTTTAATTTTAGCCAGCATATTAAGAAAACCGTACACCCCTTGAGTGTACAGTCCTTCTTTTGTAATCATTGGTCGCTGCATGGCATAATAAGCTCGATTAATTAAACTGTTTCCGTCGATAATGACAATTCTTTTTTCCATAGTTCTCCGTCCTTGCCGCAATAAGTTACGTCTTCTTTGACTTCATTTCCATTCTCGTCTGTGGTAGTAATGGAAATCTCTATATTCCACAGTCCTTCCGGCTCTTGGTAGCATGATACTAGTTTATAATCACAATCGCCCAGAACTTTATTCATTTGTTTGATATAATAAATGACAGCATTGGAATCTCTTCCGGAGGATAGGAAAATATTTGCATTGAGAAGTCTCTTATAAATTTGAGCATCCTCTTGACTTAACGTTTCCAAAAATCGACTTGGATTAAAGTTTTCCGCTAAAGCATAGTTTTTCCTTGTTTGCGAATCATCCGGCACAACCTCTGCCGCACTGCCGGTACTCTGAGAAGCTGCATTTTCAGTTAACGCCGCAGATTTCAATGTCATTTGCGAATCATCCACAAAGGGTTGATCAGAAGCTGCATTTTCTGAGGATTCCTGCTTCGAATTTATACCTGAGTCTTCTGCTGAAGATCGAACCATACTATTTTTTAAAGCTGCATTTATATCATATTTTACATCCGTATCCGCATCTTCAGACATTACTTCTGCCTTCTTTAAAGCTTTCACATCTTCCGAAGTGGATTTTGAAGCTTGATCCGACAGGTTCACTGCATGATAGGAATCCCCCAGGTTCTCTAAATTGAACCCATCAACATTATTATACAGGAATACGGAGAATAAACCAACCACAAAAACTGCAGCAATAGAAGTGAATCGTCTCCATCCGCTCCATTTTGTTTTTTTATGCGACGCAGGTCTACCCTTCCTAATCTCTTCGGCTTCTTTCTTAAGTTCCATACGAAGTTTTAAATCAAATCCCTCAGGAAGCGGAACGTCTTCTATCGTTGATAACAAAGAAAGCATCTGAATCATTTCTTCATGTTCCCGTTTGCAGTCATCACAAACATTCAAATGATCGTCTATTTGATCCATCTGATGAGATTCAAGCATATGATCCATGTATAAAGGCAATCGCTTTTTTACTTCAGTACAATTCATATGACACTTCCTTCCTTTCTTTTTTAATCAATCTACTTATTTGACGAAAAATATATCTCAAAAGTTCCTTCATTTAGCTTCTATTTGCTAAATATACTTCTTTTAATTTGTTTCTTGCTCTCGATATGCGCGATTTGACAGTTCCTATGTTGCATTCCAGAATCTCAGCTATTTCTTCATAGGAAAAGCCTTTTACATCTCTTAAAATAATAATTTCTTTATGTTCCGAATTTATTTTTTCTAAGCAGCCTATAATATATGCACTTTCTTCTTTATGAAGCAGCACATCTTCCGGCTTGGGTGATTGATCTTCTATTTCGAGCGGAGGTTCTTCCTCTTCTTCGGAACTGAATAGGGGAACAGTCCTATATTTATCTTTACTTTTTCTCAAAAAATCATGACAGGTATTTACCACAATTCGATAGGCCCATGTATCAAATTTACTATCCCCGTTAAATTTAGGCAAATGCCGAAACATTTTGATGAAACTTTCCTGTATGACGTCCAACGCATCACTTTCATTGTTCATATACCGAAACGCTATATTGTATGCTTTTCCTTTACACGACAAAATGAGGGTCTCAAAACTACCCTCGTCTCCATTTTTTGCCTGTTCTATTAAACGCTTTTCTTCATCTAAATTCATCATACAGTGCTCTTTTCAAATGCGACAATTTATGATAAGCTATTATACAAAATTTAGATCAAATAAACAAGGAGAATAACATAAATGTACGACTATCATACCCACTCTTTTTTTTCTGATGATTGCACAACCCCTATCCAAGACATGATAGAAGCTGCTATTCGCAAGGGTGTCAAGGAATTGGCGATAACCGATCATTTTGACCCGGACTATCCCGATCCTCATTTTCCTTTTTTGATAGATTTTGATAAATATTATGAAACATTGTTAGATGTCGAAAAAAAATATGTAAATCAAATAAAAATCATAAAAGGTATCGAGATTGGCATTCAGCATGGACAGACCTTAGCGCAGTGCAGAAAAGCAGCCAATGATTTCACCTATGATTTTATTATAGGTTCCTTTCATTGTGTTGATAATTTGGACTTATATACGGGCTATTTTGACGGGATCCGAACGACTCATGAGGGCTTTGAAAGATGTTATCAATATGTGTACGACTGCCTAAAGGAATATAAGGATTTTGATGTATTGGGGCACATCAATGTGATCGATCGTTATGCACCGAATCAAGAAATACCAAATTATGCGCCTTATATGGATCAAATAGAGGCTATTTTGAAGTTATTAATTGAAAACGGCAAAGGGATTGAGTTCAACGCTTCCTGCTTCCGATACTTGAAAGACGGAAGAACAACGCCATCGAGAGAAATTCTCACCTTATACAAAGATTTAGGCGGAGAAATCCTCACCTATGGCTCCGATGCCCATAACACCGCAAATATCGCCGATCATTTTGATGAAGTCATGGAGATGCTTAAAAATATTGGATTTAAATACTTAACAACCTTTGAAAATCGAAAGCCGGACTTCGTAAAACTGTAAAAACTTATAGAAGAAATTTACAGCGAAAATATTTTAATAATTTATTTGTACAAGCAACACAGACGGATATTTTGAACACTGTGTTGCCTGTTACATATAAATACATTTAAACTACTGTTGCTAAAAAATTTCATTTAAAGAAAGTCTTTGGCTGCTTTGATGCCATAAGCGGATTCGGCGTTTAAAACCGCACGATTAATGGCTTTTGCCATGACCTCTGCGGCCAAGGCACCTAACGCTTCCTGTGAAACTTCCGCTTCTCCGGTTGCCATCACAAAGATGGTGTCTCCGTCTGCCGAAGTATGAACCGGACGGATCGCTCTTGCATACCCATTGTGTGCGATGCTTGCCAGCTTATTCGCCTGCGGCTTTGTCACTTTCGCATTGGTTATAATACATCCGATTGTCGTATTTCCGCTGAAAACGTTTCGCGTATCTGCGATTTCCTCATACATAAGTTCTTCTGTATTACTGATAGCAGTCTTGTCTTCATTGAGGATGCCTGCGAGTCTTTTTCCCGTCTCGATATCTATTACATCACCAAGCGCATTCACGGCAACAACTGCCGCACATTGTACTTCTCCGATTTGAACGGCATAGATACCCAGTCCGCTTTTCATGAGCCGCTCTCTTCCTAAATATTTCCCCACCGTAGCACCCGTTCCGGCTCCGACATTTCCCTCTGCCGTTATACCTTCTTCAGCGTTTCTACAGGCTTCATATCCCATGGCTTTGTCAGGTCTGCAGCCTGCATCCCCTACCACCAAGTCAAATAAGGAAGCTCCGCAAACGATAGGGACCACCCCTACGCCTACATCAAAACCACAATTTCGTTCTTCTAAATATTGCATCGCTCCGGAACAAGCATCCAGACCATACGCGCTCCCTCCGCTTAGCATCACGCAGTGAATCTGCTGAACCAGATTCTCGGATTTCAACAAGTCGGTTTCTCTGGTAGCCGGCCCGCCGCCTCGAACATCTACACCGGCCCATGCGCCGTTTTCGCAGATAATAGCTGTACAGCCTGTTCCGCCTGTTCGGTTTTGAGCATGGCCTACTCGAATGCCTCTTATGTCCTTCACGCTTATTTCTTTCATTTTATCCTCCCAAAGGCTATTAGCCCAACATAATTTTGGCAGCAACAATCAAAGCCAAAATAACGCCGACAATCGCTTCTCCGCCAAGCAATCCTGCTGCGATAATCGAGCCTGTGCCTTTTTTCTCAAATTCAGGTGCAAACTTGTCGATTACCCATCGAAGCATTCCGCCGATGAATGCAGTTGCCGACAAATAAAACGGAAGGTATACCCCTAATCCCAGCGTCATTACCGGAAAGTTTACACAATAAAGAATGACTGCAACGATTAACCCAATGAGGAACGCCGGCATATTTGAAATGCCTCCCACCATTGCTGCTACTGCACTTGCCTGAGCCGCCGGGAATACTTCCGTTCCAAATACATTTGCACCGTATGCATTGACGATGACTAATAATACACCCACCGACACCAAGGCACCGATGACCGAACCTACTGCCTCGGCAATCCATTGTGCTTTCGGGTCTGTCTTTAATAGGTATCCTGCCTTGAAGTCATTCATGACATCCCCCACAAGACCGCATGCCACAGCTACTACTGCCGCCACGAAAAAAGCTTCGGTTTGACCTACGCTGGATACCGCTTTTGCAGCGATCAGTACGATGATACCGAAGATTTCCATCGGATTAATACCGGATTGGCCTACACATTGAGAAGACATAGAAGTTGCAAGCCATACTCCTACAATGGTCACAATAGAAGCTACAATACCCATTCCGGTGATAACCGTCAATAAAAATGCAATCACAACCATGACGATGGGTGCCCAACGAAGACGGATAATGCTGTCTCCTATGTTGTCCTTCGAAAACATCGGTGCAAAGATTTCTTTTGCCTTTGGCAGAATGCCTTTCACAATAATACCGACGCCGGTTCCAACCATTAACCCGATTCCTAAAGAAGCCTTAACCGAAGCTGCCGCCGCAGCATCCCATAAGCCAAAGGACTGTCCTCCTATTAAGATGCCAAAGTCGCCGATAATTGCCCCTAAAAACCATACGCCGATAAAAACAGGGCCTATGATATACCCCACGGAAATCAGCATCGGCGAAAGCCATATCCCGCCATACGAACCAAATGAAATCATCTTGGCATTCATAAAGGTGGCCGGAATTTTCATAAATTGATCTCTTAGCAGCGTAAAAATAGCACTGAGAGCCATCGACGCAAATAACAGGATTGCTTTTTTACCGCCCGCATCCCCTACAATCAATGCTTCCGCAGCAGCTTGTCCCATCGGATAAGGTAGCTCTTTGGTTACCACAAAGTATTTTCGGATCATTGCCGTAAAAATCAATCCCAAAATAACGCCTGAAACGGTTACCACAATCAAAGAAAGTGTTTTCACTTCCGCATGCGGATTGAGCATCCAAATTCCCGGAAGTGTAAAAGCCAATCCGCCTGCTACCATGGAACCGGCAGACATGGCAGTATGGGTTACATTAATTTCATTGATGTTTGTCTTACCGCAGGCCTTGAGTGCAAACATGGATACCAGCGCCACAAACATGATCGGCCACGGCAGCGAACTGAGTTTCAGTGCCACAAACATGGAGCTCATCGTCAGTATAACCGTACCAATACTACCGATCAGCAATCCTCGGATTGTGAGTTGTTCTCTAAAAGACCTTGCATAATTTACTTTTGTAGTTTCTTTCAACATATTCTACTCCTTCTCAACTACGAAAATGCCCACCTAAATCGCCACAAAAAATGAATAGAAGTAACGAACGATTTTTTCTGCCCACTAAAAAAGCAGCTTGATGCCCAATCAGCTGCCTATATTCATTGAACTGAAAAATTCAAAAAAATCATTGATTTTCTAAATTAATACACGTCAGTCCCATTCCTTCGGATATAGGCTTCAAAAAAATAGATAAAAATTTCCTCCGGGGGAGTCTTCGTTCCCCTTCGGTCGCACAGTACAGTTATACGCGATATACTGTCTGCAACAAAGAATATATCACAATAAAAAAAGCAATTCAATATTTTCCATAAAGAATTGCCCATTGCACCAATAAAAATGATCTATACCATTATCAATTTAAGCTTTTTTGTAAATAAACCAGTATGCCAGACCCACAAAAATGCTTCCTCCGACGATATTCCCAAGCGTTACCGGCAACAGATTGTTTATAAAGAATCCGCTCCAAGTCAATGCATTCAGTGCCTCCGAAGTAACATGGGACAATTCCACAAAATCAGGATTGGCCTTCGCTAGAATCCCCGCCGGAATGTAATACATGTTGGCAACGCAGTGCTCAAAACCCGAAGTGATAAAGAGCCATATCGGGAAGAATATAGCCAGTATCTTTCCGGCCATGGTCTCCGCCCCAAAAGATAGCCAAACAGCCAAACAAACGAGCCAATTGCACATAATTCCTAAATAAAATGCCTGTAAAAAAGAAAGGTTCACTTTATAAACGGCAATTTTCAGCGTAACGGCCCCAAGTACATCGGCTCCGCTCGCAAATAGTCCGGAATGATACATCATATAAGCAATCAAAAGGGATCCGATTAGATTCCCGATATATACAATGAGCCAATTTCGAAGCATCTTGCTTACAGTCACCTTTTTTTCAACTACTGCAGCTAAAATCAAGGTATTTCCCGTAAATAGTTCTCCTCCGCAAAGAATGACTAACATTAACCCCGTTCCAAAAATAGAACCGGCCAACACTTTCCCTAACCCGTAAGTCGTAGGATCGTAGAACAAGTTAAAAGCCGCCATATTCGAACCTTCTGCCGCAAACGCGATAAATGCTCCTGCCAGAATGCCAAGAACCAATAGCTTTAAAAAGCTGCCACCAGATTTCGCAACAGAAGTTTCAATCGTATAATCCAGGATTTCTGCGGGTTTTAAGGGTTTCATCATTTCGCCTCCATCGATAATAAATCATATCTTTAACAAAATAAAATCCAATTTTTCTTCATCCGATTATAACAACATTTACAATGTTTTTTCTTCTTTACCATAGTATGGAAAGAGACTCGAGGTTAATTATAGTGTAAGTGCCGGCAATTTGCAAGATCATATACCAAAAGTAAACATTTGAAATTTCCTCTATTGTAAAATTTTTTTACATTTTTTAATGAATACGGTACATATTATAGTTGAGGTGATTTATATGATAACATTAACACAAAAAGAAACGTCGTTATTGCAGGACAGTAAGAAACAGGAAGAAATTTGCATAGAAAAATATGAAAGATATTCATCCGAAGCATCTGATCCGCAGTTACAAGATCTTTTCCGCCAGTTAGGCAGCAAAGAAAGAGAACATTTAAACTCTATTAACCAAATCTTAAGCGGAACGGTTCCAAACGTCAACGCAGGCGGACAAGGTAATCAGCAGCAAATGCAGCAGCAAATGCAACAAAAGATGCAGGCAATGCCACAATTACAGGCTCAGTCTGCTGTTTCTGGAAATCAATCGAAATCTGACGCATATCTTTGTACGGATGCGCTTTCTACCGAAAAACATGTTTCTGCTGTTTATGATACAGCCATTTTTGAATTTAAAGATGCAAGTATCAGACAGGTTCTGAATCATATTCAGAAAGAAGAACAGGAGCACGGCGAAAAAATTTATAACTACATGGCTCAGCATGGGATGTACAACTAAATAATTTCAACTTTCATACGAAAAGACTATCGACTTGGTTCAAGTGATAGTCTTTTGTCATGTCCAACATATCACTTGTACTATAAAATGATCAAAAAAATAAAAATCCCAACATGCCGTCAGGTTATAATTCACACCCTATCATTGATAGGGGGGTACTCTGTTTCCGCTTCTGTCTTCCACTGCAACGGAGGCTTGACATAGGCTGTCAAAAACTCGAATTCCCAATGTCACTTTGTAGGTTGAATTATAATACCTTAACAAACACTTCAGGATTTTTTACAACTTTATTATATGTATATTATACTATTTGATTCGAATTTTGCAAGCATTTAACGCTAGTATATTTTCCCTAAACTGGTGTCTATTTATTGGGAGAGATATTTCCATAGATTTTTCCCTTTTTTCACTAAATCTTCCAAGTTGATGCTCTCTTCACTTTTGGAGGAAATAGATGAGCTGTTTATATTACTGATTGACTTTAAATAATGCCCATAAGCATTTTTGGCTGAATGCACTTTTTGATTGAGGTTTAATTTATTATTTACCCTATTCGAATGATGCTTATATTTCCTAAATTCCTTTTGAGTATTACCTGAACTAAAAATCCCAGTAAGAATATTGAACAATCTTTCCCTCACAGAAACGGAATCATAAAATTCGCATGCATAGTGCGCATATTCCCGCTTAACCGGTCTATCACAATGAATACAAAATACGACGCCGTCTCGTACCTCTTTCCCACAATGTATACAACGCATAATGATTCCCCCACTCAACATATGACTACCTTTTATATTTATATTCTATCTTTTGTTTTAGACGTTGTCTATGTAAAATAATAAAATAATTAGGAAGGAAATCGTAAAAAGACTCCTATGATAACAGAATGAATCCAGGAGTCTTTGAATAATTTTTAACTAGCTTACAGACCTTTCCACAGTCTCAACACTATTCTGTATTCTGATTGCTCCCGTCGGACATTTAAAAAGGCAAGTTGTTTCACTGCATTTTGTACTGCAGATAGTGCTGTCGACTATCGCAAGATTATTTTCTATCTTTATTGCATCGTGCTGACAATTTTTAGCACAGATTCCGCATCCAATACAGGCAACTCGACACAATTTACGTGCCAAAGCCCCTTTATCCTTTGAGTTGCAGCTCACTGTTACAGGACTTCCAATAGGAACTAATTCAATCACTTTTTTCGGGCAGACGCTTTCACATTTTCCGCAGCCCGTACATTTGCTTGAATTAATAATAGGCAAGCCTTCTTCGCTCATAGTCATAGCATCGAAAGGACAATGTTTAACACAGGTTCCAAACCCGATACAGCCATATTGACATCCTTTCGGACCTCCTTGAAGTAAGGTTGCTGCCGCACAATCTTGTATGCCACTATACTGATACGCTTTAACTGCATTGCTTGCTGTACCGTTACACTTCACATAGGCTACTTTTGGTTCCATTTCAGCGGTTACTTTGCCGGTTAGTTCGCCTACCAGCTTCGCAACAGTTGCTTTCCCCGGAATACAAAGGTTTGGTGATATATCCGGATCCATCACCACAGCTTCTGCATAGGCCATACAACCGGCATAGCCGCAGGCTCCGCACTGACCTTTTGGTAATATATCTTCAACAAGATGAATTAAGGGATTGACTTCAATGGCAAACTTTTTATTGGCAGCTGCCAATATGAAACCAAATACCAATCCAACTAATGTCATTACAACTAACACTGAAATTGCAATGCTTATAATACTCATATCCATTTTTTCAGCCCCTTTCTATACCGCTATCATGCCGGAAAATCCCATAAAAGCTAAGCCAAGCATTCCGGCCAAAATAAATGCAATACCCAGCCCTTCTAATGATTTAGGTACATCTGCCAACCTTAATTTTTCTCTTAAACTTGCCATTAGGATAATAGCCAGCGCAAATCCCATACCGGATCCAACGGCATGTACTACACTTTTTATAAAAGAAAAATTAGACTCTGCATTTAAAAGCGGTACACCCAGCACAACGCAGTTTGTCGCAATTAATAATAAGTAAATGCCCCACATATTGTATAAAGTAGGTGCATGCTTTTTTATAATCATTTCTAAAAGCTGAACAAAGCTTGCGATTAAAAGCACAAATACCGCTGTTGTTAAAAACGTTAAATGAAAGGGTGCCAAAACAAAGTGGTGCACCGTCCAAGCGAGCATAGAGCTCAACGTCATAACCGATGTTACAGCCATCCCCATACCAACGGAAGCATTTAAACTGTTTGACACTCCGAAGAAAATACAAAGTCCCAAAAAACGTGTTAAAACAAAATTATTTACAACGACCGCACTGACAAACAGTGTCAAATATTCACCCATTATGCCTCACCTCTTTCCAGTTTAACTTTTTCCAAATGATCATTAAGCATCTTGACTCCGGCTACCATATAACCGATGAGTATAAATGCACCTGCCGGTAAAATCATAATCAGCGCAGGATTATACCAAGAGCCGAATACTTGGATGCCGAATATGGTTCCTGCCCCGAAAAGTTCTCGAATGATGCCGATCACCAGCATGGCAAGACCAAAACCACAGCCCATCCCCAGTCCATCGAAAAAGGATGGAACCACTGAGTTCTTTGAAGCAAACACTTCCGCTCTGGCCAAAATAATAGCAAAAACAACAATCAGTGCGAGATAGATCCCTAATTCCTTATACAGCATAGGGGCGTATGCTTGCAATACTAATTGTACTACTGTAACGATCGTTGCTACCGACGTGATATACACCGGTACACGAACCTTCGGATTGACCACTTTTCTGGTAAGGGATACAACCGTATTATTGGCTGTAATAACAAACATAACGGAAAGCCCCATGGTCAGCGAATTGATTGCACTGCTTGTTACCGCTAAAGCCGGACAAAGACTCAGTGCGAGGACAAAAATCGGATTGTCTGAAATAATTCCTTTTTTAAATATATTCCAAAGTTCTCTCATATTATTTCCCCCCCTCAAACTGCTCAACTTGTTCTACTGCTTCTCTGATCCCTTTGGTTACCGCTTTGGATGAAATAGTAGCTCCTGTCATGGCTTGAATATTATTCTTTTTAGAAACATCTTTTACGACTTCTAAATCTTTACTTGTTTTACCTTTAAATTGACTTTTAAAAGGCTCCTTACCGGCATTGTCTCCAAGGCCGGGTGTTTCATTATGGGCTAATATGTCATAGTCAATAATTTCCCCTTGAGGACTCACTGCTACCAGTATTTTTATAGTTCCTCCGTAGCCTTTACTCTCTGCCGGAACAACATAACCAATGACTTCCCCATTCTTTTGAGCAGAAAACCAGTCCTCTTTTCCTTCTATGGGTTCAAAATTTTCCGCATCCTCTACCAATGCTTTCATGGTATCATTTTTCATCATCACTGCTTTTTCCGCCGCAACCGGTGTAGTTACCAGATAAGTTACGGCAATAATGGCACCTGATATGAAACAAGCAGCCGTTAAATTCATAGCGATTTGAAAGATACTGTACTCTTTATTGTGATTATTTGACATGTTTCACTACCCTCCTTGCCCCGAATTTAACCGGCTTTACCAATCGGTCAATAAGCGGTGTAACCGCATTCATTAACAAGATGGAGTAACAAACTCCTTCCGGATATCCGCCTTTTAGTCTGATTAAGACCGTAAGCATTCCTGCACCTATGGCAAATAGGATTTGACCTTTCTTTGTAATGGGACTGGTCACCATATCCGTAGCCATAAAAAAGGCTCCTATGATTAAACCTCCGGCCATCATATGAAAGAGAGGATCTCCCGTAAAAAGCCCTGCCGGTCCGAAAACCCAAGTTAAAAGTCCTACCGTTCCAATCATAAACACAGGAACGATCCAATTTACATAACCTTTATAGATTAGATATGTACCAGCTAGAAGTAACAGGATCGTTGAAGTTTCACCAATACTTCCATTTCGAGTACCGATGAACATGGCTTTATACATGTCAGGCGCACTGCCAAAGGTCGCTATCAGTGTTTCGTAGCCTTGGTGCTTTAACATATTTAAAGGCGTTGCAGTGGTAACTGCATCTACATTTGTCTTAAATTCTGTCCATGTTGTCATGGATACAGGCCATGACAACATAAGCGCTGACCGACCGATATGTGCCGGATTAAAAATATTATATCCTAGGCCTCCCATCGAATGTTTTGCGATCACAATAGCAATAAAGGAACCCACTACTGCCATATAGGGTGGAATGGTGGGCGGCAGGCACATTGCTAAAAGCAAGCCGGATAAAAAAGCACTGCCATCCGAAACGGTCACCGGCTTTCTTCTGAATTTTTGTACGAGATATTCAAACACAACTGCAGACAGACTCCCTGTCAGCAGTATGATTAATGCGGAAATGCCAAAGTTATAAATAGCAAACAGCGCAGCAGGTGCCAGCGACAAACTTACCGTCCACATTATTTTAGAAACAGATTCATCTCCACGTATGTGCGGAGATGTCGAAACGGCAAAATAATTCTCTTGTATGCTGATTTCACGGTTCATAAACGGTCACCTCCTATGCTGTCACAGACTTCGCAGCCTTTTGTGCTGCCTTGGCAGCATTTTTCATCTTACAATATCGAATATACTGAACAATATTTCTCTTTGCAGGACATACGTATACACAACTTCCGCACTCTGCACAATCGAACAGACTTTGTTCTTCTTTTGCTTCTTCATAGAAATTCTTCTGTCCCAAAATACTCAGCATGCTTGGATTTAGTCCGCACGGGCATACGTGTACACATTTTCCGCAGCTGATGCAGGCAGATTCCTTACCATTTTGAACATCTTTTTTGGTTAATCCAAGAATACCGGAAACCCCTTTAATGATCGAAATATTTAAATTAGATTGGGCAAATCCCATCATCGGACCACCCATGATGAGTTTAGCCGGTTCTTCTGAAAACCCGCCGCAATGCGCTACTGCCTCTGAAAAGGTTGTCCCAATTCGAAGCAAAAGATTTTTAGGATTTTTTATGCCACTTCCACTTATCGTTGTTACTCGTTGGATTAACGGGATCCCTTTTACCACCGCATCATAAATGGCAACTACCGTACCGACATTTTGAACCACTACTCCAATATCCGCAGGTAACGCTCCGGAAGGAACTTCCCTTCCTGTCAGCACTTTAATGAGCATCTTTTCTGCTCCTTGCGGGTACTTTGTTGGTATGGCTTTCACTTCCACGCTAGTTCCTGCAAAGGCTTTCTGCATGGCAGTTACCGCATCGGGTTTATTATCTTCAATTCCCACGTAGGCTTTTGAAACGCCCAGAACCTTCATCGTTATTTGGACCCCGGTAAGAATTCGATCGGAATACTCCAACATCATTCTGTAATCTGCTGTTAAAAACGGTTCACATTCTGCCGCATTTAAAATAAACGTATCTATTTTCTTTTCTTTCGGCGGTGCTAATTTTACATGGGTAGGAAAAGTAGCTCCTCCCATTCCAACCAGACCGGCTTCTCTGATAATATCTCTTAACTCATTGTCCTTTAACTTCTGCCAGTCTCTTTCAAAAGGAATTCCTTCTATAAACGTGTCTTGACCGTCGCTTTCAATAACAACAGAAAGGCACTTTCCGAATATGGCATGCGGATATTCTGCCACATCCAACACCGTACCGGATATAGACGCATGTACCGGACTAGAAACAAAATCAGCGCTGCTGGCTATGATCTGTCCTTTCTTGACTAAATCCCCTTTTTTCACAATAGGTGAACAAGGGGCCCCGATATGCTGCCTTACAGGAATGATAACTTTATTCGGCAGTGGGGCTATTTCTATCGGCTTATCAGCCGTATAACTTTTAGAATCTTTTGGATGAATACCTCCACGAAAACTCTTTAACACTTTTTTACTCTCTCCTTCTAGCTTATTTAAAAATACCATGAATTATAGTCAAATAAATTTCTAAAAATACTCTATTCTAAGATGAGATTCGAGTAATAGTAGGCTGCATTTTTTTACTATTATGAGCGAATTTATCAAAAACTTTTATATTCAATACAGATAATAAAAAAGCAAAAATGCCTCCTCCGATTTCAAAACTCTGTATCGAATACCCCAGTTTTACAGCTATTTCATGTCCAATCATAACACCTGCTAAAATAGCCAAAAGAGGCACTATATAAACCACAAAAGCAGCGACCAACATGTTTGTTTCCTTTACTTCTAAGATCACTCTCTGTCCTGATTTCGCACCTATTAAGTTTTGAGCTTCTATTATCAATGTATTATCACCTGGGCATGCACCGCAATTTTTACAGTCATTGTGTCTGCCCAGTTTGACTTTCGCCATATTTTCCTTACAGGTTTCAATGATAATTCCGTCTTCTTCTTTTGACACTTTACATCCCCCTTTACAAGTATTCGCATCTATAAATTTATATTTCATGTATCGATTTCTCCATATATTGTTAGTTAATTGTTTATCATCCATCAGACTGGTATACATTCATATTTTTCATAATTGCTCCTCCTTGTTCAACAACGTTAGCCTGCCTAATTTTTCTGCTCGGACGTTCTAGGCTTGATTTTTGGCACTCCTTACAATTTGAATTCGATATTATTCGGGTTAAATCCCCTCAGTTTAAATCGATATTTTGCTAAACTTCTGTTCATTTCGTTAACAATATATCATTCAAACCCTATCATTTTACTGCTTTCATTTTATTTTTGCAACCCTATTGCATACAGTGTACAAAAAATTAACATAAATTTAACAATCAAATACTGCTTTTTAAAAAAGCAATGAAATTTTAAAAATAGTGTGATAATTAAAAAATTACATATCGAAATCGATTTACTTCAAAAAATAAAACAGCCACCTAAATTTAGGTGGCTGAAATGGTTTTATAATTATAATTTCACAATTATTCTTCGTCTAAATCTAAAGAACAGTTGTGATGCACTTTCTGAACATCATCGTTTTCTTCAAGGATGTCAAGCATCTTCTTGAGCTTTTTGATATCGTGTTCATCGGTCGGTGCACTTTCCATGGAAGGTACATACTCGATGTCGGATTCGATCAATTCATAGCCTGCATCAGAAAGAGCGGTATGAACATCGGTATACACTCCCGGTTCGGTACGCACTTCAAAAGCATCTTCATGCGTAATCATATCTTCTGCTCCTGCTTCAAGAGCTGCTTCCATAAGAGCATCTTCATCGATAGAGTCTATTTTCTCTATAATGATGACACCTTTTCTAGCGAACATGTAAGATACACAGCCCGGCGCGCCAAGATTTCCGCCATACTTATCGAAAGTAGACCGAACCGCTGCGGTTGTTCTGTTCTTGTTATCGGTTAATGCTTCCACGATAACAGCAACACCAGCAACGCCGTATCCTTCAAAATTTAGCTCTTCATAAGTTTCCCCTGCTAATTCGCCGGTTCCCTTCTTAATCGCTCTATTAATATTATCGTTAGGCATGTTAATGCCCTTAGCTTTTTCGATTGCAACCTTCAGAGTTGCATTGTACTCCGGATCTCCACCGTTTTTTGCTGCCACTGTAATAGCTTTTGCATACTTCGTGAATACTGCAGCTCTTTTTGAATCTTGTGAGGCTTTACGTCCTGCGATTGTACCGTGTCTTCCCATGGAGACACCTCCTAACTTCTAAAAAATTTCAACTCATGTATTATACTACATCTTCTTCCGAAATACAATCTAGCTTTTCCATATTTTTATACGCTGTTGCCATCATGAGTTTGATTCTATTCAGTTGGTTTACATCGCTGGCACCGGGGTCATAGTCCACCGCGGTAATATTCGCAAAACTATTGTACTTCCTTAATGCCTTTAACATTCCTTTTCCGGTCACATGGTTTGGTAAGCATCCAAATGGCTGCATACAGATAATATTGCTTACGCCGCTGTCGATCAGTTCCATCATTTCACCTGTCAGAAGCCAGCCTTCACCACATTGATTACCCAAAGAAAGCAGTTGGCTCGCTTTTTCAGCAGTATCTTCAATATGATGCGGAGCGTGGAATCGTTCACTCTCCTCTAATGCATATCGAGCCGGTTCTCTAAACCATTCAATGAAACGAATGGCCATCTTATTGGCAATCATGGTACCATATTTACCGGATAAGTGATGATAATTAAATTCCTTGCTATGCATACCGTAAAGGAAAAAGTCTATTAAATCCAGAACGACTGCTTCTCCGCCTTCATTTTCAATGATACTTACAATATCATTATTGGCTGTAGGGTGATATTTGACCAATATTTCCCCTACCACACCTACTTTTGGCTTTTTAATATCCAGTAATGGCAGTTCATCAAATTCCTGAACCAGTTTTTTAACCAGACGTTTAAAATTTACAATACTTCCGCTTTGAACATTTTGAGTCAAAATTCGTATCCATTTGTCATACAGCTTATTGGCTGAACCCGGTACCGCTTCATATGGTCTTGTGGCATAAAGCACACGCATTAAGGTATCTCCATATACCGCACTGATCAATATTCTTTTGATCATCGGCCAGGTTAATTTAAAGCCTGTGTTTTGTTCAAGGCCAACCATATTAAATGAAATAACCGGAATCTTTTCCAGATTTAAATCAATTAATGCTTTACGAAGTAAGGCAACATAGTTACTTGCCCGGCATCCTCCGCCTGTTTGAGACATAAATACGGCAGTCCTGTTTAAATCATGCTTACCGGATTTCAATTCGGATATAATTTGACCTAAAGAAACGATAGTAGGATAACAAGCATCGTTGTTTATGTATCGTAAGCCTTCTTCCACTGCGTTTTTATCAACAGAAGGAAGTAATTCTACATTATATCCGCATTTTCGGAGTGCTGGTGCAAGAAATTGAAAATGAATCGGAGACATTTGAGGTATAAGAATAGTGTATCGTTTACGCATCTCCTCTGTAAATACTTTTCGTGCGAACTGAAGATCTTTGTCAATAGGTTTGATATTGTTCTTTTCCCTCTCATCAATTGCTGCCTTCAAAGACCGTATTCTAATCTTCGCCGCACCCAGATTGGTTCCTTCATCGATTTTCAATACCGTATACATATTGTTGGTTTTCTTCATAATCTCTTCGACCTGATCGGTTGTAACCGCATCCAAACCGCAGCCAAAAGAATTTAATTGAATCAGTTCGATATCTTCATTTTTGCTGGCAACGATTGCCGCTTTATACAATCTGGAATGATAGGTCCATTGATCAAGTACCCGAAGAGGTCTCTTCATTTTGGACATATGAGCTACGGAATCCTCCGTCAAAACAACCATATCAAAAGTTTCGATTAGTTTATCCATGCCATGATTAATTTCAGGATCTAAGTGATAAGGCCTGCCTGCCAATACAATGCACTTCTTCTTATTGTTTTTAGCATAACGAAGGGCATTGGCTCCCTGTTTCTTGATATCATCATGGAATTTTTTATTTTCTTTCCTTGCTTCCTTCACTGCTTTTGCTACTTCTGCAGCAGTAATTCCAAGTCTTTTCAGCATCGTATGCAATTCTCTTGCGAGATCAACGTCATTGTCATACGGTAAAAACGGGTGAGAAAAAGTCACATCATTTTCTGCAAAAAGATCATCCATATTATTGGCAATCACCTCAGGATAAGTCGCAACAATCGGACAATTATAATGATTCGGAGCCGATTGATCTTCGATCATTTCATAATTGATACAAGGATAAAAAATCCATTTAATATCTTGCTCCACCAACCATTTCACGTGACCATGAACCAATTTTGCCGGGTAGCATGCTGTGTCGGAAGAAATGGTATCCATTCCCTTCTCATAAATTTTTTTAGAGGACGCAGGTGATAAAACCACACGGAATCCCAATTTTGTAAAGAAGGTAAACCAGAATGGATAATTTTCATACATATTCAATACTCTCGGAATCCCTATCACACCGCGTTTTGCGTAAAGTTCTGCCGTCGGTTCATAATTGAATATTCGTTTATATTTATATTCATATAAATTAGGAAGCTGGTTTTCTCTTGATTCCCTGCCGACCCCTTTCTCACAACGATTGCCTGTAATAAACTTTTCCCCGTTGCCGAATTTGTTGATAGTCAGCAGACACTGATTCTCACAATGCTTGCATCGTGCATGCATATTTTGCACGGTAAAGAGTTCCATATCTTCCAACTTAATAATAGAAGATTCGGTCCCCTCTACATAGTGTTCCTTGGCGATCAAAGCCGCTCCATAGGCCCCCATTAGACCTGAGATATCCGGTCTTACCACTTCTTTGCCGATAATATTTTCAAGACTCCGAAGTACGGCATCATTCAGGAAGGTTCCTCCCTGTACAACGATCTTTTCACCGGTCTCATCCGTATTTCTCAGCTTGATCACTTTATATAAAGCGTTTTTTATAACGGAATAAGATAGCCCCGCAGAGATATCTCCGATGGTTGCGCCTTCCTTCTGGGACTGTTTTACTTTTGAATTCATAAAAACCGTGCATCGGGTGCCCAAATCCACCGGTCGCTTAGCAAATAAAGCTTCTTTAGCAAAACGTCTGATATCCAGATTGACAGATTTGGCATAGGTCTCAATAAAAGAACCGCAGCCGGAAGAACATGCTTCATTCAGCATAATATTATAAATGGCACCGTCTCGGATTTTCATGCACTTCATGTCCTGTCCGCCGATATCCAAGATAAATTCTACGCCTGGTAAAAAGGCTTCCGCAGCTTTATAGTGAGCCATTGTCTCGATCTCACCTAAATCTACATTAAAGGCAGTACGAATCAGCCCTTCCCCATAACCGGTAACGGTTGTATTTGATATCGCAACGGTTTCAGGAAGCAGACTGTATAGTTCTTTTAGCATAGACATCGTAACTTCCAAAGGTTTCCCTTCGTTGCTTCTATAAAACGAGTATAATAAATGATTGTCATTGTCAATTAATGCAGCTTTTGTCGTCGTTGAACCTGCATCAATGCCAAGAAATACATTACCCTTCACTTTTTTAATATCTTTTCGGCTTATTTTATTGTTATCATGCCGGAGCGTAAATTCCTGATATTCATTATAATCTTTAAACAATGGATCGATATGCTTGGTTTCTGATAAAATAGAAGAATCTGCATTATTTAAGATGTTAACAATGGAGCCAATTCTTCTTACCGGATATTTTTCAGCTATTAAAGATGCACCTATTGCTACAAAATATTGAGAGTCTTCCGGGAATATAATATTTTCAGGATTTAAATGCAGCGTTTCAACGAAACGTGCTCTTAATTCAGATAAAAACGATAATGGGCCGCCTAAAAAAGCCACATTACCTTTTATAGTTCTACCGCAAGCAAGGCCACTGATGGTTTGATTCACCACTGCTTGGAAAATAGATGCAGAAAGATCGGCAATACTAGCCCCTTCATTAATCAATGGTTGTATATCTGTTTTTGCAAAAACGCCACATCTTGCTGCAATCGGATAAATCAGTTTATGATCTTTCGCCGCCTCATTTAACCCTTCTGCATCCGTATTTAACAATACGGCCATTTGGTCAATAAAAGCACCCGTGCCTCCGGCACAAGTACCGTTCATTCGCTGCTCTACAGTTACTCCATAGAACGTTATTTTAGCGTCTTCTCCTCCAAGCTCAATGGCTACCTCCGTCTGCGGAATAAGATGCTCTACAGCTTTACTGCACGCAACCACTTCCTGCTCAAAAGGAATATTCAAAAGCTTGGATAAAGACAGTCCGCCAGAACCTGTTATAGTCATATGTATCGGCTTATTTCCGTATCTGTCATGAAGCTCCTGCATTAAGCTGGCCACTTTCGAAAATACATTGGACATATGTCTTTCATATCTTTTAAATAGAATATTGCTGTTTTCATCCATTAACACTACTTTAACGGTAGTTGATCCTACATCAATGCCTAATTTCATAGTCATTACCCCTCTAAGAAATCGATTATCGTTATACATATTTGTTTGTGTTTGATTTACATTATACCACAAATTTATACATTTTCATTAAACAATTTCAAATTTTCTGTCTGTAAGTTTTTACTGTCAAACCCTTTATCTTCTATGGTATAATCTTTTCATGAAAAGTATGATAAAGAAAAAAACGTATAAGGCTATTTACCGGTTGTTAGATAGGGTGTCACCTCTTGACAGTGATTGCGGCAAACTTTGCGGTGCTGCCTGTTGTACCTGCGGCGGTGATAGTCAAAGCGAAGAAGGTCTTGACTACGATTTGGGAATTTATTTGCTCCCCGGAGAAGAAAAGCTGTTTACTATGAAGGAGAAATGGTTGAAATGGAGCGCTGAATATGCAGAAGATTATGATTTCCCAGAATCTTGGTTCGGAAAGATTTATTTCATAAGATGCAAAACGCCGCCAATTTGTCCAAGAGCGCAACGGCCTTTGCAATGCCGCTTCTTTCCGTTGGCTCCTCATTTTTCTCCTGAAGGAAAACTACAATTGATTTTATGTACTTCTGAGCTTCCATATTCCTGTGCATTGATTGATCGGCACTTCAAGTTAAATGATCATTTCATCAAAGCAACTTATACCGTTTGGAAGCATCTCATTCGTGATCCGCTTATTTATGATCTGGTAAAAATGGATTCCAATGACCGCGAATTTATGGAAACAACGATCAAGGTGATCTGCGAATAAAATTTTTTATATCCCGCTCTTTTTTAAAAGCTCTCATCAAATAAATAATCACCTGAATTCTTTATACCCTATTCGGAGGAAAAGATTCAGGTTTTTTTTATTATGTAGGAAATATCGCTTGTGATATGGACGGAATATCAAAAAAATTTCAGATGAAATGCGAAAGAATGCGAGCCAAAAGCTCATCGAAGATGATTTTTTTATTTTATATTATCAAGATAATGTCGAAATTTCTTTTTTGTATAAGCGATTTAAGAAGATGATGCAATATATGGTGCCCAATATTTCAGCTAACGGCCACGCCCACCATACCAAAGCCAAGCCGCCTATACTGGTCAGCAAAAATGCCAGCGGTACAATGCCGACAAGCTGTCTGATGAGTGACATCCAAAGGCTGAGCATACCATGACCCGTCGCTTGAAATAAAGTCGAGGTCATGATGCCAAAAGCTGCAGGTAAGAAACATAAGCTTATGATTCTCAGCGCAGGCGTTCCTATTATTATCATATTTTCTGATGCATCGAATAGTAATAAAAGCTGCGCCGGAAGTAGCAGAAAGAGTAAAGTGCCGATGCACATGATAACAAGTGAAATCTTAAACCCCAGTTTATACGTCTTCATTAAACGATCTCTATTTTTCGCTCCGTAATTATATCCGATGATCGGCATAGCCCCTTGGTTCAATCCGAATATCGGCAAAAATATAAACGAATTTAATTTAAAGTAGATGCCTAAAACAGCTACTGCCGTTTCTGAAAAAGCCAGGATGCCGTTTACAAAGAACAACATGACCGACACGATTGCCTGCATGACAACAGAAGGAAAGCCCACGGAATAGATGTCTTTTGTAATTTGCCCACTGAATTTAAATCCTCTTATTTTGACGGTTACTTCGTGCTTTTTACCCAGCAATAACACCAATCCCATGCACATGGATATAAATTGTCCGACTACGGTTGCCACGGCCGACCCGACCACGCCCATTTCCGGGAAACCAAAATGCCCGAAAATAAGAATATATCCTAAGATGATATTAATGATGGCTCCGGTTAAACTGCAAGCCATCGGCAACAGCATATTTCCGGTTGCCTGTAATACTTTTTCCGTATTCACTTGGACAAAGACAAATAAGGAGCAAACCGTAACAATCACCAAATAAGCAGTTCCTTGTTCCAGAATGTATGGCGAATCCGTGTAAGCGGCCATATACATTTTTGAAAAGAAAAATCCAAATAAAGCGAAAACAGCCCAATTTATAAAGGCTATTCGGAATCCATGGCTGGCGGCCATATTCGCTTCTTCAAATCTTCTTGCCCCAAGCCTTCTGGCAATCAACGAATTGACACCCACTCCGGTTCCTACCGCAACCGATATCATCAGCATCTGAATCGGGAAAGCCAAAGAAACGGCCGTCAAAGAAGCTTCGCTTACCTTTGCCACGTAAATACTGTCTACTATATTATAAAGTGCCTGTATAAACATCGAAAGCATTGCCGGCCAAGCCATACCTAACATCAATTTTCCAACAGGCATAGATGCCATTTTATTTTCCTTTATATTGTGTTCTTTCCTTTCTGTTTCGTTCTGTTTTTCAATACCTTCTATCCGGTCTTTTGTTTCTTGTGTCATAAATACCAATCCCCTATTTTATCCATTACTTACTTAAATTTAAACTTACATAATATATCATTTCGAAATATTATGTCAACAACTCAGAACTTAAAATAAATAGCAATGCTTGATTAAAGCAATGCTATTTATAAAAAGTTAATTATTAAATACATGTTTTGGGCAAGTCTATAAGCCGGGTTCTGTATTTGGCAATCATCTATCTAGGCGCATCATTGCTGATACGCTCATGCGACCTACCTACCGGGCAGCGACGGGCCGCCGCTTTTTGTGCCCTATTTGGTCTTGCTCCGAGTGGGGTTTACACGGCCGTTATGTCTCCATAACGCCGGTGAGCTCTTACCTCACCATTTCAACCTTACCACAGCATTACCTGTTTCGGCGGAATGTTTCTGTTGCACTTTCCCTATAGTTACCTACGCCAGACGTTATCTGGCACTCTCACCCTATGGAGCCCGGACTTTCCTCATGCAAATGCACGCAACTGCCTGGCTTACCCAAAACTACATTATCATATCACAAAACTGTAATCAATACAAGCTTATCGCACTTGTATAAAACAGTTGTCTTTCTCAATGGGATATTTATTATACCATAAAATCTACAAAAAATCAAAAGGATTTACATTAACTTTGGATTCAATAATTTCTACTTCTTCATGAAATATCTTTCTTAACTGCTCCGACATATTTTCCACAAAAATCTTTTCCGTACCATAATGTCCTGCATCAATCACACAAATACCAAGTTCTTTTGCCTTCATTGCATCATGATATTTGACATCTCCGGTTATGAGCAGATCACAGTTTTTGAGAATAGCGATCTCCAGCATATCCGCTCCTGCCCCTGTGCATACACCTATTGTACTTAATTTCTTGTCCATTGGACCGACTGCTCGAATCTCATTGGAAGAGAGAAGCAAACCCTTTTCTAATATCTTGCATACGTCCAATAACGTACATTCTTTTTTCAAATCTCCATAGACACCGATGTATTTATCTTCGCCTTCATCAAAGCACTTGATATTTTCTAAGTTCATTAAAGAAGCTAAATAATCATTATTTCCATCGTCCGCTTTGTCAAAGTTCGTATGTGCAGAAATAACAGAAATTCCACTTTGTATTAAAGAAACAATAAACTTTCCTGTAATATTATTATGGTTAATACTCTTGAGGGGAGCGAAAATTAACGGATGATGCGTTAATATAAAATCTGCCCCGACTTCTTTTGCTTCACGTATGACATCGGTAGTAATTTCAAGAGTTATAAGAATCTTTTCAATTTTAATTTTCCCTAAATCAATTTGTATTCCGCAGTTATCCCAGGATTCAGCTAAATGGATTGGTGCAATTTTTTCGATAGCTTCTAAAAGTTGAATTTTTGATATACTCATTCTATCTTACCTCATTATTCAATAGTTTCTGTAAATAGTCGATTCGCTGCTTTGTCTTTTCTACTTTTTCCTGATCTATTTCAACCGCTTTCCCCATATTTTCGAGAATATTTATTTCAGTATTTAATTTTCTCTGTACAAATTCGATCGCCAAATCACCATTTCTTATAAGTAATGACACCGGAACCTCATATTTTATGTCGTCTTCCTGTCCATTTTGAACTTGATCTTGCCCCGGTTCGTTGCCTGAAGGTTGTATTTCTAAAATCTCGCAAATAAACTTTCCTTCTCGCACTAGATTTTCTGATACAATTTCAAATCCGTTATGTTGAAGCCAAAATCTTAATTTACCCGGCGCATTTCGTGGCTGCAATATAATTTTTTTGAAACTTTTTGATTTTTCTAAATTGGTTCCTAATATTTGTGTCATCAATGCGCCGCCCATACCCGCTATGACGACGATATCTACCTCACCGTCCTCCAGAACTTCTATTCCATTGCCGAGCCTGAATTGAAAAGCGGAATCCGTATTCTCCTCTTCGCAAGCTTTGTCTTCTACATTATCGATCGCTTTTTGAAGGGATCCCTTGCTGATATCTGCAAGAATGACCTTCGGCGATATATCCCTTTCAAACAGATAAAGTGGCAAAAAACCATGGTCGGTACCTATATCGGCCATGGTTTGTCCTTTATCTATAAGATTGGCAATCACTTGTAATCTATCAGATAGTTTAATCATCTTATTCCCTCTTAACATTCTGTCCGGCATTTTAATGCCGTCGACAGAATTTAGGCTAGAAAATCACAATCTGTCCATGCTATGATGAACATCTTATTCTAAATAATCCTTCAATTTCTTGCTTCTGGAAGGATGTCTTAACTTTCGCAAAGCCTTCGCTTCGATTTGCCGGATTCTTTCTCTGGTTACGTCAAATCGTTTGCCTACTTCTTCCAGCGTACGAGCTCGTCCATCTTCCAGTCCAAAACGAAGCTTCAATACTTTCTGTTCTCTTTCAGTCAGTGTATCAAGTACTTCTACCAGCTGTTCTTTCAGCATGGAAAATGCTGCTGCCTCTGCGGGAGCCGGAACATCTTCATCCGGAATAAAGTCGCCTAAATGACTGTCTTCTTCTTCTCCGATAGGGGTTTCAAGAGAAACAGGTTCCTGTGCAATTTTTAATATTTCCCTCACCTTTTCCTCGGAAATATCCATTTCCCTGGCAATTTCCTCCGGGCTAGGCTCTCGTCCGTATTCCTGAAGCAATTGTCTGGAAATACGAATCAATTTATTGATGGTTTCAACCATATGCACCGGAATTCGAATCGTTCGAGCTTGATCGGCAATGGATCGGGTAATCGCCTGACGAATCCACCATGTTGCATACGTACTGAATTTATAGCCTTTTCTCCAGTCAAACTTGTCCACTGCTTTAATCAGACCTAAATTTCCTTCTTGAATTAAGTCAAGGAACAGCATACCTCGTCCAACATATCTCTTTGCAATACTTACTACCAATCGAAGATTCGCTTCACAAAGTCTTTTCTTTGCTTCTATATCTCCCTGTTCCATTCTTTTCGCCAGTTCAATTTCTTCGTCCGCTGAAAGAAGAGGTACTTTACCGATTTCTTTCAGATACATTCGAACCGGATCGTCCACTGCAATTCCTTTTGGTAATGTGGCTTCTAAATCAATTTCACCGGCATCATCTGCAACAGACAATAAATCTTCCACATCTTCTTGGTCATCATCATCTATAGACAGCAATTCAAATTCTTCCGGATCCACCTCGGAAACGATTTCAACGCCCATTGCGGTGAGAGAATCATAGATTTCATCCATTTGATCCTTATTTAATTCTATTCCTTCCAGGTAGTCTGCTACCTCTCTAAAGGATATACTTCCCTTGGACTTAGCCTTTTCTGCTAAGTCGTGTACATAGTCAAGCTTTTTTTCCTCAACGTTTCCTTCTTCAAAGCCCATTTATTTATCCCCTCCAAGTTTCTTTCTCTGCAATTCCATGAGTTCTTCTGTTAATACTTTTATCGTCTCTTGATTTTCTTCTTCATCGGCCATAGAAAGCCTAGTTAATAATGAATTTTCTTTTTCAGTCAATTCTTCCCATTCAAATTTATTTATACATTCCATCAGGACTTGTTCTTCTTTATCGGCCAGTTGAACATTATCAATAATATCTGTTAATATACTAACTTCCGCTATTTCAAGTCCATCCTGTAGTTTTTTCAAATCAATTTCTTTTTCATCAACCTCATTCTCTTCATATAACTCAGTAATCGCTTTCCAAATATTTTTTGCATAATCTGTCTTAAAAACTCTCTCATAATTGGATATGATCTCATAATACTTATAATCCAGAATCATAAGCTTAATAAGATTTTTCTCAATTAAAGAGATGCTCATGGAAAAATCTTGCTGAGCTTTTCTATCACTTTCACCATATTTTGATAGAGGTGGTGTAGTGATAGGCTCTACCTGTGTATTATTGCCATTAATTTCTAGTCTTATTGCATTTTCTGAAATTTTAATTTCATTTGCCAGCTTTTTTATATAAACATCTGCCTCTACAGGACCTAATTCCCTTAAAACAACAGCTGTTTCTTTCAAAAACTCAATACTTTCTTCATAAGAGTCCAAATTGTACCGGTTCTTCAAGTTCTCAATCTTATAATCAACATACCCCAAAGACTGCTGGATTAAACTCTTAAATGCATCTTTTCCTTTTTTTCTTACAAATTCATCCGGATCCTTTCCATCCGAAATATGTAATACTTTGGCTTTGCACCCTTCTTTGCGGAGAACTTCAATTCCCCTTAACGCTGCTGCTCTTCCCGCATTATCCGCATCATAAGAGAGAACAACATTTTTGGAATAACGTCTCAGCATCTTCGCTTGATTTTCTGTCAATGCCGTTCCTAAGGAAGCCGCAACATTTCGGATACCGCTCTGATAGAGGGAAATCACGTCCATATATCCTTCTACTAAAATCGTATAATTTTCTTTGCTGATCTCCTGCCGGCTGATATTCAGACCGTATAAGTTATTTTTTTTCATGAAAACAGCAGATTCCTGCGAATTTAAATATTTCGGACTTCCTTCTCCGAGGATTCTTCCACCAAAGCCAATCACTTTGCCTCTGGTATTGATAATCGGAAACATGACACGGTTTCTGAATTTGTCATAGTATTTTCCCTTGGATTCCGAAATCAATCCCAATTCTATGAGAATTTTCACATCGACATTTTTCGACATAAAATGTTTATATAGACTGTCCCATTGTTCATCCGCATACCCTATCCCAAATCGTTTTAAAGTTTCCGGTTCCATACCTCTGTTTCGCATATAACTCAGACCCTCATTTTGAGTTTGAGTAAACGCTTTATAGAAAAAAGTTGCCGCTTCGCGATTGATTTGATAATAAAGTTCCTTCTTTCCGTCATCATGAAAATGATTGGAATAATCTACTTGATACTCTTTTGCTAAACGTTCTACCGCAGACGGGAAATCAAGGTTATAATATCTCTTCACAAATTCAAATACATCGCCGGTAGCCCCGCACCCGAAACAAGTAAAAATCTGTTTGGGTTCAGAGACAACAAAAGAAGGCGTTTTTTCATTGTGAAAAGGACAAACTCCTTTGAAATTGTTTCCCATTTTTTTCAAAGAAACAACTTGTCCAATAACATCTACAATGTTACACCTGCTTTTAATTTCTTCTACTGCGTTATCATGAAAAGACTCACTCAAATTTCTCACCGTAATTATAACAACATTGCAAATTTTTATTTAAGGCTGCCCCAATAGTCTTGACGGGGCAACTCTATAGTTATATATACGACATATTTGAAAAAATCCTTTTTTTATTTTATTATTTTTTGTCGATTTAATATTTGCCTGTCGAAATTATCTTAAATTGCCGGATGTGATTACTTCATTATATAGATTCAAGGCATATCGATCCGTCATGCCGGCCACATGATCTTTCACAACCTCGTCAATGCCATATTCCTCGATCATCTTTTGCCATTCTTCAGGAAGACTGTACGGATGCTCTAAAAAATAATCATATAGGTATTTGATTACCGTTTCCACCTTATGTAAGTCTTCGATTTTTTTCACTTTTGTATTGTGATAAACGTTTTCAAACATGAAAGTTCGCAGTTTGTCCATATGATCTCTGCATCGATCGCTCATTTTAATGAGTTGCTGCCCATCGCTGTTTACGATCATATCCATCACTAAGGTATTAATCCTGCCTCTATGCGTATCCCCCAGCACTTCGATACAATCCGCAGGAAGATTCTCCAGTCCAATGACGCCGCTTCGGATAGCATCGTCAATGTCGTGATTAATATACGCGATTCGGTCACTGATTTTTACAATCTGACCTTCCAGTGTATACGGCAGTACCGGGCCTGTATGGTTTAGAATCCCATCCTTCACTTCCGCCGTCAGGTTCATTCCGTATTTGCCTTTACTTCCGTCTAAAACTTCAACAACCCGCAGACTTTGAACGTTATGTTTAAAGCCTCCGGGGTATTTTTGATTTAAAATATCTTCTCCTGTATGTCCGAAAGGAGTATGTCCCAAATCATGTCCAAGCGCAATAGCCTCGGTTAAGTCTTCATTCAGGCTCAACCCTCTGGCAATCGTTCTGGCAATTTGAGAAACCTCCAGTGTATGGGTCAATCTTGTCCTGAAATGATCTCCTTCAGGAGCTAAAAAAACTTGTGTTTTATGCATCAGCCTTCGAAAAGATTTTGAGTGAACAATTCGGTCGCGGTCCCGTTGAAATTCCGTTCGAACCTGACATTTTTCTTCTGGTAAAGTCCGCCCTTTCGATTCGGCAGACTTTGCAGCAAACGGGGAAAGTATCTCATATTCCCTTTTTTCTAATTCTTCTCTTCCTATCATTGATCCTTCCTATAATACTACTACTTTTTCTTCATTTACATGAACATTCCTATCAGAAATGACACAAGACCACCAATAAACATACTGATTGGTAAGGTTACAACCCATGCGACCACAATACTTTGAGCAACACCCCATTTTACTGCGGAAAATCTTTTTACACTTCCAGCTCCCATGATAGAAGTTGTAATAACCTGTGTCGTACTTACCGGTGCTCCGAAATGAGACATGAATTCAATAACCAAAGCTGCTGCAGTCTGTGCCGCAAAACCGCTGGAAGGCTGAATCTTGGTAACCGATCCGCCCATTGTTTTCATAATTTTCCACCCGCCGATGGAAGTTCCTATTGCCATGGTAGTAGCACAGGCAATTTTTATCCAAACAGGAACACCAGCAGAACTGTCTAACAATCCGCCTGAGATTAAAGCCAACGTCATAATACCCATTGTTTTCTGGGCATCATTATTTCCGTGGGAATAGGCCACCAAAGCTGCCGAAAGAATCTGCAGTTTTAAAAACAACTTATTCACCTTGTTATGAGACCAGTTGACAAATAGAGTTAAAATCGTCCTCATAAACAAATATCCTACTAAGAAGCCTATGAGTGGTGAAGTGAATAACGGAATAATAACCTTCTGAATCACGCCGTCCCATACAATCGGTTCTGTAGAACCGGAATATACCATAGTAGCCCCTAACAGTCCTCCTATCAACGCATGGGAGGAGCTGCTTGGAATCCCCTTCCACCAAGTGATTAGATTCCAAATGATTGCAGCGATCAGTGCCGCTAATATAACATATTGCTCCAGCTGGATATTGACAAGTCCCTTTGAAATAGTTTTTGCTACTTTGTCACTCACAAGAGCTCCGCAAAAATTCATAATGGCTGCAAGAAGAATTGCGTTTTTTGCGGATAAGGCTCTCGTATATACGGAAGTTGCGATGGCATTTGCCGTGTCATGAAACCCGTTGATGAATTCAAATACGAGGGCGAAAAACAGCACACATATTAGAATACTAGACATATTTCATAACCACGCCTTCCATGATATTTGCAACATTTTCACAGGAATCCAGGCTGGCTTCAAGCTGTTCAAACAAGTGCTTCCACTTGATCAGTTCGATCGGATCTTTTTCTTCCTTAAAGAGCTTTGTCAGCGCTTTTCTATAGATCAAGTCTCCTTCATTTTCAAGTCTGTTTACTTCAATAATCTGCTCACGAACCACCTGATTTTTCTTCAGTTCGGATAAATGCTTAAACAATATTTCAATTTCACGTATGCTCTGCATTACTAAATCAGCCAGCTTAAGTGCCTCGGGCCTTAGAGCATGTACATCAAAAACGATAAATCGATTGGCTACTTCTTCAATGGAATCCACAATATCATCCATTTGCTTTGTAACTTCATAAATATCCTCTCTATCAAAAGGTGTAACAAAAGATCCATTCAGCGCTTTCAAAATCTTATGTGCTTCCATGTCACATTCTGTTTCGAATACTTTAATCTTAGAAACCTTGTCCTCCACATCTTCATAGTTTTGAACTAAATCATGGAAAGCTTCTCCAGCCTTTACAATCTTTGCCGCATAGTCACTGAACAGTTTGTAAAAAATGTCCTCTTTTTTCTTTACACCTATCATAATTACCTCTCTTCTACATCCTTGATTTATTAAATTTTATGCTATTTTACAGTTTACATTCATTTTACATTATTCATTATAGACTTAATTTATGGTCTAACTGTTAAATGCATGTTAATTAACTGTAAAGAAAATGTTAATTAAAAGGAGGATAACTGCTTTTCAATAGATACTCCCAATTCTTCATTTACCTTTTTAAAGCAGTCAACCACCTTTTTTTGCGTATCTTCATTGACAAACATCAAGCTCTCGATAACATTCCGAATAAAGGCCTCTTTTTCTTTGATGCTAAGTGATAAAAATTTTTCGTTCGCCTGTTTATATACCATTTTCATTACCTCCTGCGGTTTCTCCAGCTATCATCATGGGCAAAACACATGGTCATTAGCAAATCATCTTCTGGAAGGGAAATACCCGGCACTGTATTCGAAGGGCTGAAATAAGCCAACTCCACCTCGTCATGAAAATCAGAAGGAAGTCGATTCAATACAATTTTTCCCACTTTTATCTGAGGACAGGCTCTTTCCGGCCAGACCAAAGTCGCATCGAAAAGTTCATTATTATCGGCTTCTTTTCCTTTTGGTACAAGCTGAACGGTCAATTCATATTCCGGATAGTTTCCGTTTTCTATCGCAGAGTATAAATCATTTGTCAGCGCATCCGGATCATAGCCTGCTAAAAATTCTGCCTCATTTGCAGGAATATCTCGAATCCCTTGAAGAGGATTCCATTTATATCGTACATAATAAGATTCTTTTAGTTCATTTTCCCATAGATAAGTATTAACACTATAGGCCTCCATAAATCGATAGCTGTTGATGGTTCCTCTATTGGAATACAGCCACATGATTAAATGAAGACTTTCCGGATTGTTTGCAACAAATGTCCAAAATGCATCATTATCAAACGACGTGCCGTTATTAGGCCGTAAGGCTTTATATAATTCAGGGAATTTACTTGCATCCTTAATAAAATAAACCGGCATATTTTGACCTATTAAGTCATAGACACCTTGTTTTGTGAAAAATTTCACAGCCATTCCCCTTACATCGCGCAGTGTTTCTGCCGAACCTCTTCTTCCCGTAGCCCGAGAAAATCGAACAAACACTTCGATGAAATTATCCCTATCGCATAAAAATTCTGCTTTGGTATAATCAGAAAACGGCATATACAAATAAAAAGTGCCGTATGCGCCAACGCCCCGTTCATGCATTAATCGCTCAGGAATCATTTCCTTATTCATATTCGCAATTTTATTAAATAAATTAAAATCTGCCACATTACCACCTCATTATAGGATAGTATATGCAACAGATTTATTTTTGCCTTAAAATGCTTAAGTAGAAAAATTTCGATTCTAGAAATTTTTCTTGCCTCTGTGCATTTCAACGAGTTTTACCTCGTTAAATTTTTTCATCTCGAATCATATATAAAATTGCATTACAGATAGCCGCCGCTATATTGCTGCCGCCCTTTCTTCCTGCTGCTACGATGTAAGGAACGTCCGTACTCATAATCAGTTCTTTTGATTCAACGACATTGACAAACCCAACGGGCACGCCAATGATCAGTTCAGGCTGCAGCGCTCCTTCACTCATCAGTTCATAAAGACGCACCAAGGCTGTCGGTGCATTTCCGATCGCAAAAATCAACGGTCTGTTCAACGCCGCCGCCTTATCCATGCAGGCCGTTGCTCGGGTTGTCCCTCTTTCTTTTGCCCTTTGAGCGATTTCTTCATCCGACATAAAACAAAACACTTCACCGCCATACTTTTCGAGCATTTTTTTGTTGATTCCGGACTTTGCCATCTGCGTATCCGTCACAATGCAGGCACCTTTACGAATGGCTGATGCCGCCTTTTTTACTGCATCCACCGAAAATTTTAGATTATCGGCATAATCAAAATCGGCCGACGTATGAATCGCTCTTTTTATAATTGGTTCCTGTTCAGGAGAAAAAAATCGTTCCCCCAATTCATCCGACAGGATTTCAAAGCTTCTTTTTTCTATATCTTCCGGTAATACATTTTGTAAGTTTATCTTCATGAATTGTTCCTCTCTATTTGTTGATGCCGTCATTTAAAATTCTGTAAACAGCTTCCATATCCATACTGTTTCGAAGTCCTTCTGCTAAAAGGTCATACTGCCTTTCCTTATAAGCTTTCACATCCAGTCCGGCAATACTCGATTCATCCAGGCCCTTTTTTCGGAGTAAAATGGCTACGATGGTTTTAACCACATCTTCACTGTCAAAAATACCATGTACATAAGAACCGTACACATTATCCCGAAACATGCCTGCGGGTTCTTCACCGCCATCTTCTTGGATAAGCTCTGATAACCCCGTCAACGGATTGACTTCAGATGAATCCGAACTTTCCAGAAGAATCGTCTGACCCATGTGAATTTCATAGCCTTCCAGAGACACCCCATCCAATCCGGCAAAATATCCTTGACCGTTTGTACTAAAATGACCTTTTACTCTTGTTCTTGTTTTTTCTTTTTCAAATACTGTTTTTGCCGGGAGCAAGCCTAGACCTTTCATCGAGCCGCCATGTTCTACATGATAAGGGTCCGACAGTTCCTGACCTAACATCTGAAACCCTCCGCAAATGCCAAACAACGGTTTCCCGGAGGCAGCATGTTTGATAACAGCTGCTTCTAATCCGCATTGCCTCATCCACAGAAGGTCTTCCATCGTATTTTTTGTCCCCGGTATGATAATTAAATCAGGATTTCCCAGCTCCGATGCAGAGTCCACATAACGAAGCGTAACAGATTGAGCATATTCAAAAACGTTGAAATCCGTAAAATTGGAGATTCTTGGCAAACGAATGACAGCGATATCAATCAAACCGATTTCCGACTTTCGTTTAAATCGGTCCGTCAAACTGTCTTCATCATCGATATCTACATGCAGATAAGGCACCACGCCTACTGTGGGTACCTGTATCATCTCTTCCAAAAGATCCAGCCCGGGCTGAAGAATGGTTTTATCCCCTCTGAACTTATTGATGATGGTACCTTTTACCATCGCTCTTTCTTCCTCGGTAAACAGCATCATCGTCCCTACTAAGGAAGCGAACACGCCGCCTCTGTCGATATCTCCGGCTAATAATACAGGCGCTTGCGCAAGCTTTGCCATGAACATATTGACGATATCATTGTCTCGTAAATTGATCTCTGCCGGGCTTCCCGCGCCTTCCAAAACGATAATATCGTACTGAGAAGCAAGGGTATCATACGCTTTTTTTATCTCAGGAACCATTTCTCTTTTATGCTGATAGTATTCTTTGGCATTCATATTACGATACACTTCTCCGTTTACAATGACTTGTGAAGCCATGTCATTGGTAGGTTTCAGCAAAATCGGATTCATCAAAACCGAAGGTTCGATTCCGGCAGCCTCTGCTTGCACGACCTGTGCCCTTCCCATTTCCAAACCTTCCCTCGTAATAAAGGAATTTAATGCCATATTCTGAGATTTAAAAGGCGCAACGCGATATCCATCTTGCTTGAACAATCTACATAATCCTGCAACAAGTAAACTCTTTCCTGCGTTTGACATGGTTCCCTGAACCATAATAGCTTTTGCCATAACCATTCCTCCGTTGTATTAAAGACTCTCATGTTAAACACCCAATTTTATGGAATGTAAAACCTGGATCAGTCTTTCATTGTCTTGATGAGATTTCACAGCAATTCGGTAAAATCCTTCGTCCAGTCCGATATAATTGCTGCAGTCCCGTATAAGAATCCCTTGTTTTAGTAAACTTTCTTTAAAACTGGCATGATCGAATGGCTTTTCCGCCATTTTAAAGTTTAAAAATATATAATTGGCTGCCGGATGATAGAATTTTATTTTTAACTTACTGAGTTTTGATACTAGATATTTTTTTTCCTGTGCTAGAATCTTGAACGATTCTTCTAAATAATCTTTTTCTTTTAATGCCTGAATACCTGCTAATTGTGCTGGTACGGAAACCGACCACGGTTGTCCCACATCAGTCAGTTTATCCAATAGGTTCAGATTGCCGGTCATTCCGTAACCAAGCCGGAGTCCCGGCATCGCAAAAATTTTCGTGAACGCCTTTAGAATCAGCAAATAGTCATTCGTTTTCATAGCTGGTTTCATGGAATACTGCTCCCCTTCTAAGACAAAATCTAGGAAGCACTCATCGACCACCAACCATATTTTCTTTTCTGCACATTGCTTTGCAATCTCATCCAATAATTTTTTTTCAATCAATTGTCCTGTAGGATTGTTGGGATTACATAAAAAAATCATATCGAAGTCTGCATGTAAGCTCTCTAAAAACCGTTCGTTTAATAGAAACCCCTCTGTCTCTTCCAGAAAATAATGCTGTACATCACAGCCAACGCTTTTTAAAGCAACTTCATATTCCGCAAAAGTAGGCGCTAACAGCAATGCTTTTTTTGGTTTACATGCAAGGGTCATTCGAAATATGATATCCGCCGCGCCGTTTCCGCAAAGGATAAACTCTTTTGGAATTTGTTCAAATTCAGCAATCGCTTCTGTCAATTCACGGGAAAGAGGGTCCGGGTAATTGACACAATCATTCAAACCATCTATAATGGCCTGTTTCACTCGTTCCGGCAGTCCCATCGGGTTAATATTCGCTGAAAAATCCAGTATATGCTGAATGCCTTTTTCTTTCGCACTATAGATATCTCCACCATGTATTAAATCAGCCATCGCACCAATCCCATTCCTAATAAACAAAGTAATAAAGTCAACCAGGCTGTCCCATAAAGGAGCCTATTTGCTAAGATAATATCCTGTTTGATGATAGGCCGTATATCGTCCCCTATCGTCTTTTTCGGGTACAGCTTTCCGAAATAGCATGCATCTCCTGCTAATTGCACATCCAATGCCCCCGCACAGACAGATTCCGTCTGTGCACTGTTCGGGCTGGCGTGATTAAATCGATCTCTACTAAAAATTCGAACCGCGTTTTTAGCATCCAGTCGAAGAAGAAAAGCAGCACCAATCATCAATACAGCAGCCAGCCTCGCAGGAATAAAATTAAATGCATCGTCCAATCTCGCCGCAAATCGTCCGAAATAGAGATATCTGTCGTTTCGATATCCAATCATGGAATCCATGGTATTGACCGCTTTATATAAAAATCCAAGCGGCGCCCCACCAATCGCCATAAACAGCATCGGGGCTACCGTACCATCTGATGTGTTTTCCGCAACTGTTTCAACCGCAGCTTTAATGATTCCTTCTTCCGTCAGGTTCTCCGTATCTCTTCCCACAATCATGGAAACTTTCTGCTTCGCCGCTTCAAGATCGCCTCTGTCTAACTCACGGAACACTTTCATGCTTTCCGTTTCCAGTGCTTTCACCGCCAATATCTGATAGCACATAATCGTTTCAATGACGATTGCAAGTACAAAATGAATTTGATAAGCAAGCCACAAAATAAAAGAAGGAACTGCAAAGCAGACACACAGAACAAAAACAGTTAAACAGATTCCTCCGGCATACTCTCCTTTTTTTGTCTTAGGAAAGACAGTCCGGCAAACCGTTTCGCATCGTGCAATAAGCCAACCGATGAGACGAATCGGATGGGGAAACCAATGCGGATCACCGATCGCCAGATCCAGAAGAAATCCGATGAATAGCGGCAGCAGGTAAAGGGCAACATTATTCATTGCTTCCTCCGCTTAAGTGATATCCTCTGGGCGTGATCATTTTTCCATTGATATTTTTCGTCTGTGAGGTTCCGATAAATACCGTTGTAAACATATCCACCTTTGTATTTCTTAAGGTTTGTAAATCCATCACAATGCCTTGTTCTCCCTCTCTTCCGATGTTCTGAACGAAACCTGCTACATTGTCAGGGGAACGGTGTTTCAACAAAATATCACACGCCTTTTGCAAATAATCATGCCGTTTGATACTGGACGGATTGTATATACAAATAGAAAAGTCCGCAAATGCTGCTGCTTCCAATCGTTTCTCAATAAGCTCCCAAGGGGTTAACAAATCGCTTAAACTGATGACGGCAAAGTCGTGCATAAGAGGTGCGCCTAAAACAGCGGCTCCGCTGCACGCTGCGGTAATACCCGGGATAATCTCGATGTCCAATTCATCCAATAACCCTTCCGCTTCTGCTACCTCGAACATCAGTCCTGCCATTCCATAAACACCTGCATCTCCGCTGCAGATCATGGATACAACTTGCCCTTCTTGTGCTTCCTTCACTGCTAACATACAGCGTTCAGCTTCTTTTTTCATGGCCGTTGACAGGAGCTTTTTATGCTGGAAGTGTTCCTTTATCAAATCAATATACACCGTATATCCTACGATGATATCACTGTTTTCCAATGCTTCCAGAGCTCGTCCGGTTGCTTGATTCAATTCGCCCGGTCCTAATCCTACTACAAATATTTTTTTCATTATTTTTTCGATGCCTCCCTGAATTCATGGGTGAAAGTCGGATCATACAATTTCGACCGTTCATAATTATTTCCAAGGAAGCCGCCGACCACAATCATAGCAGTCTTTGTAATGTTATTATTTTTTGCCGTTTCAGGCAACGTTCCTACCGTACATCGAAAAACCTTTTCTTCCGGCCAAGTTGCTTTATAGACGATAGCTGCCGGCGTTTCTTCCGAATAGCCGCCGACAAGCAATCGGGATTTCAGAGAATCCAATAGACCTGTGCTTAAAAAGATGGCCATCGTCGCTTGGTGCGATGCTAACAAAGACATTTCTTCTTTGTCCGGTACAGGAGTCCGGCCTTCCATTCGTGTGATGATGACCGTCTGGGACACATCGGGAAGTGTATACTCTGCATTCAGTGCTGCTGCAACACCGCAAAACGAGCTGACTCCCGGTGTTACTTTAAAGGGAATTTCTTTCGCTTCTAAGAGGTCTATTTGTTCTCTTATTGCTCCATACAAACTAGGGTCTCCCGTATGTAACCGCACGGTCATTTTTTCTTCTGCTTCCGCTTTCTCCATTACCGCAATGACTTCTTCCAACGTCATATTGGCACTGTTGTATATGTCACAATCTTCTTTTGTCAATGTTAATAATTCAGGATTGACTAAAGAACCTGCGTAAATAACCACATCTGCCTCTGTTACTAATTTCTGACCTCTTACCGTAATCAAATCAGTTGCTCCCGGTCCTGCTCCGACAAAATTTATCATATTTTTTCTCTCCCATTATTGTTTTTATTGCTTTCAATTATAAAATTTGTTACCACAGCATTATTACAGCTTGTTTAAAATCTCATCTGCATTTTTTGTCTTTCCCAATAACCCATATTTATTGGAAAACATAATAGCACCTATGTGCATCGTGTGATGTATTCTGTTTTCTAAATGATAGTCTATTTTATCTAACAAAGATTTCATCACTGCCTCTAAAAAATTCTGCCCCTTCTCCAGGAGCAATTCATACGCTTGATCGGTGGTTATCGAATTCATGATTTGCTTGATTAAAACTTGATCCCCGCCGCATAAGGCCGCATGAGCAGCTAACACTTCCATTCTGCTGTCGGCATATTTCGAGTGGGTATTCATGATGCCGCCGGCAACCTTTACTAATTTGCCGATATGTCCAACAAAAAGAATTCCCTTAAACTCCTTTTCCTGCGCATAGTCAAGGCTTTCACCGATAAAATTGCTGCATTTCACGGAATAAATTTCTTGATCTGTCAGTTGCTGCTTTAAAAAAGTTTCACCGTAATTCCCCGGCGTGATGACAAGATATTCGGCACCGGCTGCCTTCCGGACGTCCATTTCTACTTTAATGGTATCCACTAAGGCTCGCTCACTCATCGGTTCCACTATACCGCTTGTTCCTAAAACAGACAAGCCTCCTTCAATCCCCAATCGTGGATTATACGTGCGTTTTGCCAGTTCCTCTCCTTCGGGAATAGAAATGGTTACTTTCGCTCCGCCTTCATAATCGTAATAATCGAGCACTTCTCTGACTGCTTGTTGAATCATTTTTCTAGGCGTTGGATTGATGGCTGGCTGTCCTACCTCGCAAGCCAGTCCGGATAACGTTACTCTGCCAATTCCTTTTCCTCCCAAAATCTCAATCTCCTGAGACTGCGATGAGTCCAGCTCCACCTCCGCATAGACCAAGATTCCATTTGTAATATCCGGATCATCCCCGCTGTCCTTTTTGACCGCACAGCTTGTTTTTCCTTGCGTTTTTACACAATCCAATATATCAAGAGTCAGTTTTGTAGCGTTGGGCGTTTGTATGTTTACTTGTGTCAGTAGTTCATCAAAGTGAAGGGATGCCGAAGCTTTCGCCGCGGCGGCCGCACAAGTTCCTGTGGTATATCCTTTTCGAAGGGTTTTCTTTCCCTGATTTATTCTTCCATCTTTTTCATTCTGCATGCGTTTACAAACCTTTCTGCGGTCTTCCTATTGGAATAAAAGTGAATATGAGGATACCCCGCATATAAATTTCCTTGGCTTACGATGCAATTCCATTGCGTTTTCCGGAGAGGCTTAGCCGCCTGATAGCTGTTTCCTGAATTTGTACTGTCCCAATAATGGAACTCATGCCCCTTTATCGTATCTCCCTGCTCCAACAGCAAATTGTCTGTCATGGCTTTCAGTTCAATATAGCCGAATCGAACCAGTTTCCCGGTATAATAGCTTTCTCCAGGTATCGCTCCCACCATCGGGAAAAAATCTCCTTCGATATCCTGAACTTTTTCATGAAGATACATAAAGCCCCCGCATTCCGCTATACAGGGGATACCGTTCTCAATGGCTGCTTTGATGCTTTTTTTCATCCCTGTATTTTGGGACAGTTCATTCAAATATAATTCCGGATATCCGCCGCCCAGATAGATTCCTTGCAGGTTATCAGGCAGCTTATCCTCGTTTAAAGGACTGAAATAAATCAGTTCAGCCCCCATTTCTTTCAGTAAGTCCAGATTATCTGCATAATAAAAGCAAAAGGCCTGATCCAAAGCGATTCCTATCCGAACTTTCTCACCGCCATGAATCGTTGGCTCGTTATACTCTAATTCTGCCGCCTGCTGGGCCAAAGACAAAAGCGCATCCAAATCAATCGTTTCGGCAGCTTGCTGGGCCAGTTTGTTCAATAGTTCTTTTATATTGCCGATTTCCTTTGCCGTCACTAAACCTAAATGTCTGCTCTCTAACGAACAGTCTTTTAGATGAGGCATGAATCCCAACACCTCAATGTTCAGCTTTTCCTCGATCATCCGTTTAATCTCCGGATAAATCATCGGAGAAATTTTATTCAGTATAACGCCTTTTATATAGCTGTCTTTTTCAAATTCTAAAAACCCCTTGATCTCAGCCAATATAGAAACCGATTTGCCTTTACAATCGATGACTAATACCGATGGAGTATTCGTGTTTTTCGCTACATCATAACTGCTTGCCAAAGTGGATTTCCCAGCCAGTCCATCATAATATCCCATCACGCCTTCTAACACCGCAATATCTGCATGTTGCGAATTCTTGGCCATTAAATATCTTGTTGTATCGGAATCGGTAAAATACAAATCCAGATTTCTAGATTCGAGTCCCAAGGCTTCCCGGTGAAACATCGGATCGATATAGTCCGGCCCGCATTTAAAGGACACGACAGACAAGCCCTTATGGATAAGGGCTTGTAATATACCGCATACAACAGTCGTCTTACCGCTTCCGCTTCCGGGTGCACCTATTAAGATTCTTGGTAATTTCTTTAATTTCATAACAATTCAGCTTTTGCCGTCCCACAAATGATATATACCGGATTTTGCGCTATCATCAAATGATGATTGCCTAAAGTCTTTGATTTAGAAATGTTTACTTGAGTAATTTCTATATCCTTAAACGGATACTTTTTTAAACAAGCCAGTGTCTCCGACAGCGTATCAAGACTAATAGCATTGATCGCCAGCCGAATAGCCGGATTACGTTTCATGAGGCAGCAAAGAATCTCCTCGAGATTTCCTTTTGATCCGCCTATAAAAGCTTTGTTCGGGATCGGTAGTTCTGCCAAAGCCTGCGGAGCTAAACCCTTTATAATATGTAAATTTTTTACGCAAAACTTCTCTTGATTACGTTTTATCAACTCTATTGCTTCTTCATTCTCCTCCACTGCATATACGTGACCGTTTTGACAAACCAATGAAAGTTCGATCGATACGGAACCTGTACCAGCACCGATATCATAAATCACATCATCAGATTGAAGATTTAATTTTGATACGGTAAGGGTCCGCACCTCTTCTTTTGTCATCGGGACATTCCCTCGTATGAAGTCGTCATCCGATAGTCCAATCGTTTCCTTTTCTCTTTGCACAAAGTTGCTATTTTCAACTAAGATGACACTTAATGCATCAAACTCCGCCGCCTTTAGCTCATCGGCAGATGCGACAGTAACTTTTTCATCTTCATAAGACAATCTTTCTCCGACGTAGACCAATACTTGTCCCAATCCTGCTTCAGAAAGTTCACCGCATATGTTTTGAACGGAATGCTGAGCTCCATCGGTAAGAAAAAATGTTTTTTCATACCGTTGAACCGTTCCGATGACGCTTCCTTCCCGTCCATGCAGGCTAACTACTTTCACATCGTCCCAAGAAAGTCCTATTTTCGCAGTAAAATACGAAAGCGAGCTGATTCCCGGGATTCCTTCTATATGGAAAAGGTCACGGTACCCTGTTTCTCCATAACGTTCTGTTATCAAATCTCTCAGTTTTTTGGCACCGCTAAAAAAGCCTATATCTCCTGACATCAATATGGCAACAGACTGAAGCGGCTCTTTTTCTTCTATCCAATTTAAAATTTCCGAAGGAGTGATTGCATAGCAGTATTCTTGATTCGGTAATGCAAAACTATCCACCATTCTCTTGGCACCGATCAGTGCCTCACAATGCCGGATGATTTCCTTTCCCTTTACTGTAATGGTATTGGGGTTACCCATTCCTATTCCAATGATATATAACTTTTTCATTCATTCTTCTCCGAAAATTTTAGGATTGTTTCTTTTCTGGCGATAGCAATCGTTACGCCATTATAAGCTTCTTTTTTCCATAGCAACGTTCCGTGGTCACTAGACAAAACTGCCGCACGTTCGCAAACATTTTCCACACCGGTTACACTTCTTACAAAATTAGACTCCGTAAATTCACCTTGTGCCGTTAGCAATTCTTCTCCCGAATACGTATAAAAAGGGAGTTTCCACTTCGTACTAAGCTTATGGAATGCCGCCTCCTCTTTCTTTAAATCAATAGAAGCAAACCGTTCAACGGCCGCTGCACTTATTTCAGCCTTCGCTAATGTATTTTTCAAAAACTCGTCCACGGTTTTAAAAGAAACACCTTTTTTACAGCCGAGCCCTATTGAAATACTTCTAGGAATCAGCTGCAACACGTTGCCTTCTTTGCCTTTTAACGAATCTAAAATTTTTTCAGTAATAACGATGCAAGTTTCTCCTTCTCGAATCTTATCTTTTAGCGTCACTGCATCGACCGAACTCAATTCAGGGGGAATCTCGCCTTCTAATTTACTTTCACTATAAATATAAATTGTTTTTCCTTTTAAGATGTCTGCTGAAATCTGTTTTGCAGCTTTCATGCTTTTTATCGTTAATCCGTTTTCCTTCGCCCACAGATCCACAGCAAATTTCCCGTTTATATCCGTTGCAGTGGTTATAATCGGAGTGGCATCTAAGGATTCAGCTATGGACTGGGCTAATTGATTGGCCCCACCCAGATGACCCGATAATAGAGAAATTACATAGTGAGCCTTTTCGTCTATTACAACGATAGCAGGGTCTTCTTTCTTACTTTTAATATAGGGAGCAATCGCACGCACAGCGATTCCGGTCGCTCCGATGAAAACGATAGCATCCTGATGTTCAAAAACTTCTTTTGTCCATTTGGTCAAGCTCTTTTCTACAGGAATTAAATTATTTTCCTCAGCAGTACCCTTTATCCCATAGGCCGTGCATAAGTTTCCTTGTTTCAGCAGATAATCACATACTTTTTGGCATGTGATTCCACCATTGTTTGTAAAAGCGATCAACGCAATTCTCATGCTCATTACCCCTTAATTTGTACTCCCGAATCCACCCTTTCGAATTTCTGTCGAATCATCATCTTCCGTGATGCCAAATGCGACAAAAATCCCTTGAGAAAAGCCCTTTCCTTGTTCAAGCGTCAATGTTTTTCCTTCTGTGGAGTCATTGGTGATTTTAATCATGATATGCCCTTCATTTTCTGCATGAAAATAATCCGAATCGATAATCCCCACCGTATTATCAAGCTGCATCCTGTATTTAAAGCCAAGTCCGGAGCGCGGAAAGCACATCAAGACCCATCCTTTGCTGATTTCAACTCGAATACCGGTTGGAATTTTTATGGATTCGCCTGCCTCTAAATGAAAGGACATAGGTGCATAAAAATCATAGCCCGCAGAACCTGAGGTAGCTCTCTTGGGCATTCTTATGGATTCATAAACGTCTTCTATCTCCGGATGATCTCCGAAGGTCTCTTTCCAATCTTTTTTAAATTGAGTGAAACTAACTTTATAAAACCTAGCTATTTTTTGCATTCGTTTATCCTTTTATTCCAGCATCATTTTCTTTAAGTTACAATTTTTGTTTGTTACGATTACTCCGCAATAAGTTGTAATGTCCGAAATTAAATCAGAAACCTCCCTGATATCATCCATAGTCACCTTATCAATATCTCGGATAACCTCTTCCGGCGTGTAAATTTTATTTAAAATGGTTGCGTTCTTCCCAATGGAGAACATTCTCCCGTTGACATTTTCCTGTCCGAAGATATAAGAGGCTTTGAGCTGTTCTTTTGCTACCGCTAATTCATCTTCGGTGATACCATCCGTTTTCAGATGGTCCAATTCCTCTTTGATGCCAGTGATAGCCGCATGAATCTTATCATGGCTTACCCCTGCATATATATTGAAATAACCTGCTTTTAAATACGAACTTGCATGGGAGTAAACGGAATACGCCAATCCTTTTTCTTCTCTGATGTTCTGGAAAAGTCTCGCACTCATACTTCCGCCCATCACATTGTTGAGCAGAATAAGCGCATAGTATTTATCATGATCCATCTCAAGACCTCTGGTGCCCAAGCAAATATGAGACTGCTCAATATCTTTCACTTTTACTTCGTATAACGGCTTATATCCTTCTTCCGTATACTGTTTTTCCTCTTTAGAAGGCTTCAAATGTTTTAATTTCCCTTCAAAAATACCGCAAATCTGATCGGCATCGAAGTTACCTGCAATGGATACCACAATATGATCTCTGGTATATTCATCTTCAATATATTTTTTTAACATATCCCGAGAAATACCATGTAAAGATTCCTTCGTTCCAATAATAGATTTTGCCAGTGAAGAACCCTTGAAAATAAGTTCACTAATGACTTCATGCGCATAATCTTCCGGAGAATCCTCAATCATCTTCATTTCCTCGTAGATGACTTCTTTTTCTTTCGCCATTTCTTTTTCATCAAATTTTGAATGGAGAAACATATCCAAAAGAATATCCGCAGCTTTATCTAAATTGGAAGCTAGTGTCTTAATATAATAACAAGTTGCTTCTCTTCCGGTAAATGCATTGATCTGACCGCCAATTCGATCCACATCTTCTGCAATTCTCTTTGCTGTTCTATTTTCAGTACCCTTGAACATCATGTGCTCAATAAAATGGGAAACACCGGAAACGTTACTTTCTTCGTCAACTGCTCCCGTTCTCACCCACACGCCAATCGAAGCAGATTGAACATAGGGGATTTTTTCCATAACGATACGAATACCACAATTTAATGTTCTGATTTCAACCATATTTTAACCTATTCCTTCTATATTGTATTTTCAATTTATTTAAATAAACAGTTCTTTCCTTCGTTTATTATACCTTTACACCGGCATTCTGTAAAGTGGCACAATACTGTAGTGTTGTGCGGTAATTTGCTTTATCAGCTCTGGCAGTGCTTTGACTGTTTCCGCTTTTGGATGCATTAAAATAATAGCTCCGTCCAGAGGTTTTGACATAATTCGATTGACAATCACATCGGCTGTTGACCCTTCTCGCCAATCAATGGTGTCGGAAGACCATAAAACCATTTTATAACCCAGCTCCTCACAAATTGCCACGGTTTTTTCATCATAATCACCTGCAGGCGGTGCAAATAGATTTGTTTTGATTGAAATAGTATCGATGATGGCTTCTTCCGTTTTTTGTATTTCTTCTTTTACTTTCTCTTTTGAAACTTGACTGCATAAGGCGTGACTGTATCCGTGACTCTGTATTTCATGACCCTTTGTATACATTTCTCGAAGCAGATCCGGATGATTCTCCGCCCATCTTCCGGATACAAAAAAGGTGACGTGAATATTATTTTCTTCAAAAATCTTTAACATAGCCGGAATATTTTCTTCTCCCCAGTCCACATTACACACGAAGGTACATAGATTATTGCCTTCTGCTCCATTTCTTATAATGAGTTCTTCCCCTTCTTCTGAGACATATTCGGCAGCGGTTGATTCTTGATCTCTTTCCTCATTGATTTTCTCCCAAGTCAACGCAACTTGACCGGCTAATATCCGATCCAAATGAGTGAAACCTTGAAAGGCTCCAATAGCAAGAGCGATTACTACAACCCCCAAAACAACTATTTTTTTCTTCATAAAAAAACACCCCCACTAAAATTATGCGTGGGAGTGCTTATTTTATACCAGTTGAGTTCAGTTCTTTTAGTTTATCTTTCCGTCTCTAAGATTTAAGTACATATAAGCTACTTTTGCCGCCTGCGCTCTGGTCGCCAGTCCTTGCGGTTCAAAGTTGCCTTCCGGCTGTCCATTCATGATTCCGGCTCCGACTATAGTGTAAACGTAGTCTCTGGACCATGAATTGATCGCACTATCATCTGTGAAGGAGATATTCGTTGCTGTTTGAGTAAATTCAAGTCCCTGATTTACGGCAAATTTGCAAAGCATGATACTCATTTGTTCACGAGTAATGTTCGCATTTGGCGCAAATTCGGTGTCGCTCATTCCACTTACAATACCCTTTTCATATCCCCAATTTACGTAATTGTAATACCACTCTGAAGAAGACACATCCTTAAAGCCGGCAGCAGCAGACGCTGATACATCTAACCCATCTACCATTTTTGCAAGAATTGTTAAAAATTGAGCTCGGGTAAGCTGTGTATCAGGATAGAATTTATTATCGCCCATGCCGTTCAATATATTTCTAGCCGCTAAATTTCCGATATAAGCTTTTGCCCAATGATCCTTTGTATCAAGGAAGTCCTTAGTCAGAACACCGACTTGTACCGGTATCGTAATGGTATTTCCGTTATAAGCAATATAAATATTACCGGTTTGTGCAGAACTGTTTCCTGCAGTAAACAAGCCGTTTTGATCGATGGTTCCTATATTTTGATCACAGGACCAGGTGAACAAATCGTCTTTGGATACTACATTAATCGGTCCGCTCTTTACAGACATATTGATATCTGAAGTTTGGCATGCTTCGATGTATAGTTTCGTAACAGAAGGTGTAATCGTCAAGTTACTTTTCACTACCTCAACTTCTGTTGTACCCGATATATTACCGCTGTCTCCTGTTATTGTTACTCTTCCTTCATTTTCTCCGGCGGTGAATAAGCCGCTGGAAGTGATTTCACCATTTCCACCGCTTACTTCATACGTTAAAGAACCCGGTAAAGAAGTTTTTTCAAATAAGCTATTGGAGGCATAACCGTTGATTTGTACGGATGCACCCGGCATAGCTAATGTTAAAGAAGGATAAAGATTTAAATGCTCAGGACTGCTTCCTCCGTTCCCCGATTGATAAACAAATAGGAGTCCGTTAGCCACCTTACGTTCGCTCCCTTCTGAAGGAGAATTTTTACGGGTGGCCGTATTTTCTATGCCCGGAAGCCGTGAATAAAAAGCAGTAGAACCGCCTCCATCCATGTTAAAAGCATACACACAACCTAAGCTCTTCATATGGTTGGCTAAATCCACTAAATTTAATCCGTTGGATACGGTGCTCTGTCTTCCGTCTAAAGAATAGATGATCACATTACCATCCGCTTTAATACCTACTGCAGTTCTAGGGTTTAAATTTGTTCCTGAAGTGACAATATTTCCGTTTTCAAGTAAAGAATAATAAATTCCCATCGCTTCAGTCGCGTCTGCCAAGCCTGTGTTATTATTGTCTGTGACTGAAATTTCAACTTCACTTCCTACTACCATACAATATAAGGTAGATGCACTGGCAGAACCGGAAACCGTTGACAACACCACTTCATTTTCACCGATCGGTGTATTGTGTGCATCCACATTGACTGCTTTTACTGTTCCCTTTATCGTTTTTCCAACCTGCAACTGCATCCCATCCGTACTGCCGCAATCGACAACAACCTCAATGCAAGAACCGGCTGTCATCGTGCTGTTTGCATAGTGCCGATTGAATAAGTGCAGTCCCTTTGCTGCTCCAAAAGGCACATTATAATAATCAACTTTTGATGAAAACGGTGCTTGCACCTGTTGTACCTGCTGCGTGGTTACTCCGTCCGTCGTCGTTACGTCCTGAGCCAGGTCATACGCAATTGTTCCGTTCACCTGATAGTTAAGGTTGACATATTGCATGGATGCCTTTCCGTTCGAATCAAAGGCAATTGCTCTGTCCGGTGCATAACCCGAAGTAACAATATTTCCTCCATGAATAACAAGACCTTTCGGCGTTCCTGTTGCGGTATCGTAAAGATCTCCGTTAATGGCAGCCAATACCTTATACCCTTGTTGTTCCGCATAATTCACCATACTGCCTACTGTAGCAACACTTCTAACCTGTCCATTAAAAACCCACGGTTTTACAGTGCCTGCACTGGTATCCGCATCTACAAAATACGCGTGCTCCAATCCGTTTGTTCCATGAAGTCCTATCTGCTCATTGTATGTAACACCATTAAAGATTTCTTTCCTTGAGTCTAAATAGGCATTTCCAAAGCCGCTATAATAGGTGAAGCCCGTAAAGCTCGTAAATACCATGGCAGCGGTTAGCAATATTGCTAATTTTTTCTTCATTTCCATTCCCCCTTTTAACATTCTGTCCGGTATTTTAATACCGTTGGCAGAATTTAGGCTAGCAAATCACCAATCTTGATTTGTAGATTTGCATCGTCCAACATTCTGTCCGGTATTTTTTCGTCCTTTTGACGATGAGTTCCGCAACAAAACCCAAGATTATTCTATCATGGTAAATTTAAACTTCAAGTTACGGTTCTATTACGAAAAAGTAAACATCTCCTTATTAAAGGAGTCCCCATTATACAAAATAACCACGACATCCGGCTTATTTTTCTTTGCATATTCCACGATAGAATCCTTAAAAAGCCTTAAATCTAAAGCCCTTACTTCCGATACGCCGAGAGACAAGAATGAATAAACAGGTATCCCAAACGAGTCTTTTATCATCAACACTCTCCCATCATTTACCAAATGATTTTGGAAAATAAGTTCCGTATTATCGCCGTGGTATACCGCATATCTATTATTGTCAACAGGTGCTTTTTCCTGCATATATTCCTTTACTAAAACAGCGTTTTTAAAAGATCCATTAAATACGGTTTCTGCACCATAGTCATATTGATAAAGGGTATAGTCGGTTTTGAATTTAGGTGTAATCAGTGTAAAATCATCCAGTCCGGAATACAATTGACCGGTACGACGCCCCATGGATCCCAAATAGCAGTTTTTAAAAGTCTTTGTATTATAATTTTTTATATCCTTATATTTACTGTCAATATGAAAGCCATAATCTTTATTCAATTCGTCTTCAATATACCCGGTTGCATCAAAAGCTGTTTCGATACGCCAATGGTGATCTGTATCAAAAAATAGTTCCTTTTGAGTCTTCGTACCATTTCTCAATAACGGCCTCAGGTCTAAATAGTCTATATTGTTTTCGTCAAGGCCCTTTAGAAATAAATTCACATTGGCATCCACATAATCCTTCTTATTAATAGGAATCTGTTGTTCTGAATCGGTCAGTTTAAACGGTGCTTGTACATATAATAAAGGTATGCCGATTTCATCCAACTCATGCTTCAATTCTGTGATCGATCTCAAAGACTGTTCTACTTCTTTCTCCTTTTTTTCCACTTTAAAGATGATTTGATCGTAGGTGGTTCTATAGATTTCGCCATATCCTGCATCTGATATGATCCGCTTACCCAGCATTTTCTGTACGAAACCATAAAGGTCATTATAGGCTTCTTTCTGATAGGTATTTTCATAAATCACATCTTCGGCAATTTGAATGGCAGAAGATAACCGATCGAAGATTGGTGTCCCCGGCAGTACTTCTGTTCTGTATTCCACTAAAAACTCATGGACCGGACTCTTGTCTTTATCGGCCAGCAGGCCAATGAACATCCCAAAAATGATGGCAAAGAAAAGTATGGCCGTAATGCCTTCCACTTTAATTTTCATGGCACACCTCCACTAGAAATTGAAATAGATAAATGGATTATACGCACCCTTTACCAAGTAAGAAATGCATGCTAAAAATAATCCGATCATGACGATAACGTATAATGCCTTTGACAGTTTCGTTTTGGCTATTCTTCTTCGTTTAATCTCTTTTGCAATCGGTGTTGAAAAAATAATTCCGAAAATAAGAAAAACAAGATACTCAGATGTACAAACGATAGCGTTAGGGTCTATTATTCCGCCGGTGCCAGGTATAAACATTGTTTTCATATAAATAAAGGCATCGGTAATATTCTCTGATCTGAAAAGCACCCATCCCAGTATCACCAAAAGCATAGTATAGAGGTGCAGGAATACCCTATGATGCTGGATTTTATCAATCCCAAATGTTTTTTCTATGGATAAGGAAACAAAGTACAGCAATCCCCAGCAGATAAAGGTCCAATTTGCTCCATGCCAAAGGCCGGTTAAAGACCAAACAACAAAAAGGTTGAAATAAATGCGGCCCGTCGATTTTACACGGCTTCCGCCCATTGGAATATAAACGTAATCCCGGAACCATGACCCCAATGAGATATGCCATCTTCTCCAAAACTCCGTCGTGGATTTAGAGATATACGGATAATTAAAGTTTTCCGGAAACTTAAAGCCAAACATGCGGCCAAGGCCGATGGCCATATCCGAATAACCCGAAAAATCGTAGTAGATCTGCAAGGTATAACAGATTGCGCCCAGCCATGCCATGCCCATGGACAACTCATCGGAGCCCATATTGAAAGCCTTGTCCGCGACCAGCGCAAAATTATTGGCCAGCAGCACTTTTTTAGCCAGTCCTACTAAAAAGCGGCATACCCCTTGGGAAACGTCTTCAAAGCTTTCTTTTCGATCCATGATTTGATCCGCAATCGTTTCATATCGTACGATAGGACCGGCAACCAGCTGAGGGAAAAAAGCAATATAAAGACCTACATTTAACGGATTTCTTTGTACCTCTCCATGTCCTCGATAGATGTCTATGACATAAGAAATGGCCTGAAAGGTAAAAAAGGAAATACCGATCGGCAATAGGATCGTAGGAATGTCCAAATTCACGTCAAAGAGCTGTTTAATATTTTTCATCGTAAACATCAGGTATTTAAACACGAAAATAATGCTTATATTAAATATAAGCATTATTGCAATGGTTATTTTGGCCCGTAAAGGCTCTGTTTTATATTTTGCAACTAATAGTCCAAAACCCCAATTCATGAGGAATGAACCGATCAGCACAAACACAAATTTAGGTTCGCCCCATGCATAAAACCCTAAACTAACGATCAGTAAAAACACGTTCTGCACAATTCTGTTAAATCGAAAAACCGTATAATACAAAAAAAGTACTGCCGGCAAAAAACAAGTCATAAAAACAAGTGATGAAAAAAGCATAACATTACCTACTATATTTAATATTTCTTATTTACGTAATTATCTATTTTCGAGCGTTTTCGGACATCGTCAAATACTCCTTCACGCTTCAATTCTTCCACAATACCGCGGTTAATCGTATGGAGGATGACATTGTCATAATCCAACAGAACAATTTCGATCAGCTTATTATCCAAATAGTCCGATTTTGACTTAACATAATACGCTTCTATGTTTTCATAATCCAGAAAGCGCAACAATCGTATCACCGATTCGTCCTTTTTGCTATAGTTAACCTTTATTTTATTTTCGATCTCCCGCACAATGTCCGGATGTTTTTCAATTAATTTTTTATCTCTTATTCTGAGCGTGTTATATTTTGCAACAGCATTATAATACTGATAATTATAAATACCCTTTTCAAAGGAATCAATTTTCTGAAAAGGTTTCAGGTTTAATCTAGTTATAAAGTAATAATGCTCTTCTATAAACTCTTTTTTACTAATATCTCCCTTTTGGTATTTATATATTAACGCATCTCTATTATCAAAAAACTCATCAAAAGTTGTTTTTCTTATTTGGACTGCCATTTTTTTCTCCTAAATGCATACTAGACACATTATTATATACTATTCTTACTTAAAATGCAAATTACAGTAACCAACTATTTCAAACCTTCATATACTAACCCATAAAGACTATTCACCACATGAAGGAGGGAAATATATGAGTTGTTTCGGCAACCGAGTATCACCGGACCTCTATCAGAATTGCTGCAACGCAAATACTCTCTGCGAGTTTAGCGGGAATATTAATGATTTGGTTACAGAGCCGCTGTATGTTCAAAAAGTATACGATGCTGTGTTATTTAATCTTCAGGGAATGAAGACTGTTCAGAACCAGCGTTTTACTCCAAATATTCCAAGAAATCACAGAGTAAAAAGAGTTATAGACATACGCTGTAAGAGGTTCTTTAACCCGGCAAACATAGACGATCCAAGGAATTTAAAGCTAGAACTCAATACTAGTATTTCGGGAGCAACATTCCTGCAGAATGCGCAGGGTCAACCAATTCAAGTAGTAGGACCTGACGGTACTTTCTCTGAAAAAATATTATTCGCAGATACAACGGACTGCGATGATCAATGCATGGGCACACCGATTTTCGGCACTCAAAACATCTCTGTAACAGGTAATGTACAAGTATTTGTTGATTTGCTGCTATGTGACAGAAATAACAATGAAGTTGTATTTACAGTATGCACAGATGTAAATGTTGCAACCGCCACACAACCTTTAGTACTTACTAATTTCTTTGAAATCTGCATGCCGTCTACTATTGACACAGCCTTTTTGCCAAGATTTACTGAGTTTTGCAATACAGCCTGTGAAACAAGGCTTGCAACCAATAATATGGGAAGAGACTTATCAATCAGTCAGAATGGAGAGGTCTCTGCTAATTTAATTATCGCAATTTGCATTACTTGCGAGAAGAAGATTGTAGTTCCAGTCCAGCTTTGCGTATTGTCAACTGGATTTGCACAAATCAGTCCTCAGGTCAATGCGATTTGCACGACCTTCCCTACTCTGTTCCCACAGCAAATCAAGGAAAGTGATACCCTTGAAAACTGCGGAGAAGTGAGTCCAGAGGAAGACGAAGTTGAATGCGTACCTTGTTGCGTACCTTGTTGTCCTGTCTCCTGCGAAGAAGAAGCTGAAGAATCTTGCAGAAGAAATTCTAGAAATAGAAGATAAACAAATACATTCTAAAAGCCCTTCCCGATTGGAAGGGCTTTTTAGTATGCCCTCAAACGTGATCTTTTTAAATGTTGTATAATGTTTTACTTATTTTCCAATACTATTAAAAATTCATAGAGGAGGAATAGTACATGTTAAAGTACATTTGTATACCATGTGGATATGTTTATGATCCGGAACAAGGTGACCCTGATAATGGAATTGAACCTGGTACTACTTTTGAAGATCTTCCGGATGATTGGGAATGCCCGATATGTTTTGTAGGGAAAGAGGATTTCGAAGAAGTCGAAGAATAATGGGTCAAGTGATACGAAAGAAAAATAAAAGAGGTGTTAAATATGGCAGTTTCTTCACATAAAGGAGCCATTTCATTTGGGTTAGTACACATTCCTGTTGCCCTGTATACAGCGACGCAGGATAATGATATACATTTTAACCAATTGTGCAAACAAGATAATAGCCGAGTCCGGTATAAAAAAGTATGTGCCGGATGTGGAAAGGAAGTCTCATCCGGAGATATTATTAAAGGATTTGAATACGATAAAGACAAATATGTCATTGTTACGGATGAGGATTTTGAAAAGATAAAAACAGAAAAAGACCGTTCCCTGCAAATCCTGCACTTTGCAGATTTGAAAACAATACAACCTGTATATTACGATAAAACCTACCATGCAGTTCCTGAAACAGGCGGTGAAAAGGCCTTTGAACTGCTAAGAACAGCTATGCTGCAAGAAAATAAAGTAGCCATTGCAAAAACCGTTATGGGCAATAGTGAAACACTTCTTTGCATCATACCAACCGAAAATGGAATCTTAATTGAAAAGATGTTTTATCAAGATGAAATTAAGGAAATCCCTAAATCTTATGCAAGACCAGAATTGAATGAAGGCGAACTCACCATGGCCAAAACGCTGATTGAATCTATGGCCAAGCCATTTGAACCTAGTCTGTATAAAGACGAATATCAGGAACGGCTTAGGGTATTAATTGAAGATAAAATAAATGGAAAAGAAATTATTGCAGCTAAACAGGAGTCCGGTGGAAATGTAATCGATCTGATGGAAGCATTACAGAGAAGTATAGAACAATCAGAAGAAAAACCGGCTAAAAAGAAGACAACTGCTAAAAAACAACAAGGCGCATAATAATGGAGCTGTTTTTAAAGTCTGAATTCTAGACAGCCAGCATCTACGGATACGTTTTCAGAATGATCCGTCGCTACTGGCTATCTAGAATGATTCAAACTATTTTAAAACAGCTCCATTATTTTAGCCGTTGATCGATTTGGAAAAAATCTTTCCAAGGATCCATGCCGTTCATCCTCGATAATGCCTCTGCCATATTGATACCATCGGGAGCTACCGTATCCAGCTCTTCCCATGTGATAGGCATGGATACCCGAGCCCCTTCTCTTGCTCTTATAGAATAGGGCGCAATACTGGTGGCTCCTCTGCCGTTTCGAATCCAATCAATGAAGATCTTGTTTTTCCGGTTCGCCTTTCTGACATTGCTGGTGTAGCGGTCAGGCCACTTTTGTTCCATTACTACAGCAATCCGTTTAGCGAAATCATAAAATGTTTCCCAATCTACCGAAGGCTCAAAAGGTACAACCACATGATATCCTTTGCCTCCGCTTGTCTTCAGAAATGAGATCAAGGAAAGTTCTTGGAGAATGCTTTTTACGTCTTTTACCCCCTGACGCACCGTTTCTAGGTTCATTCCTTCATCCGGGTCCAGATCAAATACCATCCTGTCCGGTTTTTCCAGATTGTCGGCACGGCTGCCCCATGTATGAAATTCCAGTGTGCCCATCTGTGCTTCATAGACGAGCCCGGAAGTATTTTCAATGTAGAAATAGTCCTCCGTCTCTCCGTTACTGTTGGTAACCGGAATTGTAACGATGGCTTTATTCTTTGCGGCCGGGTGCTTCTTAAAAAAACAAGACTGAGACATTCCTTTAGGACAACGTACAATGCTGAGAATTCTGTTGCTTACATAGGGCAGCATACGTTCTGCAATCGTTTCGTAATACCGCACCACATCCAATTTTGTGATGACCGGATTTTCAAATATTACTTTATCCGGGTTGGTAATCTTTATGCCGTCGATGATCATGCCATTGCCGGCTGTCGTCGTGAATTCCTCCATATTATTGTCTGACAATTCCTCCCTACTCATTATTTCATCGGATGGTGTTTCATTATCTGCCTTTTCCCTCTTTATATCTCTTGGGTCCTTATCCGCCCGAAGGCCTTTAAAACTCGCTTGTCTTAACAGATTATCCTCGGTCCATCCCGCAAACTTGATTTCTGCAACCAGTACAGGTTCAAGCCAGGTCATTTTTTCATTCTTTCTTGTTTCAGGAAACTGCCTGAAAGAGGGCGTTTTTTTCTTTATACGTTCAAATTTTTCTTCGAGTTCCTTCATGCTTCGTGCGGTCAGACCTGTTCCGGCACGTCCGGCATAGACCAATTCTTCTCCTTCATAAACGCCAAGGAGAAGTGAACTGACTCCGCTGGCTTTTTTATCCGTAAGAGTATAGCCTCCGATGACGAATTCCTGTCGTTTATCGCATTTCAGCTTAATCCAATCGCCGTTTCTTGTTCCACTGTAGACGGAATCGGCTTTTTTCCCTACGATTCCTTCCATATTAGATTGGCAGGATACAAGGAAACATTGCTTTCCATTTCCTGTGACATGCTGACTGTAGTAGAGGTTTTTTGGCGCATCCTGCATCAATGCTTTCAAGGTTTCTTTTCTGTTAATCAAAGCTTGTTCCCTTAAATCCACACCATCCAGTGCCAGAAGGTCAAAGAGGATATAGGTAAGCTTCTTACCCCTCGGATTTTTCGTATAGTCCTGAAGCGCCTGAAAATCGGTTTTACCGTTCTCATCAGTGACAGCCATTTCCCCGTCCAAAATCATCGGCCTTCCGGCTGCCCAATCGGCAAGTGAATAGGCGATATCCATAAATCGATTTGTATAGTCCTTGCCATTTCTGGTCATGAGTCGAACGTTGCTTCCTTCCACATAGGCAATAATTCGATATCCGTCGTATTTCATCTCATACAGCCAGTCCTCCTCCTCCGGAATCCGATTGACCAGTTTGGCCAGCTGTACATCGGCATGATCAAAAGGATTTCGGATGATTTTTTCATTCTCCCCTTGTTCTATTTCCGTCATGGTGCGTCCGGTTCGGATGCTGGTGGTACACGCAGCAAGTGTATCGGTAGTGTTGGCATATTCATCTTTTTCTTTGAGCAAAAGCCAGTTATTCTTCCCCTCACCCGCTTTCGGTTTCATTCGGACCAACGCCCATTTTCCCCTCAATCTTCTTCCCTTCAGAACAAACTTCAGCGAACCGCTGATGAGACCTTCCTCTACATCCATCTGGGGTTCCCAATAGCCTTCGTCCCAGAGCATCACAACTCCGCCGCCATATTCCCCCTTGGGAATCGTCCCCTCAAAGTTCCTGTATTCCAAAGGATGATCCTCCACCTGTACAGCAAGCCGCCTGTCACGGGTATTATAGGAAGGTACTTTGGGCACCGCCCAACTCAAAAGAGCTCCGTCCCATTCGAGACGCAAGTCGTAGTGATCTCTGCGGGCTAAATGATGCTGGATGACAAACTTCAGATGTTCTTCCGGCTTTTCCGCTTTACCTTCAGGTTCGACCGTTATTTGAAAATTCCTTTTTTGGTTGTATTCTTCTAATTTTATAGTCATTTACATACTACCTTTTAACATTAGTTTGTTTCGTTGATGACAACTTGTTTTCCAAGGGCTGTTAACGGTAAGCCTCCATAATGTACTTCTTGATTCAGATTCACGATATTAACAAGTTCTTTGTCTCGTTCGTCTTCTGGCTTTGTCATTAACTCTCCGATTTCTCTTGAGGTCAAATTGCCTAAATCTATATCATCATACATGATATCACCTCCTTGACATTAGGCTAACCAAATCTTTTGATGGTATTCTCGGATACTATGCTGTATGATGTAGAGCATACGTTTTTATTGTGATTATAAAATTTATTTATATGAAATAAAACCACATTAATCCACAATCTGGATTAATGTTTTATACATATAACAGCAAATAAGTTATATTTATACAAAAATAAATTATATAATAAATTTAATTTTTAAATGGATATCGTTATTATTTCAACGTTTGTAAATATATTACATTATTAACCTTCATAAATTCTTTGTGTAATAAGTTGAATTTTTCATAACAATATAGTAACATTATCAAAGTTGTTAAAAAATGAGGTAACGAGGTAACCAATGAATATAAATAAATTTATAAACCAATATAAATTTCGCATAACCAATAAAATGATGCAATTAAGTAAACATACAAAAATCGGAATTTTCGCAGGAGCGATCGGATGTATCCTTCTGGGTACGGTTTTCGTCCTGACAACAAGTACAGGCGTATATAGTTTAACGATTGCAGGCGAAAATGTTGGCTACATTGCAGATAAATCAATCATTCATGATGCAATGAAAGACATCACTTCAGACTATGCAGATGGCAAAGATACTATTGATGTAGATGAAACCTCCATTGTATGTAAAAAAACGAATTTGGATAAAAAGGATATAAAAGCTTTAACGGTCAAAGAAGTAGAGAACAAATTAATTGCTTCAGGAATTTGCACCATGAAAGGCTGGTCCGTCAATATCGAAGGAAAGAATATAGTTGCAGTTCAATCAAAAGAAGAGGCAAAGCAGATACTCACCGATGTAAAGAATTACTACACGAGTAAAGACAGTACGGTGATGAGTGCAACCTTTAAAGAGAAGGTTCGCATTACACAAGCAGCAATAAATATTGCAGCCACGCTGAAGCCGAACGATGCGGTGACATTTATCATCACCGGAGAAAAAGATCCTAAAGTTTATACCGTAAAAGAGGGAGATACCTTATGGGGTATTGCTGCTCAAAACGGAATGAGTGTATCAGAGCTTCAAAATGCCAATCCGGGTTTTGACCCGAATCAATTAAAAATCGGCCAGCAAGTAAACTTATTTGCAGTAAAACCATATTTGACAGTAGAAACGAAAGAATTGATTTCTTCAACGGAAAAAATTGATTTTAATACCGTTTTCGAAGAAACAAATTCACTCTATAAAGGTGAAACCAAAGTAAAAACCCCCGGTGTATATGGCTCAAAAGAAATAAGCTCGGAAGTTATAAAAGAAAATGGAGTCATTACTGCCTCTAAAGTCATTGATTCTGTACTAACCGCAGAGCCGCAAAACCAAGTTGCATTGAAAGGCACGAAAACAAAGCCAGAAACTCTATACGTTGCAAGCAGAGGCCAAAACAGATCGGTTTCAGTAGCAGCTACAGGAAACGAAATTGTCGCCTATGCGAAGAAATTTATTGGCGTGCCATATTGCAATGGCGGTACAAGCCCGAATGGATTTGACTGTTCCGGGTTTACCCAATATGTATATTCCAATTTTGGCGGTAACCTTCCACACTCTTCGGCAAGCCAGTATAACTATGGCAGCGCCGTAGACAAATCACAGCTTCAACCCGGAGATTTAGTTTTCTTTGCTAGTTCCTCTCGGATCAGCCATGTAGGAATTTACGTTGGCGGAGGTAAATTTATTCACTCTCCACAGTCTGGTGACAGGGTTAAAATCAGCAGTTTCTCTACAAGCAATTTACGCTACTGCGGAGCTGTACGAATAACAACATAACGTATCGGATGATGGCAGCCCGTAACAATTAAAAATATCCTCTGTGTACTGTGTAACAAAACCCTGAGAAATTCACACTTCCCAGGGTTTTTCTATTTGTCCATGCGCCCCCGCATTAAGCCTTTACTGACTTTTTATTTGCGGGCTTTCTGTTCAAATTCTTCTTTATCTTCTTTTTCCTGCAGTTCAATATTCCTTGCATGCAGCCCTGAACGGCTGTCATGTCTGAGCCATTTGAACAACCCTATTTCCATACCGACCACGATTATCAAGAATGGAACGGATATGATGACTGCCAATTGCTTAATAGCATCAAATCCGGAACCGGATAAAATAATACTCATTGGAATTACCGCAAGCAGTATGCACCAGAAAAGTCTCAATGCCATCTTTGGTGTTCCCCGCTTGGTAACTGTTTCAGCAAGGGCCAGGGACGCAGCGTCCATGGAAGATCCTACGAATCCAACAATCAGCAGTAGGACAATAACCGGCAGAAAAGTTGCGCCTAATGGCAGAACTTCTAAAATGCTATAAATGGCAGCATCGCCTATGCCGCTGTTAACCAACCCCACTACATCAGCACTCCCATCTAAGAATGTCTTGATGGAGAAGCTTCCGTCTACTCCGAAGAGGAACCAGCCACCAGCTGAAATTCCGAACATCGTTGCGATAGCAACCTCTCGGAGGGTTCTTCCCTTTGAGACCTTGGCAATGAAGATACCCATCATCGCTAAATAGTTGAGGTAAAATGCCTGGAAGTAAATCGTCCAGTTTTCTGGAAATCCTGTATTTTCAACTGGATCGGTAAATAAGCTCATTCTTGGTAGGTCCTGAATCATATATCCAAAGGAATTAATAATATTCTTTAAGATAAATGTAGTCGGTCCTGTAAACAGAACATACAGAAGAAATACGAAGCAGAGAATCGCCGATCCATTACTGATTACTTTCATCCCCTTGTCCGTTCCAAGGTAGGAAGTAAACGTATATACAAGGGCAATGACTACGATGACACCTATCTGTATAACTGGTGTAGCCTCTGCTCCGGTTAATTGTTTTATCCCACCGGTTGCCAGCGGAACTGCCAACCCCAAAGATGAGCCCAGTCCGCCCAGGATCCCGAAGATTACACAAAAATCAATGACTTTACCAATGGCAGACTTGCCTTTGACTTTTTCCCCCATCATAGCACTGCATACAGCACTTGCCTGGAAAGAAGGAACTTTTTTAATGTATACACCATAGGCTATCGCTACACCCATGACTGTATACATGGCCTGGTTTGTCATCCCCCAGTGAAAGAACTGATAGCCAAGGGCAGATTCCAGTGCCCGGGTACTATGCGCTTCCATTCCCAATCCTGGAGCTTCATAGTAGTATGCCCATTCCGTAAAGGACCAATACAAAGCTGCCGAAGCAAGGGACGCCAGCAGCATCATTGCTATGTAACTGAATGTTGAGTATTCAGGCTTACAATCACCGAGCCTTACCTTCCCATACTTACCAAAGCCAAGATAGATGGCAATAATAAACGTTGCGAAGGTAAAGACTTCAAAAATAGGCCCGAATACAGAGATCATCTTCCAGAAGAAACCACTGATCCCATTCACTGTTGTTACCGGATTTAAGACCATAAAAATAATAAATGCAGCAAGTAAAAGTACGCTGACAATAATAAGGCCAGTCTCTATACTTCCACGGTCTTTCTTATTTAAATTATTTTCCATATTACCTCCTTGTGTTTCACAAAAGGGTCTTCACTAAATAATTGCGGTAGTGACTACAAACCACTTCTCATTCACTCCTTCACCGTTTTCAGGCACCCAAAAGCTTACGCATCAGCTCTGTTATTGGCCGACTACTTCTTTTCTGCGTATCGTACCCAACATAAACAATTTCGGAGGTAACAAGCGGATCTTCTTCTCCCTGGCGATATATTTCGAAACCCAAAGTAAAGCTCCTATTTCCAACCTTAACAACACGCACCCCAACCTCTAGCATATCGCCCTCAAAGGCACTGGAAATATATTCGAAAGTGGCTTTTTTATGGCAAACTTCAGATGCATATTCGTTAACGAGTTTTCTGTACGGGTATCCTTTAGAACGAAGAAACTCTTCAAATGCAACATCCGTGTATACCACGTAATTTCCATTATATACAACCCCCTGTTGATCTACTTCTCCATAACGGACGCGAATAGGGCAAAAGAAGACACAATCATTTCTCATTTGACTCACCTTTTCTCTTTTTTTGTAATACTTCATATCTTTTCATTGCTGCTCCGGAATCTGAGGAGCGTTTTCTAACCCTGTGGTTGAGAGCACCAACGATGCAAACATCCACGCAGTAGCCACAATTAATACAAAGTCGATATGCCCAACTCTTAGACTCTGGAAATCCATCGGCAGATATTCCGATAACTCCCATAGGACATACCTCCGCACATGCACGACATTTCACGCATTTCGTCGTATCTGGAGAGATCAGTTCCACAATTAAGTCCTTTCTCATAATCTGTCGTGTTTGAAATTTTACTAAGAAACTAGCAGTTTCAAGCATTAGGCAGATTGATAAATCGCACCACTTTCAATCAACTCTTCGATCTTTTCCTGGCTGTATCCTAAATTACTCAAAATTTCTCTACTGTGTGCTCCAGGGAAGCTCGGCGCTTCAGCATTCGGATCAACCGGCGTTTTGCTGAAACGTATTGGTGTATTCACGGCCGTATAATCACCTACGCCAGGTTGATTGATTTTAGTGATCACATCTAACTCTTGCGTTTGAGGATTATTTATAAATTCAGCCACCGTTTGAACTGCAGCCGCAGGAACGCCAACCTCGCACAATTTTTTTTCAATCTCGTATCTTCCCATGGAAGAGGTTACACACTCCAATTCAGTTATCAGTAACTCTCTGTTGTTAATACGCGATTCGTTGTTACAGAATCGTGGTTCCTCAGCCAAGGAGGATAATTCCAAGACTTCGCAAAGTGCAATCCATTCTTCTTCCTTGGTCACGGCAATCACCACATTACCATCCCGCGCAGCAAATTCACCGCAAGGAGCAAACAACGGATCATGATTGCCTGTTCGATCTGCAAATTTTCCTGTCAATGAATGCTCTAAAACAGGCGCTTCGCACATATAAAAAGCACAATCCAACATGGCAATGTCTACGCGAACACCTCTGTTGGTACGCTGTTTGTGGAGCAGCGCCATAGACAAACCACGCAATAAATGCAGCCCTGCCCAGGTATCACATAAAGAAAACCCTGGTTTAATAGGGACATCTATCCCAGACTGGCTCACTAAACCGCTTCGTGCCGCGGCAATGATATCCATACAGGGCAGATGAGATAAAGGGCCATGGGTGCCAAAACCAGAAATGGACCCATATATCAGCGTCGGATTAACCTTCAGCATTTCGTCATAACCTATCCCAAGTTTTTCCAAAGTACCATACTTAAAATTCTCCATGACAACATCCACTTGTGCGACGAGATCCATAATCACACCTTTACCGGCCTCTGTGCGCATGTCAACTGCCAAGCCTCTTTTGCCCCTGTTGTATTGGCAAAAATAAAGACTGATATCATTCATGTATGGTCCATATGCACGGGAAATATCTCCATCGCCCGGTCGTTCCACCTTGATAACCTCTGCCCCCAAATCCGCAAGTATCATGCCACAGAACGGTGCAGATAAAACTTGAGAAAGATCAAGAATTTTAACTCCTTCAAGAGGTCTCTTTTTCATGCCTTACACTCCTTAACTTCATTATTCATGAGATTATCTATTGAGATTGCTAGATAACCCCTTCTCGTTGCAGGTACTCAAACTTTGTAGAATCAATAGTCAAGGCACCATAAATTTCAGCATTATGTTCTCCTAAGTCCGGTGCTGCGCGCAGTGCTTCTTCTGCCTCACCAACAAACTTTACCGGTCGACCTGGCATCTCTAGCTCGCCGATGTTAACATCCTCCACTGTAACAATCATGTTTCTAGCGTACAATTGCGGTTCTTGCAGAGCCTCTTCCGTTGTGCCGCACATGGTACCTGGTATAAGAACTTTATCGCAGATAGCCACAATTTCTTGCATGGTATACCCTTCAAACAACTCTTCTATCTTGACCCTGAGATCTCCGAAATAATTCAGACCCCTGTTAACATTGGAATAGTATTTTTCTGCGGTCTTCCACTCCAAACGGTCAAATGCGTCGCAAAACTTTCCCCATTGATCATCTGACCCGATGCTAAGCGCAATATATCCATTCTTGCACTTCAGTATGTCATAAGGATTTATCTGAGGGTGCGCATTTCCCGTACGCATAGGGTCTTCATGCTCCGCACTATACGTAAGTACCTTATCTTCCGTAATAGCAAGTGCAGAACCACAGAGAGAGGTTTCCACTATCTGGCCTTGCCCTGTGCTTCTCGCATGATAAATAGCAACACATATACCAACGGAAAGAAAGCTGGCAGAGTAGCGTTCTGAGATTGAAAATCCGATGCGGGTAGGCGGATTTTCAGGGAATCCGGTAACATGCATAATACCGCTCTTTGCCTGGGCCACCAGTTCAGATTGAGGAACGTTTGTTTCCGCTCCAGTAGATCCATATGCGGAAATGCGTCCGTAAACGATAGATGGTTTTATGGCTGACATTTCTTCATATCCCAGGCCAAGAGCCTCCAAAGTACCCGGAGGAAAGTTTTCCAAAACAGCATCTGCTGTAGCCACAAGCTTTTTGAAGAGTTCTTTTCCTTCCGGATGCCACAGATTTAGCGTCACACTTTTTTTACCGCGATCACGAAAGACATGGTGGGGGCTAGCACCATTTTTCAATGGTGCTAGAACACGAAGAAGATCCCCGCCACAAGGTGTTTCTATTTTAATAACCTCTGCTCCATAATCGGCCAATTCCATCCCGCAGTAGCCGGAAAGGGTTGTTAAATCGAGAATTCTTATTCCTTTTAAAGGTAACATATAAGCCTCCTGTTACTGTGAGAGCATAAGCCTCACGGTTATTACTTTTCGAAATCCCAACCGGTATAGATTTCCACACCACGTTTTTTGATTTGTCCACCAATGATGTTGCGCTGGATTTCTGAAGTTCCTTCCCAAATACGGTCTACTCTTGTATCACGCCACAGACGCTCTACCGGGTTCTCTCTCATATATCCACGTCCACCGAGAATTTGAACACCTGTGTCGCATACACGGCCAACCATTTCTGAAGTGTACAGCTTGATAGCAGCTGCACGTGCATGCTTCAATTTACGGTCTGAGATATTTCCGGAAATTTCCCAGCATACGCGGTACAGCAAGCTTTTAGCCGCCATGATATCCATCGTCATATCGACAAGCATGTGCTCAATTGCCTGATATTCTCTAATAGGCTGCCCGCCCATTATACGTCCTGCCGCAAATTCATTGGCAACATTCAAAACGCGCTGAGCGCCTCCAACGCAACGGGCAGCAATACCTAATCTGGCTTCGACGAACCAGTCTTTAGTCAAATTGAACCCGTCACCAACTTTGCCGAGAATCCTTGATTCATCCACTACAACATCCTTAAAGGTGAATTCCGGATGCTTGAAAGCAAAATGATGGCTGAACTCAGGTGTACGTTTGATGCTCACACCGGGAGCATCTTTTTCAACAAAGAAGACTGTAGCTTTTTCTGGATCCCCATCCACATGTGCGTGGACAAGAAGAAAATCTGCCACATTGCCAACCGTCACATACCATTTTTCGCCGTTAATCCGATAACCGCCATCACATTTGTCGGCTCTCGTTAAGCACTGGGTCGGATCAGATCCGGCATCAGCCTCTGTAATCGCATAGGCATCACGACGTTTATTCTGACAACAAGGAATAAGATACTCTTCGATCTGTGCCTGCGTACCAAATTTCATCGGATAGGATGGCTGAGGAACCGCATCCCAGATGGCACCGGTTGCCATACCAAGCTGCTCACTCACTAACATCTGTTCAAACAATGTCATTCCTTGCCCGCCATGCTCCTTGGAGTGGTTTGTCGCATTAAATCCCCAATCCATAACCTTCTGATTGATGATCGCATGCGTCTCTGGAGAAATCCCATTGTTTTCCTCGCACTCCATTTCATACGGGAAAAGAACCTCCTCTGTGAATGCTTTGGCCTTTTCTTGTAGCTCTCGATGTGCTTTACTTAAGGTAAAATCCATAATATACTCCTTTCTTTGATCAATAACGTCTACAAACCACTCCTACAAACCTTTTGATTTTTGATTCTTGAAGTGATCAATGTCTTGGGAGCATAATCCTTTTTTCCAAGACATTTATGTAGTTCCTCTAACACTTCACATTGTAGTATCACTCTCAAGAAGATACGAACTCTTTTTCACAGATTTTTCAGTCAATTTTTTAGGAGTGAAGGCTCAACCTGTTGCAATAAAATGGATACAGGTATTCTTCTACCAATTTTTTTGTGAATATTTTAGTGGCATTTTATAGTTTTTTTATAGTATTGTTTTATCAGAAGATAAAAATAAAACGAAGAATGATAAATAAGCGTGCAAGTATTCAGCTATCTGTTTTGGCAGGCTCATGGTAAAAACATCTTGTAAAAAGATGGTATTGACAACTAAAAATATCTAATATATTCTAAACAACAAAAGGCCGCTCTTTCAATCAGGCTCGCATTTAAAATTCTATCATAGAAAACCTAATTACAGACTTTTATTTAAACAGTCTATATTAATGCTGTGTACAAAAGGAGGTTCTCATGTTTTTAATTAAAGAGAAAAGAAAGCATGGTACAAATCTTTGTATCGTACAGTCCTATAGAGATCCTGTCACTAAAGTGTCTAAAACAAAGCGAATTATGAACGTTGGCTATTTGGAGGATTTGCAAAAGCAATATGATGATCCGATTGCACATTTCCAGAATGTCGCAAAACAGATGAGTGAAGAGTATGGCGCAGAAACAAAACCGATCTACATTGCACTTGACCCAGCGAAATCACTGGAGCCCGGTATCGATCTTATTAAAAACTTTGGTTATACAGCTTTGTCTGCCCTCTACCATGAATTAAAAGTAGATGTGTTTTTTAGAGGACAACAAAGATCTTTGGATATCGATTACAGTCTTAACAGTGTCATGAAACTTCTTGTATATGGCGGTATACTTTTCCCCGGATCGATCAAACAAATCTATGGAAATAAAGAGCAGTTTTTTGATAAAATGGAGTTTTCGCTAAATGATATATACCGCTCTTTTACCTATCTTCATCGATACAAAACTCAGCTGCAAACATGGATACATGAACGCATTTGCGAAAATTACGGGCGGGATACAAGTCAGATGTATTACTATGTAACCAAACACTACTTCGAGATCGGTGAACAGGATCAACCGTGTAAAAATGATGTTCCCAAAGCGCATCGTACGGATCCAATCGTGCAAATGGGACTTTTCGTTGATAAGAATGGATTGCCGGTATCTTATGAACTATTTCCCAGAAACCCGGTTGATGCGCTCATATTGAGCCCTGAAATTAAAAAGCGCGCTCAGGACTTTGGCGTAGGCAAGGTAATCCTTGTAGGCGATAATGGAATTAACAGTACAGACAATCTCTACTATGCGCTTTCAAGTGGCAGTGGTTACATTGTAGCCCAGAGTATACGCGGTGCAGAAAAGGAAATGAGAGACTACGTACTCAATCAAGAAGGATATATTCCATTCGGCGAGGAATGCAAGATAAAATCAAGAATCTATACCAGAACGATCCGCGTTGCAACAGCAAGCGGAAGCAAAAAGACCATTTCATACGACGAAAAGCAAATCGTGTTCTACAACAAAAAATATGCAAGATGCTCCATGGCCGAAAGAGAGGACGTTCTATTAAAAGCAAAAGATCTCATTGCCTCTCCGGGCAAATACAACAAAACGACCGCATATGGCGCCGCTAAGTATGTGCAGAATATCGAATACGATAAAAGAACAGGAGAAATTCTGCAAGGCAAACAACCGCTGCATTTAGACCAAGATAGATTGAAAGAAGAAGAAAAGTATGATGGCTACTACCTATTTCTCACTAGTGAATTAGACGAGAGAGTCGATGATCTCATCGATGCTTACCGTGGTCTTTGGGAAATCGAAGAATCCTTCAAGTACATAAATAGTACATACCATGCAAGACCGGTGTTTGTGTCTAGAGTAGAACATATGCATGCTCATTATTTGACTTGCTTTCTCTCTCTTGTTCTGACCCGAATCCTTGAAATGAAAATCCAAAAGAAGTATCCTTTAGCGCAAGTGCTTCAGAGTTTGAGGAAATGCAACTATGTGCATATTGAAGGCAATTACTACATACAAAGTTATTATGATTCGGTGCTGGACTTTATTGGGAAGAACATAGGTATTGACTTTTCAAAGCGATACGGGACTTTGTGCAAGATTAAAGAAAATATTGGGGCAACCAAAAAAAGATAAAAAACACTACTGTTGCATTCCAATTGGAGCCGTCTATATCCATTGGTTTTCAATGCATTCTAAAAGCCCTTACCGACCGGAAGGGCTTTTTAGTATGTGCATTGATCAGCAATAGGCATTGGTTCACCATTCCTCGTAATATACCACTCTGTCTTTACCCAATTTTTTTGCTTTATACAACGCTTGATCCGCTTTTTTATACAATTCTTTAAAACTGTAGGTTTCGTATCCAAATAAGTTAACGCCAACACTTACAGATATGGTTCTCCATTTTTCATCTTCTTTTGAAATTTGTTCAATCACTTTACGTATTTTTTCGGTTAAATGAGATACCTCACTGATACCGGTAATATTTTTAAACAAAAATATAAACTCATCCCCACCTAATCGTCCGACTAGATTTGTCTCCCCTGCAACTAATTCCAGCTCTTGAGCGATTCGCTTCAGTAACGTATCCCCTTCAGGGTGCCCATATCTGTCATTTATCGTTTTAAATCCATCCAAATCAAGAATCATCAAGCTATGTATGTCATGGTTAGGGGAATTGGTGCTTTGTAAACTCATTTGATTTTCAATACTTATTTTTAATAGAAATTCCTTTAATTCAGATTCGATTTTTCTTCGGTTAAACAATCCTGTTAATGAATCTCTTTCAGCCTCGTTCCGCAGCGAATTTTCCATTCTGCTTTTCTCTATATTTAAAAATTCTATCATTTTCAGATTCGTAGAATTCACTTTATTTTTTAACATAATTATATAAATTAAGATGCCTATAGCAGCTGTTACTAAAACGATGATGCAGCCCAAAAAAAATGCAGGATTTGAATAGTACAACTTTCTAAATTTAGGCTGCTCATAAACAACATAATTGCTTAAAACTATATTGGACAGATCCATATCAGAAATGCAATGCAGCCCTTTGTTTAATATGTTTAACAGCTCAAGCTCTTCATTCTTTGAGACCCCTAACGATAAGTCCTCAGAATATCCAATTAAATCCTGTCTGATCAAATTAACAAATTTAGGATTTGCTAAATAATAGTTAGCCGTATATGCATTCGCAATAGTAGCATCTGCCTCCCCTGAGTTCACAGCTTCAAAGCACTCTTCTACTGTATCGTATTCCTTTACATTATAATTTTTAAGGATATCTAAGTAATAATCTTTTGGCATGGCAATCTGCCTGATCCCATCAAAATTTCTGTCTTTTGCAATGACGCCAACCAGCGATGCATTAATGCATATGCTGGAAGTATAAATCCCTCTCTCCTCAGAAATGCTATAATCATGGGAAACTAAGCTAATCATATCCGTTTTTCCTGTCTTTACATCATTTAAAGCCTCACTTAGATCCTTTGCTCTTACAAATTCAAAGGTAAGCCCCGTATGCTTCGATAACAAATCAAATAAATCCTTTGTCACCCCTTTAATGCCTCCAGTTGCCTCATCATAGTATTCAATCGGCTGCCAACCCTGATCATAAGAAACTTTTACTGTGCCTTTTTCTTTAATGTACTTCAATTCTTCTACCGTAAAGGAAGGCGCAGCAGCATTTCCTTTGATAAAATATTTATTTTGTATCTGCATATCATAGGAAGGATTGCTGTTCTTTATATTTTTCATCGATTGGTTTAATTCTTCTAACAATTTCGGATTATTTTTATTTATTCCATAGTAAAGAGGCCGCTCGTCCATTCTTCCTATCACTTTATTGTATTTTTTGTTTGACTCCACCGGGGTAAAAATCGCTTGAATTTGTCCATTTTCTAAAGCGGTTTCCATATCCGATAAGGTTTTATAATATTTTTTGTTAAACCTAAAATGGTTTTGGCCAGCATACTCATCCAGATAAGATTCTTGATAATCACCCTCCAAAACACCTATCCCCATTCCATCAAATGTTGAAAAATCGTCAAAATTCAGATCGGTATTATTGGCCTTTGTATATAACTGACTCTGTGAAACTCTGTTGGAAAAATGAGAATATAGTAGCTTATCCGATTTCAATGCCTCTTTGTCTATTCCTCCAACTAGATCTACCTCACCGTTTTCCAGCATTTTAATACAGTCAGAAAAAGAAGCGATTACAAATTCATAGTTCCACCCTGCAAATTGAGATATTTCTTTTAAGTAATCATATCCATATCCGAAAAAAACACCATTTTTATCCACTTCTTGATATCCTTTATATAGGTAATACCCCACTTTTACTATTTTTTTCTCTTGGTAGTTTTCTGAATCTCCAAACGAAATTTGAGGATATATGGAAAAAAAGAGTATCAAAAAAACCATAAACAAACTAGAAATTCGGATCATTCTATCTATCGCTTGTTGATTGCTTTTTTTCATCATACCATGCTCCTTCAAAGTTGAATTCACCTATAGTATATAGAAAGTTTTATAAATTTTCTATAAATTCTTTTAATTTATGCAAATTTATAGAAATTTGTCTTCATCATACATTTACAAGGATCAATAACAATTCGCCACGGCTATTGTAAACCATTTTTTAAATTATAGTTGACAATTTTTCTTATGTAAATTATAATCATACTGTTTTTATATCAATCAATAAGTGATGTTCTTACATAACAAAAAAACCTGTAAAAAGAAAGGATTATAATCATGCAAAATCAACATACAAATACAAATACGCTTACATTAATTGCTCTTATGACTGCCGTTATCTGTATACTGGGGCCGCTTTCCATTGCCATCCCTATTTCGCCGGTTCCGATTTCTTTTACAAATCTCGCCATTTATTTTTCTGCTGTCATCCTCGGTTGGAAAAAAGGTACTATCAGCTTTATTGTATATCTCTTGATCGGATTTGTCGGCGTTCCTGTTTTCTCCAATTTTACAGCAGGTCCCGCTAAGTTATTGGGGCCAACCGGCGGATACCTGATCGGATTTATATTTATGGCACTTATTACAGGCCTCTTTGTCGATAAATTCCCAGGAAAAACTTATATGTACGTAATCGGTATGGTGATTGGAACGATCATCACCTATGTTCTCGGTACGGTTTGGCTCGCTTATCAAGCAAATATGACTTTTCAAGTGGCATTGTCTGCCGGTGTGATTCCGTACATCCCCGGTGATATCATAAAGATAGCAATTGCAACAGTCTTAGGAACGACTATAAAAAAACAGGTAAAAAGAGCCGGTTATCTATAGGAGAATAATTATCATTATAACGAATCGGAATGAAAGAGGAAAAAACAATGGAAATAAAAAAATTGACACAGGAAATCATCTCAGGAAGACGATTAACACGTAAAGACGACTGTACATTTTTCGCTGCTATCTGTTTAGAAGAACTCTGTCAGGGGGCTGATGAGCTTCGGAAAACATTATGCGGGGAGAGAATCGACTTATGCTCTATTATCAACGGCAAAAGCGGCAGATGCAGTGAAGATTGTAAATTCTGCGCTCAGAGCTCTCACTTTCACACAAGCATTGAAAAATATGGGTTGCTGGATACCAATACAATTTTAGCCGACTGTAAAAAGCATGCGGATAAAGGCGTTCACCGCTATTCGATTGTTACCGCAGGTCGCGAGCTAAATAAAGAAGACTTGAAACAGGTTTGTGATACCTATAAAAAAATGAGAAATGAATGTGCTATCCACTTATGTGCTTCCCATGGATTACTCAAAGAAGAAGCTTTTATGGCACTAAAAGAAAGCGGTGTTTCAATGTATCATGAAAACATTGAAACCTCTAAACGCAATTTTCCTAATATCTGCACAACGCACACTTATGAAGATAAGATTAACAGTATTAAGTCTGCTCAAAAAATAGGTCTTAAGGTCTGTTCCGGAGGAATTATCGGTATGGGCGAAACCTTTGAGGATCGATTAGACATGGCCTTCAGCTTAGCCGAATTGGGCATTGAATCCATTCCTATTAATGCCCTGATGCCCATTAAAGGAACAGCGTATGAACATTTGACGCCGTTAACGGAAGATGAAATTCTACGGACAATCGCCATGTTTCGCTTTATCAATCCAACAGCCAACATTCGATTGGCTGCCGGAAGAAATCTAATGCAGGATTCCGGTAAGAACGCATTTTTAGCAGGTGCAAATGCCACCATAACGGGTGATTTTTTAACCACCTCCGGCAATAATATTGACCAAGACAAAGAAATGCTCACTCAGATGGGTTTTGAGATATAGTCATTCTTTTGAGACAACCCTTTTTTTATCAACTATTTAAATATTTTAATGGTACCGGTATCGTTTAAATGACGGAGTAAGGATAACGTAATCGGGAATCCAAAAATACCGATCACACCAAACAATTTTGCACCTACAAAGATGCAAATCAGCGTTACCACCGGATGAAGTCCGATTCTGCTTCCAACAATCTTTGGTTCGATTATATTTCTAATAATGGTGATGGTCAGATATACCACCAACAAACCGAATCCAAACCCATAATTGCCTTGTAAGAATGTAATAATGGTCCATGGAATCATAATCCCCCCTGTTCCTAAGACGGGGATGATATCAAATATCGAGATTAAAAGAGCAATTTTTATGGCATTATCAACGCCTACCAAAGTGAGCCCAAAAGATAATTCTATAAAAGTGATACTCATAATAAGCGCATAAGACCGAAAGCAAACAAATAAGGTACCAATCATATATTGTTTGATACGTATAACCAATTTTCTGCCTTTGCGAGAAAACTGCCGCAATACAAATCCCGTTAATTTATCATAATCTCCGGCAATGAAAAAGGTCGAAATAATCATAATAACCAGTTTAATAAATAAGCCGGGCAAGATAGACGCAAAGTTTGAAACGCTCGTTACCGCCTTTACAGAAAGGCTCGAAACAATTCCGCTCAAAGACTGAATAAACTGTTCAAAGAAATTGCTCAAAGCCGCAACCAAAGCCGGGTTCATTTTATACGTAGATTTTTCGATATTGTTAAACGTAGAAGTGAGAAATGGTTCTATTTGAGTATTATATAAATACGGAACCTGTAAAATAAACTCTGTCACCGTTGAAAAAATCTTAATACCAATCAGCGAAACCAAAAGCCCTATGGTACTATAAAATACTAAAACCAATAAAAAGGCAACCGGCTTATAAGGAATTTTCAACCTACTTGACAGAAATCTTGTCGGCCGTCTAAGAAAATACGCAATGATAAACGCAAATATAAAAGGGGAAACAAGCTTTAGTGCATGTTTTAACGTCACGTAAACAAGAAGTAAAATAATTACCCCATATAACACGTTTACTATAAAAAATTTTTTCTTTTCATACTGCTGCCCTTGCATTAAACCCCTCCAAAGAAGATATTTATATCAAAAATGATTTTTATTTTATTAATCATTTTCGGTTTGCTCATTGTTTGTTTTATCTTCCAGATATACCATCACCTTCTCAATTCTTTTATCTGTCATTTCAATCGTTTGTATGCGTAGATGTTTATATCTTATTTCACTTATCTTTCCTTTAGGCGGTATATTTCCGAATAGACTGATTAAAAATCCATTCAACGTCTCGTAATCCTCTACAGGCAATTCTACATCAAATGGTTTTTCCAATTCACTTAGACTGATCATTCCGTTTACTTCAAAAGTTGTCGGATTAATTTCTTTTAGATCGAACTCTTCTTCGTCATATTCATCAAAAATATTTCCTACAATTTCTTCTACTAAGTCTTCAATCGTAACAATTCCTGCGGTGCCTCCGTATTCGTCAATGACGATGGCAATATGTGTCTTTGCCAGCTGCAATTCTACGAATAGCTCATCAATTTTCTTATGTACAGGAATAAGAAACGGTTTTCGAATAATAGCTTTTAAATTAAAATTTTTAACACCTTGTTCATTATTGATTAAAGGAATTAAATCCTTTACATGAAGTATACCGATAATGTTATCAATATTCTCTTCAAATACAGGAATCCGAGTATATTTTTCCTGGTCGATAATAGCTGCTATTTCTTCTAACTTTGCTGTCACAGGAATGCTTACCAGTTCCATTCTATGGGTCATAATATGCTCTGCAGTCTTATCATTAAACTCAAAGATATTATTAATCATCATTTTTTCACGTTCGTGAATAGTCCCATTTTCCTCACCAACGTCAATCATCATACGGATTTCTTCTTCCGTAACATTCTCTTGTTCTGAATTGGGGTCTACTCCAAATATTCTTACAAAAGCATTGGTGGAAATCGTAAGGAATTTAACAAAAGGACTAGTCATTTTAGATAAAATAGTAAGCGGCATCACCACAAAGAAAGCGATGCTCTCTGATTTTTTCATGGCAATTCTTTTCGGTACCAATTCGCCTAATACCAACGTAAAGTAAGACAAGATCACGGTTATAATCGCTACAGTAGTAACTTTTAAGACACTTTCTGATATCGGAAAATGGTATTCTTTCAATACGTTTACAATGGGATCAGAAAAACTTTCGGCTGCGAAAGCACTGGCTAAAAATCCGGCTAAAGTAATGCCGATCTGAATCGTAGCTAAGAACTTACTTGGTTCACTTAATAGTTTAACAAGTTGTTTTGCTTTTTTATTTCCTTCCTCTGCCATCAGTTTTATCTTATTATCGTTTAAAGATATTAATGCTATTTCTGAAGCAGCAAAAAAAGCATTTGCCGCAATTAATATCAATAAAAATATAACTTTCGTAATCAACCTTCATCCTCCTAATAAAAAACAAAAAAAACCACAATATAGCACCAAGCTGCTATGTCAAGGTCTGGCATAATAGAATGAAGTTTTTGTTTTCTTAAGCTTTCGCTGAAATAATTTTATCATTAATCTATAATTCGCATTATCCCCAGGCTCATCACCCATAATCTTCGTCACATCCTATTTTAGTATTCTTTCATCTACAGTTTACATGTTCCTCAAATAAATGTCAATTTTAGTATTAGCGTATTTTTCCAATATTATGTTTTTTTATTCATGAAAACATTATAGCACAACTTTGAACATCTGACTTACTTTTTAACATTGCCATTCCTGTCGAACCTTTCCCTAAGCGCTTTTTCTGTCGGAAAAATGGAAGCAACCAATATCGCTGTCTGTGAAAGTACTAAAATCGTGATTCCTGCTCCTTGCGGGTTTACTCCCAGAGGTGCCAGATAAAATGATGCGGCAACCGATACGATCAGTAACGCCCTTCCGATTTTAAACCACAATCGTCCGCAATATTCGTGGGCAAATTTCCATGTTTCTATATTTTTCATGGACATATTAGTCCGATACCCATATACTCCATTTATTTTTTTCGGTGGATGCTCCATAAACACTTTCCCGAAAACAAGCATAATAAAAGGTATTATATTGCAGCTTGAAAAAATAATGAACCCCATACAATCCCTTCTTTCTTTCAATACTCCTTTTAGTTAATTTACTTACTTTAATTGTATAAAAAATACTACAAAAAGCAATAACCTATACTCAACGTATAGGTTATTTTTTATATTTAATACGATTCTATATTTTTTAGTCCTGTCAAATAACTCAATGCAGAACGGAACGGTCGTTTACGCTTCTTCTTTTCTGTAGAAAAATAATCCCAGTAAAATGACAATGACCGATACTAACAAATAGAGTCCAACACTTGGATTGGTAATACCGCCGTACAGAATAATCAGCGCACCGATGGTTGCACAAGCCGGTACGATGTAACGCTTTACAAAACCTAAATCGGTAAACGTTCTTATATACCAGATATAAAGTAAAATATATAGTCCATACATCATGACAATCGGAATTTCATCCAATCCGATGAAACGGCCGAAAAGTTCATTGATACTGCAATACCATAATCCCAGATAAATAAAAGACACTATTGCCGCAAATATAACGGAATACGTTGGCATTTTAGTCTTAGGGTCAATAAAGCTCATCTGTTTCGGAAAAGGCCCTTGATTTCTGATTCCAAGAGAATATGGAATTCGAATAGTTGAAAGGACAAGTCCGTTAAGCGTACCCAAGCAAGAAACAACGACAAGGGCAATCAGAATAGTGGAAGCTGTCGATCCGAAAAGCTTTGTAGCTGCCGTGTAGACTGCATTGTCCCCTTGTGCCATAATATCCGCAGTCGGCAATACACTTGCAATTCCCAAGAAGTACATTACGTAAACTAAAAATATAATACCGGTTCCTATAATCAGTGCTCTCGGAAGATTCTTTTTGGAGTCTTTGATTTCGCTGTTAATGGTTACAGCAGCAATCCATCCTTCATAGGCAAAAGCAGTCGCAACTACTGCACTGGCAAGAGTTCCGCCATTGTTTCCTATATTATCCATAGCTACTTGAAAGTTATTCGCCGTAACGTTATTCATAAGTCCTGAAATAATTCCTACTATAGCTACTAAAGCTAATGGAATTAATTTGATCACTGTTGAACCGATCTGAAGTTTTCCTGCCAACATAGGCGAAAAATAATTAATCAAATAAATAATGAGCATATAGGTAACTGCCAAAGCCCAAGTTGAAGGAGAATTACTTGGATTATCGCTGCCCATTAGAATCATGGTATACATTGAAGCAACCCAAGATATAATAGCGTTTAAGGTTGAAAAGTAAAGAACACATTTGAACCAACCTACTAAATACCCAAATTTCTTGCCATATGCCATTTCTGAATAGTCAACAATTCCGTTTGATTTTTCAATACGCTGAGCAAATTCGGCAAAAACAAGCGCTCCAAAAATCATGGAAAATGCGCCAAGTCCCCAAGCCAAAAGAGCCAATACTAAATTGCCGTTGGTTAATTTGAGAACATCGTCCGCTTTAAAGAAAACTCCGGAGCCGATAACAACTCCGACTACCATAGCTATTGCCGTAGTTAAACCATAGCGTTTTTCCAAATGTTTTTCCATATAAATATCTCCTAAGAAACGATTAATCATTATGTATGACCTAGAGAAGTGTACTTGAAAACAAAATGTTTGTCAATATTTTTCGAATTTTTGTATTTTTCAACAAATTTTCAAAGTTTTTGTTGATTTTATATCACAAAATTACCCTCTATTTTCTTGAAATACTTACTTTTTATGCAAAAACTATTTTTCCCGATTATAAAATTAATAAACCATTATAATTCTTTTGTATAGATGGCTGTATAAGTGAGTTTGCCGTTTATTCTTTCCGATTTCATCAGATATATTTTACTTACTCTTGAGCTGATTTTTGAGAGGCTTATCAAAGGCTTCTCTCTTAAGATGACTTCTCTTCCAAGAGTCAAATGGGGCTTAAATCCCCTCCGTTCAATTGAAAATCCAAGCTTTGATAAATAGGCGGACAACTTTTTTTGCATGTCAAACAGAAATTGATTTTCCTCGGCGCCAATCCACCAGATATCTCCTGCGTCACGTGAAAAATGCCCCATCTTATTAAAAATCAGGTCAAATGAAGGGATCGTGATTTCATTCATTGCCCTTTCAATCAAATCGATTTTTTTCTCTTCGATTGCACCTAAAAATACAAGAGTCAGATGAAGATTTTCTTCCCTTGTAAAATTGCCTTTCACCGCCTGATTGCGTAACTGGTTCTGGATCGCTATGATTTCATCGATCACAGACTTTTCAAAGTTTATAGCTATAAACAGTCGCAACTCTATCCTCTCCTTTATGGATTACACACGCTGCAAGGTGTATATCCTTGATTTATGGCATCTGACTTCGAAATGGAGATTTGGCTTTGTTTTAAATATCTGCAGCCGCTTCTATGATATTTCTCGCCTGTTCTCGTGATATAAACTGTGTACTCATTGGTTTGTGTCTGAGCTTGAGGTTGAAGCGTAACGATTTCTTTATCTGCTTGAGAACTAGCAGTTGCCTGTACCTCTGATTTTATTTGAGCTTGTTCTTGGGCCACTGCTTGTTTTGCTGCTTCTGTTTCAAGCACCTCGATTTTATTCTCTGCATTTGTCAAAACATTTAAATTGCTTACCAGTTCTTTTTGGTCTGCAGTTAATGCATCATAGAGAATTCTCGCTTCCATTACAGAAACCGCCTTGTCCAGCGTAATAGACTCCGCATTTCTCAAATCCTCTATTTTTTTCTCTATGTTAGATGCTATCTTTTCATCTGCATTGACCGTTTGTTCGACAGAACTTATCTCGGTATTAAGGTTACTTTTTTCAACGGAAGAGTCATCCACATTAATCGAAAACAGAATGAGAAAGAGTATCATTCCTATTCCGTAATATTTCATGACATTTTTCTTTGTCTTTTGTTCATCCAGCCCCCACCTTATTACAGTTCTAGGGCGAAAAACACCTATCACCAAGCATATGAAGCATAAAAATGATAATAAAAAGAATAACGAATCCATACAATATCAACCTCCTCTATTCTCTTATATGATATTTGTATTAACATCCCAATTATTTACACCCCATGAAATTTATTCTAGCACCAAATCAGATATTAATAAAGTATCCCCAATCCGAAGATAAATAAATATTTTTATTTTCGCCAAACAACAAAATCCCTCCCTGCAATCACAGCTTTTTCTATCCGCTGATGATTGTAAGGAGGGGGTTTTGTCTTGTTGAGAAGGTTTAAAGATTATGTGTAGTCGGTCAGCAGAGGTTCATTCTGCTGACCGCTCTGTCCTTATTTCATTTATTATTCTAAGATTCTTCCGTCTGTTGAAATGGTTACTACCTGCCAAGGAATCATCTTGCCGCTGTTGATCAGAGCTTGCTTTACAGCGTGTTCGATACCGCCGCAGCATGGAACTTCCATTCTGACTACTTTTACGCTCTTAATATTGTTGTTCTTAATGATTTCTGTCAATTTTTCGCTGTAGTCTCCGGCATCCAGTTTCGGACAGCCCACTATTGTTACATGATTTTTAATAAATTGACGGTGGAAGTCGCCATATGCAAAAGCTGTACAATCAGCAGCTACCAAAAGGTTTGCTCCGTTAAAATAAGGTGCATTAATAGGTACTAGCTTGATTTGAACAGGCCACTGAGCCAATTCACTCTGTATACTTCCGCTCTCAGAAGAAGGTGTCGGAGCTGTCTGTTCAGGCTGCGCATGTCTTTGAATACTCTTGGAATGAGTTCCCGGGCATCCGCAAGGAAGCGGCTCTGCAGGCTTTGCTGCTTGATTCGCTAAAACAGCTTCTTCATCATATTCAGCCGCTTCACGTTCTTCAAAGGAGATGGCATTGGTCGGACAAACCGGTAAACAATTCCCTAATCCGTCACAATAATCGTCTCGAAGCAATTTCGCTTTTCCATTTATCATCCCGATGGCGCCTTCATGACAAGCCTCTGCACATAATCCGCAACCGTTACATTTTTCTTCATTAATTTTAATTATCTTTCTTATCATTTTCGTATCCTCCATTATTAAAATACAATCTATATTTTTGTATTACTTTATTGACTTTATGTTTGTATTTTAATATACTAATCGTAAAGTTTCTGTTGTTTTTACAACGAGAGGTGAAAAGAATGAAAAATATTTATGAAGAATTAACGAAAAGTCCTTTATTCGGCGGAATTGAACCGGAAGATATTTCAGCGATGCTGGCTTGTCTATCAGCGCAAACAAAAAACTTTAAAAAAAACCAGAATGTTTTCATGATCGGAGATAAAAATGAAGCAGTTGGTTTTATCGTCTCCGGCAGCATTCAAATTATAAAGGAAGATTTTCTGGGGAACCGCTCCATTATTGCGCAAATCGGACAAGGTCAAATCTTTGCGGAAGCTTTTGCTTGCGCCGGAATAAAAAGGATGCCGGTCAGCGTTGTCGCTACCACAGACAGTAAAATATTATTTATTGACTATAACAGAATTGTTCATTCTTGTACAAATACTTGTGCGTTTCACCATCGCTTGATTGAAAATATGCTGCAAATTCTTGCGCAGAAAAACGTTTATTTGAACGATAAAATTGAACATCTTTCCAGAAGATCTACGAAAGATAAAGTTCTTTCGTATTTATCTTCTCAAGCTCAAAAAATGGGCAAGAAGAATTTTGAAATTCCGTTCAACCGTCAAGAACTGGCCGATTATCTGTGCGTGGATCGAAGTGCTCTCTCCAATGAATTATGTAAACTCAGAGATATGGGCATTCTGGATTTTAACCGGAATCAATTTACCCTCTTGGAAACCTATGAAGAAGAAAATTATAAAAACTAGTGATTCATAAAATATCAGTCTACTCTGCTACGGGATAAGGGGCTGATATTTTTTTCCATGTGATTGTTCAATTGAAGCATTTATGAAGAAGGGGTTTCTTTTAAATATTGACACCATATCTGATAAATTTTTTCTTCAATTTCTAAAAAGCCATTGACAATGTGCGGATCAAAATGCCTGCCTATCTGACTCTTTATGATTTCAATGGTATCTTTATGTTCATAAGCCGGTTTATAAACGCGCTTACTCATGAGGGCATCATACACGTCGATAATCGCCATTAATCTTCCCGGCAACGGTATAGCCTCTCCCGACAGTCCTAACGGATACCCTGTACCGTCATACCGCTCATGGTGTGCGGAAACGATTTCAATAGCCGTTTTAATGAAGCTTGGCATATCATCTTCACAATAGGATTCATTTTTCAGCGCCTCTACTCCATAATTAACGTGTTTTTTCATGAGTTCAAATTCGTCTGCAGTCAACTTGGCAGGCTTTAATAATATCTTATCAGGGATACCCACTTTTCCGATATCATGGAGAGGTGTTGTTGCTACCAGTTCATCAATATAGGAGCGGGTTAACTGTTGTTTATACAATTCCTTTGTCCTTAAGTGTCCGCATAAGGTTTCCATCATTTTTTGAGTTCGTATCGTATGATTGCTGGATTCGATGTCTCGAACCTCCAATAACCCAATCAAAGCATGTATGGTAATATCTCGCGTAGCTATCAATTCAATCGTTTTCTTCAGTACGATTATATTGAGCATATCCATATCTAAATCTTTTGTAAGAGTTGGTAATTCTTCCAATTCCAACGCAGAATTTAGTGTATCAATAGGATTGATTTTGTCATGAATATATTTTCGTACCCTACCTGAGTTCTTAAAAATAAAGTTTTTTTCCTTCATATCAACCCTCCTTATTACTATTATATAGAAAGGCTATTCTTATCAATACCGCAAATAATTCAAACTTTCCGCATTATACGGCATCTCCCTATTAATAGGATTATCATTAAAATTTCAATTCATTTAAATCTGATTCATGAAGGAAATAGGCTGATTAATCGTTCCTCTGCCTTGCTTTGAATTAAAATCAAAATTTCTGTTTAGAATATCTCTGAACCCCTTTTATTCAGAAAACATATTGAAAAGTTTTCGTTTTATGGTATTCTTATATTCTGAAATCAATTACAGAAGGGTTGTGAATAGTAAAATTGGAAAAAATCAAACTACATGGATTTAATAATCTAACCAAAACATTAAGCTTTAATTTATATGATGTCAGTTATACCAAAACCATAGCGGACAGAAAAGCTTATATTGAATATATTGATGAAGAATATAATGCACCTAAGCTGACCGGCATTTTAGAAAATGTTACTCAGATTATAGGTGCTAACATTTTGAATATCGCTGTTCAGGATTACGATCCGCAAGGTGCCAGCGTTACGATTCTCATTTGTGAAGAAAGTGAACCACCTAGAGCACACCCTTATATTCTTAATCCGTCTGTTGTAGGTCATTTAGATAAGAGTCATATCACCGTACATACATATCCGGAATATCATCCTGATAACGGCGTATGTACCTTTAGAGCCGATATCGATGTCTCTACTTGCGGTGAGATATCTCCGCTGATGGCATTAAACTATTTGATAGACAGTTTTGATGCCGACATTATGACCATAGATTATAAAGTCAGAGGCTTTACCCGCGATATCAAGGGCAATAAATTATTTATTGATCACGATATCGCATCTATTCAGAACTTTATTGAACAAGAATTTTTAAATGTATATCAAATGATCGACGTGAACGTTTACCAAGAAAACACCTTTCATACAAAATGCAAAGTCAGAAATTTTGTTCTGGACGACTATCTGTTTAATCTTACGGAAGAAAGCCTCAATCCAAAGGAAAGAACAAAGATTATAAATAGATTAAAAAATGAAATCGATGAAATCTTCTACGGGAGAAATTTACCTACATTATATTAAATACCGCACTTTCTAGCTGTATTTATTTGCGGGTAACTTCTGATTACCCAGTATAGGAGGAAAAATATTATGATGCATGAAATGGCAGACATTTGGTTTAATGAACATCATGTGACGGGCTCAGTCAAATTAGGTTTAAATATACAGGAAATTCTTCATATAGAAAAAACCCCTTTTCAAGAGCTTCAAATCTATAGAAATGAAACTTTTGGGGTTTTTATGACACTTGATGGTTTCCTTCAGGTTACGGAAAAAGATGAATTTGTTTATCATGATATGATTAGCCACCCTGCCCTTGCAGTAAATCCAACTATTAAAAATGTTCTTATCATTGGCGGCGGAGATGGCGGAAGTGCCAGAGAAATCGCACGTTATAACCATATCGAAAAAATTGATATGGTTGAAATAGACGGTGCAGTTGTGGAAGCTTGTAAAAAATACCTGCCTTCTACCGCTTCGGTTTATACTACCGAGCCCAGACTGAACCTGATTATAGGGGATGGTGTTCAGTTTGTTGCAGAAGCTGCTGATTGTACCTATGACCTTATCCTCGTCGATTCTACAGACCCTGCCGGTCCCGGAGAGGGATTGTTTACGATAGCATTTTATGAAAACTGTTACAGAATATTGAAAGAAGACGGTATCCTTATTAATCAGCATGAATGTGCTTTTCATGACCTGGATGCCATACAAATGCAAAAGGCTCACAGTAAGATTAAGAAGGTATTCCCTATTGCCAGAGTTTATGGATTTAATATTCCGACTTATTCAACCGGCTATTGGTATTTTGGATTTGCTTCCAAGAAATATGACCCTATTAAAGATCTTAAGACAGAACAATGGGAAAATCTCGGTTTAAAAACAAAATATTATAATACAGATATTCATATCGGGGCGTTCGCCCTGCCGACTTATGTAAAGGAAATTTTGAGCAAAGCATAGGCAGCTAAATAAATATATGTTAACATAAGCAAGCTGCTATTGAAGCAGCTTGTTTTTATTCCCCTTATTACTTCGAGGGAACGGTTGCTCAACACAGTTTTATATACTTTCGGCGCTTTTGGGGGCATATACTCTATTGGATAGCAAATGAGTCCGGCCCAATAAAACCAACGATATAAAGGAGCGAATATGAAAAACAATGAGCTATTGAAGCCTATTCCATTACAAATGGGAGATCAAGTGGCACTGGTTGCCCCCTCCTCTCCTGTTCCTCAATTAAATTTAAAAAACGCTATTAACTCCATTCGGTTCCTAGGATTGGAGCCGATCGTCTATCCAAGCTGCAGCAGCCAACATGGCTATTTATCCGGAACTGATTCGGTTCGAGCAGCTGATGTCAATGCTGCTTTTGCCAACCCTTCTGTCAAAGGGATATTCTGTTTGCGGGGAGGCTTTGGCGTTACCAGATTGCTTCCCTATATTGATTTTAACAGGATTCAAAAAAATCCAAAGGTGTTTATCGGGTATAGCGATATTACAGGCCTTCATGTCAGCATCAACAAACTTTGCGGCTTCGTTACTTATCATGGGCCTATGCCGAACACCAATTATACGAAACTGGATACGTATACACTAAATAGCTTGAAACAAAATATATTTTCTTCACAGCCTTTAGGACTCGTCACTAATCCCATTGATGAACCCCTTCTAACCATTTGTGAAGGGACTGCCGAAGGGATTATCACCGGCGGTAACTTATCTCTGTTGGAAGGGACTTTAGGCTCTCCTTATGAGGTAGATACCAAAGGCAAAATCTTATTTATAGAAGAAGTTGGGGAGAAACCTTACCGCATCGACAGAGCGCTGACTGCCCTCTCCCTGGCCGGAAAGTTTGAAGATTGTGCCGGAATCCTCTTGGGAACCTTTGCAGAATGCGAAATACCACCAAAAGATGCGCAACCGGGAAATGTATTTATCGCAGAATCCACATTAACCTTAAGCCAAATCTTCGAAGAAGTAATAAAGCCATTTAAAAAGCCTACCCTTTTAAATTTCAGAGCAGGCCATATTTATCCTCAAGCAACGATACCATTTGGTTGCTGTGTAAGGCTTGATGCAAACAATCAGACTGTTTGCTTTAAATAGCATCATAGCAATAAAATTGATTTTTATTCGAATAAAAAAGAGTGTCTCAAAATACATACATACTCTTTGAGACACTTCTTTATTTTTATAGCTTATTTTCCTGTCTTTTTATTTTCTGTGTAGTCGTCTTGACAAACTCACTGTTTCGGATAACAACATGCCTTACACGCTTATAGTTCGGCAGGTTTTGATTTAAATCCGCTATTTTTGATTTTAACAGTTTATATACCTTTTCCTGAACATTAGCATTGCTGAATTCTTCTTCTATCAACTCATAGTTCGGCCTGATTTGAACGGCCACCATCGTCTCTCCCGTTTCTTCGTTATCCTCACCATATACCATACATTCATGAATATACGGAATCTTTGCCAGATAATCTTCAATTTCTTCCGGATAGATATTTTTGCCGGTCTTCGTTACAATCACATTCTTCTTTCTACCGGTTATATAAAGCCATCCGTTCTCATCAATGAAGCCTAAATCACCGGAATAGAACCAACCGTCTTTCAGCACTTCCGCTGTTTTTTCCGGCATATTATAATACCCAAGCATCACATTTGGCCCTCTATAGATGATTTCACCTATGCCATCCTCATTTTTGTCCACAATCTGCATTTGACCGCTCGGAACAACAGTTCCCACCGAACCTGCTTTTGTGTATCGATCCGTGAAGTCAGGTGTACCTGAAATCAATGGTGCAGTTTCTGTCAAGCCATAGCCTTGTACCATCTCTATGCCTAAATCGAAAAATCCGCGAATGACCGTCGGGCTGATAGCAGCGGCTCCCGTTACCAAGAATCTTAAACGACCGCCAAAATTGTCATAGACCGATTTAAATAATTTTTTTCGTGCATCAATGCCCACCACTTTAAGGGCTTTGTTTATTTTAATCGCAGTTTGCAGCGCTTTCGCTTTTCCCATTTTTTCTGCTTGCTTCCAAATCTTATCGTGCATTGATTCAAAGATAAGAGGAACACCGACTAAAATACTGGCCCTTGCTTCTGCCATATTTTTAGTAACGTATTTCAATCCTTCATAAAATGCCACGCCGCAGCCTTGGAACAGCATCGTCATAATACAAACGGTTGATTCGAACGTATGATGAATCGGCAATATAGATAGAGCAATATCATCCTCTTTCAGCTTAACAATCCTGCTGATATCCATGATATTGGACGTAATATTTTTATGGCAAAGCATAACGGCTTTCGGGACATCCGTCGTACCCGAAGTAAACAGGAGCATTCGCACTTCCATAGGATCAAGTTCCATATCGATAAAACGTCTGTCCCCGTGACTGATCAATTTTCTGCCTGCATCAATCAGATTTTCCCAAGATGTATCTAAATCATGCTGATGACGTTTCGTATAAACCTCCATCTGAAATTTAAACGGTATATCTAAGTCTTTTATGATGTTTTTGTAACTGGAAGTAAAGAATATGGCTTTACAGCCGGCAGTAGCAACTAAATTAAAAATTTCCTCTTTACTCTGCTCTTTGTCAAGGGGTACCACCTTTCCTACGCCATTTACAATCGCAAAGTAGGACACCATCCATTGATAGCAGTTTTCCCCGATAACAGCAATGGGAGTATCTTGTAATCCCAGTTCAATCAGCTGCGTTCCAAGTGCATCAATATCATCTTTCAACGTGATAAAATTAACTTCTTTATAGTCCCCGCCTTTTTCTTCTTTGAGCAAAAAAGCAGGCTTTTTTCCAAAAATCTCTTTACTGGTAGCAATGAGTTCTTTTATCGTTTCTATCTCACGAACCGGATGAAGCTTATCCGCATACGGATTTTCATATATCATAAAAATGTACCTCCGGAATTTTAAGTTATATATTTATATGATTCGCCGCTCTTCTTACATTATTGTTTTACAAAGGCGGTATTTATTGGACATTCAACTTGATTTTCTATGGTTATTGTACCACAAAATAACTCTTATTTATACTTTTAGTTATTTGTGATAAAATATATGTATTGCATATTATAGACTATCACATTTATCACCAAAGAGAAAGGAAATAATTATGAGTACACATATTAATGCTGCAAATAAAGGCGATATTGCTGAATCCATACTTCTTCCGGGCGATCCGCTCCGAGCGAAATTTATAGCAGAAAATTTTTTAGAAAGCCCAAAACTTTACAATGAAATCCGAGGAATGTACGGCTACACCGGTACATATAAAGGAGTTCCTGTATCTGTTCAAGGTACCGGAATGGGTATGCCATCTATGGGTATTTACTCTTGGGAACTCATTACAGAGTATCATGTGCAAAACCTGATCCGTATAGGAACAGCAGGTTCCTTCCATGAAGACATTAAAATAGGAGATGTTGTTCTTGGTATTGCCGCCTCTACTGATTCGAATTACATTCATGCTTTTGATGTACCCGGAAATTACGCTCCAAGTGCAAGCTGGGATTTATTATTAAAAACAGAAGAAGCAAATAAAGAGTTAGGTATTTCCCTTCGCGCCGGAAATATCGTTTCCTGTGATGTGTTCTATGAGTTCGGAGATTGGTGGAAGAGATGGCAGAAAATGAATGTTCTAGCCGTTGAAATGGAAGCCGCAGCCCTTTATATGAATGCTGCTTACAACAGAGTCAATGCATTATGTATGGTTACCATCAGCGATCATTTTATTACCGGAGAACGTTCCACTACAGAAGAGCGGCAACACTCCTTTGTCGATATGATGAAACTTGCTTTAGAAGTGGCGATCAAATAGCTCCCGTTCATTGACGCTGCTTTGCCATTTAAATAACATAATTAAAGGGGCTGGCTTAAAATAGTTTGAGTTTTTACCGATAGCAGTAACTCAGGATTCGTTTTCAGAATGATCCGTCGTTACTTTCTATATAAATTTCAAACTTTTAAGCCAGCCTCTTTTTATGAGATACCCTATTTTTTAAATATTCCAGAGAACTTTTAACGGTTCTTCCATTTCAAATCCGCAAGATATCAAAATTTCGTTAATCTGAGAAATGGATTCTCCGCTCCAGCCATAAGCTCCGAAAGCTTTACCGATTCTTTTTTTTGGCCGTAAGCCTTTCAGATAAATCAGAAATGCACTGACAGAAGGAAGCATATTGTTATTGAGCGTAGGGGAACCTACAAAAATATACTTTGCCTCTAAAGCTCTTGACATGGCATCGGAATAATGATGCTCGGTCAGATTAATGACTTCCACATCAAAGCCTTTTTCACTGTATTCCCGGTTTAGTTTTTCTGCGAGCTTTCTGGTTGTCCCCCACATCGTGTCATAGACAATCAGTACTCTCTTCTCTTCTGTTTCATTATTACACCATGAAACATATTTTTGCAGTATTTCCGGAATATACTTCGTAATGATAACTCCATGAGACGGGCACACAATGCGCAGCTTTAATCCGGATATTTGATCCAGAAGCTTCAATATTTGTCCGCAGAACGGCAGAAGAATATTAGCAAAATAATCGGCTGACCGATCAATCAGTTTTTCCAAACCGTTTTCAGTGTCCAGCAACTCTCCTGTACCGGTATGCTGGCCAAACGCATCATTTGAAAATAACAGCTCTTCTTCCTCTAGATAAGTAGACATGCTGTCCGGCCAATGCACCATAGGCATCGGTATAAATTTAAAATTATATTTACCTGTATTTAATACGTCTCCCAATTTTACCGTCGTAAAATCGTATTTCGCATCCGGATAATACGCTTTTAAACCTTTCGCACAATTTGCCGTTCCATATACCATTGCCTGCGGATACTTTTCCATCACTTTAGGCAGAGCACCGCTGTGGTCCGGCTCAACATGGTTGCAAACGATATAGTCAATCATTCTTCCTTGCAAAACTTCCTCTAAATTCTGTAAAAACTCGTCTGCAAATGCTGCTTTTACAAAATCCACAAGCGTAATCTTCTCATCGATTACCAAATAGGAATTATAGGTGGTTCCAATAGGCGTAAAATATCCGTGAAACATTCTGACATCCTTGTCCACAACACCTACGCTATAGACGTTATCTATAATTTTGTTGCTCATTCCTGCGCCTCAAATTGATCTTTTCCCGCACCGCAAACTGGGCATTCATAATCTTCCGGTAATTCTTCAAATGGAACATCTCCATCATATTCATATTCACAAATTTGACATACGTATTTCATCTTTCTTACTTCCTTTCTTTTCTTTTTATCTTTAAAATTGTTTATTAAGAAACTTTTCCATTACCCAATCTTTTCAAAATCACTGGCTCCGTGTTTACAGACAGGACAAATGAAATCTGCCGGTAATTCCTCTCCTTCATAAATATATCCGCATATTTTACATCGCCACCCTTTTTTCGCTGTCTCAGCCGGCTTTGGTTTGATGTTGCTTTGATAATACGAATATGTAACGGTTTCTTCGTTATTCAAAACGATTGCATCTTTTACATCTGCAAGAAACATTGTATGCGTACCTAAATCCACTTGGGAGTATACATCACAAGAAATAGCAGCATTGGTGTATTTGTTTATATAAAGGATGCCGTTTTCAGAACGTTCCGTGAACTCAAAGCCTTCAAACTTATTTACATTTCTGCCGCTTTGAAATCCAAACCTTTTAAATAATTCAAACGGAACCTGTGTGGTTAAAACAGAGACATTAAAAGCCTTCGTAGCATCAATTATGTCATGTGTATAGTTTTGCTTATTCAGTGCAATCATCATCCTGTTTGGATTGCTTGTTACTTGTACAACGGTATTGATGATACATCCGCTGTCCTTGTCTGCTTGATGAGCGCTGAGAACATACAAACCGTAACCAATCTTAAACATTGCATTGTTATCCATATCGAATCTCCTTTTTGCTTCTAATTTATTAAATATATGAAACTATGCTTCTCGCAATAAAGATTACTTGTAATAAAGTATACCCCATATATTTGTTGATCAATCTTAAAAAATATATCTTTTGGTAAATAATTCATATTTTCTTGATTATACTCTATCTAAATATTGCTGTCCATTTTATTTATACTCCGTCAAACAGAATCCCCTTTTGGTTATCCAGCATATTCTAATAAAAGGAGGTTTTAAAGCATGGCAGACAACGTCAAAGTTATCAAACATACGATTGAGGAAGATATGTATTATAACAACGAATTGGTGTTAAGTTACAATATACAATATCCTCAATTCCGTTCTTACGAGTTTTTTGACTCGGTCAAACAAATGAATAAATACTATTACATGAAAGCTGTATCGTATCAGCATTACTGTATTCAAACATTATATAAGCTGGCTGTTCAAGACTACCAATATTCCATTGCGAATGATTTTCCGGTGCATCAATACGAAGCAATGCAGGTTTTCGATATCACCTATAACCAAAATTGTACCGTCAGTCTATATTCCGATCGCTATGAATATACCGGCGGTGCCCATGGAAATACCGTCAGAACTTCAGAGACTTGGGATCTGCAATCAGGATCACACATGACGCTAAAGCAACTGGTTAATGCTCCAGAAGGATATCGAAAGTACATCTTGAACTTAATTAATAATCAAATTAATGAACAGATAAGTAAAGAGCAATATTACTATTTCGAAAACTATCAAGAAAATACAGCAGAATATTTTGATGAAAACAACTTTTATCTGACAACAGAAGGCATCGTTATTTACTATCCGCTTTATAGCATAGCCCCTTATTCCAGCGGAATCGTCGAATTTACGATACTGTATGCCGCAGGTCTTGTGGAACAGCCTGAATGTAACAGAATGCGAATGAAATAACAAAAAAGAACTCTTTACACTTTAAATACAATCTATGTAAAGAGTTCTTTCTAAGCTATTTTCTTAATTCCTTTTCTCTCACTAATACCCTGTCTTCATATCCGTCAATTTTTTTATCTAATCGTTCTAATGTCTCCTGCATTTCTAAAATTCGATCCATCAGTTGTTTACGTTGTTCTATTAGAAGTTCTTTTCGAACTTGAGTAGTAGAAGTTCCTTGTTGAAACAGCGCTACATATTCTGCCAATACTTCAATGGAAAGCCCGGCTCCCCTCATACATTTGATAAATTGAACCCAGTTGCAATCTTCCTCCGTATAATTTCTGATTCCGTTTGCATTTCTATTGACAGGCGGAATTAATCCGATTCTCTCATAATAGCGTAACGTGTCCGCTGATATGTCATACTTTTGACTTGCTTCTGTAATCGTCATGGCGATACCCCCTTCCTGCCCTGAATATCATTGTTGATTTTCAAAGGCACTTGCTACCTCTTTTAAATATTCTACGATTTCAATATGCTGCGGACAACTCTTTTCGCATTTTTTGCATGCAATACAATCGGATGCTTTCCCGTAAATTTTAGTACGATTATTATAATATGCATTATGGATAGAAATACCCTGCTTTGGTCCTTGCTGCTCCGCATTATATAATGCAAAATACTGGGGAATCGCAATATTTTTCGGGCAGTCATCCACACAATATTGACAGGCGGTACAAGGAATGGCAATTGTTTCATTAATAATTTGTACGGCGTTATTCACCAAATCAAATTCATCCTGCGTAAAGGATTTAAATTCTTGCATGGTCTCTATGTTATCCAATAACTGCTCCATATTTGACATGCCGCTTAATACCATCATCACATTTTCACAGCTTGCTGCAAACCGAATAGCCCAGGAAGGTACGGACATGTCCGGATGGTACTCCTTAAACAATTTTTCCGCTTCTTCGGGCACCGCTGCCAGCATTCCGCCTTTAATCGGCTCCATGACGATGATCGGTTTATGATGCTTTATCGCCACTTCATAACATTTTCTAGACTGTATGCCTTCATTTTCCCAATCCAGATAGTTTATCTGCAACTGAACAAAATCCACTTCCGGGTGCGCCTCTAAGATCTCATCCAATAAGTCAGCAGTATCATGAAACGAAAAACCGATCTTTCGAACCTTCCCTTCTTCTTTCTTTTTCCGGATAAAAGAAAAGGCATCCAGTTCTTTTGCAATTTTGTAATGCGGAACGCTCAAATTATGGAGCATATAATAATCAAAATAATCTACGCCTATTTTATTCAACTGTTCATTGAAAATCCTCTCCATGTCTTCCGGTGTTTTTAAAAACATAGTCGGCAGCTTCGTTGCAACCGTATAAGACTCTCTCGGATAACGTTTTACTAAGGACTCCCTTAATGCAATTTCACTGGTAAAATTATGATACATATAGGCCGTATCAAAATAGGTAAATCCTCTGTCTAAGAATAGGTCCACCATCTTATTTAATTGTTCAAAATCAATACTGGTTTGATCTTCCTTATTGGCTATAGGTAAACGCATAAATCCAAATCCCAATTTTTTTGTCATGTTGTAATCTCCTTTATTTTTTATAAGCCTTCTTATTACTTTTTCATTGCCATTCATTCTCTACGCATTCTTACCCATTTCATAAGCTCCCGCATGGCCCGGCTTCCTTCTTTCACGGTACGAGCCAGAAAATGACTTTATTGTATATATTGAATCTATAACAAGCATAGCACTTAGAGTTCACTTCAAGTCAAGATATAATTTTATTTTCTTATTTGATCGTAAAGAAAAACCTCTAGTTTATGTGGTACTAGAGGCTGATTTACCTATTTTTTTCTTTCTTTTTCTATTTTTATAAGTAATCCATGATATTTTTATTGTAGGTAGAATTTTATAAAATATACGCTGGAGGCAAATCCTTACTAATGCGAATGGACATGATGTATATCTTGCGTATGCTTGTGTGAATGAGTATATACGTCATGCGTATGAACATGACTGTGCTTTCCGATAACAGGTTGATCGTGAACATGAGTATGATGACCATCCTCGTGTACATGTCCGTGTTCATGAGTGACAGCAAGATGCATGTGAAGGTGATTATGTTCTTCTACCGTGGTAAAATATGTACCGATTATCATGATAACCAATGCAATGATAAACGAGATAGTGGGCATCTCTTGAAAGATTATCAACGATAGTCCCACTCCCAAAAAAGGAGCTAAAGCATAATAGGCACTTGTTCTTGCAGCGCCCAACTCTCTCTGCGCATAGATATAAAAGAATATGCTTAATCCGTAAGCAAAGAATCCCAGCAAAAGTGCCATTGCCAGATAAGGCAGATTGCTTGTTCTTTCTCCTAAGGCAAGGGCAATGAAAAGCGCCCCTATTCCGGAACCAAAACCTTTAATCACTACAATTTCCAGTGGGTCTTTCAACGAGAGCTTTCGTGTGCAGTTATTTTCAAGACCCCAGCAAACACAAGCCAGCAATACAAATATAGAACCAAAAGACAACGAAATATTCCGAATATCTTCCACCGATAAAATAGCACTGGCTACTGTGATCAGCGCAATGGAAATCCAAAGCTGCCTGCTGATTGATTCCTTAAAGATAAATAAAGCGATTAAAGAAGTTGCCACTATTTCAAAGTTGTTCAGCAGGGATGCCGTTGCAGAAGTAGTCATCGTCAGTCCAACCATTAAAAATATAGGTGCTGCAATGTCCAACACGACCATGGCAATGGTAAACGGCAGTTCTTGTCTCGTAAGCCTTGCCTCCGCTCTCTCTTTGTCTTTTCTGCGTCTGACAAATCCCAACAGAAACATTCCCAATCCTGCGCCAAGATAGAGAAGCGAAGCCATCAGAGTGGCGGGAATTTCCCTTAGAAGTAGTTTCGATACAGGTGCGCTGATCGCATACAACATGGCCGCCAATATAGCGAAACAAACCGCTTTATACTGTGTTATTTTCATAAAAGCCTCTTTCCTTGCCTTATTTTACAAACTGCTTGATAGCATCGTTTAAATCCTCTAGTACCTTTTTATCTCCGGTTTCCACTGCATGCACAACACAGGTATTGATATGATCTTGTAAAACAATCTTCCCGATATTATTGACAGATGATTTGACCGCTGCAATTTGAATAAGGATTTCACTGCAATCCCGGCCATCCTCTACCATCTTCTTAATCGATTCCAAATGTCCTATACTTCTGGCTAACCGGTTGATAACCGCCTTTGTATTTTCATGTTTATGATTCGCTTGTTCACACATAGCCGCACCTCATTTCATTATCCCCCCATGGGGGTTATGCTTTCATCATACCAAGTTCTTAGCAACACTTCAATAGTCAAGTTTGATCTATATCCTCGGCATCAATAAATTTATTGACAGAGAAATAAGATGTAGGATATATTGATGACAATTGAAGCCTTTACAGGAATGTATTTCAATCCATCACGAAAAGAATAAAGGAAGAACTTGGGAGGGAAATAAATATGCTGATTGATATTACAACGAAGATTACGCCAAAAATGGTTGAAGATGCACAAGGCAATGAGAAAAAGGCACTGGTAGGTCACCTTGGGACTCATTTTGATGTGATGAATAAAGAATTTCCTCTGGATTATGTTGAACGAAAAGGCATTGTTTTTGATGTATCCAGTGTACAGGATAGAGAGATTGACTCCGCCGATATCGATATGTCCGCTATTAACCAAAAGATGTTTGTCGCTTTTTACACAGGCTTCATTGAAGACGAAGGCTATGGCAGCCAGACCTATTTTAAAGAACATCCGCAGCTAGCACACGAATTGATAGAAGAATTAGTCCAAAAAGAAGTCTCTATCATTGGGATCGATTTTGCCGGAGTACGCAGAGGAAGGGAGCACACGCCCAAGGATCAATACCTCGCTGACAGAGGAATATTTGTGATTGAAAACCTTTGTAACCTAGCCAACATCTTGCAAGGAGAAAAACAGGCAACTTTTACGGCTAATACGTATCCCGTCAATTATACCGATATGACCGGGCTTCCCTGCCGGGTTGTCGCTAAACTATAGTTTTTAAAATGTATTGAAAAAACCGCTTCATAACAAGCGGTTTGCTCAGTTTTTGGCCTATTTCAATTAGCTTAGGCATTAAATCGGATATCTCTTTTTCTTATGGCAAGATATTATATTTCTGTTTTTTTCGCATTAGTTTGGGTTGAGACATATGAAGAAATTCCGCAGCTTTCCTGGTGGTACCAAATTTTTTTAAAGCATATTCTATCAGCTGCATTTCCTGCTGCTCCATAAGCTTCTCAAGATTCAGGGAGGATGAAGTTCTCATGCTGCGTTTTAAATCCATAACTAAATCTTCATATATATTCTCGTTTAAGGCTTCTTGTATATCATCTCCCGTTATAACATGACCTCTTACGCTGATTACGGTTCGATGTATTAAGTTTTCCAACTCTCTGACGTTTCCAGGCCAGTCATAATCTGCAAGTTGTGTAAGCGCTGTAGGATCAAGTTCTTTGTCAATCCTATAATGCTTGCAATAATGACTTAGAAATGATATAGCCAAAGGCACAATATCATCACGGCGATCCCTGAGCGGCGGCACTGTAATGGTGCAGATATTTAGCCTGTAATACAGATCCTCTCTGAATTTCCCCTGTTCCACGAGCTGCCGTAAAGGTATATTGTTTGCACAGATCACACGTACATTAATATTGATAGGTGTTGTCCCGCCAACCTTATAAAACTGACTTTCCTGAAGAACTCTTAGAAGCTTTGATTGAAGATTCAGGGAAAGCGTACCAACTTCGTCTAAAAATAAAATCCCTCCATTGGCTAGCTCAAAATATCCTTTTTTACCAGTTGCTTGCGCTCCGGTAAAAGAGCCTGCTTCATATCCGAAAAATTCACTCTCGGCGAGATTCTCTTGAATGGTTGCACAGTTGATCTTGATACATGGCTTGTTCTTGCGAATACTGTTTTTGTGTATCAAATCAAGAATTTTCTCTTTGCCGACGCCGGTTTCTCCTTGAAGAATGATATTGCAATCGTATTGAGCGATATTTAAGACTTCATCTACCAAGGCCTTTGTTGCTGAGCTGCTGAAAATGAAATCATCTGTTTTTCCGTTTTTTTCTATAGAAGTGGTGATGGCTTTTTTTGTTGCCTGACGAAAAGCGATTGACTGCGTTTCATAAAGTATGTTGATCCTGTCCAGATCTTTTGTAATTGATATCAGCAAATCGAATGTAAACTTCTCATATCCGATAATGAACTGCCCCAGTACATACGTTTCAAGCTCCTTGCTCATGCTTTCTGCAATCAGTATCGATTGGGCAAAGCTATTTTTAAGACTTGTAAAATACAGTTTCCCTTTATGACGTGTAAGGATAACGCTTAAAACTTCCGAACCCATAAGGTCTTCACAATTAATGGTCATATCATAATGTTCTTTTTCTTCTTTCAAAACCGTTTCTGCCGAACTGATTGGCTGAGCAACATTAAGGACATAGGATGAATGAACCCAATGTGCCAATTCATTTTTCACTTGCTGCGGTGTAAGTGTTCCTATTCCAGCCTCGTCAAGAATCACTGTAATATAACAGTTATCCCCGACCGCTTTCTTGATTGAGCAAACATACGTTATGCTTGTCACTAAGTCCTTCCCAATAACAAGATACCGTTGGCCTTTATCCGACGCATTATGAATACTATACAAACTCGCAGCTTCATCAAACGCCGCCATCGTATAATTCGGCTGTAAAGCAGGAGGGATTGTTGTTAATGGCGAGTCGATGAAAACAATGCCATAACCTGATACAGTGAGTTCACCATAGTTATAGTCGATTTTATGGATTTTATCGATATAAATGGGAAGAGCTGTCATCGTTGTCAAACAAAAAATACGATCCCCAATATGATACTGGGAACTCTTTTCAAATTCACTTCCCATTTCTTCAATGGTACCGTAAAATTGTCCGGCAGTATTTGTAAAAGGATTATGAAGTTTTCCTCTACGATTTATTAAATCTAAAATTTTTGCAATAATCTTAGCCTCATCAAAACCACATTCACTGCAAAACTGCTGAAAGCAGTCTCTTTCTAAATGAATCAATTGTAAAGATATTCTACACTCTACAGGTGATATTTCTCTATGATTATCAACCTTCCATGCTGTAACCGGAACGGCGGCTTTTGGCTCTATTACTCTGCTAAGCCCGAACGTATCATTTGTTTTATCCATTTTTCTTCCTCCCTGATTCATTATAACGCATCAATAAAAAAATTTCGACCATAGAAAATCTTCTTACATCCACTTGAATCGATTTTAAATCAACATAACCAATATTGATTCAATATTGATTCAATTCTTCTTCACCAAAGCTTATTTTATACTGTTCGAAGCTTGGCAACTTACGTATTTGGACATTTATCATTCAGACATGGTAATTGGCATGTAAATTGCTTAATTATAAAGAAAGCATCTCATTATGTACTGGAGGAAAGATTATGCGAAGAAAAATGCACGGTGAGTTTATGTTGATTATAACTGCTTTGATATGGGGAGTGTCTTTTGTCGCCCAAAGAGCAGGAATGGAGTATATCGGCCCATTTACATTCAACGGAATACGATGTTTGATTGGAGCACTTGTCCTGCTTCCTGTTCTTACTAGTATGGCTCACCAAAGGAAAAAAAGACAATCCGCCGAAACAGAAATAAAAGCAACGGAGATTGAACTAAAAACTGCAAGAAAGGATCTGATCGCAGGAGGGCTAGTATGCGGCGTTGTTTTTTTCATATCCAGCTCTTTACAGCAGATTGGCATGATTTATACGACTGCCGGAAAAGCCGGATTTATTACAGCATTATATATTGTTATCGTACCAATTTTAGGAATATTTCTGAGACAGAAAGTTCGTCCAATTCTCTGGCTCTGCGTCGTATTAGCAACAACAGGTCTATATTTGCTTTGCATTCAAGAAGATTTTTTAATAGGTAAAGGTGATTTGCTGATATTGATTTGTGCATTCGGATTTTCAATACATATTTTAGTGATTGATCATTTTTCTCCAAAAATAGATGGGGTAAAATTGTCCTGTTTCCAATTCCTTGTTTGCGGGATTCTGTCCATACCTTGTATGATTATCTTTGAGACTATCCGTTGGGCCGATATTATTAATTGCTGGCTGCCAATATTATATGCCGGTGTTCTATCTTGTGGTATTGCATACACCCTGCAGGTTGTCGCTCAAAAATATACGGAACCTACCGTTACATCCTTGATTCTAAGTATGGAATCCGTATTTGCCGTGATTGCGGGAATTATTATCCTAAATGAGCAAATTTCAATACGCGAGACTTTTGGATGTATTATAATGTTTATAGCGATTCTTCTTGCGCAGATCCCGTCCAAAGGAAAAATAACGAATAAACTTAGTGAAAAACATGAAGAAATATTAAATCCATATAAATACAAAGGAGAAGATGTAAGATGACAAAATTTATAATTAAAGATGATTTTTGGGAATTATTTCCGGAAGCAGAGATTGCCGTAATTATAGTAAAAGGGATTCAAAATACAGAAGCACATGTGTCAGCTGTAAGACAAGAAATCAACGAACTATTGAAGCAGAGCAGCAAAGAGGCAACCAAATTTCTGACAGCGGACGTGTTCAGTCAAAATAAAGTGATTTCTGTCTGGCGGGAAGCCTATCAACAATTCAAGACAAAAAAAGGGGTCCGATGTTCGATAGAGGCGTTATTGAAACGAATAGAAAAAGGTACCGGCATTTCACCGATCAATCCCTTGGTTGATATCTATAATGCAGTATCTCTGACCTACGGGCTTCCTTGCGGCGGCGAAGATATGGATACGTTTAAGGGCGATTTGCTTTTAACAAAGGCAGCTGGCGGAGAACCTTTTCTTGCACTTGGCGATGAGGAATATGACAATGCTTTGCCTGGGGAAATTATTTATAAAGACGACGACGGAGCCGTGTGCCGATGTTGGAACTGGCGGGATGGACAAAGAACGATGCTTACGGAAAATACAGTAAATGCATTTCTCATTATTGAATCGGTAGATCCTGACAAAAGCGATGACTTGGAATCGGCTGCATTATTATTAGCAGAGCTCACCAAGTATCTTGGCGGTTCTGCAAAGATTGCACATATGAATATTGTTGACCGGGAACTCACTTTATAGGTTGATAGGACTAATGATCCTGTATAAAAAAAATGTACTGAAAAACAAAGCAGAGAATAGTCTCTGCTTTTATGTTTACATTTTATGTTTATTGTTTACCTTTTTGTTTTTCATTTAATAATCGTTCCTTTTCGCCGACCGGTTCTTGATAATTCTACATCTGAAAACGTTTCTCCGCTTTCTCCTCTCTATAATTTACCAATTCTTAATAAGTTATTACACCAATTTCAATGCTTGATAAATCCCGCACTCTCAAGGGTTGCTTTGGATGCAGCATTGTCGATTAAACACTCGGCAATCGGTATCTTCCCGTTTTCAAGGCATATGGAAACCATATGCTGAACAATACTTCGGCCAAACCCTTTCCCCCTATACTCTTCTGCCACATGCATCCCGATATCTTGAAAGTTTTGCGCAGGGATATCCTTTCTCCAATAAGGATATATCAAGGTGCCAAGACCCACGTATTTGCCATCAATCCGTAGGATATAGATGGAGGCGTTTTGGAGATATAAGTCAACTTCTCGTGCTTCAAAGAAACCAATCTGTTCCAATTCCTCTTTGTCGGATTCGTCTGCCAAATGCAGTAATTCTTTAGAAAAGATCACTTCCTTCTTGGTCTGACCGCTAAATATAAATTTATACGTTTGACGTTTTTTGCCTTGCATATTCTTTACTCTTATCCTTCCCATTCCCATAATCTTATAAAATATTTATCATTTATATCATAAAACAGCTGTTCTATAATAAACCCTTATTTTTATCCGTCAATCTATTCACCGTCATCATTGTCCCAGCATAAAATAAGTCAATAGTAGTACTATTGTTGATATAGAATTTTCTAAACACCATTAAAAAGGTGAGACTATGTATGAATTACGCAATCAGAATAGATGTTGGAATGACCAAGATCATTTTGATCATAATGTAAATATTCCAGTAGAGCTATATGAATCGATGAAAGGAGAATACTTCATTGGGTGTGCATCGGATACCGATCTGCATGTCAACGAATGGACGATAACAAATTATCGTCAACTCCCTTTCTCGGTCAATTTTGGTTTAACTCGACCCCTCCTGCATGTATCGGTAGTGAATTCACTTCGGTGACACCCTCCAATACTGCGATACAGCCGCCCCCAATCCCTGACAGTTGCATCAAGCATCCAATGTGGATGGGGAGCCGACCGGAGGAGTAAAGCATTTATTCGCAGAGGTGAATCAAGAAGAATTGCTTTTGGATGGTGGGAAAAAAATTATAAATTGCGATTGTATTCCCCGAGGCTATCCGATCAGGTAATTTAATAAATCCTTGCAACATTCAAATAGCCGAGTTTCGCGGAGAAGCCCGGCTATTTTTTAAGCTGTCATAAAATTCGGATTGAGTGGAGACAACTTCAACCGCTGCCCTTCATCTCGCATAATATTGATTTCCTCCCAACGCCCTTTATTCCATATATTTTCATGAAGCAAAATATCATACCCATTTGTAAGCCGTACGAAATCAAACTTATATCGTCTACTCTTATCTTCGTTAGAAGCATATACACTCACTAGATTTCCGTTTTGAACCATATTATCGATTTGATCAATCAACTGATACCATTCTTCATAGACAATTGGGACAAGATATTCCGCTGCATAAGACCAGCCGTGATCCGGTGCACACAGAAAATCTTCCGGTAAATAATAAATGGAGCGAATCTTCCAGCCCTCATTTTGATCGTATTCCACCGCGATCAATCCATAATAGTAAACAAAATAACTTCCACCGCGATCATAAGCCATTTGGTCTTTTTCAGTAGGCCCGGTGATAATCTCGATTTCAAACATATAATATCGAATGTTTTCAGGGGTTCCGGGCGGTATATAGACGGGATATAACTTCAATAAATTGATATGCCCGATTCCTTGAAAAGAATCCTTAAAGCTTTCTAAAGACATTTCCTGCCGTGCATCTTGCGTATAAAGCTCGTAAGCATATGCATATGGATTCATGGTATCACCGATGGATCCGCACCCTCCTAAATAATCCTCCATGTTGGATGCATTTTTCAAGATACCGAAGAATGCCTTGATTACGTCTTCCGAATCATTGAACACATCGGTAATCAAAGACGGTTCTGTATCGTCGATTGCAAAATTTTGAAATGTAAACTCATTGGGAAGTGGAAGCTGTTTAGAAGGCCTGCGGTACCGCTCGTTATCATCCTGCAGGCTTAGTTGTTTTAAACGAATCTTCATATATATTCACCCCTATCTCGTTTCATATATATGCCGAATTTCGTTTTGTTATTTCCGTTTCATCATCAGATGCCTGTCATATTTTACAATTTCTTTTGAAGCTTATGGTCAACGTTCTTCCAATCTTGATTTCATTGACGCAAGGATACGCTGAAATCTTGGCTGATCTGCAAAAGTCGTAAAAAACGGATTTTCAATAAGCCCTTGAAGCATGCTTTCTTTGATGACTTTGTCGCTGCGCGGTGCCTGATTTCCTAAATCAAAATCAGCAAACCATGGATCAATGCTGTCAAAGAAATTATCTCCATGCAAGGTAAACGGAAATGCTTCTGAGGTGCATACAGCTGCATATTTTTCGATCAAATCCAATGCCCGTTCTGGATTGCTTTGCATTGCATAGCCCTGAGCAGCGGCTAAATAGATTTGCAGCATCACCCCTGCATGAAGCCTGTCTAAGTCAAAAATTCCGGCCATCGAGACAGCACGGTTTAACGTACTTTCAAATCGCTGCGAGTCTCCCTGACACAGCAAAAGATAGCTCGGCAGCATGCCCATCAACTCAACTAATCGCAGATAGATTCCAGCCTGCAATACTTCTTTCGCCTTCTCCATATTCCCTGTCATCTGATAGGCACTTGCCAATAAAGTCTCATTGGAAGAGGACGGTTTCATGATTCCATCCAGCAACTCCATTACTTTATCAGCGTTTCCCAGTATCAACCAGCAAATGGCTTCAATCGAATTGGCTTGATTAATTAGCTGCATTTCCTCTGCCTCCGCTTTGATCCGTTCGCATAGATGAATGACTTCTTGAAGAGTCGCCTCTTGCTCTTCCTTCTCCTTAGCCAGCATGTAATGATTGGTCAGAAGTCCTGCCATTTGAAGCAAAAGCGGAAAGCAGGAGTAATATTTTTTGATGATTTCATGGCATTCATCCATCACCTCACCGAAAGGTTTTGTGCTGAACTCAGCAGTCAGCTTATAGTACAGATTTTTGATATCCTCTTTTTCCATCTGCGGCAAATAGCCGATCAGTTCATCTATACTGATATTAAAATAGGCGGCAAGCTGCGGAAGGAAAGTAATATCCGGATAGCTGTGTCCTGTTTCCCACTTGGAAACCGATGCCTTCGATACGCCGATATAGGAGGCCAGCTCATCCTGAGTAATCCCTTTTTCTTTACGTTTTTCAATTAATTTTTTTGCAATATTGATTTCTTTCATTATCATCACCTCTAGTTTTATTATACGATTATTATGTCCGATCACAATGGATTTAAAGTTGATTTTAGTTGACAAAATTAACTGTTGGTTGACCGTTTCCTATTGCACAAAGGGAAACTCTTGACAAAAACAGAAATTCGCCCGATAATATACGAATACCCCTAACGGTATACGGAGGTATTAAAATGAGACAATGCATGGACGCTGAAAATCTGCATCGCCGCTTGAAAAAAATCATCGGACAGGTGCAGGCAATTGACCGAATGGTAGATGAAGAGGTTCCCTGTGAAGATGTACTGGCGCAAATCAATGCCGCAAAGTCTGCACTGCATAAGGTAGGACAAGTCGTTTTAGAGGGACATATTAACCATTGTGTCAGGGATGGGATCGAGCATGGAGACGCCGATAAAACAATAGAAAATTTTACAAAAGCAGTCGAGCGCTTTGCCAATATGACTTGATCTTCTGCTGTAAGCCAGCTGTAATATTTACGGCTGGCTTTCTTTTACTCTCTTGACAGCCTATACCCGTATAGGTATAATGTACGCATACCCCCATAGGTATATAAAAGGAGGACAATATGCAGAAGTTAGAAGAATTTTTGGAATGGGGAGGTACCAAAAAGGACATTACCTGTTTGGCTATTTCAGGGTTCGCCATACTGATAAGTATTTTCGATTTTATACCGCTCCCTTTCAATGCAGCGTGGGTCGCCATTGTTTTGTGCGGGCTGCCGATTATTTTGGAAGCCATTATTGGTTTGGTGACGGCCTTTGACATTAAAGCGGATGTGCTGGTTTCCATTGCGTTGATTGCGTCTGTCATCATTGGAGAAGTTTTTGCCGCCGCAGAAATAGCTTTCATTATGCAGCTTGGTGCTTTATTGGAAGATCTGACGGTTGCAAAAGCGAGAGCCGGAATTGAAAAACTGGTTCATCTCACACCGCGTACTGCTCGAAAAATCATCGAAACGACTGAACAGATCATTTCCGCGGAACAAGTAAAGGTTGGTGATTTGCTCCGCGTACTCCCGGGTGAAACCATTCCGGTGGACGGCATTATCAAATCAGGTCAGACATCCATCAATCAGGCTGTTATGACGGGAGAATCGCTGCCGGTGGACAAAAGCGTTGGGGATGAAGTATCCAGCGGAACGTTCAATCAATTTGGTTCTTTCGACATGGAAGCCACAAAGGTTGGAGAAGACAGTTCCATCCAGCGCATGATCCGGCTGGTTCAATCTGCCGATGCAGGGAAAGCAAAAATTGTCGGCATTGCAGATCGGTGGGCTACCTGGATTGTCGTAATCGCACTGAGCTCGGCAGCACTCACTTGGCTGATGACAGGACAGATCATACGGTCCGTTACCATTCTGGTTGTATTTTGCCCCTGCGCCCTTGTATTGGCAACCCCGACTGCCATTATGGCCGCTATCGGAAATGCGACGAAGCACGGTTTCCTTGTTCGTGAAGGAGACGCGTTGGAACGCTTAGCCGCTGTGTCGAAAATCACATTTGATAAGACCGGTACCTTGACTTATGGAACCCCTCAGGTAGTTGCAGTCCACAGCTTCCTTCCTGATCTTTCGGAGGCGGAAATCTATACATATGCCGCTTGTGCCGAGGAACGTTCTGAGCATCCTCTTGGCAAAGCGGTCATCCGCAGCTATCGATCTGCTAATCCGAATAGGCTTCCGCAGGCAGAACAATTTCAAATGCTGCCGGGAAGAGGCGTGCGGGTCACGGTAAATGAGCAAGAAATTATTGCCGGAAATCGGGAACTACTTGCGGAACAGCATATCGTTATTTCCAAACAAGCCACAGAAAAAACGGAAAAATATCTGAATGATGGCTGTACAGTGATTTATCTGTCTGTCGGAAATACATTGGCTGGTTTTCTAGCACTGGCAGACACCTTGCGTGAGGAAGCCGGCACAACAATTACAGAAGTGAAAAGGACGGGTGTCATCCCTATTCTCCTGACAGGTGACCATGAAAATGCGGCAAAGCATATCGCTGAGCAGCTTCACATCGACGAAGTACTCGCCAACTGTTTACCCGAAGATAAGCTGAAATGGATCGACTCTTATCAGCGGGAGCACCAGCAAGTCTGCATGATCGGCGATGGCATCAATGATGCGCCTGCCTTGAAAAAATCCTACGTTGGGATTGCGATGGGAGGAATCGGAAGTGATATTGCGGTAGATGCTGCGGATATTGTGCTCGTGAACGATGAAATTAAAGAGATTCCTCATCTGCTGTCCCTTTCAAAGAGAATGATGATAACCATCAAATACAATCTCGCCTTTTCCCTGGTTCTAAATTTTGTTGCAATCGTTCTGGCAATCACCGGCATCCTCAACCCCGTAGCGGGTGCTTTGGTACATAATGCCGGTTCAATTCTCGTTATTATTAACTCAGCCTTTTTACTGAAATGGAGGAATAAAAAATGATTATTACAATAATTACATTGCTTGTTGGTCTGATGATCTTAGGAGGCGGCATCTATTATCTGTTGAAAGAAAAAGAGGATAAAGAGGCCCGAAAAATTTACTCGATTACAACCGCAGTCGGCGTTATAATCACAGCCGGCGTAATCGTGAAAGTCTTAGTTAGCGGATTCTAATTACTTTTTCTGATTGCGTAAATGAATAAAGGCCTAAGCACTTTAACCCTATGGTTTCCAGTTCTTTGGCCTTTTCTTTGTATCAATTTCTATAGATTATCTGACAGTTGGCAGATCGCTTAAATTATTGTCGTCACTTCCATCCGGAATAGATTTCAAATATTCATTTCCGTTTCTTGAAGCAATACCGACTCCCTGAATGCCTCCCTGTCTGGCAAGCTGAATACTTTCATCTTTATTTAAAACTTGACCATTCGCCAGTTGGTAGCCTGTAACACGTCCGCTCTTCTTTACCAGTCCAACTATTCTCTGAGCATCTGCACTCGCCTGCGGAATTTCCTTCAGTGACATCATCGCCAATTTTGACATATCGTTATTATTCTTAGCCATAATCTATTCCTCCAATTCATTTAAAAGTTTTAAAATATAAGAAATAGTGTGCTAATAAAGAAAAAAAATATTCTATTTTTCTTCTCAATAAAACGATAACTTATTTTAGCAATTTCACAAAATAAAGAAATTATATTTTTTGCTTCAATTCCACGGACACGCCATCTGGATCATATACAAAAAAATATCGGTTTTGCGGATCCGGGAAGTGGATATCGGAAGGGTTTAAGCCCTTGCTTTGTGCAAATTCATGCATTTCGTCGAGCTTGTCCGTTTCAAAAATAAGAGTAAATCCTTTCCCTTCAAACTTTTGTCCTCCGGGCATGTAAACCAATTCAATCTGGGTCGCTCCTTCTCCGTTGGTCAGAAAAGCTAATTCTCCCGGTCCTGCCGTAAAACGACGGCTAATCTTCAATTCTGTCATCGTTTCATAAAATTCAATGGACTTTTCCAAATCTCTTACCATAAAGGTTACATTTTTAAGATGCATAGTTGTTCTCCTTTTTCATTATTTAAATTTTAATTCAATTTTCCCTTGCTTTTTTTCGCAGTCTTCCATGCAATCCCTGATAAAAATAGGGTAAAATCTTAGATTTTACCCTATTACTTGTAGGGTTTTTTATTGTCGGTTCTACCGACAAGATAATCAATGCTTGTCTCATATAGGTCTGCCAGTTTCACAATGATTTCTAACGGAACGGGTCGTTCGCCCCGCTCGTACTTAGAGTATAAGGACTGGTCACACATAAGCATTTCTGCAACCCTTTGCTGCGTAAGATCGGAGTCTTCGCGCAAATCTCTAATTCTTAATTTCATCTTAACCATCCAACAAATTATAAATTGGCACTATATGTCCTATTGTATTATTGGACTATTTGTCCTAAAATATAATCGTGAGGTGAAAAATATGACAGATTATAAAACAATGTATACTACACTTTTTAATAAAATTAGTGATATAGTAAACGAACTCCAACAAATTCAAAAAGAGACAGAGGAAATGTTTATATCCTCAGAAGAAGAAGGTGGTGTCATCTCTATTTTGCCAAAAGAATGCAAATCAAAGTAAACACCAGACGCAAAAAACCTCCACTGATGGCAGTGGAGGTTGCGGTTTCTTCATTTAAGAGATCGGCGTAAAATAATAGCTGTTGCAGAAAATGCTAAAGATATTACTGCTATTATGATAGAGGCAGCTAAAAAGCTTCCGGCAAAGAAGTTAATCCCATACCATTGACCTAAAAGTAAAATTGCAAAAGGCAGTGCCCAGTCAGCAGAAGCTCCCGTAACATTAACATAAATCGTTACTACAGCAAGAAATAATGTTATAACCCAAAATATAGAACCATATGTTAAAACCCTTCGGCTCTTCATTCTTGTACCAATTACAAGAACAAGTACCCAACTGGCAATATATAAAAAAGTAACAATTAAATTCTTAGCATTTGCAGGACTTCCCATTAAGAATTCTTGAAAATTAAAAATCATGCCGCCAATGACAGCTCCAATAGATAAAAGAATTATGGATAATGCCTTTCTCTTCATTTATATTCTCCCTATTTTATATAAATAAATTTTAAATAATTTCCTGTACTCTGCCCACTTGTCCATCCGTTAACATAACTTTGATACCGTGAGGGTGAAAGCTGCTTTTGGTCAGCAGTTTTGCAACCGTTCCCTCTGTCAGCTTTCCAGTTCTTTGGTCCGCTTTCAACACAATTTTTACTTTTGCACCGATCTTAACGTCAGATCTATTTTGTCCATTCATATCCTCTCCTCATCTTCTTTTGCTTGTTGATTTATGTAGTTTCATTCAATCTGTCCTTTTTATTTGAAAATGCAACCTAGTAATATCATAACACAAACAACTATATTTTCCTAAACTTATGAAAATTAATTACGCATGCCCTGCTTACATCGAAGAATGTTGTTAACGTTATTCCCTTATGACGTTTCCTCTATCAACTGTTTACCCTCCTTTAAAAAAAGCGTCGGCAAAATAATAATTGCTGAAATAATCGAGATCACCAGCATGGTATCGTTCAAGGCATAAAGCTGCGCCTGTCTTGCAATCATTCCGAACATCTGCGTTAGCGCCCCGCTCTGTGCATTGGACTGAGACATGCCAGACTGAATAAATACTCCCTGCAATAAATGAAATAAGCCCATACTGTTGGGATTAAAATAATTCACTTGTTGAGCCAAGCTGGAATAATTGATGGTATTTTGATGCTGCATGATGCCTGTAATAATGGTGATACCGACAGAAGCTCCTACCTGTTTTACCGTGTTGATCAATGCCGATGCATTGGACATGGCCTCCTTGGATATTCCACTTAATCCTATGGTCTGAACCGGGGCGATCAGAAAACCTACACCAAAACCTCTGACCATTAACAGCAGCGTAATCACTGTGTTGGAAGTCTCCAAGGTGATATGCGACATACTATAGCTGTTCAATGCAATCAAGACTAAAGCAGATATCGCAAATATTCTTGTATCCAGCTTATTCCCTAATTTCCCGAAAAGCATCATAGCTGCTGCGGTTGCTATGGCTTCGGGAAAGAGAATCAACCCCGTCTGCATGGCACTTAATCCTTTAATCTGTTGGAGGAAAACTGGCATTAGAAACACTCCGCCGAAGAGGACCAGCTGGGCAACATTGATAATAATATTACTCATGCAAAAAGTGTAATCCTTTAAAAGTCTCAGATTGAGCATCGGCTCTGAAATCATGAGTTCATTCACAATAAACATAATCAGGCTGTAACACCCAACAATCATGATTACTACATTCTTCATATCATGCCAATCCACGTTGCCTTTACCAAGCACATAAAGAATACATATCATTCCGGTGGCCGATGTCAGGAACCCGATTATATCAAATTTCTTTGCTGATTTATGCCCCGATTCCTTCAGTATGATGATTGCCATGATGGTACTCACTATGCCAATGGGGATATTTATGAAAAAAACAAACCGCCAATTCAGATTTTCGATAAGATATCCTCCCAGAGTGGGCCCCAATGCTGGAGCAGCCATGGCACAAACCCCTATGATACCGACAACCATCCCAATTTCACTTTTTTCAAAAGTAGTCATGAGTATGGTCATTCCCAGCGATATAATAAAGGCTCCGCCCAGTCCCTGGACTACCCTTGATACGATAACCGCCATCAGATTCCATGAGATTCCAGCCATAAATGAACCGGAGGTAAATAAGATTACCGCAATGATGAACACCTTTTTCATGCCAAAGCGTTCACTTAAATATCCTGTTGATGGAATGGTGACCCCTAGCGTTAAGGTAAAGGCACTGATCACCCATTGGATTTGGCTGAGAGACGCACCGAAGGTTTTCATCATTTCCGAAGTGGCAAGATTGACGACACTTGTATTCAGATTGGCCATAAAAATAACGAGTGTGACGACACCCATGGTGAGCCACTTTTGTGTGTTTTCTTTATTGTTATCCATTATAGCCACCTATTTCAAATGAATTTTTACAATAGCATTCGTACCCGGCAAAACCTTCACGTCTATTTTCTCCAAGGCAATTTTTACCGGCACATTTTGGACAACCTTTGTAAACGTTCCGCTGGAGGAAGACGGAAGAAGCGAAAAAGCTGAGCCTGCTGCTTCACCGATGGATTCTACCTTCCCTTGAAAGGTTCTCCCACCAAATTGATCTATTTTTATATCTACTTTCTGTCCAACCTTTATTTTGTTTAGTTCGGTTTCTTTGATGTTTGCACTTATGTACAGCTGATTTGGATCGACCATCACGGCGAGGGCGGTTCCGGCTGAAATAAATTCACCAACTCCTGCCTGTTTTTTAATCAATATGCCATTGATCGGTGAACGAAGCAAAGCTTTATCAATACTCGAATCCGCTAAACCATCTGCACTCATTCGTCCCACAATTTGATTCTTTGCCAAGGATTCCCCTTCGACCGCATCGAATTCCTTCAATTTTCCCGATATTTCAGAAGTTATCTTAATGAAGTCTCCCGCCACCCTTGCATCCTCCGTTGATACAAAATGGGAGGTGTTATACCAGTAATACAACCCTACTCCTCCAAGAGTTATGACCATTGCCGCAGCTATACATAAAAGAATTAATTTACGCTTACCATTCATTTTCTCCACTCCTAATTTCTTATGCCAACTTCGGCAAACATTCCTGGTTTTAATTGTGTATCCTGTGAATTAAAACTGACTTTGACAAGGACCGTTTTACTAGCCGGATCAACAACCGAATCCATGACCGAAATTTCTCCGTCAAAAACCTTTTTGGATGCCTCTGGAACTTTAATAACAACCTTCTCTCCTATTTTTATCTGGCTAACAATATCCTCCGGTACATACACGGTGACCAATAAATTTTCCGGATTCACTACAGTCAATAGTGGAGCTCCCGCAGCAACGACTTCACCAACGTTTGCATTTTTCGCAGTAACAGTGCCAGATATAGGTGAAATTATCGTCCCATTGTCAAGCTGTATATCAGCCTCGGTTATTTCATTCTGAGCCTGTGTCAATTTCGATTGGCAAACATCTTTCGTTGTCTTTGCCGCATTTAATTTGCTTTGGGATTGCTCGAATTCCAATTGCGAGATTGCCCCTGCTTGGAAAAGTTGGTTATTCCGTTCATAATTATTCTTGGCCGTTTCATAATCCGCATTTGCTCCTGCTAATGAAGCCTGAGCTTGAGTCAAGGCTGCTCTGGCATCCGTAACCTGTGCTTGACGATCTTTCATATCAAGTTGAAGAATCGGATCACCTTTTTTAACCGTCGAACCAATATCTACGTTCATTTCAACTACTTTGGCCATGATCGTTGACTTGATATCGACTTTTTCTCCAACTTCTACTTTACCTGCCATGAGGTACACTACATCTTGCTTACTATGAGAGTCTGTTTGAACACTGTTTCCGGACTTGCTTTTTTCAGAGTTGCAGCCGGTTAAAGCTGCCGTACCTAAAAACACAAGTAGCATCATCAGTGAAATATATTTCTTCACTTTCTATTACCCCTTTCATGTGTTGAGCTTCTTTCCGTGATTGTGGCGCCTTCCTATCAACGGATTAATCCTTTTTGCATTTGTGCAATTTTTTAAATAAGGAACTTTAAGTTCCTTATTTGTATGATATAATAGAACCATATAGAATGCAATAGAGAAAAAATAAAAAGTTTTTGGAATGAGGAATCAATATGGATAAAAAAAATAGAGGTCATCTTTCTCCTTCTGACCAATCTATTTGTGATGAGAATCATCCCACCAATACACGACGCCGAGGAAAAACTCTTGAGAATGCAATTCTTCAGGCAGCCTGGGATGAACTTAACGAAATGGGTTATGCACATATGACCATGGAAGGAGTCGCTGTTCGTGCAAAAACAAACAAAGCGACAGTCTATCGCCGTTGGCCTAGCAAGTCATTGCTTATTGTTGCAGCGTTGCACAAACATGTGCCTAGACCTACTGAAGATGTTCCGAATACCGGAGACCTTCGTGACGATATTTTAACGCTGATGCGTAGAATCACTACGCCCATGCAGATAGTGGGTGCCGAGACCATACATGGTCTCCTGCTAGAGCATTTGGGGAAGGATATCATTACCTCCTTTCCGCGGTTACGGAACTCCAACATCGATGAGAAATGGAACACAATCATTATGACTATTCTGAAAAATGCAGAGAAACGAGGAGAACTCAATGCCGATAAGATTAGTACTCGAATCGTTTCACTCCCTTTTGATTTAATTCGGTACGAATTTCTGGTTACCCAAGTGCCTATTTCGGATGAAACCCTTATGGAAATCATCGATACTATTTTTTTACCCCTTGTTCGTTCAAAAATTTAATAGAGAAGATAAAAATAGAGACTCCTGCCGGAGTCTCTATTTTTATTTAATTGGAATCGTCTATCCGTATCAATTAGCCTGCTCTTCATTAACGACGATCCATATCGTTGCCTGTCTTTCGGTGCCATTTTCATCTTTAAATGTTGGCTGAATTAAATTGACAGTAACTTCGCCGTCTTGCCATGCAAATGTAACCACGGCTTTTTTGTATACTGGTTGGTAAGTAACGTCGCTTACCTTGGCCCCGTCGAGATTTAATTGGTCAATGGCTGCGGTGGCAGGATTCTCTAGGATTTCTTTTCTGCCCTGATTATAATCTGCATTTTCATCTGCTTGGAACTGATAGGTTGCAGCAAATTCTGTAAAGTCAGGGAATCCGAGTTTGTACGCTTCATCAAATTCTGCCTTCGACTTGACCTTATCAAAATGTTTCCAGCTATCCCCTACCGCCTTATAGGCACCGTCTATCTTCTTAATAGTGACGGTTTCTTTTGCGGCATAAACCGTTGGACTTGATGTTCTGAAATAGTAATAAATATCAATTGTAGACGAATCGACTATTTCAATCTTGTAATCTTTATTCCACGGCCATGGGCTTGATATCCCCATCCATAAATCGCCACTTTCACCCACGCTGCCAATGGTCAAATACAACGTTTCATTTTCACATAAGTCATAAATGGTCTTTGCATCTCTTTGGGAAAATGCATCCGCCCATTTCGTGGCGAAAGCCGTAATCTCCGTTTGTTGATCAGGACTCGAATCCTTTTCATGCTTCGGTGCCGTCGTAAATGTACAGCCTACCGATAGTGACACAATCAGAAGTGCTGCAATCAAGGTAGTAACCTTCATTTTCTTATTCTTTGCTATCATAGTAACTCTTTCCTTTATTCCATTTGAACTGCCATACATCGTAGTAGCAATTTGTAAAACATTATTTTTCTTCTCTCGCTGGTTTATTAAATCCACCAATGTTTTCCCATAAGTCAGCCTGTCTTCTTTACTCATTTCCTTTATCACACCATAATCACAAGCCAGTTCACAGTCTCTTTTGGACATTATAGCAGCTACCCATACCAACGGATTAAACCAATAGAAAACCAACAGCAAACCTCGAAGGATAGACCACTCCAGATCGTGATGTTTGTAGTGGCACAATTCGTGTTCAATGGCATAGCGCAACTTTTCCTTATCAGCAGCCACTTTAGAAGTCACATAGATAGCGATTTCACCTCTATGTCCCATCAGACAAGGTGAATACAGACCGTCAGCCACGTACACAGGCAGACTTTTTCCCTGGTGGTCTGTTTCAACAGACAGTAGGAAGCTTCTCTTTTCAACAATCTTCTTGCTAAATTTAAGATTTACAATAAGAAGCCATAACCCTAAAGTAATCGTCCCGATTGCCCAAACAATCATAATCACAAGCTGCCAATCTATAGCTGCTGCTGCGGAAATTCCGTCTCCGCTGATCATGATGCCTGTCTTCACATTATTCATAATATCTATAGCAGTATTATGGGTTCCAACCTGTGCATTGCCTGCAATAACTTGTTCTGCCGTCGAAGTTCCCTGTATGGTTTTTGTCACATTGCCTGCTGCATTCATTACACTTAATGTGCTTTCTATCGGATGGATATTTAACAAATTAAAGATTGCCAGCCGCAGAACCACAAGGCCCCAGAGACCGTATTGCACCATCGGATTGATTTTCCCCTTAAACACAAACCGTATAGCAAGTATGATCAAAATCAGTACAGAGGAAGATAAGATTGTATTAATCATGTTACTTCCTCCTCTGCCTTTTTCAATATAGCGTACAGTTCGTCAATTTCTCCCTTTGATAAACTATTCTTCTCTACCATGGTGTTCACCATTAGTCCGATACTTCCCGAATAAACTCTCTCGAGAAAATTCTCCGTTTCACCCAATGCCGTTTCGGTTCGTTCAACTGCCGGATAATACTGCTTTGCTCTGATCCCTTCTTCATATCTTACTACTCCCTTTGCTTCCATTCGCCCAAGCATAGTGATAATGGTATGCTTGCTCCACCCCTTGGATTCTTTCAGTGCAGTTGTAAGCTGAGTAATGGTCCTGGGAGCGTCCTGCCATAGTACATTCATAATGCTCCACTCCCCATCAGATAAATTGATTTGCTTCATCTATGTAACCCCCTTTATAAAAGTAAACAACTGTATACCTGAACTATAGCATTCTGGTACACAGTTGTCAACCTGTTTTTGATGATATTTTACTGTAAAATATATATTCAAATTAAGTAATAACTATTTTCTCAAATTTATAGGTTCCTTGATCAATATACAGGCGGCACATGCTGATTTCCAAATCAAACCGGCGTTTTCCACAGCTGCCTGGATTCAGCCATAACACCCCATCTATTACTTTCGCATCATATTTATGAGAATGGCCATAAATCACCACATCAATATCCGTCAGATCCTTCGGAACGTCCTTCTTATTATGCACGATTAAGATTTGAATTCCTTCAATCGCTATTGTAAGGATTTTCGGTAAATTTTCAGCCCATTCCTTATCATTATTCCCCCGAACAACAAACAAATTTCCCTGCTCGTTTAGGGCTTGAAGAACGGATGGGGTATTCATGTCCCCCGCGTGAATGATACAATCTGAAGCAGATAATTCCGCTTTCACTTCATCCCGCAGCAGTCCATGTGTATCCGATATAATTAAAATTTTCTTCATAAATAATCCATTTCTACAATGTTATTTAAAATTGCCAACCAATCCGTTATGTTTATTATCTCATAAGTGAACATTCATCATTTAGAACATGTTCAAATAATTTTGCAAAGAATCCGCCAGCTTTCCAATATGTACTCCATCTACAAAAGAATGATGTACTTGAACAGAGAAAGGAAGTATCCATTTCTCCCCCCTCTCAAAATATTTCCCCCAATCGAATAAAGGGGTGGCATTATCTTTTTTGCCAGAATTGGTGTGGGAGATGTGTGTGTATGATACCCATGGCATAGGTGAAAATTGAAACACATCATTGCCTAGCGGTCCTGCAAAATATTCTTTTTGATTTGCGGATTTTTGAGCAGCGACAGCAATATAGCGTTCTAAAGAATCTTGTATTTCGACGTTGACAACCTTAAACAGTTCAGTGTCCTTGTCCAAATATGTAAAAGCTGTATGAATGATATCATAAAGTACAATCTGGCCATCTAAGAAGCGATATCGAAACTCTTCAATATCGTTTGCACATTTAGAAACTGTAAAGATAAGAGATAATGTAAAGGGATATTTCATTGCTCGAATTTTTGCTAAGAAATTCGTTATATCCAACTCAAAAGTAACGCAATAGGATGGTTCTATACTATTCCTGAATATTTGACAATGCAAAGCTCTTTTCCAATTGTGTTCATCAATTACTCTGTACTTACTATCCATGATATCCTCCCCTTTTCGTTTAGCCATTTGCTTAAAAATTAGTAGCATTCCCACATTTATGACACAAAGTTTTTTCCTCGGTGACAAGGTTCTTTATCACCGGACTTCTTCTTCCTCACGATTTTTCATATACAAAGCCTGCATCTCCAAGTTTTCATTTTTAAACCAAAAAATGTATGATAAAACAAACCGCTAAGATATACATCACAGGATGTACCTCTTTCCCTTTGCCTGTGATGAGCTTTATAACAGCGTAGCTTATAAACCCAAAGGCTATGCCTTGTGCGATACTGAAAGTCAATGGCATCAACAGGATCGTTAAAAAAGCAGGAAGCGCTTCTGTAAAATCGGTAAATTTAATCATTGTAACGTCGCTTAACATCAGGATACCAACGATAACCAAAACAGGTGCTGTCGCTTGAGTAGGTATCAATAAGAACAGCGGTGCAAAAAATAAAGTAATCAAATAAAGAACTCCCGTGGTTACGGCAGTAAGTCCTGTTCTTCCACCTTCCGACACGCCGGTTGCACTCTCAATATAGGTAGTTACGGTAGAAGTACCCAGCACAGCTCCCACCGTCGTGGCAACAGAATCACTGATTAAAGCCTTATCCAGATTTTTAATTTTCCCGTCTTTTCCTATCAGCTTCGCTTTTCTGGAAACTCCGATCAAAGTTCCGATGTTATCAAACATATCTACGATGGTAATGGTAAAAATCACTGCAAAAATACCATATTGAAAAGCTTCTTTAATATTGAGTTTTGCAAAAGTGTCTTCCGGAATGGGAGGAACGATAGAAAAAAGATCTCCAAATCCAGTGGGAAGTTTTGTAATGCCTATGAACATGCCGATAACGGTAGTCACTAATATGCCGATCAATAAGCCGCCTTTTATCTGTTTCGCAAAAAGCAGGCTTGACAGGATCAGACCAAAAAGAAACAACGCGACTCCCGGACTTTTTAAATCGCCTAATCCGACGAAGTTGGAAGGATCCGCTATAATAACTCCGGCATTCTTAAAGCCGATAAAGGCAATGAAAAGACCGATTCCCACGCCAATGGATATTTTCAGACATTCTGGTACACTGTCGATAATCAATTGTCTGACTTTCGTTACCGTTAAAATCATAAATACGATACCGGAAATGAATACCGCACCCAAAGCGGTCTGCCAATTTAAACCCATAGATCCGCAGATGGTGTATGCAAAAAAGGCACTTAAGCCTAAGCCCGGAGCCACAACAACGGGGAAGTTGGCATATAATCCCATCAATATGGTTGAAAAGGCAGTACTGATAATGACTGCGGCGAGTGCACTGCTTTGAGGCATTCCGGCATCACTGAGCATGCCCGGGACTACTGCCAGTATATATACAGAAGCGACAAAGGTAGTCATACCGGCTATTATTTCGGTTTTTACGGTAGTACCATATTCATCCAGTTTAAAAAACTTATTAAGACTGTTTTTTTGATTTAACTTATTCTCTTTAGGCATTTATTTTTTCCTCCGCTAATTTTATCTTCTTTCAATGTACTCCAAATCGTATTTATCATCCTGTTTTTACTTCGCATTGAACATACTAGTTGGAATAATTTTTTCATCTTTTAGAAGCTCCTTATCTATAATAAACAAAATTAACGTTTTATGCACTACTTTTTTTGTACAGGTTATTATAGGAGAGATATGACGCTTAATAAACAAAAAAGACAATGCTCTTTGAAAATACCATATGTGATATTTGTCAAAGGAATTGCCCTTATGATTAGGAATATTAGTTAAAATATTCGTTTTTAAGTGTATTAGCTGTGCATATCAAAAGAATGAAACTATTGCAGCACCAAAGCAAAGTATTGCAGCAATAAGAGTGATTATAGCAATAGCTTTATTATATTTCCAAAATTGTAATGTTTGAACCAACATCAGTAATCCTAATAATAACTCCACTACATTTATTGTGCCTTGCCAACCGTCTGTAAGACTTAAAGCTGCTAATATGATAACAGCAATTGAAAGTATTAGACCCAATACTGCCAATTGTTTTTCAACTATAGATTTCTCTTCCCATTTTGGTATTTTTTTGATTTCCATCTTTATCACTTTCCTATCATTTATTATTTTGTCAGCCATTCTTACCACTTACAAAATCCGAAATTTCTGATATAAATCGCTGTCCATAGCGTTTTAATTTTGCTTCTCCTACACCGGAAACCATTAGAAATTCGCTGTCATTCAAAGGTAACTTGTCACACATATCTATAAGAGCACTGTCGGTAAATATGACAAAGGCAGGTACTTTCTGCTGTGATGCAAACTGCAACCGGATCTTTTTCAATCGTTCCAAAAGTATTTGGTCAACTCCTAGCAATTCCGGTTTCACTTTTTTATTTGGTTTAAGCGCTTCTATATCTTTTGCCAGTTTCATTTGAATCTCTGCTTTGTCAATCAAAATCTCTCTTGAACGATTGCCCAACTTTAATACAGGATATTGATCGGTGGTCAGCGCTAAATAATCATTTAAAATCAGATAATTGATGATCTCTCTCACTTGTTTTTCACCATTTTTCATAATGCCATATGTAGGTAAGCTGTCTAATCGCAGATGCAAAATCTTTTCGTTTTTGCTTCCACGCAAGATATCAATGATTGTTTTAACGCCATAGCGCTCCTTCACACGGTAAACACAAGATAATATTTTTTGTGCCTCTACTGTGATATCTATCGTTTCAAAATTCGTTTTGCAATTGCTGCAATTACCGCAAAAGTTAGGAGCAGTATCGCCGAAATAGTTGAGAATATATTCCCTCAAGCAATTATTTGTGTGACAGTAAAAAGTCATCTTCTTCAATCGTTCTCGATCCTTGGATTTTATCAATTCTTCCAGTTCGGTTTCCGCATACTCGGCATCCTTGTTGTTGTCGATTAAAAATAGATTCATTCGTACATCTTGCCCGCTATATAACAAAACACACTCCGCAGGCCCTCCGTCACGCCCGGCTCGTCCGGCTTCTTGATAGTAGCTTTCCAGGTCCTTTGGCATATTATAATGGACGACGTAAGATACATTGGATTTATCGATTCCCATACCAAATGCATTGGTCGCAACAATTATTCTCATCCGGTCAAAAATAAAATCGTCTTGATTTTCTTTTCTCTCCTGATCTGTCAATCCAGCATGATAACGGGTTGCAAGATAGCCTTGTTTCGTTAACCGATCGCAAACTTCTTCAACTGTTTTTCTTGTCGTGCAATATATAATTCCCGTTTCTTCTTGCTTCTGTTTTAGAAAATCGCAAAGTGTCTGAAATTTATCAGCCGGTTTTATTACCTCAAAAGATAAGTTTTTTCGATCAAATCCCGTGACTAAAATCTCCGGATTGGTAAGCTTCAAGCTGGAAACAATATCTTCACGAACCTGAGCAGTAGCTGTGGCCGTAAAGGCTGATACCACCGGACGTTTTGGTAGTTGACTCAAAAAATCAATAATTTTTAAGTAACTTGGGCGAAAATCCTGCCCCCATTGAGAGATACAATGTGCCTCATCAATGGTAAACATAGCGATGTTACTATTCTGTGCAAAGTCTAAAAACTCTTCTGTAAGCAATCGTTCCGGTGCCACATAGAGAAGTTTATATTCCCCGTTTCTTGCATTCTGCAAGACTCTATGATACTGATTTAACGTAAGAGAACTGTTTAAGTATGCCGCTTTAATCCCCGCTTGGGTCAATGCGTTAACCTGGTCCTTCATCAGAGAAATCAGCGGAGAAATAACAAGGGTAATCCCTTCAAACATCATGGAGGGAACTTGAAAGCAGATGGATTTTCCCGCTCCTGTTGGCATGACCCCTACAACATCTTTACCGGCTAAAATAGAATCTACGAGAAAGGCTTGCCCTTCTCTAAAACTATCATATCCAAAATACTGTTTTAGAATCTCTTGTTTACTTTTATAGGTCACTTTTCTCTCCTCTTATTATATTTCACATATGTAAATCGGTCCTCTATCGTACCTATTTTAACATTAAATTGAATTTTTCGCAAAACTTCAATTTATGAATTCACATAGACAAATCTTAATGAGAAGTGAAAGCCATTGGTTCATTATTTACTGGTTATCCGAATTAATCATTACACGACGAGCATCTCCATCCCATCTCACATCAGCACCTGAGTTTTCCGATACAAACCTCAATGGAACCAACGTAATATCATCCTGTATAAATGGTGCCGCTAACAGTTGGATTTTAGAACCATCTATATAGGCCTCTTCACTTCCGATACTGACACGTATCTCTTTACCGTTCATGCTCGCTGTGGCAGTCCTTGTTTTATTATCCCATTTCACTTCTGCACCTAAGACTTCAAAAAATTTTCTCATAGGCACCATCGTGCTCTGATTTTTTATGACTGGTTCAGACTCAAAATAGAGCTCAATTCCGTCTACATATACAGTGATTGGCTTTGCGCCCTTTTTCTCAGAAAAAGTGTCAGGTATTTTAAAATACCCTACGCGGGCATTCGCCCCTGAGTCAGGATCACTTATGGTTACAAAGGCATATCCTTCATCCGTCAGTAAAATATTATTAAATATCGTAGGAAGAACTTCTGCACCATATTGATTTACCAGTCCTACCCCCTCAAAATAATATTTATATACTACCTGAAAATCATGAAAGAAATCTCCTGTATTTGAATACTTGAATCCCGTTAAGTTGTTCCCGTTGGCATCGAGAAGTGCAAATCGCTGATCATAGTCATGAGGTGCTACACCTCCAGACGTATCGGCTCCGGGTTTTGCTCCCAAATAAAGATTGTCACTAAGATATCTCAGGTTAAAATCTTTAAATCCTGTCAGCATAGTTTCATCCTTGTCCAAATATCCGCTGACCTGCATATTATGAATGGTTTTTTTTACATAAATCCGGTTGTTTGACTCTATGTCAAAAAAGGAATAGTCCTTCGTACTTACCACTTCGCCGGAAGAATCGATCAAGAATGATTTACTGTCCTTTCGTGCATCAAAGAACCCTTGCTCATTTTTAACCACACTGTCATATTCAATCGGAAGAATAATAGTTCCTGTTTTGTCTATAATCCCCCATCTATTGTTCCGTGACACGATAGCCAAACCGTTATGAAAAGATCTTACCTCATCAAAGCTCTGAGAAATGACTTCTTTTCCTGTCTTATCGATAAACCCCCACTTTTTATCGTTCGATACAGCTGCAAATCCTTCATAAAAAGGAAATGCATAATCATAAATCAGCGGAACAATCTCTGTTCCCGACAAATCTAAAAATCCGTATTTTGCATCTTTGGAAACTTGTATTGTTTCCTCTGAAATATAAGGAGAATAGCCATAATGAGCGTCTGACAACGGTCTTCCATCCGTATCCACCAGGTCGTATACGCCTCCTTCTATGGCTGCTGAAAAAATCCCATTACCGAGAAATCTAAACTCCGTATACTTTCCCTCTTTATCTTCAAATAGTAGTTTTCCATTCTTATCCATTACGCCTTTATGAGCGTTCGATTGTAAGGTGACGGTTGCATAGCCGTCCATAAATGGTCCCACATCACTATAAGCCTTCCCGTCTATTTCTTTTGTTCCGGAAGAATCTATATAAATATATTGATCTCCTTTACGCATGAGCGTGACCGTTTCTTCACCGATGACGCTGGAAGAATAGCCATCATACGTTTCCGGTTGAAGGACAATCTCGCCTTTTCCATTTACGAAGGCTGTTTTGCCCGAAGCAGAATTATTACTGATGTTCAGCATGTAAATTCCCGTGTCCGAATCGTCTTGAATGGTATAATTAGTACAATCTTTTCCAAAATCATACCATGTAATATCTACACCCATATCTTCAACAGATTTCTGTCCTTTTGTATCCGCATATATATTTCCTGTAAATCCTCTGAACACAACTGTGATTGCCAACATACAGCAAATTGTTTTAACAACCTTGCTTTTGTATCTCATTATAGTATCCCCCTTGTTTTTTACTTTCAATTACTAAACACTCATTACCACATCAAATGCATCTCCAACTCCGCTCTACAGCTTATCCTCCTAGTCGTAAATGAGTTCTGCATTCCCATATGGCATGTTTTGTTCAAAATACTGGCTGATCTCCGAATTTTTTGGTACATGAATTTTAGTTCCATCAAGCCCTTCCTCCGTTTCCATGATTCTATTTCCGATTTTCTCTAAAGAAGCTGGGAACCAAATTTCTTCTATGTAGCTATCCCCAAAAGCCCATTCACCTATTTCTTTTACGCCTTCTTCCACTATAATTTTCTTAGCAGAAGTAAAAGCAAAAGCCCCGCCATTTATTTTCTTAACAGTACCTGGCACTATAACCTTCTTCAAGTTTGCTCCATGCCCGAAATCTCCTGAAAGAGCAGAATTGTATATTTCTGTAACAGTTTCCGGAATCGTAATTTCTTTATCCTTGCCTAAATAGGCATAGAGAATTCCATCTTTTATGCAGAAGCCATCTTTGTCCTTAATAGACTCATAATAAGCTTCTGTTGGATCCTCATCCGGCTGGTTTACCCGGTCTCCCCACGCAAATAGTAGGATTGATGAAACAGTCAAAAGTGCTATTCCTATAATCCTTTTTTTCATATTTACTCCCATTCCGCACCGCGCCCCTTGCGGCACAAATGTAATGCACTTTTTAGGTGCTTAATTTTCACACTTGCACTCCTAAGCTAAATGTGTTCAAGATAGATTCTCTTACGCTGGCTTAATCGGATGCCTGATGACGGTTTTCAGTTTTGCCACATCACATTTTGTAGGGTCAGACAGATAGATTTCATGGTGAAGCCGGTTCTCCGACAAATCGACCGCGTAGCCGTTTTGTTTTGCAAATTCATCCATAGCCTGAATTGTTGAGGGTTCATCATCGTAGGAGCCGATATGCATACACTGTACGCAAAGCCCCTCACGGCAGGTCAGAAATTCCACCTTTGAAAAATCCTCTTTTTTCTTTCTGGTGGCTTCACCGATAGCCCAATCGAAATCTACCTTCGTAACAAAATCGGGCAAACGAATCACGGATATCCAATGAAACCGTTCCTTATGTCCATAGTCAATACCTCGGGTGTTTTCCTGCCACCAGAAGCCTTCCAGCGGTGGCACCACGTACTCAAAATATCCACTGATTTTATGCGCGCCTTTATAACTCATCTTGATGGTAAAAGCGATAGCATACAGGCGGCCGATTGCCTTTTTGTATTCCCCTTGCTCATCGTTTGGGTCGCCGATTCCCCTGACAGCCAGATAGTTCATTTCGGGAATATCAACGATAGTGGGAGTCTGGGGCGGCATGTAAAACTCCTTATATTCTTTCTTATAATCGAAGGGCACGGTAAATCACCTCTTTCTCTGGTTATTGATCTCGAGTATCACAAGCTTGTTCATTTTTGTCTTCCCCTTTTCAGCATTATTGCCTTTCAAAGCCTATGTATCTGGTTCCCTGAAAAGACAAACGTCCATTATCCCCCTCTGCAAGCCTTCCATATTCCGAACCATTTATCTGGAATTCTAACCGATCACCACTTCCTACCTGAAAAGTCGCATAATATGTCGTAGAGGTCGTCATATAAGAACCATGTGCACCAGTGATATCTCCGGCGTTGTGGTGGTGTTCATGACTAACCGCTGTACGTTTAGACACAACTTTAGATAATACAGTCAGTCTAGGGGACTGATTATTTTTATTCCATTGTCCAATCCCCTTTATAATATTGACTATTATTACACCAAACACTAGAATAAACATCATAAAAAATAGGACTTCAAAACCGCCTCCAAAGAAAAAAGAATTACCAATCATTTATAACACCCCTCATTACTTAAACACTCCTAATAAACAGATGTGTTTTTCAATTTTCGCATATCCAAATATATTGAGCAAAGTCTCCGATTGTAGCATTATATTAATTCCTCATATTGCCCCCCCTTATTTTCTAAAAATGGCGCATACATCATAAGGGCATGATTTTCTGTAATATATTCTGTGCCAATAAGCTTTTTTTCTAAATCATATTTTTCCCTGTACAATTCATTATTTCTACTATAACCACCCCAATATTCTGCTTTTATATTGTGGTTTTTTTCTATTATCTTATATTTATAATCCAATTCATGTGATGCTCTCCATTGACCTTCTAAATATTCTTGTCCTACAGAAATAAAGAGTTGAAAAGTTATAGGAGTTTCATTAGTAATCATTAAATCTCTATATGGATATACACATGTTGCTCCACTACCAAAAGGTAATGTTCTATTTGAATCAGGAAATACATCAAAAGAATGTCTGTATCTTTCAACTATTGTAAGTGGTGTATGTAATGTCATCCAATAAATCAAATTGGACATTTGGCAAAGTCCTCCGCCCATACCAGATTTAAAGTTTCCACCATTTAAAACCATTCCATCTACATATCCTTTTTTAGCACTTGGTTTTCCTATTGTCTTCCAATAGCTAAACGTTTCCCCAGGTAATATCACTAACCCATTAAGTTTTTTAGCTGCAATTTTCAAATTAATAATCTTATTATATTGATATTGCATATCTACTTCCTTAAGTTGCCTGAGTAGTAATGATTTATGCTGATGTATGATAGATGGAAAAAATTCTTCTTTATATTGTGTCGCAAATGTAAATTTTGTTGAATTCCAAAGCCAGTAACGTTTATACGTAAAATATAGCTTACCACATGTTAGCCTTAATTTGCTCCGCTTTTTAGGCTGAATATTTGTTTTATCAAAAATTCTATTTTTCTTCATTTTTTCACACTCTTAATTTGATATCTTCTTCTAATTGGGTGACTATTTTTTGAAAATCCCCACGCACCTGTTTTTCATATTTTGCCATTATTATCCCCTTTTCCATATTCCGAACCATTTACTGCAATTCTAACTGATCACCGCTTTCTACAAATATTTGCTTGATTCTTTAATACTTAATGCCGATAATTGATCCTTATAATTTTCTATAAATTCTCTTACCCATTTGGGATTTACTTTACTATAATCTCTCAAGCTCCAACCGATTGCTTTATTGATAAAAAATTCATCACTCCCCAGATTGTTACAAATAATCTTTTCAAATAGTTCTATATTAGTCTTTTCTTTATACTCTTGTTGAAAATTTATCGCAACACGTTTTAACCATATATTCTCTGAAAGTGACCATTCTAACATTGTCTTTTCTAAATCTTTATTCTTTAATACAATACAGCCTACCATAGCATCAAGAGAATCAACCGTTTCCCACCACGATTTATTTACTATAAGGTGCTTCAGTTTCAATAAATCTTTATCCGTTAACTTTTTCGAATTCATTGACAAATAGTTAATTGCAATATATTGTGCTTCTCGATAGGTTTTGCTCCAACAAATATTAACAAATTCCCAATCAAAATCATATTTTCGGCTTTCCTTTAAATACTGCTTTGCAATTTCATTTAATTTAGGTTTTGGTATTCCTAAAAACTTAAATTTGTTTTGCATATATGCAGCCATTTTTTCTGCTTGCTTTTTATCTTCACACTGTTCCAATTTTTGAAATAGGGTATCATACCACATGCCTATCTCCCTTTTAAATTCTTATTGAGCAATTCAATTACTCAGTATTTGTTTTAATTTTCACATATCCAAATATATCGAGCAAAGTCACCTTTGACTGTTTTTTCAGCCCGGCAATAATCAATGATCTTTAGCTGCTCTGTACACAGCTGCTCTCTAATATCCGTTGACGTAACAATAATCATTCTATCGGCAATCTGTTTAGCGTGCCTAATGATATCTAATTGTTGTTCTTCATCAAAACGACTGAAGTTATTATATGGCAAATCAACTATCACCGCATCAACCTGTTCTTTGATCTCTTTCATATCACCGGTTACGATTTTAGCTTTATATTGATAGTGGTCTAGATTTAAACGAGCAAGTCTTGCAATTCTAGGATTAATCTCCCAGCCACATATATCATATCCTGCAAAAACACCTTCTAAGAGTACCGTTCCGACACCACAGCAGGCATCAATTAATCGCTTTGAAGGTTCTCCTCTACTTGCCACATTGATAAGCACTTTAGCCATATTGACTCCTAACGCACTGGAAAACGAGTATGGCTTTTGCTTATGGGCACGCCACTCATAATTATTTTGTTTTAAATAACCAAAGTACCAATAACCTTGATAAGATGTAATGCCTAACATGATTTTGGGAGATTGAAAAGATGGGTAGCCATATATGCGAAGCCCTATTTCTTTTGACAGCTTTTTACCTTGATTAATATTGGGATCTCTATTATACATCCCAACATACTTCACCATAAAATCATTCGCTCTAAAGTCATCTGCCGTAATTAAATCAAGAATTTCATGGAAGGTCTTTTTCTTATAGATGATTTTTATTCTATTCTTTAGAAAAGGGCTAATGGATGGATCAACTTCTTTGTTTGTAAAAAACACTTTATCATCAAGCTCAATATCAAAAAGTGCCTTCATTTCAAAGGCACACATATTATGATCTTGGATGTTATAGTTTACGTTGTACATAAATTGATCCATCATTTTCCCCCTGACATCAATTGATAATACTTGGGTAACTTGTCATAAGCTTTTTTGCACTTGGCATAGCATTCGCACTTTGGTTTTCCGATTTCTTGATGCATTCTTTGCCAAATTGGTTCAGCGTCTTCTTTTAATAGGTTGCCGTAAGATATGGGCAGAAAATCGCAGGGCCCAAAATTTCCATCTGCATCAATAAAAGAATGCTGACTCCCCGCTCCGCATCCGTATTGATCTTCCGATTCCACATACGGAAAGACTGAAACCTTTGGGTATTGCCAGTCACGATTCATTTCTACATGAAGGGCAATCAGTTTTTTCTGTTCTTCTACTGTTAACACTTCGTCACTGTGCTCGTTTAGTGTTCCGCACGGAATCGGCTCCATGATACGCATCTCATCAACACCAAGGGATTTTGCAAGTTTCCCAATCTCCTTGATTTCACCGGTTTCCAAAAGCTCACGGGTGCACATGGTCTGTGTCATAGTATAGAGTCCCGCCAGCTTTGCATTCCGAATCGCATTTAACGCATGCACATAGGCTCCTTCCACGCTTCGCATTCGGTCATGATCTTCTTCTTTCATATGATCAAGACTGATTGCGATACCAAATAAGTCGGCTTTTTTAAGTGATGCGGCTCTCTCAAACGTAAGACCAAAACCGGTTGTAAACAGCAGCGTCATGCACGGCATATTCTTGCCTTTAGCCGCCAATGAAATTGCCTGTTCAAGATCTTCTCGAAGAAGTGGCTCCCCTCCTGTAAAACCAATGATTCCAACACCGAGTTTCTTCATTTTTTCCGTTACGATCAGTAGTTCTTCCGTCGTCAAATCCTTTCCCGGGCACTCCATAAAATGATAGGCACTGCAATGCCAACAATGGTACATACATCGATGTGTAACTGCTATATAGGTCGAGATTGGTGCAAGTCTCTTGCCTGTTGTATGATTTATGAAAAATTCTGCCCCTTTTCCTGGGACGTGCATAGCAATCCGGTAAAATGCCTCTGTATTTACAGGCGGGAAGAACGAATTAATCATATATTTTCGTTCATGTGAAATCAGCCGTTCATTTTTAATGACATTCCAACTGCAACGCATCAAGTTGATTAGATGATAATCTTTAGACTCACAAAACTTCTTGTGAAGAGAAAAAAAATTGTGCCATACCACAGAATCGGTCATCATATTGAGTAAAACTTTCTTGCTTCTTATGCTCATACATTCTTCCTCTTTTCAAAAATCCCATAGACAAATCGGTGCTCCGTCGAATCAATCTGTTTTGTATCAAAATATTGAATCATCTGCTGCTTTATTTTATCTGAACGAAGGTCAATCATACGGTCGTAACCAGCGAGAGCGCCGGTGGCGGTCACAAACTCCACAAGTTCTGCAGCATTGGCAAAACCGAAACGCTGGCTTCCTTTTTGCACCAACGTAACATCAAAACCACAATCCGTAAACCACCCCTCAAACACCTTGCTGTTTTTTGGATTTGGCAAATCCCTCATAATCCGTTGAATTGAAAGTACATTTCTTACGAGCAATTTTGGATATAATGCTCGTATCTCCAGAAGGGTATCCGCAGTATTTACAATGACTGCCATTCTACCTCCCTTTTTAAGAATACGCGCACATTCTTTAATTACTTGCATAGGTGGTTGGTATTTAATAGCCCACATACATATCACAGTATCGTACTTCTCATCAGGGCAGGATCGCAAATAGGAAAGCATGTCCTGATGAATAAAGGTTAATTGCTGGTTGTTATTTACAGACTTTTCCTTTGCCTGCGTGAGCATACCTTCTGAGAGATCTACCAACGTAATCTCTGCCTTCACGCCATGCTTTTGCAAAAACCGTGTATTATAACCTGTTCCGCATGCCAAATCTAGAACCTGTTCGCCAACTGATTTTTTTAAAAGTAATGACAGCACTTCATCATTATGTCGATGCATTGTTTTCAGAAAATATGTATCATATCCTTTACTTACTATATCATATGAACTAGCAATATCTGTGTTTTTCACTTTTTTTATCCCGAATGATGCCATCAACCTTTCCTTCCCCATACAATATAATCTCGCTGATTAACCAAAGCTTGTTCTACCTGTAATCCGGCTTGCTCTAAGTACCCCAAAAGTTTCGATTCACTTACTGGCTTAATGGATTCAAAACAACATCTTTCAAACAAAAAAATCAGTTTTGTTTTCCAGCACTCCGGTGAAAAATCGGTAATGATAATCATTCCATCCTCCCCCAGCATATGTAAACAGCAGTCAAGCATCTCTGTCTGTGGTTTCACATGATGAAGGCAATCTCGTATCAATATCAGGTCAAACTTCTCCTCCAATTCACACGGCATCGACTTGTTAATTACCCGAATCGCCTCGTTTTTTTTCTTTGCCAACTGTGTCATCTGCAGGCATGGATCAATGATGGTCACCCTATGTCCTAGTTTGATAAGCTTATCAGCCGTAACCCCGGTTCCTCCACCCACATCAGCGATTTTCTGTGGGTGACTTTCGATAAGGTTTAGAATAGCTGTATCATCATCAAGTGAAAAAAGATTCATAAACTTATCATACACTTTTGCGTAGCACTGAAATAAGTAACTCATATTCGTTTATTTCCACTCTTTCCATACTTCTGGCTTATATCCAACTGTGGCTTGCTTTCCATTTCTTATAATCGGTGTCAGCAGCACATGTTGATTTTCTAACACTTTTTCTTCTTTATATGGATCAGCTATATATTTAATTAGTGCCAACGCATCTTGATCTTTACAGTTTTCATTTAACATCTGTTCAAGCCCGCCCACTGCTTGTCTAACACTATTAAATTCGCCTTTACTCATTCCCTTTTCTTTCATATCTATGAACTGGCATTTTACACCACGCTCTTTAAAATACCTTTGTGCCTTCTTGGTTTCAAAACATTTTGTCGTTCCAAATATTTGTATATTCATTTTTTATTTTCCTCTTTATCTTTATCGTTCCATATTCTAAGATAATCATAAATTTTATTCTTTTGTATTTTCAGTCATTCTGTACTGCCTCCGATACTGTTTACAACTGTCAAACATTGAAAATCTGATTCATTATTATAAAACTCTTTCAATCTATCAGTCGTCAGGTCGCTCACTTTGCATAGAGTTTTCTTTATATTTATTGGACTTTCCTCATTTCCTAACCATATACTCCACAATTCAAGTTCTGATGCTGTTTCTAAATAGTTCTGAATATATTTAAGTACAATGTCAACGGTGTCGTCTGAGTAATTCCATTCCAGAGCAGTACAAAATTGCTTTTCTGTTCCTATACTCATTGGTAACCCTCACAAATTTACATTCTCTATTGATTTTCTATTATATTTTATTTGCCTACGAATAAGCATAAATAATTCATATCCAAAAACTACACCCCCAATTGCTGAAGGAATCTGAGTTGTCATTAACCATAAATTAGGTTTATAGACCGGCAAGCTTACGTTTATAAAGAAATACATTCCATAGAGTATTTCTTGAAATGTTGCAAAATAAAATGCCGGAATACCAACAAGAATAAATTCTAAAACCGTCTGTTTTGTAGTAAATTCATATTGACTGCTTATCCATACTAATAAAGCAAAAATTGCACCTATTAAAATTATTAAGAAAGGCATAACGAATACCAGTGGAGAAAGCTCTAAAGTCTCTAATCGGTATTGTTTAATCTCTAACGATAAGAAGTAATATAAATATAAAATACAAAAGATTAACACATCACAGCCAATATATAAACAAATCCTTTTTTTCACTCTTTTCACCTTCTTTCATAATTGCACTACTCTGCTAACAATCTTTTAACCTATTAATATAGGTATACAATCATTAAAGCAATTAAAGTGAAAAACGCAGCAAATAGGCTAAATATTGAAACTAACCTATTGTATTTCCAAAATTGCAACGCTTGAACGAACATCATCAATCCTAATAAAGGCTGTACTATATTCATCCCGCCTTGCCATCTACCTGTAAGATATAGAATAAAAAATAGGACAGCAGGAACTGAAAGAATCAGACTGACCACTAATAAACTTTTTTCATATGTAGATTTCTCATTCCATGTTGGCATTTGTTTTTTCATAGTAAGTCCCCTTTTTTTGAATAGTCTATCCATGATAAAACAGTCGTTGAAATCAACCTTCCCGGCATTAATATCACCATAACAAAAATCAACATTCGATTTATATCGTCAGAGAATCTGAATGGATTATCAAAGATTCCACCAAGCCAACCAACATTTGAATAATCTGGTTTTGGAGAAATAAAATAACCGGCAGCACTATACACTGCCATTACAGATACGAACGTAATGAATTCTTTAAAATGAAAGGAAATTCCAAAAACCAGATAATAAATCACTGTTACAATTACTATTGATACAATGGTTTTTACAATTAGTGTATCTAAACGTTCACCTTTTCCCCTTTTAGTTTTTTCGATAGTGCCTATTTCCCCTGGATTTATCAATTCACCGATAAATTCTATTAATCCCATAATAAAAAATCTCCTTTTAAATTTTAGCTTGAACTACTACTTGATGCTGAAACACTTGACGCTGCAATCACTGCGCACATAGCGGCTTGCTGCGCTACAATTAATGATATAGTAGCGCCTATGGCCGCAGAACCCATTGTTAGATTATTTGGATTATCAATATAATCACTTGCAACCAGCATTCCAGCATGCATCAAACGTTGCTTTTTATCAATTCCAAATAATCCATATCCTTTTTGTGCAGAAAGATAATTGTCAACTTCTATGACATCATTTATTACTGAATCACTATCTGCCGGAAGCATGGCAAGGACGCCCAGCGTTGCAAGTTCTTCGTTTTTGCCATACCGATATCCCTTTTCCTTTAAACTATTAAACAGCGCTATCGTCTTTCTGCATTTGTCTTCAGCTTTCCCCTCCCCAAGTGCCAATACATGACTTAAGGATTGTACTGCATCGCGGGAGAAAAACTCTGGTTTCAGAAAATCATAGCAGCACTTCGTTTCCATAACGATCTGCTCATCTGTCAAATCTGAAATTGCAAGTAATGCAGCAAATACACTATCCTCACTGGAAGTCAAAAAAGGATGTGCATCTTTCATTAATTTATAGATGTGTCTTGTGCGCTCTGCAATATTGTTATAACGATCCGAACTTACTAAATCGGAAATAATCATAGAAGTTAACGGCAAATATTCAGAGGAAAAGAAATGCCCCTTTAGAACAGAATAGGCATCTAATGTCCTTTTTAGTTTTTGTTCCGGCTTGCTGTCTATGGCCATCATACAAATCATAACCAGTTTAATGGTGCCTCTAAAGTTAGAAAACAGACCCACTTGACTTTTAAAGATATCTCTACAATATATCATTTTATTCGCATCTGCTTTCTGCCGTTTGTCTGTAAAAAGTGCCGCACAAATTGAGTAAAGTTCTGTACTTTCCCAACGAAACGTTGCTTTGATTGTTTCTCTATTTTCGATAAAGTTTTCACATAGTGTAGATAAGGTGTTTCTCATGTTTTTCCTTTCAGAGGTTTATAAAGGTATGTGAAATTCGAATGTTTGATAAATAACTAGACTTCATCCGGCTTCACTTTTTAAACATAATGGGAAGTTCATATGTCCTTCCAAATTGCCGAACGGTGGCAATTGCTGTGTTAGCTGATGTTATTAATCGAAACTTCTCTATTAATTTTTATATCCTGAAGAATTTTATAAATTGCTATTGTATTCTCAAACATTTGCCAACACTTATAAACATACTCCAAAATATATATTTCATCATTACCGTATTTAATCATATGCTCATATGGTATATACCTCCAGTCTTCATGACCGATTGCATTTCGTATTTTCCTCTCAAATTTGGGCATGAATATATTAAATCCTTCATTGATCTCAGCAAACCTCAGTTTATTTGCTTTCGATTGTTTTCGGTACTTTATTAGTGTGTTTACTTCTTTGTTGTTAATAATGACACCTGATGGCATGTTCATATGATTACCCCTTATAAGAACATTGTTTAACATCATAACTATTTCATAAACATCTATTAAATTCTCGTAAATAGTGATATAAATATCCTTGACATCCGTGAAATTTGTTGTCGTAAGTGTATATTCCTTATAAATATCATCAATTCTGTCTTCCGTTATATACTTAAGGAAAGTAGCGGGAATGAAATAATAATAATTGCTAAGAACATTACTGATTGCCCTATAAAGTTTTCTATCATATTCCAGCAGCATTTCATTGTTGCAATAATTTATAAGAAAATCATTAAATGCCTCTGCTTGAGTTGTTTTAAGCAACTCCATCTTTTCTAGAATTTTTTTATTTAAAATTCCAAAGCTACTATTGTGAAAGAAATTGCTAAAATATCCAATATTGTAAGAATAAAGGTTTCTAATAATTTCTTCATCTGTAAATTCTCCTTTATGCTCTAAATTAAGTTGTTTATGCAATTCAGAAGATAAATATTTCTTATTCTTATTTAAATATAACTCATTAATTCTTTCAAAAATGTGATTGTTTTTCTTGTGAATATAAATTGCGCTCATAAAACTCTTTTGAAAGTTTACGTATTTTTCATGTCCGATCATTTGTGTCGAGCGAATAAATGGAGTCCATCCAGGTCTGATAATGTGTTGATTTGATATTTTGAAGGTTAATAGTTCAGATGAAGTTTCAGCATAGTATTTTGGTGTTATATGATTTATTTGTGAAGCATTCTTTGACTTGAAATTAATTGTAACTTCTTCATTATTTGTATAAAGAGTAAACTTCAATACAGTTAAGCAGTCAGGACAAACAATACTTACTGGAGCTTCTTCAACATGTCCAATTTGCCACTTAAGATTTATTACAGCTTCGCACACTTCACATTTTACTTGAATATTTGTTACCATCCAGTATCTCCTCATTATCTTAAAAATTATTTAATAATTTTGCTAAAGTCATACTATTCGATTGTTGGCATATCGCTCATCAACTTGAAACTGAATCCAGCCTTTTTTAAGTTCGGTATCTATTATAAATTTTATATCTCTGATAGGTATAAATAATTCAGGGCAATCATAAACTGCGCATTATTGTTATAATGTGTAGTTGAAATTTAGCCCCTCCATCGCAAAATATAAATAAAATCTAGGTTATTCATAACATAGTGAAAATTAATTTGGCAGATTCCAGTCACATTATTGCAAATACTTTAAATTCAAATTGAACCTTCTAACAATCATGTAATCAAACACCCAAATTTCCCCTCAATTCGACCTAATTTCCTAAATTATATATCTCGCCATATCATAAAACAATACAATAAATGTAATTTATAGATAAATTTCCAATCACTTCTACCGCTACACTATTTCAAAGAAAAACAGGAGCATATTTTTATATACCCCTGTTTGTGACACTAAATTATATTAAACTCTCTTAACGGCAAGCCTTATCGTTACTTGCCTTTTGCTTAAAACGGCTTAATTCGTTTTTGTGTCCAGTTGCCGTATTTTTGTGAATGCTTCGGATGCAGTGTTTATGGCTGATTCTGCATTCATATCACTTGCGGTATTCCAAACACCATTTAATACAATACACAACTGTGGATATAACAAGCAATATTGTTAGTAGTAGTACGCTAACAATATATATGCTAATATTTTCATGCGTAAATAGTGAGAAAAATTGAACTCCTCCAATTATTGCTATGATGATAATCAAACCACCAACCAATATTTTATATGATGTTTTAGCCGCTTCCGATACAATTACTTTTTCTCGTTCATCTGAAAATGTCAATTCAGAACTACCTTTTTTGCTCCATTTAAGTATTTTTCCAAGAACATAATAAACAACGGGATATATAACTAGATAGATAACCAGTAGTATGGGATAAATTGTAATAGTTCCGCTAAACCCGGTATTTTCAAGGTGGATTTCTGAAAAAGGAAACAAAAATGCCAGACCAAACAGTAGAAATAATATTGTGTTACCAACACTTATAAATATAGTTTTTTTCATTAGATGGTCTCCTTCTTAAATATTTCTTCAATAGGTGTTTCTAGCACCTCAGATATCCGCATAGCCAAAAGCAGCGAAGGTACATAACTTCCTTTTTCCAAAGAAATGATTGTTTGTCTAGTAACACCAACAAGTTCAGCCAGTTTCTCCTGCGATATATATTTTTGTGCTCGTAGTTCTTTTACGGTATTATATAATGTTTCCATAGTTTTCCCCTTTCAATGATAGTATAGTTGACTTTACATGTAAAGTCAACTATACTATCAAAATTATAAAAAAAAGACGCTTTTGCGTCCTCTTTCGATATATGCCATCTATTAACTGTCTATCTCATTGTTTTGGTTTTTAGTAGCTGATTCCTTATTCACCCTGCCCATTCCGACAAGGTATTTTAAGAGGCGGGATACCGATCCCGCCCCCATAAGCTCGCATTACTGTTCATTAATCAGCTGCAAAATGTATTTTCTTTTCTGATGAAATTTTTCGGTATACCGAACATCATCCGAATTATCTTGCACAAAATCTTTCGTAAAATGTACCGGAAAATCAGCAATGATTTTGCCGGGCCGCTTGGACATGACAAGGATTCGAGTTCCCAGCAGCAAGGCTTCATCTACGTCATGGGTGATAAAGAAGATCGTTTTCCCTGAATTCCACCATATTTTACGGATGAGTCCCTGCATTTGCTCTCTTGTCAATGCATCCAACGCCCCAAAAGGTTCATCCATCAGCAGCACTTCAGGATTGTTGATCAACGCGCTTGCAATGGAAGCTCTTTGCTTCATTCCGCCTGATAACTCATATACCTTTTTATCCGCGAACTCCGTCAAACCAACTTTTTCAAGATAGACTTCCACCTCTTCATTGATTTTTTTCTTCGGAATCTTCATCATCATTGGGCCAAAGGCAATATTTTTACGAACGGAATACCATTCATACAGAGGAGGCTGCTGAAAAACAACCCCTCTGTGACAATCAATGCCTTTCAGTTCTGTCTGGTTCAGTTTCACCGTTCCGGTTGTCGAAGGAATGAATCCTGCTAAAATCTTCAGCAGGGTGCTTTTTCCGCAGCCGCTCGGTCCCATCACACAGACAAATTCACCCGGATATAAGTTAATATTGATATGTTCAATTGCGGGGATAACCGTGCCCCCTTCGTCATAGACCAAGGACACATTATCCATGGAAATTAGTTCATTTGTCGTTTCGAAAAAATTCTCCACTTTAGTATTATATTCATCACTCATGATTCTTCCTGTCCATTATTGCTCAGTCGCTACTTATTTCGCTTTCAAAGCTAATTCCACGAAAGATGGATCAATGGCATCTTCGAAAGCTTTGAGATCCGGTGCTTTGCTGATATTCCCCTGAGCCTGATGGAAATCCGCAATCGTCTTTAAGGTTTCAGCTAATTTTCCCTTCTTTTCAGTGGTGCCGAGATAATCGCCTGTCAGCTGATTTTCGCCGGATACCCAAATGTTGTCATCCACTTGACCTTTGGCATTTTCCTTGGTAATCCCTTCCCAATCTGCTACAGCCTGTGTTGCCTGATCCGGATTTTCTTGTGTCAGATTATAGGTATCAATCAGAGCCTTTACATATTGACTGACAAGAGTCGGATATTTTTCGGCAAATTCGTTTCTTGCCACACCGATCTCAGGGATAAGGACACCCTGTTTTGCAAGTTCCCCGTCATTGGTAATGATGGTGCCGTCTTTCACGCACTCATCCAAAGCCGGGCTCCATATGTAAGTTGCATCAATGTCACCTCGCGTCCATGCTGCAACGATGTCTTGGCCGCCCATATCCAGAAGCGTCACATCTTCTGCGTTCAAACCACCCAGTCTTAATGCATTTAATAAGGCATAATGTGCCGTCGTTCCGAATGGAGTAGCGATGGTCTTGCCCTTCAAATCAGCCACCGTACTGATTCCCTGACCGTTTTTTACAGCCAGTGCTTCAATATTGCCACCTTGAACGTATGGTACAAATACGGCTTTATAATCGATTCCATTGGCTATGCCAAGGGCAATCGGAGAAGAGCCGAAAGATGCCACATCCACGTCTCCCGAAACAACCGCATTATTGACGTCCGTTCCTACCGAATAAGTGACCGTATTGACTTTGATATCGATTCCGCTGAAATAATTCTCCTGAATCAAAATGGCTGATTCAGGGCCGCCTTCAATGATACCGATGTTGATCTGAGAAGGATACGTTTCTCCTGTTATAGGGTCTTTTTTTGCATCCGAAGAGTCCTCATTTCCTGTTGCGCCGCACCCAATCAGCTGACTTCCCAGTATGAACAACATACTTACGACCAATAATTTTTTTACCAACTTCATTTTAATGTACCTCCTAATTTGATTAATATTTGCCCTTCCAAAATATGATCTTTTTTTCTAAGTAAAGTAATATTTGGTCCAGCATGATTCCGGTAATACCCATGATGATGATGCCTACGAATATGACATCACTGCGCAGATATTTACTGGCATCCAGGACCATCCAGCCAATTCCTGATGCAGCTGCAACCATTTCCGCAGCTACAGAAGTCGCATACGCTCCACTCATCGCATTCCTTAAACCCACAAAGAGATCAGGTAAGGATGACGGAAAAATAACGTGAAAGAAAATTTGTCTTTTGTTGGCACCTAATGTCATGGCCCGATGAATATAGTCCTGTTTCACCCGGGTAACACCGGCAACACAAGAGACGAAAATTGGTGCAAAGGCACCTAAAAATAAAAGAAATATCTTCGAACTGTCTCCGATCCCCATCCATAAAATGATAATCGTATAATACCCTAAAGGAGGAAGGGGCCTGATAAAGGCGATGATCGGTTCAAACACTGCTTTTATTTTTTCCGAATATCCGCTCAAAAGACCTAGAGGAATAGCGGTAATAACGGCAAAGAAATATGCGATGAACAGCCTTCTTAAACTGGCAAATAAATGTGCCCATAACGTATGCCCTTTATAACCGTTTTGAATCAGGTCCAGAAAACTATTCCATATGGCAGCTGGTGAGGGAATGATGATACTTGAAATCCTGTTATCCCATGTCACAATCACCCACAGCAACAGGATGACAACGCCGGTTAAACTATTGATGATGTACTTCTTGTTTATCTTATTGATCTTAGTTCCCTCCTTCAATACATAGTAAACACATATGAATTCATGTATTTACATTAACTGAAAGCCGAGTAAAGGGGAACACCCTTTTATTTCATATGGGGTATTCAATATTTTCATAAAGCTAATACAGTCCAATTTACTGTTCCATGCTCAACAGTCAGTCTGCTTGGTTTGCTCCGCTTGGTTTTCAGCGTTTTATTTTTTCTACTATTTCTATTATGGTATTTAGAATAATCCGATCAATTTTTGTAGTTTTGTATTTGATGCTTTCCACATATCCAACCTCAAATTCCAAATTTTTATCTGAAATCGGAAGTCTCCTGATCCATCCGCTTTGGACATAAATATCATGCTCCGACATATACCTCGGGAAAAAAGCAACATAATTATTGTGGGTTATCATGCTTTTGATAGAATCCAGACTATCGGTACGAAAGATGATATTGGGCAATTGATCCGTGCCGATCATATTGGTCAGTCCGCCGTTATATTTTCTGAATTCATCTCGATAAGCGATATAAGGCTCTTTCACCAGATCGCCGTAAGAAATGCTTTCTTTATTCCAGTAAGGAGAGTTCTTACCCACATAAAGCACATATTCATCCTTGAACAAAGGCGTGTATTTCAAATCTGTATTCCGTTCCAACTCCCCGTAATTAATTAAAATTCCGAATTTTGAAATACCGGATGATACATCGTGGGCAACCTGACTACTTTCCGCTGTCGCTACTGAAAGCAAGATGTCTGCCGTATTATCGGTCAGGCTTTGCAGAGTCTTGGGGATGATCCAATCGCAAATACATGGAATACAGGTAATATGTACTTCTCCGACATTTCGCAGTTCTTTCGAGATTTCTATGATCTCATCGATGGACTTAAAAATATCTTCTGTCTTTTGCAGCACCAGTTCCCCTATTTGCGTCGGTGTTACGCCGGCATTGGTCCTCTTTAGCAGCTCCGTTCCCAGTTCTTTTTCCAGATTGATGATGGAATAACTGATAGAGGACTGCGACATAAAATTTTTTTCCGCTGCAACCGAAATGGAATTATATTTAACGGCTTCTTTAAAAGAATGTAATTGCTCGAATTTCAAAATGACTCACCCCAATCCAATATTATATTATTCATATATGTTTAATATGAATAATACCACTATATCCTCTTACCTGTTATCCGTCAAGTCATTTTTCAAATCCACCTATTTAAAGAATATCGTTGTTTTCGATACCCCATATCCTTTTTTGCTGCTATTCAGCAGGAACATAAACGTATATCATATAAAATATATAGGTAATATAGGCTTTAATCATTTAGAACATACTCTTTGGAAAAAGTTGAAGGATAAACCTCTGCCGCTTTATACAAAAATTTCGATAGGAACGGGCAGAGCAAATGGAGGGGAATATGAATCGAACAGGAAGAACACAAAAACTGATTGTCTTAGGAATTGACGGAATGGACCCTGTCACCACCAAAAGATTGGTGGACGAAGGCAAATTGCCGAATATCAAAAAATATCTGGAGCTTGGCTCTGCAAGAGGAGGACTGGATATGCTGGGGGCACATCCCACGATCACGCCTCCTTGCTGGACGACACTGGCCACCGGCGCTTATCCCGGAACACACGGCATCACCTGTTACTGGCGTCAATCGCCGGACAGCTTGGACGCCGTTGTGTATAACATGGATTCCAGAAACTGCAAAGCAGAACAAATTTGGAATGCGACAACGGAAGCCGGTTTAAAAACGCTGGTATGGCACTGGCCCGGTTCTTCTTGGCCGCCGACATCCAAGAGCCCTCTTCTCCATGTGGTTGACGGTACACAGCCAGGTTCTGTCAATATGGGGGTATCCCAAATGGATTGGGAAAAAATCCTTTATGCCTCTGCTGATACGGAATCGCTGAGTTTTATCCCACATACACAGAAAGCTGCCGGCGTAGGCTGCAACATTACGGATATGAATGAAGTCTTTTCGCCGGATGACGATGAAAATGACGAAATGATGGAACTCTGGTGGGGAGATGAAGCACGAAAAGGCGGAGAAATAAGAACCTATGTTAAAACCCTTGACGATACGGAGATGATGATCGGGGCCAAGGTGGCTTATGACATGATTTTTTCGCCTTTGCAGCCTGCTGCCGACTGGTCCTCCGCGCCGGAAGATGCGCTGGAATTTACCCTTCTTATCTCCGGCGGAAAAGAAACGCGCTACGGCCTTATCACGCGAAATAAAGAAGGTGTCTATGATACGGTTTCTCTTTACCGCTTGAAAACCGACAAAGAGCCTTTTGTGGTGATCGAAAAGGATAAGATGGTCACGGGCATTATAGATACCGCAACCAAGAAAGGGGTTACAAAACAGTGCTGCCGATCTTATAAAATATTGGAGTTAAGTCCGGACGGAACAAATCTCCGCTTATGGATCAGCAATGCGTTAGATGTCACCAATGATATGCTCTGGCATCCGGCAGCCTTGCACGATCAAATTGTAGAACAGGTGGGCCATATCCCTCCGGTGAGTTTGATCGGAGGAGAAGACTCGGAACTGGTTGAGCAAATTTTTGAACCTTCGTGGGATATCTACAGCCAATGGCAGGCGGATTGCCTTGTGCACCTGCTGGACAATGAAAACTACGATGCTATATTCAGTCATCTACACAATATCGACTGTGCCGGTCATCAAATCTGGCACCTTGGAAAAACGTTGGAACCGTGGAGTCATATTGATGAAACAGTCTATCAGGAACTCATTGAACGCTTCTATGTGCAGACAGACCGGTACCTTGGACGTTTTTTACACTTTGTTGACAAAGGCTATACCATTTTCATCGTTTCAGACCATGGCCTTCTAGTCGGTGAAAATGTACCCCCTATTCTCGGGGAATACGCCGGACTCAATACCCAGGTAATGGAAGAACTCGGCTACACCGTTCTGAAAAAAGATGCGGACGGAAATGCCCTTGACGAGATTGACTGGGAAAAAACCCGAGCTGTTCAAATTCGAAGCAACTACATCTATATTAATCTAAAGAACCGTGATCCACATGGGATTGTCGATCCAAAAGATAAATACGACTTGGAAGAACAGATCATTTCAGATCTATACAATTACCGGGATGACCGTACCGGAAAACGCGTCGTCGGTATTGCCCTGAGAAATAAAGATGCCGTTCTGCTGGGCACAAACGGCCCGGAATGCGGCGATATCTTCTTCACCATTGAAGAAGGCTTCAACCGTTTGCACGGAGATGGACTGACAACGGCGGAAGGCTATTTTAATACTTCTGTATCTCCGATTTTTATCGCGGCAGGTTCAGGCATTAAAAGCAATTTCATTACAGATCGTGTCATCCGCCAAGTAGACGTAACGCCAACCATAGCAGTATTACTCGGGACCCGCATGCCTGCACAGTGTGAAGGTGCTCCGATCTATCAAATCTTGTCGGATGAACTATAAGGAGAATAGGAGATGTCAATCAACATACAATTTGTTTCGGATTATGTATGCCCGTTTTGTTATATAAATAAGATATTTTTGGAAAAAGCATGTGAAGGCAAAGATATTCATATAGAATACCTTCCCTACGAGCTGACTCCGGAAACGCAAAAGCAGGTGGACGTCTACCGTGACCCTGTGCGCAAGGCAAACTGGCAAAAAACCATTGCGCCGATAGTAAGGAAACTGAACCTTGACATGAAACTGCCTCCGAAGGTTTCTCCGAGGCCGTATACCCGTCTGGCTCATGAAGGATATTATTATGCGCTGGACCACCAAAAGGGTTCGTTATACAATGACCGCCTTTATAAAGCGTATTTCGCAGAAGAATCCGATATCGGTGACTTGCAGGTATTAAAACAGATTGCCGCGCAAATCGGTCTGAATGCGAATGATTTCGAGACGGCACTGATCGAGGGCATTTACCGCTCCAAACTCATCGGCGCGAAAGATTCTCCAGTCTCTGCACAAGTCACCACCCTTCCAATGATCAAAATCGGTGATACCGTCCTGCATGGCGGTATTCATTCCAAGGAATATTTTGAGACATTATTGGAAAAAACACAGAAAACAGCCGACGAAGAAGTTGTGACAGGAGCCGGCTGCGGCGTTGACAGTTGTACATTTTAAAAGAAAGTCCACAGGGCCAGGTTTTCCTTGCTCTGTTTTCTTTTACTTAAACCGGTTAACCAAATGCATAGTTTCTCCTCCTTATTAATACACTTAATGAAATAAAACAATCGTGAGAGGAGTTCACCCTATGGCACACTCGTTTTCTGACAATCGTCATCCCTTTGATACCATGACTTTGACCGGGCAAGGTACGGTTATGGCAACTCCTGATATGGCGGTAATTCGTCTGGGAGTACAAACAACCGGATACGATTTGCCCCAGATACAAGCTGACAATGCACAAATTAGCCAACGGATCATTCAATCCCTAAGTCAAGCCGGCTATACAGATATAAGAACCATTCAATACTCCATCGATAGGATATACGAATATCAGGATGGGAATCCGATTGACAAAGGCTATTCGGTACGCAATATGATAGAAATTAGAACAAATTATATCGATCAGGCAGGAAATATCATTGATACTGCCGTTAATATGGGTGCCAACGTTGTGGACTCCATATCCTTTGAACTATCCGATCCGCAGCTTTATTACCAGCATGCTTTGAATTTGGCAGTCGACAATGCCATTCAAAAAGCTAAATCCATTGCAGCAAACTTACGCATAAAATTATCTCCCGTACCAGTACGTATTATTGAAGGCGGTGCACCAGCTGTTCCACTACAGCAATTTCAGCGTGAGGCTGCTGCAACTCCTATATTGCCCGGGGAAATGAGAATAGAAGCCTCTATCACCGCTGATTTCCTCTATTCCTAATGACAGAACCAAATAAGGGCAAGGAATAGTACCTTGTCCTTTATTGTTAGTGATATCCCTTACTCTTCTTCTGGCGTAGGATTTTGTTTTCTTCCGAAACCGTGACCCCTATCCATGGGATTTCGGCCCATCCTAAAGCGGGGATCGTCCTGTTCTCCTCCAAAACCTCCGTGTCCCGGCCAGTTTCGATGCGCACCAAAATGTTCTCTAAAGCTATGTTCGTCAATATTTCGGTTGAAACCCGTTTGTGAACGTTCGTCTAATTCGGCCTCAAGTGTTTGAATGATGCGGTCAAGATAATTGCTTAAATTGTTTTGCTCTTCTTCATTTAAACATTCAAACAATTTAGCAAAGCTAAATTCTTGATCGGTTGCTTCACTTCCTGATTCAGTGAGCTTAATCATCATAGCACGACGGTCTGTTTCCGACGGCGTACGGGTAATATATCCACTTTTTTCGAGTTTCGACAGAAATTCCCCCAATGATTGAGGCGTCATATCAAGCAGATAAGAAAGTTCTTTCTGGCTGATTTCCGGTTTTATCTTCAATATGGCCAATACACGTCCCTGTCCTCTGGTCGGATCCCCCATCGGCCCATGATGGCTATGATTCTGTTGGTGATAACGGTGTAACAGCCACTCTACCCTTGTGAACTGTTCAATCAAATCAACTATATGATCACTCATTAAAAATTCCTCCTTTAATTTATACTATATTATAAGGTACCTTATGTTTTAGATTTTAAAGGTACCTTAATAATTTGTCAAGACCTTTTTTAAGGTACCTTAATATTAAATAAAAATATCCCTTATGTATTGGAATTTATGCAATAAAAAAGACACAGATAAACTTGCTGATTTACCTATGTCTATAACTTTTACTATTTTATACTTTTAATCCTATGGTTAAACCATTTCACCGCTTCGCTTGAATTCTTTAACTGTGCGGCACCTTATATCCTTTTTGAAAGCATGAAAAAACTGCATATCCTATCATAGCAGCAGCCGTATTCAGCATAATATCATCCACATCAAAGATTCCAAACATTGTCACTAATTGAGTTACTTCCATTCCCAGAATGGTCAATATGGTGATACCGAAAACCTTCCACCATTTTCTGCACTTCTTATAGGCTGTGGGAAGTAAAATACCGAAAGGAATAAAAGGAATGATATTCCCTAAAATATTTTCTAATGCCCACCTATGGGTTATATATCGAAATTGAACTTTCAGTGAATAAAACGGCTCCAGATTGTAATTCCAATAACCGTGGCTTCGATTTTCTCTGATGGTATTTACCTTTGCTGCCATCGTGTATAATGAGCCGTCAAATTTTAGCACTACAACAATAAACAGTACGCTAATATAAATCCAAAATACCAATCGAAAGAGCTTCTCTTTTTTCATGTCATTCCTGCCTTTATCCAATGTGAATGTTGTGACCCTTCTATCCTACCACAAAAAAGCAGAACAGCATATTGGAAAAAAGTACATTTTAAAAAAATTTATAGTTCTTCAGGAGTTAAACCGCTTCGGCAGAAAAACTCTCCGAATACTGCGCCGCCGAAAATCAGTACAGCACCAAGGAGCTGCACAACATCCATGGTTTCATGTAAGAGAAAAACGGAAAACAGTACAGCGGAAAGCGGTTCCAAATAGCCGCAGATTGCCACGGTCTGTACAGGCAGATCACCAATGGAAGAAAAGTAAAAATAACACCCAATGCCTGTATTCACAATACCCAAAATTAAAATGGGAATCATACTGCTTGCCTCGATATTAATCGTCAAACCTTGCTTCATGCCCAGAAAAATGGTAGCGGTCACACAACTGATTATCAGCTGCCACATCGAATTTTCCAGTCCGGTAATGCTCTTTGCCTTTTTATTGCATATCACCATAAAGGCATACATCACAGCAGACATACCCCCGCACAATATTCCCCATGTTGTTTTCCCTTCCGATAACGCTTGCGTATTTACGCAAAACATACCAATCAATACGATAAAAAATCCGAATGCTTTTGCCCAGGTTATTTTTTCTCGAAACAAAATCGGGGAAAGGATCATGACGATTACAGGCCCGCAATAGTAGGCCAGCGTAGCGATACTGACACCGACCTGCCGATAGGCTTCATACAAAAACATCCAACTGGCGCCCATTGCGATTCCGGAGATCAATAGATAAACAGCGTGGGTTCTGCTATCCGTCAGATGTATTTTCTGTCTGCTTGCTATGAAAATCAACACCAGCAGCAGGCTGCCAATCAGCGTTCTCGTAAAAACGATCTCATAGCTGCTTAATGCAATATAGCTTGCCACTATACCATTGAGCCCAAATAGCAATAATGATGCAATATATTTTATATATGCTTTATTCGTTTCCATACTACCATCCCATACTTGAAATTCAAACAACTATACTGTATCATAATTTTTAGCATATCAAAAACGAATATTTATCATGATTTGCATGATAAAATCAAATATATAAGAGGAGTGACCTATGAACATTCAAAAGTATATGGCTTTTGTAAAGGCCGTGGAGTACGGAAGCTTTACAAAAGCGGCTGAATCGCTTAATTACACTCAATCCGGTGTCAGTCGTATGATTAATGATTTGGAAACCGAGTGGGGCGTTTCTCTGCTGGAAAGAGGAAGAGCTGGCGTCAGCCTTACCTCTGACGGGATAAAACTATTGCCTATCCTGCAGCGTATCTGCAATGAACAGGAAAGGTTGATTGTTCAGGTTAGCAACCTGCATGAGCTGCAGTCCGGACTGATTCGTATCGGTACTTTTTCTAGTGTGGCTACTCATTGGCTTCCAAACATAATCAAAAGGTTTCGGGAGGACTATCCTAAGATAGAATTTGAATTGCTGCTCGGCGATTACACAGAAATTGAAGACTGGATTCAGGAAGGCCGCGTAGATTTCGGATTTCTACGACTTCCCACAAGTATTAAACTGGAAACTGTTTTTCTGGAAAAAGACCGCTTGCTTGTTGTGCTTCCTGAGAAGCACCCGCTTGCAGACTGCGATAAGTTTCCGATGGAAGAACTGGAAAAGAATCCATTCATACTTCTGGAAAAAGGTGCAAAAGCCGAAATTGCTGAGATTTTTGAGAAAAACCATCTTACTCCAAATGTTCATTTTACAACATGGGATGATTATGCAATCATGTCCATGATAGAAAACGGGCTGGGTATCAGTATTCTTCCAGAACTGATTCTGCAACGTATTCCCTACCATATCATTACAAAGGAACTGGAATTTCCTGCGCATCGGAGCATCGGCATAGCCATGCGAAATAAGAAGTCTCTTTCTCTTGCTGCACAACGTTTTCTGGAATATCTGCCATATAGAAAGCAAAAAGGCTTGAGCTAAAAGCTCAAGCCTTTTCTTCAATAAACCGAACCAGTTCTTCATTGAATCGATCCAGCTGATCGTAGAATAAAAAATGACCGCATGACTCAAGCGGCACAAGCTTCGCATGTGGAATGGCTTCTTTCTGTGCCAAAGCTAACGGATAAAGACATACCTTATCGTCCAAACCATGTAGAATTAAAGTAGGAACTTGAATCGTTTCTAAATCATAAAAAAGCCCTTCTTCATCCAGCCATGTATTGGAAACTGCCGCGGTAGCCCAACTGGAAGCTTCCAATCCCAAGTCAAAAATCCAATCCGATATACCGGTGGTAACATAATTATGAAAGATTATATTGCCAAAATCTCGGAGCATACTAGGACGGTCCGTATATGTACCTTGTATAATATCCAGCACCGCCTGCTTTGGTAACCCATACGGGAAATAAGGGCGCTGGATTAAACTAGGGGCAGCGGCAGCAAATAAAGCAAGTTTGCATACGCCATGTCCTCGGTGTCTGGCCATGTAACGAATGGCAATCGCACCGCCCGTTGAGTGCCCCCCAAGTGTAAAGTCTTTTAGTTGCAGTGAATCCACCACAGCTCGCACATCATCCGATAATCGATCATAATCATAGCCGCTCCATGGCCTGGCTGACTTTCCAAAACCTCGGATATCCAAGCCGACACATCGGTATCCCTGTTTTGGCAATTGATTATATTGGTATTCGAAAAGATTATGATTTCCGGGCCATCCGTGGATAAACAGAATGGTTTTATTGCCGGTTGGATTAATATCTTCTACATAAATGTACACATCGGGTTCAGCATTTACATAATACCCCACATTCATACCTCCATTTAATTAATCATACTTACAGAATACTCATCTTTACATATAAAATGACACTTATTGAAAAAATAAAAGGCATGACGCCAAAGGACCATCATGCCTTAATTAAATTTTAGTAAACAAAAACTTTATACTATTTACCCGGTTTAATATATTCCATAAATCCGGACTTTCCGGTTTTCGGGAAAATACCTTGATTTACAGACTTAGCATCCTCTATCGAATAAAAAGCCTTTGGATCGCACTCTTCAATAATGCTGACCGCTTTGCTTAAATCTTTTCGTTTAATGACAGTGTAGACAATTTTGACAGCCCCGTTCATGCCATGAGCATCAATACTGGTGACGCCAAAACCTGCCTTGTACAGCCTTGCTTTCATTTCATTTTCATCACTTATTAAGAAAATTCGAATAATGAGCGTCCCCATCGCCAATTTATCTTCTATGAATATACCGATAAAGTTGCCCATCGCATATCCTCCCGCATAGGCAAAAAAACACGCAATATTATCTAAATGCTGCATGATTTGACTGATCGCAATCAACCAAATAGAAACCTCAAAAAAACCCAGTAAAGGCGCAAGCTTCTTTTTCCCTCTTGATACAAAGATAATTCTTATAGTTCCTATCGATACATCAAATATTCTGCACATAAAAATCAGAATAGGAAGAATGATCCAACTAAATACCCAACTGTCTAATAGCTGTTGAAAAAACACGATATAACCTCCATGCATTATAAGCAAAATTTAAAATGATCTGTTGCCTAATGATATTCTAGTATATTATATCAAAATCTGGGAACAAAGGAATCTGATTTTTGAGAATTGACACCGTCCAAATTTTACAAAAAGCTTACTGGCTAATCAATAAGCTTTTGAACTGAGAGTTATATCGCGGAATACGCCGATCAGCATGGCATGGATTTTTAACGTTCGGCAAAGTGTTCCATGATTTTTGCCCAAATACGTTGTGTCTCGACAAATTCACCGTAATGCTTTTCTACATTTTTATGGTATTTCTCCATTTCAACAGCAATATTAAAGAAATCCGGTTTATTAAAATAATTGCAGATTTTAGGCAATGACTCATAAAGTTGTTCCCGCATCTTTTTAATTTTAGCCTCATAGTTATCTGGCTGTGTGATGTAAAGAAGTAACGGCTTATAACGAATCCAACCAATGCAAGCCTTGTAAAATCGTGTGGTAACCTGTTCGTTATCAGCTTTAATAAACTTCAATCGAATCGGGAGTAAGCCTTCCAAAAGATCCCTGTAAGTGGAAAAACCGTCATGGAATGCATAACAGGGTACGCGTAGAACTTTTCGTTCACTCAGACAAGTACTTAAAAAAGTATCTTCGCCTCTTGCTCCCGGCGGATTGTAAAAAGGGAAAACACGTTGAACATTTTTCAGATTAATGCATAGATTTGCACCGGAAATAAATTTGGCATGATTTACTTCTTCCACCTCTACAGCGCTATTACTGGTCAATATGTCTATATCCGCATAGGTCACCCCTCCGTTATCCATAACACTTTTGAGAGTATCCCAATTAATGATTTCATTGCTGATAGCTTCAATAAAATTACGAAAATCATCTTCCTTCAAGCTGTCATTAAACTCTACAAAAGGGACAGGTGATATATATCCGCAGTGATGGCCGTGAGTTATGTCCGCTTGATCAATATATTTGATATGATTTGACAAAATATCCTGACCTCCCCAAAGGGCAGTTTTATGTTTATTGGTGACCGCCATGGGGTATTCGTCATCATCCATAAAAACTAAATAATCAATCTTATTTTTTATTGCAAAGTACAACAGCGCATTCCGTTTAGCAGCATACCCGTTTCCAAATATTTTACCCGCCTCTATACTATCAATGACGTTTTCTTGAGTCAGATAGCTGATTTCGTCTTTAATAGAAGTGCTCCCGATAAACGTACTGCTATCAAGCTGATCAGCCAATTCAGCAGGCACATTGGTATAATCCGTTATCTTAGTTTTATTATATTTTAGATCATATGCGACAAAAAGGTTTAAACTGATTTGATCGTTATCTACCAAGCCGGATTCCTTCCAGTTGTGTATGTTGGTTCTCAATGCTTTCTGAAAACTTTTTCTTCCAGTGGCAAAACCGATTCCAACTTTAATATCTTTCGTATGATGCATTTCATAACTCCTTTAATATGATTTACTCTTTATAAAGCCTAGATTCATATTATTAAATAAAGTTTAGACTAATAAGAGTGGGTTATACATTCGTTTCTTTAGATTTCATTTCTAATCTGTGATATGTATTCCTTCGTTTCGTCAATAGTTATCAGTGAAACCTTTGCCGCCAAATCTATTTTTGAAAAGACGTAATTATAATTTGATTTATTTTTTTGCCCTTTTAAATATATCTGGATATCATTTTCGATATCTCTTTTCGCATTTCTTCTTATATCTTCTAATGCCATCTAAACCCCCATTATATTAATGATTAGTGTTTCTTTCGTATAACGTACACTCCCAGTATACTACTATTGAACGAAGAAATCTGCAAACTTTAAAACTTAGTGAAGAATAGTTTTTGCAAAGTTTATAATTATAGAGGAATATTTTCTCTTTTATCTTGCTCAAATTTGAATCTTTTTATTAAGAGTTCGTTCTTTTAAGTGAATATTACATAATAATAGCGAGCATTTCTATACTATTTATGCCAGTTTGATTCTGTCGGAATATAATAGACTAGGCGCAAATTACGCCTATAAAATTTCTGAGGAGGAAGTCTTATGAACGATAAGAGGTTCCAAGGAGTGAATACAAACCATTGTTGTAACACACATACAAATGGTTTATGGGATAGATGCTCGAATCAAAACGATAATAATTGTCGGCCTTGCCAATGTTCTCCACCAAATTTTTGCCAGTGCTGTTGTTCTGTCGGACCGAGGGGGCCGCAGGGTCCTATCGGACCTACTGGACCGACTGGTGCAACCGGACCGACAGGCGCTACTGGTGCAACAGGCCCTACCGGTGCAACAGGTCCGACTAGTGCAACAGGCGCTACTGGAGCTACTGGTGCTACTGGAGCTACTGGTGCTACTGGAGCTACTGGTCCGCAAGGTTCTATCGGACCGCAGGGTCCTCAGGGTTCCATTGGACCTATCGGCCCTACTGGTACAACCGGAGCTACTGGGCCGACTGGTGCTACCGGAGCTACAGGTGATGTAGGACCTACTGGTGCTACTGGGCCTACTGGTACTACAGGCGCTACAGGTCCTACTGGGCCTACGGGTGCTACCGGAGCTACAGGTGATATCGGTCCGACTGGCGCTACTGGTGCTACCGGAGATATTGGTCCTACCGGACCGACTGGGCCTACTGGCGCTACAGGAGCTACAGGTGATATCGGTCCGACTGGCGCTACTGGTGCTACCGGAGATATTGGTCCTACCGGACCGACTGGGCCAACTGGCGCTACAGGTGCTACCGGACCGACTGGGCCTACTGGCGCTACAGGACCTACCGGAGATATCGGACCGACTGGCGCTACCGGTGCTACTGGAGATATTGGTCCTACCGGATCGACTGGGCCTACTGGCGCTACAGGTGCTACCGGAGATATCGGACCGACTGGACCTACTGGTGCTACCGGAGCTACCGGAGATATTGGTCCTACCGGACCGACTGGGCCTACCGGAGCTACCGGAGATATTGGTCCTACCGGCCCGACTGGGCCTACTGGTGCTACCGGAGATATTGGTCCTACCGGCCCGACTGGGCCTACGGGTGCTACCGGAGATATTGGTCCTACCGGACCGACTGGGCCTACTGGTGCTACCGGAGATATCGGTCCTACCGGACCGACTGGCCCTACTGGTGCTACCGGAGATATTGGTCCTACCGGCCCGACTGGGCCTACCGGTGCTACCGGAGATATTGGTCCTACCGGCCCGACTGGGCCTACGGGTGCTACCGGAGATATTGGTCCTACCGGACCGACTGGGCCTACCGGTGCTACCGGAGATATTGGTCCTACCGGACCGACTGGGCCTACCGGTGCTACCGGAGATATCGGTCCTACCGGACCGACTGGGCCTACGGGTGCTACCGGAGATATTGGTCCGACTGGGCCTACTGGTGCTACCGGAGATATCGGTCCTACCGGCCCGACTGGCGCTACTGGTCCTACAGGCACCGCTGGGTTATCTGAATATGCTTATATTTACAACCTGGATGCTCAAACAGTTGCTTTAGAAGCAGATATACTATTTAGTACTAACGGGATTATCGTGGGTACCATTGCACATGCATCCGGAACAGCTATAATCCAAATTGGCACTGCTGGTGACTATGCCGTTTGGTTTTATGCGGCAGGCGTTGAACCAAATCAATTTACTTTGTTCCAAAATGGAGCGCCCGTTGGCGGGGCAGTATATGGCTCAGGGGCCGGTACTCAAGCGAATCCGGGGATGGTCATCATTACTGCTGCCGCAGCTGATGTCTTAACGGTACGAAATCACACAAGTTCTGCCGCGGTTACGCTACAAACCTTAGCTGGAGGGACACAGATAAATGCTAACGCTTCAATATTGATCCAAAAGATAAGCTCTTAGGATTATAGCTTTTGTTCATTAACACTTTTCTAACTATGGTTTAAGATAAAAAACAGATAGCTCTACCATCAATCTATCCACTACAATAGCCTGTTCTGTTGGGTAAGTGAATATGAAGAATATGGAAAAAGTGCGTTTCCAAGTCATGGAAACGCACTTTACAATTCTCAGTATGAAATAAAAAAGTTTAAAAGAGAGAACGTTTTACAGGCTGTCAGTATGTTGGTGTATCTTTTTGGGGAGTAAGAAAACAAATGGTATCGTTAAGATCAAAATACCGACAGCAGACCAAATGGCATATCTTACGCCCATAGCAAATCCGCTGATTTCAAATAAACTTCCAATAAAATTGAAAAAGATCGTACCGAGAATCGCAATACCGATACTGCTGCCAACTTGCTGCATCATGTTCAAAATACCGGAAGCCGAACCTGCATCCTGTTGTGGGACTTGGGAAAGGCTAAAATCAGTAAGAGATGCTACAACCATGCCCATACCGGCACCACCGATAAGAAGTACAGGAAGCAGCTGCCAGCTGCTCAGGGATGGACCGGCACCATGCATCACCCATTCTACGCCTGCAAGCCCAATTGCACATAGGATCAACCCTGAGACTACTACCTTCCGACCAAATTTAGGTGCCAGTTTCATTACCGAAAACCCTGCCATTACAGGAACCATCAACGAAAATGGCAATGCGGTCAAAGCCGCGTGCAAAGGCGTAAACTGTAATCCCATCTGTAAGTAAAACGTAAAGACAAGAAAATAGCCGCTCATGGCAATCATAAATAAGGTAAATACCGATACCCCTCCAATAAAGCTCTTAAACTGGAAAAGGTTCAGTGCGATTAAAGGAGATTTATTCAGTTTCGTCCGGCGCTTCTCATAGACAATAAAAAGGATACCAACGATGAGCGCAGCAGCCATTGAAATATATGTCCAAACAGGCCAACCCAAGCTGTTCCCCTGTATCAGCGGATACAGCAGCAGTATAAGGGAAGCCATCGCCATTAGCGTACCTAGTATATCTACACGTAACGGATTTGTAGATTTTGATTCCGTGAGTACAATAGCAGCAGCTATAAAAATGAAAACTCCGATCGGAACATTAATGAGGAATAATGTACGCCAACCTAGTTGTAAAAGATTAATCTTGATCAGGAATGCCCCCAATATTGGCCCGGCAACGGTTGCAAATCCGCTGATTCCGCTGTAGGCGCCAAGTGCCCCGGCGCGTTCTTTCGGTGCAAATAAAACTTGTATATAAGAAAGCACCTGTGGAATCATAATCCCGGCCATGATTCCCTGTATTGCTCTCGAAAAAATCAAAACATTTATTGTGGCGGCCAAACCCGAAAAAGCAGATGCAATGGTAAACCCTGCCATGCCTATCATGAACATTTTTTTGCGGCCTAAAATATCCCCAAGTCGCCCGCCGGTAATGATAATCAATGCCATTCCGAGGATATATGCGTTTGCCGTCCACTCAACAGCCGATGAACCGGCCTGTAAACCGCTTTGGATTGAGGGTATGGCAATGTTGATTATCATGGTGTCCAATATGTCCATAAAAGACGCGAACAGAAGTATAACTAAAGCAAATGTGCGGCGTTTACCGTTCCTATTTTCTCCTTGCATTATTGTATCCTTCCCCTTACTATTCCTGGAATGGCTCCGAAACCAACGCTGAGCCGATATCCTTCATGACCGTATGAAGATCTTCTCTTTCATGCGCCGGTTCATTTCGCATACCGGTAACGACAGGTACCTCTTTCACATCAAATTCCAGCACCTCAAACATGTGTCTCGTATAATCAAAATACACCTGGAACAGGCTGGAATCAGGATTACCCTGATTAAACGAAAGAATCAGCTTTTGTTTTACGGCATTTTCTTTGAAAAACGGAGAGAATCGCGGAGAAAATCGTGCGAACAGCCTATCCGTGAATATCTTCCCTTGGGCGCTCATCTGCCCCATGTAAACCGGCGAGCCGAAAACAATGGCATCGGCATCCTCAAGCGCGTCATAAATTTTTTGCATATCATCTTTGATAACACAGCCCTGATCGCCCTTGTGGCAGGCCCAACAACCACGGCACGGTTTGATATCAAGGTCGCTGAAACTGAAGGCACTCGTTTCGGCCCCCTGTTCTTTTGCACCTTCGAGTATTTTGTTTATTATCCAGGCAGTATTGCCTTCTTTCCGCGGACTTGCACTAAATCCGATAATTTTCATCTTTTTCCTTTCCTCCTTATCAACGGTTTGTTCTGTACATTGTGTGATCTAAATTTAAACATTTAAATTTCCCTCTCAAAAGTTATAATTTTGTTTCTCTGTCAACAAAGTCATCATATCACCATTTTGTTTCTCTGTCAACAAAATAAATACCATAAAAAAACAGCCTGTTCTCAATAGAGTTAAGCTGCCTATGGTTTTATTTTTATTCAAATCTATTCCGACTTAATATTTATACCCTTCTTCTTTATTTCTGCATCTAAATGCCTATTATACTTTTCCACGAAGCTAAGCATACTGTCAAATTGCTCCTCAGTTACCTGCTCAAATACGGATTTATCCCGCTCTTGAAACTCTTTGTGCAGTTCTTCATGGACTTTATAAATTACTTGCCCTTGTTCAGTAAGCCGAAAATAAATTTCTTTCTTATTATCTGGCTTCTGATAGCTTTCAATGACACCTTTTTTTATGAGCTTCTTGGTCATTTTGCTTATGGCGCCCCTAGTCATATAAAAGGACTCCGCTAGTTTTGTCACGTTGGAATCTACATTTCTTCCAATGTTTTCGATACAATGTACTTCAGAAGGCGTGTAGCCCTTAAAACTTGCTTCCATCTTAAGCTTATTAAGCCAAGCCAACTTGTTGTATAAGTCCCTGAAACGCATTTTAACCTGTTCCTCTTTGTTCATGGCGTGTCCTCCCACCCGTTCGTGTGTTAACAATATTATACTAAATTTTTGTTTCTGTTGCAACAATGTTAAAGTGATTAGTATAAGAATTAAGCTACATCTGAAAAAATAGAGACAAAGACGATACATGGATAAAACAAACTAAAAGCATGGCTATATTTACTCCTTGTTTTGGGTTCCAGTAGGTTCGTCAACAGTTGGTTTCGGCGCCGCCTTGCTTTTTGTGGCTGAGGCTTTTGGCTTTCTGGCCGTCGTCTTTTTGGTTACCAGTTTGGCTGCCAGCTGCTGTTGTTTTTCCTCTAACCGCAATTCTTCTCTGCGTAAACGTTCTGCCTCGATAGCATTCTGCAGGACAGCAAGTTCCTGCATGACATATTCCTGTGCCGATGGCTTGCGCATTTTCAGAAAATGTTCAAATACAGCAGGATATTGAAACTTCTTTTGACCGATATGATCCGAAAACTGAATGGTAATAATATCGCCCTCTATACCCAAAATTTTCCCCGCTCCAAATAATTCGTGAAGAACCTGTTCGTCAATTAAATTCAAACCCATACCGCCTTTCATATTTCATAACATCAATCATTCGTTAATTTTCAATTTTTTATCTCAGCTGCACAGATACTCCATTGAGATCGTAGACTCAAAAATAGCGGCTACTAGCATCCATGGCCGATATCTATAGTTTCAGTGTAGCACATTTTTTTGCAAAATGTCAGTGAAAGTTTTATATTTCTGTTATAGCATTCGTTTCCTTCTTAGTTTAACAGGAACCATAATTAGCTCATAGCGTCATTGGCTTCAGCAACACAGTGGTATGTATAGCTCCCATTTGTATTTTGGTGTTTTTTATCTTTTCGCTCGTCAATCCGATAATACCCGTGCCAACAATCAAAATATTCATGTAATAAATACCCCCTTTTATTAATGACGCAGCATACCCAATTTACTTTTGAATGCATTATTTCTTAGATTTCTTGTTCGTTAAGAACAAAGTTGGAATGAGTAATACTAGGCTAAGAACTAAGGCTAACATGAACCCATCATGGTAAGCGGTGGTCATGAGTGGAATCGTTGGTGTTTTATCTTGGACCCCAAGGCTGACAACCGTTGCAAGTACTGCTGAACCAAACGCACCACCAATATTTTGCACGAGCCGAGTTCCGACACTGGCTTGCGCAATTTCTTGTTTGACCATACCGGTGTACGCATCAGTCATCATTGGAATGGTGACACCACCGATTCCCATACCGCGAATAAACAAGACAACGCTCACAACAATGAGTGAAGATGCCTCACCAAAGAAGACAAATGGAATCGTGCCAACGATGGCTAATGTCAAACTTACCAAGACAACATTACGCGCACCCAATTTATCAGTCAGCTTGCCAATCAATGGACGGGCAACTAACATACCGATCCCTTGCGGAATCAAAATTAATCCGGCGCTCAAAACTGAGAAGCCCTTAATGTTTTGGAAAAACAAAGGTAATAACAACATTGGACCGTTGGTGGCAATCCCTGCAAGGAACAAGCCAACCATAACCGCGCTGAAATTTTTCAACTTAAATAAGTGTAATGGGAGAATGGCTTGTTCCTTTTTAATAGCAGCGTAAATCATATAGATGGCTAGAATTGCGACCCCGGCAACAACATAAGCAATTGTCGTGCTGTTGTTAAATGTAGCACTTTTCGCTGCTTTCGTAATCCCGTAAATTAACGCGGCTGAACTGGCACCCAATAAAAGGATGCCAATGAAGTCGAATTTGGCTTTTATGTTTGTCGGCGTGAAGTTTGGCAGCTTCATAATCATCAAAGTGATGGCAAGAATGCCAATTGGAATGTTGACAAAGAAAATGTAACGCCATGATAAGAATTGAACAATCACAGCCCCAATAACCGGGCCCAGGATTGGCCCCAGGACCGTTGGGATACCAATGGTCGACATTAACCGTCCCATCCGCTCCCTTCCGGCGGTTTCGACACACAAGGTAGTCACCAATGTCATAATAAAACCGGCGCTGATACCTTGAACAACCCGGAAAATAATCAATGAATTAATACTCCCGCTAAATCCCGAAGCAATCGAAGAAGCTAAAAATAATACATTGGCGCCAATCATTAACCATTTACCATTGAACCGTTGCACCATCCAACCTGCAAGCGGTACTGAAATTGCCATAGCTAACACATAACCTGTAACTACCCATTGAATTAAATCAAGTCCGGCACTGAAATCATTGCTCAAGTGCTTGATTGCAATGTTGACCATTGTTGAATCAAGCAGGGGCATAATTGCCCCAAGCACTAAAATCCAAGCAATGTTCATGATGCTCTTTGGAATCGGCTCAAGTTTTGGGGCTTTTTCATTCTTATTCATCGTAAATAAATCCTCCTCATTATGTGCGGCATTTTTGTTTATACTTTTTCACTTTACAAAAACGCTGCCGTTCATTTATAATGAGAGCATAAACTATAACGCTGCGTTCGAGTCAAGAGATTTTTGAAAAATATTTTTAGCAAGGAGGAAAAGGCAATGAAAAGTGTAAATGAAGTGAGCAAGCTCTCCGGCGTAAGCCGCCGCACCTTGCAATATTATGATGAAATCGGATTATTACCACCCAGCGCGGTAAAAGAATCGGGTTATCGTCAATATGATGACGAGAGCCTGCGCCGACTGTGGAGCATTCTGTTTTATAAAGAGCTTGGCATTTCCCTTGATGACATTCGGTTGCTGCTTGAAAGTCCGAAGGAAATGGAAAAAGAGATCATACGGCAGCATAAACAAATTCTCTTGGAAAAACAATCAGGACTGCAAAAAATGATATTGTCAGTTGACCGTATATTGAATAATGAATTTGATATTTCAATGCTAAGAGATTTTGATAAAAATAGAATTGAAACAATGAAAAAAACATATGCAAACGAAATTCGAGCGTTAATGGAAAGCGGTTTTTTTCTTCCGGTAGTGAAAAGCGGCATATTTCCGAGCAGCATATCCATCGTTAAAAACGCCTCGAATATAATGAATGTGGATTTTGGTGAACTCATTTCTCTTTGCGGGGATGTTATGCAAAAGTTTCGTGAAGCCATGATAGATGGCCCGGAGAGTTTAGCTGCAAAAAAGGCGGTTACTGCTTATAGAGAGTTAATAAATATGTGGCTTCCCTGCGATGATACAGCTTTTCGTAAAATCGGACAGGCGTATTTGGTTCACAAAGAAGCATTGGACAAAAAGACACCGGGACTTGCAGAGTTTATAAATGCGGCTATTTTGTATGTGTATCACTAACCAATCGGCGGTAATCAGCGGCACAAAAAGAGCTCAGCCAGTAGAATTGGAAGAGCTCTTTTTGTACTTTTCGGAGAGGCGTTTTGATACAGCCTCTTTTTTGGGATGCAGGGCAAAAACAACTTCGATTACATAGTCGGTTCCATAAAATCAGTTTTCAGCCGCATAGTTTTATTCAAGGGTCACAAATCCCAAGATCATTGTAATGCCGCTAACCAAGGGGAAAGCTGCAAACTGATATCACTTGTGTTAATTGCTTGGCTGATTGAAAAACCACTTATATTTTGAACTCTAAAATTAATTGGAGGTGCTAGACTAGTGGTTCCTACCCCAGTGGATCTTCCGCCTATAAATGCACCGTTTACTTGGTTGTATACTGCAAGAAAATACAGGGTGTTTGCTAAAAGAGTAACAGAAGACGTTAACGGCAAAATTAGCAATCCTGGGGTGATCGTTGTAACATTATTTGTGATGCCCACTACGGTAGCAGAAGAGGAACTAGTGGGCTGTAATATTGCCATTTGAAAGCTGCCTGTGGTTGCCCCTGTTTGCACAACATAGGATGCCAAGCTAGAGACTATACTATTCGCTCTGCCGCCAAATACCAAAGCGCCTAATGCTTGATTATTTCCACCGCCTTGGTTAAAAGAAATCAGGGAATTGATATCTCCTAATTTTACTGTTTCCAGAAAAACCGAAGAATTTTGGGGCCCTGTAGCTCCAGTAGGGCCTTGAGCGCCTTGAGGCCCCATGATTCCTTGGACGCCCTGAGGCCCGGTGGATCCAGTGATACCCTGAGGACCTTGTGGCCCAATTGTGCCTGTGGAACCGGTTGGGCCTGTGTCGCCAATTGCACCAGTGGGGCCAGTTGGACCTTGAGCCCCCTGTTCTCCAACTTGACCTTGGATACCCTGAGGCCCGGTCGAACCAGGAATTCCCTGCAGACCTTGAGGGCCTATTCCACCGTCTGCGCCTGTGTTACCGGTGGGGCCCGTGTTGCCGGTCGGACCGGTTGGGCCGGTCAGACCCTGTATGCCTTGCGAACCAACCGGACCTTGGATACCCTGAGGCCCGGTTGGACCGGGAATTCCCTGCAGACCTTGAGGGCCTATTCCACCGTCTGCGCCTGTGTTACCGATGGGACCCGTGTTGCCGGTCGGACCGGTTGGTCCGGTCAAACCCTGTATGCCTTGCGAACCAACCGGACCTGCGATACCTTGAGGACCGGTCGGACCGGGAATTCCCTGCAGCCCTTGGGGACCTATTCCACCGGCTGCGCCTGTGTTACCGATGGGACCCGTGTTGCCGGTCGGACCGGTTGGTCCGGTCAAACCCTGTATGCCTTGCGAACCAACCGGACCTTGGATACCCTGAGGGCCGGTCGGACCGGGAATTCCCTGCAGCCCTTGAGGGCCTATTCCACCGGCTGCGCCTGTGTTACCGATGGGACCCGTGTTGCCGGTCGGACCGGTTGGTCCGGTCAAACCCTGTATGCCTTGCGAACCGATCGGACCTGCGATACCTTGAGGACCGGTCGGACCGAGAATTCCCTGTAGCCCTTGGGGACCTATTCCACCGGCTGCACCGGTGTTACCGGTGAGACCCGTGTTACCGGTCGGGCCGGTTGGACCGGTCGGACCCTGTATGCCTTGCGAACCGATCGGACCTGCGATACCCTGAGGGCCTGTGGAACCGGGAATCCCTTGTGGACCTTGTGGCCCTATACCTCCGTCTGCACCGGTGTTACCGATGGGACCCGTGTTACCGGTCGAACCGGTTGGGCCGGTCGGACCCTGTATGCCTTGCGAACCAATCGGACCTGCGATACCTTGAGGACCGGTCGGACCGGGAATCCCTTGTGGACCTTGTGGCCCTATACCTCCGTCTGCACCGGTGGGACCCGTGTTACCATTTATACCAGTGGGACCTGTGGGACCCTGTATGCCTATTGGACCCTGTAATCCAGTAGGTCCTATATTGCCTTGGGGACCTGTAATTCCAGCGATTCCTTGCAGACCTTGAATGCCCTGCGGACCTGTTGGCCCCTGTGGGCCTTGGATATTACCGACATTTTCCCAGGTGTTGGTTGTGTCACTCCAAACATATAAATCACCATTAACCAGATAACCATCGCCGGGGCTTCCTGTTGGATGTGCATCAATTAAGTCTTGATACGTCGGATAGGAACCAAGAATTGTGATCCCGGTACCATCTGCCCCGGTAGCACCGGCGGGACCCAGAGGACCCGTTGGACCAATCTCACCCTGTATGCCTTGAATACCCTGCACACCGGTAACACCTTGGGGACCAGTGTCACCAGTAGAGCCAGTATTTCCAGTGGCTCCAGTGGGACCCGGTTCACCCTGCGGTCCGGTTGAACCGGTTGCGCCAACACCGGTGGGACCTATTGGACCTTGCAGTCCTTCGATTCCTTGGATTCCCTGGATTCCTTGGGGACCAGTGTCACCGGTGGGGCCGATATTTCCAGCGGCTCCGGTGGGACCCTGTTCACCCTGCGGCCCGGTTGAACCGGTTACGCCAACACCGGTGGGGCCTATTGGGCCTTGCAGTCCTTCGATTCCTTGGATTCCCTGGATTCCTTGGGGACCAGTGTCGCCGGTGGCGCCAGTATTTCCAACAGCTCCGGTTGGACCCGGTTCACCCTGCGGTCCGGTTGAGCCGGTTGTCCCGGTAATACCAACGCCGGTAGGACCTATTGGACCTTGCAGTCCTTCGATTCCTTGGATTCCCTGAATTCCTTGGGGGCCGATATCACCAATAGGACCGGTATTTCCAACAGCTCCGGTTGGACCCGGTTCACCCTGCGGTCCGGTTGAACCGGTTGCTCCGGTAATACCAACGCCGGTAGGACCTATTGGACCTTGCAGTCCTTCGATTCCTTGGATTCCCTGAATTCCTTGGGGGCCGGTGTCTCCAATAGGACCGGTATTTCCAACAGCTCCGGTTGGACCCTGCTCGCCCTGCGGCCCGGTTGAGCCGGTTGTCCCGGTAATACCAACGCCGGTAGGGCCAATAGGACCTTGCAGTCCTTCGATTCCTTGAATTCCTTGAATTCCTTGGAGGCCGGTGTCTCCGGTGGCGCCAGTATTTCCAGCAGCTCCGGTTGGACCCGGTTCACCCTGCGGCCCGGTTGAGCCGGTTGCCCCGGTAACACCAACGCCGGTAGGACCTATTGGACCTTGCAGTCCTTCGATTCCTTGGATTCCCTGGATTCCTTGGGGACCAGTGTCTCCGGTGGCGCCAGTATTTCCAACAGCTCCGGTAGGACCCGGTTCACCCTGCGGTCCGGTTGAGCCGGTTGTCCCGGTAACACCAACGCCGGTAGGACCTATTGGACCTTGCAGTCCTTCGATTCCTTGGATTCCCTGAATTCCTTGGGGGCCGGTGTCTCCGGTGGCGCCAGCATTTCCGACAGCTCCCGCAGGACCCTGTTCTCCCTGTGGTCCGGTTGTGCCAACACCAGTGGGACCCATTTGACCCTGAATACCCTGGATCCCTTGAATTCCTTGAATTCCTTGAGGCCCGGTGTCTCCGGTTGCTCCGGTAGGACCTGTATTGCCATTGGTTCCAGTGGGACCTGTTATGCCCGTTGCTCCAGTTGGACCTGTATTGCCATTGGCTCCAGTGGGACCTGTTATGCCCGTTGCTCCGGTTGGACCTGTATTGCCATTGGCTCCAGTGGGACCTGTTATGCCCGCTGCTCCGGTTGGACCTTGTGGGCCAATACAACAGCATGGATAACAGTGACACTGACAACAGTTGTTGTTCTTATTGCATACTATATCTCGATTATAATAATTCACTTTCGATGTCTCCTTTAAATACTTAATCAATATTCAGCCATATAACAATTGGGATTCTTCTGTCATAGATAATAGAGAGATTTGTAGGAGAATCACTAAGTTTACAGCTTTTTTAATAGTATATGATCAGTATAAATGAAGGTGAGAAATAGCTAACCTATCGAGTTAGCCATAAAAAGACAACAAAAAAAACACCACAGGAAAACGCACTTGCCACCGTGGCGTTCATGTAATAATTCGTTAGGTTTATTCATATATTGCACTCAGCCTCCTGGTTCCTATTTCATTTGCATATAAATTATTTTCTGATAATTTTATTTTTTTGAGATTACCTTTATAAATCATTCTACCTTCTATATTCAGCAAGTTTTGAGGTCTAACCAGATTTCTTGATATTTTAAGGTCTGCAATGCCGCTTTCCTTTAGAATGTGATACACAAATTCTGAGCATAAAAAGCTATAATCGTTACATACTGGTTTGTTTAACATGCTATGTACAAGCCCATTATAGTTATATTTATAAAGGTGACTATTCGAAATGAAATGATCTAATATTACCTTCGCTTTTTCATACTGTTGCTTGGACACCTCCACCTCAATTATTGCACCATGTAAGGTATTACAGAACTTGTATACGCCTTCGTTAATATCTTCTTTTCTAAACCTTCCAATAAAAGGATTGTACGTATTCCTTCTTCCAAAGCTGTACATATGATTGAGTTCTTTATCTAAAGATATAGCCGCATGAGTATATGCATCATTTTTTACAACCTGAATAAGCTTAGACATTACCGTATTGGTTCTTGTCAGAACTATATATAAATAGCATTTTTCCATAATGAAGTACCTCTCTGAATTTAATTGATGTACTCATTATGATATATAGAATTAAAGAACCAATAAAAAAAATCTTAAGAAAAGCTTAATTTATCATTAAATATTTCTTGTTAACAGAATATCCATTGCCAGTACGTTGAACAGCTGTAACTGCTTTTCCCTTTCAATATTCCCATGAATTTCGATACACTCAGTTTAGGCGGAATTGCAACCAACATGTGAATGTGGTCAGGGCAAGCATTTGCCTGGATTACATACTATGAACATTTGCCAAAGAACAGCTTTACCAATTCAGCATATTTTTTAGGATATACCAAACTCATCTCGCCATGTTTCATTGCCGGTGCTATATAAAGTTCACTATCTTTGATTGCTTCACGCAATCGTTGGGCAGATTTTCTCATAATTCCAATTTCATTTTCTCCGACAATAATCAAAATCTTTGATTTGGTATTCGTAATGCTGCTTTTTAAGTTATAGTTACCGTTACTTAGTGTGATATTGATTAGCGATTGCTTTGATATTTTCAGACTGTCCTGATAATACTGTTCAAACATATCGGCAGGGACACAAAGCGATTTTGCTTGCAGTTTGGAAAACCATCTTCTCTTAACCAATCCATAAAAAAGTTTGTATGTTGGAACAGTCATAATCGCAGTTCCTTTGATTGGATACACCAATGCGCTTTCAAGAATTGCATATTGTGTAATGTCCGCTCGTTGGGATAGAACCTCTATTGTTATCTGCGCACCAATTGACAGCCCACTGATAGCAAATACTTTACCGTTATAATTTGTATCAATATAGTCTATGAGTTTCCCTGCAGAATTCTGAATGCTGATAAATTCTTCATCGCCATCCTCACCGTGACCGTCAATGATAGGTGTAACAACGTGAAATTCAGATTGTAGTTGTTCAACGATGCTTTGCAAAGACCAAAAAGACAAACCGCCGCCGTGTAATAAAATAATTGTGGGCAGTTTTTTATTCGATGTTTCTTTGAATATCATTTCTTTTTCCTTTCACGAGGTTCAAATTTCTGTTTATCTATTTATAATGGAATCGCCTTTGAATCGATAGTACCATATTTCCATAGAAAAAGACATGCCTTCCCCTTGTCGGAAGGCATGTCTATTGGAAATGCGGCTTAATTCTTTGTGTTTCAAAAGTCTGCAGCAATTTGTGATTTAGTCGTTAAAAACAGCCTTATTCCTTCCGCTGCTTTTGGCTAAATACAGATACTCATCAGCTTTTTTTATTAAATCCTTTCTTTTTACGTTAGCTGTTGAACAGTATACTGCGCCAATGCTAACTGTCAGGTTACCGCCCGGCTGTTTATCCTGAAACCTGAAATCATAACCTTCCACAGCTTTTCTGATTTTTTCCGCAGCTGTTTTAATCCCTTTCTCTGAGGTATGGCAGCAAATAATGGCAAACTCTTCTCCACCGTATCTGCATAATATATCCGTCGGATATAACACCTCTTTAACAACCGTAACGATTGTTTGTAAAAGCTCATCTCCTGCCGGATGTCCATTATTATCGTTATAGATTTTGAAATAGTCTATATCAAACATAATTAACCCAAAAGCGTTGACCTTTTTTTCCGATTCCCGGCCGTATGCTTGTAGCCTGTTTACGAGATCAATCTCCTGCTGTAATCTTTCATCAAAAAAATATCTATTATAAGACTGCGTCAGCCAATCTCGGGTTGCCAGACTCTGCAGCCTCTCATTGAGCTGCATAACCTCCTGCAAATTATTTTTATGCTCAGTAATATTCTGTTTTAAAATTATAGTTCCTATATGATTTCCGCTGATATAAATGGGGGTGATTTCCACCATATAATAGACAATGGCTTCATCCATGGGCTTGAGCATTTCAAAGCCCACTTTTTTTTGCTCGCGAACTGCTTCGTCCAGAAAGTCCATGAACCTCTTAACATCGAGAGCGCCATAATTCTTTTTGATTATTTCCATAATGCCAATTTTTCTGGATACCCCGGTAAAACCGCCTACAAAAGCTTTGTTGTAATCAATGACTTTAAAATCCTCATCAATCACCACATAGCTGTCAGAAATCAAATCAACAACCGTTTGCAAGGCGATGGGTACTACGTTCAGGAAATCAAACTTTACCGTAGCTATTATAAAAAAGCTAATAGTCACGGCAAAAGCAATATTTTCGATTGCCGTTGACCAATTAAAGATCTTAAATGTGCTGATCGCATCAATGATCAGCGAAATCATAATACCAATAAATATTAACGAGGATTGTCTGGAGAAAATGCCATAATTTTTTATGGAAAAAATCACGAGATAGGCCAACCCAATCCCTATACACAAATAAGAATATATCGTATGTATAATAAAATAGGTACCAAAAATTTGCTTGGAAGGTATCAGGCTAAAGACAGTATAAAACCAGTGATGACTCTGATTCGTAAACAGCACTATAATAGAGATGACAGGAACGACAAACAGCAGTGCATGCTTCCATATAAATTTTATTTTAGTTTGAGCAAATATTAACCCTGTAAATAATATTGAAATGGATACGAAAATCGCACCCAAAAAGTACAGTCGCTCACAAATTGCCTGTATCCATGGGACTTTGTCAAAAGTCAAATACAATAATACTGCGACATTCCATAGGAGAATGCTGGCTGTTATACTTAAAACAGCATAATGAATTTGCTTTTTCGGCGTTCTTTTTGCGACTAACAATAAGAAATATAATACCACCAATGTGGATAAAATCAGCAGCATATTAATGATATTGACATTATCCACAGTATAACCTCCTCTGCTTCATTTTCCCTTTTCACGGCATCTTTTCTTTTTTCTTACCGGAGCAGGGAGATGATCCGGAATGCTCAATGGCTCCAGTCTGTTATCTGTCGTTAATTATATAATAGCTAATATTGATTATCAATAACTTTAGGCTAGCGGTATATCGAAAAATGCACAATACTGAGAGATACATCTAATGTTAATTCTAGTACTTATCTGAATTAAAGTCAAAACTCTTATGTCCGAGAGCATAAAAAAATCCGAAAACCCTTAAAATTTTAAAGGTTTTCGGACAGTGGCGGAAGCGGTGAGATTCGAACTTACGAGCCGATTTAAACCGAACGAACAATTTCGAATGCCACGGTTTCCGTGGTTTTACCAAATGAAATTCAAGAATTATCCCCTTCTGATTTGAACCATGAATATCTTATGATAAATTATATTATGGAATCACTACATCGATCAAAAGTTCCGGCAAATTCGACGAAGAAGATCCCGTTATCTTAATCTGCACCGTAGTACCGGATAATCCGGTAAAATTTCCAGCCGATAGGAGCAGTTTATACCCGTTGGAATAGGACGGTTTTGTGATCATTGTCGTTTCTGTGCCGTTGACGTACACCTTGCTCACAGAATAATAGGAGCTGCTTGTATCGTTTAAATCAATCGATAAGCTTCCTCCGTCATTCCAGGTTATCGTCTGTTGGAATGCAGAGGCCAGCTTTTCATAGATTGTTATATTTTTTAAAACAAGGGTACGGTAGCCGGCGGCGGTAACTTTAATGGTTTTTCCTGTTCCCGCTGATACGTAGGCATTCTTCATCTTGTCGGCTGGAATGGAGACGTCTCCCCCTGTCACAGCAAGCTTATCCTTCGTGAACGCTTTAGAATCTATCGTGACTCCGCTTACTGCAGATGCCCAGCCGCTGTCGTTTGAGGAGAAGGTCAATTCCGCATCTTTTGCCATCTGAACCGGCAAGGTGACTGCAGGAGGACTCATACGGTTCACGATGGTGATGGTCTTATCCGCATAATTGTCTGCAAAGAGGGTTATCTGCACCTCACTTTCATCAATGATGCCGGGGATAACGGCAATATATTGGGAGGTGTCTACAGTGAAACCTTCTCCCCTCGTCAATATTGTATTACCCACTTTGATTTTTTTCAGTGCACCGGCGTAGCTATAGTTTTTTAAAAGAATGTCGGTTTCCGGCACACCGTCCACTGTCAACAGATCATAGGACACATCTGTCGGAACAGGACTCAGAATCTTGATCGGAAGCATCGCCTTGCGGTATCCATCTGCTGATATTTTCAGGGTATAATCGTCACTATAAAGGGACCCTGTTACGGAAAGGGTAAGGCTTCCGTTTTGGCTTTTATCCGCAATAGTAACCGTGGCTGCGGTTCCGCTGCTTCTAATTAGCTCCGCTCCTGTAATAGCCGCTCTCCACGCCTCATTTGGATCAAAGGTTACAGTGATGGTCTTTGTCGCTGTATCCATTTGACTTAAAACAGCCAAAGCCGGAGGTTCAGACACATCCGTGTTGATCTGGAAGCTGTAATCAGCATACCCCGAGGACCGCATCAGCACCTGATAAGTCTTCCGGACAGGGAAGCAGTCTCCGGATAAAGTAAAAGTCGGACTATTTTTCGTAATTTTACCGGAGGATACCGCCTGCCCGTCTACGGACACCGACAATCCGCTGATATAGCTGCTGACACTGCCTTCCACTTTCACGGTTACGCTGCCGTTTGGCTGAAGTTCGCTGGTCACCGCTCCGGGTACCGGATCTACAACTTGAACAGGAATTTTCAGTGGCTGATACCCGTTAGCAGTCACTATAAGGGTATAACTTCCGGCAGATAAGGTGACTGGACCCACGGTCAGCTTACCGGCTTCCGTTGCAATGGTCTTACTCTTATAATTCGTATCGAGATTGGAAGCACTTCTTAGAACCACGGTCTGAATAGCTGCTCTCCACTCAGCATCATCCGTAAAATTCAGCACAATATTTCCGTTTTTTGTTATATTGCTTTGCTCGAGCGACGTGGAAGGCGCTGGCTTGCGTTTGATATGTTCCTCCGGAACGGTTATCGTATTTGTCAGATCGGAATAATTTTTTGTTATGACCTTCACCGTAGCAGTCGTACCGGCTTCAAAATATTCGGACGGAATGATTAGTGTAGATGGTGCCGAATAGCTGATAGTGGTATCAAAATTGCTCGCCGGATAACTGGTACCGTTGATCAGGATATTTTGTAAATTGTCTGCCGACATAAAGCTATAATTAGAGGAGACCACCACGGCTCCGTCTGCTGCACGATAATCTATGCTGCTCCCTGACGGCATAGCGCTAACACGTTTCACAGGAATGCGAGCTTCCGTATAACCATGCGACCGAATCACTAAGGTATGGCTCCCTGATGTATTCCAGTAATTCATACTGCCGCCATTAATGGAAACCGTCTTTGCAGCCACATCTAAAACCGCCGACGTGCTGCCGGTGATCTGGTTAACCTCACCGGTAGAATCGTTTATAAAGAAAATTTTCCGGATGCTGTCGCTCCATTGTTGCAAGCTGTCCGCATCACTTTTCAGCACAACAGGTGTTCCTTTGACAGAGCCCCCGATTGTTGTATTGCCGCCAACCTTGACCTCTTCACCCTGTACCGTGAAGTCCGGTGCCGCAAGTTCTTCTTCCCCGCTGACAGTAAAGAAATAGATTTCATCATTATATCCGTGCTTTATCAAATGAAGCTCGTGTAATCCTGCTGTGAGCGTATCTGTATAAACTTTAAGTTTCTTTCCAAGGTTAGTATACTCATAATAAAGAGTATGACTGTTCTTTAGCGTATCTTCCTTTTGGAGTGGTTTCCCGTCAATGAAAATTCCGTCAAATTTACCTGAAAAATAAGATTTCGTATCTGTAGCATCCACTCGGATTACATCGCCCCGCTTTACGATACTGTCTCTTGTTAAAGGCGCATCCTTGTTGTCCTCATTTACCCCCTGGAAAGATACAATCCAAGGATAGGTGCTCTGAGACTCATTGAGATTCAGAGTAAATTCGGCATCTTCATATCCACGAGCCATAAAGGTCAGCTTATTTTCACCCAGCTTAAATTTCTGGCTAAGCCGGATGATAATCTTCGATTTATCCGCAGCATCTTGGCCCGTGATAAAACTGGTATCTCCATTGTGGTCGCTGTAACTCCCAAGCTTCATATTCCCCTGTAACAGCCCAGTCTCATTCACCTTTATTGCATACACCGCGTTTGCCCAGTCAGCGTCATTCCCGAAATTAAGCTGGATAAACTTGCCTAAATTTTCTGCCTTATCGCTGAAATCGGAGTCAAGAGTCAAAGAAGGCGGTGCCAGAACCGATTGCTGACTGATGAGAACGCGTTTTCCGAAATCCCCATTGTTAAGGAGATATTTGACGCGATAAGGGGGATTGACACTGTCCCCTTGTACAGCCTGTCTGACAAAGTGTTCCCAGCTGAAGTCCTGCATATCTGACAAGGCATTCTTTACAGCTTGATAGGAGAGGTAATAAACAGTCCCATCATCGGCAGTGTATTTTACAACATTCTTGGTAAGTGGGTTGGTTTCCGTACTCGAGGTACCCAACACACGAATACTGTAGCCATCTCTCCAAATGTTCAAAATACGATCCACCATTTCATTTTTTATCTCATATTTTTCTAATATAAGGCTATCGGCAATCAGACCAAGATCCACACCGGTTTCAATAGCGACCGGCTTGTTGTCATAGGGATTATAGGTTGCTTGCGTCACTGCGTCCACAGTGGCAGTACTGATGGCATCCGGTCGTTCGGCATTATTTTCCGTTATATAAAGATCCCAAAGATTCATCTTGGTTTCTCCATAGATTTCCATGGATGCAGCAAATGCGGGACTTATGTTTATTGTTATGAATACCGCTGCCACCAAAGCTATTGCGATTACTTTTTTCAATGAAGTATCTCCTTTCCTATTCTTTTACGGAATAGCCTATATCGTTCAACTCAATCTGCATATACTCCGTGCCCTTTACCAGCTTCAATATCTGCGGTTTCACGTTATTTGGCAGCATCATTTTAATTACCAGAAGCGAGTCATCGGCTGATTTCATTACTTTGCTGACGTCTTTTTCCGCATCCAGCTTGACACCTCCTATGTAATAATCATACTCTGTTAAATCCTTGGAGTTCATGAAATCCAATCTCAGTGCAACGGTTGCAAAGCTGACGAAATCCACATTGACGATGCCCGTTTTAGAAATTTCAACCCAATTTTCTGCTGTTGGAGATAAAACCGGTCCCGGGTCCGGTGTAGGGTCTGGTATAGGATCCGGTGTAGTTTTGTTATCATGGTTACTGCCATTGCTGCTTTTGGTTGTACCATCTACAGTAACACCGGAGCCGCTTTTATCTATAACCACGGTTTTTCCTCCTGTAACAGCAATTCCTCCCGCTACAACTCCTGTTAAGCCTTGTCCGACAATAACACGAGTCCCTCCTGTATTTACAGTAATTTGATTCGCATTAATCTGAACTTGAGCGACAGTGCCTTTTCCCTGCAGGGTGGTTTCCTTTGCGTCTATGGTAACTGTACTGATTACAGCACCGGTATCCACCGCTATCTTAGAGCCTGCAGCGGAGGATAAGACTTCCAATTTTGCGATCTTTCCCGACTGGAGTGTAACATCTGATTGTCGGGAAAGTTTCAGAAGTGAGACCTCTGCATCAAGGATCACTTGATTCTGAGCGATTACCGTATCCAGTACCGTTCCCTCCGAGGCTAACAGCCGAACAGGATTGTTTACATTATTTACTACAATATCTCCTTTTATTTTTGATGCAATCAACTTGACAGTATCTTTGCCTCCGCCTCGAATCACAACACGCCCTTCCACCGTTACATGATCCAAAGTGATATCACCGGCGGCCACTCCGTCGCAAAGTATGAGATCACCTGTTACAACTGAATTCTTCAATGTTACCTCCGGCACTGTGATCAAAAGGTTTCCATCATAATTTTGTGTATACTCTCCCGATTCATCCAGGATATTCTCTGCTATATTAAACATAACCTGAGCAAATTCAGCCCTTGTAATGTCCGCATTGGGGCGGATTATTCCATGAGACCCGTTGACATATCCTGCATCAATCATAGAGGCAGTGCCGCTAGCCGCCCAGTCAGCCACAGAAGATGCATCCTGAAAAGTTTTCAGGCTCTCCTCCTTCCCGTCAGGCATTTGAAAAATACGGCTGATTACCGTAAAAGCTTCCTGGCGCGTAATACTCCTCTCCGGCGAAAGCTTTCCTTCATTTCCCTCAAAGGCCCCCATTTGCACAGCTCTTGCCATATCCTGTGCATACCAGCTTGAAGCCGGAACATCCGTATAAGCGTTCAGACTTCCCAAAGCTTTAGCCTGAAAGAGCCGGTTCACAATAGCGGCCATTTCAGCACGGGTCAATGCACGATCAGGATAAATCTTACCGTCATATGGTGTAAGCAACCCCTGCTCGACAGCTTTCTCTGCCGCTTCTTTTGCCCATCCAGTAGGCATGTCCTCAATGGATTGAGCCGAAGCGGTTACACTTTGCAGACAAAATACCATCATAAACATCATGGCTAGCACTGCAATTCTTTTCAATTGGTTCATATTTTCCTCCTCTTAACTAGTTAGTCAAGGCTAACCCGTATATGAAAAAAAATCTGCCTTAGCAGATCCGTCAAGTTAGCATAGGCTCACTATACCTTTTCTAACCTTTTCTGTCAATAGTGAATTATCTTTTCTTGGTGACTAAAATCAGCTCCAAAACAGTACGAATGGCAATTTAATCGATTACGCCAAAACAAGAGCTGACAAGGCTTGTATATCGGCCTTATCCAAAAATAAATACATGCAGAAAAGAATAACCGGTACATAAAAAAACAAACGCCCGCGGCAAGCAGGCGAATGTTATCTATACAATCTAATTATTTTAAGAATTCAGGATTTAAGCACTCCAATTCAGGCAATACGAATAACCCGTCTTTTCGAATCAGTACATCGTCGAAGTAAATTTCTCCGCCGCCGTATTCCGGCCGTTGAATCAGCACTAAATCCCAGTGAATGGCTGATTTATTACCGTTGAAAGCGTCCTCGTAAGCTGCGCCAGGTGTTAGATGGAAACTTCCGGCAATCTTTTCATCAAATAATGTATCTTTCATCGGATGAAGAATATATGGATTTACACCGATAGCAAACTCCCCGAAGTATCGGGCACTTTCGTCCGTATCTAACAGTTCATTTATTCTTTCATCATTATTGGAAGTAGCTTTAATGATCTTACCATCTTTGATCTCAAATACGATGTTATCATACGTGAAGCCTTGTTCTTCTGAAGGGGTATTGTAGGAAATAATACCATTCATTGATTCACGAACAGGTGCTGTATACACTTCGCCGTCCGGAATATTTCTTTCTCCGTCGCACTTAATAGCAGGAATATCTTTGATAGAGAACGTAAGATCTGTTCCCGGACTGATGATGTGTACCTTATCGGTTCTATTCATAAGATCAACCAATGGATTCATCGCATCACTCATCTTCTTATAGTCCAAATTGCAAACGTCAAAATAGAAATCTTCAAAATTATCCAAGCTGGTGTTAGCTAACTGTGCCATACTGCTGTTCGGATATCGTAGAACAACCCATTTTGTATGGTTTACTCGGTAATCCAAAACAGGTCTTAAAATTTTGCTGTACATATTCAGCTTTGCAGAAGGAACATCAGAAAGTTCAGCCGTATTATTTCCTGCCCGGATAGCAATATAGGCAGCCATCCCCTGCATCTGTGCAAGCTGCAGCTCATTCATGAATTGAAGCTGTTCTTCGTCGCAGCCGAGCAAAAACTGTCGGTTGATTTCTGAATCTCTGACTTCAAAGTAAGGGACACCTCCGCAAGCATAGATATCTTTAATTAATTGTTTTACTAAGGGCTTGCAGCATTCTCCTTCATAACTAACCAAAACCTTTTCTCCCTTTTGGACGTTACAGGAATAATGTACTAATCCTTCTGATAATTGTTTGATTCGTGGATCCATTTATCTAATCTCCTTTGTTTAAGTTAACTAGGTTACAAATTTATTATACCCGAAAAATACAGGGTTTAAAAGATGTCAAGAGAAAAAATATACCAAATCAGCAAAACTTCAACAAATTATTGATAGAACCTTAGGAATGATCTTCATATTATATGGAGGGTACCACCATTATAAGAAAAGGAGATCATCATGTCTTATATGCAGCAAAGCTGTGCTTATACGGCTGATACTGGCTATCCAATGCGGCAAAGTCATGTTCACGAAGTTCTTGGCAGCGTAAAAATTGAACAACTGAAAACAGATCCTCACAATCATCGCTTTGCTACGCTTACCAGTCAAGGAATCCCGGTCAGTGGGAACAATCACATTCATGAATTAAGATTCTGCACCGATTTTTATGAAGACCACTATCATGAATTTTCCGGAAAAACAGGTGTCGCTCTTCCTGTGGGAGATGGGCGACATGTTCATTTTATAGATTCGGTAACGTTTGTGAGAGAAGGACATTGTCACGAATTCAAGGCAGCAACTCTGATTAATGATCCGATTGGAGATTAATCGACAAAGACCTTATTCAATATTTATAGTACGCTCTCAGCAATATAGAGACGAATAGTAGATAAAATAATACCGGAGAGAAATCTCCGGTTTTTAGCTTATTATAGGTGAAATTGCGGATGTAATATGATATGCTTTGAAGGCAAGATTAAATAGATCAATGAGGAAAATAAATGAGAAAAAAGTTTTTAGCAGTTCTACTGATTATAACAATATTGGTCGGATTTTCTGCATGCGGCGATCCTAAAACGAAGGACGATACGCCGAATAAAGGCAATTCTCCGGCGAAAAGTTCTGAAACCCAAAAGGCAGATTTATATGCAGTTACCGAAACCCTTTGTGTGAAAGACGGAGAAAATTATGCAGGCGAAACGATCTTGACGACTATAGATTTTGCTGGTTTTAAATATAACTTTTCCGAATCACAAGAAACCTTATTTATCTACTTCAAACTGACGGATGAAGGGCAGAAGACTCTGAATGAGAAAACCTATAAATATGTGGCTGCGCCGGGATTTTTATCGATATGGGTTGGTGACGAGTTGATCTGTACGAATAAATTGTGGAGTCAGATTACAACGGATGAATTTGTGGTACTCGTGAAAGATATAAAAGAAGATAACGCAGAAGCTGTTATTAATAAAATAAAAGGAACGCCAAGGATTAGTTCCGTATCGCAAGAGCAAACAACACAAGAAACTTTACCGAGTATTGATAATTGGAAAAAAGAGGTGATAAGTGATAAGCCGGGAGAAACCCATATTCAGTATTCTATTGTAAAAGAAGATGGAAACAATTTGATCGTATTGGATGTTCAGTATATGACGGAAGAGAAGGATCTGGATAATGACAACCAGCTGGAAATAATCGTATACCAGAAGGGAGATAAAAGAAATATCGGTATCTATGATCTGATAGACGGAACGTTGAAATATATTGATGTGAAGAGCAGGCTTGGGGCCACTTGGTCCGAATATATGGGGAATATGGGCAATGTCGATTCTGCGTATTCAAATTACATTGAAGTTGCGTTTGAAGATTTAACTAAAGAGGTCCATTACGATGTCTATAAATATGACAAAGGTAAGCTGGTTTATGTATGCCCTTTTTATGATGCATTAAGGAAATATTAAGCTAAAATCAAGACACTTTTGCTTGACCGACGAAGGGTAAATAGGTATAATAGACGAGTGTCTGAGATCAAAATCAGCCACAATTTATATTTGGAGAGTTGTCAGAGTGGTCGATCGTGCGGCACTCGAAATGCCGTGTCCTTTACCGGACCTAGGGTTCGAATCCCTAACTCTCCGCCAATATGAGAGCTGTCAGCTAAAGGTTGACAGCTCTCGCCTTTTATCAGAATGATTTGTGTGTGTTTAATTTCTATTTCTGTCGAACGGGAATCCAAACTTCACTATAAGCGTAATCTTTTTTATGTTCATTCATTTTGGTAAAAGAAAAAGTAGGGGCATTGATTACTTCATAATTGGAAGAAGGAAACCATTCTGAATATATTTTTGCCATTGTTTCTTGTAACGTAACAGGAAATGGCCCTTCATTTGGAAATATCGCCCAAGTATAGGCTTCGACCGGCACTTTTTCTAATATATCACTTACTTGATTTTCAGTCGTCAAAACACCTATCAAGTGAGTTAAATCCCCTTCTTCTTTTAAGAAATTGGCATCCGCATCATAAGAAGCATTGACAATTTCATAAGGCTCTATATTTTGAAGAGAATGCATTTCTTCTTTTTGTTCGTTCGTTATACTTTGTGCAAGCTTTACGATTTCGTTATTAACACCTTCAAATTGCATAGGGACACGTTTGCTTACACCGACTAAATTAAACGCTGGTTTATTTTCAATTCTACATTCCATAGATACTCCTCCTTTGATATTTATTACGAATGAAAGTTTTGGGAACGATTTACTTATGCCTTTTTTTGTTACATCTGAGGGTAAAAAATTACTCCATTTTTTAAATGCTCGAGTAAAGCCATCCAATGACTCATAACCATACTTAAAAGCAACATCTGTCACTTTTTCTCCCTGTAATAAATCCTTATTTGCTTCCGACAATTTTCTGTTTTTGATATATTCACTAAGCGTCAATCCTGAAATATAAAAGAATATCTTTCTAAAATGATAGTCGGAAACCCTGGCATATTCAGAAATCATTTCAAGAGATAGGTCATCATCAGTTAAATGGTCTTCAATATAGTCAATCACACGATTTAATTCGTTTAACATTATCTCACCTCCTTGTATCTACATAATACCAAAGCTCCTTTAACGATGCTCGACTTTTTTAACACAAAAAATATCGAATCGTTATATAAAACATTGTAAGGTATGGCGAGTATCACAAGATTTGTATTCAGAAAAGTCGATAGCAAAACGTTAAATACGAAGATAAAAGCACAGAGAGTCTATCATTTGACTCCCTGTGCTTTTTCAATATCTGTGACTATTATATTTGTCTCACGCTGCTTCTTCTTTGTACATAGTTAAGATTTTTATTCGCTCATCAAGTTATACAGCACCTGTGCCATCTGGACACGGGTGGTCGTTTCCCCGGGAGCAAGTTTTCCGCCGCTGCCGCTGACTGTTCCGGTTTTAACCATCAATGTCATGGCGTCCTTCGCCCAGGAAGAGATCTGTCCCGCATCACTGAATGCCGACGGCGATTTTCCCGTATTGCCTTCCGGCAACTCGCCGATTGCTTTGAGTGCATTGTACAGCAGGGTAAACATTTCCTGACGGGTGATTTCCTTGCCCGGCGCGAATAGGTTGTTGCCTACGCCACCGGATATGCCGAGACGTTTTGCCTCTGCCAGATAGCCTGTGTAATAGGTGCTGCCCGCGTCGGCGAAGTTCTCTGCGGTCGCTGTGTCAGGAGCGATGCCATAAGCTTTCATCAGCATGACGATGAATTCGCCTCTTGTCAGCTTTGCGTCAGGGCTGTAATTGCCGTTTCCTGTGCCTGTGGTTACGCCCCTTGCCGCGATGAAGCTCACGGCCTTGCCGTACCATGCGCTTTCAGCCACATCCTTGAAGGTCACTTTATTGTAGCCAACCGCATACTGGGAGAAGTGGCTGGTCTTGAAGCCGATTGTGCCGGTGTCCGGATCATAGCTGCAATTGCTTACGACTTCCGGTTTGCCTGACCCATTGATGTAGTAGATGACAATGGCGTTCAAGTCCTCGCCGGCTTTCGGCGAATAGGGTACCGATACCGATACACTGCCGCCGAACTGGGAGATCGTCTGCTCGCCGCTGGTGACACTGAAATTGAATACCGGTCTGTCGCCTATGAGCTGCTGTGTTTCTGCGGATAGAGTGGATGCGTCTACTATGGAGGCCGATATGTTCACAACTCCCGCCGCTTCTCCTGCTATTGTGGAAAGTGCAGCTGCGTCAAAGCTGAGGGACGCAACAGGGGTGGACACTGTAAGTGCCGCTGTTTTGCCGTCCGCAGCCAGTTCCATTGCTGCCTTGGGGATGCTGGTTTCTACGGTTTTGGCATTTGCCGGAGCCGTTACCTTGATTTCTACAACCGCCGCCGCACCGTTGCCTTGCTTTGCCGCCGCTTCCGCCGCTTTGGTAATGGCCTCGCTTACCTGTGCCTGTGTAACGGATGCGGTTGCCGTGCCGCTGCTGTTAACAGCAGCTGTAGCTGTGGTTGTAGCTGTTGTGGTATTTCCTGAGGTTGTTGTTCCTGTTGTGGGTTGTGTCGGTGGTGTAACAACAGATGCGCCGCCACCGCCGCCACCCTTTCCACCGCCACCAGAAGACGCCGGCGGGTTCACCGTCACAGTTACATCGCGTGTATACCCGTCATGGCAGCCCGCAGCGGTGAGCTGGCCGCGGAAGATATAAGTCCCCGCCGTTAAATTCGTCGGGATGGAAAAGCTGCTGCCTGTCGCCCCGGCAATCGCACTGTAAAAAAAACCCCCTGGTACTTCATTGCGCTGCCACCACTGATAATTGACCTGACTGTTGTTGCTGGCCTCAGCCGCCACAGTCAGGCTGCCGCTGATTGCGCCCTGTGTGACAGTTGCATCCTGCGGCTCTGTAGTGACATTGATCCCATGTTTCTCGAACTGAGTGCCGTTCCAGAGATATGTGCCCTCCGTCAAGCCGTTCGGCGAGGCTGCTGCGTTTCCGTCGCCCACCGTGACCTGCCCGGAAGCGGTAAAGACCGTGCCCCGGTCCTTGAATTTGCCGCCCAGGCCTTCGACCTTTAAGGTCCCAATTAAATAAATCCCGCTTCCTGTGGTGGCAGACAGTATACCGGAAGAATATTTCAGGAAGCTGCCGCCTTTGCTGCTGGAAATACCCTGGTTAACCCCTGAACCCACCTTAACGCTTAACGTGCCGCCGTCTACATGCACTGTGCCCCCCAGGATGTCAATACCCCTGTCTGTAAAAGCATTGACGTTCACCGCGGCGCCGGTGTTGATGGTCAGGGTTCTATCGTCTCCTAACCGGATCTGGCCTCCTGCTGTCGGAGACTTCAGGTTGATGGTGGCGCCGTTGCCCATAGTAATGTTCATATTGGACAGGCCGCCGGAATTGCCTGTGTTCTCCAGATCCACCGTGACATTTACAAGGTTCAGCGTACCGCCATCGATATTGCTGGTACCGTTGCCGCCCCGAATACCATTCTGGGCGGAGTTGGCGATCGTTACCGTGCCGCCGCCGTTAATGGTCAGGGCTTTGCCGTTTGTAATGATGCCCCTGTTATTACTGATGGTCAGGGTTTTGCCGTTAATGTTCAGCGTGTGGTCTGCGCCTACTGTAACGTTGCCCGCGCTCACCGTGATGTCGTCCGTCATCGTGATGGTTTGCGGCAGCGCATATTCCAGCGCCGCTTTCAGCCCGTCTTCATCGCTGACGTTGGGGTTTGGACCGGGGTCCGCCTTGATTATATCGATGCAGTTGGCTAGGCCGGGTACCTCCTTGTAGGTATCCACTGCGCCCGCCGGAACATAGATGGAGGATAGCTTATCGCAATATAGAAAATTATCGTTGCCTTCGATGGCGGGCGGATTATTGCTCTCGAAAAACACGGCGGTCAGCATGGAATCGCCCGGAAATGCACTGTCCCCAATGGAGGTCACGGTATCGGGGATGACGACGATGGAAAGATCAGTTTCGTCAAACGCGAATCCGCCGATGGCGGTAATGCTGTCCTCCACGGTGTATTCACCGGTTATCCCCTTAGGGAAGGCGTACAGCGTGGCCCCGCCGTCTGTCAGCAGCGCGCCACTTTGTGCGGAGACGCTGAAGTCTGTATTACCATCCGCCACGGTAAATGTGGTAATCGGGGTGCCGACAAATGCTGTGGGGTTAATCGCGTTAACATTGGCGGGTATGGTAAAGGCGGTGAGGGCACAGTAAGAGAATGCGCTGCCGCCAATGCTTGTCACAGCCGGCGTGCCGTCAAAGGTTACCGTGGCCAGATTGAGGCAGCTAACAAACGCGTTGACTGGAATGCTGGACACGGCCTCGCCGATGGTCAGGGCGGTGACGGAGGCCTTGGGGGCATAGCCGGCAGCTATCCAGCCGGTCATGCCCTCGTTGCTGGTGATGGTCAGGTGGCCGTCATTCTCCAGCGTCCAGCCCGTGCCGCCGACCGGCGCGGAATACGCCGCAGCCTCTATTTTCAGTGGCTCGCTGATGTTGTTTTCCGCATCCTTGACCACCACATAGATGTCCTTCGCCCCAGCGGTCAGGGTAACGTCTTTGCCGCTAACTGTGCCGCTGACTGTGCCAAGGGATAAGCCGCCAGCAGCAATAGCTTCTTTTGCGGGAGCTGCTGCGCCGCTGTTCGCTACCGCATAGAACGCAGTACCTGCTTCATTGGTGGTAAAGCCGATGGTGGCCGCCGTATCGCTGGTACGGTTTACCGTTCCAGCCGAAAGCGTGGGCGCGGTGGTATCAACACCCTTTATAAAATAGGTGCCGTCCCACGTATAGGTTCCCGCGCTCAAGCCTGTGGGGGAGGCCGCTGCATCCGCCTCGCCCACGGTTATCTCGTTTGTTGAGGTCAGCGGTATGCCGCGGTCCTGCATGGGGTAGCCTTGAAGCTTGGCGCCTGCTGCCAAAATAATCTTTGAGGCACCGCTCCCCCCGACTGAAGCTAAATTTTGGGCTATCATTGCTTTGCCGGACGGAACGGTGATCGTAGAGTCCTTATAGACTACTGCTCCTGTACCCTCCGAAGAAAAAATGCCCCATTTTGAAGTATTTGTCGTGATCTCGCATTCTTTAAAGGTCAAAGCTCCGTCGCTAGGATCAATGGCCACTCCGTTTGCATCATTTTCAAACACAACTTGGCTGTTTTCGATGTCAGCAGTACCCGCTAGAGAAAGGCCTGTGTTTTGGCCGGACTGCCTGCTATTTTTAATGGTAAGATCGGACCCCGTTATAAGCATACTGTTGGAATAGGAGAGAATTCCAACTGACATATCACCAGTGTTCTCAATCGTTATTTCGCATCCATCCGACACGGTCATCTGACTGAGGGAGAAAATTCCTATTGAACCGAAACATTGATTTTGAATCCAGAGCGTGCCGCCTTGAATATCAATGGTGCCGAAATCGGTAATTCCAATGGTGCCGGAGCTGGAAGCATCGGAATTCTCTATGGTTATCGCACAATCCACCGATTGAAGTTTTCCGCTGGAGCCGATGCTCACTCCTCCCGCACCCGCGTTATTAAGGACATTAAAGGTCAGCCCATCTTTTAACGAGAGCGTTCCCTCCAATACGATACCATCTGCTGACCAATTCCTGAAGGTTCCCGGGCCCTGCACCGTCAGTGTTTTACCCGCGGGAATGGTCAGTTTACTGCCCATGACCTCTACTATCTGGTCTTCGGCAATGTTCAGCGTGTGGTTGGCATTCACCGTGGTTGTGTTCATTTGGATTAAGGTGCTGTCCACCGTGATGTTTTTTGGTGTGGCCGATTCCAACGCATCTGTAAGATCCCACGACGTTGAAACGGTGACATTTTCTTCTGTTTCGGCAAACGCTACCGCCGGCATCATTGTCAGCACCATGCACAGCACCAGCAGCAGGCTGCCGATTCGTTTTCTTTTTTGTTTCATTTTTGATCGTTCCTCCTCTTATTTATTATTGTTTTGAATAGACAGCCAGTGCAGGATGTCCTCCAGCGCAATCCGCGGGCCGTCCCGCCAGTACACGCTCCGGCCGTCGGTATTCGGTCGGGGCAGCACCTCCAATTCCCGCAAGCTGTCGTAGCTGTGATCCGCTTCCGGCAGGCGCTGGGTATCAAACAAGATTAAATGGCCGTTACTAAGCTCAATGTCCAAGGTCTGACCGTCTAAAATGTCCACCCGGGTTATTTGCAGCATACGTTATCACCTCATTTCTGCCGGTTTCGTTTTTACGTTCCGGTATAATCCAAGATTATCAAAAAAAAATCTCTCTGTGCGTAGGGTTAAGAAATCTTTACCGTTTTTTGAAAAGAATTTTCCGGCGTTCCATTTTTACATAAAATATGGTAAAATAATTCAATAAAGCGGAGGTGAGGGGATGAAGAAAATAAAGCTCTTAATGGTAGAAGATGAAGCCGATGTGCTGGAAATCAACCGGGAATATTTCGAGGGCAAGGGGTATGAGGCCGTCTGCGCAGCCACCCTTGCAAAGGCGCGGTTTCTGCTGGAGGAACACGCCCCCGACCTGATTCTTTTAGATGTGATGATGCCGGACGGCTCCGGCTTTGACTTCTGCGCCGAGCTGCGGCAAAAAACAAACGCCCCCATCATCTTCCTGACATGCAGGGATGAAAATGAGAGCGTGATCAAGGGATTGCTTCAGGGCGGGGACGATTACGTCACCAAGCCCTATGACTTGAATGTACTGAGTGCCCATGTAGCGGCGCAGCTTCGCAGAAACGGGGTTATGTCCGCCGGGAAAATCGAACTTCCTCCGTTGACGGTTGATTTCCTTGCGGGAGAAGCCACCTTGGACGGAATTTGCATTCCGCTTACGCTGAAAGAGCTGCAGCTTTTAGGCTGCTTCGCCCTGTTTGCCGGACAGCGGCTCAGCTTTAATGAAATCTACCGCCGTGCGTGGGGCGAGCTGTCCCCCGGCGCATCCGGCACGGTCAAGGCACATGTGTCCAATCTGCGCAGAAAGATGAAGTTCGATGAGGTTGGCTGGTTTGAACTGTCCAGCCCCGGAAAAAACGAATACATTTTCAGCAAAGTGCGGTATTAGCCTTTACAGTACAGGCAGGGTGAAAAACATGGATGTGCCGCGCCCTTCCTCGCTATCGATCCAGATTGCTCCGCCGTGCTGCTCCACGATATGCTTACAGATATACAATCCAAGTCCGGTGCCGGTATCCTGACCGCCGCCGGATTTTTGTTTTTGGCTGTACCGCTCAAAAATATGGGGAAGCCGCTCCGCCGCGATTCCAACACCGGTATCTGACACGCAGACTAAGATATGAGGCCCCTCCCGCCTTGCGGATACGGTAATCAGGCCGTTTACCGTAAACCGTACCGCGTTGGAGATTAGGTTGACGATGACCTGGGAGATCCGTGCCGGGTCGGCATGGACGGCGGGGAGCCCGCTTTCGATGCGGATGTCCAGCCGATTCTGGTTCTTATTCAGGATAGGGTAATGGGTTTCAACGGCGGTATGGATGATTTCATCTGTGTAGCAGCGTACCGGCTCCATGACCATGCGGCCTTCCTCCATGCGGGTCACATCCAGAACCTGCCCCACCATCAGGGAAAGCCGCTCCGCCTCGGAGGAAATAAGGGTCATCCGGCGGGACACTTCGCTGCCCTCCAGCGTATCCGAATTTTGGGCAAGCTGTTTGGTGGTCTGGGCGTAGCCGGACATCACCGTCAGCGGCGTTTTCAACTCGTGAGAAACATTGCCCAAAAACTCGGTTTTCAGGCGGTTGATCTGCTCAAGGGCTATATTTTCCGCCGCCAACTGCTCTCGCGCCTTTTCAAGCTCCCGCTGCTGTTCGTCGTAAACACGAAACTGAAAGTACATGGTGGCACCTAGGGCAACGCTGACGGCAATCAGGCCGACAACAATGTCAATCACAATGTTCCATTCCGCTTTGTACCAGATGATATACTGGGGGAAGAAGTAGGCAAAGAAACAAAGTCCCGTATAGACAGACAGTTCGATTCCCGCCATGACAAACATTTTTTTCCCGTCCAGCATAAACGCAGTGAAAATAACTGCGAAAATAAAGTACAACGGCATAGAGCCTCGAAATCCTCCGCCTGTGATAAAAACAATCGGAAAAACAACCAAAAAGACTGCAATAACGGTGATCATGTAACAAAGTTGATATTTTCCGCTCCGATAGGAGTAATACAACAAACCGATGGCAAGCAGCGTTGAAAGATAGCAGAAGGGTGCGGCTTCCGCTCCGGCGTCCGTTATTAAAGCCAGAGTGGCCGCTCCGGAGCTGACCAGAATTCCCGCCATTGCCAGTATATTAAACAGCCGGACACGCAGGCCAAGCTGTTTATTCAAAAATTTATTTGTAATAAATTGTAATGCTTTCTTCATTTGCCTACCAGCCTTTCATGTAATCAATATGGACTTTTTGGCGACCTGGCCAGCAGCCTTTAGAGTACGGGCAGGGTGAAAAAAACGGAAGTGCCCTTTCCTTCTTCGCTTTCCAGCCAGATTTCCCCTCCGTGGCTCTCCACGATATGCTTACAGATATAAACACCAAGTCCGGTGCCGGTATCCTGACCAACCCCGGATTTTTTTTTGCTGACGTACCGCTCAAAGATATGGGGAAGCCTTTCTCGGCTGATTCCGGCGCCGTTGTCGGCGACACAGATCACGATATGGAGATCCTCCTGCCTTGCGGACACGGTGATCAGGCCGTTTACCGTAAATCGGACCGCGTTGGAGATCAGATTGATGATGACCTGGGAGATCCGCCCAGGATCGGCGCTGACGGCGGGAAGGGCCCTTTCTATGTGAATTTCCAGCCGGTTGGCGTTCTTGTTGAGTATGGGGTAATAAGTTTCGATTGCCCCGTGAATGATTTCATCCACATAGCAGGACGTCTGCTCCATGGCCATACGGCCCTCCTCGATCCGGGTTACGTCGAGGATCTGTCCTACCATCAGCGAAAGCCGTTCTGCCTCTGAAGAGATGAGCTTCATTCTGCGGGATACTTCTCCTGCGTTCAGCTCTCCGTGCTGCTCCGCCATCTGCCTGGTGGTCTGGGCGTAACCGGACACCACCGTCAGCGGCGTTTTCAGCTCATGGGAAACATTGCCTAAAAACTCGGTTTTCATCCGGTTGAGCGCTTCTAGCGCATTCTTTTCCGTTTCTAGCTTCTGTTCCGCTTCTTTGGCCTGAGCCAGCACCCGGTTGTTCATCAGAAACAGGGAAACCGTCTGCGCCAGCACAAATACCAGCATGGCCATTTCCGATATGGGCGCGTTGGGCCCATCGCCGAACAAATCGCTGTACATCAAAATATCCGACAACGCGGCAAGGAAAAAGACCGCGATGCCGTATATAGCGGCGCCCTGTTCCTTTGTCGGGGGTTGCATATTCCAGAACAGCCCGGCAATGCCGGGAACGATGCACAAAACAAGCAGTATCTGATAATAGCCCAGCACTGAGGTATAGAAGATGGAATCTCCAAGCAGTACGCATAGTCCATAAACACAGGAGCCGAAAATCGCCGTATATTGAACGCCTCGCAGCAATTTTCCTGTGGCATACTGTCCGAGGTACAGCGAAAGAAATACGGTCAGCAACACTACGCTTAAATATTCCAGCATAAAGGAAAGGTTGCCGGGAATGGGAAAGTATGTCCATGCCTGACTTTGCAGAAGCTCTCGCAGTGCCATGACCACGCAGGTCAGAGCAAAATAAAGGGTCGCTTTTGTACGAGACAGCAGCAGGTAAATTCCCAGCAGCAATACCGCCGCACACAAAAACGCGCCTGCGACGGCCATCCCCTTGATCCGATCAAACACAAAGGGATCGGTGACAGTTCCTGATTTGCTCAGACTCAGCGACCCAAGGGACGCACCCCTTTTGGCGTGATAGAACTGCGCGCTGTGGAGGATAATTTCCATTTTGCCGTCCTCCGCCGCCGCGTCAAAGGTGATGTTATTTTCCCACACCTCGGTGTCCTGCTTTGTGGTTTCCGGATGGCCAGTCTGCGCAGCCAAGTTGCCGTTTACATAGACGCGCATGGCGTGGCGGCCGGAAAGGGTAAAGGTCAGAGTGTATACCTCTCTGTTATCCGGGAGCCTCAGAACAAACCGCTGGGAGAGGTAGTCTGCTCTGATTTCTTCGTAGCGGTTAATACTTTCGGAAACGGCCGTATCCGCATTTTCTGGCATCAGGTATGTATTGGGGTAATAGATTCCTGCCGGAGCAAGACGAATCAGTGTTCCATCCAAGTCCGCAAGTCCAGACAGATCATACACGCCATTTTGCTCTGTGACCGTGACGCTTTCAGGGCCTTCCGGCGGCCTGACCAACAGCATCAGCGCAAGAACCGTGACAAGCGCCGCTGTCAGAATCAATGACAGCCGATGCTTATGGGTGAAAAGTTTGATAAACGCCGCCTCCTTTACCGATCCGGTATGCTTTTCGCCTGTCCTCCGGCCGGGCAGCGTCTTTGGGAATAATCCACACGTTAGCAATTTTCTGCGCACCCTTGATGCGCCCATTGACACAGTGGTAGACCACCATCCGAGGGGTAAGGCTCCATTTCTCCGCCGCTTCTTTTGTGCTGATATATTCCATGATTTTCCTCCGAACCAATCTCTTTTTACCCATTATATTTCTTGATCAGGAAATATTCAATAAAAAATCAGCAAAAAGCATTCCGATGGTCCATGTTACTTTTCGCACCATGATTGATTGCTTTTATTATATCTAAGGGCAAAATTAGGTACAGCCTCAAAAAAAGCAGACAACCCAATGGTTATCTGCTTTCACCTTGATTTCTCTTATTTAAACAGTTCTTTTACCTTATCGGTAAACGTCTTATTCTTCCCGTGATTCTCAGCGCTCAAAATTTGACTTAGCTCTTTAATCTTCTTTTTCTGCTCTGCATTTAGCTTCGTAGGCACTTCCAGAATAACCTTCACATAAAGATCACCCATTCTGGAGCCCCGCAAGCTTTTAATGCCTTTGCCCTTTAATCGGAATACCGTTCCCGGCTGAGTACCCGCTGGTATGGTATAAGAAACCTTTTCGCTTAATGTAGGCACCACAATGTCATCTCCAAGTGTTGCCTGTGCGTAGGAAATCGGAATTTCCAGCCACAGGTCTGTGTCATCTCTCTTAAATAATTCATGTGGTTTTACTCGAATTACTACGTATAAGTCTCCGTTTGGCCCACCGTTACTTCCCGGTTCACCCTGACCCCTTAGGGATATTACAGATTCATTGTCAACCCCGGCCGGAATGTCGACAGAGATCGTTACGGTCTTTCGAACCTTACCCGTGCCGCTGCATTCAGCACAAGGTTTTTCGATTACTTGGCCGGAACCTCCGCAGGTCTGACAGGTGGAAACACTTTGAAATTGTCCGAACGGGGTTCGTTGAGTTGTTCGAACTTCTCCGGTGCCGCTGCAAGTAGGGCAAGTTTTCTTCGCAGTTGCTTCCTCCGCACCTGACCCATTACATTTTTCACATTTGACATATTTGGAAATCTTCACGTCCTTCGTGGTTCCAAAAGCAGCTTCGTCAAAGGATATCAGGACTTCCTGCTGAAGGTCTCTTCCCTTCATCGGGCCGTTTCTCCTTCTGGAAGTGCCGCCGAATCCGCCGCCAAACATACCGCCAAACATATCAAATATATCTTCAAATCCGCCTGCACCGAATCCACCGCCGCCGAATCCGGCACTTGGATCTACTCCGGCATGACCGAACCGATCATATTTATTCTTCTTGTCAGGGTCGGAAAGAACACTATACGCTTCATTGATCTCTTTAAATTTTTCTTCTGCTTCCTTGTCGCCCGGGTTCTTATCAGGATGATATTTCATCGCCATCTTACGGAAAGCACTTTTGATTTCACTCTCACTCGCACCCTTTTGCAGTCCAAGGACTTCATAATAATCTCTTTTATTATCTGCCATCACTTTCTCTCCGCTCTTAACACTTTGACAAGCACTCCTTGTAAAAGGAGTGCTTATACTCTAAATTTTATTTTTTTCTGTCAACTATTTGTCTTCGTCAACAACTTTATAGTCGGCATCTACTACATTATCATGCTTTGGCGCTTCTTCTTGTGCCTGGCCACCCATATTTGGATCAAATCCAGCTCCTCCGGCATTCTGAGCAGCCTGTGCTTGCTGATACATTTTAGCTGAAATCGTGTGGAATTGTTCGGTCAGCTTATCTGTCTTTTCCTTGATTTCTGCTATATTTGTTCCTTCAAGAGCCTTGGATAATTCATCCTTAGCAGCTAAAACACTTGCTTTTTCATCTTCCGATAAGGAAGCATCCAAATCCTTTAAGTTCTTTTCTGTTTCGTACACAAGAGATTCTGCTTTATTTCTTGTTTCGATCTCATCTTTCTTCTTCTTATCTTCTTCCGCAAACTGTTCTGCTTCTTTTACCTTCGCTTTGATATCATCTTCGGAAAGCTTGTTGGAAGAAGTGATTGTAATTCTCTGTTCTTTACCTGTCCCCATATCCTTTGCGCTTACATTGACAATACCGTTTGCGTCAATATCGAAGGTAACTTCAATCTGAGGGATTCCACGAGGTGCAGGCGGGATTCCTGAAAGTTGGAAACGTCCTAGTGTGATATTTCCGGCAGCCATTTCTCTTTCACCCTGCATAACGTGAATGTCTACTGCTGTCTGATTGTCGGCAGCTGTGGAGAATACCTGGCTCTTCTTTGTAGGAATAGTTGTATTTCTTTCGATTAGCTTTGTTGCCACGCCACCTAATGTTTCGATGGAAAGTGAAAGTGGTGTTACATCAAGCAATAATACATCATGAACTTCCCCTGTTAAAACGCCGGCCTGAATAGCAGCACCAACCGCTACACATTCATCCGGGTTAATGCCCTTAAATGGTTCTTTTCCTGTGGTATTCTTTACAGCATCCTGAACCGCAGGAATTCTTGTGGAACCACCTACGAGGATAACTTTTTCAATATCACTTGTGGTTACGCCGGCATCTGACATAGCTTTTTTCATTGGCTCGATGGTTCTCTGTACCAATTCGGAAGTTAACTGATCAAATTTAGCTCTTGTAATATCCATATCCATGTGAAGAGGACCATCCGCACTTACTGTGATAAATGGAAGGTTCACATTTGCTGTCTGTGCACTGGATAACTCCTTCTTTGCTTTTTCTGCTGCTTCTTTTAGTCTCTGATGAGCCATCTTGTCACTTCTTAAGTCGATTCCGTGTTCCTTTGCAAAGGTATCTGCCATAAAGTCGATTAAGATTTTGTCGAAGTTGTCTCCGCCAAGCCTTGTATCTCCATTCGTTGCAAGTACTTCAAATACACCGTCTCCGATTTCAAGTACGGATACATCGAATGTACCGCCGCCTAGGTCATAGACTAAAATCTTGTGATGAGTTGCATCTTTATCAAGTCCGTAAGCAAGTGATGCTGCTGTCGGTTCGTTGATGATTCTCTTTACATCGAGACCCGCGATCTTACCGGCATCTTTTGTTGCCTGCTTCTGTGCATCCGTAAAGTATGCAGGTACGGTGATAACTGCTTCTGTAATCTTTTCACCAAGGTAGCTTTCAGCGTCTGCCTTTAACTTGCTTAAAATCATCGCTGAAATATCTTGCGGAGTATACTGTTTCCCATCAATTTCCACCTTGTGGTCTGTACCCATGTGCGTCTTAATGGATGAAATAGTTCTGTCCGGATTCGTGATCGCCTGTCTTTTTGCAGTTTCTCCCACTAATCTTTCTCCGGCTTTTGTAAATCCTACTACTGATGGAGTAGTTCTATTTCCTTCTGCATTTGCAATGACTACCGGCTCTCCGCCTTCCAGTACTGCGATGCACGAGTTTGTTGTTCCTAAGTCAATTCCTATTACTTTTCCCATAATATATTACCTCCTACTAATTTGAAACCTTAACCATACTAGGTCTAATTGTTTTTCCGTTTAATTTATATCCCTTTTGTAAGACCGCCGTCACCTTGTTACTATCATGTTCTGTGCTGTCTTCAGTCATCACTGCGTTATGAACAGTCGGATCGAATTCCAGTCCCAACGCCCCAATCTCCTCTAATCCGCTTTTTTCCAGTACCCCCTTAAGTATTTTAAATGTATTGTTCATCCCCTGAACAAGACCTTCACCCTCGCCAAATGCAAGGGCTCTTTCAAAATTGTCTATAACATCAAGCAGCTCACAAACGATTTTCTCATTCGCATATGCATAAATGTCACTCTTTTCTTTCTCAGTTCTTCTTTTATAATTCTGAAAATCTGCCATTAATCTTAAATACTTGGTATTCCATTCTTCATCTTCAGGACTCCCCTCAGTAGCTTTTGTTTCTGTTTGATCTTCTGAAGCTCCTGCTGCGTTTCCATCAGCACCCTGTTCCTGTTCTTGATTTTCACAAGAAACCTCTTCCGGATTCTGCTTTTCTACATTTTCCAGAACTTCATTTTCTTCTGCTGAAGTTTGTTCTTTAATCATCTTCGTCATTTCCTCCTGTCAATTTAAACGTGTTACTTAAGTTTTCGGTTACATACTCAATAACAGACGTTACCTCATCGTATTTCATTCTAGTCGGTCCGATTACACCAATCTTTCCGACCAGCTTACCATCTATATGATAAGTCGCAGTAATCAAGCTGCATTCTTGCATCATATCATCTGCATTCTCATTCCCAATAGTAATAATTACCCCATTATCTCTCTTGATCAATTTCTTTGTGAAGTCTTCCTTCTTATCAAGCAATTCAATGAACATCTTAGCCTTATCGATATCGTTATACTCCGGTATAGAAAAGATATTTTTCAGTCCATCCATATACAGATTGACATTTAACATGTTTTCAAGGGTTTTCATAAAATTCGGCATGATATTTTCAGCCAGTAAATTCATGGCCTCAATATCCGTTTGAAAGCTCCTTATAATGTCATGGGTTAACACTTCACTGATGCTTTTTCCCCTGTAATTGTAAGTCATCGATTTAGACAGAAGTTCCAGACTCTCAACAGTATAGGAAGTCCTTAACTTAATTGCGGTATTTGTAACCTTGCCGCTTTCTGAAACAATCATCAGTACGACAGTTTGTTCATCCACTGCAAGAAGATTAATATATTTCAATTGATCTTCATTCTGATCAGGTGTCATCGCAAAAGAAGTCAGATTCGTTATCTCTGAAAGCAGACTTGCTGCATGCTGTATCGTTTTCTCGAGCTCGGAAATATTGCTGTGAAGCTTGTTGTTAATAGCTCTTTTTTCCTCCATCGATAGCTCCCGTTTCTGCATCAAGCTATTCACGTATAACCTATATGCTTTATCGGAAGGAACACGGCCTGCCGAAGTATGCGGATGTGTTAAGAATCCCATCTCTTCAAGGTCAGACATCTCATTTCTTATAGTAGCAGGACTAATGCCCATTTCATACTTCTTGGAAAGAGTTCTGGATCCAACCGGCTCACCTGTGCGAATAAAATCAGCGATGATCGCTTGTAATATTCTCAATTTCCTTTCGTTTAAATCCATATCCAACGCCTCTCTTTATTTGTTAGCACTCAACTATCATGAGTGCTAATTACATTTTTAATGTAACACTCTTACCCTATTAATGTCAACACTCTTTTGAAAAAAATATCAATATTTCTAAAATTTTTTCAGTCCATACTATTTTTCCAAACCTATAAAAAATAACTCCTATAAATTAGGGGTTTCAAACATAAATTCAACCGCTACTAATCTTTCTTTTTAAGATTGCTTCTGCTCTGCCTATCTACCATGTTAAAGTTTACTTATGTTTTACTCCGAACCTTCTTTAGATTTTACTTTTTAATGGGATAATTAGAAAAATAAGGAATTTTATAATTATGATACGAAAAGAGGTAAGCGATGGAAAAAATGGAGATCATTTATACAACAGTGGGCATAGGGATGCTGGTGCTAGTATTAGGGCTATACACAGGAGTATTATTCGGCGTAACCTTCGGAAGAATAGATATAAGCGCCAAAAACTACAAAAATGAAGTGTGAAATTCATACTTCATTTTTATATGAGTAAGTGTCTAATTTATTATTCAGCCCACAAAAGCGCACATTTTACAGCTTTCTTCCAACCGACAAGCATTTCACTTCGCTTTTCCTGCGGCATTTTTGGATCATACGTTTGATCGATCTGCCAATTCTTTAGTACGTCCTCTTTATTCTTCCAATAACCAACCGCCAGCCCTGCCAGATAGGCAGCTCCCAGAGAAGTGGTTTCGATACATACCGGCCTTTTTACAGTCGTTTGAAGAAGATCTGCTTGCAGCTGCATTAAGAAGTTATTCGCACTGGCCCCTCCGTCAACCTTTAAAGAAGCCAACCGGATACCCGAATCTTCCTGCATTGCTTGAAGCAAGTCATGCGTTTGAAAGGCCAATGATTCTAAAGTCGCTCGAACCAAGTGATTTTTATTGGCTCCTCTGGTTAACCCAAATATAGCCCCCCTTGCATAAGGATTCCAATAAGGAGCCCCCAGGCCTACAAAAGCAGGCACCATATATACCCCATTTGAATCTTCTACGGTGGTTGCCATCTTTTCGGATTCGGACGAATTCGGAATGATGTTTAACTCATCCCTTAACCACTGAACCGCAGCCCCTGCCACAAATATAGAACCTTCCAGCGCATAATGCACCTTGCCTTCCAATCCCCAGGCAATCGTAGTCAATAAACCATGTTTTGACTCAATTGGCTTTTCTCCGGTATTCATGAGCATAAAGCAACCCGTTCCATACGTGTTTTTAGCTTCTCCTTGGCTAAAACAAGTCTGTCCGAACAGAGCAGCCTGCTGATCTCCTGCCGCACCGCCGATTTTGATCGGCCCGCCAAAGATAACGGGATCGGTTTCTCCATAGATACAACTTGACGGCAGCGCTTTCGGAAGCATACTTTTCGGGATGTCCAATTCCTTCAAAATTTCTTCATCCCATGTTAGCTGATGAATATTAAAGAGCAAGGTTCTGGATGCATTCGAATAATCGGTAACATGCACTTTTCCTCTCGTCAGTTTCCAGATCAGCCACGTTTCTATGGTTCCAAACAATAAATCTCCCGCTTCCGCTTTCTCTCTTGCCCCGTCAACGTGATCCAAAATCCATCGGCATTTTGTTCCTGAAAAATAGGCATCTAATAAGAGTCCCGTTTTTTCCTTGAACTTCTGAGCCAGCCCCCTTTCCCGGAGTTCATCGCAGAATTCAGCGGTTCTTCTGCATTGCCAAACGATGGCATTGCAGATCGGCATGCCTGTATTTTTGTCCCATACGACGGTGGTTTCCCGTTGATTCGTGATTCCGATGGCCTCGATATTCTCGTAAGTCGCATCAATCATCAGTAAAGCTTCCTGCGCCACACCGATTTGTGTAGACCATATCTCCATCGGATCATGTTCCACCCATCCCGGTTTTGGATAAATCTGAGTAAATTCTTTCTGAGCAACACTGACCGTATTTCCCTTCTTATCATACAAAATGCATCTTGAACTTGTGGTACCTTGATCCAATGCCATTATATATTTTTTCATCATTTACCTCTCAACGTTTATAGTAACTAACGTGATCTTCGTCTTCATTTTTATTTTGTAATCTTTCTTCTACTATAACATAAGCTGTTTTTTCATCCAATAGAAAATCACTATACGCCTATCAAAAGAAGCAGTTCCGGCTCAATCACACATCCTACTTTGGCAGAATATAATAAATGAGACTTCATAATAAAATCCTTTTATTATTGCCTGGATAAAATAAGGGCTTACTTAAGAATTAAAACTTGGTTTTGCTTCTTAGGCACATCTGAAATGGTGTAAATTATATAGTAAGAAAGGAAATTGTTATGAATTACTACAATTTTAGTTGCTGCGGTGACCCTAGAAGAAATCATTGCTGTAACGAACCAAGATATGTAGAAAAAGCCAGTGCACAATTTGTTAGCGGTTTTAACTTTACACCACCTGCACGAGGTCAACAAATTTCAGGTTTTTGGCCAGTGGGCAACGTTCAGCCTATTGAAGTTGGTATAACTGCAATAGCAGACGGATGTAAGATTCAACTTTCCGGTAATAATACCATCATATTACAACCGGGCAGATATCTGGTAGATACCCATGCATTGGTAGCAAACTTTGACTTTTTCGACCCTCAAGGATCGGATCCGATTGTAACAAAGCTGTTCTTAGACGGAGCACCTTTAGAATATACGACAAATAGTGTTGACGTACTGATACAGACCTTCTTTATCAATTCAACACAGCTTAATAAAGCCAATATCGTTCATGTAACACAGCCTAATTCTGCTTTGCAGTGGATGGCAGGAAACACAGTATCCTTAGATTTCAATTTTGATATATATGAAGCAAGTATTACAATTGTTGAAATCTAATTAAGTTAATAAATAAATTTAAAAAATAGATAATTTACCGGCAGTATTTAATCAATAAAGATCAACTATATATGATGTAATAAGAAAGGGTAGTGCTGGCAAATAGGCCCTACCCTTCTTTCATGGAGTTCATTCTATAATAGCATTACAAAGAAAAGAGCGCTTTCCTTCACAGGATTGCGCTCTTTTTCTTTATTGTTTGGCATTTACATACTTTCAGTTTTGTACTTTTTCATCATACAATTTTTTACATTTTAATGCAAGCAAAACATAAACAGAAATAGTTCTTATTTTATACAAATTCCGCTAAAATGCGATTGGATATATCGATCCCCTTTAAGGTAAAGCTCATATGGTTGTTTTCGATACGAACGTAATTTTGTTCCATATACTTTTCAACCATTTCTTTTTGTTCTGGATATGCCTCGAAAAATTCTTTGCCAAACCGCACTTTAAAATCGATCAAATCAATCCCTCTTAATTTTCGCATTCCTGTAAAAACGTATTCGGATTGGCTGTCTTTTGGCGTGTTTTTATATCGTTCGGTCACCCATGGCGCAGGATCTGAATGAAATGCAGCCAACGCTTGATTGTAAAGTTTCAAATCCTTCGTATTGCTGAATCGGATTTCTTCTACAAAAGAATGACTGCCTAATCCAAGTCCCAGATACTCTTCCATATTCCAATATTTCAAATTATGTTTACATTCAAACCCTTTTTTAGCACAATTGGATATTTCATAATGTTCATATCCGGCTTTTGTTAACAGCTCAACAGCCCGATGATACATTCTCCTATCCACTTCATCCGGAATTTGCAGAATCTCCCCTCTTTCAAACTGCTCAAAATAAGGCGTCCCTTCTTCCAGCTGAAGGCTGTAAAAAGAAATATGTTCCGGATTTAAATCAATCGCCTGCTTTAAGGTTGCCTCCCACACCTCTTGTGTATGCTGCGGAATAGCAAACATTAAATCCATATTGATATTCTGAAATCCCACCTCTCTTGCTGTTTTATAATTCTCTATAAAATCTTCTGCTTTATGAACCCGGCCCAATCGCTTTAGCTCCATATCATATAAACTTTGGACACCTATGCTTAACCGGTTCACTCCGGCTCTTCTGTAGATTTCAAGTTTTTGACGCGTTAAGGTTTTTGGATTGGTTTCGATCGTTATTTCAGCCGATTCCGCTATAGGAAAGTATTTTTTCAGTGATTCCATCAATTCCTCAATCAAATGAGCGTCGATTAAAGAGGGTGTTCCGCCTCCGATAAAAATCGAATTTACTAAATATTTATTACCGTAAATTCCGCCGTAATATTCGATCTCTTTTTTTACTGCATCAATATACCGTCTATGTACTTCAAACCCTGTATTTTCAAAGGATAAAAAGTCACAATAAAAGCATTTTTTGATGCAAAATGGGATATGGATGTACAGGCCTAGATTTTTCATTTTAACTCCCTTTTATCGTTCAAATTCCTACTGGTAAAGTCAAAGCCCTAGTAGCAATGATACTACCTACTACGCCACTGTAATAATATAGGGGCTGTCTCAAAATAGGTTGAATATTTCTCGATAGCCAATAGCAGCGGATCATTTTGAAAACGTATCCGCAGATACTGGCTATCTAGAATTCAGACTTTTGAGATAACCCCTTTTTTACGATTTTAATTGTGTGGAATTTGTATTCAATCGTACTATTTATTGTCGTCGTATTTCAGTACGGCCGTGAACGCTTCTTGCGGTACTTCTACCGTACCGAACTGACGCATTCGTTTCTTTCCTTCTTTCTGCTTTTCCAGCAGCTTTTTCTTTCTGGAAATATCGCCGCCGTAGCACTTCGCAATAACGTCCTTGCGATAAGCCCGGACAGTTGCTCTGGCGATGACCTTCTGCCCGATAGCCGCCTGAATCGGCACTTCAAACTGATGCATCGGGATAATTTCTTTCAGCTTTTCGCAAACAAATTTTCCCCTTGCATAGGCCTTTGATTCGTGAACAATCATAGAGAAGGCATCCACTAAATCTTTATTCAGAAGAACGTCCAGTTTCACTACGTTTGACTTTTCGTACCGAATAAATTCATAATCCAGTGAACCGTATCCCCGGGTCTTTGATTTAAGAGCATCAAAGAAATCATAAATGACTTCGTTGAGCGGCATTTCATAATGAAGCTGTACTCTGGTTTCCGTGATATATTCCATGTGAATCATTTTACCTCGGCGATCTTGGCAAAGTTCCATGATAGAACCGACGTATTCCTTCGGAATCATGATGTCTGCCTTTACAATCGGCTCTTCGATATGATGTACCGTCATTAGATCCGGTAAGTTTGATGGATTCTGAATCATTTCTATGGTATCGTCGCTCATAATCACCTTATAAATTACACTCGGTGAGGTGGTGATAACGCCTAAGTCAAATTCCCGTTCTAAACGCTCCACGATAATTTCCATGTGAAGCAGACCCAAGAATCCGCATCGGAATCCAAATCCCAGCGCGGTAGAGGTTTCCGGTTCAAAATGGAAAGCGGCATCGTTTACTTGAAGTTTTTCCAGTGCATCTTTTACGTTTTCATATTTTTCCCCTTCAGCCGGATAGATACCGCAGTAAACCATGGGCTGAACCTTTTTATAACCCGCAAGGATGTCCTCTGTAGGATCCGCATCCAACGTAATCGTATCACCCACTCTTGCGTCCGCTACCTGCTTGATGCTGGCACAAATATAGCCTACTTCACCCGCTCTCAGTTCTTTGCAAGGCACCGGCCCCGGTGAATAGACGCCAACTTCGGTAACCTCATATTTTTTCTTCGTATTCATCATTCGAACGATATCGCCTTTTTTCACTCGACCGTCGAAGATTCTCGTATAAATAACAACCCCTTTATAGTTATCATAGTAGGAGTCAAAAATCAGCGCTTTCAATTTACCGTCAAGCTCGCCTGAAGGAGGCGGAACCTGCGCAACAACCGCTTCCAGAACATCCTCAATGCCGATGCCTTCTTTTGCGGATACAAGCGGTGCATTTTCCGCATCAATACCGATGATATCTTCAATTTCCAATTTCACTTCATCCGGTCTGGCACTGGCAAGGTCAATCTTATTTAACACCGGTATGATTTCTAAGTTTTCATCCAGCGCCAGATATACATTGGCCAAGGTTTGCGCTTCCACACCCTGCGTGGCGTCTACAATTAAAATAGCACCCTCGCAAGCCGCTAAGCTTCGGGATACTTCATACGTAAAGTCCACATGGCCCGGTGTATCGATCAGATTAAAGATATACTCCTGTCCATCTTTTGCTTTGTAGGAAAGTCTGGTGGTCTGAAGCTTGATCGTAATGCCTCTCTCGCGCTCTAAGTCCATGTTATCCAGAAACTGTTCTTTCATGTCTCGATGCGCAACCAACCCTGTTTTTTCAATAATCCGATCAGCTAACGTAGATTTGCCATGATCTATATGTGCAATAATACTAAAATTTCTTATATGGTTTTGGTATGAATCCATAGTGCCCCCTCGTTATAATGTATACATTTTTCATTATACCATGCAAGCCATGTCGCAGCATGATTCAATGAACGCTTCCTTACAGCAACGCCTTCGTCTCCGAATCGCTCCGCTCCCTGCTGTCCGTTTTGCCTTGCCAAGCAAGCTTGGGACAAAAAGGCAACGCTGAATTGAATCCGTAGCGTTCATTATACCATATTTTAATTGATATTCTTGCCAATTTCAATTAAAATATATTTTCCGTGAATTCCGTTATTCACCGAAAAAATATCAGGGGACACTTTTCAATCTTAGAATCAACATTGTTATTTATGCCGTATCATTTTTGAGAAAAAGCACTGAAATCGAAATAAACTTTCTGGCCGAACGCCGTCGCTTCAAGACTTTTATCTCCTATTTCATTCACTGTGATGCCCAGCATCGGCTCGTATCCTACCATCGTTCCGCTTATGCTATCCACTACAGTCAGGCATGTCATACCGACAAAAGCAAGAATGAAGATAAGGATACATCTCCATAAATAATTTTTCATTTGTTTCTCCTCTTTTGTTATTGACGGTCTTTAATGACCTCGGCTATAACATTGGCAAAGCATTTTGCCGATGCTTTAACGTCTCTGATATTGTTCTCATTATTACCGATTTCAAGTAGAATACAATTATCTGATACGTATTCATTAAATCGATATTCCTTTTCAATAATCTTACCGCCGTATCCCGGATACATTCCCTCTGCTTTTTGATTAATCGCGTTGGCGAGAGATGTTAGTTGCTGAACATTGGCATTTCCCTGCCCGATTACCAAGTCATACTTTGCTACCGTTTCACCATTCACAATGGCCGTTTTGCCCACATTACCGCTGTAGCTTGCGGCATCTCTATGTAAATCTATAACCAAGGCCGGCTTATTATATTTCGCAAGCAGACCCTGTATGGTCTCCAAGGAACGACTATAGGATTGGTTATAGGATGGATTGTCATGAATGGTTTTATCGTGAATTACTTGAACGCCCAGTTTCTGAAGTTCCGCTGTCAGAACATTTCCAACCTCTCTGACAGTTCCCTCCTCTGGAACATGGTGAAAGTTCCCTTCCGGATAAGGCTGGTAAGCCTCTGTAGCATGGGTATGATAGATAATAACCAGAGGCTTACTGCTGTCTATTTTTACGTTTTTAGCATCTTCCGTATCAACGATTGCCGGTGCAGTCGTAGGCGGAGTTTCTTCGACTATAGGCTGCTCCAGATTCTCTGCCTCTCCTTGCCCTTCTGAAGGTCCTTGGTAACCATCTATTCCCTCTGGCTCTGAATCTTCCCTATCCGCAACGATCAGCGCATTGGACAGACATAATTTTGCGATGCTTTCTTCTGTAAACTTAAATGTTTCTTTTTGGTCTTTGCCTAACTCTTTCACTGTTACAATACTTGTCAGCAAGAATACCACCAGACCCATTATCAGCAATTGTTTTCGCTTCATTTTTATCCCTCCATAAGGTTCAAACCTAGTTCAAGTCTGACCTACTCTTAGGAGTATATGCCCGGGTGTAAAGTAATATTAATTCCATTTGAAATAATATCTGAAAAATCCTTTATAACTTGATCGATATCGGTGGAAGTAACGATCATATTTTGTCCGTTTTGCTCGATATAATCTTCTACCTCTCTCGGTTTTGTTATATATCCTTGCAATGCATCCATAATCAGTGTGCTGGAATCAATAACAGTAGGTACGCCTACTGAGATCACTCTTCGGCCCAGCGTTTGTTCATTCAAAATCGTCCGCTGATTGCCCATGCCGGAACCCGGTGAGATGCCGGTATCATTAATTTGAATGGTGGTACTGATTCGTTCGATATTTTTCGCTGCCAGTGAATCGACCACTAAAATGACTTCCGGATTGCTGATTTCTGCTGCCTGTTTAATCAACTCAGCAGTCTCCATTCCCGTAGAGCCTGTTACCCCAGGGATGAAGCCACTGACACAAGACATTTCTTCATCGCCTTCCGCCTCATATATAATGAAAAGGTGTCTGGTTACCTTCACTTTAGAGACCGTATAGGGACCTAATGCATCCGGCGTTACCCGGTCGTTGCCAAGACCTATCACAAGAACTTTAAGAAAATAATGAAAATTAATCAGCTTTTTTAATTCTTCACCCAGTGCTTTTCCGGCGCGTACTTTTAATTCTTCCTGCCCATCAATCAGACCATCAATTTCTATCGTAATATAATTTCCGGCAGGTTTTTGAAGGGCTTTCTCTCCTTGTTGGTTTAAAATTTTTATTCTTGTCGCGCGAATATCTTCTCCATAATCTATTTTTTCCATGAATACTCCGTCGATATCTCCGGTTTTTCCACGTTTTTGATCATACATCTCTACATTCTCTATCGCTAAATCGGTTCTATAGTCCATCTTAATCACCCCTTTTTCCTCGTATTTCTATTTTCTCCTTGCATTTTATTTTTTATTCATATATACTTGTAGACGCGAAATATTTGCAATTTCCGCGAATTCGCGCGGAAGCAAACAAATAAGTATAAAGTGGGGTGAATTAAATGGCAAATATTAAATCCGCAAAGAAAAGAATCTTAGTTATCAACAAGAAGACTGCAAGAAACAGACGTATCAAGTCTCATCTTAAAGCAATTCTAAAGAACTTTGAAAGTGCAATGCATGCTGGCGATGTTTCAACAGCTAAAGAAAAATTAGCGTTAGCAGAAAAGAGGCTTATGCAGGCTGCTGCGAAGGGAACAATCCATAAGAATGCAGCATCAAGAAAGATTTCAAGATTAACTAAAAGATTCAATAAAGCTCAATAAAGCTCACCCGTCCCCACCTGTACGTAAGTTAAACGTACTGATTGACAATTTAAACGACAATCAAAAAAAAGATGGAAGTGTCTCCCATCTTTTTTTTTATGCAAAAATATATTTACGATATTTCTTCCTTTAACGGTTTATTTTCCGTTTCTTTCGCATGTTCATCCTCTGAACTATTTTGTTGCGAAGAGACTATCTGCGAATCCTCTTCCGCTATTTTCTTATCCATTTTCATCACTCTTCTATAATTCATCGTAATCATGGCAATGATAACAAATCCCATAAGTCCTTCGATAGGAAGCACAAATGCAACTACATTTGTAAATCCGATCAGACCAAAAATAAAACCTAAACAGGCAAGCAAAATAATTTTCAATTTACGTGTAGGCGAAGGTTTGATCTTTGTCGTAAACCCATAATAATTACTGGTTGCAGAAGAATAGATCGCAAAGAGTAACACGGAAGTGTAAAGCACGTTGACTCCCTTTGATATTCTCGCAGAATAAGCCAGCATCGGCATATCCATCGCTTGAGAAAATCCCATATCTCGAAACATTGCCATGGTTAACAGAAACGCAAGCGCGCCTAAAAATAGCGCTCCTAAAATAGTCCCCGTCACCGCCGTCCGATCATTTTTTGCATTGATTGAAGCGGTGGCTACAATAGGTATAACGGCTAAAATATTATACGAAACGTAAATCATCGCCGCTAAAATCCAGTTAGGTGCAAACGGACTTGGGGCCATCTCTGCCTGTATGGAAGACTTCGGTAAATCTGAAAAAATAACAATCAAGCTTAAAGAGAGCACCACGCACAAAAGCAGCGGCATGATACATCGGAATACTTTCGCAACCCGCTCAAATCCTCCTATCACTGTTAGGATGACCAAAGCAGTAATCAGCATGCCGCCCACTATCCGGCTCTGACCGAATTGCTGATGAAACAGTGCGCCACAAGCGGCAGACATGGCGACTAACACTGTGAATAGCATAATTGCCATAAAATATCCGACAAACTCAATCAACCCAGGATGATTTCCCGGGACAATAACCTTTCCCATATCATTTGTATGAAGGCTTCTGGCGATGCGGCTTGTCATCACGCCGATGGCCATCAATAAACAACCTACCACCGCAACACCGATAAATCCTTTTACGCCAAAGAGCCCAAAATATTGCCATATTTCTCTGCCTGAAGCAAATCCAGCTCCCATGATAGCACCGACATACATCAGGGCAACTCCTAAAACGCCAAGTTTATGATTCTCTTTCATGCGTTCATTCTCCTATTGGTATACTCTCTAATACATTCTGCTCTTTGTATTCCTTTACTTCCCTGGCTTCTCCGTAAGTGAAATAGAGCAAACCGATCCATATGATAACAAAGGAAATCAGTTGTATGCGATCAAACGGTTCACGGAAAAAGAAAATACTAAGCAGTAAGGAAATCGAGGGGGATATATATTCCGTGATGCCGAGGGTTATTAAAGATACCCGATTCGCCGCCATAGCAAAGAGTGCCAATGGAATGGCTGTGACGATACCGATGATCGCCAGCAAAACGAATTGATGCGGCTGAGCAACACTAAACGCTCCTCTTCCGGTGACCTCAAAATAGATCACCATTCCTAACGCTATGGGCGTCAGGAAAACAGTCTCATAGAATAAAGAAATTAATGCTTCCACTTTGTATTTCTTTTTTATGGCTGCATAAACGGCAAAGGTTAAAGCCAAGCTCAAAGCGATGAGCGGTATCTCATGGAAATGAATGAGCACTACAACGACTCCTGCAAACGCAAAGCCCAGCGCAACCAATTTATATTTCGTCAGTTTTTCTTTAAATAAGAATATTCCAAAGAGGCAAACCATCAGCGGCTCTATGTAGTAACCGATGCAAGTCTGTATGACTAAATCGGCATTGACAGCCCAAATATAGATACTCCAATTGGACGTAATTAATATCCCTGCTATTATAAATGTAAACAACATTTTTTTTTGCTTCAACGGCGCTTTGATTTTTTCCCATCCGTGTAATTTATAGGCCGCTAAAAATGTGGTCAGCCCTACCAAAACAATTCGGTAAAAAATAATCACAAAAGAATCAATCGGTCTAAGAGCATGCCAATAAATAGGAAGCAACCCCCACATCGTCGCACATCCTAAAGCACAAAATAAACCAACCCGATATTCACTTTTCTTCAAAGATGCTTCCATCGTTTCTCATCCTCCTTTATCAAGATATTCATACTTCGTATATGGTATCACTTACCAGAAACGAAAGCAATCAAAACCCCTCTAAAAGGATTGTTGCGTTCAAAAATACCGGAATCAAGAAGGTGAATCAAACCATACCGATTCCAGTAATTGAATCCCTTCTATTATTTCTTCCTCTGATAACCCACTAAAACCCATTAAAACCATATTGTCGGTATAGTTTTGCGGATTCGCCCAATAGTTTGAAACCGGATAGACTTTTACATTTACGCCGGCGGCTTTCTCAATCAAAAGCTTTTCTGACATTTGGTTGTTCACTTCCAACAAAATATGCAGTCCGGCATTCTTGCCATGAATCGTTACTCGATCTTTCATATATTGATGGATTGAATTCACCAGGGCATCATGTTTCCTCTTGTTTAGCAAGCATATTTTTCTGAGATGACGTTCCCAATTCCCTTCTTTCATAAATAGGTACATTGCTTTCTGTTCCAGCCAAGGTACATTGCAATTGTATTTACTCCAATTCATTTTATATTTTTCCAGCAGGCTATACGGTAAAACAATAAAGCTCATACGCAAAGCAGGTGCAAAAGATTTGGAAAAGGTATTCATATAAATAACACGCCCTTTGTTGTCGAGGGAACTCATGGAAGGTATCGGTCTGCTGTTATATCTTAACTCACTGTCATAATCGTCTTCAATGATGTATGCATCATTTTTCCCCGCCCATTCGATTAACTTCAGTCTTTTATTGATTGGCATGACCGTCCCAGTAGGAAATTGATGCGAAGGAGTGGCATAGATTAGTTTTGAAGAGGTATGATTGAGTTTGCCGATGTCCAGCCCATCTTCTTCCAGTTCTATCGGAGAAACCTGAAATCCATGATTTTGAAAGAGTATTCTGGCACTGTCATAACAGGGTTCTTCCACGGCAATCTTTCGATCCTGATCCATAAATAATTGACAAATAATACTTAGGCATGACAAAGTGCCCGAACAAAGAATAATTTGTTCGGGTTTACAGCTTACCCCTCTGGAATGGTATAGATATTTCATGATTTCAACTCGTAAATCGGCTTCACCCAATCGATCGTTATAGGCACACAAGCAATTATTTTCTTCTGAAGAAAGAACCCGATTGATCATTTTTCTCCAAGTGGCAAGCGGAAAATCCTCTAGGTTTAACCTGCCATACTGAAAATTATATTTTGCCGGAGGTTTCACACCCTGTTCATGAAATTCCTTTAATACTTCACTTAAGGATTGTTTTCTTTGTGAAGAAAATTGATGATATAAACTAACCTCTACCTTCTGTACAATATATCCGCTACACACTTTACTGGAAACATATCCTTCTGAACACAGTTGCTGATAGGCGCTCTCAACGGTATTACGACTCACCTGCAGCGTTCTGGCTAAATTTCTGGTGGAAAGAAGGACGCTTCCTTTTTCTAATTGCCCTGAGATAATCTGTTCTTTAATTTGGTTATAGATTTGCAAATATATTGGTATGTTCCGTTCTTTGTCTACAGTAATCATTCTAAATACTTCCTCTATGTTGATTTCTCTGCTTTCAATCGTTCCATCACTGGTTCCATTATACTAAAGGATTGCCCTGTTTAATAGTGCCAGTTTGAGTAATTTTAATGGTGCCAATTGACATTATTCCGTACGGTTTTGTCGAACGTTAAAAAAGACGTTCTATTTTAATAATCCTGTAATAACTCTACAAGTAGAGGGATTATAAACCGTGACCTTCAGAAAGGCGAAATTTGTATGTCAAACAATCAACATTTATCAAGAGGCTTAAAGAATAGGCATGTTCAATTGCTTGCCATTGGAGGAGCAATCGGAACCGGCTTATTTTTAGGTTCAGGAATATCCATTCACTTAGCAGGTCCGTCTATTTTATTTGCCTACATAATCACGGGCATTATTTGCTTTTTAGTTATGCGTGCACTTGGAGAAGTATTGCTTTCTAATTTAAACCACCATTCCTTTGTCGATTTTGTACAGGATTACTTTGGGCCGCGGGCAGCTTTCGTTACAGGGTGGACTTACTGGTTTTGCTGGATTTGCCTTGCAATAGCCGATTTAACTGCTATCGGACTTTATGTGCAGTTTTGGCTGCCAAATATAGCACAATGGGTTCCTACTCTTATTGCACTCATTATTTTATTTGCCATGAATCTGATGACTGTAAAGATATTTGGAGAAATGGAATTTTGGTTTGCCTTAATCAAAGTCATTGCCATTTTATCATTAATTGTAATCGGTACCTTTATGATTATAAAAGGATTTTCCACAGATGCAGGAATATCTAGCTTTTCCAACCTTTGGAGCCATGGCGGATGGTTTCCGAACGGAACGGAAGGTTTTATTTTATCCTTCCAAATGGTTGTATTTGCTTTTACCGGTATCGAATTGGTAGGGTTAACCGCCGGTGAAACGGAAAATCCTCAAGTTGTCCTTCCAAAAGCGATTAACAACATTCCTATTCGAATCATCATTTTCTATGTAGGCGCACTTGTTGTCATTATGAGTATCTATCCATGGAATGCCATCAATCCGGAAAAGAGCCCATTCGTGCAGGTATTTGCTGCAGTAGGAATTACCGCAGCAGCCAGCATCGTCAACTTTGTTGTGTTAACGTCAGCCGCCTCTGCTTGCAACAGCGGTATTTTCAGTACGAGCCGTATGACCTACTCCCTTGCTAAAGAAAGGAACGCACCGGCTTTCATGAAAAAGTTAAACGCCCGGCATATACCGTCGAACGCCACCATATTTTCTGCCATTGCGATCTTCGTTTCAGTGATTTTGAACTATATCATGCCGGAGGGAATATTTATTCTTATTACAAGTATCTCAACGTTCTGCTTTATTTATATTTGGGCAATGATGGTACTTTGCCATTTGAAATATAGAAAGACGAACTCCCGGCTTGCTGCTAAATCCAAATTTAAAATGCCTTTTTATCCGGTTGCCAACTATATCATTTTAGCATTCTTTATTTTTGTGCTGGTCGTATTGTCGCTGAATGAAGAAACGCGAGTTGCTTTGTTTGTAACTCCTGTATGGTTTATCATGCTTGAGGTTTTTTATAGTATAAAAAGCCTTGCAAGTCCACATAAATAACGTAGATCCTTTAGCTAACTTTTTAAAGCACCTTCAATAGCAAGCAAATACTGCTCCAAAGCGGATATCATAGTATTTGTATTCAGTATTATGTGTACATTATACTTTTACATTTTATAAATAATTATTGCAACTTTATTCAATATGTATTATTATATATCGGTAAAATTTATTCATTCAGATGAAGGTAGCGGGAGAGCTGTGACCTCTGGTCATACACCGAAGAAGTAAATCTTTCAGGTACCTATTAAATTAGAGATGACCGCTACTGGATGAATCCTTGGAGAGACTCTTCACGAGCACCGAAGGCGAAAGTTATATGGAGAAACCATATGGCGAAACGCTCAGGTAAAAGGACAGGGGACAGATAACATATCTTACAAAGTAATGCATAAACCATTACTTCATTTAGATTTGATCGATCGATTTTATATTTTTTTCCATAATACATAATAGCTGTCGGCTATAGTTTTAACGGAGATGGAGATATAAGATGGATTGATTTATGTCATCGTAATTCTGCTTTTAGTCTAACTGACTTAAGCAGGAGTCTACTTACTGTTTGTCTAATGAATTCAATTTTTTAAATTGTCTCTTGCTCTAAAGTTTTTTCCAATGCCCCATCGTAACTCTGAAGAACGGAGTTATCGCACAAATAAAAAAAATAGAAATTTAGAAAGGCGAAATTTGTATGTCAAACAATCAACATTTATCGAGAGACCTGAAAAACCGTCACGTTCAGTTGCTTGCAATCGGGGGCGCAATCGGCACAGGCTTATTTTTAGGCGCAGGAAGATCCATTCACTTAGCGGGTCCGTCTATTTTACTCGCCTACACCATTACAGGTATTATTTGCTTTTTAATCATGCGTGCACTAGGAGAAGTATTGCTCTCTAATTTAGAGCACCATTCCTTTGTCGATTTTGTTCAGGACTATTTTGGAGACCGGTTAGCTTTTATTACCGGATGGACATACTGGTTCTGCTGGATTTGCATTTGTATGGCAGACTTAACCGCGGTCGGCCTGTATGTACAATATTGGCTGCCAAATATAGCACAATGGGTTCCGAGCCTTATTGCTCTTATCATTTTATTTACCATGAACCTTCTAACCGTAAAGTTATTTGGCGAAATGGAATTTTGGTTTGCTTTAATCAAAGTCATTGCCATTTTAGCACTCATTATAATTGGTGTATTTATGATCATGAAGGGTTTTTCCACCGATGCGGGAGCATCCAGCTTTTCCAATCTGTGGAGTCATGGAGGATGGTTCCCGAACGGTGCCCAAGGGTTTGTTCTTTCCTTCCAAATGGTCGTATTTGCTTTCGTTGGACTTGAGTTAGTAGGTTTAACAGCCGGTGAAACCGAAAACCCGCAAAAAGTTCTTCCTCAAGCCATCAATAACATTCCGATTCGAATTCTTCTTTTTTACATAGGAGCACTTGTTGTCATCATGAGTATCTATCCATGGAATGCAATCGCTCCTGATAAAAGTCCATTTGTTCAAGTATTCGCTGCCGTTGGCATCACCGCAGCAGCAAGCGTTGTAAATTTTGTCGTATTGACATCCGCAGCTTCTGCTTGTAACAGCGGTATATTCAGCACGAGCCGTATGACCTTCTCTTTGGCTGTAGAAGGAAATGCCCCTGCACTGATGAAAAAATTAAATAGCCGTAAGGTTCCTTCTAACGCTACTATTTTTTCAGCTGTTGCTATTTTCATTTCAGTTATTCTGAACTATATCATGCCGGAAGGAGTATTTGTCCTTATCACAAGTATATCGACATTCTGCTTTATTTATATTTGGGCGATGATGGTACTTTGTCATTTAAAATTTAGAAAAGCGAGTCCGGAGCTTGCTGATAAGATCAACTTTAAACTTCCTTTTTTCCCCGTTGCCAACTATGTCATTTTAGCATTCCTTGCTTTTGTTTTAGTTACATTAGCACTGAATAATGAAACCCGTGTGGCTCTGTTTGTAACACCTATCTGGTTTATCATGCTTATCATACTTTATAACATAGGGAAGGCCCCAAAGTCACAAAAATAACAAAAAACCCTTTAACTTGTCTAGTTGAAGGGTTTTAAACGAAAATACACATATTTCTTTTTTAAGGGTCGTACAGGAACTGCTTCAGAGCGTTGCTTATGACCCTTTTATCAATTCTCCTACCGTAGTCTTATCTTCTCATTCTTTTCTATCTGAACAATTTTACCTTCTTGTATGATAAGAGTAACCGTTCCAAAATGAACTTCATTAATGACTTTCAGGAGTTTATCTAAGGTTTCTTTCACAATCGGGTCCTCTTTTTTATTCATTTTTTCAGTCATGCTATTACTCCTTCCTCTTCGAGCAATAAATCTTCATTTACTTGAGTGATCTCTTTTTTATTGATTTGAATCAGACAGGCATCCTGAAAAACCAAAGTTAAAGAACCTTCATCGATTTTAGACAAATTATCAAAAACTAATTGAATTATGTAGTTTTTTTTCTGTTCTTCAGAAAAATGATTTTTCAAATGAAACATCCCCTCTCAAAATATATGTTGAACATCTTAATTATTCATATATGTTTACTATGTATTTGGGTAATATTTTACCGTATTTGAAATACGGTTATATTCATAGTATTCTTATTTGTTTTATTGTATTAAAGTAATGTTGATTTGTCAATCCTTTTTGAGCTTCTTTTCATGACTTTTTAAGCCAATAAGTCCCATTTTCTGCTTTGCCGGATAAAGGCGACTACCATCAGCGAACTTTCTACTATCCAATGTATCGCAAACACGACCCAAACAAAATGCACCGGCCATCTCAATACCACGACGAACCAATATACCAACGGAACTCTCAGCACCCAGTTGGTCAATAACGCAATTTTAAATGGGGTTTTTGTATTTCCGGAACCTTTTAGGGCTCCTTCCAATGTCATGCCAAGGGCAAGAAAAGGCTGTTCCAAAGCGGCCAGCATCAGACATTTCACACCCAAATGGATTGTTTCCGGATCATCGATGAATATGCCGAACAGTTTTTCAGGAATCAACAGGAACGGTACGATACAGACCATCATAGTCCCTACGCAAAACACGGCGGATAAAACAGCATATTCCTTTGCTTGCTTATAGTCTTTTGCTCCGATACTTTGACCCACCAGCGACATGGATGCAATCGCAAAACCATACCCGGGCATAAAGGAAACGGATTCAATGGTCGCCGTAATTTGATTGGCTGAAAACGCAATTGTTCCCATCTGCATGACAAATATCAATACAAGAATTCTTGCTAAGCTAAAGGTCCCTTCCTGAAGACTGGCGGGTACGGAAATCCGAACCAACTTCCTCATTTCCATTTGATTCAGTTTTATAATCGCCTTTATTTTAATCTTTATTTCAGAATACCTCTTATAGTAAAAAAGTAAACACATAAAACCGATACTATATCCAATCGACGTTGCAAGAGCGGAACCCACCACCCCCAGCGGCTGCAAACCAAACCGGCCGAAAATCAACGTCCAATCCAAAAATATAACCAATACATTAATGACCAGTGAAATAATGAGAGGAATTACCGTCTTGCCCATTCCCCTAAGCCCCGCATTTAGTATGCTAAGCAACATATTAAAGAAAGCACCTACGGACACAATCCTCATAAACTGACTTCCGAGTTTCACGACTTCTCCGGAAGCACCTGCCAGTTTTAAGATTTGTTCCGAAAAAAGTCCCAGACTAAGAGACACAAGGATTGCAATCATAAATCCGACCAGAATTCCTTGATTTAACACTTCTTCGGCTTTTTCTTGTTCTTTTGCGCCTATATGTTGCGCAACGGTCGTTGTCACACCTATGCCAAGTCCCATCATAATAAAAATATTTACAATCGTACGAACAATCTCGGAGCTGTAACCGACTGCGCTGACCGCATCGTTTCCTCCATAATGACCGACAAAAGCGGTGTCCACCACCCATATAGTTGTATATAAAAACATTTCTCCTACTACCGGTAAGGCAATCTTTAGTACCTTTACCGCTTTATTCAAGGCCTGCACCTCCTCTGCTAAAAAGTACTGCAAATTAAGGATGCATTCATTTGGGAGTCCCAAGCCAATGGATATGTTGAGTAAATCCTGTAGGCGTTGGGGTTCCTATATGAATGCTTTATATTTCAACCTTTTTCGATTAGATTCCTGTTGCACTGGAAGTGATTTGACCTGTTTCCAATGCCAGTAAATAATCGCCCCATTTTGAAGCCCATTGTTTCAATTCATCCACACTTAGAGGAGAAGGTACCTTGGAATCCGTATGATCAGCAATCTTTGCAGCTAACCGCTTATAAATTTTTGCCTGTTCGGACTCCGGTGCTGCCTCAATCGTGGTTTTTCCCTGTAATTCACTTTGTGTTACCGTTACGGAACGAGGCACATATTCCATCACCTGAGTGTTCGTACGGGTAACAAAGTCATCGATTATTTCTTTGGAATACGGTTGATTGATCGAGTTTGCAATGACTCCGCCAAGCAATGCTCCGCCGGAATTTGAATATTTTTGAATTCCTTTAAACAGATTGTTTGCCGCATAAACCGCCATAAAATCAGAAGAAGATACGGTAAATACATGTTCTGCGATTCCTTCTCGAATCGGTACGGCGAACCCTCCGCATACAACGTCTCCCAATACATCATAGATGACTACATCTAAATCCAGTTCTTCGAAAATACGCTGTTCTTTAAAAAGCTGAACCGCCGTAATGATTCCTCTCCCTGCGCAGCCTACGCCCGGCGCCGGTCCGCCAGCTTCCACGCAATAGGTTCCGTTAAATCCTTCGAAAATAACATCATGTGCATTGACCTTATTTTTTTCTCGCAAGGTATCTAAAACCGTCGGAATATAGGTGCCGTCTCTTAGCGTATTGGTGGAGTCACTCTTGGGGTCACAACCAAACTGCATCACCTTATATCCCATCGTAGAAAGTGCCGCTGTAATATTTGAAGTAGTGGTAGATTTGCCGATCCCACCCTTTCCGTAAATCGCGATTTGCTTAATCTTTTTTGCCATTCTATTTTCCTCCATCTGTTTTCAAATAATAATTAATTAATTTAGGTAAAGCCTCTTCAATCAGACCATTTATATCAAAGGACTGTATGCCTTTGCTTTCCAATAGTTGAGCTGCACCGTTTCCGATTTGACTGACCAATACGGCCCGGCAGCCGATTAAAGCATCTGCCGCCGCCAAAAGGCTGTTATCATCATGTCCTCCGCCGCTGCAAAACGGCTTTGTCTCCATCCGTTCCAGAAAAGAATACTTTCCTTCCTTCACTTCAAAAATCAAAAACTGTGTTGCTTTTCCGAAATGCTGATTAATAACCTTCCCATCACTGCTGGCTGCAGCAATTTTATATGACATATTTCAAAACCCCTCTCTTCTCTATCAACCATGCGAAAAGGTTTCCAGCCTTTTAAGCGTCCCATAAAGCTTATAGGATAAATCCAATTGACCCGGTATACCGCAGGCATCTGCCCGGCAGTGTTTGCAATGCCGAAACACTTCCAGCTGAGTTTCAGCCGTTTCCCTTGCTTGATTTAATTGTTCGCAGGTCGGTGCAGGGATGTGGCTTAATTTATGCTGGGGAATCAGCGGAATAATATTATATAAGCTGGCTCCTGCTTCTTTCACTGTTTTTGCAATCAATCCAATGTGGTCTTCATTAATTCCCGGAATCAATACCGAGTTCACTTTCACCACCATGCCCAGCTTACTGGCCAAACGAATCCCTTCCAACTGTGCCGCAATCAGTTTTACCGCGGCTTCTTTACCGCAATACACCTGTCCGTCTAAAACAACAGACGAATTGATCTGACTTAAAATGTCGGATTCTACCGCATTCACAGTAACTGTAACAGTTCGAACCCCCGCGTCATAAAGATCCTGCGCATAACGTGCCAAGAGTAATCCATTGGTACTGAGGCACTTTACTAAGTTCGGATAAGCTTCGTTCACCAATCGGAATGTTTCCAATGCGTAAGGGGTAGCTAAGGTATCTCCCGGCCCCGCTATTCCGACAACCGTTATTTGAGGACATAGCTCGAGTGCCTTTCGAACGGTTTCCACCGCATCCTCCGGAGCCAGTATGCCATTGGCGACGCCCGGTCTTTCTTCATCCGAATTGCAGTCACGTTTGCAGAACTTGCACTGTATATTGCAGGTTGGGCTCACAGGAAGATGGATCCTCCCAAAAGTTGCATGTGCTTCTCCCCCTAAGCAAGGATGTATTTTAGCCAAGTGAGAAAAATCTGTATTTTCTTTGTGAATATTTTCTAACGCTCCCATAGATCCTCCTCCTTTCTTTATCGATGATCTATTTATTAATTAAATCTGGTTAGCACAACCGAATAAATATCTTCCAGCAGCTTTAGTCCGCCGTCATAGCCTACATAGGAACCATTGATAATCAACCGTTCTACCACCGGCCAAGATATCGTTAGATAATGAGCATCCGTTTCCTTGGCCACTTTCTTTTCCCAAGAGCTTCCCAAAATCAGCGGATAGCCGTGGAAATCGGTGTTTTTGATTTCCTCATGTATTTGATGTCCGTCTGTCGAGAATTCCACTTCTGCCTCTATTCCGTAATTTAATTCTTTAAAATACTGCTCCACTTGCTCCCTGTATTCCGTCGGTGTATCATCCGTAATATATTGTTTAGAAGGGAAAAGTCCCAGGTCATTGACTAAAAACTTTGTATAAGCCAGTGTGCTTTGTGCATCGGAAACGACTGCAAATCGTTTTGCCATCACACGGGTTTCCAAAAATACATCCGCAAACCGTTCAATGTAGTAATAATACTCGGCTTCACGCTTCTCAATAATTTCATCGACCTTCGATTGATCCACGCCGGCAAACTCCGCAACGGCTCGCAAGAACTTGCTGGTTTCAAAGGCGCCGATCGGTAGCGTCGGATAATGAAGGTACGGCGTTCCGAATTTATCTTCCAACTGTTTTACATTGCTGAGTCCCACCCATGGAGATACCAACAGGTTAAATTCAGCTTCCGGTATCTTATCAATATGTTGAATCCCTCTGTCATGACCGAATATGGTGTTTGGAATCAAGCCCAGCGCTGTCACTAACTTTTCCAATTCTCTTAAATTGCCAAGCCAAAACGGATCGTGCTGTGGAATTCCGGTCCAGATATTTACCTGTCCTTTGACCTTTTTCTCCGCAGGCTTTAAATACTGTTCTATAATGGCCTGGATGACCCATTCATGACCTATGTAGTTATTGCCTTTAAATCCGGGAGTCGATGCCACAATGACTGGCTTCTCCGCATTTCTAAAAGATCCGACTACTTCACCCACATCATCCCCTACAATTTCAGAGGTGCATCCCGTTAGCACCACATACAAGTCTGCATCTACTACTTTAAGCGCATTTTCAATGGTTTCTCTCAGTCTGTTTTCCCCGCCGAATACAACCTCTTTCTCGCTGATATTGGTACAGGGGAAAATATGAGGAGAAAAGTACCCCGAACCGCCCATTCCATCGGATAATTTCTCCGCGCAGCCGGGTCCTGAATGAAGGATAGGCAGCGCCCTCGTGATACTGTGAACCGTCTGCATGGCTGTCATTGCGCATTTATATCTGGGTTGGTCTAATATTTTTGCCATCTTATCTCGCCTCCTTTAAAAAGGTTGCATTATCCTGTTGATACCACCAGTCCGTGTACGGCAGTTTCACTCTTGCTGCCAAATTCTTCTCAAAGCTTCGGTTTCTGATCGTATCCAACAAGGAATATGCAAAATCTAATGTTCCTTTATAGCCGAAAATCATATATTCATCCGCTACATATAAAGCGGGGATTCCCTGTTTAATTGCCCATACCGTTGTTCCGGGATGACGTGAAAAGTAAATATCCGGTTGATATCGGTTCAAGATATTTAAAATCTCATAATTTTGCTGGTCGGCAACGCTCAGCTTAAAATTATTCGGTGAGTTTGCCAACAGATAGTCTAAAGCAGGAGGTACTTTCTCATTGTCATACTTCTTGTCATAATGCCAAGCCGCTGCCCAAACCACCTCTACACTCAGTTCCTGAAGGACTCGGGAGACTTCAAAGGTATAGCCGGGTCCCATTCCTAAAACGGCGCGAAGTCCTTTTAATTCTTTTTTTACTTCTTCTATCTTCGGCAGATAAATAGCACGCTCTCTTTGGATATATGCTTCTACTTCGTCTTCCTTATGAATGGCCTTTCCGATTTCACGGAGCCACGTTTCGTATCCGGTCACACCCAGCGGATTGATGGTCCTGATATACGGCACATCGTAGTTCTCTTCCAATGCATTTCCCAAATAAGTTCCCAGCGTTCCGCAGATGCATACGGTAGCAAGCGCTTCCGACATTTTAGACAGCTCTTCAACCGTTGAATTTTGATAGAGAAAAACAGGTTCTACATCAAAATTTTTAAACAGCTCAATAATCTCTTCCCTTGCACTTTCAAAGAAATTCTTAAAGTTGATTATATTTCTTTTTTGCTCCGGTGCTTTTACAATGCTTGTCAACACCGCATGATCTGCCGCGTCAAAACCCGAGGCCCAGATTCTGGATTTAAAACCCTCGCAATGAACCGGTGCAATCGGTACCGGAATTTCCGCTTTCAGCTCTTCCACGATACTGTCTACATCTTCTCCGATAATACCGGTCACGCAAGAGGTCCCGATAAAAATAGCCTTCGGCTTATAGCGGTTATAGGTTTCCAGTACAATTTCCTTTAAACTGCCTACGGCACCAAAAACCGTATCCCTTTCGTTCATATCTGTTCCGATGAACACCGTACTGTTCGTAATACCTCTCTTGGTCGCCAGCTGCGCATTCAGCACATCGGCCCCCGCAGCAGTTGCCGTACAACCGGACGGTGCATGGTTTATAATAGCAACATCCCTTATCCCGGCCAGCTGACTAAGGGCGCATCCTGATAAGCAGGTACTGGATTGACTGAAGCATCGTTCTCTGTCCTGTAACGTGCCGCATCTTGACTCATTCACCAAGTCCTGTAAATCGCCGCTATATCCTGTAACAGAACCTAATCGATTTTCTCTGGTTCCAACTGTAGAAACTTTTAAATTAACAGGCATATTCATTCCCTCCATCTAGTAAAATTTTTTTATTCTTATAAATTGTCATATAGATCTTCAATAAATGTTAAGCTTCCTCGATATCCCGCATAGGTTCGATTAAAGATCAGCCGATCCGTGATGGGATAAGCAACGGCACAGCATTGAATGTCATGCTCCAGTGCATATTCCCGATCTCTTGAACTTCCGACTAACAGGGTAATATCCGGGTATTCTTCCAGCTGCTTTTTTATTTTCCAATGATCGGATTCAAAAGCGATTTTCGGCGGACGCGCATAGTCCAGATTGGTTATTTGCGTGTTGATCCGCTCAACATCCTCCGGCCGAAAAATCGGATCTGTGATAATAGAAATAACAGGAGAAAAGCTAAAGTCATTGGCCAAGAATCGAGTAACCCCTACCACGGTGCTTGCATCCCCCACTACGGCAAACTTCTTCCAGCTTACGACACCGATTGCCGTTTCAAGATAGCTGTATACGTAATCCTCTTCTTCCGCAATCACTTTTTCCCCGATCTCTTCTATGCCGAGTGTCTTTGCTACGGCACGAACAAAAGCGGAGGTATCGCTGGCCCCAACCGGCAGTCCCGGCCATCGTAAAGTGGGAACGCCAAATCGCGACTCGTATTCCTCCGCTGCACTTTTTAAAAGCCAAGGAGAAACAATAATATTCAGTGCCGCACCCGAAGAATGACGAACTTCCTCCAATCCTTGATGTTGTGTAAAGAATGTGTTGACCTTCAATCCTAATTTCTCTAAAATCCTTGTTAACTCTTCTAAGTTCCCTTCCCAGAACGGATCATGGTAAGGCATAATCCCGAATAGATTCACAAGATTCTCCTGACGAGAGGAAGGTTTCACAATATATTTGAGCAGGGCTTTGAAAGCAATTTCATAGCCTCTGTAGCTTTCTCCTAGAAATCCCGGACTTTCGATCGGATAGACCGGCAGTCCCCTTTCTGCAAACTCATCCGTCACACTGGCGATATCATCTCCGATAATTCCTGCCGTACAGCCCGTTAAAACAAAGAAGGCATCGGCATCCAATATTTCTACAGCCCCTTCTATGGTCTCCCTGAGCCGTTCAACACCCCCGAAAACAACATCTCTCTCTAACATATTGGTACAGGGTATCGATACGCCCGATACATAAAAAGGCGTTCGCAGACCTGCCTGATCGGCCTCTCCGGCTGTGGTTTGCATGCAGCATCCCGGACCTGAATGATAAATGGGAATGACACGATTGATGGCAGATAAAACGGCATTCGCACCACCCAAGGCACAATTGCCTCTTGGTCCTTCTACAATAGTTGACATACTTGTTCCTTTCCCGGCTGTTCCTTTGAACTCACCGTTTATTTTCATTCCAGCTCTTTAATAAATTTAAAGGCATCGTCCTCATACCAGGATTGTTTATAGGGCAGCCTAGCATGCAGAGCCAATTTTTTATTGAATCCCGGATTCTCTATCTGATCGGCGATTTTATTACCAAGGTATAAAATGCCGTCGTATCCCATGGTCGGACGCTTCATATCCAACACATGAGTGGTTGGAATACCCAGTCTTGCGGACCAAGACGGTACGCCGATAAATACGTCCGGCTTGAGCTTATTCACCAAATTTACCTGTTCAAAGGGCTGCATATTGGCAATATCAATGACATAATCCCCATGAATACCGTTTAAGTACTCGATATCAATCTGTGCATCGTCATCGTAGGTAGGCGTTTCCAATCCGATCAGCTCCATTCCGAAGTCGTCGATCAAGGCCGCTGCCGCGAACGAACGTCCCGTTCCGCCGCAGATAAATACTCTCTTGCCTTCCAGACGACGGCGAATATCTTCTATTAACGGAAGAATTCGCTTGTGCTCTTTTTCAATGTGTTCTTCCGCTTCCGTCTCTTTCCCGAAAAGAGCCGCAACCCCTCTGAACCATTTATCCGTATTACGCACTCCGATCGGCATCACAGTGTGGGAAAACGGGATATCATAATCCTCTTCCAATGTTTTCATAAATTCATCCGCAAATACTTTACAGATTGCTGTTGAGGCTTCTGCCTTCGGGATTTTTTGAATTTTCTCCAATGAACTGTAAAATGGGATATAGTTTACTTTGAGTCCCAAAATAGCCAGCATGCGCTCTATTTCAAGCTGATCCTTATAACTTACCGTAGTGGGTGCAAATAGATTGATAAGCCCCTTTTCTTTCTCCGTTTTCTTCTCCTTTAACAGATATTTAGAAATAGAAATAAAAGCGGTATCAAATCCGGAAGCACAGATTTTCGATTTAAAGCCTTCGCAATGAATCGGTACTAAAATGGCATCCACTTGATCTTGAAGCTCAGAAGCAACTGCATCGATATCATCCCCGATAATACCGGAGGCACAGGAGGTAAACATGAAAATCACTTTCGGATGGTAGCGCTCATTCGCTAACAAGATGGATTTTCTCAGTTTTTCTTCTCCTCCGTGGACAATGTCCCTCTCATCCAAATTCGTCACAATCATTCGCACATTTTTGATATTCTTTATCCCACGATGGGCCTGACCTACTTGATACAGATCATTCGCCATGGAGGTGCAACCGACACACCCTTGCGGAGAATGAACGATGAAAACCGAATCCTCCATCGACATGAGTGCCGACATGCTATTGATCTGCTGGCACTGAAGCCCCTGACTAAAACGCCGGTCTGCCATCTTAAAGCATCGTTTTTTGAAGTCAGAAGCAAGCTGTTGGCTGTTCCCGCCGCAATCATTATATGTATAGGGGCGGCTTTCCCTAAGCCCCGAATAATTCCTGCTCATTTTATACTCCTCTTCGTTTTATATGCTATAGCTCAAATCCGGTAATATCCTCTTTAAAAATTGTTTTGTTCGGTCCTCTTTCGGATTTGAAAAGATATCTTTTGGACTTCCTTCTTCCACGATTACGCCTCCATCCATAAAAATAACGCGGCTGGCGATATCATAAGCGAAAGACATTTCATGGGTCACAACAATCATCGTGATGCCCTCCTTTGCCACCTTCTTCATAACGGAAAGAACTTCACCCACCAATTCAGGGTCTAAGGCCGAAGTAGGTTCATCAAACAAAATAACTTCAGGATTAAGTGCTAATGCCCGCGCGATTCCGACACGCTGCTGCTGACCTCCCGAAAGCTGACAGGGGTAAGCATGGTACTTATCCGATAGTCCTACTTTATCCAGCATTTTGATGCTGATTTCTTCCGCTTCTCTTTTCGGTACTTTTCTGGCAGTAACCAGACCTTCCATTACATTTTCAATAGCGGTTTTATTGTTGAAGAGATTATACGATTGAAAGACCATCGCTGTTTTTCTTCGGACCTCCAAGATATCTTTCTTGCTGGCGTGTTTAAAATCAACGTATTTTTCACCAATGAGCAAATCTCCTTCATCTGCTTTTTCCAGAAAGTTAATGCAGCGGAGCAGCGTTGTTTTTCCGGAGCCGCTGGGTCCCAGTATGACGACAACCTCTCCTTTATTCACATGAACATCAACACCCTTTAATACTTCGTTTTTTCCAAATGCCTTATGTACGCCTTTTACTTCAATCATAGGACTCCCTCCTTTCTATATACACTCAACCGACTCTCGATTAAAAGTGAAGTCTTTTCAATGCCTATATTGATTATCCAATAAACAATTGCTGCTGCAACATATGCCTCCAGATATTTATAACTGGTGTTTGCAGGAATCAGTGCCGCATTCATCAAATCAACGACAGAAATCATCAAGACCAGTGATGAACTCTTGACCAGTCCGATCAAATTGCTGCATAACATCGGAACAGCGATTGGCAATGCTTGAGGAATAATAATCCGGCGTAACGTCTGGCTTCTTGTCATTCCAACCGAGTAACCGGACTCATATTGGCCCTTGTTGATAGAGATCAGTGCACCCCGTATGCTTTCGGAGATTCCTGCGGTACCGTAAATAAATAAGGCCAGTAACGCAATATAAATCAACTCAATTTCTTTTGCCTGCAACGATAAATGGAACTTTTCTGCTACCCCTTTATACGTTTGAAAAACAAAATAGTAGACGATTAATATTTGCAGCATAACAGGAACGCCCTTTGTTATCACGATATAAACTTGAAAAACCCGGTCAAACACTCTGATCTTATATAACCGAACCAACGCGATAATACTCCCAAAGAAAATACCTGCTATAAAAGGTACAAAAGCTAAAATCAAGGTAACCGGGGTGTATTTAATGGATTCTTTGATTGCTGTAAACATAAAATTTATATCGAATTGCATTTCATCACCTGCCATCTCCTATCATTCTTTCAGTCAGCTTCTTTTCCATTTTTGAACAACCTTTCTCCAGTATGATGCAAAGGACTAGAAAAATAACGGCAGCACCGGTATAACTTTCAAGGGTGTGATAGGTTCGTGCTCCGATTACTTTCGCCTGCCCCATCACATCAATGATGCCAAGAGAGAAAGCAATGGATGTATCTTGCAACAAGTACACCACATTGACAGACAAACTTGGCAATGCCGAAAGCAAGGCCTGAGGTGCTACAATTCGGCGAAATGCCTGCAGCCTGGTCAGACCTGCGGAATAAGCCGCTTCCGTCTGTCCGATGGGAACACTTATAATGGCCCCTCGAATGATCTCTGCTACAAAAGCAGCCATATTGAAACCATACGTTAAAATGACAAAGATAAATTTATCCCACCGATTGATATCAAGCCCTATAAGCAACAACACTCTAGGAAGTCCATAATAAACAATAAACATCTGGACCAGAATTGGAGTTCCTCGCATAAAAGAGATAAATACCACTGAAATCTGATTGAGAACAGGTATTTTATATAAGCGAAGTAATGCAATCACCGCACCTAAAGACATGCCTATGATGGTAGCCGTTATGAGCAGAATTAAAGTAATATGAAGGCGTGACAGCAACTCCGGCAAATAGTCAAATATTAATTTAAAGTCAAAATAATCTCCCATTATGTATCTCCATTTGATTCCCTATTGAGGTGTTTATAACGTGTTATTTAAAATAGAAATTTCTTATATTCATTTGGGCAATCTGCTCCTCTGGATTCGTTTTCAGAATCCATTGGCTCTGGCTGCCCAAATGAATGAACAATCTATTTTAAGACACCCCTATGACTACATTAATCCGTTGTCGTATAGTCCCCGCCGAGTACATCGATTGAAATTTGAGCCAAAGTCCCATCTTCTTTCAGTTCTTTTAATACAGCGTCTATATCCTGCTGCAATTGGGTGTCATCTTTTCTGTAGATATAATAAGTACTGGAACTTGCAATAGGATCTCCTGCGGTCTTTACCTTATCGCCATACGTTTTGTTCCAAGAATCCACAATTCTTTTGATCGAAATAGCGGCATCAATTCGTCCGTCTTCAAGCTCCTGAATCTGAGCAACGGCATCCGAATTGGAAATGTATTTTAGCTTAATCGGATTATCCTGATGTTTCTTATTGTAGTCCTCAAGTACCCAGGCATCATTGCTGCCTTCGCTGACTTCTACCGTTTTTCCCTGTAAATCATCAATTCCGTTGATATCTGTTCTATCCTTATCAACAACAATCCTTAAGATAAAGGTTGTATAGCTCTCCGTTCCGAATAAATAAGACGCCTCACGGTCAGGATTTTTTTCGAATTGATGCGCTCCGATATCCACTTTTCCATCGCCTAAGCTCAACAAAATGTTTTTAAAGTCAAAAGTTTCGAAATCAAATTCATATTGTGGAAGCCGATTATCGATTTCTTTTAAAACCTCTAATTCATATCCTGCTAAGTTGCCGCTTTCATCTAAGTAGCAATACGGTTTAAATTGAGTACCGGTTCCTATAACCACTTTTCTAGGATTTTCTGCGCTGGCTTCTTTTGATGCATTCGTTGAACTTGAGCATCCGGTCAAAGCTGCCATTCCAAGCGTCAGCGAAAGGATGAGTGCAAAGGGTAATCCCTTTTTAAAAAATTCTTTTTTCATAATCATTTCCTCCATTTTTAATTACTGTAAAACAAAAAAGACCAAGAACAAAAGCCTTAGAATCATCCTTCACACAAAGGCGTGATTCCTTGCAAATTCGTTCTTGGTCTCCAGGTTCTCTGGTCAACCGTTTTATATTGTCTAGTATTCCTATTTGTTTTATACATATTAACTCTTCTATAACTTAATGTCAAGCATTTTTTATAGAAAAGATGAATCGCTTTATTTCTTTACTTGTATCTTCTGTATTCCTATAAAAATGCAAAAAATAAGTTGACAAATGGGTTTTATCCATATAATATATATTTTAATATAATTCTTATATGTTTACTATTATATAAAAAGGAGTTGATTGAAATGACCGTTTTATTATTAGGAGCAGACCGTTTAGGCAACATTTGCGATAAGCTTCAGCTGGAAGGCACAGAAAAGATTATCCATTGGTCAGGACGATGTTCCTCCTGCAAACATAGATGTTTGCCAAAAAATATCGGAAAAATTATTATCTTCTGTGACTTTATTAATCATCCGACGATGGAAAACGTTAAAAAGCAAGCGAAGAAAAATAATATACCGATCGTTTATTGCAAGCGTTCTCTGGCTAATTTAAGTGTACTTACCGCCAACTAAATAACTTAAAAACCGAGGTGCCCTATTTCTAAGGGCACCTCGGTTTTTATTTCAAGTTTAAATTTTTCTATATCTGTTTTTAATCCCTTTCAAATTGCTCCGCAACTGAATTCAGCTGATGAGCCTGTTTCGACAATTCACTGCTTGCTGCAGAACTTTCCTCTGCCGTAGCAGCATTGGTCTGAACAACAGCGCTGATCTGTTCCACTCCTTGTAGGGTTTGCTTCAAGACTTCTGCCTGCTCTGCATAAGCTGCTGATATTTCGTTGATTTGTTCTACGGTCTGAGATACCCCTTCGATCACTTCTCCAAGCATCGCTCCCGTTACATTAGCACTATCCGTTCCGTTCCTAACAGACCGAATCGTTTCTTCGATCAATAGGGTCGTCTCTTTCGCCGCATCCGCTGATTTGCTTGCAAGGTTCCTCACTTCATCCGCAACTACCGCAAAACCTTTTCCTGCATTTCCTGCCCTTGCCGCTTCAACAGCAGCATTCAGTGCAAGAATATTGGTCTGAAAGGCGATATCCTCAATTACCTTGATGATCTTACTGATTTCTGATGATTTTTCATTAATGTCTGAAATTGCAACCATCATTTCGCTCATCTGCTTATTACTCTCATTCGCAGTAATGCCTACCCGTTGGGCCTGCTCCGCTGCAACCATCGCATGATTTGCATTTCGTGAAACATGCTCCGACACATCATTAATGGTGCCCGTTAATTCTTCCGTGGCGCTCGCTTGGTTCGCTGCCCCCTGAGCCAATACCTGCGCGGCATTCGAAATCTCATTGGAACCCACTGCTACTTGATTTGAGGTTTCAATAATCTGTCCAATCGTTCCTCTAAAGACTTCGGAAACCTGCAAGAGCGATGTCTTGATCTTTGCGAACTCTCCGTCATAAGTCTGCGTTAATTCGATGTTCAAATGCCCTGCTGCAAACCGGTCTAAAGCACCGGATACTTCATCTATGTAACGGATATACTGATTCAGCCGTACCACTAGGCTTTTCATGGAATCGGCCAGTTGTCCTACTTCATCCGCCGAATTCATTTCAATCTGTATTTCCAGATTTCCTTTGGCCAATTCATCGGTAATCTTCGTTAGCTTTTTTAACGGAGCGATGATACTCTTGGTCACAAAATAAATAACTGCAAATAAGAAAAGGATGGCTACGATATAGATGATCGCAATATCCTGTCTGCTATGATTTGCTACCTTCATGAAGTCCTCTTCCGGTACAATCAGCGCAACCTTCCAGCCCGCATCATCTGTGGATTTCACCACGCCAAAGCTTTTCTTTCCATTGTCGCTAAAAGGAACAACCGATCCGTCGGGCTTGTTGATCTGATCCACCATTTCTTTGCCAAGTCCAATCTCACTGACCGGTTTTAAAAGTTGATCGGAGTCCTTGTGGGCCAGAACATATCCCTCCGAAGAAATTAACACTTCATAGGCGTTCGCATACTTGCTCTCCGCATTTATGACCAATGTGCATAAGGTGGTAATCTCAACGTCCACACCTGCAATCCCGACAACGGTTGAACCTGAAAGGTCATACACAGGAGCTGAAATCGTGATAACCATTTCTCCGGTATCCACATCCTGATAAGGCTCGGTTATAATGTATCCTTTGTCGATATCGGCCTGCTCTTTAAACCAATAACTTTTCTCACGTAAATCAAAGCCGGGGTCTGCGATCCAATCTCCTCCGTCAAAAGCTAATTCCGAGTTTATTGCTGCAATATAGGCGGAAAGGATATTTTCCGGATCTCTGTCCATGGTCTGCTTTAAAGTCTTGTAAACGCCAGCGTATTTATCATTTGCCTTAAAATTTTGACTGGTAGCGCCGTCTGAAAGAATACCGCTGACCCCACTGTCCACCGCCATCTGCTGTGCAATCGTCAGATACTTTTCAAAATATTCATCCATATCGCCGGCTACCGCTTCTGTTGACAGGGTAGATATGTACTCTTCGTTATTAACGACGGTGCCCGTTACATTATGGATTGTTACAATTGCCGATAAAATCATCGCCAAGATGGCAACACCGCCGATAAAAATCATCATTTTGGCACGAATGCTTTTTAAATTGAATAAATTCTCTCTGCGTGTATTCCCTTCTATTGATTTTCTAAAAGTGTTTTCCATACTTCCATCCTCCCGTTTCAACGTTTGAAATTTCAAATTTCATATTCTATAGAAATACTTTATCCCTTTATTACATTATAAGATCGCCGCAGAAATATCTCTTTAACAGAACGTAAATAACACGTAAAATTTTTGTAAGTCCGTCATCAATCTTCCTTCCAGTCTCCCTGCTTCATGAAAAAGATCTAGGACTGAGTTACTATTTTTCTTAAGAATTGACTAATAGCCTTATAGACCGGATGAGCCGCATCCCCCAATCTCGAAAAATAATCCATATGGGCAATGCCGTCAATCATTTCAAGCTGTGCTATGCTTCTCTTTTCTGACAGCCTGTCAAACAAATGAATGGAATTGGTTATGGGAACCAGATAATCGTTTCTGCCGTGAATCAATAAGCAAGGAGGTTCCGTTCCTTTTATATGCTCGATCGGCGATGCCCCCCGTATTTCTTCCTCCTTATCAATCAATCCACGGATGAAAACAGGCATCCATTCATGTGCATAATTTTCTTCCAACGTCAAGTCGTATATGCCGGAAAGCCCAATCCAGCCTTTTATTCTGTTAAAATCAATTTGATATTTTTGGTGCCACCTTGTATCTCCAATCAGCAGGGCAGTTAAATGAGCCCCTGCAGAATGACCTAATAACATAATGTTATTCGGATCGCCTCCGTACGTTTCAATATTTTCGGTAACCCATTTCAATGCAGCAGCACAATCTTCTATTTGAGCAGGATGCGGAATTTTTATCGCGTTCTCATCCAGACTGCCGGTTAATCGATAATTGATCGAAACAACCGTGTAGCCCTCCTTCAATAACGATGGCGCAACAAATCGAGATTGATCTTTATCCCGTCTTGCCCACCCGCCGCCATGAATAAAAACGATGACCGGATTTCTAACGGCTCCCTTCAAATGGTGAATATCCAACTTATTGGAACCGTCTTTCCCATAAGCTATATCAAAATAATCGATTCTGTTCTTATCAGGCTGCTGCGATAACAGAGGAAATTCCAATTCACTTACTGCATATGCTTCGTAGTCTGCCTGCTGCAGCTCTTCTGCCTTCTTTTTTTCTATAATATATTCTGTCATACATTTATACCCCCTTGCACTTCATCCTTTTGCTGATAATTTATAAATCATAGAAAACCTTCTCCTTATATTTCAGTAATTCATCAAGATATTTTTTACCTTCTGCACTCAACGGAATGCTTTTATGCTTTATATATCCTATATGCATCACTTCATCCGAATCCAGTTTCACTGCTTGATAATCGCTTCCGTTTAGTTCCTCGCAAATAATACCGGAGCACAAGGTATATCCGTTCAGACCAACCATTAGATTCAGCATCGTAGCTCTGTCGTTGGCTTTGATAATTCGCTTGTATTCATAGGTGCTTAAAACTTCTTCCGCAAAATAGAAAGAATTATAATTTCCCTGTTCAAATGATAGGCACGGATATTCCTCTAATTGTTCCATATGAATCACATTTTCTCCTGCTAAAGGATGACCTTTCCACAAATACACATACGTATCACATGAAAACAGCTCCGCAAACTCTAACGAATTTTCATTCAGAATCTTCGTCATCACTTTTTCATTAAAATCATTTAGATAGAGAATTCCTAATTCACTTCTAAAATTTTTCACATCGTCAATGACGTCATAGGTCTTGGTTTCATGGACTGCAAATTCATATTCATCCATACCAAATTGTTTAACCATTTCCACAAATGCTTTTACGGCAAAGGAATAATGCTGAGTAGAAACACTAAAATATTTTTTTCGGACTTTTTTTTCAATATATTGTTTTTCCATTAATGTATATTGTTCTACCACTTGCTTTGCGTAACCCAAGAACTCACTGCCTTGAGGGGTTATTGTTATTCCTCTATTGGTACGAATAAAAATTTTTATACCTATTTCATCTTCCAATTCTTTTATTGTTCCCGATAAACTTGGCTGTGAAACAAACAAAGCCTTTGCTGCAAGATTGATCGATCCTTTATCCGCTATTTCTATTGCATATTTCATTTGCTGAAGTGTCATCTTAGCACCCTACCTTTCTCAATTTTCAGGTCTCTAAGTTTATTTCTTAGTCTGACTACAAGACTGCTCTAACTTTAAATTACAATGTTTTTCTTTATTCATAGTATTTCTATATGTTTTATATATATTACTATTTAACTCACTTTTTGTCAATACACTGTTTGGGTCAATACCTCTCATTCTTCTTGATTCTTTTACCCTTTCTTCAACGTGAATCAGGCTTACCTCCTTCCTGTTATAAGTTCAACTTATAACAGGATAGATGTTATAGGTATTAACACTTTAGAAATGCATGAACTATAATTATAGGAGAATCAAAGATGTTGATGACATTATCGTCAGTGGTAAATTTGATAGAAGAAGCAGTCAGGAAGTTTTCTTAATTTTTCAAGTGAAAAATTAAGCCACGGATAGGATTGACAAAAATAAAAGGACTAAATCCCGCCTGCAAAACAGGATTCAATCCTTTCATTAATCCTTTTTAAGAAACTCGTTTAACTATTCATACAATCCTGCACTGAAATACCGGTCACCTCTGTCTGGGAATACCACCACAATATTTCCCTTGTCAAGCGTCTCTGCTAATTTCAATGCAGCTGCCATAGAGGCACCTGAAGATGTTCCTGCAAAAATACCTTCAGTCGATGTAAGCTTTCTGGATGTTTCAAATGCTTCTTTATCATTTACCTTAATGACATCATCTACAAGATTCATATCCATCGTATCCGGAATAAAATCGTTTCCTATTCCTTCAATATTATAGTCTCCATGCTCACCACCGCCCATTGTTGATCCGATCGGGTCTGCCAAAATGCCCTTCATGTCTGGATTCTTTTCTTTTAAATATTTTAATACACCATTGTAAGTACCGCCGCTTCCGGCTCCGAGCACCACGTAATCAATGTCGCCTTCGAGCGCATCATAGATTTCCGGACCTGTTGTTTCATAATGTGCTAAAGGGTTCATCCTGTTTTTAAACTGTTCGAGTGAAATAGAATTAGGAATTTGCGCCTTTAGTTCTTCTGCCTTCTCAACAGCACCTAACATTCCTTTTTCTCTTGGTGTATTGACAACCTCCGCACCTAATGCTTTCATAAGATCTTGCTTTTCAATAGAAAATTTTGTAGGGACAACAAATACAATCCGATACCCTTTATTCAGTGCTGCAAAAGCAATGCCAATCCCTGTATTTCCGGCAGTTGCTTCCACAATGGTAAAGCCTTTTTTTAATCGGCCTGCTTTTTCAGCATCTTCAATCATGTATTTGCCGATTCTGTCCTTCACACTCCCTCCCGGGTTAAAAAGCTCTAATTTAGCAAAGATATTTACATCCTTTTTTTGATGGATATAATTCAATTTAACAAGCGGCGTATTTCCTATCAGTTCCTGCATCGATTCATAATACTTCATTTACTTTTCCTTTCCGGCTTCACGAATGGCGCCATCCAGATCCGCTATGATCTCATTTACATCTTCAATACCGACGGATAAACGAATTAATCCTTCCGTAATACCAACCTGCTGCCTGATTTCATAAGGAATGGACGCATGCGTCATGCTGGACGGATGGCATACTAAAGATTCCACTCCTCCCAGACTTTCAGCAAGGGCAACGAGATTGAGTCCGTCAAAGAACTTTTCAATGTCATACTGTTCCTTCAATTCAAACGAAATCATTGCGCCGCCGTTCTTTGCTTGTAACGTGTTAATCTCATACCCTGGATCTGTTTTAAGCCCCGGATAATATACTTTGCTTACTGCTTCATTTTTTACAAGGTATTCTGCTATTTTTTCTGCATTCTCCACGTGCCGATCCAGCCTTACACCAAGAGTTTTTATCCCTCTTATCAATAAAAATGAATCAAACGGCTGCAAAATTCCGCCTGTTGCATTCTGAATAAATGCTATTTTTTCTGCAAGAGCTTTATCCTTTACAACAGCAAGGCCGGCTATGAGGTCGCTGTGCCCGCCGAGATATTTCGTTGCACTATGTATGACAATATCTGCACCCAATTCAATCGGTCTTTGTAAATACGGTGTCATAAATGTATTATCAACGATGGATAATATTTCATGCTTTTTGGCAAGATCAGCGATTGCCTTTAAATCAGTTACTGTCATCAACGGATTTGCAGGGCTTTCTACATAAATAGCTTTTACATTTTCAGTAATTTTCTGTTCTAATCCTTCCAGATCTGTGGTGTCTTCAATCGAATATTCGATCCCGAAATTCGTAAAAATTTTATCCAGTACTCTGAATGTTCCTCCATATACATTGCTTGAAATAATAATCTTATCCCCTGATTTAAACAGAGATAACACTGCCGTAATTGCTGCCATACCGGATGCAAAAGCAAATCCTGCAACTCCTCTTTCAAGCTCTGCAATAAGAACTTCTAATGCTTCTCTTGTGGGATTCCCTGTTCTTGAATATTCATAGCCCGTGTGTTTCCCCAGTCTAATCTGCTCATAAGTGGAGGTCTGATAAATCGGAACATTCACTGCGCCGGTCCGCTCATCTCCATAAATTCCTCCATGAATTAACGCTGTTTCTAAGCTGCTATATCTTTTCATTTTGCTGTTCTCCTTTTTATAGTTCGCTAATATAAAATGTACATATTCGGATGCCTTTAGTTTATCTTTTCTATCATTAAAATAAGTTTTCTGTATATGCGTTGGGCACATGTGATCTAACACGGAATAACCGTTTTGCACAAGCTTTTCCTTCAATTTTTCATGAGAAAACCGCTCATACATGGTCTCGCCAAGCTGCTCAGTAATCCATCTCAACTGTTCATATCGTTCATCATCGTATTGATCTTGATTCGGGTAATCGAATAGTAACCTACTTCCCTCAGATGAAATTTGAGCAATATTGGAAAATGTATGTGCAAGGGTTTCCAGCGAAAGATAGTAAGATACGCCAAGCATGGTAAAAAAAGATTTTTCTTCTTTTTTGAATCCGAATTGAACAAGAACCTCCTCCATGCGTTGAGTCTCAAAATCAATCGGAACAAAATGAACATTTTTCGGAATCACCCATTCCATTTCCTTTATTTTGCTCAACTTATATTTTTGTGTGTCCGGATGATCCAGTTCAAAGATTTCAATATTCGGGTTTTCATTTCTAAATGAAAAACTGTCTCCTCCTGCACCGCATATGACATACTGGCACGATTCATTTTCTTGTACAAATTCCTTCAGTTTTGTTTCCGCATAATGACTCCTTGATAAAACAATAGGCGAAAAAAGGTTTTCAACCACATGATTCCACGGGAACCTTTCATCACTCTTTAATGGTTTGAATGCATGATCAATTAAATTTTTTATTTCATTATATTCATCTCTCCCTAGTAAGTCATAGGCCAAATAATCATCATAAATTTTGTCCCGATGAAAACAGGAATGATGTGCTCTGGCAAAGGCACATATTTTAGCTGTCATGCTTTCTGTTTTTTCTAACATTCATTCTTCTTTCCTTTCTTATTACTTCTTTCACAACAACATGCTGCATTGCTTATCGCCTCCTTTCAATACTATTTATATATGTTTAGTATGCTATTGTGTTCATTATATTGAAGTTATGTATTTAGTTGTCAATTCTAAATTAACCTAGAAAGAATAAATGCTTAATAAAGTTATAAATGAGTCAGCTTACTTACTCCCCTTTTCGTCAGTCGAAACCTCCGCTAAAGCTGCAATAAAAAAGCTGCATTATATAACCCCGTTATATAATGCAGCTTCTAGTTTACTAGTCGGCCGAATCATTTATTACTTTTCATATATGTTTAGTTTTTATTAATTTATCATGCCGATTACCTGCTGTCAATACTTATTTATATAATTAACTATTTTCTTCTTTTGAATCCGGGAATATGTTATTCATTTTTATGCAGTAATACAAAAGGTTGTGTTCAGCGCTAGAACACAACCTTTTTCTACTTACCTTATTAGAAGATATAAATAGTACTATTATTACATTCGTTCATCAATCATCCCATTTACGTCCATGTACGCGTATTTTTGATCAATCCCCAATAATAGATTATTTATATAATGCTATCTCTAAGCTTCTTGGAACAGTGGAGTAGAAAGGTATCTTTCACCGGTATCCGGTAATAAAACAACGATATTCTTTCCTTTATTTTCAGGTCTTTTTGCGATCTGAGTTGCAGCAAAAGCAGCTGCTCCAGAGGAAATACCTACTAATAAACCTTCCGTCTTGGCAAGATTTTTTGCGGTTTCAAACGCTTCTTCATTCTTTACTTGGAAGATTTCATCTACCACTTCTCTATTAAATACGCCCGGTACAAAACCTGCACCTATGCCTTGTATCTTATGAGGCCCTTTTGCTCCTCCTGATAATACCGGAGAATCCGTTGGTTCCACTGCGATTATTTTGATGTCCGGATTTTTCTGCTTTAATGCTTCTCCAACACCGGATACTGTTCCGCCTGTGCCGACACCTGCAATGAAAATATCCACTTGACCATCGGTATCCCGCCAAATTTCTTCCGCAGTTGTTACCTTATGAATAGCCGGATTCGCAGGGTTTTCAAATTGCTGAGGAACATAAGAATTCGGTGTCTGTTCTGCCAATTCCTTTGCCTTATTGATAGCTCCGGCCATGCCTTCTGCTCCCGGGGTCAATACTAATTCAGCACCCAATGCCTTCAACAGATTTCTTCTTTCAATACTGAACGTATCTGGTAAGGTGATAATTAGTTTGTATCCTTTCGCAGCTGCAACAAAAGCAAGTGCAATACCGGTGTTTCCGCTTGTCGGTTCAATAATGACTGTATCTTTATTAATCAGCCCTTTTTCTTCACCATCCTTGATCATGGCGTATCCGATTCTATCCTTTACGCTGGATGCCGGATTAAATGCTTCTATCTTTGCAATAACGGTTGCTTCCAAGCTATTTATCCTGTTATGATTTGACAATTCCAATAATGGAGTATTTCCGATTAAATCTGTTAAATTCTTTGCGATCTTTGACATTTGATTTTCCTCCCCTTTATTCCTAGTATTTCGATATGTTTTATTCTATATTGTTATAATATACGCTAATGAAATAATTGTCAATACTTTTTTTAAACTTTTTTATTTTTCCTATAAGTTTAGTTGGAATAAAAGGAAATTATCTTCTTAACTCAGCGACTAACTCTGTCAACACGGTCAGAAAATGATCCACTTCCTCTTCTGTGTTTTCCTCGCCGAGCGAAAATCTTAATGAGCTGTGCGCCAGTTCATCCGATAATCCGATAGCGTGCAAGACATGTGACGGTTCCGAAGATGCCGACGAGCATGCTGACCCACTGGAAGCTGCGATTCCTTTCTTGTCCAGCAGGATGAGTAAGGAGGCCGCTTCTACAAATTGAAATGATATGTTCACATTTCCTGGCAGACGTTTTGTGGGATGACCGTTTAATTGGGTGAACGGAATTTTCTGTAAGATATACTGAATCATTTTATCTCGAAGGTAGATTACATGACTAGGATGATCCGTCAATCCCTGAGCTGCAATCTCCATAGCTTTTCCCATTCCAACAATTCCCGCCACATTTTCGGTTCCCGCTCTTTTATAGCGTTCCTGCCCGCCTCCGTTCATATACGGTTGGATTTCAACACCATTTCGAATGTAAAGGGCACCGACACCTTTGGGGCCATAAAACTTATGCCCGGAGACGGATAATAAGTCCACAGGTAATTCGTTGACATCCACCTTTATATTGCCTGCCGTTTGAACGGCATCCGTATGAAAGTATATGCCATTTTTATCCGCAAGCTCTCCGATTTCCCGAATGGGTTGTAGCGTTCCTATTTCGTTGTTTGCAGCCATAACAGAGAGTAAAATAGTATCTGTTCGAATAGCCTCTGCCACTTGTTGTATAGGAAGGAATCCAAATTTGTCCACAGGAAGATAGGTCACTTCAAATCCTTCTTTTTCCAATTGGCGGCAGGTATGCAATACCGCATGATGCTCAATGGACGTTGTAATAATATGCTTTCCCTTATGCGCATTCTGATAGGCTGCCCCTCTTAGGGCCCAATTGTCGGCCTCCGTTCCTCCGCTTGTAAAGAAAATTTCATTTTCATTTGCATGAATGGCATTTGCCACTCTTTCTCTGGCGTGTTCCAGCGCTTTTTTGCTCTCTTTTCCGATCGAGTAGCCGGAAGACGGATTGCCATAATACGTGGTCAGATATGGCAGCATTTCGTCCAAGACTTCCTTTTTTAAAGGTGTCGTCGCCGCATGATCTAAATAAATCCGTTTCTGTTCCAAATTAGTTCCCCCCTTCTATGAAAAAGTGGCTACGCCACTCCGCACTTTCTTTTTTTATTCAATAGGAAACGATATTTCCTATTGAATAAAAAAACGGGAGATTGCTCTCCCGTTTAAATTACTCTAATGACCGATCAAAGTCTTCAATCAAGTCTTCAATGTCTTCCAGTCCCAAGGATACCCGAATTAGATTATCCGAGATACCCAGACGGTCACGTTCCTCTTTCGGCATACCGGCATGAGACATCTTGACCGGATAGGATACGATCGTTTCCACCCCGCCAAGGCTCACTGCTACCGCTGCCATACGAACTTTTTTCATAAATCGAGTCGCTGTTTCCGTGTCCACCGTTTTAAAGGACAGAACAGCACCTGCGCCATCTGCCTGATTAAAATGAGTCTCTCTTCCTTTATGAGATTCCAGCCCCGGATAATAGACGGCTTCCACTTTTTCATGGTTTGCCAGCCATTCGGCCATTATTTGTGCATTCTTCTGCTGATAATCCAATCTCACTTTTAAAGTCTTCAAACCACGCAGCAATAACCATGAATCCTGCGGTCCCAAAACGGCACCGAAGCTATTTTGAATGGCATACGTCTTTCTGGCCAGTTCTTCCCCTTTTACGACGATCAGACCTGCTACCACATCACTGTGACCGCCGATAAACTTAGTTGCACTATGTACCACAATATCAAAACCCAAATCTAAAGGCCGCTGTAAATAAGGCGACATAAAGGTATTGTCAATAATCGTGAGCAGGTGATGCTCCTTTGCAATTTCCACACAAGCCCTTAAGTCCGTAATTTTCATCAGCGGATTTGAAGGAGTCTCTACAAACAGCCCTTTCGTATTGGGCTTGATCGTTCTCTTGATTTCATCTAAATCGGTCGCATTGACAAAGCTGATCTCCAATCCCAAACGATTATAGTGCTTGGAAGCGATTCGATATGTTCCGCCATATACATCCTCGCAGATGATAACATGATCGTTCGCTGAAAAAAGAGAAAGAACCATGGATATAGCGGCCATACCGGAACCAAGCGCAAACCCTCTGTCGCCGTTCTCCAGCTTCGCAATCGTATTCTCTAAGGCTTTTCTAGTGGGATTGCCTGACCTGGAATAATCATACTCCTGACCGTTTTCAATATCCTCCTGATGAAAGGTAGATACTTGATAAATCGGAATACTTAAAGCTCCTGTCTGCTTATCCATTTCATTTCCATTATGCAATAATTTTGAACCAAATTTCATTTTAATCACCTCAATGCCTGTTCTAAATCGTTTATAATATCATCGCTGTCTTCTATTCCCACCGATAATCGAAGAAGCCGTTCGTCTACTCCGATTCTTTCTCGGATTTCTGGCGGAATAGCGGCATGGGTTTGAACCATCGGATACGTGATAAGACTCTCCACTCCGCCCAAACTTTCAGCAAATATAATCACGTTGACTCTTTGGAGAATCTTTTCTACTAATTCTACGTCATAGATAGAAAATGAAATCATTGCTCCAAAACCTGTTGCTTGTTTTTTAGATATTTCATACCCTTCGCTTTCAGGAAGTCCGGCGTAATATACCTTTTCAACCTTCGGATGTGTTTTCAGCCACTCCGCTATTTTCAAGGCGTTTTCTTGCTGCTTTTCCATTCTGATCGCAAGAGTTTTAATTCCTCGAAGTATCAGCCAACTGTCAAAAGGAGCTAATACGGCACCCTCTGATTTTTGAATCAACTGAATCTGTTCTGCCAACGCATCATCATTTAATAACAGCACGCCGGCCAGTGTATCATTATGCCCGCCTAAATATTTCGTGCCGCTGTGGATGACAATATCTGCTCCCAAATCAATCGGTGTTTGAAAATATGGAGTCAGAAACGTGTTATCGACAATAGTCAATGCTCCTTTTGACTTCGCATATTCACAGATCGCCTCGATATCTGAAATCTTCATCATTGGATTAGATGGCGTTTCAATAAACACCGCTGCGGTATTTGGTTTGAAATTTCTCACCACTTCTTCCGTATTACTGGTATCCACAAAATTAAATTCAATGCCGAATTTCTTGTAAATTTCCTCAAAAATACGGTAGGTTCCTCCATATAAATCATCTGATACAATGATATGGTCACCCGGAGAAAACAGTTTAATCACTGTCGTAATAGCGGCCATTCCGCTTGAAAAAGCGAATCCATGCGTTGCATGTTCCAGACTTGCCACTGTTTTTTCCAACTCTTCTCGGGTTGGATTCTGCAGTCTGGAATAATCGTAACCGGTACTTTCATTCAAACCCGGATGACGAAAAGTCGCACTTTGATAAATCGGAAAGCTGATGGCTCCCGTCTGTGCATCGTAACCCTTATAGCCATGCACTACCTTTGTCTTTACATTTAGAATTTTAACATCCCCATTCGTATCGTCACACTCCTTTATTGATTCGGCATCTTTTTTAGATGCCAGGTTTATTATGAAGACCTTCATTCATACTGCCGGTTCGATAGCCTTTTAAATCCAATGCAGCATAAAGAAAGCCTATTTGTTGAAATTGTGTATAAATGATTTGTGTTATTTCCGGATTTAACAATTTTGCAAACTCTTTTTCATGGATTTCAATTCTGGCAATATCACCATGATAGCGTACCCGAACTTGTTTAAACCCTAAATCAAGCAAAAACTGTTCCGCCTGATCAATCATCCTCAGCCTCTCTACAGTGATTTTTTCTCCATAGGGAAATCGGGAGGATAGGCAGGCAAAGGAAGGCTTGTCCCACGTTTTGAGTCCCATTTCTTTTGATAATACTCGAATTTCTTCTTTCGTAAGTAAAGCTTCCCTCAATGGACTTGCAATGCCCAGTTCTGAAACAGCTGCCAGTCCGGGACGAAAATCTGCAAGATCATCATAGTTGGAACCCTCTATTACATTTTTTAAATTCGCTTTCTGTGCGATGTCCTTAATCTTTGTAAAAAGTTCATTTTTACATAAATAGCATCGATTGATCGGATTGTCTGAAAAACCTTCCACTTCCAGTTCTTCGGACACAATTACTTGATGCCTGATTCCATAGCTCTCCGCAAATTCGACTGCTTCTCTATATTCTCTTTCCGGATAAGTGGAAGAACGGGCAGTCACTGCGACTACGTTCTCCCCAAGGACATCGTAAGCAACCTTCAATAAAAAGGAGGAATCTACTCCGCCTGAAAAAGCAACAGCCACACTTTCGAGAGAACGAATATTGCTTTTTAATGATTCTAATTTTTCATACATATCCATCTGCTCTTCATCCTTATATATTCCTGTCATATATAAAACATATATTCTTAGTTGGTTTTAAATTAAAGCGATTATATATAATGTTTTATATATAATACATAGTAGCTAAGGTCCCTGACATTTTCTTATATTCATTCACTAAGTCTTCCAACGTGATGGAGTCTACTAAATAATTCAGACTATCTGTCATTTTATCCCATACATTCACTTTGATACAGTATCTTACACTTTGATCTTCTGAAGCATCGATTTCATTTTCGTCTACTACGGATAAATTTCCTTCTAACGATCTCAATATTTTCCCGATTGTGATATTGGAAGGAATGTCTGCTAACGTATACCCGCCTTGTGCCCCTTTTACACTCTTTACAAGACCTGCTTTCCTCAACGTAGAAAATACTTGTTCCAAATAGTTTACCGATATATTTTGTCTTTCCGCAATACAATATAATGCTACATGGCCATTGGTTGAATGAATTGCTAAATCAACCATTGCCCTTAATCCATATCGTCCTTTTGTAGATACTTTCATTCATCGACCCTCTTTTCCCCTAATATGTTTATAATTCCTATAAGTTTAGTATATTATATTATTTTTCTGTTGTCAATCTATTTATTGGCCTATCAAGTGGATAGTAATTGGATGAACTGGTGCCGGAAAATCGCAAATCTGTAATTTATAAATTTTACCCTAAATATAATATTCTAAACTGGCAGTTAAACGGGCCTGTTTATGACACTCCACTAAATCCGCCAAAGAAATGGCATCGGTTACTTCATTCAGTTCGTCCATTATTTTCTGCCATAACACTCTTGTTACACAGCATTCAAACCGGTCACATTCATGTTGATTACCCTCTATGATACAATCCACCAAAGCCAAAGGTCCTTCCAATGCATTGAGTACCTGTCTTACGGTAATTTCACTTGCATCTTTGGATAAGCGATAGCCTCCCTGAGCACCTCGGGTGCTTTCCACAAGCCCATTTTTCTTTAATGCCGCAAATAATTGTTCTAAGTAGTTGTCTGACATGCCTTGTCTTTCTGCCACGCTTTTTAAGCTAATATAATCATTTTCGCCATATATTGCTAAATCTAACAAAGCTTGAAGTCCGTATCGTCCTTTAGTGGATATTTTCATCGTTTTCCTCCCGCTATCCTAGTGTTATCAATATCGTATCATTTTTATCAGTTTACTTCAATATAAAAAACCCCCCTTTCATGGGGGATTATCTGTTATTTTACCTTTTTTTTCTTATTTTATACTGTTCTATTCTAACTTTTGCTGCTTCATATTCTTTCATTTCGTCTTCTGTTTCAGGCGTATAAGGCGGAACAACCTGCGGTCTGCCGTTTCTTCCCATAGCAACCATCGTAAAATAAGCGGATAATGCTCTTTGCGGTCCATTATTGGATTCTAAATCTTCCACTTCAACATTTACAAATATCTCCATAGAAGTTCGACCAACGTATACTACCTTTGCTGTGCAAGTTACCAATGCTCCCACAAAGATAGGCAAATGAAATTCTAATTCATCCACTCTTGCCGTTACACAATTGCACTTTGAATATCTGATCGCAACTGCTCCCGCAGCGGTGTCCATAAATTTCATAATTTCGCCACCATGTACATTTCCTGCTACGTTCGCTTGGTGGGGAAGCATTACCTGGCTCATAATTATCTGATTGTTATTCATTTCCTGGTTCTCCTATCACATACGCTTTGATAATACACAAAATTCATTTTCAAATTTTAAACAGTTTTATTTCTTTTAGTATAAAGTACTGCCCTTATAATGTCAAAACCTTATTATACGCATGCTTTACTGGATTGTTTTCATCGCTCTCATTGCATTTAATATCGCAAGTACTGTAACGCCGACATCGCCGAAAACAGCTTCCCACATGGTGGCAATACCGCATGCAGCAAGGATCAGAATTACCACTTTAACACCCATTGCAAAGAGGATGTTCTGCCATACGATCGCCCTTGTTTTTCGGGCAATCTTAATCGCGGATACAATTTTGGAAGGTTCATCGGTCATTAAAACCACATCCGCCGCTTCAATCGCTGCGTCAGAGCCTAAAGCTCCCATCGCAATTCCGATATCAGCCCTCGCCAAAACAGGTGCATCATTAATGCCATCTCCGACAAATACCAGCTTTCCTTTAGACTTTTTATTCTTTTCTATTTGCTCTAATTGTTCTACCTTTTGATGAGGCAGCAACTCGGTATACACGGCATCCAGTCCGATTTCAAGAGCAATAGCTTCTCCGACCATTCTGCTGTCTCCGGTAAGCATCGCCGTGTGGTTCACGCCAAGTTCTTTCAACTCCTGAATAGCCTTTTTACTGTCCGGCTTCAATTCGTCAGAAATCACGATATAACCTGCATATATTCCGTCAATAGCCAGATAGATAATGCTCCCCAACGCATCGACAGGCTTCCATGTAATATGCTCTGTTTCCATCAACTTCCCGTTTCCGGCCAACACAGGTTTGCCGTCGATCTTTACGAAGATTCCCTGTCCCGGGATCTCCTTTTGCTCGGTGAGCCTTTGCGGATCAATTTTCTGATGATACTCTTTTTGTATGGAAAGAGCTATCGGATGGTTCGAAAAGCTTTCCGCATGGGCGGCGTAAGCCAACAATTCTTCCTTCGACCAGCCGTTCACACTTTCGACTTTGGTCACTTTAAAAATACCCTTTGTCAGCGTACCGGTTTTATCAAATACAATAGTATCAATAGTATTGAGTGCCTCCAGATAATTGCTTCCCTTGACTAATATTCCGTTTTTGGATGCTCCTCCGATACCGCCGAAAAAACTAAGCGGAATGGAAATAACCAATGCGCAAGGGCAGGACACAACCAAAAATGCAAGTGCTCGATATATCCAGTCGTTAAAATCAGCTTCCGGAATGATGAGCGGAGGAATAACAGCCAGAGCCACTGCGGCAAAAGTAATGATAGGGGTATAATACCTTGCAAATTTCGTTATAAAATTCTCCGTCGGAGCCTTTTTACTGCTGGCATTTTGAACCAGATCCAGAATTCTGGAAATGGTGGATTCACTAAACTCTTTGGTCACTTTAACAATCAATACCCCGTTTTTGTTGATAGAACCCGATAATACTTCACTGCCGGGCTCTACGTCACGAGGAAGAGATTCTCCTGTAAGAGCTGACGTATCCAAAGCAGAGAAACCTTCTTCAATAACGCCATCCAACGGGACTTTCTCACCGGGCTTTACAAGAATAAGGTCCCCAATGCCAACCTCCTCCGGAGTGACTTTACGCACCTCATTGCCAACCTTTAGATTTGCAAAATCAGGTCGAATATCCATGAGCTCGGAGATGGATTGACGGGATCGGTTAACAGCCAACCGTTGAAATGCTTCACCAACTTGATAAAAGAGCATAACGGCTACACCTTCCGGATATTCACCAATGGCAAAGGCACCGATCGTCGCTACACTCATCAGGAAATTCTCATCAAATACCTGACCCTTTGAGATGTTTTTCAGCGCCCGAAACACCACTTCGCCACCGACGAGAAGATAGCTGATCAGAAACACGATGAAATCAATCGGTTGTGGAAAATGAAAAGCTATACCTGCCGCAAATAATGCCGCACCGACACAGAGGCAGAAGCGATAAGCATATTTCTTTAAACGAGCAGCTCCATCGTCCTCCGGTTTTTGATCCGTATAGGAAATTTTTATATCTGGCTCAATATCCAGTGCAATCTGAGAAGCCTGACGAATAATGGAAGGCAGTTTTTCCCTGTCTACCGCCTCAATAGTAAGCTTTTGTGAGACAAAATCTAACGTTGCAGCTTTGACACCTTCTATACGATTGACTTGTGCTTCGATTTTTTGTGCACAGTCTCCGCAGCACAGGCCTAGCAGATACAGCGTTTTTTGACCGGGCTGCATGAGCTCTTTTTCTCTCATAAACACTTGTGAATCATGCCGTTTTATGATGGCATCCGTCTGTGCAATAAGGCTGTTTGCCGCAGCAGGTTCCGCAATTTCCATAGTGAGGGTTTTGGATACAAAATCGACAGTGGCAGAAGATACGCCCTGAAGCTTATTGACATCCCGTTCGATTTTGGCGGCACAGTTACCGCAGCAGAGTCCTTCCAATATATATTGTTTTTTTTCGGTAACCATAATTTCTATCTCCTTTTTTATTATTACATACAGTTGAACGATTGCTTATTCATTCAACTGTATATTTAAAAAAAATGACACATTTTGAAGCTATCATTTTTTATAAGTGTTATTTTATTTTTCACATACATGAATTAAACCTTGATCAAAAATAGTTTTAACATGTTCGTCAGCCAAAGAATAATAGACTACCTTTCCATCTCTGCGGGAGTTTACCAGCTTCGCTTGTTTGAGCGTACGGAGCTGATGAGATATGGAAGATTTTGTCATATTTAAAAGGACGGCAATATCGCAGACACACATTTCTGCCCGAAACAATGCATAAAGAATTTTTACCCGTGTAGAATCACTGAATACCTTAAATATATCGGCTAAATCAAGAAGAATATCTTCATCAGGCATATGTTGCCGTACATCATTTACAATTTCTTCATGAATGGTGTTACAGTCACATCTATCAATATCATTATTGCATGCACACATCTTATAATCCTCCTTAGTTGAACGATTGAATCATTATTCAACTGTATTGTAATCCTCCGTTTTCTATTTGTCAAGTAAAATGAACGGCCAAATTTTTATTTGCAGTAGAAAAGCCCCCAAATTGGGGGCTTTACCATTAAAACAGTCCTCCGAAGAGTCCTCCTCCGCCGCAACCACCTTTTCCGTTGTTGTTGCAGAATAATAAGTACAATACTACCAAGATTAAAATGATATGTCCCGAGCCGCCGCCGTCATTGCAGCAATCATCTACACAGCAGCTATCAACACATCTGTTATCACATCTGTCTCTTGGATTTCTAAAACAATCTTTTTCACAAAAATCTCTGTCGTCGCCCATAAATAACCCTCCATATTATAAGTAAACTAATTCTAGTGATGCTATAAACATCTTTGTTATTATTTATAATATGCAATACCATTTATTTGGTGAGGCGTATCCATTAGAATTCCATTAAATTCTTTAGACGTCTAAAATAAATGCTGCCTTCATTTGGGCTAGCCTCCATGAATATTCTTTTACAGCTGAATACCGTCGGAACATTGATTCATATACTTCATCCTCGAATACTATACATTATTAGTATAGTATATGGACAAATAAAAAAGTCTTACTCCTTAAAGCCATCGTGAATCTATGAAAAAGTTTGTTACCTATTGCTTCAGGTGCCGTTAATAATATCTAAAAGGGATCTTCTCTTCATTTCATTATACATGATTTCCTGCAGCCTGCAAAATTCTTTATGCACCATACAAGGTTTCTCCGCAGTGTTTTGGCTGCATACAACAGAAGAATGGTTCGTACATTCGGTCATAAAAAAATTTTGTTCCAATGCCGTAAACAGTTCAAATAACGTCAAATCTTTCAAAGAAACCTTCAGGGCGTAACCCCCATTGACACCTCGATAGCTTTTTATAATGCCTGATTTCTCAAGCTTCCTTGTCAATTTATAGGCCATTTGGATGCTGATATTTTCTCTTTTGGAGATATCCTGTACATTTACAATTTCGCTGCCTGATAAAGCCCGTAAAATCCGGATCGCATAATCGCATTCTCTCGTAAATAGCATGGGTAATCCTCCTTTTGATAAGAGTTTAACATACTGTACCTTTCAGGTCAAGTATGTTAAAAAAGAATACCCCGGCATCTATATTAGATAGCAGCAATACTAGGCTTTCGTTGAGAAAGTTGCAAAAATTGGATAGATTATGTAAAATAAATAAGAATATGGAGTTTAATCTCTACATTATATGGTACAAATATATAGTACAAATACAATACGGAATTTTATAAATATAAATTATCGCAGCTATTGTTAGGAAAGGAAGTAATCTTGAGAGGTATTAGAAAAAAAATCATACTAAATACGACGATAATAACAGTCATCTTGGCCATCGTCACATCGATCGTCCTAAGTATAACAGCCAATTTGCTCATCGATGACTCGATGAAACAAACACTGGCTCCATTCGCAAAAACTGCTTCAAAAAGTGTTGAAAGCAATCTGCATCTCATGTCTGATAGGATTGCCCTCATTTCTCAGAATGAAATATTTAAAAATACGGAAGCAACTAAAACTGAAATACAGGGAGTTCTTGATAATGCGGCATCTGGAATAGAATTTACTTGGCTGGCTATATATAACAATGACGGCGCCCTCATTTCCGGCAGCAAAAATAGTCCAAGTATGATTTCTGACAGAAAAATGTATCGCTTGATGAACGATACTCAAAACATCGTTATTGATGATCCGGAGGCTTCAGACAATGGGCTCGAGATCAATGTTGGCAAACCAATAGTATCTGGTGAAAGCATTATTTATTATCTCGTAGGAAGCTATAAATATGATGTACTTAATGATATCATCAGCAATATACAGATCGGTCATAACTACAGTGCTTTGATCGTCAACAGAGATGGTCTGGTTGTGGCACATTCGAACACCGCCATTGTAACGCAGCAGGTCTCTGATCTTTTCCATAATGATGAGCAAATGATGACTTTGATGCAACAGATTAAGGAAGGGCTCACAGGGTCAAAAGCCGTCCATATCAATAACACGGACACTGTTGTAGCCTATTCACCGGTTAACGGCGCCAACTGGTCGCTTGTTATTACGGTTCCCAAATCTGAATTTATGGCAACGGCTATTTCGGCAATAGAAATAAATGCCCTCATATTGCTGGTATTACTTGCCACTTCGTTACTAATAACGATACGTTTTTCTGGGAGAATATCGAAATCACTGGGAAATGTAACGGCCAGAATTAAAAAACTTGCTGACGGCGATTTATCCAGCAGCGTTGATATTTTACATACTCAGGATGAAACCGAAACGCTTTCCATTTCATTGAAAAATACCATATCGGATATCAATGGATATGTGTACAAATTAACTCACGCTCTTGAACAGCTTTCAAATGGGAATGCCGATATATTGGTTGATGGGAATTTCAGCGGCGACTTCATCGTGATGAAGGATGCCCTGAACAACATAATCACATACCTGAATAATATTTTGTCTTATCTTAAGCAGACATCAAGCGATCTTTCACATTCTACACGTAAAGTAGCGGATAATGCGATGATGGTAAAAAATGCGACCGAAAACCAGTTTGATGCAATCCGCCGTCTGGAAGAGGAAACCGAAGCCATTTCAAGAGGTGCTGCGGCGATTGATCAAAATGCAGCAGAAACCCAAAACCTCATGCAAACTGCGTCTGAGCAGCTCCATAGCGGTAAGGAACAGATGAACAATACGCTTATGGCAATGGAAGACATCCGTATCAATGCCAATGACATCACATCCATCACAAAGCTGATGGAAGACATCGCCTTCCAAACGAATGTATTGGCTTTGAATGCAGCGGTAGAAGCGGTCAGAGCCGGCTCGTCAGGGTCGGGTTTTGCTATTGTCGCAAACGAAGTGAGACGGCTGGCATCGCAGAGCGCAGAGTCGGCAAAACAAACTGCGTCAATGATTGAACAGACGCAAAAGTCCATCAACGCAGGAGCCGATTACGCGTTGAAAACGTCCGAAATTATAGAGCAAGTCACGGATATATCCCAGAATATATCCAATATTGCAGATTCTCTCGCCTATTCTGCACAGGGTACGCATGAAGCATTGGGCAAGGTCGCTAAAGACATTAATTCAATTTCCCAATTCGCTCAAGATAACTTGGAATCAAGCAGCGCTTTAGCAGAGCAAAGTCAGGAAATGGCGCATAAAGCAGAGAATTTATATGAAATGTCGTCAAGATTTAAGCTTCGCGAAGACGTGAATGTGAGGTATTTAAATGATTAAGAAATGGTTATTTGTTGTATTTGTATGCTTCCTCTGTGTAAGCACTTCGGCTTGCCAATCTGCGCAGAATACACTGATTGATGGATATTATACTGCGGAGATGTCGGACTATGAACATGATTGGAAGGAATTTGTAACAATTTGCGTCAGCAATGATAATATCGTAACAGTTGAATTTAATGCGAGAAACAGCAGCGGATATATAAAAGCCTGGGATATGGACTATATGCGCCAAATGAACAGCATAAAAGGAACCTATCCGAATGCGTATACCCGGGCTTATGCAGCATCTTTATTAAAAACTCAGTCGGCGGAGAACATTGATGCTGTATCAGGCGCAACACATTCAGGCGGTAATTTTGAGAGAATTATTGCTCTCCTATTAGAAAAGGCGAAATCCGGGGATACCTCCCTTGGCATTGTGCAGGTGGAAAACTAACCAAGTGATTCTTTGCCATAAATCACTTGCTTGATGATACGGCCTTCGCCATTCTTGAGCGGAGAATCTTTCAGCAGTTAAAACCCTCCGGGGCGATGTTATAGACTGCGACCCGGAAACAGGACAACTGAAAAATGAGAATCAAAAAACCTCTTATGGTAGAATCAAAAATAATGAGTCTATCAAAAGAGGTTTTTCTACTGTTCCTGTCGCCGTATGATTTAAGTACCCCCTGGTTAGCTTGCCCTCTGCATTAATCGTCATTTTTCATCTCAAAGCATTTATTTTTTCGGTATTCTAAAGGGGTTAATCCCATTTCTTTTTTAAAGGCAGATGCGAACTTGCTTGCGTTCGCATATCCGACCCTTCCTGCTATGTCCGAAATACTTTCCGAGCTTTGACGCAGGTAATCGGATGCGATTTGCATTCGATAAGAACGCATATACGCATAAATAGATGTTCCGTACACTCCTTTAAAACAGAGCTTCATCGTCGTAAGAGGAATATTGAAAAGAGACGACAATTCATCCAGCGTGTAATGATAATCAAAATCTTTTATCATCTGTCCTTTCATGGTTTTTATCAATTCTACCTGATTTTTATGAAAATATTTTCTCGGTCCCAAACAGTCAGAGGTATCAGCGACACTGAGAAACAACAATAATTCCAATACTTTCAGTTTAAAATACCCCTGTTTGATTTTATCCGGAACCGTATAAAGTTCTGAAAAAATATGCTCTACCGAATCTTTCGCCCGCATGATAAAACACCGGTTGTTCGGACAGAGCTTCTCACGCAACGTATACAGATCAATGGATATATCACTCCATATGGACGAAATAGACTCTGAAGCTTCCTCCAATTCAATGACCACGGAAACACCATGGTAACGTTCCAAAGGGAAACAAGAATTCTTTGTTCTGTTTCCCAGCATATTCACCGAAAGATCTCCTTCTTCCAAATAAACGCAGGAACCATCATTAAAATCGCATTCAAATCGTCCCTGCTTGCAATGATTGATTTCCATGATATTGCTGCATGGGCGCTTATTTTGAAAGCATTCCCCCATGTGAAAGTCATTGTAAATCAATTCTACTCCGGGAAACACCTGATAGCTGGTCATGATACCGCCGCCGCTCTCCCCTACCATTTCATAAACTACACAATCATCTGCTTGAGACACCATTTTAACTTCTGAGCCGTACAATTCTTTCTCTTTTGATAAAATGCTCATCAGTACCCCCATTGTATCCTCCTGATACTCAGCCTTCGCATTTACTTCCCTCTGCTATACTGTTTCGATCTATCCGTTCAGTCAATACCCTTCCATTTAAGTTAGTTATTGCTAACAATATAATTTATACTATCATCCTTCTGATTTTTTGTCAATTTCAGTAAAATCCTTTTCAGCATTTTATCCGTTTATTCCTGTCTCGTTTCATGAAAGAAAAACTACAAAAACACACCTACGACATATAAAATCATAGGTGTGTTTACTTTCTAAGTATCTGAAATCAGGATTTATTTAATACTCGTATTCATCCTCCTCCATCCCGCGCATATATTCCTCTTCGGCATCTTCATATAGTTCTTCTTCAATATAGCCTTCTTCATCATCTTCTATGATATCTCCAAAAGACATCATATATTCGTCCAATTGATAATCTAAGCCGTCATCAAAGCCATAAGAATACTCTTCTTCATTCAGCTTTTCTATTCTAGCCAATACAACTGCCTCTAGGAAAGTTGCTTCTTTCGTGATGCCGTCTTTTTTTCTGGTGCACTTGATGTTACTATCAATCGTATACCAGTTTCTGAACCGTTCCAGTTCTTCCACAAACGTAACCAGCTGTTTATGTCCGTATTCATCGTCATCCTCTATCGGTTTCAGCAAACCTCTAAGCGATAAACCTACGCTTTTTAAAAGCGTGTATGCTTCCGTTCCATCATCTGGCAGGGCATCGGCAATTTCGTCAAAATAACTTTCCATCAATTCAGACAAAGTGACTTTATCTACTTGAGATATCAATTTAAATAGTGCATCATAGGAGACGGGTTGATCACATTCCATCAAGTCAGCAAAGTGCTCAAAATACTGAAATTCATCAGGATTTTCAATGTCCAGTAATTCTAATAATTCATCATAATTCATACTCATTACCTCTCATTTAAAATGAAGCTCTGTCTTCTAAAGTCTTTTTCTAAGAGCCATAGGCTCTCAGCGATCGCGTTGAAGCAGGAGTTTTTTTGGTACTCCGCCAACATTGCAAGCCTTTTTTCACTGTATCCATAAATTTATATAATATTATGTAGTAATATATACAAAAAAACTCTACTAAAATACATTACAAATTGCTTTTTATGGTATAATAAACGCTGCAGATCAAATCCGGCGTTGCCTTTTTGCCCCAAGCAATCTTCATCGTACGTCAAAGGCTTTGCATTTGTAATACACATTATATTAAACGATTATACTTGATATGTAAATAAAAAAAAGCCTCTGCGAGGCAATTTAGTTCGCATTCGCTCACATTTCAGTCGTAGCTTTTTATGAAACTCCGGAAATCTCACAACGATATTTCCTACGTTATAAAAAAAGCCTCTGCGAGACTCTCTTTGCTCGCATTCGCTCACGTTTCAGCGGTAGCTTTTTATGAAACTCCGTCATATCGCAAACGATATGACGGAGTTATAACAAACCATATGTATATTGGAATAGATAATATTCATGAAAATTAAAAGGAGGTTCAAATGGGAGATAAAAAAACCAAAACCAGAGATCAGATCGATCAATACTATAAGTGGAATATTGAGACGATGTATCCAAACGAGGCAGATTGGGATAAAGACTATACCCGTGCTATGGAAGAAGCGCAGGTTTACGGTAAATATTCCGGCCGGCTTGGTGAAAGCGCGGCTACACTGCTGGAAGCGTTTCAAGAGAAGGATCGAATTTGGCAAATTGCCGAAAAGGTTTATGTCTATGCACGTATGCGTCGGGATGAAGATAACAGAGTAACCAAATATCAGGCGATGGCCGACAAGTGCCATACCATGCTCGCTAAAATTTCTGCTTGCATGTCGTTCTTTACACCGGAACTGCTGGATGTTCCGAAAGAAGCCTTACTCCGTTTCATTCAGGCAGAGAACGGCTTAAAGATTTATGAGTATGTGATTCTGGATATGCTGAGAGAAAAAGAACATGTATTATCCAAGGCAGAGGAAAATCTGCTCGCTCAGATGAGCGAAGTAACGTCTGCAACCAATGATATTTATACCCTTCTCAATAATGCGGATATGAAGTTCGGTACCATGATTGATGAAGACGGCGACGAAGTAGAAGTCACCCATGGCCGGTATATCTCGTTTATGGAGTCCTATGACAGACGGGTTCGAAAAGAAGCTTTTGAGCACATGTATGGGGCCTACAAGGCGCTTATCAATACGATTTCCACCACGTATAACTACAATACCAAAACCGATGTAATCGGTGCCCGAATCCGAAAATATGATTCTGCTCTCGGTGCAGCTCTGTCCAGCGATAATATCCCAAAAGAGGTGTATCATAATCTGATTGACGTAGTGAATAAAAATCTTCCGATTCTTCATAAATATATGCAGCTTCGAAAGGAACTTCTAGGCGTAGATGAACTGCACATGTATGACGTGTATGTTCCTCTGATCGAAGTTCCGAATAAAAAGGTTTCGTATGAAGAGGCATTGGATATCATGCGAGAAGGTCTCGCTCCACTAGGAGAAGACTATTGCGGCAGAATGAATAAAGGAATCGCAGACGGTTGGATCGACGTTTATGAAAATGAAGGCAAAACCAGCGGAGCATATAGCTTCGGAAGCTATGACAGCATGCCTTTCATCCTATTGAACTACTCCGAAAAGTTGAAGGATGTATTTACAATTGTTCATGAAATGGGACACTCCATGCACTCTAATTACACCAGGGAGACTCAGCCATTCGTTTACGGGGGCCATTCCATCTTTACAGCGGAAGTTGCTTCCACCGTGAATGAATCCTTGCTGATGCAGCATCTGCTTCATAAAGAAACCGACATCAACATGAGAAAGTATATTTTGAACTTATACATCGAAGAGTTCAGAACGACTCTGTTCCGTCAGACGATGTTTGCTGAATTTGAGCTGATGACACATGAAGCGGTAGAACGTGGAGATGTATTGACGGCTGAGTGGCTGTGTGAAGAATACGGTAAACTCAACAAGAAGTACTTCGGAGATGCCATTGCAGACGATGAAGACATTAAATACGAATGGGCAAGAATTCCGCATTTCTACAATGCATTTTATGTGTATAAATATGCGACCGGTTATTCTGCAGCTACCGCCATTGCCGATAAAATATTGAAAGAGGGACCGCAGGCTAGAGACCGTTATATCAGTTTCTTAAGAACCGGTGAATCCAACTATCCGATTGAGCTTCTAAAGATTGCAGGTGTCGACATGAGCAAAGCAGAACCGATTGAAATGGCTATGAAGACCTTTGAAGCTCTGGTAAATGAATTTGAAAGTTTGGTGCGATAATCAAAAAATGAAAAATAGAGTGATTACAATTCATACAAATGATACAAATGTATCGTTAAAGACAAAGAAAGTGTTAACTAGAAAATTGGAGGGAAGCGGTTTTATCCCTTCCGATGTACTGGAAAAAGAAACAGAGCTCATTGTCTGCATCGGCGGCGATGGGGCTTTGCTGGAGGGAATCCATAAACTTGGATTCCCCGATATTCCTTTTATCGGAATCAATACCGGACATTTAGGATTCTTTCAGGAAATCAGTCCGAATCAGTTGGATGATTTTATCTTTAACTATAAGACCGGGAAATATCGGCTGCAAACTCTTTCTGCCGTTAAAGCGGTGATTAAAAATGAGCATGGAGAATCCTTTGAACATATCGGATTAAATGAAATTGTAATCCGAGGGGAAGATTCCCACCCTGTTCATCTCAATATTTCCATTGGCGGAAGCTTTATCGAACGATTCAGCGGAGACGGAATTTTGGTGGCAACCCCTGCCGGAAGTACCGCCTATAACTATTCCTTGGGAGGCTGTATTGTTGATCCACGATTAACGCTGATTCAAGTTACACCGATTGCTCCTATGAATACGACCGCTTATCGCTCCTTTACATCGAGTATTCTGCTGCCTTCCGATCTATCCCTTGGTATTATACCGGAATATATGAAGAAGCACGGCATCAAAATCACAACAGATCATTTGGAATACACGTACCAAGACCTCAGCAACATCAGCATCCAATTCCCGGATAAAATCGTGAATCTTTTGCGTTTCGAAACCTATGACTTTTGGAACAAAGTAAAGAGTAAATTTCTATAACGAGTATAAATATATCGCCCATCTCTTTAGATGGCGGGCACAGCTTAATTTCACAGGAGGTGGGCATATCTCCCGCCTCGTTATAAGAGGTACTATGAATAAAAAAGATCAATACCATTCAAGTAAATTTGAATATATCGTAACAGAAGAAGATAAAGGCCAACCGGTTAAAGCGCTGATTCGAAGCAAATTCACGTTTTCCAGCCGTTTGATGTCCAAATTAAAACGCGGAGACTTTATTTACGTAAATGGGAATTCCGCAAAACTTTACCTGCCTGCTAATCCGGGAGATGTGATTTCCATTGTTTTTCCGGAAGAAAAAAGTGATTTTTTGCCCGAACCAATCGACATTACGCCGGTTTTTGAGGACAAGGACTTACTGATAATCAATAAACAGCCGGGCTATGTAGTGCACCCAACTAAGGGGCATCCGGTACATACAATGGCGAATGGAATTATGAAGTACATGCTTGATACGAATCAAAGTTTTAAGATTCGTTTCATTAATCGATTGGATATGGATACTTCGGGACTGCTTGTGGTCGCTAAAAATTCTCACAGTCAGGATGAATTCACAAAACAAATGAAAGAAAATAAGGTGGCAAAGAAATATGTCGCTTTAGTCAAAGGAACGCTTTCTCAGGATACGGGAACCATCGACTTGCCGCTTGGCCGACCGGATGCGGAACGCGTAGAACGAGGAGTCATGGAAGACGGCCATCCGTCTGTCACACATTATACGGTTCTGAAGCGATATGACAAAGGATACACGCTTGTAGAACTGCTGCTGGAAACCGGCCGAACGCATCAAATCCGCGTTCATCTGTCTCACATCGGCTACCCGGTGGTAGGAGATCATCTATATGGCGGCGAAAATCCATGGTTAATTGAACGCCAGGCTCTTCATGCCAGATATTTATCCTTTTATCATCCGGTAACAGGCGAATTTATGGAGGTGGAAGCGCCCCTTCCTCAGGATATCTTAGATGCTATTGAAAAAGTTAAATAATAGCCCATCTGATGAATGATAAAAGATACTAAAAAAGAAGGTTCCTATTCTTCAGGATACCTTCTTTACTTTTATGGTCTCTATTTATTTATATGTACTTCACATATTTTACTGCATCTTGATCGAATATACGCTCACAATGTCCAGTATCATCCAATATAAATCCGTTCTTTTCATAAAATAATCTTGCGCGTTTGTTTTCTTTTAATGTCCATAAAAAAGCATCCTCAAAGCCATTTTTCTGAATTAGTTCTAGCGCTTTGTGCATGAGAACTTTTCCAATGCCCTTGCCAAAATAATCCGGTAATATATACAAGGAGATTATTTCATTTCTGTCTGCGCATTCAGGTGCTATGCTTCCGCAAGTTACGCATCCAACTGCCACGTCTTCGATAAACACAATATAAGATTCTATACAACCCCGTTCTAACCATTCTTGAAAAAAGGTTACCCAATGTTCATCTGACAATTCATCCAATTGTTTTTGAGGTAAAATTCCTTTATAGGCTGCTCTCCAACTATCTGCATGTATTTTACTCATTATCACAGCATCTTCAATAGTAGCTTTTTTTATTACATGTTTATCTGTATCCATCTTTTCTCCCTTTTCTGTCAATCTAGGCATCCATATAATTCATTAAAAGCTACTTATAAATACTTTTTAAGGATAATAAATACTCTGTCCTTTCGCGTACTGCCGCCGATTTCCTGCAAGATCACTTTTCCTTTTCCGCGAAGCACAAGTTTGTCCCCCTCTTTTACCTGCTTATCTGTTTTGTCTGTCTGAATCCCATTTAGAAAGACAAACCCGCCTGTGATAGCCTCTGCTGCCTTGCCTCTGGATGTTCTAAATGCACTCGCAACAACATTATCGATTCTAAGAGATGCCACTGTATCTTTGATTTCTTCAAACTGTCCTTCTGGTACGATCAATTCAGCGATCGTTTTTACCTCTGCATTTAAGTACGCTCTTCCGGCTTTTTCATAATGAATCATTAAGAAGTCTGCCATTTCTTTTAGGATGATGATATCTGCACCATCCTTACGGACTAAAATATCACCGATCATTTCGCGCTTTACCCCAAGACCGGTAAGAGCCCCCAAATAGTCTCTATGGGACAGTTCCTTACCTTTCGAAGATTCGTTGATGATTCGAAGCAATGCCAAAGGATTATCCTCTTCATTTTCCTGAAAATAGGCGTGAATCGTTTTAAAGTCTGTATTCGATAAGCTGATGTAGTCAGGCAAAAACAACGCAATCGTACGCTCTGCCTCTTCATACCCGCCGTAAAAAATAAATTGCAGCCCACTTCGTCTCTTACAACTGTTTTCAGCTAAACTCCTTTGCCGTAAGTCTAAAAAAATGGAGTTCGTACTCCTATAATCGTCCATACATTTGTCTATTTTATCTTCTATATTTCTCAATAAGATATCGTCTTCTTTACTCATCATTTCTCCTGAACTTATATGATTGCTTTATCTTCTTGTACCTCTGCTTACTGCTCTTTGGCTTATCCGATGCTGCCATTTCAATACATCCAGCCTCTAGTGCCTGCATTTCATCCATTTTACCTCAGCAACTGGAACAAGGAATATACATCTACTTTCCCATAGCCCCATATATTATTGGGATAACTGATATCCATTCTTCGTTCTGCGGATCGGATCAAAAGACTTTTAATATCCACGCCTCTAATAAGACTTTGATTTCCTTGAAATACACCCCACTCCAATACCAGTGCTACGATCCCTGCTGTATGAGCCGCCGCTGCACCGGTTCCGGATGCAGATCCATAACTGTTATTTAAAGTCGGGCACGTAATATTTACACCCGGTGCTGCTAAATCAGGCTTTACAAAATTGCTTCTTGTATACCCAAAGCTCACAAAATCCCCAATTTCCCCGGTTTCCGGATCATACGCTGTCATCGTAATCGGTTCTTCTGCATCTCCAGGACTTGTTAGCGTTACATCCCGTGATGCATTCACAAAATAGGTCTCATCTGAAATAAAATCCCCATCCGGCAGCCATACATTAAATTGTGCATAGATTTGCTCTAATTTATTTACTTTAAACGTCCAGGTTCCTTCTGCGGGATTCATGAATCGTATTAAAATCAGTTGATCGCCGGATTCGCTTTCAGAGATAATGTTGTTAATATAAATAACAGAATCCGGATTAGAAAACGAATGTATGATACATTCTGCAATACCTGGAAAAACATCCGGCATATGTTCCCCTGTAGGCGACGTGATATCAATAGATACTTGACTAGGAGAAGACGTCCATAACTCCATACTAAATCCTCTGTCGTTCCTACTGACTACCATCTCAAATTCCGCAGATGCTTGCGTATCTTCCATACTGCCAAAATAATGTCTTCTCTTCCTGCCTTCATTTCCAACAGCTATTACGGCACACATTCTGGACTGTTGTGTAATACTGCGTAAATAGGCTGCAAGCGCACCATGCCCGTCATGCCCCGTCTGGTTCGTACCTAATGCAATACAAATGGCCAAAGGCCGTCTTAAATTTTGTGCTACCGTTTCGGCATATTTTATTCCCAGCATAATATCAGTGTCTTGATAACAGATACGATCTTCCGGTACTAAAAAAACGTTCTTGTTAACCCTTTTAGCCTGCTTTAACTTAACAATGATTAATTCAGCCTTTGGTGCGACACCACTGAATTCTTCAAACGGATTATCATTTCCCGCTGCAATTCCTGCAATCATGGTTCCGTGACCATTTTCATCTGTAGACGGCACGATAGCTAAAGGATTATCGCTGCTTAATGCCTCATTGATCATTTCCTGTGTATATTCGGTCCCATAAGTAAAACCAACCGGAATTTCTCCTCCCTCATTTATCGTCTGGTCCCAAATCGAAACGATACGAGAAGTATTATCCGGATTAATAAAAGCCTGATGTTGATATTCGATCCCCGTATCAATTACCGCTATTAGTATTCCTTGCCCTTGAAATCCATATTCCAGTGTGTTTCTTACTCTAAATACACCGGATTCCTCTAAGCTGATCCTAGATTGAAGAGAATATAGAAATTGATAGATATTATACTGGTAAATACATCTATCCAAACCTTCAATAGGTACATGCACCATGGAATGCATATTGTTTATGGGAGTGATATTCTCTCTATCTTTCTCAAAATTGATACCTGAGTTATCAATCACTAGGTCTAAATAATCCTCACTTAGCACTTTATTAACCACAGACTTTCTAACCACAGACTTTCCTCCCTTAAATCCAACTATTAAAATCATTACATCATTTCAATATATGAATTTGATTGGCTTAAAATGCCAGATTTGTTCGGTGGTATCGTTTCCGTTATTCTATAACATAAACTGTTCTGCTTACTTGACTCCATTTTAAATCATAGCCAAAGGCCTCTAGAATGGCTCTTGCAGGCAGATACGTTCGGTCCTCCTTAATAATAGCTTGTGTGTCTATCTCCACTTGTTTACCGTTAACTGAAATGGCGTTTTGTCCGATTGTTACTTGCACGACGGTTGGTTCGTTATTCGTTCCCTGATCATCTGAGTCCATCATCTTTGTAGCGGTTACGGTTCTTGTCGGATTATCGTAGCCGATTTCAGCGCCGACCGATTCCAACAACTTTCTCATAGGAAGCAAGGTTCGGTTGTTTTCATCCACAAACGGCATTCCATATCCATCATCGGCAGAGAATTGCAGCATCTGATGATTTAAAACAACCGTAATCGTTCCAACCAATTCATCCTTCTTGCAGCCATTCAACTTCTGAATGGTATCTTGAATCATCGAGACAACACTGTATTTTCCGATGGTCTCATCTCTCCAGTCCACATCTTCATTCACATCAAAGAGCATGACTCCCCCTGCCTTTTTAACTGCAAGAACTGTCTTTTCTCTTAACGTGTCCAAACTATTATAATACGACTCATTCGGATTGGTAGCTAGATGATCGTTATAGGCGTTTTCAGGATTTAAAGCCACTAGATCACGGTATTGCATCCAGCTGGGACGAGCATAAAGCGGCATTCCTACTACGATTTTATCAGCCGCAACCCCTCGGTTCAGCCAATAATCCATAGAGGTATTTGCAAACCACAAAGGGCTGTGCTCTCCATTATTCATATCATATGCCATGACAGAAATGAATTCAAAAGCATTCAGACATTTATCCGTCATCAGCTTGGATACCTCAGGGCCTGCTGTTGTAGACCAAGCACCGTTTACAGCGGCGGTTAGATACTTGCCTTGTTTGTTTAACGCATCTGAAAGCTGTACAACCAATTTCTCATAGTTTGCAATGGAATCCGATGTCGGATGCTCCCAGTCAATTTCAACTCCGTCTAAATTGTTCTGCAAAACAAAATCCACCACACTTTGTACCAGTTTTGCTCGAAGCGTGTCATTGGCAGCAACCTTTTCGAATACAGAAACGAGCGGCACTCCATTATACGACCATCCTCCTAAGGCGATGTATACTTTTGCCTCATCTTGATGCGCTTTAGCCACCACTTGGGTAAGCTGATCGGGTTTGTTCAGCGGCTTGACCGTTCCATCCTCATTCGGAATCAGGAAGGCATACATGATATGGGTTAATTTATCCGTTTGCAGCTTTTCTACCGACTCATTGAACAAATCACCCGAATAATAGCCTACCACTTTAAAGTCTTTACTATTGAAGGTCGTAGTAGAGCTTTCCCCTCCGAAAACATAGGAAGGCATAAACAGTGTCAACACCACCGTTAACATTAAATATCGTTTCAAATTTTTACTTCTCATTTCCCTCGCTCCTTTTGTTTCATTCTAATAGGAACTTCTCCTACCAAAAAGGACCGTTTCAAGAGTTTGAAACAGCCCTTATATTGCTTTTATGTACGATAGCTAAACCGATAGCTGTCGGAACCACTTGTATATAACCTTGTACTATAATCTGAGACCGCCTTTGATTCAATGCTTGGACACTTGGTAACCAATTTTGAAGAAAGCGAATTGGTTCCGTTGAACACTTCTTTTAAATCATCCAGACTCGCTTTTTCTAAGGTTTTTTCATCTACCGTTAAGCTGCCGTTATCTTCTATCTTAATTCCTATTTTCTCTAAAGTCGTTTTATCTTGAGAGAGATAGGCACTCAATTCCTTTGTAAAATAATTGTTGACCGAACTCCCTGAGGTTTTCATATTGGAGACCATACTGTTGTAATCTCTTATCAATGTTTTCACTTCTTTTACAACAGCGCTTGTATCATTGTTTTCCGCCGCACTCCCAAAAATAGAGGTTGTCTCCGTACTTGCCAATTTACTGGCACTCGTGCGGACGCTCGCTGCGGACGTTTTGATATTGCCGTAAACACCAAGCTGAGTTGTTCCAGTCGTTCTTGATGCAATATTGCTTTTGTTACTTGTACCACTGCTGCTTTTGCTGCTCAATCTTGCACTGGCTAAACTCATCGTGTTCCTAGTGCTGTTAAGGCTTAACGTACGACTTTTTAAATAGAGACCATTTCGACCGATTCGCATCTTCTTTCCCCCTTCCATAAGAAATATATGATGAATGAGCAACATTCCCCTATCCTGCTTATTCGTTTTCTATATATTTCCATACACAATTAAAGTGTACTACCATAATTAATACACTGTCAAGGGTTAAATTGAAAATACACTGCTGAGACGGCGCAAAAGAGCTGGCAGCATCGCCGCCAGCTCTGAAAAATAAATACTTATGCTATCCGGTCTAAACAGCATGCCAAAACCCCAAAGTGCCTCTTATTTGTCTTTCAAAAACTCTTGTACATATTCTACATCCGATGGCGTATCAATATACTGAGTCCCTCTTTTTTGTCTGGTTTCACGACCTTTTCCGGTAATTAATACAAGGGTATCCTTGTCAGCCTGTGCAATGGCTTGTCTTATCGCTTCCTTTCTGTCGGGGATAATGGAGCAAGCGCATTCCTGTTCTTTTACATGGTCAGCGATTTCTTCACAAATTTTCATAAGCGGTTCTTCACCGGCATCTTCTTCCGTAATAAATACATTATCCGAATACCTGCCGGCAATCTCGCCCAGCTCTCTTCTTCTTGAAAAAGCCTTCTTACCCGGGCATCCGAATACGATAGAGATCTTTTTATCCGGAAATTCTTTTTTCATCGATGAGAAAAGCGATTCAAAACTCATTTTATTATGTGCGTAGTCAACGATGACGTATAAATCATTGGATTTATTCGTATACACTTCCATTCTGCCGTTGACCTGAGCTTTTTTAAGTCCGGCAGCAATATTATCCAGAGGGATATTTAACGCATACGATATGGAGATGGCCGCTAAGGCATTGGTCACATTGAAAATGCCAGGCATATTGATCTTAAATTCCTTGTCAAAGCTGTCGGTCTTTACCATAAAGGTTATGCTGTTTCCGCTGGTGCGGATATCATATCCAAAAACATCTGCATTCGGATTGAATCCAAACGTAATGATGCGTTTGCAATCTTTCGCCGCTTCCATTACCCGATCAATATGACTGCTGTCTAAATTGATGCAGGCCGTGTCACACTGTTTAAACAGCATAAGCTTGGCCTCAAAATAGTCCTCAAAATCAGAATGTTCAATATCACTGATATGATCTTCACCAATATTTAAAAAACATCCGACGGTATATTGAATGCCTAACGTCCGATGATATTTTAACGCCTGACTGGAAACTTCCATCGATAAATACTCAATATCACTCCGAACCGCATTATGAAAATGCCGGTACAGTTCCAACGTTTCCGGTGTAGTCAAATGAGATTCCTGATTAATAACTCCATCATAGTTATCAATTCCTGAGAGGACCGCACTTCTTGGCTTCTTTATGCTCTTTAAATAGTCATCCAGAATATACCTCATAAAATAGGTTGTGGTAGACTTTCCTTTCGTACCGGTAATACCGATCAGTTGTAATTTTCTCCACAGTTCATTGTAATAACGATTCGCAACTAATGCCATTGCTTTTCTTATGTCATTTACAATGATGTACGGAACCTCCTGTTTACTGTCCACATCATTGGTATCATATTTTTCTTCGCTCATATAGGCAAGAGCTCCTTCTCTTATCGCACTTTTTAAATAGTCAACAGAAAAATGAGATCCCTTACAAATAAACAAGGTGTCATACTTTATGTCCATGGAATTGTAGGAAATATACCTCACGATTTTCGCAAGGCTTTGTTCTCGGGCATTTGTCTCCACCAGAAGACCATTTTTTTCTAATAATTCAATAAAATCATTCAAGCTCCATATTCTTTTATTCATCCTCTCACCTCCAACTTCCATTTTTCACTTATTTTTACTTACTTTAACTTTTTTCCGCATAGTACAATGGACCGCTCCGCAAGAATTTCCATTGCATCAATGAAATAATCCGAAAGATTATTCATTTGTTTGAAACAAGATAGCTCTGTGCATGCCATCAGCACACATTTACACCCTTCGTCTCTCAGTTCTTTTTCAATTTCATGAAACTCTTTCATGTCAATCGGATTGCCGTCTTTAATGCCGTCATAAATCAGTTTCATCACCTTCGCCTGATTTTCCCTGGAAGGAACTACAGTTGAAATACCTAATGCTTTGCATTCCTTTTGATAAAGTTTTGTTTCGATTGTTCCGTCTGTTGCCAGAATTCCAAGCTTGAAATCTTCTCCGTATCTGCAATAAACGGACATCGCAGCTTCTTTAATCATATTTATCATAGGTATCTTTAGATTTTTCTGAAGTCTGTCAATCAACACATGAGACGTATTACACGGAATTGCGATATAGTCTGCTCCTCCGACTTCCAGAAATTTTGCATCATGAAGCAGCTTATGATAGAGTTCTTCCAAATCGCCGCTTTTGATTGCTGCCGTTCGGTCCGGCATGGTTGCATGGTTCAAAATAATCAAGTTCAGGTGTTCTTGGTCACAATGTGCATCCGTTTTATCAATAACCATCTTATAAAACAATTGTGATGCCAGCGGCCCCATTCCTCCTATTACACCTAATACCTTTTGCCCTATTTCCCTCATGGTATTGTTTCTCCTCCATGCCAAATCGGCCTATTTCCCCAAATATTTCTTGTATTTCACATGATGACCCAGCTGGGATTTTATTAGTTTAAGCTTTCTTCCAAAGTTGTTATCCGGCTTATAGAACAATGGGTTTACCCATTTGCCCGCGGCAAACAATTCGCGCATTTCCTTCTTATATTCTTCCGGCTTGATATAGTCAAAGGCCACTTTTTTCGGTACAACAAGCCACAAATGCTTATTCTTAATGAGCTGTTCCTCCATAGGCTTGTCCTCGATATAATCCTCCACAAGGAGTTTTGCAACATTTGCTCCGGCACCGGTCACATAATAATTGCTTCTGCCCTGCCGGGTGTTAATCTCAAATACTTTAAATTTACTGTCTCGGATATCATACTTGATGTCAAAGTTGGAAAATCCGATATAATTCATATTTTCTAAAAGCTTTTTAAACTGTGCCTCTACGGTCTCATTGTATTCTGTAATGATAACCGCATGATTGCCGATTCCGTGCGGTGTATGCTCTTCAAGCAAAACATGACCAAGGCACATCATTTGCACTTTTCCGTGCTTGTCCGAGTAGCTCGTCAATACCCTCATATACGTATCATCCCCTGGAATAAAATCCTGAATGATAATCGTATCATCATATCCGGCACTGTAAATATCCTCTAAAATAGAGTTCAGTTCATCCATTGAGTCTGCCTTATACACCTTTTTCTGTGTTGGGAAAGGGTGTCTCCAATATTCTATTCCGCTGGATGGCTTCACGATAAAAGGGGCTTTAAACGGAAGTTCAAAGTCCTGTCCCATTTCTTTGTGATAAATAAACGTGTCCGGATAGTCCACCTCGTTTTCATCGCACATCGCATAAAACTTTTCCTTATGAATCAGATTGGACATCATTTCAATCGGAATATAAGGTGCGATTACATTTTCAGGAAAGGCTTCCTTATTAGAACTGATGAGTTCTACATAACTATCTCCGCACCCTATTAAAAGAATCTGCTCATCCTCATGTTGATTTGCAAATCCAAGGACCAAACTCAGGAAAGTCTCCTGTTGATCAGCCTTTGGATTTGCATGATAAAACATGATTTTACTTTTATGACAAGGCCCCGTTTCATACTTACCATACACATACGGCTTGATACCATATTCTTCATGAAACGCTCTTGCAACACTATATACATTAATATCCCCTGCAAATAACAGAGGAATGAAATTCTTGTTCATCCTTCGTTCTCCTCAAATGATTTGCCTTATTGTTTTTCGCCGAAAGCAAGGTAACCCGTAAAATAATATTACCCTTAATTATAATACTTTTTACCCAATTTTAGCAATGATTTCATTCCGTACTTCTTCTATTTTTTTGAAATCCATATTTGGAATGTAAAAGCTCTCCAAATAATCATGTTCTTTCTTCGCAAGCTTTATACAATCAATTCCATCATTCAGTAGTGTATCCATACTTGCAAGATTATTTTCAATTAAATTTTTTAATTCTTGAATTTTTCTCTGTTCCAGCATTTCAGCCATATCAATATTCACGATTTCAGGATTCTTGCTTTCATCTTCATCGGAAGCAATCTGCCAAGGTTCCAAATCATGATATTTATTCACGCTGATAAAGGCTACACTCAATTCCGGAACGAGCAAATGTTCAATTTTTGTTTCCGGTTTCATCGGACAATAATATTCTTCAACATCTAAGCCTCTATATACTGCACTTTCTGCAAAGATATTGAGTAAGCTTTCCGCACTCATGCCTACCGGACAGCTGATCAGATAGACCTTTTTATATCCTTGGAGCAAGCTTTGAATCGAATTGACGATCCCTTCCGGTGTAATGGCACTGGCAAAGAACTTTTTCACCATACCCGGATTTAAACAAAGCTCTTTATGAGAGAGTTCATCGCCGACGATGGCAGCGGTTAACTTATAAACCTCTGCATTTTCCAAGGCGGATTCATACATGCTTGCTACATTGTCATACAGCTTTCCGGCTGCCGCAATATAATTGTATGCATACTTAAATAAGCTTCCGATTTTCTCTGTTGTATCAATCACTGCATTTTTATTCTTTTTAATGCCTGTTTCGTTCCAATAGTCACCCAAATGAAGGATATGATCGACAGCACCGGGATTAATCGGATCTACCACATGTGGACTGGTTGCATCAATGAAAGCAACACTTCTGCTTTTGAGTACAATACCATCCAGTGAATTATTGTCTGAGGAACAATGCATAAAGTCGACATCTTCGCCGCGTTCCAAATATTCCTCACCGATTTTCTTCATAAAAGTTGATTTTCCTACGCCGGGACCACCCTTTATACATATAATTCGGTTCGCTTCTCTCTGTCCCAATATGTACCTGTAATACGAGTAAAATCCCATTGTTGTATTATTTCCGGGGTAAATGTGTCTAGCTATTGCCAAAAAAACCGCTCCCTTCAGATTCTTTTTAATTTACTGAATCATAATATGAGGAGCAGTTTAAAAATGTTCGTAATTAAGTTGTGAGAGCAAGGCTCAAAATTTTAGGTGCATAAAACTCAGTCAGCAAGTCCGAAATACCAGACAATTTCAACCGCTGATTTAAGTTATTTGTACACTTATACTGCATTGTAAGAAATTACTTTGTTAATGCATAGTTTTCTGAATACACTAAGGGACGGATTTAGCAATCCGTCCCTGTCATTTTCTTATGCTTTGTAATATCTCTATACAACTGATCCGTTACTTTAATCATTAAAATTCATGTATCACCTTTCTTTTTAATCATCTATTGCCGTAAATGAATCTACTCTAATAGAATGACCAAAAGTGTTTGTAAGTGCATATTTATAATATTTACCTGGATCAATTAAATATACATTATCCATATATACACCTAATTTTCCATACCAAGATTGTCCGTTTACTTGACTAAAAGAGCCAAGATCAGTAGCATAAAATTTAGGACTCCATATCGATACACCAAGGTACTCAACATCTGTGCCATCTGATATAGAAGCATAAAATGTCATTTTCCCACCGTCATACCAACAATCCTTTGTACACGCCATTGTTCCTCCGGCTGGGACTACTACACCTTCGCCGATAGTAAAGTTTGGCTGATAAACCACATTCCCTTCAGCATCATAAACAATAACACCGCTACTTAACAAATTAGTCTCCGTACCACTTTCTTCAGCAAAAGCTGTCACAGACATACTCATGCTCATAATCAAAATCATGATTGTGGAAACTATAAAAGCTCTCATATGTAATCTACTCTTTATCATTTTTCTTCATCCTTTCTTAACTTTTTCAGATTAAAATAATTGATCAGTTTTTTGAGATTTTAATCCATTTTATTACAATTGGTTCTGTAGATCCTCTAAACAAATAAAAATGATATTGACCTGATTCGGGCACAACATATTCAAATTCTTTTTCTGAATCTACAGAAGTCCCTTCTCCTAGATTATCAGTCATAAAAGTTTCTCCATCCTTCAATGCACCAAAATAAATCTGTCCTACATGATTGTAATATTCTGTATCCACATAGGTATGAAATTTAACCTTATCACCTTTTTTCAACGTCCAAGGGTTATCATTTTCGTCTGAATAAATTGCTATTTCTGCATGTTCTAAAACATGCGGTTCAATATGATTATCGACAGTACTTAGATAGATTTCTTTTAAAGCACCTTCTGGAGTCGATATCGAAATTCCAAGGTCCACACATATAGCTTCGTAATTCACTGAGCCATCTGGGTTCTGATATCTTGGATTTTCTTTCATTTCTTTGGTTACTATAAAGTAATCATTATTGTTTACTGTTTCGCTGCTTAATTCTTGATCTTTTTTTTCAATGGCATTCTTCAATTTCTGTTCATATCCCGGTTGCTGTGTGAAATCACTGGCGCTACGGTTCATTCCATAGGATATAATAATGGCAACGAAAACGACTCCCACTATTATAAATAAAACGTTTTTTTCTTTATTATTTAAAGATAATTTCACCCTTCTTAATCCCCCTTTTAAATTTGTATAATTTCTATTTATACAAAGTATAGCTTAAAACAATTATGTTTTGTATACCTCTGTATAATAAGTAATTATATTGTATTAAATGTATTTTTTTGTAATTTGATGTATTGTTTTTGCCATTTTGTGTAAATTTATTGCAGTAAAAAAGGTTTACCTCCTCTCATCAAAGTTGAAGGTAAACCTTTTTATTTAAGTATTGAATTATAAATGTTATTATATAGTCCATATTGATTAGTAGTCAGAGTACAACCACATTTGGGCTGGCTATTCATAGTCATCGGGCAATGGCTTTTTTATAAGACTTTTTAAGTTGTCCGGTAAAGAATAGCTTTTTATATGATTAAATTCCTTCAATTTAACATTGCCTACGTAATCAGCTGAAAATGTTATTTCATCTGTACCGATCGTATCATGCGGACCAACGAACGGCTCGCATATAAACGTAATTAAAATCGTTGGATTGGTCGGTTGATCTGAACTTATTTTTTTAACCGTTACACTATAATAATCTACTCTTGGATTTATCGTAAGATACTCATCGTAAAAGCTATTAGAAGCCTCTTGAATACTCTTTAAATAAGTGTTTACTAGTGCCATATTATAATTATCTTGCATACCGGTTGATTCTGATGCAGATATATTTTCTGAACTATGAAAGCCATACAAGCAAAATAATAGAATCATAAAAATGATGATTAATCTTCTTTTCATAATATCCCCCAGATTCCAACATATTTCTAAAGGAATTACTATACAGCCAACAAGGCACGCTTCAATATCTTATTGGAATTTTAGATTGATTGATTGATATATTATCTGGATAACCGTTATCTGCAAGAAACCGTTTAAGGCCATTTTCTGCTAATCTGGTCTCCAGCATAGGGGAAAGCGTAATCGAGTGAATGGCTGATTTATCCAATTTTAAAGTACAGTGTGGGACGATGATCCCTTCTTTCACATTATACCCTGCGTTGAGTAATGAATTGTCTTTCTCGGTATAATCTAAAGGCAATTTAATAACAAATCGATATTCACTTTCTCCGGCAAACGCTTCATCTTTGAAAAATAAGCGTGCAATTTCTAAAAAGGATAAAATTTTTTCCTTCGCGGAAGCATATAGCTCATCCTTATACAACGTATCTCTGGCACCTTGAGATTTAATCTTTTTTAACTTTTGATTTAAATCCAAGTCGATTGATTGAATACCATTTTCGAGGTATTGGATTTGCTCACTTTCTTTATACATGACTTTACCGTACAGCAATTCAACATTCTCATTTTTAAGGAACGAAAAACTTTTTAAAATCGAATTCACCGTAAGGCCAAAATTATATCCCTGGTAATTTCCGCCTTTCACATAGTAGTTCCACATATTTAATGAATCTTGCAGCTCAGTCGTACAAAATATGTAGTACCTGTGTTTAAGAAAACGAAATTGTAATTGTGTACTTATATCCGAACTGCGTTCTACTACCAATTTCTCTGTCTCATAGTTGTCATTAAACATATTGTCAATCATGGCTGGTATTTCATCATCAAAAAGATCGTCCCCAATATCTTCAAGAGCTTTTCTTAACGGTTTCCATATATGTACATACTCCGATTTGTCATTTAAAAATTGACAATCTGTGAAACGAATATGATGCTCTTTCAAAATATCATGTAACCCCGACGGAGATGTGTAATGATAAGTCGTAATGCTTCGGCCTTTATTCCGTTGGTCTTTATCCGGATTAAAAGATTTAATTTTTGCAGCTTGTTTGGATAGCATATCAGCATCTCCTTTCCTGCTATATCAAACACCAGAACTTAAAGGTTCTTTATCCTATCATATTACATTCGATATACTTATATATTCTTATTTCATCAACTCTATTTATAATTTTTGCTTTAAATTAGCAACTTCTTTCTGTGCTTCACTTTTATTAAATATCGCGTATCTGAAAAATGCAAAGCCGTCCACTTCTCCTGTCGCTCGAGCTGTCAATACTTGTCTCGCAATGATATCATCGTAACACAGCCATTCTGATACCGAATTGTTGTCAGAGACATTGCATCCTGCATTAGCCATATTCAAGCCGATATACAATTTTGCATTTCCCTTCGCTGCCAAGTTTATCCACGTATTTAGATTATTCTCATAGGCATACGCCGCAATATTTCCGGAAGCATCCCGTCTCTCAAAGCCCCAGTAAAGCTGCGGCATGATGTAATCTACATATCCTGAATGGGATAGCCATGTATCGATATCCACAAAGTTGGCATCATTTCTACGCAAATTATCTACATTTCCAGCAGGACTGATTCCAAATTCAACGTCAGGGTTGATTGCTTTCACTACTGTATAGACATCTTGAACCATCTTATTTACATTATTGCGCCGCCAGTCTGCAATGCTTAGCGTACTTCCTGAAGCATCGTATTCCGGTTTGTCAAAATATAATGAGGAATCCTTGTCATTGACAGACGGATAAAAATAATCGTCAAAATGAATACCGTCCACATCATAATTAGAAACGATTTCTTTCACTCCGTCTGCTACCATCTGTCTCACCTGCGGAACTGACGGATTTAGATAGTATTCTCCCTTATGTAAAAGGACCCATCGGTCATTGGAAGGATCATTATCAGAAAGCCAAACTTTTGCTGGATTACTTGCTGCCACCTGCTTCCAATAGCAGCCATATCCCGTCACCCTATATGGATTCAGCCACGCATGAAATTCAAGTCCCCTGTTATGAGCTGCCGAAATCATATATTTAAGCGGATCGTAACCCGGATCAACGCCCTGGGTTCCGCTGACAAAGTTCGACCATGGATAATACTGCGAAGGATACATGGCATCGCAGTGTGAACGAACATGAACGATAACAGCATTCATACCCAAATCTACACATCTGTCAAACATTGTATCTATAGCAGCCTTAAACCCGGCTTCATCTTTCGGCATTTCCATATATTCAAGGTAGGAAATCCACATAGCATCCAATTCACCGCTACGAGATATGATCTCCCCTTGATCGGATTCAGGGACACCTTCATTAACCGTCCCGTCTGTTCGGACAACAACAGTTCGGTTTGCATCATCCCATGAAACCCCTGCGCCAAAGGCCTGCAGAACGGCCCTGATCGGCAGATAAGTTCGTTCATCCTTAATAACGGCAACTGTATCATTTAACACAGATTCACCATTTACAAGAATATATTCCTGTCCGATGGGTACCTGCACCGTCGTTTCGTCTTTTACAACACTGGCCGTACGATTGTCATTATCCCAAGAAACGCTAGCGCCAAAAGCTTCCATTACCACGCGAAACGGAACCAATGTCCTGCTGTTTGAATCGATGAACGGCTCCCCGTACCCGCTTTGAAATACAACAGCTTCACCGTCAATCGTGACTCCCAAGTCTGACGCTGCAAATACAGGCTCCTGTCCCCAAGGGGCAATACACATTGCTGCGACCACTAAAAAAGCAACCATCCCAACTATTACCTTACTACAAATCTTAAAACTCTCTTTCTTGTTCAACTTTCCTTCCCCCGCTACATTTTTTGTTATAAAGTTCTATTAAAATACTTCCTATTTATTGCTATATTATAACATTATTATGAAACCCCAGTATATGGATAAAGGAAAAATGATTTATAAAAGTAATAAAACCTTGGGACTTATCCCAAGGCTTTATTAAATAGTTATTCTCTGGTTTATATAATCTATCCTATCTTAAATAGTTGCTTTTGCTAATAGTAACAGCTTTTAAATTAGGCAATTATTCTCCCATCTTTTCTAGTTTTTTACCTAAATCGGCTAACTTTTTTTTCCCCATGTCTTCAAGCTCATGCCTTTTGTCTTCAATTTCATCGCCGACTTCATCCAACTTTTTGGATGTCATCTCGACTAAGTCCTCCGCGTTCATTTCTCCTAAATGCATATCTTTCACAATATCACCTCCTTAGGATTATCCTAACCAAATACTTTACGAGTATGTAATTAAAAATATAATAAAAATATATTGACCAATTTAGTTGTTTGATATAAAAGCGTTTTCGATTTATTATATCTCAAGGAGTCTTTTCTCATACAACGTATAATCACTATATTTTACAATAAGGCTGTTTTTACCGCTCTTATATACCTTAGCATTTTTGATCAATCGATTTGCCTGATTATTTTTCTCCGGCTTCTGTATGGAGCCGACTACGCTTTCAATCGTTCCAATCTCAATTAATGCATCAACGTTAATATCCAACACCGCCGATGATTGAGTATAAAGATTTCCTTCAAATACAATCATCGGCGATAATTCATCACCAATTTTCGTAAGTTTTTTATAATTATAACCGGTCAATTCTACGGTTGTATTTGAACTATAGGTATCCTCGATACCGTCCATTGTCCAATCAAATTTTTCATAGATTTGGCGCTTTATTAAAAGGCCATCTCCATTGATCCAATAGATTTCACGATGTTCACGAACCGTATAATTTTCTTCTTCCCTATGAATTTCTTTCGCATATTTTGCAAAAGTTTCACTGGTTGTCAACGTGTATTTGGTAAGGGAACCTTCCTTCTCCTTGGTGATTGAGGCAATATATTTTTCATTATCTACTATCTTGGATGGCACCGCCATCATGCTTAAAGCACCATTCGGTTCATAATGATTTCGATTCGTCCCGCTGATATCTTCCCATTCATAGGGTTTTGTTCTTTCTGCTATAGATTGTTCAACCGGTATTGCCAAAGAAAGCCTGCCTTGTACTTGCTTCGTCGCAGAGTATTCGGATTTTCCGGTTTGCTCATTTAACGCATTTCTTTCCTCCAAAAAATCATACCCCTTCCGATTCAAGATAAAGGTGATGAGAGAGGTATTCTTTGTCATTTCATTATTCAGTGATTCCACTGCATGATTTTCAGATCTCATCATGGCATCAACTTCTAATGTACCGTTTTTTAGTTTCGAAAATTGTCCAATTCCTTGACGTATTTGTTTCAGATTAATTTCCGTGCTATCCGTGCTATTCATTCCCTGTTCTTGCATACTGCAACTGCTTATTCCAAGCAAAATCACAACGGCCAGAACAATGGCAGACAGTTTCTTTCCCATTTTACTTTGTTCCTTCTAATTTTTCAAATTACCATATCCGTTTTGCGAATCAGTCTTCTTTACAAATATCAAATAGTTCATCTATAGCCGGTAAGCGCATATTAGGAGCTAATGTAATCATGTTTTCATTTTTGAGCTTCCAGCCTGCCGGAGGCTTATCATAAACGATTTGTAAGTAAAAGCTTCTATCTCTTAGTTTGGATTTATTTAATTCAGCCATATCTTGTAACCTATCGTAATACTCTTTCACCAAATCGTCTGAAAAAATATCATTCATCAGAGTTCCAATTCCCCAATACCATGATTCAAACGATTTTTTTATATCTTCACAAAACTTTGTGCCGGCAAGATTCATATTGAATAATATATTAAAGGGGAATTTATTGTTCTCCCAATAATTTATATCAATGTCTATCTTGATAAGCTCTTCGTTTGAATTTTCAAATTCAGAGATTTCATCAAATATATGGTTCCATAAATTCTTTGCTTTCCAATTAAATTCTTTGTCACTCAATAATACGTTATTTTCGATCGGCAACCAAGGAAACCGATAATGTTGAGATTCTTTATGGTTTATGTATAAATTGCTGACATAGACAAGAAAGTTTAAATTCATTGAGCTTACATTAGCCAATGTAAAACCGTTCATTGATATTACCTCTTTTTTCTTTATTAAAGTAAATTAATTTTTTATTAAAATCTCACTGTCCATCAATTGCTTCTCATCAGGAATACTGCTTTTATATCTTAATTTCACCATCCTGTTTATAAACATAAATAGCTCATATCCAAAGATTATACTCTCAATCATGGAAAGTGCCGGCGCGGCAACTAACCAAAAACTAGGTATATAAAGCGGTATATTTACGCCTATTAAGAAATATATCAAGTAAGACATTTCTATTATCGTAGCTAAATAAAAAGCAGGAACCCCAATCAAGATGAATTCTAAAACGGCTAGTTTTCTGGTGAATTGATATCGACTGCTTATCCATACTAACAAAGCTAAAAATGCACCAATTATCATTAGGAATATAGGTTTTACTATTATTACAGAAGGAATATCGAAGGTTCGCATCCTATATTGCCTTATCCATAAATCTACAGAGTAATATGCATATAAAAGAAGTATTATTAAGACATCCCATCCAATATAAAAACAAATCTTTTTTTTCATTTTTATCCCCCCTTGAGTCTAATCTTTATAGCGCATCTAATAAATTACAATGGAAATTGCTAGTCCCATCCCCTGTCCTTATATTTTATTAGGCTTCCTATAGAATATCAACGTTTATTTAAGCAGCGCCAAACACTTCGCCAGTTAATCATTCATTAAAGCAGCCGCCTTTGCCTCAGGAATGGTTCTTTATCCGTTCAATCACACGTTAAAACAGCCGCCTTAGATTAAGTTCTTGGAGCGGCTGGTAAATAATTTATTTCACTTTTTTGATATTTGTCTTCTTATGTGAGAGATAATTAAATTACTCCCTCTATAAGTAGAAATCCGAACGAAAGAATAGTATCCACTATGCAGTGAATGTTCATTTAAATTTAGTAATCGTTTCGAATGCAGCCGCAAATTTCATCATATCTGTTTTCATAACATCCTTGATTACTTTTATTCTTTTTTCTTTTTTCTCTTTCATCGTTAATATCATTTACACCCTTAACAAGGTTACATAGACCTTCTTCAAGGTCTTGCAGTCCTTCACGAACGGTTTCTAGCCCTTCACACAGGCAGCAATTTTGGAGCTGACACAAGCCTTGCTGTACAGCCTCGACACCATCTTTGATATCACAGACGCCTTGTTTCATACTCTTATTGCTTCTGTAATCACATTCAAATTCAAAATCTCTTAATCCGTCAATCACACTGTCTATGCCTTCTTTGGCTTTACAAGTTCCTGTTTCGATACCTTTTATGCCTTCACGAATCCTGCAACAACAGATGGTATCAAGACCATTCTCGATCCCTTTAATACCTTCTTTGAGGTCACAAATGCCCTGTTGTATATTATCTACTCGATTGCATTCGCAGTCGCAGTTACATTGTCCATTTTTATACATTTTTTCATCACCTTTTTATATAATATTACCTAAGATAGGTATGGTATAATTATATGAAGAAGTGAACAAAAGTGTTAAAAATATACCCTTTAGCAATATTCCTATAGCCTTTCCTTCATCTTACGCTATCGTAATACACATTTCAACAAAATAATAGCTATTTTGATCCCCTGTTTAAGATCAAGCCCTTTCGCTGGCATTCGGAGCAATAACCGTACATATCCAGCTTATGCCCTGTGATGATAAAATCGGTCTTCTCTTCCAGGTATTTTTCATAGTCTCCCAACGGGCAATTCTCAACGGACAATATCTTTTTGCACCCTATGCAAACCAGATAATGCTTATGCTCTCGATTGTTGTATTCAAAGACAGCTTTATTTTCATTTGTAACGGTATGCTTCAAGATCAGTTGCTTATCCTGTAAAGTTTCCAGTGTTCTGTAAACCGTAGACAAATTAATCGAAACGTTTTTTTCTTTTAGCGCATCGTATAGCTGCTCCGCAGTCACAGGCTGCTTTGCCTCCCTTAAGAATTCTAAAATAGTGGTTCGGTGCTTTGTCTTTTTTAAGCCGCTTTCCTTTAATAAATTCTCATATTCACAATTATTCTCCATCTGCCCATTCTCCATCATCTTCACTATTCTGGTATTTTTATCAAGCGGTCTCTCTTCATCTTTCTGTTTACAAAGCGTGCTCCATAACATACAAGATAGCACAAAACGGATAAAATGACGATAGAAGCCCCCGATGCAATATTGGTAACATAGGAAATCCATAAACCTGCCAAGCAAAAAATAGTGCCGAAAATAATCGCATAAATCATTCGGCCCTTTAACTTCGCGGAAAAATTCTCCGCAGCTGCTGCCGGAGCGGTCAATAAGGATAACACGAGGATAATCCCCACGACACGAATAAGCACTACTACGGTCATCGCAACAAGTATCAACAGCAGGTATTCAAGAAACGCCGTTCGGATACCGATAATGGAAGCAAATTCTTCATCGAACAGATAAGCCTTCCAATCATTAAATAGGGCGATTATTACAGAAACGACCACGATTGTCATCCCCAATATTAAATATAGATCGGATCTGGTCACGGATAAAATGTTTCCAAACAAATAAGAAGTTAAATCAGGCGGGTAACCCTTCATCAAAGAAATGAACAGAATTCCTAACGCCATTCCAAGGGACCAGAACATCCCGATCACCACATCGGAGCGTGCTCCGCCCCTCCTCTTTATAAATCCAATGCCTAAAGCAGCACAAACGGAAAAGAGAAAGGCCCCTAAAATCGGTTCAAATCCCAAAAGATAGCCAAGACCAACTCCTCCATAGGAAGTGTGTGCAATACCGCCGCTCATCATCACAAGCTTTTTTTCTACTATAATTACACCGATGATCCCGCAAACGATACTTGCAAGAATCCCTGCCAATATGGCATTTTGTAAAAATTGATATTCAATTATTGCAGCAATCAAATTGTTTAACCTCCTTGTGAAAATCCAACGCTTTATGAGAGGCATCGGGAACAAGCAGATCAACCGAGCAGCCATAAAGGCTTGTTACAATCTTTTCTGTCAGCTCCGGTTTTCCATCATAAACCAGCTTCTCATTTAGACAAACCAGCTTGTTCACCTGCGAAGTCACCGTCATCAAATCATGCGTGACAAGTATAATGGTCATTTCTTTATTTAATTCTCCAAGCAGGTTATAGATTTGTTCCTTCGAAGCGGCGTCCACGCTTGCTGTAGGTTCATCAAGGATCAACATCTTCGGATTAACAGTTAACGCTCTTGCAATGAGCATCCGTTGAAATTCTCCACCCGAAAGTTCCGAGATTTGCCTATTGGCCAGATGTTCAATGCCTACTTTTTTCAACGCTTCGTAAGCACTTTCTTTATCCTTGGATTGAAATTTGAAAAATGGAGAAAGTCCTTGATTCAGTCTCCCGGTCAGTACAACTTCAAGCACTGAAATCGGAAAACGTTTATCCATTGCAGCGATCTGAGGAACGTAACCTATTAATTTTCTGTTCTTACTGATTTTTTTGCCATAAATCTCAATAGTACCGCTGCTGATAGGAGTAAGCCCTAAAATCGCTTTTAAGAGTGTGGTTTTACCGCCTCCGTTCGGACCTATGATTCCTAAAAATTCTCCTTCTTCCACGTCAAATGACGCATCTATAATGGCGGGCGTTTGTCCGTAATATACCGATAGATTTTCTATCTTAACAGCTGTTTGCCTCACCGCATTACCTCCGCCATCGTCTTTGCCATTTCTTTCAAATTTTCAATATAGTCTGCTGCCAATGGCTTTAACATCATCGTTTTGCCTCCTATCTCTTCAGCAAAGGATTCGGATTGACTGCTGTCAATCTCCTCTTGATAAAAAATAACTTTTATCTGTTCTTTCTTGGCAAGATCAATCATGTCTTTTAAATGTTGTATCGTCGATTCCTTTCCTTCTTCTTCCAACGCGTACATCTGTAATCCATAATCCTCAGCAAGATAGCCGAAAGCAGGATGATAGACGATGAACTTCCTGTTCTTTACCCCTTCCAGCGATACTGCGATTTCTTGATCCAATTGGTCCAGCTGTTCTATATACTTGTCTGCATTCTGCCTATAAGTTTCCTTATTTTTTTCATCAAGCTTTCCCATTTCTTCGGCTATTGCGTCTACCATGACTCCAGCTCTTTTGGGGGAAAGCCAGATATGCGGATCTCGTTCCCCTGATTCAAACCTTCTGTCCGGATAAATTTGAGCTACTTTGTCCTGAAGGGCTACCACCTTTACCTCTCCGGCATTGGGCAATATATTGGCCGTTTCGGTAGGAACTCCCATCGCAAAATAAACATCCGCCTTTGAAAACTTTTCTATCTGCTGCGGTGTAGGTTCATAGTTTTCCGGACTGCTCCCGGGAGGAACCATCGTAACCACATCCACTAAGTTTCCACAAACCGCCTCGACAAAAGTTTGTTCCGGAACGATAGTTACGGCAACAATCATTTTATCTGTACCATTTTTCTCTTTCGCTTCATTCTCCGCTGCATTATTTGAACAACCTGTCAATAAAAACAAACTTACAATAAGTATGGAGCAAGTCAGCATTCCTAACTTTTTTCTTCGATTCATCCCGATTCCCTTTCTAGTATCTTCTATCATAAAACATCTTTAATTATGCAAGTAATTCGCATTTGCACTAATATTATACTGCAATCTTCCTTATTTTTCAAATAGTTATAGAGTGGTTTTACTATTTTTATATCCAAATCAAACCATCTTGAATCTTTTCATACTACAAATTTATAAAAATTAATAAAGCGGATTTGCGTTCATCCTTTAAACACAAATCCGCCCGATATCTTTCTATATCAATTATTTTTCTATCCTCTTGGCTTGGATAGGCTTTCTTCTCCGATTTCTGACGGGAGAGTTTCTTTTACAGCTTTTGAATTATTGTATAAGAACCCGCAGCTTATGGAAGTCAGCGGAATCGTAAATAATATGCCGATGCTTCCCGCCAAAGCTTGAAGAATTTCCACCACAATCAATTCACTGTTCATCAAATCTTGAAGCGATCCGGAGTGAATCAGAAGCAATAATATGACCGAAAGAGAACTTCCGATGTATGCCAAAATAAGAGTATTGGACATGCTTCCTACAATATCCTGTCCTATTGTAATGCCGGATTTTATGGTTTGGTGAATCGATTTTTTATGCGCATGCTCGTGAACTTCGCGTAAAGACGCTGCAATATCTACTGCAATATCTAAAATCGCCCCCATTGCACCGATGGTGATGGCAGCAAAAATAATCGCTTTCAAGTGAATCGGATCTTTTGCATCTAAATAAAGCAGATAGAGCGAATCTTCGTCTATCAAACCACTCAACCTAAGTATCTCGCTCATCATGATGGTTAATGTACTTACCACAAACAGACCTCCGCAGCATCCGAGAGCGGCAGCTAAGCTTTTCGTGTTTGGTCCCTGAACAATCAACAAAGCCATAAACGTTATAAAAAGACAGGTTGCAATCGAACAGACATAGATGTTAAATCCGGATAGGACTGCCGGAATAAACACAAAAAATATCGTTGAACAGGTTAAAACCAACGATATGATGGTTCGAAAACCTTTGCTTCTGCCAAAAATAAGCAATAAAACAGCAAATGCGGCTGCAAGCCATTTCAGTTCCGCTAATCGGTTAAAATCATACATAAACCACTTGGTTCCGATGTCATAACTAGTGGCATCTCCTAAAAATATTTTATCCCCTTTTTCTACAATTCGAACTTGTGAACCCATATTAGGGTCCAGCATTTGACCGGCGGTTACCACTTTACCGATATTTTTACCTTCTGTTATTTTACAGGTAAAGGTTACTATATCATTTTCTGAGTCGTTTTTCAGTACCTTTACTACCGTTGCTTCGGCAGTGATCAAGTTGCTCTTTTCATCAAAAAAGGACGTTTTGCCCATTGCAATTCGGTTCCCTACTATTAATAACAAAATCGAACCTACTATTGCAATCAATATAATTAGATTTTCTTTTCTTGTTTTTTTCTTCACGTATTCTCTCCTTAACTAAATCCTTGTTTCATTTAAAATTACAGCGAGTTTACATTCAATTATTCATTCTCACCTTTAATGAAATTAAGGATGCTAAAGAAATGATATACTTAAAAAGCTGGGGACCCTTTTCTGAAAAACTAGCTTTAGCCAAAAAAGCCAATAAAAAGATACCTATTCCATCCCCTATATCTCTGGAGATATTAAATAGCTCTTTTAAATGCTCGCAGACAGTGCAGTGGTTTCTGCTGCATTTATGATCTCCATTGGAAATACCAAAACAAGTGCTGGATAGGATCGTAAATAGAATAGCCATGCACACCACGCCTGCAAATATTCGATTATACCATTTCCGTTTCATCCTTCTACCCCAAATTCACAACTTGTCAGCTACCATTGATCCGTATATTTTATCCTCCTCTATTGCCCTTGTCAAATTACAATCTTAGCTATTCATTTCTATAAATAATTCATCATCCAATAAATATCTTTCAAATTTATTCAAATTCTTTAAAATATAGGAGATCGCAATTGCAGTCAGCGGAATAACCAGCGTACAACTGATACAGCTAACAATAATATCGACAAATTCCTGACAGAATGCTTTGGAATTAATCACTTCCAATATGGAATAGTGGTACGTCTTTAATAATACGAAAAGTGCCAAAGATTCTCCGAGACAGGCAAAATATAAAGTATTTACCGTTGCGCCTAAAATATCGCTGCCAATATGAATACCGGATTTGAACAACTCCATTAAGCTTAACAATCGATTATTTTTATATACTTCATAAACAGCAGAGGATACAGCGATGGAAGCATCCATCGCTGCTCCGATCAACCCCGTAATAATCATGGAAACGGCTATTTTTGACATATTAATATTAATATCAGGGGATAGCATGGCGATTTCATCTTCATACCGTATAATTTCGTTGACTCCCCCTAAATGGGCCTTATATCCTACGTAATAGGATAACGAAAATAAAACCAGCAGAACAAGGATGACCGAACAGAAAGATGCTATTGTTTTAGAATTTTTCCCATTTTGATAAAACAACGTAATATAGCATATGACTAAACAACTGATAAATGTAACGATCACAGGGTCCCATCCGTAGGACATCAATATAATTGAAATCGAAAGAACTGCAATATTAAAGCAAAGGGATTTAAAAGTTATGATGCCACGGCTTCCGCCAATCATATAAAGCAATAGGACTAACATTACTGCTAATACTTTTATCATATGGACCTCCTTAATTTCTTAAAAACAATAATGGATACAGTCAAAGAAATGGGTATTGTTAGGAGTATCCCAATACTTCCAATCATAAATCCATATAGCTCCATTGGTACCTGCCATATTATAATGGTATGTAATTCAATGTTATTTTTCATTTTTAAGATAATCAGAGGAATGATTCCGCAAATATAGGTAAACAGCATAATATTAATCATCGTTCCCATGATGTCATGTCCCACTTCACGACCCGAACTTATTAAATCCTTTATGGATATTTTGCTATTTATATCAACTAATTCGTTGATTGCCGATGCCTCAGTGATCGCAATATCCATGATGGCTCCTAGCCCCCCAATTAATATTTGCGATAGAAAAAGATCCGACAAATAATTTTGACCTGCAATATACCCCATATAAGTATAATCAACGCCTTGCGTAAACACCATGAAAATTTTGAAAAGTATCATCGTAAAAGATAATGAAATCAAGGTTGAGAGTATCGCAGCAAAAGTTTTCTTTTTTAATCCGCTGATAAGAATCAAGGAAAAAAAAGTAAAGAAAAGTGCAAGACATATACTGATTACCCATATGTTATGCCCTTTATGATTTAAATTCAACGCATAACATAAAACCGCAATATTTGCCGTAAGAGAAATAAAAGTAAAGAAAGCTTTCTTTTTTGTTATCATAAAAAGAAACAAAATAAATAAGGCTAATAGAACAGCCATATATTTATCTCTTTTAAAGCCGATAATGGATCCGGTTATTTTCCCATTGTCAACGGAGTCGATTTTAATAAATACTTCCTCTCTAGCTTTATATTTTTCATCCAATACACCTGACGAAGAGTATTTATTTTGCAAGAATACGTTCTGTCCCAGATAGTCTCCGTTCATGATAACCCCAATAACAACTTGATTAAAATATTTTTCCTTCGCACTGCTCTCCTTTGATTCTTCGCTTAATGAATTTTCTACGGTTTTAATTTTGACGATAGTGGTATCGTACCAATTATAATTATGAAAGATTGGTACAACTCCTGTTATTAGAATAATGCTCACGATTAAATACAGTATTATCTCCTTTTTCTTTAACGTTTTTATTTTTTTAAATAGAATGCCTATTTGATTTTGTTCTATTACCACGATTTTACTTCCTTTCAAGGTATATCTTGACTGTCTTTTGATTCTACGCTCATCCTTGTCACTCCGTTCATTTTACATTAATTTTTCGTAGGATAAAAGTCTTAGTATAAGAGAATACTTTTAATATAAAAAAATGTAGAGGTGATTAAAATGGATAATAAAACAAATAACAACACTCAGACAGCAACTAGCGATGCTAAGAATGAAACTGGAGCTCAAAGCATGACTAACGCCACAAAGGTTGGATTCAACAATACTCCGGTTCACACGACAAAGAGTGAATCAAAGAACACTCAGGGTCCTACAGATTGCTGCCCAAGATAGTTCCCTAAAGCTTTTATTTGATACAAATTCCATAAAATTTGAAAAAATATTAAATAATCCAGAAATGTTGAATTTTAAGCTCCTATCACCTAATTATCTCTTTCATAATTTTTAAATTTGAAGACATAATAATAGACGGAGGTGATTAAAATGGAAAACAAAATGAATAACAGAATGGAAAATAAGATGAACAACAAGATGGAGAACAATATGAACAACAAGATGAACAACAAAATGGAAAATAAGATGAACAACAAGATGGAAAACAAAATGGACAATAAGAGCAATACTACAACAAATAATGCTCAGAATTGTACTAGATAATGACAATTTAAACAATGCTAGAACTGTAACTATATACTATTACAAATTGGAGCATAAGAGTAGCTATTAATAGCTACTCTTTTTAAAAGGTGTAAAATATGTTACTCATTAAAAACGGTAAAATACTTACTATGGCGGGTTTAACCTTAGAATCCGGTTCCATATTAATTAAAGATAAGAAGATAGCTGAAGTTGGTAAAGATATCAATATTAATCCAGGCGAAATAACTGAAACGATCGATGCAGAAGGACTCTGGGTATTGCCGGGTCTGATAGAAGCTCATTGTCACGTAGGCATAACGGAAGAAAAAAAAGATTTTGAGGGGGATGATTGCAATGAAATGAGAGACCCAATAACGCCATATATTAGAGGTGTTGATGCAATTAACCCAATGGACTCTGCATTTCATAATGCAATTTGTTCTGGCATCACATCCGTTATGACGGGTCCGGGAAGTTCAAATGTAGTGGGAGGTCAATTTGCATTTATTAAAACAAACGGTCGATCCATCGATAACATGCTGGTGCTTGAACCTGCGGCAATGAAAATAGCCTTTGGTGAAAATCCAAAATCCAATTATAATGATTTAGAAAAAATACCAACAAGCAGAATGACGATTGCTGCTTTATTAAGAGAAGAATTATTTAAAGCAAAACAATACCTGAAAGAAAAAGAAGATAGCGAAAAAGCCGGAAAACCTTTTGAATTAAATTTCAGGCGTGAATGCTGGCTCCCAGTTTTGAATAAAAAAATACCATTGAAAGCCCATGCACATAGGGCGGATGATATTCTGACGGCTATAAGAATTGCAAGAGAATTTGATGTTAATTTAACTTTAGATCATTGTACGGAAGGCTATTTAATCGGAGAAATCATTAAAGAATCAACTTTCCCAGTTATCTTAGGGCCGTGCCTTACTTCCAGAAGAAAAATCGAAGTACAGAATATGGATTTTAAAAACGCGGGAATATTATATAAAAAAGGAATTAAGATTGCTTTAACAACAGACCATCCTGTGACTAGGATTCAATATTTACCGATTTGCGCAGGATTTGCAGTAAAAGAAGGCCTTCCGATGGAAGAAGGTTTTAAAGCAATTACGATTAATGCTGCTGAAATCTGTAATGTTTCAGACCGAGTTGGAAGTATAGAAGTCGGAAAAGATGCAGATATAGCAATATTTGATGGGAATCCTATGGAAGTGTTTACAAATACGATTTACACAATTATAGACGGTCAAATTATTTATGATAAATTTAAAAGTAAAAATAAAGTCACAAATGATTGTATAGCTCATTAAGCTCCTCTTATTTAAGGGGCGCACTTTATCTATATGATAATCTATAGAGAATAAAAAGTCTATATTTTTCTTATTTTCTAATTTATAATCTTCCTTGTTGCAACAAAAATTTAGTTAGAAAAGAGATGAATTATGAGTAAGAAAAAGATAGCGAATATTCCATTTGGTCCATATATTACTGTTTTAGCAGGTTCCACCATCGACGGAAAACCGAATTATGCCACCGTCGGAGCATATGGCGTTGTAAGCCAAAAACCCGTACTTTATATTTCCTTAAAGAATTCCCACTATACAACGGCAGGAGTGGTGAAGAATGGTTTTTTCAGTGTCAATATACCCTCCTCCGAGTTGATTAATGAGACTGATTATTGTGGAATAGTTTCCGGTAATAAAGCGGATAAATCAAAGGTATTTGAGTCATTTTATGATGAGGCCGGAAAAGCTCCAATGATTAAAGAATGCCCTATTAATTATCTTTGTAAAGTCATACAAACTATTCCCATATTTGATTTTACAATGTTTCTTGGCGAGATTGTTGCAGTATATGCAAATGAGGACTGCTTAGAGAACGAAAGACCAAATGCGCTGAATATTAAGCCAATCGTGATGATGAACGCCGAATATTTTGATTTAAATGAAAAAATAGGATCTGCATTTAAAGCCGGAGACGGGTATCAAACTACTACAAAATAAGTAACCATCCTCAAGTAAAGTACACCTCTAAATCTTAGATTTTTTGTCTATTATTTAGGGTGTACATTTTAAGGATGAACAAGCTCAATCAGAAATTCTTAAAATCCTAAATCTGATTGATTAAATTTACCATTTCAATAGCACTTACCGCACAATCATATCCTTTGTTGCCTGCTTTTGTACCTGCGCGTTCAATAGCCTGTTCAATATTTTCTGTTGTTAAAACGCCAAACATAACAGGAATACCCGACTCAAGAGCAACATGTGCTACACCTTTTGATACTTCACTGCATACATAATCATAATGAGTGGTCGTGCCTCTGATTACTGCACCAAGACAAATAACTGCATCGTATTTCCCTGAATTCGCCATCTTCCCCGCAATAAGAGGAATTTCAAAAGCTCCCGGCACCCAAGCAAGTTCAATGTTTGATTCTTCCACATTGTGTCTTGTCAAGCCATCCAGTGCACCGCTTAACAGTTTGGATACGATAAATTCATTGAATCGTGCCGCAACAATTCCGATCTTAATATTATTTGCTACTAAATTTCCTTCAAATACCTTCATTTTCATTTTATTTCTCCTTATCGTTTTAAAATAATATCCTATTAAACTATCCTATATTTCTATTGAAGATTTAAAATATGCCCCATCTTATCCTGTTTTGTCTTCAGATAAAACCGATCAAATGGATTTGCTTCCATTTCAATCGGAACTCTCTCTGTTACTTCGATTCCATTTTGCGTAATCTGGTTCACCTTATCCGGGTTATTGGTCATCAATCGAATTTGATGAATACCCAGATCTTTAAGCATTTGCGCCGCTATCGAATAATCTCTTAAGTCTTCATCAAACCCTAAGGCAAGATTAGCCTCAACCGTATCCATCCCTTTATCTTGAAGAGCATAGGCTTTTAACTTATTAATCAGACCGATGCCTCTTCCTTCTTGGCGCATATAAAGCAGCACGCCATTTCCTTCGCGAGCGATTTGTTCCATAGCTGCAGCGTATTGATCTCCGCAGTCACATTTGATTGAACCTAATGCATCTCCGGTTAAGCACTCGGAATGGATTCGGCAAAGTGTCGGTTTGTGTACATCTATGTTCCCTTTCACTAAGGCCACATGATGTTCTCCGTTTATTTTATTGATATAACCATACACTGTAAATTCTCCATATTTAGTCGGCAGCTTTGTTCCAACTACCTGTTCAACAAGTACTTCCGTACGCTTTCTGTATTTTTTCAATTCATCAATCGTGATAAAAACAAGCTCATGTTCCTGTGCGAATTCAATCAATTCTTCTGTCCTCATCATATGCCCGTCTTCTCTCATGATTTCACAGCACAGTCCGCATTCTTTCAACCCGGCAAGTTTTACCAGATCAACCGTCGCCTCCGTATGTCCTTCTCTTTCAAGCACCCCGTAAGGCTTCGACAATAAGGGAAACATATGTCCGGGCCTTCTGAAATCACATGCTTTTGCACCTTCTTCCACACATTTCAATGCAGTCAGTGAACGTTCCGCAGCAGAAATGCCTGTAGTGGTATTTACATGGTCAATGGAAACCGTAAATGCTGTTTCATGATTATCTGTATTTTTACTAACCATCTGATGAAGACCAAGCTGATCGGCGATTGTCTTGCTCATCGGCATACAAATCAAGCCTTTTGCATAAGTAGCCATAAAGTTCACATTTTCTGTCGTTGCAAACTCTGCAGCACAAATCAAATCCCCTTCATTCTCTCTGCCTTCATCGTCTGTTACAAGAATCATTTTCCCTTGTCTTAATGCGTCTAACGCTTCTTCAATTGTATTGTATTTAAACATCCTTTTTCTCCTTTTTAAAATCCGTTTTTTGCAAGAAAGTCCATCGTTATGCTGCTTTTATTTTTTTCTTTTCTATGTTCAAGTCCCATCAGTTTTTCAATGTATTTGCCTATGATATCATTTTCAAGATTCACAATATCTCCCGGCCTCTTGTCGAGGAGGGTCGTTTCACTTCCGGTATGCGGTATCAACGAAACTTGGAAGCTGTCTGGCTCCACCTTTGCCACTGTTAAACTGATTCCGTCAATTGCAATCGATCCCTTTTCAACGATATACCTCATCAAACTAGGCGGTGCCGAAATTTTCACCCATGTCGCAATTTCATCAGGTGTAAGACTTACAATCCTTCCGGTTCCGTCAATATGGCCTGACACAATATGTCCTCCGAACCGCCCATTCGCTGCCATGGCTCGTTCCAAATTTACACAGCTGCCGGGTTTTAAACCGCCCAGTGAACTTCTGCTTATTGTTTCACCCATTACATCTGCTTCAAACGTTTTCCCCGAAAGGGTGCATACCGTTAAGCAAACTCCATTTACTGCCACACTATCGCCGATTTGAATCTGGTCAAAAATCTTATCGCCTTCGATCGTGAGCCTAGACGAATTTCGTCCAACGCCTATACTTTTAATTCTTCCTTTTTCTTCAATGATTCCAGTAAACATTTATTCACCTCTTTTGACATCAAACTCCAATAAAACATCCTGCCCCAGCGAGGTTATTTTTTGGTTTTCTAACAGAAATGCTTGATCCGGATTTTCTACTCCAAGGCCTTCTACCGGAGAAACCGCTTGTGCACCTCCAAATAATTTCGGTGCAATATAGCAGTAAACATGATCCACCAGCCCGCTTTCTAACGCAGCGTAATTGAGCATCCCTCCGCCTTCCAATAAAATGCTGTCAATTTTTTCTGCCCCTAACCTTTCGATCAGGTTTTGTAAATTAATATGTCCATCCTTGATATGAACATTCAGGACTTTGCAATTTGCTTCTTCCAACTGCTTTATTTTTTCTGTATCTGACGAAGCAGTCGCCACATACGTGACTATTTCTTTCGCAGTTTGTACAAGCTGAGACTCCATTGGGATTTGCAATGTTGTATCACAGATGATTCGTATTGGATTTTTGGTATTCGGCAGCCGGCAGTCCAACATGGGATTATCCTTTAGGACCGTTCCTATTCCAACCATAATTCCCATATATTGATGCCGTAGTCCATGAACATGTTCCCTGGCTTCCTCACTCGTAATCCATTTTGATTTTCCTGAATAGGTCGCTATTTTACCGTCCAAAGTCATCGCGTATTTCATTGCAACGAAGGGCTTTTTTTCTTTTATATAGTTGAAAAATATATGATTCAGCGCATCACACTGCTCTTTCATCATTCCTACTACAACTTCAATGCCAGCCTCTTCCAACTGTTTGATACCTTTGCCTGCAACCAACTCATTTGGATCGGTTGAACCAATGACTACTTTTTTTATCTTGTTCTCGATAATAGCCTCCGTACAAGGTGGCGTCTTCCCATAATGGCAGCAAGGTTCAAGGGTCACATACATCGTTGCGCCTTCTGCCGATTCACTGCAGGATGATAAAGCATTTCTTTCTGCATGCAGCTGTCCGTATTTTTCATGGTATCCTTGACCGATGATTCTTCCATTTTTGACGATTACTGCTCCTACCATCGGATTGGGATTCGTCCATCCATTGCCTTTTTGAGCAAGCTTTAAGGCTAATTCCATATATTTTTCTTCAAGCAAACCATTCATCTCCTTGTCCTTTAAAGTGCTTTTACCTATTAGGATTTCCTAATTCTAAAAAATAAAAAATAATCTTTATCATACAAAGGATTTCCTCCACGATAAAAGCCCTGAAAGAAATTTCAGGGCTTTTATCGGATTTATATTTGTTAATGACTTAATCAAAAATTAGTTTCATTAAAAACCATCGCTTATCAGAATAAGCAAAAGATTAAAAAAGCTCTGAAATGAAAACATTTCAGAGCAATATAACTAATCGTATCACAAATAAATTGTAATTGTTATCTTCTTCCATCCAGACTATACTGTCGGCCTCGGAATCTCACCGAATCAACCTTGCGGCTCGTGGGCTATACCACCGGTAGGGAATCACACCCTGCCCTGAAGATCTTTATTAAATTGTATGTGTTTATACTAGCATAGCTGTTCTATTGTGTCAACACCCTAATTACAGTTGGTCATTATTCCCTGAATCAAGGTTTTCTTTATTTTCTTCTATAAATGTTTCTGCTGTATATTGTCTATTATCCTCTACAATCGTTGCATTTCCTTCAATAATCCCAGGTCTTAAATTACCGTTTGCGAGTTCATAAAAAGCTACACCTGCAACACTCATATACGGTTGCAGCCAAATGAAACCAATCATGCCAATATAGGATACGATTTCACCCGTCACACCCGCCATTGCGTAAGGGTACACTACGCTAACGATTCCGTTCAAAATCATGGTAGGAATAATAGCAAGAAGAACCCAGCCGATAAAGCTTAATTCCATGCAAAAATATTTCATTTTATTTCCTGTCATCAGGCGTTTACTTTCCGCTAGGCACTGCATGATTCCATATTCCGGATGGTCGATCATAATTAAAAAAGCCTGGCTGTAACGATAGGCGGCGATGATTCCAGGTATAACCAGAAGTAACGACCATAGGAAAACGAACAGACCCATCATAAAGCATAATCCAAAAGCTTTACCGAAACGTTCAAATCCATAAAACACTTGAGCGACTTCTATTTCTTGGTTTCTAAATAAATTTAAGCAAAACATACTATAACCAACCGTAAATGGTCCGGTTACCAGTAATGTATATAGTGAAGATAATCCTGAATATCCTAATTCACCGCCAAAGAAAATATTTAATATAGTTGTTGGAAGCATGATTGCTACTAAATATACGAGAGTGGCAACGGCTGCTATTTGCCATTTACCTGCTAACGCCTCCCTGGCCATTGCCCGCATATTTTTACTGGCCTCAGTTACGATAATGTGATTCATTTTTCTCTTTCCCTTCCCTTTTTAGATTTTTGCTTTTACAAGCAATTAAACATGAAAGTATCATATCATACAAGCTGCGTCGCCGTATGATCCAATGAACGCCTCCCTGCGGCAACGGCTCCGCCTCCGACTCGCTCACGCTCCCTGCTGTCCGTTTTGCCGGGCCAAGCAAGCTTGGGGCAAAAAGGCAACGCCGATCCGATCACTGCGTTCATTATATTACAAAAACCCCTATTTTTCAACAAAATCCCATTTTTATAATCTAAGTTTAAGGGTTCCATAAGGAATTAACATACTATAATACTAAATTTTTCAGATATGGTTCCGCTCTTTAATTGTTCAGCGGTAGTATTATTTTGAAGCTGGTACCTATATTAGGTGTACTGAACACGTCAATCGTTCCGTTCATTTTATGCACTTCATTATATACAATGTATAATCCGAGACCATTTCCTTGACCATGTTTCTTTGTCGTAAAAAACGGATTATAGATATTTTTCAAAATTTCTTCTTCCATACCTTCCCCTGTATCGGTTACAATAATACCGAAATCATCTTCATATTTATAAATATCTATGGTTATCTTTCCACTTTCTTGGATCGCATCCATTGCATTAGACAATAAATTAATTAAAACCATATCCAAGGCTTCCACACAGATATTCGCTATAAAATCCTCTATGCAATTTACATAGATTTTTATCTGCTTTTTTTTGAGCTTTCCATAATTTAATGATACAACGGAATCAATATGGTTTCGCACATAAATACGTTCCTTCTCCATCGTATTCATCCGGGAAAAATTCAGTAAATTCGTAATGATTTTACTCGCAGTCTCCACAGATTTTTCAATAATTTGTATGGCCTGTCTTTTTTGAGCCTCATCCTCCGGATTCATATTTTTTAAAACATAACAATAATTTCTAATCAGTCCAAGTGGATTTCTTATTTCATGCGCTACACCGGCCGCTAACTGTCCGACAGCAATCATTTTATTGTTTTGAAGCATCTGACGTTCAGCCATACGTATACCGGTTACATCACTGGCCATAAATAAAATTTTCTCAATCTTACCTTTGCTGTTTTCAATTGGAAAGGTGTTAATATCCAAAATCGTTTTTCCGTAGGACAGTTCAATATATTGTCCTTTATTTTTTTCAGTTGTTTTTTCAATTTCTGCCTGCAGTTTTGTAATAGATTCTTCCGGCAATTTTAACGTATTCCAAATAGGAAAGCCAATCGGTTGATTGTTATTCATTTGCTTAATAAACATTAAAAAAGCTTTATTGACATCGATTACAATACCTTTTGGATCAAGTTCAGCCATATAGTAGGAAACACCGTTAAACGTGGTGCTCATTTCTCTTTTACTTGCCGTAAGCTGTTCCATTCTCTCCGTCAATTCTTTATATAAGTTTTTGTTGAACAAATAATATAAGAAAAAGGTGCTTAACACAGCAAGAAATACGACGAGCAACAATATGGAAAAATCCTCAAATCTATTTTCTTCCTGCAACGAATAGGAAAAGCCAAACCATTTGCTTTGCAATTGTCCAACAAGAGGACTGGATTTTATTTCTTGAACTTCTTGATTTATGGTATCATAAAGCGTTGTCTCATGGCTATTTACAATAAGGCAAACATTTTGCCCGCCTAAATCTATATTTAAGTCTGTATACTGATCCAGTAAATCATGATTTCTTAAATAGATGCTTATCGCTTGTTCATCCCCTATAATACCATCTGCTTTCATTTGTAAAGCTAAGTTTATGGCCTCCTCAACCGTACTTGCTTCCGACAACTTAAATGGGACATCATTATAGGAAATCGTCTCTCCTTGTGGTATCGTATCGGATTGGTTCACTATAACCCCTGAAAAGGATTGCGCTTTGCTCTCATTCGCCGATTCATATAAATTTGAAGACAGAAAAATAGAGTTTCTGATTTCCATCAAAGGTTTCGTAATGCTTAATGATTTCAAATGACGACGAATGAATTCATTTACCGTCACAACCGCGCAGTCCATACGGCCTTCGGTCAAATCCGCTATCATTTCCTGCTGATTTTTTATAGGTATATACGTAGGTTGAATGTTGGCAGGTTCAAAAATAGCATTTAAGTAATCGATTAAAAACCCTTTTTCTTCTGATTGATAGGCTAAATAAAGTAAATTTTCGGGGATGCCCACAATAAGTTCTCTCTTTTCATTAAACCCATGCGTTCCTTCTTGATTTACGGCAAATTGTTTGGAGCGGTCATCAATATCGAAAGGATTATCTGTATAAACAAGGGTTCCTAAAATGAAGAGAGCTACACAAATCATTATTACAATCATATTTTCCTTTTTCATACAATAGACCTCAATACTTCCTTGCGTATTTTTCACCAAAAACTAAAATTTCACGTTCTTGGGGATCTGTTTTTTCATATTTCAGTTTCATATAGATCAACATGGTAAACCCGAACAGCATCCATACGGCGACAAATATCATTGAAATCCTTGTGTCAGTAGCTAGAATGGTAGGGATATACACAATGAAATACAAGGCTGAAATAGTTACGGCGACCATCCCTACAAATTCTCCTCCTTTTACCTTAAAAGGCCGATATAGATTCGGTTCTTTTTTGCGCAGCAGTAAAAATGCCAACGCTACACATAAATACGAAAAAAGAGTGCAAAAGGAATTTGCATTGACAAGCCAAACCAACGCATTCTTGCCCAGAAAAGGTGCGGCGGTGCAAATAGATCCTACTAAAAGAGTTGCCAGCCAGGGCGTTCTATACTTGCTGTGCAATTGGCCGAAAACAGGAGGCAGCATCTTTGCCCTTCCGAGAGAAAAAATCAATCGGGATGCTCCCATAAAAAAACCATTCCAAGACGTTAATATGCCTAAGATGCCACTCAAGATCACCACTTTCCCAAAGATTTCGTCACCAAACGCATAAGCCATCACATCTGCAGTAGGCATGGTAGCGGACATTCTGATTTCAGCAGGAGCCGCAAAAGCCGTCCCGATAATCAATGTGAAATACCAAAAAAAAGCCAATACAATGCATACCATAATCGTTTTGCCGATATTCTTTGGGTGCAGATTCATTTCCTCTGAGGAGTGCGGAATAACATCAAATCCGATAAGCATGGACGGAACCATCAGAAATACATAGGAAAAACCTTTGATATCGATGAAAGGCTCTCCGATATTTTCTATACTTCCAAATGAAATTCCTCCGAAAAACATAATAAATCCAATAATAAACATCCCTGCCGTAGCCATTACTTGCACGATAATGGCCGGATGTGTTCCGAAAAGATTCAAAAGAAGCATGATGATAGAAGCGAAGCAGCCTATCGCCGTCCATGATAAATAGACGGAATATCCGGCAATATCCCATAAAAGAAATACCTGCGGAATAGGAAATAGATAATCTAATGCGGTAGCGATGGCAATACTTTCCCATGCTGCCACGCCGATGTAAGCAAATGTCATCGTCCAGCCAACGATCCAAGCAGGAATTACTCCTAAAGCTCTGTAGACGTAAACGATTTCCCCTCCGGCGAGAGGAAGCGCAGACGCTAATTCTCCATAGGCAAGTCCAACCGTACCGATAACTGCTGCACCAATAACAAATGCTAACAAAGTGCCGTAGAAACCGGCATGATTTAACCAGCTGACAGCAAGCATAACCCAGCTCCAACCAACCATCGTTCCGAATCCCAAGGCTATTACATCTGTTCTTCCTAGTGCCTTCGCAAAACTTTTTTTATTTTCTGTAGTCATTCAGTCATCTCCACATTTAATACATGTCAACTTTATTATTTACACTTTTATTATATCATACAAGCCGTGTCGCCGTATGATTCAATGAATGCTTCCTTACGGCAACGCCGAATCAATAGTTGCATTCATTATACCATACAAGCCGCGTCACAGGTTGATTCAATGAACACTTCCTTGCAGCAACGCCTGCTGCTCCGATTCGCTCTGCTCTCTGCTGTCCGTTTTGCCTAGCCAAGCAAGCTTGGTGCAAAAATACAACGCTGTATTCAATCGTTGCGTTCATTATACCACAAAGCTTCCTATGAAAAAATACGATCTGAAACAGTAAAAAAACAACCTAGATTTTCATCTAGGTTGTTCTGTCTATACTGAAGTCGTATTAGTATAAGTTAGCGAAGATTTCTCTGATTTCTTCGTCAGTTAGGAATACATAGTTGTTTCCAAGAAGTCTCTGCTGGTTAGCAACAGTGCTCTGAGTAAACTCATCGATCTGAGCTTCAACCATTCCATACTCTCTTAAAGGCTTCTTAGCGATTAGCTTGTTCAAGAAGTCTTCTAGAGCATCATAAAGCTTTTCATCATTTGGAACGCCTAAGATATCAGCAAAGATCTGGTTAGCTTGCTGAATCTTTCCGTTAGGGTCCTTTCTCATGTACATCTTGAATACTTCTGTGAAGAACTGGTAGTTCGCTTCACCATGAGGTACGTGGAAAGCTCCGCCGATGGAGTAGGACAATGCATGTACTGCCGCACATCCAGCGTTACCGAAAGCAATACCAGCATAGCAAGAAGCAAGACAGAAGTTCTTAAGGTTGTTTAATCTTTCGTCTTGACCCTTTGCAATGATTTCCTTGTATCCAGCCATGATCATTTCGATAGCCTTTAAGGAATACATTTCTGTGAAAGGAGATGCCTTAGGTGATAGGAATGATTCAATAGCATGAATTAGAGCATCAACGGAACTTGTTACGAAGAACTTATAAGGAAGCCCCTTAACAGTTTCAGGAACAAGAACAGCGATATCAGCATATGTTTCGTCTACAGCGATACCCTTCTTTACGTGTAATGACTTTAATTCAGCGATAGCAACGTTAGTTACTTCTGAACCAGTACCACAAGTTGTAGGAACTACTACTAATTCCTTAATCTTCTTAGGAGCAACTGCGCCAGTGAAAAGATCAACTGACTTTTCAGGAACGTCAAGAGCTAGAACTTTGCAGATATCAACAATTGTACCGCCACCAAAAGCGATAATTCTGTCGAAGTCATACTTCTTCATTTCAGCTGCCATAGCATCGATCATTTCATCTGATGGTTCGCCGGTACCAAACTTTTCCTGTAAAATTACATTTGTTTCAACTCCTAGTGGAGCAACGTATGGAGTATACATCCATTCGTTTGTTACAAGTAAGTCTTTCTTTCCAACTTTGAATTCGTCATTAAATTCCTTGAAAGTGTCAAAATAAAACACCTTAGGTACTACTCTTAAAGCTTGCATAATTTTACCTCCATTATATAATCAAATTATAACTGATACTAATTGATCTGGTTCCAATTAGAATGCCGCGTTGAATCTCTTTTCAAATTCAGCCTTTAATTCATCTTTGAAATCAGGGTGTGCAATATTGATTAACGCTCTTGCTCTGTCCTGTAAAGACTTACCCTTCATTTCAGCAATACCATATTCCGTTACGACATAGTCCGCATCGTTTCTGGATGTAGTTACAGCTGCACCGTGATCGATGAATGGAACGATCTTCGAAATCATACTTCCATCCTTCTTCTTTGCAACGGAAGGCATCGCGATGATCGCTTTACCTTTTCCGTCAATAGACATGGATGCACCTCTTACGAAGTCAACCTGACCGCCTACTCCTGAGAACTGCTTTGTCCCAATACTATCGGATACAATCTGACCCATAAAATCAACTTGCAAGCAAGCATTGATGCAAACCATTTTGGAGCACTGTGCAACTACAGATGGATGATTTATGTAGTCAACCGGCTTTAATTCAACCTTTGGATTGTTTGCAGCGAAATCATAAAGTCTCTTCGTTCCCATTAAGAATGTTATTGCCATTTTGCCTTTGTCGATAGACTTTTGGCTGCAGTCTATAACGCCTGCTTCGTAAAGATCTACAACACCGTCGGAAATCATTTCAGAGTGGATACCAAGGTGTTTCTTGTCCTTAAGCTGTGAAAGTACAGCATCCGGAATAGCTCCGATACCAAGCTGTAATGTGGAACCATCTTCGATTAGGGAAGCGCAGTGCTTACCAATAGCAGCTTCTACTTCACCGATCTTAGGAAGTCCGATTTCTGGAAGTGGATGTGAAGTTTCTACGAACTTGTCGATTTCACTAACGTGAACAAATGTATCTCCATAAACTACAGGTACCTGATCATTTACTTCAGCAAGTACAATTTTTGCTGATTTGATAGCCTGCATCGTATAGTCAGAAGATACACCCACACAGCAGAATCCGTTATGATCTGGAGGGGATACCATTACCATGAATACATCAACATGGAAAATGTCTTTTCTGATTAAAGATGGTACCTCGTGGAAGAATACAGGGACAAACTGTCCGTGTCCTTCTGCAATGGATCCTCTTGTTGAAGGGCTTGTAAACCAACCTTCAAAAGTAAAGTTTTCCTTATATTCTGGTTTTGAGTATTCACCCTTTCCAAGGGTAACCATGTGTGAAACCGTTACATTCTTGTATGCAGCTGCATTCGCAACCATTGCTTCTACAAGAACTGGCGGTTCAGCAACACAGTGCGCAAATAGCACTCTGTCACCTGACTTAATGCTCTTTACTGCTTCATCTGCAGTGCATGTTCTGTCTTCATAAATTTTTTTCCAATCCATTTTGCTCCTCCATAAATAGAATAGATAATATTAGCATTTGTTTAATAAAAACTCAACCATATCATCTTCATGTTCCTCATCCCATATCTTGATCACCCCGTCAGCTTCAAATTGCAAATAGGATGCGCAGCAATTTGTGCATCCCCCAATGACAAGAATCACATCATATGGGACTCCTTCCTCTGCTATGAAAAATTCAACTTTACCTGCAAGCTTGTTTTTAATGCGTTCGTAGACAGCACCTCGATCAAATCTCGGATTGCAACCGCCACAAAATCTCACGCCGCACTTCATGTTCATTCCTCCTATGAATCACTCCCTGCGCCGTCATGCAGAGAAGTTCTATTTTTCTAAAATAAGCCGCTCAGCAATAAGGCTGGGCGGCCTATTATTAAATTGCACATCAAACCTACCGAGCTATACAATCGGCAGACTTAGAAATTTTAGCAACTTTTTATTTAATTCCAGCGATTGCCTTAGCTAATTCTTTCTTAGCGTTGATGTTGCCCTGACGAGCGATCATGATTCTCTGAGCCTGAGGGGAACCTGCACCATGCATGGATTCAGTTCTGTAACCTACAGCGGATGCACCTAAGCAGATGTTTTCTAAGAATCTAAGAACTCTCATTCTTTCTTCTGTTGTGCAAGTAGGAGCAGCAGCGAAGAACTTATTGCAGAAATCTCCAATAGTTTCGCCATCTCTACCAACAACTGTTTCTGACTTAAAGTCAGCTTCTGAAGGCATAGTAACCATTAATCCACCAGCGATATCTTCAGCTAGTCTTACGATTTCGTAAGGGAATCTAGTGATGTTCTGCTTACATACATTTGCAAGAAGAAGGTCAATCTGATAGTTACCAGCAGCAGTTGGATAACCTTCTGCTGAACAAGCAATACCGCAGCAATATAAAGTTTCATTTAAGTGAGTCATTTCGATAAGCTTATCTTTAACGTGAGAAGCCTTCTGAGCTCCATTGTAGTCAGCAGCTAAAGCAGCAGCACCGATTACAACGTCGCCTACTCCAACCTTACATCCGCCGTATGACTGTCTGTGGTATCCAGCAAATCTTTCTACCATCATGCCAGCGAAATCATATTCTTGGCAAAGGAAGATTCTGTCATTTGGAATAAATACGTTATCGAATACGACTAAAGCTTCCTGTCCGCCGAACTGCTTGTTACCAAGGTCAATGTCAGCGCCTTCTTCCATCTTTCTTGTGTCACATGACTGTCTGCCGTAGATCATGAATAGACCATCAGCATCGGAAGGACAAGCAAATGATACTGCATAATCCTTATCAGCTTCTGTCATAGCGATTGTAGGCATGATGATGTGTTCGTGGGAGTTGATGGAACCAGTCTGGTGAGCCTTAGCTCCTCTTACAACGATACCATCTTCTCTTTTTTCAACGATTCTCAAGAAAAGATCTGGATCCTTCTGTGCGGATGGAGCAAGTCCTCTGTCACCCTTAGGGTCAGTCATTGCACCGTCAACAATAAGGTCATTTTCCTGTATATACTTTAAGTATTCAGTAAAGTTCTTGTGATAGTTTGTTCCATATTTCTGGTCGATTTCATATGTAGTTGAGAAAACTGCATTGAAAGCGTCCATACCTACACATCTCTGGAAGCATGATGCGGTCTTCTGTCCAAGAAGTCTCTGCATCTTAACCTTTTTTCTAAGGTCATCTGTGCTCTGGTGTAGATTTGCAAATCTGTTGATAGTTTTACCTATTAAGTTTGACTTTGTAGTCATTAAGTCAGCGTACTGAGGATCCTGAGCTAATTCATAAGTCATTGCTACGCAGTTGATGGAAGGTCTGATCATTGGATGATCCACCCAATTCTCGATTTTTTCACCAAACATATAAACTCTTGTGTTTAGCTTTCTTAGACTCTCAATGTACTGTTCTGCTGTCATTAACATAATATAATCACTCCTTCTTAAAATAATGATATAAATGATATAATCAAGGTCAGGTGCCGCCTTAACTTTCGACACCAACCTTAATAACTAAATAATAAGCAACTTATGTGTAGTTATTGTGTAAATTTATATAATTTCTTTGCTTATTTTTTGCTTACACTGTTATTCTTGCCGTCTTGCTTATGCTTCTTTATTTAAAATTTTTCTTGCCATGTCCAAAATGTCCTCGCTCACAGAGTTGTCTAACCTTACGTCGTCTAGCCCCTTACATTCTTCCATAACAATCTGCTTTACTACATCTTCTATTGTAATCTGCGCCGATGGACAGGAACAACAGGCCCCCGTCAATTTAACCCAAGCTACATTATCTTCTAACTTTGAGAGTATGGCACCACCATAATGCTCAGCGAGCACCGGGTTCACTTTTGTCTCAAGTACTTCTTTGATTTTTTCTTCCATATTATTCCAAACCTCACATGATGCGATTTAAGTTCATCTCTGAACACTTTTAAGTATAGTCTTTAAACTTATAATTTTCAAGAGTAATATTCTATATAAACTGGGAAACCAATACTTTTTTTCCCTCCAAAAAAACACATAGCAAACAAATAATAGTTTCTAGTTATAATACAATATGTTATACTTATTTTCATGAAAAAGAGTGGCAATTGTCAAAAAACTTCAGAGCGTTTTAGATGCCCGCTTTTGCCCTGTTTTCAAAGTTTTTAGAAAATTACCGGAGAAGATCAATGAGCAGATGTATTATCATAACTGCGTACCTCGAAGGTCGCATTAAAGACAGCATAGAAATTCAAAAAAATGACTTTATTATTTGTGCCGACGGAGGATATCGGTATGCAAAAAAAGAAAAAATAACGCCCCATTTACTAATCGGGGACCTTGATTCTTTTACTGAAAAATTGCCTGATGAAATTCAAATTATAAAGCATCCTGTAGAAAAAGATGATACCGACACCATGTTATGCATTAAACATGCCGTCCAACACAATTTTGACGAAATCGTTTTAATCGGGGGGATGGGCGGACGAATCGACCATACACTGTCCAATCTGCAAAGTATGTCCTGGACTGCAGATTATTGGACATCACAAAACGATAAACACAAAATTAGCATGCGTGATGCAAAAAACCAGGTTATTATTCTTCAAAACAACTCCATTTTATTAGAAGGCAATATAGGAGATAAAATTTCTTTAATCAGTTATTCGGAAAAATGCAGCGGTATTTTTACACAAGGATTAAAATGGCCATTATCAGATGCCACTCTTACGAACAGTTTTCCGGTCGGCATCAGCAACGAGTTCACGGATACCGCTGCTGCTGTTTCTGTCGAAGAGGGGAAACTGTTGATTGTTTTATCGAAGGATTGATGCCTTTTTCATAGGCACTTTTTCAACAAAAGACTATTTTTTAACTAAAAAGGCTGCTTCATTAATCGCTTTGATGTTGAAGCAGCCACTTTTTGATTATTTTTTTAATTAAATGCTTTATCGATATCCATCCCGTCTTGGTATACCTTTCTTAAAATATCATTTTGCAAGATGTAGACCGAAGTATCCGAAATCTCCATGGATCGAACGTAGTCGTCATAATAATCGTTTACTTCAACGCTTTTTCTTGTTTTTAAATCCCACGCTCTGCTATTTTCGAAAACGCCGTCACGAGACATTTCAAAGCCGATTTGATTGGAAAAGAACGAGCCATACACCAGGTAAGCATGTTCAGCAATCAAACCGTCCCTATAATTGATCAAATTATGCCCTAAATAGATGGTATCCAACTTGTCAAATCCCATTAAATAGGCGATAGTCGGTAAGAAATCGATCTGTCCGCCCGCGTTATGGCACACCTGGGTAATACTGTCATCTGAATCCGGTATGTGTATAATCAACGGAATATTCATACGGTCATCCCAATCATAATCATGACCTAAAATTCTCGTCATGATCTTATCGGTTTCCTCCGCCTTTGGTAAGCCCATATGATCTCCATAGAAGGCAAATACCGTATTTTCATATAATCCGGCCTTCTTCATTTCATCGATTAACTTGCCTAATGCATAATCCGTATAGGCCGCGCTGGTCAAGTAGTTGCCAACTAACGTTCCTTCATCTTCCGGCAGCAAGTCGATAAATTTATACTTATCGAGCATTTCATAAGGATGGTGGTTGGAAAGTGTTATGACAAAACTATAGAAAGGCTCCTGCAATTCTTTAATATAGTCAACGGCCTGCGGATAAAATTCTGAGTCGGTTAACCCCCAGCCCATCCATTCAGTCATTTCGAAGCATCCGTCTTTGTTCCCTTTCAATCCCCCATAATAATGGTCGAATCCCATGTTTCCATAGATATCATCTCTATTCCAAAAGTCTCTATTTTCATGGGCGTGAAGTACGGCTGTCTCGTATCCTTTTTCCTTCAGCAATACCGGCAAGCCTCTAAAATAGTTATTTTCATATAGTTGATAGGTAAACGCCTGAATAGATCCCATCATCGAATTATTGGTAGCATATTCTGCATCAGAGGTGTTTCCGGTTCCGACTTGCTGATAATAATGATCAAAATAAATCGAATGATCTTTCACCAAACTATTCAACACAGGCGTCACTTCTTGTCCGTTATATTCTAATCCGAGTAAAAAGTTTTGAAAAGATTCCATTTGGACTACAACCAAATTCTTTCCTTCCCCTACGCCAAATAGCGGCCCCTCTTTTTCATCTTGATAGTGGTCGGTAAACGCTATCACATGCTTCTGGTTTGCTCCTCCTGTAATCAGGTCTTTCATATGATATGTATAGAACTCCTGATTCGTAACAGATTTCACAAACGGAACGACAGAGCTGCTGGCAATTAATATAAAAATCAAGGCCAAAGGCAAAACCTGATTCCGATGGACTTGTACCCATTGGAGTGATTCTCTCTTTCTTCTAGCTTTTAATCGCTCTCTCCTATTCATCACAGAAGTGCTGGTTTGATATTCTTGTCGGGAAACAATTTCCACATTTTTTTCAATAACAGTATATTTATTTTCTTGAGGGATAATAAAGTCATCATCAGTTAACACAACGTCCGCTTTCGCCTCAGCCGATCTGTCTTTTATCCTTGTACTAGCTGTAATAATGGTAGCAAAGATCAGCACGGAGTCGGCGAACATAAAGAAATTAATCGGCCTCATCACCTGTTTAATACTTGCAGTAATATCCCCTAACATGCCTGCAGAACCTGCCAGCGCCACCGACAGGTATTTATTGAAAAAGCTGCAATACGTAACATCCGCAAACATTAACACGGAAAAAATCGCATATAAAACAGCCGGAATCAGCTTATTTTTAAACGAAGCAAAAAGAAAATAGGTTATCACCATTGAGATCAAACATACCATTATAAAATTGTCGTGGATAGACATTAAATTGTAAAAAACAATAAATTTAGCAAGTACAAATCCAATCGTCACACATCCTAGTAGCCCATATACTCCCTTATACTCTAAAAAAATATCTTTTATTTTATCCGTGTACTTATTCATTTTCGCATCTCCATTTAACAAAATAACCTTTTTATCATATCATGTTTTAAGTTAGCCTTCAATAACTGAATACTTTCTTCATTAAAGCTTCACAATTCTGTCTACAAAATGTAAAATATCTGTCATTGGAAAAACTTAGTTTCTTGATGTATAATAATTTTATAAACAAGGGTCAGAGGGGGACCATACAAAAGAATTAGAGAAAAGAGGAAGTTATGAAAAAGCACACCGTCGTCGTTATTACACTTATATGCTTGTTATTTACCTCCGTAGCCGCATTTTCATTAAGGGCTTGGGCAAGTGAATACGACCCGTATTCCATCTATTATAACAGCAAATCCACCGGCTACACCGGTTACATCATCAACAACACCCCTTATTTACCTATTGCTATGATCGGAAATTATGCAAAAAATAGCGGTATTTCAGTAGACTCTGCCAATAAAAAGTTAAATATTAACCTGAGCAGCGAAAAGATACTGTTAGGGGATGATCAGATTACAAACTTTGTTAAATCCAATGCCGGAACGGTTTACATCCCTTTACGTGACATTGAGGGCAGTCTGTATTTTCCTCTGAACACCACTGAGCAGTTTTTTAAACTAAGTTACAGCATCTCAGGCAGTAAAATTAAACTGAAAGAATATTCGGGTACCGATAAAGTGGCCAAAGTAAATACGTCCAGTGCAGATGCCGTTACCTCTTTATTAAATGGTTCAGGAGAAAAAGTTCAATTGGATTATGATGAAACGGTAATGATTCTCGGAGAAACCGGCAACTTTTATAAAATCGCCACCAATGATGTGGATGAAGCGTATACATACAAAAACAACATAACCATATCTCAGATAGACCTTGCTTCCTATGATTTTTATGCTCCTAAAAAGGACAAATTTAAGCAAGGCTCACAAAAAATCAATTTAGCTTGGCAATATGTCAGCTCTTTTACACCGGAAGCTCCGCAAAAGTACGCCGGATTGGATATACTTGCTCCGACTTGGTTTGACCTGATTGTCAATGGCAGCGGAAATGTAGAAAACAACGGAGATAAAGGATATACAGATACTTGCCATAAGAACGGATATATGGTTTGGTCCACTATTACAAATAATATGTCTACCAAAGGCTCTACTGCTTTTACTACGCAAGTTTTTAACGATCAAAACATGCTTTATAAATCCATTGCTCAATATTTGTTCTATGCATGTTTATATGATGTAGACGGAATCAATATTGACTATGAAGATGTGGTAGATGCCGATGCAGCTAATCTTGTTCACTTTACAAAAACGTTAAGAGCCTTTACAGACCGTCAAGGATTAACTCTTTCTATCGACACCTCCATACCGGCAAGCTGGACGATTGAATATGATCGGGATGCTCTGGCGAAATATGTGGATTATATAGCTATCATGAGTTATGATGAACATTATTCCGGAAGTAAAACCCCGGGTTCTGTTGCTTCCCTGCCATGGGCTGAAAAAGCAATCAAAAATACGATCGCAGAAGGGGTACCGGCTAATAAAATCCTCATGGGTATGCCGCTCTATACAAGAGTTTGGTGCATGAACAGCGACGGCAGCCTTGCCTCGAACAAATCAGCGACCATGACATGGGTAAACAATATGCTGTCCACATCAGGCCGCACGCCTACTTATTTAAGTGATGTCGGTCAAAACTATATTGAATATGCAGACGGAAACACCACTGCAAAAATTTGGATAGAGGATAGCACCTCCATCTCAAACCGATTAAAACTTGTCCAACGTTATAATCTTGCCGGAGGGGCATGCTGGCAATACAGCCAAGGAGCACCGGAAATATGGGCTATATTCAATAATTACAAATAAAAAAATCGTCTTCGACGAACTTATTTTCCTACGTTATAAAAAAAGCCCCTGTGAGGCGCTTTTAGCTCCCATTCGGTCGCATTTCAGCGGTAGCTTTTTATAAAACTCCGTCATATCGCAAGCGATATCTCCTACGTTATAAAAAACTTAGGAATCAGTAGACAGAACCTATAGAATAGACACTAAAAATCTATTCTTATAGGTTCTTTTTAATCACTTAAGCCTCTATATTGTATTCTATTTATAATGTCTTCTTTGCTCTCGTATTATTAAACCATTCCATTGTTGCTTTACTATGTTCTTCCGGAATTTTATTCTTTACTTGGTCATGCAGCCACGCTAACGTCTTATTTCTCAAATATTGTCTCATCTGCTCTTCTGCATCTAACATCACAACTTTTATCAGACAGGGGCATTTTGTATGCGTATCAGGTAAGTTGTTTTTATCTAATAAGATCTCATTTTGTCTAATCTCCGCACACTGAAATAACGGGGAAGACCCTTCTATTGCTTCAACTATATCCCAAAATGTTATATTTTCAGGCGCACGGGCTAATTCATATCCTCCATTAACACCTGGTATGGACTTGATTATTCCTGCTTTTCTTAGTTTGGTATATACTTTTGATAAATACGTCTCCGATACCCCTTGATATGTCGCTAAGTCTTTAATCCCAACAGATGTACCTGATGGAATATCTACCATATATAGCATACAATGCAATGCATATTCTACTCCGATAGAAAATTGCACTAAAACCACCCTCCTATATGACAATGTCGTCTTTCCCATATTACTTTAATATTTTTTATTAGTCAACCTATAACCTTTAAATTAAAGACAATACTTATCTTTAATATATATTTATTGTTGACAATGTAGAAATTTGATTTTATAATAATTGTAGATAACAGTTGTCTATAATATATCTAATATGTTTATTTAATTAGGAGGAATTGTATAATGCTACCAGAAAAATTTTATGATGTATTGAAAAATGAAGGTATCGTGTCCATTATATCATGGGGAGTAACGGAACCACATGTGGTTAACACTTGGAATTCATATATCGTTGTAACCCCTGATGAAAGAATTTTAATTCCGGCAGCAGGGATGCGAAAGACAGAAAAAAATGTAAATCAGAATAACCTAATCAAGATGGCTTTAGGCAGTAAAGAAGTTGTAGGATACAATGATTATCAAGGGACAGGCTTCGTCATTGAAGGAACGGCAAAATTTATTGATTCCGGTTCGGATTTCGATCAAATGAAAGAAAAATTTGCATTTTTAACAAGAGTGTTAGAAATAACTGCTACATCTGCAAAACAAATGCTTTAAATAATAGTTGCTGCTCTTAGTCGTTACAAGGAAAAAGAAGGTCGGGCAACTCAGCATTGAACTGAATTACTCGACCCTTTTTTATTATGTAGGAAAATATTGCTTGCGATATTGATGGAATATCAAAAAGTCTACGGATAAAATGCGACCGAATGGGAGCTAAAAGTTCCTCGAAGAGGACTTTTTTACTATTTTAATAGAACTACGGTTAATCCGCGGTTTCCGTCTATATACGTACTGAAGTCTCTAAGCTGAGTGCAAATTTCAACGAATTGACGTTTTCGATTCAGCCATTCTTCCCCGCCAACAGATTCACGCACAACGCCTCTCAAACTTCCTTCTCGAAGTTTACTTTTTAAAGCTACTTTGATAGCCCCTCCTACGCCGGAAGAACCATATCCGTGTATCACGATAACGGCACGATAGCCGGTTCGTTTTGCCGTCGTAAGTTCGTCAACCAATTTTCTCATCGCTACATCTACTGTAGGGTTTCCTCTCTCTAAATTCACTTCCTTGACTTTTACTGCACCCACGTTCTATCCTTTCTGTCTGCATTGGGAGCATGTGACTTTCTCTTTATGCACTCAATACTTTTTTCAAGATTTCCAGTCCTTTATCCATTTCTTCATAGGTAATCGTAAGCGGCGGAAGTAATCTCACTCGATCCTTTGCAGTCAGCAATAGGAGCCCTTCTTGAATGCAGTTTGTAACCACTTCGCCTGCTGTTTTACCCTCCAGACTGACACCCAGCATCATTCCCAATCCAGAGACTTCTTTTACGCCTGGCATTGCGCCAATAGCTGATTTTATGTATTCTCCTTTTTTACTCACTTCTTGAAGAAAATCTGCATCGATTTTATGCAAGACATATTCTGCACCTGCACAAGTGACAGGGTTGGCACCAAAGGTCGTTCCATGATCTCCGTATACCAATACATTCTCACATTTCTCACCAAATAAAACCGCACCGATCGGGAGTCCCGCGCCGAGCCCTTTCGCAACGGTGACAATGTCCGGTGTTACATCAAACTGCTCATAGGAAAACAGTGTGCCCGTTCTGCCGATACCGGTCTGCACCTCATCTATAATAAATAAAATATCTTTATCCTTGCATAGCTGCTCCACTTGTTTTACATAGTTCTTATCCAAAGGAAGAACGCCTCCTTCTCCTTGAACCGTTTCTATTATTATAGCACAGGTTTTATCGTTTATACTATCCTGCAATTGAGATAGATCATTCGCCTCAATATAAGTAAATCCTTGCACAAACGGATCAAAGAATTTATGATAATGTTTTTGCCCTGTCGCTGTAATGGTGGCCATCGTTCTGCCATGGAAAGAGTTGTCGAGCGTAATGATTTCATTTCTGCCGTTGCCGTACTTGGTATTGCCGTATTTCCTAGCCGTCTTAATCGCCCCTTCGTTTGCTTCCGCACCGGAATTTGCAAAAAATACCCGCTTCATACCAGATCTCTCGACAAGCATCTCCGCTACGTTAACACAAGGTTCCGTATAGAATAAATTTGACACGTGCTGAAGCATTGCTGCTTGCTTTGAGATCGCCTCAACCCATCCCGTATCACAAAATCCTAACGAATTCACGCCGATTCCCGAAGAGAAATCAATCAGTTCCTTTCCTTCCGGTGTATAGCAAATCGCTCCTTTGCCACTGGTCAAGCATAGGTCATTTCTATTATATGTTTGCAAAATATACTCTTTTTCTTTTTTCTTCATTTCTAAACTGTTCATCCTTTTCTCCTTTAATCTCTCTTACTTATGAAATAAGGTTCCTATGCTTTGATCGGAAAATAGCTCCAGTAAAATAGAATGTTCTTTTCTGCCGTCAATGATAGCCGCCTCATTCAGGCCATTATGGATGGCATCGACACAGCTTGCAATCTTAGGAATCATCCCGCCGTTGATAATGCCTTTTTCGATTAACTCCGGTACTTCTTCAATACCAATATCAGAAATCAATGTTTCTTCATCATTTTTATCCATTAGCAAACCTCTGATATCGGTCATGGAGATCAGCCTTTCTGCCTTTAGAGCACTTGCAATTGCTGCGGCTGCCGTATCGGCATTGATATTGTAAACCTGCCCTGTTTCATCGGCACCGACTGTCGCAATGACGGGGATGAAGCCATTGTCAAGAGCCATCTGAATCGCCTCTGTCTGAATGTTCGTAATCTCACCAACAAATCCTAAATCAACATCTCCTGCCTTCTTTTCCACCTGGATCATATTTCCGTCGATTCCGCATAAACCGATTGCCTTTCCTTTCAGTTGATGAATCAGTGCAACCAATTGTTTATTTACCTTTCCTGCTAAGACCATTTGCACCACATCCATCGTCTCAGAATCCGTATATCGAAGTCCATGGATAAACTTGGATTCCTTACCGACTTTATCGAGCATATAGTTAATTTCAGGCCCTCCACCATGAACCAATACCACCTTGATTCCCAGTAAAGAAAGAGTCGCCATATCCTTCATGACCGATTTCTTTAGCGTTTCATTGATCATCGCGTTTCCGCCATATTTTACGACAATGGTTTTATGACAATACTTCTGAATATAAGGCAGCGCATCGGTTAACAGCTGTGCATTCTCGAGTGTATCTATTTTCATGTCCTATCCTCCCACTTCTTTTATATCACAAGGCCTTCTTCTTCCGGCAGTCCAAGCATAATATTCATGCACTGAATCGCAGCACCAGAAGCCCCTTTTCCTAAGTTGTCATAGCGTGCTGTCAGCAGCACCTGTTCTTCATTTCCGTATATAAACAGTTGAAGATTGTCCTTATCGGCCAGCGTATTGGCTGTTAGGAAGCCAAGCTCCAATTCGAAGCCGAAATCTGCCACTTTAACTAATTTACTGCCTTTATAATAGTTTTTAAAGAGCTTATGAATATCTGCCGCAGAAGCCTTTGTTTTTAAAAATCTTGTATGAATCGGAACCGTCACCAACATGCCATTATAAAAATCATTGATGACAGGTGTGAAAATAGGATTAAATTCAATTCCGGTCATCGCTTTCATTTCTTTTAAGTGTTTATGCTGCTGAGTTAGACCATACTGCCTAGGGCTAGATAATTCTTCCGATCTTCCCTCCTCATGATATGCCGCAATCGTTTTTTTACCGCCGCCGCTGTAACCGGTTATGGATTCACAGAAAAACGGATAATCCGCAGCACATAGTCCTGACGCTACCATGGGCTTTGTCAGCACGATAAACCCGGTCGCATGACATCCCGGAACCGCTACTCGATTGGAATGTTGAATGTTACTTTTTTGTTCCGGAGATAATTCCGGTAACCCGTATACCCACTCCGGATTGGTTCTATGAGCTGTTGATGTATCTAATATTTTTGCGGTTTTGGGAATTACTGAAACAATTTCAATAGAAGCCGCATCCGGCAGACATAAAAAAGAGATATCAGCCTGATTGATTTTTTCTGCCCTTGCTTCGATGTTTTTTCTGTTTTCTTCATTTATGTTGATTATTTCGATGTCCTTCCTTGCGCTTAATCGATCTACAATCCTCAGTCCTGTAGTCCCTTCGTGTCCATCTATAAATACTTTATAGCTCATATTTACGTCCTCCTGCTTCATTTTCTTAGGCAAACTTTTTAGTATATCCAATAATTATACAACTTTTATTCATTTTGTCAATGAAATATACATATTTTTGTATATTATCTGCATTTTATTACTTATTCCCGCATATTTATTAATTTTTTATTCCTATGCAAAAAGGCGGTCTGAAATACATGATTTCAAAACCGCCTTTTAAAAGAGTAACCCTTGCACGCTATATTAATGTTTTGCGTCAAATGTGATAAGCTTCTTCTTTATGAATTGCCGCATCTAACCCGATTATCTCTACCTCTTCGCTTACACGAACCGGTAAGAATCTATTGATTACTTTCAAAATCAAATAGGTAACAACAAATGCATAAACAGACGCAATTAAAGTTGCCAATACCTGTACACCGAACTGGTGAACGTCTCCATAAATGAGACCATCTATTCCATTTATAGATTTCTCCGCAAATACACCGACTAAAATACTTCCTAAAATTCCGCCGACACCGTGAACGCCCCAAACATCAAGTGCATCATCCCAATCCACTTTCTTTCTGAATTGTACTGCACCATAGCATACAATACTGGATGCCAATCCGATAAGTACAGCCGCCCAAGGCTTTACAAATCCTGCGGCCGGAGTTATCGTAGCCAGTCCTGCGACCGCTCCTGTAAGTACGCCAACGAAACTCGGTTTCTTTTCTCGTACCCAAGAAATAATTAACCAGGTAACCATAGCAACGGATGCACTGATATCTGTATTAATAAAGGAAGTGGAGGCTAATCCGTTTGCTGCTAATCCGCCGCCTGCGTTAAATCCGAACCAACCGAACCATAGCAACGCAGTTCCCAAAGCAACGTAAGTGATATTATGCGGTTCCAAATCTACTTGGTCGATAACCTTTCTCTTTCCTACAAAGAAAACAGATGCTAAAGCAGCTAAACCTGCACTTGCATGAACTACGATACCTCCAGCAAAGTCTATAACACCCATCTGCTGTAAAAATCCGCCGCCCCAAACCCAATGGGCCAATGGTATGTAAATTAAAATGCTCCAAGCTACTAAAAATACTAAATAGCTCTTAAAGCTAACGCGGTCAGCAAAAGCTCCTGTAATAAGAGCCGGTGTGATAATCGCAAACATTTGCTGATAACTGAAAAAGGTTATAAACGGAATGGTCGGACCGTAGCTTGGATTTGGCGTCATCCCTACACCCTCTAGAAATAAATACTTGGTTCCTCCGATTAAACCGTGAATATCCGGTCCAAACGCCAGAGAGAATCCAAAAACAAACCATATAACCGTTACTACTCCCATGGATACAAAGCTCTGCATCATGATAGTAAGTACATTTTTTCTTGATACCAATCCTCCGTAGAAGAACGCTAATCCTGGTGTCATCAAACAAACTAATGCTGCACAAATTATTATAAATGCGGTATCTCCTGAATTAATCATCTTTTACACTTCCTTTCAGTCTTAGGAGATTTACTTATTAAGTCATGTATAAGTATAAAAAAATAAGGCTCTTATGGAAATACCATAAAACCCCTATAATTGACAGGAAAAAACCTTATATTTTGAATCTTATATTTCGATAATGTGATTTCTGGCAGCATATAAAACCAGTTCTGTAATATTCTTAAAATTATGTTTGCGCATAATATTAGCCCGATGTGTTTCTACGGTCTTAATCGATATCATTAAGCAATCTGCAATTTCTTTATTACTAAATCCTTCTGCTAAAAGTTTCAATACTTCTCTTTCTCTTCCGGACAAGTCCTTATTTGTTTTTTCATTTTGCAAAAATCCATTGAGCATGACAGGCGCTAATACAGAAGAAACATAGATTTTTCCGTCCATCACATTGCGAATCGCCGTAATTAATTCTTCGAAGGCATTCTCTTTCAAGACATAGCCTCTCGCTCCGGTATGAAAAGCCTCTGCCAGCATTTCCTCATTTTTATGCATTGTCAAAAAAATCACTTTTAAATCGGGATACGTATAAATCAAATTTTTCGCTACATCCAAACCGCTTTTTTTCGGCATGGAAATATCAAGCAGTAAAATATCCGCCGCAAATTGCGGGAAAAGCTTTTCGGTCTCCAGGCCGTCTTCCGCCTGTCCTACCACTTGAATATCTTCTTCCTGCGATAAGAGCATTTCAAGAGATTCTCTTAATATCTTATGGTCGTCCGCTAAAAAAATCTTAATTTTATTCTCCATCATCCACAGGCACCTCCATTACAACTGTTGTTCCCTTGCCGATTTCGCTCAGCACATGAAAATAACCGCCTAGCATCTTCACCCGATCGCCCATCGACATCATTCCTACACCAAATTCCTTTTCATTGATAGGAAAGCCGATTCCATCATCTTCTACCTTAAAGATATAGAAATCACTTTCTTTATTTAAAAAAGCAGTGAGGATTAATCGGTTTGCTTTCGAATGCTTTATTACATTGGTCACGGCTTCCTGTAACACTCGATAGATGTTTAAAGCTACCGTTTCATCAAAGTGAGGCAAAGGGTCCTCTACGTTCAGTTTACAATGAATTTTTTCTAAAGAATTGATACTTTCCGTAAGTTCCTGAATTGCTCCCAATAAATCATTTTCTTCCAGTGCTTTCGGCTTCAAATTGTTTAAAATCCCGCGCATTTCCCGAATGGAATCTTCCGCTAATTGAGAGGCTTTTTCCGTATTTTTTACCAGTTTTTCTTCTCCTTGCACTTCCATCTGACGTTTTGTAAGTCCTAAAATCAATTTTAGGGCGGCTAGACTCTGCCCTACCCCATCATGTAAATCTCTCGCCAGTTTTTTCTTTTCCTGTTCTTCCGTAGTTACAAGCAGTCTGGCCTGTTTTCGCAGCAAATCATTTTTTTCTTTTATCTCAGCTTCAAACCCGGATATTTCAACGTATTTTTCCCATGAATAGTAATCGTCAAACTCTACTATATTTAATCCCTTTCTCTCTTCCTCCGGTGTCACTCGTAAGCCCATCATTTTATTGAGAAGGATAAACATCAGATAGGATATCCCAAATACCCAACCAAAATTCGCTAGAATGCCTACGAACTGTATTCCAAACTGCTCCATCCGACTATCTGCATTTAAATATTGCGGCTGAATGAAAAATGGAAGCAGCAAGCATCCGGCGATTCCTCCAAAAAGATGAACCGGGACAGCGTTTACTGCATCATCCAATTGCCATTTGTCCAGCAAATCACTGGAAGCATCTACGATAACACCGGAAACAAAACCCAAGGCAATGGCGGAAATCGGCGTACAATAATAAGAACAAGCCGTTATGGCCACCAACCCTCCAAGTACACCGTTAAACAGAGATATTAGATAGCCTCCTTTTCTTTTCACAAAGAAGTTCAGGGCCAATGCCCCTGCCATCCCTGCGGAAGCCGATAAATTGGTATTTAAGATCGCCAACCCGACTTTATCGGAGAAGGCGAAAAAGCTGGCTCCATTAAAGCCCATCCAACCAAACCACAAGATAAATACACCAAGCGTAGCAAAGGGAATATTATATCTGCCGGCTATTGTTTTTTTTCGTTTTCCGACAACTTTTATACCTGCAAGAGCAATAAAACCCGAAGTCATATGCACCACTGACGCACCGGCACAATCGATAAAACCTAATTTCTGAAGCCAAGTGGTCTGATCAAGAAAATTACCTCCCCAGACCCAATGTCCAAACACAGGATAAATCAATATACTGCTTACAATAGCAGCAATCTGCAGCGGAATAATTTTCGTACGCTCCGACATGGCGCCGGCAAAAATCGTAACAGCCACCGCAGCGAACATAATTTGCAGAAAAACAAATGCAAACCCAAGCGGATTGATGATATCCACATTTTTCAAATCCCAAAGGCTGGTTCCGATCAGTTCATGAAAACTTTTTCCAAACATCAGCGGAAATCCAATCATGGAAAAACAAATGGTAGTAATCATGAAAGTAAGAAGATTTTCTATGGCAACAAAAATCACATTTTTACTTTGGATAAAACCCACTTCGAGGCACGTAAAACCAGCCTGCATGAAAAACACAAAGCAAGCGCATATCGTCACCCAAATAATGTCCAGACTAAGCTGCATCGGTTACATTTCCTCTCTATGGTTTTGATATCTAAATGAAATTAAGTTTATTAAAAATAATTTATATCCTTATCTAAATAAAACAAGGAATTGCCAAACATTATAAACTGTTTATTAATTATTGTCAAAAAAATCATCTTACTATTTATTTAAAATATTGAATTATTTTACATTTGGTGTTATGTTATAAGTATGGATTACCGTTTGGCGGTTGGTCACTTCCTTTAGAGGAGGTGATGTTTTATGATCACATATTCGGAGCTTTTTCAGTTCGGATTACTGATTATTGCTATTGTTACCTTGTGCCTCCACAAGCGTAAATAATGCAAAACCGCCTAAACTCACAATTTAGACGGTTAGCTTAATTCACATATTAGGACTAACCGCCATTGTAGAAAGCGGTAATCCTTTTCTTTATTATATCCATATCTAGAGATAAAATGCAAGAGGTTTTGTATCCGTGCGGGAATCGTCACTTGAAAAAGCGGCTAGATTTCTCCAGCCGCTTTTAATCCATATTTTCTTATAATAATTCTTTTCTTGATAGGTTGATTCTGTTCTGGTTGTCGATTTCAGTAACCTTTACCGTCACTGTATCGCCGATGTTCATCACATCTTCTACTTTTTCAACTCTTTCTTTTGCCATCTTGGAGATATGAAGCAATCCTTCTTTTCCAGGAAGTATTTCGATAAACGCACCGAAGTTCATGATTCTGGCAACCTTACCTTCGTATATTTCACCGACTTCTACTTCTTTGGTCAGAAGCTCGATCTGCTTGATACCTGCATTTGCGCTATCCATGTCAGGAGCTGCAATATAGATAAGGCCGGTATCATCAATATCAATCTTAACGCCGGTTTCAGCGATAATCTTGTTGATAGTCTTTCCTCCAGGTCCGATAACAGTTCTAATCTTATCCGGATCAATCTGCATCGAAATAATTCTTGGTGCATATGGTGAAAGCTCAGCTCTTGGTTCAGCAATTTCATCAAGCATTTCCTTCATGATGTGCATTCTTCCTTCATGAGCCTGCTTTAATGCATCCTCTAAAATTTGTCTTGAAAGTCCGTGAACCTTAATATCCATCTGAATAGCAGTAACGCCCACTTCAGTACCTGTCACCTTAAAGTCCATGTCTCCAAGGAAGTCTTCCATACCTTGAATGTCAGAAAGAATAGCAATCTTGCTGCTTCCATCTGGTTCAACTCGCTCAATAAGTCCCATTGCAATACCTGAAACCGGTCTCTTAATAGGAACACCTGCATCCATCAAAGCAAGGCATGAACCACAAGTTGATCCCATAGAAGTAGAACCATTTGAAGATAATACTTCTGATACTACTCGAATAGCATAAGGGAATTCTTCTATGCTTGGAAGTACCGGAATTAATGCTCTTTCTGCTAAAGCGCCATGTCCAATTTCTCTTCTTCCCGGACCTCTTGAAGTTCTTGCTTCTCCCACTGAATAGGATGGGAAGTTATAGTGATGCATATATCTCTTTTCAACTTCTTCGCCGATACCATCAATAGTCTGTGCGTCTCCCATTGCTCCAAGAGTAGCTACTGACAATACCTGAGTTTGTCCTCTCTTGAATAAACCTGTACCATGTGTACGTGGTAAAATTCCAGTTTCGCACCAAATAGGTCTGATTTCCGTAGTCTTTCTATTATCTGGCCGGATACCTTCATCTAAAATCATTGAACGTACGGTTTCCTTTGTAATGCTATAAAGAACAGCTGAAATATCTTTACCATTTTCAGGATAAATCTCTGCAAAATGCTCTTTCGTTTCCACTTCAACCGCATCCATATTTTCAAGTCTTTCAAGCTTATCTGCAGTCTTTATTGCAACTTTCATTTTATCTACTGCAAATGCTCGTACAGCCTGATCAATTTCTTCTGAAACCTTATAAAGTTCTACTTGCTTCTTCGGCTTACCTACTTCTGCTATGATTTCCTCAATAAATTCAACTAATTTTTTGATTTCTTCATGAGCAAACATGATCGCATCTAACATCGTCTCTTCTGGAACTTCTTTTGCTCCAGCCTCAACCATCATTATTGCATCCTTCGTACCAGAAACAACTAAGTGCATTTCTGATTTTTCTCGCTGTTCAAGCGTAGGATTTACAATAAAGTCACCATCAATCATACCAATTAAAACAGATGCTGTAGGACCTTCCCAAGGAATGTCTGAAACAGAAAGTGCTATGGATGAGCCTAGCATACCTACAATTTCAGGTGAACAATCCGGATCAACACACATAACGGTAGCAATAACTACTACATCATTATAATATCCCTTTGGAAAAAGTGGTCTAATTGGTCTATCTATAAGTCTTGAGCTTAAGATTGCCTTTTCACTTGGTCTTCCTTCTCTTTTAATAAATCCGCCAGGAATCTTTCCCGCCGCATACATTTTTTCCTCATAATCCACACTAAGTGGGAAAAAGTCAATATCCTCACGCGGTGCTTGTGAAGCCGTAACAGCAATGTTTACTACGGTGTCTCCATACTTTAACATAGCCTGTCCATTTGCTTGTTCACAAACCTTACCGATTTCTACTTGCAACAATCTTCCACCTATTGCGGTTTTAAATGTTCTATAATCTTCAAATCTCATTATTAACAACTACCTCCTGTTAATTCAGTGCGCAATTTCACCTGTGCGCTTATTGCCTATTTGCACAGCTTGTGCGATATATAAATAAAAGCGGGGTAAAGATGCCCCGCTTGTATTTCACAATTACTTTCTTAATCCTAAACGTGCAATAAGACTTCTGTATCTTTCAACATCCTTATTCTTTAAGTAATTAAGAAGGTTTCTTCTCTGTCCTACCATCTTCAAAAGACCTCTTCTTGAATGGTGGTCTTTCTTGTGAATCTTTAAGTGTTCATTTAAATCATTGATTCTGTAAGTAAGAATAGCTACCTGTACTTCAGGGGAACCTGTGTCACCCTCTTTTGTCTGATATTCTGTGATAATTTCTAATTTTTTAGTCTGATCAATCATTTCCATTTCTCCTTTTTTTTATTCACCTTTTGCTGAGTCTCCGTTGGAGAATCGAGAAACTGAGCAAAGGTACAAATTATTTAACAATTCATGATAACATACGAAGGAATCCTTGTCTATTATTTTCTATTATAAATTTAGCAAAATTATTGAATTATATGGCAGTGCCTTTATTTCTGTGATATGCTTTCGCCATAATGCAATCTTTTGTAATTTGTTTAGATAGTTCCTCAACACTGTCAAATTTTCTTTCGTCTCTGGTTTTTTCGAGAAATTCTACTCGAATGGTTTTCCCGTATAACTCTTTATTAAAATTAAATATGTGAGTTTCCACATTCTTTTTATAATCACCGATGGTTGGTTTTACCCCTACATTGGTAACACTTGGATACTTTATACCATTATAGATGCACTGTGTTACGTAGACACCATTTGGCGGAGTGACCATCGACTCATCAATGATCAGATTTGAAGTCGGAAAGCCGATCGTCCTTCCGATTTTATTCCCTACAACGACTTCACCGCCTATCGCATAGTTTCTTCCCATGTATTTTGGGCACTGGTCTACCTTACCTTCTGCGATTAAATTTCGAATAAAGGTGCTGCTGACCAAATTGCCGTCAATCTGAAAAGGTTCCAACACATGAATACCAAATCCACGTTCAATCCCTTCATGCATCAGCACTTCGGGCGTTCCTTTCGCCATGTGTCCAAAACGATAATTGAACCCACAGTAAGCCTGCTTCATTTTAAATTTCCCAATAAGTACTTGATCAATAAAATCGATGGCTTCCATGGATCTTATGTGCTCATCAAAAGGAATATTGAACATATAGTCCACGCCTAATGACTCAATAATTCTAGCTTTTTCATCAAAATATAAAATATTTTTAACCACCAATTCTCCTGAATTTACATTCTTCGGATGATTGGAAAACGTAAATATTGCACTCTTTAGACTCGCCGCCTCTGCCGTCTTTACTGTCCTTTTAATCAATTCTTGATGACCTTTATGCACTCCGTCAAAATTACCTAAAGCAACCACTGTACTTTTTATATTTGCTATTTCATCTAATGTATTAAATATAATCATGATCTAACCTCTGCCAAAAACTTTATCTGCTTTAAATTCCATCGTCTCTTCGTTATGGAATGCAACTCCAAGAAACAGTTCCTGGCCATTTTTTTCTCTGTATATATTATACGCATTTTTAAATTCTTCTCGAATTTCAATAAGCGCGTTTTTTTCCTTATATTCCGGATTTTTTAATATCTTAACCTGCTGCTCATGAACCGGTCCGCCGTCGCAAAACCATTTTACCCGATTGTCAAATAAAACAGCCTTACCAAAATGGGTCAGCGGAACATCGACATCTACAACAAACGCATTCATCTCATCAGGGATTGCCCTGGCATATTCAATAATTTTACCCGTTTCAGGATCTCGTTTATTTTCTCCCTGTTTCAATTTTTTTAAGGCTTCCAGGTCCACCGCATCTTCCACGCTGAAAACGCCGCTGGCTGTTCTTTCAAGAGCACTCATTGCTGCCCCGCAACCAAAGATTTCACCGATATCCCTGCATAGTGAGCGGATATATGTTCCCTTTGAACAAGTCACTTCAAAAAAAAATTTACACTCTGATAAATTTAAAGAAAGTAGCTGGATATCTTTTATATATACCCGTCTTGATTTAATTTCAATCTCTTGACCGGCACGGGCATATTCATAAAGTTTTTTACCGTTTACTTTGAGCGCTGAATACTTAGGGGGAATCTGCATAATGTTTCCCACAAATTGAGTCAATGCACTTCGGACGGTTTCTTCTGAGATTTTCCCTGATGAAATCAATGATTTCGCCAGTTCCGTCTTGTCAAATAACACTTGTCCCCAAATATCGAGCGTGTCCGTCTCAAGCCCCAGAAGTAATTCACATCTATATTTTTTAAAGTCTAAATCTAAATATTCCGTAATTCTTGCAGCGCTTCCAATGCAAACCGGCAACACCCCAGATGCCATCGGGTCCAGGGTTCCGGTATGTCCAATACGTTTGATTCCGGTAAGGCTTCTGATAACATTGACGCAATCATGCGACGTATAACCGGCTGGCTTATTAATATTAATAATACCTTCTTTAATCATCTGCTATCCTTTCAGGAACCTTTCTATGGTATCGATCATCGTCTCCATAGCTTCCGAGGTGCCCATGTTTAAGGTACACCCTGCCGCTCTCATATGTCCGCCTCCATGAAACTCTTTTGATATTTCTGCAACATTTACTTTTTCTTTAGAACGCATACTGATTTTTGAAGTCGTATCAGTCACTTCCTTCACAAAGACAGCAACTTCCACGCCGCTGATACTGCGAAGGACTTCAATAAACCCTTCGGTTTCTTCCATCTTTCCACCGGTTTCCTCCAACATTGCTTTTGTGGTGCAACAAATGGCGGCCTGTCCCTGTGCAAAGAGTTTTAAAGTCTGCAGCGTTCTATTTTGCAGTAATATTTTTTCTGCCCGAATATTTTGATACAGCTGTATGCTCACTTTATTGTGATCGATTCCACAGTCGAACAAGCCTGCTACGATTTCATGCGTATTCTTCGTTGTATTTGAATATTGAAAATTGCCGGTATCTGTAGCAATAGCCGCATAAAGAGCTTCTCCGATTTCTTTATCAATTACGATTCGCATCCCATTCAGCAATTCATAAATAATCTCTCCAGTAGCTGCCGCCTTTGGATCAATATAATTCAAATCGGCAAAAGGCTCTGTCGTCAAATGGTGGTCGATACATATCGTTGTCTTTCCTTGAAAGAATTTGTCTTTCCGGTACTTAAATCGTTCCGGTTCTCCGCAGTCAATACAGATACAAACATCCGGCTCTTTTATAATCTGAAGTTCCTCTGTGCAATAATCTTTTTCCATGAATCTTAAAAAAGCAGCAATTTCATCTTCTATTAAGACATAGGCTTCTTTCCCTATTTTACGCAAAGCGGCGCACAGAGCAACCGCTGAGCCAAGGCAATCTCCATCCATATTTACATGCGGGTACAATAGTACACTTTCTGCATTCCATAAAACATCTGCGATTTCTTTTAAACTGTTATTTCTCTTGCTCATCGTCATCGCCCGATTCTTCATCATCATCACTATACTTCTCGATCCCTAGTTCACTGATAATTTTAGACATGTGTCTTCCATATTCCAAGGAAGTATCCATTTTAAAAATCAGTTCAGGAATATGTCTTAATTTAATACTTCTTCCAATTTCCCTTTTAATAAGCCCCTTTGCACTTCGTAAAGCAGCCAAGACATCTTCTTTTTCCTTTTCTGCTTTTTCGTCGTCCAATGTGGTTCCAAGGGAGGTCACATAAGCAGTCGCATAACTGCCGTCAGGGGTCACCTCAACAGCAGATATGCTCACTAATCCTGATAACCTGGGGTCTTTTATTTCTCTAAGAAGCAGCTCACCTATTACTTTTTTGATTTCTTCGCCAAGCCGTCCCTGTCTATAACCTTTTCCCATGTTTACATCCTTTTCTTTACGTTCATCATTTTATTTTCTTTCAACTTCAACCATATGGAAGCATTCGATGATATCGCCTTCTTTGATATCATTGTAATTTTCAATGCCGATACCGCACTCAAATCCATGCATTACTTCCTTTGCGTCGTCCTTAAATCGCTTTAAAGATGAAATCTTGCCTTCATGGCAAACGATACCGTCACGTACGACACGCACTTCCGCATTTCGTACCACTTTACCTTCCAGAACATAAGCACCACCAATGGTACCAACACCCGGAACTTTGAAGGTTGTTCTGATTTCTACTTTACCCAAAACTTCTTCTTTAAATTCAGGGTCAAGCATACCCTTCATAGCGGCTTCCACATCATCAATTACATTGTAAATGACCCTATACGTTCTAATTTCAATTCCTTCTCGTTCCGCCATGGCAGATACAGCAGTGCTTGGTCTTACATTAAATCCAATAATTACCGCACCTGAAGTGCCTGCTAGCATAACATCAGATTCCGTTACTGTACCAACACCGGAATGGAGGATCTTTACTCGAACATTTTCATTCTTTAACTTTTCAAGAGAAGATTCAAGTGCACCAACAGATCCCTGAACATCTCCCTTGATAATGAGGTTCAATTCTTTGATTTCACCTTCCTGAATACTACTGAACAACTTCTCAAGCGTCGTACTTGAATTTCTTGCAAGAACTTCTTCTCTCAGTTTTATTCTTCTTGTTTCAGCGATTTCTCTAGCTAGCTTATCGTCACGAACAGCATTGAATACATCGCCCGCCTCCGGAACTTCCGGTAAACCTAGAATTTCAACAGCGGTTGATGGACCTGCTTTTCGAATCGTATCGCCTTTGTAGTTCGTCATCAGTCGGATTCTGCCTGCACAAGTACCAGCCACCACACTCATACCGGATTGAAGCGTACCATTTGTTACCAATAAGGTGGCAACAGGTCCCTTTGACTTATCCAGTCTAGCCTCAATGACAGTACCTAAAGCCAATCGACTCGGATTTGCTCTGAGTTCCATCATTTCTGACTGGAGCAAGATCATTTCCAGAAGATTTACAATACCTTCTCCTGATTTAGCAGATACAGGAACAGCAATGGTTTCTCCGCCCCACGCTTCAACCAGAATCCCATGTTCAGTTAGATCCTGCATTACTCGATCCGGGTTCGCACCTGGCTTATCAATCTTATTAATCGCAACGATGATCGGCACTCCGGCAGCTTTTGCATGACTGATGGATTCAATCGTCTGCGGTTTTACACTGTCATCAGCGGCAACTACTAAAATAGCAATATCTGCACCATGTGCTCCTCTGGCTCTCATCGCTGTAAACGCTTCATGTCCAGGAGTATCAAGGAAAACAATCTTCTGTCCGTTAATCGTTACCTCTGAAGCACCAATATGCTGAGTAATACCGCCGGATTCGGAAGCTGTAACGTTCGTTTTTCTGATCGCATCAAGAAGGGAAGTCTTACCATGGTCTACATGCCCCATAACGGTCACAATTGGAGGTCTCGGCTTCAGATCCTCTTCCTTATCATCAAATAATTCCAAGCCTTCTTCAACAGCCTCTTCTTCTACCTTACCAATAACAACATTTACACCTAACTCTTCCGCTAATACCAATACTGTATCTTCATCAACGTTTTGATTGATATTTGCCATAATACCAAGCTTCATCAATTTCATGATCACAATCGAGGTACTAATTTCTAACTGTTCACAAAAACCCGCTACAGTAATCGGTACATTTACTATTTTTGTTCCTACAGGAAGTTCTTCCATATTAATTTTCGGTTCCTCAACTACTTTAACTTTCTGCTGTTTCTTCGGTTTAGGCTGTTTTTCCAGTGATCTTTGCTTTACTGCAGTCTTTGGCTTTCCCTTTTCCAGTTTCGCAAACTTATCTCTTTCCTTCTCCTTTTCCTTCTCGTCTCTTTTTATTTGAGGCTTGTTGATAATAGGAGCGATCTCAGGTTTATCATTACTTCTGCCGTCTCTCTGACCACCCTGATAAGGCCTTTTCTCTCCGCTGCGATTGTCTCTCGAATCCCTGTCTTTGTTGTACGGCGGTCTGTCATTTCTATCGTTTGGTCTTGCTGGCCTGTCATTTCTATCGTTTGGTCTTGCCGGTCTGTTATTTCCGTCATTTGGTCTTGCTGGCCTGTTATTTCCGTCATTTGGTCTTGCCGGCCTATCATTTCTATCGTTTGGTCTGAAGGGTCTGTCGTTTCTATCATTTGGTCTTGCCGGTCTGTCACCAGTCCTGTTATCGTTATTTCTCTGATAGTCCCCTCTATTGTCATTTCTCTGACCATTCTGACCACCTTGGGCACCTTGGCCACCCTGATTATCCGATCTGTAATCTCTTCTTTGATAATCATTTCTGTTGGAAGAATGATTGTTTCCTTCATTTCGATTATTCGAATATTCTCTTCTTTGGCCTTCGGCACGTTTCTCTGCTGCTGCTTTTCGTTCTTCTAACTTCTTTGCCTCAGCTTTTTCTTTTTCAATTCGTTCTTGCTCTGGATCATATTTTTTAATAATTTTGAGTCTCTGAGGACCTGATTCCGGTTGAACGGCCGTAATCGGTTCCGCTTTTGCCGCCAGTTTTACTTCTGCTGTCTTTGCTTCTGCAGCTTTTGACTGTTCTGCCGAAGCTGCTGTTTCTTTGTCTTCAAACTCTTTCGGAATAACAGGTTTGCCAACAGGCGGTTTTGATCTGGATGCATCCATATCTTTTGGCACAACCGGCTTCCCAACAGGTGGTTTCTGGGTCATTTGCTTCTCCGTATTTTTCTGTGTATGCGCTTTCGCAGGTTTCGTTTCAGGACTTACCGTCAATTTCGCAGCTGCCTTTACGACAACTCTAGGCTCCTCCTGCTGTTCTTCTTTCTCAACCTTCTTATGCGCTGCCTTTACAATTTTTGTTTCCTTACTTGCATTACTTCTATTTATGTTATTTCTCACTGAAATTGCATCAATATCAGATAGTACGCTCATATGACTTTTCGCTTCAATTCCCATATTATTGATTTTTTCAAGCAACTCCTTGCTGTTCATATTCAATTCTTTGGCTAACTCATGAATCTTTAATGTCATTAGAACACCTCCTTCTATACAGATTGATCCTCGTCAATCTCTTTTAAAATTACATTTGCGAAATTTTCGTCCGTTATTCCAAAAACTCCCCTTCCTACAGTCCCTGCAGCCTTGGACAATTCATCACAGGTTCCATATATACGATACACAACTTTCCGTTCATTGGCTATACTGGTGAGTTTCTTCATCGTATTTTCTGAAACATCACTTGCCAGAATCAGAAGCTTAAGCTTCCCTTTGTTCATGGTTAAAATACAGGTGTTATATCCCATTACCAAGTTCCTAGAACGTTTAGCAAATCCTAAATAACTATCAATTTTGCTTCTCATATTTTTTTAATTCCTCGAACAATTTTTCTAACTGTTCAGGAGCAATATCCATCTCCAAGCTTCTTCCTATCGCTCTTCGCTTTTGTGCCTTTTGAAAGCATTCTTTATCCGGGCATAAATAAATGCCCCTTCCTTTTGCTTTCCCCGTTAAATCGATCGAAACCTCACCTTCATATCCAGCAATTCGTATCATTTCGTTTTTAGGTTTTGATTCCATACATCCGACACACCGTCTCATAGGTATTTTCTTAGTTTTCAAGGCATACACTCCCATCTTTATTCTTCGTCAGCGTATTCTTCCCCAGCTTCGTCTTGCAAATCATATTCCACAAACTCGCTGTCATCTGCAAAATACTGGGAATGGCTCTTAATATCAATCTTCCATCCACATAATTTTGCTGCCAGTCTTACGTTCTGACCTTCTTTACCAATTGCAAGAGATAATTGATAATCAGGAACGATGGCTATCGCTGTTTTATCTTCTTCATTGACAATGACTTTTTCCACTTTGGCTGGACTTAGAGCACTGCTGATCAGTTTCTCCGGTTCATCGCTCCAATTGATGATATCAATCTTTTCACCGAACAGTTCATCTACAATCACCTGAACTCTTGTGCCCCTAGGTCCTACACAAGCTCCTACCGGGTCCACATTGTCATCCAATGCACAAACAGCCATCTTTGTTCTGGAACCTGCTTCTCTTGAAATGCTCTTAATTTCAACTACACCATCCTGTATTTCAGGAACTTCCAATTCAAACAGTCTTTTCACGAGGCCCGGATGAGATCTTGAAAGATACACTTGGGGACCTTTGGTTGTTTTTTTTACATCCATGATATAAACTTTAATACGATCATTTATTCTATAGTTTTCTCCGGAAACCTGTTCTGTTACAGCCAAAATCCCTTCCGTCTTGCCCATATTGATAAAAATCGTATCATTACTGATTCTGTGAATTTGACCATTGATAATTTCACCCTGTCTATTGATGTAATCATCAAAAATCATTCCTCTTTCCGCTTCTCTTATTCTCTGTACAACAACCTGCTTTGCTGTTTGTGCAGCGATTCTGCCGAAATCTTTGGGAGTGACCTGATATTCAATAGCATCCCCTAGGTTATATCTTGGGTCGATTTCACGGGCATCTTCAAGAGATATTTCTACTAAATCGTCCCATACTTCTTCCACCACGTCTTTTCTCATAAAGACATCGATATCACCTTCTTCGCGATCAATGTTTACCCGTACATTCTGAGATGTCCCGTAATTTTTCTTATATGCCGATACTAGAGCCGATTCAATCGCTTCAATTAAAATATCTTTCGATATTTCTTTTTCTTTTTCCAGCTCTTCAATCGCCTTAATAAATTCTCTGTTCATTTTCTGCTATAACCTCCTTTAAAAAACTACCGTCAATTTTGTCTTCGCCACTTTATTCATCGGTATCTCTATTTGATTTGCTTTTTCATCCTTTATTACAAGATTGTCATTGATAATGCCTACAAGCTCTCCTGATAAAGCTTTCTTTCCATCTATTGCCTGATATAAATTTACGTCTACTTGTTTTCCGGCATACCGAACATAGTCCTTTTCTTTGAGTAATGTCCGGTCCATACCGGGTGATGAAATTTCAAGATAATAGTTTTGCTCAATAGGATCGAGTGCATCCAATTTTTCACTTAAAAATCGGCTTACTAGTTCACAATCATCTGTCGAAACATATTCTTCCTCAGATCCTTCAAGTTTATCAATGTATACTCTCAAAAACCAATCTTTTGCTTCTTTTACATATTCAATATTGTAAAGTTCCAATCCATTTTCATCTAAAAATTGGCTTAAAATTTCCTCCACTATATCCTTTATTTTACCCTTCGCCATCTCTTTCCTTTCATCTACAAAAGTTGAAGAGTGGGCATCGCCCACTCTTCTCAAAAAAAGTCTAAATTTAACAATGAATTTATTCTACCATAAAAGGCCTGCAAATGCAAGCCTTTTATCAGTTAAAGAATTCAACATTACATGCTAAGAATCGATAATGCTTTATCCGGATCGCTCACCTTCATGATGATATGAGCTACCCCACCGGTTGAATATCCATACATATAGGAAACGTTAATCCCCGCAGAAGCAAATTTCTTTAATGTGTCACATAAAGATCCCGGTGTGTCCGGTGTCTCTATCCCAATCACGTCCACCGTCTTTACGGAGAATTCATTCTCCTTCAGAACTTTAACCGCTTTATCGCAATCGTTTACAATCATTCTCACTATTCCAAATTCCGCTGATTCAGCGATGCTGATAGCTGAAATATTAATATCATTTTTGCCCAATATGGATGTCAGTTCTTCCAATCTTCCGGCCTCGTTTTGTAAAAATACGGTCAATTGCTTTATCATCATGTCGTTCAGCTCCTTTCGAACCACTATATCTTTCTTTTGTCAATGACTCTCTTAGCTTTCCCTTCGCTTCTCTGAATAGTCTTATGTTCTGCTAATGTAATTTTAACACCGATACGTAGTACGCTGTCAAGCTTTTGCTTAATTTTCTTGGCGATTTTATCCAGCTCAACCATTTCATCCGTAATATATTTTTCATCTAGCTCTACCTGAACTTCAAGAGTATCTAATGTGCCTTGACGATCAACGATGATGACATAATTTGCGGACACTTCCGGAACTTCTAACAAAACACTCTCAATTTGAGATGGGAATACGTTTACCCCACGAATAATCAGCATATCATCGCTTCGGCCTAAAATTCTACCCATTCTTACATTCGTTCTTCCACATTCACAAGGCTCGTGGTTTAATGTGCACAGATCTCGCGTTCTGTAACGAAGCAGAGGCATCGCTTCTTTTGTCAAATGAGTGAAAGTCATCTCACCGACCATGCCGTCCGCAACCGGCTGAAGCGTATCCGGATCCAATATTTCAGGGAAGAAATGGTCTTCTGCAATATGTAAACCATTCTGGTATTGACAGCTGCACGCTACACCAGGCCCCATGATTTCACTTAATCCATAGATATCATATGCCGTTAAACCTAGTCCTTCTTCAATTTTCTTTCTCATTTCGTCGCTCCAAGGCTCTGCCCCGAAGATACCGATACGTAAATGTAACTCCTCTGGAGAAATACCTGCTTCCTTCAATGCTTCCGCAAGGAACATCGCATAAGAAGGAGTACAGGCTAAAATACTGGATTTAAAATCCTTCATAAGCGTCAGCTGGTTTCTGGTATTTCCTCCTGAAATAGGAATAACAGCTGCTCCCAGTCTGGTTGCCCCGTCATGAAGACCGAGCCCTCCTGTAAATAATCCATACCCGTAAGCCACCTGTACCACATCCTTTGACGTACCTCCGGTGCAGCAAATTGATCTGGCAACATTTTCAGCAAACATATCCAAATCTTTTCGGGTATGAGGAACGGCCGTCGGTTTGCCGGTCGTACCGGAAGACGCATGAATTCGAACAAATTCGCTTTCCGGTGCTGCACAAAGTCCGAACGGGTAGTTGTCTCTCAGGTCTTTCTTTGTTGTAAACGGAAGTTTTACAATATCATCTATCGTTTTGATGTCGCCGGGTTCAATACCCAATTCCTGCATCTTTTTTCTATAGAATTCTACATTCTGATAGACCCTAGCGACCGTATCTCTGAGCCTGTATCCTTGCAGTTCACGTCGTTGTTCCAAATCCATACATTCTGCTGTTTCATTCCAAATCATCTTATATTTCTCCTTTTTTATTTTATTTTAAGCATTTGCTATATTTCCATTTTTAACCGATTTATAGGAAACGATATTTCCCGTAAATCAAAAAAGGACTTTTCGTCTCCTAAGAGACGGAAAGTCCGCGGTACCACTCTTATTGCCCAAAGGCCACTCAGGACATACATCCTTATCTCTATAACGGGAGATCCCGTGCACACTTACTGCTTGGTTCGGCATGCCGGCTCAAGGGGGAACTTCAATCAACGATTCGCAACTGGCTCTCAGCAACTCCAGCTCTCTGTATGCGACTACATTCATTTACTTTACCCTGTCATAGCCTTTATTCATTATATATTATTAAATTACATAATACTATTTTTAACAAAGAATGTCAACTACATTTCTCTGCTAAAATAAGGTTTTCAGCTTCCTTTTATAAGCTTCTGATAACCTCAACATCATTCTCCTCCAACAGCTTTTCCGCTTTTGGAATGTCATCCACCTTTAGCACAAAATACTGATCTTCCTTTTTTCTAACAACAAAAGAATAGATGTAATCGATATTAATATCATTTTCACCGAGCAGCTTAAAGATGGCCGTTAAGCTTCCTCTTTTATCTTCCGGATTGATCGCTAAAATTTCGCTCTCTTTCGCAATAATGCCTTTATCAGCCAAACATTTTATAGCCTTTGCCGAATCATCCACTACTGTTCTCAAGATTCCATATTCAGTCGTATCCGATACGGAAATAGCTCTGATATCAATATCCGCTTCACAAAAAGTTTCAGTCAATTCTGCCAGCGCACCTTTTTGATTTGGAATCAAAATAGATAATTGTTTAATCGCCATTTTATTAAACCTCCCTCATATCAATTACTCTCTTTGCTTTACCTTCAAACCGCTCCAATGTTCTAGGCTGAACAAGGTTTACCTTCGCATCAATGCCTAAAACCGTTTTTAACTTGGATTTAATAGCGGCATTTAAGCTTTCCAGTTTGCCAAAGGATTCCAAGAAGTCTGCATCCGCTAATTCCACATCCACTTCAATTTTATCCAAGTAACCTTTTTTAAATACCTTAATTTGATAATGAGGCCCAATGCCTTGTGTACTGATCAGTACCTCTTCAATCTGAGACGGAAATACATTGACGCCGCCTAGAATCAGCATATCATCCGACCGTCCCTGTATTTTTGACATTCGAACCGTAGTTCTTCCGCAGTCACACTGATCATAGTGTAAAGACGTAATATCCTTTGTTCTGTATCGGATAATCGGCAGCCCTTCTTTGCTGATCGTCGTAATAACCAATTCGCCGATTTCTCCTTCTCCAAGCACCGCACCTGTCTCCGGATTGATGATTTCCGGCAGGAAATGATCTTCATTGATATGCATTCCTCGAAGTGCCTGACATTCTCCGGCAACACCGGGTCCGATTAATTCACTCATCCCATAGTTTTCCGTTGAAAAAATCCCCCATACTTCGTTGAGCTCGTTTCTCATAGCCTCAGTGGATCCTTCTCCCCCGAAAAGTCCGTATTTTAAATGCAAATCCTTTGCCGGATCAACACCCATTTCTTTCGCAACTTCCGCCATATGTAATGCGTAAGAAGGAGTACTGATCAAAGCCGTCGTCTCCATATCCTGCATCATCATAATTTGCTTTTTTGTATTTCCGCTGGACATCGGAATAACAGCAGCTCCTACTTCTTCCAGACCCTGATGCAATCCAAAAGCTCCCGTAAATAAACCGTAGCCAAAAGAAATCTGCGCTGTATCTTCTTCTGTCACACCTGCCATCGTTACCAATCGGGCAATCATCTCGCGCCACATAGCCATGTCATGTTTTGTATAGCCGACTACTGTCGGCTTTCCTGTTGTCCCGGAGGACGCATGGAACCGAACCAATTCTTTTCTGGGTACGGAAAACAATCCGCACGGATAGGTATCTCTAAAATCTGCTTTTACTGTGAAGGGCAGCTTACTCAAATCCTCTAAGCTTTTTATATCTTCCGGCAATACACCGATTTCATCAAATTTTTTCTTATAATGAGGGACATTATTATATACTCTTTCTGCTGTTTTTTTCAGTCTTTCTAATTGAACAGTCTGAAACTGCTCCCGATTAAAACTTTCTTCTTTGCTCCAAATTCTATCCTGCGCCATTCTGACAATTCCTCCTACGTTTCCTACTAAACTACTGTATACTTTTCATTGTATCGAATCCAATACGATTTTTCCAGTCTAAAATAAACTTAATTGATCGGACTCCGGCAAACCCGATAAAACGCCATGCTCCCTTAACGCCTCTATCGCCGTTTTATTGGCCCTCGCTCTTTCTCGAATTTCCTCAATGGTCTCAAACGGTCTCTTCTCGTATTCTTCAGCGATCATTCTGGCTGCACTTTCTCCGACGCCGCCCAATGCCACCAGAGGAAGCAGCACTTTGCTGTCCTTTGCATAGAATTTTGTTGCATGCGATTTTCCGAGTTCCACTGCAGCAAATTCATACCCTCTGGCATACATTTCATACGCCACTTCCAGAACAATGACCTCATCTTCTTCCTTCTTTGTCGCATTCTTTCCCTTTGCAATAATGGCATCCATCTTATCTAGTACAGCTTTCGGACCCTTTGTAATAGTCTCCGCATCAAATTCGCTTACCTTGGTGGTGAAATACGTCGCATAGAATTCCACCGGATAATAGACTTTAAAGTACGCGATTCGGTAGGACATCATCACATATGCCACCGCATGGGCCCGGGGGAACATGTATTTGATTCTTCGGCAGGATTCAATATACCATTCCGGCACATTGTTTTGCTGCATTAATTCCGCATCTTCCTCCGTAACCCCTTTTCCTTTTCGAACCTTTTCCATGATATTAAACGCTTTCTTTTTCGGTAAGCCTTTTAGGATCAAATAATTCATAATGTCATCTCTGGTAGAAATCGCATCCTTTATAGTCGCTTCTCCGCTTCGGATAAATTCCTGCGCATTATTAATCCACACGTCGGTTCCGTGCGAGAACCCGGAAATTCGAACATAGTCGGCAAATCGGCTCGGTTTGGTATCATCGAGCATCTGTCTGGTGAATTTCGTCCCGAATTCCGGTATGCCATAACTGCCGTGTACAAAACGATAATCCGGATCTTTGATATCCAAGCCTTCGATTCCATTAAAAATGCTGTTTACCCGTTCATCTTTTAAAGGCACTTGTGTCAATGGGTCCAGACCCGTCATGTCCTGAAGGTGACGAATCATGGACGGCACGTCGTGACCGAGTATGTCAAGCTTCAACAGGTTTTGGTCGATGGAATGGTAATCAAAATGAGTCGTAATGATGTCGCTTGTCGTATCATTGGCCGGATGCTGAACCGGACAAAATTCATAAATTTCATGATCATCCGGAACAATAATAATACCTCCCGGATGCTGTCCGGTCGTTCTTCTTACACCCGTGCAGCATTCCGCAAGTCGTTCTACTTCAAATTTATTGATTGGAATCTGCCGCTCCTCAAAATATTTCATCACAAATCCATAGGCGGTTTTTGTAGCAACCGTGCCGATGGTTCCTGCCTTAAATACATTTTTGCTGCCGAAAATCTCATCCACGTACTTGTGTGCATAGGGCTGATATTCTCCGGCAAAGTTCAAATCGATATCGGGTTCTTTATCCGCTTCAAACCCCAAGAAGGTCTGGAATGGTATCGTAAAGCCGTCTTGCTTTAATTTCGTACCGCATGTTGGACAATCCTTGTCAGGCATGTCCACGCCGCAGTCGTATTCGTTTTCATCTCCCCATTCCAAGTACTTACACTTCGGACATATGTAATGCGGCGGCAGAGGATTTACTTCTGTAATACCGGCCATGGTGGCCGCAAAGGAAGATCCTACCGAGCCTCTGGAACCTACCAGATAGCCGTCGCTTAAGGATTTCTGCACCAACATCTCCGCTGCAATATACATGACCGCATAGCCTTCACGGATAATCGGTACCAGTTCGGCATCCAGCCGTTCCTGTATTTCTTTAGGCAACGGATTTCCGTAAATACTCCATGCCCGTTCCATGCACTTACTTCTAAGCAATTCCTCTGCATGTTCAATTTTAGGCGGATACTTCTCCTTCGGTACCGGTCTTACCTCTTCAATCATATCCGCAATGAGGTTTGTCGCATCGATAACCACTCTCTCCGCCATGTCTTTGCCTAAATAAGCAAATTCCTCCAGCATTTCCGCTGTCGTTCTTAAGTACAGTCCTTCGTTTCCTTCGTCCTTATACCCTTGACCTGCCATGAGGATATTTCGATACAAAGCTTCCTCCGGTTCCCCGTAGTGAGCATCTGTTGTTGCTACAACCGGTTTTCCATACTTTTCACCTAACGCCACGATCGTCCGGTTTAAATCCCGTAAACCTTCTTTATCCGCAACAACGCCTTTATCAATTAGGAACTGATTGTTCACGATGGGTTGGATCTCCAAATAATCATAGTACTGAACCAGTTCTTCAATTTCTTTTTCACTCTTTTTTTGTAAAACAGCTCGAAATACTTCTCCTGCCTCACAGGCCGAACCGATGATCAAGCCTTCCCGATAGGTAGTTAATACTGATTTCGGAATTCTAGGCCGTTTATAGAAATAGTTCAGATGAGAAATCGAAACCAGCTTATAAAGATTCTTCAAGCCTTCTTGTGTTCGTGCCAATAGGATAATATGATTGGTCGGTTTCTTTTTATATTCAATGCTCCCGTCCGGATTGATACAATCTTTATCCTCGAAAACATACCCTTCCATTCCATAGATGATTTTCATATTCGGGAATTTATCCACGGCATGGGAAGCTTCCGGAAACCCTTGAACCACACCATGGTCTGTGATAGCCATTGCCTTATGGCCCCAGCCCCCATGTGTTTTAACCATATCCTTGATTTCATTCAGGCCATCCATTGCACTCATTTTGGAATGGGCATGCAGTTCGACACGCTTTCTCTCACACGTATCTTTCCGTTTCTTAATTTCACCTTTTTGAATATCACGGGCCATCACCACGACAACATTTTCATAAGTATCCCATTCTGCGTTTCCTCTTATTTTCACGAACGTCCCGTTTCCGATATGTTCATCGATCTCATTCCATTTATTTTCTGAAGTAAACGCTTTGATACAAAGAGAGGTTTTCTTATCTGTGATCAGCAAGCTAACCAGCTTTTTTTCATTTTTTATGGTTCGTGCTTCTTTTTTAAAGACAATACCTTCTATTGTTACCTGGCCGCTGTCCGCTGTAATACTGGAAAGAGCCGTCGCTCGACCATTGATTTCTGTTCCCAAAATGCGATTTCCCTGTACCGGTTCCTCCTTGGGCCTTCGATTCCATTTATTGCCTCCGTTTCCGCTGTTGCCGGAAAAGTTTTTCTTTTCTCCCCCATTTTCAGCGGAAAAATTAGGCTGTGGTCTGCTCGCAGCCATACTTGCTGCTTTTTGCTGCGTCGCATGGACTTCCTTTTCTTCCAGCTCTGCAAAAGCTCTTTTTTGCTGCGCAATTTTTTTATAAGCATCCGCATGATTCTCAAATTTAACTTCGGCCGCTATGTTGAAATCTCTTTGTAAAATCCGTTCAAAAATGTTAGCCACTCGCTCATTCAAATCATTTACCGCCATACCACCCAGCGCATAAATCGTTAAGATGTTGTCTTGTAAAACGGACTCTTCCGGAAAAATGGTTTTGGTACTTCTGGCATAGTCACCATTGACTTCATCAATCATATGCTCTACGCAAAGCCGTACGATTTCCTTCGGAGTCTGAACCATTTCTGTATATTTAAAATCAAACTGAACTTCTTTCAGCCCTTGAATTTGATTGATTATAATTGCCTTCATCCGCTGAATATCATCAAAGGGTATAACAAAATTGAGCTCAATCGCTAAAGAAAGCGTTGCACTCTCTTTTGACATTTGAGCTCTTCCTAAAGAGAACTTATAATGCTCTCTTGGGTGTTTTCCTAATTTACTCCAATTTATTGTACTTTCAACTAGATTAATCATTATGTAATTTCCTTATTCAAAAAAAAAATTTGCTTTTTCTCTCCACGTTAATTCATTTAAGTCTTCTGTTTCGTCCAATAAAAGTCCGTGTTCAACCGACTCATTGGTATGCGGTTTTACCGAAACAAAGGTGGTATAACCTTCTGCCTTTAATTCTCCCGTCTTCTCTGAAATCAATCCGACTCGAACAGTAAGGCTCTTCTTTCCTGCCCGTACGACTGTCCCGCAAAAGCTAATGATTTCTCCGGGTTCAACTGACTTTTCAAAGCTGAATTGATGCGTATTTTTATATAAAAGCCCATGTCCGTCCCCATATTCAAGAGATGCGGAAATAAAAGAAGCTTCTACCATCCATTCAATTGCTCTGCCGGCATATAAATTCCGGTGATGATTTAAATCCTCTAACTTCACCATATGTGTTGTCTTGTAGGTTTTCATATGTCATTTACTCCTTGATTAATTGAAGAAGTTCATTCACAATCTCGTTTTCCGAAACGGTTTTCACAATTTTGCCTTTCGCAAAGAGTACACCTTTCCCTTCGCCGCAGGCCACACCAAAATCCGCTTCTTTCGCTTCTCCAGGTCCGTTCACGGCACATCCCATCACCGCTACCGTAATTCGAGGAAGACTTTTCAACTCCCGCTGCTTCTCCACGTCCTCCAAAGCTTTCTCAATTTGCAAAGCGATTCCCTCCAAATCCACTCTCGTACGTCCGCAGGTCGGGCAGGAAACCAGGTTTACACCGGAAGGTCTTATCCCTATGGTTTTTAGAAGTTCTTTTGCAAAATGAACTTCCCGAACCGGATCCCCTGTCAGTGAAATCCGCATGGTATCACCAATACCGGCAAGAAGCAACGCCCCTATTCCAACCGCAGATTTCAGTTTGCCGCTATTTACGGTTCCTGCTTCGGTGATTCCGATATGTAATGGATGGTTTGTATTTTCAAATACAAGTTTATGCGCTTCATAATTCAGCCTTACATCCGAAGCCTTTAGGGAAATCACAATATCCTCAAAATCAAGCTCCTCTAAAAGCTTCACATTTCGAAGCGTGCTCTCTGCCAGCCCTGCCGCAGTAACTCCTCCATATTGTTGAACGATATCTTTCTCAAGGGATCCTGAATTAACGCCGACCCGGATTGGAATACCTCGTTCCTTTGCCGTTTCAACCACGGCTTTCACTCGATCGATGCGCCCGATATTTCCCGGATTAATTCGTACTTTATCCGCCCCATTCTTCATGGCGGCGATCGCCAATCGATGATCAAAATGGATATCGGCAACCAATGGTACCACCACTTGTTTTTTTATTTTGCTGAAAGCTTCCGCCGCCTCCATGTCCGGAACAGCTAAACGTACAATGTCACATCCGGCTTCTTCCAATTGCTTAATCTGAGTCACCACTCCCTCTACATTTCTCGTGTCTACATTCGTCATCGATTGTATAGAAAGAGGTGCGCCCCCGCCAATTATTACATTACCACATCGAACACTTTTGCTCATGATTCCACTCCAACACTATTTTAAAATAAATCGCCCGATATCCTGCCATGTTACATAGATCATCAAGCCGAATAAGAGCATAATTCCCACGAAATGGATACGGCCCTCTATTTCATCCGTTATAGCTCTTCCGGTCACTTTCCTTATAATTAAAAATACCAGTCTTCCTCCGTCTAAAGCCGGGAATGGCAGCATATTCACAATGGCTAGGTTTAAACTAATCAATGCAGCCAAGTTAGCGACATAGATGAAGCCGTACTTCACCGAATCGCTTACCGCCACCGTGATCCCAATAGGTCCTGTCAATTCTTTTGCAGATACCTCTCCGGTAACAAGCTGACCGATTACGTCTACCATGCTGACGGTCATATGCCAAGTAGCCTTTCCTCCGGTTACAATGGCACTTCCTACACTTCGTGAAACATCCGGTGTAATACCAACAATTTTTCTTCCGGTCGCTTCTTCCGCTGCCAACTGCATCGTATAGGTCAACGCCTTATTATCTCGCTCAACAGTAATCGATACCGTATCGTCTGTTTGGCTTGAAATAGCAGTAGTGATATCGTTCCAGTCTTTAATTTTATATTGTTCAATCGCTACAATTTTATCTCCGACCGATAGGCCTGCTTCTCTTGCAGGGCTGATCTCACTGAATTCGCCGATAACGGTAGTCGGTATCCCGATGTAATAAATGCTGCACGCCAAGATTACGACGGCAAGCAATAGATTCATAAAAGCACCCGCAACAATAATAATGGCTTTTGCCCACAACGGTTTACGGCCGAAAGAGCGTTCATCATCCGAGTCGTCGTCCTCCCCTTCCATGGCACAAAAACCGCCTATCGGGAACAGTCTTATGGAATACCGTGTTTCTCCTTTCACTTTTTTCAATAAGATAGGTCCCATACCGACAGCAAATTCATTTACCTTTACACCAACCGATTTGGCAGCAATAAAGTGTCCGCCTTCATGTACCATCACCAGTATGCAAAACATGATTAAAGCATATATAATCGTCATCTAACTTTGCCCCTTTCGAAGTAACTCAATCCCCTTTTAAATTTTGTTTATAACAAGTTACTTTATATCATTTATCCAACAAGCTCCTTCACCAACCGTCTAGCCAGCTGATCGGCTTCCAAGATATCCTCTAATTTTAAATTATAACTTGGAACATGGGAATGGAGTATTCTTTCTATATTATTCTGTATATCTATAAATTTAATCTTTTTATTTAAAAATAGTTCAACTAATGCTTCATTGGCTCCATTGAGTATCACCGGATAAGAACCGCCCTTCTCTACTGATTCATACGCCAATTGAATCGTTTTGAACACCGTTAAATCAGGTTTTTCAAATGTTAAATGGGCACCCATTCCAAATAAATCTAACGGTTCAAAAGCATTTTCTAATCGATCCGGATACCCCAACGCATAGCTGATTGGGACACGCATATCCGGATTGCCAAGCTGCGCTATAATAGAATGATCCACATATTCTACCATGGAATGAACCACACTCTGAGGATGAACAGCGACTTGAATTTTATCGACCGGTACGTCAAATAACCATTTCGCCTCGATTACTTCCAGCCCCTTATTCATCATAGATGCGGAATCAATCGTGATTTTGCTTCCCATGTTCCAATTCGGATGTTTTAAAGCCTGTTCCAGCGTAACATGTTCCAGCTGTTGTAAAGTATAACCCCGAAAAGGCCCGCCGGAAGCGGTTAAATAAATTTTTTTAAGTTGTTCCCTTTTATTCCCTTCTAATGCTTGAAATATTGCACTGTGCTCACTATCAACCGGAAGCAGCCGAATTCCTTTTTCAGCAACTTTTGTCATCACGAGTTCTCCTCCGGCAACGAGCGTCTCTTTATTCGCCAGTGCGATATCTCTTCCTTGACAAATCGCATGATAAGTCGGCACCAAGCCTCTCATTCCAACCAGAGAATTCAACAGGATATCGTACGAGGAGGCTGCAGCTTCCACAAGCCCTTCCGGACCATGTAAGATTTCAATGCTTTTATGTATTTGTGCCAGCTCACGTGCATCTTCTTCTTTATCTACAACAACAATCAACGGATTAAATTTTTTAATTTGCTTCGATAGAAGCTCTGTATTCTTTGCACAAGAAAGCACCGTCACCTGAAAGCGATCACGGTTGTTTTCAATAATATCAAGTGCTTGCGTACCGATCGATCCGGTACTGCCTAAGAGTGCAATTTTTTTCATTCTATTTTCCTATAATACGAGGGTGATATAGTAGTAAATGATTGGAGCGGTAAATAACACGCTGTCAAATCGATCTAAAATACCCCCATGTCCCGGTATTAAATTACCATAGTCTTTAATGCCCATCTTTCTCTTAAAAATGGAGGCTGTCAAATCCCCAAATTGAGAAACAATGCCGCCCAGAACACCAATTACCATGCAATGAATAAATACATCCGGGGCAAAGAAGTGCCCGAAAACACCACACAGGATAACGCTTCCAAGCGTACCTCCGATGGCGCCTTCAATGGTTTTTTTAGGGCTGATGGTCGGACAGAGCTTATGTTTTCCGAAAGCATAGCCTGTAAAATAGGCCATCACATCGGTACCGAAAGCGGTTAAAAAGATCAGCCATACCAGTATACTGTATTCCGCTGTCTGCTCCACGAGGGCAACATGAAAGGAAAAAAATACGACATAAACGATACCCGTTATCGTTGCCATTGCATCTTCCAAATTTCTTTCCTCAATCTTAAACAGATATAATAGACTAAGCAGTATGGAACCGAAAAACCACAGCATATACCAATCACTTCCACCAATCAACAGATTGATAGCGTAAAGTGCGATGGTGCTGATATACGCTACGGAATAAGACGGTTTCATGTTCAACGACTTAAAACCGTTATAGAACTCTCGCACACCCATGATTCCGATAGCAAAACAAGCAAGAGCCAGAACCTTGCCTCCCAGCACGACTACAATCAAGAGCGGGGTCATGATCAGTCCAGATAATATTCTTGTTTTCAAAGGTTACCTCCCACCAAAGCGCCTGTCTCTGCTTTGATATTCTTCCATTATTTTCATGTATTCTGCCGGTGAAAAATCCGGCCATAATACATCCGGGAATGCGAATTCACTATACGCAGACTGCCAGAGCAAATAATTGGACAATCTTCTTTCGCCGCTTGTTCGGATGATCAAATCCGGATCCGGAATATTATGAAATAAACCGCCGGTATATAAATGCTGTCCAATCATTTCTTCTGTTATCTGTTCTGGTGTAAATTCTCCATTTTTTACTTTTTCACTGATTAAGCGGACCGCTTTTGTAATTTCATCGCGGCTGCCGTAATTTAATGCTATATTAAACTGGAGACCGGTATTGTTTTTAGTGGTACCCAGCGCCTTTTCCAATCGTTCAACAGATTCCTTCGGAAGTTTAGAATAATCTCCCAAGATGTTAACTTTTACGTTATTTTTATGAAGTTCTTTCAGTTCCTTATCAACATATATAACAATCAATTTAAATATGCCGCTTACCTCTTCCACAGAACGCTTCCAGTTTTCCGTCGAAAATGCATATACGGTCAAATGTTCCACACCCCATGCAGAAGAGCTCTTTACAATTTCCTTCATGGCTCTCATGCCTGCATTATGTCCCGCAAGCCTTGTCGTATTATTTTTTTGTGCCCATCTGCCGTTGCCGTCCATAATGATAGCCACATGCTTTGGGATATTTCTCTCGTCTAACATGGTACAAAACCTCACTCTTAAAAACGGATATGACTGCTTGCAGCCACATCCGCCAATAGAATCCTTATTAAGCCAACCTCAATTTAAAGTCTATGTGCTATCAATCTTTCCAAAAACCAAGCAAGGCTATTCACACTATACTTCTAATATTTCTTTTTCCTTTGCGGCTACAATATCATCAATATCTTTAATTGTCTTATCAATCTTCTTCTGGATTTGATCCAATGATTTTTTTAGGTCATCTTCTGTAATTTCTCCGGCCTTTTCCTGCTTTTTAAGCTCATCATTGGCATCTCTTCTTTCATTTCGAACAGCAACCTTCGCATCCTCTCCATATTTCTTTACAGCTTTCGTGATTTCTTTTCTTCTTTCCTCTGTAAGCGGCGGTATGGTTAATCGAATCATTTTCCCATCATTGGAAGGAGTGATTCCAATATTCGCCATATTGAGAGCCTTCTCAATATCGGATATTATTTTTGGATCAAAAGGTGCAATCAATAAAGTTCGTGGTTCCGGAGCAGAAATATTCGATAGGTTTTTAAGCGGTGTTGGGCTTCCATAATAATCCACCGTAACCTTATCCAATAAGGCTGGATTTGCTCTTCCTGCTCTGACTGTGTTTAATTCTTCCTTTAAAACGGAGAGGGTCTTTGTCATTTTTGTTTCAAGGACTTCCTGCACATTAATACTCATAAATTCTTACTCCTCCTAAATTTTTACCGAACGATCGTTCCTATTTTTTCACCATTAATGGCCTTTAACATATTTCCCTTTTCAGAAACTCCAAATACATGAATGGCAATATTATTTTCCATGCACAGAGTAGCAGCCGTTATGTCCATCACACCAAGCTGTTTTTCTATTACTTCTTTATGGGCTAATTGGTCATACTTGATTGCATTCGGATCCACTTCAGGATCCGCAGAATATACTGCGTCTACTTTCTTTGCCAAAAGAATCACATCTGCATCAATCTCCGCTGCCCGGAGTGCAGAAGTTGTATCTGTTGAAAAAAATGGACTTCCTGTTCCTGTTCCGAAAATAACCACCTTCCCGGCCTCTAAGTGTGAAATCGCTTTCTTTCTATTGTATGGCTCTGCAATCTGTGTCATCGAAATGGCCGTTTGTACAGCAGCCGGTAATCCTTGTTTTTCAAATGCATCTTGTAATGCCATTGCATTCATTGTCGTTGCAAGCATCCCCATATAATCTGCGGTAGCTCGATCTATACTTTGTCCAGTTCTGCCCCTCCAAAAATTTCCTCCGCCTACTACAATTGCAATCTGTACGCCCAACTCATGAATTTCTTTAATTTGAGCAGCAATACCTGAAAGCATTTCATCGCTGATTCCAAATTTGTCCGGTCCGGCAAGTGCTTCACCACTTACCTTAATCAGAACTCGTTTATACCTAGGTTTCATAAAATTCTCCTTATATTTAAGCTCGATAGGATTTAATTCCTAGCGTTCATTATAACATAGAATAGTTTAGCGTTCACCTATTTTACGTTTTTTTCTTCAATAAGTGTCATCTTTTTTATAATTGGTTTTATACGGCTTGAGACACGTACAAATCACCAAAAAATAGCATATAGATTAAGAGGATTGAAAAACAGTTAATATATTGCGGATCACTGCAGCTAAATCACGTGCAGACCATTTTGCACTTTTTAAGTACTTATTTTCGTCGAGATGTTCCTGCTGTTCAAGCAGATCCAGCATTTCGATAATCCCATTTAACGGAGTATAAATTTCCTGGGATATATGTAAGAAAAATTCTTGCTTTGCTTCCTGAAGCTTTTTTGCATAATCCAACACCGTCCCTAAGTTTTCTTTGATCTGCTTTTCTTCCTTTGTTTGATCAGCTTTCTGCTGCGTCTCATTTAAACTCTTTACATCCGTAAAAACAGCATAATAAACAACTCGTTCCTCATTGTGTTCTATAATTTTTGCCTTTACATTCACCCATCTAAAGCCTTGCTGTCTGTGAATCATCCTAAAATTTACGTCAATAGGCTTGTTTCCAAGCATACTTCGCTGCAGTGCCGTCGTGATAATTTCTACATCATCCAGATGAATACAAAAGAAAGCATCGTTCTGCATCAACTTTTTGTATTCTTCCTTTTTATATCCTGCTAACTGACAGAAACCGTCATTCGCATAAACCCCTCTTATTCTGTCAGTCACTTCAAGAATGACAATACCCGCCGGTATATTTTCAACCAGCTCCTGCAGCTGCGACGCTGTATGTTCTTGTTCATTCAATAAACTCTTTCTCTTGGTTATATCCATATAAACGCTCTGAAGAACCGATTCTTCTTCCGTAACAATTTTCTGTAAGATACCTCTAATCCAAAATACGGAGCCATCTACTCTGCACATCTGATACTCGAAATCAATCGGCTCCGTTTGTTCAAGAGCTTGTGCAAATAAATGATTGACGTAATTCGTCCATTCAGTCGGAATAAATCGATTAAATCCTACTCCCAGTAAACGTTCATAGCCACTGCTGTCTTCAAAACCGCAAAAAACAATAGCTGCTTTATTGCAATATTTCATTTTCGGCATAGGATTGCAAGAGAAATGCGTAATTGCACAGGGGATCGTCTGAAAAAGATTATTTAAAAATTTATAATGTATTTCGCTCCTTTTTATCTCACCTTCTGTCTTTCTGTCAGAAGAATACGACATGGAGTTCTCAACGGATTGTTTACCGTCATACTGATTCAATTCGTTGATCACGTTTCCCTGAAGAGTATGTTTTTCCCTTATCGTGTTTACAACACTCCTACTTTTTTTCATTCATTTTTCCCTCACATACTACCGAAAAAACGGTTCATTAAAATAATATTTAATTGTAAAATACAAAGTGAACAATAAAATATGTTCATATTTTATCACTTAATGTTTTGACTGTCAAAATTCAAAATGCACCCTTAAAACCTGCCGCTTTATTGGGTGCATTATGTTTATCTATGAAGTTCAATCGTTCCCGCCTCCGAAGCCCGGATTGAAGTAAAAAAGCTGTTATTTTTCCGATTGTCTTACAATCCTATAATAGCTCTTTGCCGTAAATAAGTAGCTGAGACCGTAAAAAACAGCGAACACAGCAATAATGACAAAAGTATTCGTCACAATGAGACTTGTATTATAGAGGTTCAATGCATACAACAAATTTATAATCATATGCAGGCCCATAAAAGTATGGATAATTGCACCAATCAAAGGGAACGAAAAGACGAGTAAAATTTGTTTTCTTATCGTCACTTTTACATCCTCATCACTCATGCCCACTTGCTGCATAATTTCAAAATTGTTCCGATCTTCGAAACCTTCAGCAATTTGCTTATAATACATAATCAGTACCAAGCATATTGTAAAAATCAATCCGAAGAATACGCCGATGAATAAAAGCCCTCCGTTCATTGATTTCGTCATGGCCCCCCATTCTATCGCATTCTCACTGCTTATCCATCCTTCGAATCGGGAGGTTTGTTTGAATAGCTCCGATAAGAATTCTTCTTTGTCCGATTTTTCACCTTCCATATTGAACCGTATATTATCATATAGCATAGGCTCCTTTTTGGAAAGCACTGCAGCGATATGTTGTGCTCCTGCAAGATCACTTGTTATAATATAATAGGTACGATTCGAATAGCTGTTTGGCTCTTTCGGATCTAGCGTAAAGGCTTTTAATTCGGACTTGATGCGGTAAGCTTGATCATTCAATAAGATACGGTCATAGCCGAAATTCTTTGCAGTGGAATAAATCAACACCTCATTCTCTTGAAGTATCTCTTTTTTTCCTTCAATACGGTTGTATGCCTCCACCGTTAAAATAACAAGTTTTTGCTGGTTCTCCTGATAGCCGGGTTCTATATCTGCTGAAAAATGGTTGTCATTTTCCAAAGCAATTACCTGATAATAGTTCCATTCTTTTTTATCCGATATATTTACATCGTTTTTGAATGCCAATGCGTTCATCTCATCACCGAATTGATGAATGTCCTCCGTTGCAGCGGCATCGAAAACATACACTACATCATACGGAAATCGGAACTTGATTACGTCCTCTTCCCCCAGTGAAAGAGAGATCGTGCACAGCAGCGTGATGATGATCATGGTGCTGAATATACAGATATTCACCAAGCTGGCGGCACTCTTCTTCATGCGGTAAATCATTCCGGAAACGGTGATATAGTTTTCTTTTTTGTAATAAAATTTTTTGTTTCTCTTTAATATTCTCAAAAATACAATACTTCCGGCAGTAAACAAATAATAGGTTCCTATCACGACAAAGAGAACAGCAAGAAAGAAAAACAGAAAAATCATTCCGTTTAGCTTTGCCACAGCGGCTATCGCATATCCACTGCCTAAAAACAACACGCCAAGGATGCTAAAAATCCATAAATGTTTTGGCTCCTTTTCTCCCTGCTTGGGACTGCGCAACAGTTCTGCCGGATTGGCTCTGGTCACCTGAAACAAGTTGGTCAGTACATTCAGAAGCGAAACGATACCAAAAAAAATCATCGTTGCTTTGAAGCTGGACATCGAAACCGTAAATTCGGTATCAATGGGCAGTCCCGACACATTGAGCAGTATCAGAAATACCAGCTTCGAAAAGATGATAGCCGTCACGATTCCCAGAAGTAATGAGAGGGCATAGATGAGCAGCGTTTCAATCAGCAGCATCATGCTGATATGCTTTTTCTCCAAACCCAAAATACTGTATAATCCAAGCTCTTTTTTCCTTCGTTTGATCAAAAAGCTATTAGTATAAAACAGAAAAGGTGCTAATATCAAGCCAAGCAAAAAAATACCGATCTGCAATAATACCATCACATACATGGCATGCGGTATATTTTCCATCACTTTATTGTGCAGAATGCAATTGAATATAAAAAATACACATACAGAAAAAGATGTCGTTAAAATATAGGGCAGATATACCATTCGATTCTTCCAAATACCGGTCAGTGCAAGCTTTGGCAGAAGAGTTCCCGTATTCATAGTACTTCCCCTCCTGCTTGAATAACCGTCAATGTATCCGCTATTTTCCGATACATTTCGTCATCTGTAGAATTTCCTCTATAAATTTGATGAAACAAATTCCCGTCTTTAATAAACAATATTCTGCCCGCGCATTTGGCGGCTTGAATGCTATGTGTCACCATCAAAATGGTCTGCCCCAGTTTATTGACTTCGGCAAATAAATGTAACAATCCCGTGGCTGCCTTCGAATCAAGAGCCCCCGTCGGTTCATCTGCCAAGATAAGCTTCGGTTCTGTAATGAGCGCCCTCGCTGCTGCGGTTCGTTGTTTTTGTCCTCCGGATACCTCATAGGGATATTTCTGCAACAATTCACTAATTCCCAATTGTCTTGCTAACGGCAGCAATCTTTCATTCATTTCATCAAACTTTTTCCCCTGTAACACTAAGGGCAACAAGATATTGTCCTGCAAAGAAAGGGTATCTAACAAATTAAAGTCTTGGAATACAAAACCTAAGTTATCTCTTCTGAATGCGCACAATTCCTTGTTTTTAATCGCATGAAGTGACTCTCCGTCCAGTAAAATTTCTCCCTTTGTCGGTTTATCCAACGAGGCAAGTAAATTCAAAAGTGTTGTCTTCCCGGAACCGGATTCCCCCATAATAGCAACATATTCCCCCTTTTCAACTGAAAAGCTGATATCTTCTAATGCCTCTACCTGATTTCCCCCAAAACGCATTGTATAAATTTTTTTGACATTTTTTACTTCCAATAAAGTCATAATTTTTACCCCCTTTGATTATGTCTTTAGTTATCTTAACAAAAAAAGAAACATAACGCCTTTATATTAGCTTACATTTCTTCTTTGAATCTTTCATTATTGTAAGGTTGATACGAGGTATCGAAGTAAAGATAAAATTGACTTCCTTTTCCGACTTCGGAGCTTACAGAAATACGATAGCCTAATTTATCAAGTGCTTGTTTGCATAGATAAAATCCGATTCCGGTGGACTTTTTATCCATTCTGCCGTTAAATCCGGTAAATCCTTTTTCGAATATCCGAGGCAAATCTTCCTGCTGAATACCGATTCCGGTGTCTGAAATCATTAAGACAGGCTCAGGACTTTCCTCATATCGAATCGAAATTCCTCCCGTGAAAGTATATTTAATGCAATTCGAAAGAATCTGCTCTATCACAAAGCTCAGCCACCGTTCATCAGAAACCAAGAGTGCATGAAACTCTTCAAGGTTTAGTGCTAGCCTTTTTTCAATAAAGCTGATAGAATATTTTTTCACAATCTGTTTCACGATTTCGTTCAGATCGCATTCCTTCAACAATAAATCAGAGGACATATTATTTAATCGGAAATAATGGAGCGCCATTTCCGCATAATGTTCCACTTTAAAAAGCTCCTGCTCCAGCAGCAGCCTATTGAACTTCTCTTCTCTGGACTGCAAAAGCAGTCTCATAGCCGCTATCGGTGTTTTTATCTGATGAATCCATAACGTATAATAATCCGTGCTTTCCGCCTCCTGTTTCCTCATTTGATCATACAAACTATTGCGGCGGTCAAATAGCTCTTGTAATAATTCTGCATAGGATTTTTCAATAAAGCTATTTGTCTTCGGTATTTGGTTGATTGAAACATCAAGATTTATATATTGTTCGTATAAGGCCTTATAACAACGCCTATAGGTTAAGAAACTGCTGCAAAGAGCAATCGTACCTAAAAAAAGGCAGATTTCTATACTATAAAGGATAGGATCTAAATCACTATGGGACAACAGACCTACTGACAGCGTTATAAAGGCAAACAAAACAAACAATCCAATATATTTTAATTGATCTGTCAGCCAGCTTATAAACAATTTTAGATTTGACACTATTTCCATAACAAACGCCTACGGTTCGGTTCGTTTCTTTATCCTTCCAGAATATAACCGATTCCTTTCTTCGTGGTAATAAAATCCTTCAAGCCACACTCATCCAATTTTTTACGGAGCCTGGTAAAGTTGACCGCCAAAGTATTGTCATCGATAAAACAATCACTGTCCCAAAGACTTTTCATAATGATTTCTCTTGATACGATCCGTCCTTTATTTTCAAACAGCAATTGTAATATTCGAAATTCATTTTTTGTCAGTTCCACCTTTTGCCCTTCTATTTCTAAGCTCGCATTAGAAAGATTCAAAACAACTCCTCGGTGTTCCACAAGATTAGCACGTTCATAAAAAGAATAGGTTCTGCGCAGCATGGCTTGTATCTTAGCGAGCAAAACTTCAAAGCTAAATGGTTTTGCAATAAAGTCATCCCCGCCCATATTCATTGCCATCACAATGTTCATTTTATCATTTGCAGAAGAGATAAACATAATAGGTACCTGTGACAGCTTCCTTATTTCACTGCACCAATGGTATCCATTATAAAACGGGAGGGTCACATCCATCAAAACCAAATGCGGATTAAAGGCAGCAAATTGTGTAGTCACTTGGTGAAAATCCGAAACACATTCCACTTGATATCCCCATGTTAATAAATATTTTTTTATCTCTGAGCTTATCACAGCATCATCTTCTACAATCAACACTTTATAATTCATCTTGTCCCCTTTCACCTATAAAAAAGTATATCATAGCCTATTGAAAATTAAAAATTAACAAAATATAAATAAGCATAGAAATTTTATTTTTATCGATTAGGCTAACCTTTTCCTGATTTTTACCGATGTATTCTGACATATAGTCAAAAAAAAAGAGTGTCTCAAAACCTTCATATAGGACCTGCAGATTTTGTCTGCCTATATGATTGTCTTCAGACACCCTTTGTTATTATTTCACATCGTATAAGACCGGTAAATTTCTAATCTGTGGATCGGAAATCGTAGTCATGATAGAAGTACAGTGATTATGAAGGAAGTCCTCCGTCCCCATGGATATTCCTTGGTGGTTCAGTTCTTTTCGAACTAAAACACAAATCTCTTCGATTAATTGCACCTTTTTCGCCGTATTTTCGGTAATATCCGGCATGTTGACGAGGCGCTCAAGCATCCGCTTTATTTCGGGAAGAACCGAAAGTTGTTCCATTCCTCTGAACATCCACTTATAAAAAGGCATATATTTTTTATTCAAGAGATACACCGCGGAAACTGTCGCCTTTACAAATTCACTGCATGCCATATAAGCCGCTGCCTGTTCTCCCCTTTTCATGCAGCGTTCATAATTGTATTGACCGGATTGCGCCATCGTCGCCAATCGAGCAACCAATTTCTTTAAGAAAATATCCTTCGGATAAAATTGAAGAAGTTCATTTCTAAAAGAAGTAAACTGTCCTAATGAATCCGTAAAAACTTTTCCGCTTGTAACCGTGCAAAGAGTTGTTTCAGGAAGCATGAGCCAATCCACATTCGTTTGCGGTATTTTCCCAATATATTTCTTATAGAATTCAGGAATGCTGAAAACGCCGATTCTTCCTTTGCCTTCCGGTGTCTCGATACGCTGTTTGTTTTCAAAGCTTTTGGGAAGCGAATCATAGGCTTGCTGCATCTGCGCTCCTACTTTTTGAAAAATATCTTCCGGAAGCCAAATGCAGAAACCAGGTCCGAAATCATGGTCTTCCGAAAACTCATCATCAAATCCAAGGCATTCGGAGCCTTCCCCTACTAAGCCTACTGCCGCATATTGTTGATATTGAGGGAATTGATCCGCCAAAATCGCTTTACCATAGGCATGATAATAGGCTTCGGATAACTCTAATCCCGACATTCTGTTTCCATTTGACTTATTCCTATTTCCTGTAAAATTGCTTTCCGTGTTCGCATGTATGGAAGGATTGGTCAATTTCTGGTAGACCTGCTCAAGATTTTTGCGTACTGTCTCATACGCTGTATTCTCGCCATAGTTCTGTTTAATCAGATTCAATGCTTGTTCGAAATATTTTGCAGAAAGTGTGTAGTTTCCCTGGTGATAGTATAACTCACCCATAGCCGTTATGGTGGCCGCATAATGAACATCCACTTTTCCGCCTTGACCCAGAAAAATTCTTTCTGCGGTCAACAGATGTTCTTCCGCCTCTTTATAGCGTTGGTTCTTCATATATCTGCATGCCAGTGTGGTATGGGTCGTCGCTAATTCTGTCTCGGAATTCGGTATTCTTTTAATTATTTCCAAAGCCTTTTCAGCATGTTCTATGGCTTTATCTTCTTGGTGCAGCTGCTCATATACATGGCTTATGTTGTTATATAAAGCTGCCATCCTGTAATCGTTGCTTAAGCCTTCCGCTTCAAAGATTTTAGAAACTTGTAAATACAGATAAAGGGCTTCCGAAAAATCTTTTTCTTCCGAATATACACTGGCCAAATTTAATAATGTAGTACCGTGTTGAAGGGTATTGTCCAATCCTACCAGCTTCAATGCCTCTATTGCAACCTGATAGATTCGTTTACCATCTTCCGTCCTGTTTGTCACTCTATAGATACCGCCGAGTTCATTGGCGATAGCAATTACAGCTGCAAAATCTGCATTTTGCTGTGCTTGCACTAAAGCATCCGTTACAAACTGTTCGACCTCTTTAATCCCTCTTGTTTTAAACATCGAGTCGAGTTCTTGAAAAAATTTATTTAAATCCATTGTTCTTACCCCAATTTATGTTTATTACAACTGCATTTTACTTTCTGCATCTTCCATCGAGACATATCCATACAATTTTACCATGGTGCTTTTTACCACCAGCACGATGTTTTTGTCCGCTGCTCTATTCACCCGAATGTGTTCCAGATACAGTTCCAAGGTATCTTTAGAATAAGTTTTCAGTTCTCCTATTGTATAGGTTTCTACTGAGGTAAAACCGTCGTTGTCTTCTTCAAATGCAATCGTTCTCCCTGCTTTGCTCAATGTTGGGTACTTTAATGCAATTTCCTTTTCACATTCTATCAAATAATCGGTTATCTCACGAATAATCAACATTGATTCCGTATCCACCTTTGGCAAAAATGGTGCAAGCTCAGTTCTATAGTAGTCGGGAGCAGTAAATTCCATCATATAGGCGTATTTCTCCATCACTAGGTTTCTGCCTTGCAAAACAGCCGCATTTAAATCCTTTTCATAGCTCATCAGCATTCGGTCCGTCCACGCACTATACTGACTGCACCTCATGACATGAAATGTGTTCCAGTCGTTCTGACAGTCCGCCCTTCCGCCTATGTTGTTTACTTTTTGAAACATCTCCCATTCCGTCTTTATAATTCTATCTACAGCTTGTCTTCGTTCTTCTTCGCTTGAATATCCAAACATAAGCGTCTCCTTTTCTGTAATGCTATATTGCTCAACCTTATATTTGCATGAGCTTCCGTTTAATATAGGTATATTATATCCATCCTTCCTCTTTTTGTATATGTTTTTTTGGCAAGCTTCTGGATTGTTAAATCTTCCCTTTTACTCATTCCCAATATATTTCTTTATTACAATATTACTTGTAAAATGTGCATTATTTCGTCACTGTTCTTCTTTTCTTTTATTATATCCTTTTTCGTCGTATGGCTGTAATTTCACCAGCCACATTTTCTCCATCTGCTTTAACTCCCATTTAACATCGGTTTCCGGCTTTACTTCTTTTTGCTCCAGAACCTCATAGTCAAATACTTCTGGTCCCTGCTGCTTCCATTCTTTTTGCAATTCCGCATTGGCGAACCGGCCGATTTCTAATTGGCCACGTAATGTTAACCAGCGATTTTTAAGATTCGAACAAGTACCTATATAAATCTTCCCATTTTTTTCATTTTTGATTTGAAATATCCCCATATAAATTTTTATTTGTTTATATTGTTCAACCAATTCCTTTCGTCTGTTTTTATCCATGTTATTTCCTCTTTCTACTTTATATTTAAATTTATTTCAGTAATTTAGTAATTTACTAATAATATATCATATTTTAATTTCCATGTCAAATCACTAACTCAGTAAATTACTAATTTAAAATAGCAGTTTACTTTTAATAACAAGGCGTACGATGTGTCACACCATAAATGTCTGCAGTATTATGTAAGATAAAATTTAAAAAGGATATTTATAGGTGATGATAATGAGATTATGTTATGAAGGTTTAACAGGTAAAGTAGTTACTCCCTGTAGTCAAGAATATGAGGAAGCCCGGCAAGAGTGGAATTGGGCAATACAGAAATTTCCCATTGTTATCGTATATTGCTATACGATTGAAGATGTCAGCAATGCTGTTTGCTGGGCAAGATGCCATGGGATCGGTATCCGGATAAGGTCCGGAGGTCATCATTACGAGGGATACTCCACAGGAGATAATATTCTTGTTATAGATGTCAGTCAAATGAAGCTTATACGTCTTAACGAAGCCGACAATACGTTGATGGTCCAAAGTGGAGTCACCAACGAGCAACTTTATAATTACGTGGGATCAAGAGGATATCCTTTCCCAGGAGGAACCTGCCCTACAGTAGGTGTTGCAGGATACGTCCTTGGAGGCGGATGGGGATATTCCAGCAGGTACATGGGCCTAGGCTGTGACAATTTATTGGAATTGGAAATGGTAAATGATCAGGGCAACGTTCTCAAAGTCAATGAGAAATGCAATCCGAACTTGTTCTGGGCATGCAAAGGTGCAGGCGGAGGTAACTTCGGCATCGTGACGTCTATGACGTTTCAATTGCCTCCAAAAACAGATCAGGTTACACTCATCGGTTTGCAATATGTAAACACGTCTCTCAGTACCAGAATGCAGTTCCTTGATATTTGGCAAAACTGGTTAGTGAATCTGGATGATAGAATAACCATCAATGCCAGCATATATAACTCTCCTGACCGCGGTATAGGAATCTTCGGAAAAGGATTGTTTTACGGTTCCTCCGTAGAGGCAGCGCAAATTTTGCAACCATTTGAACAGATACAAGGAGCCACTATAAATGTTCAGGAAATGACATTCCTCGAAGCTGTTCATAAAATTCAGGAAGTATATCCTGATTCCGAAAAATTTCAATCTACGGGTAGATTTGTGGATAGACAGTATAACATGGAGGAGATTAAAAATATTGTTGAACTGATTGATCAAAGGGCAGAAGGTTCGGTTTTTGCTACAGTGAGCGTCTCTGCTCTCGGCGGAAAAATAAGGGCAGTGAATAAAATGGATACGGCCTATTATTATAGAGATGCCGCTTACATCATCAGTATTCAATCTGTATGGGAAGACAATCAATATGCCTTCCTTAACAGAAATTGGCTGTATCAGAAATTTGAGTATTTAAAAGGTATAACGAACGGATCTTATATTAATTTTCCGTATAGCTATTTAATAGATTATGAAACGAACTATTACGGTGAGAATACCTGCAGATTGCAGCAGATAAATAAGCACTATGATCCGATGGATGTTTTTCATTTTCCTCAATCCATACGGTGAGCTTAAGAATATCACAGAATGGCAAATGATAAATGCTCCCCATGATTCTTCAATCTGGAGAGCATTTTTTAAAGGCTACGGCGTCCATAACCCATTTCAATTAATAAGTTCGCAAGTGCATGCAAGCGCTCAGAAAGCAATTCATCGTCTCTGCTTAACGTTTGAGAAAATAATTTGATATCTTCATCAATCATTGGATTATCCTTGCAAATCTCAACAGTCATCGCATCTCCCTGCAATCCAACTCGGTCTATAATCGGATTATTTTCATCATACAATTTTGGATATCGATAAGCATTCATAAAATGCTCCTTCCCTTTGCATACCAAAATGGCCATATCGATCACTCGGTGCATCGGCAGTTCCTCGGATTGACGAGACCATTTTTCGCCTGTATGGCGCCAAACTTTTGCAGACACATCGACTTTGCCCCGATCATTCCATTGGGCAAGCCCCAGTGAAAGGCCTTTTGCATCGGATTCATACGCCTGTCTGCCATCTACATTTTCATAGTTTTCAACGACAATAACAGGTTTATGTTTAAGGGTTGTTGGAATTTTCATCATTTCACCTCTTTTTACTGATTTACTAAATTACTAAATTGATTGTAACATATAATTTTTATCCTGTCAATTTAGATAACCCGTATCAAGAGCAGGCATATAATTGTTTCGATCTATAAAGACGGATTTCATTATTTAAGTTCATTCCATGATATATCTGTATTAGAGGATAAAGAACGATCCTGCTATGATCGCATATACGGCAATAAGCTGAATGCCTTCCATCCAGTTGGATTCGCCGTCATTTGCCACACGATTGGCAATTAAAACAGAGAATATAAGAGCAATCAGCTCAAATTCATTAAAAATAATGCTCATCGGTGAGAACAATAAGCTTAAGAAGATCAGAACCGGTGTCACGAAAAGAATAATTTGCAGGCTGGAGCCCACCGCTATCTCTACAGCCACATCCATCTGATTTTTAACCGCCATCACGATGGCCGTACTGTGTTCTGCCGCATTACCGATGATTGGTACCAAGATAATTCCCACAAAAAGTTCACTCAGTCCAAAAGCCTCCGACATCGGTTCAACTGCACCTACAAAAATCTCACTTTCCACCCCGATAAAAATCGTGGCAATGACTAAAACGAGGATACCCCTAGACAGCGACCATTTGGCGGCACTTTCCTGACTATGATCTACAGAATAGATATCTCTATGTGTGAAAAAGGAAAATACCAAACTTAATAAATAAATGGAAAACATAATCACAGCCACCAATATGCTTAAGCCTTCATAGCGTGTCGTAAGCAATTCCGGCGCAACCGTATGAGTAAAAATGGCGGGTATGGTTAATCCGATCACTGCAAATAGAAGCATACTGGATGATATCTCTGTGGCCTGCTGATTGAAGGTTTGCCTCTTAAATTTCAATCCTCCTATCAACATACTGGCTCCGAGAACCAATAAAATGTTACCAATGACAGAACCTGCGATCGAGGCTTTTACCACATCGAAAAGCCCCGCCTTCATCGCAAAAAACGAGATGATTAATTCGGTAGCATTTCCAAACGTTGCATTCAGAAATCCACCAACGCGCGGGCCTGAATAAAAGGATATTTCCTCCGTCGCTTCACCCATTAATCCTGCTAATGGGATAATGGCCAAAGCAGAAAGAATAAACATTGCTGTCTGAGGTGCGCCCATGTATTCTGCAATGAAGCTCACCGGAATAAATATAAGTAAAATCCTGAGTATGTTCATTTCGTATCTCCTATTTTAATTGTCCATAAGTTAAATAGTATTATTGCCTATATTTCATAAAAAATAACTTCTGAATCCTGCTCTCATAAAAAGTAGCAAGACTCGAAAGCCTTGCTACTATATTAATTATGAATTATTCATTTAAATTCGTTTAAACTAGCCCTGAATCTGCTTAGCTACTTCTTCAGCAAAGTTCTCTTCTTTCTTTTCGATACCTTCGCCTACTTCGTAACGAACCATGGATGCCACCTTGATGGACTTGCCGATTTGCTTGCCAACTTCGTCAACATACTGTTTTACTGTTAAATCACCATTCTTTACGAACTTCTGATCTACTAAGCATACTTCCTTTAAGATTGCCTTAATCTTACCTGGAATAATCTTATCCATCATTGCTTCAGGCTTTCCTTCGTTTAGAAGTAACTGAATAGCGATCTTCTTTTCTTCTTCTAACCAAGCAGGATCAACACCCGTTTCATCCACGAACTTAGGATTCATGGAAGCAACCTGCATTGCAAGGTCCTTACCAACTACAGCTACTTCTTCAGCAGTTGCTTCTGTTTCAAGACCAATTACAACGCCAATCTGTCCGCCATTGTGGCTATATCCAACATATACACAGCCAGGAGCTGCCAGTTGTTCAAATCTTCTTACGTTCATATTTTCGCCGATCTTAGCGATCTTGTTGTTAAGAGCGTCCTGAACGGTTCCTTCGCCTTCATAAGCCTGAGCCATAAAGTGTTCCATCGACGTATCTGATGCATCTAAAGCCATTGCTGCAAGATTTGCAACAAAGTCAACAAACTCGTCATTCTTTGCAACGAAGTCTGTTTCAGAATTTACTTCAACAATCGCAGCCTTCTTCGCATCAGAAGAGAAAGCGAATTTAACAAGACCTTCTGCAGCAACTCTTCCAGCCTTCTTTGCTGCCTTCGCAAGTCCCTTTTCTCTTAGAAGCTCTACAGCCTTATCCATATCTCCATCGGTTTCAACTAAAACCTTCTTACAATCCATCATACCTGCGCCTGTCATTTCACGCAGTTCTTTTACCATTTGTGCTGTTACAGCCATAATCTTTTCCTCCTTCTTGCTCGCTAGGACGGAGCAATCCTGTTTTTATGCTTCTTCAGCAGCAACGACTTCTTCAATTGAAGTTGGTGCAGCATCTTCTTCTACTACAGCTTCTGCAGCAGGTCCTTCATCGAAGCTTTCTCCCTGATTTGCTTCAATAATAGCATCAGCCATTCTTCCTGCGATTAATTTTACTGCTCTGATTGCATCATCATTTGCCGGGATAATATAGTCAACATCATCCGGATCGCAGTTTGTATCTACGATACCAATGATTGGAATTCCAAGAATTCTTGCTTCTTTAACAGCGATTCTTTCCTTCTTAGGGTCTACAATGAATAATGCACCAGGCATTCCCTTCATTTCCTTGATACCGCCTAAGAATTTTTCAAGCTTTTCTAATTCTAACTTAAGCTTGTAAACTTCCTTTTTGGAAAGCTTTTCGAAAGTTCCGTCTGCTTCCATAGCCTGGATTTCATATAATCTTTTGATTCGTCCTGCGATAGTCTTATGATTTGTAAGCATACCGCCCAACCATCTTTCGTTTACAAAATACATACCGCATCTCTTTGCTTCGTCAGCGATAGCAGCCTGAGCCTGCTTCTTTGTTCCAACGAAAAGAACCGGCTTTCCGGAAGTTCCAACTTCCTTCATGAATTCGTACGCTTCATCAATCTTTCGAACTGTCTTCTGAAGGTCGATAATGTAGATTCCGTTTCTTTCTGTGAAGATATAAGGAGCCATCTTAGGGTTCCATCTTCTTGTTTGGTGTCCAAAATGTACACCAGCTTCTAGTAATTGTTTCATTGAAATTACTGCCATTTTTATTTTCCTCCTGGTTTTTCTTCCACCGCGATTTATCCCAAAAATAACCTTTCATGCAAGGCACCTACTTTTGAGTCATCCGGTGTGCAAAATAATAAAATTTAGTTTCTTTATATCGTTCAGAAATTATTTCTATTTCTTTTTACATAAAGAACCATCAAACACTATACTACAAATCTCTTATAATTGCAATAAAAAAAGTGCAAATGATGAAATTTAAATTTCTATTTCCTTTACAAATAAAAAAGTCTTCCTTCATAATAAAAAACTTCGCAAAATACGAAGTTTTTTATTGCAGTATATCAACTATTTTTCAATAGCTTTACAACATACCTAGTTCATTAATTTTACACGTTTATTCAGCTATAAAAGCCGAATAGGCCTTTCGTGCACCATAAAACTTATCTCTGCCTATTCTGATATCTTTACCGTCCACAAAATAAATCGTTTGATCTTTCATGATGATAACTTTGCTAAGATTGATAATATAACTTCTGCTGCACAGATAAAATTCCTCTGGTAAATCGACTACATACATATCAAATTTGCCATAAGTACAAAACACCTCTGAGGATAGATGAAAAAATATTTTTCTGAGACTTTTCTCAATATAAATGATGTCTTGAAACGCTATTCTTCTAATTTCGCCCTTGTTTTTCACTACAACTGCATCATGAATTGCACTACTATTCATAGTTCTCTCCTTAAATAATGCGAAGTCTTAATCAATAACTTAAGTCTTCCACTCTAAAGAAAATTGTAAAACTATGAATAAATAGTTGATACACAAATTGCCTTTCACTATCTTTATGAATACCAATACCACACGAATATTTCCTGTATATTAACGGAAGAATTCCCCTCCAGCTAAAGCTGGGGGCTTCCCGTATAGCACCTACCAGACCTTTACTTGTGCAAATGAGGTTAGGTACGTAACGCAAAAGCGGGCATAACACCCGCTTTAATTCTGATTAATTATTTCTCTTGTAAGTAATTAAATCTTCTGCAATTTCATTTGCAGCAATGGATACCGGCTTCTCTGTTTTTGCTTCTGTAAGCTTAGGCTTTCCATCTATAATGTCTCTCGCCCTCTTTGCCGCCAGAATTACTAAAGTATAACGGCTATCCGCTTTTTTCTTAATATCGTTAATTGATGGGTATAACATTTAGATTTCCTCCTCGTATTTCTTTATCAGATGGTAAATACTTTCAGATACCTTCGAATGTTCCGCTATTATGATAGCTTGCACTCTGTTTACTGCCTCATCCAGTTCACCATTCACAACACAATAATCATACTTGTCAATATAAGATACTTCTTTTAACGTCTCACCTAATCTCATATTGATGGCATCCTCTGACTCCGATCCTCTTCCTGTAATGCGCTTACGAAGCTCCGTCATAGATGGAGGAAGGATAAAAATAAATACACCTCCCGGATAAGATTGCTTTACTTTCATAGCTCCTTGAATATCTATCTCAAGAATTACATCTCTTCCTGCATTAAGCTTTTCCATAACCAGTTTCTTTGGTGTGCCGTAAAAATTACCGTACACCTCAGCATACTCAAGCAAACCATTATTCTCAATGGTTTCTAAAAATTCTTCCTTTGAAACAAAATAGTAATTCGCCCCATGTTCCTCAAAGGATCTCGGATCTCTCGTAGTCATGGATATAGACAGTTCCACATCAGTTTGTTCAACTATTTTTTGGCATATTGTTCCTTTTCCTGCACCGGAGGGCCCGGAAACAACAAATAAATGTCCCTTATCCATTCATCTTCCTTCCTTGTCGTATAATATTCGAGTATCCATTGTACCATAGATTGTTTTCTGCTTCAACTAAATTTCTTGAATTACTCAATATTTTGTACTTGCTCCCTGATTTTTTCAATTTCACTTTTTATCTCCAGCATCTGATTGGTAATCTCAATGTCATTTGCCTTTGAACCGATTGTATTCGCCTCGCGATTCATTTCCTGAACTAAAAAATCCAGCTTCTTTCCGTCCGGTTGATTGCTTTTAGAAATAATGTTGTTTAATTGAATCATATGACTGTCTAACCGCACGAGTTCTTCCGTGATACTGCACTTGTCTGCAAAAATGGCCGCTTCCAGCAGAATTCGGTCCTCCGGTACGGTTACATTATTACCGATTAATTCTTTCATTCTTTCTCTGAGTTTTTCCGTATAAGCAACCGTCACAGATGGGGCTCTGGTCTCAATCTTTTTTACGAAATCTCGGATCAATCCGGCACGCATAATCAAATCTTCAGCCAGTTTTTCTCCCTCTATGATACGCATCTCATCCAGCTTTTCGGCAGCTTGCTTCACAGGGATCAGTAAAGTTTTGCATATTGCTTCTTCATCCTCTACATCCGGGATCACCTTCATGACATCCGGTAAGGTAGCCAAGAACTGCAATGTGATATCTCCGCTTACACCGAATTCTTGCTGCAATTCCTTTAAGTTATTATAATACTGTTTCGCCACCATGCTGTTTAATTTTACAGTCGTGTCATCTTCCGTAATATTCTCAACGATGATAGACACATCGATCTTTCCTCGTCGTGCAATTTCTTTTACGACGTTTTTGACCTTGTCCTCTGCAAAGGAGTAACGTCTCGGCATCTTAATACTGATATCACCATATCTATGATTAACTGATTTAATCTCTACAATTATGTTCCTTTTACCGTCATTGTATTCGCTTCTTCCGAAGCCTGTCATACTTTTTATCATGGATTTCTCTCCTCGGTTGATTTATACACATCTTTACTTTATACTAATATAACGAGGTGAAGATGTCCCCCGCCTCATTGAAACGCGCATATGGCAGTAGAAATCTGCAAATCAAAGATTTATGATTTTTCTACTTAAGCGTTATAGTAATTATACAATAGATTACCACTTATTGCTAAGGGTAATTTAATTTTTTGAAAACGAGGTAACACTATGGCTTTTGACGGTATTGCAGTATATGCAATCGCACAGGAATTAAACAACAAGCTCGCCGGAGGCAAGGTTGAAAAAGTCTACCAACCGGAAAGCGAAGAGCTCATTTTTCACATACATTCAAGAGAAGGTAATTTCAAGCTGTTTCTTTCCTGCAACAGCAGCAGCGCTCGAATCCATTTGATTACAGAGTCCATCCCCAATCCCCCTGCTCCGCTGGCCTTTTGTATGCTTCTGAGAAAGCATTTGCAAGGCGGTCGTATCACTGCCATCGAACAGAAGGAATGTGAAAGGATCATCGAAATTCCCTTTGAAACGGTCAATGAGCTTGGATTCTCTGTAAATAAAAAACTAATTATTGAAATTATGGGAAAGCACAGCAACGTTATATTAGTCGATACAGAAAGCAATAAAATCATCGACAGTATCAAACGGATATCCATTGATGTAAACCGAGTTCGGCAGATTCTTCCCGGCAAGTTATATGAATATCCGCCTTCCCAAGATAAGATACCGTTTAATCAAGTGACGGAAGAAGACCTGATTACCATCTGCCAATGCTCCCCGGATAAGCTGTCCAAATCCATATTGAATGGAATACAAGGAATCAGTCCGATTATTGCCGATCAGCTGGCAGGCGGATTGGAAGATATTGCAGAAGAAGCGTATCGTTATGATGACTTCCATAAAACGGCCGGTATCGTCTATAGAAATTTATATCAATTAAAAGCAGACTTGCATAACCCTGCTGTTCATCCAAGAGTTTATGTGAACGAAGAAAATGCTCCTATTGATTTTCATGCCATCCCTCTGCAAGCATTGGAAGGCGTCTATCCGTCTATCGAATTTGATAGCATGTCAGCTGCTGTAGAATATTTCTACTCCCATAAAGCTTCAACCAGCAGAGTGAAGCAAAAAAGTATGGACTTAGAGAAAGCAGTGAAAAACAGCTTGGATAAATTGTATTTAAAAAAGCAGCGTCTTTCTGAAGATCTGATGAAAGCCGAGAACTCGGAAAATTACAGGCTCTTCGGGGAATTATTAACCGCTAATCTGCACTTGTTTAAAACGGGAGACAGCAGCGTAACCGTCTTCAATTATTACGATGAAAGTGAAATTTCCATCCCGCTGGATCATAAAATTTCCCCTTCAAAAAATGCTCAATCCTATTTTAAGAAGTATGGAAAATCCAAGACTGCTGTCAAAGAAAAAGCATTACAGCTGGAAGATACGGAAAATGACATTGCTTATTTAGAATCCATCGCCGTCTACATTAACAATGCGGAATCCTTGGAAGAAATAGAGGAGATCCGAAATGAATTAGTAGAAGCAGGTTATTTAAAAAAGCGGAAACAGTTCGGTAAACCGCAAAAAACAAAACCGTCACCCTATTCCTTTACAACCAGTGACGGATTTAAACTATTAATTGGAAGAAACAATAAAGAAAATGATTTACTGACCTTTAAAATGGCCACTGGACGTGACTTATGGCTTCACGTGAAGGATATTCCCGGTTCTCATGTGATTTTGTTTACAGAAGGTCGTGAGATTACTGAAACAGCCCTATTCGAAGCGGCCTCTGCTGCAGCTTATTACAGCAAAGGAAAATCTTCTGAAAATGTGCCGGTAGACTATGTCCCTGTGAAACATGTAAAAAAACCATCCGGTGCAAAACCGGGCATGGTGATATTTACAAACAATAAAACAGTATATGTCAATCCCCAGATACCGAAATAGGATGCAGTCATGCATCCTATTTTTGTGCAAAAAACAGCTGTTTTCTCACTTGCAGTTAACCCAAAACAACAGTTTTAGTTATACTTCAAAAGTATATATCAAACTATTTCTGCTTAATTTACTAAAAAATTACATTTATTTCATTTTTTATTACATTTTACAATATTATAGTTGAAAAAAATTAGAAAATTTTGTAAAATTTTCTTACAAATAAAGTTATTTCTTCCATTCGTTATTTCAAATAGTGTTTAACACAATAAAAGCAGGTGAACCATATGAACAAACAAATTACAAACAGAGAATGCTCCCTATGCGGGAAAAGTTATAGCAGTATTTCGTTTATGGGTGGATACATATGTAAGGACTGCGTTAGCTTTATAAATAAAATAGAATTATAACATGCAAGCTACGTCGTGGCATGTTTCAATGAACGCTTCCTTGCAGCAACGCTGTATCAATATATTGCGTTCATTATAACATACAAGCAGTGTCGCGGTATGTTTCATTACATTATTGACTCGTGTCAACAAGAAGTTATTACTAATACGCCATTTACTTTTTCTACCCCCAGGTATTAAAGACGGCATGACTTTATTTGTAAAAGTGTCTTCGCCACTCCGATAGGGAACCATTAACAATACCTATTACTCTCAGCTCTCTCTGCTGTCCGTTTTGCTCTTCAAAAAAGCTAGGCAAATAAGGAAAGGTTCCCTTAGGCGACCACTTAAGTGTAGGAGATTGCCAAATATATCTTAATCGCATCTATTTATTGACTTATCACCGCTGTATTGTTAAAATATAAGTAATTTAGTAAACTACTAAATTAGTATAATAGGAGATGGTGATATGAAAATTGTAATAATTAACGGTAGCTCAAAAGGAAAAGACGGCAATACAGATGTACTTGTAAAAAGTCTTGTAAAAGGCGCCCAAGCAGGTGGAGCTGAGACAAGAAATATATTCTTAAATGAGCTAAAAATAGAGCATTGTAAAGGTTGTCACATCTGTTGGACAAGGGGTCCCGGACAATGTGTCATATCGGATGATATGTTTGATATTTTGACACTTATGGGAAGTGCGGATGTCATTGCATTTGCATCTCCGGTTTATTTTGGTAATATATCCGGAATGCTAAAAACTTTTATGGATCGCATGACCATGATAGGAAGCCCACATTCAACAAAAAATAGTGTAAAAGAAAGTAATCAGCAATTAGAGCCGTCAGAATCAACTGCGCCTCAATTAATGATGATATCAAGTTGTGGATTTTCGGATAAAAGTGAATTTGACGTGACCTCTCTTTGGATTAACAAAGTGGCAAAAAAAATGAACATGAAATTAATAGGGGAAATCTATGCGACGAACGGAAAAGCTTACAACGCTTCACCTGAATTATTAGACAATAAACTATTAAGAAACCTTCAACTCATTGAAGATGCGGGGAAAGAGATTGCATCTCATAGGAAGCTTTCGGCAGAAACTAAAGATATATTGGAGCAATTAATTTGACACTTTTTTTCAACCAATTAAAACGGAATCTCGCGTCTAATACGCTGTTTCTATATAAAAAAGCCAGCGCAATTTGTTCTGGCTTTTTTTATAAAATTTGACTGACTGGGAGCTAAGAGCTCCTCGAAGAAGACTTTTTTATCTTTTCCTTGTTAATTCGTTTTTTTGTTTTCGGTTTCATGATTGAATAGCCGAATTTTCCCAAAGGCTTTCTTTTTATTCCGAAATATTCACCGTGATTGTAACAAATCAATCGGGCTTCTTCTAAAAGAATTTTACCTTTCTCATCCAGCAACTTCTTATCCGCATGAACTTTTACAATTTCAGCTAGAAACATATCATGTGAAGGCAGCTCAATGATTTGTGTCACCTTGCACTCCAAATGAACAGGTGCTTCACCAATCATCGGACAACTCACCGCTTCTGCCGGAATAGCCGTCAGTTTCTGCTCCTTAAACTTATTCACATCTCTTCCTGATTTAACGCCGCAATAATCCGTGGCAAACGCTAAATCTTCCGTGCAAAGATTAATAACAAACTCTTTGCTGTTTTTTATCAGCTCATGAGAATGCCTTGATTTTCTTACGGAAATATAGGTCATAGGGGGCTCTGAGTTTACGATGCCCGTCCATGCAATCGTAATAATATTATGCTCATCAGGTTGGCTTCCGCACGATACCATTACAACCGGCACCGGATTTAACATCGTACCCGGTTTAAAGGTCACTTTTTCCATATTAATCCTTTCTGAGTTTCGCTAATACTGCTTCAAATTCTTCCGGCAACGGACTGTCAAATTCCATATATTCTCCCGTTGCAGGATGCTTAAATCCAAGCACCTTTGCATGAAGCATCTGTGACTCTGCACCAAGCATTTTTTTCTTAGGTCCATAAACCAAATCTCCGAGCAGCGGATGCTTCATGTAGGCCATATGCACTCTGATTTGATGCGTTCTGCCTGTTTCCAGTCTTGCCTCAATCAACGTAAAATTTCCAAATCGCTCTAAAACTTTGTAATGTGTTACAGCTCGTTTAGAATTCAAATCGGTTACAGCTTGTTTCAGTCTATCTTTTGGATCTCTTCCAATGGGTTTATCAACAGTACCCTCATCTTCGGTAAAATTGTTATAGACGATTGCTCGGTAAGCTCTTGTGATACTATGATCAGCTAGTTGCTCTGCCAGGCAGTTATGGGCACGGTCATTTTTCGCTATCATCAATAAACCGCTGGTATCTTTGTCAATTCGATGCACAATTCCCGGACGAATCACCCCATTTATAGAAGATAGACTTTCCCCGCAGCGATATAAAATCGCATTGACTAAAGTGCCTGATTCATTTCCGTTCGCAGGATGTACAACCATTCCCTTCGGCTTATTTACCACAAGAACATCGTCATCTTCATAAACAATATCAATGGGTATATTTTCAGGGGCAACGTTTAATGGCTTCGGCTCCGGTAATGTAACTCGAATGATATCCCCTTTTTTTACTTTATATTTCTTCGAATTATTCACTTGTCCGTTTACCTCAATTGCTTCCGTCTCTAATAGTTTTTGAAAAAAACTTCTGGAATTGTTTTGAAAGGCTAACACAAGTGCTGAATCAATTCGATTTCCCGCCAATTCATCTTTTACTATAAGTTCATAAATATTTTCATTGCACATTCTTATAATCCTTTTTTTCGTTTAGCTTTGGCTCTATAACAAACACATATAGGATTAATAGGACGCAGCCTGTACATACATAAACATCGGCTACATTAAAAATAGGCCACACTCTTAAATCAAAAAAGTCTACCACATATCCTAACATTAATCGATCTATGATATTTCCAATGCCTCCGGCAACAATCAAAGAAAGGGAACTCATAAGCAGCCAATGCCCGGATTTCCTTAACTTATAGAGGTAGGTCAAAATTCCGGCCGTAATCAAAAGCGTAATCATAATTAAACCGTACGTATGACCGCTTAATATACTGAAAGCAGCTCCTGTATTTTGTATATAGGTAATATGAAAAATTCCATCAATAACAGCGATGGAACTGTGTAAATCCATATTCGTCCTTATGGCAAACTTTACAGCTTGATCGAATATCACAGCAGCAAGAATAGCGATGAAATAATACATAGATTAATATTCTCCTTAGATTTTTCTCGTAGATGAAAAAAGATATGGGGCAATTAAGCCCCATCTCCTACTCTTAAATTTACCATTGTCTTTTTTGTATCATTTGGTGTTTCCGTATGGATGCTATGCGATTCCTTTTTTTCTGGGATTACATCATGATTCACTATATTTTTTTTAACGGAATCATTGTTCATTCCAAAATCACCAAAGTCCGAAAACAATTCTGTACTTAGTGTATCAAATCTCTCCAATTCAGATTCCAGTAAATTTTTGTATCTCGACTTAAACGTCATGAATCTAGTTCTAAGCGACGCACTTTCTTCTGTCAGTTTTTCAATAGACTCTTTCGCCTCTCTGGTGATCAATTCTGCATCCAACTGAGCATTTTTCAGAAGAATCTCGGCTCTCTTTTCAGCGCTTGCCGAAATATCTCTCATCAAAGATTTCGCCGCCTCCAACGTTTCTACAACTGCGCCTTCAGATCCCTGATAGCGCTGAATATCTGCATTGAGTCTTGCCACTTCTTCTTTTAATGCCGCATTTTCACCAACAAGTTTTTCAAGATCTACCGTCAGAAGGTCAAGGAAACTGTCCACCTCTTCTTCTTTGTAGCCTCTCACACTCTTTGAAAATTCTTTATTTTGTATATCTAATGGAGTAATCATTTTAAATCCTTTCCACTTTTCACAAATGACCTACAGAAATATAATTAACAATTTAATAATCACTGAACGAGCGATAGAGACAAGGAAAAAGGCAAAGAAAACAGATAAGTCAAGCATCCCTGTATTCAATCTCATCGCCAGTCTTCTGCATGGTGCAACGATAGGTTCTGTAAGGTTGCACACGACCATATATATTTTGTAAGCATTGTTATATGGACCTTGAACAAACCAGCTTAAAATAGCACGGGCAAAAAGTAAGAGAATCAATATATCTCCAAACCAACTGACCGCATTTATCAATAAGTATTTCATCTAGTACTACCTCCATGGGCTTTTAGGATTTCCGCTGAAATCGATACCCTTATGTTCTACATTTGCCGCAATATCCACATTCTCCGGAGCAAATACAAAAATATTATTTGCTATTTTCTGCACGGTTCCATTCAGTGCATATGTTGCTCCGCTAAGAAAATCAAAAATCTTGCGGGCTATATCTGTTTCTATTTTTTCTAAATTAATAATAACCGGCTTTTTCGCTTTTAGATTGTCAACCAATTTAGGGCATTCATCAAATCCTTTCGGCTCAATCACAACCAGCTTAAAAGGGGCGGTATTGGCTGTTATCATTGATTTTCCCTGCACCTGCATCGGAACCACCTTACTCTCTTTCACTTCAGGTCTAGGTGTAGTAAAGGAATTTCTTGTTTCAACTGATTTTCTTTCCATTTCAGCAGCTGCTGCCCTAATTTCTTCCTCTTGGATATCATCATCAACATCCTCTATACCTACTAGATCTTTAAACATTCCAAAAATTCCCATATTTACCTCCTAAATATTGTAGTTTCTCTCCCCGAATATTGCTGTTCCCACACGGATTAAATTCGAACCTTCCATAATGGCAACTTCAAAGTCATGGGACATACCCATTGATAAGTACTTAAAATTAAGTCTTTCATGTTGTATTGTTGAAAATCGATCATACTGTTCTTTCACTTGAGCAAAGAAAATTCTCACATCATCCGGATTGTCTTCAAAAGGAGCGATACACATCAGTCCTTTGATATTGATATGTGGACAACTATTTAGAATATATCGGATCATTTGCTCGGTTTCTTCAGTAGAAATACCAAATTTACTTTCTTCCTGCGCCGCATTCACCTGTATCAGAATATCCATATGGATACCGTTCTGCGCTGCTCTTTTATCGATCTCATCTGCCAGCTTTATGGAATCAACAGAGTGAATCAAAGATACTTTATCGATAATATATTTCACTTTATTCGTCTGAAGATGTCCGATCATATGCCATCTTACATCTTTTACAAGGTCATACTTGTCCAGGATTTCCTGCACCTTGTTTTCACCGATATCGGTAATCCCTGCATCAATTGCCTCGTTTATTTCTTCCGCCGTTCTCGTTTTTGTGACGGCTACCAAAAGCACATCTCCTGCTTTTCTTCCGGCTTTTAAAGTGACTTCATCCTTTATTGTATTAATTTGCTCAATATTTTCCTTGATTGACATAAAGAATCCTCCTTTTTTCCATCATACTCTATACATTGTTAATGCTTTTTTGTAGGATTTTTTAATATTTCATCGTATATTTCAACGGTTTTTACCTCTTTTTTCTCTGCATCATAGAAAGTAGAGACTGTAACCAAAGAATTATCTCCGTCACTGGTAATAATCTTAACCGGTTTAAATATAAATTCTCCGTTTTTCGATTTTATGTATACACCCGGAATACCTTGACGGGTTGTAATGCTCGAATTCCTTATCAATATGCCGGTATAATCTTGTGTAATTACTGTGGCATTTGCACTTCTCATCTTAGCAAAATCCTGATAATACCGAGCAGTCTTTAATACCACCATCCATTTATCGTCTTTATCGATGAGATTCTCGACATTTGCTTTAATTTGTCCTAAAGGTAAATTCACCTTTACCTTATTGCCCACTTCATATTTTGAAATATTTCCGGCATCAATCCAAAAAACAAGATACCAATAGTTTCCTTCACAAATTTTAAAGAGAGGCTCACCCGAAAGCGTCGTCTGCCTGGTTAAGTTTATCGGGTCTATTTTTAATTGCTGGACCTTTTGATAATCCAGCTTGTCCATCGATTCCGGTGTAAAATAGCCCTCATATCCATCAATATAATAACTTACAATGCCATTTACACTGCTGGACATTTGACTTAACGTCACCTTGTCTCCATTTAAGCGCGTGATGATGTCTGTATACTTTGAATCCTCTGCATTAGAACTTTTCGGAACAATATCTAAAATCTTAGAATTCTTTCGAACCTTCACCCCATCTTCAATATAGTAATTTATGGTGCCGGAATCAGGAGCCATGTATACGGTCTCATTTCTGACAAAATAACAGGTCACCTTGTCCGTAATTTGTAAATTGCCATATTGAAGTATTTCAGTCTGTGTCAGAGCTCCTGTTACCTGGGGAACCACTTCGGTAACAATCCCCAATATAACCACCGCAATAATAAAAACCAGCAGCCCCTTTTTCTTTAATTTTATCAAAGCACTCACCTATAATATTTTACACCTTTTAAAATATATTTTCAACTTACACCGATACTATATTTCGAGCTTATTCTCCATTTTTAACGATTCGCTGTACTATTTTCTGCTCTTCTTTTGTGAATTCTTTTTCGCTTTTTATATATTTCTCGAATAAGTCCGGCCGTTTTTCTTTTGTAAGTATTAATGATTGCTCAAATTTCCATAACGCAATCAGCTTATGATTCCCGTTAAAAAGGACCTCCGGAACCTCTAACCCCCTGTATTCTCTTGGCTTGGTATATTGAGGATACTCCAATAATCCTGAATAAATGGACTCTTCTTCCGCCGATTCTTCTCCGGCCAACACGTCAGGAATCAACCTTGCTACTGCATCAATCAACACCATAGTAGGAAGCTCTCCTCCGGTCAAAACATAATCTCCGATAGAAACCTCCTCCATATTCCAATAATCAAGGATTCTTTCGTCTACTCCCTCATAGTGTCCGCAGAGGAGGATCAATTCTTCCTCATTGGCCAATTCTTTTATTTTTTGATGATTAAGGACCTGCCCTCTCGGCGACATGAATAACGCTTTTTTGCCTTGCGCCTTTATGGATTCCATTGCCCGGAATACGGGTTCTGCCAACAGCACCATTCCGGCACCGCCTCCAAAAGGATAGTCATCCGCTTTCTTATGCTTATCCAAGCTAAAATCTCTGATGTTGATCAGATTGATATCCAATATTCCTTTTTTCCTGGCTCTGCCCAAAATACTGCCGCCCAATACAGGCTCAAACATTTCCGGGAACAGGGTTAGTATATTTATCATCATATCCAGTTCTATTCCTTATACATCCAAAATCCCATCAATTAATTTAACTTTGATATATTTCTCCTCCAGATTAATGTCGAGAACAAATTCGCTTACAGCCGGCAAGAGAATCGTTTTCTCCTGTTCCAATTCAATCTCATATAAATCCTGAGCACTGTTTTGAAGCACATCCTTCAGGGTTCCGAAAAATATGTCCTTCTCATCTTTGACCGGAAGCCCGATCAAATCTCGAATATAATAGGTGTCTTCCGGAAGTTCTCTGAGCTGATCTTCAGAGATATAAACGGTTTTCCCTTTTAAAGACTCTGCCGTATTTCTGTCATTGCAGCCATCCAGCTTTAAAATAGGCAGGTCCTTCAAATACCGTACATGCTCAATCGTTGTTTTTTTATCATCAACGTAAATGGTGCCGAGCTCTTCGAACCGCTCTTTATAATCCGTATAGTGATATAGTTTAACCTCACCCTTTAGCCCAACAGCATTTACGATTTGTCCGATTTTAATTTTTTTCATATTGTATTTCCCTAACACTTAAAAAAATCTCTAACGATATTTCCCTAATATTTGAAAAAAGAGGGGATCTCAACTGTTGAAATGCCCTCTCATAATTTAGCATCGCAGAATTTTATTTTAGTACAGTTATTGTACTATTGTACGATTTCTACAACTACTTTTTTATTTGCTTTTGTTGCGGCAGCCTTGACCACAGTGCGAAGCGCCTTAGCTATTCTCCCCTGCTTGCCAATCACCTTTCCCATATCGTTGGGTGCAACTCTTAGTTCTATTACAATAGCTTGTTTTCCCTCAACCTCTTTTACTTCAACAGCATCAGGGTCATCAACAAGCGATTTTGCAATTGCTTCAACGAGTTTTACCATTTAAAGTTCACCGCTTTCTTATTTATTCAATGATTCCTGATTTTTTGAAAAGAGCCCTTACTGTTTCTGTAGGCTGTGCTCCGTTTCCTAACCATTTCTTCGCTGATTCGCCATTGATTTTGATTTCAGCAGGTTCTACTAAAGGATTGTAGTATCCGATTTCTTCAATGAACTTACCGTCTCTTGAAGAACGTGAATCTGCAACTACTACTCTGTAAAAAGGCTTCTTGTTAGCACCCATTCTCTTTAATCTAATCTTTACCATATTTTCCTCCTTATGTGTGCGTCTTCCGCAATACTATTTTTTATTCAAAATATATATCTAAACTCAGTCGTTTCTGAATTTATGACCTACAGTCCTCTAAACATTTTCTTTTTATGATGCCCCGGTGCATTTGTAAATTGTTTCATCATCTTTCTCGCATCCTCATACCGCTTAATCAGCGTATTAATTCTGCTGATCGGCTGTCCTGACCCTGCCGCAATTCTTTTTCTTCGGCTTGCGTTCAATAGGGAAGGATCTTTTCGTTCAGCCTTTGTCATCGAAAGAATGATGGCTTCCATCTGTGCAAATTCTTTTTGACTGTCGTCCAAATTGACATCTTTCATGGCTTTTGTGTTCGCTCCGGGAATCATGTCTAAGATTTTAGCAATTCCGCCCATTTTCTTAATCTGACCCATTTGTTCCAGAAAATCTTCCAGCGTGAATTCATTTTTCTTTAACTTTCTTTCTATTTCTTCTGCTTTTTCTTCGTCGAAATTTTCCTGAGCCTTTTCAATCAAGCTAAGCATATCACCCATGCCGAGGATTCTGCTTGCCATTCTTTCCGGATGGAACGGTTCCAATGCATCCAGTTTTTCGCCTATACCGATGAATTTGATTGGCTTCCCTGTTACCTGTTTAACGGATAAAGCCGCACCGCCTCTTGCATCGCCATCCAGCTTTGTCATGATCACGCCGTCTATTCCAAGTCTGTCATCAAAGCCCTTGGCTGCATTAACCGCATCTTGACCTGTCATCGCATCCACAACAAGCAAAATTTCGTGTGGTTTGACTGTCTTTTTGATGGTAACCAATTCTTCCATCAGGGCTTCATCGATTTGAAGTCGTCCGGCCGTATCGACAATCAATACATTATAACCCTTGAGCTCTGCTTCCTTCATTGCACTTTCTGCAATGAGTTCAGGTTTATTGCAGTCTCTCATGGTGAAAACCGGGACATCAACCGATCTACCAACTACTTCCAGCTGATCAATCGCTGCCGGTCTATATATGTCGCAGGCGCAAAGCATAGGCTTTTTGCCATTCTTCTTTAAATAATTCGCTAATTTACCGCAAGTGGTAGTTTTACCGGTTCCCTGCAATCCAACCATTAAAAGGACGGTGAATCCTCTTGGGGAATACGTCAGTTTACTGTTTGCCCCGCCCATCAATGACGTCAACTCATCGTTTACAATTTTAATGACCTGCTGTCCGGGGGTTAAACTTTGAAGTACATCACTGCCCAATGACTTTTCCTTTACGGCAGCGACAAAATCTTTAACAACCTTAAAGTTTACATCCGCTTCCAGCAAAGCGAGCTTGACTTCACGCATTGCCTCATCGATATCGGCTTCCGTTAGAACTCCTTTTCCCCGCAGCTTTTTAAAGACGCCTTGTAATTTATCTGATAAACTTTCAAATGCCATTTGGACCTCCAATTCTTATCCTATTCATCCAATTGATCGATGATTTCTTTGATGTCCTGTAATTTATCGTTCAGTTCTTTATTATTCTTGTTTTCTTTTATAACCAGGTCTAGTTTCTGATCAATTTGCAGCAGTACTTCTTTTGTTTTTGCAAATTTTTTAACCAGCCCTAACTTTTGTTCGTATTCATATAATGATTTTTCAGCATTTTTTACGGCATCATGGACGCCTTGTCTGCTTATTGAAAATTCTTGTGCAATTTCGGAAAGAGATAAATTTTCTTCATGATAAAGCTGCATCACATCTTGCTGCCTTTTTGTAAGCAGCTGTCCATAAAAATCATATAACAAGCTTACCTCTGCAATTTTATCAAACATTCTTACAGCCTCTTCCTTAACATTCTGTCCAGCATTTTAATGCTGTCGACAGAATTTAGGCTAGAAAGTCACAAATCTCTGATTTGTAGAGTTTCATCGTCCTTCTGTCCAGTCATTAAGCTTGACACTCTACTAAATTTAGCACAAATAAAAAGTGGTGTCAAGCATTTTTCTTGTCACCACTTATTTTACACATTTATTTATTTAACGCCTCACACATATAGCTTACAGGGAGATTATTGTTTTCCTCCACCAAGTCCATGATAGCCGCTACATCACTGCTTCCCAAGTGCGTAGGAATTGTCATTCCTTCAAATAAGGAGCCTAATACGGACGTGTTCGTATCAGTCAAATCCACCACCTCACAATCGTCCAGCTTATAGGTCTTCTTCATGTCTGCAATCGCATCATCCAGTGTACCGATTTTATCAATCAATCCTAACTGTAAAGCTTGTTTTGCCGTATAAATTCTTCCGTCGCCGATTTTCCTAACGGTATTGATATCCATGTGTCGGCCTTCTGCTACGATACCGGCAAACTGGTCATAGGCATCGTCTATTAAAGACTGGAAAATCTGTTTTTGTTCCTCGGTCAGCGGGTTGACAGAACTTCCCATCGCCTTATTCGGCCCGGAAGTCATGGTATTGGTTTTTACACCATATCTTTGCAAAAGTTCAGAAAAATCATATAGCGTACCGATGGTTACTCCAATCGACCCCGTCCAGCAATTTCTGTTGGCAATAATTTTATCACAAGGTGCAGAAATGTAATATCCGCCTGAAGCAGCCATTGACCCCATCGCCGAATAGACCGGTCTGCCTGTCTTTTCCTGATATTCTTTTATTTTAAAATAAAGCTCATCACTTTCATAAACGCCGCCGCCGGGACTATCTACATATAAAATAAGTCCCTTATTGTTTTCATCATTTATTAAATCATCAATGGTACCTAATGTCCACTGATGTTGATAGCCCGTAGGATTTCCGAAGTAATCGGTATTTCCGCTCCCCTGAATCGTTCCTTCAACAAAAATTTTAGCAATGAATGGACTGTCCGGATAGCTTACAGCGGTTTTTCCGAATCCCAAACTCTTGCAGGAAACGCCAAGAACAACTACAATTGCAATAATAACCCCAAAAACGATTAAGCTGTTTCTAAGTTTATGACCCTTCTTCTGCTGAACGGCATAATATCGGATTCCGTTTGCATCCGGAGACCCCATCATGGGCTCTTTCATCTTATTTGGTTTTCGCATCTCTGAAGACTGTTCTTGTTTTTCATAAGTTTCCTCTTGTTCTATCCCGTTTTCAGAAGCCGATTCTCCTGTTATTTCCATATTTTTTTCTTCATCCATTATCTCTAAAAATCCCCTTTCCGTTGTTATTGTGCTGCCGCGCAATGTTAGCATTATACCATGCAGAAGCATACGATTGCAATCGTCCATCTATTGACTGCCGGCTTATTTATAATGTTATGTTCCAATTTCCTCATAATCATCCCCTCAAATTCCTCTAAATATACCGCCATTATATAAACATTAGGAGAGTAATTCTAACAAATCTTTCCCCGTCATCCTGCTTATCAGCGCTTCATTCTCAGTAATGATTACGTCTGCTAAATCCTTTTTACTTTCTTGAAGCTTTAGAATTTTTTCTTCGATACTGTCTTCTGCAATTATTTTATAAACCTGTACATGTTTCTTCTGGCCTATCCTATGTGCCCGGTCTGTGGCCTGATTTTGTGCCGCAACATTCCACCATGGATCATAATGGATAACAACATCGGCAGCAGCTAAGTTCAGTCCCGTTCCGCCTGCCTTCAGTGAGATCAAGAATACAGAAACACCTTCTTCGTCCTCCTGATTAAATTGTTCAACCATTTCCGCTCGCTTCTCTTTTGACGTGCTGCCTGTCAGCTTATAGTAATCAATATTCACTTTTTTCAGTTCCGCCTCAAGAATCTCTAGCATAGACGTAAACTGAGAAAACACTAAGATTTTATGTCCTCCTGATAGTGCTTCTTCAACCAATTCTAAGCATGCTTCTAACTTACTGCTCCCTTTCGTATAGTTCTCATAGCAAAGGCTTGGGTGACAGCAAATCTGCCTTAATCTCATAAGCAATGCCAAAACAGTTAGTTTGTTTGACTGTAATGCGCCTTCTGCCACCTCCTTGCTTATTTCCGTCTTAGCCTTTGCCAGATTTGCCTTATACAGTCTCTCTTGTTCACCCTCAAGCTTCGCATAAATAACCGTTTCATTTTTCTCCGGCAATTCTTTTAAAACGTTTTTCTTCAATCTTCTAAGCATAAAAGGCGAAACTTGCCTCTTCAGGCGTTCCGTCGTTCTCAAATCCTTTTCTCTTACAATAGCTGTTTCATAGTCCGCCTTAAACTTATTATAGGAACTCAAATAATGCGGTATGAGGAAGTCAAAAATGCTCCACAACTCACTTAATCGGTTTTCAATAGGTGTTCCGGTCAATGCAAAGCGGTGTGTACTGTTAATCATCTTTACCGCTCTGGCATTTTGGGTAGATTGATTTTTGATATATTGTGCCTCATCTAGAATGCAATAGTCAAAACTGCAGTTCTGATAGTGTTCTAAATCTCTTCTCAGTAAGTCATACGAAGTGATGATTACGTCTAAATCGCTTATTGAATGTATTCTCTTTTTTCTTTCCTGAGAAGTTCCAATTACCGTAATAGTGGACAACTCCGGCGCAAAGCGCATGATTTCCTTTTCCCAGTTTAGAACCAACGATGCCGGGCAAACGACTATCGCAAATCGTTTTAAACTTGTCGCAGTCTGATCCATGTGAATTTCCGGCAGTTCATTCTTCCTGTTACATCGTGCATCCTCAAGCAGCGCTATAATCTGTAAGGTTTTACCTAGGCCCATTTCATCTGCTAAAATACCACAGAATCCGTAGCTGCTCATCGTTTTTAACCATCGAAATCCATCCTTTTGGTAATCTCTCAGTACAGAAACCAACACCGCTGGAATCTCATAGTCACTATCTTCTATCGCGTTCATTCCTCGTATTAAGCTTTTAAAATGCCCATCCCTTTCAAACTTTATGGTTGCAGCATTTTTCAGCGCGCTATTCAAGAGCAGAGCCCGGTACTTCGGCATGTTTACCTGCCCTTTTTCCAAATCCGCTTTAGTCAGCCCAAATTCGTCCACAAAATGAAGCAGCTCACGAAAACCTTCCTCATTCAAATCAATAAAAGAACCATTTTTTAATCGATAGTATTTTTTCTTCTGCTTATATTGGCGTAATGCTTCCATCAGGTCCGGTATATCAAATTGCTCCAAGTCAAAGTCAATTTTAAGAAGTTCGCTTTCTAATTTTACACCAACAGACAGTTTAGGCGATGTTGCATTTCCTATCCTTCTATATTTTTCTGTCGTGAATACTTCTCCTATTTTAGTGAATTCCTGCGCTGCTGTATTTACAAAGTTGTAAATGCGTTCATCCTCCCCCGCAAAATAAAGCAGGCCTGATTTTTGATCGTATCCATCAAAATATTTACATACCGATATTTTTGCCTTATTTTCAAGCAACCTGTCACGTATAATTTTCCCTGCCTGTGCCACACTTGCCGCTTGCCCTAAAATTACGCCCGAATCATGAAACGTCTGCTGCTCTGTCATCACATCAAAGAGAATTCCCTCTTCATATTCACAATGAACCTTCGCTGTGACAGTATCCTTGCTTGGACTGTCCAGGTATATTTTAATGACCGCCTGTGCAGGCATAAAATCATTTAGAATATCCTCACTCCCCTGCATATTGACATGTCCCTGAATCTGTGGAATCACATTGGCACAAAGCTCTGCCATATCGTTCTCCACCACGTTTAACGTCCCTTGTCCTGCATGTAAAATCTCAATAAATTCCTTCATTTGTGAAGAAAACTCTTTATCGCAGCACCACAGTTCATCTCCATGAGAAAGATAGAGATGATTCTTTCCTAAAATATAATCATAGGTCTGTCCCTTGATATTATATTCACCGGTTTCTTTTCGTTCGATCTCCACATCAATTTTAGGTGTATATTCGATCACTCTATACGAACGTTCTCTTTTTTCTTTCCATTTTTCGTTGTTACTGCTCTCCCGACTTTTATAGGCAGGATATCCAACGCTTTCAACGCCCTCTATTTGGAGGCAGTTTCCTTTCATAATGCTCAAAAGAAGATCTATATTTCCCTGACCAAGCCGCATATACCGTTTGGTCTTGTCATAACCAAAATTGACGTCATAATACCCTTGTCCCTTGTAGCTTTCAATCTCCTCATATCGATCTAAGACATACGAAAGCAACACTTGTGATTCTTCATCAAACAAGCTTGGGTGATGAAGCAAGGTTAATTCTTTTCCATACTCAACCTCTTCCCCATTTTGCATGCTTTCACAAAAGTTTTTTATATTTTTAATCACATACATTTTAGCATTGCCGACCGTCAACGATAATTCCACATCGTTCCTGCCAACCGTCAACTTCGGTATTAGTTTCACTTTTTCATCGGCTGTTGTCTCTGATTGCAGCGCTAAAATATTTCTGGCAGCATAAAGATCTATTAACCGTTGAGTATTTCTATCCGAAAGAGGCTTACTTAGGGTTCTTGCAGGAGACGGTGAACCCTTTAAACCGGAACGCTTTGATTTTGGACTGCTTTTATAGCTGTCACCTGCTGTGTCCACAAGACTTGCAATGGCTGAATTCTCATTGAGAGCCCATACCTTAAACAGCGTAGCCACGGCATGCTTGCATGCTCCCGGATAGTTCTCTGCTGCCGGACAATTACAGGAATAATCTATAATTTTTCCGTCCCGGTTCAAATCAAGGGTGACAACGTACTCTTCGCTCTTACTGCCCTCCACTGAAGCACAATAGCATTCCATTTCATCATCCTCATCCCTATATTTTTCAGTAATCTTTACTTTGTTCGTCAAAAAATAGGCCTTCCCTTTATCAAAGGTCTTATCACTGGATGCAAGTTTCTCTATATCCCTTATATTCATACTTTCTAATCCTGTCATCTCATCTTTAAATTTTAGCATATGATTGTAGAATGCTATCCATGAAACTGAATAGCCTCTCATATCATCCCATCAAACTTACTTTGATAGATTGGTTAATCTTATAATTATATCACTCGTCCTTGAAAATTCCAATATACATAAAACGATAACTCAATTTCAGGCTCCTGTCTTACAAAAAATTGGATTGCGCGCAGGAATGCCTTTGTCTGTTTTTATATGCCATTATTTTAAAAATTATTAACCGTTTTTATTTTTTATGATAAAATGTGTTGACAGTGTACTATTTCAGATAGTACACTGTCAACAGGAAGCAACAGGTCCTTTAATCGTACGATTATACAGCCAGTTGGCTCATCTCACTATATTGCTATGCAATTAGAGTAGTGAATAAAGGAGGTATGATATATGTTTCAACTCGACTTAAAAAGTAGAAAAACCATCTACGAGCAAGTAGTTGATAACCTCAAGGAATTGATGATTGCAGAAATTTTGAAACCGGAAGAAAAACTCCCCTCAGTTAGAGATTTATCTAAAATGCTGACCGTAAACCCTAACACGATTCAAAAAGCTTATCGAGAGCTTGAATATCAAGGATATGTTTATACGGTAACAGGACTTGGCACTTTTGTAGCAGTACCGAAAGAAAACGCAATCAATCCAGCTTTACTGGAAGAGATAAAATCGCGGATTCGCAACGACATTCGCGAACTGTATTTTCTAGGTATTTCTTATGAAGAAACCCAGAAAATACTCAATCAATTGCTTGAAGAAAGGAGTGACAAAAAATGATTTTGATTCAAAACGTGACGAAAAGTTTTGAGCAGTTTAAGGCACTCGACAATTTAGATATTCATGTGAACAAAGGTTCCATCTATGGCTTGGTCGGTACAAACGGTGCCGGTAAAACAACCATTATAAAGCACCTGACGGGCATTATCCGTCAAGATGCAGGTCAGATTACAGTTGAAGGAGAAGCAGTCTTTGATAATCAGAAAATCAAAGAAAAGATGGGATTTATCCCGGATGATTTGTTTTTCTTCTCTACCTATAATTTGAAGGAAATGTCTAAGTTTTATAAGCAGCTTTATCCGAATTGGAACGAAGAGCGTTATGCGCACATGGTCTCTCAATTCAAACTGGATGAACAGCGAAAGCTCGCTAGGTTTTCCAAAGGGATGCAAAAACAGGCTGCCTTTATCCTAACGATGTCTACCATGCCCGACTATCTGATTTTAGATGAACCGATAGACGGATTAGACCCTATTATCCGAAAATTAGTGTGGAAATATATCGTAGAAGATGTGGCCGAAAAGGAAATGACCGTGCTGGTTTCCTCTCACAACCTTAGAGAATTGGAAGGGATCTGTGATTCCATCGGAATTCTGTCGAAAGGCCACATGGTGATGGAACGGGATTTGGATGAGCTGAAATCAGATATTCATAAAATACAGGTTGCTTATAAAGAAAGACCTGAAAATCCATACGAAGGGTTAAACGTTCTCCATCAAGAAGCGAGAGGAACGATAGATTTGCTAATCATCCGAAACAAGAAAGAGGATGTGGAGAAAGTAATCGAAAAGAACCATCCGGTTGTATTCGATATGCTTCCTCTCTCCCTTGAAGAAATATTTATTTATGAGTTAGGAGGTGTAGACAGTGAAATTCAAGGCATCTTATTTTAATGTATCGCTGCCTTTGGTAAAAGAAAACTTGAGAAGATTCTGGGCCATTCCGGTCATTAGTTTTCTGATGTATTTTCTTTCCGGAGCCGTACCGATACTCATGTCTTATTCTCATATCAACGATATGGCCGACTATATTCAAATGTGTTTAACGAACCAGCAGCCTTTTTATATGGCAATACACCTGATAATGCCTATCATTACGGCCGTCATTGTATTCCGATATTTACAGGCAGCCAGTTCTGTTACTGCGATGCACGCCATGCCATTTACAAGAGCAACCCTGTATAACAGCAGTGTCGTCTCCGGGCTGATATTAACCATACTTCCAATTGCGGTCAATGAAATTATATTGCTGCTTATTGCAAAGCCAACCTATTTCGCGTACGGCTATATCATTCCTGCTAATGCTGAAAACGTCTTTTCAAGGATTGATGTGCTCAGCTGGTTTTGGCATTCCCTCATTATCATCTTGGTGATCTATGCCATTGCCGTCTTCGCCGGACTTGTTACGGGAAATTCTATCATGCATCTGGCAGCAGCCTTTGGCTTTAATTTTCTCGTTCCGGCATTATACGGTACGTTCATTGTCTATTGCTATACATACCTTTTTGGATTTGCCAGCAACGGAAATTGGGAAGAGATACTTACTGCGATCAGTCCTTATCTTCAGGTTTTTTCCTTCAAAGATCATTTCCCGATTGGACTGCAAATTTATTACATTCTAAATGCGGTAGTCCTTTTCGCTTTGTCGGGAATGTTGTATCAAAAAAGAAAACTTGAACGCACATCGGATTCGCTTGTATTTAGCTTTATGATTCCGATTATTAATTATCTCATTGCCTTCTTTGGAATGTCGCTGGTCGGATTTTATTTTACCTCTCTTGACTCCGAACAAGGCAAGGGCTATATGTACAGCGGCCTGATTGCAGGTGCCATAATATTCTTTATACTGGGCCGTATGATTGTTATGAAGACTCCCCGGGTCTTCAACAAACAAAGCTTCAAAAACTTTGGGATATATGCCATCCTGGCCATTATTTTTGTAACGTCCATCACATTGGATTTAAGCGGATTTGAGGACAGAGTCCCTGCATCTTCTACAGTGAAAGGCGTTTATTCCACTACATTTAATGATTTCAATGATATGGGAAGATTGAGTCCAAGTGTCTTCAATTCCAGAACAAAAGAAGATAAGCAGGATCAGAATCCGTCGGATCAATTTTATTATAAAGATCCGCAGAATATCAAGGCGATCACACAGTTACATAGCAGTATTATTGACAGCAAAGTCCAACTCAAAGACTCCGATTACAATGGACTTTCTCAAACCATATTTATCAATTATATCAATGGGTTCCCTCTTGGGATGCAACGTTCGTATCATTTAGATTATGGCCTTATTGCAAGCAATCCGTATTGCAAAGAACTCTTTGAATCCAAGGAATTTAAAGACTTCTTCTCCATGAGCAATCTAAATTATGAAAGAATTGTCTCGATCAATTTACAAGATCAGTTTTACAGCATTGGATATGACCGTCCTGGAATCAATATTTCGAATCCGTCTAAAATAAACGAGTTACTGTCCTGCTTCGATAAGGATTTCCAAGCAAGAACCTTTGAGCAGCATATCAGTTGTTTACACGCTTACGGAACGGCAACTATCTCTTATAAAATGATCTCTGAAGATGATAAACTGGTCAATAATTCCATTGAATTGAGAGTATTGCAGTCGGATACAAATACCCTTGGTTGGCTGAAGGAGAATAGATATGAATCCACCTTCGTGATCAACCCTTCCTCTGTAAAATCCATTACTTTCTATAAGTATGATAAGGAAGAGCAAGACAAATATTATAAAAATCTATCTGCAGAACAAGCGAAAAGTCTCGATGAGTCTATCGAACCAAAGGTAGTCATTACTGATAAGGCTCAGATTCAAGAAATCTTGAGTTCATATTGTACGGATCGTACAAACTACGATCAATATTATCATGGTTTCATTACCTTCGCACGGGAAAATAAACCGGATAACTCTTTTGATAACAATAGCAATTATGGGGAAAGTTCTTTCGGAGATATTTACTATACCGATCAAACTGTGCCTGCTTTTATCAAAAAAGCCTTTTAACTCTCCTTCGCTCGTATTTAGTCGCAGCTTCTGATGAAGCTCTGCCCATATCACAAGCGATAGCTCCTATATAATAAAAATAAAGCGCTTAACCCTTTTTCGGCGGGATAGGCGCTTTACTTTATTCTTCATCAATTTACTGCTCTTTCCTGTCTTAAAAAATGAAGCAGCTCTTCGTAATATGGAGAAAAGTAGCTATTTTTTCTCCAAATACACGTGATATCATGCATCATATCAAGACCCTCTAAGTCAATTTTCTTCAATCGCCCTTCTTCCAGCTCTTTTTCGGCTGCTGCTTCATATAGAAACGTAATACCGCAATTCTCTGCCGTGAGATACTTTATCGTGTTTAGATTACTGATTTCTATTCTGTTCTTAAAATCCCGTAAGGTATAATTTTGCCTTTCCATTTCTCTTTCCAATATTTCTCTCGTTCCGGAACCTTCTTCCCGCACAATCAACGTTTCCTCAAATAGATCTTTTAATTCCAAGGATTTATTTTGAAATGAATGAGAAGCGGCGCAAACAGCAATATACTTTTCCTTCGAGTAAAGCCTGTGATCATACTCACTTTTCGCAAAATATCCTTCTACAATTGCAAAATCAATGTTACCAGCTTCCAATTCCGTTAATAATTCACCGGTATTTGCAATGAGCATCTTTAACTGAACGGATTGATGCGACTTTAAATATCTGGTAATCTGTTTCGGCAGAATAAATTCACCGACAGTTAACGTGGCCCCAAATCTTATTTTTTTCTCATGCAGACTATCTGACAACCGATCTTTCAATATCTTTTCATCGTGCTTCATGGTAATGAAAGCATTCAACAGCATTTTCCCTGATTCGGTTAATTTCATTTTCCTTCCGGAAAACTCAAATAATTTCACCTGATAGCTTTCCTCTAAAAAACGAATATGCTGAGATACCGCAGGTTGGGTAATATTCAATTTTTCCGCTGCTTTCGTGAAGTTCATCATTTCACATACTGTTATAAACGTCTCTGTTCGAAAATCCAACATCTGTTCTCCTCCTGACCATTTCGAGCGTAATATAAAAAAGCCTACGTTATAAAAAATTATTATATAAATATAATATATCATAATTTCACTTTATCAATAGGATTTGTTATACTCAGGAGGTAAATTTGATAAGAAGGATGAAAAAACAATGAAAAGCATCAAGAAAAGTAGTGTAGGAATTTTATTATGCACAGGGATTGCAATACCGGCTACCCTACTGGGAAAACACCTGCCTATTATCGGCGGACCGGGTTTTGCAATTCTCATCGGTATGATGGTCGCTCCAGTTTTGAAATCAAAGCAAATTTTTCAACTCGGTATTTCTTTTGCTTCCACCAAAATATTACAATCTGCAATTATTCTGCTTGGTTTTGGACTGAATTTGTCCGTTATATTTACAATAGGAAAGCAATCGCTTCCGATTATCCTGTCTACGATTGCAGTTTCCCTGATTGTCGCCCACATGCTCTATCGATTGCTGGCAATCGATTCCACTATCTCTACTTTAATCGGTGTAGGTTCTTCTATTTGCGGCGGTTCTGCCATTGCAGCTACCGCCCCCGTGATTGGAGCAACCGAGGAGCAAATCGCACAGTCGATTTCAGTCGTTTTTCTTTTTAATGTCATCGCCGCTCTCCTCTTCCCAACTCTGGGGGGTATTCTAGGCATGTCGACCGAAGGCTTCGGTTTGTTTACAGGTACAGCCATCAATGACACGTCCTCCGTAACGGCTGCGGCCTGTGCATGGGACGAGCTGCATCAAAGCAATGCACTGGATATTGCAACAATTGTAAAACTGACCAGAACGCTCGCTATCCTGCCCATTACGATTTGTTTAGCCTGTTGGCGAGCAAAAAAAGAAAAGACTTCGGATTCAAGCATCCGTCTTTTTACAATCTTTCCTCGTTTTATTTTATACTTTCTGATGGCTTCTGTTCTGACAACCGTATTCCAGCTCTCCGCTGAAGCAACGGCTCTCATCAAGGAGATCAGTAAATTTTTTATCGTTATCGCGATGTCTGCCATCGGTTTAAATACGAATGTCATTAAACTCATCCGAACAGGCGGCAAACCGATACTCCTGGGGCTGTGCTGCTGGGTCTGTATTTCTGCGGTCAGCTTAGGGATGCAAAAGCTATTGGGTATGTGGTAATCCTCATTTCTCTTTTTTACGGAATTACGAAAATACTCCCTTCAACTATACTTTGTCGGGAGTATTCTCTCCTGCCTTATTTATTTCTGATACCGTTCTTTTCTGAAATTCAGGCCTTGTTATTCATCCGCCATGCCGAGAATTTCTACCTGTATGCCTCTTTTCAGGAATTGTTCTTTTGTCCTCATCAATACCTCATCAGGCGGGGTCTCAAATTCTTCCTGCTCAATCCCTATTTCTCTGCTTTTCGATATGCCCATATTATGATAAGGCAAAACGTTTACTTTCTTTAGTCCATGTGCAATCATGAAATCGCAAAGCCGTTCCACATTTTCCTCACTGTCATTAACCTTGTGAATAAATGGTACTCGAATCGTTATTTTCTTTCGGATACTCAGATCTGTAGCAAGTTTTTCAAGGTTATTCAGAATCACTTCTGTGGAAACACCTGTATACTTTTTATGCAGCTCTGAATCCATATGCTTTATATCAAAGAGAATATCGTCACAGATTTCTGCTAATGCATGTAACTCTTCGTATTTGCCAAATCCACTTGTTTCAACTGCTACAGATATCTTTCTCTTCTTCACTTCTTTCGCCACGTTAATTGCATACTCGCTGTTTGCTAAAACTTCACCACCGCTTAAAGTGATTCCACCGCCTGAATGATCAAAGAATTCTTTATCCTTTTCAATTTCAGCGATTAAATCCTCCAAACTGTATTCATTGGACTTTGTATATAATGCGCCAGAGCAGCATATTTCAATACATTTTCTACATGCTATACACTTTTCTCTGTCGATGACAATTTCATGATCTCCTGCGGATATGGCATTCACAGGACAGACTCCTATACAATGACCGCATACAATACATTTATTTTTTTTGTAGTGAAGATAAAACGATGCACTGAACAATTCCGGATTATGGCACCACGCACAAGATAAGGGACACCCTTTAAAAAATATCGTTGTGCGTATGCCTGGGCCATCTTCCGTAGAAAAACGTTGCAATCCTCCTATATAGTTGACCTTATTCATGTTATCCACTAATTTGGTGTATGCGCTGTTCTTGAAATTACATTATCCTGTACATTTTTATCCAGTTCAGTAAAGTAAGCAAGGTATCCAGCTACACGCACTAAGAGGTCACGATATTTTTCGGGTTCTTTCTGAGCCGCTCTAAGGGTTTCATTGTTTACGACGTTAATTTGAATATGTTCTCCCATATTATCAAAATAGGTCTGCACCACGCTTCTTAAGATTTCTCGGCCTTTGTCCCCTTGGATGCTTCTAGGTTCAAATCGAATATTAAATAAGCAACCATCCTTTGCATTCTTTTGATCCAGTTTCGCAACGGATTTAACAGCTGCTGTCGGACCGCTTACGTCTCTTCCCATTACAGGAGAGCAGTTATCGTTCAATGCTTCTCCGGCAAATCTTCCGTCCGCAGAAGCTAAAACACACTTTCCTTGAGATACGTTCATGGACTGAGATTCTACTACAACGACATACTTTCCGCCTCTGGAATCACGGTATCTGGATAAGCTTTCGCTATAGTGTTTAACAATGCCGGCTGCAATCGCGTCCACGTAGTCATCATCGTTTCCATACTTTGGCGCCTTATTTAAAAGAGTAAGACGAATGTCTTCTTTTCCTTCAAAGTTTGAATGCAATGCATCCATCAACTGATTCATATCAAATACTTTCTTCTTAAATACTAAAGTATCAATGGCGGCCAATGCATCAGCTGCATTTCCGATACCACAAATAAATGCTCCGGATTCGGAATATCTGGCTCCGCCGTGCTGTACCGATTTTCCTTTTGCAATACAATCATTAATTGTCATGGATGCAAAGGATACCGGTTCACGATTTGCATGCATAGAACCTACTACATTAAAGCCTTTTAGCATTAAATCTACAAAATAATCAATTTGTGTATTAAATGCCTTTGTCAATTTTTCTAAGCTATCTAAGGTGCTAAGTTCTCCTGTTTTTGGTCCAAGCTGTTCACCATCCACTGGATTTACACCATTATGTAGAGCCAGTTCTACACACTTCAAGAGATTTACGTATCCTACAGTCGGACGACCATCAGAGCATCCTGCTACACATGGCTGAACGCAACCCTGGATTCCCCAGTTTCTTGCTTCCTCGATAGATGCTCCCATTTTCTCCATAACCATCGGCACAACCAAGTTATCATTGAAGAATGCCGGTGTAGCTAATCCTTCCTGAATCATTTTTAATGATTCTTCCATCAGTTCTTCTGAAATGCCGTCAAAGTAACGTACAGAAGCTGTAGGCTGGGAAGTCTGAACACCACGGTTCGCTTTCAGAACTAAGAAAGAAGTCTCATTGGTTGCATCTTTTCCGTCTGCTGTTTGTCCTCCGATAATAATATTCTGCCAAATCGGATATCCTGCAAAGGATTCACTATAGAACTTATCACGAAGCTTGATGATATCTGTCACCTTGATAAAGAAGCATTGTAAGATTTCTATCGCTTTTTCTTCTGTGATACGTCCTTCGGCTGAATCTTTTACATAAAAATCATTGATATACTGGTCAAATCGGTGGAATGAAGTACCGTGACCGTTTGCCTCAATGCTGATGATAATGTGTACGAACCATACAAACTGTACGGCTTCCATAAAGGTCTTTGCTGGGTTTAACGGTACATTTTTACAGACTTCACTGATTTCTAATAATTCTTGTTTCCGGATTGAATCCGTTTCTTCTGCCGCTAATTTAGCTGCTAATTCGCTGTAACGTTTTGCCAATTCGCCTGCTGCATCAATGGTAATAATAACGGAGTTCCAGAAATCCACCTTCGCCTGTGTTTCAGGAGAGTCAATTTCTGTCTCTTCAATTTTTTTCCGGCACTTTTCTTTATAGTAATTTAATCCGTTCCTTAAAAGATTGTAGTAGTCTGGGGTAAGATGCCCTGTTCCGCAATCTCTATTGCCGATTGTAAAGACACCGCTGGTTTCCGATTTTTTTGTGTGTTCAGGCAAATGCCGTGCGACTATTTGGTCAAAGCTTCTGTCTTTCCATTTAGGCAAAATCTGAAGTAATTCTTTTTTGTCTTCCTCCAGCAATACAAGAGGGTCACTTGGTCTAGTTGCAAAATCATCAATTTGTTCTATAATCCATTCTGAATTGTATTCCGGGAAAACCGGAGCACAGCGTGGCTTATCCGTATGATTCGCTACAATCAATTCGCCTTCCTGCATAAAGATCGTCATATTTTTCAAAATATGCGCTAACATATAGGCTTTTTGAAGTACCGGAGGCTCTGCTGCATATTGTTCAATAGCTTCCGTAGCAAGCCTTGCCCTTTCTGCACTCAAGCTTGGCTTTACACTATTTTGTATTTGCTTTAGCTTTCTAACGCGTTCTGTCATCATAATAAAGATTCTCCTCTCAATTAAACACGGGATTTAAGATATGTTTCTCCAGATGCTCTCTTTATCATAATATTACTAAAATTTCGATTACTTAGTAAAACGCGTCTTCTTCATATTGATTATTAGTATTTTTAATACTAACGTTTTTTCAACTGTTTCTATTCCTCCCCCAGCAAAACATCCTTGGTACATTTGATAAATCGTTCCATAGCCGGAGAAATATTTTGAAAAGAACGAACGGCCAATCCCAGCTGACGATATACATGAGGAAACAACGGTTTTGTCACCACATTGATGATTTGGCTGTGAAGAATTTTCTCCAAGATCAGTTCGGGGATCATACTGATTCCCAAATTATGTTCGATCATAAACACAACGGAAAAATCCGAACTGCAAGAGTACTTAGATTTTAACGGTATTCCATTCCTCTCGAAATATCTGCTTATATCCCGGTCCGGCCCATCTAAAGACCGAAACATGAGAAAGGATTCTCCCACAAAAGCCTCTACCGGTACCTGATTCAGTTTTGCGAAAGGATGATTCGCCGGCAGTACCGCTAAATACGGATCTTTTTTCAAGTCAATCCATTCAAAATTATGATAAGGCTGTTTGCTGAAAAAGCATATGTCGATAAAACCTTCCTGCAGCCATTCCTCCAAGCGCCATATACTGTTTTCTTCGAAAAGTTCAATTTGAATACCTGGATATCTTTCCTGAAAAGTCTGAATCACTCGCGGCAGCCAAACACTGGCCACTGTAACAAAGCTGCCGATCCGAACTTTACCGGTCTCCAGTCCTTTAATTAGATCAAATTCCTGATTCAGTTTATCGTTGAGTTTCACCAGTTCCCGTATCGTAGGGAGTACCTGCTTTCCTTCCGGCGTCAGCTGCACTCCTTTATTGCTTCTTTGCAAAAGCGAAAACCCAATCTCATTCTCCAGGCTATTCATCATGTGGGTAATGCCGGACTGGGTATATCCCATGTCCTCACAGGTCTTGATAAAGCTTCCTTTATCGATGGTATGGAGTAAAACTTCATATTTTTTAGTATCCATTCGTTTCTCCTTCTTCCCCTGCAATTATCACCATTTTGCAGAAACAGCAACACGATACCTCTTTATTTGCTTGCGATCACTATTAAAGGCATCGACTCTAACGGCTTAAATTCTTCTTTTTTAAAGCTCCCAAAAAATTCTACTTTAGAAAACCCTGCCTGTTTTAATAATTCTAATAGTTCCTGGCTTCATATGGGATGAAGCTTTACACTAACTTTTTTTCATTATAATGAATAGCCGTACAAATTACAAATTTTATATATAAATGTGGCTTCGTCACTCCACTTGAATAAAAGCCCGCCGAGGTTATACTCCTCGGCGGGCTTTTATTATCTATAACCATGCTCCACGGTTACATTACTTCTCCCTCATTAAATTTGAAATGTTGGATCAGTTCTTTTAACATCGCAGCCTGAGCCGACATCTCTTCGCTTAATGCGGCACTTTCTTCCGCAGTGGCACTGTTTAACTGGATCACTTCAGATACTTGTGTAAGTCTGGAGTTGACCTCTTCAATCGCCTTTTCCTGCACAATAGCTGCATCTGCAATATGCTGAATCACTTCCGAAGATTTTTCAGAACTTGAAATGATATCATTTAAAGACTCTGCTGTTTCGGAAACGATTGACGTACCGTTGGAAATTGCAGTCATCGAGTGTTCGATCAGTTCAGATGTGTTTTTTGCACTTTCCGCCGATTTACCCGCAAGATTTCGAACTTCATCGGCTACAACGGCAAAGCCTTTGCCGGCTTCTCCGGCACGTGCTGCTTCAACCGCTGCATTTAAAGCCAGAATATTGGTTTGAAATGCTATGTCATCAATGGTTTTAATGATTTTTCCGATTTCACTGGAAGCATAGCTGATCTTATCCATGGCTTCTATCATTTTCTGCATCTGCTGTTTCCCTTGAGAAGAAGAGGCACTGGCTTCATCCGCAATCTTCTTCGCTTGTTCCGCATCTTTAGAAGTCTGTTGAATGTTGACCGTCATATCACTTACAAAATTGGACAATTCCTGTATAGCCGCTGTTTGTTCCGTAGCACCTTGTGCCAATGTCTGTGATCCTGCGGCCACTTGATCAGATCCACGTGCTACTTCATCCGAAGAAGTATTGATTTGAGATAAGGTGCTTGAAATATTAACGGAAAACTTATGAATAGAATCGTTAATGCCAGACAAATCACCCTGATAATCCGCTTTGGATTGTAAAATAAAATTCCCATCGGAAAAGTTTTTCATCGTGTTATCGATATCATGAAGAATATTGCTTAAGTTGTCAACCGTTTGTTTCGTCGCCAAAGACAAGGTTTCCAGTTCATCTCCGCTTGCTATCTCGGGAACCGGCGAATGTAAATCCCCCTGACTGAGCAAGGCCAAGCGTTGAGTAGTGATCTTTAAGCGTTTTGTCATTCGCCCAGCCATAATAGTCATCGCTACGATTCCCAATGCGCCCATAACAATACCACATATCAGAATGCCGATTAAAGAAATCTGCTTGGCCACCTGATAGTGGCTGATCGTTTTTTCGATATCCTCATAATAATTACCGGTACTGATATACCACCCATACGGCTCATATTTTTCCGTAAATGCTCGTTTCTTAAAGCTGCCTTCCTTGTCGGGTTTGGTGAAATAAAATTCCGTAAACTCGCCGCCTTTTTGATTACCGGCTTTGATTACATTTTGAATATAATAGTTTCCTTCTAAGTCTTTTACATTATAGCGTTGTTGACCCTCATATTTGGCGTTCATATGTACAATACAAGTGCCGTCTTCTAAATCCGCCCAGAAATATCCGTCTCCGCCGTTATATCTGGTATCACGTACAATCTTTTTAGCGGCTGCCATTTCTTCATCGTGTGTTATCTCACCGTCTACATATCGTTGGTGGTTTACATCCAATACACTGATTAGGCTTTCAACACTAGTTTTTATCACCGCGTCAAACTTTTGCTGCTCTGCTGCAATTGCTGAGTTATGGGCTTTCGTCAGTTCAACAAATGATACAAGTCCTTGTATAAGGACCGTTATCAGAATCAGGAACCCGAAAAAAAACACTAGCTTTGTCTTGATGGTTGCTTTCTTGATCATTGGTACATTCCCCTTTACTCAAATTCTGTCAAATTATAAGATATGGTGGGTTGCATCACTGACTCCATACATATTAAGATGCCCAAATACAATATGTACTTCATTATCCCCTTATTCTTAAAAGTTATCTTAACACTAAAAAAATTCTATGGCAATATTTAACTATATAGTTTGTCTATTTGTTTTAAATTTCGGTCTCAATCAACTCATTTAATTGAAATATCAACACTATTGTGATGCCGGATAGGTTGCTTTCATTGCTTCGTTAGCTGAAACTAAATATTATAAATTAAAAAAATTGCCAAGATATTCACTGTCAATTGACCATGTTGATATAGAAAATTTACCCAGCTTGGGCGGATGTAAACAAAAAAGACCACACGAAATATGTGGAATTTTGCTTGAGAACGTATTTTACTATTCAATATACTTATCTATTATCAACTTTAATCTAGTTAAAAAAATTCTTCAAATTCTCTAATTAAAAGTCTATTCTTTATTCTACACCCATCCCAGCCACATAAGCACTGGAAAAGGCCCATTGTAGATTATATCCGCCGGTATCGCCGTCCACATCCAATGCCTCGCCGATAATATATAATCCCGGATATTTTTTACACGCCATGGTTTTCAGGTCTACTTCTTCCAGCGAAACGCCGCCTGCTGTTGTCATTGCCACCTGAAATCCGCCTGTTCCGCTCACAGAAAACCTATCATTAGTCAGCAAAGAGGCGATCTTTTTCATCTGATCTCCTGTCAAGGAGGAAGCTTTCTGTGTCGGTTCAATCCCTGCACGCTGACAAAGGAGTTCGATGAACCGCTTTGGCAATTGCCTTTTCGGATCGATAGCGTTTACATATTCCGCCAAGAACGTTCCGACTTGCTTTGAATTGCCGGATACCGCTTTCTTCATTTCAGCAAGCAGTTCTTCAGGTCTTTTCTCCGGCAAATAATTGACGGACAAACTATTTCCCGTCGATATTGCGCGGGAAATATTCAATATTGCCGGACCGGAAAAATTCGTATGGGTCAATAACAAATCATCCACATATTCCAGCAGCTTCTTCGGTGTATTGGAAACTCCCAAGTCTTTTCCTGAGGCTTCATAAACAGTCACTTTCACCTCTGGAAAAGAAATACCGGACAACTCCATGTAAGGATAATTCTGCACAGAGACAGGCACCAATGCAGGTTTTGGAGAGACGATATCCAGCCTCATTTTTTTGAGAACGTCAAACATCCTTCCATCTGAACCCGTCGTAGGATAGGAACAGCCCCCTGTGGCGATCACGATTTTTTTAGACCGGTACGTATTCGATTTTCCCTTATCGGTGCCGTTGGACCCGCAAAAAAGTGTATATACCTGTCCGTCGTATTCAATTCTTTCCACATTGCAATGATAATCTATCTTAAACCCATTTCTTTCACCGCATCGCACAAGGGTATCCAACACTTCTCTTGCATCTAACGACCGCGGAAAGATTTTCCCGTCCTCCCTTTCAAACAATGGAACGCCATTGCTTTCAAAGAAGTTCATCACGGAATGATTATTATATTTATACAAGGCGGTTCGAAGCTGCTTTCCTTTATCGCCATAATGTCCTAAGAACTCCTTGATACTTCCCCCATGCGTGAGATTGCATTGACCGGCACCTGACATCAACAGCTTTTTCCCTACAGATTTTGTTTTCTCCAATAGGACTCCGTTTACAGTTCTGCCAAGTGCAGCGGCATAAAATAATCCGGCCGCACCGCCGCCAACGACAATCACATCAACTACATTTTCTTGTTCCACATTCTTTCCTTTCACCCATTCTCTGTCCAAAGCTTCTTGCTAAACACTATCCGATCCATTTTTCAATCAGCTGCTTTATGGTCTTTTCAATTTCTTCCATCGGAATTTGATTGTAATAAAAAATCAACGCCGCCGTATCTCCCAGCGGTTCATCTGCGTAAATAGAAACCGGCATGGCGGAAACCCCAAACTCCCTTGCCTCTTGACAGAGTTCTTCCGCCGTTTTTTTGCTTCTCACGTTAATAATCATATTGATGCCGGAAGTTGTATTGGTCGGTTTGATAAACCCTTGTCCGTGTTTATTAATGACACTGATAATTTTCTGCAGCTTTTGTGAGTACAAATTTCGCAGTTTCTTGAGGTTGGTTTGATACAGGCCCTGCTCCATAAACAAAGCCAATGTCAATTGTTCTGTTTTAGAACAAGTCTGCGTATAATCATGGCTGATGCTTTGGAATAGACCGGCCATTTTTTCAGGCAGCACCATATAACTGATCTTTATGGAGGAAAACAGTGTTGATGAAAAGGAGCCTAAATAGACCACCCTTTCGTTTGTATCCAGCCCCTGAAGCGCAGGTACCGGCTTTCCGAAATAACGCAATTCGCTGTCGTAGTCATCTTCAATGATAATACTGTCATTGCGATTTGCCCAATCCAGAAGCTCGTATCGTTTTCCTATCGGCATCACCGCCCCTGTAGGAAACTGGTTAGAAGGACTGACATATACAGCAGACTTAATGTTGGTAGGCAGCTTGTAAATGTGAATTCCTTCCTTATCTACATCCACAGGTGTCATGACGAAACCCCTGTCACGAAATATATTTTTTACGGGTAAATACCCCGGTTCTTCCACTGCCACGTGATTAATACCCAGTTTGGATAAAATCAGGCAAAGATGTCCGGTGATCTGCTGGGTACCGGCTCCGATTACAATTTGTTCCGGATTACAGATAACACCTCTTGAACGATAGATATACTTGGAAATCTCATATCTTAAAGCCAATTCCCCCTGAGGCTCACTCTCAAACATCAGTAAATGCGGATATTCCGTCAACACTTTGTTCAAACATTTCTTCCATTTATTAAAATCAAAGCAGGACAAATCGTAATGCATGGTAGCTGATTCATCTTTTTTCCCCACATCAAAAGGAAAAAGGGAATAGACTTCCTTTGCGGCATCACGCATCCCGATATCCGCCTTAAGCGCATATCCCATTGCATGAGAAATAGGACTCACATAATAGCCCGATTGAGGTTTGCTGTAAATATATCCTTCTACGTGAAGCTGGCTATAGGCTAAATTGATTGTCGTAATACTCAGATTGAGACTTTCGGATAAAATTCTTAATGAGGGTAATTTCTCATCATTGGTCATCTCTCCAAGCAATATTTGCTGTTTGATATAATCATATAATTGTAAATATAGCGGCCTTGTAGACTGCTCGTCAAAAGCCGGTATGATGGCCTTCATGGCTTCACTCCCCTCAAAATAGGTTTTTATTTCAGTTTATATCGTTTATCACGGCCCCTATTTCGTGCACTATAAACCAAGAAAGGCGACCGCATAGAAATATTTAAATCTCCGAATGCAGCCGCCTTGTTCGCAATTCACACTAAGCGTACACGTCTAAATGATGTCCCAGCTCGCCTGCCGGAACAGAAGCAGTCGATGCAGCTTCAGCTTGAGTAAAATCCGAAATCATTTCACTTGCAACAGTTGTTTGCGAATTCATCGCCATTTTAGTAACCGACATCGATAAGGTTTGTTGGAGTGATTGAAGATTTGGCGCCATGAAAGACGATAAGGTAACATCCATTCGTTTCACGTCCTTTCTAATCAAAAATGCTTACAATAGGTTCTCATTTATTGATAAATACATAATATACCAATATTCTGCTGAAATCAATAAGGTTGTTCTTATTCTTCAAACTCTTCCGGTTCGCAGTCTTCTAAAGGAACCGCAACGATAATATTCTTTGCGTCTTCCAGTGTTTCTTCCGGCACATAAATATCAATTGGAAACATGCTGTTGGATCCCATAAAGATTTCTAGATAGTTGCTTGCACCCTCATATTTCTTGAGGCAAGGAATCCCTTCACTTCTAAGCTTTGATTCAATGATGTCGGCCTCAAAGCTGTTATTCGCCGTGCAAAGAAAGACGCCGTCACGCCATTCTTCTTTTTTATCATTTTTATTACTGAATATACCCATCAAACTCCCCTTACCTTCTAAAGATTATATCTGATATTATACCATATTTTAATCTATTAAAATCAATAAAATAAAGCCTTTCTATTTTTATCGTACAGAAAGGCTTTAACTTAATACCTATTTATTCACTTTTCGCTCTATATAAGTCGTATGCAAAATATCATGCGCTTTATGGCTGCCCGGTTCCCCTAAATATTCCTCATAAATCTTCTTTATAGATGGATTCTCATGGGATTTTCTAAGTGATTTAGATGAATCTAAGCCATACAATGCCCCTGCACGGAGAGCTTTGATGTCAAACTGGTTTCTTATTTTCGCAGAATGTCTTGGTTGTCCTCCACCGTTTACACAGCCTCCCGGACAGCCCATAATTTCAATAAAATGATAGTTGGCTTCACCGGACTTAATTCGTTCCATCAAGATTTTGGCATTGCCAAGACCTGAAGCAACTGCAACATGAATGTCCATATCATTCACATGATACGTTGCCTCCTTCACGCCGTCCGTTCCTCTCACCTCTTTAAAGTCAACCGTTTTTAATTCTTCACCGGTTAAGGTTTCTACCGCTGTCCGAAGGGCAGCTTCCATTACACCCCCTGTTGCTCCAAAGATGACACCGGCTCCCGTGGAGTCACCCAGAGGATTGTCAAATTCTTCATCCGGCAGATTAACAAAGTCAATGCCAACCTTATTAATCATTCTGGAAAGTTCTCTTGTTGTAATAGCAATATCTACATCAGGGAAACCGGATGCATCTTGATCCGGTCTGGTCTTTTCAAATTTCTTTGCCGTACATGGCATTACACTTACGCTGACAATCCGGGAAGGATCAATGCCCATCTTTTCCGCATAATAGGTTTTCGTAATTGCACCGAACATCTGCTGCGGAGATTTGCAGGAAGATAAGTGCTCGATCATGTCCGGATAGTAGTGTTCGCAGTACTTTACCCAACCCGGTGAGCAAGACGTAATTAACGGCAGTTTTCCGCCTTCCTTCACACGATGCAAGAACTCCGTTGCTTCTTCCATGATGGTCAGGTCTGCGGCAAAGTCCGTATCAAATACTTTGTCGAAGCCTAACATTCGAAGCGCAGTAACCATCTTACCTTCTACTTCATTTCCTATATGAATACCGTATAATTCGCCCAAGGCAACACGCACCGACGGAGCAGTCTGTACAATAACGAACTTATCCGGATCATTAATAGCTGCAAACACTTCTTCTGTCTGGTCCTTTTCAGAAATCGCTCCGGTTGGACAGGCAATTAAACATTGACCGCAATTCACACAGCTTGTATCGCCAAGCGCAAGAAAGAAAGCCGTGTCAATAACCGTATCAAACCCTCTTCTGTTCGGTCCGATGATTCCAATCCCCTGAACCTTCTCACACATGGCAACGCATCTTCTGCAAAGGATACATTTATGGCTGTCTCGGACCATGTGGATAGCCGTATCGTCATACATTCTTTCCGGCATGCTCCCTTCATATTTCGTGGAGTCATCTACATGCAGCTTATGGCATAAGGTAATCAATTCGCATTCCCCGGCACTGCCGCAAGAAAAGCAATCCATCTTATGGTTGGACATCAACAGCTGAAGGGTCTTTTTACGGGAATCCAGCACTCTTTTACTGTTTGTGGTGATTTCCATACCCGGTGCGACCGGATGTACACAAGATGCCACCAACGTTTTTGCACCCTTCACCTCCACCACACACATTCTGCAGGCTCCGATCTCATTGATGTCCTTCAAATAACATAATGTAGGTATTTCAATATGTGCCAGTTTAGCCGCTTCAAGAATGGTAGAACCGGCAGGAGCACTGATTTCTTTTCCATTTATTTTAACTATAATATTCTCCATTTTTCCTCCCCTATTCTTTAATGATGGCCCCAAAGTGGCAGTTATTGATGCATACACCGCATTTTACACACTTCATCGGATCAATCACATGAGGAGTTTTGGATGCTCCGCTGATTGCTCCTTCCGGACAAATCTTCAGGCATAGTGTACATCCTCTGCATTTTTCAGCAATAATGCTAAAGGTCAATAAATCTTTACAAACTTTTGCCGGACAGACTTTATCTACTACATGAGCCATATATTCATCCTTAAAATATCGAAGTGTGGAGAGAACCGGGTTCGGAGCAGTTTGTCCCAGCCCGCACAAAGCACTGTCTTTAATATAGTAAGCCAATTCTTCCAGTTTCTCGATATCACTTAACTCACCGTGACCCGATGTGATTTTTTCAAGAATCTCATGCATTCTTTTTGTGCCTACTCGGCATGGCGTACATTTTCCGCAGGATTCCTCTACCGTAAAATCAAGAAAGAACTTTGCGATATCTACCATGCAGTTATCTTCATCCATCACAATAAGGCCGCCTGAACCCATCATGGAGCCGATTTGGATTAAGTTATCATAGTCGATCGGAATATCATAGTGTTCCGCAGGAATACAACCTCCCGAAGGGCCTCCGGTTTGTGCCGCCTTAAATTGTTTTCCGTCCGGAATACCTCCGCCGATTTCTTCTACAACAGTACGCAGCGTTGTTCCCATAGGCACTTCTACCAATCCGGTGTTTTTAATCTTTCCTCCTAATGCAAATACTTTTGTTCCCTTTGAGTTTTCTGTGCCCATGGAAGAAAACCATTCGGAACCATTTAATATGATCTGTGGAATGTTCGCATACGTCTCTACATTGTTCAATATCGTAGGAGAGTCAAAAAGTCCCTTCACGGCAGGAAACGGAGGTCTCGGACGCGGCTCTCCGCGGCTTCCTTCTATCGAAGTCATCAAGGCCGTTTCTTCACCGCATACGAAAGCACCTGCACCTAATCTTAAATCAATATTAAAATCAAAGCCGGAATTGAAAATATTTTTACCAAGAAGACCATACTCTCTTGCCTGATTGATCGCAATCTGCAATCGCTCCACCGCAATCGGATATTCTGCACGTACATAAATATATCCCTTGTCTGCGCCTATTGCATACCCTGCAATCGCCATCGCTTCCAAAATCACGTGCGGATCTCCTTCCAGAATGGAACGGTCCATGAATGCTCCCGGGTCTCCTTCGTCTGCATTACAACATACATACTTTTGAACATTTCCGCGGTTGCCTGAGGCAAATCTCCACTTCATTCCGGTTGGGAAACCGGCTCCCCCTCTGCCTCGAATTCCGCTGTCCAAAATAATTTGAATCACCTCATCAGGCGTCATTTCGGTCAGGACTTTTCCCAACGCTTCATATCCCCCAGTGCCGATATATTCTTCTATATCCTCTGGATTTATGTAACCGCAGTTTCTAAGAGCAACTCGCTTCTGCTTTCTGTAAAAGTTGGTATCCGCAAGTCCTTTTACACCTTCAGACGTTAGTGTTTCATCATAAACCAATCGTTTTACAATTCGGCCCTTTTCCAAGTGCTCTGCTACGATTTCTCTTACATCTTCCACTTTAACCATGGAATAAAAAACTTGATCCGGATAAATCAATACGACCGGACCCAGCGCACAAAGCCCGAAGCAGCCTGTTTTAATCACTGCTACTTCTTTCTCCAACCCAATCCGCTCAATTTCACTTTCAAAAGCTTCAATAATTTTCATGCTGCTGGAGGATGCACATCCGGTACCGCCGCAAACCAATACATGTGAACGAAACATACCTTTCCTCCTTACAGTTCTGTTGAATCTAATGTATATTTACTTACGATAAGACCTCGGATTATATGCTGTTCAACCACTTCTCTAGCTTTTTCCGAGTTCATCTTTACATAAGTTACTTTCTCTTTACCGGTTTCATAGATCTCGACAATCGGCTCATACTGACATAGTCCGATGCAGCCTGTCTGAGTAACAACAATATGATCTAAATTTTTCTCGCGCACCGCATCTGCAATTGTATTTAATACAGGTCTGGCACCGCTTGCGATCCCGCAAGTAGCCATTCCTACTACAACTCGCATTTGTGAGCCGCCTTCATTTCTCACTTCAATCTGACTTTTCATTTTATCTCTTATTGCCCGTAATTCTTCCAGTGATTTCATTCTTTCTCTTACCTTTCTATTTTATTTATGGCAACAAATTTCTATCAACTTCTAGTTTGTTTTCGTCTAAATATTCTTTCAAATACTTTAAAACATCCGAAGAATTTAAAGGTATTCCTTCCAGAATCTCTTTAAATTCACGTGTATCAAGTATAAATTGTCTTTCATCATACGAATATGTAAATATAAAATCTATATTTGTATTAAAAGCGATTAGGGTATAAATGGTACTGTTGATATCTCCAAGCGGCATTCTGTCTATATGCGAAAGTTTAAACACTGCCTTGACATCAGTTCCTGTTCCTTCTGTTGAGGAAATCTCAAAACTTCCTCCAGTGGCTATAGCGGCCATCTTAAAAAATGAGATTCCAAGTCCGACCTTTCTGGTGTTTCTTGTCGTAAAGAACGGATCCATACATTGGTTCACCTGTTCTTCATTCATGCCCTTCCCATTATCATTTATCTCTACCGTTAAGGTATCTTCCTCACCATCCGCTGCTACTTTAATTTGGATCAATGAAGCCTCTGCTCTTATTGAGTTTTCTGCAATATCTAAAATATTTAAAGAAATTTCTGTCATCATACTTTTTACTATACTTCCCGATAGTTGTTTACTATACCTTCCACATCATCTACAGTAATTCGTCCATGTACATCATCATCAATAATCATGACCGGGGCCAATCCGCAGGCACCCACACATCTGCATGCTTCCAATGAAAATAAACCGTCCGCGGTACATTCTCCGCCTACAATACCCAGTATATCCATCAATTTATTGTAGATATCACCTGCACCCTTTATGTAACATGCTGTTCCTAGACAGACTGAAATTTTATGTTTGCCCATCGGTGTTAAAGAAAATTGCGAGTAAAAGGTCGCTACTCCATAAATCTTTTCCAAGGGTACGCCCAACCCGTCAGAAATGATCGTTTGAACTTCTATGGGAAGATATCCATAAATATTCTGTGCTTTCTGCATGATCGGCATTAAACAGCCTTTTTCATGCTTTAACTCGTCAATGACTTTAATCAGCTCTTGCTCTTGTTCCCTTGTACCGTCAAAAGGCACTTCTTTCTTTTCCGAAGCCAAATTAAAATTCCCCCTTACTATTTACAAAATTATTTTGTCATGAGATAATTAAATTGTTAAAATAATTATAATAATTAAACAATTATAGAAACAGTTATAACACTTTCTTGCACAAAAATCTATAAAAAAAATGCAAATCATGAAACCAAAGATTTCTATTTGCATATATTGGCAAGTTTATTTTTTAGAACAGCAGCATACGCTTTATACAAATGTGGAGGTAAACATGCAACTGAAAGACATTCAATTGCTCTTAGACGCAACTTTATTATGTGGAGAAGATCTTCTTGAGACAGAAATACATTCAGCCTGTGCCTCAGATCTGATGAGTGATGTTTTGTCATTGGTAAAAGATCAGAAAATTCTGCTTACGGGGCTTTGCAACACACAAGTTCTCCGAACGGCAGAAATGATGGATATGCTTTGCGTTATTATGGTGAGGGGTAAACAACCGGATGCCAGTATGATTCAAATGGCCAATCAAAAGAACATTTGTCTTCTATCCACCGGAAAGACGATGTTTAACTCTTGTGGCTTACTATTTTCAAATGGTGTCAACGGAGACCATGCCCATGAATAGTGATAGCATTTTAACCTTACATTATACCGTCGTTCCGGATGACTTTTCACGTGCCGGTGAGGCGAGCAGCGATGTAAAAAACACGCTGAAACACCTCCGGGTTTCGCCGGATATTATCCGGCGGGTTGCTATCGCCCTTTATGAAGGAGAGATCAATATGGTCATTCATGCTCAAGGAGGTACCATTGATGTAAACCTTACCCCCAATCAAATCATTATGGTTCTAAAAGACTCAGGTCCAGGCATTGAAGATATCGACAAAGCGATGGAAGAAGGCTATTCCACAGCTTCTGCCAGTGCCCGTTCTTTAGGTTTCGGAGCCGGTATGGGTCTCCCTAATATCAAGAAGTGCTCGGATGATATGAACATCGAAACCGTTCTTGACGTTGGGACTACGCTGACCATAGCAATCAATTTATCAAATGAATAAGAGGTAGCTGATATGGACAAATTTTTCCATTCCGTTTATCTGCGAGAAGAACTTTGCAGCGGATGCATTAATTGCATAAAAAGATGCCCGACTGAGGCTATCCGCGTTCGAAACGGGAAAGCATGTATTACAAAAGAGTTTTGCATAGACTGCGGTGAATGTGTACGAACTTGCCAGAACCATGCAAAAAAAATACAACGCGATTCGATAGAATGCCTCAAAGACTATGAATATACGGTTGCACTCCCTGCACCTTCTTTATATAGTCAATTTAACAATGTCACAGATGTGAACATCATCCTTACGGCCATTTTAGAGCTTGGTTTTAATGATGTATACGAAGTAGCAGCTGCCGCAGAAATCGTATCGGCCGCTACGAAAGAATATGTAGATATACATAGAGAGAACTGGCCTTACATCAGTACCGCCTGTCCCTCCGTTGTACGCTTGATTCGTGTGCGGTTTCCAAATTTAATCGAGCATCTTTTACCCATTAATCCCCCTGTTGAAATTGCGGCTATTTTCGCACGAAGGGCGGCCATGCGCAAAACCGGTCTCCCGTCCGAAAAAATCGGTATTATTTTTTTATCACCCTGTTCATCGAAAATCACTTATGTCAAAGCGCCCTTAGGAATAGAGAAAACCGAGATAGACTGTGCAATAGGGATTTCTGATGTCTACTCTCTTATCCTCGCTAACATGAAACAGGCCGCACAAACCACTAAAATTCTTTCGAATGCAGGAAGAATAGGGGTCGGCTGGGGAAAAGGAGGCGGAGAAGCCCTGGCATTGGAAACGGATGCGTATTTAGCAGCAGACGGCATCGAAAATGTCATTCGAGTCTTAGAAGATTTGGAAGATGAAAAATTAAGCGGTTTACGTTATATCGAGCTGGATGCTTGCAGCGGAGGCTGCGTAGGCGGTGTACTGAATGTAGAGAATCCGTTTATTGCACAGACAAAATTAAAAAAGATCAACGAGAGCCTTCCGATTCGATATATCTCAGAACATCGTAAAATAAGTGACCGTGATTTGTTTTGGGACGTTGATGTTGTCTATGAGCCCGTTTTCGAGCTAGGTGATAACTTCATAGAAGGAGCGGCATTAATGACTCAGGTACAGGAGATCTATCAAAAATTTCCAAAACTAGATTGCGGTATTTGTGGTGCTCCTACCTGCAAAGCGCTTGCAGAGGATATCGTAAAGGGGAATGCCAATGAGCATGCTTGTATTCATATCCTCAAAGACCAAATTCATAAATTATCAATGGACGCGACTTCTTTTGCAAATGATACGGTTATTAATGAAGACAGTGTATATGGTTATGTACAAACTTTAAAGGAATATATCAATGAGATTGCTGTTTTAGACAGCCATTTAAATCACGATGTGGATTAGAGGTTCATAATGAATGTAAAGGAATTCGTTGAAAAAGACATTTTTAAAGTGGTTCATTTGGGAAGCAACCCCCAACAATCTATCCGTGAAGTTTTTTGTTGTGATTTGTTAAGCATTGCGATGGGCAGAGCTCCCGCAGACTCTGTTTGGGTAACCGTGATGAGCAATATCAATACCTTAGCAGTGGCCTCTTTAACGGATGTGGCTTGCATCGTATTTGCTGAGGGCAGTACATTAGATGAGTCAACATTACAAAAAGCGAAGGTCCAAGGAATCACCATATTCTACACGGATTTACCGATATTCGAGGCTGCACTTGCTGTACACCAACTACTATAGGAGTATTAATATGCTACATTTATCTTACGACTTTCATATCCATTCCTCCCTCTCACCTTGCAGCAATAATGATATGACACCCGGTAATATTGTCGCTATGGCTAAACTGAAAAAACTGGATGCCATAGCGGTGACAGATCATAATTCATGCAAGAATATACCGGCCGTAATGTCCTATGCAAAGCAGTTTGGGATCTTGGCTATCCCGGGGATGGAACTGACCACTCAGGAAGAAGTACATGTCTTATGCTACTTTTACAGCCTATCAGCCGCCATGAGATTTGATGCGCTGGTTTATCAGCGACTCATCCCGATTGCCAATAGGGAAGAAGTCTTTGGGGAACAAATTGTTTATGACAATCAGGATAACCCGGTAGAAAAAATACCAAATTTACTGATAAATTCCACCACCATCAGCTTTGATGAACTGTGGGGTCTCCTTGCCGAGTATGATGGAATTATGGTTCCCGCCCACCTAGACAAAACCTCTGCCAGTATTATCTCCAATCTGGGTTTCATTCCGCCGGACAGTAAATTTGACTGTGCAGAACTTCGACACCTGTCAAACTTAAAACAATTGCAAGAAACAAATCCTTATCTTAAATCTTGCCGGATTATCAGTTCATCGGATGCACATAGCCTTCACGAAATTCGTGAACCTAGCTATACCATCCAAGTCAAAGAAAAATCCATTCGGGGCGTTTTAGATGCTCTATCAAAAAAATAAAACCGTTACGATTCGAAATGAAGGCGTAACGGTTTATTTTTTATAATCGATGCAACAATACGGCTGCATCCGAAAAATCAATTATTTTTCTTCTTCCACATTGATCTGCTTGATTTCTTTTGTTCTGATTTCTTCACAGATTTCACTGATAAACTGCTGCAGCGGCTTTTGGCCTTCGTCTCCGTTGAAACGGCTTCTTACGGAAACCACGCCTTCTTCTGCTTCTTTCTGGCCTACAACAAGCATATATGGAACTCTATCCAGTCTGGTTTCACGAATCTTATATCCAATCTTTTCGCTTCTTTCATCCATGGTCACAAGGATACCATTATTTCTCAGTTGCTCATATACTTCTCTTGCATAGTCATGATATTTTTCTGAGATAGGAAGAATTCGAACTTGTTCCGGGCATAACCAAGTAGGGAATTTACCGGCATACTTTTCAATCAGCCAAGCCAGGGTTCTTTCATAGCATCCCATGGATGTTCTGTGAATGATATATGGCCTCTTTTTCTCGCCATCCTTATCCACAAAGGACATGTCAAAACGTTCTGCAAGGAACATATCAAGCTGAATAGTGATCATGGTATCTTCTTTACCATAAACATTCTTTGCCTGAATATCCAGCTTCGGACCGTAGAAGGCTGCTTCACCTTCTGCTTCCGTAAAGTCAATGCCGATATGATTTAAGATATTTCTCATCATATCTTGTACTTCATCCCACATTTCAGCCGTTCCCATATACTTTTCGGTATTGTTCGGATCCCATTTGGACATACGGTACGTTACATCTTCTTCAAGGCCTAACGTTGTTAGACAGTATTTTGCTAAGTCTACACAAGCTTTAAATTCTTCTTCAATCTGATCCGGCCGAACGATCAGATGTCCTTCTGAGATGGTGAACTGACGAACTCGAGTCAAGCCATGCATTTCACCGGAATCTTCATTTCTAAATAAAGTAGACGTTTCACCGTAGCGAAGCGGTAAATCCCTGTAGGACTTCTGACTCTGCTTATATACATAATACTGGAACGGACATGTCATCGGACGAAGTGCAAATACTTCTGCATTCTCATCTTCATCATCGCCTAATACGAACATCCCCTCTTTATAATGTGCCCAGTGGTCGGAAATGATATATAAATCTCTCTTTGCCATCAACGGAGTCTTTGTTCTTACATAACCTCTGCGCTCTTCTTCATCTTCAATCCATCGTTGAAGGGTCTGAATCATCTTCGCACCTTTCGGCATTAAAAGAGGAAGTCCCTGACCGATCACATCGACAGTCGCAAACAGTTCCATTTCACGTCCAAGCTTGTTATGGTCGCGCTTTTTGATATCTTCCAAATGAACAAGGTATGCAGCCAATTCTTCTTTCTTTGTGAAAGCTGTTCCGTAAATCCTTGTCAGCATTTTATTCTTTTCGCTGCCTCTCCAGTATGCACCGGAGGAGGAAATCAGCTTAAACGCCTTAATCGGTTTGGTAGTCATCAAATGCGGTCCTGCACATAAATCCACAAACTCACCCTGGCTATAGAACGATATGATTGCATTTTCAGGTAAATCCTGAATTAATTCCACTTTATACGGTTCACCCTTTTCTTCCATGAATTGGATGGCTTCCGCTCTCGGCATCGTGAATCGTTCGATCGGTTTTCCTTCTTTGATGATTTTCTTCATTTCCGCTTCGATTTTATCTAAATCTTCTCTGGAAAACGGTTCGTGTTCAAAATCATAGTAATAACCGGTATCAATGGAAGGGCCGATTGCAAGTTTTGCTTCCGGATATAAACGTTTTACAGCTTCCGCAAGAATATGGGATGCGGTATGACGATAAGCTGCTAAACCCTTCGGGTCATTTGCTGTCAAAATATTTAACTCACAATCCTGATCAATAATGGTTCTTAAATCTACCACTTCACCGTTTACTTCACCGGCACATGCTACTCTGGCGAGTCCTTCACTAATATCTGCGGCTATATCAATAATAGCTTTTGCTTCTTCATACTCTTTTACAGAGCCATCTTTCAATACAATCTTCATGAACTAATTCCTCCTGTTTAAAATTAATTTTCAGACCCAGCAGGTAAGTATATCTCTACATAAAAAATCCCTTCCTGCATATCTACAGAAAGGGACGAGTTATCTTTCTCGCGGTTCCACCCTAATTGCTTAGTAATTTCCTGTCTCTCCTATCAAAATATATATTGGAGTACATTTTCAAGAATTACAAAACCACTCTTTTGATTATAACGGAATCACCGGACCGGATTGGGGCCACTCCGAGGTAGTTTTCAAATGGTTCCTATTAAAGCCTTTCCAGCAGCCGACTTCTCTCTTTAAATATTTCCCATTTTACTCGTCTCATCAACGTGTTCAAAATATTGAATTAAATATAATGCATTCATTATACCACTTCAGAGATTTTTTTCAACCCCTAAAATAAGGCTTTTGTTGTTATCTTGCGATAATGTCAGTATGTAAACTATCGAGCGAAAATGTCACCCCTAAAATAAGGCTTATTTTCGAATGTCAATTCGATAGGATTGATCATATTTGATATCATCAAATGTAGCCATGTTCATGACAGCACAGGCTGCTGAAATGATAGGAAAGGCGAGCACACAGCCAGTGCCTTCACCTAATCTCATATCCATATCCAAAAACGGTTCCATTTCCAGTTCTTTAAAGATCAAATCATATACCGGTTCTTTCGATTTATGACTGGAGAAAATAAAATCTTTCACCAAAGGATTCATTTGTGCTGCTACATAAGCAGAAAGGGCCGAAATGACGCCGTCTATCACAATTGGAACCCGAAAATAGGCAGCGCCTAAAAAGCAGCCTGCCAAGCCGGCAATATCCAATCCTCCCACCTTTGAAACGACATCAACAGGATCTTTTGGATCAGGCTTATTCTGTTTTATGGCTTCGGTTATAATCTGCTTTTTATGTATAAGGGCTTCATCCGTCAACCCTCCTCCCTTTCCAACAGCACGCTCAGCGGATTCTCCCGTCATGGCCATAAATACCGCGCTTGTTGAACTGGTATTTCCGATTCCCATTTCCCCCGTACCAATCAGCTGATAGCCTTCTGATACTGCAATTTCCACCATTTCTATTCCTATTTCTATAGCCCTTATGGCTTCTTCTCGAGTCATGGCAGGGCCCTTGGCAAAATTGTCCGTACCATATTTTATTTTTCTGTTATATACTTTGTCATTATTATAATCGGACATAATACCGACATCGACAACCTTTATATCTGCACCAGCATGGGCCGATAAAACACCCATTCCGCAAATTCCTTTTGTCATGTTCATTCCCTGAATTAACGTGATGTCCTGAGGCGTTCCTGCAACTCCTTCGGCACATACGCCATTATCTGCTACCATGACGATGGAACATTTTTTTTCAACACTGTTTTTTATTTTTCCTGTAATACCTGCCATCTTGACGGCCATCGCCTCAAGCTTCCCCAGACTGCCAAGAGGCTTAATCAAGCAATCCATGTATTTCTGTGCTTCCTCTATCGCTGTTTCGTCTGCACCTCTAATTCCCTTCAAAACTTCTTCCAATGTTTTCATCTGTTTTCCTCCTAAAGTCCGGATCAATTCCATATATTTGTACAATTTCAAACAAATCACTTGCCGCTATATCAGCCGGGGTTACAATCAGTCCTCCGTTGCTGTCCACATCATATCCAAAATGCTTAAAGATATACCAAATCAAATGAGAGCAGTGCGTTTTGCGAATGGTGTCACTATTCATATTGGACAGTTCAGGTACAAGTCCATAATCAATGCCTAAACAGTTTTCTTTTGCGTACTCAACCAATAATTTACCTAATTCCTCCTGTGTATACCCTTTTGACCGGGCTGCCTCTTCAGAAATCCTTAGATGAACAAGGGTTGGGCAAGAGTACCACTTTTTTATCGATTGATATTCCGTGGGTTCTCCCAGATATACCGCTTCTATTGTCACCGCATCTTTGCCTTTTTCAGGCTTGCGCACAACCAGTCCGCAATGTCCGTGTCGATATCCCATCGTATGAGTAGATAAACTCACCAGCACATCCCCCGGTTGCAGGTCAATAATTTTATTACCCAATATCTTGTTGCCGTTTTCGTCACGCATGCGTTCATTGTATGTCAATAATCCTATTTTAGCACAAGTATAGGGATAACCATCAAAAAATATTTTTTGATACTTTTTAATGACACTTTCATAGTCCTTATTGTGTTTTATGATATAATCCACTGCCGCCTTTCCTAAACCGGTCTGTCTGAAGATAGTTTCATAATCCTGTTCAGATAACTCTTCTTCCTGATTTTCTTTCTGCCCGAATTGTCCGGCTTCTTTTACATCTTCTAGCACATAGGCCAGAGAAATCCTCTGGTAATCCGGTTTGTAGACAGGATTCAACTCTGCCTCATCTATAGCAATCCAAAGAATAGAAAAAGCGACAATCGCACTAACTGTCGCCCTTTTTAAAGCCGCTTTTCCTTTTTTCTTACTCTGGCAATTCATATCGTGCTCTTCTTTCCAAGCTTGTCACATTTAGAAAAGGTAGTTTAAATAAATCCTCTGTCAGAACTTTGATTTCTACCGTTACCGCAGGGATTTTATCCGTGTTTGAAGAGAAATATCCTATTTTATCATCTTCAAATTCTATTTTATAGTCTACTTCTCCTGCCGACAAAACTCTTGAATTTCTTTTTATGTACTCCAGATATTCTTGCGCGTATTTTTGACCGGCCTCATAATCAAAAACCATCTTTCCATTCGCATATTCTTCCTTATCCATCAATAATGCTGCACCGGCTGCGCATTCCTCGGCAGCTTCTTTCAGCAATACCTGCTCATGCACATACCGTCCTAAATCCCCCTGATAAACCAATGCGCTGACATATACAATGAGAAGGCTTACAAAAACAATAAATACCTTCATAATTTGCCCCTTATTTTCATTTCTATACTTTTTCACTTGCAGTATAGCTGTCTATCACGTAGGTATAGCGATTATCTTCGTCTCGTATCCCATAAAATTCATCTCCCGCCATAATACTTTCGATTTCTACCTCCACTCTATAATGGATGAGTCTGTTTTCACCGACAGAATATCGGTATTTTATATGTTGATCGGCTGTTACCTTAATCTTACCTGCCGATATCCCCGTTTTCTCACTGATACCGTCTATCAGGCTTTGTCTTATTTCCGGTGTAAATCCTCCGGCTTGCTTTGCATCCTCTTTTGCGGCATAGGTTATAGATTGAATCACTCCAATAATCTGATTATTGTTTTGATCTACCCCAATTTGAATCATAAACAAAATCAGTATTGGTATAATAGCCATGCATACAATAAAATCTTTCATCGGTCCTCCTATGGACTATAGGTTCTGACATCCAAGTTTAACGTCCACACTTGCTGAAGAGAATGCAGGATGGAATCCCCGTCATTTCCGGCAATGATATTGTATATAAAAAGTCCAAGCACAATGAGGCTGGATAGTACAACATATTGCTTCATATCAACTTCCGCCGATCCCTGAAATACTATTGGATACGGAAGTAATGGCAGACTCTGTCTTCGTCCCAATCGTCTCAATATTATCTTCAAACCCCAGTACAATGCCGGAAATGCATAAACCTAGCGCAATAAAAGCCGCAAGAACAATGATCTGTTTCATAAACTCCCCCTATAATATCGTTTGCAGTATTTCCTTCTGACTGATGAAATACCCTACATAAATAAAATTGATAAATATAAATACTACATTCATGACCACCGGAAAATAGATTAAATCGCTGACCACTTCGTCTTTATGTTTTTGAGCGGTGATTCGAAATTCTTTGATACTTTTTTGATGTGACAAAAGAATTTCTGTCAGCTCCTGAGGATTGATTTCATCCCACTTTAAAAGTAAACTGGCAAATTCTTTTCCATTAGGCGTTTGCAGCTCTTCCGACATGACCCCGGCCGCCTCTTTCTTTTTATTTAACCGTAATAAACTTAACATTTTAATATAAACCGGCTGTAACAGTCCTTCTCTTTCCGATAGCTGCTCAATAATAAAATCGGTGCTGACTTGTTTTCCCCTCTCTATGGAAATAATATTTCTTAGAAAAGAGATCGCATCATATATTTCCTTGTCCATTGTCTCTATTCTTCTTTTCTTGTTCATCCGCTTCCATTTTTCTTGAACATATTTTTTAATTGCTTGAAAACTGTATTTTATCCCTTCTTTATTTTCTTTCAACCCTCTTCGATAATACTTTGTTAAAATTCCCCCTTTACGAACACCAATTAATAAGTGGATTCCTGTTACTATCATGGCGAAAAACGGAAGATAAATCGCATAACCTATCATTTCTACCTCCTAAAAATCAAATTTCTGTTTTCCTACGATCTCAATTAAGGCGATATTGAACAAAAACATAGACACACTCAAAGTAAGCAAGATGAAGCCTTCTTTTGTAAAAAACTGGTTATGGATATAGGTACCAAGGTTTATTCCAATATAACGAACTGACATCAGTAACGTAAACAAATATAAAATAGGAATGAGGTAAACAACAATTCTCACTGCTTCGGAATTCAGCCTTTTCCGCTCTTCGTAAAGCATCCTGGCTTCTCTAAGCTGAATTAAAATATCTTCTATTGCCATGGAAACGTTGATTCCTTTTTCTGCTCCCAGCCGTACATTGTAGGAAAACATCCTGGCCCAGTTCGTATGAATGACTTGGTTAAACTTGTCCGTTGCTTTTTTTATTTCTTTCGGATTCGCAGTACCTCTAAGTTCTAAGAGCATTTGCAAAATAAGTTTATTGCTTATTTTTGTATTTTTACTTTCTGAAATTACTTTTTCTAACGCTTCATAAATATTGAAATTGGAAACCCTATATTGATTTAAAAAATTACTGATTAATATTTCTCCTTCAAAACTGCTCTTTCTTCGAATGGTCTCAAGGCGTATGCGTAACAATATGTATGGTATGGAAGCGATGGATACGGCAAATAAAAATGCCATAAACGCAGACAGGCTTCTAAACCCCACTATCAGCACTAAAACAAATACACTTATAGTAAACAGCATCAAATAACGTCCTTTTATCTTGATCGTTGCTCTTGTTAATTGTTCAAAGTGATTTTCAATGGGATTCAATCCTTCTAACATATTTTTACGAGCTTTTAAACGACAGTGCATTTTTAATCGAGCGGAGTAAAGTGTTACTTCTTTGTTGTAAATGAGATACCATCCAATGAAAAATACCCCATATAACGTGGTCTCTATTAATATCATACTAACAGTCTGCATAAGAACCCTCTCTGCTTTTCGCTAATCCTCTGAGCAGGGAATCATAGTGATAAAAGCTTTCTTCGTCTTCTTCTTTTGCCGCAATTTCTTTATCTTCGTTCATCCTGTAAAACCATTTCCAACGATCCGTACTGTGTTCATATAAACAAATGGGATCTATTTTAATCGTTGCTGTCGCTTTATCAAATGAAATTTCATAAATCCCTTTCAATCTTTTTTGGCTTTTATCTTTTAGTTGTATGAAGTGAAAAATATAATCGAAACTCCCCGCTACACGCTTTGCAATAAGCTCCGGATTCCCGCCTAAACTTAATACGACTTCAGCGGCAATGTCATAAGGAAAATCCATCGGGTTCCTTTCATGAAAGGTAATCTTGAGCCTTCGTGTACCTTTGCTGGCTATTCGCAGCACCGTGTCCAAAGCGATACCATCTCTGGCTTCTGCCATAATCAGATAATCTGCATCACTTCTGAGTAAATGGGACGTAATTGTCTTCAATTTTTCGTCCTTTGCCAAGACCTGCACAATGGGTGCCGTAGGCATCAGTTTATGCAGACTAATCTCTGGATCGGTTTCGAGCATTACACCTTCCAGTGAGGGATCTTCATAACTCTGCCAAGTGGCTAAAAATGAAGTCTTAGCACTTTTCATAGCTCCTGTGACTGCAATATTGAATCCCAATTTGACCATCTCCTTAAATAAGGGAATACTCTCATACGGTATCGTATTTCGCTTTGCCTGCTCTTCAAACGTATAGGTAGGAATGATGTATCTTCTAAATACAATGACATCCTGTCCTGTTTTTACGGAACTTCCTCTAAATATGGTGATCCTAGTTCCGTCTAAAGTATAGATTTCATGAAAATCTTTATCCAGCCGTTCTTCCGGCATGGACAGCAGAAATGCCCGAATCAACTGTTCTCTTCTGGATTGTGAAATTTTCTGCGGTTTTAACACCATCCTTCCGGCTTCTTGAAAATAAATTCGATCCCCTAATACTTTACAGGAGCTGCTATTTTCATAACCGGGAGCAAACCATTCTCCGATTCCTGCCAATCCCCAATTTTCATGGTAAACCGCATCCTCAAGGCTTCTATACCAAGTAGGATATGGTGTGTTTTCCGCATTCCTTTTCTTAATAAAGGCTTTTATTTTACTTTTAAAAAAGTTTACTTCTTTCTCATACCCGATAATCGCATTTTTTTGGATCATAATCATCCGCTGGATGTTTTCATTTTCATCTTCCCATTCTTTTTGAAATTCCAAGTTGATTAACATGCAAAGAGATTCAAAACTTAAAAAATTATTTGTCTTTATCCGTCCGCCTTCTGCCAGAAAATTATCTAGATAAAATTTTTCCATTTTCCTCTCCTTTGTGGTTGTATAGTCGGCAATCCCGAACCAGCCAATACTTGATTGGAGATATTCTTAATATCATCCGTGTACTTATCAAACTTAAAGTCTATGAATGTTTTATGTTCGATTTCAGCTTGTCTGCTGAAATTGGAAGCTTGTATCTTACAAAGTTTCTCTTTGTCTACCTCAATTCGTTGTGTGATGTATGAAAGATTGTATGGATCATCCTCCTGATAGTGATTAATTAATATTTTCTCAAAGTTTATTTCAGCATGGTGGAACAAATGAATGTGTTCTTCATAGCGCTTTAAATTGGATTCTTGCTGCGTCACAATGAGAAAATTTTTACCTGCAACGCAAAGCGCTCCAAAAGCCAGTCCGTTATCGATACAGCTTCCCGTATCTGCTATCATGATGTCAAACCCATTTTGAATCGAAGTGATGAGATATTTTACCGTTTCCGGAAAGTAATATCGTTCTTCCTGTTCATTGGCGATTCCACCTAATACATACAGATTATCTTTATATCTGCACTCCCTCATAAAATCCTTTTCAACGATCAATTTACTATCTAACTGCAATTTGAAATGATCAATGCTCTTGACATCCTCTCTCAGATATTCATCACTCTTCCTTCCATTCAGGGAAATCAATAAAACGTTAAGTTCTCTGTTATGCTGCGCAATTAATTCGGCAACCGATTGAGCAATCATGGTTACCCCTACCTTGTGGTCAATGCCATGAAAGGCAAACAGATTACTCATCCACTCCCTCCTCTCTTTGTATCAGCAGAAAATGCATTCCGCCTTCTGCATAATTTATAATTTGTTTATATTCCTCCAAGCTGGCCAAGATTTCAACGAAGCATATGATAGAAGTGGCAGAACCCCGTTCCAAGATGCTGTCTCCTTCTAAACTTCCATCCATAGCAGTTACCTCTTGTTCATTGGAATCCTTCACAAAAGCGATTTTGAAAGTACCGATGTAAAGGCTCCCTTCTGCATTATACAAGTCAATCGTATCCCCTTTTCTTAACGAACTGCTTCTGGCATCAATCCATTCCTCTTTGATTGGAAATATGGTATGCTCTGCATTAATCTCTGAACCTTTCAAAGCAAAAAACGACGTAACAATTTGGCTGTTCCTAGGAATAAGCTGCTTGACCTCCAATCCTTCTATCCGGCGGAAATCATCACTTTTTAAGGCATGTCTCACCGTAGCTTCCTCCGTCGTATTTACTTCTATAAACAATCCTCTTTCTGCTTTTGTTCCTTTTTCAATATCCTGTTTTGCAACCAACACCTTTTCCATAAGAAGTTCCTCTCTCCCCACACTTTCCCACCAAGCAATGATGCTGACTGATAATACAATAAGAAGCAATCCTATGATTGGTTTTATAAGTCGAAACGTTTGATGCATTCTGTCGTCCTTTCTGTTTACATTTTTTTCCATTTTTAATTTATTATAACTCTCTTATTTGTTTTGTCAACACATATTTGTAATTTATGTTATTTTTTTACATTTAATTGTTGAAAAGTTTCACTTCGGAAAGCTTTGATTTATTTGTCAAATTCGAGTCTCGAAAAGTGGCTGTTTTTCAAAGACAAGGATTGACTTTTCAGCATTTTCCCAATAGAATGTTAGCTGTATGATTAAAAAAGGAGTAAAAAATGAGCTTATTAATAGTTGAAAATGTATCTCACGGCTTTGGAGGCCGAACCATATTAGAAGATGCTTCCTTCCGTTTATTAAAAGGCGAGCATATTGGACTTATTGGCGCAAATGGCGAAGGGAAATCAACCTTTCTCAATATTATAATCGGTAAAATTCAACCGGATGCCGGAAAAGTAGAATGGTCAAAAAATGTTACGGTGGGCTATTTAGACCAGCATTCCTCTTTGAAGGCAGGTATGACCATTCGAGAAGTGCTTCGGGAAGCTTTCAAGCATATGTTTGAACTGGAGCAAAAAATGCTGGCCATGTATGATCAGATGGCTGAAGAAGGATCAGATGTTGAAGCACTCATGGAAGAAGCCGGAGAAATCCAGCAAATTCTTGAGCACAGCGGTTTCTATATCATCGACGCAAAAATCAATGAAGTAGCCGGCGGTCTCGGACTTGCTTCTATCGGCCTTGATAAAGACGTTTCCCAGCTTTCCGGCGGTCAACGGACAAAAGTTTTGCTGACAAAACTTTTGCTGGAAGACCCTTCCATCCTATTGTTGGACGAACCGACCAACTATCTGGACTTTGAACACATTGAATGGTTAAAGCGGTATTTACAGGAATACGAAAATGCCTTTATCTTAATTTCTCATGATGTTGAGTTTTTAAATTCCGTTGTTAATGTCATCTATCATGTCAATGACGGAGAATTATCTCGATATACCGGAGACTACAATAACTTCTTGCACATGCATGAAATCAAAACGAATCAGCAAGAACGAGCCTATGAACGACAGCAGGCTGAAATTGAGAAGATGGAAGATTTCATTGCCAGAAATAAAGCCCGTGTGGCAACCCGAGGTATGGCAAACAGCAGACAAAAAATGTTGGATAGAATAGAAGTCATTGAAAGACCGAGAGAAAAGCCAAAGCCATCCTTCCAGTTTAAAGAGGCCAGAACGCCAAGCAGATATCTCGTACAATGCAACGACTTGGTTATCGGTTACAACGAACCGTTGACCAAACCTCTTCATTTTGAAATCGAAAGAGGCAGTAAATTGGCCATCACCGGCACAAACGGATTGGGAAAAACAACGCTTTTAAAGACGATTCTCGGTAAATTAAAATCCATTTCCGGAGAAGTTGAACTGGGCGATTATTTATATCCGGGTTACTTTGAACAAGAAGCGGGAAGAGACAGCGAAATTACGGCCCTCGATTATATTTGGGAGCGTTTCCCTTCCTATACCAACGGAGAAGTTCGTTCTGCCTTGGCAAAATGCGGTTTGACAAATGAACATATCACAAGTCAAATGCGGGTATTAAGCGGAGGCGAGAATGCGAAAGTACGACTTTGTGAATTAATGCAAAAAGAAGCCAATTGGCTGATTCTCGACGAACCTACCAACCATTTGGACGTAGAAGCAAAAGACGAATTAAAAAGAGCCCTTCAAGAATATAAAGGCTCTATCCTTCTTGTTTGCCACGAACCGCTTTTCTACGAAGATTGGATTACAGATATCTGGAATGTAGAAGATTGGACCTTAAAAATCGTGTAATAAAGAAATATAATAACAATCTAGTTGATTATAAAAGAACTAACACGAAATGTATTTATTTGGACAGCCAATGTCTCAAGATCGGTTTTCGAAATGAATCTTTTTATAAATTTCGTTCTTAGCTTTCAGGTAGAAAAGCAAACTCGCTACGCTCAAACAGTGCTTTTCTTCGCATATTCATGCTCGCTGAAAGCTTTACTCACGAAATTTGAAAAGATAGACATTTCTCAAAATATCTTTCGGCACTGGCAATCCAAATACATTATCTTGTATCACTATTTTTATCATGAAAAAGAGACTGCTTTCTGTAGAATTTATTTTCTACGTCAGACAGTCTCTGTTTTATTTCTTTTATTTCTATTGTTCAAAAATCTTTAAGAATTCCTTCACTCTCGCATCGATATCTTCTGCTCCGAATACGGAAGAGCCGGCCACAACTAATTCTACACCTGCATCTGTCACAGTCTTCACATTTTCTAAATTGATGCCACCGTCAATTTCAATTTCATAGTTCAGGCTATGCAACTCTTTAATTTGCTTCAGTGCTTCTACTTTAGCCAATGCCGAAGGAATATATTTCTGTCCGCCAAATCCCGGATTGACTGACATGACTAAAACCAGATCCACTTCTTCTAAAATAAAATCCAGCGTACTCAGCGAAGTGCCCGGATTAATGGCTACGCCAGCTTTCACGCCAAAGGACTTTATATATTGAATCGTTCTATGAAGATGAGGACAGGCTTCTTGATGAACCACAATAAATTCAGTCTGATCCGTAACAAAATCTGCTATATACCGATCCGGATTTTCAATCATTAAATGTACATCAAAAGGCAGTTTGGTTTTGCCGCAAAGGCTTTTCATCACCGTAGCGCCATAACTGATATTGGGTACAAAATGTCCATCCATTACATCAATATGTATGACATGTGCTCCGGCTTTTTCAATGATTCCAACCTGTTCCCCAAGACAGGAAAAATCCGCGGATAATATTGATGGGGCTAATCTGATCATAATTTATTTTTTCCTTCCTTTTGCCTATCCTATATCAAACAAGCTCAATACTTCTTCTTTTCCTTGATTTCTTTATATTGTTCTGCATACGAGTTGTACCTTGATTGACTGATAGCGCCGTCTTCCACGGCTTCCAGCACGCTGCATTCCGGTTCTTTTATATGCCTGCAATTATCATATTTGCATCCGCCCAGATAAGGAAGCATTTCCGGATAGAACTGCTGTAGTTCCTCTTCTTCTGCTTCAAGAATTTCAAAAGAAGTAAAACCCGGCGTGTCAAATACTAACGCTCCGAAATCTGTATCAAAGATTTCAACATGTCTGGTAGTATGTTTCCCTCTTTTTGTCTTTTCACTGATTTCTCCGGTTTCTACCGTAACTTTTGGTTCCAGCGCATTTAAAATCGTCGATTTGCCGACACCGGAAGGCCCTGCCAAAGCGCACTTCTTATCGGTCATCAACTTTTTTAATTCATCAATACCACTCCCAGTTTTTGCATTTAAAAACACCATCGGATAGATATCTTCATATATATTTTTTAATCGATTGATCATTTCAGGCTTCGCTATATCCACCTTATTGATGCATAAAATGACGTCCATATTACTTTTTTCTGCCATCACTAAAAATCGGTCAATAATAGCAAGATTGGGTTCAGGGTCTGCTGCCGCCATTACTACGGCAAAACAGTCCACATTCGCAATCGGAGGCCGGATAAAACAGTTTCTTCTTTCATGTATTGCAGTGATTGTTGCATCACTTCCCTCATTGAGTTCAATACGGACTAAATCTCCAATTGCAATCTTAATACCATCTTTTTTAAAAATTCCTCGTGCCTTACATTGAATGACTTGGCCTTCTGCTTTTACGTAATAAAAGCCGCCGATTCCTTTCACAACGATTCCTTCCATTAATTAATTTCTCCGGTATTAAAGTTTACACTTTTCTTCATCACAACATCATTATCGAATATAACGGTTACTGTTCCCTGTCCGGTGCCTGTAAACGATACTACTTCACCGAGATCATCCTTCAATCGCTGTTCTCTGGAGATTACATTAAAGGTCCCTGTTTCATCTGAAACCGTTACCGTTAAGAAAAATACTAAGTTCTTCGCTTCACTGAAATCAACATCTAATGCGATTGATTTCGGTCCCGCCGGCTCCGTTCCTGTACTGACTTTCAAATTTACCTTGGTTCCTTTCATAACGGTTTCATCCGCTCCGTATTGCTGCCACATAACCTGATTTTTGTTATAGGCCTGACTCATATCATAGCCGATATCCCCGACAGCTAACCCTAATTTTTGTAAATCTGATGTAGCCGTATCGATATCCTTTCCGATAAGAGACGGCATCGTTACTTCTCCTTCAGCTCTTCCTTCACTTACCACAAAATTAATCTTCTCCCTCGGTGAAGCTTCTTCTCCGCCCTCTGGGGACTGACTAATCACCACGTCTTTTGGCATCTCACTTTTGCCGGTGGTTACAGAACCTACCTTAAAGCCATATTTTTCAATTAAGAATACGGCATCTTCATAAGACTTTCCAACTAAGTTCGGTATTGTTCCTTCCTTGGCGCCTTTGCTTATGTTGACCGTGATGGTTTTACCTTCTTTCACCTTAGAATCAGCTTCAGGGGACTGGGAAACAATTTCACCTTCACCATACGTGCTATCGTACACTTGATCTCCCGTTTCTATCTTTAGACCCAGATCTTCAAGCGCCTTTGTCGCTTCTTCCACCGTTTGTCCTGACAAATCCGGTACTTCTACTTCTTTGACAGAAACAAATCCGGAAACCAATGCATAAATCAACCCGCTTACCGGAATAGCACAAACCAATGCGATGATGATCGCTGCAATTTTCACCTTATTTAATCGAACTTTCTTTTTTCCGTTTTTCTTCATGTCCGTAGCGCTTTCCTTTTTTGCTTTATTGATCCCCTCTCCATCAGCGGCGGAATCCCTTCCGACTTCCGGCTCCCTCTCTGTTTTCCCCACCTTCAGATAGGTTGCCTCCCCCACAATACTGGAGATCAAATCCACGTTTTTCAGAGCATCTGCCATTTCATCCGCAGACTTAAACCGGTTCACCTGGATTTTATTGGTCGCTTTCATAATAATTTGCTCCAATACAGGGGGTACTCCGTTTACCACTTTTGAAGGAGGTATAATTTCATCATTAATATGCATTAATGCAACGGTAACCGGGTTTTCCCCATCAAAAGGCACCGTTCCCGTAATCATTTCATAAAGAACAATTCCCAAGGAATAAATATCTGATTTCTCATCTACATATCCACCTCTTGCCTGTTCCGGAGAAAAATAATGCACCGAACCCATCACCGTATCCGTATTGCCCACTATTGTGGCATTATCCACAAATTTTGCAATACCGAAATCCGTAATTTTTGCCACACCATCCGTTGTAAGCAAGATATTATGCGGCTTTACATCTTTATGTATAATGTGATTTTTATGCGCACAGCTCAGCCCTCTTGCGATCTGTTGTGTGATATCAATTGCTTTCTTATAGTCAAAGGGGCCATTTTCCTTAATCATGTCGCTGAGGATCTTACCCTCTACCAACTCCATCACGATATAGTTAATGTTGCCTTCCTTCCCTACATCATATACTCCTACAATATTGGGATGTACTAAGCTTGCCGCTGCCTGAGATTCTTTTTTAAACTTTTCTACCAGCTTTAAATCTTTCGTAAATTCAGGCTTCAAAATTTTAATTGCTACATATCTGTTTAAAACTCTGCATCTTGCTTTATATACAACGGCCATGCCGCCTTCACCAATTTGTTCCAGTAATTCATATCTGCCTGCTAAGACTCTGCTACCCATATGAATCCTCCCTTATATTTTTACACAGACTACTGTGATATTATCATTCCCGCCAGAGCGATTTGCTTTTGTAATAAGTTGATTGCACAGTTCCGACATCGGCATCCCTGAGTTTAATATTTCGCAAATCTTGCGATCTTCTACCTCACCATGTAAACCGTCTGTGCAAAGTAATAGGATATCGTTTTTCATCAATTTGACTTCAAAAATATCGGGTTCTACCGATAATTCTCCACCCAATGCTCTGGTTATTATATTTTTTTGAGGATGCGTTCTCGCATCTTCCTCCGATATTGCTCCAGATTTTATTAACGTATTGACATATGTATGATCCTCTGTAATCTGCGTAAGCTGATAGTCTCGCAATAAATAAGCCCTGCTGTCACCTACATTTAACACATACAATTTACGCCTGTTTATATACGCCAAAACAACTGTAGTTGCCATACCGTGAGTTTCCGGATCCTCTTCTGCCATTTTGCATATCAATTCATTCGCTTCTTTAATGGATTGGACCAGATACGCTTTGATATCCTCACTTCTCTTTGCCGTTTTTATAGGTGTTTTTTTCACCCTCTCGGCAATATGACTTACTACAAGGCGACTTGCTACCTCTCCTGAATTCCCGCCGCCGACACCGTCAGCGACAATATAAAGTTTATCTTCAGGAATCACAAAACAAGCATCTTCATTATTTTTTCTCTTTAAGCCTCGATCGCTTTTAAATCCTACTTGAACCATAGTCTCCCCATTGACGCTAAATCAAGCTATCACTTTTAACCATTTTACACACATAGAAACCATCTGTACCTTCAATATGAGGCATAAACTGACGCTCTTCCAGTATACTAAAGGCCTTATTTTTTCTTAAAAACTCTTTTACTACTTTTTGATTTTCTTGTTTATTTATTGTACAGGTGCTGTATTGAAGAATTCCACCTGTTTTTACATAGTTCGAAGCGGCTGCCAAAATATCCATCTGCTTTATTGGCAGAAGATCCATTTCATTGGATCTTTTCTTATGCTTTATCTCTGGTTTTTTTCGTATCACGCCAAGACCGGAGCAGGGAACATCTGCTAAAACTTTATCTGCCTTTCCAATCCAATCCGCGTGAATCTTTGTGGCATCCCAAGCTAAGGTCTCAATGATCGATACGCCTAGTCGCTCTGCCTCTTTATTGATAATGTCTAATTTTCTAATATAAATGTCCGTCGCAATCACTTTTCCTTGATTGTTCATTCTTTCTGAAATCGCTAACGTTTTACCTCCCGGTGCCGCGCATAAGTCAATCACAAAGTCTCCCGGCTGCGGATCTAGAATCTCCACTGCTTTCATAGAACTCTCGTCTTGAACCGAAAAAAGTCCTTTCGTATAAAGTTTATTTTCTAGTACACCGCTTCCTTTTACAATACATAGCGCCCTGTCACAAACTTTGCCCGGATCTGCTTCAAACTCTTCATCGTGCAATTGTTCCATCAATTTCTCTTTTGTCGTCTTAAGCGTATTGATACGAACAGTAAGCCCCGGATTTCCCTGAGAAGAGCGAAGGATCGCTTCCGTCATTTCAAAGCCGTATTGATCCAGCCAAAGCTCAACAATCCAAGCCTCACAAGAATAGGTTAACGATAAATAATGAATCGGATCTTCCGATTGTTCCGGTAATTTAATGGAATTCCTTTCCCTGATATAGGCCCGTAAAACGCCGTTAATAAATCCTTCACGTCCTCTGCAATATTTCTTTGCCAAAAGCACACTTTCATTGACGGCCGCATATTCGGGTACGGAATCCATATATCCCAGCTGATAAACACCCATCCGAAGAACGGTTAAATCACTCGGCTTCACTTTAGTGATACCTGACGCAACAAAATGGCCCAACATATAGTCTAATAACAGCTTATTTTCAAGAACGCCATAAACAAGTTCCCTTACAAAAGACGGCGAATTTGGTTTTCCGCAGATAATATGATGATTCAATGCAATATTAGAATAGGATTTCTTTAATTCAATATCCATTAATGTCAAATAGGCAGTCTTTCTGTTTGCGTCCATGTTATCGTTCCCTTCCCCTTATCAGCAGAATTCTAATTAAATTGGCAACAGCCACAGCCAATGCAGCAACATACGTCATTGCAGCCGCCGACAATACTTTTTTTGCAGCAGGGACTTCCTCTTGATAAATGACACCTAAACTCTCCATTTGCTGAATCGCTCTCCGGCTGGCGTTAAATTCAACCGGTAACGTCACCGCATGAAATACTACCACACCGGCAAAAAACAAAATGCCTAAATCAAAAATTAATGTCCCATTTGTATAATAACCCGCATTCACCGCTATCATACCTATGATTAATAACGGCCATGATAAGTTGGATACGATACTGACAATCGGTGCAATCGCATTTCTAAACGTCAAAGGCATATAGCTTTTCGCATGCTGAATGGCGTGTCCGCACTCATGAGCAGCAATACTTGCCGATGCAATAGAAGGTTCATTATACACCTTTGGAGACAATCGGAGCACTCTTTTCCTCGGATCGTAATGATCCGACAGCGTCCCGTTTACCATCTCAATGCGAACATCATTCAATCCGTTACTATCCAGAATTCTTCTTGCTGCCTGAGCTCCTGTCATTCTTTTTCGATTTCCGACCGCAGCATACCGCTTATAAGCAGAACTTACTTTTGCCTGCGCATAAAATGCAAATAGCATCGCCGGAATCAATAGAATAATCGTTGAATCAAAAACCATCTCTTATCACCTCTTAATCCCTATTTTTTCCCCCTAATACTTCATGGACTTCTATTTTATTTCCTTTTAGATAATCCTCGACCGAGACACGTTTCTTGCCCGGCATCTGTATTACCGTAATAAGAAGAGTCTTTCCGCCTGCAGATACTTCCAATCCCTTTTTCGTTACGGAGAGTATGGTTCCATAGGGTTCACCAGACACCTTTTCAAGCGGCTCTGCACCCCATACTTTCATCATCTGTTCTTTGTATTCTGTATAGGCTCCGGGCCAAGAATCCATCCCCCGAATCAACCTTTCCAGTACGACCGGATCTTTTGAAAAATCAAGTTCTCCGTCCTTTTTAAAGATCATCGGTGCATACGTCGATAAAGAATCCTCTTGCTTTTCTCTTACGATATTGCCGGATTCAATATTGGTCAATTGCTCCGAAAGTAATTCTCCGCCGAGCAAGGCAAGTTCATCATGAAGTTCCGCTGCTGTTTTTCGAAGGATTGGGGTCTGTTTCTTTGCAATCATATCCCCCGTGTCCAGCCCTTCTTCCATATACATGAGCGTAATGCCTGTATATTCATCCCCTTCCATAATAGAACGCTGAATCGGTGCGGCCCCTCTGAAGCGAGGAAGTAAAGAGGCATGAATATTTACACAGCCTAGCCTTGGCAAATGAATGATTTCCGGCGGCAATAGTTTTCCATAAGCCGCCACGACAATTAAATCCGGTGCGTATCCTTTCAATTTTTGAAGGAATTCTTCATTTCCCTTTATTTTTTCCGGTTGCAACACCTCAATACTTAATTCTTGTGCTTTTTCTTTTACCGGTGTAAATTGAACCTTTTTACCTCGGTCTCTTGCTTTATCGGGTTGAGTCACCACATAGCCGATTTCATGTCCACTTTTATAGAGTGCTTCTAAACCGGGAACTGCAAATTCCGGCGTACCCATATAAATAGTTTTCATCCTATTCTTCTTCTACCTTTCTGAAATTCTTCGCCTTGTCAACATACAATACGCCATCCAAATGGTCGTTTTCGTGACAAAAAGCAACAGCCTTCAGGCCTTCTCCTTCATGAACCACCTGATTGCCATATCGGTCCAGTCCGGTAATCTTCACATATTCCGGCCGTTCTACATAACCGATATAACCAGGCACACTTAAGCATCCTTCATCGGCTCCGACACAACCTCTGGTTTCTAAAATTTCAGGGTTGATCAGCTCAATGACCTCCTCGTCGTCTATTTCAATCACGATCATTCTTCTCATCACCCCGACCTGCGGTGCTGCTATACCAACGCCATTGTATTCTCTCATCGTTTCAACCATGTCATCCAGAATCCCTCGAATCCGATCATCTATTTGTGTAACCTCACGGCATTTCTTTCTTAAAATTTCATCGCCTTCCAGTACTACATTTCTAAGTGCCATTACAACCTCCAGTTTAACCTATTCAAATAAATTCACCCATTCTACCACAAAGCTGCTTTTTATAATTATTGATAGGATACAGCTTCGATGGTTCCTTACGTCCAGTTTATTGTATATATTTTTAATTAAGGACTTATTATATCATACAAGCGGTGTCGCCGTATGATTCAATGAACGCTTCCTTACAGCAACGCTGGATTTATCGTAGCGTTCATTATATCATATATTTACGCGTCTATAAACCATTAAATGCGTTTTTCATAGAATACAACTCTATACAATACTATATGGATTGATATCTACAGATACAGAAAATGCCGTTTTCTTGCCTGTGTTAACATGCTTCTTCACCTGATGAATGGCCGTGAGATACTCATTTCGTTTCCCGCTCGGGCATTTAATTAAGATGTAATATCGATAGGTTTCCTTCTGCTTGTTCAACATGAGCGGCTGCGGCGGGAATACATTCTCTGCCGCTTTTTCCGACAATGCTTTTTTTATCATCATTTCCGCCTGTAAAGAACCGTTCGCAGCAGCCTCTTCACTTCCTGCTAAAATAATGACTTGAAGGATATCGCTATAAGGAGGATAACACATGTGCTTTCGGAGTAATATCTCCATATCATAGAACATTTGATAGTCTTGATGGGAGGCCGCTAGAATACTGTAATGTTCGGTGTTATAGGACTGTATCACGACATTGCCTTCTTCCTCTCCTCTACCGGCCCGGCCCGCAGCCTGCGTAATCAATTGGAAGGTCCGCTCTGCCGCCCTGAAATCAGGAATATTCAGCATGACATCCGCAGAGATGATTCCAACCAGCCCTACATTTTTAAAATCCAAGCCTTTTGCAACCAATTGAGTCCCAATGAGAATCTTGGTTTTTTCTTTTCGAAAATTATCCAGAATTTTATCCAGGCTTCCTTTTCGTTTTATGGAGTCCAAATCCAACCGTTCAATAGAATACTCAGGGAACAGTTCTGCAGTCATTTCTTCCACTTTTTCCGTACCCGTCCCAAAATGCTTTATGTACTTGCTGTTGCATTCCGGACAATGGTTCGGCAATGGCATCATCCGTCCGCAATAATGACAAACAGCGGCATTTTGTGCTTTATGATACGTTAAGGAAATTCCGCATTCCGGGCATTTCATCACATATCCGCACTCCCGGCAGGAAATGAAGGTCGAATATCCTCTTCTATTTAAAAATAAGATCACTTGCCTTCCGGACTGTAAACACTCCCGCATCCGTTGATAAAGAGTTTGGCTGAAAATAGACTTGTTTCCGTTCTTCAATTCCTGGCGCATATCAATTATTTCAACTTTCGGAAGGGCAAGCTTATTATATCTTTCCCTTAATTCTATTTTTTTATAAATGCCTTGTTGTACCCTAAAGTTGGAAACTACCGACGGTGTTGCACTGCCTGACACAAGAACTCCGTTAAACGCCTTTACTCTTTTTATCGCGACTTCAAGCGTATCGTATTTGGGAGACATGTCCGACTTGTATGTCGACTCATGTTCCTCATCCATTATAATAATCCCGATATTGTCAAAGGGAGCAAAGACGGCTGACCGGGCTCCTATCGCAATGCGCACTTGCCCGTTTCGAATCCTCATCCATTCGTCATAACGTTCTCCTAACGATAATTTGCTATGAAGAACGGCTATATTTTCCTGTCCGAACCGTCCGATAAATCGTTGTATTACTTGGGTAGTCAGTGAGATTTCCGGTACAAGCACGATTGCATTTTTACCTTTTTCCAGCACTTTTTTAATCAGCTGGATATAGACTTCCGTTTTACCGCTTCCTGTCACCCCATGCACTAAAAAGAGTTCGTGCTGCTCTTTTTCAATAGAAGGCTGAACACAATGGATTGCATGAATTTGTTCTTCCGTCAAGGCATCAATCGGTTCAAACTGTCCAAGGCTGTCTTGGTAAGGAATCCTTTTTTTACCTCGTTTTGAAACGGCTCCTGACGGTATGAAGCAGTTGATTCCATCCATGTACCGACATAGATAACGCGTCCTCATCCATTTACACGTTTCCATCATTTCTTCCGTCAGAGAAATTTCACTGTCAATGCGATCAATATACTTGAGACCCTTTATCTCTTGTTCCAGAGAATCCCTCACCTCAAAAACATACGCATCCTTTAGCCGGTTCCCTTTTGCAAAAGGCACTAAAACCTTCTGTCCAACTTTCACTTGATCAAATTGGGAACCATAGGTATAGAGGAGGTCTGTATTATCATTATTATTATCAATCGCAACATTTACATATTTCATATAACACCAATTTATTCTCGTTCAGAAAAGCTGCATCCGCAATAGTTCTGTCTGTAGAGTCCATATTCTTTCGATAATTCAATACTTCTTTGATATCCTGCCTTTTTCTTAAAGTCCATATCTAAAAAAGACAGTCCATACTTCAACGCCAAATCCAATCCAATCTTTGTAATCCGTTCGTAATCCTTATGGGGACTGACCGTCAATGTCGTCGCAAATAGCTCAAAGCCTGAAAGTTTGGCTACTTCTGCGGTTTTTTCCATTCTCAGTTTAAAACATTCAACGCATCTTCTTCCACCTTCCGGTTCTAACTCAAACCCTTTGGCTGCCTGATAAAATTCTCCTGCATCAAAAGGAACTTCCAGAAAAGATACCTTGTTTTCTTCAACCGCACGTTGGTTATAGTGCTCAATAAAATCCAACTGAGTCTGTCTTCTTCGATCGTACTCCGATTGATCCGTAATATTGGGATTATAAAAAAACACCGTGATCCTATAATTTCCTGATAAACGCTCTATTACCGACGTACTGCACGGGCCGCAGCAACTGTGCAATAACAACATCGGTCTGCCTTTCGGCACATCCGTCATATCTTCTAAAATTACTAAAGAGTTTTCTTTTAAACAAACATGTTCTATCATGCTTGCTGGTTTTGATTCTTTTATATTTTTCATCTGAATTCCCCCTAGAGTTCATTCTTACTCTTCATTTCAGCTTGTTTCATTTAAATCAATAGTAATTATTATACCACACAAGCCGTGTCGCCGTGTGATTTTTTGTGGTATAGTGGTATAATAGTTATGAAATTACTCAGTAAAAAGGAATTCAAATGATTAACAATCTGATTAACCAACAAGAGCCGATCAACACCATCGGAGCTTATTTAAAGAAATATTTTGGTCAAAAAACGATCAAACTTTCCTTGGAAGGCGGGTTTACCTGTCCAAACCGAGATGGCAGTAAAGGAACAGGCGGCTGCATTTTTTGCTCTGCAGACGGTTCCGGTGATTTCGCCAGTGATATAGACGGACAAATTAAACTTTTGTCCGATAAATGGCCCAATAGCAAACATTTAGCCTATTTCCAAAGTTATAGCAACACCTACGCTCCTGTAAAAGAATTAAGAGAAACATATGATTCAGTATTGAAAAACCCGGAAATATCAGGAATTGCCATCGCAACAAGGCCGGATTGTATCACGGAAGAGACGTATGAATTGCTTTCCGAGATCAATCAGAAAACTTTTTTATGGGTGGAGCTCGGCTTGCAAACAGCACATGATCGAACTGCAGACCTGATCAATCGTTGTTATACACTTGATGTGTACGATGAAGCCATTCAAAGACTATCTGAACGAAATATACGCACTGTCGTTCATCTTATTTTGGGATTGCCGGGTGAAACCAAAGAAGAGATGTTACATTCTGTGAGATATGTTTGCCAAGATAATATTTTTGGTATCAAGCTCCACTTATTAAATGTCGTAAGGGGTTCACAAATGGAAAAAAATTATCCTGACTATGTTCCTTTTAACAGCATGGAAGAATATATCAGTCTTGTCGTTGACGCTCTTGAAATCATTCCGCCGGAAATTACGATACACCGAATGACGGCTGACGCTCCTCGTCCTATTCTGATCAGTCCCGAATGGAGTTTTCAGAAGAGAAGCATTCTCAACGGGATTCATAGGGAGCTTAAAAACCGTGGGACTTGGCAAGGAAAAAAAGCAAGAGAAAAGCAGCCTGCCAGTGATCGCTTTTAAGATAAAAAGAAGAGACTTGCTACTCTTCCGATGCAAGTCTCCCGTCGTTATAATGTTTTCTGCAAAGCGATATGTACATGTCGTTTCCGCCTACCAGTACCTGTTCTCCTTGTTTTACAAATCTGCCGTCTACCACTCTGGCTACCATCGTCGCTTTTCTTCCACACCAGCAGATGGTTTTAATTTCTTCAATTTTGTCTGCATACACCAGCATGTAATACGAGCCTTCAAAGAGCTCATTTCTAAAATCGTTCTTTAATCCGTAGGCCAGTACCGGAACATCACAGCTATCCACAATTTCGACTAACTCTTGAACGTGATGCTTTCTTAGAAACTGACATTCATCCACCAAGACACAGTCAATTTTCTTCTTTTTACTTTCTTCTAAAAACAGTTCCAGAATATTTGTATCTTCACCAACGATCACGGCTTCCCTCTGAATCCCTATACGAGAAGTGATAATCCCCGTTCCATATCTATTATCAACACTAGGAACCAGTGTAAGAACACGCTTACCTCTTTCCTCGTAGTTGTATGCCACTTTAATTAATTCTATGGACTTTCCTGCATTCATCGTGCTATATCTATAATATAATTGTGCCACTCTTCTTCCTCCTATCCTTTTCTATCATTTTAATTGAATTTCATGGTAAAATCAAATATAATTATCTTATTACAAATGGAGGATACAAATAAGAATGGATTTATTATGGCTAATTTCGAAATGTGCTTTAATCGGGATCATATGGGCAGCGCTGCTGGTTCCCGTCATCTTCAATAATGGAGGAGCGATAAAATACTTATTGACCGTTGCACTTCTGACCGGACTTTGTTTCTTTTTCAAAGGGTATACTGCCATAATTAACACGATGACCCTGATCGCTCTTGTGGGCCTTGTCATCGCTTTCATCACCTCTATGGCTGTATTTGATAAGGAATCTAAGATTAAATCGAAGGTGATCGCATTTTCCTGCATTATTGCCGGTGTTTCTTATCTTGTTACTATATTATTTTTTAACAGCGTACATATTCTTTAAGTCAATTGACTATCCCCGTATCTCTTAGTTTTATAGCTAAGAGATTTTTTTTTACGGAGGAGATATCGCTTGCGATATGGACAGAATATCATAAAAAGCTACCATTAAAACTTTTTAGAATAAAAAAATAGCCCCTCGGACACATTGTCTGCAAGGAACTACTTTTGTAAAAAATGGTGCCCAGACTCGGAATCGAACCAAGGACACGAGGATTTTCAGTCCTCTGCTCTACCTACTGAGCTATCTGGGCGTATCATTTTTATTTAATTATATATGGTGGGCCATCAGGGACTTGAACCCGGGACCTGCCGGTTATGAGCCGGACGCTCTGACCAACTGAGCTAATGGCCCATGTCTTTTAAAATGGTCGGGGTGGCAGGATTTGAACCCGCGGCCCACTGGTCCCAAACCAGTTGCGCTACCAAGCTGCGCTACACCCCGATAATATACTATTCAGTTGAAATTGGCAGGGGTAGTAGGACTTGAACCCACGGCGCATAGTTTTGGAGACTATCGCTCTACCAACTGAGCTATACCCCTATATATGTGGCGGAGAAGATGGGATTCGAACCCATGCGGCCCTTACGAACCCTAACGGTTTAGCAAACCGTCCTCTTTAGCCTACTTGAGTACTTCTCCAAGCTTAATACTACTTTGTGGCGGAGAGGGTGGGATTCGAACCCACGGCCCCTTTCGGAGTCACTGGTTTTCAAGACCAGCTCCTTAAACCGCTCGGACACCTCTCCATCATCTATGAGTTCTACTACTTTATCTCTCTACACCTTTAATTGGTGACCCATCCGAGATTCGAACTCGGGACACCTTGATTAAAAGTCAAGTGCTCTGCCAACTGAGCTAATGGGTCGTATGGCTGGGGTAGCAGGACTCGAACCTACGAATGACGGAGTCAAAGTCCGTTGCCTTACCGGCTTGGCTATACCCCATTCTCAATATCAAATTGGTGAGCCCACAGGGATTCGAACCCCGGACACACGGCTTAGAAGGCCGTTGCTCTATCCAGCTGAGCTATGAGCCCACAATAGCTAACAAGTTAGCTAAAAAAATGGAGCGGATGATGAGAATCGAACTCACGCCATCAGCTTGGAAGGCTGAGGTTCTACCATTGAACTACATCCGCATAATTGGAGCGGAAGACGAGATTCGAACTCGCGACCCTCGCCTTGGCAAGGCGATGCTCTACCCCTGAGCCACTTCCGCATGTATAGGTTTATTAATTTTTAATTTATTGGTCGAGGGTGGTGGATTCGAACCACCGAAAGCTCAGCTAACGGATTTACAGTCCGCCCCCTTTGGCCACTCGGGAAACCCTCGAAATTTATTGAATTGGAGCTGGTGGAGGGAATCGAACCCCCAACCTGCTGATTACAAATCAGCTGCTCTACCGTTGAGCCACACCAGCGTATGTTCTTAATTACTAGTTAAATTTGGCGACCTGGATCGGGCTCGAACCGACGACCTCCAGCGTGACAGGCTGGCATTCTAACCAACTGAACTACCAGGCCTTGTTGATTTGGTGGGCGTTATAGGGCTCGAACCTATGACCCTCTGCTTGTAAGGCAGATGCTCTCCCAGCTGAGCTAAACGCCCAAATCATTTCGTGTTAAGTAGTTTTGAACTGCTCGACACACTTATTTAGCATACATTATCTTGTCCATCGTGTCAAGCATTTTTTCTTTTGTTTTTTATTTTCTTATTTATTTTTCGTTTTTTCGTGCTTTTTAACTTCAGCGCGCTAGATTATTATATTCTGCGTCGTAGCCTTTGTCAAGCACTTTTTTTATTTATTTCCAATTCCTTCTTTACTCAGTCAGCTTTCTGCATAGGACTCCCGTCTTACTATAAAAGCTATATCTGTTGAAAAAATTGGCTCCAAGGGTGGGGCTCGAACCCACAGCCTATCGGTTAACAGCCGAGTGCTCCACCATTGAGCTACCTTGGAACAATTTGTCACATTTCTCAGCGACGATTTATATCTTAGCATAGCATGATATCCATGTCAAACACTTTTTTTACATTTTCTTATTAAAACTTTAACCTTAATTTTAAAGAGTAACTCAGAGTGCCGTTTCATCTACGCCAAATGCTTACAATTCAGCCATTCTATCCAATCGATACTTTGATCTGCTCCACTTTCTGTTCCAAAAACAGAACAGTTCCTCCCGTTAAATTGCTCAGCATTTCTTTTAAATTGAACTCATTTTCCGGGTCTGTACATAATTGAGCTGTTACTGCATCTTCATAAATTAAATGTTGAATCTCAAAGTCCTCGCTTTGGGATAAGTTTTGCAGCTTGCTTAAATATGTATAATCTAATTTCACCAACACAACATGCATATCTTTCACAGCACAAAGTCCTGCTTCTGATAGTCCCAGCTTAGCCGAACTGGTATAAGCCCGGACCAATCCTCCCGTACCTAGTTTTATGCCTCCGAAATATCGCGTCACAACAACAGCAAGATTGGTTACACCTTCTTTTACAAGCATTTGAACAATTGGAGCACCGGCAGTTCCTTGCGGTTCGCCATCATCACTGGCCCATTGGATTTGGAACTTATCTCCGATGACCATTGCAGGCACATTGTGTGTAGCATCTTTATATTTGCTCCTTATTTCAGCGATAAAGGCATCCGCCTCCACCTTGTTTTCCACAGGGCAGACGGATGCGATGAATTTTGACTTATCAATGATTTGTTCGACAGATGCAGCTTTTAAAATTGTATTATACCGTATCATATTCCTTTAACCTACTATAATCTGCATGAGATAATTCCACATCAAATAACGTTCCTGTTTCCACATAGTCCATGGACATGACCAAGGCTTTTTCGCATAGATAAGAAGAAATGTCCCCTCTGCCAAAAGGAATAAGAAGCTTGGCCCTTATTCTGTCAGAAAAGAGTTTTTCCTTAATAATATCCACCAATTGTTCAAAATGGTCTCCGCGTTTAGCAGAAATATAGATAGACTCCGTATCTCCAGAAGGCAAAACTTCTCCTTCTACAAGATCAATTTTATTATACACTACTATTTTTTCCTTATTTCCGGCTCCTATTTCAGATAAAACCTTGTTGGTGACCTCTATATGAAAGTTATTCGCTTCATAGGATGCGTCTACCACATGCAAAAGTAAATCCGCATAATTTACTTCTTCTAAAGTAGCTTTAAAAGCTTTTACTAAAGCATGAGGCAGTTTGCTGACAAAGCCTACTGTGTCGATCAGTATAAACTCATAATTGGTGTCCAACTTAATGCTTCTTTGTGAAGTATCAAGGGTTGCAAAAAGCATATCTTTTTCCAACACCATTTTTTCTTCTCGTTCCACCAAGGCTAAAAGCTTATTCATAATGGCGGACTTACCGGCATTGGTATATCCCACCAACGCAACTATCGGAAGTCCTGATTTCTCACGTTTTGCCCTTTGTACGGTTCTGTTATTTTTAATCTCAACGATTTCTGTTTTAATGTCTTCCATTCTTCTTTGAATATGTCTTCTGTCAGTTTCCAGCTTTTTTTCTCCCGGTCCTCTGGTTCCAATTCCACCACCGAGTCTAGATAAGCTTTTGCCAAATCCAATAAGCCTAGGCATACGATATTGCAATTGTGCCAGTTCCACCTGCAGTTTACCTTCTTTGGATACGGCTCTGGCAGCAAAAATATCTAAAATAAGAATCGTTCGGTCAATTACCCGCACATTAAGAGCATCTTCTAAATTTCGAAGCTGCATACCCGACAGTTCGTCGTTAAAGAGTACCGTATCGGCCTCCATATTACTGCATAGCTCCGCCAGCTCTTCCGCCTTGCCCTTTCCTATATAGGTGGTATTATTAGGTCTTTCCAGGTTTTGAATCATGCGTCCTAAAACCTTCATACCTGCAGCTTCAGCAAGCCCTTCCAATTCTTCCATCGAATACGAAATATCTTCATTCATCTGTAATCCAACCAGAATGGCTTTGTATTCTTCTTTTTCAATTACTTCATTATTTTCATTAAATCTTAACATAAACCCCCATTATATCACACAAGCATGTCGCCGTGGGATTCAATGAACACTACATTACGGCAACGCCGTATTCAATCATAGTGTTCATTATATCTTACAAGCTGTGTCGCTGTATGATTCAATGAATGCTTCCTTACGGCAACGCCGGATCAATCATTGCATTCATTATATCTTACAAGCTGTGTCGCCGTATGCTCCAAAGATCTGGTAGGTGCCATACGGAAATTCCCCAGCTTCAATTAATTATATTCATTATATCATAAAGCCATCCCTAAAGGAATATGCAGCTTTGACGATTCATTCCATCCTCTTTTTAAAGTTCCTGCCCATTTGTTGCATCTAAAAGATTCTCCTTTGGTACAACCACATAGCTGTTCGGTACTTTTCCTAAAATAACAGCCTCCGCTACTAACACAACGTTTTTAATCTCCATGCTTTTAGAAGAAAACGGAGCCAAAACTCGAACTTTGCTAGTCAATTCTATGTATACTTTATATTTGGTCTGATTAATTCCTTTCGTCTCAAATTCGCTGTAAAAATTCAAACTAGATACACTTAGGGGTAATACCTTCAAGTTTACTTTTAAATCGCTCTGAGACAAAATCTGACTCCCTAAAATCGTACCTAACGGCACCGGTATGACGGAAGGTTCCATCTTTGCATAGGATTGCTTTATTTCTTTACTTAATTCTGCTGCTAAGATATTCATCGCAACCGTGTTGGACTGCACTAGTTCTATATTTCCCTCATTGTTTGTATTTATGATAAGTAAATTGTTTATATTGGCTGATTCTTTAAAAAACTGTTTACAGGTTGCTTCATTGATCGCATAGGTTACCATTTCCTTTGCTTTAATTTGTGCGATTGAATCAATAGAGGGATGTATGACCGCATAAAAACGCCAGACGCTCGATATCGCTAAAACTAAAATAATAATAAAACAAAAAACGATAGTTCCCCCTCTTTTTTTGTGACCACAAGCTTTAAACCGTTGTCTAGAACGCCACCCAAACATAAAAACACCCCCAAACAGCTATATTAAAATATGCTGCAAGAGGGTGGTTTGTGCAAACTTTGATTTATATGAAAGCTATATATCCATCTTGGCAAGTTCATCATAGAACTTTGGATTCAATATCTTGATGTGGGTTCCCTTCATTCCTAGTGAACGGGATTCAATAACGCCTGCACTCTCCAATTTACGAAGTGCATTGACGATAACCGATCTGGTGATACCGGACCTGTCTGCAATTTTACTTGCTACCAGCAATCCTTCTGATCCGTTTAATTCAGCAAAGATCTGCTGTACCGCTTCAATTTCGGAATAAGATAACGTGCCTATCGCCATTTGAACGACCGCTCTCTTTCTGGCATCCTCTTCAATCTCTACTGTTTTCCTTCTCTGTATCTCTAATCCGACTACAGTAGCACCGTATTCGCCCAACACTAAATCTTCATTATTAAATTCAGGCTGATATCTGGTGCAGATAAGAGTTCCCCATCTCTGGCCTCCGCCTAAAATAGGAATAATGGTGTGAAGCTTATCGTATGTATCATAATCATACTTAAAAATCTCAAGAGCATCTTCTGCTTTTAAGTTCGCTTCTGTTTTAGTAACCTTCATGAGAGCATCATTATACTCATTAGGAAACTTTTCGCTTCCTGTTTCCGGGTCAGTAATAGTAGAGCTGTCTGATTTAATTTTATAGTGTACACCGATTACTTTACCTTTTCTGTTTGTGATATAAACATTTGCGTCCATGAGGTCACTCAGAATGTTACATAATTCATCAAACGAAAAAGCACCCGCGGCACTTTCTTGAAGCACCCAATTCAACTTTCTCACTTTACTTAAAATGTCTTTTCCCATACTTTCCTATATTCTCCTTTTATACTCATCATCTTTACATATTTTTTATTGCCTCAATTTTTCCTCTATAACATAATATCTTTTTTCATACAAGTAATCAAGGTGTTTTTTGACTTTTCGAAAAACTTTTGCTATTGCAAACAATTCGGTCAACTTCTGCATTATCAAATGAAAAAACAGATTGATCCTATAAAAGCAGTACCAATCTGTTTATTTTCGAAAATTTAAAGAATAAATTTGTCTATATCATCTACATGAATCTTTTCTACAAACTTTTCCTTTACATATTCTTCATCAATAATAATTTCTTCTTCCTTCATATCCGGAATGTTGAACGAAATATCTTCAAGAAGTTTTTCCATAATCGTATGAAGTCTTCTCGCTCCAATATTTTCTGTCTGCTCATTCATCAGGAAAGCCATGGTCGCAATCTCTTCTATAGCACTTTCAGTAAACGTAAGCTTGATACCTTCTGTTTCCAGGAGCATCTTATGCTGCTTTAACAATGCATTTTCCGGCACCGTTAAAATCTGCACGAAAGATTCTCTTGTTAAATTCTCCAGTTCCACCCGTATTGGAAATCTTCCTTGCAATTCAGGAATTAAATCGGTCGGTTTAGCGGTATGGAACGCACCGGCACCTATGAATAAGACATGATCCGTTTTTACCGGCCCATATTTCGTATTTACTACACTGCCTTCGACAATCGGCAAGATATCTCGCTGTACACCTTCTCTGGACACATCCGCTCCGGATCTGTAAGTGGAGCCGGAGGCAATCTTATCAATTTCATCAATAAAAATGATTCCATCCTGTTCCGCGCTCTGTAAAGCTTCTTCGGTTACTTGATCCATGTCAATTAAATTCTGAGCTTCCTGTTCACGTAATATCTTTCGAGCATCTTTCACGCGAACCTTTTTCTTTTTCTTTTTTGGAGGCATCATATCACCGAAGATATTACCGATAGCAATACTCATACCTTCATTTCCCAAGTCCAGCGAGCTAGATTTAGGTGTTTCATTTACTTGAATTTCAATAAACTGTTCTTCCAGCATGCCTTCTCTAAGCTGCTGTCTTACCTGCTCTCTGGCCAGTTCTACATCACTGACTTCAGCAGTACCCGATTCTCCCTGTTCAAGCTGAGATTTTTGGCCCTGATATCCTCCGCTTAAAATAAAGTCAAATGGTCCTCTTAGGTTGCTGCTGCCGGAGGAAGATTTCTTCTTTCCCGGAATAATGGCTTCAATGATTTTTTCCTCTGCAATTTCTTCCGCAATCGAATACTTTTCCTGTAATCTATTCTGTTTCGTAATACGAATAGAAGCCTCTACTAAATCTCTTATCATTGAGTCAACATCTCTGCCGACATACCCAACTTCAGTAAACTTAGTCGCCTCGACTTTTACAAACGGCGCATCCATCAGCTTAGCAAGTCTTCTTGCTATTTCCGTTTTACCGACCCCTGTAGGTCCCATCATTAAAATATTCTTCGGAGTGATCTCTTCTCTCATTTCTTCGGGCAGCAAGCTTCTTCTATATCGGTTTCGCAAGGCAACAGCTACCGATTTTTTCGCTTCGTCCTGTCCAATAATATATTTATCAAGCTCCGCAACAATCTGTTTTGGAGTCATGCTATATAATTCGCTCATGTCTTCCTCCTATAATTTTTCAACAGAAATATTGTCATTGGTATAAACGCAAATAGAAGCCGCTATTCTCAGCGATTCCCTTACAATCTCCTCTGCACTCATCTGCGTGTTATTAAATAAGGCGCTTGCTGCTGCATAGGCATAATTTCCACCGGAGCCGATCGCTATAAAATTCTGATCCGGTTCTATCACTTCTCCATTACCGGAAATTAAAAGCATACTTTCTTTGTCTGCTGCAATCATTAAGGCTTCCAAATTTCTCATGGCTTTATCGGACCGCCAATTCTGAGCCAATGATACCGCAGCTTTTTTTAAGTTGCCGGAATGCTCATCCAGTTTCTTTTCGAATTTTTCTGTTAACGCAAAAGCATCGGAAACAGATCCCGCAAAACCTGTTATAACAGAATTCTTATAAATCTTCCTTACCTTTTTTGCTTTACTCTTCATGATGGTTTTTTCACCCATAGTTACCTGACCATCTCCCCCTATGCAGATGTCATTTTCTCCTCGTTTTACTGCTACAATGGTAGTTGCATGAAATTCTATCATTTAATCGTCCCTCGCTTTCTCTTACTCTTTATACCCACATTCACTATTGGAACACACGAAAGAACTATTTTTTGTCTTTTTTTCGAGCAATAAAGCTCCGCATTCCGGACATTTTTTATTCGTCGGTTTATTCCAATATACTTGATTGCATTCCGGATATCCGCTGCAGCCATAGAACAGTCTACCGTTCTTACCCTTTCTTGCAATAATATCCTTCCCGCATTTTGGACACTGCGCATCAATTTTATTAATAATAGGTTTGGTATTTTTGCATTCCGGATAGCCTGTGCATGCAATGAAATCCCCAAACCGCCCGCTTTTCTTAGCCATAGGTTTGCCGCACAGTTCACAGATTTCTCCGGTCAGTTCATCTTCCAGCTTTACCTTCTCAATTTCTTTATCAGCAACCTCAATCTCATCTTTTAATACTTTATAGAAATCGTCAACAATAACTTTCCAATCCAAGTTCTTTACTTCTATGTCATCCAGTCGGTCTTCCAGTTCTGCAGTGAAACCAACATCTACAATTTCTTTGAAATACTTTTCCATCAATTGAGTAACAATGGACCCCAAGTCAGTCGGCAGCAAAGACTTTTTTTCTCTGGATACATATTTTCGCTCCATCAGCGTTGCAATAATAGGCGCGTAAGTACTAGGTCTTCCAATATTCTTTTCTTCCAAATCCTTTACTAAGCTGGCTTCCGTATATCTTGCCGGAGGCTGCGTGAAGTTCTGTTCGCTTAATAATTCTACCAAGCCAAGTTGTTGGCCGTCTTCCAGATGAGGCAGCATTTTTTCATCATCATCCTCATTGCTTTCCTGATAAACTCTTAGATACCCATCAAATTTTAACTTAGAACCATTTGCTTTTAACGTATAGTCTCCGTTTTCAATTTCCGCTGCTACAGAATCATAAACGGCGGCAGTCATTTGGCTGGCCATAAATCTCGACCAGATCAGTTTATAAAGATTGTATTGATCTTTTGTTAAAGATTCCTTGACCTCTTCCGGTGTTAGATCCACATAACTCGGCCGGATCGCCTCATGCGCATCCTGAACATCCTTTTTCTTATTGGAAAAAACATTATTTGCACTATATTCTTTCCCGTATTGTCTTTCTATAAATTCTTTTGCAGCACTCTTTGCTTCATCCGATATTCTTACGGAATCCGTTCTGATATAAGTCACTAAACCTACGGTGCCATGTCCTTTCACTTCAATTCCTTCATATAGCTGCTGTGCAATCATCATGGTTTTCTTCGTATAAAAGCTCAGCTTATTGGCTGCATCTTGCTGAAGGCTGCTTGTGGTAAACGGAGCATATGATTTTTTGCTTCGCTCTTTCTTTTCAACTTTCTTTACAATATATTTATGCTGATTTAAAGCATTTACGATCTCTTCCGCAGATTCTTTATTATTTACAGTGATCTTCTTCCCTTTATATTCGATTAATTTTGCAGTAAATTTTTTCTTTGCAGATGTTTTATTCCGTTCTGCTTGATCTGATAATATTGCTGCAATGTTCCAGTATTCTTGTGGTTCAAAGGCCTGAATTGCATTTTCTCTATCACAAATAAGCTTAAGCGCGGCAGACTGAACACGTCCTGCACTTAAGCCTCTTCTTATTTTTCTCCATAGCAATGGACTTATCTGATATCCAACCAGTCGGTCCAACACACGTCTTGCTTGCTGTGCATCCACTAATTTTGCATCAATTGTTCTTGGATTTTTTACCGCATGTTGAATAGCATTTTTAGTAATCTCATTAAATACGATTCGGCAAGCTTGTTTGTCATCTAAACCTAGTAGATAAGCAATATGCCAAGAAATAGCCTCCCCTTCCCTATCCGGGTCGGTTGCGAGATATATTTTATCGGCATTTTTAGCTTCCTGCCGCATCGCCTTGATTACATCGCCTTTTCCTCGTATGGAAATATACTGCGGTTCAAAATTATTGTCAATGTCAATTCCTAACTTGCTTTTAGGCAAATCTCTAACATGTCCAACAGAAGCAACTACCTTGTATTTGCTTCCTAGGAACTTTCCTATCGTTTTTGCCTTAGAAGGTGACTCAACGATCACCAAAGTCTTGGAATTTGCCATATACTGATCCTCCTGCGGAAAATTTCTTACTTATTAAATATGTATGTTACATTACAAAAAATGATTATATTTGTATTTTGATTACTTTGCAATAAAAATTTTTTCCAAAGTCGAGTAAATGATTCCTTTTATTCCGAAAATCATAATGATTGAGATGGCTAAAAAAAACATTTTTAAATTATTCTTAGTCGAGTAAATACGATTAAATTTGTATCTCATTTAAAGTATTTGATTATATGCAGAAAAATAAAGAAGTAAGTATTGGATGTATTCCAATTTTTACTTCTCTTGGAAATTTATATAGTCTCAAGTGACTTGGTACTCTTCGCTGATTGCAATTTCTGATGATGGTTTCATTATTTAAAATTTGCAACAAAAATTTTTCCCAAAGACGAATAAATGATTCCCTTCATTTCAAGAATAGTAAGAATTGGGATGACTTGTGAAGGTTCCATTTTTACGTGTTTACAAATAAAATCAATAGATACTTCACTGGCCTGCATAATGACTGACAGAATCTTTTTTTCATCTTCTCCCAAATGGTTGAAACTATTTTCTTTTTCTTTCTTTTTTACACCGAGGACATCAAAAATATCATCAACCACGACCAAAGGATACGCCCCGTCTTGGATCAGTTTATTGGTTCCTATTGAATGAATGCTGTTGATGTTTCCGGGAAGAGCAAAAACATGCCTGCCTTGTTCTGCGGCTCTTTCGGCGGTGATAAGGGAACCGCTGCTTAATCCTGCTTCTACAATCACCGTAGCAGCACATAATCCGCTGATAATTCGATTTCTCAAGGGGAACGTAAATTTTTTAGCAGTATATCCCGGTGGATATTCCGATACAATCAATCCTTGCTCCAAAATTTGATTTCGAAGTTTTCTGTTGCCGGCCGGATAACAAAGATCGATTCCGCATCCCAGTACGGCAACCGTTTTTCCTTTTAGTTCAAGCGCCCCTTGATGGCTGTAAGAATCCACACCCCATGCCATCCCGCTTACAACAACCATTTCATTTTCTGCCAGCCGCTTTCCGATTTCAAAAGCCGCCCACTTCCCGTAGGAAGTTGCCTTTCGAGATCCCACCACAGCGACTGCAGGCATAGAGGCCAAACGAATATCCCCTATGAAGTATAAGGTTTGCGGCGGGTCTTCTATTTCCCTTAAAAGTACTGGATAACTCGGCGATGAAAGCGCTACACATTGAATCCGGTCTTCTCTTTTCATAGTATACGCTTACCTCCTTTTATCTAAATTGCGGTATTGTATCGCTTCCGCAAGATGAACGGCTTGTATCTTTTCCTTCTCATCGATATCGGCAATAGTTCTCGCCAGTTTAAGAATTTTATGGTGTGCCCGGGCACTTAAAGAGAATCGCTCAAAAGCCAGCTGAACCAATTCTTTTCCGTCTGAATCCAATTCACAGTATTTCTGCACGAGTCTGTTCGTTAACTGTGAATTAAATAAAATACCTTGATTTTTATATCTTTCCAGTTGAATATCCCGGGCGCGGTCAACCTCTTTTCTCATTTCATCGGAACTTTTACAAGCTTGCGATTCATAGCCCTCCAATTCTTTATAGGACACCGGGATAATTTCCAGATGAACGTCAATTCGATCTAATAGCGGCCCCGATAGTTTTGACCGATATTGATTGATTTGAGTCTGTGTACAGATACATTCATGAGTCGCATCTCCATAATAGCCGCATTTGCATGGATTGCTTGCAGCTATTAGCATCACATCCGAAGGGAAGGTAAACGTTCCTCCTGTTCGGCAAATGGTAATGCAATCGTCTTCCAACGGCTGCCTGAGCAGTTCCAATGTGTTTCTATTAAATTCTGCCAATTCATCTAAAAAAAGTACCCCTAGGTGAGCTAATGAAATTTCTCCCGGCTTCGGTTTGGACCCGCCTCCGGCTAACGCAGCTCCGGATATAGTATGATGTGGAGCACGAAAAGGCCGTTCAGTAATCAAAGGTCTTTCTTTCGACAATTCCCCTGCTACGCTGTATAACTTTGTGACCTCCAAACATTCTTCATAGGTCATTTCAGGCAATACGGTCGGAATTCTCTTCGCTATCATGGATTTTCCTGCCCCAGGCGGTCCTATCAGCAGCAGCCCATGTGCACCGGCACAGCATATCGTAATGGCTCTCTTTACCGCCTCTTGTCCCTTCACGTCCGAGTAATCGTCTTTGTAATCAATCCTTTTTCGATTCCGGGTTTCTCCCTCCTTAAAAGACAGTATTTCTTCTTTGCTTGTAAAATGGTCGATTAAAGAAGACAAATCGTTGATCGGATACAATTCCACGCCCTTTACCAATGCGCCTTCTTTTATGTTATCGAAAGGCAGTACAATTTTGCGCAAGCCGTTCTCTTTTAGTCCGATTACAAGCGGAAGTACACCATTTACCCGATTGATTCTTCCATCTAATGATAATTCCCCTAAAAAGGCATATTCGTGAAGTGCTGAATTACTTACGGTTCCCATAGAAGCGAGAATTCCCATTGCCATGGGTAAATCAAAATGACTTCCTTCTTTTTTGGAATGTGCCGGTGATAGATTGACCGTAATTCTTTTAGCCGGGAAAGTATATCCGGAATTTATCATAGCAGCCCGAACTCGCTCTTTAGCCTCTCTTACCATCATGTCCGGCAGACCCACTACCGATAAAGACGGCAAACCTTGTGCCAAATGAGTTTCTACAGTTACCAGCTCCGCATCAATCCCATGCAATACCCCTGTATATATCTTTGAAAACATCGTATTCCTCCTTGCCTTTAAAAAGCATTCTCCAGATGTCGTATGTAAACGTGATCTTCCCTATAAAGAACCTCAACAACATCCATTCGCTGGTCTATTTCCCCTATATGATTTTTAAGTAAATAAAACGCTGCCGTTCGTATCAGATGCAGCTGCTTTTTTTTATTCACAGCCTCACAAGGAAGTCCATAGGCTGTACTGCTTCGAGTTTTAACTTCAATAAAAACCAGCATATCTCTTTGGCTTGCAATAATATCAATTTCACCCAGCTTACATCTAAAATTTTTTTCTACTATTTTATATCCTTTTGATTCCAAATAAGTGGCCGCTATTGCCTCCCCATAACTCCCTAGATTCATTGTTATCTCCGTTCTTTTTTCTATATTTTATATTAAATGTAATATTTTGTCAAATAGACAAACAAAAAAAACCAGCCTACCTCTCTCCATAAGACTGGTCTTATTTTTTATTTATAGGAAATATGGGCGTGGCGAAGCCACCTTTTTACCCTAATACAAATTTATGTATTGCCTGAGCCACTCCATTTTCATCATTGGTTCCGGTAATATACTTTGATATCTCTTTTACGGACGGCTTAGCGTTCCCCATAGCCACCGGAAGTCCCGCAACACTCATCATCACTTCATCATTCGGACTGTCTCCACAGGCCATGATTTCCCTTTCATTTACCCCTAAAGTGGTGCAAAGGTTTCTCAAGGCATCCGCTTTGCTGGTAGTCTCTCCGCCGATTTCCAGATTATGATCAAAGGAAGTGGTTATGGTCACCTTGTGGAGCTGTTTTAACCGTTCCCTCATCATGATTCTATCCTCTTGATTCGCAAAATTGATGTTAATATTTTCAATGATACTGCGGTTCTGTACCATATACGTTAAGACATTTTCATAGGGGAGTCTCGTCTGTTTAATGTAATTGGTATGTTTCGGTGTGAATCCGAGCTTATCGATGTTGTCGTAAATATGTTTTTCTACAAAGGCCTTTCCATTTAGGAAGATTTCTACCATGAAAGGATATTGACTTAACAATTCATAGACCCCCGTAATGGCTTCTGAGGCAATACAATTTTGGTATACAACCTTCTCTTTCCGCAAATCGGTAATGGCTGCTCCGTTCGAAGTGATAGCATATTCTATACCGGATACATTTAAAATATCTTCCGGCAGTGCAGACCGCACCCTCCCTGTGGCAATAACAACATGCACGCCATTTGCAGTAGCGGCATTCAGTGCTTGCCTATTTACGTCGGATAGCTTACCTAAACTATTTAATGTGGTTCCATCCAAATCTAATGCAATTAATTTTATCGCCATTGAAATTACCTTTCTATAATATCCAAGAATTCTTTATTATGTTGCCGTACATACTTCATCGTACAGGAGTCGCCATGTCCTGGATAGATCATTATATCATTTTCCCACTTGTCAATCACGTCTCGGATAGACTGTTCCATTTTATAGTCCGATCCGTCCTCTAAGTCCGTACGTCCCAAATCTATATTAAAAATAGTGTCTCCGGTAAACACCAGCTTGCTGTCTTCCGAGTAAAAGCAAACACTTCCTTCCGTATGTCCCGGCGTGTGCAACACTTTTATGTTCTCTCCATCCAGTACCAATACATCTCCGTCCTCTAACGTATGATGAACCGTTCCGCGATAGATCTCCAGATCACCCCAGTGCATATAAATAGGGCACTCCACCAAGTCACTGAGTTTATCTACAGCTCCGGTATGATCGTAATGATGATGCGTCAGCAAAATACCATCTGCCGTTAACTTCATTTTTTGAATTTGCACAGCGAATTTTTCCGCATTATAACCCGGATCAATAACAAAACAGTGTCCGCCCTCATTCTGATATAGAATATATCCGTTGCTTTCCAAATTGCCTCCAACAATACGTTTTATCTTCATTTTTTACTCCTTTGACTTTCACTCTGCAATTTATCTCTATTTATTTACGATTTATATGCATATTAATGTTATTATTTCTTTCATTTTAGACTATTTCATACCATCTTGCAAATAAATGTTGCGAAACAAAAATCAAGTGGTATAATAACTTTACGCTATTGGAAACAGTAGCATTTCGTATTTAATCCACTAGGCCTGAAGGTCTAAAATAACATTGAAAAAGAGGAAACAGAAAATGAAAATAGCTATAGCCGGTGCTGGTAAATTAGGACTGAAAATTGCCGAAGCACTATTAGTAGGCGATCATTCCGTGACGATTATCGATAAGGATGAAGAAGTACTGCAAAAACTGACCAGTCACATGGATATTTTGACGGTCAATGCCAATGCAAAACAAATCAGCATATTAGAAGAAATGAAAATAGGAACGTTCGACTATTTTCTTGCTGCAACCGATCGAGATGAAAAAAATATCGTCATCGCTTCCTTTGCGAAAAAGCTTGGGTGTTCAAAGGTTATTGCCAGAGTGCGAGATCCTGAACATATGAATCAAATGGGCTTTATAAAGGAAACCATGGGTATCGACTTTATTGTGAACCCGGACTTAGCTATTACCGTAGAAATATACAAATACTTAGTCGAAAAGTATTCTTTAAGCAACGGGATATTTTCCAGCGGGAAAGTATCCTTACTTGAATTCCCTGCCAATAAGATGCCTCAGATTATTGGGGTTTCTATGTTTAATATCGGCCAAATTTTCCCGAATATGCTCGTCGTATCCATTTCAAGAAACGGCAAGATTATCATCCCTCATGGAGAAACTACCATACATGCAGGAGACGGTTTATACATCATGGGACAGCGGCTTCCGATTCAAAAGCTCTCTTCAAAAGTACATGAAAAGGGTAAATACACCGGACTGCAAAAAGTGATGATTATCGGTGGAGGAAAAACCGGTCTATATCTGGCTAAAAAACTAGCAGAATTCGGTATTGCCGTAAAGATCATTGAAAAAGACAAAGCCCGCTGCCATTATTTAGCGGCTCACCTTGATGATGTTATGATTTTACATGGGGATGCAACGGATATCAGTTTATTGGAAGAGGAAAATTTGAACGATATGGATGCGGTTGTTACCGCAACAGGCTTTGATGAAGACAATCTTCTTTTAGCGTTAATGGCTAAGCAGCATAACATAGAAGATGTTATTGCAAAAGTTAGCCGTGCAAGTTATGCAGACTTAATTGAAAAGATGGGGATTGATATGGCCTTAAATCCACTGGATATCACTGCAGCCAGCATTATTCGTTTTATTCAAGGATCCAAACGTGTTATTTCCTCACAGTTGATTCAAGGACAAGCAGAAATCATGGAAATCATTGCAGAGAAGCATATGCCGCTCATCAATACCCCTTTAAAGAATCTTCATTTACCGGATGGGGTGATCATTGCAGCTCTTCATCGAGGCTTAGATGTCATCATTCCGTCAGGTGAAACCAAGATATTAGAAGGAGATAGAGTAATTACCGTGTCGTTGCTGTCTGCCTTATCCGATCTTGAGAAAATGCTTACGAGCAATAGACCAAGTTTTTTAAGTAGGAGATAAGCATCATGAATTTAAACTTCAAACTATTTTTCAGGTCCCTAGGAGCCCTGATGATGGTAATGGGCGGAGTAATGATTTTTCCACTCATTGTATCGATACTTTACAATGAGCTGGAGACAGCTATTACCTTTATCGTAACCATTGTTTCTACCTTGCTCATCGGGCTTGTTATTTATTTTGGGATAACTCCTACTCGAACCCGTCTTACTGCACGAGATGGTTTCCTTATCGTGTCTGTAGGTTGGATTTTAGCATCGGTTGTAGGGGCGATTCCTTTTATTGCTTCTGGCGCAATACCCAACTTTTTTGATGCATTTTTTGAAACATCTTCCGGCTTAACGACTACCGGTGCCACCATATTAAAAGAAATAGAATCTCTGCCAAAAGGAATTCTATTTTGGCGGTCTTTTACCAATTGGATCGGTGGTATGGGGATATTGGTGTTTGCTGTTGCGTTTCTTCCTTCTTTAGGAATAGGTGCAAACCTGATTGCGGCTTCAGAAGCACCAGGACCGACCTTAGATAAAATTACACCGAAGATTTCTGATACAGCCAAACGGTTGTATCAGATTTATTTAATACTTACATTTTTGGAAGTCATCTGTTTACTGCTTGCCGGTACAAATTTATATGATGCGCTTACACATACCTTCGGCTCAGTCGGTACAGGCGGTTTTTCAAATTATAATGATAGCGTCGCACATTTTAATAGCCCATTAATTGATGGGATCATTACTACTTTTATGCTTTTATCTGCGATTAACTTCAACTTATATTTTTATGCTTTTAAAAATAAAGGCGGAATCAAAAACCTTTTTGCAGACAGCGAATTCAAATTTTATCTTTGGATAGTAGCTATGGCGATCCTATTCATTACGCTGAATTTATTTGTAACCGGTATTTACAAAGGGATAGGGGAATCGTTACGTTTTTCTTCTTTCCAAGTTGCCTCTATTTTGACGACTACAGGTTTTATGTCGGCAGACTATGACGTTTGGCCTACTTTCAGCAAAATGGTTCTTTTGATACTCTTTTGCGTTGGCGGCTGCTCTTCCTCCACCGGAGGGGGAATCAAAGTGATCCGCATACTGGTTATGTTAAAACTAATCGGCAGAGGTATCGCAGTAAGGCTTCACCCGAATGTGATTATTTCGGTAAAAATAAATGAGAAGAAACTTAGTATCGATACCGTTTCATCTATTGCTAACTTTATTTTTTTATACATTGCAACAGTGCTGGTAGGTACGATTCTAATCTGCTTAGAGGGTATTGATATTGTAACTTCTTTCAGTGCAGTACTTACTTGCATAGGAAATGTCGGCCCTGGTTTTAATTTAGTAGGACCTGTAAATAACTTCGGTTTCTTTTCATCCCCTGTTAAATTTTTATTGTCGCTCTTCATGTTAGCAGGACGTCTTGAGTTATTTACATTTCTTATGTTATTCACTCGTAAGTTCTGGCTTTATGATAAATAAGAGGTTTTTGTTATGTCATTTAACTATCGTTTAATTTTTAAAATTTTATGCCTTGTAACGGTCCTTATCGGAGGAACGATGTCCGTTCCTCTTGCTACTGCATTTATTTATCAAGAATGGAGAGAAGTTACCAGCTTTTTCATATTGATGCTTATCTTAATATTGTCTGGATATATCGGTTTTATTTTTATAAAACCTGAATCGCAAAAATTGAGAATGCGTGACGGCTATTTAGTGGTTTCTTCCTGTTGGATTACCGCTTCTTTATTGGGAGCACTTCCTTACCTGATTTCAGGTTATGCACTTGTAGATGGTATTTTTGAATCGGTGGCCGGCTTTACGACAACCGGAGCCTCTGTCGTTGATCTAGAATCCCTTCCACACAGTCTGGTCATGTGGAAAGGCGTTTCAAGTTGGCTTGGCGGAATGGGAATATTGGTTCTTGCCATTTCCATATTACCGGCATTAGGAATCAGCGCCTACTCTTTAGCCTACGCTGAAGTGCCGGGGATCTCCCTCAGTAAGGTGGCGAATCGTATCTCCGATTCCTCTAAAATGCTGTACCTATTTTACTGTTCCTTTACCATATTGGAATTCCTGTTGCTTTTGCTCAGTCCTATGGATACATTTGATGCCATCATTACGACAATGGGCAGCGTAAGCACCAGCGGATTAACCTCCATGTATGATGTCTTTCTATCCTATGATAGCTTGTATATTGAGATTATTGTTTGTACTTTTACTTTTTTAGCATCCATTAACTTCACCCTTTATTATCATGTATTGAACAGAAATTGGCGTATCGTTTTACATGATATTGAATTTCGTGGATACGCTGCTATCTTGGGAATCAGTTCTGCTTTAGTTGTGGCCACCTTGTATTTTACAGGTTCCTATAACTTTATGAATTCTCTGAGATATGGGATCTTCCACGTTGTATCTTTTTCCACGACTTCAGGCTTTGCCATTGTCGAACAGGAATCTTGGCCTACTTTTTGTATGAGTATCCTTTGTATGCTCATGTTAATAGGAGGGTGCTCCTCTTCTACCTGCGGGTCCATCAAAGTGATCCGATTCTTGGTAGCTATGAAGTTAATCGGCCGTGGTTTTATGAAAAGAATTCACCCACGTTCCGTTTATGCGGTTAAACTGGGTGGAGAAGCCATCTCCGCACAAAAAGTATCTCACCTCACGGCATTCATCATGTTGTTTTTTGTGATAATCGTTTTTTCATCACTTCTATTATCACTTCAAAATCTCGATTTATTTACAACCTTGTCCTCTTCATTGGCAATGATTTCTAATACAGGGTTAGGTTTTGGTTTAGTTAGTGATGCGGATTATAGCGTTTACTGCCCACCGCTTCGTCTTGTTTTATGCATGTTAATGATTGTCGGTCGTTTGGAATTATTTACCATAGTTGTACTGTTTGTTCCTTCCTTCTGGAATCCGGACAAATATAGCTACCATTAGAAATGTAGAATAAAAAAGAACAGAAAAGAGCAAGCTAAATTCAAAAAGCCTGCTTTTTTTTCATATAAAAAATAAAGGAGATGAGAATTATGTTAATAAAAGATCTTATGACTCCCAGCGTAAGCTGTGTGCGTCCAGAAACGCCACTTTCACAGGTTGCTCAGCAGATGAAACAAGAAAATGTGGGCTCCATTCCTGTGTGTAACGATAATGGTAGAGTTCTAGGTATCATAACAGATAGAGATATCGTATTACGCGCTGTTGCCTCAGGGAAAGACGCTTCAAAAGCCGAAGACGTTATGACAAGAGATGTATCCTGTGCAACACCAAATATGAATACACATGATGCGGCGATGTTGCTCGCGAAGCATCAAGTTCGCCGTTTACCGGTTGTCTCCAATGATCGGTTAGTCGGGATCATTTCCCTCGCCGATATTGCACGTAAGCCTATTTACGTAGATGAAGCAGGAGATGCGCTCTCCGCAATTTCAAAGCCGAACGGTGTGATGTAATCCAACAACAATCGATATCCTATAAAAAAGAAGGGGCATTCTTCAAATAGAATGCCCCTTCTTTTTTATATTAACATCATTCCCCTTTAGATTTTTACTGGAATAATAGTACCGCAAAATTCAATGGATTCAACATCTTCGAGCCGAACAATTTGATCAAATTGTGCATCAATAATCGTTCCTTTAAGAGAGCCGGTATAAGCTCCTCGACCGCACTTATTCAAATCAATCACATCACCATTTTTCATATGAATGAGCCAAGGTGCTTCCATCACATCATGATGTTTCAAATCCAAATTGTTTAAAGTCATATTGATGGAAATTGGAGACAATCTTATTTGTTTCACATTTACTTCCATATCTTTATAACTTATCTTTTGATTCACATTCCAACAAAGAGAATTATCTTTATAATTTAAAGGAAAAGTGATCTTCCATTCTCCTTGTATAAGAATATGATACCAATCATTTTCATCTCCAGCTGTTCCCGGTTCTGTCATCTGCGGAATGGTTGCCATTTCTTCTTCGGTCTTATAAGTGGAGAAATCTTCAAAGCTTATCGTCATATTTTCCCCCACTAATTTTTTACTGGAACTCAGACATAACATCATTGGTATCCTATTGTCCGTTTTATTCGCATCCTCCAGTTCCTGGAAAGAATATCCCATTCCGTAACTACCTATAGCACCTCCAATTTGAATATTATTTGTTACAAAAGTATATTGTTCCTTATCCAGGACCATTCCCTCCGGTGCTATAATGTCAAACATCACATAAACCGCGTTGCTGTCTCCCACTGCTTCTTTCACATCAATGGTCAGCCCATTAGCGGACACTTGTTTATCAATAATCATTCCGATGCTATTGAGCAATTCAGTTTCTTCCTGACTTTTAGGATTAAAGAAGCTGAGCATTCCACCGTTTAAACTCACCGCGGCAAAACCAACTGCCCCCATAGCAAACACCGAAATGCAAGCTGCTAGTAAAATTCCTAATCGTCTCTTGCGGATATTTTTTGAATATGTTTTTACTATTTCTTTTTCCTGTAATCCTGCTTTCTCTAAAACAGCATGTAAGATTCGCTGCTTTTCATCTTCATCAATTGGCATTTCCTCTATCGCTTTTTCATCCTTCAATTGATAGTAATCCATCAGTTCATCCAATCTATTCATAATATTATTCCCCTTTCAATCAACGAATCCTTGAGCACTTTTTTTCCGCGGTACAATTTGTTTTCTACCACCTTCGGACTAATTGAAAGCGATTCTGCAATCGCGTTAATCCTTTCTTGCAAAAAGTACCGCCTTATAAATATTTTTCGATCCGGTTCAGGCAAAGCATCTACTGCTTCTTGGAGAATTCGAATATTTTCTGATTTTGCCAGTTCTTCCGTGACGTCTACATGGATACCTAAATCGTTTTCTTCAATCGGAAACAGTTCTTCTTGTGCATTCCGCTTTCTGCAAAAATCAATAGCCGTATGCCTTGCGATTCCATACAAATAGCTTTTTAGAAGGACCCCATTATCGTTCTGAAACCGATCTATTCCTTGCCACAATTTTACAAATGTATCAGAAACACATTCTTCCGTATCTTGTTGACAGTGATTCCCTATAATTTTTTGTATAATCCATTTAACGGTTCCCCCATACAAATCAATTGCTTTTGTCAGGCCTTCCTGCGGATCACTCTTCAAAAGCAATATCAGCTCATTATCGTTCATAGTTTCCTCTTTCCAATATGCTATATTTTTTCATTAATTTATTTCCTCAATTATACATTCGTATATAAAATCATTTTCACTCAATAAATTTATCATATTTTTAAAATTTTTTAAAATGTTAATGCTTCACATTTAATAGTAAATAATTCAGTTCATATTGATTTAGGATTTATGATTAAAATATTTAAATTGGTTCATAATAAGAATGAAAAAAGAGAGGAGTTGAATAATTTGAAGAAAGCACGAATTTTGCTTGGACTTTTATTGATTATGGTAATGGTGGCATTCTCAGGTTGCGGAAACAATAATCCTACCACAATTGATCCTGATACCCCAGGAAACACAACAAATGGTGGGATTGTGAATGATGATAACAATCGAGATGGCATCTTAAATGACGATGATAACAATGGTATTTTAGACAATGACAGGAATAATGTAAATCCTCTAAATGATACAAATACCACCGATGGTTCCATCTCAAATAAAGCCAATACGCCTGATAATCAATAATGAAACAAAAAGGATGGATTTTTCCATCCTTTTGTTTTTTTAAAGGGCAATTTACAAACTTATGCATTCCTTTATAAGATTAAATATTTAAAAGAATCACTTTGTGATATAATAATAATATGAGTAAAATAATTTTTAATAAAGAGAAAAAGAATAAGCAATCAGATAGTACGACTACACGCCGAATATATAAAAATCCACCCACGCACGGAGAGGTAATAGAAGGGATACTTTCAAAGCATAAAAGGGGATTTGGCTTTGTTACACCAATTATATCTGAAACTGAGTCAGATGAAGAAGAGAAAGGCAATTCCAAACCTGCAGAACAAAAAGATATATTTATTGCAGCTAAAAATATAAACGGCGCTATGCATGGTGATACGGTGCAGGTATCCTTATATCCACCTAGTAATTCCAATAAATCCAGAGAAGGCGCTATAGAAAAGATACTCCATCATGGGATTACCGAGATCGTAGGAACTTTTGAAAAAAGTAATCGTTTCGGTTTTGTGGTGCCTGATGATAAGCGGTTTAGCAATGCCGATATCTTCGTGAAGAAAAGTGATTTTAGAAATTCGCAGACCGGTGATAAAGTAGTTGTTCAAATAACAAAATTCCCTGAAAACGGAAATAGCGCAGAGGGAAAAATTATAGAAGTGATCAGTCGAAACGGTGAGCCTGGAGGAGATATAAAATCTTTAATCCGGCAATATAATTTGTTTCAGACTTTTCCCAGCAGAGTAAATGCCGAGGCAAAAGCTATCTCGAAAATAAAATTGTTGGAGAAAGAAGATTTTGAACCGATCACCGCTGAAGAACTTATAGGTAGAATTGATTTAAGAGACAAAAAAATTATTACCATTGATGGCGCAGATGCCAAGGATTTAGATGATGCAGTTTCTATAGAAAAGCTAAGTAACGGTAATTATTTACTCGGAGTGCATATTGCCGACGTTACTCATTATGTAAAAGAAGACAGCGCAATGGATAAAGAGGCGTTAAAAAGAGGCACCAGTATTTATCTGGTGGATCAGGTCATCCCTATGCTACCGAAAGCACTGTCGAATGGTATTTGCAGTTTAAACCCTTCTGTAGACCGTTTAACGCTTTCTATTAACATGGAAATAGATACGAACGGAGATGTGGTTGGTCATGACATTTATAAAAGTGTCATCCATTCTATGCATCGTATGGTTTATGATGATGTCTCCGATATGTTAGAAAAAAATGCAATAGATTTAATTTCTAAGTACGATGATATCTACGAAGAACTTTTAATGATGAAAGAATTGGCTGCCATTTTAAATAAACGCAGAGATAGCCGCGGAAGCCTTGATTTTGATTTTGACGAAGCTTATATTACATTAGACGATTCAGGCATACCAATCACTATAGAAACGGCTGAAAGACGTATTGCAAATCGTATCATAGAAGAATTCATGCTGATTGCCAATGAAACCATAGCGGAACATTTTTATTGGCTGGATTCCCCTTTTGTTTATCGGGTTCATGAGAAACCCGACCAAGACCGTATGGATGAATTTAAAACGTTTGTGCGTGGTTTTGGTGTTCTGATGAAAGGAAATACTGAAAATGTTCATCCAAGAGTATTAAGCGATATTCTAAGACAGGTGAAAGGTGAAACATACGAAAATGTAGTCAATACTGTAATGCTCCGCGCAATGAAAAAAGCTTTTTATGATGTAGCCTGCAATGGGCACTTCGGATTAGGGGTAAAGTTTTATTGTCATTTTACGTCTCCGATCAGAAGATACCCGGATTTAATGATTCATCGAATCATTAAAGAGTCCATTGAAGGCAAGCTAAACGAGAAACGAAGCAAGCAGCTGAGAAAAATCACCGAAATTGCAGCCGATCTGTCATCAAAGGCAGAGCGCGCGGCTCAAGAATTGGAACGTGAAGTTGAAAAGCTGAAAAAAACCGAATATATGTCTTATCGCATCGGTCAAGAATTTGATGGAGTAATCAGCGGCATCACCAATTACGGTTTTTATGTTCAGCTTGAAAATACCATTGAAGGATTGGTACGCGTGGAAGCGTTGACAGATGATTATTACGATTATGATGAATCCAAATATCGATTTATCGGTCATCATACCAATAAAATTTACGCACTGGGGGATAGAATCCGAATTGAAGTGCAACGCGCCGATATTGAAGAGCGGGAAATTGATTTTTCCGTCGTACAACAAACAATAGAATAACTGTTTATTTTATGCATATAAAAAGGACCGAAAAACGGATAGTTCACGGTCCTTTACTCTTTTATACTTGTACTGTCCAGCCCAATGTATCTTCTACTTCACCAATCTGAAGTCCATATAATTCGTCATAAAGTTTCTGAGACAATTCTCCAATCTCACCATTGTTAATGACAACCTTTTCATCTTTCCAAGAAAGTTCTCCTACCGGAGAGATCACAGCGGCCGTACCGGTAGCAAACATTTCAATCAGTTTTCCTTGTTTGCCGGCTTCAAAAACCTCTTCGATGGTCAATCTTCTTTCTGAAACCTTAATGCCCCACTGCTTTAGGAGGTTAATGACAGAGTCTCTTGTAATACCCGGTAAAATCGTTCCGGAAAGAGGTGCGGTGATAACTTCATCGTGAATCTTAAAGAACGCATTGGAAGTTCCGATTTCCTCTACATACTTTCTTTCTACACCGTCAAGCCATAATACTTGTTCATAACCTTTTTCATGTGCTTTCTCCTGTGACTTCATTCCAGCCGCGTAGTTGCCTCCGATTTTGGCAAATCCTGTACCGCCAGGAGTGGCCCTTACAAAATCATCTTCGACGAAAATCTTGGTAGGCGCGAGACCGCCTTCATAATAAGGTCCTACAGGACTTAAAATAACCATAAACAAATAATGGTCAGAAGGTCTTACTCCTAAAAACGGTTCGTCAGCAATAATAAATGGTCTTATGTATAGTGAAGTTCCCTTTTTTTCAGGAATCCAATCTTTATCAACATTCACAACAGCCTTAATAGCTTCCACCATTAATTCTTCATCTAAATGAGGAATGCACATTCTTTCATTCGTACTTGTTGTTCTCTTTGCGTTCATATCCGGTCTGAACAAAAGCACTCTTCCGTCCTTTGATTTGTAGGCTTTTAAACCTTCAAACATTTCCTGTGCATAATGAAATACTGCAGCAGCAGGTTCAATCTGTAGCGGCGCATAAGGAACAATCTTACCGTCGTGCCAACCCTTACCGGTTGTATATTCCATAATAAACATATGGTCTGTAAAAAGCTGACCAAATCGTAAAGTGTCCGGATCCGGTTTCGCTTTAGGCGTTGTAGTTCTTGTAATTGGAAAATTGTATTTCATGACTTTCTTTCCTCTCTTTCAATCTGCCGATTTATGGTTAAGTTTCATTTTGAAAAAAATATCGACGTGATTATTTGCCCGATTTTTTGTATTATTATATTATATAATAATACGATTCTTTTCATTAGTCAACAATAATTGTAATACTCAACAATTATTAAGTATATTTTTTGGTATGAGTCACAATACGGCAATAAAAAATAGGTGTACTCTAAGAGATACACCTATTAGTCACATTCATGATTGATTTCGTATTATAAAAGCCCGCCAACTGATAAAAACAATGGAGCAAACACGACTGCTACAATCGTCATAAGTTTGATCAGAATGTTGATAGAAGGACCGGAGGTATCCTTGAACGGATCTCCTACCGTATCACCGACAACTGCAGCTTTATGAGGCTCAGAGCCCTTTCCGCCGAAGTGTCCGCTTTCGATGTACTTCTTTGCATTGTCCCAAGCGCCGCCAGCGTTAGCCATCATAATCGCTAACAATACACCGGCAGAAAGTGATCCTGCAAGCATTCCGCCTAAGGCTTCTGTACCAAGAACAATACCTACAGCTAAAGGAGCGATGATTGCAAGTAGTCCAGGAGCAACCATTTCCTTAAGTGCAGCTTTTGTTGAAATATCTACACATGTTGCATAATCAGGTTTTGATGTACCTTCCATGATACCTTTATCTGTTCGGAACTGTCTTCTTACTTCTTCAATCATCTGATTAGCAGCTTTGCCAACAGAATTCATCGTCATTGCTGTGAATAAGAAAGGAAGCATTGCTCCGATAAATAATCCGATGATTACCATTGGGTCAAGTAAGCTGATTTCCGTAAGCTTCGCAACGGTTGCATAGGATGCGAACAGTGCAAGCGCCGTTAATGCGGCAGAAGCAATAGCAAAGCCTTTACCAATAGCAGCTGTTGTATTCCCTACAGCATCAAGCTTGTCCGTAATTTCTCTAACTTCGTGCGGAAGTTCACTCATTTCTGCAATACCACCGGCATTATCCGATACCGGACCATATGCGTCTACCGCAACAGTCATAGCGGTTGTGGAAAGCATACCTACTGCGGAAAGAGCAATTCCATATAACCCAGCGAACTGGAATGCTACAAAAATCCCTATACAAATAAAGATAACGGGCCATACGGTGGATAACATACCAACACCTAAACCAGAAATGATGGTTGTAGCAGCACCAGTCTGTGACTGTTCTGCAATAGTCTTAACATGTTTATAGTCTCCAGAAGTATAAATTTCTGTAATTTTTCCGATCGCAATACCGCAGACTAAACCAGCGATAATAGCAATGGCATAGTCAAAGCTTCCAAGCATTGTCTTTGATAATATAAACGAAGCTATGATGACAACAATACCGGAAATATAAGTTCCCATGTTTAGAGCCTGAGAAGGGTTTCCGCCTTCTTTACCTCTAACGCCCATGATACCAATAATAGACGCTATAATACCGATTGCAGAAAGTACCATTGGGAATAATGCTGCTGCTGTCTGATCAAATGCTCCGTTGGAGTTCGCTGCAGCTACCGCAGCAAGCGTGATCGCAGAAATAATAGAACCAACATAGGATTCAAAAAGGTCAGAGCCCATACCGGCAACGTCGCCTACGTTGTCCCCTACATTGTCCGCAATAACCGCCGGATTTCTTGGATCATCTTCCGGGATTCCGGCTTCCACTTTACCTACTAAGTCGGCACCAACGTCCGCAGCCTTTGTATAGATACCACCGCCTACACGTCCGAACAAGGCCATAGAGGATGCCCCAAGTCCAAAGCCGGTAACACATTGCTCTAGAGTAGCTATGTCAAGAACTAAGAATACAATGCCCAATCCTAAAAGACCAAGGCCTGTTACACAAAGTCCCATTACTGCACCAGAACGAAATGCTACTTTCAGTGCTTTGCCTATACCGGATTCCATTGCTGCATTTGCGGTTCTTACGTTCCCTCTTGTTGCAACATTCATGCCGAAGAAACCTGCCAATACCGACAGTACCGCTCCTACTACATAGAGAATACCTGAAACATAGTCAATGAAGAATCCAATCAGTAAAGCTAACACTACGATAACAAATACCATTGTCTTGTACTCTCTCCTCAAAAAAGCCATGGCACCTTCTCGGATGTAGCCGGCAATTTCCTTCATCCGGTCATTTCCTTCATCCACCTTGGTAATCCAAGATGTAAGCCCGTACGCAAATACCAGCGCAAGGATCGCTGCAATTGGTGCAGCTACTTGCAAAAATTGATTCATTTGATAATACCTCCTCTTTACTTTTAATGCAAGTTAAGAGGCGTCTTGGACACCTCTTAATGTAAAAGCAATATTTTTATAGAAATAAAATAATAATGAAGCTAAGATATATTAACGTTAATTAATCAATTACTTACTACTCAATAGATACTAAAGCCAGTGAAACCGCAATGAAACAAACTGCTGCGACAGTTGTAATTTTACTTAATACAGCTTCATATCCCTTACTCTTTTTCTTACCAAATAATTGTTCCGCTCCTCCGCCGATCGAACCAGCTAAGCCAGCACTATTTCCGGACTGCAATAAAATACTAGCTATCAAAACGATACTAGCAATTGCAAGTATTATCATAAGAAATGTTTTCATCTCTTCACCTCCTGCACGTGATTAACTACTTGAGTCTATCATAAGCTTGTCAAAAAATCAAGGCTTTTTTCTCGAATAAAGGAGAAAAAAGCCCTCAAACACGTTGATTTTACGCCAATGTACATTACTTTCAAATTGTATCAGTTCCTCGATTCACCTTTCGGCTTTGCCGCAAAGTTAGAACGGATATAATTTGCTCGACTACGCACGCAAATTGTAGAATGCTTTCGCTCCTGCATACTGACCGGAGGTATCCAACAGTTCTTCAATTCGAAGAAGCTGATTGTACTTCGCAATTCGATCTGTTCTGGAAAGAGAACCAGTCTTGATCTGTCCTGCATTTAATCCCACTACTATATCGGCAATGGTTACATCTTCCGTTTCTCCGCTTCTGTGAGAAACAACCGCCGTATATCCCGCTTTTTTCGCCATTTCAATAGCATCAAAAGTTTCTGTCAATGTACCGATTTGATTTACTTTGATCAAAATGGAATTTGCAATACCCTTTTCAATGCCTTCTTCTAATCTTGCTGTATTGGTTACAAATAAATCGTCTCCCACCAACTGAACCTTCTGACCGATTCGATCTGTCAGAGCCTTCCAGCCTTCCCAATCGTCTTCAGCAAGTCCATCTTCAATAGAGATAATCGGATACTTCGAAATCAACATTTCATAGTAAGCGATCATTTCTTCAGCTGTTCTCTTCACACCTTCGCCTGCAAGATTATATATTTTTGCAGCTTCATCATAAAATTCACTTGCCGCTACATCAAGCGCAATTTTAATGTCATTACCCGGGTTATACCCCGCCTTTTCAATTGCTTCAATAATAACCTGAATCGCTTCTTCATTTGTAGCAAGGTTCGGTGCAAATCCGCCTTCATCGCCAACAGCTGTATTCATGCCTCTGCTTTTTAGAACAGACTTTAGATGGTGAAATACTTCTGCACCCATTCGAAGGGCTTCTCTGAAAGAAGGAGCACCAACTGGCATAATCATAAATTCCTGAATATCAACCGTATTGTCCGCATGGGAACCGCCGTTTAAAATATTCATCATAGGTGTCGGAAGAGTCTTTCCGTTTACACCTCCAAGATACTGGAATAGAGGAAGTCCTAGGCTATTTGCCGCTGCATCAGCTGCCGCCATGGATACGGCTAAAATAGCATTCGCACCTAGTTTGCTCTTATTTGGCGTTCCGTCTAATTCAATCATCAACTTGTCTAGTCCTACCTGGTCAAGCACATTGTAACCGATGATTTCTTCCGCGATAATATCATTTACATTTTCTACCGCTTTTAACGTTCCTTTTCCTAAATATCTTGCCTTATCGCCATCTCTAAGCTCCACAGCTTCATGCGCCCCTGTAGAGGCACCGGAAGGAACGATTGCTCTTCCCATAGAGCCGTCTTCTAAATAAATTTCTACTTCTACCGTCGGGTTTCCTCTGGAATCAAGCACTTCACGTGCGATTACGTCTTCAATAAATGGCATCTTCTTTTTCCCTTCTCTCCATACATATTCTTAAAAGTTAACGATTTCAATAAAATCTTCCGGAATCAAGCTGGCACCTCCTACAAGGGCTCCGTCAATTTCCGGCATATTCATGATATCAGTCGCATTCGCCGGTTTCACACTGCCTCCATACTGAATGATAGTCTGATCTGAAACAACGTCATCATATAGTTCCTCTATGGTGTCTCGGATAAATCCGCACATTTCATCGGCTTGCTCAGGCGTTGCATTGCGGCCTGTGCCGATGGCCCATACCGGTTCATAGGCGATTACCAAACTGCTCGCCTGTTCCTTTGTGATCTCCTTTAATCCGCTTGCCAGCTGATTTTTTACAACGTCAAAGGCCTTGCCGCCATCTCGCTCTTCTAAACTTTCACCAACACATAGAATAGGTATAATATCGGCAGAAAAAGCTTTACGCAATTTTAAATTAACCGTTTCATCTGTTTCTCCAAAGTACTGTCTTCGTTCTGAATGGCCGATGATGCAATAGTCCACACCAATTTCTTTTAGCATTTTCGCTGAGATTTCCCCGGTAAAGGCCCCCTCCTCCGCAAAATGCATATTTTGTGCACCGATTTTGATGTCTGTTCCTTTAAACGCTTCAATTAAAGTTTCCAACTGAGTATAAGGTGCACATATGGCAGTTTGAACATCTGAACTGTTGTACAGCTTGGTAAACGCCCGTGCAAAGGCTTTTGCTTCCGCAGTAGTCTTATACATTTTCCAATTACCTGCGATAAATGGTTTTCTTATCATATCCAACCTCCTTTTACGGACCTACCAAACATTTATGTAAATAAATGTTTGGTAGGTCCTATACAGAAATTGCCCAGGTTGCGCACCTATCCTCATTTTCAAAGAAAATGTTTGGAAGGTGCCATACAGAAATTGCCTAGCTTTAGCTAGCGTGCAATTTTTCAGTTTAGCTGGCAGCAATTTTTCAGTTCTTATCTTGTAGGCATGCGATTCCAGGAAGTACTTTTCCTTCTAGGAATTCTAGGGAGGCTCCTCCTCCAGTTGAGATGTGGGTCATTTTATCTGCCAATCCAAATTGTTCCACCGCAGCTGCCGAATCACCTCCGCCGATTATGGTAACGGCATCGCTTTCAGCCAGAATCTTTGCAACGGCAATGGTCCCTGCTGCGAAATTAGACATTTCAAATACCCCAACAGGGCCGTTCCAAATAACGGTCTTCGCTTCCTTAATCGCATTTGCAAATAATTCCATGCTCTTTGGCCCGATATCCAGTCCCATCCAATCTGCCGGGATCTTGTCTTTGTCAAAAATCGCGGTTTCTGCCTCGTTATCAAAAGCTTTCGCTGCTTTTACATCGATCGGAAGCAATAGCTGAACACCTGCTTCTTCTGCCTTCTTTAATAACTCAGCAGCAAGCCCTATGTTGCCGGCATCCAAAATAGAAGTTCCGATTTCATACCCTTGCGCCTTAAAGAAAGTATAGGCCATTCCGCCTCCAATAATTAGCGTATCAACCTTCTTTAATAAATTTTCAATGACTAAAATTTTATCACCGACTTTTGCACCGCCCATAATGGCAACAAACGGCCTTTCCGGACTCTCCACGGCGTTTCCTAAGAATTGCACTTCTTTTTCAATCAAGAAACCGGATACTGCCGGCAGATAGTCTGCTACTCCTGCTGTTGAAGAATGCGCTCGATGGGCTGTTCCAAATGCATCATTTACAAAAATGTCGGCTAGCTTTGCCAATTCTTTTGAAAACTCAGCACCGTTTTTCGTTTCTTCTTTTCGGAATCTCACGTTCTCGAGAAGCATCACATCACCCGCCTGGAGTGCCTCTGCCGCCTTTTTTACTTGATCATTGACTACTTCCGGTGCACTGATGAAAATAATCTCTTTGTTTAGTAGTTCACAGATACGTTCAGCTACCGGCTTCAACGTATATTTCATATTAGCTTCACCTTCAGGCCGTCCAAGGTGCGACATCAAGATCACTTTAGCACCGTTTTCTATTAAATATCGAATAGTAGGCAACGCTGAAGTAATACGGATGTCATCGGTTATCACACCGTCTTTCAAAGGTACGTTAAAATCGCACCGGACGATGACTTTTTTACCTGAAACATCCATATCCCGAATAGTTTTCTTCATATTTCTCTCTCCTATAGCCCTTTATTTATAATAAAGTCAACTAGATCAATCACTCTGTTTGAATAACCCCACTCGTTATCATACCATGAAAGAATCTTAACCATGTTATCCCCTATCATCATCGTAGATCTGGCATCAATGATAGAGGAGCGGTTATCTTCCTTAAAGTCGATAGAGACCAATGGTTCTTCACAATAACCTAATATACCGTGAAGCTCATTTTCAGAAGCTTCTCTTAATACACGGTTCACTTCTTCCACCGTCGTACTTCTGTCAAGTTCAAAGACAATATCCACTATGGAAACCGTAGGAGTCGGTACACGAAGTGACATCCCATTCAATTTTCCTTTCAACTGTGGTAATACAAGAGCTACTGCTTTTGCTGCTCCTGTCGTCGTAGGAATCATTGACAAAGCCGCCGCTCTTGCTCTTCTCAGATCGGAGTGCGGAAGATCTAAAATCCGTTGGTCGTTTGTATAAGAATGAACAGTAGTCATAAGGCCTTTTGTAATCCCGAACTCTTTGTCTATCACCTTCGCAAAAGGGGCAAGGCAATTCGTCGTACAGGATGCATTGGAAATAATGCGATGGTTGTTCGAATCATACTTTTCTTCATTTACGCCCAATACAATTGTAATGTCCTCATCGGTTGCCGGTGCAGATATCACCACTTTCTTCGCTCCTGCTTTAAGATGCTTTTCCGCGTGTTCTCTATCCGTAAATATGCCCGTTGATTCGATCACTAATTCTACACCTAAATCACCCCAAGGAATATTTTCAGGATCTTTTTCCGCGAAGATTTTTATTTCTTTTCCATTCACTACAATCGAATGCTCCGTTGCTTCTACGGAACCATGGAATTTTCCAAAACAACTATCATACTTCAAAAGATGAGCAAGCGTTGAAGGAGTTGTTAAATCGTTAATCGCAACAATCTCATAGCTAATATCCTTGTCCTGGGCAATCTTAAACGCATTTCTTCCTATTCTGCCAAAACCATTAATACCTACTTTTACTTTCATAAAGTAATCCTCCTTATACTGTTTTCATTTGTATATATTGCAGTCAAATTCTATATCTCACAGAGTATGAATCCAGTTGCACAAGTCTGCCGACATTCGCCTTGCGAATTGGGCAGGCTATTTCAACAGTTCGAAGTGGAGTCCATATTTAGCATGTTATATTTTATCCAATATCTACACTATGCATATGTCTGATTAACATAAGAATTTTGCTGGAATACCCATATTCATTGTCATAGAAAGCAATCAGCTTTACAAACTTTTCATTCAGCATGATACCTTCTCTGGCATCGAAAATGGATGTATGAGGATCACCGATAAAGTCACTGGATACGACTTCGTCGTCAACATATTCAATAATGTCCTTCATGGTTCCTTCAGACGCTTCCTTTATCTTCGTGCAAATTTCCTCATATGTAGCTGGATTTTTCAATTGAACGTTTAAGTCAATAACAGAAACGTCTGCTACAGGCACCCTATAAGAAATACCTGTCATTTTGCCGTTTACCGAAGGAATAACTAGTCCTACTGCTTTTGCCGCGCCTGTAGAAGACGGAATGATGTTTCCAAAGGAAGACCGGCCCGTACGCCAGTCCTTCATGGAACGGGCATCAACGACCTTCTGTTTAGCCGTTGCGGCATGAATCGTTGACATTAATCCCTGCTCAATTCCCCAGTTATCTTCGAGGACTTTTACTAAAGGAGCCAAGCAGTTTGTTGTACAAGAAGCATTGGATACAACATGAACATCACTGGTATAGTCTTTATGATTTACACCCATTACGTATGTAGGGGTTTCCTTGTCCTTTGCAGGAGCTGAAATAATAACCTTCTTTGCACCCGCTTTCATATGTTTCATAGAGCCTTCTGTCGTAACATAAGCACCGGTTGCTTCCACAATATACTCCGCTCCGCATTCGCTCCATGGAATGTTTTCGGCATCACTTTCGCTGTATACAGGGATCTTCTTGCCATCTATAACGATTCCCTTTTCATATACATCCAGGCTCTTTGGAAATCTTCCAAATATCGTATCGTACTTTAGCATGTACACCATGTAATCCAGGTCTGCGTTACGTACATTGATACCGCAAATTTCGATATCTTCGAAATCCATTGCGGCACGTATTACAACCCTTCCGATACGTCCGAACCCACTAATGCCAATTTTAATAGCCATTTTCTTTCCTCCTAGCATTTCTTTGCTTCCTATTTGGTTGTCAAAGCATGTTTTTTATAGTATTAATAAAAATTAATAAGCATCAACTATTTGACAATGCTTACCTAAAATCTATTTTACACTGCCGCAAATTTATTACTCCAATAAAAAATTCCTATGTCTTAATATCTTTTTCTTTTGGAAGAGGATAGGATATTCATCTCATCGCGGTATTTTGCAACCGTCCTTCTTGAAATATCAATGCCGCGCTCACCTAAAAGCTTCACCATGTCTTGGTCACTATAAGGTGATTTCGGATCTTCATTCGATACAATTTCCTTAATAAAAGTTTTTATACTCTTTGAAGAGATACTTTCTCCTTGATTTCCTGCTACTCCACTCGTAAAGAAATATTTTATCTCAAATACGCCCCTAGGACTTTGCATATATTTGCCGTTTATCGATCGGCTCACGGTTGATTCATGTATGCCGACTTCTTCTGCAATCTGCTTTAAGGTAAGTGTTTTTAAATATTTAGGACCGTTTTCAAAAAATTCCTCTTGGTATTTTACCACAGCGCTCACTACATTATAAATAGTCTGTTTTCTTTGTTCAATGCTTTTGATCAGCCAAATTGCCGAATTTAATCTACCCGAAAGAAACTTCGTCAAGTTTGGGTCATTATTCGATTCCTGCAATACTTTTTCATAATAAGAGCTCACCATTAGTTTTGGCGTGCTGCTTTCATTTACTGAGACGACATATTCACCATTGATTTTTTCTACCATAATATCCGGCACAATATACCGAGTAGTGGCCTGCGAAGCAAACTGTCTGCCGGGCTTTGGCTCTAACGTTCGAATCATATCACTGACATCCTGTATCTCTTTTACAGAGACACCGAGCTCCTTTGCAATTAGACCCAGCCGATTGGCCGCGATATCCTCCAGGTAATTGCAAATAACCTGTTCCGAAATTTCGGTCCGTCCGCCGTTATGTTCCAATTGAATCAGCAGACATTCTCTCAAGTCTGCCGCCGCAACACCTGCCGGATCAAATGTATGAATAGCATCCAGCACGATTTTCACGTTTTCCGTGTCCACGTTCATCGCTCGGGCAATTTCGTCAATGGTTAACGTCATATATCCATTGTCATCAAGGGATTCAATGATATATTTCCCTATGGTTCTGCAACTTTTTTTGAGCGGCGCAAATTGAAGCTGGAACATTAGATGTTCCGGCAAAGTGACGTCAGAAGTCACAAACTGCTCATAGGAATATTCCTTGTCATCCTTGGAATATTCTCCCTGTTTATAGCTGATATCATCATAATCTCTTTCTTTTATGTGTTCCAGCCATTCTGCGGTGCTAAGCTCTCTGCTGCCTTCTCCAAGTGCTCCGGTACTATTCTCTCTTTTTTCTTGAGAAATACTTGTGTAATTCTCTGATAAACTTCTATATTCATCTGATTTTTGTGCATAGTCATTTTCTGAAGCATCTGCCTCTCCAGCTTCGCCGCTTTCAGACGAGCTTCCCTGTTCCAACACAGGATTTGTCAAAAGCTGCTCCTGAACATAATTATCCAACTCTTGAGTATTAAACTGCAATATTTGGATGGCCTGAATCAATTCAGGAGTCATGACCAATTTTTGCGTTTGTTCAATTGTTAAATCATATCCCAGTCTCATGCTCTACCTCAATTCGTAAAAAACCATAAAAACCATAAAATTTGTATGCAAATATTGTACCATTTTTATATAAATTAATCAAGTTCTGGAAACCCCAGTTGTCTTAATGCTTCAAACAATATAATATTCGCTGAGTTCGATAAATTCAGTGATCTTAATCTAGTATCTCCGCTCATTGGAATCCGGATCGCTTTTTCTTGATGTTCTGCAATGAAATCTTTCGGTAATCCAGCCGTTTCCCTTCCAAATAAAATCATATCTTCATCTTGAAACGCAACATCGGTATATCTTCTTCCCCCTTTGGTCGTTGCAAGATAGATTTGCCGATCGCCGTATTTTGCCATGAAAGCCTCTAGACTTTTATGTACTTCCAGCTTTACGAAAGGCCAATAATCCAATCCCGCTCTTTTCACGCTCTTATCATCAATGGAAAATCCAAGGGGTTCTACCAAATGCAAAACACTGCCTGTCGCTGCGCAAGTCCTTGCAATATTTCCTGTGTTAGGCGGAATTTCCGGTTCCACAAACACAATATGAATCGCCATAGTTTTTCTCCTTTTCTGTCTCATTTTATTTGGTAAAAAATGCTTACCAGCAAATAAATTCATTTATCATTTATAGACTTATACTCTGTCACATCCACTGTATTAGAATACATATATATGATAACACATACAGCTATATGATGCCACAAACCAACGTGAAAAACACCATTAAGACACATTCTTTGTTGAAACAGACAAAAAAGTAAAGACAAATTGGTGTATATAGTATATAATCTAATACAGTATTTTTAGGAGGTACATGAATGAAAACAGTAAGAATCGGACTTTTAGGTCTAGGAAACATTGGAACTGGTACGTATAAGACATTGGAAATGAACAGGGCTCAAATTACTAGAGCTACCGGTTTGAACCTAGAAATTACTAAAATTTTAGAAAAAGATACCACTCGAGAAAGAGGCATTACAGTTACACCGGAACAGTTTACACAAGATCCTGATGAAATTTTCAAGGATCCTGAGATAGATATCGTTATTGAGCTTCTTGGAGGGATTGAACCTGCTACTACTTTTATGTTAGAAGCAATGAAAAACAAGAAAGCTGTTGTAACGGCGAATAAAGCCGCTGTTGCCGCTAATTTCCAAAAATTAAATGAAACAGCTAAAGCCAATAACGTAGAATTTCGCTTTGAGGCAAGTGTAGGCGGAGGTATTCCCATTATCAATGCACTCACAACTGTCCTTCAGTCCAATGAGTTTGTGGAAGTGCTCGGCATTGTAAACGGAACAACAAACTACATATTAACGCAGATGACCGAGTTTGGGTTTAAATATGCGGATGTATTGAAGGTCGCGCAGGAAAAAGGCTTTGCGGAAGCAGACCCGACTGCAGATGTAGAAGGCATTGATGTAGCCAATAAGCTTTCTATATTAATGGCGATTATGTTTGACAAGCATATCTCTCCAAATGATATCCCTACAAAAGGGATTAGCAAAATTACACCAAAGGATATAGAAATAGCGGAAGCACAAGGCTGCAAAATTAAGCTGATCGCTTCTGCGCGTAAAGAAGGAGATAAGCTCGAATACAGCGTAAAGCCGACTCTGCTGAAAGCTTCTCACCCGCTCGCTTCTGTTAGCAACGAGTTTAATGCAGTTTATGTAACGGGCAATGCGGTAGGTGAATTAATGTTTTATGGAAAAGGGGCAGGCCCGCTTCCAACAGGAAGTGCTGTCATGGGCGATGTGATGGAAATCGCAAAAAATATTTATAAATAGGAGTGAATGACATGAATTTATATGAACAGTGGCAAGATTTAATTAATAATCAGACAGATGAATCCTTCCCTGATTTTTGGGAAAAGTATAGCTCTACCGAATCAAAAATTTATACGGATATCTTGGAGCATCATACACAACAGGTATCCGGTACCTTTCAGGAATTAGTGGACAAGTATCAAGCCGATCCTATTATCTTTATGGGATTTCTGGACGGTATCAACACGAGCTTAAAGGAAGAGCAGAAAATCGAAGCTCTCGATGAAACAGCCGTTCTTAAGCTGGATATTGACTTTGAAAAATTATTTTACAACATGCTTGTTGCTGAGGCAGACTACCTTTATACTATTCCCGCTTGGGACAAGGTGCTTTCCGCAGAAGCAAGAGAAGAAATTGTGAAGGAATTCAAGAAGTCTAAGACGGTTGTAAAAGAAAAAGAACCGGGTCGAAACGACCCTTGTCCTTGCGGAAGCGGCAAAAAATATAAGAAGTGCTGCGGTACAAATCAGTAACAACTCCAATCAATAAACGGAAAAATTCCTACCAGACATTTGCCTGAGCAAATGAGGTTAGGCGCGTAATAAAAGCTAGTCGTTTGATGCCTTCATGCATCGTCGGACTAGCTTTTTTTATGTAATAAGACCATTTGGGATAGGACAGATTAAAGCCTCTTCATGCACCACTTTTCAATGCCGCATTCTTCACATTTCGGTTTCCTGGCATGGCAGCAATTTCTGCCGTGAAAGATTAAACTATGATGTGTTCTTGACCACCGGTGTTCCGGAATGACATTCATCAACGCCAATTCTGTCTTCAATACATCCTTTTCTTCCACTAACCCAATTCGATTGGACACTCGAAAAACATGCGTATCTACTGCAATCCGCTGCTGCCCGAATCCCACCGATAAAACAACATTAGCAGTCTTACGGCCTACACCCGGAAGTTTAATTAATTGTTCATAATCCCCCGGGACCTCCCCTTCATATTGGCTCACCAGCTCCTTGCATAAGGCTAATACGTTTTTCGACTTTGTCTTATACATGCCGATACGCCTTATCATTTGCGCCAATTCTTCTTCTGATACGCGGCTTAAGCTTTCTACATCCGGATATTTCTGAAACAGTTCTTCCGTCACTACATTAACGCTTTTATCCGTCGTCTGAGCCGAAAGTACAACGGCCACCAGCAGCTGAAAAACCGATCCATAATGTAATGCGCAATCAGCCTCCGGATATATTGCTTCTAATTGATTTAAGATGTCCTCTATTTGTCTGTCTGTAAATTTCATTGAACTTCCTATCCTTTTATTGTGCTGTTGTGATTTTATCAGCACTTGCAAACTGTGTTGTATTTTGTCAATCGACGCTATTATTTTAACATATCACTAGGAAAAATATCAAAGACAAAATATGGCTTGTATGACAACAATCAAAAATTCCTTGTTCTTCCAAAAATACCCGACCCATTGGTCAGTTTTTTATTGACATCAATCTAGTCATCTTATATTATATAACTGCCGACCCATCGGTCGGTTTATTGTCATATATTTGCATTATAGGGGGGTAAAAAACTTGAACAACACGAACGAATCACAAACACCGGAAATTCAAGAAACCATCTTGGATTCCTCGGAGGAAGGAACGCCGGATTCTCCGGTTCCGCAATCCAAGAAAAAGAAAAAGAAACTTATTACCATTGTTGCCGTCCTTCTCATTTTGGGCCTTGTTATCTTTCGAATTGTAACATCTATGTCTACAGGCTCCACAGAAGAGGAAAGTCTAGTCAATGTCAAGATTGCAAAAGCAGAGATTATGTCTATCTATACGTCTTCTCCTATCACAGGAAGAATAGAACCTATCAAAGAAGTAGACATTATTCCCATGACTTCAGGAAAAATTACCAGCGTAAACGTATCCATCGGAGACAAAGTTTCTGCGGGAACAGTGCTATTCCAAATTGATGGAACTCAAATAGCTACTACATATAATCAGGCAAAAGAATCCTACAATGTAGCAAAATCAGCCTTTGACAGAGTCAGTGTGCTGTATAATCAAGGGGCTGCCTCCTTGCAAGATTACGAACAGGCAAAAATGTCTTATGTATCCGCACAAGAATCTCTTACTGCAGCTGGGGATGCTTATAGTCATTGTACCGTTACCTCTCCGATCAACGGCTATGTCACAGCGGTGGATGTATCGGTAGGAAATATTGCTTCACAGGTAACCGCTGCCATGACCGTAGCAGATGTAAGCCAGCTTCAAATCAGTAGTTCTGTTTCCGAATATATTGTCACCGAATTAGAAGTAGGTGATTCCGTTGATATATATATACAAACACTTGGTGAAGAACCGTATAAGGGATCGATTACCGCGATTTCTCCTGCTCCTGCATCAGGAAGCTTAACCTATCCAATTAAGATTTCAGTCGATAACTCTTCCGGAAAAATACATGCCGGAATGTTTGCAGAAATAAAAATCGTTTCCACACAAAAAGAAAACACGCTCTGTGTTCCTTCCGACTGTGTCATTTTGAAAGCAGGTAAGTCTATTGTCGTGACCTTGGATAAAAATGAACTTCCGGTATTTAACGAAGTAACGACCGGTATTGATAACGGTAAATATGTTGAAATCACCTCCGGATTAAAGGATGGGGATACGATTGTCATATCCGGACAGCAATATGTGACCGAAGGCACTCCTGTTATCGTATTAGAAGATAAATAAAGGAGTGATATTATGAATTTAGCAAGTTTATCCATAAAGCGGCCGGTTGCAACCGTCATGCTCATGTTAATGGTTGTGGTTGTCGGTTTTTATTCATTAATTGGTTTACCACGAGACCTATTTCCGGATATAGAATACCCCGTGGCTCTTGTCATTACTTCTTATCCCAACGCCTCTCCGGAGGAAGTGGAAAGTATGGTTACAGAACCTATTGAACAAGCATTGGCCTCCGTAGAAAGTTTAGACGAAATGCAATCCATGACCATGCAAGGGACTTCTTACGTAATGATTCAGTTCCAGATGGATACTGACATGAATTTTGCGACCTTAAATATGAGAGAGAAAATAGCGTTGGTATCTGATATGCTGCCGGATGATGCCGGAGACCCTATGGTTATGAAGATGGATATGAGTTCGATCCCTATCCTTCAGCTTTACGTCTCCGGTGATATGCCTTTAAACGATTTGAATACAGAGATTGAAAATAATGTATTATCGTACATCGAACGCGTGGCCGGTGTTGCCTCTGTTCAGGTAAATGGCGCAGTTGACGAAGAAGTGGCCGTTCAAATCAGCCAGGAAAAATTAACTGGATATGGTATCACCCTTGCGCAGATTGCTCAAACTCTTGCAGCTGAAAATATTAATATGCCGAGCGGTAATGTTACCAAAGGATCAACTGAAATTATTGTTCGAACCATCGGTGAATTTGATTCCGCAGAAAGTATAAAAAATCTACCGATTACACTTTCGGATCGAAGTATTGTCCGATTAGGCGAGATTGCCAATATATCCGAACAATATCAAGATCAAGATTCTATCAGCCGTATTGACGGCAAGACAGCAATTGGTTTAATGATTACCAAACAATCCGATGCCAATACCGTTGCTACCGCAAAGGAAATTCAACATACCATTAAAGAACTGGAACAGAAATTCCCTGATCTAACCTTTACAGTAGGCTTTAATCAGGCTGATTTTATTGAAAGCTCCATTTCCTCTGTTGCTTCGTCTGCAATTGAAGGCGCAATATTAGCCGTGCTGGTGGTGTTCCTATTCCTAAAGAACATCCGAACTACATTGGTTATTGCTCTTTCCATACCGATTTCCCTTTTAGCGACTTTCGCCATGATGAGTGCAAGAGGCATGACGTTAAATTTGATTACTTTATGCTCTCTCACAATTGCCATAGGGTTGCTGGTCGATGACTCGATCATTGTACTGGAAAACATATTTAGGCTTCGGCAAAACGGGCATTCTGCTATTGAAGCCTCTCAAAAAGGAAGCGGAGAAATCTTTCTGGCTGTTTTAGCCTCCACATTAACAAAGGTTGTCGTATTTTTACCGATTGCACTAAGCGGAGGAATGGCAGGACTCATGTTCAAAGATTTTTGTTTTACCATTATCATCGCCCTGCTCGCTTCCTTAATTGTCTCGCTATCTATTGTACCAATGCTCACCTCCAGATTGTTATCTAAGTCTTTACCAACGGATTATATTCGTTTTGGTACGAGACGGTATAAATTTAGGCTTCTTCCTAAATTTACTAAAATGATTGAAGATTTAAAAGAAAATTACGGTATTTTTGAGCAGAAGGCACTAAAGAAAAGAAAACGAGTTATTTTTGCCTGCACATTAATATTTGTTATTTCGATTGTACTAGTAGGCATCGTAGGAACAGAACTGCTTCCTGCCTCCGACGAAGGTATGTTCACGGTTTCTATCGATACACCTTACGGAACTTCACTGCAGGATAAAGACAAATTTATAAGCCCAATCGAAGAATATATTCGTTCCATGCCGGAAGTAAAACATTGTACGCTTAACATCGGTACGTCCAGTTTTATGTCAATAGGCGATGACAGTTCTACGCTCAGTGTCACACTGGTCGACAAAAATGAACGAAACAAAACCACAGCTGATATTGTAAAAAAGGTCAAGAAGGATTTATCTACATTATCCGGTGCAGATATTTCGGTAGACGAATCCTCTTCTATGGGAGACATGTCAGGTACTAGCACAGACATGTCGTTGATCATTAAGGGAAAGGAACTGGCCGACCTTGAAAGCCTTGGAAATGATCTGTGCACAAAAATTGGTGCCATTAAAGAGGTCGTTTCCGCAGAATTGGATGTGACGGAGGGCAATCCGGAAGTAAAGGTCATTCTTAATCGAAATACGGCTGCCTATTACGGGATTACCGCATCACAACTTGCCAATGGGCTTTCTACCGCATTATCCGGCAATACAGCAACCAATTTAAAAATTGATGGGGAAGAAATCGCAATCAACCTCTCCCTGCCGGATTCCTATACGGATTCTATTGACAATATGAAACAGATTATGATTACAGGCTCTACAGGACTTCAAGTTCCGGTAGGTCAGATTGCCAACTTGGAGTTTGACAACTCGCCAAGTGCTGTTAACCGATTGAATCAGCAACGCTTTGTGACGGTTAACATCGATATCGATGCCAAGGATTTGAACGCAGTCTCTACGCAAATAATTAAGATAGCAGATTCCTATCAATTCCCTGATGGCTATTATTATGAAACAGGCGGACAGCAGAAAGAAATGATGGAAACCTTTGTCAACCTGACCAAAGCATTGTTGGTAGCTCTTGCGCTGGTTTATCTTCTTTTAGCAGCACAATTTGAATCTCTGACTCAGCCGTTTATGATTATGATGGCGATCCCTTTTGCGATGTCAGGAGCTTTCCTTGCACTATTTATAACGGGTACCAAGCTATCCATGATTTCGTTCCTCGGGTTGATTATGCTCGCCGGTATCGTTGTCAATAACTCCATCCTGATTGTTGAATTTATTCACCGAAATAAGCTCATCATGGGACGGGATGAGGCACTGATTCAAGCGGGGAAATTAAGATTAAGGCCGATCCTCATGGGATCTGCAACTACTTGCGTCGGAATGATTCCAATGTCTATGGGACTGGGAGATGGCGGCGAAACGCTGGCACCAATGGCCATATCCATCATTGGAGGACTCATTGCATCTACCTTAGTCACGTTAATCCTTATTCCGGTTCTCTACGCTTCATTTGATGATATGAAGATGAAGAGAGAAAACAAACAAAGAATTCGCGATGAAAAACTTGCAATCTTGGAAGCAAAATGGCAGAACGAGGACGCTAAACAATGAGAAATGCAAAAGAAATAAAGAAAAATAAAATATTGGATACGGCATTGGACCTATTTATTCAAAAAGGCTATGTCAATACCAAAATTATCGATATTGCAGAAGGCGCGGGTATCGGAAAAGGTACCGTATATGAATATTTCAGCAGCAAAGAGGATTTACTGTTAAATATCATGCTAGGCGGTATAGATGAGTATTTTGAAGGTTGCGAAAGAATCATTCACTCCAAGCAATCTCATACGGGAATGCTCTATGGTATTCTTGAATTCGAAATCGCACATGCTAAAAAAATGGGACCTAAAATGATGCTGTTTTCGCAGCAGTTTATGAATTCAAAATCCGATATTCCTTGTTCACTGATGGATACGCTTCAGGATATTTGGGTGAAGAAATTTTCCTATATTCAAAGAATCATTGCTGACGGAGTAGCTTGCGGAGAATTTAGAGAAGTTAATGTCGATTTAGCGGCGCTTTCCATCATAGGAGCGGCTCATAGTTTCCTAGGGGTAAAATACGGTCTTTCTCATTTTGAAAAGATAAAACTTCCTTTTGACCTATCAACCTTTCGAAAAAGAGAGTTTTTTGACCTCATGATAAAAGGTATCGTTAAATAATCCTATGACTATAAAATGAAAAGAGGTATCTCAGAAATTTTCTTGAGATACCTCTTTTTGACTACACTCTTTTTTATAGTTAATCTTATCTGTTATAATTCGGGCGTCGTCAGTTTAATCGGTTTGCATTTAATCAGCTTACCTTCACCTCGTTTTCCAAGGAATTCACCCTCTTTGTAGACCAATCTCCCCCTGCTGTAAGTCGCTACCGGATATCCTTTCAGGCTGACACCTTCCCAAATGGTATGATCCGTATCCCCATGCATAGCTGAATTAGTTATGGTAAATTCTTTCTTCTTATCATACAGCACAATATCTGCATCGAGACCTACCTGCAGCGCACCCTTTTGATGATCCAATCCAAATAATTTAGCCGGATTGGTTGCACAAAGCTCAACCACTTTATTGAAAGTAATCCGTCCTTTATTGGCCTCAGATAACATATACGGATACATCGTTTCAATTCCGGCACATCCATTTGGAATGGTTGTAAAGTTGCCCGGTTTTCCATCTTTTGTCACAATACCCCAGTCTTTTTCTGCTCGGGTAAATGGACAATGGTCTGTTGCAACCGTAGCAATATCTCCGCTTTTAATAGCTTCCCAAAGAGCTTCCTGAGAAGCTTTTCCCTTCATTGGAGGAGAACATACGAAATCTCTCGCCCTTTCTCTCTTATAAACTTCGCTGGTAAAGTAAAGATACTGCGGACAAGTTTCTGCAAAGATCGGATATCCCTGATCTCTGGCTTCTTTAACCGCCTCTACTCCTTGTTTATTGGCCAAGTGAACAATATAAAGTGAAGTCCCTGCCATTTTAGCTAAATTAATAGCCCTGACATCCGCTTCCCCCTCTACGTCTTCCTTTTTTGAAACATAATGCCACCAAGCCTCCGTTTTTCCTTCTGCGAGGAATTGCTTAATAAGTACATTATTTACCTCTCTGTTTTCGGCATGAACCCCTACCAGTGCCCCTATTCCGGCTGCTTTTTGCAATACCCTATAGAAAGAACCGTCATCTACGCCGAAATCATAGACCATGAATACCTTAAAGGAAGGGATTCCTGCCTGTACTGCCTCCTCCATAGAATCCAGCAATTCATCCGTGGAAACATCCGTCACCCCAATATGGAAAGAGTAATCCACAGCCGCATCAGGAGCGGCTAACGCATCTCTTCGTTTAATGGCATCCTGCATTGGTTCACCCTTTGCTTGCAAAATAAAATCAAATACTGTTGTGGTTCCTCCGCAGGCCGCTGACCGGGTTCCCGCATAGTAATCGTCCGTAGAGATCGTCCCGCCAAAAGGCATTGCCAAATGCGTATGTCCGTCAATAGCTCCCGGAAGTACCAGCTTTCCTTTTGCATCAATAACTTCGGTATTTTTGTCCGCTTTTAAATTTTTTCCTATTGCTGAAATTTTCCCGTTTACTACTGCAATATCTGCCTTGAAAGTAGATTGGGCAGTCACTAAAGTTCCGCCTTTAATAAGTAAATCCATAATCCATCCCCCATTTCATGATTCCTTCGTACAAATTAGATTAGCCATTCTGTTTCTATGAAAAAAGCCTTTGAGTCTCCCCAAAGGCTCCTATCGTATTACCATATTTTCATTTTACGATTGAATTTGTTAATTTATGCAGTTTTCTGTGTCATTGCATCATGTTCTTCTTGTGTTACAAGCGCAGACTTTTCATTTTTCATCAGAAGGAAATATACCCCAAATCCGATCGCAAAGGATACAATATAGCCGTTGGCGGCTAGCCATTGAATGAAATTTGGACCTCCTGCCGCTGTTGCCGGGTTATATAAGAAAACAGTGTTTCCTAACAGCGGAATAATAAAGGCCGCAACCCAAGCGATAATAGCTGAGACATTCCATCCGCCTTTATACCAGTATCTCCCCTTCGCACCGGCATAAAGACCTGCTACGTCAATTCTCTTCTGCTTGCAGATATAGTAATCAGCAATAAAGATAGCCGCTACAGGCGCCAAAATCGTTCCGTAATTGTTCAACCAAGTAAATACATAGGCTGCACCCGATCCGTAAATCCACCATGGCTGTGCCAATACAGCTATAATACAAGTTGCAACAACACCCATTTTATAGGTGATCTTTGTAGGGGCTAAATTGGAGAAGCCGTTTGCCGGTGCCACTACATTGGCAGCAACACAAGTTGTGATCGTAGCCGCTGCAACGCCAACCGCACAAATAATTACTAGAAGCCTATTATCTACATAGTAGAAAACGTTGGTAGGGTCAAACATGGCCTTCCCTGTAGCAAGCTTTGTAGCCATCGCAAAGAATGCACCCACGAAGGCACAAAGAAACATTGGAAACGGCATCCCATAAAGCTGGCCTCGGAATTGATCTTTTTGAGACCGGGCATATCTTGAGAAATCAGGTATATTAAGTGCCATCGTAGCCCAGAATGCTATATTTCCGGTTAATCCTGCAAGATAGATATACCAAAAACCGCCGAACTGTTCCATCAGAGCAGGGTCATTCCCCTGAGCCATTACTTCCCCAAAGCCATATCCTGCTTGATGAGCCGTCATGATAGACCAGCCGAAAAGACAGATAACAACGATAATAAGTAAAGGTCCGCCTATATTTTGAACAACTTTGATGCTTTCTGACCCTCTGTAAGCAATCCAACCGGTCCATGCCATAAACAGGAGGAAACCAATCAGCTGTCCAACATTGCAGGTATTTCCCAAAATAACAATATTCCAACTCTGATCTCTAAACGCAGCAATAAAACAGCCCAATATCGCTGCAAAAGCACCGCCGCCTACCCAAGACTGAACCGCAGTCCAGCCGCAAGCTACCAAAGCCCTTAATATTGCCGGAACATGGGCTCCGATACTGCCAAACGTTAACCTAGAAAATACGGGGAACGGAATTCCGTATTTTGTACCCGCATGTGAATTTAACTGTATCGGGATAAGGACGATTAAATTTCCTAATGCGACATTAAGAACGGATAACCAAGGGGATACCCCCATTCCGATAAGAGCCGCCGCTAGAGAAAGCGACGGAATGCAAATGGACATGCCAATCCAAAGCGCAGTAATATTGTATGTAGTCCAAGTTCTCTGTGAAACCGACGTTGGAGCCAAGTCCTCATTGTAATACTTTGAAGAGATTAACTCTGCACGCGCTTCGTCTGTCAATTCATACAGACCGTTGCACTCAATTTGTGTGCATATTGACATTAAAACACCTCCCAAAATGGATAACAAAAATCGTTACAGATAATTATATTGTTGTAATTTGAAAAATGTAACTAGTTTTTTATTTTTATTGTATAAAATTTTTTGAAAATTCAGTGCGTCTTCTATTTCTTGTACAATACCTCTCTCTTTCGACTTTTTAATCAATTTAAACCCATCATTAAGAAGCGCTTATTGTACCATAAAGAATTATTTTTAACAGCTTCCTTTTTATCAAATTTCAATAATCTTTTACCATTTTTATTGACTTTTAGCCGAATTAATTGTATATTTGTATACAAATGTACAAAATAGTTTATCATACCGTGTCAATAGTATTGAAAGATTTTAGGAGGACTTAATGGGAAACACTTTAGCTTACAAAATTTTAGAAAATCATTTAGTAGAAGGTTCGCTTATCCCCGGTGCAGAAATTACCATCAAAATGGATCAGACGCTGACTCAAGATTCTACAGGTACGATGGTTTACCTACAACTTGAAGCCATGGATGTAGATAAAATTAAAACAGAACTGTCCGTTGCATACATAGATCACAACACACTTCAAACCGGTTTTGAAAATGCAGACGACCACGCTTTTATTAAGAGCGTTGCACAGCGGCACGGCGTCCTTTTCTCTAAACCGGGGAACGGAATTTGTCATCAGCTTCATTTGGAAAACTACGGCAAACCCGGTAAAACCCTTTTAGGTTCTGACAGTCATACGCCAACCGGAGGCGGGTTAGGTATGATCGCGATCGGTGCCGGTGGCCTGGATGTCGCAATGGCAATGGCCAAAGGTACTTATAGCTTGACTGTGCCAAAGGTAGTCAATGTTGAATTAACCGGTAAACTAAGACCTTGGGTTTCTGCAAAAGATGTCATTCTCCATGTTCTTGATAAACTTACCGTTAAAGGGGGCGTAGGCAAGATCGTAGAATACACAGGTGAAGGAGTAAAATCCCTTTCTGTTACAGACAGAGCAACCATCACCAATATGGGTGCTGAACTTGGTGCGACAACCTCCATTTTCCCTAGTGACGAAAATACATTAAAATATTTAACAGAGCAAGGCCGTCCGCAAGATTATGTAGAGCTTTCCGCAGATCCCGATGCCGTTTACGACGAAACTCTGAAAGTAGACCTTTCTAAGTTGACTCCGCTTGCTGCAAAGCCACACAGCCCTGACAATATTGATACGATCAAAAACATCGGATCAATCAAAGTGGATCAGGTTGCGATCGGAAGCTGTACCAATTCTTCCTATACAGATTTGATGAAGGTTGCTGCCATTTTAAAGGGCAAAAAGATTCATCCGGATGTAAGCCTTGTGATTTCTCCGGGTTCCAGCAAAATCCTTTCCAAGTTGGCTGAAAACGGAGCATTGGCAGATATGATCAACGCCGGTGCAAGAATTATTGAAAACGCTTGCGGTCCCTGTATCGGGATGGGACAATCTCCGAAATCCGGTGCAGTTTCCCTACGTACTTTTAACAGAAACTTCAAAGGCAGAAGCGGAACAATAGATGCTGATGTCTACCTAGTAAGCCCTGAAACTGCTGCGATCTCCGCCATTACAGGGGTTGTTACGGACGGAATAGAATCCGGTGAAACACTTCCTGAAATTGAGGCTGTAGACTTCAACTTCAACGATAACTTTATCGTTTATCCAAAGGGAACGAGCAAAGACAATACACCGGTTGAAATGGGGCCAAATATTAAGCCGTTCCCTAGAAATACAGCTTTAGGTGATACAGTGGAAGCCACCGTCGTTCTTCATGCAGGAAACAATATCACAACGGACGACATCATGCCTTCCGATTCCAGGCTACTGCCGTATCGTTCCAATATTCCTTACCTTGCAAACTTCTGCTTCGAAAAAATTGACAGTGAATTCTCTGCTCGTTGCAAAGAAGCGGGCTCCTGTGCAATCATCGGCGGCGAAAACTATGGCCAAGGCAGCAGCCGTGAACATGCTGCTCTTGCACCGCTTTATCTTGGTGTAAAGTTTGTATTGGTGAAGTCCTTTGCAAGAATTCACCGTTCCAACCTAATCAACAGCGGGATCATGCCTCTCGTATTTGAAAATCCTTCCGATTATGAGGATTTCAGCCTGGGTCACAAGCTTATGATTGAAGATGCAAAAAATCAAGTAAGAAATGCCACTATTACCATTAAGGATTTGACGAATGGTAAAGAATACACGGCTGTTACCAATTTCTCCGACTTAGAAATTGATATGATTCTTTGCGGCGGAAAAATCAACTCAATCAAATAAATTCATTTGATACAGCCAACATCTCATCCCTCAAAATATCCATCGGCGTTGGCTGTCCAAAGGAATTATTTCAAGACAATGCTTAATATAAAGGAGTATATAGTATGGAATACATGAAAAGTTTTGAAAAAATCATAGCAGAGCAGCTAGTCAGAGTCGAAAAAATGAAAACTGCCGATGAGTTTGTTGATTTTGAAAAGCTGGATAAAATTGTAGTCGGCGTGATTGACGGCGACGGCATCGGCCCTATTATCCTCACGGAAGCAAGAAGAGTGTTAAACGAACTTCTCAAGGCAGAAATTGAAGCCGGTAAGATTGAACTTCGCACCATCGAAGGACTAACCCTTGAAAACAGAATTGCTAAGAATGAAACCGTTCCGGCAGACGTGCTGGCAGCTATTAAATCCTGTCACGTATTGCTAAAAGGTCCTACTACGACACCAAGTAAAGCGGATAATCTTCCGAATATCGAAAGTGCAAACGTAACCTTGAGAAGGGAACTGGATTTATTTGCGAACGTAAGACCGGTTTCCATTCCCGAAAAGAACCTTGACTGGATTTTCTACAGAGAAAATACCGAAGGCGAATACGTACTGGGGAGCCGCGGCGTCGATATTAATGAAGACATCTCCGTCGACTTCAAGGTGACTACCACAGCAGGAACGAAGAGAATTGCTCGTGCCGCTTTTGAATATGCAAAGGCAAACGGAAATAAAAACGTTTCCATCGTTACAAAAGCGAACATCATGAAGAAAACCGACGGAAAGTTTTTAGACCTATGCTACCAAGTCGCGAAAGAATATCCGGATATCAAAACAGATGACTGGTACGTGGATATTATGGCAGCGAATCTTGTGAATGAACAAATTCGCAGCAATTTTAATGTATTTATCCTTCCAAACTTATATGGTGATATTATTACCGATGAAGCAGCTCAAATTCAGGGCGGTGTCGGGACAGCCGGCAGTGCCAATGTAGGCGGTAAATATGCCATGTTCGAAGCGATCCACGGCAGCGCACCAAGAATGGTAACAGATGGCATTGCTCCGTACGCAAATCCCTCCAGCATCCTAAAAGCGGCTGAAATGCTTTTAAGACACATTGGATTTGTTGCAAAAGCGGATAGTCTTTCTGCTGCAGTTGATTTTTCACAAAGCAGCAAAAATATGACGGGGGATGCTTCCGGTGATACAGCTACCGATTTTGCGGATTGCGTCATTTCAAAATTAAAGGAGGCCTAGTATGGTACTATATCAGTACAACGAAAACTCTAAGGCTAAGAATCTGCCTATTTCCAACAATTTGTTTTCGATGCTGCAAAAAGATATCTTACAAGGTAAAATGCGTGCTTCAGAAAAACTCACAGAACAAAGTATCTGCGATAAATATAAAGTGAGCCGAACTCCCGTCCGGGAAGCTTTACGGCAGCTTGAGATGGAAGGTTTGATTGAAACCATTCCAAATCGCGGTGCTTTTGTCATCGGATTTTCGCAGCAAGATATGGCGGACATGTATGAACTTAGAAAAGCTTATGAGATCCAAGCCGTACGATGGGCAATAGAGCGGATCACAGATGACGAAATGGCAGATTTAGAAGAGACCTTTGAATTCATGGAATTCTATACTCAAAAAAATGATATTCATAAAATGCTGAACATTAATACCGGATTTCATCAACTGATTTATACTGCATCTCATAACCGAATGCTGCAGCATGTTCTGTCGTCGTATCAAATTTATATCAAACACAGCCGTAAATCGGAGACTTTTCCGGACAACTATTTAGCAGAGGTATTAGAGGAACATCGTGAGATCTTCTTAGCGTTCCAAAATAAAGATGTAGAAGCCGGCGCTCAAGCGATGGGAAAACACATGGACACTTCCATTTCCCGCATCAAAAACGCCGTCAAAAGCACTGAACTGTAAGGTTTAATTAAAGTATTATATAAAAGTAAAAAATCCATGCATTAAGCGAACAAGAAACGTTCCCAATGCATGGATTTTCATTTATTAGATTGATAAAATATCTGCCAATTTCATGACATCCTTATCATACTCTCTGGTCATTTTTAAAGCATCTGCAAGCGGATACTGAACGATTTCATTGCCGTTGATACCAATTGCGCGGCTTTCGCTTCCTTCGGCCAGCAATTCCACTGCCTTATACGCCATTCGACTCGCCAGCATGCGGTCTCTTGCTGTAGGAGACCCTCCTCTTTGAATATAGCCAAGAACAACAATCTTTGTTTCCATACCCGTTCGTTCTTTTAGAATATCTGCCAACTCCTGTGTCGATAAATCAATCCCCTCGGCCTTTATGATAATATTATGCAGCTTGCCTCTGTTTCGGCCTTGAACCATTTTTCTGCAAATCGCATTAATATCAACAGGCACTTCCGGAATCAATATGGTTTCCGCGCCTCCGGTAAGGCCAGCATAAAGAGCAATATCTCCGCAATGCCTGCCCATTACTTCTATGACCGTCGTTCTTTCATGAGAAGATGACGTATCTCGAATATTGCTGATGGCAGAGAGTACCGTATTGACAGCGGTATCAAACCCAATAGTATAGTCCGTATAACCTAAATCATTATCGATTGTTCCAGGCAATCCCATCACCGTGATGCCCTGCTTGTGCAAGTCCAGCCCACCTTTTAATGATCCGTCTCCGCCTACAATCACAAGGCTGTCTATGTTAAAGTTTTCCAACATGGAAATGGCTCTTTTCTGTCCTTCCGTTGTCATAAACCGCTCACTTCGTGCTGTTCTCAGGATGGTTCCCCCTCGCTGAAGAATATCGGATACGGAAGAGATCGTCATCGGTTCTATTTCACCATCAATAAGTCCTTCATAGCCTTTATCAATGCCATACACTTCCATGCCCAAATAAATAGCGCCTCTCACTGCGGCACGAATGGCTGCATTCATGCCGGGTGAATCTCCCCCACTTGTTAATACGCCTATTTTTTTCATTGTAGCACCTCCCTGCTCTATAGCAACCAACGAGTCAACAGATCATCTTTTCCGTATTTACAGTTTCACATTTTCTCTCCCGACCAATTCTGTCACTTGTTCCAGAAATTCTTGACTTCTATCGACCCATAGGTTCTTGTCCGTTCTAAACTTTTTCCCGGTGTTCTCTGTATAGATCATCACGGGAGAATCGCCTTTATGGAGCATAATCAAACGCCGCAGCTCCGATAACGTTTCCAGTTCCTCAAGCCTTTTCGGGATTTTAATCTTTACAAGAGTATCGGCAGGTAACTCCCCAAAGGCTTCTATATCAAAGAGTTTATCTGCAATAATTTTAGGAGCTTCATCTTCTTTAAAGTTGAGACTGCCTTTTACCACAAGTATGCCCTCTTCTTTTAATAAATGCAAATATTTTTCATAAATATTCGGAAAAACAATCACCTCAGTCGTGCCGTACAAATCCTCGATATCAAGAAAAGCCATTTGTCTGTTATTTTTGGTCGTCAGCATTTTTTTACTGTTTATAATTCCCGCAATCGTCACCTGCATACCATCTGAAATAGCTTCGTTCGTTTCCGCATGAGCCAAATCCTCTGCAGTTACAGTGGCTAATTTCTGTATTTTATCCTCATAATTTTTCAGCGGATGTCCGGTCAAATAGACGCCCAACATCTCTTTTTCCATAGCGATCAGTAAATCCTGTGAGAAATTTGCGATATCCGGTAATTTCCCTGCCACAGAATCCACTTCCATCTCTTCACTATGAAGCTGAAATAAAGACATTTGCCCTTCGATATTTTTTCTGGAATTGCTTTGCGCGGACTCCAACAGGCTTTCATATACAGCTAAATGCTGCGCACGATTTTCATTTAAGCAATCAAACGCACCGGCTTTTATCAAACTTTCCATTGCCTTCTTATTGATCTCATGGATATTGATATTATTGACAAATTGAAAAATATCTTTCGGATTCCCCTTTTCTTCTCGAGTGTGTATAATTTCATCGATAGCTCCTGCCCCGACATTTTTGACACCCAGCAAACCGAAATGAATTTTCCCATCCACTACGGTGAACTTTTTGCTGCTGTCTATAATGCTGGGAGGAAGCACCTCAATATGCATTTCATTGCAATTTCGAATATATTTTGAAATCTGCACGGAATCGCCCATCACGCTGGTCATCAAAGCTGCCATAAATTCTGTTGGATAATAGGCCTTCAGGTAAGCGGTTTCATAAGCGATAACGGCATAAGCCGCAGCATGTGATTTATTGAACGCGTATTCAGCGAAACTGACCATCTGATTAAAGATTTCCTCAGCAATCTCTTCCGGAATTCCATTTCGAATACAGCCCATGATCTCTATATTGCCTTGCTCATCCTCTTTTCCATGAATAAAATACTGTTTTTCTTCGAGCATGACGGACATTTTCTTTTTGCCCATCGCACGACGCACCAGATCGCTTCGTCCATACGTATAGCCCGCCAAATCTCGAACAATCTGCATAACCTGTTCCTGATACACCAAACAGCCGTAGCTAACAGACAGAATCGGCTCCAGACTCTCATGCAGATATTCGATGTTTCCCAGATTTTTCTTATTATCAATATACGTCGGAATGGAAGCCATCGGACCCGGCCGATAAAGGGAGATTCCGGCGACAATATCTTCAAAGCAGTCCGGTTTCAGATTCTTCATGAACTGCGTCATCCCGCCGCTTTCCATCTGGAATATCCCTTGCGTGTTGCCGCTCGATATCACTTCATATACTTTTGGGTCATCGTAAGTCATTTTGGAGAAGTCAATGACTCTTCCATAGCTTTTTTCTACCATCTCGAGCACATCCCGGATAACCGTCAGATTACGAAGTCCTAAAAAGTCCATCTTTAATAGGCCAAGCTCTTCGATCGTCGTCATGGTAAATTGGGTGGAAATGCCCTTTTCCGCCAAATATAACGGTACATATTCATTCATGCTTTTTTTGGAAATCACCACACCTGCTGCATGGGTAGAGGCGTGTCTCGGCATCCCTTCCAAAGCTTTTGCCATGTCCAGCACTTGGGCTACCCGTTTATCGGATTCGTACATATTCTTTAATTCCGGATTTAATTGAAGGGCTTTATCGATTGTCATTTTTAAATCAAAAGGAATCGCCTTCGCGATTGCATCGGCCTCCGAATAACTCATATTGAGTGCCCTGCCCACATCCCGGACCGCCGCTTTTGCCTTCATCGTTCCAAAGGTAATAATTTGAGCTACTTTATCTTCACCGTATTTTTCAATGACATACTCAATAACTTCATGGCGTCGTTCATAGCAAAAGTCAATATCGATATCCGGCATACTGATTCGCTCCGGATTTAAGAAACGCTCAAAAATAAGAGCATAACGAATCGGATCGATATCGGTAATCCGCAGTGCATAGGCCACAATACTGCCTGCTGCAGAACCTCTTCCAGGTCCTACCACAATCTTATTTTGTTTCGCATAGTTAATAAAATCCCATACGATTAAGAAATATTCGATATATCCCATTTTTTCAATGGTTTTCAATTCATATTCAAAGCGCTCCCAGATTTCAGGCGTTCCTTCACCGTACCGGTCTTTCAACCCTGCGATGCAAAGTTCCCTCAAATACTCATCATTACTCTTTCCATCCGGTGCCTTAAATTCCGGTAAATGAAGCTCACCAAAGTTAAAATCAACCTGACACTGTTCTGCTACGAGATTGGTGTTTTCTATCGCATCCGGAAAATTGGCAAATATCTTTCGCATTTCATCTTCTGATTTTAGATAAAATTGGTCGTTCGGAAAACGCATGCGATTTTCATCGTCCACATTGGTGGCCGTCTGAATGCAAAGTAACACGTCATGTGCGGCCGCATCTTCCTGACGAACATAATGCACATCATTGGTAGCCACAAAAGGGATTCCTGTTTCTTCATGCAATTTTACCATCCCGTCGAGAATCGCATATTCCTCTTCTAAGCCTTGATCTTGAAGCTCTAAATAGAAATTCCCTTCTCCGAAGATATCCAGCAGTTCAAGGGCCTCTTTCTTGGCTCCTTCGTAGTCTCTATTCATTAATTTTCGCTGTATATCACCAGCTAGGCAGGCAGATAATGCGATAATGCCTTGATGGTGCTTTCGAAGGACATGTTTATCTATTCTGGGTTTATAGTAATATCCTTTTGTAAATCCTTCCGAAACAATTTTAATGAGGTTTTGATAACCTTCATTGTTCTTCGCCAATAGTACTAAATGCCCTTGATGCTTATCCTTATCAACGTCTTTATCAAGCATTGTTCTTGCCGCAGTATATACTTCACAGCCGATAATCGGCCGTATTCCTTGCTTTCGTGCTTCTTTATAAAAATCGATAACCCCAAACATTACACCATGGTCAGTGATAGCAATGGACTTCATATCCAGTTCTTTTGCTCTTCCGATCAGATCTGTAATGCGTGCAGCACCATCAAGCAAACTATATTCCGTATGTACGTGCAAATGTGTAAATGCCATGGTTATCCCCTTTCTTGTCTTGTATCGTATCCTACAACATGATATCATACAAGCAGCGTCGCAGTATGATTCAATGAATGCTTCCTTACGGCAACGGCTCCGACTCGCTCCGCTCCCTGCTGTCCGTTTTGCCTTGCCAAGCAAGCTTGGGGCAAAAAGGCAACGCCTTCGGCTCCGACTCGCTCCGCTCCCTGCTGTCCGTTTTGCCTTGCCAAGCAAGCTTGGGGCAAAAAGGCAACGCCGTATCAATAATGGCATTCATTATATCATATTTTTGAGTAAAATAACAGTGATTTGATGTTCCGGCCAGCAGGCTAATCCATAAAAAATATATCGTATGAAATTATAGATACCCAAAATATTGCAGATTAAATGAAACATTATCACACTTTTTTCTGTCCTATATAGTAGAAAGATAAATGGAGGATGAATAGAATGAAAAAAATAATACTGACGTCTTTATGCTGCTTATTGATATGGGCGAATGCCCTTCCTTGCTATGGTGCAGAAAAGCAGCTCTCACTGACGATAGATGGTAAGGCGGTGACCTTTGATGATTCAACCGGATACCCCTATATCACGGAATCCGGCCGTACCATGCTCCCTTTACGTGTTTGTTTAGCCTCCATCGGATGTGAGGTCAATTGGAATCAGGAAAAACAAACGGTTATTGCAAGAAAAGATCATGTTCAAGTCCAAATTCCCGTAGGAGAATCGTTCTTTTTTAAAGATCAGACCATCCTAGCTACAGATACACCGGCCGTGTTGAAAAACGGACGCACCTATCTGCCTTTAAGAGCGGTCCTATCTGCTTACGGCTATGACGTCAATTGGGACAACCAGACCTTTTCGATATCAGTCGTCTCAGATGCTCAAAACCAAAATGCTACGAATACGTATTATCCTTTAACGCCGTCCAACATAAATGGCGGTTCCACCGGGATATTTCTGCGAAAGCAACTGAACTATTCCGGATTTGACGGCATGGAAGCCGATATCACACTGCCAACTGTAAGTATTGCAGAAAAGGGAGACTGTCCGTATGTCTATTTTGGTTTTGATTGGCAAAATGATATAGGCAATACCGAGGCAGGGTTTCAGTTTATTGAAGATTCCACGAATCCGAATTACAACAAATGGACCGTCTACCTGCGTCAAGGGAACTTCTGGGGTTGGGGAAATCCGGTATACTTGGACCAGGGTTCCACCCATCACTTAAAATTTTATAGTGAAGCAATCTCCGAATCTCAAGTAGATCTAGTAGTGGAATTGGACAATAAAGAAATCATTCGTAAAGCCTCTTCGGTTACTGACTTTAGTCATGCTTCTATAAAAGCCGTCACCTCTATGGCCATGTCAAAAATATTTGACGGCAGCAATTGTTTTTCCAAATCGGAAAACGCAAAGATAGCAAATATAAAAGTATCCACGATCAATACAGAAAGCTATTCTGATTTCGATGCATTTGATTTGTATCGGTCATGGAAACCAAAAGGAGAAACAGAGCGGATGTGGTATGGAACGGTCGAATGTATTCCATCCTACCTTCATTATAATTCAGACGGTTCCGTCTCCATTTATAAAAAAAGCTTCGTCGAGGAGTTTTAAAAGGGTGTGTAAAATATGAGAAGAAAACTAATGATTTTTATTGCTTTATTTATTTTGGTCGGCAGTCATTCCATTTTTGCTTTTGGCGCACAGAAAACAAACGCTGTAGCAGTATCCTTGCCGAATTTCAACGTTACGATGAACGGTGAAGTGGTGAACAACGATTACAGTAAATATCCCTTGATCGTCTATAAAAATATTACTTATTTTCCAATGACTTATAGTGATTGCCGGTTTCTAGGGATTGAATCCACTTGGAAAGGAAACACCCAAGGGCTTACTATCGAAAAAACAGGTGTTACAGCAGCCTACCAACTATACAAATCTTCTGCAAAAAATAGCAAAAATTACACCGCTACCATCCCAACATTTCCTGTAAAAGTAAACGGCAAAATCATCGATAACAGCAAGGAAGAGTTTCCTCTCTTATCTTTCAGAGATATTACCTATTTCCCGATGACATGGAAATACGGTGCAGAAGCGTTTGGTTGGGATTACAGTTTTGATAATAAAAAAGGCTTAGTGATCCATTCGGATAATATCAAACTCAGTCAAATTTCCCTGCCAACCAGCAGGCCGGTTCAAGGAGAATATGCTCCTTATCCGGGGAAACGAAGCAATTGCGTCCTTCCAGTCGGCGATTATGTATATTATGACGATACGAAAGGTGCTATCATTCAAGCCCCTCTGTCTGCCCCTTCGAAAGGGAAAAAGGTGTATCAGCTGAATGTTTGGAGTTATGGAGACGGAACAACTTACGATGACCATTCTCTTTACTTGGAAAACGGTGAGCCTTTTCTGTTTTTTCACTCCGGCGGGGCCGTTATGGGCTCGGATCACAAGCATAAACTAAAAGCAGACGGCAGTACGCAGGAAATTCAATCCAGCTACTGGCAAACCACCCTTATTGGAGATACTCTTTTTTATTATTGGACAGGGCCGACACCGGGTCCCGGAAATTTGAGAATGCAGGAAGGCAGTTCCGAAGACATTCAGCTCGGTGATTCAGGTTATTGGTATTACAGTCTGTGCAAGGTGTATGGACTTCCTGAGCTCACACGAATAGGCGATGAACTTTATGTAAGAGCGGCTAAAGTTCTCAGCGGAACAAGCCTCGACGCCAATATCAAACTGGATGACATCGCCATTTACAAAGTCAATATAAAAACGAAAGAAACTGCTCGGGTAAGTACACAATATGCGCAGGGGGCACAAATATCCGATGATTTTCTGTATTACTTCAACAGTGAAAATTTTTACAGGATTTCACTGAAAGACGGAACCGAAGAACGTTTAGGTGCAGCTACTGGAATTTCTAACTCCGATTCGAATGGGCTCTTTGCTGTGGCCGGCGAAAAGATTTATTGGACAAACGCTGCAACCGGAGAGCTGCATATGCTGGGAAAAACGGAATCTTTAAACCCGGGTGCGAAAGTAGACAGCATGGGCATCTTTGGTGACAAGGAAGAGTATTTTGTTTGTACCTTTGAAGAAACGCAGGCTTCAAAATATCGGCTCATGGTATTTGACCAGTCCGGTAAGGTGGTGTTCAAAACCTCGGACAAAACTTTTTGCAATAATATATCGATCAAAGGAAATCAAATCATGTTCTATAACAATACTACCGAAACGATTTGCAAGGGTAATTGGTAGTTTGCTTATATCCTTGATTGAATTACGACCCTTCTCTATTATGATGAATTAGAAATGAATCCGAATAAATCCTGTTCATTCGGAAAGATTATTTCTACAAGAACTTAAAATGATTTTATAACGTAAGGAGTGCCGAATATGCTTCATATAGGATGCCATTTATCTTCTTCAAAAGGTTTTAAAAACATGGGTCTCACTGCCCTTTCTATTGGTGCAAATACCTTTCAGTTTTTTACAAGAAATCCAAGAGGCGGAAAGGCAAAAGAAATAGATGAAAAAGATGTGCAAGAATTTTTAAAACTTGCGGAAGAAAACAACTTTACGAAATTGGTCGCTCATGCTCCCTATACGGTTAATCCTTGCTCGAAAGAAGCAAATATCCGTGAATTTGCCCGTATGATCATTGAAGACGACTTAAAGAGAATGGAATATCTGCCGGGCAATTATTACAATTTTCATCCGGGCAGCCATGTAGGGCAAGGCGCAGATGCAGGAATTGAGATCATTGCCGATTTACTGAATGAACTCATGACGCCAAATCAATCCACCATTGTACTGCTGGAAACCATGTCCGGCAAAGGGAGTGAGGTCGGCAGTAGATTTGAAGAATTAAAGGCAATTATTGACCGAGTTGAATTAAAAGATAGGATTGGGGTATGTATGGATACCTGCCATGTAAACGATGCAGGCTATGATATCGTTCACGATCTAGATGGCGTTTTATCAGAATTTGATAACATCATAGGGTTGGAAAAGCTCTACGCCATGCATATCAATGACAGCTTAAATACCCTTTCTGCTCACAAAGACCGACACGCTAAAATAGGAGAAGGATATATTGGACTGGATGGAATTAGTAACATCATAAACCATCCCAAGCTTCGGCATCTGCCGTTTATTCTTGAGACACCTAACGAGCTTGACGGATACGCAAAAGAAATTTCACTATTGAAAGATCATTATAAATATTGATTCTGCATTCGAAAGATGCCAAGGGAAACTGAAGAGACATTCCAATCCATTATAGTAGAAGAGGGAGCAAGATTATGAAAAAGAGACAAAATATCTTCTTATGTTTCATATTTATTATAACAATCATTAATTTGATTCTTATTATTAATATTAATAAGCAGCACGATTACTATATTGGTAAAATCGAAAGCATGGAGAAAAAAGACAGTATTACTACAGTAGAGGTTTCACCTGTTCAAAGCAACCGTAGTTTTGCATCTGAAATTAAAGCAGCTCATAAAATTGAATTTGCCGATGATATAGGGATTTCAGGATTAAGTGAACGAAATGAAAAAAGAAAGGAACTTTATTTAGGGCAACTGGGAGAAACGATTGACAATTTAAAAGTAGGTGATTCTATTATGTTTAAAGTTAAGCACTATGATAAAAATGATTATAGATTAGACATTGATGAATTAGCTGTAGATCTTACTTTAGAATAATGGTTGTTTTTATACAAAGAAAATGGAACATAATCTTTACGAATGCAAACTAAATACAAATTTTAATTGAGCAGAGTATATTTATACTCTGCTCAAAAAATATCATAATTTTCAACAACAAGTTGTTATAGATCTATAATTGAAATGTTTTATTAATGATCACCTGTCAGATGATCTATAATTGAAACTAATTTACTTATTTCCGGCTTACTGATCTGCTCATCAGCACCAAGCTGTCTGCCCTTTATTCGCATTTCTTCGCTTATCAAAGAGGAGAATAATATTAAAGGAATACTTCTAAGCACAGGATCTTCTTTCACCAGCTTCGTTAACCGATGTCCGTCCATCAAAGGCATTTCAATATCGGATACAATACAGGCAACATGTTCTTTGATAGGATCCCCTGATTCTTTTGCCTCCCGTAAATAATCCCAAGCTTCCTGTCCATTATCGGTTTTAATCGTATTTTTATATCCAGCTTTGTGTAAAGACTCTATAATCATTTTTGAGAGAAGCATAGAATCCTCTGCAATCAAAATGGGCTTTTCCATCGTATGGCGCTCTCCCAGCTTTGCTATGGATTCCACCTGAATACTGGATTCCGGGCTTATATCTGCAACAATCTTTTCAAAATCCAAAATAGTTATAAGACGACCTTGATATTCCGCAATTCCGGTAGCCGCACCATCTTGTCCGCCATAAACTGCGCGATCGGGCTTTTTAATCGCTGTCCATGAAATTCGGTCAATACCTATAACACTGTGTACATGAAATGCAAAATTTAATTTATTGAAATGGGTAACAATAAATATATCACGTTCAGAGTCACATTCCGGAAGGTTTAGATATTTAGCCAGATCTATAACAGTTATAATCTCATCTCTCGGTTTAAATACTCCCTCCACTACAGGATGTGAATTAGGCATAACTTTTACATCCTTAGCCACCATAATTTCACGTACTTTGGCAACATTTATTCCGAAAATCTCATTCGCCACTGTAAATTCAATGATCTCTAGTTCATTTGTTCCTGATTCTAAAAGAATACTGGTCTTATTTAAATTCTCTGGAATTGCCATATTCATTCCTCCCACAAAAATACAATTTGTATCAATTTACCGTAAGAATGTTAAAAAATTACTATTATTATACAATATTAAAATTCACTTGCATAGACTTCTTTAAAATGTGCCGCTATCTAAATCAAATTTTACTATCCATATGCCCCGTTTATAACTCTTTTTTCGTTCTTTAAAAAGAGAATATTGTAAAATTTTAAGAAAAATGTTACAATCAGGTTGACCGAAATGAGTGAAAATTCTATAATTTTAATTTCAAAAGTAGGAGCGTGTGTATAAAATGAAACTGTCATTAGAAAATATCAAAATTGGTATGAATGTTGGGCAAGATTTGTACACAGAAAACGGACAACTGATTACACCAAAGAATTCAGTTGTTACGCCTGAGTTAATTGCAAAGCTGAAAAAGTTTAGGATCAGTTGTGTCGAAGTTATTTCGGATAGTCTGGATGATACTATTTTCGATATAAAAAGTACCCCGGGGTTTATAACATTTCAAAGTGAATGTACTGAAGCAAAAGAAAACCTGATTACTTCACTTGATAGCATTTTAAGTGAGGACCCCAATAATTGCAATATAGACATGATTAAAGACTTAAGTGCATTGTTATATGAAAAGAACAAAAAGAATATTAACTTAATCGATATGGTTTACAATATGCATGAATACTCAGACACGGTATATACCCACTCTGTCAATGTAGGAATGATAGCAAGCCATTTAGGTCACTGGCTGGGACTGCCGGAAGAAGAAATAAAGCTTCTGGTTACCTGCGGACTCTTCCATGATATTGGGAAACTCCTTATTCCGAAAGAGATCCTAGAAAAGCCGGATAAGCTTACCCCTGCAGAAAATAAAATTATGCAATCACATGTATCCAAAGGTTTTGAACTTCTGGACCAATTTAAGGATATCGATGATCGGGTAAAGAAAGTAGCCCTATTGCATCATGAGCGATGTGACGGCTCCGGATATTATATGCATTTGAAAGGCGATCAGATTGACAAATTCTCAAAAATTATAGCCATTGCCGATGCCTATGAAGCGATGACCTCAGAAAGAGCCTATCGGGAACCTATCTGTCCATTTACAGTGGTCGGCTATTTTGAAGAAGAAGGATTACATAAATTTGAAACGAAATACGTGTTAAAATTTCTAAGTAAAATATTAAATTCCTATCTTCATACAAGAGTGCTGTTAAGTAATGGACAAGAGGCAAAAGTTATTTTGATCAATAAGAATATACGATCAAAACCGCTTGTAAAGGTTGATGATGGTCAGTTTATAGATTTATCGGTCACACCCGAGATTAGTATAGTAAAAATGGTCGATTAAACAAGTGTATACTGCGAATAATAATAGAAGAGTAGGGTTCTATACCTACTCTTCTATTTTCTCTATCTCAAAAACATTAATCACATCGGCATCAGGGCAGCAGAACTTACATTTGTTCGGTGTTTCTCCGCCCGGCACCTGCCCTCCATAGCGTAATATATCAATATAAGGGAACGCCGTGTGCAGCATCATCGGGCACATCTTTCCGCGATCCGTATCAAAATCAAAAATATCTCCTTTTTTATGCCCATAATGACAGGGGCCGCTGCCGATCTTATCAATCATCTTAATCCTGATCTTAGGTCTTTTCGCCATATGCTCATCTCCTTGGAAAAAAGATTAGGCTCGTTTTCTCCGGCCTAATCTTTAAAAGTATATCACTTATTTTTTTATTTAAAGAACAGATTGATATCTTCCTCAACCGTTCCAATTCCTGCAATACCAAAATTCTCCACTAAGACTTTCGCTACATTTGGCGAAAGGAAAGCCGGAAGAGTTGGCCCGAGATGAATATTCTTTACACCTAAATATAATAATGCAAGCAGTACAATAACCGCCTTCTGTTCATACCATGCGATATTATAGATGATCGGCAAATCATTGATATCATCTAGGCCAAATACTTCTTTCAGTTTCAATGCAATGACTGCCAAGGAGTAGGAATCATTGCACTGCCCTGCATCTAGAACTCGAGGGATTCCACCGATATCTCCTAAGTTTAATTTGTTGTATCTATATTTTGCACAGCCTGCAGTCAGAATAACCGCATCCTCCGGCAACGCTTGTGCGAAGTCGGTATAGTAGTTTCTGGATTTTGCACGTCCGTCACAACCGGCCATTACGACAAACTTCTTAATAGCCCCTGATTGAACCGCGTCAACAATTTTATCTGCGAGAGCCAATACCTGATTGTGCGCAAAGCCTCCGACAATTTCTCCGGTTTCTATTTCGGTAGGAGGAGCACATTTTTTAGCATACTCTATGATTTCTGAAAAGTCCTTTTCTCCGTTTGCACGAATTGGAATATAAGTGCATCCGGGGAAACCTGCCGCTCCGGTTGTATATACACGCTCTTTATAGGAGTCTGACGGAGGAACAATACAATTTGTGGTCATTAAAATCGGTCCGTTGAAAGAATCAAACTCTTCCTTCTGTTTCCACCATGCATTGCCGTAATTTCCAACAAAATGAGAATACTTTTTAAACGCAGGGTAATAATGAGCAGGGAGCATCTCGGAGTGAGTATAGATGTCTACACCCTGCCCCTCGCTTTGAGCCAATAACATTTCAAGGTCACGAAGATCATGTCCGGAAATCAAGATTCCCGGTCTGGTTCCAACACCGATGTTTACCTTGGTAATCTCCGGATTCCCGTAAGCCTGTGTATTTGCATTATCCAAAAGCGCCATACCGTCTACACCGAATTTTCCTGCCTCCAGCACCAGCGCAATGAGATCGTCGACCGTCTTATTGTCATCAAGAGTTGCAGCTAATGCCCTTTGCATAAAGGCATCCACCTCTTCACTTTGCTTTCCCAATACGTTTGCATGCTTTGAATAAGCTGCCAGCCCTTTCACTCCATAGATTAGAAGCTCTCTGAGACTGTTTATGTCGTCGTTATCCGAAGTCAACACACCGATTGTGCTGCTGACTGCATCCATATCTTGAGCCCCTTGTTGCTGTACCCATAGCCCTGCATACGATAATCCGCGTTTACTTTCTAACATAGAAAGTAAATCCTTTTTGTATCGCCAAGTCATTTCAATTCGAGTCTGTATAACCAATTCATCAAAGTTTGCATTGGTAATGGTCATAAATAAATTTTCAGTAACTAACTTATTTATCATAGGCGGAATATCATTTCCTTCCTCTCTCAAACGAGTGGCCACCTCTGATATTCCTTTTGTCATCCATATCAACAAATCCTGCTTTGCTGCAAGCTGAGGAGTTTTTCCGCACACCCCCATCTGAGTGCAGCCTTTACATCCCGCTGCTTCTTGGCACTGATAACAAAACATTTTATTTTCCATACGCTTAAACCTCTCTTTTCGAATCATTAAAAGTAAAATTTATAAAAGCTTTTTATTCGCTAATTTGTAATAGTTTTATCATTGAATGTAGTTTATCTGAAAAGTCAAATGCTGTATGTTGTAAATCCAACAAAAAAAACATTTTGCAAAAATCTTTGCTATTTTAGATTTTACTTTCTAAGAAGACCGCAAACGAGCATAAAATACGTTGGCAATTTTCCTTCAGTAAGCCATTCCAATTCTACGCCCATTAATTTGCTGCAAGTTTTCCCCACATTGCCGCCTAACGATTCGATTGAATAATGCATTTTATCCGGATATCTGCACGTTTCTCCTTGGGGTCTCGAACAATTACCATTTCCGCAGATGGAGCAGTTTCCTGCAGAAAGACTCCTGCTTCCGGGTTCCTTCAATTCCAACTCCCAAAGTTCTTCTGCAAGTTTCTGTTTTTCTTTAAAAAGGGTTTGATCCAATAGTGCTCTCATCTCATCTCTGGAATATGTTTTCTCTATGGTCTCTGTATCGAAATTAATTTTCTTTCCGATTACATGAAAAGTGTTATATTGTCCCCAATATTCCTCCGGATCAAATGTATAGGGAGGACAGGTCCAAATTTTATTGTAATTCGGACAGACTTTACAAGCTTCCAAAAATGTGTCTACATCCACATAATCTCTCATATATTCTTCAATGGAAATTTCAGCATCCATTCTTTCAACATGATACATATTCAGTCTCCTTTAAAATATTCAGCCCTATAGTCATAAGGCTTTTGCCGTAAAGCAAAAGCCTTTTTTACTATTTCACACAGTATTTTTCTAAATACTCTTCCATTTTCTGTTTCATGTCATCATTGATCACTATGTTTCCGTCGATTTCCTTGTTGTGCATCGTATCAATGATTTCTCTTACAGTAACGAGGGGGTATGTCTTTATACCAAATTCCTCTTCAATTTCTTGAATAGCCGTCTTTTCTCCCTGCCCTTTCTCCATACGGTCAACCGAAATGATCAGTCCTGCAATGTTTACATCAGCAGCTGCTTTAATTTGAGGAAGAGTTTCCCTTATCGCCGTGCCGGCTGTGATAACATCTTCTACAATTAATACTGAGTCCCCGTCTTGAAGCTTATATCCTACCATTTTACCGCCTTCGCCGTGGTCCTTCTCTTCTTTTCGGTTAAAGCAATAGTTGACATCCATATCAAAATCCCTGGACAGAGCGATGGCAGCCGCGACAGCAATCGGTATTCCTTTGTATGCGGGCCCGAAGATAGCGGCAATATCGGAAGGTATCACACCGTTGCGAATGTTTTCCGCAATACAGCTTGCATAAAAATGGCCCAGCTTGTCCGCCTGTGCACCTGTTTTATAATTTCCCGTATTGACGAAATACGGTGTCTTCCTTCCGCTTTTTGTCGTGAAATCACCAAACGTTAATACGCCCGATCTCACCATAAATTCAATAAAGTATTCCTTATAGCTCATCATCTCTCTCCTTGTTTGTATTCTTTTATCGGATCATGGATCCGGAAATAACCATCTTCATAACTTCACTGGTACCTTCATAGATTTCGGTTATTTTAGCATCTCTCATCATCCGTTCTACCGGGTAGTCCTGAAGATATCCATATCCGCCATGCAGCTGAACCGCTTTTGTGGTTACATACATGGCTGTCTCAGATGCAAAATATTTTGCTTGAGCTGCTTCGACAGTGCTCGGTTTTCCGGTTTCTCTTCTATAAGCAGCGTTATATACTAAAAATCTTGCTGCATCAATTCTCGTTCTCATCTGTGCCAGTTCAAACGCAGGTCCCTGAAATTCTGCAATTGCTTTGCCAAACTGTTTTCTGTTTTTTACATAGTCCAAGGTGACATCCAAGGCGCCCTGTGCAATACCAAGTGCCTGAGAAGCGATTCCGATTCGTCCGACATCCAGAGACGTCATTGCAACCTTAAAGCCCTGTCCGAGTTTTCCCAATAAATTTTCCTTTGGTACGATGCAGTCTTCAAAAAACAATTCTCTTGCCACCGAACCTTTAATTCCCATTTTTCTTTCGGATTTCCCGACTCTGAATCCCTGAAACGTGTCTTCTACGATAAATGCGCTGATGCCTTTTGTTCCTTTGGATTTATCCGTCATCGCCATAATCACATAAGTCCCTGCTACGCCTGAATTGGAAATAAACTTCTTTTGTCCGTTTAACAGCCAATGATCGCCTTTATCTTCTGCTATCGTTTCCTGCCCTGCTGCGTCCGTGCCTGCATTCGGTTCTGTTAAGCCAAATGCTCCAATCTTCTCGCCTTTCATGAGCGGCGGTAAGTATTTCTTTTTCTGTTCTTCTGTTCCGTACGTAAGGATCGGCCAAGTACATAGGCCATGATGCGTTTGAACAATAACACCGGTAGATGCGCAAGCCTTTGATAATTCTTCAATCATGATCGCATAGGAAACATAATCTGCTCCATATCCGCCATACTCTTTGGGAAACGGGAGACTCATCCAGCCTAACTGTCCGATTTTTTCAATAGTTTCCCTCGGAAATCTTGCATTTTCATCAATTTCAGCCGCAATCGGAGCCACTTCCTGCTGCGCAAATTCCCTAAATTGGGCCTGCAATTTCTGCTGCTGTGGATTCAGTTCAAAAATCATTGTTAATACCTCGCTTTACCTTTTCATTTCTGATTTTCATTCTAGTTAAACTATATTCGTACAAGCCATTTATTATATTAAATCGCAAATCAAACCATTTTTTATTATATACTCATTAAAAATGCATGACAATACGTTCTAGGATATTTAGTTTCTAAAAGTGAAGACTGCCGGCTCTGTTATGCCGGCAGTCTTCACTGATGATCTCATTATGTAGAATCTATTCTTCTATTGTGGAGGATACTGATGTTGAGTTCCCGCATAGTCCATAACTGTAATAAGCTCATTTGCGTCAAATGAGACATAGTCAGGTCCGATAGGGACCTTCCCGTACCCATTCGGAATATCCAAAACATAGGTAGGCTGACAAATACCGGAGACATTTCCTCTTAGTTTTCTCATGAGTGCCTGTCCTTCTTTTATGGTAGTTCTAAAATGTCCGGTACCTTCCACTAAGTCACAATGATGCAAATAGTAAGGCTTTACCCTTATAGTTATGAGCTTTCTGAAAAGCGCCTCCAAATCTTCAGCCTCACTGTTTACCCCCTTTAATAATGCGGTTTGGCTTAATAATGGAATGCCGGAATCTACAAATAGATCACAACATTTTTTAACGTCATCCGTTATTTCTTTCTCATTATTGCAATGGATAACAATAAATACCGGCTTATTCTTTTTTAATATTTTGATGGTCTTTTCTGTTACAAGTTCCGGAGCGACTATCGGCAATCTGGTATGAATCCGTATCACGCCGATATGTGGGATATTATTTAATTGCTTGAAAATATACTCTAATTTTTCTTCACTGGTGGCTAAAGGTTCACCTCCGGAAAGGACCACTTCCCATATTTGCGGATCCGATCGAATGTAATCCAAAGCTCCTTCCAGCTCTTCATATGTTAACTCTGTCTTCTCATGAGGAAGTTTCCATTTTCTAAAGCAAAACCGGCAAGTTACCAGGCAATCGCCTTTTGGAATCAGGAGCACCCGGTCCGGGTATCGATGAATGATTCCTTTAATTTTTGAGCATCGATCATCCCCTATCGGATCACTTATTTCTTCCTTGAGAATGATTGATTCTTTCTCGATATCGGTTAAGAATTGGAGACTGACCGGATCGTTGGGACGATCATAATCAATAATTTCTTCTATTTTCTTTGTAAATTTATTTTTTAAAACATCCGTCTTATTGTTCATTGTTTGATTCCCCCTTATTTAATCTCCGTAAACTTCTATTTTTATATTCTTCTGCCGTGGCAATCAATGCATATTGCCATATTGCGTAAATATGCTCCCGGGAGAGATACTTTGTCCGTACAGCAGGCAAACTATATCCCAACTCATCGGAATTCATCCAATAATTAGAAAAATCTTTACTTACAATTTCAAGGCCATATTTTTCAGGTGTATTCCACAATAGCGACCCAGGGTAAGGTACAGGTACTCCTATATGTGACAATTCCGTTAAGTCATTTCTAATAAAATAACAAATTCGGTCTATCATATTTTTAGAGGTTTGGAAATTTTCCGTACCTAAGCCTACCATCCAGTAGGTTATCGGATCGATTCCAGCTTGTCTTATTAATTTACATTGTTGTTCTGTGCTTCTAAAATCGAAAGGTTTCCCAACTAAATCCAATGCATCTTGAGAACTGTTCTCCACTCCCAATCCAACTTGGACACAGCCCGCCTTCTTCATCAGCTGCAAATCGTCTAAATTTAGTCTGCCCACTGTCGTTTGACACCACCATGAAATATGGCCTAACCCTCTCTTGATGAGTTCATTGCATATTTCGTGGGATTGTTTTTTGTTTGTCATGAAAGTTAAATCACCAAAGCAATAGAACTTAATAGAATAGTTATTATACAGATGTTCAATCTCATCAACAACTTTTTTAGGGTCTCTGACTCCCACGACATAATCATCATATGCAATGCTATAAAATGCGTTGCAAGAGCAAAAGACACAACTGAAAGGACACCCCCGTACGGAAAATATTCGTGGCATTAACGGCAATGATTCCTGACAAATTAAATCGTATGCCGGATAAGGCAACTCATCTAATTCAATGTGACAGCAAGACCGTTTTTTAGTTACGACAACGTTTCCGGTATGATCCTTAAATAGTATTCCGTCAATTTTAGCGAGCTCACTTTCGCTGCCAGAAGTCTCTACTATATCAACTATAACTTGGTTTCCTTCGCCAGGGATAATAATGTCAACCTCTTCATGCTTTATAAAATGTTCACCATATAGGGTGGGATGCATGCCGCCAAAAATAACTTTTGAGTCCGGATGTATCTCTTTGATTATCCTTGCTATATGTAAGGCATTTTCTGATGCAACAGTTATGGTGGATATGCCAAAATATCTTGCCTGTTTCATTGCTATAGAAGCTTTTATATCTTCCAGCGTGATTAGTCTATTTTCAGTTTCTCTAAGGAAGCGATCAAATGCTTGAAAATCTAGTACATCTACGGAATGACCGGCTTGGCGTAATGAGGCCGCCAAACTAAAAAGTCCATGATTGGGTTCGTTCGGAGTGTCTCCTAACGGTTCGCTGTTGTTCATCGATTTCCAATATTCTCTAACAATTTCATTTTGATCGGATTCCAAAATTGGCATTAAAAAGTTGGGTTGTATTAAAGCGATGTCTAACTCCTGTTTACTAAATAATATCTCACGTATCTTTCTCATATTAAGTTCTCCTTGCCCCTTGACAATCCCTAGAGAACACTATGTAGAATAGGCAGAATAAACGGAACTGCGAAAGTCAATATGGTACCTGTAATTAACGTGATAAGCCCCAGCTCGGCTCCGACAAATTTAGTGACGGGCATGAGCATGGTATCCATGTTTCCCGCCGCCCCTCCGGCAATGGGACTGCCCTTACTGATTTTAATCAGAATGGGCAGCAATAACACGGTAAAGAATTCTCTCATCACATTCACCATGAATCCGTAGGTGCCGATTTCTATTCCATATACCTTTGTCATATAGGCCCCTGTGATACTGTAGTAACTCATGCCGCTTGCTGAAATAACAGAGGCTCTAAACGGTATATCCATAATGATTCCTGAGACGAAACCACCGATTAAACTGCCAAGGAATATTGCTATTGAAATGTAAACAACCCTGAGACCAACAACTTTTATATATTTTAATACATCTTTATTGCTTCCTATACTGATACCCACACCTACATACAGTACAATCAAGGTGCCGGTGAGTATATTATCCAACATATTTATATGCGTCTTAGGGAGAATGTAAAAGCCTATTATAATTCCAATAACGATACTGGCTGGCATGATAAAAACTAACGGCGATGTTTTCTTCTCTTTTTCTGCTTCCGCATCCACTTTATAATCCAATTCAAGGTTATCTAGGGATAGTTCCTTTTGAATTTTCTCCAATGGTAGAATGGTTTTCTCAATAATCCAGACTCCTAAAACGCTAAATACAATAGCACATAGAGCAATGACTACACAATTTATACCTATCGTGTCGAGTTCATACATGACAGAATCATTTGCCCCTATGTTTGTGCCAATAGTCAGCATTAATAGGATTAAAACGAAAGTGGTTACTCTATCAACCCCCTTTAAGAAACTATCATTCGATTTTTTCAAACCAATGAAGCTTCCGATAAACAAACATACAAATGGTATTAATGTCATAAAGTTACACCTCTCAAATATAAACATGTTTATATTTTCATGATAGAGCAAAAATATTTTTATGCAATATCGTGCTCCTTAAAAGGTCCTATACGTCGCTAAAAGCACTCTGGAAAAAATTATTAAGCAGAAATAAATAAATCAATTTAAAACAGAAGAGGAATATGGTATAATTTAACATATTTATTGTAGAAAAGGATTTTTTATGATTACAATTTTACTAAGTTGCAGTGATTTATTGAATATGGAAAAGATCGCGCGCAACATAATCCGCAGTACGGGTAATGCCGTATGCATATTTTATGCAACTACTGCAAGTGAGGCCTTGAATATAATTAAAGATACGAAACAAGCAATCGATCTTTTCTTTGTGGATGTCAATTTAAAAGAGTCCGGAGGATATAAACTTGAAACAGAAATAAGGAAAATAAATATCTACGAAGAAACGCCTATTATTTTTATTACGAAAATTAGTTATGACCTCATAGGTTCTTCCCCATTATCTTCCTATCAGTCTTACAAAAAGCGTAATTACATCTCTCTACCGATTGACGACCTTGACGTACAAGGCAAGCTCGGCCTATATTTAGATAACATTATATCGGAAAATTCGGAAAGGGAAAATAAAGATAAGCCCCTGGTTTTCAAGCATTCTCAGGGCTATATTAAGGTATATATACAAAAGGTAGCGTTCATAGAGGTTCAAAACAAGTGTTGTAAATTATATACTGCCAAAGGAGCATTTGAATTAAAAAATACAAATCTGATAACGCTGCAATCTATGATTCACATTGATTCATTTGTTCAGTGCCATCGCAGCTATTTATTAAATGTAAATCATCTATCTTCCATAGAGAAATCCAGCAAGAAGAATTGGACTGCATACTTCAACGAACTAGATCAAACTTGCCCCATCAGTATTACTTATATAAAAAACGTATATAATACATACAGAAAATAGGTTATCCACCCTCTAAAGAAATGACCACATAATCTATAAAATAATCATATTGATCTATTAAAAAGAGCGTAATCAACTACGCTCTTTTTATTCCACCTAGTCTGTCTAAATATATAAAAATACCAATTATAATTAAACAGCTTAAAATTAAAAAAATTAATTTATCATAAATACGAAAAATACCCAATGAAATTAAAATAGATATTACATTATACAAAAGTCTATGCTCTTCTTTTTTTAATATTTTTTGGGGTTCAATTAAATAAATATTATTTATTGCTGTTTTATGAGATTCCATGAATTTTAAATAGTGGTATTTTAAATATGTTTGATAATTTAATATTGTTTTATATGATTTTCTAATCACCTTTTTTAACTGTTTATAGTTTTCGGCTACTATATAACAATACAACACGCCATCATTAATTTGCATAATCCTATAAAACTTAAATGATTTCGTTTTATCGTTATATTTCTCTTTTATGAACTGATAGCTTTTTTCCATGATATTTTCTAAGTCTGTCCCTGCGAGTAGATCATTGTATTTAAAAATAACTTCACATACTCTATAAGAATTTTTACTTAATTCAATATTAAAACTAATCTCATTATCCCATTGATTCTTTAAATCGGTATCAGAAATTATATTCAATTCAATTTGTATGTCCATTATTTTCCTCTTTAATTAAAAATGATACCGATGAAATATATGTAAATCATATGCCTTAAAGTAAAATTTTTCAATATATAAATTATAGTTCTTCCCATATATTTTCATCAAAGAAAAACCACGCGTCAATCAAGTGTTCTCAAAATGCAGAGTTACTTTATTGATTCGTGGTTTTTTACTAGTCTTTATTGCTTTGTTCGGAAAATCAAGTGCCTCATCGCTTCCTTGTCAAACGGAAAGAGCGGATAGAGATAAGAATTTCCCGATAATGTTTTCGCCGTAGATAAAGAGATAAAATTAATAATCAATGCTACGATGGCACCGGAAATAGCTCCGATAGGCCCCCATATTCCACCAATTTCTATTCCGAATAACATAAGCACCCTCATAAATTTCATGGCATAGCCCAATTCTATGCTTGGCTGCGTAAAGCCCGCAAGAGCAAGTACTGCCATGCAAAGGATAGTTTGCGGAATAAACCATCCGCAGGATACGGCAAATTCACCAAGAATCAATGCCCCTATCACAGATAAAGACATCCCTAAGGAATCCGGTGTACTGAGCGAAGCAAGCTTTAACGCATCTATTGCGATCTCCAAAAGAATAAGCTGCCAAAATACCGGAATCGCATAGTCTCCTGACGGAATAAAAAACTTAATAAACTCATAGGACGGAATATGTTTTTCTGCAAACAATAAAAAAACTGGTGTAAGGAACAGAATTCCAATAAAATTAAAGGTACGAAGAAATCTGAAAAAGTTCCCCGTTAAGGCCGGGAAATAATAATCATCTGCGTTCTGTAAGAACTCGAATATCCCAGTTGGAAGCAAGATAACCGTAGGGCTTGTATCTACAATAATCGCAACCTTCCCCTCCGCGAGATGTGCAGTAACGACGTCCGGCCGTTCAGTGTATCGAACCTTTGGAAAAGGATTCAGCCAGCCTAAAAAACTTTTTTTACTTTTATCTAAGCGGAGCAGCTGTTCCACAATGGTCTGCTCCCCTACCGATACAGAGGCTATTTTTATCTGATCTAATTTGGTCGATATATTTTTTACTAGCTGTTGATCGGCCAATCCTTTGATATACACCAAACTAACATCGGTTTTAGTACGCTCTCCCACAACATGAGCTTCAAAGATCAATTTAGGATCTCGAATTCTTCGGCGAATCAGCGCAATATTCATCATAAAAGCTTCGGTGAATCCGTCCTTTGCCCCTCTCAAGCTCTTTTCCTTCGACGGTTCTGATACACTCCTAGTCGGATAAACTCTGGCATCCACCATTATAACTTCATCAAATCCGGCAATTGCTACAGCAATCAGCCCTGAAAAAACTTGCTTCAACACCATATCCAGCTTTGATTCTGTAGAAGCGGCCAAATAAGGGACACTCATCTGAATTAACTCTTTTGCATTTTCCGCTTTCCGTATGCTGTCCTTTGTAATATCCTGCAAATATCCGATCACGATAGGCATCACTTGATTATTTACGAAGCCGTCCACGAAGAACATGGAAACATCACGCCCGCCGATCATTAACTTTCTCTCCATTAAGTCGAAACTTTCCCCTATCGGTAAAGCTGTCCTTAATGTATCAGCCAAATAATTTTTTTCTTGCATCATTTTCCCATCCGTTTCTATCTAATAAATTACTTGTTATTAGTATGTAAAATACGGCAAATATCATGCATGAAACAGCAATGCAGACAACTCTTCTTTCTTACTGAGTCCTATGATTGTTTTTATTAGCGCTATTTTTTTTAGATAAAGCTAAAAATTTGAGGTTTACAAATCAAAATGTATTACGTTTTTCTTTATATCACGTGATAACAAATTGTTAAATCTCAATTAAATTTAAGAAAGAATGAGGTAAAAAATATGGCTAATGAAGTAAAAACATGTAAATTTAAAGTTACAAATGGTCAGTTAATTGCGGGAACAGCAGTTCCGACAGCTGTTAATAAACTAGGTAGTGAAGGTATTAAAAAGTTTGCAGAAATAGTTGTTAAAGAGGTAACTGCTGCAACTAGCGTTAAATTTATCCCTATCGTAAATCAGGTTGCAGCAGCAGTGGCACTTATTGGAGTAATTAACACTGCTTTTGGAAATTCCGGTTTCAACGTAACTGTCACATTGAAGTATATTACTAAGCTAAATCCATCAATTGGCGAATATGTCAGTGGCTACAGTATTGACAGTATTAGCGTTGTTCCTTACTAAAAAGAAAAATAGCATTCAATGAATGCTATTTTTTTCTTGAAAATATTTTCCGCTAACAAAGCTTAATGAGAGTGTTATTGTTAAAATAAAGAATAAATGTTTAAAAAGTAAAGGATGTTTATTTTCAGTCAAAAACGCATAAATAATAAAAATTATTATATTACATACATTTGCTATTATAAAAATAAATTTAACAAAGTTACTTCCAATACATTTATTTAAAAAGTTATTTATCCAAATATCTATCTTTAAACAAAAAATAATCGTTGATACTGTAGCAAAACTACCCACAGTGATGTAAAAATAAGACGTTTTAATTGTATTTATTCCATTATCAATATTTAAAGCAGCTATTGCAAGTAATACAAATATGGCTAAATATTGTACTTTCCCTATTATTGAAAAAAACCTTTCTTTTTTTTCTTCCTCCATATAACAACATTTTAAAAACAACGGAAATAAAAACATTAGAAAGGTTATATAAGAAATTAAATTCATAGAGCCTCATTCCCCCTTTAAAAATAAAATAAATAAAAATAAGATAACCAAATACAACATATCTTACTTTATGCAAAACAGAATAAATAATGGATAAAAGTAAGACAGAAACTACTGCTCCAATTTCCCATCTTCTTTCTTCCTTTATTAAGAAAGCTTGCAATAATACGTTTGCGTAGTTTGATTTCCATTTACTTTATCAGTAATCTCAATTTTTATTCTATAGTTTTTGTCAGCAGTGACTGGAAAAGAACTTGTCTTTGAAATAAAATTCACATCATATACCTCATATTCTATAGAATTTACGGAACTTACATTTGTATATGTACTAGAGTTTAATGGAGCCGATTGCAGCGTAATCTTTAGTTTAATAAATGGAGTTACTCCAGAAGAGTAACCTTTTACTGTAGCCTGTGCTTTTGTGGCAGATAATCTTACAAATGAATATGTACTAGTGTCTACACTCATAGGATGAATTAAAGTTGAATTAGCAGAAGTAGATGATGTAGCAAATACAAATTCTGTAGTAAATATGCTATTGGGGATCATCAACATAGACATTATAAACAATACGATGATAAATAAAGATTTTTTTTTGTTTTTCATTTTTTTCTCCTTTTTTTATTAAATATTAATTTCTATATTATTAAAGACTAATAAAATCATATAATGTTTCACTTATGGATAAAAAAATTACTTTTCCCGATTGGAAAAGTAATTTCCTATTTATGCTTTTTTAACGGCTCCTTTTATCTCCGATATATCGTTTTTTATTTCTTGTACAATATTTAATTTTGCAGATAAATCTTCCAGTAAATGCTGATAGTTTTTTTCTCTTTCATCCTGCTTCTGATCTCTTTTCTCCTGTGTTCTAATAATATAAAAAATCAGAAACATAGATAAAGCTGCCCATACCCCTTGGGATGATGCGATTTCAATAATTTGGTTTTCCATAACTATCCTCCATCAATATTTCACGTAATTTATCTAAAGATCGCTTTTTTAATTTGTTTACTGCCTGCCTTGAAATGTTAAGGTTTTCTCCTATTTCAAAGTCAGAATAGCCTTGAAAATATTTTGCAATAATAACATCTCGCTGCTTGTCCGTCAATGAGTTTAAAAGTGATTGTAGGTTCATATGATCGTCAATCTGATTATTATTTTTCATTTCTGTAATTTCTTCCATATGAACTAATTCAATGTCTAAACATCTTTTTCTGTAAATATCGATTTTTTTATTACGGAGGATGTTAACAATATAATTTACAAGCTGTCCTTCTGAATACGTTTCTAATTTCTTCAGCTGTACTTTTTTTGTAAATTCCAGCAAGCATATAATTAAATCTGTTTCAGCACAATCATAATTTAATTGTCTAGCGTATTTTTTAATTAGTAAATCAAATTTTTTTAACAAATAATATATAGCTTCCTCGTTATTATTTTTTGCTAGTTGTAAAATTTCTAGCAATCCTTTCTCATCCATGAATACACCCCTTTTCCCCGTTTCAGGGAAAAAACGAATTCAATGGACAAGATGTAAACCTTACCAAATTATTTTTAAATTCTTTATTTATTTGATTAGATAATTTATTCTGGTTATTGTTTCATTTAATGTAAAATTTTTAATAATTTGGTTTAATATTTCAGTATTTTTATATTAATAATGTAAATAATTTCAAAAGTGTTTGTAATTTTAACATTACCGTTTATAATTAAATCTAACACTATATTTAATTGTGAATAATATAAGAGATTTGCTAAGACTCCCAGGGGTGTTTGATGTTACTAAATAAAAAATACAATAAAACATTTTTTGAAAATCATATTTTAATATACTACCAGGATATATTTCGATTTCTTATGGTATTAACCAATAACAGAAGTCATGCTGAAGATTTAACACAAAATGTGATGGAAAAAGCTTGGAAATTTTTATATCAGCTAAAAGACCCCGAAAAATCAAAAAGCTGGATTTTTCAGATAGCTAGAAATGAGGCAAAGACATTTTATAAAAAATCGGGGAACACAGTAACGTATGAAACCGAATTGATCCCAAACGAACAAGAATTTACTGAACCTATTGAATCTGATATTTTATCTATTCTTCTAAAAAGAGAAGAAAGTAAATTAATCTTAAAATCATTGGAACTTCTGGATCAGAAATATGCACAAATTATCAAGCTTCGATTTATTGCCGGCCTTGATATTAAAGATATTGCCTATATCCTCGATATCAATTACAATACTACTCGAACTCATTTAAAGAGAGGATTGAAGCGCTTAAAAGAAGTATATCTTTTTTTAGAGAAAGGGAAGGAGGATATCGACTGTGGATAATAAAAATGAATGGAATGATTCAGAATTGAAAATAAAAGAAGAATTTCAACAAATTTATGATGACTATATTTTAGGAGCAAACGGAAGTAAACCTCAGCCAGACCTTTCTTTCATGAGTAAATCTTTTTTATCATCTTTTGGGTGGAATCAGGTTTCAAAGGTTGCTGTAAGTTTTTTAATCATTATCTTTCTTTCAAGCGGTATTGCTATTTGGATCAATTCAGAACAAGCCGTAGCTACAAAATTTAAACTGGATCAAATCATGTATCAAATGAAAGATGATACGGACAATATCTCTGTCAGAGAGGATGCCATATCTTATCAGACAACCTCGCCGAAAGATATTGATAAAGCAAAGGAATTTTATCCGGCCCTTTATATACCCTCTTATATCCCTAAAGGATATGAACTGCAACAGCTCCGAATAGATAAACTGGCTGATGAAGAATACTTTGTAAATTATATTTACAGTGACAATAACAAACATATAATTAGCATTATTATAAACTCTTCCACTACTCCTGGGACTTTAGAAATAGCGACGGAAACCAAATTAGTTAAGCTGGACGATACCGATTTATATGTTTGGTATGACCCTACTTCCGAAGCTTTAAGAGGTGTATGTTTGTTGGATAATAATACCCTTCTTTCTATCAGCGGAGTCTCAGATCAGGAAACTATGATTGATGTTATTTCTTCTTTTGAAAAATAAATTATAGATTTTTATCAACATCTTGATCTCATAAAAAGGAAAGTATCATTAGAAAACGGAAAAGTGCGTTTCCATAACACGGAAACGCACTTTATTTTTTACTTGATCTTCAAACAATCCCGAAACTTAGATAAAACAAAAAATCAAGGTTTACAAATTAAAAACTTTCTCGTTTTTCTTTATGTCACGTGATAACAAACCGTTACATCTAAAGACTTAAAGAAAGAATGAGGTAAAAAAATGAGTGGAGGAGCACATATAGTGTTTAGAAAATCACCAGCCCAAAATATTTTTAATGCGGTATCCAGCGACCTAACCGTACCGACAGACGCGTTAGCATCCTATCCAAATCCAAATGATGCCAGTTATAACACAGTTCCGGAATTTTTCCATGTTTTTTATAATGGAGTATACACGATAGATGCAGGTGTTGCCTATGAAAACAACGGATATTACAGGCTTTTTGCAAATATAAACGGAACTTGGCATAGCGGTCCGCTTGCTAAAGCTACTGGGACTAAAACATTGAAAAGTTGGTTTTCTGCTGAAGGAACTAATAGATATATTGTCACTCAATTTGGTTCTGTTGTAGATAAAGCACCAATTTCAACAACAATGTATAACTCTTTAAATAAAGGATCTCAAATCTATCGTGAAATGGTAATTGCGTCAAATGCAAAGTCAACAATCCCCGCAAATGCGTATTATAAAAATGCTAAATTTGCAAATACAACACTTACTAACGTGAATGGAACCTATGTTGCACTTGATTCTAAATCAACGTGTGTTCTAAATAAACTAGATCCTAATGTATCTCAAAGCACTTTTGACACATACTGTAAAGGTGTTAACACTCCAAGTGGGACAACTTTTGTTTCAGATACATCAAGTGCAAGCTTTAATCAGAAAGATTCTAATTTTGCAGTTTAATATGTAAAATATCAACGTAAAAAACAAAAAAGCATTCGTGCAGTTTTCCCTTTTGGTATCTCTGCACAAATGCTCTTTTGATTATATTATAAAATGTTCAATCTTCAAAATCTATTGGATTAAGTTTGTTGGAGCAGATGGAATAGGTGGTATTTCACCCATATCACTAGAATTTTCAATATTTATTTCTGTGGTATATTCATTTCTCCATACCCATATTCTATATGTTTTAGATTCATTTATAGTAAAATCGTCACTATGAAATCCTCCTTGTTTTGTCTTTATTACAGCTTCAATGATTTCATTTATTTGATTTTTGTTTTCTTTAAATTTTTTATTAAACATATAATTTAAATCTTGTTTAATTTTTTCAGTATCTTTTACATTATTCCAATTAAATTCTAACTTAAATGTGTAACTATCGATCAGTTTATAATTTAATTCCGTATTATTTGGAAGCAAAAATCCATACAGATACAAATCATTAGATTGAGTTATCCAATTATTCTTAATGGCTATTCTATCCAACATAGTGATCGCTTGTTCTACTGTCGTTGATTCTTTAGGCTGCAATTGATTTTCAGATCCTTGGATTATTTGATTATCCACACAATAAGCCAATGAATCAAATGCCCAAGTGCTTATATCATTTTTATCAGTAAAACCATTTAAGCTATTCGTTGAACTTGTATCTATCTTCTTAATATTTAAAAAGCGAGTTAACATAGTTGCTATCTGCTCTCTTGTTATATTCTTGTTTGGGTCAAATGTGTTTTTACCTACGCCTTGAATAATCCCCAAAGAATAGGCTCTTTGCACATCTATATTAGCCGTGTCCTTAAATGGATTTTCTTTAGTAGGAATATTTTCTTTGCTGATGTTTTCAGATTTTGCATAAAGCCCGACAATTAATTGAGAAAATTCCTCTCTCGTTATATATTTTGTGTATTTTTCATCGTTTAAAACGGTGGGCGCCTCTATCTTATTCTCTACAAAGTCACTTATAGGTTGTGCCGACCAACTGCTATTCGCCGCAAATGCCGGACTATAATTCAATGCAACCGTGCTGCAAACAAGGCCAACCAGTAAAAGCTTGGTCCATTTATTCTTTTTCATTTCAATCTCCTTTTCGGTCTTATGATTTCTATATAATAAGACTAAAAAAACATAAAAATGTTTCACTTTTTATGAAACATTTTTATGTTGCATTCGTAAATTATTCCGTAAATGCTTCGCGGATTTCTCCTATCGTCTTGAAGCCTTGCTCCATCATATACTGTTTTAACTCTTGCAGAATATCGATGGGCGCCGTCGGGTTCACTAACGCAGCTGTACCAACAGAAACGGCATCTGCTCCTGCCATGATGAATTCCGCCACATCTTCTCCGGTCATGATTCCGCCAAGCCCTAGAATCGGAATGTTAACTGCACGTCGCACCTGATAGACCATCCTTACGGCCACCGGCTTAATCGCAGGTCCTGAAAAGCCTCCCATAATATTGGCCAAAATAGCTTTTTTTCGTTGCACATCAATTTTCATTCCGAGCAGGGTATTGATTAGGGAAACGGCATCTGCTCCTTCCGCTTCCACTGCTTTTGCGATTTCAGTAATGTCTGTTACATTCGGCGTCAATTTGATGATGATCGGCTTTTTGGCAATGGCTTTAACGGCTTTCGTCACTTCAGCAGCCATCAACGGATTCGTTCCGAATCCGATCCCTCCCTTCTTGACATTGGGGCAGGAAATATTGACTTCCATCATTGCAACATCTGTATCATTTAATTTCTCCACTACCGCGCAATATTCTTCGATGGTTCTTCCTGCTACATTGGCGATCACTTTCGTATCGAAATTTTTCAAATAACTCAGTTCATTTTCAATAAAAGAATCCACCCCCGGATTCTGCAAGCCTACAGCATTTAGCATACCGCCGTAGGTTTCGGCAATTCGAGGAGTAGGATTTCCCGCCCACGGTTCCGAAGCCACACCCTTTGTAATCGCGGCCCCCAATTGGCTGATATCGTAAAACTCCCCGCTTTCTCTGGCAGAAAATGTGCCGGAAGCTGTGGTAATCGGATTCTTTAAAAGAACTCCGGCAAAATTCACGCTTAAATCCAAGTCTTTCTCACTCAGTTTTACATTATTCATCCCAAGCTACCTCCTCTCCGAAGAATACAGGTCCATGCTTGCAAACTCCCTTTTGCTGTATTTCTACACCGTTTTCTGTCTGCACTTTTATTTTGCAGGTACAACCGACGCAAGCACCGTAACCGCAGCCCATTCGCTCTTCCAAAGACACTTGACAGGGAATCGCCTTTTCCGTACAAAGCTTACTTAAAGCTTTTAGCATTACCTTCGGTCCGCAAGAGAAAAATTCATCCGCTTCTATGGCCTCTTTCTGAATCAACTGCACCGCATTTCCGTGAAAACCAACGCTGCCGTTGTCGGTAGCCACATAAATCTTTTCACAATACAGCTTTAACTCTTCTATTAAGAAAGGCTCGGCCTGAAATCCTACTACTGCAGTCACCAGTGCGCCTTTTTCTTTCAATTTTTTTGCAAGCAGTACCATCGGAGGAACCCCGATGCCTCCTCCAACAACCGCAACCTTTCTGTCGGCATAAGTCTCCGTCTTGCCGCCCAGTGCCGTACCATCGATAAAGTATCCGTTTCCAAGGGGTGTGCTCACTCTGATAACTGTACCTACTGCATACGTAGAGAGTTCTGTTGTTCCCTTTCCGGCTATCCGATAAACGATCGTTATGGAATCCTTGTCCGCCATACAGATGCTGATCGGTCTTGGCAGCAGCATGCTTTTGTCATCCAGATAAATATTAACAAACTGTCCCGCTTTCACGTCTTCAAAGTCAACCTGAATTTGCAGTTTAAAAACATCGCTTGCGATTTCGACATGTTCTATTATTTTTCCTGTTAAAATCTTTTTCATTTTCGCTCCTGATTCTAGTACTGTAAGTCTGCTTTCATTTCTAAAGCAGCTTCTCTTGCAGCAGCACCGATATCTTCTCCGAACTTTTCATTTTTCTTATATGCAGCGATGATTCCTCTAGAGGAATTCACGATACATCCTTTACCCTCTTTATCAAAAAACCCTCTTAAATCCGCTCCCGTTGCCCCCTGAGCGCCATATCCCGGCACCAGGAAGAAGGTATGCGGCATCCGCTTTCGAAGCTGTTCCCCCTGCTCCTTATGAGTAGCTCCCACAACGGCACCGACACGGCTGTAACCCATCGTGCCCATGGATTGCGAGCCCCATTCTTCTACCAGCTCCGCAACAGTTTCATAAATCGTCTTGTCACCGACCAGGATATCCTGTAGCTGGCTGCTGGAAGGATTGCTCGTCTTAACTAAAACAAAGATTCCTCTGTCTTTCTTATTACACGCATCAATAAAAGATTGAATACCATCTATTCCAAGATACGGATTTAAGGTTACCCAATCCTCTTTCCACAAGTCAAAATATTCCTCTTCAATTTGAGTCCCTTCAATATGGGCCGCATAAGCTGCAGCGGTAGAAGAAATATCCCCTCTCTTGATATCACCGATCACAATCAACCCTTTTTCCTTTGCATACTCAATGGTTTCCAAATAAGCGCGGATTCCCTCAAGCCCATACTTTTCATACATGGCGATTTGAGGCTTCACGGACGGCACGATATCATAAACACTATCCATAATGCACTTGTTGAACGTCAAGAACATTTCCGCAACAGCTCTTGGCGTCTTTCCGTATTGTTCCATCATTTCTGCTTTTAATCCGGACGGGATCATGTCCAATGTCGGGTCAAGCCCAACCACCGTTGGATTGTTCATTTCTTCTATCTTCTTTAACAGTGCATCAATCATACTCTTTCTCCTCTTTAAGAATTATGCGGCTAGTGTGCCGCATAAACAATTTGTCCATTTACAATGGTATATTCTACTTTTCCAAAAACCTTCAGCCCTAAGAAAGGGGAGTTTTTGCTCTTAGACAGAAAGTCCTCCGCTTTAATCTCGTATTCCTTATCTATATCGATAATCGCCAGGTCAGCAGTCTTTCCGACTGCTAACGTTCCTCTGTCAGCCCCCAGTATTTCAGCGGGTTTACAGCTCATTTTATCAATTAGTTCCAATGGCGTCAAGATTCCGTTCTTCACAAGCATAGTGTAACTCACCGCAAAGGAGGTCTCTAATCCAACCACACCATTCATAGCCTTTTCATACCCGTGGTCTTTCTCTTCACTGCTGTGAGGGGCATGGTCGGTTGCGATCACATCCAACGTGCCATCCTTTAAAGCGTCGATAACAGCCTCCACGTCCTCCTGATCTCTCAAAGGAGGGTTCATCTTCTTATTTCCGTCATCATTCACACAAGATTGATCGAAAACAAAATAGTGCGGCCCCGTCTCTGCCGTTACGTGAACCCCCTCTGTCTTCGCTTGACGAATGATGTCCAAACTGCCTTTTGTGCTGATGTGGCATAGATGAATCGGTGCTTTTGCTTCTTTTGCAAGCATGATATCACGTGCTACAATCAGTTCCTCACCTATTTTCGTTCCTGCCAGACTATCATCCTCGGTATGTGAGAAAACCATTAATCCGTTCTCTTTTGCCTCTAGAATTCCTTCCAGCATCAATTTTGCATTCATAACAGAACGACCGTCTTCACTAACCGCGCAGATTCCTTTACCCACCACCTTCGTCGATCTGGTTAAAAGTTCTGCCATTCCATTTATGTCGGCAAGCGTTTCTCCTTTTTGGCCTTGTGTAATACTTCCTACCGCCAACACATTGACACCGTTCGCCTTTTCTACTTTCTCATCAATATATTTCACGACTTCCGGACAATCAATAACCGGTTTTGTGTTGGGCATGCAGCAAACGGTGGTGAATCCGCCTCTTGCCGCTGCCTGACAGCCTGTAAAAATATCTTCTTTATATTCAAATCCCGGATCTCTGAAATGAACATGCAAATCGATCAAACCGGGCACGACCCATTTCCCTTGGGCATCAATTGTTAGCTCTTCTTCCTCTGCCGGTATTTCACCTTCAGATATGGAAGCTGTCTTGATGCATACTACCTTACCGTTTTCGATCCAAAGATCTCCTATTTCCTGCAAATTTATATCCGGATCAAGAATCAAGCCATTTCTGACAAGTATTCTCATATTAATATTCTCCCTTCATGGATACAATTTCATCGCAGTATTCACACCGATATTCTCTGTTTTCTTCATCAATCAGATGGAACACATGAGGCGCATTTGCTTCTACGGACGTTACACATCTTGGATTCTTGCATTTGATTACATTCGTCACCGTTTTCGGCACTTCCAAGGCAATCTTTTCTACGATCTTTCCGTCCTTTATGATATTTACGGTTGCATTTGGTTCGATCAATCCAAGAACGGTTAAGTCAATATCCGTTACCCTCTCAATTTTAACGATATCCTTTTTTCCATGTTTCTTGCTGGATGCGTTCATGATAAAAGCAATGGTGTTTGTATTCAAATCAATATCTAAGAACTCCAGTATTTTGGCTCCAAGGCCTGCTGTAATATGATCTATTACGATTCCACATTCGATACTATTTACTAACATATTAAACCCTCCTATTCCTTTTACTCTTCCATCCCGAGTAACTTCATAATCAATGCCATTCTGACGAACATTCCATTTTTCGCTTGTGCAAAATACATTGCTCTTGGATCGTCATCCACTTCTACAGCGATTTCATTTACTCTTGGCAGCGGATGCAGTACAATCATATTTTCCTTCGCCAGCTTCATCTTTGGCTTATCCAAGATGTATGTATCTTTTAAACGAATGTAATCCTCTTCATTAAAGAAACGTTCCTTTTGGACTCTTGTCATATAGAGGACGTCCAGCTTAGGAAGTGCTTCCTGCATGCTTTTGACTTCTTCAAACTCAATCCCGTTTTTTACGAGAACTTCTTTTCTCACATAGTCCGGAATCCGAAGCTCTTCCGGTGAAATAAGCACAATTTTGATTCCTTTATAGCGGGAAAGTGCCTTTATCAGAGAGTGTACCGTTCTTCCAAACTTTAGGTCACCGCAGAAGCCAACCGTAATATCCCCCACTTTTCCCAGCGTTCTTCTGATCGTCAACAGATCCGTCAAGGTTTGTGTCGGATGCTGATGGCCTCCGTCTCCGGCATTAATGACAGGCATATCCGTACTATGCGCTGCCACTTTCGGGGCACCTTCCTTCGGATGTCTCATCACCGCCAAATCTGCATAACAGGCAACCGTTTTAATGGTATCCGCAATGCTTTCTCCCTTTGCGACAGAGCTGGAGTTTGGTTCTGAGAAACCGATTACCTGCCCCCCTAGTCTCAGCATCGCTGCTTCAAAGCTGAACCTTGTTCTTGTGCTTGGTTCATAAAACAAGGTTGCTAATAACTTCCCGTCACAAGCATGTGCATATTTTACGGGATTTTCTATAATTCTATCTGCTAAATCAAAGATTTCCTCTAACTCACTTACTGAAAAATCCATTGGTTCTAATAAACTTCTGCCTTTTAACATTTCAATCTCCTTTCCTGTTGAGCGGATAGCTCCTAGCACATAAAAAAAATCTTCCTAAAAGGAAGATTAAATAAGACAATCATCTGAGGACATATTCGCGGTATCAAGAGATACGTTATTCCCAGAAAGCGGAAGTAAACAAATTAATTCAAAAACGGACGGGTAAGCGATCAGAAGTTCTTCTCTCTTCGCCCTGTCCCTTTCTTCCATCAAATATTTTTCAAAAGATAATAACATATTTTCCTCCCTTTCCTACATTACACTATCGTTTGCATTCTCGTGATTTTTCTTTCACATGCCCAAATCTTCGATATTTTATCATGATTTTTTTAAAGCGTCAATAGGGTTCTTTAAAATTTAATCATAATTCCTGAATTCACCATGTATAAATATGCCTCGCTGACCTGTACCCCCCTTATGGTTTCTATCGCTTCTCGATACAGCGCAATCTGTTCCTCATACTGCTCTTTTAACAGCTCTATTTTTTCAGGATTCGGACTTTCTTCGATGCGGTTGGTTTTATAATCCACCAGAATATAGTGATCCCCTTCTCTGAAATAGCAGTCAATGATACCTTGAACAATGATCTTCTCCCCATGAATCTCCTTCATCAAATTGAAAGGTATTTCTCTAAAGATTGCATCTGCTTTAGCCAATCGAATCCCCAGCTCAGAACGTTGGAGCCGGATGATTAATTCCGTATTATTTTTCGCTTCCTCTGCTTCTTCTGCTGTTAAAATGTGCCTGTCTTCTAAGTGTTGAATAAAGTCCACCGTATACACCCATGCAGCATCTTTCTCACCGTTGTTGTCCTTACTTACCGCTGTTTGGCAGCAAATTTCATAGCCCTTTTTAAAGTCCCATCGTTCCATGACTTCATGGAGGATGGTGCCTCTTTCCGCAGCAGAGAAGCCTTTTTTCTTCATTTCAGCAAATTGAGGAACCGCCAATGCCGTTTGATAATCGCTGTCAAAATACATCTGCTGATATTCCTCAGGCTGCAAATCTTCCTTTTCAAGCAATGCACTGATCTCGTTCAACTTGCTGACCGAAAACTTTGATTTCAGCAGCCTTGCATAAGGATATCCGTATTGGAAAGAAAGCTGCAAATCCACTTGAGTCCAAAGTTGTGCGGATATAGAAAGGGGTTCCTTTTGTTCAAACAGTTTGCGAAGTTGTCCCGCCGCGTCATGATTTGTCTTGCTGGTAACGGAAAGTTCCGCCGCATCGTGGCAGTGAACCGTTATATCACTGCCTGCCAGAGCAGGAAAAATCATATCTAAGTAACAAGAAGCCCTTAGGATGTCAGGTTCTTCCTCCCATTCTTTTGCCTCTTTAAATTTATTTAAGTCTTTCACATTGCCGAGCAGCACTAATTTATCCTGCGCTCTGGTAAAAGCAACATACAGGATTCGAACTTCCTCTTCCATATCCTCCGCTTTGCAGCGGTCTTCAATGGCTGATTGCAATAGAATTTTTCTGTAGCAATGATTTTCTCTGTCAACCACCCGCAGACCTAATCCGATATTTTTATGAAGGGATATGGCTTTTCTGGAATTCGCATTGTTAAAACGTTTTCCGAGACCTGCTACAAGAACCATGGGGAACTCCAGCCCCTTACTTTTATGTATGGTCATAATGCGTACGACATCGTCATTTTCGCCTACCAAGGTAACCTGTCCCATAGGAACTTTCTTATTTTTGATTGCATCCACATAATTGATGAATGCATAAAGGCCCTTCATCTGAGCTGTTTGAAATTGAACGGCCTTGTCGATTAAAGCCCGTACGTTGGCCTGTCTTTGCTTTCCGGAGGGCAAAGCTCCAATAAACGTGAAGTAGCCAGTATCTCGGATGAGTGCCCAGATAAAGTCTTCCAGCGGCATAAACTCCGCCAGTTTTTTCCACTCCAGCAATTTATTCATCGTTTCCTGACACTTTTGCCTCAGCTCAATTTCGGAACCTGCTTCACAATATCTTGCAAAAGCTTCAAAATAAGAGGTGGTTTTGCTTTCTATTCGAATTTTTGTCAGTTCTTTCGTGCTAAATCCCATAATGGAAGAATGCAGCACACTAATCAACGGAATATCCTGCTTTCTGTTATCTATTACACGCAATAGATTTAAAATAATTTCTATTTCAAGGGTGTCAAAATAGCCGTCGCTATCATTGATATGAGAAGGAATATCCTGCTCCGTTAAAACTTGCTGAAATTTATCTGCATAGTTCTTCTGGCTTCGCATCAGGATAACAATATCTCGCTTCGTCAGCGGTCGTTCCGCTCCTATTTTCGCGTCAAATATCGGTTTTCCCAGCGCATCTTTGATAAGACTAGCCGCTACATGAGCCTCCATTTCCGCTGCTTTCAGCTCTTTTATCTCTTCTTCGACCTCCATATCCTCTTGAATCTTTTGATCCACCAGATGAAGCTCTACCGGATAATCAAGCGCTCCTTCATAAGCCACCCCTTTGTGCAGCGATGCAGCATCATCATATCCGTTCATTAATTTGGAAAACAGATCATTGACGGCTGTTATCACATTCCTTTTACTTCTGAAATTAATGTTTAAGTCAATCTTCGCATCATGAACACGTTCCGGATTTTTATAAAGTTCGTATTTCTCCATAAAAATTTCGGGCTCTGCCAATCGGAATTTATAAATACTCTGTTTTACATCTCCGACCATGAAAACGTTATTTTCTCGCTTTATGCATGCGATCAAGGTATCTTGAACAGCATTACTGTCCTGATATTCATCAATGAAAATATAGTTAAACTTATCCCGATATTCGGCCGCTGCTTTTTCATCCGAAAGGATTTCGAGTGCAAAATGCTCGATGTCGTTAAAGTCAATCAGTTTCTTTTCTTGCTTTTCTTCACGGTATAATTCATGAAACCGTTTTACCAAATTCGATAAAGTTACTGCTTGCGGGTACACTTCATTCATATCCGCCATCAAATCTTCAAAAGGTTGAGAACAATAATGGTCTTGTATTTTCTTAATCGCCTCCTTACAGCGTTCTCGATAACCATTCACCGTTTCTTTAACGGAATCCAGTGCCTCTTTTTCTGCTTTGGTCGACACCATTCTCGTATAAGTAATTCCGGAAAGAATACTGGCCAACTCATCCAATCCTTTTTCTCTTGCCACCGACAATGCCTGCTCTATATTTTCCAAATCCGGTCTGAACTTTTGAGCCAATGCAACCGCTCCGGCTTCTTCCAATAAGTCAATGGATTTTTCATAGGAGTCATACGCAATGCTTAGGTCATTTTCTATGGATTCTCTCAGCTCTGCATAAATTTCTGAGCGCATAAATTCATCTTTTGAAAGCTGAAAAAGCTGCACATGCTCTTCCAGCCATTGCCAAGGATTCGGAACACTTTGGATGGTGGAATACACTTCCAGAATCATCTCTTTGACTGCATCTTCATTTTTGCTGGTCGCATACCGATTGAGAAAGTCGATGAATGCTTCATCCTCAGAGTCAAACATCTCTTCAAACAAATTATCCATCGCCTGACTTTGAAGAAGAATTTGCTCGGCTTCATCACAAATTTTAAAATTCGGATCGATATTGATAATATAGAAAAAACGTCGAATCACTTCCAACGCAAAGGAATGGAAGGTACTGATATTGGCTTTGTATAAAAGATTCAGTTGTCTGCGCAAAAAAGCTGCTTCTTTTGAATTGTTTTCCAATTCAAAAGTAACAGCCTTTACGATCTTTTCGCGCATTTCTGCTGCTGCTGCATTGGTGAACGTAACCACTAACATTTCATCAATGGAAACTCCATCACAAATCAAGAGCTGTTTTATTCGTTCCACCAAAACAGCCGTTTTCCCGGAGCCTGCCGCTGCTGCAACCAGCATATTTTTTTCTCTCAAGTCAATAGCTTCCTGTTGTTTTTCAGTCCACTTCATGTTCTTTTCCCTTCAAATAACAGATACGAGCTACTTATGCATTTTAATTTATTATACTAATTTACATTTTTTTAGAATTTTAACAAGGACAGTTCCCTTTGGAAGCAATTCCACTTCGCTCGCTTCAATCGCTCTGATTTTCAATAGCATAACACCATAAACACAAGCACCTATACCAATGGAAACAACTGTTGATAAACTATTTCCCAAGAAGCCCGCTGATCCCTTATAGGCCGCAATCACTAAAACAAACATAACGATGCCGCATATCAACGGTTTAAACACCGACAGTTTCAAATCAAAATTGATACCGGTGATTTTTTTCACAGCGATAAAATTTATCATGCCAATCGTAATATATGCTAATGTACTTGCAATCGCTGCCCCTTCTACATTGAGTTCCGGTATTCCTGTCAATACATAGGTAAAGACACATTTTACAATAAATCCAACGAACAGTCCCCACACAGCAACCCCTGGCTTTCCTAGACCTTGCAGTGTACCGGCCATGGTTTGAGCAATGCAAAGAAATACAATACCGATGGCAAGGTAGAATAAACATCCGGCAGAACTCACCGCACTTTCTGCCTGCAGCGGATAAATCAGCTTCATAATTGGTTCAGCCAAAGCCATTAACCCAAATGTGCAAGGAACGCCGATAATCATGGCCGTTCTAAGTCCCAAGCGAACATTCATTTTTAAGAAAGGGATATCATTGATGCTTTTTGCTGCGGCAATAGCCGGCACCATAGAAAGTGCCATAGAAAGTGCCAAAGCCATTGGAATATTAATGACAGGCCCTGCCATTCCGGTCAGCTGACCGTACAATGCATTGGCTTCTTTTGCTGTGAATCCAACCGCCTGAAGTCTCCGCATGATGATCACAACATCCGCGATATTCATAATAGGAAGAATAGAAACTCCTATCGTAATGGGAATTGCAATCGCCGCCAGGGTCTTTAAAATGCTTCTTGCACTTTCTTGATCCGAAGCGTCACTCTTATTGGCTAAATTTAATTTGTGTTTTTTTATTAAGTAGATAATGGCAAGCGTTATCACACCTGCAATCGGGCCAATGCTTGTCCCAACCGTTGCCCCCGCAGCCGCATATTCCAGACCTTTTGGTAAGAGAATCACCGCTAAAACCAATCCGATCGATACGCGAACGGCCTGTTCGATTAACTGAGAAGTTGCGGTAGGGCCCATTTCCTGCATCCCTTGGAAATACCCTCTAAATACCGCCATTATTGGCACGAATAAAAGTGCCGGTGCGATGGAAAGCATCGCCAGATACGCTCCCGGGTTACCCAGTAACGATACAATCTGTTTTGCTCCAAAGAAAAATATGGAGGAGGCGATAATGCCTAATAAAAACATTAAAATAAAAGAAAGTTTAAACACTCTATGAGCTTCATCATGCCTTCCGATTGCAATGCGCTCCGATGTCATTTTGGAGATAGCAGCCGGCGCTCCATTCGTGGAAAATACGAGCAGAAACACATAAATAGGGTACGCTGTCTGGTAATAACCCATACCCTCGTCCCCTATAATATTTCCAAGCGGAATTCTAAAAATGGCGCCCATTACTTGCACCATCAGTCCGGCAACCCCCAATATTGCCGCACCTTTTAAAAATGATTTTTTACTCATCCAATAGCCTCTTTCTGTATGTTCATAAAAGTCGTATGTCACTTCTAATTCGCTATCTGCGTTTTCGGCCCAAATTAGAATAGCCGAAAAAATCGCAGGGCACTCAAAATATATAATAATCACAGTCACCGTTTGTTAAATATGCGATTATTATACCATACAAGCAGTCCCTAAAGAAATAGTTCATTACCTTTGACATTATGTGAAATAAGTATATGTACTTATTTAATTGTTTCAGCATTTATTATACCAAAAAAAACACTTTTGTGTATATGTTTTCTTTGTGAAATTTGTTATACTAAACCTTATATAAAGATAAAACTATTAAATAATAATTAGTACGAGGGCTTAAACATGAATAAATTTGCAAGACCAACCATGCTGATGATTCTAGATGGTTTCGGTATTAATAAAAACACACACGGCAATGCCATTGCTGCCGCCCATAAGCCGCACCTCGATAAGATTTTTGATACGTATCCCCATACTACCCTTAAGGCTTGCGGTCTGGATGTAGGGCTTCCTGAAGGTCAAATGGGAAATTCTGAAGTCGGTCATCTTAATATCGGTGCCGGAAGAATTGTTTATCAAGAACTTACCAAAATAACGAAAGCAATAAAAGAGGGGAGCTTTTTTGAGAATGCAGCATTAAATCAAGCAATGGATCATGCATTGAGTCACGGCTCCGCACTGCACTTGCTGGGACTTTTATCAGATGGTGGTGTTCACAGTCATATCGGACATTTACTTGCCCTACTTGATATGGCGAAGAATAAAGGCATTACACAAGTATACATTCACGGTTTATTGGATGGCAGAGATGTCCCCCCTCAGTGCACACTCATATACATTGCACTGCTTGAAGCTCATATCAATCAGCTCGGACTTGGCAAACTTGCCACCATTGCCGGCAGATATTATGGTATGGACAGAGATAATAGATGGGAACGAGTAGTCAAGGCCTATGACGCCATAGCACTCGGAGAAGGGCTTTATGCAGATTCCGCTACGCTGGCAGTGCAAGCTGCTTACCAAAGAGGTGAAAACGATGAATTCGTCACGCCTACCGTAATAGCTGAAACCCGACCCGTACAAGATAATGATGCGGTCATCATGTTTAATTTCAGGCCGGACAGAGCCAGAGAAATTACGCGCGCCTTTGTTTCGGAGAATTTTGATGGATTCGAGAGGAAGAAAACAATTCAAAACCTTTGCTATGTTTGCATGACGCAGTACGATGCCGAAATGCCAAATGTATTGGTTGCCTTTCCTCCGCAGTCCTTAGATAATACATTGGGTGAATACTTGTCTGAGTTAAATCTTAAACAGCTTCGAATTGCAGAAACGGAAAAATATGCTCACGTCACCTTCTTCTTTAACGGAGGTATCGAAGCACCAAATAAAGGAGAAGACCGAATCCTTGTGCCTTCTCCGAAGGTGGCAACTTACGATCTTCAACCGGAGATGAGCGCCTATGAATTAACAAAGAAAGTGATTGAACAGATTCAAACCGATAAATATGACGTCATTATTTTAAACTTCGCCAACGCGGATATGGTCGGTCATACTGGTGTGTTTGAGGCCGCCAGAAAAGCGATTGAAGCATTGGATCAATGTGTGCCTCAAGTGGTAGATGCTATTCTTGCTAAAAACGGACAAGTCCTTCTGACTGCCGATCATGGAAATGCAGACTGCATGCTGGACGAAAATGGTTGTATCGTTACGGCTCATTCCTTAAACCAAGTTCCGCTGGTTCATATTTCAAAACACCCCATCCCTCTTAAGGATGGCGGTATTTTAGCAGACTTAGCTCCTACTTTACTTGATTTGATGGGATTGCCAATTCCTAAAGAAATGACTGGAAAGAGTCTGATAAAATAATATAAAGCGATTTTTGTATATAAAAAGCAAGCACAACTGATGAATTCATTAGTCATGCTTGCTATTTTTTATTCAATAGGAAATAACGTTTCCTAGCGGAGTGGTAAAGCCACCTTTTTTATGCATACGTACCTCTATACCAAGGTTCTTTCAAGTATTTTTTAAAGATATCCAGTAAGGAAACCGATTCGTCCATTATATAAGAACGTGCGACATTCCCATCTTTATCCCAATCACAACCGTCCCACCAAACAGCTACTTTAATTCGGTTATAATGGGAGATGGTATTAAACATATCGATAACCCATTGGTTTTTATCTCCTCCCATGCTAGCCGAGGCAAACTCCGTAATCATAAGGGGCTGCTGATATCGGCTGGAATAGGTATAATACAAGTTATTGTAGAGTTCGTCAAATTCATGCCATTTTTCACCGGAAGAAGCATAGTAAGTCCCCGTATTATATGCCGTCATACCAATAACATCCACATATTCGTCTCCCGGATAATACATGAGTTCATGATTCCAATTGAAGCCGGGAAAGGAAGCGCAGTTTGGATTCCAAATCCATATTACATTTTGTGCACCCTCTTGTTCAAAGAAACTGTATACATATTTATAAAATTCCTTATAGATCATCGTATCTCTGGAGGTATTATAACTGGAATACGGACACCAATCTCCATTCATCTCATTTCCTAATCGGAATAAAACAGGATGCCCAAATTCCGCTACCACCTGTGCATAATTGGATAGAAAATCATCGTATTCACCGTCTAAGATGTCGTATACCATGTTTCCGTCTGCCTGCCAATTAGTCTGTAAAGTCAGCTCCAACGCCTTTCCATTCGCATATGCCGTGTCTAGCCGTTGCTTTAAATCCGGATGCGCGGTCTTATTGGTGAATTCACTGTAATTCAATAAGATCGGGAATTCATATTCGAAATAATTCTCATAATAGTCCAACATGGTGTAATCATAGCCTGCGGTCTGTGGTTCAAAAATTCCCCAAGTCAATTCGGAATCTAAACCAAAGTATTTATTATAAAATTCTTTCGTTTCATCGTTCCAATTCTTATCATCTACATCGACTGCTTGTGATACCCGCGTATAAGGAGCCATCGTCGGAGTAAACGTTGAGAAAGCATCCAGCAAGTATGTATAACCGCCCATCATGCCAATCGGGTCAGTCGACTTTATAAAAAATGTATAACAATAACTGCCTATCTGAACATCCATGCAAAGGTAATAATTCATATCATTATCTACCCTTGACAGCTTGTCTCTATTCCAAACAACAATATTGGCATTATAACCATTCATGGTCTGCACGCCTTCGTATTCCAGATGGTGATCCGCTGTGTTTGATAAAAATTTATTCGAATAATTAATATATCCTGTCTTACTTGTACCGCTTAAACTTTGTTTATAGATTTCAATTCTTTTATTGCTATTTTCTAGCATAGTTCCTACACTGGAATAGCTCATATCAACCTTCATATTTTTGTCGATATACAAACTATATCCGTCTACGTAATTCGTAAAGTAGTCATAGGTCCCCGTATCGGTCAGACTATATTGTGCCGGGGTGCCCTCTGCTGCGAAAACTGTTGCAGCTGTACTAAACATCATTACTAGCCCAATCATAACTGCTATTATTTTTTTCAAATTTCCTCTTCTCCTCTCAAGCATATTTCTCTAGTTTCATTTGTAACCCCTAATGGTTTATATAAATATGAAATCCCTTTACTCATCAAAAGGTTTGTAACGCGAAACGATTTGTTCCGCTATCCTAATTCCGTCAACAGCGGCCGAAGTAATACCACCTGCGTAGCCTGCGCCTTCTCCTGCCGGATAAATGCCTTTATATTTACTCTGCATCTGTTCATCTCGAATGATCCGAACCGGAGAGGAGCTTCTGGTCTCCACCGCAGTCAATATGGCATTCTCTGCATCAAATCCTTTCAGCTTCCGCCCCAGATAAGGCATCGCTTCCAACAACGCTTCTACCGCGAATTCAGGCAAACTGTTTCTCACATGTTTTCCTTCTTCCGATTCTTGAACAAAATCTCTCCAAAGTGCCTTTGGCGCTTTATAATTTCTTCCGCCCTCTTCAAAAGCTTTTTTTTCATATTTCTCTTGAAATTCTACCCCGGCAAGCGGATGAGAGGAGCCAAAGTCCTCTGTCCTTACATCAACCAGTAATGCACTGTTGGCGTATTTTCCATCTCGGTCATGATAACTCATGCCATTGGTAACCACCCGCCCATCTTGTGAAGACGCAATAATAACCTCTCCCCCCGGGCACATGCAAAAAGTATAGACACCTCTGCCGTTTCCACATCGGTGAGAAAGTTTATAATCGGCCGCCCCTAACTTTTCAAAGGCTTTACCATACTGTGCTTTATTGATTTGTTCTTGAGGATGTTCAATTCGAACGCCTATTGAAAACGGCTTTTGAACCATTTCAAACCCAAGCTCATTCAATACTCTAAACGTGTCTCGGGCACTATGTCCTATGGCCAACACAAGATTTTCTGTTTCAATCCATTCCTGACCGTTGATTTCTACTCCTGCTACTGCGCCGTCTATCAATTTAATATTGGTAAGTTTCGAAGCAAATCGGATTTCCCCGCCCCTTTCAAGAATCTTCTTTCGGATATGGAGTACCACTGTTCTTAATACATCTGTTCCAATATGCGGTTTTTGTTTATATAAAATCTCTTCTCCGCCGCCGGCAGCCACCAATTCTTCCAGTACTTTGCGAATTCGACTATCCTTTATCTGCGTAGTCAATTTCCCGTCGGAAAAAGTTCCTGCTCCTCCTTCTCCGAATTGGACATTGGATTCTTCATTGAGAAGTCCCTCTTTCCAAAAGCGTTCCACATCTTGGACTCGCTTTTCTACCGGATTTCCTCTTTCTATGACCAGAGGTTTATAACCCATTTCCGACAATATCAACGCAGCAAACATTCCGCAGGGACCAAACCCTACTATAACCGGCCGATGATTCAACGTACGGTTTCCTGACTCCACATACTGATATTCGGTTTTTGGTGCCGATTCCAATTTGAGCGCTGAGCCATCTCCCGACACCTCAAAATCCACTGTATAAACCAATTTGATGTCACCCTTGTCTCTTGCATCAATGGATTCTTTTACAATTCGATACTCGGTAATCTGACCTGCACTGCTCCCAATCTTTTTTAAGATTTTTTGAGGAAGTGCGGAGGTCTTTTCTCCGACATCTAACTTAATTTGACTGATTCTATACATCTAATCCCCCATTCTTATGAATCTCTTGCGCCATTCCCCTACCAGCCTTGATTCCTGTCATCCATGCATGCTGCAAATTATATCCTCCGCAAGGTCCGTCATAGTCTACGACCTCACCTGCAAAGAATAAGCCCTGCACAAGCTTGGACTCCATTGATTCAAGATGTATTTCCTGAAGAGATACCCCGCCCGAAGTACATTGAGCGAATTTCCAGCCTTTCCCTCCGATGACGGTATATCTGCTTTTTTTCAATTCTTCTGTCAGTTTTTTAATCTGAGACTCCGAAAGGTACTCTATAGTCAACTCTTCCTGATTTTGAACTCCTGCTTTACTTAGAATAGTTTCAGCCAAAGCCGCAGGCACCAAGGAAAGAAGTATGCCCATTGCCGGTAATCCCGCCATTATTTTTTTTCTGTCCAGCAATAGCTTTTCAAGTTCCTCGTGCTCCGTCTCCGAAGCAAAATCAAGCTCTATTTCATATTGCCGAAAAGCCTGTTCAAGAGAACCATTCATTCCTGTCAATTCCTGCTCTTCCAGTTTTAAGTATCTGCTTACATTAAAAATGCAAATTCCCGAAAGTCCGTCTTCGGTAAATTGCACTTCTCCAAGTTCTTCCACAACATGTTGTCCGTTTTTTAATAAAGTGACCTTACCCTTTGCCCTTACACCCTTCAGGTCTTTTTTAATTCCTTCACAACAAATAGGCATTAAGGCAGGGGCTATCTTTACGACCTCGTGGCCTAAATTCCTCGCAAAACCGTAGCCATCCCCTGTTGTACCAAATTGAGGTGCAGCTTTTCCTCCTGACGCGATCAACAGCTTTTTGCAAGTTGTCGTTCGTTGCTTTTCAGACTGCTCAACCGTCAAAATAAATTCTGTTTCAAGTTCTTTTGCACCAGCAAAATGGAGATGTTTCGGTGCTTTTACTGCTGAAATCACGTTGGCTCCCACAATCACTTCAATGCCGAGCAATTTAAGCTGAGATTCCAGAAGCTCTAAAACCGAAGCCGCTTGTTCACTTTTCGGATACATACGGCCTTCTGCTTCGTGTTTTATCCATATGCCATGCTGATATAAAAATTGTTCCGTAAGCTCAAAATCTTCACATTGATTGTTCGTGATATTGCACCGCCCGTTACCGGTGGCCAATAGCTTTTTCCCCAATGTTTCTTTTTTTTCCAAAATGCAAACGGAAGCCTTCGGGTGGGTTTCTGCCGCGACAATTGCGGCCGTCATTCCCGAAACTCCTCCTCCAATGATACAAATATCATAGCTTGCTCTTATCTGCGAAAGGGGTGCATTATAATCGTTCTGCCTTTTGTCTTTATTTCGTTTTGGTCTCGTCGATTCCATTGTTTTTTATACTCTACCCTTCACAAAAATTTCAAAAGCTCTTTTATATTTAAAGCTCACATAAGAGCGATCGTTGAAACGATTTCATGCCGCTACGTTAATATATCATCTTGTGCTTTCGCTTCTTCCCAAGGGAGCACGTCACCCTCTTCTTTCAAATATTCCAAAAGATCTGAAATGCCTTCTCCCATATAAGAGCTGACCCAGAAGATTTTTTCACAGCCCGCCAGGCGAAGCCACTCTTCTGCCTGTTTTGCATTTGCTTCTTTATGATCTATTTTAGTTACGATACCGATTACTTCCCTTGTTGCAATCGCACACACACAAGGCGGATACAGAGAATAAGGCTCAATAGCACTCAGCAGCAGACCAATGATGTCTGCTTCATAAGAATAAATTTCCAATGCTCCCGCCAATGTATTCGTTTCTGCATATTCTCCCGGCGTATCTATAATCACATCATAATGATTGACATATTGTGTTTTATGATAAGTAATTTTTTCTCCCTTTAAAGCTTGTGTTAATGTGGTCTTCCCAGACTCACTGCGGCCAACAAGCATAATTTTTTTCATAATGCTTTTACCTTCTTGTTATTCTGCACACAGCAAATTCTAATTCATTTTTAAAATAGGAAACGATCTCTTCCATGGCTGTTTCCACTTCCGAAAGTCTTCCGGTTATAATCAATGTACCGCTGAATCGATCCACAAAACCTAAATAGACGTCACCTGCTTTAATAGCGATATCGCTCGCAATAACTGCCGATTCCGGCGGTGTTACATTTAAGATTCCAATAGCCGAATTATCAAAGTCAATATCTGGATTCAAACCTAATTTTTTATAAACAATCGGTCTTGGGCCTCCTATAATGTGCGCTAAAGAAATCTGTTTTCCGGGCACGCTTTCCTGTATAATACGAAGTCTTCCTTCTGAATCTTCCGGTAGTAAATCTCTGATGTCCATCTTTTTTCCTCCATCTTTTTGCCAGTCATATATATGATCTAAAAGGGTAAAATCCTTTTTACGCTTCCTTACAGCAACGCTGAATTTAATCCATTGCGTTCATTATATCATAAAATGATACATTATAAAAATGCAAATTCTTACCGCTTTACGGATTCAATAACTGCCTATATTAGTTATTCACATAACAGAAAAAATTATTTTGCCATTCCAACATTTTCATGTTATCATGTTTAAGCTAATGATGCTATATAATAGAATGATAGCATTAAATTTGACCTAAAATTCTTATCAAAGACTTTCAAGTTATATTAGGAGATAACATATCAAATGTTTAAATTTATAAAATATTTCTTTAATCTTCTCATACTATTCATTATCCTGATCGGTATAGGGGTGGCCTATGCTCGGTATGTGGAGCCCTATCACTTAAAGACGATTAATCTGACGTTGGATGCAAAACAACTAACATCAAATGAATCCGGCTTAAAAATTGCCATTTTTTCGGATACACACTTTAGTGATTGGTATACAGTTGATGATTTCCAGAACGTCGTTTCAATCATTGACGGCAGTTCCCCGGATATGATCTTTTTTGCCGGCGATTTAATTGATTATTACGATCAATATACCGGAGATATTGATGAGATCATAAACAGTCTGTCCGGGTTAAAAGCACCTCTCGGAAAATTTGCCGTATATGGAAATCATGATTACGGCGGCGGTGCAGAATGGAAATACGAAGGAATTATGACGCAAGCAGGTTTCACGGTTTTAAAAGATGAGTATGTTCCCTTTGACCAGCTGCATCTTGCACTGATCGGTATTGACGATATTGTTATCGGAAGCGGCAATCCCGAGATGGCTAGTTGGGGACGTGAAGACTATTATAATATTATCTTATGTCATGAACCGGATGTGGTCGATCAGATGCTTGATTATAACACCAACCTGATGATTTCCGGTCACACCCACGGCGGACAGATTAATCTCCCAGGCTATACGGACAAATTCCTTCCGCCATACGGCGAGCATTATGTAAAAGGTTTATTTGAGTTTGACAACAAGGCTTCCACACAGCTCTACGTTACTTCCGGAGTTGGTATGACCAAACTGCCTTTCCGATTCATGGCACCTCCAGATGTTACTTTTATTACATTGCGACCGTAAAAAAGCTATCGCTGAAACGCGAAGCGAATACGAGTTAAAAGAGCCTCTCAGAGGCTCTTTTTATATATGGGTATGCGCAATGATTATCGCTTCCTCCGCACTTCTAAAAATATTTGCTTCGCCAACTAATTCCACGATTCCTCCCCGCTGCATTTTTTTCAACACTTTCGGCTGAACACTGGTGAACATGACTTCTATCCCATGTTCTCGAAGTGTTTTAATGAGTTCGATCAGACCTTGAACCCCTGTTACATCAATAACGGGTACTCCCCTCATCGATAAAATTAACACTTTGGTATTCTCCAGTTCAGATAGTTGATTTACTATTTTGTCTACTACGGCGAAGAAAATCGTTCCGGTCAAGTAGGCAATCCGCACTTTACTGGAGATTTTGGGTATAAAAATTCCGATTTCTTCCAAACGCTTATTATCAATGTCACTTAAATTAATATCAATGTCGGTCAATCTTACCATGATCAGAATGGAAGAGAAGGCAACTCCAATAATAATAGCCTGCGTCAAATCCAATACGACAGTCGCTCCCATGGTGATAAAGAACTTCGCAATACCTGATTTGAATTTATGATCAAATATAAAATGGATATTTTCCCAGTCATTCATTCTCCAAGCAGTAACTATCAATACGCCTGATAACGCAGAAAGAGGAATGGCAGACATCACCGGTGCTAAGATAAACATGGACAGAAGCAAAATGACAGAATGAATAATGCTGGTTACCCTCGTTCCGGCTCCGGCTTTTATGCCGACACTGGTTCGAGCGATAGCGGCAGTCGCCGGTACTCCTCCAAACAACGGAATCACCATATTTCCGATGCCTTGCGCAATCAGCTCCCTGTCGCCGTTGAGCTTCTCATTCTTCATCTTCCCCGCAGAAGCACCGCAAAGCAAGCTTTCTATCATGGCTAAAGCAGCAATCGACAAGGCTGGGATAAAAAAGTCCCAAATTTGTCCGGATTTTAAGGAATCAAAGGTCAGTCGGTCGTCCAATAATATGGTCTTTGGAATATCCCCCACCACCGCTACATCCAGCTTTAAGTAATAATTAAGAATCAGTATGATTACTAGTGCTGCCAAGGAGGAAGGGATCTTCTCGTTCCATTTTTTAGGCCATATTATCATAAGTATCATCACTAAGAAGCCGATAAACGCCGTCGGTAGGTCGGGGCTAAATCCTTCTGTAAAATAAGATAAGACTTTAGTAATGGCTAAATCGCCTGTTGATTTTACTCGAAACAAGTTATCCAATTGGCCTAAGGCAATAATAATAGCAATTCCGGAAGTAAATCCGGTAATCACTGAAGCCGGAATAAAATAAATCATTCGGCCTAAGCGAAGTATGCCCGCGGCAACAAGCATAACTCCCGCTAAGAAGCAAGCTATCAGAATCCCTTGCATTCCGTATTTTGCCGATAATGTAACTAAAATAGCAGTCATCGCTCCTGTCGGGCCGGATATTTGAAAGGAAGCTCCTGAAAAAGTACCGATCACGATGCCTCCAATAATAGCCGTAACCAGTCCCGCTGCGGCTGTCGCTCCGGAACCCACACCAAACGCAATAGCTAAAGGCAGGGCAACTGCTGCAACGGTCATGCCTGCCATCAAGTCTTTGCTAAATCCGTTTAAGTTGTACCCTTTAAATTCATTTTTCAGATCTTCTGCAAATATCGTTATTAGATTCATTTCGTTTTTCTTTACCCTTTCACTATAGTTCTTCATTTAAAAACAGTAAAAAAGTGCAAAAGATAAAATCCATGATTTTTCTTTGCACCTGTAGACTTTCTGTATTCTATTCGTTTATAACGTTTATAATATAATGTACTTCTAACTAACTTACTCTTCTGTTTGTTTTCTTGCTGCGCGGCATGATTATTCCGAGGGTCAATGTATTTACCCCTTGGATCAAAAAGAATAGTCCGACGAGCATCCCCATCGGCAAACCTTCCAGTGTCGCATTAAAGAAAGAGTAAATCCCTGCAAATAAGCTGATTACAGCTAACATAAACACCCATCTCCAGCCTTTATGTTCTACTTTTTTTAAATCCCAAGAGGCTACCAGTCGATTGCACCCCGAGAATAGTACCCACATTCCGAAGAACATTACTACAATTAAATCTGTTACCAGCTGATTGGATAATACGACCGCACCAAGGATAACGGTAATCCCGGCCTCTACGAGTGCCCATCTCAGATTCGAATCCTTCTCTCGAATCGAAAAGACACTTAGTCCAGCCATTAGTCCGGCAATAACCATAACTAGTCCAACGATGAACGCCAGTGCTGCAAACGTTACTCCTTGATTAATAATGCACCATAATCCGCTTAAAACAAATAATATTCCTGAAATAATTGTAATAATTCTCATTTTTCCCTCCAAGTCCCTTTATGTCTGCTGACCTGCTGCTTGTCCTAGCGAGCCGGTACAACCATCAATTCTGCCACATTCTGTATTCTATTTCCAAACATTTCCAGCAAGCTATTTTGAGTTTTTACCTCGCCGGATTCTCCTAATATCACATGTGAAATCTTATTTTTCTTCACTAAATCCACTAACGTATCAAGAACATGATTTGACCGGACTACCGTTAAATTTGCACCGTATTCCAAGGCTTTCTCATATAAATATTCAAGGGCTTCGCCCTCTTTATTCTTCCCTAAAAACTTCAACTGATCATGCGCTACATGTATGATAAACAGTTCCCCTTCATCGTTTCCAAGAAATTCATGTCCATACTTGATAAGGCGTTCGCACGTTTTTTGCTGCGTAACGCAAACCATAACATTCTTCATAAAAATCCCCCTTTAGCCATTTTATTATATACTAGAATTCGTCTTTTTTCTAGTATAAAATATAAACCGTATAAAGCAACGATCAAGGAGGAAATATGGACAGAACGATTTTACATTGCGATATGAATAGTTTTTTTGCTTCGGTAGAACTTCTTTCACATCCCGAATTAAAACATGTACCAATGGCTGTGAGCGGTTCCCCCGAAAACAGACATGGTATTATTCTTGCAAAAAATGAGCTGGCAAAGCAGTATGGCATTGTCACTGCCGAAACCATCTGGTCAGCGAAGAAAAAATGTCCTGACCTTAAACTGGTTCCTCCTCATCACGAGCAATATAAAAGATATTCCAAACTCATTAACGAAATCTATTATCGCTTTACGGATATGGTCGAGCCTTTTAGTATTGATGAGTCTTGGCTGGATGTCACCGCAAGCCTAAAACTATTCGGGTCAGGAAAAGAGATTGCGGATACAATACGCAAAACAGTAAAATCAGAACTTGGTTTAACACTCTCTGCCGGTGTTTCCTACAATAAAATATTTGCTAAAATGGGCAGTGAATATAAAAAACCGGATGCAACTACCGTCATCTCGCGCGAAAACTATCAAGCTATCCTTTGGCCTCAGGATGTGAATCAGATGTTTTTTGTCGGTACCGCCACCGCAGAGAAACTTCGAAAAACCGGAATACGCACGATAGGAGAACTCGCACAGTCTGACAAATCCTTGCTTCGCGCTCTCTTAGGAAAACATGGCGACATGCTGTATGATTATGCCAATGGTCTTGATGATAGCCCGGTTTCTCACTGTTATGAAAAGCAAAAAATAAAATCCGTCGGAAATGGGATCACTTTTAAACGCAATTTAACGACGATGAATGATATTCAAACTGCATTAATGGCACTTTGCTCTACTGTTTCAGCAAGGCTGCGAAAGTATCAGATGAAAGCGACCGGAGTAAAAGTGGATATCAAAGATCCCTATTTTAAAACGATTTCAAGACAAAAACAACTGGATGCCTCCACTAATATCACAGAAGAGATCTACGCAGCAGCTTTAGAATTGATAGCGGTTTCTTGGTCCATCGGAAATCCGATCCGCTTATTAACGATTACCGGAATCAATTTGGTCGATGAAAATGAACAGGAACAGCTCAGCTTCTTTCATGAAAGAGAGGAAATCAGAAAAAAAGGCGAATCCCTTGATCGAGCGATGGATGCCATTCGAAGCAAGTTCGGCGGGCAATCCATCACATTCGGCGGAATGATTAACAATGATTTGGGATTGGATATTCACGACAATGAAGAATCGGAAGAATCCGATTCGGAATGATATCCCTATTCGTCTAAAAGTTCACTAAAGAATCATTTTATCACTGTTTTTTCCTATTAATTGTTCTTTTCACGTATATTGTCGATTATTGGGGTTTTATACGGCCGATATTTATGGCACAATATAATGGGATTAGTAGGAATATTAAGAAGCAGAGGATAAAAATGGTTATAATTTTAGTTGTTGAAGATTCCGAAAACGATATTTTGCTTTATAAAAATGTATTTCAAAAACTGGAAGGAGTGCAGGTCCTTTATGCTTTGTCCGGAGAGGAAGCGCTGTCTATTGCAAAGCAGGAGGAAATTGATATTTTCATTTTAGATATTGAACTGCCCGGAATAAATGGACTTGACTTGGCGAGAGAAATACGCTCTTTGCCTCATTACGCTTTAACCCTTATTTTATTTATAACAGGCTCAGAAAAAAATCAATTGGAGGCGTTCAAGCAATTTCATTGTTATGATTATATTCTCAAGCCCTTTGGCGTAAATGATTTTGAAACAAAAATAATAACACTGATCAAACAGCTTTCATTAGCAAAACACAAAGTAGCGAGAATAAAAATGCTCTTATACCCGTCGAAAAATAAAGATTTGTTAATTCCCATTCATCAGCTGAAATATGCAGAAGTTTTACATAGACGCTGTTACCTTTATACGGATCTACAGGATGCTCCCTTTGAGAGCAGTAATATAACATTAAAAGAACTCCTGCTAGAGGTCGATGACCCATATTTTATCCAATGCCATAAAGCTTTTGCCGTTAATGTAAAAAAAATCCGAGAAATTGAACAGCTGAATTATAGGCTCTGGCAAATCACGCTTCTAAACACTTCAAATAAATTATATGTCAGCAATAAGTACTATGGTGTAGTTGAAAAACAGTTTAAAGAATGGATTAGGCAAAGAAAGGAGTAGTAAAATGACGTTTACGCAAGATATTTTTGGATCGTTTGTTGAAATGATAAGTACCGTCACACTAATGAATTTATTTAACCAAGAATATTTAAGAAATAAAATCAGACTAATATCTGCTTGTATCGTTATCTCTGTAATAGTAGCTATATTAGATTTATTAGAGACACCTTCTCTATCGTTATTATATTATGTCATAATGATTACGATCTTAAGTATTGCAATAAACCGAAATACATTTCAGATTCTATTTGAGTTAGTCTTCGCCTCTGCATTTCTGACTTTCATCGAATATATTTTAGCGGTGATATTTTATAAAATACAAGGTATTGAATCTTTAACTTTTATTAGTGTATGTATTCAGCTTGTTATCACATTCACAATATGCGCATCATTAGGCTTTAACAGTAAATTGCAAATAAAATTCCAGCTACTTTATGAGAACTATAAAGATGAATGTTACTTAATAGGGTCAACCTTGTTTTGCTTCAGTATGATTGAGGTATTTTTGTGGAAAAGCAATAATGAGATGGTTTTGGGCCAATCTGCCATAATTTCAGCCTACACAGCGATTTGGTTTGCTCTATGTATATATTTGTTAAAAAAATTAATTGAAAACCGACGACAGAAAGAAAATATCCATCTGCATGAGCAGTATATGGAGACCACAGAAAATCTTTTGGATAGCTTATATAGTGACAAACATGATTTTAACAAGCACCTGCAGGCTATCTTAGGGATGTGTCAATTTCAACAGTCCGAAGAGGCCGTCAAAGAAATCCAGCGCTACATTGAAGCCCTGCAAGAAAAATCCTCCAACAAGAAAAAAAGCGCCGTTTCTTTCAACACCGGCAACGGTGTGGTCAATGCCCTGCTTTATTCGAAAGCAAAGGAGGCAGAAAAGCGCGAAGTGCAATTATTTCATTTCCCAAGCGGGATATTCCCGGTATTTCCCTGCGAGCAGTATGAATTGGTTCAAATCATCGGAAATCTATTGGACAATGCCTTTGAATACGTGGAGGGATTGGAAAAGGAACAGCGTATCGTCGTACTGTTCATCGGAGAGCAGGAAAATCAAAAACAAATTGAAGTGAGAAATACTTATTGTGAGGAAAAAAACCGGACAATAAGTATTTCTCAAACTGCTAAGCTCGGTGAAAGACGAGGCTACGGGTTAAAAAACGTCCGGGCCATCGCCTCCAAATACCACGGAAAATTAAATATTTTCCAAGAAGAAAACGAATTTGTGGTTGAGGTGTTATTTTAGTAATTCTTTCGGACAATCCGGCTCCCCATGATGAGAAATAGATGCGGCGGAAATCGTCGTCGTCGCTACACCAATTAAAAATAATGCCGTTGAACTCATGAATGCTCTTTTCAGTTTTTGAAACATGTTAAACCACCCTTTCTTTTGTGTACCCTTATAAACAATAACTCCGTAGCGTGTAACGCTAAAGCCCATATGCACATGCCGATAATTGCTTGATTTTCTATAGAAGACAGCAAGATAAAAGTAAATATAACAAGGTAGATAAGCGAAAAGTATTTGTTCTGCAGATACTTTTTTCTGCTTATGATAGGTCGTTTCTCAGAAGGCGCTAAGGGGCAAACAGCAATCGTTAAAATGCTAAGCCCTAAAACAGAGTATAAAAAAGTCAATTCTACTTTTAACAAAGGAAGCAAACATACGGCAACCAAAAAATAACCTAAGCTGAATAAAAAACAGGGAATATTCCTTTGAAAATGAATTCCGCCAGTGCTGAGTCGGATTGGAAGAATTAACAACATAACCATCAAAAACGGCTTTAATTGTCCCAGCAAAGCGAAAATACAGATTAAAAGAATCGTTTTGATCAGCTCATCTTTTAAGACAGCCAGCGCATATCGTATTTTTACGATGTCTAATCCGTTTGCGATGTTTTCTTCTTGCAATTTTGAAATATAAGCTTCAGAAATGCTTTTCATATACCTACCTTTTTATATTACCAACTTTTTTATGATATGTGCTTTTAAGACAATCATATTTCTTTCCAAAAAAAAATCAACAAGTTAAGCACGAGTTGTTGTCTGGACAACCTGAAATGTGCAAATTTCAGATTTGATATCACGCAGACAACAACGTACTCAAAGTTGATTTATAAGATATAGGCAGCAAATAGCAGATATACAGCTTTTGAGTCTTTACTCAAAATATAAGAAAGACGTTTTCTTGAGCTCTGTCGTGCTGTATAGTACTTCATAATCGTAGACTTCAATGCTATTCGCAACTTTTTTAATAACCGTTTCGCATTCTTCTTTCGTTCGGGCATGGATCATTGTATATACGTTATACGGCCAGTTCGGACAGACTTTTCTCTGATAACAATGGCTAATTTCACTGTGCAGGATCAGCTTTTTACCCGACTCTTGGACCTGATCTTCCGGAATCGCCCAAACAACCATCGCATTGGCTTGAAATCCAACATTCCGATGATTTAAAACTGCTCCGATCCGGCGGATAATCCCTTTTTCCAACATGATTTCTATTCTTTTCAGCAACTCTGTTTCATCTATTTCCAATTGGTCTGCAATGAATTGATACGGTTTTTGGGTAATGGGCAATTCCGTCTGAATACAGCGGATAATTGACTTATCCAGTTCGTCCACAATTTTCTTCCTTTCTCTCCTTTTTTGAAACAGCCTCCATCTAACGTTCCTTAGGGAGGTTTGTTATCATGCAGCATTATATCGAATCAGTCAATTGAAAGTTTACATTGATCTTAAAAACATTTTCGGCTTGTAAACTCAAAATCTCATCTACTCTTGTCTTTTCTTTGATTTCGTTTATCGTTGATTCCAACGCTTCTTGGGAAGATTCCATCAGCGTAAACCACATATTATAGGTATGGTCACGGATATAATTATGCGTAACCCCTTTATAAGAATTAATGACTTTCGAAATTTCCGGGATTCGATCAGCAGGTGCTTTTAGTGCACATAACGTACTATGGTATCCCAGTTTTTTTGAATTAAAAACCCCTCCGAGCTTTCTGATATGCCCGTTTGCTTTCAACTTCTTAACTCGGTCAATTACCTCATCCTCTGTTATCTGCAACCGTTCAGCTAAAATCATATAGGGTCTTGAATGAACCGGAAAGTTTCGTTGTATTAAATTTAACAGTTCTTTATCTTTCTCGTCCATAAACCGTCACGCTTCCCTTCCTGCGCTTATGGCGCACCATGGTTCTTCTGCCATAAAGTCCCCTTTGTTATATACGGCCGCTCTCGCTCTGCAACCTCCGCATAGATCTTTATACCCGCAGCTCCCGCAGCTTCCGTTATACTGTAAGGTTCGCAGCTCCTTTAAAATCGGATTGTTCAACCATATTTCACTGAATGGGATCTCTTTTACATTTCCTATATAATTTTTTATGTATGCGCACGGCTGCACATCCCCTTTAGGACTTATAATGCAGTAACTAATTCCAGCTAAGCAGCCTCTTGAATAACGTACTGCTACACCAAGCTCTTTGGCAATGCGCATGAATTGCGGGGCACAAGTCGGCTTTAATTCAATAGGTACTTCCTGCTGCTTTTTCATTATATTAGTAATCAAATCTTCATATTCCATTGCGCGAAGGGATTCTTCTTCCATGTTTTGAGCTCTTCCGGTCGGTACCATAAAGAATATATGATGACCCTTTGCTCCTATTTTGACTGCGAAGTCCGTTATGTCAAGGATTTCTTTTTGATTCCAGTTCATGACGGTCGTATGTATCTGAAACGGCAGTCCAGCTTTTCGACAGTTTTCCATCCCTTCTACAGCCTCTTCCCATGCGTTTGGATATCCACGGAAATCATTATGTTTCTCTGCATTTAAACTATCCAGGCTTATCCCCATAGCCATAGCACCTTTTTCTTTTAATTTCAATGCCGTATTGTAATCGATCAGAGAACCGTTTGTACCAAAGACCGGCCTTAATTTAAGCTGTACAGCATGTTCTACCAGTTCAAAAATATCTGGTCTCATCAGAGGCTCCCCGCCTGAAAAAATAATCATTTTAAACCCGGCTTTCGCCATTTCATTTAAAAGTTCTTTTCCCTGCTGCGTTGTCAGCTCAGAATTTTCTAAACACCCTGAATCACGGTAACAGTGCTTACAATACATATTGCACTGATTGGTTGTATTCCACGAAACAATCATACTGGCTCCTCCATTATAAAATCCTTCTGTCCTTCTTTATACAAGGCCTGCATTTTCATTCACTCCAATTTCAGCGTTCGTCAAATAACAGGCGGGATCGGATGCCCAAAAGTCCCCTGTGACAGCCTCTGCTCTTGATCTGAAATTTCCGTTACAGACCTCTTTCCAGTTGCAGTATCCACAGCGGCCTTTTAACAGCTGTTTTCTGTCTTTCAGTCCCACCATAATCGGATTGGATGTATCCGTCCATATTTTATCAAAATCCTTTTCTCGCACATTTCCTAATACATGCTGCGGTGTAAACTGATCGGGATGGACATATCCCTGATAATCTACACTGCCGATAGCGATTCCTGATCGATTTCCGCCATTCATACGAAGAAGTTCAAGGATTCTTTCTGCTTGTTTGGGATCCCGCTCTTTCATTTTTAAAGCCATATAGACTGCATCCGCATGGTTATCCACTGTCAATATTTCAGTTTGACTGCCAAGTTCCTTGGCTTTACGCATAATTAAATCCATCACATGACGTGTCTCCTCATGAGAAATATCCCCATTCATGAGCGTATTGCCTCGTCCTGAATAAACCAAATGATAAAAACAGACTCTCGGAATCTTCTCTTGTGAAATAAAATGGAATATATCTTCTAGCTGATCCACGGTATCACGGCTGATTGTAAAGCGAAGTCCGACCTTTTGCCCTACATCCAAACAGTTTCGTATCCCCCTTACGGCCATTTCAAAACTTCCCTGTGAGCCTCTAAAGGTATCGTGTTGTTGTCCGATCCCGTCAATGCTGATTCCTACATATCCCACATTATTTTTCTTTAAATTGTTAGCCACTTCTTTATCGATTAAGGTCCCATTCGTTGAAATGGTTGTTCGGATATGGTACTGTTGGCTGTATCGGATCAATTCCATCAAGTCCTCTCTCATCAGGGGCTCTCCACCTGATAACAGCAATACCGGGACATGAAACTTCCCAAAATTGTCAATCATTCTTTTCGCTTCTTGGGTTGTGAGCTCTCCGGAGTAGATTCTGCTATCTGAGTTTGAATAGCAATGTTTGCACTTCAAGTTGCAGGTTCTCGTGCAGTTCCATACAACCACCGGACCATTTCCCGTACTGACACCATTTTTCTGACTGCTTGCGGTATGGGTATATCTCAGCTTATCCCCAAAATGTTCCCCGCCGCACAATAATTTAGTTACACCTATCATCTATTTTTTCCATCCTTGTATTCTCTTATCTCCATATCTTGTAAAAAAAGCCTCTGCGAGGCGCTTATAACTCCCATTCGGTCGCATTGTAGTCGTAGCCTTTTATGAAACTCCGTCAATATCGTAAACGATATTTCCTGCGTTATAAAATAATTATATAATGTTAATTGGTCTATTAGTAGTTCCAATTTAGACAAAATTAATAGGGGCAGTTTTCATTGTATCCATCCAGATTATATGAATTGGCTCTTTCCATTGATACAATCAACCTATATAATAACATTAAAACCAGTACAATTTCCTATTAAGTTCAAAAAAGGAGGAATTTTTATGTTCAGAGAAATGAGAAGAAGCGATAAAATGCTGACAAACGAGGAAATGACCGACATTATGAATACTGCTGAATACGGTATTTTATCAACAGTGGGGGAAGACGGAGTTCCTTACGGTGTCCCGGTAAATTTTATATTTGATGGCGGTAATATTTATTTTCATTCTGCCTTAACAGGTCATAAACTCGATAATATACAATCGAACAATAAGGTTTCTTTTTGTGTAGTGAAAGACGTCGAGTTAATTCCGGACGACTTTAACACAAAATTTAAAAGCGTTATTGCTTTTGGCGATATAAAAGAAGTGGCGGCAGAAAGAAAGCAAGAAATCTATGTTCTGATCCTAAAAAAATTCTCGAACGACTATATGGAAGCCGGAATGGAATATATTAAAAAAGCCGGTGAACAAGCAAAAGTGTATGAAATAGAAGTAAAGCACATAACGGCAAAAGGCAAAAAATAACCGATTCCGTCAATCAAATGGACATTTCTACTAAATAAAAGCAGGAGTTGCGCATGTCGCGCATAAACCCCTGCTTTTTTCTATCCTGCTTTATTTATATTTTGAAGTTGGTTTTCCACCGTCTCTCGTTTTACTTCGTTCCCGTCCGCCGTCTCTGCTTTTGCTTCGGTCTCCGCGGTATCCGCCCCTATTTTTCTGACGATTCCCTTCGCCGCTTTTTTTCGCAAAATAACCGAATTTATCCCGTCTATTTACAGTGAAATCATTGTCCAATTCGGATTCTTCATAATTCCGTTCATCCAACTCATTAAACTTCATTTTAAAGAGTGCCGCCGCAATATCCAGTGTCGTGATATCATCAGAGTCTTCCAATATCTGCTCAATGGCTGTCGTGTATTTTGAATACCCGCCTTTATCCAGCATAGCCATCACTTCCTGAATCGCAGAATGCAGTTTTATGGTTTCAATGCTGGAGATGGTCGGAGGATTCGTTTGTATAATTTTCGATTTGGTATAACGTTCAATATCTTTTAATTTATAGATATCCCTCCCAAACACGAAGGAATAGGAAACGCCTTTCTTTCCGGCTCTTCCCGTTCTTCCGATTCGATGTACGTAATATTCTTCATCACTTGGGAGATCATAGTTAAATACCGCCTCTACATCATTTACGTCAATGCCTCTTGCTGCTACGTCGGTTGCTATTAATATATCAACAAGTCCTTTACGAAATTTACTCATGACACGATCTCGTTCTCTTTGCTTCATGTCCCCATGAAGTGCTTCCGCAGAATAGCCTCTTGCCTGCAAGGAAGTACAAAGTTCATCCACCTTGCGCTTTGTATTACAAAATACAATTCCCAATTTGATATTCTTCGCATCAACTAATCGGCAAAGCAACTCCAGCTTGGAGCTTTCACGAACCTCAATATAATATTGCTCTATCGTGTCTATAGTCACTTCCTTATGTTGGGTCACAACATGCTCCGGATTTTTCATATAGGTGTTGGCAATCTCCAGTATTCCCTTTGGCATAGTTGCAGAAAAAAGCATCATCTGTCTCTCTGCAGGAACATCCTGCAAAATCGTATCAATGTCTTCTCTGAATCCCATATTGAGCATCTCATCCGCTTCATCCAAAATAATCATTTTCAGCAATTCCAGTTTCAGCGTGCGTCTTCTCATATGGTCCATCACTCTGCCCGGTGTACCGATGATGATCTGTGGTTTACTCTTCAAAGAAATAATCTGACGGTCAATAGATTGTCCACCATAGATGGCTAACGACCGAACGCCTTTTTTATATTTGCAAAGGTTTCTGAATTCTTCTGAAACCTGAATCGCCAGTTCTCTCGTCGGGCATAATACCAGAACTTGGGTTCCTGCCTGCTTTATGTCAACCATTTCAATGGCAGGGATACCAAAAGCACAGGTTTTCCCTGTTCCTGTTTGCGCCTGTCCAATGACATCTAAACCGCTCATGACTAACGGAATCGCTTTTGACTGAATTGGGGTCGCTTCTTCAAACCCCATAAAATCCAAAGCTTTTATTATCGCATCAGATAGGTTTAGTTCTTTAAAATTTAAATTATCCATTCATTTCCTCATTTCATTTACTACTATGATTGTAGTACTCGTATCGTATTATTATATTTTTAAATTCTCTTTCTGTCAAACTATTTCAATAGGTTTTCTTTCACTTGATTGAAAAAAAGTTCTATTTAGTATATACTATAGTATTATTGCTAAAGCTGGTTGAAATATTAGTCCTATTATTTATGAAAAACATAGCATTTTTAAATAAATTAATTTATAGGGTGAAATCATGAGGCAAAAACTCTCACAATCTATTACAACGAGATTTATTTTTTTAATAAGCATACAAGTCATAACAGAGGCTTTGCTATTTGCTGTCCTTTTGTCAAAATTCGACCTGTCTTTCAGTCATTCTAATTCTTCGGTCAACATCTGCATTGCTATAGCTGCTGTCACTCTAATCAGCTTTACCGTAAGTTTATTGATGACAGGTCTACTCTTCATTCGGCCTGTGAAAACCCTCAGTAACAATGTACGTGAACGGGACCCGATGAAACTTGCATCATTAGGACGAACCAACATAACTGAACTGGATTTGCTCGCAGGAACCATTGAGTCACTGTCTGCCAATGTAGCGGATTCTTCTTCCAAAATGTCGAATATACTGGACGTAGCCGGGAAAAGAATGGCTATTTATGAATATTATCAGGCCTCTTCTCAAGTCTACATTACAAAGCATTTATTTTTACTGCTGGAAGAGCCGGATTTGTCGCTGCACATTACAGGCTTCATTCCCTCCAATGTATTTGACGCAAAGATGGCCAAACTCGAAAAATTCTTAGTACCCAGTCAATCCACCAAAAACAACTTGGTATTTCATCTGGATAAACCGTTCTCTACATCTAAATGGATTCGGATGATTACCATCCACAGTGAAAATCAAATACTCGGTGTACTGGAAGATATCACCGATGAAATGTTAGCTAAAAATAAAATGGAATTTGAGCGGGATTACGATATTCTCACGGGTCTTCTGAATCGCCGTGCATTTTTTGCTAATGTGGAAAAGCTATTCTCCTCGCCTGAACAAATAGGCATCGGTGCTATGTTTTCACTGGACTTAGATAATTTAAAAAAGATGAATGATACCTATGGACACCACTATGGGGACGAATACATACGTGCTCTATCCAATGTGTTAAACGTAACTTGCAGAAAAAATACCATCATCTCCCGACTCGGCGGGGATGAATTTGCATTATTTATGCATGGTTTTTCTTCAAAGGAAGAAATACGAAGTGAAATTGTGCGATTAAGTATTGCCATTCATAACCACTCGTTCAATCTGCCCGACGAAACCAGTACTGAGTTGAGGGCCTCTGCCGGAGTTGCTTGGTATCCTGACGACTCTACTTCCTATCTTCAGCTCATTAAATACTCCGATTTTGCCATGTATTCCGTCAAGAAAACAACAAAGGGTGTCTTTGCAGAATTTAACTTAAAAGATTACGAAAAAGACTCTCATTTTACAGAAATGTCCGAGCACTTTGAAGAGTTTATCAAGCATAAAACGTATGAATATCACTTTCAGCCGATTTTGGACGCAAATACAGGAAATATTTTTGGCTATGAAGCCTTGCTGCGGTCGAATCATTCGGTTATCAAAACACCGCGTCAGTTGCTGGAGCTTGCGGCTTCTCCATCCCAGTTGTATGAGATTGAGAAAATCACATGGTTTGCCGGGATCAAAGCATTTAACGATTTAAACGTCGCTCCGTCCAGTAAATTATTTATTAATTCCATCCCGGAACAACAGCTTTCCGTATCGGATACCAGTGCGCTTGAACGAACTTATTGTCATATGCTGAACCGAGTAATAGTAGAACTGGACTACGGCGGAGGGGCGAACGCAAAGTATACAAAGGCAAAGCAAGACTTCATTCGAAATTGGGGCGGCGAAATAGCATTAGGAGACTACGGTACCGGCTCCTATAATGAAGATATGATGAAAGATATCGCACCGAAATACATTAAAATAGATCTTTCCATTACTCAAAATCTTACCAGAGATGAAAATAAACGCAAACTGATTAAAAGTATTGTTACTTATGCGCATCAGCGGAATGCTTTCGTCATAGCCGAAGGCGTTGAGCGCCAAGAAGACATGTTTGCACTGATTGATATCGGAGTCGATTACTTGCAAGGATTCTATATTTGCAAACCGTCCAAAAAACCACCGCTGGACTTTACTATTATTAAGTCACAGATAACCAATTATAAAAGACAGCAAGCGTTGAAGACAACGAACGAAAATGCATAGTCATCAAGACTCCTAGAGAGTGATAACTATGCATTATTTTTTACCGACTCATTATCGTTAACGTTGATTTCAAGTTACAGATTGAGCTAGTTTATACTGAAGTGTAACTTTTCTCCATCTGAATCCAATTTAATTTGATCACCATCTCTGATTTCGCCCTTGATAATCATGCCGGCGATTTCGGTCTCCACATGTTTTTGCAAATACCGTTTAACCGGTCTTGCTCCATAAGATGGAGAATAGCTTTCTCTGGCAATAAACTGTTTCGCCGCCTCCGATAGCGTAATGGTCATATTTCTATCCGCTAATCTTGACTGGATACCAATCATACTTAAATCAATAATTCTGGTTATCTGGCTTTCTGTCAGCGGTGAGAATACGACAATATCATCAATTCTATTTAAAAATTCAGGTTTGAAGTACTTTTTCATTTCTTCGGAAACCTGTTTCTTCACGTTTTCATCAATCGTTCCGTCCTGTTTGATATGATCGATCAGATAAGGACTTCCTATATTTGAAGTCATGATGATAATGGTATTTTTAAAGTCAACAGTTCTTCCCTGGTTATCCGTCAATCTCCCGTCATCAAGCAATTGAAGCAAGATATTAAATACGTCCGGATGCGCCTTTTCAATTTCATCAAATAAGATGACACTGTATGGTCTTCTTCGAACGGCTTCCGTCAATTGTCCGCCTTCATCATAGCCTACATAACCCGGAGGCGCTCCTACCAATCTGGACACAGAATGCTTCTCCATATACTCAGACATATCAATTCGAACCATACTCTTTTCACTGTCAAATAGAGATTCGGATAGTGCTTTCGCTAATTCAGTCTTACCTACACCGGTAGGTCCTAGGAAGATGAAAGATCCGATTGGCTTATTGATATCCTTCAGCCCCGCTCTGGCCCTCAAAACAGACTCAGATACGGCCGTAACGGCATCCTCTTGCCCAATCACCCGCTTGTGAAGAATCTCCGGTAATTTCAGCAATTTTTCCCTTTCGGTTTCCACCAATCGGCTTACCGGTATGCCAGTCCAAGCGGATACAATTTCAGCGATTTCTTCCTCCGTTACTTCTTCTTTCAACAGCTTTCTTTCCGCTTCTGCTTTCTGTGCTTCCTCCGCTTCATTCAGCTTTTTCTCCAGTTCCGGAAGTGCCCCGTATTTCAATTTAGCAAGCAATTCAAGATCATACTGTCTTTCTGCCTCTTCAATCTGATGTTTTACTTCCTCCACTTGAAGTTTAACAGACTTCAAATCGGTAATAGATTTCTTTTCCATCTCCCATTGAGCCCGCATGCTCGCATTCTCAGCCTTTAATTCGGACAATTCCTTATCCAGAATATCTAACCGATGTTTAGAAGCCGAATCCTTTTCCTTGGATAACGCCTGTTTTTCAATCTCCAACTGCATAATTTTTCTCGATATTTCATCTAGTTCTGCCGGCAGGCTGTCAATTTCCGTACGAATTTTAGAAGCTGCCTCATCCATTAAGTCGATGGCTTTATCCGGAAGAAACCGGTCACTGATATATCGGTCGGAAAGCGTCGCACAAGCGATTAAAGCGCCATCCGTAATTCGTACGCCGTGATGAATCTCAAAACGTTCTTTGAGTCCCCGCAATATGGAAATCGTATCCTCCAGCGTAGGCTGATCCACCAGAACCTTTTGAAAACGTCTTTCCAGTGCAGCATCTTTTTCAATATACTTTCGATATTCATCCAGCGTGGTAGCACCGATGCAATGCAATTCGCCTCTTGCCAGTTTCGGTTTGAGCAGATTCCCTGCGTCCATGGAACCTTCTGTCCTGCCCGCCCCCACGATATTGTGAATTTCGTCAATGAACAAGATGATACGTCCATCGGATTTTTCAATTTCATTTAAGACCGATTTCAGACGTTCTTCAAATTCACCTCTGAATTTCGCTCCTGCTATCAGCGCACCCATGTCCAACGCAAAGATAGTCTTATCTTTTAATCCTTCCGGGACATCTCCATTTAAGATTCTCTGGGCAAGTCCCTCTACTACCGCTGTTTTACCAACCCCCGGTTCCCCAATCAATACGGGATTATTCTTTGTCCTTCTGGATAAGATTTGAATCGTATGCCGGATTTCCGCATCTCGGCCTATGACCGGATCCAGCTTTCCGTCTCTGGCCATTTCAACTAGATCGCGGCCGTATTTATTTAAAGCTTCGTAATTATCTTCCGGATTCTGACTGGTTATCCTCTGATTTCCTCTTACTTTTGTTAATGTCTGTAAAAATTTTTCTTTTGTAATATCATGCTTTCTAAAGATTTTTGAAGAAGGTGTACTCTTCTCATCCAGTAAAGCCATATACATATGCTCTACGCTTACATACTCATCTTTAAAATTTTCAGCATTTTTTTCCGCTTCTATAAGAAGCTTGTTCAATCGCTTCGTAGAATACATATTGTCGCTTGCACCGATCACTTTTGGAAGCTTCTCCATTTCGGCCTGAAGTTCCCCAATAATCTCTGTCGATGAAACGCCCATATAGTTTAGCAGCTTTGGAATTAATCCATCTTGCTGCATCATCAGAGCTAAATGAAGATGTTCTCCATCTAATTGCTGATGTCCTTCCTGTATGGCAATATTTTGGCATTCTACTATTGCGCCTTGAGCATTTTGTGTGTATTTATCAAAAGTCATCATTCCACCCCCTGCTTTTATTTTTTGGATTGACTACAAAAATCTTTTTCGTCCCTAATTATTCCTATTTTCTGACTACAATTTTATCTTATACCTAATTTTACAAAAAGTAAACAACTTTTTTAGCACTCACTCAACAAGAGTGCTAACAGTGTGCTAATGATTGTTGAATTTTAAGCATTTTATTATCCAAAAAAGTATAAAACCTGATTTTCAACCGAAAACGATCGAATCAGGTTTATATAAGTATAGTTTATGATGGAATACAGATTTTCATTCCAATTCTTAAGTTGTATGGATCAAGATTAGGGTTTGAATCCATAATAGCGTTCAATGACACCCTGTAGTTTTTTGCTATCATATACAAGGTATCTCCTTTTACGATGGTATGCATCACGCCTCTGCACTCCGCTTCTGCAGGCTCATTCGGTTCCACCTCTTCCATCTCCCCCGGAATACAGATTTTCATTCCGATTTGAAGGTTATAAGGATTGGATATTTGATTTGCCATCATGAGATCACATACAGGGACACTGTATGATTTCCCTATAGAGTAAAGCGTATCACCCTCTTGTACTGTATAAACCGCAATACAATAACTTTTTCGTCTCATATAATTTATTTCACCTCTCGCAATTCAGATATATAAGTAACTAATATATACTATTTTCATGAACGTGGTTTTGTGATAAAATAAATCATTGACTTTTATGCTCGATGCCTTTTGCCGGGATCATCTGGAGAATAACAAGTCTGAAAAAAGAAAGGAATGATTTTTTGAAGAGACTTTATAACCCAACTTTTTTGGTTCTGATTGTTGTTATGGCTGCTATGGCCTTTTTAAATGGAAGATTTGCCAATCCGCTTGACTGGCTCATGAACATGGCACTCATGCTTCCGGCTATCGTTATCGGTTTATCTTTTCATGAGTTCGGACACGCCTTTGCCGCTTATAAGCTCGGCGATATGACCCCTAAATATCAAGGAAGAGTAACCCTGAATCCGCTGTCTCACATCGATCCGTTTGGTTTTTTATGCTTAATGGTAGCAGGGTTTGGATGGGGCGTACCCGTGCAGGTTAATCCAGATAATTTTAAGAAGCCCCGAAGGGATGAATTGATTGTTTCAGTAGCGGGAGTCGCCGTTAATTTCCTGATCGCTCTTGTATCAGCCGGCATCCTTGCTCTGTTTTTTAAATTTAATTATACCTTTATCGCTATGACGTATATGGGGGGCATCGTTCAGCAAATCATCAGCTACCTCATCCTTATCAATTTAGTCTTAATGATATTCAATTTACTGCCGATTCCGCCGCTTGACGGTTTTGGAATCATTACAGAACTTTTCAATTTGAGAAATACTTCGTTTTACTATCAAATTTATGATAAAGGTTTTCTTATTCTGATGGTTCTTATCCTGCTGAATGTAACAGAAAAAATATTGTCACCAACGGTAAACTTTTTCTATACCTTCTTGCTGGGTTTGTTCTTTTAGCTCATTATTGCGACTTCTTCCAATGGAATTTTACGTATAAAAAGCCCTTTGCATGTTTCAAGCAAAGGGCTTTTATCATCTACTGATTTTCTATTATCTATAGAGTGGATGTGCATCACAAAGCGCTTTTACAATTTTCTTCGCTTCCTCTGCCTTTTCTGCATTTCCCGGATTGTCCAATACCAGGCTGATTGCTTCCGCTACTTTTACGACATCTGCTTCTTTAAAGCCTCTTGTTGTCATCGCAGGCGTACCTAATCGGATACCTCCGGTTGTAAACGGGCCATACGGATCATTTGGCACAGCATTCTTATTCGTTGTGATATTTGCTTCATCTAAATATTTTTCTGCTTCTTTGCCGGTAATTCCCTTATTGATTACGTTTACAAGCACTAAATGATTGTCTGTTCCGCCGGAAATCAACTTAAAGTCTCTCGCCATCAATTCACTCGCAAGAACTTTTGCGTTCGCTACAATCTGCTTTTGATATTCATTGAATTCAGGAGTAAGTGCTTCATGGAAGCAAACTGCCTTTCCGGCAATGACGTGCATCAATGGACCTCCCTGAATACCTGGAAAAATGGCCTTGTTTAATGCAGGGCCAAATTCTTCCTTTGCAAATATTGCTCCGCCTCTCGGTCCTCTTAAAGTCTTATGTGTCGTGGTTGTTACAACATGTGCATGTTCGATTGGATTTGGATGAAGTCCGGCAGCTACCAGTCCTGCAAAATGTGCCATATCTACCATCAATAAGGCACCCACTTCGTCTGCAATTTCTCTAAACTTAGCGGCGTCAATGATTCTCGGATAAGCACTTGCACCGGCAACAATCATCTTTGGCTTATGCTCATGAGCCAGCCTTCTTACTTCTTCAAAGTCAATGGTTTCCGTATCTTCCTTCAATCCATAAGAAACAAAATTAAAGTACTGTCCTGACATATTTACCGGGGAACCATGTGTTAAATGTCCGCCATTTGGGAGACTCATACCAAGCACAGTGTCACCTGGCTTTAATAATGCGAAATATACTGCAATATTAGCACTTGAACCGGAATGAGGCTGCACATTTACATATTCTGCACCAAATAATTTTTTTGCTCTTTCGATGGCTATCAGTTCTACTTCATCTACATGCTCACATCCGCCATAATATCTTTTGCCGGGATAACCTTCGGCATACTTATTGGTCAACGCACTGCCGCAAGCTTCCATTACTGCTCTGCTTGTAAAATTCTCAGAAGCGATCATTTCGATTTTGTTTTCTTGCCGGCTCATCTCGCGCTTTATCATTGCGCTTACTTCTGCATCTACTTGGTCTAAATAATTAAAATACATTTCTCTTCTCCTTTTTCTTTATGTAGTCAACAGGTTTCATGCTGATGACGAAATACATTTTCTACGTTATAATAAATCAGAAAGCAGCCTGGATACGGATTCTTTAAATTGAATCATCATGCCTCTGCTGTTATATATTTCCTTAGTCAATTCATGGGAGTTTGATATATCTTGTTCAAAGATCGTTTCTAGCTTACGGGCTAACTTCTCATCAAAGATAAACGCATTTGATTCAAAATTTAGCTTAAAGCTTCTCATATCAAAATTAGCGGAACCTACCGAAGCAACTTCCCCATCCACTACGATAGTTTTTGCATGCATGAATCCATTGTCATAAATAAAAACCCTGGCTCCGGATCGAATCAGTTCTCCTACATAAGAATAAGTCGCCCAGTATACAAACATGTGATCCGGCATACAAGGAATCATCACTCTCACATCTACTCCGGACTGTGCGGCCATCTTTAACGATTCCAAAATGCTGCTATCGGGTACAAAATACGGAGTCTGAATATAGATATTTTTATGGGCGGAAGTGATCATTTTCATATAGCCGCGCTTTATCTGTGCTTTCTGTTCATCCGGCCCACACGAAACTATTTGAATTCCGGTACAGCCTTCTTGAATCACTTTACTGTAATAGGCTTCTGATAATACGATCTCTTCTTTGGATGCAAACCGCCAGTCCATCAAAAAACGGGCATTAATATCCTGAACACTGCTGCCTAAGATTCTTAAATGCGTATCTCGCCAGTAGCCAAACTTCTTTTTCAAGCCCAGATACTCTTTTCCGATATTGAAGCCCCCGATATATCCAATCCGTCCATCAATGACAACCATTTTACGATGGTTTCTGTAATTCAACTTCAAGTTAAGATATTTAAACTTTGGCGGGAAGAAAAAAGCGACCTTTCCGCCTGCTTCCAATAATTTTTTTATACTTAAAGTCGAATACGACAGCTGTCTGCTTCCCATCGCATCAATCAGCAACCTCACTTCAATGCCAGACTTTGCTTTATCTGTCAGTACATCAAGGATTTTGCGGCCCACCAAATCATTTTTGATAATGAAATATTGGATATTAATCGTACATTCCGCTGCTTCAATATCTCGGATAAGGCTGTCAAAAAATTCATGTCCGTCAGTAAAAATTGACACACTGTTATCTTCTGTAAAAAAAGCATTGCTGTATACTTGGTGAAGCCGGATCATATCGCTCCAGTTTCTTGCAGCAAAAGTAGTAAAAGAATATTCCCCTGTTTTCATTTCCTTGATTTGTTCATGCAATGCCGTATGAATGGTTTCTTCTTCGAATCGGGTCATTTTAAAAATCTTTTTTCTCGAGAGGTTCTGAGAAAAAAGAAAATAGAAAAAAATACCTACTATAGGGATTAAAAATAAAATCATAATCCAAGCCAATGTGGCAGAGGGATTTTTTCGTTCCAAAAATATGATAGTAAAAGCAATAAAAAGATTTGTAACAAACAATATCGTTACAAAGTAAGGTACTCGATTGAAAATATCATAAACCAAATGCATCTTTACCTCCATCAGTATAACTATCCAAGACCTTTACTTTTTTTCATATTTTAGAATATAGTATACCATTTTTCTTGCGGTGATGCCAAGAAACTTTTAATATTTTACACAAAACCCCTCAGCAATATGTTTTACTAAGGGGTTCTATTATTGGCAATATTCACCTATTCTTTTCTATTAAAAAAAAGCTAGATTTACGCGCTCCGCTCTTCATGCTGTTTACATCCACTTTGTATCTCCGGATAGTCCTTCATACCCGGGATGGTTGTCAAATCGAACCACACCGACTTGGCATTTCCCTTCCACTGCTTCTGTCACTTTCGCATGTCCGATCGTACCGAATCCACCGCAAAGCTCTATAACAAGCGCACCTTCATCTACTAATTTTTTTGCTTCGGAACAAGCCATTTCATAATTAGCCACTCCTACTGTAATCATCTCACCTTGCTCACCAACATCCATTACCATTCTCTGGGGTTCTGTTATAGCTCCGTTTACAAATAAAAATACAATCTTTCTTTTCATAGCAACTACCTCTCTTTATGCTTTACGCTTTAAGGAAAATATCGTACCTACGGCACAGATTCCTGTAAATATCAAAAACGATGCATGCATCGTGCTTATCAATAACTGTGGCTCAGCTTCTGCTAATGCCTTGTTTCCCATATAGATACCGACAACAACGGTTACCACCGCCATGCTTGAGGTATGACCGATATTTCTCATGGTAGCAAGCAAGGAAGAAGCTACTCCATATTCCGTTTTCTCTACACAAGCCATGATGGCATTTGTATTCGGCGAAGAGAAAAAAGCAAAACCCACACCCGCAACCACAAGAGCCGCTACAATTGTCCAAAGAGGATAGGCTTCTGAAATAAAGGATAATGCAAATAAGCTGACCGCACACAAGGCCATCCCAAAAGAGGCCAATTTAAACGGTGAAACTTTATCAGACAATCTCCCTGCAAGCGGGGATAGCAATGCCATTACTACCGGCTGTGCAATCAAAATAATTCCTGCAATCTGCGAAGTATATCCCATCACCACTTGCAGATAGATCGAAAGTAAATATCCTATGGCGAACGTAGCCCCATAGTTCAGCAATGCAGCTATGTTGGAAAACGAATAGGATAAATTATTCGCAAATAGGCGAAGCTCAACAATTGGGTTATCAACTTTCAGTTCATGCCTTCCAAACAGTACAAGCAGTACTAACCCTACCGGCAATAATATTTTGGCTAAATTGCTCGTAGAAAAGGCAGATAAACCATATAATACGGTAGGTATCATCAAAATATATAAGATGTTTCCTAGTAAATCCAAATTTGTTTTTTCAAGTTGCCGCTCGTCTTTCGGCAGTTTTCTCCATGCTATAAAAAATACCACCGCACTGACCGCAAAGGTTACTAAAAATATGGACCGCCACCCCAGGTAATGATTAAAAAATCCGCCAATCACCGGTCCTGCTGAAAGTCCTATATAGGTAGATGCTGTTGAATATCCTAAAACACGTCCCCTATCTTCGCCCGGAAACGAACTCACCAGAACCGCAATGTTTGTACTGAAAATCATGGCAGCTCCAAAGCCTTGAAGTGCTCTTATGGCAAGCAAAATCTGAATATTCCATGCAAATGCTGCAAGCAAAGAACTCAGCGAAAAAATCAAGATCCCGCATACCAAAATTTTCTTTCGGGACGCTATATCCGACACCCTTCCAAATGGAACAGAGAAACCTGCAGATGTCAACATATATGCGGTTACAATCCAACCTACCAAACTAGCGCTGGCGTTAAATTCTTCTCCAACCGTAGGTACGGATAGGTTCAATGCACTGCCCGTAAATGTTGTAATAAATGCTGTAATTATCACTACTAAAAGTGTAGCTTTTTGTTTTTTTTCAAAATTAGTATTCATGTTGTTATTATACGCTTTTGATAAAAAATAATCATTAAATTATTTTTTCAGTCAATAGTCTCCAGTGACAGAATCAATTCCTTCTGTGTACGCTTTAAAAATAGACTTCGCCGTTTCCTCCCCTAATAAATTGTCACCGACTTGGGAGTAATGAAGATCGTCAAATCTCATTTTCCCATTTTCGACGGTGAAAGATCCAGCTGATCTCGTAGCAATCGCAATGTCACTATTTTCGTCAGCCAATTGCAGCTGTGCATTGTAAGAGCCTGCAAACTTTGGCTTCGTTAAAATGATAAAGCCATTTTGGAAGCCATACCCATCACCAGTTAAAGTTTGATGCATCAGCATATAGTTTTCTTTATAAGAATTAACATCTGTGTTTCCGTCCGATTCACCTTGCACCCAAATATAGCTTCTTATCCTTGGTTCAAAGTGCTTTAGGAATTCTTCTTCGTGCAAATGTTTCTGTATGACGCCCCAAACATATTCAATATGCTGGTAAGATTCTCCAGTCTTTGGAATAAACGTGTCCACTTTTCTGCCGCTTACGCCTGCATTAACCATCAATAGCTTTTCGCCGGTCAATTCATATAGGGTTTTGCCTAGGGCAGCCTCGATATTGCCACGTGCCATGGAGCCGTCTTTATTATTCATGGAGCGGATTTGCTCTCCCCCCACCAATTCACTATAGTGATATGCCGTTCCCGGCTTTGTAGCCGTAGCCAGCTGCGGTTCCGCATAATAGTAAGAAGCGTTGCTTTGTCCGGTAATTATATAGATTTCTAACGGTGCCCGTATTGTTTTCGTGATAACCAGTTCTTCTGATTTTGCGCCATCGGTTGCCGTAATAACGGCTCCTTCATCACTCACACCGACAATTTTAACATTACCGAGATTATCTACTGCTGCAATATCCGGGTTGCTGCTGCTGAAACGCTTCGCAACTATCGTTTTAGGAATAAACTTATATCGATCATCATATTGCAGTTCAAAGCCGAGCTCAGGATCTTTTACAAATTTTATCTGATACAAATCATCTTTCACATATATTCTTGCGATAGCCTGTTTGTATCCATCTGTAAAATACGCCTGAAAAACACTCCCGTTTTCACAGCTTATTTGTGGTATCCTCGGTCTGCCATCAGGCAATTTTACGATTAAATGCTCTCCTGCATCCACTTCAATCTTATAACTGGAATCATCCAAAGAAATTAACCGATTGATCTCATTGGCGTAGGAATTGCTGCCTGTATAGAGGGCAATTCCCCCCATTACACCTGCCGCTACCACTAAAAAACCTATTAAATTTAATATTCTCCTGCTTTTGATATTTTTCATCACTTTATTCCTTTTTTCGCGTTTGAGCCAAGCTCATTATACCAATTTTTACGAATTCAGTAAAGCTCATTTGATAAAAAGGAACGAGATCATGTGAATATATTCATTGCTTTGTATGCAGCTCCATATTTCAAAATTATTCCTATAATTGAAAATACTACAATCCGTTAAAAAGGAGGGTGAACGTTAACTATCATACAAAATAAATTATTATTTTATAGTAATTTATAAAACACCATTGACACCTATTCCGTTCTTCATATATTGTAGTTTTCAGATAAGCGGACGTTAGTTTATTCATTTGTTATGAGGTATGATAATGAAAACATTAAAACTTGGACTTTTAGGTTTTGGAAATGCAGCAAGAGCTTTTTCAAAGATATTGGAAGAGAAGAAGAAGGAAATCATGGAAAGCATGGGGTTCGACATTATAGTCACCGGAATAACCACCGGCTCAAGAGGAAATTTATATAACCTTGACGGTATTGACTTAAAAAAAGCATGCTCAGAAATCGAACAGAAAGGGTGCTTTGATAGCTCCGGGGCAGACTATAGGTCGATGACTTCGATGGAATTCGTTGAAACGGGTGAATATGATGTCATCATTGAAATGACCCCGCTGGAGATATTTACAGGTCAGCCTGCTGCGGATCATTTAAGAAAAGCGATGGAAAGAAAGAAGCACGCTATTACTGCTAATAAAGGTCCTATTGCATGGTATTATCATGACTTGAAGAAACTGTCCGAAAAAATGAATGTGCAATTTTATTATGAAACTACGGTTATGGATGGTACCCCTCTATTTAATTTAAAAGATGAAACGCTACAACTTTGTAAAGTAATTGAGGTAAATGGTATCTTAAATACAACGACAAATTATGTTTTAGAAGAACTGGCAAAAGGAAAGGATTATGAGGATATCATAGCGGAGGGAAAGAAAAAAGGATTTGTCGAGGCAAATCCTGCTATGGATATAGAAGGATGGGACGCTGCTGCAAAAGTAACCGCACTTTTGAATGTACTGATGGATGCCGGAATAACCCCAATGGACGTGGATAGAACGGGAATTGAACAAATAACGATGGTGGATATACGGGAAGCAGAGGTGCAAGGCAAGGTGATAAAACTTCTTTGCAAAGGCACTTTAGACAATGGGAAAGTGATGGCAGCAGTAACACCTACTTTAGTAGAGCAAGGAAGCCTGCTGGCTGCTATTGAGGGAACTTCCTCTGTTATTCAAATCACGACAGATTTAATGGGTAAGCTTACTATCATTGAACATGATCCTGATTTGCTTCAGACAGGATATGGGATATTTAGTGACGTACTTCGGATCATACGAAATCATTGACACTATCGTTAAATAAAAAATCCTCCCATATTAATATCTATTCTAACATCAATCTGGAAGGATTTATTTGATTATCAGCACAAAGTTGTTTACCCTCCTTCATCTAGAAGGTTCTCTATGATTTAACCTGAAATGATTTGTACTGAAAGGGCACTGGTCTGCGGAGGGATACTCATTGTCTGGAATAATTCTCGTTCTATTCTCACTATTTGACCAGGCCGTATTGCTCGTAAATTGATTCGATTACCCCGCCGGTCTCGTAGTTTGGTTGCATTACTAACTACATACCGCATCTGACGATTAGGGTTATTTCGAACTCCGGTTAAAATGTATCCGAACGTGCCACTGTCATCAACCCTTATGACTCTTCCCTCTTCTATTAGAGAAGATTTGTTCTCTTTGACTATCACTATTCTTGATGCTCTTGCCTGTGGCGGCTTGCTTCTTGTCATATCCGCAGAAAATCTGGCATTCACAACCATACCTTCTCTTAAATCTCTAAAGCCTATTCGGTTTCCAAATTGATCTTGTATTCTTGTATTCCCTCCAACTACAAGAGTAACTACTTGCATCTGTACCATCTTATTGCGACCCATTACACCATAAGAAATCGTGACAAAACCTGTTTGATTTCTTGTAAGTATTTTCTCTATCAACGCATTTTCCGCCGTTATTTCTCTTCGTAAAGCTTCCACGCTCTTATTACCTGACAACTTCGAGGCATCATTGTCGTTTGATATATCCATGCTTTTTCTCCCCCAAATACTATTTTTACTACCATTATATTGGTTTGCTCAAATAAAGTTCTTATGAACCTTTCATTTACTTTCTGAGGAAGCGGAATAAGCACTTCTGAAAAAATATGTCTGAGACTAAAAAAACCCGCCGTCTTTATATAAATTCTTACATAAAAAAGGTGGATTTTTTGATTTTATAATGCGACTTGTTATGTTAAATACCAAGCAAAAAAGCATGAATTCTGTTCAAACATTTTGCAAGAGGCGCGCACTCTATTTCATATTTTCCATTTTCATTAAATAATGATACAAATAAAATAATCTTTGCCTTCATCGCTGATCTTCTGTAAGGAACGTTGAACCTTTGTACGAATCTGGTCAGGTACGTTGGACAGTTTGTTTTCCATCTGTTCGGTTACCATTTCGTATAATGATTTACCAAAGATGTTAGTTTCCCAAATCTTTGATGGATCGCTCTGGAATTCGGTCAGTAAGTATTTCACCAGATCTTCGGATTGTTTTTCCGTTCCAACAATCGGCGATACTTCGGTGGTAATATTCGTTCTTATGATATGTAGAGATGGTGCTTTCGCACGCAAGCAAACTCCGTATTTGTTACCCTGTTTAAAGATCTCAGGTTCCTCTAATACCATTTCACTGAGTTTTGGCTGTACAATACCGTAACCCTCTGCTTCCACTTGCACCATGGCGGTTTTTAACTTATCATAGGCTTTCTTTGAAGCAGAAAATTCTTTCAGTAGTTCAAAGAACTCGTAATCATTCTTCACTTCTTGATCCATCAATTCTTCTACTACTTTATAGAAAAGACCGCTTACCATTTCTACTTGAACATCAATATCACCTGTACCCAAATCCATATTTGAGATGTTAATAGCAGAAATGATCTCATCATCCTTTAACGTAGTAATGGATTGCTTTACCTGATCGATATTATCCAGTTTTTTAATCCATTCCTTAATACTTGCAATAACGGAGGCCTTAATCCAGTGATCCGTTGAAAGACCTTCCACAAAACCAGGGAAATAAAAGTTAATTTGAGACGCAGGAAATTGTAATAAGGCATCCTCCAATACTTGCTTTAACGCTGTTTCGCTCATTTTTGCACAGTTTAAAGCCGTAACAGGGATACCGAACTTTTCTTTCAGCTCGTTTGCCACATGAATGGCCTGATCGCTCTTCGGGTCAAGTGCATTGACAATCACAACAAAAGGCTTCTTTAACTCCTTTAATTCGCGGATAACTCGCTCTTCTGCTGCAACATAATCATTTCGGTCAATGTCTCCTATGCTTCCATCTGTCGTAATTGCTATCCCAATAGTCGAATGCTCTTTAATTACCCGTTGTGTCCCAATTTCGGCGGCATCCTCAAATGGAATTTTGTTTTCATGCCAAGGGGTACTTACCATGCGTGCCTTTCCCTCTTCTAAATGTCCAAGTGCACCCGGCACCATATAGCCCACGCAGTCAACCATTCTAAGCCTAAAATTCATATTGTCGGATAGCCGAAATGGCACAGCCTCTGCAGGTACAAATTTTGGTTCTGTAGTAGTTATCGTCCGACCTGCACCACTCTGCGGCAATTCGTCTTGGAGTCTTTCTTTCACATAGGTATTATCAATGTTTGGAACCACTAGCAAATCCATAAATCTCTTAATAAATGTAGACTTACCGGTTCTTACAGGTCCTACCACCCCCACGTAAATATCTCCCTGTGTCCTTTCCCAAATACTTTCATATATATTTGCATTTCCCATAAAAATACCCCTTCCATAAATACTGTTACAATATATGAAAGAGGTTTTCGCTTTATTCTATATTTCTTGTCTGCCTTTTAAGTTAAATTGTTTGCCTTCCGTAATCCGAACCGAAACAATTTTTCCGATCAGCTCTTCACTTCCATCAAAGTTCACCAGTTTTGAAGTTTCCGTCCTCCCTGCATAAGTATCGCTGCCGCTTTTACTTGGTCCTTCTACTAAAACCTGTTGAACCGTGTCCTCATAAGTTTTATTGATTTCACCTGAAATCTCGTTGATTCTTTTTAATAGTCGGTTAAACCGTTCATGCTTGACGTCTTCCGGAATCTGATTTTCAAAATTCTCAGCAGGCGTATCTTTTCGGATAGAGTAAATGAATGTGAAAGCAGAATCGTAACGAACTGTCTCAATCAAATCCATGGTTTCAAGAAAATCTTCCTCTGTTTCTCCCGGAAAGCCTACAATAATGTCCGTTGTGATGGCCATATTAGGAACAGCCCTTCTCAGCTTTTCAATTAAAAGTAAATAGTCTTCCTTCGTATATTTCCTGTTCATCCTTTTCAGCACTTCACTGCTTCCGGATTGTACCGGTAAATGAATGTGATTACAAAGTTTATCACAGTCGGCGAAGGCTTGAATCAGTTTGTCCGATAAGTCTTTCGGATGAGAAGTCATAAATCGAATTCGTTCCAGCCCTTCCATATCATTTAGTGTATAAATCAAATCCGCAAAATCCATGCCGTTTTCTTCTGCGGCACAATAAGCTCCTTCGTGGCTGCTTACACCGTACGAGTTAACATTTTGACCGAGAAGCACGATTTCCTTTGCTCCGGTGGCGACCAAACCCTTTACCTCATTGATAATCTCTTCCGGTCTTCTGCTTCTTTCTCTGCCTCTTGTATAAGGAACAATGCAATATGTACAAAAATTGTTGCAGCCATACATGATATTCACCAACGCTTTAAAGGCATAAAGCCTCTTCGTCGGCAATCCTTCTACAATAGCTCCGCCGCTTTCCCAAACGTCCACCAATTTTCGTCTTTCATTGATTACATTGTCTAAAAGTTCCGTGAACTGATGAATATTATGTGTGCCAAACACCAAATCCACCCATGGATATTTACTTTTTATCTCATCAATAATATGCTGCTGCTGCATCATACAGCCACAAACACAGGCAATAAAATCCGGCCTCTTTTCTTTTATCTTTTTCAATTGACCCAATGTCCCAAAAAACCGATTGTCGGCATTTTCACGAACACTGCATGTATTAATGATGACAATATCCGCATCATCTCTATTTTCTTCTGCTATCATACCCTTCTCAGACATCATTCCTGCCATAGTCTCAGAATCATGTTCATTCATCTGACATCCAAAGGTTTGTATAAAATAGCTTCTTATATCACGTCTTTTTACTGTATCCTTATTCAACGTTTGTCCTCCATAGCATTAATCGGATTTAATCCATAGCGTTCATTATACCATAAAACCGCAAATTTTCAAGTGCACAGATAGATGGAGAAAGGAGGCTTTCACTTTCAGTTTAAATGTGCACCCATCCAGTCACATATTTAATGAAACATAATATAATGTAAGTGACCAAAGGAGGTCTAACCTTATGTGTAATAGTGTTTTATCCGCTAACAATAGCAACCACAGATGTAGTCGCAATAATGGCGTTTTAGGAACTACAAACAGTTGCGGTAATGTGCTTGGAACTTCTAACGAATGCCGTAATAATGTTTTAGGCACTACAAACGAATGTAATAATGTACTTGGCGTTAGTAACAGATGTAATAATGGTGTTTTAGGAACTAACACGAATTCTTTTAGTTGTTGCTGTCGTTGTATTTGCTGCTGCGGAACTTGGTCCTAGTGTGAAATTCACGCGCCCATCTAAAGTGGGCGCTTTTTTATTATGTAGGAAATATCGCTTGCGATATTGACGGAATATCAAAAAAGTCTACGGATAAAATGCGACCGAATGGGAGCTAAAAGCTCCTCGAAGAGGAATTTTTTATATAATGACAAAAATAGTCTAGCCTGTATAAATACCTGCAGACTAGACTATTTGTATCTTTCTTATAAAAATGACGGGAGCCGTATAAAAACCATTTACACTACGGTTTCACTCTTTTTATCTCTGGTCATCAGCATGTTTACTGCATCTCGTGCATCGATTTTATCGTTGATTACTGCATAAATTCCCTCTGTAATCGGCATCTCAACACCTTCACGTTTTGCAAGCTCATAGGCTGCCTCTGTAGTAAACATCCCTTCTACGACCATGCCTACCTTTTCAACCGCTTCGGATGGTTTCATACCCTCGCCGATCATGATACCGCAGCGCCTGTTTCTGGAATGCATACTGGTACAAGTTACGATCAAATCACCAATTCCGGTAAGCCCGGAGAACGTATGAATATCGGCACCAAGCTTCACGCCTAATCTTGCTATCTCGACCATCCCTCTTGTCATCATGGCTGCCTTTGCATTATCTCCATAGCCCATTCCGTCTGATATTCCGGCACCCAGTGCAATGATGTTTTTCAGAGCTCCGCCGAGTTCTACACCAATGACGTCCCGGCTGGTATATACTCTGAATTTATCCGTCATAAAAATTTCCTGAACAACCTCCGCCAGTTCAACGTCATTGGAGGCTGCAACCACCGTAGTAGGTTGTCCGACGCCAACTTCTTCCGCATGGGAAGGTCCGGACAGCGCAACATATTTTATGGCCGGCATCTTCTCATAGGCAATTTCGGACATACGCTTTAAGGTTTTTTGCTCAATCCCCTTCGCTACATTCACTGCGATTATATCCTTCGGCATATAAGGTGCTGCCCCTTCCAGCGCACTTCTGAAATGCTGAGCCGGAGCAGAGAAAAGAATCATCTCAGCACCGTCTACCGCATCCTTTAAAGCTTCCGCAACCTGAAGATGTTCGCTGAATTGCACACCCGGCAAATACTTCCTGTTTTCTCGATTTGCTTTTAAAGCTTGAACGTGCTGCGTATCAATATCCCATATCTTGACATTATGTCCTTTATTGCTTAACGTAATGGCAAGAGCGGTCCCCCAACTTCCTGCACCGATTACACCAATTTTTTTAAAGTCACTCATTTTTACTCTCCTACTTTTTTAAGCTTATCTTAGATTCTTCCCCTTTGATGAGCCGCCCAATGTTGGCTCTATGTTTCCACAAGACGATCAAGGCCATGATTGCTCCCCATAGTAAATAGTCCGGATTATAAAAATAAGCAATAAAGGGAAAGGCTACTGCAGCTAATATCGAACCCAATGAAACCATTCTGCTGATAGCAACTGCTACCACAACAATCAGCAAGGCTGATAAGCCCATCACCGGGGATATCGCCATCAATACACCAAAAGCAGTGGCAACTCCTTTGCCTCCTTTAAATCCAAAGACTATAGGCCATATATGTCCGCAAAATACGGCTAAACCGCAGGCCATCGCGATATAATGAGCAACCTCCGGAGCAACATAGGCCCCTACAACTTTCCCCAATAATACCGCGAAAACTCCTTTCAATATATCGATCAATAAGGTTGTGACTGCCGCTTTTTTGCCAAGCACGCGAAGAACATTTGTGGTTCCTGCATTTCCGCTGCCTTCTTTCTTTATGTCCAAGCCATGCATTTTTCCAATGATAATCGCCGGCGAAATATTGCCCATACAGTATGATAGGATCACTACCGCAATACCGGCTGCTATTCCACCCCACCCAATTGAAGCAAATGACATACTACATCTCCTCTTTTTCTCCTTTTTCTCTAAATACAAACTTTAGAGAAGTACCAATAAAGCCATAGCTATCCCTAATTTTATTTTCAAGATATCGAGCATAAGAAAAATGCATCAAGTCTCTTGAGTTTACTTTAAATGAGAATAGCGGAGGTTTTACACCCACCTGCGTTGCATAATAAATCTTGAGGTGCTTACCCTTGTCGGACGGAGGCGGATTAATCATCGTCGCATCTGTAATCAAGCTGTTTAGCTGTCCGGTCGGCACCCTCATACTTCTGTTTTCTGCAACGGTCTTTGCCATAGACATCACATTGTCTACCCGCTGGCCCTTTAATACGGAGATGAATACCGAAGGTGCATAAGACATAAACGCTAATTCCTTGGCAATTTCTTTCTCAAAATTCTTCATCGTATGGGTGTCTTTTTCAAGAAGATCCCATTTGTTTACAACAACAATCAGTCCCTTCCCTGCTTCATGAGCCACTCCCGCAATCTTCTTATCCTGCTCCGTGATTCCTTCTACGGCGTCAATCATTAATAAACACACATCGCAGCGTTCTACAGCCGCAACCGCTCTGATCACACTAAACTTTTCAATATCTTCATTTACCTTGCTTTTTCTTCTTATCCCAGCCGTATCAATCAAGATAAATTCTTCACCGTCCCAAGTGAACGGAGTGTCAATCGAATCTCTTGTCGTTCCTGCAATATCCGAAACAATGACTCGGTTCTCTCCTACCAATTTATTGACAAGGGAGGATTTTCCCACATTCGGTTTTCCGATAACGGCAATCTTTGTGGTATCTTCATCATCCGTTTTCTCACCTTCCGGAAAACTTTCTACGATTTTATCAAGCACCTCACCAATTCCCATCATATTAGCAGAAGAAATGGCCAGTGGTTCTCCTAATCCAAGCTCATAAAAATCATAAAAATGGAGGGGCAGATTTTTGGGTGCATCGATTTTATTTGCCACCACAATCACGGGTTTTCCGGTTCTCCTGAGCATGGTCGCTACTTCCGTATCGGCATGTGTTAATCCATCTTTTCCGTCTACCATAAATAAAATGATATCAGACGTATCCATGGCAATTTCAGCCTGCTCTCTCATTTGAGACAAAATCACATCACTGGTATTAGCTTCAATACCACCTGTATCGATAAGGGCAAAATGAGTTCCGCACCATTCCGCCTCTGCATAAATTCGATCACGAGTTACGCCCGGTGTGTCCTCTACAATCGAGACTCTTCTTCCAACCACTCGATTGAAAAATGTTGATTTACCTACGTTTGGTCTCCCAACCACGGCAACTAACGGTTTACTCATTAAATAGTCCTCCTGCAAATTCCGCCGGATCAAATTCTTTCAAATCGTTCATTCCTTCGCCAACACCAATGAACTTTACAGGCATGTTGAATTCATCTGCGATGGTTATTACAATACCACCCTTCGCGGTTCCATCCAGTTTTGTTAAAACAATACCGGTGATATCCGTTATTTCGCCAAATTCTCTTGCCTGTGATACGGCATTTTTCCCTGTTGTTGAATCAAGCACCAATAGTGTCTCTCTTGCAGCTTCAGGGTATTCTCTTCCAATAATTTTATTCATTTTCTCCAGCTCGGTCATCAGATTCTTCTTGGTCTGAATTCTTCCGGCTGTGTCGCAAATCAGCACATCAATATTCTTCGCTTTTGCAGATTGAATCGCATCAAATATAACGGCTGAAGGGTCGGCGCCTTCATGATGGCTTATGACATTCACACCGATGCGATCGCCCCAAATTTCAAGCTGTTCTCCCGCAGCTGCCCGAAAGGTATCCGCTGCAGCAAGAAGAACTGATTTTCCTTCATTTTTAAAGCGACTAGCCATTTTAGCAATGGAAGTAGTCTTACCGCCTCCATTCACACCGATTACAAGAATGACCAGCGGCGTATCCTCACATATCTGATGGGCCTCCCCCTTATCGATCAGCTCTCTTACGATGCTGGCAATCTGAGCTTTTACTTGCTCTTCCGTGGTAATACCCATTTTTCGAATATCTTCTCTCAGTTGTTCGATAATTTTCATCGTGGTTTCCATGCCTATATCCGAAGTGATTAACACTTCTTCCAATTCTTCCAGCATGGATTCATCCACTGTGCGGCCTAAAAAAACCTCAGAAATTTTCTCAGACAGCTTACCGAAAAACGATTTTTTTGGTTTTTCAAAAAGCATTGATTTCTCCTTTATTAGTTTTCCTATTTAACGATTTTAATTCAAATCGATTTTATCCCCGAGCTTAAGAGACAGAACCTTTGAAATGCCTTGCTCCGGCATTGTAACTCCATATAATACGTCCGCATGCTCCATGGTTGTTTTTTGATGGGTAACTAAAGTAAACTGTATATTGTCAAAATTCTTCAGATACCTTGCAAATCGTTCAATATTTGCATCATCCAGAGCCGCCTCCACCTCATCCAAAATACAGAAAGGCGTTGGCTTTGAGCGAAGGACAGCAAACATCAAGGCTATCGCTGTCATCGTTTTTTCACCTCCGGACATAAGGTTTAGATTCTGGAGCTTTTTCCCAGGAGGTTGTGCGATAATCTCTATGCCGCATTCCAACGGCCTCGTTTCATCCTCCAGCCTTAGCATAGCCTGTCCGCCGCCAAATAATTCTTGAAAGACATGTTCAAAATTCACTACAATATCATCAAAGCTCTCTTTAAATTTGATTCGAATGGTTTTATCCATATCCTCAATAATCTGCTTTAGTGAATCCATGGCTTGCAATATATCGCTTCTCTGACCGGATAAGAATTCATAGCGTTCACGAACCGATTCATATTCCTTAATTGCACCGATATTCACTTCACCTAGCGCTTTAATCTTCGTCTTCAATTCACGAATCTCTTTTACTGCTGCATTCATATTGAATTCTTTTTTCTTAAAATCAATAGCCTGCAAATAGGAAACTTCGAATTCTTCCCACAATTTATTCTTATACGTATCCAGCTGAGTTTCATTCCTCGCCTTTTTTATCTCCAGCTCATATTTTTTGTCCTGACTGGACGTGATCTTTCCTTCCATAGACTCTCTGGAGACTGTCTTTTCATTCAGCTGATGCGTAAGATTTGTACGCTCTTCGGTGATCTCTTCAATATACCTTTCCAGGTTCTCCCGTGCCGCTTCTTTTTCCTTTATCAGCGTCTCGCCGCCATCACCGGAAGCATTCAATAGTTCACGATCCGCTTTCAGTTTGTCCAAAGCGTGCTCTCTTTCCTCCATATCCGCTTTTATTTCCTGAACAGTAAGATTAATTCGTCCTACAATGGTATCGACATTTCGTTTCTCACTTTCACAAGAGGTCACATCAATTCTTGCCTTGGTAATCGCCTCATTTGCCTCTTCAATTTCATCTTTTATCTGATCATAGGCAGTAAGGTTCTCATCAATTCTTGCTTCCAATTCTTCAATTTTCGCTTGATCGGACTCAAGCTCATCGGTGAGCTTGGCAATCATCTGATCGGCAGAATCCTTTTCCTGCTGGATATTATCAAACTCTCTTTGACGTTTATTTTTACCATCCGTCAATTCTTTCATGCTGTTTTCATATACTGAAATACTATTCTCAGCAGAGAGCAGCTTCAATTCCTTTTCCCTGTGTTCTTTTTCAAGTTCTTGAAGCCTATTGTACTGGTTTTCAATCTGGTCTCTTAACGCTGTAAGCTCCAAAGAAAGCTTGTCCTTTTCGGAAGAATAGTTCTCAAGCCGCTCCTGAAGCGCAGCAATCTCTGCCTTTCTTTCTAACAGATTTGCCGTATTGTTTTTAAAGGCTCCTCCCGTTATCGCACCGCCTGAGTTGATGACTTCTCCTTCCATCGTTACGAAGCGAAGACCTCCGGAAACTTGTTTTGAAAGTTTCACGGCATTGGAAAGAGTATCTACAATAATCACTCTTCCTAAAAGATATTCCATAACTCCTTTGAACCTGCGGTCGAAATCAATGCAATCGACACCAAGTCCTTTAAAGCCTACTGTATTTTTTATTTGGCTGTCACAAACATATGGATTGCTTCTGATTGAATCGATAGGCAGCAGCGTTAGTCTTCCTGCTTTATTCGCTTTCAATGAAGCGATAATATGCTGTGCATCATTGTCCGACTGGCAGATAATGTTCTGCATCGAAGCCCCCAGCGCAGTCTCAATAGCCAATTCAAACCCTTGGGGTACGGTAATCAAATCTGCAACGACGCCATGCACTCCTTTAAAGCTGTTTTTCATCACATATTTAACAGCGTAATTATACCCCTCATAATTGCTCTCCATCTCTTCAATCGTCTTTTTTCTTGCAGAGAGCTGACTGATGGAAATTCGACTATCTTCTGTCTTCTTGGTTAAATCTTTTTCATTCAATACTGCAGTTTGATGCTTTTGCCTCAACTCTTTGATTTCATCCGTAATTTCGGCAAGGGATGACTTTAAATCATCCCGGTTTTTCACCGCCGATTGCTGGACTTCCAAGATGTCATTATTCTGATTTTCTGCAGAATCTTTTTCTTGAAGCAGCTGCTCTTTTCGTCTGTCCAAATTGCTCTTCAGATTCTCTAAACTGTTAATTTCCGCTTTCTTTGTGCTGCTATTATTATGTACTTGGAACAACGAATTCTTATCTTCATCGATCCGAGCTGATACTTGGCTTTGCTTTGATAACAGCCCTGTGTAAACTTTTACCCTCGCTTTTAACTGTTGATCCAACTCAGCCATTTTTAGATCAATTTGAGTTTTTGATTTTGTCAGCTCCTGAAGGTTCTGCTCTTCTTTCTCAAGTTTGTGAGCAAACACTTCCTTTTCACTGTTTAATCGCAGCTCTTCTTTTTCCATAGAAGCAATTTTTTCTTCTTTCAATTTACCGTCATGAACCAGCAGATTGATTTCCTCCATGCTTTTAACGAGCTTGTCCCTCGCTTCATTGCTCAATGTTTCAAGCGCCTCGCTTCTCGATCTGCTCTCTGTAATTTCTTTATCTAATACGACTTTTTTTTCTTTTAATTCATCAATTTCAAAAGAAAGCTCTGCAATATCGTCTTTTAAGTATTCATTGCTCAGTTCGATATTCTCAATGCTCTTTAACGTAACATTGATTTCAAGCTCTTTATATTGATCCCGAAAGGCTAAATATTCGGTTGCCTTTTGGCTGTCTTCCTTCAACCCGCCGATTCTGGATTCAATTTCTCCGACGATGTCATTAACACGCTCCAAATTCGCATTAGCGGCCTCCAGTTTTCTCTCTGCTTCCGCCTTCTTGCTGCTATATTTTACAATGCCGGCAGCCTCTTCAAAAATTTCTCTTCGGCTTTCGGTCTTATTGCTTACTATATCTGCGATCTTACCTTGTCCGATTAAAGAATATCCGTCAACCCCGATACCTGTATCCATGATGAGTTCCCGAATATCCTTCAACCTGCATTGATTATTGTTGATATAATACTCGCTCTCACCGGATCGAAAGACACGCCTCGTGATGGCTACTTCACTGTAGTCAATGGGCAATATGCCGGTAGAATTATCAATAACAAGAACGACCTCTGCCATTCCTCTTGATTTTCGGCTGGCGGTACCTGCAAAAATAACATCTTCCATCTTACCGCCTCGCAGCGTCTTTGGACTCTGTTCTCCCAGTACCCATCGTATGGCATCGCTGATATTACTTTTACCGCTCCCGTTTGGGCCTACGATACAAGTAATACCATGATTAAATTCTATAGAAACCGGTTCTGCAAATGATTTAAAGCCGTGCATATCTATTCTTTTAAAATACATTTGTCTCCCCACTTTCTAACGCATCTTTCGCAGCATTCTGCTCCGCTGCCTTTTTACTCTTTCCTACACCTTTTCCGATGATACTGCCATTGCAAAAAAGCAACATATAGAAGGTTTTATCATGATCCGGGCCTTCTTCTTTGTCGATTTGATATTCAATCTTTACATCCCCATTCGCTTGCAAGGTTTCCTGAAGCTCCGTTTTATAGTCCTTCTTCATTTTGCCGCACAAGGCATTTTCGATCGTCTTCTCAAAGGTTTCCAAAACAAATTTTTTTGTTGCTTCATAGCCTCCATCGAGAAAGATAGCTGCCACGACGGCCTCTAAAGCATCTGCTAAAATCGACTCCCGATTTCGTCCTCCCATGCGTTCTTCGCCTTTACCCATGAAAAGATATTGTCCAAGCTGCAAATTTCTCGCCTGTTCTGCTAGGGATTTCTCACATACAATGAATGCTCTTAACTTAGTCAGTTTTCCTTCACTCACATCTTCTAAGCGATTATAGAGTTCTTCACTGATGATGGCATCAAAAAAAGCATCGCCAAGAAACTCAAGCCGTTCATTGTTTTTACTGCATCGTTCACTTTTCTCCTTCACAAAAGAACTGTGTGTCAGTGCCTTTTCGAGATATTTTGTGTTTTTGAATTCATAGTTTAAGTTTTTCTGAAATTCAAGCTTATTCACTTATCTTAATTTCCTCCAGTTCAAGTACTGAATTTTGAATGGTCTGTACAACATTTTGCTCGGCATATGGTATGGCTTTCAAAATCGTATTTTTTACAGCGTTTGCATTGGATGAACCATGCATCTTTACAAGCGGTCCTTTGACACCTAAAATCGGTGCTCCGCCGTATTCAGAGTAATCAAACTCCTTCTTTAATCCCTTCAATTTATCGTAAAGAAGTACTGCGCCCATTTTAGCCATCAAGCCTGCTGTTAACCTCTTTTTAAGCAAACCATAAATGCTAAGCGCCATCCCTTCCGTCAATTTTAAAATAACATTGCCTACAAAACCGTCGCATACAATCACGTCACTTGCACCGAAAGGAATTTCTCTCGCTTCCACATTTCCTCTAAAGTTTAGGTTGCTCTTTTCCAATAATTCATGGGCTGCTTTCGTCACAGTCGTTCCCTTTGTTTCTTCCGCTCCGATGTTAACTAAGCCTACGGAAGGGTTCGTTCTTCCTAATACTTTTTCCATGTAAATGCTGCCCATTGTAGCAAATTCCAATAGATTTTCCGGCTTACATTCTGAATTTGCACCGGCATCCACTAATAGAGAAGCCTGTCCTCCAAGAATCGGATAAATAGTTGCCAATGCCGGCCTATCTATCCCTTGAATTCTTCCCAATATAAATAATCCGCCTGCCATCAAGGCGCCCGAATTTCCGGCGGAAATAAATAAATCGCCCTCTCCGTTCTTCACCATGTTGATTCCTACAACCATGGAAGACTCTTTTTTCGTACGAACTGCCTTTACCGGAGTATCCTCATTGGTAATGACATCACTTGCGTGTTTTACTATAATCTGATTTTGATCGTACTTATGTTTTTTCAGTTCTGCATGAATTTTTGTTTCATCCCCAACGATCACAATGGTATGCGGCATGTCCTTGATTGCCTGTATTGCTCCGTTCACTATCTCAGCAGGTGCGTTATCTCCACCCATTCCATCTAAAATTATCTTCATCGTTTTACCTCGTATGATCTTCCGTTTTAACGGAACCTCTTTTATATATATGTTTTACCTAAAAATCATTAAAATTATGCAACATATAATATATCATAAACATGCATAAAATTCAAGAAAAGAAGCCATTATATAGCAATTACCATGTGTTTTTCAACAAATAAGGCATTATTCTTCAATTTTAAGGATGGAAACCTCATACGCTATTTTGCTGATCACATTTCCGTCAGCATCTCTTTTTTTATATTCCCTGCTCTGGATTCTTCCTACAATAGACAATCTCGTTCCGACTTCCAAACTGCCTGCATAGGTCGCATTCCGGCCCCACGCGATACAAGGTATATAATCCGACTTGTTATACATCCTGTTCACTGCAAGCATCAAATCACAAAGCTCTCGTCCCAGAGGAGAAGTTCTTCGAATCGGCAATTTGCATAGAAAACCTGTCAGTGAGATATTATTTTCATGAGGCAATTCTTCTTCCAAATAAGTAATTGTTCTTGCAAAAACTACAATATTAAGCTTGCTGTGTCCTTCCGTTTCTTCGTTATACGTACGAACCTGTCCTTCCACTTGCAAACAATCCCCTATATTTATGTATAAATCCCAAATCAGTCTTTCAGAGATAATGACTTTGATTTCATCTCGATATCCGCTTTTCCTGTCTATACCTAATTGGATGATGTAAAAACTTTCGCCATAGGATTTATGGCTGAACATCAAATCAGTTAAAACAATTCCGACCAGTACTGCTCGATTGCTTTCTCCCCTCATTTCATCTACTACACTAACCTGCCCGTTTTCCATCCGTTTTTCCCCCTCTTGATTTCTCTGGTATTCTATATTGTATTAAGAAGAAATTGATTTATTCATATTCTTATGGATTCCGGCGGAAATCTTGGCTAAGGGAAAAAAACAACCCTTGATTCCTATATTAGGAACATCAGGGTCGTTGATATTTTATAATATTTTGCTTAAAAAGCTCTTTGTTCGTTCGTTTTTGGTCTCATTGAAAATCTCTTGAGGGGTGCCCTGTTCCATGATAACGCCTTCATCCATAAATAAAATGCGATCGGCCACTTCTCGTGCAAATCCCATTTCATGGGTTACAATGACCATGGTCATTCCCTTTTCAGCAAGGTCTCTCATAACAGCTAACACTTCTCCTACCATCTCCGGATCAAGTGCAGAAGTTGGTTCGTCAAAAAGCATAAATTCAGGATTCATTGCCAAGGCACGTGCTATTGCCGCACGTTGTTTTTGACCGCCGGAAAGAGAACTTGGATAGACATTCGCTTTATCCTCTAATCCGACTTTGTCCAGCAGTTGCCTCGCTGTTTTATCTGCCTCTTCCTTTGACATTTTCTTGACGCGAATCGGAGCCAAGGTAATATTCTCAAGAGTGGTCATATGAGGAAACAGATTAAAGTTTTGGAACACCATGCCCAATTTTTGCCTCATTTGATTCAAATTTGCATTCTTCGTATTGATCTGCTCTCCGTCAATAAAGATTTCTCCGCTCGTTGGTTCTTCCAGTAGGTTGAGGCATCTTAGAAAAGTACTTTTTCCGGAACCGGAAGGTCCGATAACACAAACCACTTCTCCATCTTCCACTCTTTCAGTAATCCCCTTGAGAACCTGTAGGGCTCCGTAAGATTTTGTTAAATTATTTACTTCGATCACTTTGTGCCATCCTCCTCTCTAAGAAGCTTACCCCCCTTGACAATGGAATTGTCAAGGTCAAATAAACAAATGCCGTACCTAAATAAGCCGGCCACGCCAAAAATGTTGCGGATGACCACAGCATACTTTTTCGGGTGATTTCAACAATTGAAATGACGGACAGCACCGCACTCTCTTTAATTAGGGTAATAAATTCATTTCCCAACGCAGGCAAAATGATTCGAAATGCCTGCGGTATAATGATAAACCGCATGGACTGAAAATGTCCCATTCCAAGAGATCGCGCCGCCTCCATCTGCCCCTTATCGATTGCTTGAAGACCGGATCGAATAATTTCTGCCACATAAGCAGAGCTGTTAATTCCGCAAGCGATCATACCCGCTACAACCGGATATTCCCATTTAAACATAATCCCATTGGATTGTAAAATCATAGGAACACCGTTATAAATGATTAAAGCTTGTACAAGCAACGGCGTACCTCTGAGTATTTCAATATAAACGTTTGCTATTGCCCTTAAGACTAGATTTTTAGACATTTTACATATCGCTACGATCAAACCGATCGAAACACCTAATAATACCGCAACAAGCGTAATCTGTAATGTCACACCCAATCCACTATATGCTATTTTTATTCCATCAATATAGTTACTCAAAACTAATTCCTCCTTGTAGATTTCGAGTGAATGCTATGCCTTTTAGCCACTTACCGCTAGAACTTAGGTGTAAATGAGCCGCCCTTTGAGCTGGGGAATTCCCGTATAGCACCTACCAGACCTTTGCTTGCGCAAATGATGTTAGGTGCGTAATAAAAGGTTTGCTTAAAAAAGCAAACCTTTTAATATACTCGTGTCAAATTTTTAAATAGTAATTATTCAAACCACTTTGCATATAATTCGTCAAATTTGCCGCTGTCCTTAATGTTCTTCATACCGGCGTTAATCTTATCAAGAAGCTCTTGGTTTCCTTTTTTCACTGCAATTCCATAGGCTTCAGCATTTAACACGTCTCCAACGATCTGGATTGTGCCAGGCTGTGCATCAATATATGCTTTTGTCACCGGAAGGTCATTGATCAGTGCATCGATTGTTCCGTTCTGTAAATCCATAACTGCTACATCCAATCCGTTATAGATCTTCGCTTCTTTTACTTTGCCTTCTGTTTGAAGCTTCTGGCAAAGGTCTGCACCGGTTGTTCCGATCTGGCCGCCTACCTTCATATCAGCAGTAATCGCCCCTAAAGAAGTAATGGTTGTATTGCCTTTCTTTACCGCTACCACTAGCCCTGAGTCATAGTATGTATCGGAAAAATCAACCTGCTCTCTTCTATCGTCACTTGCATTCATACCGGAAGCAATAATATCAATATTTCCCGCCTGCAATGCAGGGATCAGTCCATCAAAGCTCATATTTTCCCATTTTAATTCAAAGCCCTGATCTTCTGCAATGGCTTCCATCATATCTACATCAAATCCTGTAAGCTCGCCGGTTTGCTTATCGGTTGTATCAAAAGGAGGGAAGGTCGGTTCCATCGCTACCTTATAAACAGGTTTTTGATCTGCATCTTTGTTTGTATCAGCTCCGCCGCAAGCTCCAAAAGTAAACGCCACTATCATCACTAGAGCAAGCGCTACTATTTTTTTCATATTCATTTTCATCTTATGTACCTCTCTTATTATTTTATTCATAATATGCATTATTATTTATGTCACACGGCTAACTATACATCTTAAGGGACAAAATTTCAACTATTTTTTGTATATTTTCACTGTTTCTTTAAATATGTATAAAAAAACATACCATCTTTTTTGGATGGTATGCATAAAAACTTTCATTTATTTCGTTTTACACTGCTTTCCGGTATGATCCATTTTATAGTCCTTATAGTAAATCAATTCCCCGATCGGAACAATTTTGAATCCCTGCTTTTGAAGATTCTCAAGAACCAAAGGCAAATATTCCGTTACTTTTTCCGCATTGTTATGGAATAAAATGATATCTCCCGGTTTCACCTCTCTGGTTACTCGATCAACAATCTGTTCCGTAGAGATGTTTTTCCAATCCAAGCTGTCGACAGACCACTGTATGACCTTATAGCCTTGCGCTTCACAGGTGGAAATTACGGTATTATTGTAATCACCGAACGGCGGCCTGAACAAGGTGGTTTTCTCCCCGGTAATCTTTTCAATTGCCTGCGAAGTCTCGGAAAGTTCTGCAATCATCTTATCTTCCGAAAGCTCGGTCATCTTCGGATGGGTTGCCGAATGGTTTCCGATCTCGTGACCTCTTGCATGAATCTCCGCTACATCAGCAGGATAGGTTTCCGCCCAGAACTTTACCAAGAAGAATGTTGTTTTTACATTGTATTGGTCTAGAATATCCAGAATTGCAACTGTGCTTTCATCTCCCCATGCCGCATCAAAACTGATCGCAATCTTTTTCTCAGCTGTTTGCACACTATATATAGGCAGCTCACGATTAGGGCTCAAAACCGAGCTCAGTGCGGCACTTACATTGACCGCTTGAAAAATCCACATGACCGCACCAAAAGCTAAGACCACCGCAATAACCTTCGCTAATATTTTCATGAATAGTATCCCTCCTACTTGGACAATTATGACATTTGACACTACTAATGATATGCCGCTAAAATAAAAACATGATTACAACCATATGCGTTTTATTCACAGATTTTTTGAAAGCAAAATAGAACCTTTCCAAACTAGTATTTTACAATAAAAAAAAGGGCTCCTCAAAAGCTCTTATGAGTTCACTCACATCCTTTTAAGACAGCCCCTTATCTATTATTTAGTGAATATCCAGTCTCATCACTTCCGGGTAACAAGTCGCGTTATATTGTTCGCAAGTAGCGCATTCAAAGAACGTCGGAGCGTCTTCTCTGGAGACCGTTACAAAGCCTCGTTTTCTGAAAAATTCAGGAGCTCTTGCAACCAGAAAGATCCGGTTGCCTCCCAATGTTTTTACTTCCTCAATGGCCTTGTTTAAAATGATCTTACCGATTTTCATTTTTCTGTATTCCGGTTCCACTGCAATGCCATCAATAATAAATTCTCCTTGACGTTTTGCAAGAGCTAATCCGGCCGCTAAAAATTGTTCCTCGCCATGTGTAATCTTCCAACATTTCACCACATCTGTGCGAACCGGTTCTTCCTTGGAAAACTCTAGCCCGTTTTTCATAAATAAATCTGTTAACGCATCATACTCTTTCGTCTGTGATAATTTTAATCTTAAACCATGCATTTTCTATTCCTTCTTCTTAATAAACAGCCTCCACGATTGTTCCGCCGCCAACGACTATATCACCATGATAGAATACCGCTGCCTGACCAGGAGTGATGGCTCTTTGCTTTTCATCAAAAATGACCTTTACTTTTCCGTTTTCTGCAGGTTCGATTACTGCTCCAACTTCCTTCATAGAATATCTGGCTTTGGCAGTAATCCTCATAGGCTCTGTCAAGTTTTCTATGGAGATAAAATTCAGGTCCTCTACTATCATTCCTTGCGCAAATAAATCCTCATTGTTTCCAAGCATAACCGTATTGCTGGACTTGTCTTTTTTCAGCACATACATTGGTTTTCCGAAAGTTTGAGACAAGCCCTTTCGCTGTCCTATAGTATAATGGATGATTCCCTGATGTCTTCCGATTTTATCTCCTTGTTTATCAACAAAGTTCCCCGGTTTTGCTTCAACACCCATGACCTGCTGTAAAAAACCTGCATAATCTCCATCCTTCACAAAACAGATGTCTTGGCTATCCGGTTTTAATGCGTTGATAAAACCTTCTCTCTTTGCAATTTCACGAATTTGATCTTTTGACATGCCTCCGAGGGGAAACAATGTCTTCGATAATTCATGTTGGGTCAATGTATATAACACATAACTCTGATCTTTATTGGGGTCAGCTCCCTTCTTTAAGAGGTAGCGTCCCGAAACAGGATCTTTCTCTATCTGTGCATAATGCCCGGTCGCAATGTAATCAAACTCTAAAAACAATGCACGTTCCAGCATCCTGCTGAATTTTATATATCGGTTACAGTCTATACAAGGATTCGGGGTTTTGCCGTCTTCATAGTCATGAGCAAATTTGCCTACTACATCCTGTAAAAAACTTTCCCCGTAATTAAATACATAATGTCTGCATCCAAGTCGATCCGCAACGCTCCTTGCATCCTGCACGTCAGACAAAGAGCAGCAAGTTCTCGTCTTGTCCTCAATGCCAATATCTTCGTTATCAAAAAGCTTCAGAGTTACACCACTAACCTCATATCCTTGCTGTTTTAACAGATATGCAGATACCGAGCTGTCCACTCCACCGCTCATACCAACTAATACTTTCGCCATTGCTAAATCTCCTACTATCAAATCCTTTACCAAATCGGTGCTTTCATATGACTGTAAAGTGTTGAAATTTTAAGCCTCTTTGGTAAAATTGTAAAGTGTAACGGGAAGGTTCCCCCTTTTTCACCATCCACATCCGTCGATACATCTTCCGGCGATTCAATGGTTAATTCTTCTGTCTTGAAATAAATTACATTTTTATTTTCCTGATGATTTCCTTGAAGAATATTAATCAGTAGAGGGGCGAAATCCATAATTGGCATTTCTTTAAACAACATGACATCCAGTTTTCCGTCATCCACTTCCGAATGAGGCGCAATCCTCTTAAAGCCGCCTGCTGATTTTCCGTTCATCACCAGCATAAAATACATGTTCTCATCAATCGTAAACTCCTTGCTGATCAATTTAACCGGTATCGGCCTGAGGTTCGTTACCTCCGTCAATCCTTTTAAATAGTACGAAAGAACCCCCAATGTATTTTTCAAATTCGGATCGGTCTTCTGACTTACATCAACAAGCATGCCCATCGCCGCTACATTGACAAAATATTTGTCATTGACTTTCCCTACGTCTGCATAGGTAAAGTTCTCTCCCAAAGCAATATCAATCATCTCTTTGATGTCATGCGGGAGATCAAAATAATAAGCGAAGTCATTAGCAGTTCCGGCCGGCATGATGGTAAGCGGTAAATCAATGTTATTTCGAATCATTGCGTTGACGCAAATGTTAATTGTTCCATCCCCTCCGGCAGCAATCACCTGTCGATACTGACTCTGATCCATATTCTGAAACACCGTGTCCAACAAATCACCCTTAGAAGCCCGCACCGGAACAACCAAGTAGCCTTTCTCTTGAAATCGATCAACAATATAATCTAAATTATTTTTAAGCAATCCATTTCCCGCACTGGGATTATAAAACAGTAGAACTTTCAATCCTTTTTCTTCCATCATCTCTCAAAATCCTCCTAATTTGCCCGACTAAATATAGTGACCCCGCGTACAATACAACCTCATACTGTTCTTTTATCGATTCGGCATATTGATAAGCTTCCGCTGGATCTTCTATTACAGTACAATTTTGCCCTCTTTCCGTTAAAAGCTTATATAGAATTTCAGTTTTTAATTTTCTTGGATTATTTGGTTCGGTAACAACGAAGCAATCCGTCACTTGCGTAAACTGATCTAAGATTTTATTATAGTCCTTATCCTCCAGCATGCCAATCACCATCAAAATTTTTTTATCCGAAAGAAAAGATTTCACCGTTTCAGCAAGTGCTTTTGCACCATCTTCGTTATGCGCTCCGTCAAGGATGATGTACGGATTTTTCTCCATCACCTCAAAACGCCCTATCTGAATAGCCCTTTTCAGTCCTGCATAAAGGCGGCTTCGTTCTACCTTAATTTTCTGCTGCTTTCTGAGAAGCTCAAGCGTAATCAAAGCAGTCATCACGTTTGAAAGTTGATGCTCCCCGATCATACGAATCTGAACATCCGTATACTCTGTTCCAAAAATCCTGGTATCCAACGTATACCCTTCCATGGATTGTTCAAACACCTTATATTTTATCTTTGTCGCATCAACCAAAACCGCATTAGTTTCATACGCTTTTCTTGCAATAACCTTCGCGGCTTCCCGCCTCGTCACATTCATGATAACGGGAACACCCTGCTTTATAATTCCAGCCTTTTCTGCTGCTATCTTTTCAATGGTGTCCCCTAATCGGTCCATGTGGTCATATGAAATGGACGTAATGACACAGGCCAGCGGATTTTCTACAATATTCGTTGAATCTCCTATGCCACCCAAGCCTACTTCTAGTACTACATAATCTGCCTGCAATTTTTTAAAGTATACAAAAGCAACTGCCGTCACAATTTCAAATTCCGTCGGCGAATCCATCCCCTGTTCCAGCATTAGCTGAACTTTTTGTAAGACATGATCGGTACATTGCTCCAACTCTTCATCGGATATTAACGCACCGTTATATTCAATCCGTTCATTAAACACTTCCAGAAAAGGAGAGGTGTAAAGTCCTACTTTATAGTCATTTGCCGAAAGTGCTTCATATAAATACCGACACACGGACCCTTTCCCATTGGTTCCCGCTACATGTATGACGTTTAAGTCCTTTTGAGGATTTCCTAAAAGCTCCATGAGGATACGCATGCGTTCTAAGCCAAGTCGGCTGCCAAAACGTTCAAAGGTCTTTATCTTATTAATAGCTGTTTCATGATTCATTCATTGCCCCTCCACTCCGGACATTTCTAATCACCCTATTGAATTTATAGTTATTCTCTTAGAACTACAGTTTCTTCTCTACAAGCTCCAGTCTTGCGATAACCTTAGCCAGCATATCTTCATACTTTGCCTGCTTTTCTTTTTCTTCATTGATCACTTTTTCAGGAGCTTTAGCCACAAAGCCCTGATTGGACAATTTTCCTACAACTCGCTTTACTTCACCTTCTAATCTTGCCTTTTCCTTTGTCAATCTCTCCAATTCCGCTTTATAATCTAACAAATCATCCAGCGGAATAAAGATTTCCACGCCGCCCATTACCGCGGACATTACTTCTTCAGGAACCTGTGCTTTATCCTCGATAAAGCTGATTTCCGTAATATTGGCAAGGCTCTTGATATATCGTTCGCCTGCTTTGATATATTCTAAATCTTTTCCAGTGGAAAGAATAACCGCTCTTAGTTTTCTGCTTGGGGCTGCTTCTGCTTCCGCTCTGATATTTCGAATATTTCGAATCGCCTCCATCGCCATTTCAAGCTTCTTCACTTCTACGTCATAAGTCAGCTTCGCATCAACTACCGGCCAGCTTTCCTTGATTAAGAAGTTGTCCGGATTATCCTTTGCAGGTGCATTCTTAGGCAGGAATCCCCAAATTTCTTCTGTAATAAACGGCATGAACGGATGAAGAAGCTTTAGCATATCTTTTAGAGCTCTTACAAGAACAAACCGGGCAACCTTCTTGTCCTCTTCATCCTCCCCATATAGTCTGCCCTTAACCAACTCAATATACCAGTCACAGTATTCATTCCAAATTACTTCGTATACTCTTTGTCCCGCAAGTGCAAGATCAAACTTATCCATGGAACTTGTTACGTACTGTACCGCATCGTTCACTCTGGAAAGAATCCACTTGTCTTCATCCCGAAGCACAATGTGATCCATTCCGGTTTCTTCCGAAGCCATTTCTTTGAAATTGCCGTCTTCATCCTGAAGGTTCATGATGACAAAACGGGAAGCATTCCATAGCTTATTTGCAAAGTTTCTGGAAGCCTCTAATTTGTCCTCCTTAAACCGCATGTCATTTCCCGGAGAAATACCTGTCATTAACATAAATCTCAGCGCATCTGCTCCGACCTGATCAATGACTTCAAGCGGATCGATTCCGTTGCCTAAGGATTTGCTCATCTTTCTTCCTTCGGCATCTCTTACAAGACCGTGTACATAGACATATTTGAACGGCACTTCACCGGTCATTTCAAGGGCAGAGAATACCATTCTTACAACCCAGAAGAAAATAATATCATAACCCGTTACCAATACATCGGTAGGATAGAAATATTTTAAGTCTTCCGTCTGTTCAGGCCAACCTAGTGTAGAGAACGGCCACAAGCCGGAGGAGAACCAAGTATCCAATACATCCTCATCCTGCCTAATATTTGTGCTGCCGCATTTTGTACACTTCTCTGGTACTTCTGTGCTAACCATCATTTCACCGCAATCCTCGCAGTAATAAGCTGGGATTCGGTGTCCCCACCAAAGCTGTCTGGAAATACACCAGTCTCTGATGTTTTCAAGCCAGTGCAAGTAAATTTTTTCAAAGCGGTCCGGAACATGTTCCAACGTACCATTTTTAGCCGCTTCAATGGCAGGCTTTGCTAAGCCTTCCATCTTCACAAACCACTGATCGGAAAGCATTGGTTCGATAACTGTATTGCAGCGATAGCAGCCGCCGGATGGGATGACTTTTTCTTCGGTCTTCACCAGATACCCTGCTGCTTCAAGATCTGTTACCCACGCTTTTCTGCATTCAAAGCGATCCATTCCATTATATTTTCCAGCCAGTTCATTCATCGTTGCATCCAGATTAATGCAAGAAGTTCTCGCAAGGCTATGTCTTTCGCCAACTTCAAAGTCGTTCGGGTCATGCGCCGGAGTAATTTTAACCGCACCGGTTCCTTTTTCAGGGTCCGGGTACGTATCGGCTATGATCGGGATCTCTTTACCGACTAATGGTAAAAGTACCTTCTTGCCGATCAACTCCTTGTATCGTTCATCCTCCGGATGAACGGCAATGGCTTCGTCCGCAAACATCGTTTCCGGTCTGGAAGTTGCAACAACGATTCCTTCTCCGCCATCAACTGCCGGATATCTGAAATACCAGTACTTCCCGTTCTTGTCTTCATGCTCTACTTCGGCATCAGAAAGAGATGTTCCGCACTCTGGGCACCAGTTAATCAAACGGTTTCCGCGATAAATCAGTCCCTTATTATAAAGTCTTACGAACATTTCGTTTACTGCTTTGTTGCAGCCTTCATCCATCGTGAAACGTTCTCTGCTCCAATCGCAGGAGTCGCCTAGCTTTCTGCACTGTTCGGTAATTCGGCCGCCATACACTTCTTTCCACTGCCATGCCCTCTTTAAGAACTCTTCACGTCCAAGATCTTCCTTTTCAAGCCCTTCGTCGTTTCTGATTTTTTCAACTACTTTTACTTCCGTTGCAATACTTGCATGATCAGAACCTGGAAGCCATAATGCGCTGAAGCCCTGCATTCTCTTCCAACGTGTCAATACGTCCTGCAACGTCTGGTCTAGAGCATGTCCCATGTGAAGCTGCCCTGTGATGTTTGGCGGCGGCATGACAATAGTAAACGGTTTTTTATCCGGATCAATTTCAGCTCGAAAAGCACCTTTTGACTCCCATTGCGCGTATATTCTGTCTTCAAAATCTTTTGGATTGTAATTTTTAGCTAGATTTTTTTCCATTTATTTTTTCTCCTTTTTTAAGTTATTTAACAGTTTCAGATTCGGGCATAAAGACAATAAAAAGTCCCTTAACAAGTCATTCTGCTTGCTAAAGGACGAATTCAACTCCGCGGTACCACCTTTATTCCATCGAGCCGGTAAAACCCAAGCCGACGGCACTCATTTAGTCTGTAAACTACGATATAATCAGAAGCAACCTTCAAAAACCGCTTTCCTTGAAATCTCTCAGCCTATGGATTTCATTCTCTAACAGGCGCTCTTTTTCCTACTCCTCTTCTGCATAGTTTCTATTCAATTAATTTAATAAGATTCTTCATCTATACTTGTTTAGTTTACCTGATTTAACGCATTTGTCAAGTTTATATTTCATGTCCTTCCACTTCCATCAAGCTGATCTTCAATCCGCCGTCTTTTCCGATATCTCGGGTTCCTTTTACTTCGACCGATTTGGCTAAATCACCCTGTGGGATGTGCTCCGTGCAAACGGCGCCAAGGCCCATCAGCACGCCCAATCCGGACGGAGTCACCATTTCGGTTTCCACTTCATCTGTCACGAAGATATAATCACAGTCTTCCCGCATGGCCATCACTGCCGGTACCGGTACCGGTATCAAGCCGTGGCTGCAATGAATAAAGCCCTTTCCGTCATGAACAGGCGAACAATAGATTTCTTCTACACCTAAACGTTCCACACAAATAGCGATACCTGCGATATTGCGGATAGCTTCTATTCTTCCCACTTCATGGAAACCCACGTCTTCAATCGTTGATTCATGCACCTTTGCTTCGGCCTTAGCGATTACCGCATAAATATCAAGTGCTCTTTGTTTTTCACCCTCTGTCAAGCCGCTGTGTGCAATAATATGCTTCACATCTTTATAACTGATATGTTCATGATGGTGGTGTATCTCTTCGTGAGTATGCCCGCCTTCGTGGTCGTGTTGCTCACGATGATCGTGTGTGTGCTCATGATGTTTTTCTTCACCGTGTGTATGTTCATGATGGTGATGAGGCACCACATCAATCGTTTCGATTTTCTGCCTTACAGCCTCTGCCTCTCCACATAATTCCAACAAAGCTTTGAAAGCCATGTCTCCGCTGATTCCACAAGAGCAATCAACATACAATATTTTCTTCATCTTATTACCTAATCCTTTTACATGATTTCATCTTGCTGATTTCTTTTCACTTTAGCTCGGCTCTTAATCCATTCGATTGATTTTGGAAGCAAGATAAGCCGCTCCGAATCCGTTATCAATGTTCACGATTCCTACACCATTGGCACAGCTGTTGAGCATGGATAAAAGGGCAGACAATCCGCCTAAATTAGCACCGTATCCGATGCTGGTAGGCACCGCAATCACCGGTTTATCTACCAGGCCGCCTACCACACTCGCCAAAGCCCCTTCCATGCCGGCCACGACAATCACCACATTAGCAGACCGTATTCTGTCCAGCTTTGCAAATAATCGGTGAATACCCGCAACCCCCACATCATAAATCCGGTCCACTTTATTGCCCAGCACCATTGCTGTCACGGCGGCTTCTTCCGCAACCGGAATGTCTGCTGTACCCGCCGTTACGATTGCGATAATTTTATCGGATGAAGGAATCGGATTTCTGTTTATGATAATGGTTCTTGCCACTTCATCATAGATTGCATCCGGCACAAGAGCCTTCGTTGCTTCATATTGCTCCTTCGTCGCTCTGGAACCAATAATATTGTCGTTGTTTTCCGAAAGCTTCTGAATAATGACGGCAACTTGCTGTACCATTTTCCCTTGACAAAATACAGCCTCCGGAAAGCCTGTACGAATGCCTCTGTGATTATCAATATTTACAAACTCTAAATCTTCAAACGGCAATTTTTTCAGTAACTCTACCGCTTCTGCCGGAGCCGTTTCTCCGTTGGCCACTTTATTTAAGAGTTGTTCTAAATATTTATTGTCCATACTTTCCTCCATTGGAACGTTCAATCGAAATGAGTTTGATTTTTTATTTCAGACAGAAAAAGCTTTACAGCCATTTTACTTCCTGCTTTTTTACTCTTTCCGGTATGGACGGATAGGCCTCTTTATCCGGATAACCAAGCATTAATGCTGCATAAAAGCTGCTTCCTTCCGGAAGCTCCAGCAATTCCTTTAACTGCGGAATAGCATTGCAGAATCTGGTTAAGTACCCCGCCCAGCAGGTTCCGATTGCTTGTGCCTGTAGCAGCAGCTCAATGGTTGTTAAAGCAATGGATGTATCCGCCAACGGATTCACCTTATTGTTCTTTGCATATCCTAAAAGCAAGGTCGGTGCCGTGCCCATAACGCAATTATTTCCCGCTTCATATTCGGAAACTACTTCCGGTGAAGTCCCTGTTTCTTTGACATAATTCAAAATATGTAACATGATTTGTTCAATCAGTTCCTTATTATCGATCACAATCCAATTAGTCGGATGTTGATTCTTTGCACTTGGGGCCCAAGAAGCCAACCATAAAGCATGATTCAGTACTTCTCTGTCCACCGGCGTATCCTTGAAGTGACGATAAGAACGTCTGGTCATCACGTGCGTTTCTAAAAGCTTACTAAAATTGATCGGAAGTTCAGCAAGTTCCACTTCCAACGTTCCTTCCATTTCTCCAAATGAAATCGCCTTTTTAGGACAGACAGCAGCGCAATGCAAACATTTGATGCAGCCTTTTCCTTCTACCAGCTGTGCCTTGCCTTCTGTCATTTCTAAAACAGTAAACGGACAAAAGTCAACACATTTTTTACAGCCTATACATTTTTGTTTATCAATGATAATCATTTTATTCCTCTTTCATTCCTGTCTAATTTTGTCGACTGCTGACAACTAAAAATGGACAAGTACCCTATCGATGGATAAGTCCTCGCCTCTATTTTTCTATGTAATTGTCAAGTCAATCTAGTGAGCCAGTTGCTTAAAACATTCTAGCATACTATCTATGGTAGCTTCTTTTGCTACAATAATTTGCATCCCATAGTTTTCAGCTTCCTCAGCAGTTTTTTTCCCGATGCACACAGCCTTTATATGTTTAAAATCAGTAAGGCCTGTTTGCTTTACAAAGCCTTTGACTGTAGAAGCACTGGTAAAAGCAACATAGTCGATATCCTGTTCCATCCTATTCTCGCAGTCTGACGACTCTATTGTATCATAAATCGGCAAATCCTCATAGCCTATTCCTGCAGCCGCAAGAGGTTTTAACACATCTTCCGTTCCGATTTTTGCTCTTGGAATCAATAGCCTAACCTTTCGGCTCCGCTCCTGTTCTTCCTGTAAAACGGTTTGAGTTAAAAGCTCACCCAGCGCTTTTCCGCTGTATTCATGCGGCATTAAATTTACCAAAATACCTTTTTCTTCAATACTCTTTTTCGTGGCGGAACCGATTGCGGCAAATTGAAGGCTTGCTAAACTTCGAATATCTTTTTTCATCGCTCTCAGCTTATTAAAGAAAATTTCTACGCCGACAGGACTGGTAAAAACAGCCCAATCATATTCATTCATATGATGAAAAGCCTCTTCTAGGGCATCATTATTTTCTATTTCCTTCGTTTCAATGGCAGGAAGCAGTACAAGCTCTGCCCCAAGCAGTGCAAGTTTCTGCGCGAGCTCAGAGCTTCTGTCACGAGGTCTTGTGACTGCAATTTTAAGTCCGCCCAACGGTCGATCTTCCGCCCAGTGAAATTCTTCTGCCAGCGCGCAAACTTTTCCTACTACAATAATGGCCGGGGTCTTGACCGCCGCCTTTTCAGCCTCAGCCGGCAAATGGCTCACATCCGATACGATACGTCGTTGATGAGCAGTCGTCCCTCTTTCCAAAATAGCAGCCGGCATGTCCGGTTCTATTCCGGCGCCTAACAATCCCGCACAGATTTTAGGGATTGATGCAACGCCCATTAAAAAGATATACGTACCATCCAATTTCACAAGTGCTTCGTAATCAATTTCCGCTTCATCGGACTTTTTAGTATGTCCGGTTATAATGTGCAGTGAAGAAACGAAATCCCGATGAGTAACCGGAATGCCATTATAGGCCGGAACCGCAACTGCTGAAGTGATGCCGGGTACGATTTCAAAGGCAATCCCATTCTGAGACAGCAGTTCCAGTTCTTCTCCTCCACGTCCGAATACAAACGGATCTCCTCCTTTGAGCCGCACCACCTGTTTCCCTTTTTGTGCTTCTCGGAGCAATATTTGATTAATTTCCTGTTGCGGAACCGGATGATTGCCTGACACTTTCCCCACAAAAATACGTTCTGTCTTCTCAGGAATCATGGCCAAAACACCTTGTCCAACCAACTTATCATAAACCACTACATCTGCCTGCTCTAATACCGCTTTTCCTTTCAACGTGAAAAGTCCCGGATCAGAAGGTCCGGCTCCTACCAGCCAGACCTTCCCTGCTACATATGTCATCTTAAGCGTCTCCCTTCAATTGCTTGGCTAACTCCAATGCCAACCGCTCAGCATCCTGAACAGCCCCTGAAATTTTATCCTTTTTGCATTCCTCAGTTTTTTCGTTATAGTAGAATCCTCGAATTAAAATGTGATCTCCCTTTACCTCCGCATAGGCTCCGATCGGAGTGCTGCATCCGCCTTCCAAGTATCTTACAAAAGCTCGTTCAGCAAGCGCTTCTACCTCTGAACATTTATCATTTACACAATCGAGAAAGGAATAATCTTCGCCGGCACGTCCTTGAACCACCATAATTCCCTGTCCTGCAGACGGTATCATCTCATCTGGGCTAAAAACTTTTCCGATTCGGTCTTCTAGCTTTAATCGAGCCATTCCGGCATAGGCTAAGATAATCGACTTGAAATCCCCTCGATCCAGTTTGGTAAGCCGTGTCTGAAGATTCCCTCGAATGCTTGCGACCTTCCAGTTCGGATACAGCTGTTTTAATTGAAGTTCTCTTCTTAAACTGGACGTTCCAACCGGAAGATTTATATCAACCAATTGATCGCCTGCCGGGTAAACCAATACATCATAGGGCTTTTCTCTCGTTGAAAAAGCTACTAACGGAAGTTCTTCCGGGATTTCCATCGGCAAATCCTTTAAGCTATGCACCGAAAGATCAATTCTCCCTTCCTGCAAAGCTTTATCCAGCTCTTTCACAAAAAGGCCTTTTCCACCGATTTTATCCAGTCTCTTGTCTAAAATCAGATCACCGGTGGTCTTCATCGTCACAAGCTCCAGTTCTAAATCAGGATGGGCTTTTCTAATCTGTCCCATCACTAATTCCGACTGAGTAATAGCCAATTTGCTGTCTCTGCTTCCGATAACAATTTTTTTCTTCATGGCTTACCTCTCTCTTCGTCAAAATTGATATTTAATAAAACTTTCCTATAGATCTCCTATCGACTGTCGAATAAATGTCCCGGCTTTTTTCGCCAACGCATGATTTTTACCGCCTGCTGTAATGCCAATAACAAGCTCTTCTTTCAATACAACTCCCGGAAAATAAAAATCACATTCTTCTTTGGAATCTGCTACGTTTACTAAGATACCACGCTGTCTGCATAGTTGACCAATCTGTTGATTTAATATTCTATTGTTAGTAGCCGCCAATGCAATTTGAGCATCCCAAAGATCTTCCTCCTTAAATTCTTTTATCACCAGATTCAATCGCTTGTCTTGCGCTTCCTCTTTTATTTCAATCTTATTTATCAGATTCGATACCTCTTCAGAGGCTTCCCTTGCAATCACCTTTAAATTGCACGAAAATTTCAGTAAGGTTTCAATTCGTCTCTGAGCAATTTTACCGGCCCCGACAACCACTACATTGACGTCTCTGATATTAGCAAACAACGGGAACCAATCTGCTCTGTTCAAGGAGGCTTCCTCTCCTTCGGTTCCTTCGATGACCTTCAAGAGCTCTTCCAGCTCAAAGCCTTGCCCTTCCTCCGGTCTTCCAATCACAATAAGTACTGCTCCTGCATCTTGCACAGCCCTGTATTTCTCAGGGAGTCCTCCTTCTTTCCCGGAGTCTTTTGTAACCATGTACTTACAGCCCAGCTGATTTAACATGGCTTTATTCATTTCATAGGAAAAAGGACCTTGCATGCAAATGAGATGCTTTCCGGTAAAGCCCCATTCCGAGCAGCTCTTAAGCACCTCCTCCATCGGCAAGACCCTTGCAAACAGTCTTTCTTTAAAATCCTTGACTTGAGTAAAAGGCTGCAATTCTTTGCTGCCTATGGTTAACAGGGCCTTTCCGTCAACCTCATTTAATATCCTGACAGCCTCTTGCATGCTTTTCACAAAAACACAATCTTCTTTATTCAAGTAGTTCGAACTTCTGCGAAGTAAACGCAAATACCTTTTCTCGGTATGATTGCAAGCAGCCTGAATATTTTCAGTAACCTCCGTTGCATAAGGATGAGTCGCATCCACCACCACATCATACCGTTCCCTCTTTATCAATTCCTGCATTTGCTCAATCGAAAGTCTGCCCGTGTGAACGGTAACACGTTCTTCACCGGGCGGAATGCAAAAGGACTCTTCTAACACTTCTTTCCCATAGTCCGTAGCAACGCTTATGTGTACAGTATGGCCTCTATCCAAAAGCTTTTCAACCAAATTTCTGCCTTCCGTTGTTCCTGCAAAAACAAGAATTTTTAACATGTTTTTCTCCTCTTAACATTCCTAGACTAATGCTTTAGTGTCTCTTTCATGGCGGCTTTATGCAAACCGTTTATACATTCATTCCATATATCCTGCGGTAAAGTTTCCTTTAACCCGTATAATATTTTGCCAATGGATTTTTGTACGGATTCTTCTACTACTTCATTTATATCGCTTATAGGGCAATTACTTTCCAACTTTTCCGTATTATATGAAAATCTTTCCACAGTATCTTCCACTACACGTTCGACAATACCCTGAATTTTACCCACATGTTTTCTGAATTCAAACCATTTAATCAGTTCTTCTTGGTACTCCTGTAAAATCTGAAAAGCCAGTTCCATACCCTCGCCGTTCAATTCTCTTAAATCGGAAACTCCCATGCTGTCGATATCATATATTTCTACATTTTCTAATTCCCCGATTCTAGGGTCAATATCCCTAGGTACAGCAAAATCAAACATATAATAGGATTGTTGTCCAAGACATTCTCTGGCTTCTTCTAATTTTAACGTATGGTGAGGGCTCATGGTTGCACTCACTATTACTTTATGCTCTGAAATTTCTTGTATTCTATTATCATACGAAATCATCCTGCATCCTTCCGGAATAACGGACCGCTGTTCTTCCATGCAATGTCTAGGACGTCTTAATGTCATAGACACTTCTGCTCCATGCGTAAGGAGCGTATTGGCAATCAGCCTGCCCATCTGTCCGTTTCCGATAATCAGACATTTGATCCCGTTCAAATTTTCGAATTTACTTTTTAAAATCGTCAGCATTTGATTTGCAGAAGTTCTGCTGATCCTTGAAATCTGAACCTCTGTTTTCACCTTTTTCCCTGCAGATAAAGCCGTCTGAAATAATTTTTCCAATGCTGTATCCGTGCAGCCTTTTTGTCTGGACAGCTGCAGTGCCTCTCTAATCTGGGAAATAATCTGATCTTCACCAAAAATCTTTGAATCAAAACCGCAGGTTAATTGCAGCAAGTGGTTAATCGCCTCTCGATTTTCACGCATAACAAAATAATCTTTATAAGTTGTTAAATCAAGTCCTTTTAAGCGGCATAACAGTTCATACGGATCCATCTCACGATGCGTTCCGCCCCATTGTCCGTATCCGCTAATCCACAATTCTGTTCGGTTACAGGTAGAAATCAACACGCAGCCTTTTACTCCAGATTGTTCACCTATAATTTGTACGGCCTCTTGACATCCCACTTTGGTAAAGGAGAATGCTTCCCGACAGCTTAAAGGAGCCATGTTATGGTCAATTCCAACCATCCGTATATTCATTACAATCACCTTTCTTTATGAGCTTCAAAACTCCCTTATCCTTTTATTTCTTTTCACGAACGATAATTACCGAAAAATAGCTGGCGTTTTCATCAATTTGATCAATACTGTCAAACACTCTTTCGCCCTCCATACCGCATCGCTCCACCATTTTCACCGTGAACTGATCCGGCTTTTTTTTCAATAATTGCTTTATTTCCGAAATAGATTTGCCACTCTTCATAAGCACTTTTGTGCCCCTCAGGTTCAGTGCCTCTTCTACCCCCGTATAAGAGGCCGGTATGACATGAAGTTCTTCCTCTGCCTCTGTCAAACTATCATTTAATCGAGCGGAAACTGCACAAAACGAAGGGATACCCGGAACAATTTCAGTCGGATAGCCCTTTCCTTTTACCAGCTTATGGATATACGCATAGGTCGAGTAAATGGTAGGATCTCCTAAGGTTAAAAAAGCAACGTTTTTGCCTTCATCAAGCCAATCCGTTACCTGTTTTGCAGCAGCCTCGTGACTTTGCTCTAATTTTTGCTGATCACGTGTCATGGGCAGATCCAATTCAACAATATGTTTTTGCTCAAAATCGGGTACCGCTTTCTTTGCAATCGTATACGCCACATTGATCGATTGTCCGGACTTCGGAACCGCGATAATATCACACTCCTGAATGAGCCGTACCGCCTTTAAAGTCATTAATTCCGGGTCTCCCGGTCCCACTCCTAAACCATATAATGTTGCCATTTGTGTCCTCCCATCATCACTCATGTATCTATTCTTTAGCGCAATCCAGCGCATGTTCTATATATATTTGTTGAATTTCCTTAAACTCTCCGATTCCCTTCATCAGACATTCCACTTCAAATCCGGCTTCTTCGAATATAGACTTCCAAGAGTCTTCCTCTTCTCCTGCCATATCATTCATCGCATGATCTCCTGCAACGACCATAAAAGGCATCAGGATCACTCGTTCCGGTTCAAATTGTTTTACTTGTTCCAGCATCGTTTCAAAATCAGGATACCCTTCTACCGTACCGACAAATACATTGGTATATCCCAGTGCTTTAAACCGATAGTCCAGCGCCGCATAAGCCGCATCCGTATAATGACCTGTTCCGTGTCCCATTAAGATCAACGCTTCGTTTTCTTTAAAGGAAGGAAATTGTTTCATAATGGCCTCACAGGTTTTCGTATAGTCCTCCGAAGTGGTAAGAAGCGGGGCTCCTACATGAAGGACTTCGAATTTATCCCTGAAGGGTTCTATCTGAGCCATCATTTTGTCGTATTCATCCCCATTGATAATATGAGTAGGCTGAATAATTACGTCTGAAAACCCATCTTCCAGAAGATGCTCCATGGCTTCTGTCACATTGTCTATCACCAGCTGATCTCGTTCTTTCAAAACCTTCATAATAATCCCGCTGGTAAAAGCTCTCCGACATTCTCTTTGCGGATATTTTCCTGCAAGGGCCTGTTCAATAGCCTGTATCGTTTTTTCTCTCGTATCTTTATGACTTGTTCCAAAGCTTACAACTACTATAGCTTGTTTTTTCATCTATTGTCTATCCTTTCATGAATTACATGCAAATTATATCACCTATGCGTTCACATTTCGTTACTTTGTATTGACAAAAAGGGTTATTAACTCTTCTGCCGTTTTAGGCATGCAGGCTCCTTTTGGCAAAAGGCCTTCTTTTATTAAACCATCATATATTTTTAATACGGATGGCTTTTCTAAATTTGTTTTTTCCAACAAAGCTTCGTCAAAAAAGATTTCTTCCGGTTTTCCTTCTTTCAAAACCTTCCCCTCATCAAAGAGGACGATCTTATCAGCCCATATCAATGCACGTTCCACATCATGAGTGGATAGCAGGACGGTAATTCCGCTCCTGCTTAATTCATCCACTATCTCATCGATCATTCTCGCATGTTTTGGGTCTAAAGCAGAAGCGGGCTCGTCTAAAATAACGATGCTGGGCTGCATCACCAATACATCCGCAATCGCAACTCGCTTTTTCTGCCCTCCGCTTAAAAAGTGGGTTGGTTTATCTTTGAATTCTGTAATATGCAGTTCATCCATTATTTGGTCTACTTTTTCTCGGACTTCTTCTTTTGGGAAGCCAAGATTCAATACGCCAAAAGAGATCTCTTGCGTAACACTAGCCGAAAACAATTGGTTGTCTGGGTCTTGAAATACGATTCCAACCTGTCTGCGAACCTCTAACAAGCCTTTCTTTGAATAGTCAAGGGGTTTCCCATTGATAGAAATGTTCCCTTTTTGTGGTCGAAAAACACCATTCAAGTTCAGAAAAAAAGTAGATTTTCCTGAACCATTTGAACCCATAATGGCGACTTTTTCTCCCTTTTTTATTTCTAAATCAATTCCTCTTAGTGCTTGTGTTCCATCTGCATACGTATAATATAAGCCGTCTACTTTAACCATTATATCTGAGTCCGGCTGTTGATTCCTTCTATTTTGCTCGTCCATCTTCCTATCCTTCTTCTACACTTCTTCTACACTTCTGCGTTTATTTTACACCATATTGCGATTGCTGTCAGTATGATCAGGAAACTCAGTATCAGTCCCTTTTCCATCCATGAGCTTGGTTTGCTTTCCTGTAACACATTTAATTCTCCGTCATAACATCTGGATTCCATTGCTTCAAAGAGCCGATTGGATTTATCCAGTGCACGTATCAGAAGTACAGAAAGCATTCCGCCCATCCCTTCCATTGAGCTCCTAAAGCTCCTATTCCCAAGTCGGCAATTTTGTGCGGTCAGAATCGAAACGGCGATTTCCAAAAGCACAAATATAAATCGATACGTCATCATCATAAGCTCAATGATAAGGTTCGGGCAATGCAGCCGTTTCAACACATAAAGCAAATCCAACAGGGTCGTAGTCAACGTTAGGAAATAGAGGCAGGAAATAGAAGCCAGAGAAACCAAAATCAATCGAACCGCATACTCAATCGAGTACCAGCTGACAGCTAAAAACTTATCCCCTACAGCTATATTGAACAAGTCCATAGGCTGTGACGTCCAATTTACAGCAATAGCCACCGTTCCCATTGCCAGAAAGGCAAGGGGGGCCAGCATGAGCTTCATATACTGAAAAAAGGACGTACGACTATATCTTACAGTCGCACATCCCATTATGCTTAATACGAGAAAGGATATCACAAACGAACGCGCTGCTACGCAAATAAGCAGAGTACCTATTGCAAACGCACACTTTAAAAAAGGGCTTTTGTCTCGGATGGCAGAATAATATGCCAGTTTGTCTATCACAATCATGAAAATACCTCTACTTTTCTTTTACTAAGTTTTCTATTCTTGTTTTTCTTTTTTCTGAAATTTCTTCCTTGCTACCAAATAACCCATTCCAAAGAAAAATAGTCCCGATCCGGTGGCTGCCTGTAAGCAGAATAACAACGATTCTGTTTCTCCTCCCGGTGGTTCCAACAGTGGCTGCGCCCATGCATGGTAATTCGGATTGATTGCGGTGATCACTTCTTCTGCCTCACCATCCGCTCCGCCAAACTCTGAATCGTGGATAAATAACAAAGGTACCACCGCTATAATGACTGCTAAGATCAAGCAGAAAATTACCACTTTACCATTTTTACTTAAACTCATGCTGCTACCTCCTTACGATAACGACCATATCCAAGCATCTCAAGTTCCGGCTGAGCAACACTTTCGAGCCCTTTCATAACCACCACGGCAAGCAATCCTTCAATGATGGCGAGCGGAATCTGAGTAATGGCAAAAATAGCCATAAATTTAGTTAGAGAAGCCATAAAGCCTCCTACCTCGGCCGGATGTGCCAAAGCCAGTTGGATAGCCGTAATGCAATATGTAAATAAATCTCCCAAACAAGCCGCAAAAAATACCGCAACTGATTTCGGAGCTTGTACTTTTAAACAAATTTTATAGACTATATAAGAAAGAAATGGCCCTGCGATCGCCATGGAAAAAGTATTCGCACCGAGAGTGGTCAATCCTCCATGTGCCAGTAAAATTGCTTGAAATAATAATACGATCAGTCCGATTACACACATAGCTGACGGGCCAAAGAGCACGGCTCCCAGTCCTGTTCCTGTTGGATGTGAACTGCTTCCCGTTACCGAAGGGATCTTCAGCGCGGATAATACAAAAGCATACGCAGCCATCATCACCAATATGAGCAACAACTTGCGGTCTTGAGCCAGGGTCTTCTTAATCGATAGAAAACCTAATACAATGAACGGTATGCAAATTACTCCCCAAATAATGCAATAATTTAAAGGCAAATAGCCTTCCATAATGTGCATCGCACTGGAGATACTTGGCATACCGAACACGAATGCAATGGCCATGCTTGCAATAAGCAGGCAGCTTTCTGTTTTTGTTTTTTTCATGTTTTTCCTCCTAAATAAAAAAACTATTCTGAACTTTTCAGAATAGTGCAATAGGGAGCGAGCGTCGCTCCGCTTATCACACTTTCTCATCGTTCGTAAGAAAATGTGATTCTCGTCACAACTCAAAAACACCTTGTAAAGGTTTGGAATTTGAACAGTATACGAAAATCGATATCTTAGGCAGGTCTTCTGGCTTAGGCGTCAACGCTGTATTTTGCCTTCCCATTTGCACAGTGGCTTCATAAAATACAGCTCTTCCATCACAGCGGCGCGACCGCATGGGCATTACACCCAACTTCCCTATTCTCTCGGCAGGAAAAAACCGAGAACCTATGATATTTAAATTGTCAGATTTATTATAACACTCAGGATAACTTCATTACAACCCCTTCCTAGAGATTTTTACATCAAGTTCAGCTCTGGCTGGCATGGCTTATTTTAATTATATAAAAAAGGCACATTGAAGATAGCTTTCAATGTGTCCGTCATATACTATAAACTAAAAAAGCACAATTCGTAACGAATTGTGCTTTTTATACATCATTGTCATGTTATTTATTTCTATGGTTTCATTCGGACATAAGCCCATTATACATGAAAAAACTTTGCTGCCGCTTCTAGCGTAGAATTAATATCTTTACAAGTATGTGCATTTGAGATAAACATTGCTTCATATTGAGCAGGGGCAAAATAGTTTCCATGATTCAACATGTGTAAGAAATAGTCCGTATATTGCTTCAGGTCAGATTTCTTTGCTGACGTATAGTCGGTCACCGCTTCACCCGTGAAGAAAATAGTACCGATAGAGCCGATCTGGTTAATCGTACATTCCACCTTCGCCATTTTTACGATGTCAGCCAGTCCTCCATATAACTTCTGTCCTAAATGATTCAAATGACCATAAATCTCAGCATGTTCTTTTAAGTAAGTCAACTGAGCGAGACCTGCTGCCATAGCCACCGGATTTCCGCTCAACGTTCCTGCCTGATATACCGGTCCAAGAGGAGCTACCACTTCCATGATTTCTCTCTTTCCGCCGTAAGCACCTACCGGCATGCCACCGCCTATGATTTTGCCGAAAGTAGACATGTCCGGCGTGATACCGAACAATTCTTGTGCTCCGCCCAAAGCAAGCCGAAAACCTGTAATCACTTCATCAAAAATCAATACGGTCTTGTTTACATCGCAAATTTCACGAAGCTGCTTTAAAAAGCTTTCATTTGGCAGGACAACACCCATATTTGCAGCTACCGGTTCTACGATTATGGCTGCAATGTCACCTTTATGCAGTTCAAATAGTTTTTGCACGCTTTCAAAATCATTATATCGTGCTGTCAATGTATCTTGCGCACAGTTTGGCGTTACACCGGCACTGTCCGGTGATCCGCCTTCCGCAATCAATCCTGATCCGGCCTTTACTAAAAGTCCGTCACTGTGTCCATGATAACATCCTTCAAACTTGATGATTTTATTTCGTCCGGTGTATCCTCTCGCTGTTCTGAGTGCAGACATGGTCGCTTCTGTTCCTGAATTCACCATTCTGACCATTTCGAAAGATGGCACCAATTCACATACGAGTTTTGCCATTGTAATTTCTCTTTCCGTAGCCGCACCAAAGCTTAGCCCTCCGGAAATTGTTTCTTCTACAGCCGTTCTTACAACCGGATGATTGCTTCCCAAAATCATTGGCCCCCAAGAACCGATATAATCAATATATTGATTTCCGTCTGCATCATAAATGTACTGAGCATCCGCTTTCTCAATAAATCTAGGAGTCACGCCAACTGACCGAAAAGCTCTGGCAGGGCTGTTTACTCCTCCTGGGATATACTTTTGGGCTTCTTCATACAATCGTTCCGATTTCTGCGTGTTTGTAATCATCGTTCCATTCCTTTCCTCTTATCATCAATAAGGATTAGCCAATTCGTCCTTCTTCTACCATTGCTGCAATTTCTTTTGCAAAATAAGTAATTAATATATCTGCACCAGCTCGATAAATGCTGGTAGTCGTCTCTGCTATAATAGCCGATTCGTCAATCATTCCCATATGCGCAGCCGCTTTAATCATGGCGTATTCTCCGCTTACGCTATAAGCAGCTACCGGGACATTCACTTCATTCCGAACCTCTCGGATGATGTCCAAATAGGAAAGCGCCGGTTTTACCATAATGATATCAGCCCCTTCTTCAAGGTCGGTATAAACTTCTTTCAGTGCCTCTCGCCTATTATGGTAGTCCATTTGATACGTCTTCCGATTTCCCTTAAAATTATCGGAACCTGCTGCATCCCGAAACGGGCCGTAAAAGGCAGACGCATATTTCGCTGCATAGGACATGATCGGTGTATCTTCAAAACCTGCTGCATCCAAAGCTTTTCGGATAGCAAGAACTCGTCCATCCATCATATCGGAAGGAGCCACCATACTGGCACCGGCTTCCACCTGCGATACTGCTGTTTTTGCTAACAGCGGAAGGGTCTTGTCGTTATCCACCGTATCCCCTTTAATGATGCCACAATGGCCATGTGAAGTATATTCACACATGCAAACATCGCCTATATAATATAGTTCAGGAAAGGCCTTCACAGCTATTCGGAATGCCTCCTGTACAACCCCGTGATCATGATAGGCGCCACTTCCACACTCGTCCTTATGCGAAGGAATGCCAAAAAACATGACGTTTTTTACACCCGCTTTCGCTACTTCCTCTAATGCAAAAGGCAGGGTATCCACACTATATCGTTTTTGCCCGGGCATCGCTTGAATATCTTTTATAATTCCCTTGCCCTCTTCGATAAAGAGCGGATAAATCAACGAATCTTTTGAAATTCTGGTTTCTCTTATCATCTCTCGAACTCTGCCGTCGAGTCTCAATCTCCTTGGCCGTTTTAACAGTTCCATTTTCACAGTTCCTTTCTAAAAAGATAACGGAATAATCGCTTTCATTATCATATCACAATTTCAAAATAACTTGCAATACAAACAATACCCAAAAACTGGCTGAAAAAGGTGGCTTCGCCCCTCTGCACTTCCTTTTTTTATTCAAATAGGAAACGATATTTCCTATTGAATAAAAAAGACTGCCTTAGGCAGCCTCTTACTTTTATTTATTATTCTCTTAGCGGACCCTCTTCTTAGCTGCCTCTACCACGTGTTTCATTAACATGCTCGTCGTTACTGTACCTACGCCGCCGGGAACGGGAGTGATCGCTTTCACAATTTTTTCCGCTTCTTCAAAATCCACATCTCCGCAAAGTTTACCATCTTCGCTCATGTTGATTCCCACATCAATGACGATCTGTTTTTTATTCAGATATTCGGTTCCGATTGCTTTTGCCTTTCCTGCTGCGACAATCAAGATCTCTGCGTCTTGACAAATAGCAGGCATGTCCTTTGTTTTGGTGTGACAGATCGTCGGTGTACCGTTTTTCTGCAGAATCATCATAGCTGCCGGTTTACCGACCACTAAGCTCCTTCCGATGATCACCACTTTCTTGCCTGCTGCATCAATATTGTAATGATCTAATATCTCCATACAAGCTTGAGGGGTACACGGCGGATAGCCTAATTCCGTCCCGGAAAATACACCTGCCATAGATTGATCCGTTATTCCGTCTATGTCTTTCGAGGCGAGTAACGCCTTGCGAACGGCATTATCATCGAACTGTTTTGGTAACGGCCTAAATAAAAGAACGCCATGAATGCTTTCCTCTTGATTGACATCCTCAATCAGCTGTATCAATTGTTCCTGCGAAGTGTTTTCCTCAAGAACAAAGCTTTTTACGTCGATGCCAATGGTCTCTGCACGCTTTATAGCTCCTTTTTCATAAGACATATCTTCTGATTTTTTTCCAACTCGTATGATTCCCAATGTAGGAGAAATCCCCTTTTCCTTTAGAAGCTCCACTTCTACTTTCAGTCTCTCATTTAGAGCATCAACAACTTCTTTTCCTTTCAACAGTTCTGCCATAGGGATCTCCTTTCGTCTTATCCTATCCGTTTGATAATTTTTTTAGAACGCTTGCATAGATTTCATCTGCCATCGCTTCATATTTGATTAATAAAGTTTTCGTTTCTGCATTCACTTTTTCCGCATACGCTCTGTCTTTCATCGCTTTTGTGTTAATAAATACATTTAAGCCGGCCCCCTGCAAAGCTGCCTTACAAAAAACAACACCCACACCGGCATCGCTGATTGCCAAAGCACTGCCTTTAGACGCAAATTCCCTGTGCAATTCAATGGTGACACAGCATTTTTTCATTATTTCTAGCGGCACAGAGCAGGCCTCCCGTAATGCGGCTTCCATGACTCTCGTCTTTTCTTCTTGCTGCTCAGGGGTCTCATTTGGCATTCCGTAAGCCTTTGACAGAGGTTCAAATACCTGTGCATCTTTCATAACAAGTCCAAGAAATTCTTCCTGAAGCCGATCACACTTCGTTTTCATCAAATGCATCTGCTCTTCAACATCCTCATATTTTTTCTTTCCGACCGTGAGGGAGGCGACCATATTACCAAGAGCTGTGCCCACGGCACCTACTAAAGCTGCTGCACCTCCGCCACCCGGAACCGGTGCCTTACTAGCAAGAACTTTCACAAAATCTTCGCAGCTTCCTTTTACAAAATCCATTTAACACTCCTCGTTTCTTTCTGTTGCGCATTCTTTGCGTAACATTCATCTTGACCGCAAGGGATATTCAAGATATCCCCTGCGCAGAAATTTTTCATCGGATGTTAGTCTGTTTCAATTCTGTCCTATTAGAACAATCCGGAAATCTTCCCAGTATTGTCTACATCTATACGTTCTGCGGACGGCACTTTAGGAAGACCCGGCATTGTCATAATGTCACCTGTCAAAGCCACAATAAAACCTGCGCCTGCTGAAATCTTCAGGTTTCTAACCGTCAGCGTAAATCCTTTAGGTGCTCCTAACAGTTTAGGGTCATCGGAAAAACTATATTGCGTTTTTGCTACGCAAATCGGCACGTTACCAAACCCAAGACTCTCTAGCTGCTCCAACTGTTTACGGGCAGCCGGAAGAATATTCACTGCGTCTGCATGATATATTTTTGCAGCAATTGCGTTCAGCTTTTCTTCAATACTGCTATCAAGAGAATAGCTGTAATCGAAATCATTTGGCTGCTCACAAAGCTTAACAACTTCTTCTGCCAGCGTCTTTCCGCCTTCTCCGCCTTTTGCCCAAACCTCACTCAACGCAACATGTACACCTAGTTCACGGCACTTTGCTTCCACCAACTTTAATTCTGCTGTGGTATCGGTAGGGAACGCATTAATCGCTACGACCACCGGAAGTTTGTATACATTCCTCATATTTTCTACATGCTGCAATAAATTCGGAAGACCTGCAGCCAATGCTTCTAAATTTTCTAAACCTAAATCAGCCTTTGCGACACCTCCGTGATGTTTCAAAGCGCGAACGGTTGCTACAATAACAACTGCTGAAGGCTTTAAATTTGCTGTACGGCATTTAATATCCAAGAATTTTTCTGCTCCGAGATCCGCGCCGAATCCAGCTTCCGTTACAACATAGTCAGCCAGTTTCAAAGCCATCCGAGTAGCCATAATGGAATTGCATCCATGTGCAATATTGGCAAACGGCCCACCATGGACAAATGCCGGCGTATGTTCTAACGTCTGCACAAGATTTGGCTTCAATGCATCCTTCAGCAATGCCGCCAATGCGCCCTGTGCATTTAATTGACCTGCTGTAACAGGTTTATCGTCATACGTATAGCCGACTATAATTTTATTAATTCGTTCTTTTAAATCGTCAATATCCTTTGACATGCATAAAATGGCCATGATTTCACTTGCTACGGTAATATCGAAAGAATCTTCGCGTGGAGTGCCGTTTACTCGGCCTCCCAGACCATCTGTAATAAATCGCAGCTGGCGGTCATTCATATCGACACATCGGTGCCAAGTAATTTTTCTTGGATCTATGTTTAAACTATTGCCTTGGTAAATGTGATTGTCAAGCATAGCGGCAAGCAAATTGTTGGCTGCCCCTATTGCATGCATATCTCCGGTGAAATGAAGGTTGATGTCTTCCATCGGAACAACTTGCGCATATCCTCCGCCTGCTGCACCGCCTTTCATTCCGAATACCGGTCCAAGGGATGGTTCTCTTAAAGCAACAAAAACCTTTTTACCGATTTTTCTAAGTCCGTCAGAAAGTCCTACGGTTGTTGTTGTCTTCCCCTCACCTGCGGGTGTTGGAGAGATGGCCGTTACCAGAATTAACTTTCCATCCGGATGATTTTGTTTTTCTTTTAGAATGTTGTAGTCAATCTTTGCTTTGTAATTCCCATAAAGCTCTAAATATTTTTCGTCAATGCCTGCATCCTTCGCGATACCTCTGATGTCTAACATCTCAGTTTCTTGTGCAATTTGAATGTCACTCTTGATTTCCATAATAAACTTTTTCACCTTTCTATAATCCTTTTCGCCTCCAGATTTCCTAAAAGCATCCACAACATAACGTACCATTTTATGTATATAGAAATCGCTAAACAGCAATTCCAGTATATTCAATTTCTATCACCATACTACCTCGCTATATACCTGTCAAGTCATCACGGGTATTTCCATGTTCATTTTCCTGTGTTTTTTATGTATTTCAATGCGACTTCAACCTGTTATCTTTTTGAGAAAACTGCGTCGATGAATGTCACAGACTCCTGTTTTATGTATGCCGTCATAATGTGCTTTTGTACCGTATCCCTTATTCCTTTCAAACGCATAATCCGGATATTCTTTTGCGTATTCCACCATCATGCGATCTCTTGTCACCTTGGCTAAAATAGATGCGGCTGCGATGGAAATGCTGGATGCATCTCCTTTTATGATGCCCGTCTGAGGAATTTCTACATCTTTTAAGGTCAATGCATCAATCAGGACATGATCTATGCCTTGCCCATGATTTGCCAAGAGCTCCCTATGAACTTTTTCAATGGCTTGCTTCATGGCTTTTTTGGTAGCTTCTAAAATATTAATTTCATCAATCGTTGTATGATCCGCCATCCCTATCGCATAGACAATAGCTTTCTCTTTAATTTTTATATATAATTCTTCTCTTTTTTTCTCTGAAAGTTTTTTCGAATCATCCACACCAAGTACGTCAAAATGCTCAGGTAAGACAACGCAAGCCGTCACAACAGGGCCTGCCAAGGGCCCTCTGCCTACTTCATCTACTCCTGCCACAAATTTTACGCCTTGTAAATATAATGCTTCTTCATATTGTTTCATCTCTATCAGCTTCTGTACCAGCAAAGCTTCTCTCTCTTGTTTTTTCATCCTATTAGTCCTTATTCGCAACGTTCTAACGTGATAGTTCCAATGAGCCCGGAACGGAATTCATCCAGTACCGTTCTTGCTGTTCTTTCATAGTCAATTCGCTTGCCCGGGAGAATAAAACCTCGCTTCAATGCGATCGTTTCCATTGTATCAAGACCTTCTTCTCCTAATTCCTCCAGCTTGTATCGTTCTTTTAAAAGCTGCGGATATCTTTCCTGCAACACTTTAATCAGCTCTAGCGCGAGCGTTGCCAAATCCATGGTTTCGTCGCGTATTGATCCGCAAAAGGCTAGATTTAACCCTACACTAGGATCTTCAAACTTTGGCCAAAGGATACCCGGCGTATCCAAAAGCTGCATACCGTTTTCTAAAGTTAACCATTGTTTCCCACGAGTTACGCCCGGCCGATCTCCCGTTTTAGCACTTTTTTTACCAATCATTCGATTAATAAGAGACGATTTCCCTACATTCGGTACCCCTACAATCATCATCCGAAGATTTCTTTTTCTTCCTAACGTTTCGTTTCTCTTCTCTTGAATCTTCCCCAACAAACTGAGCAGGTTGGACAATCCAGCTCCCGTCATACAATTCATCGGTACGACATAATGTCCTTCTGATTTATAAAGCGCCGCCCATTTATCGTTTTCTCTTCCGTCTGCTAAATCCATCTTATTTAAAAGAATCACTCTGGGTTTACCCCCAATGATATCATTAATAATCGGATTTCTGCTGGAAATCGGGATTCTGGCATCAATCACCTCAATAACAAGGTCAATCATTTTCAAATTTTCTTGAATCATTTCCCTCGTTTTTTTCATATGGCCTGGATACCAGTTAATATTTTCAATCATTTTTCTATTTACCCCGCTATATTTCTCAAATAAATTTCTATCTACTTATTTTAACACAAATTAGGTTTCAATATAAAAAAAATAAGGGACCATTGGTCCCCTTTTTTTCTTATTAGTCATGCTTGCTCTTAATTCTAGCAGCCTTACCTGTTCTTTCACGCATGTAGTTAAGCTTCGCTCTTCTAACATCTCCTCTTTTAACTACCTCAACCTTATCGATCTTTGGTGAATTAATAGGGAAAGTCTTTTCTACACCTACGCCGGAAGCGATTCTTCTAACTGTAAAAGTTTCGCTTAAACCTCCGTTTTGTTTCTTAAGCACAAAGCCTTCGAAAATCTGAACTCTTTCTCTTGTACCTTCCTTAATCTTGATGTGTACCTTTACTGTATCACCAACATTGAACTGAGGAATGTCATCTCTCTTGTACTCCTGTGCAATTACCTGCATAATATCCATTGTTATTTCCTCCTTCCTTCCCAAGACGTTCATGGCTGTTTCATATATAAATGCTTTATATGTTTCAATGCCCAGAGGACCGCCCGTAATAACCTTATCTATTTTAGCACACACATGTCCCGATTGCAAACACTTTTTCCCATCTACGCTCGAGGATGTGCTCTGTCATATACATCTTTTATTCTGTTTTTCGTCACGGACAAATATATTTGAGTCGCTGTGATGTCCTCATGCCCCAATAATTCTTGTAAAGATTTTAAATCTGCTCCATTTTGTATCATATGTACGGCAAACGAATTCCTCAGAGTCTGCGGTGTAATTTTACTTTCAAATCCAGCAGTCGCCGCATATTCTTTCAGTATCTTCCAAAGACCTTGTCTGGTCAACTTTTCTCCAAAGTAATTCAAGAACAATGCTTCCTCTTCTTCTTTCGATTTCTTAAGCAGCTTGTCACGAGTTTCATAAATATAAGCTTCTACTGCTGCTCTTGCAGGTCTTCCCATTGGGATAATCCGAGCTTTTCCATGTTCTCCGGTGCAAGTAACGAATCCCATTCTTAAGTTGATATCTGAAACTTTTGTTTCAATAATTTCACTTACACGAATCCCCGTTGCATACATAATCTCTAAAATAGCCCGGTCTCTTTTGCCTTTTATCGAATCATCCGGCAACGACAAAAGTTTGTCCACTTCTTCAATCGTTAAAAATTCCAGTTCTTTTCGTTCAATCTTTGGAGACTTAATATTGGCCACCGGATTAACGGTTACGTATTCCTTCTCCATCATAAAATTATAAAATGCACGCAGCGATGCTACTTTGCGATTCACTGTTGCTGAAGACTTCCCATCATTTTTAAGTTTTAGTACAAAAGAAACGATTTCTGTATTTGAGCTTTCCTTTAAACCGCCGCCTTGTTTTTCTTCTAAAAAGCGGCTGTACTCCAATACATCACGATAATACGCATGCAATGAATTCTCAGACATCTTTCGTTCTTTCAGCAAATAAGTCTTAAATTGTTCTATATAGTCATTCATTGATTTCTCCACTTAAAAATTTTCTTCCTCTTTCACTCTAACATTCACTAGTATAACGTACGTCGAGTAGGTTTACAATAATAAATCCCGTGAAAACTAGTACTATTTTTCTATTCCAGACATATCCTTTATTATAACATACAAGCAAAGCTTCCGTATGTTTCAATGAACGCTTTCCTTGCGGCGACGCCGTTTTCCATCTTAGCGTTCATTATAATTTATAAAGGATTAATTGAGGATAACTATATGGGAAAATATAACTTAAAGGAAATATCTTCTTTACTTACTTTCAGTCGGCAGGGTTTTTTACTGCTGTTTTTCTTTCTGCTTTTCGGTATCTCCACAGGAGTGTCTTTTGAATTGCTGATGAGCCCGCAGACCAAATTAGAAATGCAAAATTACATAGAACTGAATCTATTTACTTCTTCCATGGATGCACACAGCACGGCAGCCTCCTTTGCAGCACTATTCCATTCCATAGGGATAAATCTTTTTTTAGTATTTATACTGTTTATCTCTGCTTTTACCCCTCTGGTTTTACCTGTCGCTCTATCTATTATCTTTTTCAAAGGTATCCCGCTTGGATACACCAGCATTCTGATATTGGATGCGCTGGGTTTGACAGGGGTAAAAGTTATTTTAGTTTCGATGCTGCCACAAAACCTTCTGTTCTTACCGGCTCTTTTCCTAGCTGCCATCTGTGCAATTAATAAAGCATCCCAACGCAAATATTCAAAAAGGCGGGTCGTAGGAAAAAGTTTTGCAGAAGCAAACTGGCCTTATCTTCATATTTATATATTTCTATGGATAGTGGTCTTAGCTAGCTGCATCGTACAGTTCATTATTTCGCCAATCGTGTCCGCGCTTGCATAACTCCGATCATGGTTTTAGCATCTTCCAGTTCACCGTTGATGGCCATTTGATACAATTCATCCAGATCACACTCGAAGGTATCAATTGCCTCATGATCATCAAATTCGGTTTCTCCTTTGGTAAGCCCCGTGCACAGATAAATGTAGATCATTTCCATGGAATAGCCGACAGTCGGATAAAATTTGCATAGAAATTCAATATGTTCCGCTTGATATCCGGTTTCTTCTTTCAGTTCTCTTACCGCAGTAGCAGAAGGGTCTTCACCCTTCTCTATTTTTCCTGCCGGCAATTCCATAATCACCTTCTCAATAGGTTTTCTAAACTGCTTAATCATCACCACTTTTCGGTCATCCTTTATTGCCAAAACGGCCACCCCGCCGTTGTGTTCGATGATTTCTCTGTAAGAAACGCCTCCGTTGACTACTTCAACCTTATCCTTACGTAAATTCAAAATCTTCCCGTTATATATCATCTCACTGGAGATTGTTTTTTCTTCAAATGTCATACCGATTCCCCTTCTTCATTATTTAGAAGATCTAATTCTTAGTCATCATTTTTGATTTTTCTACTGCCGCCTGAAACCCTTCTGCAATATTTTTTTCAAATCCGTTTTGCTGAAGAATGGTAACAGCTTCAATAGTAGCTCCTCCCGGTGAGCATACGTTAATTCGAAGCTGAACCGGGTCCACACCCGTTTCTAATACCATTTTAGCGGCACCAAGAACAGACTGAGCAGCAAAAATAATTGCCTGCTCTTTTGCCATACCGTTTTTCACAGCAGCTTCTGCCAATGCATCGATATACATATAGGTATACGCCGGGCTGCTTCCACTAACACCTATCACACAATGAATTAAGCTTTCAGGAACTTCCTCAGCCTTCCCGATTGCTTTAAAGATATGAAACACAGGTGCAAATTCTTCATCGCTGACATTGGCATTTCTGCACACAGCCACCATTGCTTCGTTGACCATGGCTGGCGTATTAGGCATGATTCTCACAATCTTTGCCTCTGCCCCAAGATACTTTTCGATGAAGCTCATCTCGATGCCTGCTGCCATCGAAACCAACACCTTATCCGTGCTGTATTTTTCTGCGATTAGCGGCAGCACTGTTTCAAAATTATTTGGTTTTACACCTAATAAGATGACATCACAAAGCGCCACTAATTCGGCTATATCTTTAGCTGGCGTGATTCCAAGCTCAGCTTTCAGCTGTTCTGCTTTTTCCTGATTTTGTTCCGATACAAAAACATCTTCCCTATTGATATTGGTAGTTGTTAAGTACCCTCTTAAAATTGCTCCACCCATATTACCGGCACCTATAAAACCTATCTTCATTTGTTTACTCCTTATCTAAAATATTTTTTATATTTCGTATATAACGATTTAATATCTACAATAAGAGCTGCCTCACCGGAGACAGCTCAACCTATCAAGTCTATTCATTTTTGCCAAAAAATACTGTTCCAGTTTCCTGCTCTTCTGCAGCGTCCCTGATAATGTTTAACTTTTTACCGTTCAGGAGTACAAGGGGAATGCCATACTCATTGACTTTTCTTGCTGCTTCAATCTTAGTGGTGATACCACCCGTACCAAAACTGCTCTTCCCTCTTACATCAATCTTCTCCAGCAATGTATCGATATCATGTACTTCTTCGATCAGTTTGGCATCTTTGTAAGTCTTAGGGTCTTTATCAAATACACCGTCTATATCGCTCAGTATAATTAATGCATCCGCATTCCACAGGCTTGCGGTCAACGCACTCAGCGTATCGTTATCGCCGATCTTGATTTCATCTACACTTACACTATCGTTTTCATTGATGATCGGCACTACGCCTTCATCAATCAGTGTAAATAAAGCATTTCGGATGTTCCGATTTCTTGTATTCTCTTCAAAGTCCTCTTTGGTAAGTAATATCTGTCCTACATGTAAATCATAATCCGCAAAAAATTGTTTGTAGGCCATCATCAGTTCGACTTGACCGATTGCGCAAAGCGCCTGTTTGTAATTAATATCGCCGCGGCGGTTCCATTTATTAATAGCCCCTACCCCGCAGATTCCTGCACCCGAGGATACGATGACAACCTGTTTACCTTGCTGCATCAAGCCATTGACCTGTTCTACGATATTGTGCATCACCATTTTGTTGACAGTGCCATGCTCATCAGACAGTACATTACTGCCCAATTTTATTACAATTTTTCGACTCGTATTGATTACTTCACTTATAACACTCATCTATCATTATCATCCTTCTTTATGTTTAATCCTATAGCCAAAGATTATACACCTTTTTTTGCTATATTTAAAGCATAAATGCATAAAAGAGTTGGAAAAACCTTTTGATTTCTATCAATATTCTCAAAAAGTCTAAGTTGCAACAGCTTGGACGATATAATCTTGCAATTTAAATACAGCATCTGTTAAAGTTCAAGTCGGTAAACCTGCAAGCGTTAAAGAATTTGACGAATTTAAATACAGCATCTGTTAAAGTTCAAGGTCACTTATGGATTTGTGGCGGGAACCGTAAAGGGATTTAAATACAGCATCTGCTAAAGTTCAAGAAGAGAAATAATAGTCTGTGGTATCAATGCCATAGATTTAAATACAGCATCTGTTAAAGTTCAAGTATCCAAGGCAATAAAGCCGCGTTACGACCTTCGTATTTAAATACAGCATCTGTTAAAGTTCAAGCCGGTTCGTCGTCGAATACAAGCAGTCCTTGACCGCATTTAAATACAGCATCTGTTAAAGTTCAAGTTCTGAAAGCGGGTATTCATCAGGCGGAGAAGCTAATTTAAATACAGCATCTGTTAAAGTTCAAGCTTTGCCGTCAAATATTTCAACGTAGTTAAAAGGCATTTAAATACAGCATCTGTTAAAGTTCAAGATATGATTGCGAACATGTCCTAGCCACCTTGATCGAATTTAAATACAGCATCTGTTAAAGTTCAAGAATCCAACCTATACCCGATTAAAACAATTAAAAGTGATTTAAATACAGCATCTGTTAAAGTTCAAGTCATATACAGCCTGTTGCATATCAGAGGCACCAATATTTAAATACAGCATCTGTTAAAGTTCAAGTAAAAATAAATTAGTCCTCTTCTTCAGATAATAATTATTTAAATACAGCATCTGTTAAAGTTCAAGATATTAAAGGTCCTTATGCAGAAATGGAAACAGCAATTTAAATACAGCATCTGTTAAAGTTCAAGTTGCGTTGCTTGATGTCAGTCCCCCACTCCCACCGCATTTAAATACAGCATCTGTTAAAGTTCAAGTCCCTGCTCGCTGTCGATTCGGTCGCTTAAACTTATTTAAATACAGCATCTGTTAAAGTTCAAGTCGGTATACTTCTTCGGCAGATATAGGATTGTTTTTATTTAAATACAGCATCTGTTAAAGTTCAAGTAGTCCAAATCGACGAGAGGCTAAGATTGATTAAGTGATTTAAATACAGCATCTGTTAAAGTTCAAGGGGAGGAAAAGAATCCTTACTACTTACTAATGTGCAATTTAAATACAGCATCTGTTAAAGTTCAAGCTTTAAAGAAAAGCTTCCTCTCACCCCTAAGTCATAATTTAAATACAGCATCTGTTAAAGTTCAAGAAGTGCAGATCGAGCAGATGCGGAAGAATGGGAAACATTTAAATACAGCATCTGTTAAAGTTCAAGGAAGAAGAAGGGCAACAAAGAAGGGCGTTAGGCTCATAATTTAAATACAGCATCTGTTAAAGTTCAAGTCTAATGATACGTTCTAATCTAAATATCTCCTATACATTTAAATACAGCATCTGTTAAAGTTCAAGTAATAAGCTTGGCAGAAAAGTAACTTATCGGACTGCATTTAAATACAGCATCTGTTAAAGTTCAAGTTAATTCACGATAACGGCCATATACAGCTGGGCCAATTTAAATACAGCATCTGTTAAAGTTCAAGTAACTCCGGCCACGTTCAACAGTCTGGTTTCAATCATTTAAATACAGCATCTGTTAAAGTTCAAGCTATGGCTCAAGATGTCGCAGGCATCGCGGGTGATACATTTAAATACAGCATCTGTTAAAGTTCAAGTTAATAACGCAAGCGCTGCATTTGTCAGAATGGAATTTAAATACAGCATCTGTTAAAGTTCAAGCACTGGGAAATGGCGCTATCTGAATTACATTTTACCTGGCAATCCTTATAAATCAAGGGGAAGCCAAAATTTTACCAAGTAAAGTCTTAAAATTGAATTCCAATAAGAAAATCTCTCCTGCACCTTACATGAAGTGGTTCTCAGCATCATTTTGTTTATGTTCGCTTGGTAAAATCTTTATAATATTAGCTCTTCTCCTGTTTCATTTCTTTTGTTTCCCAGTACATCTTCTCCATAGACATTATCATTTTTCAATTTGATGATGCACACAAAATCCGCTTCTTCATCAATGACCTTTTTTAAATCATTCTTTAATAATAATAGCTTAGAAGGGGTAATATCACCGCGAAATACTGATTTTTGAAAGTGGGAAAGGTATTTTTTGCATACCTTAAATACTTTAGCAACTCTTTTTTCATTTACATCGTAAAAAAGAAAAGCATAGTTGTAATTGTAATGTTCTTTCTTCTTCATCAGCATCTCTCCTTCAAACTAAAAGGTTTAAATCCCTGTTCTTCCAAAATACACTTAATCAATTTATAGCAGTCAAGCTTAATGGCAGTCCGATAAGTTACTTTTCTGCCAAGCTTATTATGAAGGAATGGAGTTTCTAACCTTTCTTCAAATGCTTTAATGAAAATATCTCTTCCCTCTTCATTTAGTAAACAATAATTGTACTTTTTCTCAAAATGCTTATCCACCTGTAATTTTTTATTATTGACTAAATCGAAGATAGTTTTAAAAACTATAACCGGTTTAAACGCCTCACTAATATCTAAACTAAGGGAAAATCTTCTTTCTGCTAATTCATGCAGAAAACTGATTCTTTGATCTAAATGGGTATTATAAATTGCAGATACAGTTTTCCCATATAATAAGGTGTTGCCAAATGATATAAGAGCATTCATCGGGTTATCCGGGGGACGTTTTACCCGGCGATTAAAGACAAAGTCTTCTGGTAAGATATGTGTAAATTCACTATAAAACCGTTGCCATATCTCTCCTTCTACTTGAAGAATTTGCTTAATTGTCTCTGCACGTTCCAGATTTTCTTTACATTCCTTCCTTAGCCAGTCAATCGTTCCTTTGGTTTCTTTTTTATCATGCTTATAATAATGATACAAAACCTCATAAATATTGTCTGCAATGCCCTGGACAAAGGCTTTCGCAATCTCCAGTCTTTTATCACGATAGGCCTCTACCTGTTTCACTAATAGTTTTCCGCTGCAATAATGCTCTTTTGGGTAAAAAGTACCGCTATAGCCTTCATAATAATTATAGAAATGAATAATAATATTATTTTGCGCTATAAAATCCAATAATTTAGTATTCAAGCTAACCTCAGACATACAATAAATTTCACGGGTATTCTCTACCGGAATATATACATTTTTACCATTCTTGCGAAAGCACAGGGAATTATCTTTTCTACTTAGTTCTCCCATAGACGTTATATATCGAGTGCTCCCCATTATGAATCCTCCTCATCTTCTTAGATAAAACAATATTCGTAATAAGCGCATTTTTTACACTTTGGCATTTTGCTTACTACGGGTACTGTGGCTTGCTGCAAAAGTACCTCTATTTCTCTCACGACTTGATCCAGTTCCGCTATTTTTTCATCATCAAGCTCCACATAAATTATATTTTTGCTTTTGTTTTTCTCGATAAACTCCAGCTTTCCCTTCCTATCAATCCCTTTATCCTTTAATATTTTTAAATACAGTAATAGCTGCCAAGTGGCAGCATTCACGTCTGCATCGGACTTTTTAATTTCTGTCAAATACTCCGCTGATAACTTATCAATCTTTATATTCTCAATACTGATTTCAGTTTCCTTATTCTGTTCCTGTTTGAGTTCATGAATGGCTTTTCCTATTTTGACATCTTCACTGTTATCTTCTAAATTGACACGATTTCCATGAAGCCAGCATTGCCTTTTACAGTGAAAATAATAATTTATGAGAGTTCCGTTTACTTTCATTTCTGCCTCCTTTAGGTAAATAGGTCGTTATCAAAATTCTTCCGAACGAATCGGCCGTCTTCAAAATATTGATCCACATCAGAAAGATAATACAAATCTCCAATATGCTTCTCATAAGGGAAATCATTTTTACGGGTTTTATAGATAAAATAATTCAACTGGATAGAGGCTTCTTGAAGTTTAATCCTTTTCTCCGCATAATCCATTTTCGTATCTTCCAATAAACCGACGTAGTTATTCCAGACTTCTTCCCCGTGTAACATTTCCGAATCGCTTATCCATAAATCTCTGCTTAAAAAAATACTATACTGGTACTGCTCATCGATTAAATTCATTCTTTCTGCAATACTCTTAAAATTCAATGGATTTACATCATTGTTCATGAATTCGTTGAATCCGTCCGCACTATTCACCCGTTTTAACAAATACGCCAAGATTCTCTCATAATAAACATCAAAATCTTTATTAACGAATAATGTTCGAATTTTTTCATCAACAAGCGTATGGGCTGGCTCTTTCCGAACGTCTCCTCGATATAACGCTTCGGCAGAATCCAAATTAAAGAAATACACGATTCCTATTTTTTCTGCATCAGAGAAATGCCGGTTTACTCTTCCTAGGAATTGTTCTTCTGAATCCAATAAGGAAATGTCTTTATATCCAAAATCCGCATCCAAATCAATCCCAGCTTCAACGACTTGGGTAGCTACCAATAGAATATTTTTTCGTTCCTTAAACGCCTTTACAATCTGTTTTCTTTCATAGGCAGAGCTTTCTCCTGTCAAAAGCATAATGTCCTTATTCTTTATCTCCATATTACAAAATCGCGCATAGGCCTCATCCGCACTGCTTCGATAGATAAATTCCATGAGTAAGTTGATATTGTCCTTTTCTGAACATTTAGCAGCATGCTTTATGACATGATACATGACATCGTTGGTTATATCTAATAAACTAAAGTCTGCCTTTACCCTGTTCTTGAAAATCGGATGTTGAAAAAATTTATTTTTATCCTCAATTAAGTTTACGGCATCTATTTCAGTGCCTACCAATTTACTGAGGTTCGGCAGTGTCGCAGACATAATAATGACCTTAATGTTCAATAACTGTGCATATTGATTCAAGAAAGTGATGATTTCTTTCCAAATGCTGTTCTTATAGCTCTGTATCTCATCAAAAATAATCACACTATTGACAATTTGAGATAAAGGAAACAAGTCTTCTTTGCCTGTCCCGAATAAAAACCGAAACATACTGACATGGGTTGTTAAAATAAAGGGATAGTGCAAGAACTGCCTGTCCAACAAGGATTTTGTATAGTCAATGTTCTCTGTATTGATTACATCGCTATCTTCCTGACTATTCTTTACTTTAGGCATGGTCTTGATGGGCACCAAGGAGTTAATAACGGCAATGTTCTTCATCTGATCACTATTTCCAAATATTTTGCTTAGACTCTCCATATTTTGCTCGATCAGCGTATTAAAAGGATACACATAAAATATCTTATTGATGGCGGGGGCTTGCTCTACCAGCTTGAAAGCTAAGTTAAAGCTGACCATACTTTTCCCCGCACCAGTAGGGGCTTCTAAATAAAAAATAGTACATGCTAAGTTTCTCAGCAGCATTTTCTCTGCATCCAAAAATAATTCATTTCTAAAGATGTTCATATCTTTTACAGCATCATAGGATTTTCCTGTTTGATAATAAACCTTCGTTTCATACGAGCGTATATTTTGATAAATTGGAGAAGCCTTAAATATTTTATAAAATGCTTCAATATCCTGTATCTCACCAAAATCATCTACTTCTTTTTGATTTTTAAATTCTGTGGTTGCATAATAATCACATGCTAAAAGCAAGGAAATCACAAATCGTTCATAAATATACAAGGCGATGGAAACTTCATCCTTTTCCTCACACAAAAATTTTTTGCCCTTATCTGCTAATTCCACTATTTTGATCATTCTTTTATTGGGTCCAACTCCTAGGATCTTTTCCGGATAGTTTCTTTGAAACAGTTCCGTCTGCTCTGTATATAGAAGTGTTCCCTCTCCGTCTGACTCTGTTAATTTCCGCGTAAAAAGTTCAAAACAATCCAAATTCCCATGATGTTTCGATATCATATAAGCATTCAACAGTAAAAATAAGAACAGTAGATTTCTTTCATCTGCATCATTGATATTCCCTATTCTCCTAAAAAACTCATTGATATAAATAAGCGCAGAGAGCATAGAATGATTGCTATTATTACAATCGTCATCATAGATCTCACTATAGAATTTATTTTTCATTTTGATTCTTTGAAAATTAAAATTAATCTTTCCTATATCGTGGAAATATATCGTATGGTACAACATGTCTCTATAAAGTTGTCTGCTTTCTTCCCCTACCTTTTCAAGCAACCTGTTCTCCAAGTTTATAAAAACATTTTCCAGCTGTTTTCTATCTATGATCTTATGTAAATAACCAATACAGCGATTGCTATGCTCTTCTAGTGTTTCTGGCGGCTTTCCATCCATCACATGGGCATGTACTTTGTCTGCATCACTCAGTAAGCTGTTTAAGTCTACTCTTTTTGTATTTATAAAGTAATTCACGCTTTGCACCATCCATTTCAATAATGACAATGTCCTATCTGCACTTTATCTCATATTCTTTCAGGCCAAACACTGGATAGATAAAATCGATAGGACATTTTAAGTATTTACTTTAATAAAATTGTAAGCACTTCCCTTGACAGCAGCCTACTATGGTTTTTTTTGCTGTCTCGGATTGGTTGAACATAACCTTGCTATTGGTATAGGCAAAGGGAGCCGTTATATATTGATTGGTCGCTTCTTCTAACTCGACGGGGAGGCGTTCTTCATATTTAAAGGTTATTTCTATATCTTCGTCCATATCAAATAATTTATCATCATCTTCCAAACAAATTTTAAAACAGTCTTTCAGATATAAGCTATCCATACAAAAGCTTTGATCGAGCGAGATAAGCTCCATCTCCACGATTTCCGCATGGCTGATTTTAGCCGGATGATCATTTTTCCCTAGATAAGGAATATACGTTGCCCTAGAATTAATAATGCGCTTTGCAATTTCCTCTTCAACTTCTCCTTGCAAGATCAGGTAAATATCCCAGCAAGGGTTTTCCAGCCATTGCTCCTTGACAATCAGGTTCCCGTCTGCATTGGCGTACCCCACCGTATTGTTAAAAATTTGAACTTTCTTGTTAAAATAACCCTTTTGCCTATCGTTCCTACGGGGAACAGCTGGTTGATACGCCTCATTTACAGCTTCCTTCGGCACAATGCTGATTTTAATCTCTCTAAGCTTTTCATAAAACTCCGGGTAAACCGCATTTCCATTTCGAACTTGCTGATTGTATCCCCCATACCCCATGATGGCTCCGAATATCCCCAGCAAAGCTATTTTATGGATATGTCCATAAGTAAAATAGAAATAACTATTCACATCCGGTTTTTTAAAAAAAGCTGTTTTCCCACTTAAGGTAAACTTTAATACATTCATTCCTGCTCCTATCCTCCTGTAAAAGGACATCGTTGTACTTCCATTGACGGATGTTATCGTATTTCTTTTTTCGTAAAGATGTTATAAGCTTTGGCATTATTTATTTCATGCACTACCTTTAACGTGTATGGATTATAGTAGATTTCAACCTTTTTAATGCCGGTTTTCAAATCGTTCAATAGTTCATCCATTCCCAATTGAATTTCATCTATGAAGTCTTTCTTGTTAAACACGATGTATTGGGATAAATCTGGTAAGTACAAATCTGCTTCTGTCTCTACAAAAATGGCAAATTCATTTTCACAACCGATCTTCGCATTGGTACTAAAGGAGGTAGCCGCTACTAATGAAATCTCTTTAAAGTTTTGATAATCCTCATCTGTATAACCGTCTGTAACGCCTAATTCTATAAACTCACTATAGGCACTAGGATTAATGGAAAAAGGATAAAAATAATGCGCTTCATCACTAACTATCTTTGTGCCAAGGGTTGTTGCCTTTGCATCTTCTTTTTCTTCATTTTTGTTATTTTCTTTGACCGAATCATCCCGGAACGGAGATAATATGGGTTGCTCCAAAGTGCTGGAAGCCCCGTATTTGTTCATTCCCTGCCCGATCTGAACGGCTCCGGTGATGGAGATGTTGTTCCCTTTCTCCGCAAAGGTAGCTCCAAAGTTTTTCACATCAATTGCAGAAAAGAGATTTTTTAATACTTGGGTTTTATCCTTGATCTGACTATCATCTCTTTCAAATAAATAATCATATCGTTCCGTTAATGATCTAGGCAGAAGTTCCATTTCGCCTTTTTTATTCTCTTGTCTCTTGAAAGACTTGAGGTACAAAACATTCTTTCCCATCTGATTCCACATCACTTTAATAGGGTATTTCAGAGCTTTGTCGCTCCCAAAGATACTTCCATCCGATGTAGTTTTAGGATATCCTGTAAAGTCTGCATTCCAATTACTCATTCTGGACGCGATTCCAATTACACCATAAACACGTTTATCCATCCTATCTTTCCTCCGTTATTCTTTCTCTTTATCCAAATCCATTTCAATTTCATCGCTATTTGAGTCTTTTTTTGTCTCATAAATCAAACTGCTGTGTAAATATCCTGCCAGCAAAGCATCTTCATTAACCTGAGATTTTGTGTTTGAATACAGGCATACCATCGCATATAGATTATTAAACCTACGGCTGAACTTAATGTCATAGTTATATTTATGATAAAGTTTCTTCAATTCATTTTTTATCTTTTCATCTGTTTTCGCCGTTAAGATCGATTTAGAAAGAAAATGATTTCTCACTTTTGCCCTACTAAGTGTCAGAAAATAATTGGCTAGTTGACCTACAGCGAAATAGTATTCTTCGTCACTTTCTATTCGCCCTGTCTCTTTCTGATTTATTTTTTCCCTAAGCTTCTCCACATCCAAGATACTGTTATCCATCCGTTCTCTCCTTTCAAAATAATTTCTTAATGAAATATACAGATTAAATTGTTCGCACGCCCGTCCTCCGCCTTTCCAGATTTCTCCTCTGTAAATAGAGCCTTTAATCAGATCCAAGCTGCATGTTTTCAATACATCCCAAACTGTATCATCCATTCCTTTATGAAACCAATTAAATAGGCTTGTCCGAGCTAACAACAAATTCTTTTTAACCCCTTCATCATAGATAGTGATTTTTTGAGGCTCTCTAAAATAGTTGAAAATTAAAGACTTTTTAAAAAATATATCATCAATGACTTTCTCCAATTCCGTTAAAGTACTTACCGTTCTGTATGCCAAGTTGGATTGTTTGATTTTCAATACATTTTTGATGAGTACTGGCCGTATTTCATTGCTGAAACTGGTAATTACATCAAAATCATGAATCTCCGGCTCCATTCCCTTTTGAAGCCTTAGAAAATATCCCGAAAACGTGCCCTTTGGAATCTCTTGGTTGTCTAGCGCTAAAATTCCCTCTTCGCCAAAATACAGATTCACAAGACCTTTAGTCGCCATATTATTTAAGTAATCAAAGAACTTCTTTTGGAGTAACACGTCTTCTTGGCTCAATAGAATGGGCGAAGTATTTTTCCGGCTTTTCTGTTCTGTATAGGGCTTGCTATCATTGAGTGCTAAATTATCATTGGGAACACCAAACAGTTTTCCATTGACTAGCCTATTATATTTATCCTTAAGATAAATGTTTGTCTGAATATATTTCTCGCTTTCGGCCTGATACTCCTTAATATCATATAAGAAAAACAGCTTAACATGGGTTTTATCATTCTCTACGTCAAGGTGAGACAAGTGTTCTTTTACCCAAGCCTCAATTCTATTGATTCGATCTATATCTGCCTTTCCATACTTTTCTTCCATTAACTTATAAATCTTTCTTAACTGCGGTTTTTTATATTTCTTTTTATAAGGTTCTTTAAAGACCTCATAATAATCCGCTAATATTTCTTCCGTTATCTTCCCATTGAAAAAAGTTTCTTTTTTTATGAAAAGCGTAAGATAATTATTGCTATAAATATTTTTGTTTCTAATAGATTTATTTGAACTCAAATAGCGGCTCATATAATCCGCATGTTGTAGAAAATCAAAGTATTTATTGGTCTTTTCAATATTTTTCGTCTTTTTATCGTATCGAATTTTCACTCGGTCTGCCACTTCAAAGCCCTGTTCGGTTTCCCGTATCACAAAATAGTCTCCATCAACAGGTATATGGTCTTTAATAACGAAATGATCCTTATTCTCTGGCGTACTGCCTTTGAGATACTCTTTCTCAAAGATTTGTATGACATCTTTCAGCACTCTATCACCTCCTTCTATAAGTACTTATATCCACAGAAGCCGAATCCGCGTGATCCGCCCTCTCCGACCCCCGTACCGAGCGCAAAACAGGTTAGACTCTGTGCCATTTCATTCTCACTAACATAAAGGGTAAGCTTATCCCCTAATAAAGTAATATTGTTTTTAAACGGTATGGAGATAGGCTTTCTGTTATCAAACTCTACGCGGGTAAACAATTCGAAATTTTCATTGATCTTTTCCCCATAGAACTGATTAAAATTTTTAATCAGATTTTCCCGAATACGGCGTTCATAGTCTTCTATCGTCATATGTCCCCGCCAGTAACCGAAATCATTCTTTATGACGCATGGTGTCAACGTATATATTTTTTCAATATGTTTCTGGGGAATTAACCTTTTAGTTACGGTAAGTACTTTTATTTCGTCGGTATAGGCCGTGAATAGATACTTTTCAAAATAATCTGCTAAGGTAGAATCTACTGTACGGATTCTAAGGGTATAAATTTTTCCTTGATGGTAGATTACCTCTCGTTCCACAGGATACAAGCCATCAAAAACATAACCTTTATGCTTGTTTTCCTTATGAAAACGAAGGTACTCCTCATCTTGTCCTAATGTTCCATCAATAAGAGCTGCGATCTTCCCCATCATCTCGTTAATGGTTATATCTTTTAATAAATATACTTTTACATTTAATTCATAAGTCATTTTTTCATATCCATCCCTTTCTGAATGCACAAAATATCATGAAAGTATTCCTTTCAGCCTTATCGCTTTCTTTTTGGTCATATCATATGTTTTATATGCAAAATATATCATATTACTACATAATATGTAAATTAATATTCGAATCCAAATTAAAAGAAAAAGGCCGCAGCTTTTCTGATTGTATAATCAGAAAAGCTGCGGCCTCGTTTATGTATCTTTATTATCTCGGTTCAATAATCAATTTTATAGCGGTCCGCTCTTCACCATCAATCTGAATATCCGTAAATGCCGGAACACAAATCAAGTCTACCCCCCCTGGTGCTACAAAACCTCTGGCAATTGCAACCGCCTTAATAGCCTGATTTAAAGCTCCTGCCCCTATTGCTTGAATTTCTGCGTCTCCTTTCTCTCTCAATACTCCTGCCAGTGCTCCTGCTACTGAATTCGGATTTGACTTTGCTGATACCTTTAAAACTTCCATTATTGGTTCCTCCCTAATAATTTGTTCTAACCCCTCTTGTTCGGGCTAAGCTATATATTATACTTTTATTATATAGGGTCAAAAAAACAATTTATATATAAACCGCACGTCAAAATATTTTTTTTTACAGTTTTTTGTGACGAGCTCTTGCATATTACGACATTTTTAGTTATAATAAGCACGTGGTTATCCCCCTGATAACCTCATTAATCTCTAATCCCAATACCCCTTTTGAACAAAATAGACTGCACCCCTGCGGTCTATTTTGTTTTTTGTATTATTTTTTATAAAATATCCATTGTTTTTTGGTATAATAAACGCATCAATTAGAAATGCGGCGTTGCATTTTTGCCTCAAGCTTGCTTGGCTAGGCAAAACGGACAGCAGGGAGCAAAGCGAGTCGGAGCCGACGGTGTTGCCTCAAAGAAGCGTTTATTGAAACATGCGGCGACGTAGCCTGCATGTTATAATAAAAGGATAAAATATAGCTTAATTTTAGTAAAGTAAAGTGGTGATTCATACGTATATTATAGAACAAGAATATATTGATACAAGCTACCTCATGTATCAATCCAGAATTTTAGATTTTTATTTCGGAAAGAAAAAGATCGGTGTACTGGATATTGAAACGACGGGTTTAAACCCTCAGTACAGTCATTTTATCCTTGGCGGTCTTTTGATCTTTCAAGAAGATGGCGTCCGTGTCAAACAGTATTTTGCAGAAAACCTTCAAGAAGAAAAGCAAACTTTAACAGCTTTTCTCGATGAGGCAAAAAAAATGGACATACTGATTACCTATAATGGAAAGCATTTTGATATAAAATATTTAAAAACCAGAATGGCAGAGCTTGGCCTGTCAGATGAAAATCTTTTTCCTTACAATTTCGATTTATATCTGATGATTAACGGGCATTCCTCCTTACGCAAGCTGCTTCCGAATTTAAAGCAAAAAACGGTAGAGAATTTCATGGGACTTTGGTCTTCCAGAAAAGATGAAATCTCCGGTGCGGAAAGCGTAGAACTATATAAACGCTATTTGTCTACAAAAGATAGTGATTTGCGAGATCTGATTCTCTTACATAATCGAGATGACATTTTACAGTTATCTCAATTACTTCCGGTACTAAAAAAGGTCGATATCCATAAAGGCTTTTTCTCTCTAGGATTTCCGGTAGAAAGCTTATCCATCTCTAAAATCACAATGGAAGCGAAAGAGTTGAAAATTTGGGGTCATCAGCGATATCCGATTTCTTACTCTTCGTATGGATTGGATGACAGCCCTTGTTTCCTTGATTTCGACCGATATTCAAAGGACTTTTACATCGGTCTTCCCATCATCAGGCGTTCCGTTTTAGGAATTGTGGATACCAAGTCTTTTGAAAAAGATTTTTCTTCTTTAAGTAAATATGAAACCTTTGAGAACGGCTTCCTCGTTTTACAACAGGGCGACCACATTCATTACATAGAAATCAATCATTTTGTCAAACTATTGTTAGAAAGAGTATTGGAGGTCATAAATCGATGAGGACGAATTCGAGATTAAATGCAGTCTATGAAAAAGCAGTAGAAATGCCTTTTGACGATGCCTCAAAATATGTTTTTTTCAGTGATACGCACAGAGGCGATGATAGTCTGTCCGACGAATTCGGACGAAACAAGCATATTTTTTACCATGCTTTAAACTACTATTACCAAAACGATTTTACATACGTGGAGGTAGGCGATGGGGATGAGCTTTGGGAACATAACAATTATGAGCACATCAGAAACGCACACTATATGGTTTTTGAACTTTTAAAAGAGTTCTTTGACAACGGAAGGTTACTCATGTTATTCGGCAATCATAATGACCGTTTAAAATCTCCGGCCTGGGTAGAGAAAAACATGTATCGTGTCTACGATGACTATTTAGGAGAGGAGGTCGACCTCTTTCCCGGTTTAAAGGTGTACGAATCCATTCTTTTTAAGCATAAAAAAACGGGGCAGAAAATATTTGTTGTACACGGTCATCAAGGAGACCTCCTCAACGATCAATTGTCTCATGTCTCCTATTTTATGATTCATTTTTTCTGGCGCTTTATGCATCTGGCCGGGGTAAAGTATGCCGCGAGTCCTGCAAAAAGCCGGAGGAAACGTCATAAGGTAGAAAAAAACTATACCAAATGGAATCAGGAGCATGATACAATACTGATATGCGGACATACGCACCGTCCTAAATTCCCCGACCCCGGGGAGTCCACCTACTTTAACACCGGATGCTGCATGCATCCGAGAGGTATTATCGGTATCGAATTGGTCTATGGTAAATTGGTTTTAGTGACTTGGCGGGTTCATACAAAAAAGGATGGAACCATGTATATTAAGCGTACGGCCCTAAAAGGTCCTGTTCCTATTAAGGATTATGTTCAGAATGGAGTAGTTACACATGATTAATTATAATGAAATAGCACAACAGGTTAAGAAGGATAGTTTTCGTATGGCAACCTTACAGGAATCTGTCCGGAACAATACACTGCAAGCCATTGCAAATGCTCTCACAGAGAAGAAGGAAGAGATTTTTGAGGCTAATGAAGCCGATTTGGCAGATGCAAAGGCAAATCAGCTTGCTGCTCCTATTATTAACCGGCTAAAATTTGATGAGCACAAATTAAGCGATATACTAAGCGGAATAGACAGTCTCATCAGTCTGCCTGATCCCCTGTTTCATACACTTTTAGAAAGAGAATTGGATGAAGGACTTACTCTTATAAAAACAACCTGCCCTATCGGCGTAATCGGCGTTATCTTTGAGTCCAGACCGGATGCATTGATTCAGATTTCCACGTTATGCATCAAAAGCGGAAACTGTTCCATCCTAAAAGGAGGCAGCGAAGCCGCCCGAACCAATAAAGCTCTATTTACCATTATAAAGGATGCCGGGATTTCCTGCGGATTACCGGAAGGATTTATCACGCTGGTAGAGAACAGAGCTGGTATTGATGAGTTGATTAAATGCCATGAATCCATCGATCTGCTGATTCCAAGAGGTTCCAATGAGTTTGTTCAATATATCATGGCGAATTCAAAGATTCCCGTTATGGGGCATGCGGACGGCATCTGTCATGTGTATGTAGATCAATCGGCAGAACTCTCAAAAGCCATTCCAATTATTTTAGATGCGAAAACACAGTATGTGGCGGCTTGCAATACCCTTGAAACCTTACTGGTTCATGCTGATGTTGCTGCTTCTTTGCTTCCTTCTTTAAAAGATGCACTTGCCTCTAAAAATGTTCTGGTGAAAGGTTGTGATCAGACACAACAGCTGATTTCTTGTGAACCTGCCACAGAACAAGACTTTAAGACGGAGTATTTGGATTACATATTATCCATTAAGGTCGTTCATACTATTCAAGATGCGATTGAACACATTAATAAATACGGATCGCATCATACCGATTCCATCATTACAGAGGATGATTCGGCAGCGGCTGAATTTATGAATTTTGTTGATTCTGCCAGCGTATATCAAAACTGTTCGACACGGTTTGCGGATGGCTTCCGATATGGCTTTGGCGCAGAGGTCGGCATCAGTACCGGTAAACTTCACGCCCGCGGTCCGGTAGGGCTTGACGGTCTGGTTACTTATAAATATAAGTTGTTTGGAAACGGTCACATTGTTGCTGATTATGCAGAAGGTAAAAAAAGCTTTCACTTCAAAGAAAAGTAAGATACAATGAACCTAATAAATACAGTTTTAAGTTTTCAAAAGGAGGATTTGGTTATGAAATCAATTGCAAGAGCAAATCTTATACTATCCATTATTAATGTATGCTTAGGGACCGCTATGATTGTCCTATCTGCAATCACCACGATTAAGTTTTCAAAGAAAAAAGCAGATCGGATCACTATGTAACATAATCCCACACGCAAAGAATACAAAAACAAACTATCTTACGCTGTAAATCGTTACAGAGTAAAAGTAGTTTGTTTTTTTATTTGTGAATTTAACCTTCTTCTTTTTTTGGTATGATAAACAGAACCCAAAGATAGGGAACTTATTTTTTATATCTGTTGAACTAGTTAACATATACTATGATAAAATAGCAATTTAAAAAGAAGATAACCATTTTTTAAGAATTCATTGTAACTAAATTTAAGATTAAATGCCTATTATGAATTATAAATTACTTTTTCTCTCGCTTTAGAGTCCTTAAGCTCCCACTCCATGATATAACGGTTATGTCCCTCACCGTATTCATTCGGGCTATATTCGACAGGCTTAAACCCTATATGGCGATATAAATGTATGGCCGACTGATTTTCTACATCAACAGTCAGGCTTATTTTTTTAAAATCTTGTTCCTGCAAATTCTCTGCTATAATTTTAAGAAATTGACGGCCAAAACCATGGCCCTGCATTTCTTTTTCTATCGCAAAATCAAAAAGATACGCTTTTTCAGTATTTTCCCAATCTCTCATAAGAATTGCCAGACCGACAATATCCGTTTTATCATCTTCTTTTAATATATAAACACTTCCATGTCTAATTTGAGGAACCAATCCCCATTCATTCATGCCAAGCTCTCCAAATATATTAAGTCCAAAATTCACCATATTCTCTAACAGCAATAAATCAAAATCCTGAACTAAATATACTTTAAAATTGCTCAAGTTCAAATCCAAATCTTTAATCAATTTTCGTGGCAAACGATTGATTTCTTCTAACATATTATTATTCATAAAATACCCCTTCTATTTTTTTCTAATACTCCCCTCCTGCTAAAGCCAAAATAACACGAAAAGCTACGGATTGAACCCGTAGCTTTTATTATGCACACAAAAAACACGTATTATATATACTCTTTTCTTATGCTTACGAGATTAGCTGACGGATTCGGGCAGAAAAGATACCCTACACATTTAATCTGTGATTCACCCCATAAATTTGGTTCTCCCGTTCAATTACTTGACTCAGCAACACATATGTCTATTTTATTTTTTATTATTCTAACATTTTATACATTAAAAGTCAAATTTAAATGTATCCTTCGATCTTAAGTTACCTGTATTTCTACAGCAAAATAGAGGCATTACGATATTTTTAATAAAATACATTGATTAGGAAAACGCCGTATAAAACCCCTCCAAACATCAGGATATACGGATTCAAATTTTTCGTCAACTTGATCCATCCAAGGGTTATAATCGCTGAGGTTAATGCCAATATGGCAGAAATCAACGTGATTCCGGTCAGATTCCAAGGGGTGCATAGGATGCCGAATACAACAGGGAAGCAGCTTTGAAATACCATGGCACCCGTTATATTTCCCAATGCAAGGGTGTCTTTTCTCTTGCCTATCCAGATAACGGAGTTTAACTTTTCCGGCAATTCCGTTGCAATCGGTGTAATGATCATCGACAGAATCAATGGTGTTATGCCAAGACAGACAGCAAGCTCTTCCACATATTTCACAAATAAATGTGCTCCAAAAATAATACCGGACAAAGCAACAGCCAATTGTATTAAGATCGATGCTAAGTTTGTCTTCACTTTAAGAAGCCTGGCCAGATATAATCTTTCGACGGCTTCTATGTGGTCGGTTTCGTCATCAAAGGTATATTTTAGATAGATAATGTAAGATAACATCAGTAAAATTGCGATGCAGGACTTTATAATAAGATGCGTATGTACAAGAGTCGTCAGTGCAGCGATGCCATAGATAATGATGAAAAATTTCAAGTCCCTAGAAATGACATCGAGATCCACTTTCATGTGTATGCTTCTCTTGCCGAGTTTGGAATAGATCAATACAGCCATTCCGGTTACGAAAAAGGCTAATGTTCCCAACATAAAGGGTGCACCGGCGATGGCTCCGATACCGATTTGGTCCGCCCCTTCATTTTTATAGACGACAATAGCAAGAATAGGAATGATGGTTTCAGGCAGTCCCGTGCCGATTGCTGCAAAGACACTCCCGATCACTCCTTGCCCTAGATTTAATCTCTTCCCAAACCATTCAATAGCATTGGTGAAAACAATACAGGAAAACAATATCAATCCCAGACAGACAAATAGCAAAAATGCATTCATGAACATAGTCTTTCCTCCTCTTAATTCAAGCAACTCATTTATGACGACTTTCTTTTGCGAAAATCGAAGGATGCAGACGATCTACCTATAACAAAAAAAAGACTCTTAACATAACTCTCTTCCTAGAGCTATGTTAAAAGTCTCGTTACCTAAATAGGCTCCAAAGCCAGATAATTTTAAACTATCGGTATGTTGACTTTGTAATCTCAACTACTCCCTTTTAACACTACTATATTACTACAAGCTTGTATGTATTGTCAATTCTTCTCTTTTTAAAATTATTTTTTTGTTACGCCATTCTCAAAATTTCAAGGACCGTCTGATTATGGATTGTCTATTCCAAAAGGCTTATAGCGAAAAGGCTCTGTACCTGTCTATAGGTTTATTGATTGACTAATTCTAATATTTTTTGTATAATATATGGACTTGTGTTTTTTACGCGGCAATAATTTTAATACTGAAATTTTATTTTTACTGAAATTTTCAGTACTGTATATAAAGGAGAACAATTTTAATATGATTAATGTAACAAATGTTAGCATGAACTTTAGCGGCACTACATTGTTTAAAGATGTAGATCTGAAGTTTACACCCGGTAACTGTTACGGCATTATCGGTGCCAACGGTGCCGGAAAGTCCACTTTCTTAAAAATTATTTCGGGAGACTTAGATCCTACCACCGGAAGTGTCACAACCGGGAAGGATATGAGAATGTCCGTATTGAAGCAAGATCACTTTGCTTTTGACGAATTCAATGTTCTGGACACCATTATCCAAGGGAATCCTAGACTCTACGAAATCACGATTGAAAAAGAAGCTATTTATGCAAAAGAAGATTTCACCGATGAAGATGGAATCCGAGCGTCCGAATTGGAAGGTGAATTTGCTGAATTGGATGGTTGGGAAGCAGAGTCCGATGCCGGTCGATTAATGCAAGGTCTGGGCCTTTCTTTGGACATCCTCTATAGTCCGATGGGCAGCCTGACTGAAAAAGAAAAGGTAAAGGTATTGCTTGCACAGGCGTTGTTCGGCAAGCCGGAAATCATCTTATTGGACGAACCGACGAACGGTCTTGATATTTTAGCGATTAATTGGTTGGAAGACTTCCTGCTCGACTATACAGGTACGATGTTGGTTGTTTCTCACGATAGACATTTTTTAAATACTGTTTGTACCAATATCGTCGATGTAGACTACGGCAAGATTAAGATGTATGTAGGTAACTACGAATTCTGGTATGAATCTTCTCAGCTGATTCAGCGAATGATTAAAGATCAGAATAAAAAAGCAGAAGATAAGATTAAAGATCTGCAGGCATTTATTCAGCGATTCTCCGCCAACAAATCCAAGTCTAAGCAGGCGACTTCCAGAAGAAAGCTGATTGAAAAGCTAACGGTAGATGAAATGCCGGCTTCCTCCAGAAGATACCCTTATGTTGGATTCCAGATGGACCGTGAAGCAGGTAAAGAGCTTCTTACTATAGAAGGCATTACAAAGACCATTGACGGCGTAAAGGTGCTAGATAATGTTTCCTTTAGATTAAATAAGGGAGATAAAATTGCATTCGTCGGTGAAAACGAAATCGCCAATACAACACTATTCAAAATCTTAATGGAAGAGATGGAGCCGGATTCAGGTACCTTCAAGTGGGGTGTCAGCACTTCTCAATCCTACTTTCCGCGAGAAAACTCTGAATTCTTTGATGACTGTGACCTGGGTATCATCAAGTGGTTAGGTCAATTCACAACAGAAACGACAGAAACATTCCTTCGAGGCTTCTTAGGCAGAATGCTATTCTCCGGAGATGATGTATACAAGCCTGTAAAGGTTCTTTCCGGAGGAGAAAAAGTTCGCTGCATGCTTTCCAGAATGATGTTGTTCGGCTCTAACATTCTTGTGCTAGATCAGCCAACCAACCATTTAGACCTGGAATCCATCACCGCATTAAACAACGGTTTGATTGACTTTAAGGGGAACTTACTGTTTGCTTCTCATGACCACGAATTCATTCAGACTATCGCAAACAGAATCATTGAAATTCAGGAAGATGGCAGCATCGTAGATAAAATATGCACTTACGATGAATTCATCGAACAAGTTCAGAAATAAATGGTATAAAAAATGCCGGAGCCTTTATAAGTGCTCCGGCATTTTTACTGTTGTTCTATTATACAGGCCGGCAGTCTTCACTGCCTGCGTTTGCTTGGATATATTCTTTAATGGCTAAAACAGCATTGTCAATATGTTGACCGATTGAAAGCTCTTTCACACTGACTACATGTATATGGCATCGGTTTAAAGGAAGCAAAATCTTCTGTGCCGGGCTGCTTCCGATGGCTTCAGCCATCTTCGGAGTCAATTCCCCCATCATAGAGTTTGCGTTCAATATACCGATTACACCGACCACTACGTCTACGCGCTTCATATTGTGCACAATTGCATTTTCGCCCGTAGCTCCTTCATCTGCACCGGCCCTCAGCATCTGACCTGTCGCAACCGAATTGGTTCCAAGTGCATAAACAACCGTTTTCGGGAAACCTGCCTTAACTTTCTCTACAATAGCCTTTCCGATTCCCCCGCCTTGTCCGTCCACCACTGCTATAATCATATTTAAACTCTACTCCTTTTGATTCATTCTTTTAAAATATCTTTCATATAGTAAGATATCATACCCCTGCTATTAAAGTACAGCTCTTGCAGCACTTTTTGTTTAATAATCTGTATATTCTAAAGACTTTCTGAAATATTTACCATTCCCTGTATTTATGATAGTATGTACTAACATTTTATAACCATCTGAATAGAAACCGGAGACATCAATGAACACAGAATCAAATTTATTCGAGCAACATTCAAAGAAAGATTATACAATCTATTTTGGCATGGTCATATGCGCCGTCTTTTGGTCAGGCGCTTTTATCGCCGGAAAGTTTTGCATTCCATATATCCCGGTATTTTCGTTGACCTTCTTGCGTTTTTTCTTCGCCTCTCTCATTTTATATTTTGTGGTAAGGCATAGAAATAATAAAGCCCTGACAGATTCTTTTAAGCTAAGTAAGCAGCATTTACCTATTTTTTTATTTACGGGAAGCATCGGAATGTTTGGCTATCACGTTCTTTTTTTTACATCCCTAAAATATACCACTGCCATCAATTCTTCCATTATCGGAGCGATGAATCCTATCGTTACCGTACTCATCGCTGCCATTGCACTTTCGCAAAAAATACCGTTGAAGCACCTATTCGGCATCTTGATTTCATTCTCCGGAGTCGTCTTAACCATATCCGGCGGTCATATGGAAGTGCTGAAAAATTTCGATTTTAATAACGGCGATATCCTAATGCTTTTAGCCGTCATTTGCTGGGCGGCCTATAGCGTTTTCAGCAAGGTAAAAGGAAGCCTGATTCCTCCGCTCCAACTTACCTATTACAGCTTTATCGTATGCGATATTATGCTGTTTCCTTTTGTGCTCTATGAAAGACCTTGGATATTCCTGCCTGAAATACCCTTCAGTGCTTGGCTCGGGGTTCTTTATATGGCGATATTCCCTTCGGTGATAGGCTATTTATTTCAGCAAATTGCCATTAAACAGATCGGCCCCAGCCGTTCTTCTATATTTGTCAATTTGGTTCCGGCTTTTTCGATCATTCTGGCAGTGCTTATTTTACACGAGCCATTACAGCCTGTAAAACTGCTTACCGCATTGATCATCATCCTGGGAGTTTGTATTTGTCAATCTACTGCCGCAAGTCGACCGGTTTTGGAAGTGGATTTATAAATGTGCCTTTGGATGAAGGTATCTCCCCTTCTTTTCCGTACTCTTTCCGTATTGTATAGCAGCTACAGGACATCGGTGCAAACAGCCGAGGCAAAGCGAACAGCGTTCTTTTGTCCAATGCGGCTTTCCTTCTGCCATCTGAATCGCCTGACAGGGACATACGGCTTGACAAAGTCCGCAATGAGAACAGACTTCCGTAACATAGAATTTTTTCGTCTTTCTCCCCTTTTCATAAAGAGGATACAGGAATTTTGTCATTGGTGCAGAAGCGAATCCTTTGAGTTTATTTCTATCCCCTGCGGTTCGTCGTACCACTTGCTCACACACGTCTTCGATCTGCTGGTCTGCCTGTCGATTCAGTTCCTCCAGCTTTTCCGGAGCTGGAATCTTAAAAATTGGAACATAATTATCAGGCATTTTAACAGAATATTGAGCACTTAATACATACCCCTTTTGTGCGAGCATCCTCTCGAACGCGTTTCCGGCTTCCCCGGTGGAACCGCCGCAAGTCAAAACGAGATAGAAATACGACCCCTGTATATTTTGCAGTTCCAGTTTCTCTATGAAATCGATCACAACGGTCGGCACTCCATAGAAATAAGTCGGAAAGACAAATCCGATGCGTTCATTTTCATGGGCAGAATAGCAATACTTACCTTCCTTGAGAAGTTCTGAAATAGAAAGACATTCTTCTCCTGTCTTCTCGGCCAGCCGTTCGGCTGCAACTTTACTGTTTCCGGTAGCTGAAAAATAATAAATCATTCAGATGTACCTCCTTTCGCACTTTCCAATGCATTTTCAACTGCTTTTTTAATCACTTTACTTGAATTCGTAGCTCCACTTATAGCGTCTACATCAATTTTTTGCCGGCGGACGATATCGTCTATAATCGCTTCTGCTGCTTCGCCTCTTCCATTCTTATGTTCTAACAAATCAATGTGCTGTATTTGCCCCTCTTTTACATCCACTTTTACCTTGGCAGCGATCAAACCTACATCGCAGCTTCCTTCATAGTCTCCATCCGGGATTTGACTCAGCTCTACTTCGGCAAAAGTGAGTGCTTTTACCTCTGTTTTATATCTAGCAACACCCGCCAAATAGCCCAAGGATACAAGAAGTCCTGCAATGACAATGACTGCTATGACGCTCGTCATTATTTTTTTCTTATCACTCATCCTCTTTCCCCACTATTTTTATTTTAATAAGCAACTTAATAATAGTTCAAAGCTGTACTCTAAAAACTTCTGTTTATCAAGGTTTAAGTCTGATTCAAAATATTTTCTTTTCTTGTCAGCAAGAGAAATAATCCCGCAAATACTTCCCCACAAAGAAAATACCGTTAGCAGCGGATCAAGCTCTGAACGAAGATGACCGTCTTCTATAGCCTTACGTATAAAATTTTCAAGGCTACTATTGATCTCTTCACCAACCCTGTGAATGTCTTTTAAAATAGGCTGCTGCTCAAAATCTTCTGATTGAACACTGATTTCAGCCAATATGCTCTCAAAATACATCGGATATTGATTTCGAAAGTCGACCATTTTCCTGCAAATAGCATAATAGCATTCGATAAATTCTGCGGAAGACTGAATACTGTCCTCTATGCCCTGTCTTAATACAGACATATACTCATAGACAATATAATTAAAAATTTCTTCTTTGCTTTTGAAATACACATAAATGGTGGACTTGCTGCAATCGGCGAGCTTTGCAATATCATCTACGGTGGTCTTTTCTATACCCTTTTCCAGAAATAATTGTTTTGAGGCCTCTAAGATATAGTGGCGATTAAACTGAATTAAAGCATTTCTTTTTTTTCTCATCCTATACTCCATTTCAAAACTTTTATTACGATTATCGTACTATCAGTTCGATAAATTGTCAACTAGTATTCGATAAACAAAATATTACCTGATTTGCGGCTCCGCAACCCCGCTTGATTCCATAAAAATACCATGTGCTCGTTTCACACATGGTATTTTATGAATTGAGTTCATTCACTAAGTAAGTACAAAAGCCTTAATGCGTGTACATTTGAATCGGTCTTTGCCCGATAATACGCGTTTTTTAGAGGTGAATTTTGAGAAGTATCTAGATACTGTTCCTCATATTTGCGAAAGTCTCCGCTTTCGTCCAGCACCAACTTCCCTAATATGTCCTGATAGGGTTTTGTTAGATAAACCGGCTGTACCTCCGGATTATAACTGTTTCCTGTCATAGAACGATAAATCCGTTTAAATTCATCTAAATGAAACTGACCATCATTGGCAAATTCTAAAAGAATTTTTCGAGCAGTCTCACTGGGAGCGATTTTAGCAAGTTCTCGATAAAGTGCTGCCTTCTCCAGCTCCGCATTAATATAGACTTCCAGTTTTTGCGGTACGCTTGTTTCCAATCTGATTCTCTCCTTTCATATATCGTTTTCATTATATGACACCTATGACTTTAATGTGTTTGGATTGAAAAATCGGAAATTTCAGTGCATAATAGAAGGAGCTTACACATTGTTCTTGGAGACATGAATAACCTATCATACTATTAGATCAGAAAGGAGCTCCGAAATGTTGAAAGGTATAATTTTAGTATCAGGCTTAATTGTAATCTTAATTTTTACAGGTTGCAGGAGAAGCAATGACCCGTTAAAAGAAATCAATTTTGATAATACGTGCGGCAATGATTATCAAATGGAAACTTCAAGTTCTAAATCTATTGCTGCCACTTCATTTAAAACCATTACCCCAGAGGAAGCAAAGGATATAATGGAGGATAACAAAGAAGCAATCGTCGTTGATGTACGTCGGCAAGACGAATACAACGCTCAACATATTCCCAACGCCGTTCTTCTGCCAAATGAAACGATTGATGAAGAAAGCGTATCTGCCGCCGGTTTATCGCCTGAAGACACAATTTTAGTGTATTGCCGAAGCGGCAGCCGCAGTAAGCAAGCGGCTCAAAAATTAGCGGACATGGGATACAGCAATATATACGATTTTGGAGGCATTATCAATTGGCCTTACGAAACCGAATAAAGGCATTAGTGAGAAGGTGTTCCATAAAGGTTTAGGATAATAACGCCTATGGTTATCATAACTATAGCGATGACGCCTGCAAAGGTGATCCCTTCTTTAAAGATCAAAATAGAAATCAACGTCGTTATAATTAAACCAACCGCAGACCAAGTTGCATAAGCAACACTTAAATGGATGTTCATTAGAAGGGATTTGGAAAATATATAAAAGCAAAAAGCGTAGGATAGAATACTTACGATAGAAGGAATCAATTTCGTATATCCTTCCGAGTACTTTAAAAATGTAGTTCCGATCAATTCTCCGACGATAGCTAAGCCTAAATATAAATATCCCATAACTCGTTTCCTCTTATATTCTTCATCCTGATTTTTTATTCTATCACACAAGCAGCGTCGCAGTGTGATTCAATGAACGTTTCTTACAGCAACGCTGAATTTAAACAATTATGTTATTATATCATTTTTATAAAGAGAGCGTGCAATTATTTGATTAAAAAAACCCCTTAGAAGCTCACTTCTAAAGGGGTTTATCTCATTCAGGTTTTTGTATAACCTATTGATTTAACTGATTTATGACAACTTGCTTTCCAAGATCGGCTAATCTTCTGGATGGTAAATCCCCATAGTCCACTTCCTGATTAGGGTTTCCGTCGGTAACAACCTGCTTGCCAAGATCTATAAGAGTCTTTGATGTTAAATTCCCAATATCTCTTGACTTCATGTTGCCTAAATCCATATTATCGTACATGATATCACCTCCTTGCCATTAGCCTAACCAAATCATTTGAGGGTATTCGTCATGTCCACCTAAATCACCATTTAACACATATTGCATAATATAAAATGAACAATGGAAGGGGGTGCTTTTATGTATCCTGGTATATGGCTTGTATTATTAGCTCTTTGGGGAACTAATCGTGGCGGCGGAGGAAATTGTTGCTGCGAACCCCGTGATTGCTGTTGCAGGCGCCGTTTCTAATTAAATATCACGCTCACCTAACAAGTGAGCGTTTTTTTATGAAAAAACCTTGGAGTAATACTCTAAGGTTTATCGATTCAGTATTTTTTATTGTTGATTGTTCTAGTAACTTCTCTATCGTACTTTGCCGGTTTCAAGATAATCTTTGAGCTCCTGTGCATGAAGGCCTTCTGTTGCAGCATATTCACGGAGAAATTGTTTGACTTCGGGGTTTTTCACTTCATAAGAAATATCCATGAAATCACGAACTCGTTCCTGTGTATCCAATAAAGCCTTTTTTAGATAGTCTTCTGTAGTCATTTTCATAGTATTACCTCCATTAAATTCCATAAAAAATGTAACAATTTTTCATTCATTAGTATGACCAATGGTACGATAATAATGCTGGTTTAATTTTGAAGATAATTTATTACTACACCAAAAAACGATTATCTTTAACTTTTAGTTCTGTCGCTTTAATTTTAGCCTTTATATCATTTTCATAATATCCTGATTCATAATAACTAATTCCCAGACTGTTCCAATACTGTGCATTGTCAGGCTTGTTGTCTGTTACTTTGAGTGCTGTTTCTATAGCCTTTTCATATTTTCCTAAATCATAATAATTTTCACTGAAACGATCCCAATCCTGTGTATCGTTAGTTTCAAGTTCTGTCGCTCTAATTTTAGCTTTTATCGTATTCTCATAATCGCCTGATTCTTGATAGCTGACACCTACACTCTCCCAATACTGTGCACAATCTTTAGTAATATCGTCCATAAACTTAGCTCCCATTATAATTAATAATTTGCATTACACCATACAAGCGATGTCGCCGTATGATTCAATGAACGCTTCTCTACAGCAACGTTGGATTAAATCCATAGCGTTCATTATATATTTGATTAGAAACGGATTAATTTTTTACTCCATATACTATATTACTACAATATTTTACCATTTCCAATAAATTTCTACATTTTTATTTAAAAAATAATTGGGTAGATGCCAACAATGAACATATTATTTTTGATTTTCTTGATCCATTTTGCTCAGAATCAAATCAACCTTTCTTTCCAGCTCTCTATTTCGATTCAAAAAATTCTTATATCCTCTTACTGCGCAATACAGCCCTATTACGATCGACACAAGCAATGCCAAGTTAAATGCCGTTGCCAGCGTTGTCATCCAGTTAAACTCCATACGAAAACTCCTTCATGTAAAATCTCAGGATTACTTCTCTTGCAACCTGCCGTAAATCATTGCGAATATTCCTGCCAAAATCAGCGAACCTCCCATTATCGTCCACCCCACAAAATATACGGCATTGAGTATTGCAATGTACACCTCTTCATTCCGGTACGAGCACATCCCAATGAATAGTCTTATCAGTTCAACCAACCAAATGATACACCCTATCGCAATACTGATTTTTCCTATCCGGCTATAGTCTAAGCCTGAATTCTTTGCGTTGGAATAACCACTTTTCTGAACAAGTTTCTCCTCTGCATCTTTTATGGGTCTCTCTTTTATCGTAAAGCCACAATGCATACAACTATATGATTGCTCGGAAATATCCTTTCCGCAATTAGGACAATTTATTAATGGCATTTCAGTTTCCCCCTTATCCGACATAATCTCTCTATTACAGTATATTGGATATGAAATCTTTTTCAACCATATCATAGCACTTTATGCATAAATTCACAAAACAGATTCAACCTTAAAACGTTCCATTGGAATCCACACCAGCTTATTATGAGCAATAAAAAGTGCACCTGTGAAAGCGTATATTTTGGCTTTTCGGGTGCACTTTAGTTCTTGTTTAAACAAAATTTTTGTTTAAGTTATTCTTTATTCTACATTCTAATTTGGTTGCTTATAGGCCAATGCCCGTTCGCTATCAGATATTCCCTTTGTTGTTGGATCCACTACGATTCCAATTGCAACCAATAGATTGAGTACTACTCCGATAATGTCAGTGATTTGATTCTCCGATACAGCAGGAGTAATCCCAACGATACTGAGCACTTGATAAATAAACGTTACCACGCAAGCGAGTAATGCTGTAATTGTTATTTTATTCATAACTCTTAATTTCCAATTAATGTTCATCTCATCTTCCCTTTCTATTGTTGAAATTTGCATTAAATTCATCATTGTTAATGCGACTCTACTCTCCTAGCGAAATAATTTTAAAAATAATATTTCATCTGACTGCATAACGATAACAGAACTTGTATTTGATCCGTTTTCGTGCTGCTTGGATCGTTTATTAAAACACGACCCTTACTATAGTATGAATGATGAAGTCAAAAGGGTCCAGAACCTTCACGGAACGGTCCTCATATAGTGTACCATCATCTATTTTCGTTTATTTTCAGTAATAAATTTAACATTTGCCAAAGGAGGAATTGGATTTGGATTACTATTTCTACGGTCTTACCGGCCGTATTGTCATACCTGCAGATCCTTTATATAACGAAGCAAGACAGGACTACAATCGAGCTATTCAGCAGTATCCCTGCATCATCAACTATTGCAGAGATAAATGGGATGTAGCCCACGCCGTGATATGGGCAAGAAAGTGTCACGCACCCCTCCGAATTCGCAACGGCGGTCATAATTATGAAGGGTATTCAAACGGTAACTGTACCCTAGTCATTGATGTAAGTGAGATGACCGGCATTGATCTTGATGAAAGGAAAAACCGATTATATGTACAGGGCGGTGTAACCAACAAGCTGCTGTACGAATTTGTGGCTTCAAAAGGCTATCCATTTCCCGGGGGCACCTGCCCGACTGTCGGTGTAAGCGGATATGCCATGGGAGGCGGTTGGGGACTTTCATGCCGATATTTTGGGCTCGGATGTGATAGTCTTGAGGAGATAGAGCTTGTGAACTACGAGGGGAACATTATTAAAGCAAACCGGAACTGCAACGCAGATCTCTTTTGGGCATGCCGCGGCGCAGGCGGCGGTAATTTCGGTGTTATCGTATCTATGACATTTAAGCTTCCTCCGAAGATTGACAACGTTACCTTAATCGAAATTGACTATCTCCAGGTATCACCGGAGGAGCAGGAAGTATTCCTTCAGACCTGGCAAGAATGGCTGTCCGATGCCGATCCCAGAATCACGCTGATTTCAAGAATCTACAACTCTGTCAATGACGGTCTGGCAATGTTGATTCGAGGGTTCTTTTATGGCATACCGGACGAAGCCGAGCAAATCGTAAAACCGTTTCTTGAACTCGCCGGGGCGGAGTATGACTTCGAGTATGTGACATTTTTAGATGCCGTTACCATCATCGGAAGCAACTATCCGGACTTTGAGAAATTCCAGTCTGTCAGTCGTTTTGTTTTAAAAGATTTTAATGAATGTGAAATTTCAGCACTTGTCAAACTAATTGGTGAGCGTCCGGAAGGTTCCGTCTTTGCAGGTTTATCCATGTATGCACTAGGCGGCAGAGTCAGTGAAATCGAAACAGATGAGACCGCCTTCTTTTATCGAAATGCACACTTTATCATCTGGCTGGAAACTACTTGGGAGGAAAACAGGTTTAAAGAGGCAAACAGATGCTGGATATACGATCGCTTCCCAGCGTTGGCGTCCGTAACGACAGGCTCTTATGTTAATTTCCCATACAATGAGCTGCCTAACTATTTGGAGGAGTATTATGGCGCTCATGCCTCCACTCTGAAAAAGGTCAAAGCGAAGTATGATCCGTTTAATATTTTCACATTCCCGCAAGGCATCTGGAGAAAGTGCCAGCCGCCGACACCGGATTTTTGTGAAAAGGGTATAGATGAAACATTAACAATGAAATCTGACGATGCAGCTTATCGTGGATTCAGGTATGTCCGAGACCAAGTCCATCAAAGGGACTTATTTCAACCGCCTGTCGATCACTCTGCTTCGCAGGTATGAACTCACCTTGTAAACGGAATAATTGACGGGAAGACCCTTTTAAGTGTCTTCTCGCGATCTGCTTGGGTTATTTGGATAGCATACACATAGAATACCGGCAACAAATTTGGTTAGTCTAATATCAAGGAGGTGAATATCATGTACGAAAATATAAATTTAAAGAATATGTCATCAGGAGCGATCAATGATAAAATGGTCCATCCACCGGTCGATATGCACTTAGAAGACGTTCTTATCGTGAGAGATCAGGGAGAAGATCATGGTGATGTGCCGTCCAGACACTGATACGAAATAGCAAACCATAAGTTGTTATTTACTGCATAATAAAAAAGCCCAGCGGGCTTTTTTATTGAGAATTTTATATTGTTAATGACAATTGGTTTTTCAATTATATATTTAAATTATTATTTTCATCATCTGAATGATTTGAATTAACATCCGTCTTTTGCGATCCTTTATTCTTAGCATAATCCTTATACCCTACATATCCTATGCCTAATAAGAATACAACTATAAATGCAAGTACTACATCAATGATGATACCTATATTACTGTTAAAAATGTCGTCCATACAATACTCCTCTCCATGCAGTTGGCTGTCTTTATTCAAACTTAACGATAATTATAATTAAATTTATATAAGTTGTCAAATTTTTTGATTGCCGGCTGTCCAAATGATAGAAATGAAGTTGAGTATTGGGACTCGATAGATGAGGATACTTATTGACAAGTCTGTTGCCATATGCTATTCTATTTTAACTGGTTAGCGGCAACTAACTTTTGCACGAATCGGATACTATATGATTCTTTAAAATTAAAAAGTTGATATTTACCGACTACACGAAGTGATTTTCTATAAATAGAGGTGTATTTGAACATCTTCTAGAAGAATAACGTTCGCGGTTTCATTGGCTGATAAGGCTGATGTGATAGCATAAGAGAAAGGGATTATACCATGAATAATACACATCAAGGTTGTTGCTGTCAGGATAGCAGCGATAGCACTCAAGAACAGGGACATAGCTGTGGCGGATGCCATTGCGGACCTCATCAAACAGAGATACAGATATCGGAAGAAGAAACAGAATTTCTAAAACAATTAGCACAGACTCCGTATTTACCGTTAGCTCAATTTGTGCTGAAAAGTACCAAGTCAAGTCATTTAGAATCGGTAGCCTTGGCTCCAGTCTATATAAATAACAGAACGGATTCCATGGAAACGGTAAAGAGTATGGCTGTTGTTTTGGAAAGTCTTAAAGATAAAGGGCTCATTACTTTGGATTATGAAGAGCCATTGGAAAATGGGAATTATACTGATTATTCGGATTCAGCGCTCTATGCTTACTTTAAAGAAACCGTAGCTCAGACAAAAGATAAGGATGAATTTCTATTTGACATTCCAAGCTTGGAGTTTGGCAGTATTGCACTAACCTATTTAGGGCAACTTGCCATTGAAAGTTTAGATAAGCTTGTTGACGCTAAGAGCTAAACCAAGTTATGCATTTAATTCCAATGAAATATACTTTTCCTATAGTCTGTATTTCGGTTGTGAGCTTATTCAAGATAGAATAATCCTGAATAAGCTCAAACTGAAATCTTTAACTTGACGCGAATCAATTCACTCCTCCATACATCTACTTCCAGTTTGCGAATATGTCTTTGGATTCCTTCAGGAAGTCATATGAAATCGTAATGGAGTCGTCTGTCACCGTCTTATTTTCCTTAAAAATCGGATAAGGGTTACACCCTCCTGCTTCCACCTCAACGCGATCCATAGAGAACTGATTGCCGCAGTTTTGGCAGACTAACTTGTCGCCGGATTGTACATAATAACCTCTTCCTGAATCATAGCAGACCTGGCAGGTGTTGAAGGCTGTGCGTATTGTCCCGTCTGGAGCCTTAACAGCAATGACCTCCATTTTTGTACCATCAACGTCTACCGGGTAGAAGGCGGCTTTTTCCGTAATATCTCCAACAGGGATGACTAAGCCGCTGTCTTCTGAGACGGTGCTGATTGTCCTCTGCTGTTCAGCGTTGGGGTCTGCGTCATTGGAAGCGCTGCTTTTTTCAGAACAGGCAGTCAATGAAAATAAGAGAATGAGTGCCAGCAGTATACCCGGCATCACTTTCCTTGTCGTATTTTTAAGTCTCACGTTGTGTTCTTGCATTTTCTTGTTACTCCTTATACTTTTATATATCTGATGTCTTGGCAGAAATAATGGGGAGGATAGTCTGCCCAATAATTTGTTCATTGCCGCCGCTTATTTGTTTGGTCTCGGTTCATTTTGCAGCAACTAGGTGTTCCATTTCCGAATATCTCCTTGTTCGACTTTTCCATGCGAGCTAAATACTCCTGAAAAGCTTTTTTGATTCGTATCCAAAATGTCATAAGCGAACTCCTCCTTTCCATTCATCTTTTTATATATTTATTGTATTATTGTAGCAAGCAAATTTGTAGAAATGATGGAGAAAAAGTTTTTTCATCGCATAGTTAATTGCATAAAGCCATTGACATCTATTGGAATAAAGTATAACATGTAAGTATAACCATAAGGTAACACTTTATGGAGCGAAATATTGTTAAAGACCTGCCCGATCACAGAAGTTGGGTTTTTACCGCTTCAAACCAAGAAAGGAAATACGTGATTCCTATGAAAAACAAAGTTGTGGATATAATCAAAAAGTACAAGTGGTGACAGGATCATCAATTGACGGCTTTTACCTCATTGGTTGATTTGCCTGTGGCAGATTGCAATCAACATATACAATTAAAAACTTCTAAAAGCATTGGAGGTGCTTCATATGGTAAGAATGACAAGTTTTATTCTTAGTCTGGCTTTCCTGGTAATGGGATTTTTGGGCCTAACAGAGCTGTTGCCGATATTTAAAACTTATCCGGTTTACGCCAACGTGGGCGCGATTGCCCTTGGCGTACTGGGTCTGCTGATTGTCCTATATGTTCGACGGATTGGAGAAAGCGCACATCAGAGAAGAGAAAACTCTCAACAAAAAAAAGAAAATGTGCAACTGAGAAAAGAGACCTACGATCAATCGAAAAGGGAAATCGAGCAGTTAAAAAAGGACATCGAACAGTTAAAGGCGGAAAATATGCAGCAGCGCATCATGATCGAACAGCATGCCTTGCAAAGCAATAGTGAAACATGGTAATGAAATTCAAGAATTAAGAAAGGTTGCAGAAATGAGCAAAGAGCAGACAGCGGAATTAGAGAATATTGAAAAAGGTGATTATGAAGCCATCGTAAAGAAAGTCGTTACTGGTATTTCAAAAAATGTTCAAGAGAAATACAATGCGATCGATCTTCAAAAAATCCCGGATCATGTAAGCTATTCTAAAGTTGAAAAATATCTTCGATCTATAGATATTGATGTTACCCGGAAAATGTTTTTCTCGTACCTCACGGAGAATCTCGTCCCGGCGGAACAAGAAGTGAAAAACTCCAGATACTCCTATTACACAAAAGAACAGATTATTTACTATATTTTAGTAGACATGTTTAAGCCAATATTACCATTAAGTAAAGTGAAGATCCTGTTTGACGATCTTTTGAAACCAATGATTATTGAAAAAGGGTTGGAATCCACATTTAAAACACTGTGCGGACTTATCACTTATATGGTGGAACAATTTAGCGAAACTGCTACCTCTGCAATAAGAAATAAAGAGTTAGAGGCGACAGCGATTGCATTGAAAACACTGGGGAACACCGGGGATAAAGATCCAAAAACACTCTCCTATGTTACTCAATATACGAACCTTGTGACATTGTGTATGGCAAAAGGCGCTTTGGATTTTTTTAAACATTCACCCAGCGCACTGTTGGAATAGAAGAACGCATTGAAGAGATCGTAAGATTGCATTTTAATTATCTGCAATTCTTAAATAAAACTCAGCTTTTAATGATTCATTCTCTATCTTAAAATTTCTCTAAAGTATTAATACTAACATTAATTTATTAAGAAAGACGGACTTATTTTAAGGTATAAATAAAAGTACCACTTGATTGGATTTTCAATAAAAACTGTCCAATTAAGTGGTATTTTTTCCAGTTGGTGCGGATAACAGGAATTGAATAAGCTCTTTATTGTTGCCGCTTTTATCCAAATATGATATGGTAACCATAACAAATCTAAATCATTATATAGTATCTTTATTCTTTTGTTCAATACAGGAGGTATTCTATGGTAAAGCTAAACATTCCCCTCTCCACTCCCAAATTCACCTTAAAAAACCGCCTTGCCTTCCCGCCGATCGCCACGGGCAAAGCCGATGCGGAAGGACATTTGACACCGGAGCTGCTCTCCTATTACAGGGAAAAAAGTGCGGACGGCTGCTTTGGTCTGATCATTGTAGAGCATTCCTATATTTCCAGCGAAGGAAAAGCACGCGGTGTGCAACTTTCGGCCGCAAACGATACCGACCTTGATGGGCTCTCCCGTCTTGCAGACGCCATCCGGGAAAACGGCTCCTTTGCCGTTTTGCAAATTAACCATGGCGGCAGCGCCTGCGCGGACTGTGACCATCCGATGATCGCTCCTTCCGCAGTCATAAATCCATTTTCCGATAGAATGCCTCGCGCGATGACACACGACGACATCCGCCGTATAATCGATTTGTTTGCCGCAGCCGCCCGCCGCGCGCAAAAGGCCGGATTTGACGCGGTGGAAATTCACTCCGCTCATGCCTACCTGCTGAACCAGTTCTATTCCCCTCTTACCAATTATCGGGAAGATGCATACGGCGGCTCCCTCGAAAACCGTGTCCGGCTGCACCGGGAGGTTATCCACGCCGTGCGCCAGACCGTTGGAGAAGCCTACCCCATTTTTATGCGTCTAGGCGCGTGTGATTACCTACCCGGCGGCAACACCACCGAAGATGGCGCACAGGCTGCCGCACTGCTGGAACAGGCTGGAGTGGATTTTCTGGATGTTTCCGGCGGTTTTTGCCGCTATACGATAAAAGACCGGACCCTTGCAGGATATTTTTCGGATTCCAGCATCGCCATCCGCTCCGCTGTACAGATTCCAGTCATGCTCACCGGAGGCGTCACCACAGGTCAAGAGGCTGAGGCTTTGCTGGAGCAAAATGCTGCGGATGTAATTGGCGTAGGGCGCAAAGCCATGGCAGATTCCGGCTGGGCACGGCGCGCTTTGGATTCCTTGCAGTAAACGGTTTTCCGCAATAAAAAATTCGAACACTCATTTTCAAAGGTGTTCGAATTTTTTTGTAAAGATGGTGGAAAAAAGATTTTCCGATTCAACTGCAACAGGGGCATACACACCTTGTTTAATCAAAAATAAAAATGTCTTCAATAGCAGTATTAACTACTCTCGAAATGTCTATTGCCAATTTGAGTGAGGGATTGTATTTTCCCGCTTCGAGCCTAACAATTGTTTCACGGCGCACCCCAACTCTTTCAGCTAATTCATCCTGCGTTAAGTTTGCAAGCTGGCGGTATTTTTTTAAGTTAGATGTAAATTCACCCATAATAGCCTCCCGTCGCTCAGTGTTTTTCATAGTAGTAAAATACCCCCGCATAAGTAATCATACTCGATGCCCATGCAAATGCACTTACAATGACCATAAACTCCTTTGTTCCAAAGGGTTGTGTTGCACTCCAGCCGATGATGAACACCGCCAGCATTGGAATGTAAAAGGCTTTTGCCGCAGCTTTTTGCGAGTTTTCTACAAACCGCTCGTCACGCATTTCCTTAGATAGCTTTCCAATTAGAAAAAAGGCGAAGAACGCAAAAAAAGAAAAATAAAACAAATCGCCAACATCATGCGTAGAAAAATATTGGAATCCAAAGAACCCGAAAAAGCCAAAAAAACCATAAAAAGGCGCAAATCTCTTTAACTTGTTATACATAAAAACTCCTTTGTGATATATTTATATCTTTATGATACAAATATATCACTATCATAAATGTATGTCAAGTATAACTATGAAAACGGCATCTGCCCGGCTGGGCACGGAGTGGTTTGAATTCCTTGCAGTAAACGGCAAAGTACATCCTATTTTCCGCAATAAAAATTCGAACAACCATTTTCAAAGGTGTTCGAATTTTTTTGTACAATCGTGGGAAAAAAAGACATAATATCCCCTTCGTGGAAATACTATGCCTTTATGTGTCATTAGGTCAAAATAGATGCACTATAATTTACCTTATATTCCAATCCCATGAGCCATCTCTCTGACTTCTAACGTAATACTTTTTGTGGTATAAATCCATAGCTTCTCTATACTGACTTAATAACAAAATCACATCGCTATTCGTAGGAAGATCATCAGAATCTAATATATCAAGAAATTCAAATACATCTTCATTCTTTAAAATTTCTTTTAAGGGATTAAGGATACGATTTATGGCTTTTACCTTATAAGCGTTTAATGGAGATTCTGGTTTTTTCTTCGATAATTCTTGAATTTCATTATATGTAGCTGTTAACAACGGCAAAAGCAATTGATACTGATTAACTTCAATTTGAGTAATTTTATCCTTCATGGAGTTTTCTCCTATCTCGTAAAATCAAATGATGGGTGCGTTGTCTTTATTTCTTCTTTACTATTCGGAATAATCCAGTACCAATTTCCAGACAACATCTTTACATTATCCATTTTTAGCTTTTCAAGACATTGAATATATTGAGAAAGCACAAGGACAACATCACTGTTTGAGGGTATATCTTCTTCTTGAAATAAGTCAAAATCTGCAAAAGGTTTATATTGCTCATCCAGTAAAGTATTTGCTTGTGTCAATAATTGGTTAACAAATTTAAGTTTAAATTTATTAATAGCACCATCTGGAGACTTTTTTGAAAGAATTCCTAATTCTGAGTAAATATTTTTTATTTGGAAATGTAACTTTTCAAACTTATCTATAAGTTCTTTTTTCATAAACTAACCTTCTTTCTTTTAAGATGGACAAGAGCGAATGAATTCAACGTATTTTTTATTTATAATTTCCATTGGGTCGCGTTGTTTAGTTTCATATACATCAACCATTAATTTTAAATCCTCATCAGTAATACATAAGATACATTTTCTTTGCCCCGACCATAAGTCAATAGTATTTTTATAAATACTTTTCTTAAGAGGATTACGAGTTAAAATAATTCCAAAACGACCAAATTGTTCAGAGAGATATCTATTTACTTGATTTATATGTTCTCTAGATACTTCTTGGACGTTTTTCATTTCAAACACAATTTGTCTACAATCATAATTTTTATATAGATCTTCTAATAGAGGGAAAGAGCAATTGTTATAAAATATCAAATCTCTTATTTGCGTACCAGATTCTATACGGCTTTGTGCTTGTGCAAAATCCAGATGCGGATATAACAAAGAAGAAATCAACCGTGTGCAATAATCTTCAAATTTTTTATCTGCATTATTTTCCTTTCCTGTAGGCAACTTTAGTATTCCACTTAAAGATTTTTTTGCTGAAGTTATAGGTATTTGTTTAAATAGAGGATCATTTTTACAATCAGATTGGCAACGTTCTTTAGCTGAAATATATGCGGATACAACGTCGTAATTTTTTCTATTATAATCTAACACCTGTATTTTTTCAAAATTATTTTCTTCGCCAGCTTTAATATATCCCTTATCAAAATACTCATCATAGTTAATCCAAGGCGTATACCTCAGCCACCTTTTGGGTACTAAAATAATCGGGCTTTCATTTTCGGGATTAAAAGGCAAATTGATATCTTCTTTTTCAAGTCGATGAGTTTTGTTGTTGTAAACCTCTATTTCGGTAAACATTTGCATCGGGATATTATATTTTTTACATTCATCTTGCGTAAAATCTATCATGAAAGATTTTAAAAAATTACATGCGATATCACTGACGCGATCTTTAGAAATATTATTTACATATAGTTGTATTTCTTCGAAATGTGAAAACCCCGATAATTTTATTGCAGGAACAGCATTAAACAAATCTAATATTTCGGATGCCGTCCTTTGAGAAATTTTAAGACCACGTTTTGACTTACCAGTACCAAGTCCCACTTCGCTACATTCAGATATATTTATTAGGGTGTCACTAGCTTCACTTATATTCCCTTTAATGCGTAAATACCCCAAATGATTAAATGAGTTTACCAATGAAAGATGCAAAGCATTGTCTTGTAGAGCAGGAGATTTCCATAAAAGAAATGGATCAAGATATAGCGGAATATCTTCATCTAAAAATGGAATTGCAAAATCAACTTCTTCTTGAGTGATCGGAATATTAAAATAATCAACTAATCTCGGACGTATTATTACCATATAATCACCACACTTTTATTAAACTGTTATCTAATTAAATCGTTACTCTTTATTTTGCCACTCATCAACGATAGGTTTCCAGTTCAAATCTCTAGTTTCTTTGTTCGTCCATACATCCCAGAAAGCCGGATCATCTGAGTTGGGTCGTTTGCCTAACGATAATTCTCTAATCTCAACTACTGTAGGCAAAGGAACCGAAGTTCCTAATACAATTGCTTTTTGGGTTGGTAATGAGGGTAACTCATCAAGAAGATTCCCCAAATTATCTGGAACTAGTTTACGGATAAGTTCTTGATCTCTATCATTAACAATTCTGTGGAGTATGTATGAGTTGCATTGGGAAAGTACAGTTTGGGAAAGCTCTGATGGTCTTTGAGATGATAAAACAAGTCCTAATCCAAATTTACGACCTTCCCGAGCAATTCTTTCGAATATATGTGTACACAATTTATCCGCTGAAAATTCTTCAGTGCTTTCAGTATATTTCCTTATAAATGTATGTGCTTCTTCCATCACTAATATCGTTGGTAATTCTTGTGAATAATATCTTCTATATCTCTGTAAAGACTCAAAAATCAATCTTGATATAACTGAAACCACTAGATGTATAATATCTAAAGGTACTATAGAAAGATCAATGATACAAATTTGACCTTTTGAGGATGATTGATTACTCACAAAATCATTAATCCACCCCAATAAAGTTTCTCCTGATTGGTTTCCAATTACAGATGATATTGTTGTGTTATTTAAAAGACTTTTAATTCTCATTATAATGAATTCGATATATTGCTCAGAATTTGTATCTTGAGAAATTAAATCCATATATGGCGCTAAATATTGCAAGTCAAATTCCACTGGCATATCTTCATTAACAGTATAACATTCATCTAACCCACCCAATTTTTTAATGAGTTCAGCTAATGTAGTAATCAAGTCATCAATAAATGCTAAAGAAAATGCGTCATAATATTCAACATTTTCTCCGCTTTTATTAAAAGATTTTTTATTTGATTTTAACTGCTGTTCAATTTTAGTGTTTAAAGAGGTTAGTAAATCCTTTATACCATCTTGATCTGATGCTAACTTGGATATAAAATAATTAATATTTTCATAATGCTTATTAAGAGTTTTACCAAAATTAGTTTTGTCGACAATATACTCTTGTGAAGCATTCGCACGTTTCGCAAAACATAACAATTTATACAAATATGTCTTAATAGTCATATCTATATTTTGCATATTCGTAACAGTAGTAGCCTCATCATTGCTAGCTTTCAAATCCCTTAGTGCTTCCCGTAAAATAGGTTTCTGCGTTTTTCCACTAGCTTGTAAAACACCTGCCCATTCTTGGCTTGTCCATAACCATCCCGGAATTCGAAGTTGTTTTTTATTAATATTCTTCTGATCGTTTTTATCAAGGTTGACACAAGAGTATTTTATATCAACATCTAAATCGTTAAAAGCGTTTTTATACTCTCCGTTTGGATCAAGAATTATAAATCTAGCATTGGGGGATTTACCAATACTGGATTTCGCAGCTTCCAATGACCAGCGTATAATTCCTGCTACTGTACAGGACTTACCACTTCCGGTATTGCCTAAAACAGCCAAATGTCTTCCAAACAATTTATCAGGAGATAATTTGATCTCTTGGTTTCCTGCAAGAGGAGAAATCCCAATGGAAATAGTAGCATTTTTGTCTGCGTTATACACTATTGCACCTAATTGTTCTTGCGTTGGTAAAACAATTGAATCACCAACTGTAGGAAAAGAAAATAAACCTCTTTCGAATTCGACTCTTTCAAATGTTCTTTTTAGTTGTCCCAACGGATTTAAATAAATTGCCCTTGACCCTTGTGGTAGATCGATATATGTTTCATTATTTTTATTATTCAAGTGATTATAGCCAATCCAAGAAACTATTGAAACAACCCAACCAGCCTCATTAGGAATTAATAAATAGCTATTTAATTTTGGGAAAAAACTGATATTTCCATCAGTAATTGCAACGCTAAGTGGAGCTTCGTCCAACAATATTCCCTTTATTTCCTTGGGAGATACGCTATCTACAGTACCAATACAACGACTTCTTAGATTTTCAAATTCATTATTCATTTTCTTCACCATATGTTAAAGAAGCTTCTTGGTCATTTTTAGGAGAATAGCCCTCTCTACGTTTTAGAATATCGCTTGCTAATGAAGTAATATTATCAATTGCAGATTTTGGCAAATAGTATCTTACTAAATTCTCCAGATTTCCCAATTCACTACCGCAGAGTAAAGTTACTTGTGAGGAATTAATTTCTTGCAAAAAGTTTTTTAATCTGTCATCTATACTATAACTTATTATGACAATATGGGATGATGGAACTCTAAGCATTTCCAAAATTATCTTATTAATATGTGAATCTCCAAACCCATACCCATATGTAATTAAAGAAGAATTTGGTCTACAAATTGAATAACTAAAATCTCGGAACAGCTCAGAATAAGGATAATAAGCAGTTTCAATTGACTTCATGGAATTAGGGAAAATCATTAATTGGTCTTTATAATCACTAACGTCTTCTAAGTTTTGCGCTCCAAATTTTAAATTTGCTTTAATGATTTTATTTTTTCTTTGAATCCAATCCAATGATCCATGTATCTTACTATAACGAACAACACCTTCAACGTATCTAAAGTCATTTTTGCTTCCCTGCACTATATAATGATAATCCAAATTAGGAGATAAATTTTGAAATACAGGTTCAATTTTTCCTAAAAATCTATCGATTATATTTATTCCAGCTTTATCACAACCGTATTCAATAAACCTATCATAATTGGTTGTAAATATATGCAACCTATCTCTTGTTGCTGACCTACTAGAAAAAGTCAACAGGAATGATTTTAAAATCTGCAAAGCATAGTGAGATTTACCATTTTCGTCCTCTATAAGGTTTTTGTAAAACATTTGTTCCGGGCTGAGAATACTATCTGCAAATTGCTTTAAGACTCTATCAATATCATCACCTAAAATTTTCGTCGAATCAGACTTTCCTCCGATTTCCAATCCTCTATATAATTCTAGAGCAGTTCTAATATCATCCTCAATATTAGCATTACCACGTCCTAGCCTTTTTGCACTATTATTTGCGTAAGTCTTTATTTTTTCTTCATATTGCTCAATAAATGTCATGCGATTCATTGAAGCTGGGGGGATTTCTGCTATCGAACAAATTGCTTGTGTTAGACCCGTACCACATAAGAGGGATAAATGGTCACTTTGAAGTATAGCACTCAACCACGGCTCAATTTTTTTCCTATATGAATCCCTTAAACTATCGTTGTTTGCATTATCAGCCATATTAAAATCACCTAAAGAATCCGTATAATTACCTATCTTTAAATAATGTTTTTGATCCTTAAAGTTTTCTTCTATAACACTCATTACGTTCACTCCCCATACCTATTTTCTTAACTCTACCATCCTTGGGCTTCACCGCATCTTTAGGTATTGCCCAAGTAACCCCAAACCGAACAGCGCCCGGTATTTTACCCTGTGCGCAAAGCACCTGCACCCGGCGTGGAGTGATTGTCCATTTTTCTGCTGCTTCTTTCGCTGTCATATAGTCCATTAAAACGTTCCTTTACCGAATAAATATTATATATCGCAGCGGCGAATAAAGCAATCAGATTCGTGTAAATTATGGAAATATTCACAGTATTATGGTGAAACGGATTGAAAAATAACATAATCGTTTCTTTTTCTTTACTTTTATTTACTATTTTAAACCTACAATTGGCTTACATTCGCTACGCTCATTCCAGATATACATTTTTTATACACATAATTATGCTGAATTATTCATATCAAAATTTGTACATAATTAAAGGTACTATATATATAATATTTATATTATGCTTTTAAAGATGTACAACTTTTAACTAATTATTCCATCTGTTCCATTTTTGATTTTATAAATTAAATAAAAAATTATCAGTAAATTGTAGTATTAAAAAGGTATATTTTCATCTTCATCATACTCTTCCTCAGCTTCTTCAATATATTGATCATTATCTACCCATATTGAATCATTCAGAGTTAAAATATCTTCATTATGTTTTGATGAACGATAAGGGTAATACTCTATGCCAAAATCATTTTTACTGGTCTTATTTGCCACTGCTTGATGAATACTATTTTTGAATCTCAATATCAACTCATTTATATCTGTTTTAAATTCCCTACCTTCAACAGTTTCATCAATCAGTTCTATTGTGTAAACGTTCCAATAGCTTAATGGACTTATTTCTAAATTAGTATCCTCACACAAAATATTGCAAACTTTTCTTTTGAATTTTCTATTTGTTTTTGGATTTGTACGATGATAATGAGTAATTTCCATTTCCTCTAATACACTTTTCTCAACTTCTTTAATTCTATGGTATGTTTCATCATCATAATCAACAATTGTTTCTCCTTCAATGACATCATTTACTATGATATCATTACTCCACGTAATAGTATTATTTCTTTCAAGCCTGTTTAAAGCCGTTTCAAAACATTTCTTAACTATTTCTTTTAGTTTTTTGAGAATATGTAAGAACTAAACCCTTGCTCATTTCTTTTCGAATTGAATAGTATTCATATCCTTCCTTTTGCAGGTCAGAATACTCTTGTGTAAATAACGGTATAATGTCTTGGAATAATTCATGGAAACTTAAACTTTCAATCTGCTCTTCAGACAATAAATCTAGTATTAGATTATCCATCAAATCTTCATATATTGTATGGGCTACATGTCCACCATTATTTACTCTGCCATCATTTTTTCCTTTTGGAATATCATAAACTTCATCAATAATATATTTTTGCCCTTGCGTATGGAATGTACAATATCTTTTCAATTCTTTCATTTGTGCAATTTTACCGTTACCATCTTTTTCTTCTACCCCAATAATCTCACATAACTTTTTATAATTCTTAATTACCTGTCCTTTCTCTAAAGGAAAATCGTTTTTGTTCATAATCACCCTGCCTTTTCCTTAATTGCTTTGTAAATTGCCTTTCAACGCAAACAATCCAGACAGAGCCTCTTGAAATTCATTGCTGTCCTCAAAACTATAAACTTGTTTTCCTTCATCATTTATGTACTTATAGTACCTAAAGCCTAAAAATGATAGTGCTTCAGCAAGATACTTTTTATTAATATTGTAGAATTTGTTCATCTTTGTTTCTCCTCGTAAAATTTAAATTTAAACCTATGCATTACTAGCTTCTATTCCGTAATAAACTTTTATATGATCGGTTAATTTTTCTTTATCTATCACTGGGTTTAGAAGATTAGATTTAAGTTGCAATAGCTCATTACTTCATCTTTTATTAGCTTCTGCTATATCCTGAAGCTGTTCATTATAAGCAACTCCATACCATTCTTCTGTTTCATTCATTTTATTTCTCCTATAACTTTTATTTATCTTGAATAAAAGCTGTGTTTTAGGTACAATATTAATTGAATTATTTTGTATGAGCCTATTCAAAATAGATGTGGGGACATCTATTCATAAAGAATATGGCTTATTTTATTTGCAAAATTTAATTACAATCAAAAGCATCACCGCCTTTCAATTTACTATTTATATCAACAAACAGATAACTGCTTGTCTATATACACCGCTTTCAATCTTTAACATTCTACACAAATAGTCTTTGATTTTCTCCATTCCAAAAGTGCATCGTAATTCTTGCCGAACATAGCCTTTTCCAGTTCTTCAGTACGCTTTTGATTTTTTGTATCAATACCTTTACTTTCTTTATATAACTTTAAAATCCACAAATAACCAGGGCAATGACAATTATCTTTCCAAATCTGCACAAAATCCTCAAAATCTTTATCAGAATGAATTGTTTCTGTCAGTTCGTTCAATGCTTGTGTGCTTAATCTGTGATTATAAGTTACTATACCCACCGCCTTTAATCTTATATTCATTTCCATGATTGCTCTGATATTATCAATGTACCCAATAAATTCTCTGCTGATTAAACGTTGGTCGTAATAATTCTTAAGCATCTTATTAAATGCTTCAAAGTCTGCTAACTGTTCTTCTGTGGTTATCGCCTTGCATAATCTCTTAATATCTACAGGTCTGTAATCTACTGCCAAATTCTTGATTCCCTGTACTAATTTTGAGTCCTCTTTAATTGTAGATAGGTTTTGTTTTCTCATCTTTCTTTTCTCCTTCTTTTATATTTATTTTTTATATCCCCATTCTTTGTTAGTTTATATTGCCATTATATATATTCATATGTTTTATGTCAATCATATTTATGTATTTTTTATAAATATGATTGCAAACTAGTATCCAAATACTACATTTTATTTTTAGAAATCGCTCTATTATTTTCAATTAATTTTATATTTTATACACCTATTCACATATTTAAGCTATATTTTTATATTTATTGTCAATAAAACGTATTTTTTATAGGAAATTCAATTTAATGTTTTTTATACTTATTACAAATTATAAACGTTACTCATTTATACGCTTATTTTTTATTGCATCCATACTTATTATATGTTATAATTCTTATAAATTATAAAAAGAGGTGAATTTAATGAAAGTCATTTCAATGAATGATACACTAAGACAATTATTAATTATGGAACGTACAAAAAAAGGTTGGAATAAATCAAAATTATCAATGGAAATAGGAAAGGCTAATAATTTTATTTCTTTAATAGAAAGCGGTACAATTAAGAGTATAAAAAAAGAAGATTTTAAAAGTATTTGGATTGCTTTACTTAATTTAAGCCAAGAAGAAGCTGAAGATTATATAATAGAACTTATTAATTCCGAAAGTCAAATTGAATCTAATACAGAAGATAGCAATAAGGATGGAGAAATCGTTTATTATGATGAGGAGAACAATGATAATAACCTAAAAAGTTTTAAAAAAATAACAGATAATATTCAATTTAAGTTTGATAAAGCTTTCAAAAATAATTCTCAATATGCTTTTGCAAGCGTAGGGAATTTTATGGAGAATATACAATTTGATATAGGTTTTACTCTTGCACTAATTAGAATCCCATTTTATCTTTTAAAAGGTACGGATAAATCTGTCAGACAAGAATTATTCAATGATATTAGTGATGTCGTAAAAAAATACTTAGATAAATATGTAGTTAAAGATTCTTCAGAAGAAAAAAATAATAATGAAATATAAACATTTACAAAAAAGCACTCAAGTTATGAGTGTTTTTTTGTATGTAAATACTGAAATTGCAAATATGCCCACTCTGCATCATGTACATGAATTCATTGAAATTGGTGGGTTTAAAGGTTTTTAAGATAAAACGCAAGCAAAAATTGTATTGCTCTTAGTATTAGATGATAATAGGATTTTATATTATCACGCTCAAATACAAAGTATCGCCCTACCATTTATAAGCATTGAAATTTCAATATATTTTTGTATTTGTAGCTTTTGATTTAATATTTAAATTGCAAAGTAAATATAAATATATCAGCAGTTGAATATGCAAATTTCTTAATTGCTCATGCTTTCCGTTTTGTCGGATTCATTTGAAACCTTCAAGATGAGGGTGTCAAAAGGTGCGTTATTAAAGACGTACCTTTCCATATGTACGGAATAATGTTCCGGACCTTACAGACAATAGATGGAAAACTAAATTTCATTTCCCTTTAGAAAGATTATAGAGGTTGTTCAGATGCTTCCAGTTTCAAGGACTAAATCGCACGAAATAGTCCTTATTTTCGTTTTTATTATGTTTTAGGTACAATGATCCTCTTCAAAATTTAAATGGCTGAAACTGTCCTATAATCCATTTATATATAGTAGTCAGTTGAAAAAACAGCTTGCTGTGTGACTTAAAGAGATCACGGTCTATAGGAATATCGGTTTTACTGGATATTTGTAAAAATACCCTAATGAAAACGATATCGGTATAAGGAGTGTATATAATATTTTTTTTGATGTTTTTAGTCATTTATATTCCTTTTATTTTTAAATTTATTTCATAATTTCCCTGTTAAATTTAAAAACTAATCCGCTCATATCTTGCTCGCTATTTAATATTATAACTTGCGGTGTCTTAGTTTCAATATCCCAAAAATTAATAACTAGATAATTTAAACCTATTTTAGTTTTCTTTTCACCTATACCTGATAGTCCGCCAACAATAGCCCCAACACCACCAGTTAAGACACCACCAATAATAGCACGACCAATTACTGACTTACCTTTAATTAAAATTTCTTGTTTTGAAATGTGCTCTAATTTAATTATTTGGGACTTATGAATTTCTAATTTATTAGTTCCAAAACTTTTTAAATCAATACCATTTTTACATAATACTATCATCATTTTTTCATCTTGAAATTTCTCAAAATCATTATCTGATTTATCAAACTTACATTGTATTGCAGTATCTTTTGATACCTTTAAAAACATTCCTATATTTAAGTCATCTGGAAATATAGGACATACTAAACCGTTATCTTCAGCTACATTTTCATTCATATTGTCTATAGAAACAGGGAATCCACAATTAGGACAGGCAATAGCCTTACTGGATATTTCTTTACCACATTCTTCACATTTGATTAACATATTAACAACCTTTCTTTAAAGTAAGTTAAATTTACAAAATATATATTAATATTTACCTGCTTCCCATCGTTTACCACATTTCAAACAAGTAACCATTACTTTCTTACTTCCAACAAATCCACCTAATAATCCAGCATATCCTAACAATGCACCACCTACAACAGCTTTCCCTAACCCAAAGCCTTTGTTAAATGCTTGAATCTGAGTTGAACCGCAATAAGGGCATTTAACCGCACCTATATCACCAGTTTGATCTATACAATCGCGCTTTAAATCTTTTTTAATAATACTCTCAGTATTCCCGCATTGGCATATGATTTTAGGATTGAAATGATATTCATCACCGTATTGTTTATATTTTATCCTATGAATTTTATGTTCCGTTCCGCATTCCTCACATTTTACTATTATATATTGACCATCTTCTTCTATAAAAATCATAATGTCAATCTCCTTCAACATGCAACACAGTTATATTAAACGTTTTGCTTTTATAATTCCTCAATACACTTCTTACAAATATTCTTACCGTTCACATTCTCTAAATCTTTCATGCTCTCACATAAGATACATGAAGGATTGTACTTCTTTAATATGATGTATTCATCATCAACATAAATCTCAATAGGGTCTTTTATCTCTATATCTAATACCGTTCTTAATTCCTTTGGAAGAACTACCCTTCCCAATTCATCTACTTTTCTTACTATGCCTGTTGCTTTCATCCTAGATCACGACCTTTCCTACTATTCTTACTATATGTTAGATAATTTTACCATTATAGTTTTGAACTGTAAATGAATAATGGTAATACATTATTTAAATATCCTCTTCACTTTTAATTTTCATAATAGTGATTTCCTTATAAAAATAGCCACTTGTTAGTCCTAATTTCGAAGATTATTGCCTTTTGGTATTATCTATCCATTAGAAAAATAAAGTGGCTTATATCTTTCTGCAAATTGATTTTATGCTATGTATATATAAGTTCCTTGTATAATCTGATTCCTGTAATCATTCCTTCTTCAAAATCCTTAATCCCCTTATTCTCTCCATAATCTATAATCATATTGAAAAGGTTTTCTGCATCATCATAGGATAATTTAGAATGTAGCTGTTTATTCAGTTCTGATAGATCATTATTTATTAACTGCTCATAATCATACTGCATTGGAATATCTAATTGATCTGAATGATATATTAAGTGCGCAATATTAGATAAAGTTTCCTTATTTATTAAACGCTTTTCCATTTTATAATCACACTCCTATCGTATTTTTATCGTATGGTTTTTCTTAACGATATTTTCTAAGGGGTTATACTCTTCAAAATCTACTTGCAAATCTTCAAGCGATAAATTTAGATATTCTTTTGTAGTTGAAATATCATTATGAGTCATCAGTTTTTGAAGCCTAAAGACATCACCGCCATTTAGCAAATAATTATATGCAAATGAATGTCGAAACATATGTATTGAAGTCTTTTCAATTCCTCTCGCCCTGTTGTAGTTTCTTATAGCACAAGTGATACAACCTCTGCTCATTTGATCTGCCGTACTGTTGCAGAATAAATAATCATTGGTTTTCCCTTTTCTGTATTTCAAATATTCTTTTAAAATATCAACCAATGAAGATGTTAAAGGAAGTATCGTTTCTTTTCTATTCTTTGTCACACGCAAGAATACAACGGCATTTAATAAATCAATATGTCCGATTTTAATATTAATAATTGAATTAAGCCGTTGACCTGTTCCAATTAAATAATTCACGATTACCCAATTTCTATATTCAGTAAAACCACATTTCTTTAAATCTGGCTTTTTCAGCAATATAGTAAGTTCCTCTTTTGTGTAAACACTTTTAATGGGCTTCTCAAATTTAGGCATCTTAATGATAAATCTTTCAATCCAACCTTTCTCCATAAAAAAGTAAAACACCGTTCGTATACCACCTATGTACGTTTTGATTGTCTTTCCCGCAATACCCTTATTGTTAAGAAATAGAAGATACTTATTTACAAGTAATTCCGTAACCTCTTCAATGTCATTATCAAGGCTATAAAAAATTTCGAATGAACGTATTACATTCTCATAATACTTAATCGTGTATTTTGAATAATTTCTTACCTTACACATCAATAAAAATTCTTCACAACCATCTTTAATGCTCCTACTTTCGCTGTCACACATCTTAATTTTAGACATAAAAAAACCACCTTTCTGCCTCACACGGCTCATCATTTTTCTCAAAAGACCGTGTGCGTTAAATTAGTGGTTATAATTTCATCTTGTAAAAGAAAAAACCTTGAAATCATTTAAATTCCAAGGTAATTGGTGCGGATAACAGGATTCGAACCTGCATGTCTGTTCAACACACGGACCTGAACCGTGCGCGTCTGCCAATTCCGCCATATCCGCAAATTATAATTGCTCAGTGCTTTTTAACCAGCTCAGTGAGCCGAAATCAAACACTACCTTACGATTATAATACTGCTCTATATCTCATGTCAATGCAAATTCATTATTAAAAACCGACAAAACAGAAAAGAATTTTTATCATTTTAATTTTTCGGCTAAACACATTAGACAATTTCTCTTAATTCTATTTCTTTAAACCATGAGGGTGCTACAGAAGATTTGTTTATTACTTCTTTATTGATAAATTGCTTCTCAGGTATAAAATCATACGCATCATATATGCAAAGAAGCGAAGTGGCGGTATATTGTATCGCTGTGCTTAAAGAATTTTCTAAACCTAAAAACTCATCTTGTGAAGTCTTTTCGATTGCGTAGGCAGGCTGGCCAATCCAGCGGATTCCACTATATTGTGTCAACTGCTCTTTTAAACCTATTTGATTAAGCTTATCTTTTAAACTGATTAACCCCTCTTGTTTGTTGCTCAGAACAAGATCCTCAATACGTCTGAACTGAATGGAATGAATAGCTATTTCTTTGGCCTTCAAAAACTCTATTAATCGATCATATAGCTGTTCCTGCATGGAAATGTAAATCAGTTCGTTATTCTTTATGCCCTCCGTAATATAAATAAGTAGGTTAGCAAAAAGATGCTTTTCTCCATAATAATAGAAAGTGGAATAGGTTCCGAGTCTGTCTTTTAAACTGCGTAAATCAGTAATGTTCACGTTCAGATTTTTTTCACAGAATGCGCATTTACAGATCAGTTTATCTAAAGCTTGACTGCACCCGATAACCCGTTCATCTAAAAAGCTTATAGCGTCTTTCGATATTAAATTATTCAAATTCTTTTTATACTCTTCTATTTCATCATTTAAGCTGCAACCACTACATAAAAACTTCATCGTTCCCTCCATTTAGTATACTCTATATGCGTATTATACCATATTTAGACAAATAGGTAAACTAAATATAAAAAAATGACATCATTTTTCGATGTCATTTTTAATAAAATATTTATGGGTCTTACTATCTAATGATTTCACAGTCACTCACGTCAACGGCTGTTCCCATTCCCTTGCAGGAAACGATAAAAATTCTCTTCCAATAGTTGTTCCACTTCGGAAGCTTTCCTATTTTTAATAGTGGCAATGGCCTGAATCGTACCTGAAAGAATGCCCGGCAGTTCTTGTTCATATACTTTTCGTTCCAGCACCCATTGAACGGCCATAGCTCCATCGGTTTCCACCAACAGTCTATCCAGCGGCACTCGTTCAATCAATGAGCTGACCGCTTGATTCCGTTTAAAATCCGGGCCAACAGTAAAATAACAATCCTGCTCCAGGTATTCTTCCAAATGTTCTTTACAGGAATACCAATGAAGCAGCTTTTTGACAGAATAATTCCGGAGGATTTGTGCAATCTCTTTTTCCTGTCCTTTCGTATGCAATACAATTGGTTTTAAAAGAGCCTCCGCCATGTCCAGTTGGGCTGTAAAGACTTCCCGTTGAATCATCAAATCGATGTCACACCATACGCTGTCCATCCCGATTTCACCGATTGCATCCGCGTGTCTATAGTAGTTTTCTAAGGCTGCCACCCGCTCTGAAGTTTGCAAAGGCTTTTCTTCGGAGCAAAATTTTTTGGATTTCCACGGATGAATTCCGAATGATACAAAACAGGTAGGCTGACTTTGCATCACCTGCTGTGCTGCTTCATACTCACAAACCGACTCGGCATTAATTAACGCACCGATTTGATATTCTTTACATACTTTTATAAATGGTTCCGTATTTTCCGCATCAATATGTACATGGCTGTCAAAAATCATGATCCCTCCAAATTGTTTGATTGGTTCTTTAGCAGGTGGTAAATTTCTTCTCTAATTTCCTTTTGGGCGAAAAGCCACTCTTTTGTACGATGTTTTTCCATGATGACAAGCTCTCGCTGAACGGAAGCAGGTTTCCCTGATAGAACAACTATCTTATCGGACAAATAGATCGCCTCATCGATATCATGAGTAACTAACACCATAGTTCGGTTCAGCTCCTCTCGAATGCTGAGAAGCCAATCCTGCATGTCCCCTCTGGTAATCACATCTAACGCCGCGAAAGGCTCATCTAAGAGCAAAATATCCGCCTTGCACAAAGCCGTTCGGAGGAATGCCGCACGCTGTCGCATGCCTCCTGAAAGCTGGAACGGGTATTTCTTTTCATATCCGGCAAGTCCGAAACGTTCAAAAATTTTTTCGGCCTGCTGCCGCATAGGCTTTATATTTCCATGAATACGTCCATATAAACAAACATTATCCATGATGTTCTTCCATGGGAGCAATAAATCTTGCTGCGGCATATAAGCAAAATGCTCCGAAATTCCTTCAACAGGTCTGCCATCTACCAGTACTTGACCGCAATCAGCCTGAATGAGTCCTGCTATAAAATTCAGCAAAGTAGATTTACCGCAGCCTGAAGGTCCCAATATACTGACAAACTGTCCTTCTTCCACTTCCATATTCATTTTTTCCAAAACAGCGTTGCCCTGAAAAGAGCAAGATGTATCAATCACCCTCAGTTTCATTTTAACCTGCTTTTCTCAAATCTTTTCGATTTATTTACTTCTTTTTAATAAATTCGTTCGTATAGCATTCCGCTGCCGGAATGGATTTATCAATCAAACCGTTTTCTACCATGAAATCAGTATAGCCATCCCATACAGAATCTTTCATCAGGCCCCACACTTCGCTGTCTTCACTGTACTTTTTCGCTAGATATTCCTGTGATTCCTTCAGCATTTCTAAATCATACGTATCTGCATACTTGTGCAAAATTTCTGCAGAAGCGGCCGGATTGTCTATCGCATATTCATAGCCCTTTGTTGTTGCATCCATAAATGCCTGAACCAGCTCAGGATCATTTTCAATAGTATCGGTATTTGCAATAATCACAGGAGTATAGTAATCCAGCCTCTTATCCAAGCTTCTCAATTCAATGTAGTTTAAATCCAAGCCTTGTCTTGTTGCTGCTATTCCGTCCCACGCCCAAAACATCCACATAAGATCAATCTTATTGTCCAATGTGCTGTAGTCTGCACCATCTGCCGTAACCATTGTCAATTTGCTGAAATCTGCTCCCGCCGCATTCATCACCGCATGAATAACCGCTTCTTCAGAGGGGGCTCCCCATCCTGCGTACACTTTATTTTCAAAAGCCTTCGGTGTCTGAATATGTTTAGAGGCGATAGACGCAAAGCCGGACGTATTATGTTGAATGATCGTCGCTATGGCTTTAATGGGAAGCGGATCTTTCGATGCTAACGCGTAGGTTACATCTTCCTGATAACTAATACCGAAATCCCCTTTTCCGGCAGCAACCAGCGTTGCTGTTACCCCGTCTGTAGGCTCGATAATTGTTACATTTAAACCGGCATCTTCATAATATCCGAGATCTTTCGCCGCATATAGTCCCGTATGGTTCGTATTCGGAACGTAATCCAAAATAACCGTTACATCTTTTAATTCAGATTTTGATGCATTCTCTTCTTCCGTCTTCTTGTTTCCGCAAGCGGTCATTGAAAGCAGCAATGCCGCCACCAGTCCAATACTTATTAGTCGTTTTTTCATTTTCTTCTCCTTCTCTTTTTGTACTATTTTTAATAGGAAAATCATATCTGGTTTAATCCATTTTCCTTGGTTTTCTCTGTTCTGCAATGGGGCATCCACGCATATTCTAACAGCTTGATCAGGCCGTTCATGCACAGGCTTAAGATTACGATAACGACCACACAGGCAAAAACTTTATCCAGCATAAATCCATTCTTTGCGCGGAGCATGTAATAGCCGAGTCCGCTGTTTGAAGAAAGCCATTCCCCTACTACTGCCCCTGTAATGCTATAGGTCGCTGCTATTTTTAAGCCCGAAAACATCGAGGATGCGGCTGCCGGTATTTTAATCATCGTGTACACTTTCCACTCTCCTGCGCCAAACAGCCTGACAAGATTCACTTGATTGATATCCACTTGCCCCATGCCGTCTGCAAAATTGATGACAATCGGGAAAAAGCACATGAGCACTACAATCAATATTTTCGGTGCTAAGCCGAATCCTAAATACAAAATAAAAATAGGCGCAAGAACGATGACCGGAATGGTTTGGCTCACCACTAGAAGCGGATAAACCGCCTTTCGAAACAAAGAAAATCGATCCATTAAAACGGCAATCAACAGGCCGAATAAAAAAGCGATCACTAGCCCTATTATGGTTTCTTCAAGCGTTACCGCAGCGTGCAAGCTTAAATCCCCCCGTTCAGAAATAAGCGATAATGCAATCTTCGAAGGGGACGGCAATAAATACAATGGAATACCTTTCAGATCCACCCAGCATTCCCAAATTGCCAATAGGAGTATAAATACAAGTGCAGGTGCCATTATATTTTTATTTTGTAAACGTCTATTCATATCCGGAATCCATTTCCTATTCGATAAAAAAAGAGTGTCTCCATCAGAAACACTCTTTATCTTCTATCTATCATCTTAAAATTCAAAAGCTTTCCTATCGATGGTACTAGCCATATCAGGTTCAAAGGGTTTAGCTATTGCAGTCTCAGCACAACCCCTTATCACAGTTCTAAAAAGGATAAGACAGTTGGGCACCCCTAGCATCATTATTTAGTTTTATTATCATTCAGCTTACACTACTATCTTTTCTTTGTAAAGATTTAATTGTTTTTTGATTCTCAGATTTTTATATCAATTTCTTTAATTTCAAGTATAAGTTATCAAAAAATGCAAACCATAACTTCATACAATATGTATAAAGTTTTTTCTGCTCCACTTTCTTCACAAGTGGATAAAATCCCGATCTCATTTGCCGATTATCGATTTTTCATAATCGGCATGGCTGCTAATTACATGCAGCCCCAAAGTAGTAACCCAATATATCTGTACAGATGGGTTTCAATATAAACGCGACTAAATGCTGTATTCATATGGTGTTTAGTCGCGTTCTACTTTTCCTTAGGAAAAGGATTCCCGAACAATATAGCGCTGTACCTCTTCATAATTCATAGGCCCTCCAAAAATATCAAGAGCACTTCCGATGGTGACGTTAAGTTTGTTTTGACCTAATCTTTTTAAATCAGCCAAGTCGTCAAAACTTCCTACGCCTCCGGCGTATGTCACCGGTATTCCATTCCACTCCCCAAGCAGTTCAGCCAAGTCTTTTTCGATTCCGGATGCTTTCCCTTCCACATCAACTGCATGAATCAAAAACTCATCACAATACCGCGACAATTCATCCAGTATCTCATGGTTCAGTTTTACGTCCGTGAACTTTTGCCATCGGTCGGTTACAATATAATAATCGGTTCCTTTTCGTCGGCAGCTTAAATCTAAAACGATCTTCTCTTTGCCCACCTTATCTACGAGTTTATATAAATTTTCATAGTGAATCTGTCCATCTTTAAAAACGTAGGAAGTCACGATTACATGAGTGGCACCGGCATGCAGAAATTCCTCTGCATTATCTGCCGTGATCCCTCCGCCTACCTGCAAGCCGCCGGGATACGCTTTTAACGCAAGCAGCGCTTGTTCCTTCGTCTTCTCGTAATATTCTGAGGAATCCGGATTCAGCAGGATAATATGCCCTCCCTTAATGCCTTGGTCTTTATACAGTTTCGCATAAAAGCCCGCATCCTGTTCTGAGACAAAGTTCTCGGAAGCCTGGTTATTGATATCTGTTAAGGAACCTCCGACGATTTGTTTTACTTGTCCGTTATGTATATCAATACATGGTCTGAATTCCACTGTCTTTCTCCTATTCTTCGTCCTTTCGGACGCAAATTATTGCCAAATAACGATCGAATACGCCGCGTCCCATTCTTTTACATTAGATTATCAAATTCAGAGGTAGCGACGGGCTTTGCCAAATAATAGCCCTGAATCCGATCACAGCCGATATTGGTTAAAAAGTCCAACTGACTTTTGGTTTCTACACCCTCTGCAATAACCGGTATATCCAGCCAATTTGCCATACGTACCACAGAAATTAAAATACTTCCTGCACGTGTCGACTTTTCAAAATCCGATAAAAATTTTAAATCTATTTTCAATACATCCACCGGTAAATCTTTGAGCATATTCAGGGAAGAATATCCGCTTCCGAAGTCATCCATTAAAATTGGGAAGCCGTACGCCTGCAGCACCTTTATCGTCTGAGCCAACTGTTCCGGATTATCCGTGTAAGCACTTTCCGTAATCTCCAATTCTAACAGCTCCGGTTCAAGGTCATATTTCTTTACTAATCCGATCAGTTCATCACACAAATTAGGATTGAAAAAGTTTACCCGTGAGATGTTAACGGAAATCGGCATCATATCATGCCCTTCATCCTTCCATTTTCGCAGTTGTCTGCAAGCACATTCCCACACATACAAATCCAGCTTCATGATAAAGCCATTTTTCTCAAACAAGGGAATAAACTTTGTCGGAGAGATAATGCCCTTCTTGGGATGAAACCATCGCACAAGAGATTCGGCACTCATCGGCGTTCCTGTAACGGCACTGTAAACAGGCTGTAAAAAGATATGGAATTCACCGCTTTCTAAAGCTTGATTCATCTCACTGATAATTTCCTGTTCTTCCAAAATGGTATCTCTCAGGTTATTATCATAAAAAGCGTATCGCTTCATGTAGTTTCCCTTGACAGTCTGCATGGCAAGTCCTGCCCGGTCACACATCAGGTCCACCGGAATGGTAATATCCGTAATGATATACATGCCAAAACAGGCCTGTATGTTATAATTTAGTTTAAAACTGGCGAACAAACTTTCGCAATTCTCCATTAGTCCGGTAATATCTAATTTCTTATAGGGAAAGCACATCACGAAATTATCCGATACCAAACGTCCATACGTCCCTTTATCTTTCAATCGAGAGGTTAGTTCCTCCCCAATTCCTCTAAGTACGCGGTCTCCCACTTCTGTGCCAAATAAATCATTGATTAGTTTAAATCGTTCGATATTTCCGCGAATTAATATATAAGTGATATCCGGATTCTCTTCGAGCATTTTTTTCGTTTCTTTATAAAAGCTCTCTCTATTGAATATATTCGTTAACCTGTCATATTCCTTCCGGCAATCCAGCTTAAACTTATGAGTAACGATATCTTCACTGTTTGGTCGAATTTCTGTCATTTTCCTCTTTGGCGCACGCTTGCAAACCGCATATTGGTTCTTTCCATTCCCTTTCGCATAATAAAGTGCCATATCTGCATTGTTGTATAGTGCAAGAAAATCCGCACCGTTATCCGGTGAGAAGGCGATTCCCAAAGAACAAGAAATATTTTGTGAGGTGTTGCCCTCTGATATTTTTATGTAAAGACGTCTGCAAAGTTCCATCGCCATGGAATTAATGAATTCATCGGAAGGGATATGTTGAATAAACACTGCAAATTCATCGCCGCCCATACGGGCAATGATATCATTGGTACGAAAGGTCGATTTCAATTTATCAGCGACCATTTTTAAAACCTGATCCCCATACATATGCCCGTAGGTATCATTAAGTTCTTTGAAATTATCAATATCCAACATGAAAAAAGCAGCTCTTCCCCGCTGACCTTCCTCCATTGCCGCTTTAACAATATTCTCCATAGCATTTCGGTTGTATAACGCCGTAAGAGAATCTCTCTCTGCAATAGCCTTTAAAGATACTTCATACTTTTTTCGTTCGTCTATATTTTTTATATGTAAAATAGCACACACATTGCCCGTTTCAGAATGCCGAAACATATTAACCGTCGTACCAATCCATATCAGCTCACCGTTTTCGTCTTTGTTCTGATGTTCAAAATAAACCTCATTTTTGCCGTCTATAAAGTAAGATAACAGGTTAATTCTGCTAAACCGATGAATGAATTCTGCTTTTTGAGCGGCATCTGCAGATTTATCTGAAACAAATTCAATCGCTTCGGTATAGGACTCCATATTGTTCAATTTGATGAATCCATTCACGTTCGTGTCGCATTTGACTAAACGGTCCTCTGCCAAGTCACAGTCCATCGCAATAATTGCATCGCTGGTAATGGCTGCCCGATATTGCTGTGCCATATTGGCTTGTATCTGAATATCCATAATGGTTTCGATATTTTCTGCAATACCGATCGCCTTATAGGGCTTCCCGTCTTCATCATAGATATTGGTATAGGACAGTTTCATCCAATGGTATTCCCCATCCTTTTGTTTCATTTTGATGGTTTTCGTTACATTTTTTTGTCCTTCATCAATTTTACGGAACATTTCGCTGCAATCATCAATAAAATGAGCATGAATGATTCCATTGTCAAAATAGCTTTGCGGTACATCATCATCTACACGATAGATTCTACTGTCTGCATCTTTGCTGTCATAAGTAATGACTTCTTTCGTTTTGATATCGTACTCCATAATTTGTGCAGAAGTTTGAGAAAACGCAAATTTAAACCGTTCTTCACTTAATTGTAGTTCTCTTTCCACATCTTTCTCTTTGGAAATGTCAATCACCATCGCAACAAAAATAGGTCGTCCCTCATTATCACCGATTTGGCTGCCTTGTATCAGTATCCAACCCCAATTTCCATCTCTTTTTTTCGCTCTGAAGGAATACTTCACTCTTCGTTTTTCCTTGATACAAATATCCAGTTGTTTCTTCAAGCCTTCTAGATCTCTTGGATGAATTACTACAGTACTGTCTTGGGCAATCAACTTGTGATACGCTTCTCTGGAATAGCCAAATAACGCACATAAACCATCATTGGCATAGATGGTTTTAATTTTGTCTGAGAGTTCATAAACTCCTATTCCGCCCGGTACTGTATTTAGAAATGAGTTTAACGCTTTGTATTCAAATTTTTTGCTTTTGTAGCCCATGATTTTCCCCTTTAAAAATGTCTACGCCATTTCCGCAAAACAGCGGACTTCCCCGCAATAACTTAACTCGGAAAGTAAATATCTCATAACCCCATTTACCAAATTTTCGTACAAATCTATGTAATATTATGCCATAAGTCCGGTATATTTTCAATATATACATAAAAACACCTCAGGCAGCCAATTTTTGCCTGAGGCGCTATCCATTGGAAATACTTTTTTGACTCGATTAGAGTCCTCGGTATTACAAAGATTATAATACCCGCACACCAAATGCAGTAGTTTGAGGGGGGATACTCATTGTTTGAAAGGATGCATGCTTCACTCGAACAATTTGACCGGGCCGTATATCTTTTAATGGAATAGAATTGCCCCTGCTGTTCAATATGGTTGTATTGTCGGTTATCAGAAACTTCATCTGACTTGACAGGTCCCGTGCATTTCCGGTATAGAGGAAACGGTTTCTAAGATCCACACTTAGCACTTCATCTACAACCACATGCGAAGAACGATTTTGATCCATAACCGTTATACGAAAAGCTCTGGATTGAGGCGGGATGCTGCTAGTCATTACGGTAGAAAATTCAGCATCTATGATCATCCCTTCACGTAAATCTCTAAAGGAAATAGTTCGGCCGAACTTGTTTTGAATTGATGTATCGTGGCTTACGATCAAAACCACCATTTGCATATGAATCATGTTAAAGTCACCTTTAACACCGTAAGATATCGTTACATAGCCGGTTCTATTCTCCATAGAAAGTTTCTCTATAAATGCATCCTTCACCCTGATAATCCCATTATTCCTCGAACTCTTGTTGGCATGTTTACAAATTTTATATTCTCCCATATGACACCTGATTCATAATAGATTTTTTTATATAGTATGATTGAAGATGATATTTTGGAACAAATCTAGGCTTATAATAGTGTAATATGTTATAATTTTTGTTAAAATATATAGATCACAATTTATGTTTTCTTTTATTGTGGGTTGGGAGGTAAGGATTTTGAAACATTTAGCAAATCTTATTTCGTTGTCTCGAATCATACTTCTCTTTGTGCTATTCTTTTTATTGGACCACGCTATGCTTTTTTTAATCCTATATCTGATCTGCGGATTCAGCGATGTCTTGGACGGATTCATTGCTCGAAAAACGCATACGCAAAGTGAGTTTGGCGCGAAACTGGATTCTTTTGCAGATGTTTTGTTTTTTATAACGATCACGATTTCAGTCATTTACTGGATGGGCAATGATATATTCGGATTTTTACCGTGGATTCTCTTCATTTTTATCCTTCGCTGCATTAATATTGCAATCGCTGTACATAAATATCATTCGGCGGCTCTACTCCATACTTGGGGAAATAAGCTGTCTGGCTTTCTTGTATTTATTGCTCCGCTGTTTCTTTTATATGATAAAACCTTTATCCTGTATCCCGTCCTGATTGCTGCCGTTTTATCAGCAGTCGAGGAAACGTTCATTCATTTAACTTCCTCCAAGCTTGATCTAAACAGACCAAGTATTTTTAAACGATAAAATCATAAAAAAACGGAGCGGAAGAAACTCCGCTCCGGAAATTTTCAAGTTGCTTAATGCTGTGCCTGATACGATGAGATAACGGTTGTATCCGACGTTCCTCCAGTGATTACGAATCTTGCAAACTGTAAGAAGTTTGTAACTGTAATCATTTTGGAAGTTCCAAATGGTACGGATATCGTTGTCCCTGTATCCTCGAGCCAGTTTGTTCCGTCTGGGCTTAACTCTACTTTTAATGTGATATCTTGATCTGCTGTGGTTCCGGTATTTTTTATAAACCAGTTATAGGACGATTGCTGTGAAATATCTTGAGTACTTGAATTTACAGTTAATCCTGCATCAATCGTATTTGATGTTAAAGGAGTCGCTGCACCGAATGAATCCAAGTTAGTAAAAACAAGCTGGTTTTCTACTTTACCGATTAGATTAGATCCTGCTGATAACTCTACAGTTAACTCAGTGGAACCATTTACAATTTTTACATCATTGGTTACAGTACTTACCGTAGTAACTTCGGTAACTGTGTCAATATCTGTTCCTGCTTCTAAGCCTACTGTCAATGCTGTGGAACCGTTTACAATCTTTACATCATTGGTTACAGTACCTACCGTAGTAACTTCGGTAACTGTGTCAATATCTGTTCCTGCTTCTAAGCCTACTGTCAATGCTGTGGAACCATTTACAATTTTTACATCATTGCTTACAGTACCTACCGTAGTAACTTCGGTAACTGTATTGATATCTGTTCCTGCTTCTAAGCCTACTGTAGTTCCCGCTGCTAAACTTACTTCTGCGCCTGCTTCAAAGGTTACAGAACCTGTAATAGGAAGATTTCCTGCTGCATCCACTTCTAGAGGCACTACATTGCTTGTAGTACTGTCCAGAACATAAATTTGACCCTTTAATTGACTAGGTGAATCTTGAAATATTGGCATTCCTGGCATGTTAAATCACTCCATATTTGGTTTTGGTGTTACCCTCAATTATAATATGTCAGTATCATGAAATTGCCATTCTTTTCTTTTCTTTTTTGCCTTGAAAACAGATTCTAATCTGATTTGATTGGCTTACGGCAACATTTTTATAGGATAGTCTCAGAAATTGAGCAACCCTCATCGGTTGCAAATAAGCAGTTTCCTGAGCGGCCAAAGCAATGGGTCCGGTATCTTGAAACACCATATTTTTGTCCGGGCTTATTTCCAGCATAAACTCTACCACATTTCCGCTTACATTCTCAATGAAAAAATAATAATCTTCAAACCAGCTGGTATCAATCCACTCTGTATTTTTCCATATGTCATCCACCCAATATTCCTTTACAAGGTTCACAAACCGATGCTGAGATTCCGGCATTTCATTTGCAATAGTAAGTTCCAGAACAGGTTTTGTATGACACTCAAAAGCTTCAAATTCCCTTATCGTGCAAGTATTGATCAGGTCCTTTGTATGCGCGCATACTACAAAACGCTCTCTGTTATTTAAATTTATACTCTTAGTCACATCCCACGCATAGATTCCCATTTGATCTACTCGGATGCAGTTATTACTGTCATTGATACATACATTTATATTTTCAAAGGAGCCGCATACTCTTTTGCAAAACATTTTCAAAACAGCACGTTGGACAACTTCATCATCACCTAGCAAAATTGGCGGAAAGATCAAATCAGATGCATAATAGATATTGGTATTGCATTTTCCAACCACAATGCATTCTGTCATCCTGTCGTCGCCATTGTTTCGGCCATCTATATAGGTTTGAACAGCAACAGGATATAATTGCGAGATACGCATACTTTCACTCCCTTATATTTTCCCTTATTCTATGATAAACACTCCCATTTGTTTTGTTACAAAATAAATGAAAGTCTGCTCTCTCTCCGTGCGAATATTTCAAATTTATTTTGTAAATACTTAATAGATATCCGAAAGAGACGTTAACAAACTTGTAATAGGATGGGAGAAATCATATGTCAAGACAGACAAGCAAGATCATAAAGATCAAAAAAAATAAAGAGGGAGATATAACCGATGTAATGCTTGAAAATGAAATAGTTGTGCCAATCAATCATGCAATATTGATGGCAAAAGAAGGACGGATAGACGGTACTATCGTTGTCCGCGGAAAAGACGGCGGAGAATTCCTGAGAAATGACCCTAATAGTGATACAATCGATGCGATTTCAGCATTACCTACCTTTCAATAGGTTTTATTCGAACAACCAACACCGATGGATCGGTTGATTCATTCAACGAATCCAAAAAGCGTTGGGTGTTCGAATTTTCCTTTATTCTATTCCTTTAATTGTACCAAAATATATAAATCAGCATAATAGAACGGCTGATTAGGAGAGAGACTAAGATTGGCTTCTTGAACGAGCAGTTTCAGTTTAGCTTTCTCATTCTCAACCAAAAATGTAGCTTCCTCTTCCGATAATCGGGACTGGTCTATGGCGTAGCTCTTATATCTTGAGAATATTTCATTCGTATTAAAATAAATGATCTCATTATTCTTTTCGTCTAGAATCGTTATCTTTTGGGATTCGCCTCCCTTTTCTTTTATCATCGTGTACGTTTTGTCCTGTTGTGTTATCGTGCAAACAGTCATTTTTCCGCTGTCATTACTATTCACAGAGGTGCGCGTAAAATAACCATATTCTTCAATTGCTACCGGCTTTTCGGTATTAAAAGCTACATAAATATTTTTATATTCTTTATCAGGGATATCATATTTATAAAATCCAAAGGTGTCGTAGAAGTCTTCATAAATAGCAAAGTCTTTAGGGAACCAAGAAATCTTACCTGTATATTTCAGTGCATCCAAATATTCTACGGAGGATACGATCTTATTTTTATCTTCATCTGAAATATTCCCATTCGGCTTTATCTCATTGTTTTCAAGCATTTTATTTTGTACAAGTACGCCCTTTAACCTGTTTTCTTGGCTAATACGGCTGATTGTAAATGCATCTATCGGCGGCGTAATAGCTACCACGGAAAAAACAATCAACATAGCCGCGAGTACGCCGTTCTTTCTAACCGGAGCGATACTCATGAAAACACCGGAGAGAATTGCAAAAATGCCAAACAAAATGACAAAATAACGGGTATGCGTAACGCCTGAATCTCTCAAAATAATCAGAGAGGATACGAGCTGGAAAAGAACGATAGGAACCAAGACTTTCGGGAAAATCAGCCGGAACCAAGCGGAAAATTTATTTTCCAATGTGCTGCAAAGTACATACACAAATAGAATAGCAATCGCATAAGAAATCAGCATAGGCTCCAATAGATTGTCCGTCCAAAAATCTCCTCTAATATTTAGAACGATATAAACTACAAGGATCACCGAAAAAATTTCTATAATCGGAATGATGATATAGGAAATAAGTACCTCTAAAAATCTTGGACAAGAGGCGGCCTTGTTCAGTTGCCGTTCACGGTCTTCAAAGCTTCCAAGTCCCACTTCATAATCACGGTTTCCCGGATAGGTCGGGATCAAGGAAAGGAAAAACAGCGGATAGAATAACACAAAAACGATATTGGCAGTATCCATATAGGCATTCCCATTTATCGGAACAATTAGTGTATCGATAGCAGCCAGTATCAAGCTGCACCCTAAAAAAATAACAACGGCATAAAGCAACGAATGGAAAAATGCTTTAAAGGTAACCATGAAGCTTTCATTAAAACTGAACCGGCTGCGAAAAACCGGAACCCACATAAAGGCAACAAATAATGCCATCAATGCGACCCACGTTCTTATACTGATTTCCATACTGAATTCAGGGGCGTTATTTATTAATAAAAAATAAGACAAGGTCAATATAATACCGATTCCCATTAAAGCGACTCTTTTTGAGAGTTTATTAAAAAACCGTTCGTGTGCAGATTGCAAAACAGCACATAGAACGGCACCAAATATACAGCTCCACATATATTCTTCATAATTTTTGTCTGAATGGATGGAAATCGTAATAATTGCTGCAATTGCCAGCAAAAACAGGGATGTTAACGGATAACGAACGACTGCATCGTTCAAGCCTTTTAGCTTATTGGCTAGATTTATTATTTTTTTCATGAATTCACCTTTTCTACTTATTTTGAAGCAATAAATTTCTAAAATTAAGTCGGTGTAATCTTTTTGATTTTAGTCATACTAACTATCAAATACAGTTTTAATTACATTTCGCTTATAGTTTCTGCATGTACTTAAAATTATGCCAAAAATTATTAAAAAAATAAAGGAGAAAAATCAAAATGAAAAAATTACTTTCACTATTATTAGTCGGAATCCTCAGTGTTTCTGTATTTACCGGATGCTCTTATACATCAAGGGATATAAATGATAACACAGATGCAGCCGATACCATTTCATCCGTTGAGGCCAATGCAACAGACATCGGCAATTTTAAAGCCCAGGATTTAAATGGAAATGAAGTAACAAAAGATATATTTTCTAATTATGACCTGACTCTTGTGAATCTATTCACAACTTGGTGTTCGCCATGCATAAACGAAATCCCTTATTTAAATGAAATAGACAAAGAAATGGCCGACAAGTCAGTTAATGTAATCGGAATTCCTCTTGATGTCAATGAAAATGGTAAAATCGATCAAGCGAAATTAGATAAATTAAATCAGATCATTCAATCAACGAATGCACAGTACGACATTATATTACCCGATGATGTCCTTCGTAACGGTCGATTAAAGGGAGTCAACTCTGTACCGGAATCATTCTTTGTTGATAAAAGCGGTAAAATTGTCGGTGAAACTTATTTGGGTTCCCATTCCAAAGCAGAATGGACTGAAATTATAGAAAAAGAACTTGCAAAGCTGAAGAAATAGCAGAAAGGAACTTTTATGCAGACTGAAAAGAAGATGCATTCAAACCTTTTTCCTATATTCATTGCCTTCATTGGCATATGTTCAATCATTTACGGAGTTTCTCGCGGGGAAACTCCTGTTATGTTTGAAAAAGCAATCAATATATGTTTGGAGTGTATCGGAATTGGATAGAAAAATCAGTAACAATGATAAACATAGACATTTTATACAGCTGCTGTGGGCCCTGATTACAAACAGTTTTATTATCGGTTTTATTCAAGGAAAGATCTATCAAGGAAAGATAAAAAACGTTTGTGTGCCGGGCCTGAACTGTTATTCGTGCCCAGGAGCTATCGCATCTTGTCCTATAGGATCGTTGCAGGCTGTTATAGGAAGTTATGAATTCAAGTTTTCCTATTATATCGTCGGATTCTTGATTTTTGTCGGTGCATTAACAGGGCGTTTTGCATGCGGCTGGCTCTGTCCTTTTGGCTTAATACAAGAAGGTTTGTATCACATCCCTTTCTGGAAAAAGATAACTCGCTTTAAAGGAGACCGGCTCTTACGAAAATTAAAATATGTAATATTGGTCGTTTTTGTTATTCTAATGCCACTATTTATCGTTGATATTATTGGACAAGGTACACCGTATTTTTGTAAGCTTATTTGTCCTGCCGGAACACTGGAGGGCGGTATACCATTGGTAGCTATGAATAAGAACCTTCAGCAAACGATCGGTTGGTTATACGCTTGGAAAATGCTATTGTTAGTCATAACCATTATAGCGTCTATTATCATTTATCGCCCATTTTGTAAATATATTTGTCCTTTAGGTGCGATTTATTCCGTATTTAACCCAATTTCAGCCTATAAAATTAAGGTAAATGAAAAAAAATGCATACGTTGCCACGATTGTGCAAACGCATGCAAAATGAATGTAAGTCCTTTAGAAAATCCAAACAGTTTAGAATGTATTCGATGTGGACGATGTAAAAGCGTTTGTCCGACGGACGCCATCGAATATGAATATCTAAAAAAAGCCTCTGCGAGGCGATTTTAGATCCCATTCGGTCGCGTTTTAGCGGTAGCTTTTTATGATACTCCGTCCTATCGCAAGCGATATTTTCCTACGTAATAAAAAACGTTAGGCGTTTTTTGTTTCTTCCGCATCAGTGATCTCCGAATCTTCTAAATCAGCGATATCCTGTGCTTCTTCTTCTGATTCTATCGGTTCTATAGCATCTGCATACTCAGTGCCGTATTCATCCGATTCAAGAACCGGTATTTCATCCGCATCAAACGTATTAAATTCTTCTGCTGTTACACTTGCAAAGTGTGCAGCAATTTTACTGTTCGCCACTCCTACACCAATGAGTACAAACGCCAGTCCGCCATATAACGCAATCGGTTCAAATATTCCAGGAAGCAATTGGCTTGGAATCAGACTTTGCATTACCAGCTCTGCCGGATAACCCTGAGCCACATACTGGCTGATTGTAGATTTAAAAATATAAATATTTACAGATAGCATTGCAATTCCGAAAACTGCTACAATCGCAGCGACCACATACAAGAGGATTGAAATCTTTGATTTAGCACCCGAATTTTTTTTAAGTTTCATTATTAATTGTCTCCGTTTCCACCATTTTATGGCTTTATTATAAATTTTATCCTCTCTTACTATACTACAATTTTGTGAACATTATATGAAAACTTCATAAATTATCATAAAATTTTAAGAAAGCCGATTTTTAAAATCCATATAGCCAAATTCTTTTATAATAGTTATGCTATCTTTATTTTTTTCTTTCCATGCAATATGGGGCAGATTCATTCCGTTAAACGTATTATTTTTTACCATGGAGTAAATTGCCATATCACAAAAAATCACACGGTCTCCAACTTGAAGCGGTTTTTCAAAGGAATAGTCCCCAATCACGTCGCCGGACAGACAAGTAGGTCCAGCCAACCGATAAGTATACGGATTTTCCCCGGGAAGCTTTCCCCCGATAATCGGAGGACGATACGGCATTTCAAGTACGTCCGGCATATGACAAGCAGCCGAAGTATCCAAAATAGCAATATCCATCCCATTGTGCACGATATCCAGCACGGTTGAGACCAAGGTTCCGGCATTCAGTGCCACGGCTTCACCCGGTTCCAGATAAACCTCTACCTCATATTTCTCACGAATTTGTTTAATCGTTTTGATGAGGGTATCTCGATCATAATCGTCTCTGGTAATGTGATGCCCGCCTCCGAAATTCACCCATTTCATTTGATATAAATAAGGGCCGAACTGTTCTTCAAACGCTTCCAAGGTAGTCACCAATGCATCCGAATTCTGCTCACAAAGCGTATGAAAATGCAGTCCGCTGATACCTTCCAAAAGCTCTTCCCGAAACTGTTCTTTCGTGATGCCCATTCTGGAAAAAGGAGCACAAGGATCATAGATCTCGTGGCCTTCCTGTGTGGAACACTGTGGATTGATACGAAGCCCGCATTCCTTACCGGATTTCAGCGCCTTCTCCTTAAAACGCTCCCATTGTGAAAAAGAATTGAATACGATATGGTCACAAACTTCTAAAATCTCATCGATTTCATCCTCTCTGAAGGCAGCGGCATACACATGGGTTTCGCCACCCATGTGTTCTTTGCCTAATTTTGCCTCAAATAGACCGCTTGCTGTCGTTCCGTTCAGATAGTTGCCGATCAACGGATAGACGGAAAACATAGAGAAACATTTCTGAGCCAGTAGGATGCGGCACCCCGTCTCGTCCATGACATGCTTCAAGATTTCTAAATTCTTAATCAGGAGTTCCTCATCCACTACATAGCTTGGGGTATGAATTGTTTGTAATGTCATGGTTCCCATCCTTAGTCAACCAACGTTGGGTTAAAATCTTCTTCCCAAGGAAGTCCCCATTTATTTAATGCTTCCATGAATGGATCCGGATCAAATTCTTCAATATTATATACGCCTGCTCCGGTCCAAGTTCCGTTCATGATCATCATGGCACCGATCATAGCAGGAACACCTGTTGTATAGCTGATTGCCTGTGAGCCGACTTCTTTATAGCATTCTTGGTGATCACAGATATTGTATACATAGTACGTCTTGTCCTGCCCGTCCTTCTTCCCTTGGAAAATACAACCGATGTTTGTCTTTCCTACTGTTCTTGGGCCAAGGCTTGCAGGATCCGGTAAAACAGCTTTTAAGAACTGAAGCGGAACAATCTGCTTTCCTTCGTATTCAATCGGTTCAATGGAAGTCATTCCTACGTTTTCAAGACACTTTAAATGCGTTAGGTAGCTCTGGCCGAAAGTCATAAAGAAACGAATCCGCTTGATACCCTTGATATTTAGTGCAAGAGATTCTAATTCTTCGTGATGAAGAAGATACATATCTTTCATTCCTACGCTTTTAAAGTCATATTCTTTCTTTATCTCCATCGGTTCCGTTTCAACCCAATCACCGTTTTCCCAATAACTTCCGTTAGCGGAAACTTCACGGATATTGATCTCAGGATTAAAGTTTGTGGCAAACGGATAGCCGTGGTCACCGCCATTGCAGTCTAAAATATCAATATAATTGATTTCGTCAAAATAGTGCTTCATTGCATAGGCTGAAAATACACCGGTTACGCCAGGGTCAAAGCCGCTTCCAAGCAAACCGATGATACCTGCTTCTTTAAATTTTTCACGATAAGCCCACTGCCACTTATATTCGAATTTAGCCGTATCAATCGGTTCATAGTTTGCTGTATCGATATAATGTGTCTTTGTTGCCAGACAAGCATCCATAATGGTTAAATCCTGATATGGAAGGGCGAGGTTTAACACCAGCTGCGGTTTAAAATCGTTGATTAACGCAACTAATTCATCCACATTGTCTGCATCGACTTGTGCTGTATGAATAATGGTTTTAGTTTTTCCTTCCAATTCTTCCTTTAATTTATCACATTTACTTTTTGTACGGCTTGCAATCATAATTTCTTCAAAAACTTCGCTGTTCTGACAGCACTTATGAATGGCAACCCCTGCTACTCCACCACAACCAATGATTAACGCTTTTCCCATTTTTCTTTTCTCCTATCCTTTTTAAAATATTGCAATAACATTTTTATTTATTCACTGCAAGCAGTAATTCTCTCAGTACTTTACAGGCCACAGCTGTGGATGCTCCCGATTGGTCATAAATCGGAGACAGTTCGTTGACATCCATCCCAACAATATCAAGCTTTCCAACTTTACCTATAGCAGTTAATAATTCCAGAAACGTCACTCCGCCTGCCTCCGGGGTACCTGTTCCCGGAAAAGCAGAAGGATCCATTACATCCAGGTCAATAGTGAAATACACCGGGTGTCCTTTGCAAGCCTCTACGGCTTGTTCTAAGCCTTCAAAGTTAAACTTATGCAGATCGGTGTGTTCCTTCGCCCAATTAAATTCCGTTCGGTCTCCGCTTCGAATCCCAAATTGAAAAATTTTATGGTCTCCCACTAAGTCCCATATTCTTCGTATCACCGTTGCATGGGAAAGAGATTCCCCCAAGTAGTCGTCTCTTAAGTCCGTATGCGCATCGAAATGGATCACATGCAAATCCGGATATTTTTCGAAAACCGCTTTCACTGCGCCCAACGTCACTAAATGCTCCCCGCCAATCATGCAAGGAATTTTATCGGCATCTACTATTTCTTGAGCGGCCTCTCTGATTTCGTTTAATGCCCTTTCGGTATTCCCAAAGGGCAATTCCAAATCACCTCCGTCAAATACATGGATTCCCGTCAAATCTTTATCCTGATAAGGACTGTACGTTTCAAGCCCGAAGGACTCTGCCCGCATGGTTCTGCTCGCAAATCGGGTTCCCGGACGATAAGAGGTCGTCGAGTCAAAAGGAGCACCGAAAAGGACAATTTCCGCTTCTTCAAAAGAGGACTCACAGCCAATAAACGTTTCTATATTTTTATTCCACATCTTTCAGCATCTCCTCCACATAATTCGGCAACGCAAATGCTCCCACATGTAATCGCGTATTATAGTACCGTGTTTTCAAGCCAAGAGAATTCCATTTAGTTGGATTAAATTCATTCGTCGGATGATGCTTCTTGGACGAGAATCCAAATAACCAATGTCCGGACGGATAAGTCGGAATATGTGCCTGATATACCTTATAAATCGGAAAACTTTCTACGATTCGTTTATGCGCACGCTGCATCGCTAACGCATCCTTTTGATAAAACGGGCTTTCATGTTGATTTACAACGATCCCGTCCTCTTTTAGCGCTTTATAGCAGTTCCCATAGAATTCTTTCGTAAAAAGTACTTCTCCCGGTCCAAAGGGATCGGTAGAGTCTACGATGATTAAGTCATATTCATTTTGACAAGTTCGAATGTATTTCAACGCATCTTGATAAAAAATGTGAACTCTCGGATCGTCAAAACAGCAAGCAGTAAAAGGCAGATGCTTTTTACATACTTCTACGACTAATTCATCGATTTCAACCATATCGATATGCTCAATCGTTTCATATTTGGTCAGTTCCCGAACGACACCGCCGTCACCGGCACCAATAACCAAGATCTTTTTTACGTTCGGATGTACAGCCATCGGTACATGTACAATCATTTCATGATAAATAAATTCATCCTTTTCGGTTAACATCATATAACCGTCCAGCGTTAAAAATCGTCCGAATTCTTTGGAATCAAATACATCAATTCGCTGATATTCGCTCTGCGCACTGAACAACTGCCGATCTACTTTTATAGACAATTTCACTTCGGGGGTATGCTCTTCCGTGAACCATAATTCCATTCCTGTTCCTCCTACCTGTCATAAAGATAACTTCTATATATCGTTTGCTTATTCTGCCAGATCTATTATAAAACATTTAAATATTCTATATTGATATCTTCCGGTCCGGTCATAAAGCATCCTTTTGTTTTCGCATATTGAATATACTCCAATATCTCTTTTGTAATCCTTTCTCCCGGTGCCAAAATCGGAATACCCGGAGGATAACACATCACAAATTCTCTGCAAACCCGGCCTGCCGTTTCCATGATCGGAACAGATTCCTTATCGCCGTAGAAGGCCTCTCTTGGTGTTTCTATCACTTTCGGATTGATATATTCGTGTTCCAACATGCCGGCTCTTTCTTTTTTAAATCGTCGACGAATCTCTGAAAGAGCGCTTACCAGCCGTTCGATTTCCCTTTCCCGGTCACCCACAGAAATATACGCCAGTATATTACCGATATCTCCAAATTCAATTTGAATGTCATATTCATCTCGCAGTAAGTCATATACTTCAATTCCGGCTAACCCTACATCTAACGTGTTAATAGACAGCTTGGTTACATCAAAATCGAAAACAGAATCGCCGTTGTTCAGTTCTCTGCTGTACGCATAATAATCACCGATTTGGTTTATTTCATCTCTGGCATATTGAGCAAGCTTTCGCACTTTTGCAAAAATCGCTTCACCGTTAAGGGCTAAATTTTTCCTGGATATATCCAAACTGGACATAAGTAAATAACTTCCGCTTGTAGTTTGCGTCAGATTAATAACTTGCCTTACATAATCCGCATTCACTTTTTCTCCCAACAGTAAGAAAGAACTTTGAGTCAAACTTCCTCCTGACTTATGCATACTTACCGATGCCATATCTGCACCTGCTTCCATGGCTGACATCGGAAGGCCTTTATCAAAGTAGAAGTGCGTTCCGTGAGCTTCATCCACAAGCATAAGCATGCCATAACGGTGAGCTAAGTCCGTAATTGCCTTTAAGTTAGAACAGATCCCATAATAGGTTGGGTTGTTTAGGAGTACCGCTTTTGCATCCGGATTTTCTTTTATGACTTTTTCTAATTCACTCAAAGACATGCCAAGCGAGATGCCTAAACGCTTGTCCAATTCCGGATTGACATAAATCGGGATGGCTCCGCTTAAGATTAACGCATTAATTGCACTTCGGTGCACATTCCGCGGCATGATGATTTTCTCACCTTCTTTGCAAGCAGCTAGAACCATACTCTGCACCGCTGAAGTTGTCCCTCCAACCATAAAGAAGGAATGCGCTGCGCCAAAGGCATCTGCTGCAAGTTCCTCGGCTTCACGGATAACTGATACCGGATGGCACAAATTATCCAGCGGCTTCATGGAATTCACGTCGACCGACATACATTTTTCACCTAAAAATTCCGTCAATTCAAGGTTTCCTTTTCCCCTCTTATGTCCGGGTACATCAAAAGGAACGATTCGCTCCTTTTTAAATTTATTTAATGCTTCATAAATAGGCATTTTATTCTGATCCAATTTCATAAAAGTTGCTCCTTTGCAAACGTTGATACAACAAAAAAAGATCCAAATGTAATGAGTTAGTTAAAACAGTACACTTGAATCTTTCTACTATTTGTATTATTTATATTTGAATTTCCATTCGCATTTTATTTATCCAATGTAGCCTTTTAGAGTCTATATAGCAAGAATTACTTTTACTACTCTTATTGATTTTTTCACAAGTGTGATGTGCCTCTGAAGCACACGGTTGTACAGTCACCAACTCAATGTTAAAAATTTTAACATCAACTTATAAAATTCATATAAGGATTAATTTAAAAATTCCTGCAAAAGTCTCTAAGCGCTTTTGCTAGACCTCATTATAAATAAACGAATACATAAAGTCAACACTTTTTTCATCTTTTTACAACAATTTTGCTGCGATTTAAACATCATTATGCTTAATCGATTGTTTCTTAGCATTTTTATTGTGATTTTGGTTTTCCTCGGTGATCGGCGTTTGACCTTTTGCTTTTTCTTTACGCGCCTGCTTGTTATCAGGCTGACTATCTTTTGGCATGATTACTCCTCCTTCGATTGAATGGTTACTGCTAGTATGCATCACATTTCCGCTCATTATTCTACCTCTATATCAAATAGGAATAGTATCCAAAAAATACCTAATTAGCCTTATTGACAGCGAAAAAACGAATTGTTAATATACTAGAATAGCAGAGTAAAGAAATCAATTTGATTTAGATGATAAGTTGGTAGAACAATGAATGTATTCTTACGTATAGATATTAATATTGCAGCAATGATACTACTGACCGTAGTCTTATTAATTGCATATAATCATCTGGATAGAACAGACCGACTCAATAGAGCCTTCCTGATAACCTCTTTTGTGATTATTCTGGAGCTCTTTTTTGAATCAGCTACTTGTGTTCTCAACGGAAGACCTGAGCCGTGGTGTAACCCGCTTTCCAATCTGCTCCATGTCTGTCTATTTTCTGCGGGCCCCCTGCTAACATATTTTTTATATAGTTTTATTTGCAGATGCGTCGTTCCCAATGCCTATATTTCGAAAACAGAACAAATCATATTGCTGATTCCGGTAGTATTTAATTGTATTATTACAGTACTCTCTCCATTTTACGCTCTTGTATTTTCAATTGATCATTCAAATATTTATCACCGTGGACCTCTATTTTTGGTTTCTGCCGTTATTATCTATTTATATATTCTCATTGCTTTCGCCTTTATCTTAAAGAATAGAAAAAAAATTGTAGCAGAGGAATTTATTCCACTTTTGGTATCGGGGATTTTACCGCTTATCGGCGGTCTCCTTCAAACGCTGTTTTATGGAATTCTTCTCATGTGGAGCAGTTCTGCCTTTTCGCTTATTTTAGTTTATATTTTTTTACAGCAGCGAATGGTACATCTGGATAAATTGACAGGGGCGTGGTCGAGAGAATCTTTTGAAACGTATATTGCTCAACGAATTAAGCTGGAAGTAGACCATCCGTTCGGTGTCATCTTTGCTGATATGGACGGTCTAAAGCAAATAAACGATCAATATGGTCATTTAGAAGGAGATTTTGCCATACGAAAATCAGTTGAGTTAATAAAAAGTGTTTTGCAGAAAAAAGGAATTATCGCACGGGCCGGCGGAGACGAATTTTTTATTCTCTTCGATTGTAATTCCAGAAATCAATTGGAAGAACTGATCGATCAAATCAATACCTGCTTTGCACAGTACAATGCCCTCTCCGAGAAAAGCTATACGTTAGAATGCAGCTTAGGAGCAGAGCTATTTAGTTCAAGCTATTCCAGTATCGAACAATTTATAAATCACATAGATCATTTGATGTATGCCAATAAAAATGAGAAAAAAACAAAGAAAAGCCTGCAAGATTAATGCAGGCTTTTATGATGATTTCAAATGTATTAAAACTGCTCTGCGTTTGCTTCCAGCTTATCCGGTGTAAAGCGATATATCGTCATGATATCCACGCCTACAGCACCTAAATCTTTATAAAATTTCACTGTCGGTTCATTCCAATCCAAACAGCCCCATTCCAATCTCTGGCAGCCTCTTTCAAGCGCTATTTTTGAAATAAAGGACATCATTATCTTTCCCAGTCCTTTAAAGCGCATAGATTCTTCTACATAAAAGGCATCAATATAAACCCCGGTTTGCCCGATAAAAGCAGAAGAATTTTGGAAAAAATACATAAAGGCAACTGTTTCGCCATCATAATCTCCAAAAATGGCTTCCCCTTTTCCTTCCGATAAAATTCTGGAAATTCCTTCTTCAGTAGCTGTGATTTTATCCAGCATTTTTTGATAAGCCCCAAGTTTTTTCATGTACTCTACAACCAAACCTGCATCCTCAGGTTTTGCAAATCTTAAAGTAAACTTTGAATCTTTGGTCTTAATGACTTCCATTTTATTGCCCCCCTCCAATACATTTATAGCGTTTTCTGCCGTGAGGATTTTCTCCACAGTGCTTTTATTTTACCACTATTCCCAATTATTTCTATACCTTCTATAAAGTTTTTTAGAGGTGATTGTTATTGAATCTGTTTTTGCTGACGAAGGCGTGCCCCTTCCACCTGCTTAGGCGAAAGCAGGAATATAAACGGTAATGCCATTACCATCATCAAGACCAATATTGCTATACTGTCTGTGATCGCATCCATTGCCCCCTGACGGACAATCCAGCCGTTGATCGTGGCTAATGCACTGCCCTGTGCAGACACACTATCCATGCCGGTTGACATAAATGCCGCTTGCAGCTGGGTCATGGTCTTATAGGCAGGATACGAACCATAATGAATTAAATCCCTCAAAACCTCTTGATGATAGGCCTGTTTGATTACAATAATATAATTTATTGCAGCTATCCCCATGGAACCCGCAACCTGTCGAATCGTATTTACAATAGCAGAAGTACTCGATGCCAACGCTTCAGGAACAGCAGCCATTGCGGTATTGCCAATCGGCATGAGAGCTAATCCGAAACCCAACGATCTCACAGCTAACATCACCTGTAAGTCACCGGAAGAGGTGTCTAGTCCGAGCCTTTGCAAATTCAGTGTTGTTATCATGGCGATAATAACGCCTACAAGTCCAATTTTAAAGGCTCCGAGTTTATCGTAAAGTTTCCCGCTAATCGGCATCATAACAGCAGATACCAATGCCATCGGCATCATGATGAGTCCTGTTTTGAGCGGTGAATAACCTAACAAATTTTCCGAATAGAGCGGAACGACAAATATCACACCCATCATACCTATGGTTAATAGGGACATGGCCATCATGCTGGCGAGCACCACTTTATTTTTAAATACCCGGATATCAATAAGCGGATGCTCTATGGAGCCTTCCCACACAATAAACGCCACTAAGACAAACCCGCTGATTAAAAATAATGAAATGATGCTTTGGGACGTCCAGCCCCAATCCGTACCCTTGCTTAAAGCTAAAAGTAAGGAAAAGCAGGTAACGGCGATAAAAACAGTTCCCAGTAAGTCAAATTTTACGCTCTTATCCGTCGGCGTTTCTTTTAAATAAAACGGGCATAGCAGTACGGTCAGGATACCAATCGGCAGGTTTACAAAGAAAATCCATTCCCAGCTCCACGTATCTACTATATATCCGCCTAATGTCGGCCCGATAGAAGGTCCTAAAATCGCTCCCAGACCCCATATACCCATGGCCATTCCCATTTTTTCACGGGGGGCTAAAAAGTAAACGATTGCCATACTAACTGGGATAACGAGACCCCCACCGATTGCCTGAATAATTCTTGCCGCGATAATCGTGCTGAGGTTCCATGAAATCCCGCACAAAGCGGATCCTATCGTGAAAATAGTCAAAGAAACGATATACACACGGCGATGTCCGAACCGTTTGCACAAAAAGGCGCTGGTCGGTATTACAATTCCCGAGGTAAGCATATAAGCCGTTAAAACCCACTGCATATCACTGCTTGAAATCCCGAAGACAGACATCATATGGGGCAGGGCAACATTCACGATACTGCTGTCCAAAAAGGACATAAATGCGCCCACAACTACAACCAGAAGAGGCACCATCGGAATTTTAGCCTGCTCTTTTAAATCCGTCGAAGAATTCATACGTATTTCCTCCTACAGATAGATTTTTACTTCAGCATTCATGCCTGGAAGCAGCTTTTCTTCATATTCCCCGCTAAAGCTGATTTTTACGGGAATGCGCTGTGTTACCTTAATAAAGGAGTTTCCGCTGCTCTGGACAGAAAGAAGAGACGTCATCGAATTGGCGGCGCTGCCGATGGATTCCACTTTTCCCCTAAACCAAACTTTAGAGAAGGAATCCACTGTAAAATGAACCTCTTGACCCACTTTAACCGATTCAATCTTGTCTTCCTCAATATTGGCCGTTATGTAAAGTTGGCTTGGGTTGACCATCAGCGCAATAGGTACAGAAGGATTCCCCATTTCACCAACGCTTGCCATCTTCTTAATAATCTGACCGCTAATTGGGCTTCTGATTACCGTCATATCGATATTGGCTCCTGAAGGCAACGATTCGTCTGACTGTCTGGCCAGAATCTGATTTTCTTCAACCATCTGATTTTCTTCAAAAGACAGCTCCTTCATTTTGCCGCTTATCTGAGGGCTGATCTTTATAATCGTCGCATCCACTTTTGCATCATCTGTTGTAATATAGTGCGTGTTCTGATATCCGAAATAGCCCCAGACAACAGCTAATACCACAATCAACGAACCAAGGATTATCCTAACTTTTTTATTTTTCATTTTACTGTTGCCCTCCTGAATTCTGTGTGCTGCTGTCGCTTGATTCCGACAAATATACTTTTGCAAACATTCCGTCCTTTATCAAATGCTGTGGATTTTCTACGGTGATCCGCACCGGATATGCTTTAGAGTCCGTATCCATGGCTTCGGATATATCGGTAATTTTACCGACAAATGTCTCTTCCGGGATGGCTGACAATTTCACTTGATAGGTTTGTCCTACCCGCAACGAATTTATTTTATTTTCATTCACTAGAATTTGAATCTTAACCTGATCTAAATTGACTATCGTAAAAGCCGGAGTTTGAGAATTTACCAGTTCGCCTACTTCTACAGTTGATTTTGTTACAGTGCCATCCATTGGTGCTACGATAATACTGTCTTGATAAGCAATCTCCGCTTTGTCCAAATTGGCCCGTGCCAAGTCAACAGTACTTTGAGCCTTTTCTAAAACACTTTCATAGTTATTTTGATAATCTGCGAGGCTCATCGCCCCTTGTGCCTTCAGGGTTACTGCTCTCTGCTGATTTTCAAGCGCATATTTGTAAGCAACGTTAGCGGACTCTAAACTTGCTTTGGCAGACTCTACGCTTGCTTCTAAATCTCGCGCATCTAAGCGGAGTAGAACCTGACCTTTTTTCACTTCAGAGCCTATATCAGCTAAAACCGCTGCAACCTTGCCGGCAGTTTTGCTCACCACGCTGACAGCTTCTCCCGCCTCTGCACGTCCGCTCAACGCATCTTTCTCGTCTATTGACCCTTGTTGAGCCGTTACCTTTTCTGTATCACTCTTGTCATCGACTATTTTTGCTTCTTGGCGAAACAAAGTGCATCCGCTTAACAAAAAAACTATTACAATCATGAGTACAATATAAATTCTGCATTTATTCATTGCTTCCTCCTTTTATTCCGTCTAATAATAAATCAGCCAATTCGTCTGCTGCATTTTGATCAAAAAAACTTTGTTGATTTAAATTTTTTAGTAATTCCGGGTTTACTATGGAAAAAAGAACATAAGAAAAAATCATATTTAAAAAGAGTTCCGGTGACTTCTTCTTAAATTCTCCCTGTTCCATTCTTTCCAAGAAAAATGTCTTTAAGATCTGACTGATAGGATTGTAAACCCGATTCACATAAATATCACGTAACCTTTCATCATACTGAATCTCCGTGAGAATAATCCGTATAAAGGTTTTTAATTTATTGATGTTCTCAAAGCGATCTTGAAGGATATATCTCAGCGCAGTCCTTGCATCCATATCAGCTGAATCTGCCACTGCTTTTTGCAATGATTCGACACCTATTAGAGGTACAACCTGGTTGACTACCTCATATAAGATTTCAGTCTTATTGGGGAAATGTCTGAAAATGGTACCTTCTGATATATTAGCGATTTGAGCAATTTCTTTTGTTGTGGCCCCACTAAAGCCTTTTTGCCCAAAAACTTCTACTGCTGCTTGCATGATAGCAAATTTAGTAGGATGAATATCTTGAATCATAATGAACCTCCCTATGATGTAAGTAAGTGCTTACTTACATCATAGATCATAATTGGTACCTTTTTCCCTGTCAAGTTTATTTTATAAGAAAAAATCGTCTTTGATGAACTTTTTAGCCCGCAGCCGCTCACGTTTCATTCGCAGGTTTGTTTTGATATTTCCTGCATAACAAAAAAGCTGCAGATATTTAAATAATATTGCAGCCTTTTTTATTATTGTAAAAGCGTTACGTAGATGCCGGTTAAAATAGCTGTTGTTATGACTCCGCATATATTAGCGCCCAAAGCATATTCCATTACAAACGCTTCTTTATTTATTTTATATACTTCTTTCTGCACAACTTTCGCTGTAGAAGGAACACAGGATACTCCGGCGATACCGATTGCAGGATTAAAGTTCTTTTTCTTTATAAAGTAAATAACGTATCCGCCTATTATTCCGCCGATTCCTGAAAGCAATAGAGCAAGCATACCGAGAACCAATAATTTCAACACAACAGGGTCAAGAAGTGTTCGTGCATCACATAAGACGCCAAGCATCAAGCCTAAGAAAAATGTGGCAAAATAAAGAAACCCATTCTCGATCAGTGTTGTATATTTTGTAAGCCCCGCTTCTCTTACTGCAATACCTAAGAAAAAGCTTAAAAACAAAGGAGCAGCTACAGGGAATAATAAACATAGTACGGTATTCGCAGCAACTGCAAAAATCAGTTTATCTTTGGAAGAAATGCGATGAACCGGCTTTGGACTGATGGCCGCTTTGCCTCTTAATTCTTTAGGAACCAGCAGGCGAATCAGATACGGATATCCGCCATAAGTCAAGCTGAGATATAGATAAGCCACAATGGTAATGGGAACAAAGTATTCCGGAGCTAATTTGAGTGAAGCAAACAGCACCATCGGGCCATCCGCCCCTCCGATAATGGAAACAGCTGCCGCCGCCCCATCCGATAATCCCATCAGCTTTGCAATCGGATACGTTGCAACCGTACCGAGTTCTGCAAACATGGCCAAGGTCATACTGGAAAAGGGATGAGCCAAGACAAACCCAATGTCACATAGCACCCCAATTCCCATGAAAACCAAACAGGCGATCAATCCATTGCTGAACGTGAACGTATAAATTGGCTGCAAGAAATCAATTTGCATGTATTTCATCAACTCATCCGTATTGGTCAACATTGGATCGATAATTAAATTTCCGATCTGGTTCCCCTCTATAAAGAGTACACCTGCATTAATTGCAGACATTCCTAATCCCATTGGAATCATAATGAGCGGTTCCAAGGTGTTTTTCGCGCCCAAGTAAACTAGCAGAAATCCTACAAACATTAAAACAATTCGAAATACAACAATCTTTGGCTCTTGTTCAAACATCGTACCGATGCCCTGAAATAATTGAGATAATTCCATTCTATCGCCTACCTTCTTGATTGATTGCGGTTCTTTTTTTGGGTTTGCTGACTTTTAATTATTGTTTTTTAGGTTTTTTAGTTAAAAAAATGATTGCATCCAGCATAAACTTAATTAATACAGCAATTCCAAAGGCTATAACAGCCCCGATTCCGAATACCTGGATTGGGATAAAGATACTAAGTGGCATACTATTCACTCCTTAGAAAAAAATTTGTCATGTAATAATTTATTCTTCTATCTTAGTAATAACATTCTTTATGTATTAAATCAAATACATAATATGAATGTGTATCATATACCAAAGTTAATCTTCTTTACAAATATAACGAAATAGGAGTTAGAAAAAATGGACTTACATTACCTTGAAATATTTAATGCGGTGGCACAGCATGAAAGCTACAAAAAGGCTTCTGATATTCTTCATATCAGTCAGCCTGCACTTTCGGTTCAGATCAAGAAGTTAGAGGAACAAATAGGATTAAAACTATTTAATAAAATCGGCAATAAGATTTGCTTGAGTGAAAATGGGTTTATGCTTCAAGGCTATACGAACCGGATATTTGATATCATTGAAGAACTGGAAAACGGTATTGCCGATAAAAAAGGATACATTGGCGGCACCCTGCACTTAGGCGGCAGCAACACGCCGGGCACGTATCTTTTGCCTGAAATCATTGGAGAATTTAAAAAGCAATATCCAACAATAGAAATCAATTTGGATATTGCCAATACAACAGAAGTAGCTCACCTTATCAATAACGGTACCCTCGATATCGCCATCAATGGAGGAAGCTATCTTTACAGCAATTATATTTTCGCAGAAAAGCTATTGGATGATAAACTGATTATTGTTGCCTCGCCGGAGAATCCATATTGCAATCATCAAAATATCACTCGTGACGATTTGAGCAAAATGAATTTCGTTGTACATAAAACCAATTCACAGCTATACATCTATTACAAAAAACTCATCGATGAACTGGACCTTCCTGAGAACATCAGCATGTGTTTAGGAAATATCGATGCCATCAAAAGAGCGGTGGGTTCCAACTTAGGCGTTACCCTTATTCCTTATGTTGCCGTAAAATTTGAGCTGCAATTCGGATTATTAAAGAGGCTCAATGCACCTGACTTCGAATTTGATTACTCTTACAGTCTAATCTACAATAAAAACAAAGCGCTTTCTTCCGCTTCCATCAAATTTATCGAGTTTATCCGGGAACACATGAAAGATTACAGCTTTAACGATCAGCCTTATTAAAAGAACTTTTTCTTCTTAAATATAACGAAACAAGAAATGACTACTATAATGCATAGCAAAATGACCGTAGCATACCCATATTTCCAAGTCAGTTCCGGCATGTGAAAATTCATTCCGTACCAGCCTACAATTAGATTTAAAGGAAGGAAAATAGTAGTCACTACCGTAAAGACCTTCATGATATTATTTTGTTTATAGTTTGAGTATTCTTGAAGGGCTTCCCTGAAATGAATCAAACTATCACTTAACGCTTGCGTGAGGTCACTCAATCGTTCCGCTTTTGCCGTAAAGACTCTAAAATAGTGCAGCACTTCCTCATCAAACAAACCGTTTCCATTTTCCTGAAGATCTTCCCCTATATCGAAAAGCTGTTCGTAATAATTTTTTTGCAAGGACAACTCTTGTCGAAGATGGAAAATATCCTGATTCAACTCCTGATACATCTTTCCTTCTGCAAGATTTTGTTCCATCCTCAAAATCTTCTGCTCTGCTGCTTCCAGTGCTTCATTCCCATGAACCAAGAAGCCGTCCAAAATTCCGAATATTACTTTCTCGAGGGTTGCATTTTGTCTAAATCGTTTCACTGAGTTCTGAAATATAAGCCGACAGCTATCATCTTCATCAATCAGCTTCACTAAAATAAATTGGTTTTTCTTGATGATAAAAGCCACCCTGTCTTTAGCCCCTTTGACATCCATCACATTGACAATATTGATGATACCAAAGCTAAAATCCTCATAGGCATCTACACCGTCTCTAAAATGTGTCTGATCAGACATGCAATCATGCAATATATTTTCGTTGATCTCTAGCCTGTCAATATTTGTTTCCAGGTCTTGTAAGGTAAGATAGCCTACACTGATATCATTTTCTTTTAAATCTGCTAATTCAATGGACTTTGCAACTCTATCATTTAAAATGTAAAACATATAATCTCCATCCACGTATGATTATTGGTACATCCGAACAGGATGTTGGCTTATTGCACCAGCTTCCTCTACGCTGTTCTTCTTTCGTCCATTATAACAGATTTTACCTAATCTTCTAGCGTAAAATTTAGCACAGGTTCGCCTTGGTCTTTTAACTGAAAACGCTCTACTAAATTTTTCAAAATTTGAGCCTGCTCTCTGAGTTCATTGCTTGCCGCTGCGCTTTCTTCCGCCGTCGAAGAGTTAATATGAATCGCAGCCGAAATGTCTTCTACTTTGGTTACAATAGAGTCCATCTCTTCCTTCTGGCGTCCGGAAGCTTGAGAAATTTCATAGATTGAAGTATGCACATTTTCAGTTTTACTCAGAAAATCCATCAACGTAACCGCGGTTTGATTGGCCACCTTTGTTCCATTTTTCACCATAACAAAGGATTTTTCAAGCATTGTTTCCGTTTCTTTTGCAGCCTTAGCCGATTTTGCTGCTAACGTCCGTACTTCATTGGCAACCACAGCAAAGCCTTTTCCGGCTTCACCCACATGAACCGCCTCCACAGCAGCATTAATAGCCAAAATATTGGTTTGAAAAGCAATATCATCAATTTCTTTAATCACCTTTCGAATCTCATCTGAAGTCCTCGAAATCTGTTCCATTGCTTCAAGCATCTCATTCATTTGTTCTTTCTGCTCAGCCATATGTTCGTTCGCTTGCAAAGACAGTTCATTAGCCTCTTTTGCATTTTCAGAAGTATGTTTGATCTCTTCCGAAACTTTTTGAATGGAGGATACAATACTTTCAATAGAATTTACCTGGGTCACTGCTGCATCACTAAGCGCTTGAGAGCCTTGAGATATTTGTGTTGCTCCTAAATTTACCTGGTGGGATGCTTCCATAATCTCCATGATGGTTTCATTTAACGACTGAATAATTTGGTGAAGCGCTTGTTTAATTTGAATGAAGTCTCCCGAATATTCCCGTTCAATTTGTATATTTAAGTCCCCCATTGAAATACGGTTCAAAAGGTAGCTTATTTCCGAAATATAACCTTCTAAAGTTGCCGTCGTTTCATTAAATATAGCAGATAACCTCCCCACCTCATCTTTAGCATAAATAAGATTATTTTCCTCATATTCCAGCCGACCCTTTCCTAAAGCTTCTGCACGGTCTACTATGCCGGCAATAGGGGATAGACTCCTCCTTAGGAACACGAAACTAAATAGGGCCAATAGAATAATCCCGATACCGCTGATAACGAACATCTTTCCCGTAATCTGAGTGACCTTGCTGAGTGCCTCTGCTTTATCCACCACAAATACACTGGACCAGGTGATGCTGACATTTTCCATACTGAGTGGAATATGCATATACAGGCAATCTTTTTTTGTCTCGGGATTTTCACCTTCTATCAGCTGCACTTTCTTTTCTTTAATGGCTTTGGTGCTTTCCTTCTCTATTTTTTTACCTGCATATAAAACCGTACCGACCTTACTAGGGTCCTGCGTATGAGCAATATAACGGCCGTTTTGCGTCATAATATAGCCAAATGAATTTTTGTAAGAGCCTTTTTGATAATTGATCGAAATAATATTATCGGTTTGGATATCGCAATTGGCAACTCCGAGAAAATCACCGTTTTCATCTAAAATTGGCGTACTCAACGTAATAAGCCATACTTCACCGCCGGAAGGCAGTTTCAAGGCATATGGCTCGGTTATGGTCGTTTGTTTATGAGATTTAGCAGGAGCATAATATACGCCGGTTCGATAGTCTTCATAATCATTGCGTATATCAACGGTGAGGCTTCCATCATTAGAAAAGACATGATAGGATAAGCCCTTATCTGTTTCCGAAAAATATTCATTAGGTTCAAATGCGTAATAAGCAGAATACACGCCGCCATCCAAAACGGCTTCCTGTAAATCCTCGATTAATAGCTTTTCTGCTATCACAGGATCCATTTGCCGAAAGCGCTTCGCATCAAAAGCTAAGGTGTCTGCCGTGTTTTGCATACGTTCAAAATAGGTTTCCATTTTTTGCGCATTGATGATTGCCACATCAGCAACCTCCGTTTCGACCATTTTGTTCACTACCGCATTGGTAGACAAGCTGGTTATGATTCCGACGACCAGCATGATAGCGGTCACTGCCATCACATTGACAACAGGGATTTTAACTACCAAACTTTCCGTCCATCCCCAGAAGGTTGCTCTTAAATTTCTTAAAGGGACCGGGACCGATACCTTTTTAAATCGAAAGAGCTTAGGAATCCTAATCTTCTTTATTGCTTTTATTACTGCATTCATTCTTTTCTTTCTCCTACTTCACAAATTCAATTACCACTTTTTTCATATTTATTTAATTGTAATTAGAAATTGTTAAATCTTGAGAAATTTACAGTAAAGAGAATGTAAATTTTATTCTAAAAGTGCCCTGCACTGCAAGTTATTTTCCCACAAAAATAAAACGCCTAACCTTAGGCGTTTTATTTAGGAGTTTCATTATGTTAGGGAGGCATTTATATCATTTTATCATTTATCTCTTTTTTAATTCCTTACTTGTAATTTTTATCCATTATACACCTTTTTTATCAAAATACCAAGAGTTTTTATTGAATTTAAACAGAATTTTCTTATAATTAAAATAATTTTTTCTTTTTGAATAAAGTTAAGCAGCCAATGACGACCAGCAGAGAAAGCAAAATGACTGAAAGATACCCATATTTCCATGTGAGCTCCGGCATATTCGTGAAATTCATCCCATACCACCCTACAATTAAGGTGAGCGGCAGAAAAATGGTCGTAACGACGGTGAAGATTTTCATGATATTATTTAAATTATAATTTGTACATGCTTCCAACGATTCTCTTAGGTGCACTAAACTGTCACAAAGGCTTTGTGTGCCATTGCTCAGCCTTTCCGCTTTGGCGGTAAATAGCTTAAAGTATCGCAATACGTCTCTGTCAAATAAATCATTTTCATTTTCCTGAAGCTTATCCCCTATATCAAACAATTGCTCATAATACGTTTTTAATAATGACAGTTCTTTTCTTAAATTAAAAATATCTCTGTCAAAATACTGATTAATCCTGCCGTTGACTAGCTCTTGCTCCATGATAATGATTTTTAGCTCCGTGCTTTCCAAGGATTTATTGCCATTTTGAAGCAAGCTTTCTAAAATACCATAAATGATCTTTTCCATCGTTGCATTTTGCTTATACCTCATAACCGAGTTTTCAAACATATCTCGGCAGCTTTCATCCTCGTCCATCAGTTTTACTAAAATGAACTGGTTTTTTTTCAAAATAAAAGCGACTCTATCCTTCGCTTCTTGTACATTCATCACATTAACAATATTGATAATACCAAAGCTGAAATCATCATATATATCGACACTCGTACGAAAATGAGTCTGGTCTGCCATACAATCATGAATTATATTTTCATATAGGCCAAGCTTATCATAATTGTTTTCAAGTTCCTCTATAGTCAAATATCCTACGCTGATGTCTTCTGGGCTCAAGTCTTCTAGTTCTATCAGCTTTGGCTCTCTTTCATTTAAAATATAAAACATACGCATGCCCTCATAAAAATACTGTTTAGAAATTCTTAAGGTTTATTTTTACCTTTCTAGGAGAATTCATTCTCCCAATATTATTCTCTGCGGTTGAACGGATTTAATCGGAAGCTCATGTTAAAATAAACCTGTCCTATTTAGGGAAGTCTATAGTCAAGCAACAAACTTTCAAAAAATATTTAAAAGCCCATTGACCTTCACGTTACGTAAAGGTGTATCATCGATTTATAAGGAGAGGATACCATGGAATACACGATACAAAAACTAGCACATCTGTCCGGTGTCAGCACTCGGACTTTGCGATATTATGATGAGATCGGCCTTCTTAAGCCGGCGAGAGTCAACTCTTCAGGATACCGTATCTATGGAACAGTGCAGGTGGACCTGCTGCAACATATCCTATTTTATCGCGAATTGGGCCTCAGTCTTGAGGATATAAAAAAGACACTCCATTCGCCGGAATTTAACGGACAGCAGGTTCTTCATCTTCACCATGTGAAGCTCCTTGAAAAACGAATCCAGCTAGATAGGCTTATTGACAATGTAGAAAAAACATTGGCGCATTTGAAAGGAGAAAGGGATATGACCGATAAGGAAAAATTTGAAGGCTTCAAACAGAAGCTGATTGACGATAATGAACGTCAGTATGGCGATGAAATTCGCCAAAAGTATGGCAATGATGCGGTGGAGCGCAGCAATCAGAAGGTAAAAGGTATGACGAAGCAGGAATATGATGAAGTCACCGCATTGAATGAAAAGTTATTATTAACTTTACAGGAGGCATTTCGTACTGGTGATCCTGCCGGAGAACTGGCACAAGAGGCTGTTAATCTTCATAAACAGTGGCTAACCTTTTACCGGGATAATTACAGTAAAGAGATGCATGCGGGCCTTGGCCAGATGTATGTGGATGATCCTCGTTTCACCGCATATTATGACCAATACCAACCTGGTTTAGCGATATTCTTAAGAGATGCAATCTTGGTTTATACGGGAGTAAAGTCATAGAATAGGTAAAAAGATGTCTTCCATATACTACCGTTCATAGGCAGCGGACCTGTGATTTAATAATCAGAAAAATTTCAATTCCCCTCAAAAAATAGAAGACATCAAATAAAATTTGTGCTAAAATGCTCTTAATGGTATTCGTCCCTATGCTTGATAGGGTCGGATACTGTTACGAATGGGGCGTTAGCGCAGCTGGGAGCGCACCACACTGGCAGTGTGGGGGTCAGGGGTTCGAATCCCCTACGCTCCACCAAACAAAATTGAAGCAAAAGGACTTGAACCCTCGTAGTTTGAGTCTTTTTTGTTTGTGCAATACTTAACAACCAATGTAAAAAGTTCTTGACATTTTTGAATTTCATATACATAATAAATGTAAAGACTTATTTACATTTGGAGGTGTATCATGAAATCGTTTTTTGCAAAATTAGGCTTTCGTAAAATGGATGAAATGGAGATGAGTATTGCCCTAAAAGCACAAAGGAATGCTTTGATTTATGTTTTATTGGCTTTAACAATATGGTCTCTCTACGAATCTTTCAAAGTGTATACACAACACATATCTTTCAATTCAGTACCCAGCTTTTTATTAGTAACTACCAGTTTTGTACTAATTTTATCACAACTCGTGTTACAAAAAAGAGTTGTAAAAGGTGATGATGAGTATAAAGATCCTACTTCAATTTTAAAAATCATCGTAATAGGTGTAATTGTCGCTGCGATTATTATTTCGATTGGCGCTTGGATAGTGTTTTCCGGGATATAAAAAATGAAGAATAATATTAAGCAATTAAGAAAGGGCAAAGGTTTACGACAAGAAGATATGGCTGTCTCATTAAATGTCTCAAGGCAAACAATCATCGCAATAGAAAACAACAAATACAATCCTACGCTGGAATTAGCTATGAAAATGGCTAGATTATTGGATACGACCATAGAAGAATTATTTATTTTAGAGTAACTTCTTGATTTGAGAATAATGCGAGAAGGACTTTCTTATTCGGATTGCTGAAATTTTTGAATTTGATAACACAAAATTGGAGGAAGCATAATGCAATTATACAAGAAAGTTCGTTTCTGGTTCTTATTGTTTTCTGTTGTTATATGTGTGTATAACTATTTAGGATATGATGATAAAAATATCTTTATATATCTTTTTTGCCCTAACTTTCCACAAAATAAAATAAGCTCCTTTGGGGCTTATTTTATTTTGTGATTAAAGGGATTCGAGCCCGAAAGGGCATAGTTTTCCGCTAAGACCACGGTATCATAGGAACAATTTACAGTGCCGCTAAAACCTCATCGATGTCCGGCAGCTCCCCGAGGGCATAGACCTTTACCCATTTAACGATGCCCTGTGCGTCGACTAAGACGTTGACCCGACCGGAGCATCCATGATTTGACATAAACACGCCGTAGTCCAGCGCGACTTTGCCCTGCGGCCAGAAGTCGCTGACAAGGGGGGTGTTCTCAATGCATAGAACCGTTGCCCACGCCTTTTTTCCGGGTGCTGCGTCAACGCTTAGACCAATGGCAACGGTGTTCTTCGCAGCGAAGTCATCGAAGTGTACCTCCAGCGCGCGCATCTGGTCAGTGCACACGCCGGTCCAGGCGAACGGATGCCAGGACAGCAGCACCTGTTTGCCCCTATAGTCGGACAGTCGAATTTCCTTGCCAAACCCGTCTTGCAGGTTAAAATCAGGGGCCATTACCCCCACTTGAATTGCATCCATATTTTATTCCCTCCTGTATTTAAATGATGTGTAGAGAGCGGAGCCAGTCCAGGCGATCCTGCTCTGATGTTCTTATTATACCACACAAGTGAGAAAAACTTTACTTGAAAGAGAGTTCGGATTAAAAAGATCAGTTCTTGACATAGCCGCCGGGTGTTATAGAATATAATTAAATCAGAAGAATGGAGGAATTTTATATGAATGTAATCGAAGCACTCAATTCAAGACATTCGACCAGAGCTTTTCTGCCAAAACCAGTCGGAAAAGAAGAACTATTAGCGGTTTTGGAAGCCGCAGTCCGTGCTCCGTCATGGGCCAACTCCCAGCCGTGGGAAGTATTTGTTGCTATGGGAGATACATTAGAAAGTATTAAAAAAGGTTACAAACAAAAATATGCGGATAAAGCCGTTGCTGCACCGGAAACGCCGCGTCCCGCCAATTGGTCGGAAGCAGCCATAAGACACCAGAAGCAGCTTCATCCTGATATGGTTCGCGATTGCGGCGATGTCGTAGAGCAGTTTGGTGCGCTCAACCAGTCGATGTTCAACGCTCCTGCTGTTATTTATATTTGTATGGACAAAGTTTTGTCCGAATGGTCGATGTATGACATCGGCGCTTATGCTCAGAGCATCATGCTCGCGGCAATCGAACGCGGATTGTCCACGGTGCCAGCAATCACGCTTATGCTTTATCCTGACGTTTTACGGCGTGAACTAAAAATCCCGGATAACCTCCAACTTACCATTGGCATTGCAATCGGATATGCCGACAAAGAGAATAAAATCAACAGCTTTATCAGCAGCAGGAGCCCGATTGATGAAACTGTTCGATTTTTCGAGTAATGAAGGTTTAAAATATGGATGATAAAATTATTACAGCCTATCGAAAATCTAAAAATATTTATGATGATGTATTAACTCAGAGCAGATGGTGGAGCAAACTTTATATTCGTTTGTTTTGGAACGGCGTAGATGATACGGATATAGCAAACCGTCTTCTTCAATACATTCCGAATGACTATTGCGGGAGCTTATTGGATGTACCGGTAGGAACAGCGACGTTTACTTGGAAAAAGTATAAGACTTTACCGTCTGCTTCTATCAGCTGTCTGGATTGCAGCGGAGATATGCTGGATCAGGCGAAAAAACGTCTTGAACAGGCCGACAATATACGCTTTTATCAAGGCGATGTAGGGAATATGCCCTTCAAGGATGAAATGTTTGATACGGTACTGAGTATGAATGGCTTTCATGCTTTCCCTGATAAGGAAAGGGCTTTTTTCGAGACCTATCGCGTGTTAAAAAAAGGCGGCAGCTTTTTAGCATGCTTCTATATCTGTGGGCAATCTAAAATAACGGATCTTTTCGTTTATTCTTTTTTATCTAAAAAAGGATGGTTTACCCCTCCTTTTGATACCAAGGAAAGCTTACATAGAAAACTAAACGATTTGTACCAAAGCGTCGATTTCCATCTGGACGGTTCAATGGTCTGGTTCAAATGTGTTAAATGAACAGAATAAAGAAAAAAATAAATGTGTCTTCTCCTTATCTTCACAAATTCTAATAATATGGTATGATGATAATCAATAATAAGGAGGTACAAGCTGTGGAACAAACAATATTTACGAATGAGGTCATTTTATCTTGGCTTCGATATTTTTCGCAGAACGTTGAAATGAACCTGGCAGAGTTAAAAATGCTCGACATGACTGGAAAAAATAAAAACTTGATGTCAACCGTTATGAGCAACCGAGCAGTGCTGGTCTTTATAGACGCCGGACATCCGGATATCTTCTACGATATGTGGAATTCTGAATTAGGAGATTGCGAAGTCTGGTACAATGAAGGCTCCGATCCGTCCGGAGAGATCAAGCATGATAAACTCTCCAGCATGATCAATCGCGGGATTAATGCTTCTGCAGCTATGTTGATCCTGAATCCTAATGCTGCAACAAATTATCAGATCGGTATTGAGAACCGACGTTTCGCATGCAATTCAGTTCATTATGTATGCCAAGAAGTTCGGGCGGTTATCATGAATAAGCTCAATTTAGGCGACCGGAATAATATATGCATCATCTCCGGGGAAAGTATTGCCGTAGAGTCTGCCATGATCGTTTCGGAGGGTCATGTCATTGCTGTAGAGTACGACAGTAAAGACCGTAATACAATGGAAGAGAATATTGCAAAATTTGGACTGAACAACGTAACAATCGTCAAGTCTTTGAATGATGTGATCTTAGATACTTTGCCAATTCCGGATATAGCATTTATAGTTGCTTCTCCTAGAATTGAAGAGGAAATCAAACGCCTATTAACCATCAATCCCTTGATGGAATTTGTTATCTACACGTTGGATTTTGAGATTTTAGCTTCTCTTTCTACCTTATGCCGTGAAAACGGACTAGGACGCACAGAAGCTTTACACGTAGCCGTATCAAGAGTAAACAGCAAAAATATGGTGGAACCATTTCCGGCACCTTGGCTTATCTCTTGCAAAAGTAAATACTGATTGATAAAAAAAGAAGGCACAAGATAAAAATCATCCTGTGCCTTTATTTTTATTTAGCATCTCTCATTACTTCATGGATTCAATGATGCTGTCAGCCAAATCATCAAATACACTCTGATCGTCTTCCTTCATGGCCGAATTCAATGATACTTCTTTGTCTAAGATAGTCATTTCTTTCATTCCGTCTAGGAATTCATGTATTAGTTTGCCGGACTGAGGAGCCCATGAGCCGTTTTCAATCAACGCAAACGTACGTTTTTGGAGATTCAATGCTTTCATGTCCGCCAGATAGGTAAGCATCGGCGGATAAATGTTCAGATTATAGGTTACACTTGCAAGCACCACGTGGCTGTATTTGAATGTCTCTGAGATCAAATAGGAAACATGGGTTTGCGATACGTCATACATCACTACATTCGTCATTCCCTTTTTTACCAGCCTCGTTGCCAGATCATTGGCAGCAGCCTCTGTATTTCCATACATAGATGCATACACAATCATGACGCCCTTTTCTTCAGGCTCATATCGGCTCCACTTGTCGTATTTTTCAAGTAAGTACCCGAAATCGTTACGCCATACCGGTCCATGCAGCGGACAGATATACTTTATGTCAAGTCCACCGGCCTTCTTTAACAAGGTCTGAACATGAGGCCCATATTTGCCTACGATATTGGTATAATATCTTCTGGCATCATCAATCCAGTCGCGGTCAAAGTTTACTTCATCATTGAACAGCTTTCCGTCTAACGCGCCGAAGGAGCCAAAAGCATCCGCAGCAAACAATACCCCATCGGTCGTATCATAGGTTACCATTGCTTCCGGCCAGTGCACCATCGGGGCAGCTACAAATACAACTTTGTGCTTGCCAAAAGACATCATATCTCCCTCTTTCACCTGCGTTTGTCTTCCATCGTCAATGTCGAACCCGAACTGATGCATAAGCATAGCCGCCTTTTCTGTACATATCACTTTTACATCCGGGTAACGCAGAATAATCTCTTCAATGCACGCTGCGTGGTCCGGTTCCATATGATTGATGACCATATAGTCCAGCGTCCTGCCGTTCAGCACATGCTTAATATTTTCAAGAAATGAACGACAAATGGACCAGTCCACTGTATCAAAGAGTACGGTTTTCTTATCTAAAAGAAGATAAGAATTATAAGAAACCCCTCGAGGAATAGGATGAATGTTTTCAAAGAGAGCAAGCCGACGGTCATTTCCTCCGATCCAATAAAGATCTTCCGTTATATTTCTAACACAATACATGAATTTAATCCTCCTTTACACTAAAAAGCATCTTTAGTGTCTACTCATCAAATCAATTAGATTTCTATAAATTCAGCCTTTTCTTCACCGCATATCGGACAAGTCCATTCTTCCGGTATATTTTCAAAAAGCGTACCTGGAAGAATTTCCCCTTCCGGATCCCCTAAACCCGGATCGTATTCGTAACCGCATCCGTTGCAAACATAATGTTTCCAAGTCGGTGCACTCTTTTTAGGAACGGTTCTTTTCATCTTTTTCATTGGAGGTGCTTCCTTCTTCGCCTCTCCATTATCCAATGCAGCTGTGAGTAACGGCAAGATCTCTAGGAGGTCGCCGACTATGCCGTAGTCTGAAACTTTGAAAATCTTTGCGTTTGGATCATTATTTATTGCAACAATTGTAGTGGCATCTTTTATGCCCTTTAAATGTTGTCCTGCCCCTGAAATACCGCATGCCACGTAAAGATTCCCATTAAATTTCTGACCGGACATCCCAACGTAACGGTTTAGCGGGACATATTTGAGAGTTTCAGCAACCGGCCTGGAAGAACCTACGGCAGCGCCTGCTTGAAGGGCCAGTTCTTCTATTAGCGTCATATTCTCTTTTGCACCGATTCCCTGTCCGGCACTAACTACCCTCTCCGCTTTCGTGATAGGGGTATCCATCGGTATACCGACGGTGAAATCATAGCCATCTGCCTTAAGCGCTTCCACAAGAGCCGCTACCTTTTCTTCGGAAGTTCCTTCGTTAAATAGGACTTTCTTGCGGTATCCTGTAGCAGGTTGATGCTGATTCACCCTCACATCAGCCTTCGGAATCTTTCCGATGATATGCGCAGCAATAACAACACGTTGGATTTCATTCGTCCCTTCATATATCGTGCATATTTTAGCATCTCGATAAGCTCGCTCAACTTCCATACCTTTTAAATATCCGGTTCCGCCGAATATTTGAAGTGCATCATTGACAATCTCCAGACAGACATCAGAGGTATATTGTTTCGCCATCGCGGATTCCATGCCATAATTCTCATGATTTTCTTTCAATGCTGCTGCGCTGTAAACAAGCAATCTGGCGGCTCTTAGCTTTGTCGCCATGTCTGCAAGCTTAAAAGCAATTGCCTGTTGGTGGCATATCGGTTTTCCGAATTGAACTCTTTCTTTTGAATACTCCAAGGCATGCTCATAAGCCCCTTGAGCAATGCCGAGGGCCTGAGCCGCAATCCCAATACGCCCGCCGTCCAAAGTGGCCATGGCAATTTTAAAGCCATCGCCTTCGTTGCCCAATCGATTTCCCTTCGGTACTTTCACATTGTTAAAAATCAATTCCCCTGTAGCGGAAGAACGAATACCCATCTTATCGTAATGTTTACCGACACTAAAGCCCTCCCAGTCCTTCTCTACAATAAATGCACTGATGCCCCGGGTACCTATATCCGGAGTCGTCACTGCAAAAATAATATAGGTATCCGCTTCTCCTGCGTTGGTGATAAAAATCTTTCCACCATTCAACATATAATAATCGCCTTCTAGTACAGCAGTCGTTTCCGTACCGCCTGCATCACTGCCGGCATTTTCTTCGGTGAGACCGAAGGCACCGAGCTTTTCTCCTTTCGCAAGCGGAATCAAATATTTCTGTTTCTGTTCTTCTGTTCCATACGCTAAAATAGGATACGTTCCGAGTGATGTGTGAGCAGACAAAATAACGCCGGTACCGCCATCCACTCTTGATAATTCTTCCACCGCAATGGCATAGCTTATTACATCCAATCCTGCTCCGCCGTATTCTTCCGAATACGGAATCCCCATCATTCCCATGTCAGCCAATTTTCGAATGGCTTCTGAAGGGAATCGGTTTTCTTGATCCATCAAAAATGCAATGGGCTTCACTTCCTCTTCCGCAAACTTTCTGATTTCACTTCTCAGATTTTCATGTTGCTCCGTAGTTTTAAAAAACATATCTTTTCCTCCTTGAACAATAAATTTATGATACTTTTTAGCCAGAAATCATATAAAAACTGTAATTCAAATGGTCTACATCTGATAATTAGCTTTTCATCGATAGAAATAGCATTTTATCTCTCTAAATTTTTCTTGTTTGGAAGGTTAACCTCTTTCATTAATAATTGAAATTCTCAATAGTTCTCTTATTCCCTAAAATTTACACTTCAAACTTATTAATTCGTTTTTATCCATTTCCGCTTCAGTTGCTAAATGCAAAATCCGCTGCATACTAAATTTATTTTTAGTATGCAGCGGGTTTTATTATCTTTCTATAGTTCCCCATTTTAAAGTAGCTTTCATAAAGGAGCTCATGTCTTTAAAAAAAATCAGCCAAAGCTTACAACAGTCCATAGTAGAGCAATATGCCGTTATAAATACCTACTGCAAAGCTCTGTGGGTCAGTTGAAAGCAAAAAAGCATCGTTCTCATTTGTCAAATAGCCCATCTCTACCAAAATAGAAGGCATAGCGGTTGCCCTAAGTACATAAAGTGTCGGTCTGATAAAGACCCCTCTGTTTTGTAAGCCCGTCATATAATTTAAACCTTCTAAAAGTCTAGTAGCCATATTATATGCAGGGGTCTCTGCCGTATGCACATAAGCTTCACTGCCGCTGATGTCCGGATTAGGGTTGGAATTGCAATGTAGACTAATGAACCAATCGGCCCCCCAGCTGTTGGCCATATAGACCCTGCTTTGAAGGCTGCTCGCCGTGCTTGTTCCTAACTGCTCCGTGGGCGTATTTCGAGATAGTCTTGCTTCAAAGTTCGGATTATTGTTCAGCAAGTCCGCCAATCTCACCCCTACTTCATAATTGACATCCTGCTCTCTGACTCCATTTGCTTCGGCGCCGGCATTTGGATTCTGAGGGTTATGCCCTTGGTCAATAAATATTTTAATTGCCATCGTGTTACTCCATTTCAAAATTTTTATATAAAAACAATATTTTTATTTATTATATGAAAAAAGATGAAAAGAGTTTTTATTTTAGTTACACCGTAACATATTTTCGAATAGCTGCATCATAATAATTTTTTACATTTTCGTTAAAGCACACCATTTCAATCGTAAATGGTTGACTGCTTTCCTTGCAACATTGTAAGATTGTCTTTACCGCAATTTCAGAGGCTTTATCCAATGGGAAACGATATACACCGGTGCTGATAGATGGAAAAGCAATATGATAGCATCCGTGTGCCTTTGCTAATTCAATACAACTTTTATAACTGCTTACGAGCAAGGCTTCCTCATGATGACTTCCGCCGTGCCAGATTGGGCCCGGGGTATGAATGACGTATTCCGCCGGTAAATTGTATCCCTTTGTTATTTTCGCCTTTCCCGTCTCACATCCGTTCAAGGTTCGGCATTCTTCCAGCAGTTTTGGTCCCGCAGCTCGATGAATGGCTCCGTCAACACCTCCTCCGCCTAAAAGTGAGGTGTTGGCCGCATTGACAATTGCATCACATTTTATCGTTGTAATGTCACCCAGAACCGCTGTTAATTTAACCATTATTTTTTCACTCCTATTCTATTGTTCTTTGCTTTCGTTCGTCAATTAACCTCTGCTGATATACCCACGCTTTTTCCAACCGCTTGTCCGTCCATTTTTCTTTTGAGGATAGCAGCAGAGGTTGTGCCTCTTCTGTTTGTTCCGTATAAATTAAATCAAATATTTTCAGAATTGCTAAATGCCCGCCTAATTGCTTGTGATTCTGTAGATTAGTAAATTGTTTGTCAAACCTTCTTAAAACAGCAAGTGCTTCCTGTACTTCAAGGAGCCTAAAGTCAATATAAGCCAAGTTTATATAATATACCAGCTTGTTGATTCCCCTGAAATCCTGTTCCGGCACCTTCAGCAGCATTTCCTTGGCTGTTTCAAAAGCCTCTTTGTCGGAATATCCTGCACAGAGATTGAGGTATATAAGAGCCCTATGATGTCTTTCTTTTGTATTGCGGAGCAGCTCTTCGTTCTCCGCAATAAACCGCTCCTCATCTCTATCGGTCAGCAATATTTCGGTCAACGCATTTAATTTCTTTGCAAATCGAAATTGGTACGCGCCGTTAATTAGAACAGCCAGCAATATTGCGGCTATGCCAAAGATATAATAGTATTTCCAAAACGCATCATTTGAAATGTTAAAATGATTCTTAAAAATAGCGCAGAGAATCCCCAGAGGAATCCCTAGCATTAAAATCCTGCCGAATCGTATTTTCATTCATTTCCCCTCCCCTTATACAATATATTTTGACAGAACTTTACGGGGTTTGCAATGCAAATTTTACCATCTAGTGCATCAAAAAATACGTCTCACAGGTTCCTGTAGGACGTATTTCATCGGCAAGCTCATACCGTCTGAAAAGACTATTTTAAAGCCACATAGATGTCAATATCTGCATTTTCCCAGTCACTGTTCAGATACTCTTCAAAATCTGCGGAAAAACTCCTGTCCAAATCCATCTGCCATATCTTTTCCCATGCTTCCGCTACTGCCGTTGCCATATTTCCATGGACGGAAAATTTTGCATATTTACCGGCAGGAATCACCTTGACTGCCAGTCCTTCATTTTCTGCCTTAGAAACCTCATTACCGGCTGTAACGCAGTATTGCTCCCCTGAGTAATCGGAATAAAGCCCGATTGCATACTCATTCACCTTGTTTTTTATGGCGGCGTTTACCCCGTCTTCATATAACTTTTCCCACAGACCGCTGATGATTGTCCCCATTTCAGGGTCTTGGTTACCGGTTATAGCACTCACCCCAACAATAGTTTTTTGATCTAGATTTACAATTTCATAATTCATAGTACATACCTCCTTCACATTGATAAGGCTATTGTATGCCATAAAATAAGACAACTGTATGTCATATTAAAAATATTGTTTAAGTGTATTCTGCAATTTTGTTTTTACATCATTTCTGACATCAATGGGTCCTAACACTTCTGCATGTTCCCCGAAAGACGTGACATAATAAAAGATCCACTCGCCTTTCGGGTAATGAATTTCTGCAATGAAGCTCCCGTCTTTCTGCTCTTCATAGGAATCAAATTCATCATACACACGAAACGCTACTTTTTGAGATAACCTTAATTTGAGTGTCACGAATTCCTCATGAAAACTCGTATCCTCCAAAAATATTTGCGACGGTGACTTACGAATAAAATAGTCTTCTAAGACCTCTAATTTTCTTATTCGTCTTAATTTGAAAAAACGTTCTCCTTGCTTTAATCTGCAAAATCCAAACAAGTACCAAGCTCCCCCTTTAAAACAAAGTTTTAAAGGTTCCACTTCACGGTTAGAAGACTCCCCTTTTACGTTGGCATACGAAAAGCGAATCATCTTCTTCTCTAAAATTGCTGATTTAACGGTATGAAAGGTTTCGGTTTCATTTTGAATGTTCGCCCATGACGAAAAATCCACCTCGATCCAGTCCGTGTTAGATTCTCCAAACAAGCAGCTTAGTTTTTTCAGCGCAGTATCGGTCTCACTGAGATGAACGGCACTTACTGCTTTTAAAGAAGCTAAGATTTCTTCTTTTTCCTCGTCCGTCAAAACCGTCTTATTTAATACAAAGTCAGGAAGAAGGGAAATGCCGCCTCCTTTTCCTTTGCTCATATAAACAGGAATTCCCGCACAGGATAAGGTTTCAACGTCCCGATAAATCGTTCTCGTAGAAACTTCGAATCGCTCTGCAAGCGCCTTCGCCGTTATTGTCTTTTTATCCATCAATATGTACACGATTTCAAATAATCGATTAATTTGCATATGATCCACCTTATTTTTATCAATTCGTTTCTGTTCATTTATCAACCTGTTTTCATATATGCATCGAATCTTGCCTGTTTCATAAATGGTTGATTATGATTGTCTTGCTGTTTCCTTAAACCCTATATTAATCGAATTTATTACAAATATATACTTAATATTGTACCATAATTTTCATCCAAATGTCGGTTTGAAATATATAATCGTATAAAACGTTGTAATAAGGGCAAGCTTTTGTTAGACTAACTAGAAAAGTAAAAAAGCTAGCAAAATTATAGCTTAATCTTGAAAGGGTTGCCGTTCGATCTCTTATTTTTTATAGACTATATAGATAAGTCACTTGAGAAGGTAACGAAGAATAGGAAGGGGGTTTTATATGAAGATACGGATAGGCTTATTTGGATTTGGGAAAACCGGTTCTGTTGTAGCAAATGAAATTGTTAAAGACCCAGATTGTGAATTAAAATGGGTTTTAAGACAAAGTGACAAAAACGAAGGGGAAATGGCTAGTCAATTACTAGGACACGAGCACGAGGAAGGGAAAATATTTTCAATTAAAAATGTTGACTTTAATAATTTTTACGATGACAATAAAGTCGATGTGATTGTTGATTTTTCTACCTCATGTGCAGTGGCAGAATACCAAAGCGCAGCAGATAAAGGCATTCACGTAGTATCGGCTATTTCCAATTATGATCCAAAAGACATTAGTCAATTAAAAAAACTCAGCCTTAATACGGCTGTACTATATTCACCGAATATTACGTTAGGAATCAATTTCCTGATTGAAGCATCTAAATTACTCCAAAAAGTTGTCCCAAATGCTGACATAGAAATCATTGAAGAGCATTTTAAAGGGAAAAAAGGAGTTTCAGGAACGGCCTTAAGGATTGCCGAAGACCTGGGAATAGATAAAGAGACGCACATTAATTCTATCCGAGTAGGAGGAATTGTCGGAAAACACGAAGTGATTTTCGGCCTTCCTAATCAAACAATCCGAATAGTTCATGAATCAATAAACAGGTCTGCGTTTGGAGAAGGTGCCATTTATGCGGCAAAATGGATCATGACTAAAGAAAAAGGACTGTACACGATGGAGCAAGCATTATCGCTCATCATGGCTTGTCCTTCTACCGCTGAAAGTATTTAACTATTTATGACAGCGTTTTATTTTACAAAATCATACAACTGTACATCGCAAATTTTATCTACTATTTATGAGAATATTTATTAAAAAATTTAAAAGAAGAGATTAAGCTAGATTACCAAAATTATCATTTGATTATAAATGAAGAAAAAATAAAAAAATTAAATCATTTCTTTAAAAAGAGTGTCCCAAAATAAATTTATAATTTGTTTTGAGACACTCTTTTCTCTTTACTTGAATTGAGATTCCTTATTCGTTCTGACAATATTTCATAAAGGCTTTAAATGCAGTCGGAATAGAGTATTGATGCCGGATTTCTTCTTCCGTTGCCCAAGTGAAATTCGATGATGAAAGAACCTCACCTTCTACAAAATAGCCTTTCATGTGCCATTCCCGGTGGCTGAATATATGCTTTGACATTTTAATCGGCTGAATTTGCTTAAGCGTGATCCCCATTTCCTGTAACAACTGTTCACTCTGCTTTTGCGTTAAATACCCATCTACATTTGGAAATTCCCAAAGGTTAGGCAGCAATCCTCCCTCATCTCGTTTGCGAAGTGCAAATTTTCCTTCTGCGATGATCACAAATACCGTCTTTTTATCAATCGCGCGCGCTTTTTTAACGGATTTAACCGGAATATCTGACGTTAATTCCTCTTTATATGCCTTACAGTGTGTTTGCACCGGACATTCTGTGCACTGCGGCTCTCCGTTTGGTAAGCAGATTGTTGCACCTAAATCCATTAAGGCTTGATTAAAATCGCCGGGTCTTTCCGCCGGCACAAGCAGTGTTACGATCTCTTCCAATTCTTTTTTTATTTTAGTATTAGTGATATCCTCTTTACTGGCTAGGAGCCTGGACAGAATACGCAAAACATTTCCATCCACAGCAGGAACTGCTTTCCCAAAAGCAATAGAGGCAATTGCTCCGGCCGAATAAGGGCCTATTCCGGGTAACGAGACTAATTCTTCTTTTTCTGAGGGAAGCTGTGCCGCAAACTTACTGACGATGATTTGGGCCGCTTTTTTCAAATTAAGAGCACGATTATAGTAACCCAATCCTTGCCACAGTTTTAACAGCTTATCCTCCTCTACCTCAGCTAAATCCTGTATGGTCGGAAGCTCTGTAAGAAACCGCATAAAATATGGAATGACCGTATCTACTCTGGTTTGCTGCAGCATCATTTCGGAAATCCATACTCGATAAGGAGTCGGTTCACTTCTCCATGGCAATACTCTGGCTTTTTTATCATACCAAACTAATAAGTCCGATTGAAACTGCTTGATGGTTTTTACGTTTTCAATTAATTCTATTGTTTTTTTCAAATCTCAGCTCCTGTGTGTAGATCTAACCTAAATAATTTTGTATCTGCAGCTCTTCGTCTGCCCTTAGTTCGATCACTTCTACCCTATTTTTTCCATTGGATTTTGCTTTTAAAAGTGCGTTGTCGATGCGGGATACAAACTGATCTATGTTATCCAGCATATCATATTCACCTACACCTAAACTAACCGTAATCCTATCATTTTCTATTGCAAAGTCATTCATCTCTATTGCCATTCTTACTTTTTCGGCAATTTCGTAGGCACCTTTAATGGATTCTCCCGGCAGTAAGATAATAAATTCTTCTCCGCCCCATCTAAAGATTTTATCGCCTTCCCTTACGGCCCGTTTAGCGACGGCTGTAATTTCTCGCAGTATGCGATCTCCCGTTTTGTGTCCATAGGTATCATTGATACGCTTAAAAAAGTCAATGTCAAACATAATAATAGAAAAAGGGGTATCATGCTTTGCGTTGTCCTCAATGAACAAATTCACAAAATGCTCAAACTTTCTCCGATTATATGCACCGGTTAACAGATCAAAGGTGGCTAATTCATCCAACCGTTGATTGGCACTTTTAAGCTCTTCAATATATCTTTTAAGTTCATTTTCATACGCTTTTTTTTCCGAGATATCCCTTGTTACACCAATATAGCCGATCAGTTCGCTGTTATCCGTGATAGGTTTTACAGAAACTTCAACCCAAATAATCTTCCCGTCCTTACAAATAAACTCCACATCATATAGAATAACTTTTTTTAAGCTGTCCTTATTGCCAACCCGTTGTTTCCATCTCTCCATTACATGCTGTTTTGATTCTGGAGTCAAAAAATCCAGCATACATCGTCCGATTAGCTCTTTCGCTTCATATCCTGATGTTTCTTTTGCCGCCATACTCACGAAAGTAAAGATAAAGTTGGCATTCATTTCCCAAATAATATCTTTTATATTTTCTATCATATATTTGTAGCGAATATATTCTTTTGAAATACGCATATCAGTCTTCCCTCTATATAACTATCGCCGACAAGTTTTTAACTGGCTTACAGAGATCCTATCAAAAGCAACCATTTCGTTAAACCATAAAATATATCTTAGTATTTCATTATATAACTTATAGGGGGTTTTGGAAAACGTTTTAACAAAAAAATTTTTATCCTCTTTTCTCCAAATTAGTCTGCTATTTATATATATCCGAAAACTCGATATTAATTTTTTCAATGTAGCCCTTAGAGAGTGCTTCCCCGTATATCGGTGTTTCTTGCTCTTGATGAACCAATCTGCAAGGCAGCAGTATAACAAATTCCGAACCTCGGTTAATCCTGCTTTTTACAGATATCGTGCCCCCGTGCAATTCCACTAAATCTTTCACGAGGGAAAGTCCTATACCGCTTCCTTCATGATCTCTGGTAAAGGATTTATCCACTTGTATAAACCTCTTAAATATGACGTCCAGCTTCTCTTTCGGAATTCCCCGTCCTGTATCTTTTACTCGGATACAAAGCTTATTTCTTTTGGATTCTATCATCACTTTAATCACCCCTCCGGCAGGAGTAAATTTCACAGCATTTGAAAGCAGATTTAAAATAATCCGTTCTATTTTTTCCGGATCACAGGCCATTATTCTTTCTTCTACTTCGGTGTCAAAGATCAGAGAGATTCCCTTATCCTCAATGTAATCCGCTACAGATATCGTGATATTTTCAATCAAGTTTACCATATTGACATTCACTTCATTTACATTGAAATAGCCCGAATCTATTTTCGTGATATCAATTAAATTGTTAATTAAACGTAAAAGCCTATAGCAATTTTGCTGCATGATATACCCATATTTATAGCACTCTTTTGCATTGTTTTGACAGTGGCCGTCTTTTTGTTTATACATGTGAATCTGCAATGCAGAAAAAATGACATTGATCGGAGTCCGAAGTTCATGAGAAATATTCGAAAAAAATTCCGTTTTGATTTTATCGTACTCCTTGGAGAGATTCATTTGTCTTTCACTTTCCTTTAACGCTTTTTCTGTAGTGATTCGTTGCGTAATTTCTTGTTCCAGCGCCACATTAGTCTCTTTCAGCTTCGATATAGTCTCCTCCAACTGCATCGTACGCTCTTTCACCTTGTTTTCAAGCTCCTCATATAAAAAGGCATTTTCGATGGAAATGGCAGCCTGAGAGGCTATCACTTTCAATACATCGATATTATTTTTTGTAAAGGCTCCGGATAGTATACTGTTTTCTAAATACACGATCCCTTTTAAAATATTTTGTTGTAAAATAGGTAAACACATGGCAGATTGAATATTATTTTTTTCAAAATAAGGTTCATAGGCAAATTGGCTTCTAGCAATGCTATCAATAATCAGCACGTCTTTTGTTCTTGCAACATAATTAATCATAGAAACAGGCAATGTTTTTTTGGAATCTGTATCTCCAATGGTTATTTCTTGATGATCAATAATAAGTTCCAAATTATTATTTACGCTTCCTGAAACGAATAACAGAAATCTGTTTTCATCCTTTAAAAAAATATGTCCTTTCGTACTGCCTGAATTTTGCATCATGATTTCCATTAATTTTTCCAATAGCTTTTTTGTCTCCATCTCACTGAAAATAGTCTGTGATACATGTATGATAGCATTCAAATCGATCGTATCTAACGTATTGTATTCGGTTGGCAAGTAATGATAGTTTTTGTTAGGGAACAGCATCTCCTTATAGATTTCTTTCATATAGGCTGCTTTGCCCGCGGCTCCCCAATCCAGGAAGCTTACATAGGCCTCTTTGATATAATAACTTGCGGTCCTTTTTATCCCCAGCTTCAAATAGCGTTGTCCGATCAGTTCACATATGAACGCATAGTGATAAGGCCGCTTATTTTTTTCAGCTCCTGCCATAGCGATTTCATACAACACAAAGGCCTCATCATATTTTCCTTCCGCTGCCTTTATTTCAGCCTGCACTAAGTCATAAAGGTGTTGAAAATTAAACGGGGCATCCTTTGCTCTTTGACACAGCCATTCTTGATTTTCTTTCAATGTTTTTTGCATGCTTTGTCTTTCCTCTGCATTTTCTGTCTCCTCGAGATTTTTGCAAATAGCGATAGAGCTCAAAAAAGAATGGAGTGCCATTATGTAATACGGTGTGACATACGATAGATAAGGGTCCGCTTTTTTTACAAGTATATATGCACTTTTGAAATCACTAAATAGGACCGCCGAAAGAGATCGGTAAATATAGTAGACAGCTAAGGCCATTCCATTATGTTCAATATCAGTCAAATACTTTTCTTCCTGAAATATTTCATCATTAAAGCTGCCATAAGTAAGCGTTTCTCCCCTCAAAGCTCTCACTAATTGGTAAAATACGGCAAACGCCTCCTGTGCATAGAAATTACCCGTTTTCTTTACAAAGGCAGAAGCCTCCTCTATTTCGGTCTGCATCTCAAAAATGGATTTGCAGCATTCCAATATTGCTGATTGAGAAGTAAAAAAACTATATCCGGATAATTCAAATTCACCATTTTCCAAATTGCCTCTAAAGGCTTTATGCGCATAATAAATACTGGTTTCTAAAGGTTCGAACCATTGACAACTTAAGATACTATACACATGATACGTTCGATGCAATTCTTTGGTAAATCCCTTTTTCTCTAAAAGTGCGATTGCCGTTTTGGAAGCTTTGTACCCTGAATAAAAATCATTTTTCCATGCAACCAATACTGCTGTTATAGAGGATAGCAGTTCCAAACACCAGTTGGTAAGGCCTTTTTCGAACATTAGATTCGCATTCGTAAGCGAGGCCCAATGGGAGCATGAAGAATCAAAAAATGAACCGACTATGGTGATTCTATTTAAAAGCTTTGCAACGGCAATATCTTTTTCATCGCAGAGTATTTCATTTTCTTCAAGCCTTTCAAGTCCTCCATTGCATACATGCGAATAGTAGTTCTCGACCTCTTTTGCAATGGCCTCTGCTAATCTGTTTTGAGGATAATGTATTCCAAGCTTTCCGAGAAGATCTATACCGAGCAAGAAAGCCTCTCTATGCTGATTTCTTTTTGAAAGACTCATTAATTGTATGCAACAAGCGTTTACCAGCTCAATAGGATCCTCGGTTATATTTTCTATTATCGAATACACTTTATCCATCCGCTCAAAATCCGCTAAGTTGAACAAAACTAGATGATATTCCGAATAAATGGACTGCATGAATGACTTTTCTCTTTTCAAATCCTCCGGCACAATGTCCATTACCAGTTCCAAATACTGTCTTGCGGCATCAAAAGCAGAAGTCAGCCTTGCAATTTTTGCTGCATAGACAAAGAGGTTTATTACTTTCACCGTATCTTCCTTATTGATGCAATCCAATACTTTGGTATAAAGCTCTGCTACTAAAAATATTTCCGAAGAGTTTCTTAATCCTTCTATTTTTTCATAATAATTGATAATGTTTAAATAGATTTTCTTTTTCTGCTCTTCTGTTAACGTAAAATAGGCTGCCTGTCGAAATTTGTCATGGCAAAATAAGAGTTCTACCTTTTGAATACGCAAGCCATTTTTCTCCAGTATATAAATCATCTCATTAGCTATGGCCGGTTCTAAAGCTTGATTTATATTTTTTATGCTTTTTCCTGAAATCGCTGATAAGATTCTCCTATCAAATCGGTTTCCGACACAAGCGGCAATCAGCATTAACTCTTTTGTGGCGTTTGGAAGTGTTTTCATTTTTTCAATTAGGAAGGTCACTACATTATCCGAAGTTTTGCTGTTTTTTATGTCGCTTTCTTTCCAAATCCACCTTTTTTCAGATACATTATAAGTCAGCAGGTTTTCTTCGTTACAATATTTCAGAAACTCAATAATATAGAACGGATTTCCCAGCGTCTTTTCATGAATGATCTTTGCTAGCTCATAAACCTCTTTCCCTTGGCACTTCAACACATTGCCTATCATTTCAGCAACTGCACAAACATTCAAATTCTCTAAGTGTAAAAGCTCTACTCTTCCTTTGTCTTTTCTTACCCTTTTTATGCTTTTTATGAGAGGGTGCGTTACATCTACCTCATTCTCTCTATACGTACAGATGAATAATAACCCCGTTATGCTATTATCAAAAAGGATATTCTCAAAAAGCTCTAAAGAAGCAGCATCTACCCATTGAAGGTCATCTATAAAAAATACAATCGGTCGCTTTTGTGAAGAAATGGCCCGTAATAGATTTTGGAGAACCAGATTAAATTTCATTTGCATTTCAGCAGCAAATTCCTCCGTTACCCGCGGCTGCTCTCCTATAATTAATTCTAATTTTGGAATAACATCAATAAGTAATGCACCGCTTTTCCCAATAGCATCTAGGATACTCTCCTTCCACTTTTTTACCTCCTCCTCTGAATCCGATAGAATGTACGTACAAAATTGGTTCAGCGCAGTAAATAAGGCATAGTAAGGGATATTTTTATTATATTGATCGCATTTACCGGAAAGAAAAATTCCATGTTCTTTCATGATCGGTTTATGAAGTTCATTGACCAGTGCTGTTTTTCCAATCCCAGAATAGCCGCCGACAAAAACAAACTCTGCATTCCCCTTGGTTGCCTTCTCAAAGCTATTCATCAATATCCTCAGTTCAGGATCTCGTCCATATAGCTTTTTAGGAATTTCAAATTTATCCAGTTGATCGTTCTTCCCCAATTCAAAATTTTCTATTGTCCCCTTTTCCTCCAATTGATGCAGGCACTCTTGGATGTCAGATTCGATCCCAAGAGCACTTTTATATCGATCTTCCGGCATTTTTTCCATAAGCTTCGATATGATTTGAGATACGGGGAACGGAATATTTGGATTAACCTGATGAGCCGGCAGCGGATTCTTTGCCATATGAAAATAAGCCATATCGGCAGCCTCAAGAGAGGCAAAGGGGAGCTTTGAACAGGCTAATTCATATAATGTAATTCCTAAAGAATAAAAATCTGTTCGATAATCGATTGGTCGATTCATTCTTCCGGTTTGCTCCGGTGAAATATAAAATAAGTTATCATAGAATATACGCGGATTTAAGGCTTCTACACTTTCAAAAGAGAACTCTGATGAGTTTTCAAAGCCAAACAGCTTTATCTTTTTTTCATCAGAATTGTAAAGGATATTAAACGGATTAATGCTTTTATGTATGACGTGATTGCTATGAATATAATGAATGCATTTTGTTATTTTGAGTGCAATTTCTAGAAACTCTTTTAATTCAAGCCGATGCCGATTAATATATTGAGACAGAGGAATTCCCCCAAAATCCTCTAGCATCACGGAACACCTATTTTCAAACTCAAAAAATTCATAGACTTTCACCAAGCAATTGTTTTCGAGCTTTTTCAGCAGATCATATTTTGATTTGATCTTAAAACTGTTGATCGGATTATTGAATTCTGTGTTCAATGATTTAATTAAAACAGTTCGATTTTCTTGTGGAAGTAATACTTTATAAACTGTTGTGTACTGGGAACTATAAATTACATCTAATACTTCATATTCTGCAGCTATTTCTACCATTAGATTTCCTGATTTTAAAAAATCAGGGAACTCACATCCTTTCTATTTTAAATAACACGCTCTTATCTCTTTCACCCCAAATCAAATTATAAGCAATTTGCCGAAATTTTTCCACTTATGTCATATAAATAATAAGAATTATTTATTTTACAGGTATTAAGTTTCATAAAAAACTGAAATAAAAGTAATATATGAGTTCTGCTTCGATCAAAAATAGTGCTAAATAGGGATTAAGTCGTTAGAATCAACTTGACAAACCAGGTCTATAAGAATAGACTTATCATATTAAGTCTATTCTTATAGACCCAAAAGGAGAAGATAAGATGCTAGAAGAATTAAAGCTTTGTGAAAGTGATTACCGTTTTGCCTGTATTATTTGGGAGCGTGAACCGCTTGGTTCGGGAGAACTTGTCAAACTTTGCGCGCAACACCTCGGATGGAAAAAATCTACCACGTACACGGTGCTGAAAAAATTATGTGCGCGAGGTTTCTTTAAAAATGACAACTCTTTAGTGACCTCCCTTATCAAACAGGAGCAAGTACAAAGATATGAAAGTGAGAAATTCATTGAAAGAACATTCGGGGGCTCCTTGCCTCATTTTATCACAGCCTTTATGAATGAAAAAACCTTGAGTCCGAAAGAAGCAGAAGAATTGAAAAAACTGATCGATCAGTATAAGGAGGGTTAAGATGGAGCGATTACTGGAGAATTTGTTTCTTGATGTATTAAACATGAGTATTACGGCAAGCTACATCATCCCCTTTGTGATTCTGATACGTTTATTTCTGAAAAAAGTTCCTAAAATTTATTCGTATTCTTTATGGAGTGTCGTACTGTTTCGCCTTATCTGTCCGGTTTCTTTTTCTTCAAATCTCAATATAATGCAATTTTTCGGACAATCCGAAAACACAGAATACATCCCTTCTACTATTGGTTTGATGGCAAAACCGCAGGTTGACACCGGTATCAAGGCTGTCGATGCATCTATTAATGCTTCGCTTCCGGCGCCGATCCCTTATGCCAGTGCAAACCCGATGCAAATCATTCAATTTATTCTTACCTGTGCCTGGTTGATCGGGGTGGCTGTTCTGCTTCTTTACGGCATCGTATCTTTTATTAAGCTGAACAAAAAAGTTTTTACCTCTGTACGAATTCAAGACAATATTTATGAGTCAACAGCTATTGCTTCACCTTTTGTTCTGGGATACTTTCGTCCTAAAATTTATTTGCCTACAGGAACCACGGAAGCGGAGCAGAACTATATCATCCAACATGAGCAAACCCATATCAAACGATGGGATCCTCTCATAAAACTGATTGCCTTTTTAGCCCTTTGCCTCCACTGGTTTAATCCGCTTGTTTGGGTTAGTTTCGTACTGATGACAAAGGATATGGAAATGTCCTGCGATGAAAGCGTTGTCAAAAAACTTGGCACCGATATCAAAAAAGAGTACAGCTCGACCCTGTTATCGTTGGCGATGAAACCGACTCGAATAAACATGATTCCACTTGCATTTGGGGAAAGCAATGTAAAGGCACGGATCAAGAATATACTAAATTATAGAAAGCCTAAACTGTGGGTAGGAATTATCATTGCTGCCGTTTGTATCGGAGTACTGATTGCAGGAGCTTCCAATCCAATAGATCATACGTCTTCTTCCATTGAAGATACTGCACTCACTAAACAGCTATATGATAATAGAACAGCGTATGTTGGCAATTCAAGTAAGGTTATCACATTAATTGATGCCTTGCCTCTGCCTGACGGAATTTCTCGAGGAGAGATAATCCTAAATACCGATACCCCTCCTTACGGTATATCCATTCATTATGCGACCTCGGAAGATTCTGTCATTCCTAATGAAGTGAACTTTTTTAGAAATTCTGCGCTCTTATTCGCAACCATCGACAATGCTGACACAATAACTCATATCGGACATTGGGGAGGTCAGGCACTGGCAGCACTATCCTCCAGTAAGTTTATTTATAGCTATACCCGTACAGAAATAGAAAACGTGCTGGGTTTAGATTTGAAGGAATACGGTCAAAGTACCGGCAAACTTGCAGCGCTTACCGCCATTTTAAACCAAACAAATTTATCAGAAGTTTCAACTGTACCTCTGCTCACTGAGCCAGTCTGGTCTGCCGAGCAGAGCGTCGGTGCAGATATGGCTTCGTTGGATTACGCATCAGATCATACCATCATTTTTCACGGCTATTTCGGTCTTTATATCTACGATTTAGATTCACAGAGAATGATCCGAAGTTTGGATTTAAAAGTCCTCGGCTGTGATGCTACACAGGGTGATAATTATTGTGAAGTTTCTGTAAGCAGGGATGGAGATACCATACAATTGCACCCTATGAGCAGTGCAAAGATGTTTATCTACACAGTTTCCGATAACCGGCTGATTGAAGCGGCTTATAAAGAATTGAAGGATTCCTTCCAGGCTCAGCTCGTTCCGATAGAGACTGTCCTTCATTCTAAATTTGGGAATTATAGCGTTCAAGCGGTTGTCTTTGATACGGGGGAATACGGATTTCTTCATACCTCTGACTGGACGCTAGGCACTCTTTCGTATGTACGGGATGACATGACGTATGCCTTGTTCCAAAATCAATAATCCATCTCTATCTCTCCTTCAAGTGCCTTCATTCTAGTCTTGTAATCAGGCAGAATGCTGCCGACCTTACGCCAGAACGATCGGTCATGATTCATATGATGGATATGGCAAAGCTCATGAACGACAATATAGTCAATGAACTCCATCGGCAAGGTGCATATCAGATAATTGTAGGTAATCTCTTTTTTCGTATTGCAGCTGCCCCATCGATTGCTGATTTTATCTATTTTGATGGACTTTGGTTCCGCCTTCAGCAATTCTTGATAAAATTTCGTCCGTTCTTTCGTAATCTGCTTACTGCTGCTTATATAAAATTTGACCACCGCATCTAATATTTCCTGTTCGGACAGTCTGTTCACATCCAGGATTTCTTCCAGCGGTTTTAGTCCGCCCAGATATTTAATATATTTTTTCTTTATTTCGTTCAATTCTTTCTCCCATAACTTCTGCTTATTCATCTCAAAAAATTGATATATCCCCAAGATATTTTCTACATAATAACATAAAAGACTGCCTGTCGGGCAGTCTCTTTTTCTCTTGTATTCACTTTATTTATGCTACCTTTTTTCAGCCTCCGCCTATCGGCTCGGAATCTCCGTATACACCAGGGACAAGACTGTTTCCGTCTTTATCTTTCTTTGGGCTTTCGTTCGGCTGACTGTTAATTTCGTTTATAGCTTCCCGCTTTTCTTTATTTTTTCCCATTTTTTCATCTCCTTTCATACTAATAGTTGTCCATAATAGTATGAGAATAGTTGATGAGTTCTATACTTTATCTCATTTCTTTAGGCAAATTCCTGCACCCAGTCTGCACTTGATTCCATGCTCTCCTCGATAAGAACAGAAAAGTTCCAGATTGCAGCAAGTGCAGTAATCACTCACTTGAATGCTTTTCACACCGGACTCTAAAAGCTGTCGTTTGTTGATTCCTTTTAAGTCCAGAAAATATTTTTCTCCTCTTTTTTCCGAAAATTCATCGATCCAATCCCACTTTTCCAAAAACTGCTCATAGACCTCCGGACCTGTTTCAAAGCAGCACTGGCTGATGCCCGGGCTGACAAAAGCAATGATGTCCTCCGGTTTACATCCATACTCTTCTTCCATTGTCCGGACGGCGTTCACTCCGATTCCTTGCACTGTACCCCGCCATCCGGCATGAACTAACCCGATGGCTTTTTTATTTTTATCATAAAAGAAAACCGCCAGGCAGTCTGCATGAACAGTGGTCAGTAAAATATTAGGTTGATTTGTAACAAGCCCATCCGTTTCAGGGATACGAATCGGTTCATTATGCTCTGCTTTCCCTTTTATCACTTCAACATGGGCTCCATGTACCTGCTTCGGCCAAATCAATTGGCAATTTTCCAAAGCCAACTCTTCCAATACCTTTTTATTGTAATACGGGCTTTGAGGGCTGGATCCCGCCCTTGTTGAAAAAAAAGCCGTTATTCCCTCTTCCTTTTCAAATACCGGTAAATAGTATTTATTCAACATATCACCTTTCCTTTTCCTTCATTTTTTCTATATTGTCTAAAAGTCAAACCATATGTTTTAATTTTCTTTTACTATTGTGACATTCGCTTGATTAGGTGTATAACCTCTTGTTTTGTACATACTAATACTATTTAAATACGTATATCAAAGGAGGTTCACTATGACATTCCCAATTTCGTTTCCCCCTCAGCATCAAGATCAACATCCCGGTTTTGAGTATGCAATGCTTCCATTGCCGGTCTATGACGATGACCGTTTTGTTGCAAAGGGTAATTTACTTCACAATAAAGTAGCTCTTATAACCGGCGGTGACAGTGGCATTGGCAGAGCCGTAGCGATTGCTTTCGCTAAGCAGGGTGCCCATATCGCTATTGCCTATTATAATGAACACAAAGATGCAGACACTGTACGAGAGATGATCGAATCGCTTGGTAAAAAATGTTTGCTTATCCCGACCGATTTAACGGTGAAATCAGAATGTGAAAGCGTTGTTTCTAAAGTCATTCACCACTTTAATAAATTGGATATATTGGTGAATAACGCAGCGGTTCAATACGAGACTCAAAAACTTGAATTTATTTCTGAAAACCAATTTGACAAAACCTTTAAAACGAACGTTTATGGCACCTTCTACATGACTCAGGCAGCCTTACCGCATCTTCAGTCAGGCGCCAGCATTATCAATACAACCTCTGTCGTAGCATTTCACGGTAATGAAACCTTGATTGATTATTCCATGACAAAAGGAGCACTGGTAGCATTCACACGATCTCTGGCTACGTCCCTTGCCAAATCGAAATCAGGCATACGAGTCAATGCCGTAGCACCGGGACCCATTTGGACACCTTTGATCCCTTCTTCCTTTAGCGAAGAAAAGGTCGCTCAGTTCGGCGCTGACACGCCGATGGGCCGGGCCGGGCAGCCTGTAGAATGCTCCGGTGCCTATGTTTTCCTGGCTTCCGATGCGGCCTCTTATATTACAGGCCAAACCATCCATATAAACGGTGGTGAAATTGTTAATGCATAATGTCTATATTTTGAGATATTTTATACTAGTATAGCACTATGCTAAAAATATAGTATAATAAATTGTGCTATATTACAACTTTTATGTCTATGACTGACCTAAGACCGTTGTAGCTTTTCCTGCGGTCTTTTTCATGAAGGAGTTTTTTCAAGATGCATTACATCGTATTTGATTTAGAATTTAATCAAGATTTTTCTTCCTCTCATTCATTCAGTAAAGAAAAAAAACAATGCCCCTTTGAGATCATTCAAATCGGTGCGGTCAAATTAGATCAATATTTTAATACTATTACAACTTTTAACCGCTATGTAAAGCCTACCCTTTATTCTGTAGTGAAGCCCTATATAACAGATTTGACCGGCATCACAACAGAACAGCTTTTATCAGAAAAACCGTTTCCTCAAGTATTCAATGACTATGTGGATTTTATCGGGAAAGAGGATTCTGTTTTATGCGTATGGGGAATGGCTGATATAAAAGAACTATTCAGAAATGTGGAATTTCACAAACTGGATAAACAATGTTTATCCGAAAGCTTCATTAACCTTCAGCCTTATGTCTCAGCCCACTTCGGTTTTTCAAAAGCCAAACAGGTAGGTCTTCAATCTGCAGTTGAGGCGCTCCAGATTTCAATGCCCTATCCATTTCATAGTGCTCTCCATGATGCCTATTACACGGCGGAAATTTTAAAAAAAATACAAAATCCTGAGATTCAACCAAAGCGATACGATCCGCATTACGTTGCCATTCGTCCTGTACGTCCTAAAAAAAATATTGATTTCGAAAAACTCCTGCAGCAATTTGAAAAAATGTACGATCGCGAATTAAGCAAAGAGGAACAAGACATGATTATACTTGCCTATAAAATGGGTAAAACACACCAGTTCTTAAAATAAAAAAGTCCTCTTCGAGGAGCTCTTAGCTCTCATTCGGTTGCATTTACGTTCATCTTTTATAAATAGGTAATTCCTTCCTATTAATTTCATAAGTTTTCCAATAGATTCTTAGCCGATATCATATTAAAATAGTAATATAAACCAAATCGTTTAATAAGAATACCGGGGGACACCTCTCAGGGAACCGTTAATTTACATAAAATTATAACATGTAAACCGACCCGAAAGGTATGCTAAGGAGGAATAGATGAACAAACGCAAAAGAATCGGACCCATTTTTTTCATTATATGTTTAACATTCGTTATCTCTCTGTTTTTAATTTACGCTTCAACAACTATTACTATAATCGATGATGATTCCAACTATAAGAAAAGTCAATCTTCTAAACCAGCAACAAATAGCGCAGTAAAAAATAAGTCGGAAAGCAGCAGTTCCATTATCGAGCAAATAACGGATGCTTTTACAGGGCAGCGAATAGCGTCACTTGATCAACAATATGGCGAAGAACAGAATGCCGTATCGAGAGGAACAAGCAGACAGAGTACATATAATAATGCAAATCAAATGGCGGAATCTATGGAACCTGCTATAGAATCAATTGTTCGAGCTGAAGCGCTTGCTTCCGCTCCAGAAGAGCCGGTAACTCCTGTCGCTCAAGCCGCTGCATTAGCAGAAGATTCATCCAATACGGAAATTCAAAACACCCAAAGTATTCCTGAAAAAGCGGACTCTCAATATGAGAAGGACTTGGACGTGCTTGCAAGGTTAATCACCGCAGAAGCACAAGGCGAACCTTATGACGCAAAAGTTGCAGTAGGTGCCGTCGTTATGAATAGAGTAGAAAGCGGTTTATGGGCTGCTACCATAAAGGATGTTATATACCAGAATATCAACGGATATTATCAATTCACTCCGGTAGCAAATGGATGGATCAATAAACCAGCGGAATCCGAATCTATCAAAGCGGCGCAGGCTGCTTTAAGCGGAGTCGATCCTACGAGCGGAGCTCAGTTCTATTATGATGATAAAGCTACCAATACTTGGATCTTATCTAAACCGATTTCCGTACAGATCGGGCATATGACGTACGCATACAATTAAACCTACTCCTTAAGCGTAAGGGATTGACTGCTTTACGCTTTTGGCATATTCTGCAGGGTGGTTGATATTTTATCCATTATGCTATAATTGATATGAATTTCGAAGGGGGTATCTCTCTTCGATGTTTCCATTTAGTTTATAAGATGCATTAGAAATCGGAGCGGTTATGAATTTATTTACCAATGTCAATATAATCACTTTAATTATAATAGGTGTCTTAGTGATGCCTTTGCTGACAGGTCTGTTTTACCCTATTTCAAGCAGCAGAGTACAGCATTCCTTGTTATCCATGTTAAATAGTATAAAGTTCATTATAGGGCTTATTCTTTCAGTCCAGCTGGCTAGAATTCTTTTTTCCGGCAAGCAGGACGGTTTTTTAGCGCCTATTTATCAGTTCACCCCTTCTATGGAAGAATTCATTGCCCGTTATCAGCATGATATTGTCGCCTACATTATCGCACTGTTTGTTTTCTTATCCGTTATTCTTTGGATCTTCGAACTTTTAACCATTCCGGTTCATAAGTTTATGATTATCCCCTTAACAGACAGGCTTTCCTCTATGTTTGGAACAATGAACAACGGGTTGAAACGAATTCTAAGTGCCGTATGGAGCCTGCCAAAATCCGTGTGCATGGTATTGATTTTTTCATTGTTGCTGAACTTTTACGCTAATTTTATCAATAATCCGTCTACAGTAGATTACATCAATCATTCCACGGCTTACCAAATGGTCAACAAAACGGTTCTCCATCCTATGCTGAGTACAGATATTGCAAAAAAACTACCGGTACTCATCAATGATTCCTTTAATAAAGCTGCGAACGATTTTACACCTTCGAATAATGGTGATGGGGAAAACACAAATTACTGGAAAGTCCCAATTATAAAATATTTTAATGGAGTCACATTAGATGAGGCGGTTAAATCAACCCCTGATATAGACCAAGCAGCCAAGCAAATCGCAGGCTCCGGGAAAAGCGATAAAGAGAAGGCTTATTTGCTCTATCAATGGATTAGCAAAAATATCCAATATGACAATAGCAAAGCTGAAATAATCGTTAAGAATCCTACCCATGTAAGCTCCGGCTCCGTTGTCACTTATGCGGAAAGAAAAGGAATCTGCTTTGATTATTCATGCCTGTATGTTTCCATGTGCCGTTCAGTAGGATTAAAAGTCCGGTTTGTAACAGGCTTAGGCTATACGGGCTATGCTTGGGGTGATCATGCTTGGAATCAAGTTTACGATTCTGAGGAAAAAGAATGGCTTAATGTGGACACCACCTTTGGCAACTCCGGTTATAATTATTTTAATAATAAAGATTTTTATGATAATCACAAATATGAAGTTGTACAATACGAATGGTAGCTTAATACTGCAAATTAGGTACTTCACCATGTTGAAAATTCTTGCAGGTTTCTCTGGCATGACATAAGGTGCAATTTCTCGAGAATTTATCGGCCCGATAAAGAATATCCGCCAATACTGTAGCCGCGCCCTTTTCCCTATGTTGGCCAATAGCCGAAAGTATTTCCTTTATCTCTAATTCAGAAAAGGCATATCTCCTGAGAATTCCTTCAGCAAGCGATTTACTTACAATAGCATGGTCCGTACCGTCTTCATATTCCACCCATCTTCCAACATCGTGAAGTATCCCCATTCCATATATAATCTCTTTATCTATATGGAGCTTCTCTTCAAGAGAAAGGATATAAGCAATTCTTGAAACATCAAGAAAATGGGCTAAATCATGATGACAGTATATCCGATCCACTTCCGCCTCTTGATTTTTATGTAAAAAATTCAAAAAATCAGGGTCATTTAGAATACCATTAATTCGTTTCATCTCTTAATCCTTTTTTATTATTCTCTCTCCATTAAAGTCACGCATGATATCCTTTATACGTTTACCAAAAATGATAAGGTCAGGGGCTATTTCATAAAGCGGAACCATTACAAAAGCTCTTTCCAGCAGCCTTGGGTGAGGTATAATAAGATCGCCTATTTCGATTTGCTCCTGCTCATATAAGAGAATGTCAATATCTATGATACGGGGACCATTTAGGATGGTCTTTATCCTCTTCATTTTCTTTTCAATGCTCTGGGTAAAATGAAGCAGTTCTTGGGGCGGTAAGTCGGTATCCCCTTCCAAAACAAGATTTAAAAACCATGGTTGTTCCTTAAATCCAACGGGCTCTGTTTCATATAGCGATGAAATATGAAGGTTCTCCACTTTTTCAGAGAGCAGCTCAATCGCCTGCTTTAAGTTATCTTCTTTGTCTCCAAGGTTCGTTCCAAGGCCTAAATAAATTTTACTCATTCCTGCCTCTCTCTCTCTATTTCAACCCCGAAATAATCAAAGATTCCTGCAACAGGAGCTTCCGGCTTTTTAACTTTAATTTTTACCTTCTCAATCAATGGATAAGAGGAAAATATCTCTGTGCATATAGTTTCGGCTAAAGCTTCTAATAAGTTAAATTTATTATGTTCAACGATACCTTTTATCGTATCATAAACCTGCGCATAGCTTACCGAAAAGTGTAAGTCATCCGTCTCTCCTGCTTTTTTTAGAGGTAAATAAAGGGCTGCATCTATAAAAAATTTTTGGCCAAGTTTTTGTTCTTCTGCTAAAACACCATGATATCCATAGAAAGCCATGTTTTCCATCATAATCTTATCCATTATTCACGCCCCCTCACAATAGCATCTGTCACCTTCACTGCACGTGCATTCGCTAATACATTGTGCACTCTCACAATATCTACACCTTGTACGATTCCTAAAACAGAGGTAGCTATTGTTCCCTCATCCCGATCTTTAGGAGGAACATCAAGTATTTTCCCAATCATGGACTTTCTGGATGCACCAAGTAGCACCGGATATCCCAGATCTTTTATCTCCTTTAATCGACTCATAACCACTAAGTTCTGCTCCGCTGTTTTTCCAAATCCCAGACCAGGATCTAAAATAATCAATTCTTCTTTTACGCCTGCTTCCTTTGCAATTCTAACAGATTCCATAAGGAACTCTTTGATCTCCTCGATCATATCTCCTTCATATTGGCTATCTTGTTTATTGTGCATTAGAACTACTGGGGTACCGTATTTTGCTGCTACTAACGCAAGTCCCTTGTCTTCTTGAAACCCCCAAATATCATTAATGATGTGGACTCCATTTTTTACTGCTTCTTCTGCCACTTCAGCTCGTATTGTATCTATTGATAAGATTGCATCCGTTTCTTCCTTAAGCCTTTTAATAACAGGAATCACTCTTCTAAGTTCTTCCTCTGCATTTATCCTTACGTGTCCCGGTCTTGAAGATTCACCGCCGATGTCAATCATATCCGCCCCTTCGCTTAACATTTTCACAGCATGCTCAACGGCCCGATCAACAGAAACGAAGTCTCCGCCATCCGAAAAAGAATCCGGCGTAAGGTTTAATATTCCCATAACGAGCGTTCTTTCTCCAAATTCAAGTTCATGACTGAGAAAGCTCATTTTCTTTTTAGATGCAATAAACTGGATACCTGTATTATACATAAATTCTCCTGCTTCTATTTGTTTATCATAGACATAACTTCTGCCCTCGCTTTTGAATCGGTTTTAAATACGCCCCGAACAGCAGAGGTTATCGTCTTTGAACCTGGCTTCTTAACTCCTCTCATGGTCATACACATGTGTTCCGCTTCAATAACAACAATCACACCATAAGGTTCTAACTTCTTCATGATGGTATCTGCAACAGTAGCGGTAATTCTTTCTTGCAGCTGAGGTCTTTTCGCAATCGTTTCTACAACCCTTGCAAGCTTGCTTAAACCGGTGAGCTTACCGTCTTTGGGAAGATATGCTACATGTGCTTTCCCAAAAAACGGTACTAAATGATGTTCACACATGGAATAAAAAGGGATGTCCTTTACTAAAACAAGTTCCTCATACTTTTCTTCTTGAAAATAGATTTCAAGATCCTTTGCCGGGTCTTCATGCAGACCTGAAAATATTTCTTCATACATTTTGGCTAATCTCTTTGGTGTATCTTGCAGACCTTCTCTGTCTGGATCCTCTCCTATCGCTAAAAGTATTTCTCTTACGGCTTTCTCTATTCTTTCCTTATCCATAAACAAATTCTCCTATCGCTATTTCACTTATTTTACAATTAACCATGCTAAGTTTTTATAGGTATTCGAATACAAGGTATCCTATCCATCCAAACGATAACCGGTTAGTTATCCCCTTAGGTTTTTATTTTTTATTATAACATGTATCTTCATCTGTAAATAGAATTTTCTAAGACTTGTACCTGTATTGTAGGCTAAAATAATGAGGCTGTCTCAAAAAAGATTACATCTTCATCTGAGACAACCCCCTTCATTAAAATCCGATATTTATTTACATGCCACTAATTCACGCGCACTGTATAAACTGCAGTATTGCCCTGTCCTGCAGGAGATTTGCTCTCCCACTCTCTGTAATACTGGAAAGTAATCGTCGTTTGCCCTGATTGGAGAGCCTTAAAATCCCAATAGTAGGTTCCGCCTGAACCCACTACACCAGAAGCCGTTGAGTCCGGTATATAGTTCTGTGAACTCAAATTCACGATACTGCTGTCCGCAATTGTGTAATGCCATTCATAGCCTGTTGAAGGATTCCCTTTCAGAACAACTCTGCCTATATTTCCAACCGACAGAATATTTTCAGTACCGGCATGTAATACAATGGGTTTTTCATATAGAAAATCATATTTCTTTGAAAATTTATCTTTCATATCAGAAAATTTAATGGCAAATTCCTGTATCCCTGCTGCATATGGGAAGTATTCATATTGCTGGAAGTAGAATACGATCGAATCATTGGATAGGTAAAATCCCGGATTGTCTCCAACCGTTTTAAATGGTGCCAACTCCACCACTGCGCCTGTTGCAATTCTCTTATCAATTTCACTTCGTATAAAGGCATTTATAAATTCGGTATATTTCGTATCTTGATTGAATAAATTACTCAGTTTCAATGCTTCTCCGGTATCTAAGTCAAAGGTATAAGAGTTTTCAACAGTCATGCCATGCGCACCGCCGGCATACTGATAATTATAGGTGATCACACTTAACAATTCGTTCTGATTGTACTTTACCCTATAGTTAAAGTCTGTTCCGACTTTCGCTCCGCCTATATACCCTGAAGCATTCAGTTCAGCCGCGTTTCTCAGTCCTTCTTTTTCGGCATCCAGTGCAGCATCTTTAAAAACTGTATTGATCTTTGCTTCTATAGCAGCATTACTCAAACCGCTAATTTGAGGATACTGCAAATTAATGCTGACATCCTCCCTTTCTACGTCTTTTTTCACGGTGCTGATGGTTATGTTATTTTCGTCAATCGAAGTTAAAATCACCTGTTTTGCTCCAGTATTATAATCGACGTTCACAGCAAAAACTTCCGAAAAAAGGCCGGACTCCATATACGCTTTCCCCTCATAGACTAAGAAATTAGCCACTTCATTATTGCGATATGCATAATAGGAATGGCCGTTATCATTAATTTTCTCGTCTGTCAGATTTAATATAATTTCATCGTTGGCTTTCGTAACCGGAATCAAGGTCGATCCATTCTCCAGTTTCCAGCCGACTTGATATCCCAAGGCCTCACATGCCGCACGAATCGGCAAATAAACAGTATCATTATTTATGTACGCATTGGAACCAATTGAAGTGCCATTTAATACAATTGCAACCTCATTTACGGGTTTCTCAGCCGCATATGCATCTACATAACACAATGAAGCCACCAAGAGCATCACTGACATCAAAATATGTTTTTTCATCTTTCTTCCCCCTTTTAAGCATTCCTATCTTATTTGACGAGTAAATGTGAAATTTGTTCCAAATGTTTCATTAACATTATATAATAAAAGTAAATGAAAGTACCTTGTTTCTCTTCTTTAATATAGGCTTTCATTAAAAGGTAAAAAAGGCATTGAGATTTTTATCTCAATGCCTTTTATGTTTATTTTTATTTGTTTTCCTGTACTCTAAATTTCACAATATCCGTGATCAGTTTCTCCGGTAAAGGTTTGCTCAACGGAAACTGGATGGAGCCTTTCGCATATTTATATTCTCCCAGTTGATCTTTGAAATTTTCTACACCGCTTGCGCCGGGATAAAACCCAATATGAGATTTATGCATCGCAAAATGAACCAGATTTCCGTTTAAATAAAAGGTAGGCATCCTCCAACTTATTTTTTCACTTGCCTGAGGTGCAGCTTCTTTTATTACCTGACGTATTTCTTGAAGTTTCATCTGTAGTTCTTCCGGATACTGCGCTATATATTTTTCTACTTCATCCACTTATTCCAGTCCTCCTCATTCAATTATATCCATCTACCGGTTAGCCTACCCGAATTTCGTTATTATATAACATTGTAACGTTTCAAGAGGTCTTCGATAACGGTTCCCGAAATCTTATGTAGAACTTTGTTCTTCACAATATTTGCAATGAACGGAAGCTTCATATCTATTGGTTTTCTGCCGTCCAACATTTTTACGGAAGAATCCAGTAAAACACGAATATCATAACAAGAATTGAATACCTCCGGTACACCGCGGTCTACATCAAGCAAGGTATAAACGGCTTCCATGCCGGTTCTCACAGAATATTCGGTTGTGAATACCGTATCTCTTACCGTATCGGAAAACTGTCCGATGAACGCAAAGTTTGCACTTCCTTCCGGAACCACTTTCGGTCTGTCCCCCTTTGTTCTAGGCATAAAGAAAGCGGTAACATAAGGCATCATGCAAGGAATACAGCGTGCTGAATTTGCGGCAAGCTCTGTGATCTGATCCTCAGGTACACCGATATGATAAAGCCATTCCTGTGTAATTTCTTCCCCTGTACAATCCCGCATCGGCTTTTTCACATAGTCACCGGGCACATCGCTGAATAAGCCGTATACCCAAACGATTAATTGATCCTTCGGCTGTTCTTTAAAATGCGGCTGACGGTTTAAGGTATAGCTCATGAGCCATTTGGAATCCTTAACGGTGATGATACCACCTGTTACCACTTTTCCGCTAAATGGATCACGCTTGCATATTTTTTCAATGTACGGCGGGATTTTATCATCAAGGGTTGTAATGGTAGCTGATTCCCAATTAGTCGCTTTTATGTCTGAGCAGAATTTTTCCGGATGCCCGAATGCAGGGTCTTGCTTCGCAATATTTTCCCAAAGCCTCCAGCAGCCGTCTTTGGAACTGTTCAATTCAGCGGCATGGTAGTGATCGCCAAGAGAAGAGTTTTGTGTACAGCTTCCATTCGTAATGAACACCAAATCATCCTCGGTCAATTCAATCGCGTCTTCTTTGCCTTCACGCTCAAAGAGAAGCTGTTTTGCAATCTTTTTATCCTTTGCAATATCAAAAATAACATTGCTTACCGTCGTTCCGTATTGAAAATCGACGTTATGCGATTTGAGATACTCTACCATCGGAAGAATCAACGATTCATACTGATTGTACTTGGTAAATTTCAATGCTGAAAAATCAGGAAGGCCCCCGATATGATGAATAAAACGCTGCAAATAAAGCTTCATTTCCAACGCACTGTGCCAATCCTCAAAAGCAAACATAGTTCGCCAATAGAGCCAAAAATTCGAAGAAAAGAACTCTTCCGTAAAGACGTCTGTCACCTTTTTATCGTATAACTTTTCGTCCACCGTGAAAAACAACTTCATAATCTCTCTGGAGGCTTTCTCACTCAGTCCAAATTTGCCGTCGGTATGAGCATCCTCTCCTCTGTTTACCGTTGCTCTGATCAACGAATAATTCGGATCTTTCTTATTGAGCCAATAATACTCATCTAACACGGAGACCCCTTCTGTTTCAATGGAAGGAATAGATCGGAACAAGTCCCACAGGCATTCAAAATGATTTTCCATTTCACGTCCGCCTCTTACGACAAATCCTTTTTGTAAGTCGTTGATACCGTCGCAAGCACCTCCCGGCAGATTTAAATCCTCCAAAATATGAATGCGTTCCCCTTTCATTTGTCCATCACGCACTAAAAAGCAAGCAGCTGCCAATGAAGCCAAACCGGCACCGACCAAATACGCTGATTTCTTGTCCACATCATCAGGTTTTTGAGGCCGTGCAAACGCTTCATAATTTCCGTTACTGTAGTACATTGTCATACCTCCAACAATTATTTTCTTATATCGTTTAAAATTAGAGGATACCTTTTTATTTTATCCTCTAGTGAAATCTGATTTACGTCTTGCCTAGCCAAGCAAGCTTGAGCAAAAAGGCAACGCTGGATTCAATCCACTGCGTTCATTATACCATAATTTTACTTATAAGTTTTAAAACTTCTTGAACAAACTGATATAATTTTCTAACTATTTTTATTCTATTCACTAGAAAACACCAAGAGTTTTTAGCTCTTGGTGTTTTTAAATCGCGTTTTATAATCTACAAATCTGCATCCTTTATAAAAGTGCCTTCATCAAGCTCTTGGAAAGCCAATTCTAATTCCTTCTGCGTGTTCATCACAATTGGGCCGCCCCAAGCAATGGGTTCTTTCAACGGTTTGGCGGAGAGCAACAAGAATCGTACTCCGTTATGCAACGCATTTGCCTGAAAGTGACTTCCCTGTTCAAACAATATGGCACGCTTTTCCGGTACAATCCTATTCTTTGGGCCAAAAGCAGCTTCCCCTTCAAGGATATAGACAAATACAGTATCATCGATTGGAAGCTCCGCTTCCCATTCCGCTTCCGGTTCTAATTCTACATCTAAGTAAAGAGCCTTCACGAAATCACCGTCGACGCTGCCGTACGCGCCTTTATAAGTTCCTGAAATAATATGCACTTTACTGCCACCTTCTTCAATCACAGGAATATCTGATTTTGAAAGTGCCCGGTATTGAGGAGGATTCATTTTATACTTAGCCGGCAAATTTAGCCAAAGCTGAACGCCAAGCATTCTTTCACTCGGTGTTGGCATTTCTTGATGAATGATACCGGAACCTGCCGTCATCCACTGGCATTCTCCATTTAAGATACTCCCTTTATGTCCTAGGCTGTCCTGATGCTCAATGTCCCCTTCTACCAAATAGGTAATGGTTTCTATCCCTCTATGCGGGTGCCACGGAAATCCCTTCACATAGTCTTCGGCATTGCTCGAGTCAAAAGCATCCAGCATTAAAAACGGATCTAAGTCTTTTGTATCATGATAACCAAATACTCGAACCAGCCTTACACCTGCACCATCTACAGCGTTTTGACCTATCATTACTTTTTTGACCTCTCTTATATCCTTCATATTAATCACTCACCTTTCGTACATTTTATATGGGAATGTCCTATTGCTCGAACAAATAACAAGTCATGGATAAAGACCCCATTATACAGTCATCGTTATAGATGGAAAGCTTGTCTTTCTCGTCGGAAGCACCTAAAATATAGAGCAGCGGATAAAAATGCTCCGGCGTATAAAATGCCAATTCAGAACACTTTCCTGCCATTTTATAATGAATGACATCTTCATATTGCCGTTTGATGATTTTTTGCTTGATGTATTCATCGAACTCCTCTGCCCAAGCGTATCCGCCTTGCATGTTCCAGTTTATTTTCGATAGGTTATGTACCACATTTCCACTGGCTATTATTAACACCCCCTGTTCACGCAGCGAGCGAATTTGCTTGCCTAATTCAAAATGGGTCTGCGCCTCTGCACTTTGATCCACACTTAACTGATACAACGGAATATTTGCCTCCGGATACATATGGCAAAGCACGGACCATGCTCCGTGGTCAATCCCCCAACTGTTGTCTATTTGTACTTCCTCATGAATCAAATCTTTTGTCAGATGAGCCAAAGCAGGTGCCCCTGACGGCTTATACTCCATTCTATATAATTCGTCCGGAAAGCCATACATATCGTAAATCACTTTAGGATATTCATCATCCTGAATCCTTGTTCCGTCGGTGAACCAATGAGCAGAGATAGCTAGGATTGCCTCAGGTCTCGGGATTCTTTTTGCAATTTCTGTCCAATTTTTTGTAAACTCGTTTGTCTCAATCGCATTCATAGGTGAACCATGTCCTATAAATAAAATCGGCATCCGTTTTGCTTGTCCTTCCATGTTATCTCCCCCTTATTTAATGTGTATTTAAAAGTGTTTAATTATTTATGCTTAATTCTATATAGTGTTTTTGTTTGAAGAAGTTATACCGTCGTTGCTTTTTGCGATGGAAACTCTATATAGAATTCATCGTCACTGATTGCTTATTAAATACCCTTTTTTTCCAATATTAAAAATTTTTCTTTTTTAATATTCTCTTTAAACAAAAAAGATGCCTTAGAACTAACTTTGTAGTCTAAAGCATCCTGTTTATAAGAATATCCTATCTTCTTTCAATCCATCCATTAACTCCGTGAGCAAAAATTCCTGATTCCGGAAGGTCGGTTTGCCTATTGTTTACTGCAATTTCTATGCTTTTCTGTCAGATAAAAGTTGACCGCCAACACCGATATTGTCCAGTTCATTTTCCTTAATCAAAACGATAAATGCCTGTTCCGGTATATTCATAATACTTGCTGCAGATATCGTCATCTCTTTTGCTAACTTGCTTTTTTGTTCCTTACTAAGTTTTGATCCTTCTATTGTTATTACTGGCATACTATTTTTCTCCTTTGTTTTTCAACTCGTAAAATACTACATAAGTATGAACTGCCTTTAAAATAATAAAAACGCCTTTGCCGATTAACGCGTCAGAATTTCTACTATTTCTCCTATATAAAGATCGTGATAATCTTTATCCGGATACCACTGTTTATCGATATCATTTGCAATAAAGTTATCCGGAGTAATCGGCTGGCAGCACATTTTTTTGCACAACATAACCGTTGAAGCTTCCGCAATATAAGGAACCCCCTCCCGATGATCCACTGTGACGCCTGCCCCCTTTATTTTATCTTCGTCTCTGCCGGATACGGTGCCCATATAATTAAGGGCTTCGCCGTATTTCTTGTGCTCTAAAAAAGAAAGTGAAAACGTATCAGAGCTATCAATCAACTCCTTGGTATACCGACTTTTACGAACTACAATATAGGCAACATTTTTCCCCCATATAACGCCCAATCCGCCCCAAGATGCCGTCATGCTGTTCACTTTTCCGTCTTTTTCTGCCGTAATCAGCATCCACTCTTTTCCTATCATACGAAACGGGCTGAAATCAAAGGAATCCGCCCTCATTGGCTGAAATGTACTCATGTTAAACCTCCCAATTAAATTATTTTATTGTCTGCTTTTAATCTGATTATTATTCTTACAATGATTCTTGCTTCGTGAATCAATGATGCTATTATTTTACCAACAATTTTCATTTTATCAAGAGCATACTCTTTCCGAGTTGGGAAAACCGGTGATTTTAATGAACTTTTGAAATCTGAAAAAAATGCTTACGAAAAAAATCAAGAAATGCTATACTAATCATGCAACGTGCGGTGTTTTCACTTAAGTCCAGTTGAAAACACCGCACGTTGTTTTTTTATGCGATTAAATACAACATATTATAGGGAGGACAACTATGGACACTCAAAAATTATGGACTAAAAATTTTATTCTGGCGGCACTTTCGGGGCTTTTCGCAGCGATGGTGTTTTATATTACCATGACCACACTAGCGATGTATGCTATCGTATCCTTTCGTGCAAGCGCGAGTATTGCGGGATTGATAGCAAGCATCTTTGTACTCGGTGGGGTGTTTGGTCGACTCTTCAGCGGTCAATATATGGAACGCATTGGAAGAAGAAAATTTATTCTATCCGGCTGTTTCCTGTTTTTCCTTGCTAGTGTCGCCTATCTGCTTCCGCTTGGAATCGTCTCTCTTTTGATCATTCGGTTCCTGCACGGTTTTACCTTCGGAAGCATACATAATGCACTATCTACTGTCGTGCTTGGCTTTATCCCGCCAAACAGACGAGGCGAAGGAATCGGATATTTTTCACTTAACTTTACCGTTGCTACTGCATTCGGGCCGTTTATCGGTATGTTTATCGTACACGCTTATTCTTATACCATTCTGTTCACGTTCTGCGCCTTTTCAGCGTTCTTATGTTTACTGTCCGCTCTCTTTGTAAAAATAGAAACGCCTGTGTTTACAGAAGAACAGACGGCACATCTGAAAGAGAAATTTACATTTAAGGCGGTCTTTGAACGAAGCGCACTCCCCCTTGCATTCGTCATCTTTTTCATGAGCCTGTGCTATGCCGGTGTTACCGCATTCCTTAATTCCTTTGCAGCAGAATTGAATTTGACGTATATGGCATCGATATTTTTCCTTGTGTATGGAGTCGCGATCTTATTATTTAGACCGCTTGCAGGCAAATTACTTGATAAAAAGGGGGATAATATCGTCATGCTGCCGACGATTGCGTTTTATGCTGCAAGTTTATTCACGCTTACTTTTGCACAAACGAAGACTTTATTTTTACTCGCCGCTATTTTAATGGCACTGGGCTATGGAAATATTTTAAACATGGGACAAACCATTGCAGTAAAATCCGTGGATTCACACAAAATTAGCACAGCTACTTCCACCTACTTCATATTTTCCGATGCGGGGATGGGATTAGGCCCTCTGCTTATGGGTCTTTTTGTTACATGGAAAGGATACGCTTTTATGTTCTTGATCGAAGCGGTCATTGTTACGCTGTCCATTCTGCTGTATTACGGTCTTCACGGCCGGCATCCTCACGCAAAAGGGAGTCTTGTGTGAATCCATTGCTCCAAAACCTTATACCTGATATAATGAACGCAATGAATTGAATCCAGCGTTGCCGTTTTGCCCCGAGCCTGTTTGGCTAGGCAAAACGGACAGCAGGAATGGAGGTTTTTTATGGAATATCTTACTGTGGGACAAATGGCAAAACTAAACTGTATTTCTGAACAAACGCTCAGATTGTATGATAAGATTGGCCTGCTTTCACCTTGTCATCGCGATGATTATAATAACTATCGGTATTATGATGTAAAGCAATGCGCCGTTCTTGATATCATTCAATATATGAAAGCCATGGGGATGCAGCTGAAAGATATTAAATATCAACTCGACCATAAGAACATTGATCTTATCGAAAAATTCTTGTGGCAACGCCATGCTCAGATACAAGATGAGATTCAGACATTGAAATTTCAAAGGAGAGGAATTGAGCGTACCATTGATAGCCTGGAGCGTTACCGCACCTCACCGCCGGACGGAACCATCCTATTGGAATACATTGAAAAACGTCATATGTACTACATTGATTCCGGTATCAATGTCTACGATTACGATCTGGAAACCTACGAAAAAATATTGCGCGACCTTCGTTACAGTCTGATGGCCGATGAACTTCCGCAAATTTACTTTTTTAACGCCGGAATGATTTTAAGGCAAAAAGAATTGATGAAAAGCAACTTTTATTCTACAGAAGCTTTTGTTTTTGTTGATAGTGAAGTTACCCTTGAAAAACACATTCTAACCGTCCCCGCCAACTACTATCTGTGCATTTTTTGCAATGACTTTTATAAGGAAAAGGAATATATCGGCCGATTAATGGATGAAATAAACCGAAAAGGATATCAAATATGCGGGGACTATCTTTGTGAAAGTATAGCAGATATTCCGGTCATCAATCATACCGAACGCGGCATGCACCTCCGGCTTCAAATTCCCATTAAATTTTTTTGAAAATTTTTCTACCCATTTCAATAGAATAACTTCTTGACATTATAGCAGCGATAACCTTTATGCTATAGATACAAAAGAGGTAATTTTAAATTTTGCTGTCATATCAAACAGGAGGTTTATTATGGAACGAAAGGTAAAAATCGCACAATATGGATGCGGTAAGATGAGTTCATGGCTTATGCGTTATGCCATCGAAAAAGGTGCCGAAATCGTTGCTGCCTTTGATATAGACCCTGCAGCAATAGGAAAAGACATTGGAGAGATTATAGGCTGTGAGCCTCTGGGTGTATCGATTTCCGATGCAAAAGATGCGGATGCGGTTCTTCAAGCGACAAAACCGGATGCCTGTGTTATTGCAACCCGTTCAACCATGAAAGACTTGGAGCCTGCTTTTACAGTATGCGCACAAAACGGTATCAATGCCATTTCCACGTGTGAAGAGGCGTTATTCCCTTGGAATTCGTCTCCGGATATCACGAAAAAATTAGATGCACTTGCCAAAGCGCATAACTGCACGCTATGCGGCAGCGGCTATCCCGATTTGTTCTGGGGTACGCTGGTAACCAATTTAGCAGGTTCTTCAGCTAAAATCACTACAATCAAAGGATCTTCCAGCTATAATGTGGAAGACTACGGCATTGCCCTAGCCATTGGACACGGTGCAGGCTATACGATTGAAAAGTTTGAAAAAGAAATAGGCAACTATAACAGCCTGTCTTCGGATGAAATCAAAGAATTAGTAGAAAAAGGAGAATATATTCCTTCCTACATGTGGAACCAAAATGGCTGGTTATGCGAGAAATTGGGCTTAACCATGGTTTCTCAAGTACAAAAATGTGTTCCTTGTACCCATCATGAAGATTTGCATTCAAGTACCTTAGGGATGACCATTAAGTCCGGTGATGCCACTGGAATGAGTGCTATCGTTACGACGGAAACAAAGGAAGGCATTACGATTGAAACCGAATGCATCGGCAAAGTATATGCTCCTGAAGAATTCGATTCAAACGTGTGGACTTTGGAAGGAGAGCCAGAGACTACTGTCGTTGTAAATAACCCTGCTACGGTGGAACTCACTTGTGCGACGCTCATCCAACGGGTCCCTCAGTTAATAGATGCCCGTCCGGGTTATGTGACAACCAACAATCTGCCTGACAACCAGTTCATGGTAAAACCAATGAATTACTACATACATTCATTATAGAATAAACCTTTCAACCAAGCGAGAAACTGTGTATTACTTGCAATCATAATACACAGTTTCTGCTATTTTAGGCTTTTTATCTTATACTTGTGTGTCTTTTGCTTTTCCCTTTTATTCCGCATTGAATGGCGCTTTTAGGACATACGTCTGCACATTCAAGACAATAAATGCACTCTGCGGAATCCACACAATTATTTTTTATCATCTTAGAAACGTCTAAACTCATCGGGCACTTCTTGTTACACTGTCCACAAGAAATACAGGCTGCACTATCCGCTTCTAACCGAAATCTGGGCAGATGCAGAAAATCGGCTACTTTCTCACCAATGACCATAAACGGGGCCATCCAGCACAAACTGTGGCACATACCTCTTTTCCCTGTAAGCAGTGCAAACAAATAAATGGAGGTTGCTACTATAAAGTATACCGTTAAGATATGTAAATTGATTCCGCACAAGTAAAGAAGATTTATTTCGAGGGGTAAATGCCGCATCCATAAAAAGAGGATAAAGGAAAGCCATACCGCCCAAAATACATATTTCGAAATATTTTTTGCTTTGCTGTTCCACAACTTGCTATTTGAGTTTGAAACCTGATCCTGTATGGAGCCTGCCGGACATAGCCATCCGCAGAAAAGACGGCTCCCCACCATGGAACATAAGAGCAATACGGTAAACGTGATTGCACTTGCACTTACAATTCCCCGTGATGCAGCGACAACAATGATAAAGGGTGAAAAGAACAAGAAAAAAAGCGGAAAAAGCAGTGCAGACAATGTCAGTATCCCCTTACGAATTTTTTGTCTCATCCTTTCTCACCCATCCTATCTTTTATAATTTGCTCAGCCTCCATAGCCCATTCTTTCATGGCCGTGTAAAAGTATTTTCCACAGATTGCCGTCAATTCACTATCCAGATGTCTATCCGATTTATTGCTCATACCTTTAAAAAAATCAAGGAATCCATCCATTTCTTTAATGGATCTATCATTTCTTTTAATAAATTCATCCAAATGTCCAAGAATGATCTCGGGTTCAGTGCTCGCGCCAAATGAGACTTTGAGTAAAATTTCGTACCGAAGTTTTTCAATAGTCGGTTCTTCCGACAGCCAATTTTTCAGTTCTTTCTTGCCTGCTTCTGTGATTTTGTATAGTATTTGCCCTCTTCCATTTTTCAGTTCTTGAGATTCCACGCTTTCTGCCAGGCCTTCTTTTACAAGAGCTTTCAGGGTTGGATAAATTTGCCCATAACTTTCCTGCCAAAAATGACTATATTCATACTCAATTGATTTTTTTATGGTATATCCGGTTTGAGGTTCCTTCGCCATCAAGCCCAGCAATACATACTTGGTTTTACCAGTGTTCTCCTTCATCGTGCCCTCCCAAAATAATATATCTTTATAATATATCATTATGATATAACTATGAATTTTAAAAGTCAATTAGGTTTTATTTTTTCTCATAAACAAATCTAAAAATTTCAGCCATTTCATGTAAGACTTTTATATACTCATTTGAGGCCCTGCCTCTGTTTTTGTCATTCACTTTCCAAAGTATCCATGCTATACTAATGCAATAAAACAATAAATGGCGCAGGTGCAGTGATGAATTCAAGGATAGAGAAACTAATAGAAAATTTAAATAAAAACCATATGGCAGGGTATTTTGTGAACAGCAGAACCGAGCTTCTCAAGTTGCTGAAAAGCCTCATTGCCGAAGGGTCTACGGTTGGCTGCGGCGATTCTGTCACCTTAGAAGAAACGGGCGTTTTTAATTTTTTAAGACAAGGAGATTATACCTTCTTAGATAAATTCGAACCCACATTAACTCGGGAAGACAAACGACAGATATACCTGAAGAATTTTACTGTAGACACCTTTATAACCGGAACAAATGCCGTTACTCTAGACGGGAAACTTTTTAATATTGACGGTAACGGAAGCCGTGTCGCTCCTATGCTTTACGGCCCCAATCAAGTCATTGTCGTGGTGGGAATCAATAAACTGACCGACAATGTGGAAGAAGCAATTCACCGAACCAGGCAAATAGCCGCTCCTTTAGATGCTGTACGGCTGGGGAAAGCGACTCCTTGCGTAACACTGAACCGATGCATCGACTGCAATCATGAAGCGCGTATCTGTAATGACTTTGTTTTAATCACCGGACAGTTTTCAAAAGACAGAATCAAAGTCATCATTGTGAATGAAGAATTAGGTTATTGATAGAGCCCAAAAGAATTTATATAAGACAGCCAACCCTTGCATGTTTCGTTTTAGCACTTACTGCCGGGGTTGGCTGTTTTAATATCCTAGCGTATGAAGTTAGTAAACTCTCTTGGTTCTTGCTTCGGAAGTTGAATCTCCGCTTCTTTTCCTGCTTGAATAGATTTTAAGAGCCAAGCCATGTTTTTGCCCAAGGTTCTCATCGTCTGCATTCCTTCTAAATCTTGTCTCACTTCTTCCGGCGTATTGCCATGAACCATATTCCAATATTGAGACGATACGATCGGCATATTTGAAATAGTAAAATATTTATTAAGCTGATCAAACGCAGCCGTGGAACCGCCGCGGCGACAACTTATAATCGCTGCTCCGGGTTTATACTGAAAACTTTTTCCTGCGTAAAAGAATCGGTCTAAAAAAGAGGTGATGGCACCGGAAGCACCGGCATAATGTACCGGTGATCCGAAGATAAATCCATCCACTTCTTTCGCTTTTTTTAAAGCTTCGTTTACCCTGTCCCCTTTTAATACACATTCCTCATCCGTTTCCATACATCCGCTACAGGCAATGCACCCGGAAATAGGCTTGTTCCCAATCTGAAAAATCTCCGTTTCGATATTTTCCTTTTCCAGCTCTTGAGCGATTTCAGTTAATGCTGTATAGGTACACCCTTTCGCTCTGGGGCTTCCATTCATAAGTAATACTTTCATTTTCTTTCCCCTTCCCCGCCGCTTTACTTGCGGCATAAACGATATTACATTACTACTATATATTATTATTATTCAAAAATATAGAATATATATGGCCATTCGTAAAGACCACATTCAAATGAACTCTTAGAATGTGGTCTTTTTGACATGAGATTATAGGATACTCGTTCTCCTGCTTAATCGATTGCCTTCCATGCAGGTAAACGGGACAGCATATCGCGAGCCGTAGCATTTGCTGCCTTTTCATCCAATCCCTGCGTTCTGATAATGAAATTCGTCATGGAATCCAGTTTTTCTTCATAGGATTGCATCGTTCCGTCCGGACGTGCACAATACACACAATAATCCTTCTCTGCATCTCCCATAGCAAAATCACTTGTTTCCTTCATTGGCATTCCACATGCAATACATACTTTCATTCTTATTACCTCCTAATGTAACGTTGGTATAATTCTAAGAGTCAAGAGTTTTGTGTTCACCAATAGAACAGGCATGCATTTTCTTCACAGACGGCATAAACTATGCTTTAGAAGAGATTAACCGCATATAGTGGTCCAGTATTTCCTGTCCATAGCGCTTCAATACGGATTCTCCAGGTGCAAACAGATCGTTGTTTGCTAAATAATAATGGATCAATCCAATCCAAGTATTAAAAAGCAGATGAATCGGGTACCGGTCTACATATCCTTCTTTCATTGCCTCTTCAGCCGCTTGACTGATGTGAAATGAAATCGAAGATTGAATGATGGTTAACGTATTTCTGGCACTCTGAGGAAGCAATCGGCCTTCGATAACTAACCTGGTATAAAAGGCTTCAAATTCTGTTAAACCGTTGAGGTGTGCTTCCAGAACTTGCCTCAGTCCTGTGTGAGAAGCAGCCAGCTCGTGAAGCCGTTTAGAAACTTTTATGCCAAATTCTTCGATAACGGTGTTGAGCAACTCTTCCTGTGTTAAGAAATGGGAGAAAACAGTCCCATGAGATACCTTTGCAGCTTTGGCAATATCTGCGGTTCTGGTTGCTGTTATACCATTTTGAGCAAACTGCTCCAATGCAACTTCGATGATATGTTTTCTGGTTTGATCCTTTTGTATTTGGCGTTGCGTTCTTGCCATTTTATTGACTCCTAACTCATTGACTTTATACTCATTATAATAATGCTATTCCGATTGCCTGTCAAGCACTTTTAGAAATAATAATTATATAAATCCCATTTCCTCTAGCTTCAAAAGGTGTCTAGGCTGATATAATGCCATCCCCGTTTTCATTCGTCGAAACCCCAGATGCTCGTAAAGACCGATCGAATTGGGGTGAGTATAAAGAATGATGTTGCACCCTTTCACCTGCTCTACCAGTTCGTTGATAATGGCTTTTCCAAGTCCCTTACCATGATAGGCCTCATTCAACGCAATATTATAGATTGCCGCTTGACAGATACCGTCGGAGAGCGCTCTTCCGAATCCAATCAATTTATCATCATCAAAGACAAATATAACAGCATAGCTGTTTTCAAACACCTTTTTTTGAGTGTCCGCATCCAAATTGTTTAACCTAAAATGGTATAACAATTCTGAAACGATGTTCCAGTCAACGGATTCTGTATTTTTCTGAAATCGATAAGCCATTTTTTCGCTCCTAACTCCTGAGATCGTTCTCTGTTATGGGCAGCTGCTATGAATCTGCTTCAAATACAGTTTACTTTTCTCAGATTTAAAAACAACATTTAATTTAAAGTAGTTATATATGTTTAGTACGATATTAGGCTTAAATACTGGCTTTGTCAAGCTGTATCGAAGAACTTGTTTTATCGGTAATTTTGCAAAGATTCAAATAGAAAAGTATCTTTTGGTTCAATATCGTAAACGATATTTCCTACGTCATAAAAACCCCGGTTCAGCATACAGCTGAGCCGAGGTTTGCAGTCAACCGACTATATAAACTTAAACCAGAATACCACGCCGCCGGATTTGTTTTCCGTACCATACGAAAACTGATATAAGTCAAGGATGGTGCTTGAAATGGCAAGGCCAAGCCCTGATCCGTTTGTATTGCTGCGTGATTCATCCGCCATTCTATAGGGCTTCCATATTTCCTTTATTTTATCTTCCGGAATATGGCTGCCGCTGTTATAAAACTCAAACGTGCCGTCGGAAATCATCATCTTTATCAATCCGCCATCCGGGGTATAGGCCAGCGCATTGATAAAGAAATTGTCAATCACCCGTTCCATCAAAGAGAAGTCGGCTTTTATCTTTTCATCCCCTTCTAGGCTGACCGATATGGATTTCTCTTCACAAATTAAGCCGTATCGGCTGATCAATCCCCGGCATACATCGCCCAAAGAGACCTCTTCCCATTTCATCGAAAAAGATTCCGATTCTAATTTAGATAACTCCAGCATTTCTTGCAATATCTTATCCATGCGACTGACATTGGTTTTAATATTCTCCGCATAATACATTCTTTTCTCCGTATGAACATTTTCAATGAGATTTTGCGCATATCCTGAAATGATCGTTAACGGGGTTTTTAAATCATGAGCCAAGGCTCTTGTGGTTTCTTTCCGCCTGCTTTCCAATTCTTCCCGCTGCCTATAAGTTTTATAGGTCTGTACTGATAGGATGAAAGCCGCTGCAAGAAAGGTGATAAAGCAGCTTATCCACATAAACGTCAAGGGAGCTGCGCGCTGCTGCAAGAAATTCACCTGACGGGCAACAACTGTCCAAGCTTCGCTGTAATATATTAACGGATCATCTGACTTCACTTGTATATAATTCTTATACGGCATCACCACATAGTATCGATACGTGACCGGATTGACCCATTCATGCGAAATGATGCCTGCCTGCAGAACCGATCCTTGCAGCTTTTCTTGATCGGTCACCAGTTCGCGCAGCTCACGCCTTGTTTCGTCCTCCGTATCTCCGTTTATAGGTGGCCGGATATTGCCGGATTCCACATAGGACAGCCCCTTCTTATCTTCATAGCCGGAAGCATACACCATGGCATCGTCTGGATATCCGGTGCTTTTAATTACCGTTCCATATTCGTCGAAAGTGTCGGCAAACATGGAAGTAACCGTGATCTTATCGGGAATGATGATATCCTCATCTACCCAAAATCCATCTAAGTCAATCGAATAATCCGTCAGATCCCCTACCTCTTTGGCCTTTGGCTGAGCATAGAGATACTGCTCCAGCTCCTTTATTTCCTTTTCATCAAACCAATCTTCAGGGTTCAAAAATCCATATGCAGCGAGGCTTCTGTTTGCTGACAGCTGATAGGAATAACTGCACAGCCAATCGTCGTTTGTATTAAAAATGAGGTCATGATCGCCTGTGTAGACGGCAACTTCTGTGTCTTCGCTGGAAAACAAAGGGGATTCTTTGGCAAATTCTTTTTTTAATCCTGCCATATCAATTCGATTATCCGAATTCATATGCTCCTGCAATACCTCTCCCACTCTAGTGTTCACTTGAGAGGAGAAGGTTCTGAGCTGTAGTTCTTGTATTTTGCTTTCCTGCCTTAGCATGAATATACTAAATCCCCCCATCAAAAAGAAATAGATGGCAAATAAGACTAAAAATGTACGCCGATAGATAGCCCTTTTTATGCTTTTATTTTTTAACATTTACCCCTCCAATTTATAACCCCTTTTGAACACCGTTTTAATCTGGCTTGACGCCTCCCCCAAAGCTTTTCGAAGTTTTTTCATATGGTTGTCTACCACTCGTTCATTCCCTTCGTAATCATAGCCCCAAACCCGGATTAACAGACTTTCCCGACTTACCGTCCTTCCGCTGTTTTCCATCAATATTTTTAATAGGGCAAATTCTATCGGAGCAAGAGACACCTCTACCTGTTCGGTATAAGCTGTACAACGATACGGATCTAAGCGGATTTTACCCACGATCATCATTTCATTTCGTACCATTCCCTTTGCGCGTTTGACCAAAGCTATCGCCTTTGCATAAAGCTCCGCCAGCAAAAAAGGCTTCAAGATATAATCGTCACATCCGAGACGGTACCCATGCAGCCGATCATCCACGCCGTGTCTCGCAGTGATGAAAACAATAGGCACATCACTTTTCTTTCTGAGCTCTCGGCATAGGGTAAAGCCATCCACTTCCGGCAGCATAATATCTAACAGCACCAGGTCATACTCGTTCCCCATACATTTCTGCCAGCCTTCACTGCCCGATTCAACCGCATCTATATTGAATTCCCCTCCGCTTTTTTCATGGAAATAATCTATGATGATTTCTCTTATTTCCGCATCGTCTTCTACTAATAGAAATTGGTACGCCATTTTTCCACCCCCATTGCTAGAGTAACACACAAATATATCTTTTCTGTATCCTTATCATACTTTTTTCCGTACCGTTTTTCTATCCATCTTGAAATAATTCCCACTGAATGCAGCATAAAAAATAGCATAGCGTTCTGCGTAAAAAGTAATATCATACAAGAACAGGGCTAAAGTTTATGGTATACTGATATTAACTTCAACGTTAATCGGGCTGACGCCCAGACAATATATGAAAATTTTCACGCAAGATACGAAAATGCTATCGGAGGACATGACAAATTGATTACTGACAAACACCAAACCGCAGGCCATTTGGCCGCAATCGGTACCATCTTTATCTGGGGTACGACCTATGTTTCCACTAAAGTGCTTTTAGGGAGTTTTACCCCCATTGAAATTCTTTTTTCCCGTTTCCTGATCGGTTACATAGCCTTGTTGCTCATCTATCCACATCAACTGAAAACAAAAAATTTCAAAGAGGAATTGTTGTTTATGTGCGCCGGACTTTGCGGCGTTACACTTTACTTTCTGTTTGAAAATATTGCATTAACCTATACGCTAGCTTCGAACGTCGGAATTATTATTTCTATCGCTCCGCTTTTAACCGCTGTTTTGGCCCATTTTCTATTACATGGTGAACGGCTCCAGCCTCGTTTTTTTATCGGTTTTACCATTGCGATAACAGGCATTATTCTGATCGGGTTTAACGGCAGCTTCATTTTAAAGCTGAATCCTTTAGGGGACTTGTTGGCAACTCTCGCCGCAGTGATCTGGGCCGTGTATTGTGTTTTAATGAGGAAAATAAGTGTGCTGAACTACAATACCATAGCCTGTACCCGAAGAGCGTTCTTTTACGGACTGATTTTTATGGTACCAACTTTATTTTTCTTTAAATTCCAACTCGATTTTACCCGATTCCATGATATCGGAAACTTGCTGAATATCCTATTTTTAGGATTGGGAGCCTCTGCCTTATGCTTCGTAAGCTGGAATTGGGCAGTAGGCGTTTTAGGAGTAGTTAAAACAAGCTTTTATATTTACGCAGTGCCTGTGATAACCATTGTATCTGCTGCGATCATACTGCATGAAGAGCTTACTCCGATCGCATATGGAGGAGCGCTTCTCACACTGGGAGGACTGTTTATCTCGGAACGAAAAGCGCCGCTGATCACAGAACAAGAAGAGATAGTATTAGAAATTCAAAATACAGACGATACAAATTTATAAAGTCCTAACAGAAACCGGGGCTATATTCCTCATTATGGAGGAATATAGCCCCGTATTTTCTGTCTAAGAGTGGTCACTAGACCTATCTGTCTTCCGGATCTTTATCCTTAAGCGCGCTGGCTGTAGCATAAACCACCCGTAAATCATGGGGTGTACATAGACGTAATACCCTTTCAATTTTATCCAATAATTCAGAGTCTTTTGTTTCTGTCGGAAAAAAAACCCTATCCACAGAGAGATTTAATACAATAGCAATATCGTGAAGAACCTCCACCGAGGGCATTCGTGTTCCTGCCTCCAGTTGTTTGACGTGTACAGGTGTAACTCCAACCATCTCTGCAAGTCTTTCCTGTGTAAGCTTATTTTCTAATCGGGCATTTCGTATCGCAGAGCCAAATTCCTTTCTGTTCAGCATGATATACTCTCAGCCTCCTTTATAGTAATCTTAAAGAATACAACTACACTTGAAAATTAACCCAAAGTATATTAAAATGTATTCTTATAGAATACCTAAAAAACGACAGCGTTATACATTCCAGATAAAGGAATAGAAGTAAAATGCTGATTGCTTAATTGATGTTGTCATTTAGGTTATAGTTTCGATTTAACTGAGAAGCTACTTTTCATCAGTATCTGAAAAGGAAATAAAGGTATGAATTTTAATAGTTTAAATCAAACGGTCGCCTCCATAAAGAAACTTCGCAAATTTTATCACATGATTCGTATTTGGGATGCCACTCATAAGCGAATCATTTATGAGAGCGAAAATGCCAATATCTCGGGAGAAGCTCCCGTTTCTATCACCAATTTTAGTAAAGCAACGCTTTCTCTTCGAGAAGATGGCAACGTACTTGAAATCAATATACCTGTAACCATTGACGGTCATCCTTACTGCTTGGAGCTTATCCAGCACAGTGAAGAAGACTCTCTTCAGCACATGCAGAAACTTCTTATCACAGATCCTTTGACGAATTTATATAACCGCAGATATATTGATGATCAGCTGCCAATTGATTTGGCAAATGCTTTTGAAGAAAATTATCCCGTGTCGTTTATCTATGCGGACATCGATTATTTCAAAAAAATAAATGACGAATACGGGCACATAGCCGGTGATTGTATTTTAAAAGAGACAGCAAATGTTTTTCTGCGCCTCATTCAGAAAACAAATGGATGGGCGGCCCGATACGGTGGTGATGAATTCTTAATTTGTCTTCCTGAGATGAATCGGAAGTCTTCGGTTCAAATCGCCTATAAAATTCGTCACGCTGTGGAAAGTAAAAGTTTTTATATTAATGACCATTTTATAAAAGTCACCTGCAGTTTTGGTGTCCAAACCCTTTACAACACCAGCAGCATCCATACGGTAAATCAAGTAATTGGATTATTGGACAAGAAGTTGTATCAGGCAAAAAAGAAAAGTAGAAACAGAGTGGTAGTCTAATTTTATACGTCAAATGGACTCTTAAAAGCTGGTTCACTAAGCCAGGAAACCAGCTTTTCATTCTTCATATACTCCATCGATTCACATTTACACCTATTTATGGTACGATAAGGCTACTATACTTTTTATCCTTATCAAAAGAGGAACTCTTTTCATTCTATAATAGGAGGTATTTTATGAAAAAGAAATTTGCATTTTTACTAATGGGAAGCCACTATAATCCGGAGGAACATCAGGCTTGTTTTGAAACAGCAAATCAAATCACCTATATTTTTACCGTTAAAAGCTTTGAAGAAGCCTATGCGAAAGTTTCTTTCCTGGAAAAAGAAGGTGTAGGTGCAATTGAATTGTGCGGAGCATTCGGAGAAGAAAGAGCCCAGAAGATGATCGAATTGACTCACAACAAAGTAGCGATCGGTTATGTGACCCATAAGCCGGAGCAAGATCATCTATTTGCCAATTTCTTTTCAACGTTTAAATAGAATGTACATCCTTGTCCATAAAGATGCCTCAAAAAATATTGAGTGTCTCAAAGGACTCCGTCTTAGCTAGTCAAAGCCGGCGGATACCGATAAATTAGCATAAGCTAACTTTATTTGCTAATTATCTTGTATTAGGATTAAGCGAGGCACTGAAAATAATTGAAACGGTCATCATTTTTTGCAAGAGCCAAAAAAGCTGATTCATTATCCAGAAACACCTTGATCAGGGTAGGGTCAAATTGAGTTCCTGCGTTTATTTCCAATTCACGGCAAGCGTAGCAATGAGTATGCGCTCTTCTATATACTCTGTCGTTTGTGATTGCATCATACGCGTCACATATGGCCGTAATCCGTGCAATGAGAGGAATATCCTTACGGCATATACCATACGGATAGCCGTTTCCATTCCACCATTCATGATGATAAACTGCCGAATCATGTGCCAACGGAAGGAGATGTGCAGGCATCCCTGAAACTTCACCTCGATTGATTAGCAGGAAGAGTTCTTTTGCAAAAACCGGATGTTTCTGAACCATGCGAAATTCTTCAGGGGTAAGCCTATTGGATTTTAAAAGAATTTCCTGCGGTATATACGCTTTACCGATGTCATGGTAAAAAGCTGCATTACCAAATTGTTGACATCCTTTCGCCTCTGAGATTTCTGAATAAATGCTGTAATCACAGATTTTCTGAGTCATTACACTTACAAATGCCCCTACATGAATCATATGTTCAATTTGTTCTGTCGGAAGAGATCGGATAATAGTCTTTACATCTGATCCCTTACAAAGAGTTATCGGCATTTTATGTTCTCCTTTCAAAAACTGTAAAAGATAATGAATAACTCATGCCATAATCGGGAATAATAACAATGGAACTATTTTCTTAAACCGTAGTTTACTTTAAACTGCGTTGGGTTGCAGGGAAACAGTTACATACACTGGGTTTCTTTATATGCTGTGACGGAACTGGTGACGGCGAATGATTCCGCCT